>OZ241999.1:0-3279149 GCA_965204605.1 Dehalococcoidia bacterium
GCAAGTAGCGTCCATTCGCGAGGGACTCGACGACAACGGCTTCGATCATCTGCCCATAATGGCGTACTCCGCCAAATACGCATCATCGTTCTACGGCCCGTTCCGCGTGGCGGCCGACTCCGCCCCGCAGTTCGGCGATAGGCGCGGCTATCAGATGGACACCGCCAACTCGCGCGAGGCGCTGCGCGAAATCCAAATGGACATAGACGAAGGCGCTGATATGATTATGGTCAAGCCGGCGCTGGCGTACCTGGATGTGATTGCGCGGGCGCGGCGCGAATTCGGCTACCCTATGGCGGCGTACAATGTCAGCGGCGAATACGCAATGGTCAAAGCCGCCGCCGAAAACGAATGGATCGACGGGCAGCGCATCACGCTTGAGATACTCACCGCCATCAAGCGCGCCGGTGCTGATATGATAATCAGTTACCACGCCAAAGAAGCCGCGCGCTGGCTTATGTAGCGGTTAGCCAACCTATGCCGCAGCGTGAATGCCGTCGGATGCTTGCGCCTATTTGAGGACGGATGCTGTTCACACTGCGCGCTGTTAGTGTACGCAATCTACAACTCTGCGCCCTACCGCTTGCGCCATCAAAACGGCGGCCAAACCCGCCAAAGCAGTTTGCCCTCTATTTGACGCAGCCGCACGGGTCCGTAGTGGCGGCTGTCCGTACTATGCGCCCGGTTATCGCCCAGCGCGAAGCATTCGTCGTCGCCCAGCGTCCACGCCGCCGCTCCCAAGCCCGGATTGGACGGCCGCCCGTGCAGGTAGCGTTCCACAAGCCGCTCGCCGTCTATGAACAGCATCCCGTCCTCAAAGCGGATGCGCTCGCCCGGCAGTCCCACGATGCGCTTTATCTGACGCCCTTCGCCAACGCCCGGCACCGCAATCACCGCCAGCGTCCCCCGCTTAGGCGCGCGGGTAAGCCCGTCTGCGCGCCGCGCCAGCGCGCAATCGCCGTGGCGCAGCGTCGGCGCCATGCTGTCCCCCCGCACGCAGTACAACATAAATCCCGTTGGCATACGCTATCGCTATCCATATTCCATACGCCGCGCGCGCAACCGCCGCATACACGCCGCCGCAAGCCCAAACACTTGCGCGCTATCGGCGTTTATTGTATCTTTTAGGCAACCGATACAATCCCTGAAAGGAAGGTTTTTATGAGCATCAAGTCAACCTTTGAGCGGCTCTTGCCCGTCCGATACGCAAGCGCGCACTGCGACATTCCCTGCGGCATATACGACCCGATTTCCGCCAAGATTGCGGCGCAGACCGTCCAAAAGATGGTTCTTCGCATAGGGGCGCTGGAGCCGTCCGCCGACGCCGCCTACGCCAACACGATGTCCCGCTATGTGACCGTCAAAGAGGAACACGCTGAGCTTTGCAAGCACGAACTCCGCGTGCTTTGGGCGGACTACACCTGGCCCGGCACCGACGCCAACGACATCGCCGCCAAGTTCAACGCCGCGCTCAAGCTGGCGGGGCAGTGCAAGCAGACCGTCAGCATGGACAACGCCGAGGCTCTGGTTGCCGCCGTCGACGAAATCGCAACGATATTCTGGTCCACCAAGGGCGTGGAGTACAGCGATCCGGTAGCCGCCGCGCGCTACGGAAGCTAAGCCGCCCAGCAATCGCAACGCCGATTGAGAGTACCGCGGGAGCGTTTGCCCAAGCAGCGTTCCCGCGGTCTCTTTATAGGATAGGCGATGCGCCTGCCGTTCTAGCGCTTGTAGTCTTCGCGCGGCGGGCTGAATATGTCCAGCGCCATAGACCAGCCGTCGGAGCCTTTGACGCCGTGTTCCACCCCGCCGGGAATGATGTAGGCGTCGCCCTGCCGCAGCGTCTTGACTTCGCCGCCGATGGTGAACTCAAACTCGCCTTGCAGCACAATGCCCGCCTGTTCGTTGGGGTGGGCGTGCATCGGCACTTCGGCGTTGGGCGCGATCTCAACCATGCTCATCATTATCTTGTCGCCCCACATAGTTCGCAGCGCAACGCCGGGCGCAAGCTCCCTGCGCTTAACCGCCGCCGGGTCAATAAAGTAGTCCATTCAATTCCCCTATATTCGACTATTTCGCTGTTATGCGCCGCTTACGGCAGCGCCTATGCCCCTTGCGCGGTTGTCCGCAATCGTCAGGCATGCGGCGATTACGCCGTTCACGGGCGCAGCGACGCCAACCCGCTTGCCTATGCGCGCCACAGCGCCGTTGATGAGCGAAACCTCAAGCGGGTTGCCCGACTGCAAGTCCAAGAACATAGACGAAAGCAGATCGCCCTTTTCTGCTTGAAAGCCCGCCATCACGCTTTCTACAATGCCGTCGTCAAGCGCCACGCCGCTCGCGCGCCCAACCTCAAACGCCTCTTGCATCACTTGGCGGGCAAGCGCGCAGGTTTCGGGCGTGTCCAGCACATCGGCGAATGAGGCGCGCGTTATGCACATCATCCCGCTGAGGGCGCAGATGTATATGAGCTTGCCCCACAGCGCGGTTAGTATGTTGGGCGAAAGTTCGGCGTCTATGCCGGCGCGCCGCAGCGTCTCTTCCACGGCTTTGGCGCGGTCTGACATAGCGCCGCTCTCTTCGCCGAACACGATGCGGGGCGGGCTGCCGCGCTGCGCCACAACGCCCGGCGCTTTTCGCATAGCGTCTATGTACGCCGCGCCCAAAAGCGCTTTGTCAGCGCCGAAACGGTCGGCTAATTGCTCGCCGCTGCCTATGCCGTTCTGCAGCGTCAGAATGGCGGTGTTATCGCCGACCGCGGGCGCCATATCTGCGATCGCCTGCGCGTTGTGATAGCCCTTGACGCAGAACAGGATCAGGTCTGCCGTCCATTTGCCGTCGAGCCGATCGACGGCTTGGGGATGCGCCGTGAAATCGCCGTGCGTGGCGGATTCCACGCGCAGGCCGCGCTCGCGGATTGCGTTCAGATTATCGCCGCGCGCAACGAATGTTACATCCGCGCCGCTGCGCGCAAGCAAGCCGCCGTAGCAGCCGCCCACAGCGCCCGCGCCCATTACCAGTATCTTCATCGCATTCACATCTCCGACGGGAAAGCGCGCCCAATGCGCCGCGCCTTAAGGCTAATCCTGAAGCTCGATGATGGCGTTGCTGTACAGCGCATCCCCAACATTGGTTACGCGATGCACGGCGTCTTTGCGCCCCTTGACCACCTGCCCAAGCGCCAGTTCGGACACCGACGTCGTGCCGTCGGCGTACTCCGTTTGGAGCGTGCCCGGCCGCGTTACGATGAACACATAACGCCGCGTATGGTGATGCCAATCGCTGGACTGCCCCGGCTCCAAGACAAGGTCCCAGACCTTCACATCGGCGTCTTCAAACTGGAACTGCGTGCCAACATCGCCCAACATCTTGTCGTTTATATCGCCCATAATGTCCCCCTAATCCCGTTAAGTTCATCCGTGTAGCCCTTAACCGTCCGCATAGTCCGTCTAGCGGCTTTCGGCCGCCATGCCGATGTCGCCGCCGATGCCGGCGCTCACGTCGAAGCCAAGCCCGCGCTCTTTCAGGCTGACATACCGCCCGCTGCCGATGACCACATGGTCAAGCAGCCGAATGTCCATCATTTCGGCGCAGCTTCTAATCTGCCGCGTTACCATAACATCCTCAGGGCTTGGCGTGGGATCGCCCGACGGGTGGTTGTGTACGATGATAATGTTGGGGCAGTTATCGCGCACAGCGGGGCGTATCACTTCGGCAACCCGCACGCCCGCCGAGTTCACCGTCCCCTTGTATATCTCATTAGTGGCAATCACTTCGTTCTTGGTGTTCAGCAGCAGCACTTTGAGATGCTCTTGGTCTAGGAAACTCATCTCTGCGCTGAGCAGGTTATAGACATCCAGCGGCGAGCCGATGACCGCTCTGTCTTCCGGATGCAGAGACACTAGCCGCCGTCCGAGCTCAAGCGCCGCCATAAGCTGGCACGCCTTGGCGTCGCTTATGCCGTGCAGATCGCACAGCTCGCCGTAGGATGCGCGCGCCACGCCGCCAAGCCCACCGTAGGTGGCAAGCACTCTGGCGGACAGGTTCAGCACATTCTCGCCCGTCGAACCGACGCGCAGCAGGATGGCTATCAGCTCAGCGTTGCTCAGGTGGTTTGCGCCGTGCCGCTGCAATCGCTCGCGCGGGCGTTCATCCTGCGGCATATCCCGTATCATCGTGGAGTATTGCCGTGCCGTTTCAGCGTTCATCGCAGCGCCTCGCCTCTCATATCAATCGCGTTGCGTGTAGTTTATAACCCTGTGCGCCGTTAAGTCCAACCCTTGACACGCCCCGCATACTAAATACAATATGCCAAGAGTTTCAATCGCTAATCTACGATACGGGGAGAACGGATGATAAACCGCGACCGCTTGGTAAAGACATTCACGGATCTTGTGCAGATTGACAGCCCGTCGGGGGAAGAAGAGACGATGGCGGTGGAGCTGACACGCCGCTTGGAAGCGCTGGGCTTCAGCGTGAAGCGCGACGCATACGGCAATGTCGTCGCCGACGACGGCGGGGCGGAGCCGATATTGCTATCGGCGCATATGGACACGGTGGAGCCGGGGCGCGGCATCAAGCCAAGCGTCGACGGCGATCGAATAGTGTCCGACGGAACCACGATTTTGGGCGGCGACTGCAAGTGCGGCGTTGCGGCGATACTAGAGGCGCTGGAATCGGTGTATGAAGACGGCGTGGCGCATCACGGCATTGAGGTGGCGTTCACGCGCGAAGAAGAGATTGGGCTTGTGGGCGCGCGCAACCTGGACTTCTCGATGATAAACGCCAAGGAAGCGATTGTGTTCGACGGGGAAGGCCCCGTATCGCAGATTACCTCCGCAAGCCCCACATACATCGGCTTCGACATAGAGATTACCGGGCGTGCGGCGCATGCGGGCGTGGAGCCGGAGAAGGGCATATCCGCCATACGCATAGCCGCTGAGCTAATCGTCCGCTTGCCGCAGGGCAGGTTGGACGAAGAGAGCACCTTCAACATCGGCACTATCGAGGGCGGTTCGGTTCGCAACACCGTTGCCGAAACCACAATCATCCGCGGCGAATTCAGAAGCCGCAACCTAGAGACGCTGGACGATGTGCGCTTTCAGATTTCGGAGGCGCTCAAAGAGGTTCGGGGCATGTTCCCCGAAGCCGAACTTGACGATCATCTGCATACGGAGTTCGAGACCTACACGCTCAGCAGCGACGACCCGGCCACGGCGCGCGTTACCGATGCGCTGCGGCGGCTGGGGCTTGAGCCCGATATGCGCCCGTCCGGCGGCGGCACCGACGGCAATGTGTTTCGGCTGCGGGGCATTAGTTCCGTGGTGGTGGGAATGGCGGACCACGGCATGCACACCGTCAGGGAGTATGTCATCATACCCGAGCTAGTGGACACGGCGCATCTGTGCGAAACGCTGATACGCACGCACGAATAGGCAACCGCCAGCGCCGCCGCCTTGCCGCATGCAAGCATAGCGCCGTTCCATAACGATATGGTGGCGGCGGCGGTTTGGGCGTATAGCGGCAACGATGCGGTGGCAGTTTAAGCGCATAGCCTCACGGGAGCAACGATGCGAGTCAAGTTAGCATACGGGCGCAGCGGGTTGAGCGTGGAGTTGCCCGACGAGCGCACAACGGTGGTTGAGCCGACCTATGTGCCTGGGCTGCCCGACGCCGTGGGCGCAATTCGGGACGCGCTGCGAAATCCCATCGGCGCGCCGCCGCTGCGCCAAATCGCCAAGCCTACGGATGGCGTCGCCATATCGGTATGCGACGTCACTCGCCCGATGCCCAGCGCGCTGCTGCTGCCCGTCCTGCTGGGCGAGCTGCGCCATATTCCCGCGCGGAACATCGCGATACTCGTCGCCACCGGCACGCACCGCGCCAACACGGACGCCGAACTCGCCGAGACGCTGGGCAAAGACATTGCCGCCAACTACACGGTCATCAACCACGACGCCTTCGACGACGGCTCGCTTGCCGATGTTGGCAGCGCTGACGACGGCATACCGATACGCATCAACAAGCGCTGGGTGGAAAGCGATATTCGCATCGCCACTGGTTTCGTGGAGCCGCACTTCTTCGCGGGGTTCAGCGGCGGGCCGAAGATGATTGCGCCGGGACTGGCGGGCTTTGGCACGATAATGCGGCTGCACAACGCCGCGATGATAGCGCACCCAAACGCGCGGTGGGGGGTTACGCGCGGCAATCCGATTCACGATGCCATTCGGCAGATAGCGCGCAGGGTTGGCGCTGACTTTTCGGTAGATGTAACGCTGAACCGCGAGCAGCGCATTACCAGCGTCTATGCCGGCGAGCTTTTCGGCGTACACAAGGCGGCGCGCGCGGTGGCGGCGCGGCTTGCGATGCGGCCGGTGGCAGAGGCGTTCGATGTGGCGCTGACCACGAGCAGCGGCTATCCGCTCGACCGCAGCCTGTATCAGTCGGTCAAGGGGATGTCGGCGGCGGCGCAGGTGGTTCGGGATGGCGGACGGATTATATGCGCCGCCGAGTGCTTAGACGGGATGCCGGATCATGGGCAGTATGGGCAGATATTGACGGAGCGCGATAGTCCGGCCGAACTGCTTGAGATGATCTGCGAACCGGGATATGAGCGGCATGACCAGTGGCAGGCGCAGATACAGGCGCAGATATTGTTGAAGGCGGATGTGTATTTGAAGGCGGGGCATCTGACGGACGAGCAGATACGGCGGGCGCACCTGAAGCCGATTAGCGATATCGAGGCGGCAATAGCGGATTGCGGCGAGGATGCGCGCATCTGCGTGCTGCCGGAGGGGCCGCAGACGATACCGTACATAGCGCAAGGGGCTTCGTGAAGGCGGCAATCGGCGGCGTCAAGGACTGCCGCAGCGCGCGCTCATAATCGGTTGTGAACGAAACGCCCCGCTTTGGCTGCTTTGCCGCGCCGTATAAAGGCAGCGGCTAGGCTAGGAGCGGGGCGTCGATTTTGCCGTATGGGGCGATTGCTAGGCGGCGTAGTTAGGCGACGTTCACTACTGCGCCGGCGCCTTCCAGCTTGGACTTGAGGTCTTCGGCTTCGTCCTTGGTGATCGCCTCTTTGACCGCGACGGGGGCGCTTTCGACGAGGTCTTTCGCCTCTTTAAGGCCGAGCGTGGTAACCTCGCGGACTGCCTTAATGACCTGGATCTTGTTGGGGCCAATCTCCTGGATGGAGACGTCGAACTCGGTCTTCTCTTCCTCGGCGGCGGCTTCGGCGGTGCCGGCGACGCCCTGCACGGTCGCCATAGTTACGGGCGCGGCGGCGCTGACTCCGAACTCTTCCTCAAGCGCCTTGACGAGCTCAGAGAGTTCCAGCACCGAAAGGTCCTTGATCGCTTCCAGTATCTCTTCTTTGGATCCCATTGAAAACCTCCGTTTATTATAGGCGCTATAGGCTAACGCCCGCTTTGCTTGTTTTGCTTATTCCGATGGTTGTTCTTGCAGATTGTCTATGCGGCCTTGCAGCACGCGGGCTAGGCCGGATATGGGGCCGCTCAGCACATTCACCAAGCCGGACACGGGCGCTTGTATCTGTCCCAGAAGCTGCGCCAGCAACACGTCCTTGCCGGGCAGGTTCGCGAGCTGCTGAACTTGCGAGCCGTCCAGCACATCGCCGTCCAGCAGCGCGCCGCGAATTTGGAGCGCCGATCGGTTTTCGCGTATGAAATCGGCAATCGCCTTGGCGGGATCAGTGGGTTCGCCGTAGCCGAATGCGATTGCGCTGGGTCCTTGGATTATCTGCTTGAGTTCGGGCTTTCCGGCGGCGTCGGCGGCAAGATACGCCAAGGTGTTCTTGACGACCTTGTAGCGCACTTCCTTCTCTCTGAGGGCGCGCCTGAGTCCGGTGATGTCGGATACGGGCAAGCCCGAATAGTTCGTGGAGATGACGATTGTAGCGCCGTCCAACCAGTCTTGGATGTCCTGAACGGCTTTGACTTTCTTTTCAGTAGGCAATTCGCTACCTCTGCTGTTCCGTGTTGTTAGCGGCGCATTTTGGCGAAACCGATTCGGTGCGCGCGCCGCTTGTATGCGCTTATTCGATTGTCTGGGGGCAATAAAATGCCCTGAGTCGCGCAGACTCAGGGCATAAGCATAACGATGCTTTGCGACGGGGGTTCGTCGCGGCATGCCTATACGGGCTGGCGTATTAACTCCGATGGGAGGCCCGTGGTCTGCGGCGCTAGTCTATTCTATTTTAAGGGCGGACGCGCTTGCAACGTCCATTTTGATGCTGGGTCCCATCGTGGTGGTGAGGTAGGCGGTTCGGATGTACTGCCCTTTCACGCCGCTTGGGCGCGCCCTGACGATGTTGTCCATAAGGGCGGTGAGGTTGTCCATAAGCTGAGTCTGCTCGAAGCTCGCCTTGCCGATGGGGGCGTGTATAAGCGATGTGCGGTCAACGCGGTATTCCACTCTGCCCAGCTTGGATTCGCTGATAACGCGCGGCAGGTCTTCGGGCGGCACGACGGTGCCGGTGCGCGGGTTGGGCATAAGCCCTCTTCGGCCTAGGTAGCGCCCCAGTCTGCCGATGCGTCCCATCATATCGGGCGTGGCGATGGATACGTCGAAGTCCACCCAGCCGTCTTCGACGCGCTTGATGAGTTCGTCGGAGCCTACGAAATCGGCGCCCGCTTCTTCGGCGATGGCGACGGCTTCGCCTTGGGTGAACACGGTAACCTTGACGGCTTTGCCAACGCCGTGCGGCAGCAGCGCGACGCCGCGAATCATTTGGTCGGCGTGGCGTGGGTCGGCGCCGGTGCGTAGGTGGAGTTCGACGGTTTCGTCGAATTTGGCGGTGGCGGACTTCTTAGCGAGATCGATAGCCTCGTCCGGCTGATACTCGAAGTCTTTGTCTATTGCGGCGGCGGCATCGGAATGCCGTTTTCCGTATTTAGCCATTTGGAACATCCTAGCATAAGATTAGCGGCGTGATGCGATCGATGGGTTCGGCGTCGGGCGCGTCTATTGGCGCACTTCGATGCCCATGCTGCGCGCGGTGCCTTCGATTATACGCATAGCGCCTTCCAGGTCGGCGGCGTTGAGGTCGACCATTTTGAGTTCGGCGATTTCCCGCACTTTGTCTCGCGGGATGCGCGCCACCTTTTCGGCTCTGGGGTTGCCGCTGCCCTTCTCAACGTTCGCCGCTTTGCGAAGCAGGTCGGACGCCGGGGGGCTTTTGGTAACGAAATTGAAAGAGCGGTCTTCAAAGACCGTTATTTCGACGGGAATGATGTTGCCCGCTTGGGATGCGGTGCGCTCGTTGTATTCCTTCACAAAGCCCATGATGTTGACGCCGTGCTGACCGAGCGCGGGGCCGACGGGCGGCGCAGGCGTGGCTTTGCCCGCCAGAATCTGGAGCTTGATTACCGTCATTACCTTTTTTGCCAACTTGTTTTCCTTTGAGTTCGCAGATAAGCGCGCTGCGGCGTATCTGCGGTGTAAGTAGCGGGTGAATTCTTTTGAGCGTCGAAACGGATGGGATGCGCCTGCGCCTAAGTCTTTGCGGTGGCGGCGCAGCGCCTAGTATGGCGATACGCTATGCGCGCTCCACCTGCAGGAAGTCGAGCTCCACGGGCGTTTCTCTGCCGAAGAAGGACACCAGCACTTTTAGCTTAGTTCTATCGGCGTGAACTTCGTCGACCACGCCCATAAAGTCGACGAACGGGCCGTCGGTGATGCGCACGGATTGGCCTTTGGTGAAGCCGACGCGCATGCGGGGTTGGTCGGATTCCTTGAAGCCGAGTATGTTTTCCACTTCGCGGTCATTTAGGGGGACGGGTTCGGGGTGGTCGCCCGTGCCGTCGTCCGCTGAGACGAAGCCGGTAACGCCCGGCGTGTCGCGAACCAGGTGCCAGCTTTCGTCGTCCAGCGACATATGCACAAAGATGTAGCCGGGGAATACCCTGTGCGAAACCGTCTTGCGCTGTCCGCCCTGGATCTCTATTTCGTCCTCTTTGGGAACGAAAACTTCCAGGATCTTGTCGCTCATATCCATATTGGCGACGCGCTGCTCGAGGTTTGCCTTTACGCGGTTTTCGTGTCCCGAATAGGCGTGAAGCACATACCAGCCGACTTGGCGCTCTTCAACTTTATTCACCATAAACCTACGAACTCCCCAGAATAAAGTCGAATAGCCTAGAAAAGCCCAAGTCAATCACGCCCAGGAATGTGCCTATCGCAGCGGCGACCGCAATGACCATTATGGACAGGCGAAAGGTCTCTTCGCGCGTGGGCCATGTGACTCGGCGGAGTTCAGATACGATGTCGCCGACGGCGGACAGGCGAAACGCGCGGCGGGCGGCGCGGCTGCCGAGTCTGCGCGGGGCGCTGGGATTGGTAGCCATGGCAACCTACCTGACTTCTCTGTGCAATGTGTGGACCCGGCATCGCGGGCAGAACTTTTTCAGTTCGACGCGCTGCGGGTCGTTGCGGCGGTTCTTGGTGGAATGATAGGTGCGTTCCCGGCAGTCCACGCAGCCAAGGTTGATGATGATGCGATTTTCCGCTCTGCGAGCCATCTGCGTATCCTCAAACGGGGTTGCGATAATACCGCAACCCCGCGAAGCGATTTCGTGTATTAGTCGTTGATCTTGGTGATGACGCCGGAGCCGACGGTTCGGCCGCCTTCGCGCACGGCGAAGCGAAGCTGCTCGTCGGCGGCGACGGGGGTGATGAGCTTGACGTTCATCTCGATGTTATCGCCGGGCATCACCATTTCGGTGCCTGTGGGCAGGTTGATTTCGCCGGTCACGTCGGTGGTGCGGATGAAGAACTGGGGCTTGTAGCCGTTGAAGAACGGGGTATGGCGTCCGCCTTCGTCCTTGCTCAGCACATAGACTTGCGCTTCGTAGTCCTTGTGGGGCAGGATGCTGCCCGGCGCCGCAAGCACCTGACCGCGCTCTACGTCGGTACGATCTACGCCGCGCAGCAGCACGCCCACCGCATCGCCCGGCTCTGCCTGATCCATAAGCTTATGGAACATTTCCACGCCGGTGACCGTGGTGGTGGAAGTGTCTTTGATGCCCACAATCTCGACCTGATCGCCTACCTTGACCAAGCCGCGCTCCACGCGCCCGGTTACCACAGTGCCGCGTCCCTTGATGCTGAAGACGTCCTCGATGGGCATCAGGAAGGGCAGTTCGCTGGGCCTTTCGGGCATGGGGATGTAGTCGTCCACGGCGTCCATAAGTTCCCAGACGCCCTTGCCCCATTCGGAGTCGCGCCCGGTCTCTTCGGCTTCGAGCGCATTGAGCGCGCTGACGCGGACTATGGGGATGTCGTCGCCGGGGAAGCCGTACTCGGACAGAAGCTCGCGGAGTTCCAGTTCCACCAGCTCTAGGAGTTCCTCGTCTTCCATAGCGTCAACCTTGTTGAGCGCCACTACCATAGCGGGGACTTCCACTTGGCGGGCGAGCAAGATGTGTTCGCGGGTTTGGGGCATAGCGCCGTCGGGGGCGCTGACCACGAGGATAGCGCCGTCCATTTGGGCTGCGCCGGTTATCATGTTCTTGATGTAGTCGGCGTGGCCGGGGCAGTCGACATGGGCGTAGTGGCGAGATTCGGTCTCGTACTCCACGTGCTGAATTGCGATTGTAACGCCGCGCTCTTTCTCTTCGGGCGCGTTGTCGATGCTGTCGAACGCCCTGAAGTCCGCAAGCCCCGCGCTGCTCAAAACCTTAGTTATGGCGGCGGTCAAGGTAGTCTTGCCGTGGTCAACATGGCCAATCGTGCCAACATTTATGTGGGGTTTCGTCCTTTCGAACCTCTGCTTAGCCATTTCCTCTCTTTTGCCTCCAGATGTGGAGCCCACAAGCAGACTCGAACTGCTGACCTCGTTCTTACCAAGAACGCGCTCTACCTACTGAGCTATGTGGGCCTGGTTTAGATTTTGATGCTTGAGATATGCTGTTTGTATATGGTGGAGGGAGCAGGATTCGAACCTGCGTAGCCCGTCAGAGCGCCAGATTTACAGTCTGGTGGATTTAGCCACTCTCCCATCCCTCCAAGGTTCGCTGTGCGGATGCTTTCAGTTTAACATAGGCATTCGTTCAATCCAAGTAATAGCCGCTAGGCAATATTCCGCGCTAGGCAACGGGCCGCCGCCGCGCATTTCGCAGCAGCGTTTGAAAGAAAGGGATAGCCCCAGAGGGGACTCGAACCCACTAACCTGCCGATTACAAGTCGGCTGCGCTTCCTGTTGCGCCACTGGGGCGCTGGTGCGAATGCTTATGCGGTGCTGACAACAAAGCAGGTTAGCGCGCCAACGCGAGGCGCTAACCCGAATGCTCATCATGTTGAATACAATTGTATCCAATATGCGGCGGGCGGTCAATATAAATTTTGGGCGTCGGTTTTGGCGAGACGGCGTTAGCGCAAGAAGCGCTCGTCGGCTTCGCGCTGGATCGCGGCATAGACTTGCTGCAAGGGCAGGCGGCGCTCAAGCGCGATGCGGCGGGCGTCTTCGTACTCAGGCGCGGCGCTCACCACGGCATTGTTGAGGCGCTTGAGCTTGACGGCTGCGCTGCCCAATGATGTGTCGATGCGCATCACTTCCCGTCCGGCTTCGATGCGCTCCAAGGGGCGCACTCTTACGCCGAGCGTGGATGTTTCGCGCATAATCAGATCCACCGCGGCGGCTTCCATATCGGCGGACGCTATGACGCTGAGCATCACGGCGGGGCGATTCTTCTTCATCTGAATCGGAGTGAACCATACATCGCGCGCGCCGATTGCAAGCAGCCGCTCTTGCGCATATCCCAGAAGTTCGCCGTTCATATCGTCTATATTTGTCTCAATAAGCTTCACGCCGACGGAGTAGGCGGCGGGTTTCTCATCGCCCAGCCATAGCGCCAGCGCGTTGGGATACTGCGCCGAATCGCGCGTCCCCAGTCCATAGCCGATACGCTTCACGCCGATTTCGGGATGAGTGAAATCGGCGAGCGTTGTTAGGATTGCGGCGCCGGTGGGGGTAACCATTTCGCCGGTGTTGTGGGCGTTGCCGGGCGGCGCGGCGACGGGCGCATTCGCCATAGCGAACAGCGCGGCGGTAGCGGGCGACGGCACAGGGAGCAAGCCGTGCTGCGATCTGATGACGCCCGAACCGCTAGGAAACGCCGAGCAGTAGATACGCCCCACGCCCAGCATTTCCAGGCCGGCGACGCCGCCCACCACGTCAACAAGCGTGTCAAGCGTGCCGAGTTCGTGCAGATGCGTCTGTTCGGGCGTTGTGCCGTGTACCGCCGATTCCGCTTCCGACAAGCGTTGGAATATGGCGCGCGAGCGCTGTACCACGCTATCGGGCAACCCGGATGCATCGACTATGTCGACGAAATCCCGTATCGTGTGGGTCTTGCTGCCGCGCTCATCTAGGTTCACGACGAGATGCGTTCCGTCGAGTCCGCCGCGCCGCGCTTTGCGGGCTTCAAGCGCGTAGCCATCCACGCCTAGTTTTGCGAGGGCGTCCTGCAGGTCGTCGAGCGCGAGGCCGGCGTCCAGCAGCGCGCCGAGTATCATATCGCCGCTTGCGCCGCCGATGCACTGAAAGTATGCGCTGGTCAAGGCAAAGCCTCCTGTGTGATTGTGTTCCCATCAGCGCAAGTTTATCACGGACGGGAAAGCGTATCTACGAACAGGAAAAGTCATGCCATTGCACAACACTGCTGGGGCGTAATTCGTCAGGCGGCAGTTGCCGCCCCGTTAAGGTGCGGGACTTTGGCGTTTGGCAGGCATGTGGCGATTGCGTGAGATAGGTTGTCGACTCGTTGGAAGTGAAGCGCATCGGTGTCGGATTCCCACGCCTCGGTGTTCGCCGGCACTAGGCACCTGCTGAAGCCCAAGCGCGCGGATTCTCTCACGCGGCGCTCGGTCTGGGGCGCGCGCCGAATTTCGCCGCTAAGTCCCACTTCGCCCACGGCGGCCAAGTCTGCGCTCAGCGGCAGATTGCGGAAGCTGGACGCAATAGCAAGCGCCACGCCGAGGTCGGCGGCGGGCTCCAGTATTTTCAAGCCGCCGGTTACATTCACAATCACATCGTAGTCGAACAGCGGGATGCCGGCGCGGCGCGTAATCACGGAGCAGACCAACAGCAGCCGATGATTGTCGAAGCCGCTGGATATGCGGCGCGGCGTGGGTATCGTGGATGGCGTGGTGAGCGCTTGGATTTCCACCAGCAGCGCGCGGTTGCCTTCCAGCACCGGCACCACCACGGAGCCGACGGCGTCCTGCGGGCGGTCAAGCAGGAAGCTATGCGAGGGATCTTCCACATCGCGTAGTCCGGCGCCGGTCATCTCAAACACGCCTACTTCATTGGTAGAGCCGAAGCGGTTTTTCACGCCGCGCAGCAGCCGCCAAGAGCTGATGGGATCGCCTTCCATGTAGAGCGCCACATCGACCATATGCTCAAGGATGCGCGGGCCGGCAATATCGCCGCCCTTTGTGGCATGCCCGGTGAGAATGAGCGGCACATTGTGCGCCTTGCCCCATTCCAGCAGTTTGCGCGCGCATTCGCGCACCTGCGCCACGCTGCCGGACTGCGAAGACACCGTGGGGTCGTACATCGTTTGGATGGAGTCCACAACGGCAAGCGCGGGCGTGTTCTTATCGAGATACGCCAGCGTCTCTTCTATGCCGGTTTGCGGCAGGATGTGAATGTTCTGCCCGCCGATGCCAAGCCGATCCGCCCGCATTTTGATTTGGGAAACGGACTCTTCCCCTGCGACGTACAGCACGCCTTCGGGCTGCTGCGCCACCTCTGCGGCGAGTTGCAGCAGCAGCGTGGATTTGCCGATGCCCGGATCGCCCGCGAGAAGCGTCAGCGATCCGGGAACAACGCCGCCGCCCAGCACGCGGTTCAGTTCGGCAGAGTCGACTGAGATGCGCGGCAGGTCTTGCGTAGAGGCGTCGGCGAGATGCACGGCGTCTTGCGCGCCGCCGCTCACCCAGCCGTAGCGGTTGGCGTCCCGCTTCTCTATGATGGTGTTCCATGCGCTGCAAACGCGGCACTGCCCTTCCCACTTGGGGGTTTCGTTTTCGCAGGATGCGCACACGAACTTGGTTTTGGTCTTTGCGCTTGTCATCGTCCGTATCTCCTGACTTTGCGATTAGCCGCCGATTGTTTGAGAGATGCGAACACTATATCATATGTTCTTAAAAGAACACAACATCTATTTGCAAGAATTTTCGGCGGCGCGCAATCGAAGCAGTCGACTCGGTACGCATTCGGCGCAGATAGCAGCGCTGACGACAACGCCAGAAGCCCGACTGAGTAAATCGGTCGGGCTTTTGCGTATCGGCGGCGCAACCGGTGGCGGGCTATGCGACCGGCACCGCTTCCTCTATCTCTTCCATCTTAGCTTTGACTTTGTCCTTGGCGCGGACGGACAGGCCGTCGGCATCTTCGTTGATGTCGATCAGCGCCACGTCTCCGGGCGAGACTTCGCCGGCGAGTATCGCGTCGGATAGCGCGTCTTCCAGGTGGTCTTGGATAAGCCGACGCATCGGTCTTGCGCCGAACTGCGGGTCGTAGCCCTTTTCGGACAGCCAATCGCGCGCCGCATCGCTGACTTCCATCGTCAAGCCCTGCTCGATGAGCTCCCCGGAGACATCCTGCAGCTGGAGCTTCACGATTTCGCGCATATTCTCGCGGCTTAGCGCGTGGAATACCACGGTGCCGTCAATCCTGTTCAGGAACTCCGGACGGAAGAAGCGCTTGACCTCTTCCAGCACATTGTCCTTCATCCGCGCATACGCCTGCTCTTCGGATGCGCCCCTTGTGCCGCGCGCCGAAAAGCCGATCGACCTATCCTGCCGAATAAGGTCGGAGCCGATGTTGCTTGTCATAACGATGACGGTGTTGCGGAAGTCCACCTTGCGCCCCTTGGCGTCGGTCAGATGCCCGTCGTCGAATATCTGCAGCAGGATGTTGAACACTTCGGGGTGCGCCTTCTCGATCTCGTCGAGCAGGATGACGCTGTAGGACTTGCGTCTGACCGCTTCCGTGAGCTGACCGCCTTCGCTATAGCCGACGTAGCCCGGCGGCGCGCCTACCAGCCGCGCGACGGTGTGCCTGTCCATAAACTCGGACATATCTATCCGAATCATGGACTCTTCGCTACCGAACAGAAACTCGGCGAGCTTCTGAACAAGGTAGGTTTTGCCAACGCCCGTTGGGCCTAGGAAAAGGAACACGCCGGTGGGCCGCTTGGGATTCTTGAGTCCCGCCCTAGCCCTTCGCACCGCCTTGGATATGATGCCGATGCCTTCGTCCTGCCCCGATACTTGGTGATGCAGCGTTTCTTCCATATGCACGAGGCGCTCGGATTCGGTGGCGGCGAGGCGGGCTACGGGTATGCCCGTCCACATATTGACCACTTCGGCGATGTCGTCTTCGGTAACTATCGGGGGCTGATTGCTCTGTTCGTTTTCCCAGTCGGACTGCAGGATTTCCAGCTTCTCTTCGAGGTTTTTTTCGCGCTCGCGCAGTTCGGCGGCTTGTTCGTATTGGCGGGTGGACAGCGCTTCGTCTTTCTCTTTGCGGACGCGCTCAAGCATCTTTCTGACTTCGGTCAGCGAAAGCGGCTGCTCAGTGCTGTTTATCCGCACTCTAGATGCGGCTTCGTCGATGAGGTCGATGGCTTTGTCCGGCAGTGAGCGATCGGATATGAAGCGCGCCGCCATATTCGCCGCCGCCGCCAGCGCCTCTTCGGAGATTGTCAGCTTGTGATGATCCTCATACTCGCCCTTGACGCCTTTGAGGATCTCGACCGACTCATCCACCGTAGGCTCTTCCACGCGAACCGGCTGAAATCTTCTTTCAAGCGCGGTGTCGCGTTCCAGGTACTTGCGATACTCGTCGGGAGTGGTTGCGCCGATGGTTTGCAGCTCGCCCCTGGCAAGGGATGGCTTCAGGATGTTGGCGGCGTCAACGGAGCCTTCGGCGGCGCCTGCGCCCACCATAGTATGCACTTCGTCTATGAACAGGATGCAGTTGCCGGACTCGGTTATCTCTTCAACAACCTTCTTGAGGCGTTCCTCGAATTCGCCGCGATACTTTGTGCCGGCGACCAGCGAACCCATATCCAGGGTTACCAGACGCTTGCCGCGCAGTGTCGAGGGGACTTCGTCGGCGGCGATCATCTGGGCAAGCCCTTCCACAATCGCAGTTTTGCCGACGCCCGGCTCGCCCACCAGAACCGGGTTGTTCTTGGTGCGGCGGCTGAGTATTTGGGTAACGCGCTGAATTTCGTTGCTTCTGCCCACCGTTGGGTCAAGCTTATCGGCTTTCGCTTCTTTGGTCAGGTCTATGCCCAGTTTGTCCAGCATAGGCGTCTTGCTCTTGTTCTTTTCGCGCCTGCTGCGCTGCGAGCTTTGGGAAGAGCTGGACAGGATACTGCTGGTTTCGCCCCTGACTTTGTCCAGATTGATGCCCAGGCTTTCCAGCACGCCTGCGGCGACGCCTTCGCCTTCACGCATAAGGCCTATCAGCAGATGTTCGGTGCCGATGTGGTGGTGATTGAGACGCCGCGCCTCGTCGACCGCCAGCTCGATCACCTTCTTGGCGCGCGGCGTAAGCCCGATTTCACCAGGCGCGGTGCGCTCGCCCCTGCCGATGATGAACTCGACTGCGGCGCGCACTTTTTGCAGTTCCACGCCAAGGTTTGAGAGCACTCTCGCGGCTACGCCGTCGGTTTCGCGCACAAGCCCCAGCAGGATATGCTCCGTGCCGATGTAGTTGTGGTTGAAGCGCTGGGCTTCCTCCTGCGCCAACGATAGCACCCTGCGCGCTCTTTCGGTGAACTTCTCAAATCTGCTTGCCATTCTCTTCTCCTAAAAGCGGAGTTCTGCGTGAACGAAAGGTTCGGTGTCCCTGCGGCGCTTACTGGAAGTTCATGAACTGTCCCTCCAGCGTCTGCTTCAGGCTCAAGCCCAGCCGCCGCCGCTCCGGCTCTATCCGAAGCACCTTCAAGCGCACGTTGTCGCCCTCTTGCACAACATCGCGCGGATGGCTTATGACGCGGTCGGACAGCTCGGAGATGTGTATCAGCCCCTCGATGTTGCCCTCAACGCGCGCGAAAGCGCCGAAGTTGGTGAGCTTGGTTATCTGCGCGTCCACTATGTCGTCCACATGCAGCCGATCATGGATAGTTTCCCACGGTTCGGGCTGCAGACGCCTCAGGCTGAGCGCGATCTTGCGGTTTTCCACATCCACCCTGAGCACATACACATCGATCTTGTCGCCGATGGACACCACGTCTTCCGGCTTGGCTACCGGCCCCCATGACATTTCTGATATGTGTATCAGCCCGTCGGCGCCGCCCAGGTCGACGAAAGCGCCAAAGCTGCTTATGCCGGTGACTTCGCCGTGGCGGGTTTCGCCCACCGCAAGTTCCTGCACAAGGCGCGCCTTCTGCGCGTCCCGCCACTCTTGCACGGCTTGGCGCTCAGAGAAGATGGCGCGGTTGCGGCTGCGGTTTATCTCCAATATCTTCAGCTGCAGAACCTTGCCGCTGTCTTGCGCTTGGAGTTCGGCGCGGCGCGCGTGCGCTTCGGAACTCTGCTCGCCTTCAGGGATTTCCCTGAATATCTCACGCGAGACGCTTACCAGCTGGGACATCGGGACGAAGCCCTGAACCTTCTGCACGTCGACTATCGCGCCGCCCTTGTTGAAGCCGAGGATCTGCCCTTCCACGGTATCGTTGGTTTCCAACGACTTCTCGAGTTCGCGCCAGCCGGTTTCGCCCAAAGCGCGGTCTATGGACAGGATAGCGGCATTGTCAGCCGTTTCCGGCCTTATGACATAGGTGATTATCTGGTCTCCGACGGCGATGCTTGGCACATCGTCCCTGGCGAGCGAGCGCATTTCGCGCTGCTGCACTATGCCTTCGGACTTGTGTCCAATGTTCACCAGCACGCCGTCGCTGTCGATGCGCATCACAACGCCCTCGACTACTTCGCCTCTGCGGAGTGGTTTGATAGGATCCATGGAGTCCAAAAGCTCGCCCATATCTTGCATCCCTTCGGATTCCTGCATGGGATCGGCTTCATCGTCCAAATCCATCTCATCCATATCCTCATCGTCAAGCTCCTCAATATCCTGCATGGACATAGGCGCTTCGGTCGACTCGGATGCGGGCATTGGCGGGCTATCCTGCGTATCGGGCGCAGGTTCGGCGGGCGCTTCGGCGGCGGCGGGGTCTGCCATAATATCGGGGTCTTCGGCGGGGCTGTTTGATGTCACGGCTCTCACAGGTCTTTCTTATAGTATCGCTTTGCCACTATTATATTCATATTTTAATACAAGTGTAAAGTGGCGCATAGGAATAATATCGCCTCGCAACGAAAGCGAAACGCATTCGGGCATTCGAGCATTCGGATTAGAGGCGCTTCCTACCGCCATAAGCATACTAGCATACATATGAGTGTTCAAGCGGTCGGATGGCGTTTGTTCGCAAATGATGCAATCGCGCCGAACATCGCCGCCCGTTTCGCCGCGGCGCGCGCCGCCAGACAGCGCCGCATTCTGTCTTTGCGCGTCGCCGCCTAGAGTATCTGCGACAGGAACATCTTGGTGCGCTCGCTCTTAGGGTTGTCGAAGAATTCGTTGGCGGCATTATCCTCAACAAGGTAGCCTTCGTCAAACATTATGATGCGGTCGGCGACCTCCCTGGCGAAGCCGATTTCGTGCGTTACAATCAGCATCGTCATTCCGGAGTGCGCCAACTCGCGCATAACGTCCAGCACTTCGTTAATCATTTCGGGGTCGAGCGCGGATGTGGGCTCGTCGAACAGCATTATGCGCGGCTGCATCGCAAGCGCCCGCGCGATGGCCACCCGCTGCTGCTGCCCGCCCGAAAGCTCAGCCGGGAACTTGCTCGCCTGCTCAGGAATGCCCACCCGGCTGAGCAGCTCGTTTGCCACATCCTCGGCCTGCTCGCGCGGCCACTTGCGCACCCTGGTGGGCGCAAGCGTGATGTTCTGCATCACGGTGAGGTGCGGGAATAGGTTGAACGACTGGAACACCATCCCCACTTCGCTGCGAATGGCGTCTATGTTGCGGACATCCTCAGTCAGCTCTATGCCGTCCACGATAATGTCCCCGCGCTGATGCTCTTCCAGGCGGTTTATCGTGCGAATGAACGTCGACTTGCCCGAACCCGACGGACCCACAATCACTATCTTCTGCCCCTGCTTCACGGAAGTCGTTATGCCTTTGAGCGCGTGAAACGAGCCGAACCACTTATGCACATCGCGGCAAATGATGATGTCTTCGTCCGACGCGTCAACCGCCGCATCGCCGTTTATAGCCATATGAACCCTCCAAGCATTCGCTTGCGCCTTGCCCGACGCATTGACTTTTCCCGACGCGTCAAGCGCGTCAAGCCGTTAGCGCACGCCTACGCCCAGGTACTGCTCGACACGCCTGCTCACATACGACATCCCGTAGGTGAACACCCAGAATACCAGCGCTATGAAGATGAACACCTCTTTGGTGCTAATCCTGTATTCGGGATTGCCCAGTATGAATGTGCGCCCGACCTCCACCAGATCCACCATCCCGATGATATAGACCAGGCTTGTGTCCTTGAACAGCCCGATGAACTGCCCTACGATAGCCGGAATTACATTGCGTATCGCCTGCGGCAGCGATATGAACAGCGTAGTCTGCCATCCTGCAAGCCCCAGCGCGCGCGCCGCTTCCGCCTGGCCGGGGTTCAGCGCCTGAAGCCCGCCGCGCACATTCTCCGCCATATACGCCGCGCTGAACAGCGTTATCACCACGCCCGCGCTGAACAGCGAGTTGCGCGGGAACGTCTCAGGGAACGCAAGCGGCACAAGATGCTGCGACATAAACAGCAGCGTTATCAGCGGCACGCCGCGGAATACCTCTATGAATACCACGCACAGCAGCTTCACCACAGGAAGTTGGCTGCGCCGCCCAAGCGCCAGCAGGATGCCGATGGGCAGGCTTAGCGTGATGCCCGCCACCGCCAGTATCAGGTTCAGCGTCAGCCCGCCCCAGTACAGCACCGCCACCGGCTGCAGCCCCGGAACGCCCGGAATCCCCCGCAGCAGCACCAGCGTTGCCAGGAACACCGCCACCGCCAATATGACAAGCCGCCGCGCGCTCACCAGCGAAGTGTAGCGCGCAAGCGCCCAACCGGCCCCAAGCGCCGGCAAATTCGCCAGCAGCAGCAGCCGCACATCCAATCCCATCCGTTCGAACCCATACGGCAGGAAGGCGCACAACGCCGCCGCCGCCGCTACCACTATCGCGATTCGCGCCGTGATGCTGCCGCCGATAAGCCCCCACGCCATTCCCAGCAACGCGGTTATCATCAGCAGCGATACTTGCGGACGCCAGAAGCAGTTGTTGCCCGGACACGCCTGATCGGTGTTGAAGCCGCCTATGATGAACCGCCCGCCTATGACCGCGATAGTCCCCCAGTTGGCGTCAAGGAATACCCACCGCAGCCCGAACCAAAGCGCCAGCGCCAGCGCCGCGCCCACCACTACCGTAAGCGCGCCGTTGTGCCAGGTGCTAAACAGGTTGGCGCGTGCCCAGCCCAGCGCCCCCATGCTTGCGCGCGGCGGCAGTATCGGCGGTTGCGCCATGCCCGGATTCGCTGCCATCCCTCTAACTCCCCACGAACCGAATATGCCGATTGTACAGGTTGCCGATTAGCGACCAGGTCAGGCTCATCGCCAGATACGCCAGCATAATCATAACGAATATGGAAATCGCGGGCGCCGTCTGCGTCATCGTTATCGCCACATTCGTCAGATCGGTGTAGCCGACCGCCCCGCCCAGGCTGCTGTTCTTCGTCAAGTTCAGGAATTGGCTGATTAGCGGCGGTATGATGACGCGCAGCGCCTGCGGAAAGGTTACATGCCGCAGCGTGTCAATTCCCGACAGCCCCAGCGAGCGCGCCGCTTCGCGCTGCCCGCGGCTGACCGATTGTATCCCCGCGCGCACGATTTCCGCTATGAACGCCGATGTGTATATCACCAGCCCAATCAGCAGTATCAGCAGCCCGGCGTCTATCGTAAGGCCGCCGCTTATCCGCCCGAACCGCCCCTGCGGCTCAGGCGTGGACAGCGCAAACGGCGCATCGCCCATAACGGCGCTCACCGCAAGCCAAGCCACAGCGCCCACAACCACCGCCGCGGCGCATCCCGCCAAAAACGGATACGACGCCTGCCCGGTTCGCTCTTCACGGCGCTCCAGCAAATTATGAACGAATACCCCGATTACGACGCCCGCCACCGCAAACGCCAGCCATATCAGCGCGCCGCTCATGCCGGTGGGCGAGGGCCCCGTGAACGATATGCCGGCGTTGTTGATATAAAGCTGCCCCGCAATCGCATACCCTTCGCGCACCGGCGGCAGCGTCAGCACTATGAATAACCAGAACAGCAACTGCACCAGCAGCGGCACATTGCGGAAGAACTCGATGTACGCCAGCGCCAGTTTGGACACCAGCCAGTTGTCAGACAGCCGCGCCACGCCGATGATTATGCCCAGCGCGGTGGACAGCACAACCCCGATGACCGCCACCAGCGCCGTGTTGCTGACCGCCACCACAAGCGCGTACCGAAAGGTGTCCGACGACTCATACGGGATAAAATGCTCGCCGATGGGCGTCTGATACGCGCGGTCGAGGAAGCCGAACCCAAACGGAATGTCCCTATCTTGTATGGCGTTCTCAATGTTGATGAAGAACCAAGAGACCAGAAACACCGCCGCAAACGCCGACAATATCTGCAGCGCCCACTGTATAGCGACCACATGCCGCCATATCGGTATCCCTTGGTAGGTCAGAAAGCGAGGTATCGTTTCCATACAGACCTTACGCCCTGCTCCGTCTTATCCGCGAACCGCGCTGATTTTAGCACATCGCGCGCCGATATGTGCGCATCTGCGTATCCAAACGCATCCCAACCCGCGCATTGCCGCAAAATCGCTTACCTCAGCGGCGCGGCGTAGATCTGCCCGCCCTTGGGGCAGTCCGTACACGGCGCGGCCAACCACAGCGCATTCCGCGTCCCGTCCGTTCTAGGCAGCCCGATGCCGCCCGCGCCAAGATTGCGGTCATAGATTTCGGCGTAGTTCCCCACCTGCCGCACAACATCCTGCGCCACCGTCGCGCTCAGCCCCAAAGTTTCCTGCCCGTAAGAGCCCTCCAACCCAAACAAACGGTCAACCTTGGAATTGCCCGTAAGCGAAGTTGGAACATTGCCCGAATGATGCCCGTAGGCTTCGGCGTAGATGAGTATCGACATCGTGAAGTTCACTATGTCGACCCAGCGCTCATCCCCGTGCGGCACAACCGGCGCAAGCGGCTCCTCCGAGATTGTGTCCGGCAAAACGATGTGATCATCCGGGTTCGGCAGACTGCTTCGGTAGGCGTACAGCCCCGAGTGATCCGTGGTGAAAGCGTCGCACTGCCCTGTGCGATACGCCTCAACGGCGGCGTCCGTCTTCTCAAAGTTCACGGCGCTTATGCCCAAGTTGTGCAGATTGGAAAAGTCTTGCAAGTTCAACTCGGTGGTAGTCCCCTGCGTTACGCACACCGCCGAACCCGCAAGCTGCTCCGAACTCGTCAAGCCCAAAGCCTTCCGTACTAGAAAGCCCTGCCCGTCATAGTACATCGTGTACGAAAAATTCCCCCACTGAGCGTCCCTTGACGAGCTGCGCGTAACCGTGCGAACCAGCATATCCACATCGCCCGATTGGATGGTAGCGCCCATCTCGGTGGCGTTCACCGGCACAATCTCTATCGCGTCGGCATCGCCCAGCGTCGCCGCGGCAACCGCGCGGCACAAGTCTATGTCGAACCCCGCGTTGTTGCCGCCTTCGTCGATATATCCGAAACCCGGTATGCTGTTGTTGCTGGCGCAAATCACACGCCCGCGCGCCTTCACCGCATCCAAGCGGCTGACCTGGCTCTCAGCGACAGCGCCGCCGCCATCGTCGGCCGGCTGAGTGCCGTCGGGCGCAGGCTGCGAGCAGGCGAGCAGAAGCGCCGCCAGCAACAGCCACGCCATAGCGATACACGCGACGCGCCTATTCATCTTGTACCCCTCTTAATAAGGCGCTTCACTGCGCCGTTCCCGGTATTTGCTATTCAACCCCGATACGCCGCCAATGCGCCTTTGCGCTCTGCCCGCGCATTGCGCATCACTTTAACATTGCGCCCAAACAAAATAAAGGGGACGGTCCGAAATCCCGAACCATCCCCTTATCGTTATCCTGCTATCGCCGTTCTAGCGGCGCAGCGCGCTTGCGTGGTTAGCGCGGCGGCGCGGCGTAGATCTGTCCGCCCTTGGGGCAGTTCTCGCAGGGAGCGGCCGACCACAGCGCGTTGCGGCTGCCTTCGCGCACCAAGCCCAGCGGCGTCAGGTGGCGGTCGTAAATCTGGCCGTAGTTGCCAACCTGCTGTATAACCGTCTGCGCCACGTTCAGGTCCAGCCCCATCTCTTCCTGTCCGAAGGAGCCTTCCAGACCGAACAGCCTGTCGATGCCGGTGTCGCCGGTAGCTGCGGTAGGCACATTGCCGGAGTGTATCTCAAACGCCTCTGCGTAGATGAGAATGGTCATCACCGCGGTTACGATGTCGAACCACTGCTCATCGCCGTGCGGCACAACCGGACCGAGCGGCTCTTCGGAGATAGTCCCCGACAGAATCACATGGTCGTCTGCGTCGGTGAAGCCTGCGAGCGTGCTGACCAGCCCGGAGCGGTCGGTTGTAAGCACATCGCACTGACCCGTTGTGTAAGCCTCATTAGTGCTGTCGTTGTTATCGAAGGTGTCAACGGTAATGTCCAGCCCCGTCTGATTGATGAAGTCCTGCAGGTTCAGCTCAGTGGTCGTGCCTTGCTGCACGCACACCGCAACCTGGTCAAGCTCCATCATGCTGGTCACGCCTTCGCTCTTCCGAATCATAAAGCCCTGTCCGTCGTAGAACATCGTGGGCGCGAAGTTGCCCCAGCCGCTATTGCGCGACGTCGTCCAAGTGGTGTTGCGGGACATCATATCCACTTCGCCCGACTGCATCGTAGGCCCGCGCGCGGCAGCGGTGGTCGGACGGAACTCCACTGCGTCGGCGTTGCCCAGAACGGCGGCCGCCACTGCGCGGCAAAGGTCTATGTCAAAACCTACCGTGTTGCCCTCGTCGTCCGCGCGCCCAAAGCCCGCCAGGCTGTTGTTGCTGGCGCAGATCAGGTTGCCGCGCGCCTTGACCATATCCAAGCGGCTCTGCGTCTCTTCCTGCTGCATCATAGCCGCCGGCTCTTCGGCGGGCGCCGGCTCCGCCGGCCGCTGACACGCCGCCAACACCGCCAGCATCGTCGCCAGCGCCGCGACTACCAAAAAAATCTTCCGACTCATCTGGACTCTTACCTCCGTTTCGTTCCTGCTGCCTAACCTACTCACTCAGCATCAATGCCAATTAGATAGGGTATGACTTGCGCCCCCAAAAGTCAATAAATAATCGGCAGCGGCATTATTATTCTTAAGTGGCGTTGAACTTGAGTTTATGGCAAAAACTAGCGCAAGCGGATTCATCGGCATTTCCACGCTCTTTGCGCATCTCTATATCTAACTCCACTCAACATTGCGGATACCGCAACGGATTTGCAATCCGAATGCGCTGCCCCCGCAATCCCAACCTTTCGCTTACCGCATATATCGCATACATAGGTTATACGCATAAGACGCAGCGCGCATACACGGGCTTGCCGAATTATGGTAAATTGCAGCAAACGCTTGGTTGCGGAACCACTCCGTTCAGCGTTGCGCATCGAGCGTCTTTATCGGATTACGCATCGGATTACGCAATAGCAGTGAATAATTAGTGAATAACAGGAGTAGGCAAGTTGGCACGAAGCATAGACATTCACGCGCACATCACGCCCGAAGGCTTTCTGCATGCCGCCGCCAAGGGCGAAGACTGGTACGGCACGATGACGGACGCCGCCGGCATGTACAACTACAACCCCAAAACCGCTTGGCTGCCCGAACAGCGCATAGCCGATATGGACTCGCTGGGCGTGGATGCGCATGTGCTGTCCACCAACGCCTACTTCTACAACTACGACAAGGACGCCGATACGATAGCCGCCATGTCGCGCGAGGCAAACGATTATGTGGCGCAGCTCACCCAGGACTACCCCACCCGCTTCGCCGGCTTGGCGAACCTGCCCATGCAGGACGTCGCCGCGTCGGTCGACGAACTGGAGCGCGCCGTTACGCAGTTAGGCTTGAAGGGCGCGATGATAGGCGATCATGTCAACGGCAAGACATACGACGACCCGTCGTTCCTGCCATTGTGGGCGGCGGCGGAGCGACTCGGCGCGGTTATGCTCATCCACCAGGGCGGACCCACCGTCGTAAGCGCGCGCTCATCGCAGTATCACCTGCCCAACACCATCGGCAACCTCGCCGACCGCACCGTTACATTCGCCGCATTCGTGTTCGGCGGCGTTATGGACAAGCATCCCAATCTGCGCATCTGCCTATCCCACGCCGGCGGCTATGTATGCTACGGCATTGGCAGGCTTGACCGCGGCTGGCAAGTGCGCTCCGAAGCGCGCGCCAACATCCCCCGCCCGCCAAGCGAATACCTCCCCAAGTTCTACTACGACTGCCTAACCCACGACGAACAAGCGCTGCGAATGCTCATAGATAGGGTTGGCGTCGACCGCGTGCTATTCGGCACCGATTGGCCCTTCGATATGGCGATAGACTGGCCCGTAGCCTGGCTGCAGGGACTTGAAAGCCTAACGCAGTCCGAAAAAGAGGCCATACTCCACAAGAACGCAGAGGCGCTGCTGGGCATATAGCGCGCCGACGGCAAACCCAACCGCGCTAGGCAGGCTATCGGAGATGCGCCCTCCTACACCACCAGCCGCGCCCCCGCCGGCCGCCGCTTGCCCCCGTGAACCGACGGCTCCGCGCACCACTTGGCCGCAAGCATCCGCACGCCCTCATACACGGCGTCGTCGAAGCCCAGCATATCGCAGACCACGCGGCGATCCAGCAGCGCGCGGTTGGCGTCGGCGTCGGCGAGATACGCCGGCTGCAGCTCTAGCTCGCGAAACTCGTCGAAGATTTCTTGCGCCGTCGCAAGTTGCGCGTCGGTGAGGGCGCGCAGGTCTAGGATGGGGAGCGTTTCGATTGCGCTAATTGTTGTTACACCCCTTCCGTCTTGTTGTCTGTTTGAGTGCCACCAAAATAGCAGCAAACCGAGGGAAGAATTTTCCCATAGGATAAAAGGGGACTCGAGACGTTCATCATCGAAGATTATGTTGGGCCACGCCCTCCCTCCGATGGTTTTTTGATCCGTGAGCGCTGCAGTTAGCGGCTGAGAAGTGAACCTGAAGTCGAGAGTTAGATGCGCGCGGCTTGCGGTTGCCCAAACTTCGCCAGCTTGGTTTTCCATTCCCCTACGCGCCCGCAGCTGCGAATCCGGTTCGCAAACTATGCGGGTCTCATTCTTGGCGTTGTGATTCCACAGCGCGGGATAGGTAGCGGTTGGGCGGAATGTTGTCTTGGTGAAACAGCCCTGAGGCGGCCTGCCGATTATGCTGAGGTGATACTTGCCGAATTGGGCTATGTCGCCCAAAGACGCCGTCTTTAGTTCAAGCGGCGCATTGCTTGTGGGAAGCCATAGTTTGGATTGAGTTAGCGCGTAAGCGGTTTGCGTAACAGCAAAGTCCTTGATACGCACTGCTCCCCAACCTTCGCCAAGCTCTGATTGTGGAGACGGCGTTTCAATTAGTTCGCCTACTTGTTCCTCTCCTACTTCTAAGGGCGTGCCGCCGTAGGGTCCGTCCTCAATTCGGCGCAAATCATCATCGGCGTTGAGAACGCTCTTCGCAATCAGATCGGCTTGGATAAATCCGGCCGGACGCTGATCCAGCGATGTGAACCTGATGGCGCTCATAGCCGTTTCATCCGTCCGGCGTTTGCGCGCTATCACAAGACACTCCGCCATGCCTGTATCCGACGAAAACGCCATGTCTTCGCCATTGTGGGCTGCGATGCTGAACGCTTCCAAGTCTGTGTATTTACTCATCAGCATTCGACGGAATTTCTGCCACGATGTACCGGATGATGCCGCCAACGGCAGCACCAGCGCAAGCACTCCGCCCGGCTTGAGTTTGCGATGCGCAAGTCCCGCGAATGCCGACGCCATGCCGGCGCTTCCGTGATAGCAGCTATCTTTCTTGAGCGCAGCCATTCGGCTGCTCATAGCCTTTTGGTCTGCATCCGTGCTGCCGAAAGCGGCGAAAGCGGCGGCGAATGTGCCTTGATATGCGCCTTCGTGCGTTACATTTCTGGTGAACGGCGGGTTCATTATCACTATGTCGAAGCCGTCTGACGGAAACTCGGTGAATGTGTCCGCCGCCGTTTCTTCCCCCATGCTGCCGGTTCTCAGCGCAGGATTGTTTGTGTTGACGGTCAGGTCTAACTGGTTTCTTTGCAAAAGTTCCAACGAGCCAAGTTTCACCTCGTCGTCGGATTGGCGTCCATACGGCATTATGTACAAGCGCGATAGGTTAAAGCCCTCTTGCGGTTGAACGCCTGACAGCGTCGCCCCCGTGATGTGAATGGCGGAGGGCATTACATCGCAGCCGTACAGCACATCCTCCATCATCGACTTGTGCAGATCGGCGGCATTGCCCCCTGCGCGCTCATGGCGGTTGGCGAACTGCTCATACACGGCGGACAGCAGCGCGCCCGTGCCGCATGCGAAGTCCGCCACGCGCAACCTGCCGATGGCGGCGGCGTCCGACCAATCTACGCCCTCAAGCTTGGATACCGCAATGCGCGCAAGCAGCGCGGCGGATTCGGGGCGCGTGTAGAAAGTGGCGAGATACTTGCGGTCCGAAATCAGCTGCTGGAATATGCGCCCGGTGAGATCGTGGGAGTTGGTTACGCCCAAGGCGTTCACTTCGCCTGCGGTGTATTCCAAAGTTTTCAGGATGCGCGAGGCGTTGTGAGGATCTATCTGCTCCAGTATGTCCATTGCGATGGCGAATATAGGCCAGTAGTTGATTCCCAGGATTTCCGCCCAGGCGTCCAGGGTTTTCGGTTGGGGATTGGCAACGCCGTTGCCGCACACATGGCGCGGGCGCTTGACGCCTTGGTGAATGTTGGCGATGCGCTCATGGAACACTAGGGCGTTGGCGAGTATGGCGCACGCCATTCTGCGAGTCTGCGGCACATTCGCCATGCCTAGCCTTTGCGCTATGTCGGCGATTGCGCCGGGCGCGCTACCACCCTCATACATTTCGTCCATAATGCCGGCAACGCGCTCGATGCCCTCTTGCAACTTAGCGGCGGCGGCGTCCACTTCGCTCTGCGACACGGACACCAATCGTATCAGGTCTGCGAGGTCTGACACGCCGCCTTCAAGCCAGCCTGATGCGGGAAATCGCGGCTTGTCTTCGTAGAACACAGCGTATTCCAAGCGCGCCGATCGAATTGCGCTATCCAGGTCTGAAGCATTGGCGACATCCGTCGGGTATCGCAACGCGATTGCGGCTTCTATGACGCGCGTATCGTCCACCACGGGCAAACCCAAGCGCTCCACGGCTTCGCGTTCCACCGAGCGCGCCGGCATATGCTCCGCTTCCACCACAACGGGCGAGCGTTGGCTGTCCGTGATAATGATGTCGGGGCGCAGTCCCGGATGTCCATCGATGACCTGCGTATTTTCGTAGCGCACAGCAGCGCCGCGCATCATATCTTGCAACAGCATGCCCAGCACGGTGTTGGCGCTAGATTCGGCTTGGCGCGAAGTGGTGGTCATCGAGCTTCCTTATTCACAGACGTCGAGATTGTTCAGTTCCCTTATTATATGGGCGTTTGTTCTATGGCGCAAGCGGCAACGGTGTCCGAATTCCGATGCGTTAGACGGGTCTCGCAGGCGAGCCTGTTCGCTTTGCGGGGTTACGCTCTTGCCAAGATGGTTATCAGATTATACACAAACCAGCCATCGCCCGGTGCGCTTTCTATGGAGCGGGTTTCAGCAGTTCGTAGGCGGCGCGCTTGGATGGGGCAAGAGTATTCGGATGCTAGGCAGTTGCGTTCCATAAATAGTATGCTAATATAATGACGCATAGGAAGCACTAAGTGCGGACACGATGGAGGTAGCGCATGCCTGCCACATTGGAGCGAAACATAATAGCGTACCGGCTTATGCAGGATGAGTTGGAAGCTAACCATATGGAGCAGTGGGTTGTCTTCTATGACGGGGAGCTAGAGGGGACATTCGAGGACTTCCAAGACGCGGCGAACAGTGCGGTAACGCGCTTCGGCAGGGGCCCGTATCTGATAAAGCGGGTTGGGCAAGAGGAGCTGCGGCTGGGGTCGTATGTCACTTACGGGTTGCGCTGATGGCGATGGTTGACTGCGGGTTTGAGAATCGTCCTAATACGCTTGCGCTTCACGGGCCGACGCTGTATGCGCGGATCGGTTTCGACTCGGACTTTCGAGATGAAAGCGGTTCTCCCCCGAACTTGCCTTCAAATGAGTTTCCCGTATTGGTGGATACGGGCGCAAGCGACAATGCCATAGACATAGAACTTGCTATGGCGCTTGATCTGCCAATCATCGGGCGGCAGCGCATAGGCGGAGTTCAAGGCGCTAGCGAGGCGAATACCTATCTCGCTCAGATATACATTCCGTCATTGCGCCATACAATCTATGAGCAGATTGCCGGAGTTAGCTTGCTCGCCGGCGGGCAACGGCGTTACGCGTTGCTGGGCAGAACTTTTCTGCGAAACTTCACGATGGTCTATGAGGGACAGACTGGGGCGGTTAGGATTGAGGGGTAGGTAACTTGTCGATCCGATTGCCGCGCGCTTTGGGGCGTTGCGCCCTTGCCAATGTGGTTATCAGATTATACAAGAACCAGCTGTCGCCGGTATGGTTGGCATTGCGCGGGCTTCGGCAGTTCGTAGGCTACGGCTTTGCCCTACGCTACCCCCCGATATGGTACATTTCCACCTTCTTGCGGCGGGCGCGGAGTTCGTCGGTGAGCGATGCGCGCTGTTCGGAGTAGCGGTCGGCGCGGACGCTCCATACGCCGCGAATGATGTCGGCGAGTTGGGCATCGGTTGCGCCGGCGCGCATGGGGGTTCGGAGGTCTGTGCCGTTTGCGCCGAATAGGCAGGTGAAGAGCGCGCCTTCGGGCGATAGGCGCAGGCGCGTGCAGTCGCCGCAAAAGGGCTGCGTAACGGACGCGATGACGCCGATTTCGCCGTTGCCGTCGGCGTATTGGTAGCGGTTGGCGACTTCGCCGCGGTAGTTGGCGCCGGCGGGCAGCAGCGGCATATGCGCGTCTATGCGCGCTACGATTTCGTCGGCGGGGACTACTTCGTCCAAGCGCCAGCCGTTGAGGTTGCCCACGTCCATGTACTCGATGAATCGGACGATGTGGCCGCGATCGCGGAAGTAGCGTGCCAGGTCGACGATAGTGTGGTCGTTGACGCCCTTTTGGACGACGGCGTTGACTTTGATGGGGCTGAAGCCGGCGTTTTCGGCGGCGGCGATGCCGTCTAGGACGCGCCGCACGCCGAAGCCGCGGCCGTTCATTTGGCGAAATACGGCGTCGTCAAGCGTGTCGAGGCTGACGGTGATGCGGTGCAGGCCGGCGCTGCGCAGCGCGGCAGCTTTCTGCGGCAGCAGGTATGCGTTGGTGGTCATTGTGAGGTCGTCGACGCCGGGGATGGGCGCTAGGAGCGCGACGAGCTTCTCTATTTCGCTGCGGACGAGCGGTTCGCCGCCGGTGATGCGCGCCTTGACCACGCCGAGCGCCGCGAATATGCGCGTGAGGCGGGCTATCTCTTCGAATGTGAGCAAGTCGGCTTTCGGCAGGAACTGGTAGCGCTCGCCGAAGATTTCGGCGGGCATGCAGTAGGTGCAGCGAAAGTTGCAGCGGTCGGTAACGGATATGCGCAGGTCGCGCAGCGGGCGGCGGAACTTGTCCGCGACTGCGATGGGGTTTGCGGCTACGTTTGCGGCGGTTGTGGTGGTTGCGGTTGCGTCTGTGGTGGTCATGGTATGCCTTTAATGGGGCTTGTGGGCGAAGGTGAGTATGCGCCTAGCCGGGCTTGTCGACAAGACAAGGGGCGGCCGGATTGCGCTATTGAATAGCCGCCGTCCGCTGGCCTGCTTCCGGACGTGTGGGGACGGTTCGTCAGTCAGGCTTATCCCCGAAGGTAGGCGGCGGCTCGTCGAAGTCCTCGCCCCGCTCCAGCGCTTCTTTCATGCGACGGAAGTACGCGGCGTTCCTGGCGTTTGCGTCGGCGTACGCCTCGGCTATTCCCTGAGTGCGGCCCCGCTCAATGCCCTCGCTGCGCCCTAGCTCCAAGCCGTGCTCCAAGCCCTCAGTATGCCCTTGCTTAATGCCCTGCTCCAAGCCCTCGGTGAGTCCCTCAGTGCGTCCCTGCTTCAGTCCCTCGGCAAGCCCCTCGGCGTGTCCCTCTTCGCGGTTCTTCTGTACGATGTATGTTGCGATTACCACTATGTACGCGCTCCCTTCTATCACGCCGCCCAAGGCGGTGGATAATACCGAAACCGCTTGCCCCTTGACTATGATGGCGATTGTAGTCGCCAATGAGGAATCGTCTTGAACTTCCCCTATCTCATACCATGACACCAGCGCCATCCCTATAACGAATGACAGCGCGAACGTCACGATAGAGCTTATTCTCACCCAACTCGGTATTGTTGTGTTCACCTTAACCGCTGCGTTTCATTAGTTTCATTATTGGCAGGGGTTGATATGTTGTCAATCCCTGCCAAATCCGTTAGCGCTACGCTGCAGTTCGTGCGCGCTGCTCTTCGTATAGCTTCATATGAAGGACGGGCTGCGGCCGGCGTTACGATGCGCCGCGGCGTATGAGCGCTTGCGCCGCCTTTTGCGCCGCGATTGCGCGGTGGCTTATGCGGTTCTTGGCGTCGTCGGATAGTTCCGCCATCGTCTTGCCGCATTCGGGCAGCAGGAACACGGGATCGTAGCCGAAGCCGTTGTCCCCGCGCGGCTGCGCCGTGATAACGCCCTCGCATGCGCCGTCGCGCAGTTCCACGCCGCTGTCCAATAGCGCTATGGCGATGACACAGCGAAAGCGCGCCGTCCACGGCGGTTGATGCGCCGCAAGATTGGCGAGCAGTTTTGCGATCCGGTCGGCGTCGGTTGCGTCGCTGCCGGCGTAGCGCGCCGACCGCACGCCCGGCGCGCCGTTCAGAGCGTCCACCTCAAGGCCGGAGTCGTCCGCAAGCGTTGGCAGCCCGGCAAGCCGCGCGTATGCGGTCGCCTTGAGCGCGGCGTTCTCTTCCAATGTTGCGCCCGTCTCTTCGACATCGACTTGGATGCCGACGTCGTCAAGCGATACCAGCGTATACGGGACAGTGCCGAGCAGGATGCGTAGTTCGGCGAGTTTGCCGGCGTTGTGTGTGGCTATCAGCAGCGCGTTGGGCGGCGCGTCAATCGCATCGGCGCAAGCGCGCAAGGGAGCGTTGGCATTGGCGTTCATATTCACCTTCCCTTTCCTTTATTAGGTAGGCATACCGATTGAAGGACAGCGCGGGCTTTTTAGCCCTGTGGCGAGTTTGTGGTTGACTTCGCGCTTGACGCGGGCGGCGAGTTGCGCATCGTGGTCTGCCAGGAATTGGCGAATGGCAAAGCGGGCGTTGCACGATAAGTTCGTACAACGCCCACTGACATCGCCTCTGCGCTATATCATCACAGGACGGCGGCGCGCACGCCCTCAGCCCGTCGATGCTGGCGCGTATTCGCCGCGGCGGGCGGCCGATGTGAGCTTGGCGCGGCGGTAGTATTCGCGCTGAGCCAGTTCGGCGTTGGCGGCGCGGCCCGCCCATGCCTGCAGTGGCGCAGCCTGCAACCCGCGTCCGTATGAGAAGCTCAGCTCCCAAGGCGCTTTTATATCGGCGGCGGCGCGGTTGATGGCGTGCAGGTTCAGCGTAGCCTCATCGTCGGTCTGTCCGCCGGACAGAAACACGATGCCCGGCACGGCGGCGGGGACGGCGCTCATAAGGCAGTCCAGCGTGCGCTGCGCTACCTCATCGGCGGGCGCGCGATTGGATGCGTCCTTGCCGGATATGACCATATTCGGCTTGAGCAGCGTCCCGCGCAGATCGACGCGCTGACGGGCAAGCTCTGCATAGGTTCGGCGAAGCGCGTTCAACGTGACGTCGCCGCAGCGCTCGATGCTGTGCGCGCCGTCCATAAGCGTCTCCGGCTCCACGATAGGCACAAGCCCCGCCTCTTGGCTGAGCGCGGCGAAGCGCCCAAGCAGGTGCGCGTTGGCGTCAATGCAGTACTGGCTTGGGATGCCCTCGCCGATGGTGATGACCGCGCGCCATTTGGAAAAGCGCGCCCCCAGTTCGCGGTATTCGACAAGCCTTTCGCGCAACCCGTCTATGCCGTCCGTAATCAGCTCGCCCTCGAAATTGGCAAGCGGATTTGTGCTTTTGTCCACCTTGATGCCGGGGATGATGCCCTGCCGCGTCAGTACTTCGACTAGCGGCTCGCCGTCTGCGCCGCGCTGCCGCAGCGTCTCGTCGAACAAGATGACGCCGCTGATGAACTCGCTAACGCCCGCCGTGCGAAACAGCGTCTCGCGATAGTCGCGGCGGGACTGCTCGGTGGACTCCACGTTGATGGAATCGAAGCGCCGCTTGATAGTGCCGGCGCTCTCGTCGGCGGCGAGAATGCCCTTGCCGGGCGCAACCAACGCCTGCGCCGTGCGGATGAGTTCGCTTATGTTCATTGCCAAACTCCTGCGAATAATCGAGATGGTAAAGGCGGCAATACGGGCTTGCAATCGGCGCAGCGCCGGCAGCCGGGCGGGTTGCGATATTCATACGATATTCAAAATGTTCACAAGATATTCAATTGGGCATTTTACATTCATTGGGCATTGTTACGCAAAAGAAAGAAAGGCGCGGCACGGCGCTTGCCCGCTTGCCGTCTCATATGCGTCCGCTTGGCTTGACGGAATTTCCAACAACGCTTATTGTTAAACCGATTTTCATTGAACCTGACAGAGGTGCATAGTGGCGCGCGTAACCAAAGTGCAGCTTGCAAACGGCGAGGAATGCGACGCAATCGAACTGGATTTTGAAATCCAGAACGAGCAGTGGGACGAGTATAAACTCTTGGATGGCGGACGAGTTCGCCTCAAGACATCCGTCCTGAGAATGTTCAGAGTGCTGGACGCCAACGGCAACCCCGCCTACACGCCCGAAGGCGATCCCTTCATTTTGGTGCGCCACAACACCCAGGTTGTAACAACCGAGTAGCATCCCTATTGAGGTGAAGCGCTATGACAATCATCCAGCAAGTTGATGGCGCGCGAGAAAACCCCACTTGACAAATCAAAACATAAGCGCTAACTTAATCGCATAACCGAATCGCCGCGCCCGAAGGAGGCCGCATTCGTGAAGCGCATTAGGTCGGCGCTATCGCTGGCGTTCGACGGCTTGCTGGCGATTATCGCGCTGTGGGGGGCTGATTGCCCTCATCGGGCTTGCGCTGGTGGTTGCGCTTGCGTTTATCTGGGCGCTGATAAGCGCGTTTCGCTAACCGAATGCGCTCACAACGGCATCGGCGCTAATCTAGTTCACACAACCGAATAGCCGCTCCGCGAAAGAGCCGCCACACACAACAGCGGGCGAAGACGCCCCCGATTGCGATCCGAAGACGGATCCCGATCGGGGGCGGTTTGCGTTGCAGGAAAACCCCGGCATAAGCCGTGTATCTGCGAAATGGATTCGAGCGAACCGAATGGCAGCATCGATAGTCGACTTAACGCCAACTCGCAGACAACTGAGCGGCAACCGGGCAACAGCAATAGTAATAAAGGGAGACACGATGGAGCCACAAATACGCTCGATGAGTATGGACATAGTGCAGCGCACTGCCGTAGGCGCAAATCGCCGCGCCGTTACGATTGCCGCGAACAACCGCGCGCGCGCCACGCCTGAGCTTGAACTCGGCGGCTTGCAGTTCGAAAACTATCGCCGCAATCCCGTCGTGATGTGGGCGCACGACGCCGTCGGACGCTCCCCATCTGGCGGCCTGCCCATCGGCCGCACGCTGAGCATCGGCCGCGCAACGGACGGCGGCATAGTGGCGGAGTTCGAGTTCCTGGACGACGACCCGTTCGCGCAGCGCATCCGCAACGCCTGGGACAAAGGCTTTCTGCAAGCGGCGTCCATCAGTTGGCTGCCGCTTGAAAGCCGCCCGGCGGCAAACGGCGGACTGCGCGACATCCGATCCGAACTGCTGGAGTGGTCTATCGTATCCGTGCCCGCCGACCCGGACGCCCTGCGCGAATCCCACCGCCGCATGCTGAACTCGCTGCTGAGCGACCACGCCCGCGCAACCGATACGCCGCCGCTATCGTCCATCGACGGAAGCGCGCTTGCGATTTCGCCCAGCGCCTACGAAGGGCTGACCGCCGCGCTAACGGCGCTGAACAGAGCGGTAGAAGGCATAGGCGAGACCGGGTTCACTGCCGCCGACGTCGACGCCACGCCCCACGCCGACGCTGATGCGCTCGCGATAATACGCGCGCTTGCCGCAGACACCAAACGGCTTGCATCAGGCGGGTAATTGCGCCCAATCAGCAGTCGACCGCCAACAGCCTGTCGAAAATCTATCTCAACGCCCAATATCCATTAACGCCCAAATATCCAATACATCCTAATACATAAGGAGAAAGACCAATGACTACAACCGATATGGAAGCGATCCGCAAGGATCTGGTGGACATCAACGCCTTTGTGCGCGAGCGCTTTGAGCCGGTCAGCCGCGAAGTCGGACTGCTGCGCGAAGAGACCGACCGCATCAAGCAGGACTTGAACGGCGTAGCGCAGCGCGAGCGCAATCTGCGCCGCAGCGCCCTGACCGCCTATGCCGAAGAGACCGCGCTGCCCGGCGTCCCGTCCGGCGCATACGCCGGCATGGACATCCTAGACCTCGCGCTCATACGCGGCTTCGCCCACTCCCAGCGCCGCGAAAGCTTCGGACCCGCATGGATAGAGCGCGCAGAGCAAGCGCGACGGCTGCTCGCCGCAAGCATCTCGCACGCCGACGTCCAGGCGTCCCACGCCGCGGCCGAACGTCGCCTGGCGAACTGGTTCCGCGTTGGCAGCGCCGACACCGGCCAGTTCCAAGCCTTCAGCCGCGCGCTGCTAGGCGCTATGACCCGCGCCGCTATGGACAGCGTAACCGCCGGCTCCGGCGACGAACTCGTCGCCACGCTTGAGGCGCGCGAACTCTGGCACGACGTCAACCTGCAAACGCTGGTTGCGCCCATCATCCCCACCTTCCCCATGCCCTCAAACCCGTTCGACGTGCCGCGTCAGCTGGGCGATGTGAGCTTCTACCCCGGCGCCGAAAACACCGCCGCGTCGGACACCGCGCTCACCACCGGCAAGACCACGCTGACGGCATACGAACTCGTTGGGCAAGTGCCGTACAGCTTCACCCTTGAGGAAGACGGCGTTATCGCTATGCTGCCCGAAATACGCGCCGGGCTTATCCGCAATGTGGCGGAAGTGCTGGACGACATCATCCTGAACGCCGACGCCACCGCCACCAACAACATCAACGCCGACGGCGCTACCATAGTGGCGTCCAACGCCGGCAAAGCGCAATGGCTGCTTGGCTACGACGGCATCCTGCATCTGCCGCTTGTGGACAACACGGCGCAGGCGAACAATCACAACGCCGCCGTGTCCGACGATATGTTCAACGAACTGCGCGGGTTGCTGGGCAAGTACGGCGCGCGCCCCTCGCAGCTGGCGTGGATTATGGATGTCAACACCTTCATCCGCGCGCAGTCCATCGAGCAGTTTCGCACTATGGACAAGCTCGGCCCGAACGCCACCTTGCTGACCGGCATGCTGGGCGCGATTGAAGGCATCCCCGTCATCGTGTCCGAGCAGATGCGCCTTGCGGACGCCGACGGCAAGGTCACCGACGGCGGCGCCACCAACACCAAGGGACGCGCGCTGCTGGTCAACCGAACTCAGTGGGCGCAGGGCTTCCGCCGCGATCTTATGCTCGACGTCCACCGCGACACCCAAAAGCGCCAAACCGTCATCACCGTCAGCTTCCGCCACGCCCTTGCGGAACGCAGCGGCGCCCGCGCAAACGCAACTCACACCGGACTTCAGTACAACATCACCCTCACCTAAGCATCCGCAACCCACGCGGCGGCGCTCGGTTCGCTGAACGCCGCCGCGCAACCACACTGCGCTAATAGAATGGGAAGCGGCAGTAGTAATAAGGAAAGCGCAGGCTATCCGTTTCGCAGCGCCTACGCTTTCCTTATGCCGAATATGCCGAACAGCGATAGCGCTAATAGCCCCGATAGCGCCCGCCCCTAAAGTGTTACATATAGCGCTTTGATGCCCGCCTAAGTTTCCCATATCCCAACAATCCCGCATCCCTATAGACGCGCATTTCGAAGGGACGCTTGCCCAACCAACCGCAGCCACGCAAGCGCTTCTTATAAAGGACAAATCAATGACCAACGCATATGTATCGCTTGACATACTCAAAGACGCATCGGCGCTCAACATCGCGGGAACGGACTACGACGACCGCCTATTGGCGCTGGCGGAAGCGGCGAGCCGAGTGATCGACCGCCGCTGCAACCGCCACTTCTTCGCCCGCCGCGCCGCATTGCACTTCTACGGCAATGGCGCAAAGCGGCTGCTTGTGCCGGATCTGATTAGCGTCGACGCCCAAGGCATACGCGCTGAGACGGCCGCCAGCGCATTCTCAGCCGCATGGGACAGCGCCGACTACCGCCTGCTGCCGCTCAACGCCGCCCCCGCATCGGCCGGCAACCCCGCGTCGCAGCCCTACACGCAAATAGAGGCGCTGAACGGCAAACGCTTTCCCGCGGGCAGCGCGCGTACTCAAGTATCCGGCATATGGGGATGGCAACGCCGTCTGCGGCGATCGACCGAGCAAGTCAGCGCCGAAACTGCCGCCGCCGCCGACACGATTGCGCTATCCGGCGCCGCGTCCGGCTTAGCAAAGATTTCGGCGGGCAATACCCTGCTGATCGACGATGAGCAAGTGTATGTTCGCAAGCGCGCCGATGCTGCGCTAACCGTAGAGCGCGGCATAAACGGATCTATGGCGGCGGCCCACTCCGCCAACAGCGCCATCGACATCTACGAATACCCGTCCCCAATCGTAGAGGCCGCCCGCCTGCTTGCGATGCGCCTATGGCAAGGCACTCTCACAGACGCCGCCTGCGCCCAACTAGACGCCGCCATAGAGATGCTAATCGGCCCCTACCGCAAGCCCGCGCTAGGCGTCGCCTAACCGCAACCTTACCCACTAGCGAACCGCCCAACCGCGCGCGGCGGCACATCGACGCATCTTGAAACCCATCATGACATCAAGAAAGGGAAGCAGCGATATGGCAAACGAATTCGGGGGAGCCAAAGAGGGCTTGATGGCGATGCTGCGCCGCATAGACGGACTGCGCGTGCTAGACTACACGGCGCAAGCGGTGAATCAGTTCCCCGCGGCGGTAGTGCGCCCGGAGTCCCGCGAAGCGCTGGAAACCCTCAGCGGTGGCGCGGTGCGCGGCTGCATCACCGTGGAAATGCTGGTGGACGGTGCCCACGCCGCCCAAACATCGGAGGCGCTGGATGCGTTCTTGGAACCGACCGGCGCGCGCAGCATAGAATCCGCCGTTCACGCCGACCCCACCTGGGGCGGCAAAGTGGACGACGGCCGGCTTATGAGCGTGGACAACATCGGCGAGCGCAAGCGCAACGGCGCCCGCTGCATCGGCGCCGACCTCCACTTCTGCTTCATAAAAAGCGTGCGCGGGTAAGCGGTCTGCTATAATGAGCGTAAAGCTTGCAATCGGCGCATGGACTTATAGTCTGTATAACCGCTCGCCGCCTATCACAATATCTTTGGCGTCCCAATGATGAACGCTGCCGTCGGCGTTGTCCACTATGCGATGCGTCGTCGCAATATGCTCGCCGTCCAATGTGCGATGCTTCACGATTTCAGAAGTGGAGTTGGGGTAATTTCTGGCGGGAAGCGCCTTGCGCGCGATAGGTTCGGTTGTTAAACTACCCTCACTGATTCGCGCCCAAACGCCGCGCTCCTCAAACAGCGCGTCCAGGCATTCTCTAGATACTCCGCGGGTAGGAATTCTAGGCACGGCAGTTCCTCATCGAGTTTAATGAAGGAAGGCAAGGAATGAATGCGGCTATAAGCGGCGAACTATCCGAACTATCCGATGCTCTGACGGCGTATCTTTCCGGATGGAAGTCGCTGGGCGATTTCTGCGAATGGCTTGCGGGCGTGGACTGGAACGATCCGAGCTTCGATTCTGACAGCCAATCGGTTGTCGGCCTATTTGAGCTGCTCGCCACCGACGTGATGGAAGGCTTCCGCCCCGAAACCGAGTTCGCGCAAGAAGCGTCCGATTTCGTAGCCGCCGCAACCGGCTCAAGATACGCGGTTCGCAGCCCGCAGCCGGACGCCGCGGCGTTCACCCCGTCAGCATCCTGACTGCCAAGTCGCAACGCAATCCCCCCACTGTTAACGCCAACATAGGCGGGCGTCTCAGTTCCACTAGCCGAAGCAGGAATTGTTCTGCCCCGATCGAGTATCTAATTCGCATTGCCCTTGTGCCTCCTTTTATTGGGAATATGCGAACTTATGAATGAGCGCTGTTTGCAAAGCGTTAGCATAGGGCATAGACGAATAATCCAACGCTCTCAGTCCATAACGCCGAACAACCACACATCAACCGCAACTATCCCATACACATACTCCCACATATAGACTTGCTGGACAATGCGCGCCTCCGCCCAAATTGACACGCTTTTCAAGCCGATGCTACACTTGCGTTGAGTTGTAGCATTGGCTTTCTGATTTACGGAGTAACCCGCCTTGCCCGAAGCATACGCCCCCAACTGGACCGCCGCCCTCATCGTCGCAGCCATAGGCGCCGCCGCCGTCATCGCCATGTTCGCGGCGTCATTCCTGCTCGCGCCCAAGCGCCCATCCGCCGCCAAAGACATCCCCTACGAATGCGGCATCGAACCCGCCCCCTTTCGCTGGTCTCAAATCCAAATCCGCTACTATGTATTCGCCATCCTATTCCTGATTTTCGACGTGGAAGCCGTCTTCCTATTCCCGTGGGCGATAGTCTTCCTGACCGCCATCCCCGCCGTGTTCTACGAAATGCTCATCTTCATCGGCATCCTATTCTTCGGCGTCATCTACGGCTGGCGCAAGGGGGCGCTGCATTGGAGATAAAGCCGCTCGGCTTAGGCTACCAACCCGGCAGAGGCAACTCCCCGGCCGACAGCGTGCTGCACCGCGCGCTGCCCAACGCCCTCGTCGCCAAATCCGATGAGCTCTTCGCTCTAGCGCGCAAATCGTCCATGTGGACGCTATCGTTTGGGCTCGCTTGCTGCGCCATTGAGATGATAAGCGCCCACATGTCCCACCACGACGTCGACCGCTTTGGCATCGTTACCTGGCCATCGCCCCGCCAAGCCGATGTGATGATTGTCGCCGGCACCGTAGTCAAGAAAATGGCGGACCCAATCAAGCTTCTCTATGAGCAAATGCCCGACCCCAAATGGGTAATCGCGATGGGAAGCTGCGCCACCAACGGCGGACCCTACTACCGCTCCTACTCCGTCGTGATGGGCGTCGACCACCTCATCCCCGTAGACGTCTACGTCCCCGGCTGCCCGCCCCGCCCCGAAGCGCTGATGTACGGCCTAATGCAGCTCCAAGAAAAGATCCGCCAAGACGCCGGCAACCGCAGCCCCGGCGCCAGCCCCATCATAGCCGTCAGCGCCCCGTTCTCCCCGCCACCGTCCGCCGACACACACGCCGATGCGCCGACGGACGCCGCCACAAGCGCATCTGATACGCCGCCGACCAACAATGCGCCCGCCGCCGCCCCGGCCGATGCGCCGCAGCCCGTCGACGCAAGCGCACCAACACCCACCGCCGACGCGCGATAACCCCACCGCAACAGCGCGTTTGCCCCTTGCCGTCGCCTATGCGCCGCATCTTGCCATTCGCATCTTATTCTTGTTGACAAGAACTTGTTAGCAAGGAAAGAAACGCCAAGCCCTCAACAACGCAGCCGCATATCTGATAGCCTTAACATCTGAAAACCCTACACATTGCCAATCCGATGGTACGATACAACAACGCCCACCAAGCGCCCGCTATCCCCATTATGTTGCTATACTCAAACCTGTCAACCCGGTGATACGCCATGACAACCTCCGCCAACCGCCCACAGCGCCCCCAAAGACCGCGCCGCGAACCGCAAATCCCCACCGCCCCCGTTGCGCTCGACCCGCGCGGCGAAGCGCTATCCGCGCTGCTGACCCAAGCATACGCCGACTTCGACGCCCAAATCGCCGTCGCCGTTGACGAACCCACCCTCGCCGTCAAGCCCCAAGATGTGCCGCTAGTCTGCCGCATCGCCCGCCAAACACCCGCCATCGACTGCGGCTACCTGCGCTGCCTCTCCGTGGTGGACTACGGCGAGCGCCTTGAGGTCAACTATCACCTATTCTCCCTAGACAAGCGCCACAAGTTCGTCGTCAAAACAAGCGTATCCCCCGATGCGCCCAATGTCCCGTCCGTAGTATCCGTATGGCGCGGCGCAGACTGGTTCGAGCGCGAAGCCCACGACCTATTCGGCATAGTATTCGACGGACACCCCAACCTATCCCCCCTGCTGCTATACGAAGGCTTCGACGGCTTCCCCGGCCGCAAAAGCTTCCCCTTCCACGACTACGACGAGTGGTAGATGCTAGAATAGACGCAAGCGGCAGACGACGAAATCGCGATTAGACGCGCGGCTGACGAACATTCGGATGTATGGGGTGAATTATGCTTAACGCAAAAGATAAGACTTACACAATACGGACGCCGAAAGGCCACTGTGTGCAGGTTATCCGTATATCTAGCGAAGACATAGAGCGCGAGCTCTCCGAGTTCGAGGCAAAGTACGGCATGAGTTCGGAAGAATTCGCCGCCAAATGGAACCGCGGCGAGCTGGACTGCGCCGTTATGGACTACTTCAATTGGGCGGGGAATTGCAGTTACATGTACAGAAAGGGCGTTGAAGCGCTGAAAATCATCCATGCCAACGTTCAGGAGTTGAAGATAGAGTGAGGTATAGACACTGGATCCACTAATCGAAGATTACTTGGAACGGGCGCTAGACGTCCTTTTGACGGCGGGCAGTGAAGCGTTAGATCGCTTGGTTATCAGAGACGAAGGCGAGAACGGCGTCCGACTGATCGCCGCTATAAAGTTTCAAGACAGCCAATTGGATGTGAGGATGCTGATACGCGTCTCTGATGAGCGTCCACTCATAGAGGAATACTCATTCCATTACATGACCGACAACAACGCCACCATATTCCGCTACGACAATTCGCGGCACCATCTCGACTTTCATACGGCGCCGCACCACAAGCACACCGGCGAGGACGAACAGGTAATCGCCCACCCGCAGCCCAGCGTCAGAGCCATACGCGCCGAAATAGCGGCATACCTAGGAACGGCGTGAACCCGTCAGTGAAAACCACAGAGCCAAACCGCCACGAAAGGACAACCGCCATCATGACCAAAGTAACCTACCGCACCGAACTATTCCCATCCGACGGCCGATACACCGCCCTAACCCCCGATCTGAACATCGTGAGAATAGGAAACACCGCAGAGGACGCCATCGAGCGTCTGCGCGACGGCGTGGACGGCTACCTGCAGGTATGCGAAAGAGACGGCGTGCTGGAAGCCGTCCTCGAAGACGCAGGCTTCGAGAACGCCGGCGACGTCTGGATCCCGGGCAAGCGCACCCTAGGCAAGCAAACCGCGCATGTACGCCCCTACAAGCCCGCCGCCACAAACGCAGCGCCCGCCGAAGACCCCAGAAACTACACATTCACCCTGAAAGGCGGAGCCACCGCCACAGTGAAGCGCCTCTCGAAAGCCGACATAGAGCGCGAGATCGCCGAATTCGAAGCAAAGTACGGCATGACTTCCCAGGAATTCCTAGTCAAATACAACACCTACGGATTCAAAGAAGAAAACCTTGAGCTGATGCGCTGGTCTTCGCTCTACTATGCGGCGTGCGAATCCGAAAGACGCAAGGCGGAACGCAAGGCAGGATAGTTCGGTTGGAAAATATCCTCAACATAGAACGCTACGAGCATAGCGCGCTGAGCATTCTAGCGGACGTCGATGCAGGCGCTATTGACGGCCCATATTTTCACGATATAGGCGTGAATTTGACTTCGATTGTGGCATCAATCGAATACAATGACGGCAGCCGATTGGAAATAGACTTGACGGTCTACAGGGCGCTAGACTACCCAAAATGGCGTTACTATTCGTTCCATTACATGACCGAACAAGGCGTTGCCATATTCCGCTACGATAATTCGCGGCATTATCCTGAATTGCATACGGCCCCGCACCACAAGCACACCGGCGCGGACGAACAGGTAAGCGCACACCCGCAGCCCAGCATCAAAGCGATACGCGCCGAAATAGCGGCATACCTAGGGACGGCGTGAACCCTTTAGTGAGAACATAGCGCCAAACTTACGAAACACGCACACCGCCCAACACACCCAACCAGTCCCAAGCGCATGCCAATGCAACTTCACGAACAGTCCGCCCCACAAGCCGACGCCCTAGACCTTATGGTCAACATGGGCCCCCAGCACCCCAGCACCCACGGCGTCTTTCGCATCGTCATCTGGATCGACGGCGAGCGCATCGTCCGCGCCGAACCCCACATCGGCTACCTGCACCGCGGCTCCGAAAAACTCTGCGAAGCCGAACTCTACAGCCAAGTCATCACCCTCTTCGACCGTCTTGACTACGTCGGCAACCTAAACTGCGAACTGGCGTTTGTGCTTGCCGTAGAAAAGCTCATGGGCATAGAATTGCCCCCGCGCGCCCAATACATCCGCGTCATCCTATCCGAGCTCAACCGCATCGCAAGCCACATGCTCTTCTACGGCGTCTATGGCTTGGATGTCGGCGCTATGACACCCGTGCTGTACGGCTTTCGCGAGCGCGAGCGCATCCAAGAACTATTCGAAAGCGTTACCGGCGCCCGCATGATGCACAACTACTTCCGCGTCGGCGGCGTCAAGCAAGACCTCCCCCCCGACTTCACCGCCCGCATGAACCGCCTAACATCTCAACTGCGGCAGGGCATCCAAGAGTGCGACGAACTTCTATCGCAAAACGAAATGTTCCTAGCGCGCACCCGCCACATCGGCGCAATCGACGCAGCCGACGCGCTCGACTTCGGCGTAACCGGCCCCGCCCTGCGCGCAAGCGGCGTCCCCGAAGACGTCCGCATATCCGAACCCTACTCCATATACAACGAATTCGACTTCGGCATCCCCGTCGGCGCATACGGCGACTGCTGGGACAGATACTACGTCCGCGTGGAAGAGATGCGCCAATCCCTCAGCATCATCGAGCAGGCGATGGCGCGCATAGAGCCCGGCCCCATAGCCGCCAATGTGCGCCGAATAGCCCGCCCGCCCAAAGGCGAAGTCTATGTACGCACCGAATCCCCCCGCGGCGATTTCGGCGTATTCCTAGTAAGCGACGGCAGCGACAAACCCTACCGCGTCAAAGTCCGCGCCCCCTCATTCGCCAACCTGCAAGCCCTCCAGCATCTACTCCGCCACGCCTACGTCGCCGACGCCGTAGTAATCCTAGGCTCCATCGACATCATCCTAGGCGAGGTGGACAGATGATAGGCATTCGGGATATAATCCAAAGCAGGTGTATGAGGTTTTGCAATGGAACTTTACCGATTTAGGTCTATCCAGTCTCTACTAGGCGCGCCTTGCCAGAGTTGCGGCTCATGCACGACTCACGCCCTCCGCTCTGAGCTTGATGAGCAAGTTTTGGCGCTTTCCAACGCGATGGCATTGAACGATCCATTGGAAATGTCATACAACTTCGAGTGGCGCGGAGATAAGATAGTCTGGACAAATTTGTTCAGGTTTTATGCGTACTCAGTTTCTGACCTTGTGGTGAGTGTCGCTATATTTGATAAGCCTTTGGATTTTCGGATGTTCTGTAACGCTCTCGAGTTGTACGACGGACTTCTTGCCCCTAGTGGAAGGGAGGCTTTCGACAAAGTGTGGGAGCGCGTCTCTTCGCTTAATGGATTTTCTAACTTCATTGACAAACTCGCTGCTTTGAATCGTGCTATCAATTCCCGGGAGCTGTTGCAGTATCTCCGATTCATTCATGTGCGCATCCTTGATATTGCAGTGGATGAGTTTGCGCCTTTCTGGCGCAAGACGGGAATTCCGTCAGGCGCGAATAAAATGGATTTCACAGGACTATCCAAAATTTTGGATGGGTATGCTCTTCTTGATGATCCAAACGACATTCCCAAATTTATTGACGCATCTGACTCGGTTTTTTCGTCTAATTTGGCGACTTACGATGAAGCCTTGAGCGCCGGCTTCATCACAAGCGGGCGTAGCAATTCCGTTCCTATGGAAAATACCGCTCTTTTGTACTGGGAATTTCCCGAAGTCTTTATGCGGGACATCCTTCGTAGGCTAATTGTAGGGGATTCTCATGTCACATCTCTTTCAGGCGATTTCACCAACCCCCTCATGTGGGCGCATTATGCGGATGGTCATCGTGGGGCATGCTTGATATTCGAAGTGCCTGAATCAAACAAATTCCCTCTGACAAACGGGACACTAGACCTTCGAAAAGTTTCTTACTCGGACACGCGCCGCCCAATAGATGGCTTTCGTTCCTTCGGCAATACAACTTACTTAATGCTGGAGCGGTTCATTTATAAAGATTCGAAAGGTCAATGGTCGAATTGCGCCTCACATATTACCGGTGGCGAAGCTGTTCAAGACACGTGGCGAGAAAATCGCTCGGACTCGCTAACCAACGCCTTAACCGAGAAATCCAAGTGCTGGGAGTATGAAGACGAATGGCGCGTGATTCAACATCAAGGTCTTAATGGCCGCCAAGAGGATGTCTGCTTCGAGCATTGGGATTTTCAAACTTTGAAAGGCATTATTTTTGGCAGTGCGATTTCGCGTTTGGACAGGCATCGCATCATAGAGGTTGTCAAACGAAAGTGCGAAACCAATGGACGCGATGAGTTTGAGTTTTATCAAGCTTCTATCCGGACGGACGGCTCCATTTCCAAAAGCGAAATCCAAATCACCCTAACATAAAGGGCAATATCTTTGTTAAGTGGACAAATACAATTGCATAGGTGAGTAATTGTCCCCCCAATCCCTACTCCAAACCGCCATCGCCGCCGCCGCATTGCTGGCGTTCCTATCCGTTATGGTGCTGGCGCTCACCTGGCTCGAGCGCAAAGCCCTCGCGCGCATTCAGATGCGTATGGGCCCCATGCGCGTAGGCTTTCACGGCGCGCTCCAGCCCATCGCCGACGCAATCAAACTCGTCTCCAAAGAAGACATCCTGCCGTCTTGGGCAGACAGGCGCATATATTGGCTCGCCCCCCTCGCGGTATTCATCCCCGCATTCCTGCTTTGGGCAGCCATCCCCCTAGCCCGCGACATAGCGCTAAGCAACCTAGAGCTCGGCCTATTCTACATCGTAGCGATCTCCACGCTATCCGTAATGGGACTTGTGATGGCAGGCTGGAGTTCCGCCAACAAGTACGCCATGCTAGGTGGACTGCGCGCCGCCGGCCAGCTCATCAGTTACGAAATCCCCTTCATTATGGCGATACTAGCCGTAGCGATGGCAGCGCAATCCCTAAACCTGCGCCAAATCGTGGACGCGCAAGCCACCGTCCCATACGCCCTAATCCTGCCCCTAAGCCTATTCCTATTCCTAACCGCCGGACTCGCCGAACTCGGACGCACCCCCTTCGACATCCATCACGCCGAATCCGAAGTAGTAGGCGGCCCATTCGTAGAGTACAGCGGCGCGCACTGGGCGGTATTCTTCCTAGCCGAATACATCAACACCTTCACCATCGCCGCCCTCACAGCGCTGCTATTCCTAGGCGGCTGGCGCTTCCCCACAATGCCCTTCGACGGCGCGCTGCACTCCGCCCTATCCGTACTCTGGTTCATGCTCAAAACCTACGCCGTCATACTAGCGATATTCTGGATACGCGGCACATACCCCCGCCTACGCATCGACCAACTCATGGCATTCGGATGGAAACTCCTAGTCCCGCTCTCATTCCTGAACATCACCCTTGTGGGCATCGTGCTATTCTACCGCCTGCCCCTTTGGACGCTAACCCTGCTATCTGTGATAACATTAGCGGGCGCATTCTACATCATCGCCCGAAAAGCCCGCGCAACCACAGAGCGCAGCGCCATAACCGTCCACTCAGCCGCCAGCCTCCGCCGCTGATACGGCAACGCCGGCAACACGCACATCAATGCGCCCGCCGCCAACCCGATACGGAGCGATTGCTTATGACAACGCAGGAAACCGATTGCAACGAAAGACTGCGCAACCTAGCGATAGCCTTTGAGCGGCTTGCCGCAGAAGTCAGAGCCAACTCCGCCAAACTCGACAGCCTCGCCGAAGGACTGGCAAAGGTAATCGAAATGCAAACCCAGATGATGCTCACCATGGCGCGCATGGACGAGCGCATGAAGATCATGAACGAGCGCATGGACAGCGCAGAAGCCCGCCGCGATATGCGCGAAGCCGAAGCGCGCGAAGAAGCCCGCAAAGAAGCCCGCCGCGACAAAACCGCCAAACTCCAATTCAGAGCGATATACGCCCTAACCGCCATATGCGTTGCCCTCCTTATTGTTATAATAACCAAGTCGGTTTTCTTCCCGGCGTAACCGCCCAGCAAGCCAACCCGTCAGCGCCCAATGCGCCCCCATTCCCTGTCGCAGCGAACTAAGCGACAACCGCCATCAGCAATACGCAGCGCCATTAGCAAGCATCGGCAATAAGCGCCACCACAATCCCAGCGAGCGCAGTCAATATGTTAGGCTTCCTCGAAGGACTCAAAACCACCCTCAAAACCGCCCGGCGCAAGCCGGTCACCGCCCAATACCCCGAATCCGCCAAGCGCCTCCAAGTCCAAGACCGCTACATGGGCTTCCCCGCCCTAACCTGGGACGCCGAAGTCAGCGAACCCTTCTGCACCGGTTGTATGGTCTGCATCCGCAACTGCCCTACCCTCTGCATGTCCGCCAACATGAAGGACAACCCCCTGCACGCGCAAGGCAAAAGCCGCCGCCGCAAAATCATCGACGAATTCGAAATCAACCTAGGCCGCTGCATCCTCTGCGGCATCTGCGTAGATGTATGCAACTTCGACGCCATCGAAATGAGCCACGAACACGAACTCAGCAAATACCAACGCAACGACAACCGCGCCGACCTGCCCCTGTTGCTTGATATGGGCAAAGTGTACCAAGCCAAAACCCAATGGCAGCCCAAGCAGCCCCAAAAAAACAGCGGCGTCCCCTTGCCCCCCAAACCCAAACGCGCGCCCGCCACCAATGCCGCAGCCGCCGACGCCAATCCGAATGCCAACGCATCAGAACCCGCCGCCGCTACCAATCCGAATGCCAACGCCGCCGACGCATCCGAATAACCGCCAACACCCCTATCCGGTTCTGTAACATTGCTGGGCAGTAAATGGTTAAGGGCATGGACAACCGAACCCTCTACATACACGATAACCTCGACATCCTGCGCGGGATGAACAGCGAAAGCATCGATCTTATCGCCACCGATCCGCCGTTCAACAAGGGGCGGGACTTTCACGCCACGCCGGATAGCCTTGCGGCAGGCGCGCGCTTTCAAGACCGCTGGAGCTGGGAAGCCGACGTCCATCCCGATTGGGTTGACAGCATCAAGGACGACCAGCCGGCGTTGTACGAACTGATCGACCTTGTCAAGAACGGGCAGCGCCGCGACGACTTGGCGGCGTTCCTATGCTGGCTAGGCGTGCGCGTGATTGAGATGCGCCGCGTTCTGAAGCCGACGGGCAGCCTATACCTGCATTGCGATCCGACGGCAAGCCACTATATCAAGACGCTGCTTGACGGCGTGTTCGGGGCGCAGAACTTCAGGAATGAGATTGTATGGAAGCGCGCTTATGGCGGCAAGATAAGCCAACACAAGCCCAAGCGCTGGGGCGCAACGCACGACATTATTCTGTTCTACGCAAAGAGCGAGGCGGTTCGCGTCGCGCCTTACAAGCCCGCCAAAGAGGAATGGCTTGCCAAGCGGTTCGACCTTATTGACGCCGACGGCAAGCGATACCACGATAACGGCGAGTTAGAGCGCCGCCCATCGCAAGGTCCCCGGCCGAACTTGTGCTATGAGTTCAAAGGCTTTACGCCCAAGCACAAGGCGGGCTGGCGTATATCGAAGGAGAACATGCAAGCCGAATGGGACGCCGGGCGTGTGCTGATTAAAGACGGCAAGTTGATACGGCGAGTGTATGAACACGAGCATAAGGGTTACCCCGCGGGAACGACTTGGGATGACATCCCCTTTCTCACATCGTCAAACACCGAGAAAGTCGGCTACCCCACTCAAAAGCCCGTAGCCTTGTACAAGCGCATAATCGCCGCAAGCAGCAACGAAGGCGATTTAGTGCTGGATCCGTTTTGCGGCTGCGCTACAACCCTTATCGCCGCCGAAACGCTCAACCGCCATTGGATAGGCATCGACCTCTGGGAACACGCCGCCGAAACGCTGCAGCAGCGCATCGGCTTCCCGGTACACGCTCGCCGCGAGCCGCCCGTTCGAACCGACGACGAAGCCGATGTTGGCGCTCACTTGCCGAGTATCAATCGGCGGCAGCGCAAAGCCGAACCGTGGATGCGCCTATCCCACGCCGATATGCGCGATATACTATACGCCGCGCAGAGCGGCGTATGCGCCGGCTGCGGGCGTGAGCTTCACATCCGGTTTATGCAACTCGACCATATGCAGCCCAGGTCTGAAGGCGGCGCAAACACGATCGACAACCGCGTGATGCTCTGCAGCCCATGCAACGGCGCTAAGGGCGCTATCTTGACCATATCGGGACTTGTGCGGGTGAACAAGCGGGACGAGTGGCTCGAAGATGAGGGACGGCGCAAAATCGCATACGCCCGCGCTAGGCTAGTCGGCGAAGCCGCCAGAGAGAACGAAAGCGAAGCGCTAATTAGGCTTGTCGGCGAATTGCCGATCGATGTAGAGCGAAAAGCGGCGATCGAGCGCCTTCTAGCGCCGCCGCGCGAACTCGCATTCGGCGTCTAACCGCCCCGCAAATGCTGCCGAACCCCCTATCCCTAACGCCCGCAAATCCCGCCCAAATCCCAATTGAAGGACTATTGGATAACCCTTAAAGGACTGACGCAGCCTTGATAACCCCAACCCTAATTCTATTCTACGCCGCCGCCGCCCTCACTCTTGCCGGCGCCCTAGTCGTCGTCATAAGCCGCAACATCGTCTATGCCGCATTCGGACTGCTCGCGTCCATGGTCGGCGTAGCCGGCCTATTCCTCATAGCCTTCGCCGAATTCCTAGCGCTCGCCCAGCTCCTCATATACGGCGGCGCAGTCGTCATCGTCATCCTATTCGCGCTCATGCTCACCCGCATAGAAGACTTCGAAAGCCTATCGGACCATCCCCAATGGCCCATCGCCGCCCTCGTCGCCATAGCCGTTTTCGGCGTAATCGCCGCCACCATCGCCGCCACCGCAGCCCCCGCCACCGAGCGCGCAGGCATCAGCTTCGCCGCGCTAGGCAGCAGCCTCTTCACCGATTGGGCAGTCGCCTTCGAAGTAGCCTCCCTAATCCTGCTAGTAGCGCTAATCGGCGCCATAGTAATGGTGCGCAGCGCCGGAGGCCGCGATTGAACCGCCCTAATCCCTATCGCTCGTCGGCGCAATCCGTGAAACCGCAATTGAACCGCACAATACCCTATCGCTCGACAGCGCAACCAGTGCAAATGATAGAACTAGCCCAACCATCGACGCCGCAATCCGTGAAGCCACAATTGAACCGCATATCAACCCAACCCGTGAGGCGCATATGCTAGAACTAGCCCACTTCCAAGTCATAGGCGCCGCGCTATTCGCCATCGGCATCTACGGCGTACTCGCGCGCCGCAGCGCCGTGCTCATACTCATGTCCATAGAACTCATGCTCAACGCCGTCAACATCAACCTAATCGGCTTCGCCGCATTCGGCGACTTCACCCAAGACCAGCGCGCACTCGGACAAGTCCTAATCATCTTCGTCATCACCATCGCCGCCGCCGAACTAGCCCTCGCCATAGCCATCATCCTGCGCCTCTACCGCAACCGCTCATCCGTCAACATAGACCAAATCAACCTGATGAAATGGTAACCAACCCCCACCGCCCCCCTTTGCGCTAAAACGCCCCTAACAACGCCCCCCCAAATATGCTAAAATCCCCATATGACCAACACAACGCCCGCCCAAACCGACACATGGCCATCACTCGAAGACCACCTAACGTCTCTGGATAACAGCTTCCTGCAATCGAAACTCCCCAGAGAGCTAACATCTTACTGCATTCTGCGAAGCGATGTCCGCAGACCGCGAGTAATGCTAGGCGACCATCCCGTCCCGGACGACCGAGGCGATGAACTCATCGAGCCTGCGATAGACGCCGTCGACGAAGGCGTCATAACCGTATCGCAATACGACCAACTCTTCCTAAAAGCCACCGTCATCCGCGCCCGCCGCAAATCCGACATGGCGCAGATATGGATCTCGGGAATAGCGTCAGGCGACATCAACCGCGACGCCATCGACCGCGCACGCCAATGCGCCGACACCCTCATCGCCATATTCGGCGAACCCGCCATCCCCATAGCCGCCGGCTGGCGCATCACCGAAGCCCAAACCCAATACGCCCAAACCATCGGCGTCGAAATAATCATCATGGAATAACCGCGCATCCCCCTTTGCGCCGCCGCGCCTTTGCGCTAAAACCCCCCTTATAATGCCCCCGCAAATATGCTACAATCCCCATATGACCGCCACAGCAACGCCCGTTCAAACCGACTCCGAAACCCTAGTAAATCGCATAATAGCCGAACTGCGCGCAGACCCCGCCGCCCAAGACATGCTCCTAAAAGCGCTATTAACCGGCGAATTCCTAGGCATCCCCGTGCGCCTTGAAGGCATAGAAGAGACCCTCCGCTCCATCCAAGCCAGCATAGGCGCCATCGAAACACGCCTCGACCGCCTAGAAGCGGGACAGCAGCGCACCGAAACACGCCTCGACCGCCTAGAAGCGGGACAGCAGCGCACCGAAACACGCCTCGACCGCATCGAAGACCGCCAACAGCGAACCGAAGACCGCCTCGACCGCCTAGAAACCACCGTCGACCGCATCGACAACACGGTGAACCGCCTCGACGCCACCGTCGACCGCATCGACGCCACCGTAACCCGCCTAGACGCCACCGTACACCGCCTCGACAACACCGTAGGCGATCTATCCGGCCGCGACTACGAAGCCAGACTCGCCAAGAACCTAGCCACAATTCTCAGCCAGCGCATCGGATTGCGCCGAGCGCAAACCATACGAAGCGCGGTAGATCGCATTCCCCCCGAAATCTCCGCTCAGATAGAAGACGCCGTCGAAGAAAACCTGATCTCCGACAGCCAGGGCGAGCGAATCACCGAAACAGACATCATCATCCGCGCACAACGCAAATCCGACCGCGCATGGATCTGGATCGCAGTCGAAGCATCCGTCTCAATCCACCGCGACGACATCGACCGCGCCCGCCAATCCGCAGACGCCCTCGCCGCCGTATTCGCCGAATCCGCCCTACCCGTCGCCGTCGGCCAGCGCATCGCCCCACCCGAAACCCAACACGCCCAAGCCGCCGCCGTCCACACAACCATCGTAACCTAGACGCGCGCATCTCCCACACGCCTGCACCTCGTCGCAACCCCCGCGCTCACCCACGCCGTTACCCCCCGCCGCTCAGCGCGCCCTATGCAAACGTCGATAATTGGCAAAATTACGCCTTGGCATAACGCTTGCCCAAGGCTATACTGATTGTAATGCGCGTTGACGGGTTTGCGAATAGAGGGGTTGCAATGCTGGAAAAGACATTTGAAACCAAAGACACCGTCATTAGAGAGGTTTTCAGAGACGGCTACCTCTTTGAAATGCCGCCGCATCAGCGGCCATACGCTTGGACTACCAACGAAACGGATCAGTTACTCGAAGACCTGATGCTCGCCGCCCTCAACGGAACGAAGGAAGAGGCGTACTTCCTAGGAAGCATCGTGCTTGTCAAGCGCGGCGATTCCATTGCCCACCAGATAATCGACGGGCAACAGCGCCTCACCACGCTCACCATACTATTCTGCGTACTGCGCGAACTTGCCCAAGACGCCAGCGCCAAAGACAGCCTAGACAACCTTGTGCGCGAAAAAGGCGACATATTCGCAGGCAGCAAAGACCGCTACCGCCTATCTGTCCGCGAGCGAGACAAAGACTTCTTTCGCTACAACATACAAGAGGAAGACCGGCTTGCGAACTTTGTCAAGCAAACCGCCGTTCCCGACACCGACAGCCGCCAACGCTTTCACGAAAACGCCAAACTGCTTTGGGAACGCTTGAGCGACGAAACCCAAGAGCGCAGAGACATTCTGTCCGCCTTTATCGTGCAAAAGTGCCACCTAATTATGGTAACCGCGTCGGACAACATATCCGCCCACAGGATATTCTCCGTGCTGAACGCGCGCGGACTGAACCTCGACGCTACCGACATCCTGAAAGCCGAAATCCTCGACTACGTTCCGACATCCCGCCAAGACGAATACACCCGCAAATGGGAAGACATCGAAGACGATTTGGGAAGGGACGAATTCAGAAACTTATTCGCCCATCTCTATGTCATATACAACAAGAACAGGTATCACAGAGAACTCGCCGAAGCGTTCAGGCGCGACGTTCTGGCTGAACGCGAAATTAGCGGCATGCCTTTCATAGACAAAGTGCTAATACCCTACGCCGCCGATTACGAAGTAGTCGCCAATGCCGCATATGAAGGCGCGCGCGACGCCGACGCCATCAACATGTATCTGCGCCAACTCGGATGGCTCGACAACGAAGACTGGATCCCGCCCGTTATGGCGTTCTTCCACCGCAACGGCAACCACGAAGCCGCCTTGTTGCGCTTCCTGAAAGAGTTCGACCGCTTGGCGTACAGCCTATTCATCCTGCGATTTAGACGGGATCCCCGCATCGGCCGCTACTCCAGAACGCTCAACGCCATCGAAAACGGCGACGACCTATTCGCGGACAACGGCCCGCTTGACCTTATCCCCCAAGAAAAGCGGGACATTCTGCGCGCGTTGGACGGAACAATCTATCAGAAGCAGACCAGGCGCTTCACCGCCCCCTTGCTTGCCCGCCTCAGCAACGCCATCGCCGATCCCCCAATATCGGAATTCGCCAAAGTAACCGTCGAGCATGTGCTGCCACAAAACCCGCCGTCCGGCTCGGAGTGGCTTGAGTCGTTCACCAACCCTGAGGAACGCGAGGATTGGACTAATAGGCTCGCCAACCTTGTGTTGCTGTCCCACAAAAAGAACGCCCGCGCCCAAAACTTCGACTTCACCCGCAAGAAAGACGAATACTTCAAACGCGGCGGCATCCCATCGTTTGCCCTCACCACCCAGGTGATAGGCAAAAACGAATGGAACCCCAAAATCCTCGAGCGCCGCCAACGCTACCTAATAAACGTCCTAAAACAAGAATGGCGGCTAGGCTAAACGCCGGTTCATTCCGCAACGCAGCATTACACTATAAGGAGGGAATGCAAATGCTTTTGGAAGCCACCATCGACGGCGTGGACATCATCCTAAACGGCCACCTTTACAAAAGACCGTTCACCGCCTTCTCAGAGGGGCGTTACATAACCCGCGCCGAATTGGCGAAATTCTACCCAAGAATGGTATGCGAACACTTCTTTGATGAGGCTGATCGCACCGACGAATTCAAGAGTTGGGAAGATCTGGGTCCACACGCCAAACAAGCAGTGTTCCTATTCGTAGCCTGCGAAGACCCCGACTACGGCCTGCTTGATCGCGAATTGCCCAATATGCTGAAAGGCTAAATCCGCCGCAGCGCAAGCAACCCCCGCACCGCCTGCAGCGCCACCTCCGGGTTACGATCCTCCGAATAATGCAGCAGCGCCCACTTATTCCTCATATCCCGCTTGCGCCCGATAGACGCCATCGCCGCCTTCTTAGCGGCAGTCGACGCCTCAGCGCTCGCAAGTATCACCAGGCAATCCGCCGTAGGAAACGCGGGCGAACCCAACGCGGGCGGCTGCGGCTGCTCTTTCGCAATCATAGAATTCGGCAATAGGACGCTGCTTCTATCCCCCAGGAAAACCCCTAGGTTGGAATGTGTAAGCATCATATTCACTTGATTTTCCCTTGCCAAGGATCCCTTGGCCGTTTAATTCCCCCAATTCCCCCCCCCCCGATATTCACGCTATCATTGGAATTGCCGCCGCCGCCCATCATTCCCAAATCAAGCCCAATCTCCCAAAACCCCTTTGCGCCCCCGCGCCTTTGCGTTAAATTCTCTCCCGCAAACACGCCCTTGCATCAAAAATCCAAAACCCCTTTGCGCCTTAATGCCCCTCTGCGTTAAAATCCCTTGCATAGAGCCCCTCTGCGCCAAAATCCCCCCAAACCCTTTGCGCCTTATGCCCCTCTGCGTCAAAACCCCTAGCCAAACACACCCTACTTGCGCCCAATCCCCCCAAACCCTTTGCGCCCCCGCGCCTTTGCGTTAAAATCCCCCTATAACCGAAACCAACCCGCAAAGGTGAACCGCCTTGCACCTAGCATTCCTAATACCCGCCCTAAGCGCCGCCGCCTTCGCCATCGTCGCCCTAGCCGGCCCGCGCCTCCCACTCCGCGGCGCCCCCATATCCATCGCCGCCATAGCCGCCGGCTTCGCCCTATTCTGGTACGCCCTCGCCGACCTGCTAACCGGCAGCGCAACCCACGCCGCATACGCCGTCCCATGGCTAACCCTCGCCGACGCCGCCATCACCTGGGGCGTTCACATCGACCGCCTATCCGTCATAATGCTAGGCCTAGTAACCTTCGTAGCCCTGCTCGTGCAACTCTACTCCCTAGAATACATGCGCCACGACACCCGCTTCGGCTGGTACTTCGCCGTTCACTCCCTATTCGCCGCCGCAATGCTCGCCCTCGTACTCGCCGACAACCTGCTCTTCCTCTACATCGCATGGGAACTCGTCGGGCTAGGCTCATACCTGCTCATCGGCTTCTGGTGGGAACGCCGCCCCGCCGCCGAAGCCGCCAAAAAAGCCTTCATCACCACCCGCATCGGCGACGTCGGCCTGCTCATCGGCATCATCCTGCTATTCCGCGCAACCGGCACATTTCACATCGCCGACATCATCTCCGCCGCCCAAGCCGGCGCAATCCCCCAAACAACCCTAACCGCCTCCGCCCTGCTGCTATTCATCGGCGCAATGGGCAAATCCGCCCAATTCCCCTTCCACGTCTGGCTCCCCGACGCAATGGAAGGCCCCACCCCCGTCAGCGCACTCATACACGCCGCCACTATGGTCGCCGCCGGCGTCTATCTTGTCGCCCGCATGCTGCCCCTATTCGAACTAGCCCCCATAGCCCTGCTCGCCGTCGCCATAATCGGACTAACCACCTTCCTATACGGCGGCGCCCTCGCCCTAGTCATGACCGACATCAAGCGCGCCCTCGCCTACTCCACCATCAGCCACCTAGGACTAATGATGCTAACCCTAGGCGCATTCGGACTCGCCGCCGCCATATTCCACCTCATAGCGCACGGCGTAGCCAAAGCCCTCCTATTCCTAGGCGCCGGCAGCGTAATGCACGCCCTAAACGACCAAACCGACATGCGCCGAATGGGCGGACTAGCCCGCGCAATGCCGCTAACCGCCGCCGCATTCGCCATCGCCGCCGCCTCGCTCGCAGGCATAGCCCCCCTAAGCGGCTTCTTCAGCAAAGACGAAGCCCTCATCGCCATACTAGACCACCGCCACCCCGCATTCATCGCCCTAACCCTCGCCGGCGTAGCCCTCAGCGCCCTCTACACCGCCCGTATCGTCTGCCTCACATTCCTAGGCGCCCCCCGCAGCGATGAAGCCGCGCGCGCCCACGAATCCCCCCCCCTAATGACCGCCCCCCTGCTGCTGCTTGCCGTCCCCACCATCGCGCTAGGCGCAATCGCAATCGGCTGGAACGCCCACTACCAAGGCTTCGCCCACTTCCTCGCGGGACACGGCGCATTCCACATCATCCCCTGGCTAACCGCCGCGTCCCTGCTGCTCGCCGGCGGCGGCATAGCCCTCGCTTGGCGCATCTACGCCATCCGCCCCTACCCGGAGCAGCCGCACCACGCCATAGCCCGCCGCATCCCCCGCGCGCACCGATTCCTGCTAAACAAATGCTACGTCGACCACCTCTACCAGTGGACAATCGACCGCATAGCCCTAACCTTCAGCCGCTTCATAGCCCTCTTCGACCGCGCCATAATCAACGACCGCGCAGTCGACCGCCCCGCCCTCGCCGTATGGCTAACCGGCCGCTGGCTCCGCCTAACCCAAACCGGCCAAATGCAAAACTACGGCATAGCAATCGCCGCCGGCGCAATCGCCCTAACCCTAATCTGGTGGCTCGCCCTAACCTAACCCCAACCAAACCCCCCTTGCCATCGCCTTATGCAAATTCACGCTTGCATTCGTTCAAACCAATTGCTACTATGGGCAATGATAGAAAATGCAAAGAAAAGACAGAGCCACTATGCGATTTGCCTCATTCAACTCCATCTCCGCCCTCTACCTCCTCACTGCCCTAATCGCGGCGGTGCTTCTGTTCACAATTCTCACGACCGCCGACAACGTAAGCGCGCAGCAACCCGCCACAACGCCCACCCCCACATCAGCGCCCGACCTCATGCCGCCGCCCGACGGCAGCCTAGCCGCCCAAGACAACGCCGCGCAAGATGCGAACTCAGCGCACACCCACGATAGCGGAGGCTCCCGCATCACCAGCCAAGGCGTAGCCGTACACGGCGCAGACAATTGGCATGCCGCAGGCTACACCGGCGAAGGCGTTAAAGTCGGCGTGATAACCCACCACGAGTTCAAAGGGATCAGCTCGCTGATGGGAACCGAAGTGCCATCAAACATAACTGCGCGCTGCTACACCGCCCACGACACGTTCACCTCAAACATCGCAGCCTGCGACACCGGCGATAGCGCCGCGGCCACAAGGACAGTCGAAACGATATATGACGTAGCGCCGCATATGACGCTCTACATTGCGAATCCACCGAGAGGATCAGGGCTTCGCCCCGCCGTTCAATGGATGACATCACAGGGTGTGGATGTCATCCATTATTACGCTAGTACATGGGATTGGGAAGGACCCGGCGACGGCACAGCGCCGGATTACCCCAATGCTATTATCCGAACCGTGGACGTGGGGGTCAACGGCGGCGCGATATGGATAAATACGGCGCTGGCTTACCCTAGAGCCACATGGTTTGGATCATACCCATCAAATGAGTATGACGGCTTTATGGACTTCGGCAGCAATGACCACCTCAACGGGGTTGAGCTTGATGCAGAAGAGAGATTGAATGTGCAGCTTCGCTGGGAGGGAAGTTGGGGAGGGGCGGATAAAGACCTCAATCTGCACCTGTACAATAGCGAAGGCTCCCAGGTTCAATACAGCACTGACCGCCAACAAGGAAGATCGACGGACAGGCCGTTTGAGTCTTTTGAATACACAGCCCCGACAAGCGGCACTTACTTCCTTGCGGTGAAAAGACATTCAGGGAGCGCTCCAGGCTGGGTGCAGCTTCAAGTCAAGTATAATGCGGAGCTGGAGTATTATACCCTCAGCGGCAGCACAGGCAACCCGGCGGAGAGCGCGAACTCGGGCATGCTCGCCGTGGGACTTGCGGCTTGGAACAACACGAACGCTACTAGGAATACCAGCTCCCGCGGACCTACGCCCGACGGCAGAACCAAACCCGACATCATAGGCGCGACCTGCACTCGCTCAAGCACTGCTATTCTTGGTAATACTTCCCGTTGCAATTCTAGCGTTGCGGCGGCGCACGTAGCCGGACTGGCTGCGCTCGTCAAGCAGCGCTTCCCCAACTACACCCCCGCGCAAATCGCCACATACCTGAAATCCAACGCAGAAGCGCGCGGTACCATCCCCAACAACACCTGGGGCTACGGCTTCGCCAAACTGCCCGCACTGCCAACCCCCACCCCAACAACAACCCCCACGAATACGCCCACCCTCATCCCCACAGTGGCGCGCGACGACAGCGGCGCGCCAATCCCCACGCCTACCCTTACGCCCACAACAACCCGCGCAGACGTCCCCACCCCTACGCCCACCCGCACCGCAACCCGCGTATCCACGCCCGCAAACACAAACCATAACGCCAGAATAACCCAACTCGAAGGCCAAGTAGGAACCCTGCAAACCCAAGTGAACACGCAGCGCGACCAAATAGAAGAGCAGAGCGGCCTTATCGCCTCCCTGCGCGCGCTCATCGACAGACTTACCGCCCGCCTAGACGCGCTCGACGGCGGCTCCGACGGCGCGCCCGCCCCAACCCACACCCCCACGCCGACGCTGACGAATACCCCCGTAACCGTGCTTGACGGCGTTCCCACGCCAACGCCCACATCTACCACCATACCCACCGCAACCGCAACCCGAACATCCAGGTCCACCCTAAACCCCGGCTGCATCAGCAGAATCGGCCTAGGCTGGCTCACCGGCACATGGAACGCCGACTGCCAGTCCACCAAAACGCCCCCAACCGCCAAAGAAGGAACCCGCTACGCCCGCTACTACGCCTTCACCCTAGACGCCCCATCGCGCATAACCGTAACCATATCATCCACCGACGTCAGAGACACCTACCTCTACCTGCTCCGAGGCAGCGGCGATGAAGGCGACATCATCAACCGCGGCGACTCCGAAATAGTCGAGCAGCTCGCCGCCGGAACCTACACTATCGAGGCAACCACCTACAACCTAGAAACCGCCGGCAACTTCACCCTAACGCTGGACATCTCCACAACCGGCGTCTCCGCCGCAGCCGGCGCCCCCCGCTAACCCGCCACCCCCGTCATGCGCTTCCCCCGCAACCCCGATGCCGGGGAAGCGCCCCCACTAGCCAACCGCATCCCAAACTGGTAACTTAGTACCCGCTATGCCAACCACCCCGATGCGATTGACAAGACAGACAGGCGCATACCTCGATATGCTGCGCTGGACAACCGCATTCGCCGCCCTGTTGCGCCGCCCAAACCCAGCCGCCCCGATGCGCCGCCCAACCCCACTCGCCGCCGCCGCCCTACTGCTCGCCATATGCGCCCTGCTGCTCGCCGCCGCCGCAGAGCGCGCAGCCGCCCAGCAGCCCCCCGTAACCGTATCCGGCCGCATCATCAACGCCACCACCGCCGCCGCCGTCCCCGGCCTAACCGTAACCCTCCACATGCAGACCGCCCAAACCCAAGACAGCCTCACCGCCGTAACCGACGCCCAAGGCCGCTTCCATTTCGCCGACATCGCCGTTGACCCCGCCGTAGTCTATGCCGTATCCGCCCGCTACCAAGACGCCCTCTACGGCGCCCAAATCAACCTACGCGACGGTGCCCCCCCGCCGCTCACAATCCAAGTGTACGACGCCGCCTACGACCTCAATGTCATACGCGTGGACTCGTCGTCCCTCCTATTCGCCGACACCGACCGCGCAACCCAAACCATCGCCGCCCTAGAAATCGTCAAAGTAGTCAACGACTCCGACCATACATTCGTCCCCGGCAGCCAAGGACCCATGAGCCTATTGCGCTTCGGACTCCCCCCCGGCTCCCAAGACCTGCAGGTTGACACGCGGCTGCTAGGCGCAGACGTCGTGCAAGTTGACCGCGGCTTCGCCGTGCTAGGCAGCGTCCCCCCCGGCGCCCACGACATCATGTTCACCTACACCTTCCCCTACGACGGCGCCGAAACCACCATCTCCAAATCCTTCCCATTCGGCGCGAACAGCCTACGCGTGCTATCCCCCCAAGAAACCCTCGCCATACACAGCGCCGACATCGGCGCCGCCCACCCCGTCAGCATCGGAGAGCGCCCCTACCGCCTCATTGAAGCCGCCGACATCCGGCGCGGCGCCCGCATATCCCTGCGCCTCACCGACCTCCCCCGCGCAACCCTAACCGACCGCGCGCGCGCCACTCTAACCGCCATCCCCTACCAATACACCGCCCCCGCCCTACTAACCCTATTCCTAACCGCCCTAATCATATTCGCCCTTGTCCGCCCTCGACACCCCTCGAATGCCCAGGATGCCCCCGCCGATCGAGACACGCCAACGTCGATATGAAAGATACAACTGCCCCCGCGCCGAACCAGCGCTTACCCCAATTTAGCGCAACCGCGCACAGGCGCAAGCCCCAAAACAAGACATTCCCCGCGGCGACGGATATTCGGCGCAACGATACAACGGCGCACAGACGCAACGCTATTGCAACCACGCGAATGGCAGAACTCAGCGCGCGCTAAGCCCCTTCACCAGATATTCGCACACCTCGCGCCACCGCCGCTCCACCCCGCCCGCATCCCGATAAGTCCCGCCTATCTCGAAGATCCCGAACCCGGCGTCGGCATACCCCCGCCGCTCATACAGCGCCCGCGCGCGCGGATTGTCTATCCCCACCGCAAGCCCGATGCGCCCGAAGCCGCGCTCCAACGCCAGCCGCTCCGCATGCGCCAATATCTGCGAACCCACCCCGCAAGAGCGCAGATCCGGCGCTACGAACAGATCCTCAATATGAGCGCAATCCGCTATCCGCGCCGACACGAACTCGTCCATTGCCCCCGTCCAGCGCGCCAAAGCATGCCCCACCGGCAGCCCGTCCCGCCACGCAATCAGATATGTCAGCGCCCCTTCCCGCTGCCGCTCATAGCGCTCAGCATGCCTGCCCGCCAACCGCCGCGCGTCCAAATGCGCATCCAGCAGCGGTATCTCATACCTCGCCAGCGGCCTAATTTCGCAGACGATAGTTGACGCTTGACAACTCATATTCGCATCGCTATCTATAGGGGGAAACGCGCGGCATCGGCGCTACTACTTTATCAGCCGGCGGCGCATGAAGTAGGACGCTATCCACAAAAACGCCACCAGAAACGCCAGCAGCTCCGCCGTCCACAGCAGCATCCAAGGCGTCAGCGCCCCGTCCGCAAGCCCCCGCACCAGCGCCGCCGCAGGCGTCAGCGGCAGCGCCCACGCCAACCGCTGCACTATCTCCGGCAGCCGATCCAGCGGGAAAAACACCCCGCTCACCCAAAACATCGGCAGGATGAACAGCGTGAAAAAGTTGTTCATAGCGCCTATCGTTGTGGCGGTGGCGGTCATCACCATTGCGGCGGCGGCGAAGGTCATCCCAATCAGATACGCCACCGGCAGCGCCAGTATCGCCCACGGCGACCCAAGCAGCCCGAACACCGCCGCAACCGCAAGCACCGCCGCCCCCGACATCAGCGCCCGCGTAGCCCCCCACATAACCTCGCCCATCACGATGTCCTCCGGCCCCAACGGCGTGAACAGGATGGACTCGTATATGTGATGCGATTCCATCCGCATATAAGCGCCGTAAGTGCTATCGAAGGTTGCGTGAAACATAGCGTAAGCGGCGATAACGCCCGGCGCAAGAAAGCGCGGGTAGCTCACCCCCTCGCCAAGATTGGATATGTAAGCGCCCAAGCCGAAGCCCACCGCGATTAGCAGTATAAACGGCTCCACCACAATGCCGCCAACCTCAACATGCCACGACCGAAAGAACGCGTCGCGGTTGCGCTGCCACACCCGAAAGCCCCCCCAAATCGGAGTTCGCTGCATATACGGAATTGCGGATAGCGCCATTTAAGTTTTCCTCGATGGATTCTGTTCCATTTGCGGGGTAGTCGGACATTTCATTCCTAGCCATCTCCGCGAGCGCGGTGATGATATGCAGCCCACTCGTCAAGTTCGGCTTCGCTCATATGCGGCGGCTCTACCCACTCGCCGGCAAGCCAGCGCCGCGCCTCATCGGATTTGTCCACCAGCGTTATGCCGAATTCGTTCTCGAACTCGGCGGCGTGATTGCCTATGTATTTCAGGACTTCATAGCGGCGCTTGAATGTTCGCGGCGGGCGCTCAGCGCGCTGCCGGGCAACGCCATCCAAGAGCGCATCACGATACGCATAGCCCACACAGTCAATTAAACTGCCGAAACGGGCATATTCCAACATCATGAGCTGGTCATCAACGTCCGAGAGTTCCCACCACCAGTCGATCACCGCCCAATCGCCGCCGCGTTGCTGGACTAACCTCAAGCCGTCGAATTTATAGACGCCGCCGTCCATTGCCAGTTGATACGCCAACTGCTTGACCCAGCGCCGCGCTTGGGCGGGGACGCTCATATCAAGCGTCAACATCGACGGCTTGACGCGCAGGCGTATTTCAAAGCCGTGCCGCGCTTCGTACATATCCGCATTCGCATAGATATGCTTCAGCGCTGCCCATGCGCGCGAATGATAGCGCTGCTCTATGAATGTGTATAGAACTTGCCGCCCACGCTCGACGCGCCACCAGAGAAGCTCGCCGTCGTTGTCAACGCAAGCGATATGCAATTTAGATCTCGATCTCGGCGTTTTCTGATATAGGCGCAAGCCCTGGACTTCAGCGTCGTCCTTGCGCTCACGCCTTGCCTGCGCCCAATCGCGGACTATCTCTTGGGCAACCTGATTCACATCGTAATTCATTATCTCTCACTCTTTCTATGCCGGGCGGGCTTTGACACCGCCCCTGTTGTGGTTAATGGTTGCGCGGCTATTCGCAGATTATCGTGAATAGGATTGTATCGCCGCTATTCTGGACTTGCGCCCAAGTCCAGTCTCTTACGAACGCCCCCCAGTTTGTGGTAACACCAATATCACGCACGCCATCGTTTATTATGTCCACGCTTATTAGCATCGGGAACAGATCTGCGGCGTGACCGTTATAGCATTGAATGTGAGAGACATCCGAAACAGAGCCGCCCCGCCTTACATGCTCGCGCGCCAATGCCTCGGCATACCCCGTCCCTTCGCGTTCCCGAATTTCCCAAATTAGACTATCCGTGAACTCTTGCCCAGCAAGTTCGGCAACCTGCTCGCTCGAACAAGGAGCGCTGCCCTCCAGTACCCGATCCCAGCATAATTTGATTGCATTATCCAGCGGGACATTGGGGGTTGGAACGCCAAGATGATACGGCAACGGCGTTTTCGTAGGTGTTGGCGTTATCGTTGCTGTTGCCGTTGGAACGGGCGTAACCGGCGGTTGCGGCGTGTATGTAGGCGCTGGCGTATGCGTTGCCGCAACTTCGGCTACCGCCGTTGCCCGCGCCGCTACCTGCAATTCAGCGGGGATGCCGGTTGCCGTCGGCGTGAATGGGATGAACACGCCTTCGGGCTCGCTGGCGCATCCCGCCGCCGCCATAAGCGCCGCCACTGCGATTAGGATTTTCGTCATCTGAGTCCTTTTCTCTATCTGCAGGTTGGGTCAATCGGCAACGAATGATGCGATATGTAAGCGTCTATCGATTGGGCATTCGGTCGGCGTTAATTGGCGGTTGGATGCGTCTATTAGCGATTTGGATGCGCTAGGTTAGCGTCTGGCGCGCGATTGGCGGCTATTGATGCAATTATCGCACGCCTACCCATCAAATGGAACAGAACGCAACCTCATGACCGCCGCCGCCAATGCCCATAAGTCCGTTCATTATGCTATAGTGATGTCGACACGCCCGCTATCGGATGACAAGAGGCGTATAGCGACAGCGACACGCCCGCTATCGGATGCAGGAGGATTAAAATGGCGACAATGCAGACACCGGTCGAAACCCTCCCGGACATCTTCTACGAAGACCCCGAACCGGTGGAGGACGGCATGCAGCAGGCAATACCGCTTTCTGATATTATAACTCTACTCCATAAACATTATGCCGATCGTTCCGATGTGTATGTCGGCGGCGGCGGTTTCCTGATGTACGACCAAAAGGACGCCAACAAGCGCATCGCGCCCGACTGCTACATCGCCTTTGATGTGGACGAAGAGCATATCAGAAAAGAGATGGCGAACTTCTGGGTATGGCGCATTGGCAAGCTTCCCGACTTCGTGATGGAGATGGCGTCCAAAAGCACGGCGGCAAACGACCTAGGCCCCAAGCGCGACCTGTATGCGGAGCTGAATATACCCGAATACTGGCGGCTGGATCATACCGGCGGCGAGCTCTATGGGCAGCCGTTGATAGGCGAGCGCCTAGTTGACGGCGCGTATGAGCCGTATGAGGTTCACGCTGCGCCTGACGGTTCGGTTACATCCTACAGCCCGGCGCTGGACCTGATATTCAGTTGGAACGAAGACGTCGGGTTTGATCTACTGGATCCCCTAACGCTGCTGTCGATAAATCAGATTGTGCCAGAGCGCGCCGCGCGCCTGGTCGCGGAGGCTCAAGTAGATACGGCTGAAGCCCGCGCCGACGCGGCCGAGGCCCGCGCAGATACGGCTGAAGCGCGTGCGGATAGTGCCGAAGCCCGTGCGGATACGGCCGAGGCGCGTATCCGTGAGCTTGAAGAAGAGAATGAGCGTCTGCGGAGGCAGCGATAACGGCAATGCTGATGCTTAAAGTACGGCGTCAGCAGTCGGGGCAACAGCGGCGGCTATTCGGTTAGGCATTCATTCGGCTATCGGTTGAATACGATAGCTATCGCTTGGACGGCATCGGCTAATCGGAAGCCGACAGCGCCATACGACAGCGTTCCATTGCCGGCGCTCATCCCCCCACCGCCAGCTCGATCGGCGCCAGAAGCCGCTCTATCGCCGCCTTGCGCTCCCCATCGATCGGCAATTCGCCCACAAGCCTAATCAGCGCATCCCGCTCTTTCTCTTTGAACATCCCCCCGACTAGCCTAGCCCTGTCATACGCGATGCGCCGCCGCCCCTCATCCTCAAGCCACTCGTCCCGCTTGTTCACCCGCGCCAGCCCCAATATGGTCAGCACAGCGCCCTTAGCGCCGTTGCATGGCGAACACAGCATCACGCGGTTGTCGATCGTGTTGGCGCCACCCTCGGCGCGCGGCTGCATATGATCAAGCTGCATAAATCGGATGTGCAGCTTCCGCCCGCAGCCGGCGCACACGCCATCCTGCGCCGCGTATAGTATATCGCGCATATCGGCGTGCGACAGGCGCATCCAAGGCTCCGCCCGGCGCTGCCGCCGATTGATGCTCGGCAAACTCACGCCCGCATCCGCTTCATCGTCCGTCCGCACGGGCGGCTCGCGGCGGGCGTGTACCGGAAACCCTATGCGCTGCTGCAGCGTAGTCGCGGCGTGTTCCCACAAGTCAATGCCAATCCAATGGCGGTTGAGATTTTCGGCGGCAATCAGCGTCGTGGCGCAGCCGCAAAACGGATCCAGCACCAAATCGCCTTCGTTGCTGCTTGCCTTGATTATGCGCTCATATAGCGCAAGCGGTTTTTGCGTAGGATAACCTACGCGCTCTGCATTCCAACCCGTTACGGTTCTGATGTCTGTCCACCAGTCGGTAACGGGCGTTCCTCTGTCCAGTGGAATATCGCCTCCGCCTGAGTATGTGCTATGTTTTCCTACCTGTTGCGTATTCTCTTTGTAGGGCTTGTACTCAATGTTGAAGGTGAAAGCGTTGGTCTTGGTGTATCGGAATATGACATCGTGCTTGCGGGGAAAGTGGCGTTTTGAAATCCCGCCCCCTGAGTAAGCCCACACAATCTCGTTCCTAAAATTGCGATGCCCAAACACGCCGTCAATCAGCGCCTTGATGTAATGCGATGCCGTAGGGTCGCACTGCAGGTACAGCGAACCCGTCGGCTTCAGCACGCGCCGCATCTCGATCACCCGCACGCCCAGCCAGCACAGATACGCCGCCAAGTCGTCGCGCCGCTGCCCGTTCTTGACCAGGTCGATCAGTTCATACAACGCCGGCTGGTCGTCCTTGATGCTGTCAACCCAATCGGGATGGACGTCGGCTTCCCAGCTCCAGCGGTCTTGAAAGCGCGCACCCTTCGCAAGGCTATCCGGCGTGGCGTGAAAGTCCCGCCCCTTGTTGAACGGCGGATCGGTGGCGATAAGATCGACGCTTTCGCTGTTCATCCCCCGCAGGATGTCAAGATTATCGTGTATGTACAGAGTTCGGTTGTCCATGCCCTTAACCCTCCTCCCCTATAACATAACATAACGCCAACCCCGCCCGCCCCGCAAGCGAAACGGAACGCAAATTTCTGCCCGCCGCCGCCAACGCTCACAAGCCCGCCCATTATGCTATAGTGTTGACGACACGCCCGCTATCGGATGACAAAAGGCAATAGAATGGTGATGAGACACCTATACCCTAGCGACCTTCCCGACATATTCTACGAAGAACCCGAACCTGTGGAAGACGGCATGCACAAAGCGATGCCGCTGCATCGCATCCGCCTGCTGCTCTATCGATACTACGATGAGCGCCCCGATGTGTTGGTTGCAGACGGCTACAGTTACATTATGTACAACAGGGCTAACGGCTACGACCGCATAGATCCTGACCTCTACATTACCTTCGATGTGGACGCCGAGCGCATCTTGAAGGCGATGCCGAACTTCTGGGTATGGAATGTAGGCAAGACCCCGGATTTCGCGCTGGAGATGGCGTCGCTTAGCACGGCTGCAGCCGATTTGGGACCCAGGCGCGATATGTATCAGCGTCTAGGAATATCCGAATACTGGCGCTTGGATTATACCGGCGGCGAGTTCTATGGGCAGCCCGTTCTGGGCGAGCGCCTAGTCGACGGCGTTTATGTCCCGTATGAGATTCACACCCAGCCCGACGGTTCGGTTACATCCCATAGCGAGCTGCTGGACTTGGTGTTCAGTTGGAACGAAGCCGACGAGTTCGACATATTGACCCCCGCTAGGACGAGAACGATAGATCCGGTTGTGAGAGAGCGGGAAGCGCGCATGGCCGCCGAAGCGCGCGCCGACAGGGCTTTCGCCCGCGCCGACACCGAGCGGATTGGGCGCCTGTCGGCCGAGTCGCGCGTGCGTGAGCTCCAAGAAAAGGTTGAGCGTCTGCAGAGCCGGCGATAACGGCAGCGCCAACGCTCACAAGCCCGTCCATTATGCTATAGTGATGGCGATACGCCGCTATCGGACGCAGAGTGTTGGCGATGCGCCCGCTATCGGATGCAGGAGGATTAGAATGGCGACAACCCAGACACCGGTCAAAACCCTCCCGGACATCTTCTACGAAGACCCCGAACCGGTGGAGGATCACATGCTGCAAGAAGAGCCGCTTACCCCCCTCTTAAACCTGCTCCATAAGCATTACGCAGACCGCCCGGATGTGTTTGTTAGCGGCGGCGGCTTCGTGATGTACGACGAACAGGACCCCAATAAGCGCATCGCGCCCGACTGCTACATCGCCTTTGATGTGGACAATGCGGGCATCAGAAAAGGGATGGCTAACTTCTGGGTATGGCGGATAGGCAAAGTTCCCGACTTCGTGATGGAGATGGCGTCCAAAAGCACGGCGGCAAACGACCTAGGCCCCAAGCGCGACCTGTATGCGGAGCTGAATATACCCGAATACTGGCGGTTGGATCATACCGGCGGCGAATTGTACGGGCAGCCGTTGATAGGCGAGCGCCTAGTTGACGGCGTTTATGTCCCGTATGAGGTTCACACTGCGCCTGACGGTTCGGTTACATCCTACAGCCCGGCGCTGGACCTGATCTTCAGTTGGAATGAAGACGGCGGGTTTGACCTACTGGATCCCCTAACGCTGCTGTCGATAGATCAGATTGTGACAGAGCGAGCCGCCCGTCTAGTGGCGGAGGCTCAAGTAGATACGGCTGAAGCGCGCATCCGTGAGCTTGAAGAAGAGATTGAACGGCTGCGTCGTCAGCGATAACGGCAATGCTGATGCTTAAAGCGTGGAAGTGGCCGCATAGAGGTTCGGCCTCTATGCGGCCTTAATCTCATGCGTCCTTCTCCGCCAAGCGAGTTATGTCAACTTTTTGACCGCCGCCGCCAACGCTCACAAGCCCGCCCACTATGCTATAGTGATGTCGACACGCCGCTATCGGATGACAAGAGGCGTATAGTGATGTCGACACGCCCGCTATCGGATGCAGGAGGATTAGAATGGCGACAACCCAGACACCGGTCAAAACCCTCCCGGACATCTTCTACGAAGACCCCGAACCGGTGGAGGATCACATGCTGCAAGAAGAGCCGCTTACCCCCCTCTTAAACCTGCTCCATAAGCATTACGCAGACCGCCCGGATGTGTTTGTTAGCGGCGGCGGCTTCGTGATGTACGACGAACAGGACCCCAATAAGCGCATCGCGCCCGACTGCTACATTGCCTTTGATGTGGACAATGCGGGCATCAGAAAAGAGATGGCGAACTTCTGGGTATGGCGGATAGGCAAGCTTCCCGACTTCGTAATGGAGATGGCGTCCAAAAGCACGGCGGCAAACGACCTGGGCCCCAAGCGCGACCTGTATGCGGAACTGGATATACCCGAATACTGGCGCCTGGATCATACCGGCGGCGAGCTCTATGGGCAGCCGTTGATAGGCGAGCGCCTAGTTGACGGCGCGTATGAGCCGTATGAGGTTCACACTGCGCCTGACGGTTCGGTTACATCCTACAGCCCGGCGCTGGACCTGATCTTCAGTTGGAATGAAGACGTCGGGTTTGATCTACTGGATCCCCTAACGCTGCTGTCGATAGATCAGATTGTGACAGAGCGGGCCGCCCGTCTAGTGGCGGAGGCTCAAGTAGATACGGCTGAAGCCCGCGCGGATAGCGCCGAGGCGCGTGTGCGTGAACTAGAAGAAGAGATTGAACGGCTGCGTCGTCAGCAATCGGGGCGATAGCGTCGGCGGCGGTTCGGTTCGCCCTCAACCCTCGCGCAGGCCCCGGCCGGTTAGGCGCAGGAACAGGTCTTCCAGGTTGCCGGGGCGGCGGATGAGCTGATAGCCGTTGAGGCTTGCGTCCTCGCCCAAGTCCGCGCCGCTGTCGCCGTAGAAGTAGAGCGAATCGCCGCCGTACTCGAACTCTATGCCGCGCGCTGTCAAGCGCTGGGCTATGCCCGCCATATGCGCCGGATTGACGCGCAGCTCCACCACATCGGCGCCCACATAGCGGCTTATCAGCGCGTCCGGCACGCCCTCCACTAGGATGACGCCGTTGTCCATCACCACAAGCCTATCGCACAGGTGCGCCGCTTCGTCCATGTAGTGCGTGGTCAGCAGGATGGTCATGCCTTCGGACTTGACCGTCGCCAGCTTCTCCCAGACCAGCAGGCGGGCTTGCGGATCCAGTCCGGTGGTGGGCTCGTCCAGCACGAGGATGCGCGGGCGGTGCAGCATCGCGCGCGCGATGAGCAGCCGTCGGCGCATCCCGCCGGAGAGCTCGTCGATATCCTGATGCGCCTTGTCTTCCAGTTGGAACAGCGCCAGCGATTCCCAAGCGCGCTGCTGCGTGAGGGCGCGCGGCATATTGAAGTAGCGCCCGTATGAGAGCAGGTTTTGCAGCACGGACAGATCCGGATCGAGGCTGTCGGACTGCGAAACGATGCCCAGCGAGAGCTTGATTTGGCGCTGGTCGCGGCGCACATCCTTGCCGGCCACGATGAGTTCGCCGTCGGTTGCCGGCGATACGCACGCCAGCATCTTCATCGTGGATGTCTTGCCCGCGCCGTTGGGGCCTAGGAAGCCGAAGCATTCGCCTTCGGATATGTCGAAGCTGATACCGTTGACGGCGGTGAAGTCGGCGTACTTCTTGGTGAGATTGCGCGCGTGTACGGCGGTTTGCGCCTGCGATGCGGTGTCCAAAGTTTTTGTCCATCCTGCCGATATGGAAGTTCGCATTGCGCCGCCGTCTATGCGCGCGCGGCGGCGATGCGGATGATGCGGCCGGCGGCTGCGCGCGTGAACGGGGCGCTGCGTGTAAATGCGTGGTTACATTGTACACGCAAGCGCCCCGCGATAGGTAGGGGGATTTGGGTTATGGCGGGCGCTGCGCTTGGCGCTTATCCTGCATAGGCGTTGGCGTTTCACGCGAAATTGTTCGCATTTTCCGTCATATTTCGCCAGGCCCGCATAGGCGTTGGGCGTGCGCCGGGGGTGGCGCTAGGGCTGCGGCTTGTCGGCTTGGAGCAGCGCGCGCAGGGGGATGATTTGGATGTGCGTTTCGCCGTGGTGGCGGGCGCGCAGTATGAGATGGTCGGCTTTGACTTCCGCCATTTTCAAGCCGTCGTATTCGCAGCGTATCGCTATGGTTTGGGTTTGCGGTTGGGTTTTCATATCAAACTCCTCAGTGGTTCGGATAGCGGTTTATCAGATTAGGTTTTGCGCCGATTAGCGTTTTTTGTATCCGTTTGCATCCGATTAAGCAGTCTATTAGCGCATTGGGGCGGCAATTCTGCGCCGAAATGGGCGTTGCCAACCCGACGGATTGCGCGCCGATTAGACGGCTATTCGCGGGCGGGCAGTCCCATTTCGCGGCGCACTTCGTCAACGCTCATAATGCCGGTTTCAACATAGAGGCGGCGGCGGTTCGCCTTGTTCTCTTCGCTCTCTTTGAGCGCCTCAACGCCGCTGAGGTCGAACTTGACGGTAAGCGCGCTATCGCCGAAATGGGGCAGCAGGTAGCGCTGCATTGCGTCTTCGTAGAGCGCGAGTTGGGCGGAGACGGTGTCTTCCCAGAAGATGCGGCGGGCGGTGCTGAAGTTGGAGTAGGTGGTGTGTTCCAAATCGCCTATCATCATCTTGGGGACGCCGAACACGCGGGCGATGTCTTCCAGGCTCCAGCGCAGGCTCTCGATGTATTCCATATCGCGCGGGCTGAAGCCAAGGTTTGCGGCCGTCATTCCGGCTCCAAGCAGCGCGGGGCGGCGCGTCTTTTCAACGCCTTGATAGCGGCTTTCCCAGCGCTGATAGAATGCGCTGACTTCGGCGTCGGTGGGATTGGCGGCGGTCTCGATGATGAGGCCGGGAGCGCTGTCGTTTTGCAGGAGCTTGCGGTTGGCGAGCAGCGCGTCTAACCCCATATCGGCGGACAGGCGCAGGGGGGCAATCGGGGATAGGCCGGCGTATTCGTCCAGCGGGTTGAAGTAGCGCATCCAAACGATGTCCTCCGGGATGTAGGGCGCAAGTTTGCCGCCGTCCCCGATGTACACGAAGCCCTTGATGTAGCGGTCTGCGTCCGGAATGACGCGCATTCGGTCGGGGCGCAGCGGCCAGATTTCGGCGATAGCGCCGTCTTCATCGCGCTCGAGCGCCCAGAAAGCGGCGCCCCAAAGGGACAGATGGGTTTCGGTTGCGCGCCACAAATCGCCGCGCGTCCAGAACGGATTAGGGGCGTCAAGTAGGCGCTGCAGGGGATGGTCTGCGCCCACCGGTTCACCGCCGGCGCGGGCGTTTCCAAGCGCATCGGCGGCGTAGCGCGACGGCGTAGCGTAGGCGTAGCCGGGCGCATCGGCGGCATAGCGCGACGGCGTGTCGTAGGCGTGGCCGGGCGCATCGTGGGCGTATCCCGGGGCATCCGCATTGCGCTGACGGGGGGCGGGCGGCGATTGGCGCAGTACGCGCAGGGGCAGGCGGGCGATGGCGTCTTGGCGCGCTTTGACGGCGGCATAGACCATAGCGGAGCGGGGGTAGTATTCGCCGTACTCCGGCGGCGTCCAGTGCGGGGCGGCGGCGAATGCGCGCTCATACTGCGCGGTGAACGGGTTTGACGCGCGGGACGACGTCAGCGCTCTGCCGCTGCCGTTGCGCGCTTGGGTTAGCGCGGCGGTTATCTTGCGAAAGCGCGCGAGGTTCATTTGCATTTCCTCTCTTGTTGTATCGCTTGTATCGCTGCGCCGAATAGCGCCGTATCGCGGATGATTTAACGCAAAGGCGCAGGGGCGCAACGGGTTGGCGCTTGGCTAGACCCATATTTGGCGTGTTGGCTAGACCCAGATCATTAACGCTGGGGTAGTATCGGGGACTGCGTTTTTGAACGCCGGCGTGGCGGCGAAGGTCATTGCTAAGGCGTCGGCTTCGTCGGGCGAATTGCGCAGGCTGCGTTTGCGCTGCAGTTGGATGCGGCCGTTGCTGTTGATGGAGTATTTGCGGCCGGCTACCTGCCCGATTAGCGCTTCGCTGCGGGGGGCGCTTATGCTGCCGTCCATGTAGCGCCCGCGCATCGCCCACCACACTTCGGCGCCGCGGTTGTAGAAGTGTTCGGCATCGTTGGGGCGGGCGCCGCCGTTGAACGGGATTAGGCGCCCGACGGGGGGAACGCCTTGTTCGCGCAGTCGGTCGACTACGCCCGCGCCGATGCCCACGTCGTCCACTATCAGCGTGTCGACGTGGTTTTCTTCGCAGTAGCGTTTGAGGACGCCGGTTACTTCCATCAAGTCGTTGCCGCGCTGCGAGTGAACGATTTCGGCATTGCCGCCCTGCCGTCTCACTACCACCGTCTTGTCGTTGCCGCCGCGCGCCACATCGCAGGCTACGATAACTTCGCCTTCGGGCTCGATATGCCGCTCCGCGGCTTCGCGGGCGACGGACAGAGGCACTACTACGCTGTCCGGATTTTCGGTGAATTCGCCCAGCACTGAGTTGATGTAGCTATCCGAATCCTCGCCCCAATCCACTTTGCGGTCGTCTATGTCCAATTGGGTTATCATTCCGGGTATGACGATGCGCCCCTCTTGGATGTTGGGCGTGTCGTGGGCGCTGATTTGGATTGCGTGGTATTGTTCGCGCTTGGAGTGGTGGGAGTCGTAGAACACGCCGTCGGCGCTGGAGGGGTTGCCGACCATCAGAATCAGGGCGGGATTTTGGCGCAGCAGCGCGTCCATGTAGGCGTCCTTGACCGCGTGCGCTTCGGTTACCACCGCCAGCATGTTGGGCGAGTGGTAGCCTTGCAAGTTGAAAGGTGAGTTAGAGGCGAAGCCCTTGGCGAAGCTTTCGTCGTCTTCCATTTCGTAGAGGGCGGCGCGTCGGACGGTTCCGCGCAAGGGTTTGGCGGAGTTTTTGTATGCAGTGCGGAGTTCGCGCCAGACGATGTCCGTGACTTGGCGGGTGGTGGGTCCTGTAACGATGATCTTAGCGGGGTCGCGGGTGTTCATCCACCATAGGATGACGCGCGCGGCGACCCAGTCCTTGCCGGAGCCGTTGCAGCCTACGACGGACACGCGGCGGATGCCGTCGGCTGCGGCTGCGGCTTGTTCTACTGCGCGCAGGATTTCTTCCTGCTTATCGTAGGGCTTGTCGCCTAGGGTTTCGCGGACGAACTGCAGCGGCGGCATGTCGGGGTAGGGGGCGCCGCCGCCGATGATGCCGATGTCGCGCGCGAGCTTGTCGCCGCTAAACTCAGCGCTGTTGTGGGGGGTGTTGTTGTTGTTTGTCGCGAAATCGCGGTTGCTGTTCAGGATTTCTTCCTGCTTGGCGTAGGGCTTGTCGCCGAGGACTTCGCGGACGAACTGCAGGGGCGGCATGTCGGGGTAGGGGGCGCCGTTGTCGTGCGCGAACCCGTCGTTGTGAGAGTTAGAGAAGTTGTTTCGGTTGGACATTTTCCGCACCTCCGCGTCGTCGTCATCGTCGTCGTGGTCGCTTGGGTTGGCGGGACGGGCCGCGTTGGGCGGCGTCCCTTGTTAGCCAATATAGAATATATGTTCAGATATGTCAAGGGTTGATTGTGAACAAGCATATTTTGCGTCTATAAGCGTACTTTGCGCCTCTGCGCCTTTGCGTTGAAACCTTGCTTGCGTCTAATCGGGCGTTGTTGGCGGCTACCTTTTGGGTGGGCAGTTGTGCTATGCTTAAAGGCAAGCGGGAGTGACTCAGTGGTAGAGTGCCTGCCTTCCAAGCAGGTTGGCGCGGGTTCGAATCCCGTCTCCCGCTCCAAAAGCGGCCGGCGTCCCGCGATGCTTTCATTGCAGATATCGATTCCCGAAACACGCAGCGCCGCCGTTGCCCCTTGCCGCATATGGTCAGCAAGCCATTCCCTTCGTCAAGCCTTCGCCGAACGGCCGCCGCGGTGAACGCGCGCCGCTATGTTATCGCCGGCGTGTGTCTGCTGATAGTGGCGGGGGCGCTGCGCTTCTATGGCTTGGGGGCGAATTCGCTGTGGTATGACGAGGCGATAACTTCGCTTCATTCGCGGGTGGCGCTTTCGGAATTCGTCGAGGTCAATCGGCACGGCATCAGCGGCGTCACCCGCGATGGAACGAATGGGCCGATACTGTATCCGTTGGCGCTGTGGGCGGTTCAGCAGGCGGCGAGCGCCAACTTCAGCGTGCGGTTTTTGCCGGCGACGGCGAGTTTGCTGACGGTGGGGGCGCTGCTGTTTTTGATGCCGCGCGTGGGGGTTCCGCGTATGGCGGCGTTCTTGGCGGGGCTGCTTGCGGCGCTGTCCATTGCGGCGATAGAGCAGGCGCAGGATGCGACGCTGCATTCGGTCGGGGCGCTGGGGGCAGCGCTGACGATAGCGGGGGCGCTGCGGTATCTGCGGGACGGGAGTAAGGCGCTGCTGAGCGCGGCGCTGTTCGTTGGGCCGCTGCTGCATTACGGGCTTGTTCTTTTCGGCGTGGGGGCGCTTGTCTTCGCGGCGTTTGCGGGCGCTGCCGGTTCGGAGATGTTCAGCGCTCGGCGCTCGCCTGCCGCTGTGGTTTGGGAGCGGCTGAAGGGGCGCGTCGATCTGCTGCTGCCGATAGCGTGCTTTGCGGCGGGTTGCGCTATAAGCTGGGAGCTTACGGCGCGGCATCAGTGGGCGGCGGGCGGCTGGGCGAGCGGCAGCTACCTTGCGGAACACTATCTGCAAGACGGTTACGGCTGGGGGGCTACCTTTCGGTTCACGCTCGTCCGAACTTGGGATTTGGCGGGCTTTCTTATGCCGCCTATCGTAGCGGCGGGGGCGCTTGCCTTGTTTGTGGCGCAGCTGACGCTAGTGGTGACATGGCGGCGGCGCGATGCGGTTATGGTTATGGCGCTGTGCGTCATCAGCGTGGTCGGCTATGCCGCATCGATGAGCCTGTATCCGTTTGGCGGCAGCCGCCATAGCCTGTATTTGGGGCCGCTGGTCTTTCTGGCGGCGGGCGGCGCGTTTCATTGGGCTGCGGTCGAGGCGGCGGCGGCGCTGCGGCGGGCGTGGGTTGGGACGGCGCTGGGGATAGCGGCGGCGGGCGTGATAGCGCTTGTCGGGGCGGATGCGATTCGGCAGGATGACTTGTATGATACGGACACCAGCATAGAGCGCGTCCTGGCGGCGCTGGCGGAGCGCGCGCGCGAGGGCGATGCGGTGTATGTGTCGCGCTGGGCGATACCGCCGGTGGCGTTTTACACGGGTGAAAAGCCCGCCAACTACCACTACGAACAAACGCCTTGTCCGGGCACATACGAAGCGCCGCCGGATTGCGTCCCGGAAGCGCTGTATGAGATGTTTAGGATATTCAACGAATCGCGCAGGATCTGGTTGATATACAACGCGAATGTTTCGGTACCGGAAGAGATGGCGGCGTATTCGCGAAATAGGGCGGTCGAGGAGATCGGGGTCGAGGAGATCGACGTAGGTGGATGGCATACGCTTCACCTGATTACGGGCTTTGAGCGGGCGGCGGCGGACGTTCGGGTGACGTGGCGGGATATGTACAACGATGTGACGGCTGATGCGCCGAGCGCGGTTTCGGACTACGACTTGTATCTGCATCCGCAAGACTATGCGCTGTACTACGCCAAGCGGCCGTGCGATGCGGCGGATACGGAGGCGCGGTTCTTTCTGCACATCCATCCGGAGGATGCGGGCGATCTGCCCGCGCATCGGCGGCGGCACGGCTTTGACAACCTGGATTTTGAGTTCTCAGAGCACGGCTTTATGATGGGCGATAGGTGCATCATTTGGCGCGAGCTGCCCGAATATCCTATCGAGCGAATTCACGCGGGGCAGTTCATCAATCCGGACGGGCCGGTTGTATGGGAAGCGGAGCTGCCGTTCGAGCGGTAGGGGGCGGCGGCGTGTCCGCGGCGGCGTTCCAATTCAATCTAAGGCGCACGGCGATATTGCCGCGCGCCTGCGTTATGCTTGATATATGCGAATGAACGGCATCACAGCGTCAAGGCTGGGCAGGATGGCGGCGGCGGCGAGCGCGCGGCGCTGGGCAATCGGCTGCGTGTGCCTGCTGGTCGTGGCGGCGGCGCTGCGCTTCTACAACCTGTCGGATGGCAGGCTGCGCTACGATGAAGCGGCGGCGGCGGTCAATTCCAGGGGGACGGTCTCTGAAGTCGTCGAGCGCACTCGTCATGAAAACTCGTCGCCGATACTCTATCCGTTGGCGCTGTGGGCGGTTCAGAAGGCGGCGAGCACGGAGTTGAGCGTGCGGGTTTTGCCGTCGGCGGCGAGTTTGCTGACGGTGGGGGCGCTGCTGTTTTTGATGCCGCGCTTGGGCGTTGCGCGGCGGGCGGCGTTCTTGGCGGCGCTGCTGGCGGCGCTGTCCCCCGCCGCGATAGAGCACGCGCAGGATGCGCGCGAATACTCCGTCGATGCGCTACTTGCGGCGCTGACGATAGCGGGGCTTCTTCAGTATCTGCGGGACGGGCGAAAGGCGCTGCTGTGCGGGGCGCTGTTCATTGGGCCGCTGCTTCAGTACGGGCTGGTTCTGTTCGGCGTGGCGGTAGTTGGCGCGGCGGCGGTTGCGCCCGCGGCGTCGGCGCAGACGCTTATCGGCGGCGGGCGGCGGATGTACGGCGCAATGATTTGGGGATGGCTGACGGGGCGCATCGGGCTGCTCTTGCCGATTGGCGCTTTTGCGGGGGCGTGCGCCTTAAGTTGGTGGGTTACGGGGCGCTACCAGTGGACGGCCGGCGGTTGGGCCGGCGGCGCTTACGAGTCGGGCGCGCGAGGAGCAGGCTACTATTTGGAGGCTTACTACTACCAGGGCGGTTACGATGCGGCGGCAATGGCGCAGTTCGCGGTTAGCCGAACTTGGAATATGGTGAGCTACCATATGCCGCCGATAGTCGCGGGGGCGGCGCTGTTGGCATTCGGGGGGCTGCTGCTGTCGACGGCGCTAAGGCGGCGCATGGACGCGGTTGCGCTTTTGGCGCTGTTGAGCGTGGGGATAGCGGTCTGCGCCGCGCTGCTGAGCGCTTACCCTTATGGAGCTATCCGTCATAGCCTTTATCTGGAGCCGATAATTTTTCTGGCGGCGGGCGCGGCGTTTCATTCGCTCGGCGTGGATGCGGCGGGGTTGGCGCGGCGCGAGCGGGTTGCGCCGGCGCTGGGGATAGCGGCCGCCTGCGTAATAGCGCTTGCGGGGGCGGCGGCGATTTGGCGGGATGACTTATACAACAAGGGGGACAGCGTAGAGCGGCTCTTGGCTATACAAGAAGAGCGGGAGCGGGAAGGGGACGCCGTGTATGTGTATCGCTGGGCGGTTCCGTCCGTGGAGTTTTACAAAGGCGAAAAGCCTGACAACTACTTCTACGAACAAACTCCCTGCCTGACCGAAACATACGCGTCGTCGTCGCTGGATTGCGTTCCTGATGCGCTGGATGAGATGTTTAGGGAGCTCGGGGGAGCGGGCAGGATATGGTTGATCCACAATGCGGGCGTGTCTATGCCGAAAGAGATAGCGGCGTATTCGCGCGAAGCGGTCGTAGAGGAAGTCGCAGTGGACGGAATGAACGCGCTTCACCTGATAACGGGCTTCGGCGATGCGGCGGCGAACATTCGCGAGAGGTGGCTGGCTGTGTACGATGCGGTGGCGTCGGAAGCGCCGAGCGCGGCGGCGGACTACAACCTGCATCTGCGAGACGGCGCGCTGTACTATACGAAGCGGCCTTGCGCGGCGGCGGACACGGAGGCGAAGTTCTTTCTGCACATCTATCCGATGGATGCGGCGGAGCTGACCAGCGACCGGAGGCGGCGGAGCGGCTTTAACAACCTGGATTTTGATTTTCCGGATTACGGCTTTCGTGCGGGCGATAGGTGCATCATACGGCGGGCGCTGCCGGACTACGCTATCGAGCGCATTCACGCCGGGCAGTTTGTCAATCCGAACGGGCCGGTTGTGTGGGAGGCGGAGCTGGCGTTCGAGCGGTAGGCGGCGGCGTGTTCGCGCGCGGCGTTCCAATTCAAGGCGCTCTATACACAATCGGGGGGCGCTTGCGTTATGCTTGATATATGCGAATGAACGGCATCACATCGTCAAGGCTGGGCAGGATGGCGGCGGTCGTCAATGCGCGCCGCTATGTTATAGGCGGCGTGTGCCTGCTAATCGTTGCGGTTGCGCTGCGCTTTTACGGCATATCGGAGTACTCGCTGGGATACGATGAAGCGCTGGCGGCGCTCAATTCCAAGGGCGCTTTCGCTGAAGTCATCGATCACACTCGTTATAGAAACTCGTCGCCGATACTGTATCCGATAGCGCTATGGGCGGTTCAGCAGATAGAGAGCAGCAACTTCAGCGTGCGGGTTATGCCTGCGGTTGCGAGCGCGCTTACGGTGGGGGCGCTGCTGCTTCTGCTGCCGCGCGTGGGCGTCCCGCGGCGGGCGGCGTTCTTGGCGGCGCTGCTGGCGGCTTTGTCCGTGGCGGCGATTGAGCACGCTCAGAACTCGCGCGAATACTCGGTGGACGCGCTGTGCGCGGCGCTGATGATAGCGGGGTTGCTGCAATACCTGCGGGACGGGGGGAAGGCGCTGCTGTGCGCGGCGCTGTTGGTGGGGCCGCTGCTTCAGTACGGGCTGGTACTGTTCGGCGTGGCGGTGGTTGGCGCGGCGGCGGTTGCGCCGGCGGCGGCGCAGTCGGGCGACGGCGGCGGGCGGGGGATGTACGGCGCAATGATATGGGGATGGCTGAAGGGGCGCATTGGGCTGCTCTTGCCGGTTGGATGCTTTGCGGCGGGCGCTATCGCGAGCTATGGGATTACGGCGCGCTACCATTGGACGCCGGGCGGATGGAACAGCGGCGGCTACTTGGCGGGCTACTATTACAAGGGCGGGTTTGACGCGGCGGCTATCGCAGAGTTCGCAATCGGCCGAACTTGGGATTTGCTGATATACCATATGCCGACGGCGATAGCGGGGGCGGCGCTATTGGCATTCGGGGCGCTGGCGCTGGCGTGGGCGCTGAGGCGGCGGCGCTTGGACGCGATTGCGCTGACGGCGCTGTTCGCGGTGGGCGTGGCTGTCTGCGCGGCGCTATTGAGCGCATATCCATTGGGGGATGTACACCAAAACCTGTATTTGGGGCCGATAATCTTTTTGGCGGCGGGCGGCGCGTTTCATTCGCTCGCGGACGGGGCGGCGGCGATGATGCGGCGGGCGCGGGTTGGGCCGGCGTTGGGGTTGGCGGCGGCGGTCATGATAGCGCTTGTGGCGGCGGCGGCGGTTCGGCAGCATTACCTGCGGCAGGATAGCGCATACTATATCGCCAACAACACACGGCAAGTTCTTGCGGCGATAGATGCGCGCGAGCGGGAAGGGGACGCCGTGTATGTGTATCGGTTGGCAGTTCCTGCCGTGAAATTTTACAAGGGCGAAAAGCCCGCCAACTACTTCTACGAATCCGTCCATTGCCGGGACACGCAGAACTGCATCCCTGAAATGCTGGATGAGATGTTCAGAGAGCTCAGCGAAGCGCGCAGGATCTGGTTGATTCACAATGTAAGAGTTTCCGTTCCGAAAGAGATAGCGGCGTATTCGCAAGAGATAAGCGTGGAGGAGATCGCGGTTGAGAAGGTAGCGCCGGTCGGATGGAACACGGTTCACTTGATTACGGACTTCGACGGAGCGGCATCGGACATTAGCGAAGAGTGGCTGGCTATGTATGAGGCGATGGCGTCGGAAGCGCCGAGCGCGGCGGCGGACTACGACCTGTATCTGCGGGACGATGCGCTGTATTACGCCAAGCGGCCGTGCGCGGCGGCGGATACCGAAGATCGCTTCTTCCTGCATATCTACCCGACGGACGCGGCCGACTTGCCTGCATACAGCAACGCGTTGGAGAACCTGGATTTCGTTTTTGCGGATTACGGCTTTCGGGCGGGCGATAGGTGCATCATACGGCGGGCGCTGCCGGGGTATCCGATCGAGCGCGTTCACACGGGGCAGTTTGTCCATTCGGACGGGGGCGTTGTCTGGGAGGCGTATCTGCCGTTCAATCGGTAGGGGTTAGGGCGCGTCCGCAGAAGGGCAAGGTCAGCGCCGTTGAGATAGGTTCAAGCCCTAGGGGCTAGGGCGTGCGTGCGCGGGGCGTTCCAACGCAATCCGCTTGGCAAGACGCCGCGGGCTTGCGTTATGCTTGATATATGCGAATGAACGGCGTCTCAGCGTCAAGGCTACGCGATATGGCGGCGGCGGTCAATGCGCGCCGCTGGGCAATCGGCGGCGCGTGTTTGCTGCTTGCGGCGGCGGCGCTGCGCTTCTACGATTTGTCGGCGAGCTCGCTGTGGCACGATGAGGCGATAGCGGCAATCAATTCCAGGGGGACGCTGCCGGAAGTGGTCGTCAACGCCGATGGGCGCTACGCGAACACATCGCCGATCCTCTATCCCTTGGCGCTGTGGGCGGTTCAAAAGGCGGCGAGCACGGAGTTGAGCGTGCGGCTTATGCCGGCGGTTGCGAGCGCGCTGACGGTGGGGGCGCTGCTGTTTTGGATGCCGCGCTTGGGGGTTGCGCGGCGGGCGGCGTTCTTGGCGGCGCTGCTTGCGGCGGTGTCCGTGGCGGCGATAGAGCATGCGCAGGACGCGCGCGAATACTCCGTCGATGCGATGCTCGCGGCGCTGCTGATTGTGGGACTGCTGCAGTATCTGCGGGACGGGCGCAAGGCGCTGCTGTGCGCGGCGCTGTTCGTCGCGCCGCTGCTGCAATATGGGCTGGCGCTGTTCTGCGTCGCGGCGCTTGGCGTGGCAGTGATTGCGCCGTCGACGGCTTCACAAGCGCCCGATTGCAATGCGCGCGGGACTTGCGCCGGGGCGGTTTGGGGATGGCTGAGGGGGCGGTTTGGGTTGCTGCCGCCGATTGGCGCTTTTGCGGCGGGGTGCATCGCAACCTGGGCGATTACGGGACGGCATCAGTGGGTAGGCGGCGGTTGGGGCGGCGACGCCTACTTGGCGGACTACTACTATCAGGGCAGTTATGACGCGGCGGCTGTCGCGGAGTTCGCGTTCAACCGAACTTGGAGTTTGCTGAGCTACCATATGCCGCCTGTTATCGCGGCGGGGGCGCTTATCGCATTCGGGGCGCTGCTGTTGTCGATGGCGGCGAGGCGGCGGCGCATCGATGCGGTTGCGCTGCTGTGCGCGGCGGCGCTAGGGGTGTCTTTGTGCGCCGCGGTGGCGGGCTTGTATCCGTTTGGGGGCAGCCGCCATAACTTGTATCTGGGGCCGCTGATATTCTTGGCGGCGGGCGTGGCGCTTCATGCGCTCTTGGACGCCGCGGCGGGGCTTATGCGACGGGCGTGGGTTGGGCCGGCGCTGGCGGCGGTCGCGGCGGCGGCGATAGCGCTTGCGGGGGCGGCGGCGATGCGGCAGGCGGATACATACTATACGGACACCGGCATGGAGCAGGTTTTGGCGGCGCTGGATGGGCGCATTCGGGAAGGGGACGCCGTCTATGTATCGCGCTGGGAGGTTCCCGCGGTGGAGTTTTACAAAGGGGGAAAGCCTGCCAACTACTTTTACGGGAAAGCGGTGTGCTGGGGGGATTACGCAACTTGGGCGGCGTGCGTTCCTGAAATGCTGGCTGAGATGTTCAGGGCGCACAACAACGCGCGGCGGATATGGCTGATACACAACGCAAGCGTTTCGGCGGCGAAAGAGGTGGCGGCGCATTCGCAGGGGGCGCTGGTGGAGGCGGTCGTGCCCGACGGACGGGCGGCGCTACGCAATCGGCGGGTGGATGCGTGGACGTCGCCGCACGCCACGCTTCACCTGATTACGGGCTTCGATGGGATTGCGGCGGACATTCGCAACGAATGGCTGGCTATGCACGCTGAGGCGGCGGCGGATGCGCCGAGCGCGGTTTCGGACTACAGCGTTTGGCTGCGGGGCGATGCGCTTCACTACGGCAAGCGGCCTTGCGCGGCGGCGGACACGGATGCGCGCTTCTTTCTGCACATCTACCCGACGGATGCGGGCGATTTGCCTGAGGGTCGGCGGCGGGACGGCTTTGACAATCTTGATTTTGATTTTCACGATTACGGCTTGCGGGCGGGGGATAGGTGCATCATACGGCGGGCGCTGCCGGGGTATCCGATCGAGCGGATTAGCGCGGGGCAGTTCATCGCGCCGAATGGGCCGCGCGTTTGGGAGACGGAGTTTTCGGGCAGTTCGGGTAGTTCGTCCGGCCCGTTCAAGCGGTAGGGGGATAAGCGCGTTGGGGGGCTTGCTTACGGCTTGTTTGCAATGGTTGGGCTTGCGGCGGTTCAAGGCGCCGGGGATGGGCGCAGCCGGGATGGGCGCAGCCGGGATGGGCGCAGCCGGGATGGGCGCAGCCGGGATGGGCGCAGCCGGGATGGGCGCAGCCGGGATGGGCGCAGCCGGGATGGGCGCAGCCGGGATGGGCGCAGCCGGGATGGGCGCAGCCGGGATGGGCGCAGCCGGGATGGGCGCAGCCGGGATGGGCGCAGCCGGGATGGGCGCAGCCGGGATGGGCGCAGCCGGGATGGGCGCAGCCGGGATGGGCGCAGCCGGGATGGGCGCAGCCGGGATGGGCGCAGCCGGGATGGGCGCAGCCGGGATGGGCAGCATTGCCAATCAATCCATTCGGCTATCGCGCGGGGCGCTTGTGATATAATTAACATACGAAAATGAACAGCGCTCTCTCCTCTTCGCCAATCATTCGCCGAATGGCAACCGCCGTCAACGCCCGCCGTCTTTGCATCATCGCCTGCGTCTGCCTGCTCGTCGTGGCGGCGGCGCTGCGCTTCTATAACTTGTCGAACAATTCGCTGTGGTTCGATGAAGCGAGAGCGGCGGTCAATTCGAGGGGCGCTCTTTCGGAGGTGGTGGTAAAGACGCGCCACGAAAACTCGTCGCCGATACTATATCCGCTGGCGTTGTGGGCGGTACAGAAAGCGGCGAGCACGGATTTGAGCGTGCGGTTTTTGCCGGCGGCGGCGAGCGCGCTGACGGTGGTGGCGCTGCTGTTGTTGATGCCGCGCTTGGGGGTTCCGCGTCGGGCGGCGTTTATTGCGGCGCTGCTTGCGGCGCTGTCGGCGGCGGCGATCGAGCATGCGCAGGATACGCGCGAATACTCGGTGGATGCGTTGTGCGCCGTACTGATGATAGCGGGTCTGCTTCAGTATCTGCGGGACGGGCGAAAGGCGCTGCTGTGCGCCGCGCTGTTCGCGGCGCCGCTGCTTCAGTATGGGCTGATACTGTTCGGCGGGGCGGTGATTGGGGCCGCGGCGCTTGCGCCGGCCGCGGCGGCGACGCAGGCGGGCGGCGGCGACGGGCGGCGGCCGTACGCAGCGGCGGTTTGGCGGCATATCGGGCGGCGCATCGACTTGCTGCTGCCGATTGCGTGTTTCGCGGCGGCGTGCGCCTTAAGCTGGGAACTGACTACAAAGTACCAGTGGGTTGACGGCGGCTGGGGCGGGGGCGGCCGGGGCAACAACTACTATTTGGCGAATTACTATTATCAAGGCGGCATTGACGCGGCGGCTATCGCGCAGTTCGCAATTGTGCGGACTTGGGATTTGCTGATCTACCATATGCCGCCGATTATAGCGGGGGCGGCGCTGGTCGCGTTCGGGGCGCTGGCGGCGCTGTCGGTGAGGCGGCGGCGCGGCGTGAGTGCGCTTGCGCTGCTGTGTCTGCTGGCGCTCGGCGCAGCGCTGTGCGCCGCCCTGGCGAGCGCGTATCCGTTGGGGGATGTTCGCCAATGCCTCTATTTGGGGCCGATAGTTTTCCTGGCGGTAGGCGGCGCGTTTCATTCGCTTGCGGGCGATGTGGGCGCATTGGCGCGGCGGGCGTGGGCTGGGGCGGCGCTGACGGCCGCGGCGTGCGTCGCGATTGCGCTTGCGGGCTTCGCCGACATTCAACAGCGCGATGTGTATCACTCGGACGACGACATCAAGCGGATCTTCGCCATATTGGAGGAGCGCGCGCAAGAGGGGGACGGCGTTTATGCGTCGGCATGGGAGTTTCCGCTGGTAACTTTCTATAAGAGGGAAAAGCCTGATAACTACTATTACGGCAGGGAGGTTTGCTGGGAGTCGTCCGGGCGGGAGTGCGTGGATGAAGTGTTCGGAGAGATGTTCAGCGCATTGGGGGGCTCAAAGCGGATTTGGATGATTCACACGGTGAGCGTGTCCGTGCCGAAAGAGATGGCGGAGTATGCGCCGGAGGTTGCGGTGGAGGAAGTGGCGTCTTACGGTTGGACTACGCTGCATCTGATTACGGGCTTTGGCGATGCGGCGGCGGGGATTCGCGAGGAATGGCTTGATATGTATGCGGAGGCGGTGTCCGAGGCGCCGAGCGCGGTTTCCACATACAACCTGCATATCCAAGACGGCGCTCTGTACTACGCCAAGCGGCCATGCGCGGCGTCGGACACGGGGGCGATGTTTTTCCTGCACATTCACCCGGCGGATGCGGCGGCGCTGCCGGTCGAGCAGCGGCGGTACGGCATTGAGAATCTTGACTTCGATTTCCGCGATTACGGCTTTCTGACGGGGGATAAGTGCATCATACGGCGCGAACTGCCCGATTACGCGGTTGAGCGGATTCACACGGGGCAGTTCGCATATCCGGACGGGGGCGTCATATGGGAAGCGGAGGTTTCGTTTAGCCCGTAGCGCGCTATGGGGGCCGCGCGGCGTTCTTGATTAGTCTATTCGGCGGTCAATTCGGCAATTCGCGGGGGCGCTTGTGTTATACTTAACGCATTCGGAAAGACGGCCGCGTCAGGGGCCGCTCTGCGAACTTCATAACGGGGATGCCTAAAACAGACAGCGCCGCCCTATCCTTGATTTCACCAATACTTCTTCGCCAATCATTCGCCGAATGACAACCGCCGCCAACAACCGCCACTACTTCGTCATCGCCTGCGTTTGCCTGCTCATAATTGCGGCGGCGCTGCGCTTCTACAACCTTACGGGTCTTTCGCTGAGATACGATGAAGCGAAAGTGGCGCTTAATTCCATAGGCGCTATTTCGGAAGTGTGGGACAACACGCGCTACGAAAACTCGTCGCCGATACTTTACCCGATAGCGTTGTGGGCGGTACAGAAGGCTACGAGCACGGAGTTTAGCGTGCGGTTTTTGCCGGCGGCGGCGAGCGCGCTGACGGTGGGGGCGCTGTTGTTGTTGATGCCGCGCGTGGGGGTTGCGCGTCGGACGGCGTTTATCGCGGCGCTGCTGGCGGCGCTGTCTGCGGCCGCGATAGCAAACGCGCATGATGCGCGCGAATACTCGGTGGACGCGCTGTGCGCCGTACTGATAATCGCGGGGGCGCTGCGATATTTGCGCGATGGGGGGAAGGGGCTGTTGTGCGCGGCGCTGTTCGTTGGGCCGTTGCTTCAGTACGGGCTGGTTTTGTTCGGGGCGGCGGCGCTCGGCGTCGTGGCACTGGCGCCTGCGGTCTCTTCTCAGGCGGCGGATGGCGGCGGGCGGCGGACGTACGGCGCGGCGGTTGGGCGGCGGTTGCGGGAGCGCGTTGATTTGCTTTTGCCGATTGCGTGTTTCGGGGCGGCGTGCGCGCTGAGCTGGTGGCTTACGGCGCGCTACCAGTGGACGGACGGCGGTTGGGGGGGCGGCTCTTATTTGGTAGGGTACTACTATCAGAACGGTTTTGACGCGGCGGCTATCGCGCAGTTCGCGATCGGCCGAATTTGGGATTTGATGAGTTACCATATGCCGCCGGTTGTCGCGGCGGCGGCGCTGCTTGGGTTTGCGGGGCTGCTGCCTGGGGCGTTGAGGCGGCGGCGATTGGATGCGCTTGCGCTGTTGGCGGCGTTGGCGGTGGGGATAGCGATCTGCGCGGCGCTGATGAATGTTTATCCATTGGGGGATGTTCGTCAATGTCTCTATTTGGGTCCGATAATTTTCTTGGCGGCGGGCGGCGCGTTTCATTCGCTTGCGGGCCGGGCGGCGGCGGCGGCGCGTCGGGAGCGGGTTGCGCCTGCCTTGACGGTTGCCGTAGTGGGCGTTATCGCGTTTGCCGGCGCGAATGAAATTTGGCGGTATTACAATATGCACCAAACGGATAGCGGCATTGAGGCCATCTTCGCGGCGTTGGAGGAGCGCGAGCGGGAAGGGGACGCCGTCTATGTATCGCGCTGGGGGCTTCCGCTGGTCGCTTTTTACAAGAGGGAGAAGCCTGACAACTACTATTACAGCAAATCATATTGCTGGGAGCCGTCCGGGAGGGAGTGCGTTCCTGAGATGTTCGATGAGGTATTTCGCGCATTCGGCAGCGCGCCTAGGATCTGGTTGATACACGCTGCGAGCGTATCGGTTCCGCAGGATGTGGCTGCGTATTCGCAAGGGATCGTAGTGGAGGAGGCGGCGGCCAACGAATGGGTTGCGCTTCATCTGATTACGGGGCATGAAGAGGCGACGGCGGACATTCGCAAAGAGTCGGCGGATGCGTCTGCGGAGGTGGATCCGCCGCTTGTGCTGATAGGCGCATCCGCCTACGACGTCTATACGCAAGGGGATGAGCTTCGCTATGTCAAGCAGCCGTGCGTTCCGGCGGACACGGAGGAGCGCTTTTTTTTGCACGTCTATCCGAGGGAAGTGAACAGCCTGCCTGAGCGCCAGCGGAAGTATGGATACGAAAATGTTGGCTTTGATTTCCAAGATTACGGCGCGCGAGAGGCTGACAAGTGCTTGATGCGGCGCGCGCTACCCGATTACCCCATAAAGCGCATTCACACCGGGCAGTACGTCTATCCGGACGGTCCCGTGATTTGGGAAACGGGGTTTCAGTTCAAGCGCTTTAACTCGGCCGAGTGGGTGGGGTTGTACGATGAGGTGGTGTCGGTGGCGCCGCGAGGCGTCGGCATATACGACGTCTATATCCAAGACAGAACACTGTATTACGCCAAGCGGCCGTGCGTTCCGTCGGATGTTAAAGAGCGCTTTTTTTTGATTCTGGTTCCGGAGGATGTGAACAGGCTGCCTGCGCGCCAACGGCAGGACGGATACGAAAACATTAACTTTAATTTCTTTGATTACGGATTTCTATTCGATGATAAGTGCTTAGCGCGTATCGACCTGCCCGAATACGCTGTGGAGCGCGTTCACACCGGACAGTACATATATCCGGATGGCGCCGTCACCTGGGAAACGGGGTTTTCGTTCGAGCGCTTTAACTTGGACGAGTGGCTGGCTATGTACGATGAGGTGGCGTCGGTCGCGCCGCGGGCGGCTTCCACCTACAACGTTTATCTGCGAGACGATGCGCTGCATTATGCCAAGCAGCCGTGCGTTTCGGCGGACACTGAGGGACGCTTCTTTCTGAATATCTATCCGGAGGATACGGTCGATCTGCCTGCCGGTCGGCGGCAATACGGGCACGGCGTCGCTAACTTCGGTTTCCAGGATTACGGCTTGCTTGTGGACGATAAGTGTCTGGCGAGCTATCCTCTGCCGGACTATCCGGTCAAGCATATTCACACGGGGCAGTATATCTATCCGGATGGGCCTGTCACTTGGGAGACGGAGTTTCCGTTCAGGCCGTAGCGGATGCGCCGCATTCGGCGCGCGCGTTCCTGATCGATTCATTCGGCAATGCGGCGGCGCGCTTGCGCTATACTTAGAATATGCGAATTGTCAGCGTTCCCTCGTCAGTTTTTCGTCGGACGGCGGCGGTCGTGAGCGTCCGGCGCTGCTTCATGGTCGGCTGCGTCTGTCTGCTGATAGCGGCGGCGGCGCTGCGCTTTTACAATCTTTGGGGTCATGCGCTATGGTTTGATGAGACGCGGGCGGCGCTTAATGCGCGGGGGGCGCTTTCGGAGGTAATTGACAACACTCGTTACATAAATTCGTCGCCGATACTATATCCGATAGCGCTGTGGGCGGTTCAGCAGGCGGCAATATCGGAGTTGAGCGTGCGGTTTATGCCGGCGGCGTCGAGTTTGCTGACGGTGGGGGCGCTGCTGTTATTGATGCCGCGCGCGGGGGTGGCGCGGCGGGCGGCGTTCTTGGCGGCGCTGCTTGCGGCTTTGTCCGTTGCCGCGATAGAACACGCTCAGGATGCGCGCGAATACTCGGTGGACGGGCTGATAGCGGCGCTGATGATAGGGGGGCTGCTGCAGTATTTGCGGGACGGGCGGAAGGGGCTGCTGTGCGCGGCGCTGTTCGTTGGGCCGCTGCTTCAGTACGGGCTGGTTTTGTTCGGCGTGGGCGTGATAGGCGCAGCGGCGCTGGCGGGCGCGGTCTGTTCTCGGGGGGCGGTCAGCGGCGGGCGGCGGATGTATGCGGCGGCGGTTTGGCGGCGGTTGAGGGGGCGTGTCGACTTGCTTTTGCCGCTGAGCGTTTTTGCGGCGGGGTGCGGGATAAGTTGGTGGGTTACGGCGCGCTATCATTGGGCGCTGGGGGTAGGCGGGGCGGGCGGCAATGATCCTGACAGTTTTTACTTGGCGGATTACTATTATCAAGGGGGTTATGACGCGGCGGCAATGGCGGGGTTCGCGGTTAGCCGAACTTGGGAGATGTTGAGTTACCATATGCCGCCGATAATCGCTGGGTTGGCGCTGCCGGCATTCGGGTGGCTGCTGTTGTCGATGGCGTTGAGGCGGCGGTTGGATGCGGTTGCGCTGCTGGCGCTGCTGGCGGTGGGGATAGCGATTTGCGCCGCGCTGGCGGGGGCGTATCCTTATGGGCATACCCGTCAGAGTCTTTATTTGGGGCCGATAGTTTTTTTGGCGGCGGGCGCGGCGTTTCATTCGGTTGGCGTGGATGCAGGGGCGATTATGCGGCGGGCTTGGGTGGCGCGCGCGTTGGCGGCGGCGGTCGTGGGCGCGATAACGGTCGCGGGCGCTGTGGGGATTTACCAATACCGGCATTATCTATACTACTCGGATCCTAGCATGAAGCAAGTTATCGCCGCGCTGGAAGAGCTTGCGCAAGAGGGCGACGGCGTTTATGTATCTACCCGGGAAGTTATTTACCTGAGTTTTTACAAAGCGGGGAAACCGGACAACTACCACTACGGCGATGTCTATTGTCCGAGCAAACATTGGGTAGGATGCGTTCCCGAAATGCTGGATGAGATGTTCAGGGTGTTCAATGACTCGCGGCGGATTTGGCTGATGCACAACGCGAGCATATCAGCGCCGAAAGAGATAGCGGCGCATTCGCAGGAGGGGGTCGTGGTAGAGGAAGCGGCCGCCCACGGACGGCAATCGGAGGGGTGGCTTACGCTTGAGGATAGAAATCCTACGCCGCACACTACACTGCACCTGATAACGGGTTTTGAGGGGTTGGTGGCGCGCGCTAGGGATGAGTGGGTTGAAGCGGCGTCGGGGGCGGCGGTCGTCGAGTCCGACTACAGCGTCTATATTCGGGATAACGCGCTGTACTACGCTAGGCAGCCGTGCGTTGCGTCGGATGTGGAGGCGAAGTTCTTTCTGCACGTCTATCCGTTGGATGCGGGCGATCTGCCGCGGGCCGACCGGGGGCGAGGCTTCGACAATCTTGACTTTAACGCGCGCGATTACGATTTGTGGATCGGCGACAAGTGTCTGATACGGCGGGCGCTGCCGGACTACTATCTCATCGAGCGCATACACACGGGGCAGTTTATGTTGGACGGCGGCATCGTATGGGAGGCGGAGTTTCCGTTCGATGGGTGGTTCAATATGTACGATGAGGTCACGTCCGGGTCGCCGAGCGCCGCGTCCATCTACGATTTTTATATCCGGGGCAATGTTCTGTACTACGCCAAGCGGCCGTGCGCGGCGGCGGATGTCGATGCGCGCTTTTTCTTGGCGATTCACCCGGAGGATGAGGCGGATTTGCCCGCTGAGCGGCGGCGGCATGGGTTTGACAACTTGGATTTTGAGTTTCTCGATTACGGCGCGCGGGACGCCGACAAGTGTCTGATACGGCGGGCGCTGCCGGATTATCCTATCGAGCGCATTCACACGGGGCAGTTCATATTAGACGGGCCTATCATCTGGGAGTCGGAGTTTCCGTTCAATCCGTAGCGGGTTGGGGCGTGTCTGCGCGCGGGGCGCTCAATCCAGTCTATTCGGCAATCCTGCCGCGCGCTTGCGCTGCGCTTAACATATGCGAATTATCAGCATTCCATCGTCAAGCCTTCGCCGAATGGCGGTCGCCGTCAATGCGCGCCGCTATGTCATCGCGGGCGTATGCCTGCTTATAGCGGCGGCGGCGCTGCGCTTCTACAACCTGCCGGGCGCTACGCTGCGGTATGACGAGATACTGGCGACGCAGATTGCCGGAGGCTCTTTTGGGGAGGTCATCTACAACACTCGGCATATACATACCGCGCCGATACTTCATCCGATAGCGCTATGGGTTGTTCAGAAAGCGTCGAGCACGGAGTTGAGCGTGCGGCTTTTGCCGGCGGCGGCGAGTTTGCTGACGGTGGCGGCGCTGCTGTTTTTGATGCCGCGCGTGGGGGTTGGGCGTTGGGCGGCGTTTATTGCGGCGCTGCTTGCGGCGCTGTCTCCCGCGGCGATAGAGCATGCGCAGGATGCGCGCGAATACTCGATCGACACTTTGGTTGCGATACTGATGATAGCGGGGCTGCTTCAGTATCTGCGGGACGGGCGAAAGGCGCTGTTGTGCGCGGCGCTGTTCGCGGGGCCGCTGCTTCAGTACGGGCTGGTTTTGTTCGGGGCGGCGGTCCTTGGGGCGGCGGCGCTGGCGCCTGCCGTTGCGCCGTCGTATGTTCGCAAAGGGGGGTTGGCGCAACGGATTTGGGAGCGGGCAAAGCGGCGCATTGATTTGGCGCTGCCGGCCGGGTGCTTTGCGGCGGCGTGCGCCGCGAGCTGGGAGCTTACGGGGAAGTATCGGTATTGGGGGGAGCACGGGGGGAGTTGGGACGCGCAGCCCGCCAAGGCGGAATTTTATTATCAGGGGGGTTACGATGCGGCGGCGGCGGCGGAGTTCGCGATTGTTCGAACTTGGGAGACGCTGCTCTACCATATGCCGGCGGTCGTCGCGGCGGGGGCGGTTATCGCATTCGTGGCGCTGCCGGCGCTGTCTGCGGCGAGGCGGCGGCGGTTGGACGCGGTTGCGGTTGCGGCGGCGCTGGCGGTGGGTATAGCGGTGTGCGCGGCGCTGATAGACGCGTATCCGTATGGCGGCATCCGCAGCGGCTTTTATTTGGGGCCGATAATTTTTCTGGCGGCGGGCGGCGCGTTTCATAGGCTTGCGTTGGATGCGGCGGCGCTTGCGCGGCGGGCTTGGGTTGGGCCGGTCTTGGCGTCGGCGGCGGCGGTTGCGATAACGGTTGTTTGCGCGGACGCGGTTCGCCAATACGGGGGCTATCTATACCACTCGGATGCCGGCGTAAAGCGAGCGCTGGCGGCGCTGGATGAACTTGAGCGGGAAGGGGACGCGGTTTATGTATCGCGCTGGGAAGTTCCCGCGGTGGAGTTTTACAAGGAGGAGAGACCGGCCAACTATTTCTACGGCGATGCGGCTTGCTGGGGGCCGTCTTGGGCAGAATGCGTTCCTGAGATGCTGGATGAGATGTTCGGAGCGGCCGGCGCTTCGCGCAGGATTTGGCTAATACACAACGCAAGCGTCTCCGTTGGGGAAGAGATGGCGGGGCATTCGCCGGAAGTGGCGGTGGAGGAAGTGGCTGCGGCGGACTGGGCTGCGCTGCGCGCGCGGCAAGCGGGGGGATTGCCTAGGCCGCACTACGATAGGCAGGTGGAGCGGTTCGCTAGGCTTAGCAATGACAATAGTTGGCCTAAGCCGCGCGCGACGCTGCATCTGATTACGGGTTTTGGGGAGTTGGCGGCGGGCAGTCGCCAAGAGTGGCTCGCTATGTACGATGCGGTGGCGTCGGAGGCGGCGAGCGCGGCTTCGGACTACGGCGTTTGGCTGCGGGACGATGCGCTGTATTACGCCAAGCGGCCTTGCGGCGCGGCGGACACGGAGGCGCGCTTCTTCCTGCACGTCTATCCGGTGGATACGGCGGATCTGACTAAGCGGCGGCGGCCGCTCGGCTTCGAGCATCTTGACTTTGAGTTCCGCGCTTATGGTTCGCTCGTCGATGATAGGTGCATCATACGGCGGGAGCTGCCCGAATACGCTATTGAGCGCATTCACACGGGGCAGTTCGTCCCTAACGGCGACGTCGTGTGGGAAGTGGAGTTGGCGGGCGAGCCATAGGGGGCAATGCGAATGCGCGGGACGGAGATATGGCGATACAGCGGGATGCGCGGGCGGGCGTATCGACGGCTTTGCAACTCTGTATGTCGAATGTGTCTGCGCGGGATGCGCGCTTGCGTCTTGACACTCAGATTGGGCGCATTACAATAGGCGTAGGACTAGCGGGTTCGCGGGCGCGGCGTCCCGCTAGTTCTGTATCGACAGCGCAGCAGGCGCAAGCGGTCAAGCGCCGAAAGCGGCAACGGCGGCGGTCAAACGCAGCATTGGAGGCAATGATGATTACCAAGTTCGATAGCCTGTATGCGGGGCATGTGGATATGACGGATGTGGGGTACGGCGGGACGGCGGTGAACGATAGGGCATTCGGGAACGCGCATCTGGCGTCTGTGTACGCCAAGACGGACGCTATCGCGCAAACGATGGACGCCAATGGGTATGACACCTTTTGGCTGGCGGAGCATCACTTTCAGCCGGAAGGGTATGAGTGCATCCCGAATGTGCTGATGTCGGCGGTTCATTTGGCGGGCGCAACGGAGCGGCTGAACATCGGCTGCGGCTTCAATATAGCGCCTATGTGGCATCCGCTGCGGCTCGCCGAAGACTATGCCACGGCGGATATTCTGACGGGCGGGCGGGTGATATTCGGCGTGGGTCGCGGGTATCATAGCCGCGAGATCGAGACATTTGGGTCGCCGCTGTTCGATCAGGGCGGCAACCGCGATATGTTTGAGGAGCAGGTGGACATCATCTTCAAGGCGTTCAACGAAGAGGCGTTTTCGCACAAGGGCAAGTACTACACGATACCGCCGAATGTGCCGTATCGCGGCTACGAATTGGAGCGCATAACGGTGGTGCCGCGCCCGCTGCGGCTGCCGGTGGAGTGCTGGCAGCCGATACAGAGCGCCACGCCGCGCGGTTTGGACTTTATGGCGAAGCACGGCATAAAGGGGATAATCGGCGGCGGCGTGGCAGAGGGAGGCGCAATGCACCGCGTCGTAGAGGCGTTTCGGGACGCCAACGCGCGCGCCGGGCGTGAACTGGCGTTGGGCGAAAACCTGAGTTTCGGGTTTCACTTCTACCTTGCCGATAGCAAAGAGAAGGCGATGCGCGAATCCGCAAAGTATTTCGAAGAGAACCTCAAAATGTTTGGGCCGCTGCGTCTGGTGCGAGCGCTGAGCGATGAGCAGATCGATGCGATGTCGGATCCGACGCGCGCGCCGACGGCGGATTTGCCGCGGATCGAGGGGGCGGTAGAGGCGGGCGGCTTCCTGTGCGGGCCGCCGGAGCAGGTGGCGGAGCAGCTGAAGCGGGTGGAGGCGCGCTATCCCGGCCTGGATCGGGTGAGCGTGAGCCAGCCGGTAGGGGCGCCGCAGGCGGTTATCACGGAGCAGCTGGAGTGGTTCGCGAAAGAGGTGATGCCGGCGTTTGAGGGGGTTGGGGATAGTGGGGATGCGGCGGCGGCAAGCGGTGATGCGGCGGCCGATGGATGATTAGGGGGGTTTATTCGGGTTGCCCGCAAGCGGTTTCGCCTGCTTGCGCCGCGCTTGTGTGATAGCATCAGCCGCAATGCTGCCGAAGTGTGAGATTGCCGCAGCAGTGGTTTTATTCGCGCAATCGGGGGCATAGGGTATGATGACTGAACATCCGAATGACGACGAACAGGTTGACCTGCTGGGCATATCTAGGCGCGAAAAGCGGCTGCACGGCACGGTGTACGCGCTGATAATCTTGGCTTGGAGCGTGATTGCGCTGGCGGACGCGCTTATGGGCGAATGCCGAACAGCGCAGTATCCGCAAACCGGATGTATAATCGAAGTGGTAAAGTCGATAAGCGCGGCTGTGCTGCCGGCGTTGTTGGCTACAATCGGGCTGGTATGGTTCGGGCGTTCGATCAGAGCAGTGTTCAGGAGGCTGATGATGGTGCTGCCGGTGATAAGGGACAAGTACGCGGAGAACATCAAGGCGGCTGAAGCGCGTGGGGTGGAGCGTGGCGTGGCGATTGGGGAGGAGCGCGGCGAAGCGCGCGGGGTCGCGATTGGCGAGGAGCGCGGCGTCGAGCGTGGGGTGGCGATTGGCGAAGCCAAAATCAAGGCGGACGCCAAGGCGTGGTATGCCCGCAAGCAGCGGTCCGAAGACAACGATGAGCCTTTCGACGAGCCGCCGCCATGGGAGGAGTAGGGGCGTCGGCTTGGAGAGACGGGCTCAGCGCGTTGACTGCGTAGCGTCCAACGGCGCTAACTCCGACCACGCGCTTTATGCCCGCGGCGAGAGGCGTGTTGCGAAAGGTATTCGCCAAGTTTCGCTACAGCGTGGGCGGCAACTCTAACCGCGACCGCACTCTTGTGCGACGACGTGCGTCATTCGCGGCGGCGGCGCTGACACGGCGCTAATTCCAAATGCGCGCTTATGCCGGCATTGAACGGGTTTGCGCGAAATGAAGGGATGCTCTATATGCTCTAAGACTAAGGGTATGCTGGCATTGTGGATTGCGCGGGCGCGGCTGAAGTTGGGCCGGTTTAACGCGCCTGTGTGCGCTGGGGATGCCGAATGCTGATATGCGCTTGCGTATGGGTGGCGCTGGCGCCCTATACTTATACTCAACTTATATCTGCTTATACCCTGCTTATACACATGTAACCGCTTTCAAGGAGGCGAGCGCAATGACCGCTAACAATCCGAACAACAAGAAGGGGAGCGCCCTGCTGATGGTGTGGGCGGAGGTTCCGGCGGATAGGGAAGACGACTTTAATCGCTGGTATAACGAGGAGCATCTCGCGGAGCGGCTGGCGGTTCCGGGTGTGTTGAGCGCGGCGCGCTATGAGTCTAGCACGCCGGGAGCGCCTAAGCATCTGGCGATGTATGAGCTGGAGAATATCGGAGCGCTGGAGTCGGCGGAGTATCTGGCGGCGCGCAACTCTCCGACGGAATGGACGCGGCGGGCGTCGCCGGAGGTTATCGGCACAACCTATATCCGCAATACTTATACGCAGATATTCCCCGCCGAGGTGGGCGCTGACGCTGCGCGGAGCGGGATGGCGGCGGCGCTGCAAATCGGGCGCATGAGCGTGCCGCCGGAGCTGGAGGCGGAGTGGAACGAATGGTACAACGGCGTGTATGTCCCCAACTATATGAAGGTGCCGGGCTGCATTCGCGGCAGGCGCTACCGCGCGGTTGCGGGGGAGCCGGCGTATCTGACGGTGTATGAGTTTGAGCGCCCGGATGTGTCGCAGACGGCCGAATGGCAGCGTCAGCGCGCGATCGATCCGCGCAATGAGCGCTGGCAGAACACGATGCGGCATGCTGACGGTTCGCCGGGGGTGTGGGTGAAGACGTTTGAGTTGGGGTAGGATGCCTTAGGGTGGTGGTTACTGCCCGCTGACGACGTTGCCCGACCCGTCTGACGTTTCGGTTGCGGTGGGCGCGATGGTTGGGGTGTGCGTGGCGGTTGCGGTTGGCGTGGATGTGGCTGTGGGCGTTGGGGTGTCGATTGCGCCGCTGACGCCGCCGGCGGGTGGCGTGGGCGTTAGGGTTGGCGCGGGCGTGGGCGTGGCGGTTGGCGCCGTCGCGGGGGTGTTTGTGGGCGTGGCTGTGGGGACGACGGTTGCGGTTGGCTGCTGCGGCGTGGGGGATGCGGTGGGCGTATATGTCGGCGTGGCGGTAGTATCCGCGGTTACGGTGGGCGTGTGCGTCGGCGTGGTTTTGGGGGTTGGCGTGGCACTGGCGGCGGGCTTGCTGTCGTCGGCGCAGACGGGCTTTATGGTGACGCTGGCGGCGGTGGCGCTTTTGGCTATGCGGAGCATTAGTTGGTCGCCGGGATGCCAGGGCTGGCGGCATACTTCCCAGCTTAGGGTTTGGCCGTAGCCGGTGGACGTCGTTTCGGCGTCGTCGAAGTCTAGGCGCAGGGATACGCTGGCGTCTAACTCGATGAAGTCTATGTGGTGGCCGGCTAGTTTGACGGATTGGTTGGAGAGTTTTAGCGCAACCTTGTTTGTGTTGGGCGACCACTCGATTTGCTCTATAGTGACGCTTGCGCCGTTGTGCTTGAACTCGGCGGGCTTGAGTACGCCAATGCCGTCGCTTGCGCTGTTCGCGCCCACGCCTACGCCGAGCGGCGCAGGGTCGAAGAACGCTTCGTGCAGTACGCCGTCGGGGGCGGTTGCGTTGATTGTCCAGTAGGCGGCAATCCGCTCAGTCATGCAGGGCAGCATTTCGGCGCGCAGCGTGTGGTACTCCACTTCGTACTTACCTTGGGGCAGTGGGCGCTTGTTCTTGCCATGCCGCCAGAAGCCGTTGCTTGGGTCGTTGTCGGTGTCTTCTATTTCGAATTCGAAGAGCCGTTCATCCGCGCCTTTGAAGAAGTATGACTTATATCTGTCTCCCAATGTATCGCCGGATGCAAACGCGCTTCCGGCGGGCAACCCGGATGCCACTGAAAAATCTAGTGAGTAAGGGAAGTAGGCATCCCGAATGTCTGCGTACCTTGCGCGCAGGCATTCCTCATACCCGGCTATGTTTTCGCCTTCTTTTACAAGATCTGCCACCGCCTTAATGCGGGCTTTTAAGCCTGCCAACGATATGTCGGTGGCGAACCCGGACGCGCCGCTTGCGCCTGAGGCTCCGGATGATTCCAAGCCTTCGGGCTTGTCTCCGAGCAGAAAGCGCGTTTCGCTTGCGCCCGACGCTCCCGACGACGCAGATGCGGCGGGCAGCCAAACCCTGTTTCGCTCACTGAGTATTGAATAGTAGCCTACGAAAGCGTAGTCCCACTGCGGAAAGTTTGAAATATCCCATGGAAGAAACTTATAGCGCGCCAAATCGGAACCGCCGCTTGCTCCCGCTGTTTCACCTTCAGGGTCAGAATCTATCTCCACGAATATGATAGATTCTCGGTCTTCCCACCATCTATCATCCTCGTCTTTATAAGAAATCCATTCATTGCCGAAGGCGATAGCTTCCGCTTCGGTTTGAGCATAACCGCTGGAGCTAGCTCCCAAGTACAAGGCAGAAGTTAGCGTCTCATCGCCACTGCCCTTTAGGTATTCGATCACATCAAAGTTGAAACGGATCATAGTCTGGTACTGGTTGGGATATGCTTCGTAGGCATAAGCCGACGCCGAGCGCATTGTCGCTCTAGCAATAACGTCAGCGCGCAGAATACGTTCATCCAAAGTAACGAACCCTGAATCGATCATCGTTGACGCTTGTGTGTACACTTTCTTAGTTGATTTAGATACGGCATCTTCCGCGGTTTTTTCTTCCGGCGTCGCTGTGGGTGATGCCGTAGCGGTAGTTTGAGGCGATGGCGCATAGGATTGAACTGCCGCAGATACAGCGTCAGTTTGAGGAGACGGCGCAATCCGCTCCACGGGTAGCATGTCCGAGTCTGAGTTGTCGCTCATGCACGCAAAAGCGAAAGGTATAAGGATGAGCGCCCAAGCCAGGTGTAAGGATAGGATCCGAAGCGGTCTTGATGACAGCAGCATGGACATAAAGTTCATTCTGAGCTCCTTGCAGTTTCGTAGGATATTTCTAAGTTACGGATGATCGCCGTAAAGGACTTTCAGCGCTTTCTTGTCTCCAGCTTGAGGGATGAGTATTCCATTTACGTCACTAATGTCCGCGGCGTGGTACATTAGATTGGAACTCGCAGGATTGTGTCCCAGCCCGGCCGTATGTCCGAATTCGTGGGAGATCATTGCAGGGAGGTAGTATTCATCGGGACCGATCATGTTGGAAATATCAGTCCATTTTTTGGAATTGTTGGGGCTGAGAGGGTGCTTGTAGTGTATAGTTTGATCGCTAAGATGTCCGCTATCGTCGGTGTAAATTGTTGGATCAACACAACCCAGCGCGTTAGGGTTTCTTGATACACAAGAGGCTGGAGTTGCGGTTGGGACTGGCGCTCCTGGGTCCCAACGGACGACACTCACTATTTCCTTGCCGATGTTAGTGTCGTGCGCCTTGTCGCTGGGGTTACTGCAGTTGTCCTCATTTTGGAGTTTTGAGACTATAAGTCCTCCGGTTTCGTTCCTAACGGAATTCCATTCGGCTGCTCCGAGCGAAATGGAGTTTATATAGTTCACATTGGGAGGTGGGGTTGGCGTAGCGCCACAGACGCGATACCAAACGATCTCATCGTGTCGATGCGGCGCGGGCGGAATTTTCAACGTGCCGAAGGTGTTGCTGATAGATTTGCCGTTCAACTCAGAGTGGACAGTTATTGAAGAACTACCTGTGCCAAGCCTGCAGCGCACTAGATAAAAGGATGCAAGGCCAGCAGTGTTTCCGGCGGAAACCTTGCTCGTTGATCCTGGGCGTGTACGCTGATACGAAGACGAGTAGTCGCAAGCTCCGTCTGGACCCGAGGCAATATCCAACCCTGTGTTTTTGGGAACACTCAGCCAGAATTTATAATTAGATGAAGGGTTGCTAATTTCGATCTGAATTTCCACCGAAGTAGAGATCGTCCAGAATTCTGCAGAGTCTTTCAAATTCTGTCGATCGTTTCGAGGTATGACCTCATGGTCCGCTCGGAAGACCTTTACTGTAATCGGCAACGACGTAGGAGTATGGGTAGGTGTGTGCGTTGCCGTCGGTGTGCGCGTGGGGCAGTCAGTACCGGGCGGATTAGGCGGAGCCACTGCCGAGCCGGATGCGCCTGCTCGACAACCAGATACAGTTGTGTTTGTGGGCGTTAGCGTGGGCGTCGCCGTGAATCTAGGGGTGTTCGTTGGGGTTAGGGTGCGCGTGGGCGTGGCGGTTGCGCCGGATACGGATGTGTTCGTTGGCGTCGCCGTGAATCTAGGCGTGTTGGTTGGCGTTAGGGTTCGCGTGGGCGTGGCGGTGGACGACGAGCCGCTTTCGTTAAATGCGATCTTCACTTCCACATTTGTATCTTCGAGCAGCGGATTGTCCGAAACGCCAGTAAAGTGGAAGTATTGTTTCCGAGTCCTGTCGCTTTCGCAATAATTATCGCTGTAGCTGCGACTGGCAACTGGGTTGGATGACTTCCAGGATGATCTCCCCCGCTTCAGTTCCAAACTCTCAAACTCGGACAACTTCAAGCAGCCGATTAGCCGGAACTTTATCGTTTTGCCCCCGTCGTCCCACTTGAGATACTTTATAGTGTAGTCTCTTCCATCATACCGAAAGACGTTATCGTTGATATTCCCGAAGTCTTTGTTGTTTCTGGAATATCCGTATTCGTCCCCGTTGCGGGACTCTCTTTCGGATTGCAGGGTTGTAGTCCACGGATTTTGCTCTCTTATCACGCGCGTAGAGGTGGCTGTGGGCGTTGCGGTGGCGCGGGATACGGATGTATTCGTTGGGGTAGGCGTTGGCGTGGCCGTTCCCGTGGCGGTGGGCGTCCCCGTGGGTGTTGGCGTTGCCGTTCCTGTGGCGGTGGGCGTTCCCGTCGCCGTTGGGGTGGGCGTTGCGGTCCCGGTAGGCGTAGGCGTGGCAGTGGAACCGCCCCAAACTACTTTGATTGCGCTTGAAAAGGCGCGCAGACCGCTATGCCAAGGCGGGCTGCCGTTACGCGCGGAGTCGTAAAAGACATACGCCCGATAGAATTCGGTCAGCGGATTGGAGTATATCTCTAATCCGTCGTTAATGTCGTCGCAGTAGGTATCGTAGATGGGTTGGTAGATCCGCCGATACTCGGCTTCGTTGAAGCCGGGGTTGTCGCGGCTTCGTTCCGTGGCGCTGCGCGGATTGTAGAGGTTCGGCCTCATATATCGGCAGTAGTAGTAGCGGTTGGTGCCGCCGGAGGGCCAGCCTGCGATGTTCCACCATCGGCGGCAGTCGGCGGCGGACTGGACGTTGTCAAGGCATTTCTGATAGGCGGTCCAGTTGATTTTGCCGTGATGGGCGTTGCCGCCGGTGGGTTGGTCGACGCTTAGAACTATTCGCTGATTGAGCGTCGGGTTCGCCGAATTGACGCTGATGCGGGGCGGTTTCGGCGAAGGGGTTGGGGTGGCGGCGGTTCCGCTCTGCGGGGTGTTCGTGGGGGTTGGCGTGGCGGTAGCGGCGGTTCTCGGCCGCGGGGTGTTTGTGGGAGTGGCGGTGCGCGTTGCCGTCGGGGTGCGCGTCGGCGTCGCTGTGGGAGTGGCGGTAGCGGCGGATGTCCCCGGTACGCTGGTGGTGATGAAAGAGTTCCATGAAGATCGGAGAACTCCGACCCCTTTGCTTCTAACGCTGTGAGCGTAGCTTGCGCCGTTTATGAGGCCGCCTACTACTGCGCTTGAGCCGCTGAATCTGATGGTGAAGCTGCGGTTGCTGGTAAAGGGCAGGATGCGCCATCTTGCGGGGGATACATGCCCGTCCCACTGCATCACTTCGTAACCGGTGGCGTTTGCGACGTCGTTCCAGTCAAGCCGTATTGTATTGTTGCCGCCGACGCCTGTGAGTCCGGTCGGAATGCTTGGGCGTATTCCTGCGATTGTGGTGCGGTAAGTCCAGGCGGAGTAGTTGCTGCCGCTCTTGCTTCTAACTCTGTGACCGTAGCCTGCGCCGTTTAGTAGTCCGCCCGCTACGGCGCTTGAGCCGCTGAAGGTGATGGTGAAGGTACGGTTGCTGGTGAACGGCAGTTTGCGCCATCTTGCGGGGGACACATGTCCGTCCCACTGCTGCACTTCGTATTCGGTCGCGCCTGCGACGTCGTTCCAGTCAAGGCGTATGCTTCCGTTGGCGCCGGTACCTGTGAGTCCGGTGGGTTTTGCCAATGTGGTCTGCCCCGACACGCCGCCGTCGGTCGATGGGGGCGTGGGAGTGCTTTCGGGGTCGTCCTGCCCGACTGCGCCGCCAACACCCTGCCCAGTTGCGCCGTCCTCGTCGCCATCGTCGTCTTGGGGCGCAACGGGGGTAGGGGTGTCAGCGTCGGCTTGCTGCGCTTGGGCGGCGTAGTTGGGGGAAATCAGCGCGTAGCATAGCGCAAAGAGCGCGACTGCGCCTGCCGCCCAAAGCAGCGTCCGCAGCGCGTTTGTTGTGTGGGGTTGGCGTTTCAATGCGCGAAACTCCGTCGGGGCATGCGGGCGACGGGGCGCGCCGCCGATAAATCCGAATGCTCGCGGCGATACTATCAATTTGGGGAAGCGGTGGCAAGCCTGGGAGTAGCGGCTGCCGTTTTTGCTTCTAATTCTGTGACCGTAGCCTGCGCCGTTTAGTAGTCCGCCCACTACGGCGCTTGAGCCGCTGAAGGTGATGGTGAAAGCGCGGTTGCTCGTGAACGGCAGTGTGCGCCAATCTTGCGGGGGATACATGTCCGTCCCGCTGCTGCCGAAAGACGGGCTTGTGGATGCGGAGGTTGCGCGGGCGCCGTTCTTTGACGCCACGAAGTAGCGTCCCAAGACGGCGTTGTGAGAGCGGATGCGGGCGGCAAACCTGGCGCGGCGGGGGATGCGCCGTTGGGGGGCGCCGGCGGTTTGAGGGGAAGACGCCGTTCTTTGCTGATCGATGCCGCGCTCGGTTAAAGAAGGCGTCTTTCCTGTATCAAGTGAACGTTTCGAACTGCTGCGTCTTGCCTCATTTCGTCGAGGATGCTCATGAAGTACAGGCAGGGCTGTATTTCTGCGTCCGGGAACAGGCGATCCAGGATGCCGGCCGTGCGGATGACTTTATCGATGTCGTCCCTGGATACGCTGTATGAAGCCTCAATCGGGACGTAGACTTGGTGGGGCTGGCCGGGTCTGTTGCTGCGAACCACCATATCGGTGTCGAGGATTCGGGCGTACTCGTCTTCGGACAGGACGCCTTGTTCCAGAGCTTCGTAGAGGGCGTTATTGAACTCTGCAGAGTTGTCGTCCCGCTCGGCAACTCTAATCCTGTGGCTGTTCTGCACTCTAAGTAGGGTGGCGATTTGGCTTATACCACGGTTGTACAGCCGCGTCTCTAGGCCGATGCCCTTGAGCTCGGCGATGTCGTTGGTGTGCTGCCGTTGGCCTCGCTCAAGCCTTTGGTAGCTCTGCTCAAGCCGCTGCTGACCTTGTTCCAACGCATCCAGCCTACGATCCGTCGCCTCCGCGTGGCGCACCAGTTTGGCTACGGTTTTGGTCAGATCATCAAGCCTACGATCCGTCGCCTCCGCGTGGCGCACCAGTTTGGCTACGGTTTTGGTCAGCTCATCAAGTCTACGATCCGTCGCCTCCGCGTGGCGCACCAGTTTGGCTACGGTTTTGGTCAGCTCATCAAGCCTACGATCCGTCGCCTCCGCGTACTCCGAAAAGCGTTTGGTCAGCTCATCCAACCTACGATCCGTCGCCTCAGCGTACTCCGAGAAGCGTTTGGTCAGCTCATCCAGCCTACGATCCGTCGCCTCCGCGTACTCCGAAAAGCGTTTGGTCAGCTCATCAAGTCTACGATCCGTCGCCTCGGCGTACTCCGAAAAGCGTTGCGGCAGCGCCAGCAACTCGTCTGTGAGCAGTTCGCGCCGCAATGCCTCTCGGAACTCTGCGTTCTCCCGAACTAGCCTTATAAGGTCGTCCGGGGTGTGGATTGTGGGCATTCGCTTCCTCCTTGCTTAACATTATAGCCTATAAAGCCAAGTCGCGCGCAAGGGGGCATGATTGCCCTGCCGAACATTCGCGGGAGTATCGCCAATTACGCGGGCAGGGGTTATGATTAGGGCGTTTATGGCATAAGGCGTTTCGTTTGGCGGGAGGCAAGGTATGGCAACACGCTATTCGGCAATCGTCGTGGGGGGCGGGCATAACGGGCTGGTAGCCGCCAACTATCTGGCGCGCAAGGGCAACCGCGTGCTGGTTCTAGAGCGGTGCTCTTTCGTGGGGGGAGCGTGCATCACTGAGGAGCTTTTCCCCGGCTTTCGGGTGTCTAGCTGCGCCTATATCTGCCATCTGCTGCAAGCGAAGGTTATCGACGACTTGCAACTGCGCGAACACGGCTTGCAGATATACGCAATGGATCCGGTGAGCTTTCATCCGCTGCCGAACAAGCAGCATCTGTTGCGCTGGCACGACGATGAGCGCACCGCTGAGAATATCGCGCGCATATCGCCGCGCGACGGCAGGCGCTATCGCGATTGGACAGCGTTCTGGCGGCGCGCGGGCGGCGTCATACAGCGCTACTTTCTGACGGATCCGCCTACGCTTGCGGCGGTCGCCGCCGATGTGCGGGGAACGGCGGACGAGGCGGTTTTTGAGCGCATGCTCACGGGCAGTATGCGCGATTTAGTCGAGGAATACTTCGAGTCGCCGGCGGTGCGCGCTTGCTTTATCGACGCGCAAGACGCCGGCGATCCGCGCGCGCCGGGCAGCGTTATGGCGTGCGCCTACATCCGCAGCGACATTCTGACGCCTCACGAAAACTTCGGCATACCGCGCGGCGGGATGGGCGCAATCACGCAGGCGATGGCGCGCTCGGCGACGACGCAAGGCGTCGAGATTCGCACGGACGCAGAGGTGGCGCGCATACTGACGCTCAACGGCGCGGCAAGCGGCGTATTGCTGGCGGACGGGGAACGGATCGACGCCGACGCCGTGCTGTCTAACTCCGATCCGAAGCGCACGTTTCTGACGCTGCTGGATGCCGACGATGCGCCGCCCGCGCTGCTTGCGGATGCGCGCCGAATGAAGACGAACACGGCATATCTCAAGTTCCACTGCGCTATGAGCGAGCTGCCGGACTTTTCGGCGTACCTAGGGGCGGGCTATGACCCAAAGGCGCTGGCGTATATCCGCATATGCCCGTCCGTGGAGTATTTCGAGCAGAATTGGGATGACGCGCGAAACGGCAAGCCATCGTCCTGCCCGGTGATGTATATCCAAATTCCGACGGTGTACGATGACACGCTAACGCCGCACGGCAAGCATGTCATGTCGGTGTGGGTGATGTATGCGCCCGTGCGGTTGGCGCAGGGTTCGTGGCAGGATGCGCGGCAGGAAGTAGGCGAGCGCCTGATTGACACGATAGCGCAATATGCGCCGAACTTCCGCGACGTACTGCTGGATTGGGAGCTCTTCACGCCCGTGGAGTTGGAAGAGCGCGTGGGATTGACGGACGGCAATATACGGCACTTGGATATGACTTCGCAGCAGTTGTTCGCGCAGCGTCCAAGTCGGGGGCTTGCGGGCTATCGCACGCCGATAGAGGGGCTGTATATGTGCGGCGCGGGGGCGCATCCGGGCGGCGAGGTTACGGGGGCGCCGGGGCATAACGCCGCGCAGACGCTACTGCGCGATTGGGAACAGGCCTAAACGCAAGGGTGCTAGGGCGTAATAGGCGTGTGATAGGAAATGCGGCGTATTGCAGAAAGGGAACAGCGCGTTACCACGCTGACGCTGCGCCGTGATGTGCGCTAGAATGGTGGGCAACGGCAAACGGTATTCGATTCGCTGACAACTTGCAAGGTAGGTGAAATCTTATGAGCAAGACATTCGAGGTAAAGCTGGACGCTTCGGGGCGTATCTGCATTCCGAAAGAGATACGCAAGGCGCTGGGGCTGTCGGCGGGCGGCAGGCTCACGATAGAAGTGGATGTGGACGCCGATACAATCACGCTGCGCCCGGACTGCGAACAAGCGCGGCTGGTGAACAAGCGGGGCGTTCTAATACACCGCTGGGCGCTGTTCGACGAGGCGCTGCAGGAAGAGTTCGACGAGTTCGAAATTCTGCGCGACGAGGACGGCGAGGTGCGGGCGATGCGCGGCGGCGACGACGATGTGATCGATCCTGAGATGGATATGCTGAAGTGGAGCGATGTCTTGCGGGATGCGCAACTCAGAAAGAGGTGGAAACTCGGTGTGACCATGAATTGCGCGCCGTAGTGGTATGGAAAAGTCTTGAGTGATGTGCGCTAGAATGGTGGGCAGCAGTCTATTCGCTGACAATGCACAAGGTAGGTGAAATCTTATGAGCAAGACATTCGAGGTAAAGCTGGACGCTTCGGGGCGTATCTGCATTCCGAAAGAGATACGCAAGGCGCTGGGGCTGTCGGCGGGCGGCAAGCTCACGATAGAAGCGGATGTGGACGCCGATACAATCACGCTGCGCCCGGACTGCGAACAGGTTCGGCTGGTGAACAAGCGAGGCGTTCTGATACATCGCTGGGCGGTGTTCGACGAGGCGCTGCGGGAAGAGTTCGACGAGTTCGAAGCGCTGCGCGACGAGGACGGCGAGGTGCGTGCGATACGCGACGAAGACGGCGATGTGATCGATCCTGAGATGGATATGCTGAAGTGGAGCGATGTCTTGCGGGATGCGCAACTCCGAAAGAGGTGGAAGCTTGAAGGTATTGTTTGACACTTCGGTTCTTGTCGCGGCGTTTCTTGAACGCCACGAATTCCACGACCGCGCGCTGGCATGGTTTCAAATGGCGGAGCGAAAAGAGATAGACGGCGTCGTATCCGCCCATTCGTTGACGGAAATGTACAAAGTTTTGACCGGTATGCCGTCCCGCCCGCGAATAATCGCGGTTCAACTCTGGGATTTCATTCGCGATAGAATTGCGCCCGTTTTTGAAATCGTAGCGCTTGCGGATATAGACTATCTGGACGCGTTGGAACGCTTCGCGCGCCTAGATATACGCGGCGGCACAATCTACGATGCGCTTATCGCTCACGCCGCTGTCAAGGCAAACGCCGAACGGATCGTAACCTTCAATGAAAGCGATTTTATTCGGGTGAGCGCCGGGCTGCCCGTGCGGATAACGGCGCTCTGAACTATCGCAACGCCTAGCCTTATGCCTATGGAGGGCTTGATGAACGCAACGGATATATGCTTTCTGACCGCAGTGGAGCTGGCGCGGCGCATACGCAGCCGTGAGGTTTCGTGCGTGGATGTGATGGAGGCGCATCTGGCGCAGATCGATAGGGTGAACCCGCAGGTGAACGCTATCGTTACATATCGCCCGGAGCGGGCGCTGGAGGACGCGCAAGCGGCCGACGACGCGCTGGCGCGGGGCGATGATGTAGGCGTACTGCACGGCTTGCCGGTGGCGCATAAAGACCTTGTTGAGACCGCGGGCGTCCGCACAACTTACGGTTCGCCCATATACGCCGATAACATCCCGGAGCGGGACGCGCTCATTGTGGAGCGCCTGAAGCGGGCGGGCGCAATATCGGTGGGCAAGACGAATACGCCGGAGTTCGGGGCGGGATCCCAGACATTCAACGAAGTGTTCGGGGCGACGCTCAACCCGTATGACATGACAAAGACTTGCGGCGGCAGCAGCGGCGGCGCGGCAGTGGCGCTCGCCTGCGGTATGGTAGCCATCGCGGACGGCAGCGATCTGGGCGGATCGCTGCGAAACCCCGCCAACTTCTGCAACATCGTGGGCTTTCGTACCGCGATAGGGCGGGTTCCGGTATGGCCCTCGCCGATGCCATGGACTATGCTGGCGGTGCAGGGGCCGATGGCGCGCACCGTGCAGGATACGGCGCTGATGCTGAGCGCTATCGCGGGGCCGGATGCCCGCTCGCCCATCGCGATAGATGAGCCTGGCGCGGCGTTCAATCCGCTTGCGAACTCGCTTGAGCGCGACTTCGATGGCGTCCGCATCGCTTGGAGTAGCGATATGGGCGGACTGCCGGTCGACCGCCGCATCGCGTCGGTCATAGAAGGTCAGCGCGCCACATTCGAGGCGCTGGGCTGCAGCGTAGAGGACGCCTGCCCGGACTTCAGCAGCGCCAACGAAGTGTTTATGACGATGCGCGCCGCCGGGATGGCCGCCACGCGCGCCGAACTGCTGAAGACGCATCGGCATATGCTCAAAGACACGGTGATATGGAACATAGAGGAAGGGCTGCGCCTCAGCGCGGCCGATGTGGGCGCTGCCGAAGTCAAGCGCGCCGCGCTGTATGAGCGGATGCGCCGCTTTATGGAAACATACGAATTTATGGCATTCCCGGTGAGCCAGCGCCCGCCCTTCGATGTGAGCATGCCGTATCCCACTGAGATAAACGGCGTTCAAATGGACACATACATAGATTGGATGCGTTCCTGCTACTATGTAACGGCTACGGGGCATCCCGCCATATCCGTCCCGTGCGGCTTCACGGATGAGGGCTTGCCGGTGGGCGTACAGATTGTTGGACGGCATCGGAGCGAGTTCGGCGTACTGCAGCTCGCATACGCCTTTCAGCAGGCGACGGGCTTTTGGGAACGGCGGCCGGCGGTGGCGGGATAGGGGCGTAGGCAATCGGGCGGCGGCTAAACGCAAAGGTGCGGGGGCGCAAAGGGATACGGTAATGATAAATGCGTTGCTTGGGGTTGCGCCGTCGCTGCCTGCGCGCAGCCGCATAGCGAGCCACGCCAGCAGCCCGCCGAATGCGGCGCCGAATAGCAAGCCTACGATGATGGCAAGAATGGTTTCCAATGCGATGCCTTTCGGTTGGGGTAGGTGTGTTGGTTAGGATATATGAATGGGCGCGGCGGTTAACCCGCCATATTTTTTAGACGACCTCAGTTCTTATTGTAGTTATCGTCCAGTGATCGCTATCGATGCAATGTTCGCCGCCCTTGAACATTCGGAGTTCGGGCATTTCGGCTACGGCGTCGGTGAAAGCGTCCATAGCGATGTCGTCCAACCTGTAGCAGTCGGCTTCGGATTTGGCGTTCACCCAACCGAAAACCTCACAGGTGGGGCAATCATCGTCATAGGTATGGTCGTCGTCAAAGTCTTGCGTGGTGAACCCCTCAATCACGATTTGGCAGTCCACTGCCAGCATAAACATCGCCGCGTGCGCGCTGTTGGGGAATGGGGCGCACCATATTTCCACTTCAATCGCATCTACATCTTGCATATAGATACGGTCTTTGGGCAGATCTACGGCGAAGGTGTTTAGCTTGAGCATTTAAGTTATCTCTTCCACATCTTTGTACAAGTCCGTCAGTTTGTTCTGCCGCAGACGGAACTTTGTGCCGTGATTGTGGCCTGTCCGCGCGTCAAAATCTATCAACAGATCGCCCGCCGATATTGCGTTCACGAGATTGTCAATTCGCAATCCGCGCAGCATTATGAAACGCGAATAGTGAAAGTATTCGGTTCCGTTTTCCCGTTTTCTTTCTGCAAGCACGAAGAAGGTGTTGTGGAGTTTCGTCCCTGCCTTGTGAAACAGGTCATCGAATCCCCAATACGGCTTTGGGTTAAGCTCGCCAAGCCCTACGCGCGTCTTCACACTATCCAACCAATCTTGGTGTACTGCGTCGACATTTTGGGAATTGAACGAAACCTCGACTTTTCGCTCTTTGTGATTGACAATCACCATAAATCCCCTATTGCTGGGCGATTTGCCGTGTATCGTTTGGCGAAAGCTCATCTCGCCAGCCGGGTACTTAGATCCTGCTTGCGCATGTGGCCAGCCATAGTTCGGCAGTAGCGATTGCGGCACAATCTTGAATGCGCGCGGCGACGGCTCCATATGGAACAAGGTGGTCAAAGAGCTTGTGCCTATTCGCTGACACTTAAGCTCCCATTCGGCGGCGTTGGGTAGCGGCAGGTTATTCTCCGTTATGCCGAGCAAGTCTTCGAGCGTATTGCCTACTCCGCCGGCGTTGCCCGGTCTCTTATTGGGTATCCAACCGAGCGCCCTTATTTTGATGAGCGAATCTTTGAGTGACTCTTTTGTGAAAATCTGTGTCATAGTCCTGTTGCTGCACTCGGTTAATCTAACGGCGGACGCCAGAAATCCAGCAGATATTCAAAGGTCGTCCCCATCGTGATGTAGTTGCTTGGCCAACCGAAAATCCCGATCCGATTCACGATGTTTGTCCTGTCCCAAATTATCGTGTTTCGAAGTTCGTATCCCCGCTTGCGCAATTCCTCGATTAAGGCGACATGGATTGTAATTCTGCGGTTTTCCCACCACATATCGGGGACGTTGATGACGCAGTGTCCTTTGACTTTCAGCAAAGGACACAACGCTTCGAAAATATCGCCTATCGCTTCCGTGTAGCGTTCAAGCGGCATAGTCCCCAAATCGCGAGCATCTTGGGAATACTGCTCTACCTTGTCGTACTGCTCGTTCTTTCTATCCCGCCTGGATTTGTTCTTGCGCTTTCTATTGAGCAGGTTTGCGTAAGGCGGCGATGTCCATATGAGACTTGCCGATTCCTCAGACAGGTAGCTAGGGATATTCAGCGCATCGTCTTGCACCGCCACTTGGTCGACGTTATGGAATATGCCGCGCTGGCTTAATCGCTGTTCGCAGAGATTGATGTATTTTGTCGATAGGTCAAATCCCAGCGCGTTTCGATTGCAATCTTGCGCCGCTACCAGCGTTGTGCCGCTTCCGACGAATGGGTCAAGCACAAGTTCGCCTTGATGGGTGAAAAGTTCTATAACTTTTCTAGCCAAAGAAAGCGGGAAAGTTGCGGGGTGAAGGTTCTTATCCCTCACATCGCGCTTTTCGTAGCTGAACTGCCATACGCCCAACTGGTTCTTAAGCCACTCTTTGGCGGTCAAGCAATTGATATGGCTAGGCTTACAATCGCATGCGCGCTCATTTCGGACGGGCAACCGAGTTCGGTATAGCTCTGCAGACTCTAAAATAGACTTGGGTAGCCTATCTACATCCGAAAGCGCATCGGTTTCGGGATTGGCAACGGGTGGAGCTGTGTATGTCATTTTGGCTCGCTTGCCGATGTATCAAAAAAAGTTCGCTTTGCTGATTATCACACATTGGCGGCAATCGCGCATAGCGGGGCGTCGGTCGGACGGCGCCGCTTATTGGCTAGGACGCCGTCCGACCGGACAGATGCCTACCGCTGGCGCACGAACTTTTGGATGCGCTGTCCCTCCAGCACTTCGCCTACGTAGATGTCGCCGCGCGAGTCGATCGCCATTCCGTGCGGGGCGTAGAACAGGCCGGGCGCGTGGCTGTGCTCGTCGCCCCAGCGCGCCAGCAGGTTGCCCTCTTCGTCTATGATGCTGACGCGGTGCTGCAGCTCAGGCACATATATCTCGCCGTCGGGGCCGAACGCCACCGATGTGGGCTGCTGAAAGCCCGTCCACATCATCTGGAATTCGCCGTCTTCGTCGAACACCTGGATGCGGTGGTTTTCGCGGTCGGCTACCACCACGCGGTTGTGGCGGTCGACGCCTATGCCGTGCGGCAGATGGAAGTCGCCGGGGTTGATTTTGCCGGGCAGTCCCCACGAGTTCATCAGCGAGCCGCTGGCGTTGTAGTGATGCACGCGGCAGTTGCTGTAGCCGTCCGATATGAACAGGTCGCCGAAGTTGCCGATTGCGATGCCGGTGGGCATGTTGAACGGGCCGCCGGGCTTCTCTACCAGGAAGCGCTGGCTCTGTTCGCCGGTGTCGGACGGCATATCGCGCGTGCCGAGCGTCAGCAGCAGATCGCCCTCTGCATTGCGCTTTTCGACGACGTGCGAGTCTCTGTCCGCCAGGAACACATTGCCGTCGGCGTCCACGCAGATGCCGTGCGGCTCTTTGTGCTTGAGGTCCCATGACCGCAGGTAGTCGCCTTCGCGGTTGAAGATGACGAGGTTGTGCGTGCCGCGGTTATAGACATACACATTGTCGTCGCCGTCCACCGCCACATCCGCCACCTGCTTGAACTCGAAGCCATCGGGCAGCGTGCCCCATCCCTCAGCGACTTCGTAGATGTAATCTCCGCTTCCGAATGCCATAACTATGACCTCCCAAATCATAATTTGTCTGTCTTGAAAGGGGCGTCAATGCACACGTCAGCCGCCCAAGCGCGGACGGGGGCGGGCGCTCAAAGCCCACAGCGGTTGTGCGGTCAATATACGGGGTTAGGGCAAGGGGGTCAAGCGCTGGGGTAAGAGGCGGATATAACGGGGGGAGCGAGCGCCTACTCGGATGCGCTATTGCCGTTGCGCGCGGCGAGCCGTCCACCCGCAAAGCCCAAGATTAAGCCTATGGACGCCTTGAGCATCCAATCGCCCGCATTCAGCAGGCGATCTTGCGCCGGCGTCATCTCTGCTGCGGTTACGGGCGTAAGCCATATAAGGATAGTTATGCCAGCCGATGCTACCGCAAATAGGCTGGCGAATATCCATCGTGGAGGGATTTGGTTAATCCCCTTATTATTGGCGTTATCGCTCACTGCGCTTAGTCCCGATTAGACTGCGTATCTTGGCGGCGGTCTTTGCGTTCCGGGTTAAGCCACGAAACGTTAATCATGCCGTACCAGTCCATTATGCCAGCAATCGCCAATGTGAAAAGCGCCAGCGTGAATATCAGCAGTATAATCGCCAAGACAGGCGCGGCAGTGTTCACATCCATATCTTTCGCCTCCATACATATCGAGCGTCGCGCATGCCCCGCTGTCCATTAGCGCGCGGCGGGCGGCAACCTTGCATTAGGGATTATAGCGCATTTCGGCTATATCACAAAAGCGCTCATCACCACCGCCGACGCGCACGCCGTCGACGCCCGCTTCCTGCCGCATATCGCCCGCTTCAGCATACGCAACGGCGCTATAACGCCCGCCGCCAACTGACGTACTCCAACCGCCCGTCTCCCTTTGCGTTTGTATCCTCCCTTCTTTGCGCCCCTGCGCCCTTGCGTTAAACCCCCTTTGAGTTAAACCCCCGAAACCGAGTGTTGACATTGCCAAATCTATCAACTATATTGCGCCTTGAATGTATCCACTTTCACAAGCGAGTAAAGATCCAACTAGGATTGGAGGTAAAAATGACCAAATTCAAGTGGATAAGCTTGATAGTGGCGGCGCTTGGCGCGCTTGCTATCGCGTGCGGCGGCGCGGCCCCGGTACAGCAGCCGGCCGTAGCGCCTCAGCAGCCCGCCGTCGCGCCCGCGCCCCAACAAGCGCCCGCCGCGCCCGCGCCACAAGCGCCCAGAGCGCCCGCCCCGGCGGCGCCGGCCGCGCCGGCGATGGCAGCCGCTACTCCGATAGTTCAGGCAGTAACCGCGCCGCAGACGTTTAGGCCCACCCCGGCCCCTGCGCGTATGGAAGCTACCGCAGTTCCCGACAAGCCGGCCGGCACACTGGTTGTAGCGATAACAAGCGTCGCATCGCCCAGCGGCTTCCCCACGGACTGCCTCTGGTGCGCCTCGCTGACCGTCGTATCGGCGCAGGAATCGCTGCTGCAGACATCGCGCTCTGCGGACGGCGGCATCACGGCGGCGCCCTGGTTGGCGCAAGGCTGGGAAACCGCGTCGGACTTTTCCTATACCGACTTCACGCTCAACGAAGGCGTTCAGTTCCATAGAGGTTGGGGCGAATTGACCGCGGAGGATGTGCAGTGGACATACCACGCGCTTATGCCCTCTTTCACTGAGGAAGCGCGGCACGATAGCTCAGCGGAAATCGACCTTGCAATCAATCGCGTCGAGCCTGTGGACAAGTACACCGCGCGCTTCCATTGGGATGCCTTCGCCGGGCATACCCTCACCGCGCTGTTCACCGACGCCAATGAGGGGACGGGAATGTTCCCCAAGGTTTCGACCGTCATGGAGCAGAACGGCTTCACTACCGAAGACGAAGCCGAAGAGTGGATGCGGACGAACATCACCGGCACGGGTTCGTTCTCGATGGACGGCTGGGTAGTGCAGAACGGCATGTTCCTGACCGCCTTCATTGACCACTGGGAAAAGGTTCCCTTCGTCGAAAAGGTGCGCATCATTGAGGTTCCCGAAGCGTCCACGCGCAGGGCTATGCTGGAAAGCGGCGAAGCGCAGATTGCGGGCTTGGCGCTGAAAGACTGGCCGGCGCTGCTGGAAAGCGGCGAGTTCGCGCAATCGCCCGAAGGCTCTAAGAACATTCACGGCTTCCCCTTTGGCGGGAATTACTGGGAGTGGACGCACGCCATCACCGGCGACGATCTTCCTGAGACTCTGAGGGACACTTCACTTCCCTGGATAGGCGATCCCTATGAGAACAGCCCCGGCGAGTTCGACGAGAACACGCCCTCTATGCAGAAGTCGCTGAAGGTGCGCCGCGCCTTGTCTATGGCGATAGACAGAGAAGGCATCAACGAAGTGATACTCAGCGGACTAGGCAACCCGCAAGACCTCGGCGGTCAGTGGGACACCGACCCCGTCTGGGTGGAAAATCAAGACAAGTGGCGCTACGGCTACAACATCGAAGAGGCTAAGAAGCTTCTGGACGAAGCCGGCTACAGCGATGGCTTTGAAGTGAACTTCTGGGCCGGACTAAGCGGCGAAGACGTCGAAATGTCCGAAGCGATCGCCGCCGAGTGGCTCAACAAGCTCAACATCACCGCAACCCACGACAGGCGCACATACAGCACCATCCGCCCAAGCCTAGTTACGCGGACGTTCCCCGTGCTGAGGATGCACGGTTGCTGCGGTTGGCCCGGCACCTGGCCCATTGAATTCATCTGGAGTTCATACGGCAGAGGCGGCTACAACCACGGACTGGAGCTTCCCAAGGCATCCGAGGTTAACGGCTTCAAGCAGAGCAACACGGATCCCGTTCTGCTGAAGGAAAAGGCGGTTGAGATGCGCCAGTATCTGTATGACTGGGCGCTCTTGCCGGCTATCGTGGCATCGCCGGGCAGGATGATCTACGACGTCAACGCGGTTGAGTCGTGGAAGATGCGGCCGTTCCTGCAGTTCCGACACGACGGCATACACGACCTGGAATGGGTGAAACTGCGCTAAAGACGCCCTTTCTAAACTAAAAGCGAGCCATGCCTGGGTTCCAAAACCGAGCCCGGGCGTGGCTTGCTAATACCGATATTCGCGCGGCTGACCGGTCTCTCCAAAGGGGTAAGAATGCGCGCTTTCATAATTCGCAGGTTCATCACATCGATTCTCACGCTTATGGGCGCGGCGCTGTTCGTATTCAGCGTATCCAGAATTCTGGGCGATCCGCGCGTGCTGTTGCTGCCCGACCAGGCATACGGCATAACCCAAGAGCAATGGGACGACCTAGCGCGCCAACTTCACCTCGACAAGCCTATTCCCGTTCAGTTCGGCATATGGTTGGGGCAACTGCTGCAGGGAGACCTCGGCCGCGATTTGGCGGACAGGCAACTCATAGCGCCCAAAATACCGCAGAAAGTCGGGCCCACTCTCAAACTCGCGCTTTCCGCCTTCATATTATCCACGCTTATCGGCGTGCCGATGGGCGTGTTCTCCGCTGTGCAGCGCGGCAGCGTCCCCGACTACATCGGCAGGGCATTCGCCCTATTCGGCCAGGCATTGCCCACATTCTGGGTAGGGATTGTGTTAATCCTGGTGTTCAATGTGTGGTTCGACGGGTTATTGCCCGCCGGAACTATGGGCGAAGGCTTTTCCATTAAACACTACATACTGCCCACCGTAACGCTGTCGTGGTTCGGCGCGGCGGGATATGTCCGACTGGTGCGCTCCGCTATGCTGGAAGTGCTGGATTCGGAATATGTGAAGCTCGCTAGAGCCAAGGGCGTCAGCTCCAGAACGCTAATATGGAAGCACGCCTTCAAGAACGCGGCGATAGCGCCCCTTACCCTATCGGGGCTACTGCTGGCGGGCTTCATAACCGGCTCCATATCGGTCGAGACGGTATTCGCCTGGCCCGGGCTGGCGCGGTTCGGCATCGAGGCGGTTTGGACCAACAACTTCACCGTGCTTGCGGTGCTTGTGCTGATATTCACGGCGGCGTTTGTGGTGCTGAATTTCCTCGCGGATATTCTCTACGCCTTCATAGACCCGCGCATACGCTACTCGTAGGAGGTATGCCACATGGCGCAAGCAGAGCTTCAATCCGACCTTGAAGTATCCATACCTTCTTACAGGTCAACCGGAATAGCGGGCGTAGTCCAAGCGCTCGGCAGATGGCCGGTTCTTTCGGGCGTAATCCTAGGCGTTCTTGTAACCGTGGCGGTGTTAGCGCCCTGGGTGTCCCCACACGACCCGTATGCAAACAGCCTTAGAGCAAGAAACACCCCGCCCGTATGGACCCAAGGCGGATCGGCAGACTACATACTAGGCGCCGATGTGATAGGGCGAGACCTGCTAAGCAGGCTAATCTACGGCGCGCGCATATCGCTGATGGTGATGGCGATAGCGCTGGTAACCGGCACCATCATCGGCACGGCGCTAGGGCTAATCGCAGGCTACTTCGGCGGTCTCATCGACGAAGTGATAATGCGCCTTGTGGACATATTCTTAGGACTTCCATTCGTGCTTGTGGCAATGGCGGTCGCGGTGGTAATGGGCGCAAGCATAACCACTATGATAGTTATGCTGGTGCTGCTGACTTGGTCGGGTTTCGTGCGAAATGTGCGCGGCGAAGTGCTAACACTGCGCGAGCGCGACTATGTGGCGCTCGCGCGCGTAGCCGGCGCATCCCTGCCGCGAATACTGGTGATGCACATACTTCCGGGCGTGCTAAACACCGTGCTGGTCATAGCCACGCTGCGCTCCGGTCAACTAATCCTGGCAGAGGCGTTTCTAAGCTTCGTAGGCGCCGGCATCCCGCCGCCCACGCCCACTTGGGGCGCGATGATAGCCGACGGGCGCAACTACCTGCGCGACGCGTGGTGGATTTCGTTCTTCCCCGGCCTCGCCATATTCTTCACCGTCATGGCGCTCAACTTCATGGGCGACTGGCTGCGCGACAAGCTCGACCCACGCCTGCGCCAGCTCACATAGGCGCGGCGCATTTTGCGAAACAAGCCGGCCGCCGTCATAGCGCTCGCATTCGCAATCGCGCTGACGGCGCCGGCGATCCCAATCTTTCGCGGCGCCGACGCCTCGCCGACCATTCGGCCGCCGTCCCAAACCACCGCATCCTGCGTCGCCACCTGGACGAACATAGTCGGCAACTACCCGTCCGCCGCCGCATGGAACGTCGGTAGCGGAGCGCCCGAACCGAACATATTCTCCCTCAGCGCCGGCTGTACATACGACACCCAAACGCCATCGAACACGCCGCTAATCTTCCCGCCGGCTCCGCCCAATGCCCCGACGGCAACGCTGAGCGGCGCTACGATAAGCGTTTATCACAACGACGTGCCGGGCATAAATCAAACGGGGAATATACACACCGTCAGGCGGGTGGAAGCCGGCGCCACGCTCATAATCACCTTCTACTTCACGCCAAGCGCCAACCCGCCCGCCGCAACCGCCACGCCGACGGCGACGGGAACGGCTACTGCTACTGCCACCGCGACGGCTACGCATACACCGACGTCGACCGCAACTGCCACCGCGACAGCTACTCCGACATCGACATCTACGCACACCGCAACTGCCACGCATACCGCCACGGCTACGGCTACTGCCACGGCTACGGCAACGTCCACGGCTACACATACCGCTACGCACACCGCCACGGCAACGGCTACACATACATCGACCACAACTGCCACGCCCACAGCTACGCCAACGCCTACTCATACGCCTGAACCAATCACATCAACGCCAACCCGGACACCAACGCCCACGGTTACATCGACGTCGACTGCAACGCCCACTCACACGCCAACGCCCACCGCTACCGGAACGCCTACGGCTACTCCGACGTCGACCGCAACGCCAACGCCTACCGCTACCGGAACGCCCACTGCTACCGCCACGCCAACCGCTACATATACGCCAACGTCGACTCCCACGGCAACCGGCACGCCCACGCAGACGCATACCCCGACGGCAACTCACACCGCGACGGCAACGCCCACGCCCACCGCAACCGGAACGCCGACCGCTACATCAACGCCTACTCCCACGCACACGGCTACGCATACGCCAACGGCAACGCCCACGCCTACGCCGACCGCAACGCCCACCATTACGCCCACGCCCACGGCAACCCATACGCCAGTGCCGCTGCCCACGCGCGAGCCTATCCCGTATCCGGCGGCGGATGATGACGATGTGTCCGTATGGTTCGCGCAGCCGGTTATATCCGCCGCGGGGAAGATAGGCTTCTTCGCGCAGGACAGCGGGCTTGGGCTGATTCATTCCTGCGTGGCAACCTGGCTGAATGTTCCTGTACCCCCCCCCCCCACCTGATCCGCCTATGGGTTTGGGGGGCGTTCAGACTTTCAACGTCGCCACCGGCGCGCCCGCCCCGACCGTCTTTTCGCTCAACGAAGGCTGCCGCTACGATAAGTCCGATCCGCCCAATACGCCGCTCATATCCGGCGTCCCCGCGCCCGATGCGCATGTCAACGGCAGGGACTCCGCGCCCGATTCGGTCAATCCCAACAACGGCGAAATCAAGCTTGTGCAGGTCATCCCCGATAACGCCAGAGTTGAGATACGCTTCTACTTCGATGCGGTGGACGCCTACTCCGCCGCGTCAGAGCGGGCGCGCGTAACCACCGATTCGGACAGCGTGGGCGAATGGGCGGCCATACGCGAGGTTAGCGTGGGGACGGGCGCGCTGCGGACTGCCGCCGCAAAATCGGGGCGGTTCGGCGGCGAAGTGGGCGTCAGCGCAAGCACAAGCGCGCGCACTCAAGGCGACGGCGATGTGTACGCCCCCACGGATTCGTATGCCCTGACGCTTGCCTACATGAACGCCGACGGCACAGTCCGCAAGAGCGCCAACGCCGCCGTAACGCCCACGCCGACGGGGACGATTACGCCAAGCGCAACGCCCACGCCGTCCGCCACGCCAACGCTCACGCCCACCATAACGCCAACGCCGCCGCCCACTGCTGAGGAACGAAGGATTGAGGTCAGCTTCGCCAACACACCGCGCGCCAGCGGGGACACCGCTGTCTTTCACATTAAAGATAACCGACTTGGAACCAAGACGGAATGCCGCGCCGTTTGGTCATCCGTCGCCAACAAAATCGACCCCGGCAAGCGATTGAACCTTGCTACGGGCGCACCCGAACCCGATGTATTCTCACTTACGGGCTGCGTCTATGATCCTAATTTGCCGGTTGCGTTCCACCCGTATCCTGAAGTGTCCGTGAATGGAATTGAGAATAGAGCGCAATATCTCTATGCCGATGACTGGAGCGTCTCATTTACTATTGGCGTGGCTGCCGGCGCATCTATTGAGGTGAACTTCCATCACGAATTATTTGACGCATTCCCGGCGCAAGCCATGCGCGCCAAGGTGTACAGCAGCTCTGACAGCGTGGGCGAGTGGGTTGCCATACAAGAGGTGGCCGGCAATCCGGATGTAGATGTCCCCCCGGCATCCGATCTATACAGAGGCGAGGTTAAGATAAGCCGCGACGAGGCGAGCCGCAAACCAGACGACGGCAAGGTGTTCGTTAGGCGCACAAGCTGGCTCACCGTCGCATACTACACCGCCGGCGGAGAGACGCGCTTGGACAGCGAGACGCTGCATCTAGCGCTGCCTACCGCAACGCCCACGCTCACGCCCACCGCAACGCCAGTCCCTACGCCGCTGCCCGCTGCGAACCGCCTGACGCTCATCCTAATCGCGGCGGCACTAAGCGGGTTGATGCTGATTAGCCTCGGCCTAAGGGCAAGGCTTGCAGGCGGCTAGGGCAAGCGCGGGGCTTCCGCCGGCGGCTCCACTTCGAAGGCGTTTAGGGCGCACGCCAGCATTCCGTAGTAGCCGATGGTTGCGGTGAGTTCGGTTACGCCCTGTTCGCCGAATGCGGCTTTGGCTGCGTCGAACACTTCGGGCACTATGCGCTTATCACGCAGGAGCTGGCGGCCGTATTCCACAATCAGCGCTTCGTCCGCGGTGAGTTCGCTTAGGTCGCGGCGCTTGGCTACGGCGCTTATGGCGGCTTGGCGCACGCCGGCGCTGCGGGCAAGCGGTTCGTGCGCCGCCCACTCGAAGGCGCAGTCGAACTCGCGAGCGGCGGTGATTATCGCAAGCTCGCGCTGGGCGGGCGTGAGCGTGGACTCGAAGCGGATATACGCGCCTAGATGCGCCGCTCTGCCCGCGAGTTCAGGGCTGTTGAGCAGAACTGAGAAGGGGCCGCTTACCCTGCCGCGGCTTTCGGCTATGGCGTCGAACAGATGGCGCTTGTCGGGCGCAACCTGTTCGCGCTCCGTTATCTGCGTTATGCGTGGCATAGACTTTCTCCCTAGATAATACTGATACGATAGCAGTGCGATGATGCAGTGCATTCAATATAGTTGGTCGGCAGCGGCAAATTGACCTATGGCATTGTAGCGCAAAGTGGCGGCGCTGCGTGTAGAATATGGGCGATTTGACGGATTGACCGAGTGATAGGCGGGCAGATGAAGGTACATCTTGTAGATGGCACATACGAACTTTTTCGGGCGCACTTCGGAGCGGCACCCAAGGCTGAGGCGCCTGACGGTCGGCCTACGGGCGCTGTGCGCGGGCTTATTCAGACGCTCTTGCTGCTGCTTCGGCAGGATGATGTATCGCATGTGGCATGCGCGTTTGACAGCGTTATCACGTCGTTCAGGAATGAGGCGTTTGCGGGCTACAAGACGGGCGAGGGCGTTCCGGAGGAGCTGCTGGCGCAGTTTGAGACGGCGGAGCGGGCGGCGTCTGCGCTTGGCATAGTGGTATGGCGGATGGTGGAGTTCGAGGCGGACGATGCGATAGCCACGGCGGCGCATATGTGGGCGGACGCGCCGGGCGTTGAGCAGGTGGTCATCTGCTCGCCGGACAAGGATTTGGCGCAGATGGTTCGCGGCGCGCGGGTTGTGAGCTGGGACAGGCGCAGAAACGCGCTGCTGGACGCTGACGGCGTGATTGCCAAGTTCGGGGTAGCGCCGGCGTCCATACCGGACTATTTGGCGCTGGTGGGGGATGCGGCGGACGGCATCCCTGGCGTTCCGCGCTGGGGCGCTAAATCGGCGGCGCAGGTTTTGGGGGAGTACAAGCATATCGAGGCTATCCCGGACAATCCGCTGCTTTGGAATGTCAAAGTACGCGGCGCAAAATCGCTGGCGCAAAGCCTCGCTCAGCACAGGGATGCCGCCGCGCTGTACAAGTATCTTGCCACGCTGCGATTGGATGCGCCAATAAGCGAAAGGCTTGAGGATCTGGAATGGCGTGGCGTTCAGCGCGCGCCGTTCAACGCGCTGTGCGCCGAATTGGGTTTGGGGCGGCTGGCGGATCTGCCGCATCGGTGGGCTGAAGCGTAGGGATGCGGCGGTTGCGGCAAGCGGGCGGGCTAGTTGGCCGTCGATCGGCAACGCCGACAAGCGGCGCTTACCATATGGGCAAGCGCACTGGTTTGCGGCGCTGCTATGCTGTAATTAAGGAAGTACCCCCGGCGGGACTCGAACCCACGCACCTGGCTCCGGAGGCCAGCGCTCTATCCACTGAGCTACGGGGGCGCGCATTCAATATATCAGGTTGGGGGATGCGATAACAAGGGTGGGCGTGTTTGGCGTGGGGTTTTAACGCAAAGGCTCAGTGGCGCAAAAGGAGTATGGGAGGGTTGCATCCATCCTAATCGTTTTAGCGGGCGGGCTTGTGATGTATGGGCGGGCGATTGCGATATATGTTGCGGCGCTCAAAGCGATTTTAGCCTTGAACGGCGTATCGGTCAATTCGGGCGGGGTTTATGCGCCGACGAAGTAGGGCATGAACCAGCCGAATAGCAGGATGAAGGTCAGCGTGAGCGCTAGCACGCCTGCCAGTATGGGGCGCAGCAGCAGCGCTATGGGGGCGGCGAGCAGCAGTGCGCCAATCGTGACTGCCAGCGTGAACGCTATGTTGGGACTGCCGATGCCGCCGCCGGGCGCCTGCTCTACGCTTATGCGGTACACCAGCGCCAATGCGCCGCCAATCGTGGCCCAGGTGGGATGGGACGCGGCTACGATAATCATCGCAAGCGTCATGGGCGTGTACTTTTCGAGCATCGGCAGGGTTTGCGCGCGGCGGTTTTTGAGCAGATTGAAGAGGCTTATCATGCCCACGGTAACGAACACGGATGCCATGAGCATGCCTAACATTGCGCCGTCTATGAATGCGTCCAGAATGGCGGTTTCACCTTCAGCTTGGGTTGGCGTGGGCTAGACACTGCTACTGAGCTGAGCGTCAAGCGGCGGGGGCGTTACGGCGGACGCTAGATGCGCGTTCCAGCCGTGCTTGTGCTTGAGCAGCAGTTGGACGGCGGTTCCCACTTCGCGCTTGGGCATCAGCGCGTACATGGATGGGCCGCTGCCGGTGAGGTGTATCTCGCGCGCGCCAAGTTGGGCGAATGCGCTGCGGTAGCGCTCTATGCCGGGGTAGGCGGCGGGGGCTATGTCGTCGAAGGCGTTGAATAGGAATTGGGGGGGGACATCGCCGCCGCCGCGGATGCGCGCCTCAAGCTTTCGGGTGAGCATGCCGCCGGTGTAGTTGGCGGGTGTGAGCGTGTCGTAGAGGGCGGCGGTCTTGCTTGCGCCGCTGCCGATATGCGGCGTATTGGGCGTTAGCGCAACTAGCCAGTCCACTTTGGCGGGCGGCAGGCGGCGGATGCGCTCGCCTCTGCCAAGCGCAATGGCGGTTCCGCCCTCTAATAGGAACGGCACATCGGAGCCTATCTTGGCGGCAATGGCTTCCAGTTTCGGCATGGGCATATCGAGATGCCAGAGGGCGTTGAGTCCCGTAAGGGTCGCGGCGGCGTCGCTGCTGCCGCCACCGAGTCCCGCCGATACGGGTATCGCTTTGCGGATGGCGATATGCGCGCCGCCCGCATAGCCGCTTTCGGCGCGCAGCAAGCGGGCGGCTTGAAGCGCGAGGTTGTCGGGCGTCTCAAGCGCGGGGTGGTCGCAGGATAGGGTTAGGTCGGCGGCGGGCGCTAGGCTCACGGCGTCGCACAGGTCGATCGTCTGCATGATGGAGGCGATTTCGTGGTAGCCGTCGGAGCGCCGATCGATGACCTCGAGCGTCAGGTTTATCTTGGCGTAGGCTTTGAGCGCAATCATAGGCGGGCGTCTATATCGGGCAGGGTTGGCGTGCGCGCGTGTAATCTGCGTAGGGTTGGTTAGGGTTCAGGATAGCGCAGGCGGTAGGCGGCGTAAAGGCGTCCCCAGTCGGGGATGCTGAGGGTTTGGGGACGGCGGCGCGGGTCTATATCGGCGTCGGCCAGCATCGCTTCGGCGGCGGCGCGGGTGATGGCCAAGCCGCGCTGGAGGCAGTTGTGGATCTGCTTGCGGGGGGCAGAGAAGCCGGCGCGCGCAAGGGTGAAGAAGGCGTCTATGGAGTCTAGGGCGAGCGCGGGACGGGGCAGCACATCAAGGCGGACGATGGCGGATGTGACCTTGGGGGCGGGACGAAAGGCGCGCGGCGGGACGCTGGCGATGATGCGGGGTCTGCTGTAGAGCTGAACGGCGACGGACAGCAGGGACATATCGCCCGGCTGCGCCGCCATATTGCGGGCGACTTCGCGCTGGGTCATCACCGCCATTAGAGTGGGCTTGCGGTCGGCTTCCAGGAAGCTGCGAATGATAGGCTGGGCGGCGTAGTAGGGCAGGTTGGCGATGAGCTTATAGGGGGCGCCGGGCGGGTATAGGGTGGCGGGGTCGATGCAGCGGGCGTCGGCGTGGATGACGCGGATGGCGGGGTTGGCGGCGAACTCGGCGGCTAGGGCGGCGGCTAGGTCTGCGTCAAGTTCGACGGCGGTTAGGCTTGCGGCTTGGCTTGCTAGGGGGCGGGTGAGAATGCCGCGGCCGGGGCCGATTTCTAGTATGCGGTCGTTGGGGGATACATCGGCGGCGGCGATGATGCGTGCGGCGATGCGGCGGTCGACTAGGAAGTTTTGCGCCAGCGATTTTTTGGCGGGCGCATAGCGGCGGGGTTTGGCGGGAACATCGGCGAGGTTGATGGGATGCGCTCCAAGGGCGGGGGCTAGATTGTTATTAGGGTATAGGGCGGCCGCGCCTTTGGTTCGCGCTTGGTTGGGATGCGTTCCAAGCGGGGCGGTTATGCCGGCGGGCGTTTGCCGCTAACCAATGCCAAACAGGGATGCGCTTCAAGCGGGCGGCGGCGGCGCGCTCAGTCCGGCGGCGGGCATGCGCGCGTATGGACGGGATTGGTCGTGCACCTCCGATTCGATTCACACCCAAAGGCGTAATCGCAGCTGCGGCTCGGGTCAGGCGACCCTGCGGCGCCCGGAGTTGACCGCTTACCGCTGCTTCCTTCCGGACCTGACGGGGTTCACGGCATTCCGCCGCGCAGGACCCAACCGTCGGCGCCGGCCAACTGCGAACAGAGGCCCCGGATGAAAAAACCTCCGGGAGGAGTTCAGCCTCGCTAGAGCGGATTGCGAGTACAGGGCACCGCTATCTCCCCGCTTAGCACGACCGTGGGATTATGTTAGGGGAAATAGGCGTGCGTGTCAATCAATGCGCGGGATGATTTTGGCGCAAGGGCGCAAAGGGGCTGCACATAAGGTTTTTAACGCAGAGGCGCAGGGGCGCAAAGGGGGCTGAGTAGGATTTTTTGGCGCAAACGGGTTTGACGAAAGCGGGGCGGGATAATAAAATAACAGCTTGTTCCAACTAGGCGCGAGTGTAAGGCTGCGGAGGTCTATGGAAGCTGTAGAAGTCCCTGAGGTGGTGGTGCTGAGGCTGCCGCTGTATGTGAGAGCGCTGGATCAGATTATGTCGGAGGGCGCGGAGGTGGTGAGCTCGCAGCAGCTCGGCCGCATGCTGCAGATGACGCCGGCGCAAATCCGCAAAGACCTGAGCTACTTCGGGCGGTTCGGCAAGCAGGGCAGAGGCTATAATGCGCGCTCCCTAGTTGATGAGCTGAAAAAGATACTCGGACTCGACCGCGAATGGCGCGCCTGTCTAGTAGGCGTTGGGCGGCTCGGCAGGGCTATCGTCAACTATCCCGGCTTCTATCGCGAGAACTTTCGCATCGTGGCGGCATTCGACGGCGACCGCGAGCAGGTGGGCAACAAGATAGGGCAGTTCGATGTGCAGCCGATGTCCGAACTCGCCGAGACGGTGGACGAAAAGCGCATCACCATCGGCATCGTGGCGGTGCCGGCGGCGCAGGCGCAGGCGGTAATAGACGAGCTTGTCTGCAACAACATCAAGGGCATCCTGAACTACGCCCCCGTGGCGGCGCAGGCGCCGGAGAACATCGTTATCAGGAACATCGACCCTGTACTGTCGCTGCAGTCGATGACCTTCTACCTGCGAAGCCTAGCCTGATTTGCGCCGTCCCGCAGCCGTAAGCGCCGCATCGTGGCATATCCCGCGCAGAGGCGGCGCGCGACGACGGGGCGCAACGAAGCCAAGCAAGCGATTGTAGCGCGATTGAGGCGCAAATCCCAATACGCGATTTGGCTCAATTCGCAATCGGGGCGTTGTGAGAATGGGCTACGACGATTGCGGCGGCGGCGTAGAAGCGGCGGCGGCCATATTGCGGCGGGGCCGACGACGGCGCGCCGCCAGCAGCCGCGCTTGAGAGCGCCGTATCGACGCAAGCGCGCGCTGCAAGTCCATAGCGCTGACGCCGGTTTCTATGCGTTCTTGCGCGCGCTGCATCGCCTCTTCGGCGCGCGCTATGTCGATCTCTTCGGCGCGCTCCGCGGTGTCCGCAAGTATGGTTACGCGGTTCGCCATCACTTCCAGGAAGCCGCCGCTCACCGCCATATACGATTCTTCGCCTTCGCGCACCACGCGAATTTCGCCCGGCTGCAGCGCGGTCAGCAGCGGCGCGTGGTTGGGCAGAATGCCGAGCTGCCCGTCCATTCCGGGCGCGACGAGTATCTCGACATCTTCGGAATAGACCACCCGCTCGGCGGTTGCTATTTCAAGTCGCATCGTAGCCATTCAGCAGCTCCCGTTAATCCTGCGCCGCGCATTGGGCTGCGGCTTTAGCTCACCGCGCTCATCTGCTCGGCGCGCGCCACCGCTTCGTCAATCGTCCCCACCATATAGAACGCCTGCTCCGGCAGGTCGTCGTGCTGTCCGTCGATGATTTCGCGGAAGCCCCGTATGGTTTCGCGGATAGGCACATAGCGCCCTTCCTGTCCGGTGAACACTTCGGCCACCGCCATCGGCTGCGTCAGGAAGCGCTGAATGCGCCGCGCGCGCGCCACAATTTGGCGGTCTTCGTCGGAAAGCTCCTCAATGCCCAGGATGGCGATGATGTCCTGCAGGTCTTGGTAGCGCTGCAAGACCTGCTGCACGCCGCGCGCCACATCGTAATGCTCCTGCCCCACAACCGCCGGCTCTAGGATGCGCGAGAACGACGTCAGCGGGTCGACCGCCGGATACAGCGCTTGCGCCGCAAGCGAGCGCTCGAGCGCGATTACGGCGTCGAGGTGGCCGAATGTGGTAACGATGCCGGGGTCGGTGTAGTCGTCCGCCGGCACATAGATGGCTTGGAACGATGTGATCGAGCCGCTGCGCGATGAGGTGATGCGTTCCTGCAGATCGCCCATTTCGGTTGAGAGCGTGGGCTGGTATCCCACCGCGGAGGGCATTCTGCCCAGCAGCGCCGATACTTCCATTCCCGCGAGGATGTAGCGGTAGATGTTGTCGATGAACAGCAGCACGTCTTGGCTGCGCTCTTCTTTGAAGTATTCCGCCATCGTGAGCCCGGTCAGTCCGACGCGCGCCCGAATGCCGGGCGGTTCGTTCATCTGCCCGAACACCAGCACCGTGGATGCCAGCACGCCGGATTCCTGCATTTCGTGCCATAGGTCGTTGCCTTCGCGCGAGCGCTCGCCCACGCCCGCGAACACGGATACGCCCTGATGCACCGTGCCGATGTTGTGGATGAGCTCTTGGATGATAACCGTCTTGCCCACGCCTGCGCCGCCGTAAGCGCCAATCTTGCCGCCCTTGGTGAACGGCGTTATCAGATCCATAACCTTGATGCCCGTCTCGAGCACCTCGACCTGCGTGGCTTGGTCTTCGAAAGTGGGCGGCTTGCGATGGATGGGCCACGAATCGCCGGACTCTACTTCTTCAAGGTTGTCGAGCGTTTCGCCAAGCGCGTTGAACAGGCGGCCGAGCGTGGGATCGCCCACGGGAACGGCGATAGGCTGGCCGGTGTCCACAGCGTCCACGCCGCGCACAAGCCCTTCGGTTGCGCCCAGCGCAAGGCAGCGCACCCAGTTGTTGCCTATGTGCTGCTCAACCTCCAGCACAAGCTTATCAGCGCCTATGCTGGTCTCAAGCGCATTGTAGATCGCCGGCATATCTTCTGATGGGAACTCGACGTCCACCACAGTGCCGATGACTTGGGTTACCTTTCCCGTTGCCATTGCTCCTCCATTGTGTAGCCGGCATTGCCTAGCCGGCGGCTATCGATGCGGCGCCGAACCGTCCCGCATCGCTGATAGCCGACTATCCGTAACTCTCTCTTAGTTTGCAGCGTTTGCATCCGCCAACCGCCGAACTATCGCGGCTATTCTACGGCTGCGACGCCGCCCACGATGTCCAGCAGTTCTTTGGTAATCGTTTCTTGGCGCGCCTTGTTCATCACCAGCGTGAGGTCGTCCACCATCACATTGGCGTTGTCGGTGGCGTTTCGCATCGCCACCATCCGCGCCGACTGCTCGCTGGCTATGCCTTCCAGCAAGTAGTGGTAGAGCTGCATCTCGACATAGCGCGGCAGCAGCGCATCCAGCACCGGTTGTTCGCTGGGTTCGTAGATGTAGCCGACCGCTTGTCCCGCGTCCAAATCCGACGGCACTACGGGCAGGAGCTGCTCCACGACGGGGCGCTGCAGCGTGGTGTTCACGAATTGGGCGTATGCCACGAACACGGCGTCCACTTCTTCGGCGGTGAACAGATCGATGACGATGCGCGCAAGCGGCGCCACCTCATCCAAGCCCGGGCGGTCGGGAACGTCGGTGAACACGGCGGCTACATCCTGCCCCGTTCTGACCATAAAGTCCCGCCCCTTCTTGCCCATCGCCACCACCTTGACGCCGGCGTCTTGCGCGGCGACAAACTGCCCGGCGGCGCGGTTGATGTTGGAGTTAAGCCCGCCCGTAAGCCCTCTGTCCGGCGTTATCGTAATCAGCGCGATATTGCGGTGAGGTCTGTTCACCAGCAGCGGATGATGCTCTTCGTCGTCCGACGTCTGCGCCGCCAGATGCGCCAGCAGGGTTTGCATCAGATCCGAATACGGCCTGCCGCGCAGCGCCGCTTCCTGCGTGCGCCGCATCTTGGACGCCGCTATCATAGACATCGCCTTGGTTATCTTGGCGGTGTTCTCCACGCTGCGAATGCGCCGCCTGATTTGTCTTACGCTTGCCATTCCTCAATTCCCCTCAGCGCGCTGCCGCAAATGCCCACTTGCGGCTAATACGGCACATTCGCCTTAAAGTCCTCGATCGCCGACTTCAGCGCATCCTCTATGTCCCCGGACACATCCTTCACATCCGCTATCTGCGTCAGCAGGTCGCGCTGATTAGACGCGAAGTAGCTCATGAACGCCGCCTCGAACGCCGCCACACGGGGAATGTCGACGTCGTCAAGATACCCGTTTGCCAGGGCGTACAGGATAGCCGCCTGCTGCTCCATCGGCAGCGGCGAGTTCTGTCCCTGCTTGAGTATCTCGGTTGCGCGCTGTCCGCGCTCCAGCTGCTGACGGGTTGCGGCGTCCAAATCCGCCGTGCCGAACTGCGCGAACGTCACTAGCTCGCGATACTGCGCCAAGTCGAAGCGCAGTCTGCCCGCGACATTGCGTATCGCGCGCGTCTGAGCGGCGCTGCCCACGCGCGACACCGACAAGCCGGCGTTCACCGCGGGGCGTATGCCGGAGTTGAACAACTCAGGCTCAAGGTATATCTGCCCGTCGGTGATGGATATGACATTCGTCGGCACATACGCCGATACATCGCCCGCAAGCGTCTCGATGATGGGCAGCGCCGTTATGGAACCGCCGCCGTGTTCGGCGTCCAGCTTGGCGGAGCGCTCGAGCAATCGGCTGTGCAGATAGAACACATCGCCCGGATACGCCTCGCGCCCCGGCGGGCGGCGCAGCAGCAGCGACATCTGACGATACGCCCATGCGTGCTTGGAAAGGTCGTCGTAGATGATGAGCGCGTCCCTGCCCTGCCACATGAACTCTTCCGCCATCGCGCAGCCGGCGTATGGCGCAAGATACTGCATCGGCGCAGGGTCGGAGGCGTTGGCGGCGACCACAATCGTGTGTTCCATAGCGCCGTGTTCTTCAAGCAGCGCAACCGTCTGCGCCACCTTGCCGACCTTCTGCCCTATGGCGACATAGATGCAGACAAGATCGCCGCCCTTCTGATTGATGATGCTGTCAATGGCAATCGCGGACTTGCCGGTTGAGCGGTCGCCGATGATGAGCTCGCGCTGTCCGCGTCCCACGGGTATCATCGCGTCGATTGCCTTGATGCCCGTCTGCACCGGCGTATCGACCGAACTTCGGATAGCCACATTGGGCGCTACCACTTCGACTTCGCGCGTACCGGCGCTGCCGAGCGGCCCCTTGCCGTCGATCGGCTGCCCAAGCGCGTCCACCACGCGCCCAACGAGCTCTTCGCCCACCGGAACCACCACTACGCGCCCCGTGCTGCGAACCTCGGTTCCCTCTTTGACGGCAAGCGGATCGCCCATAATCACAGCGCCCACGCTGTCCTCTTCAAGGTTCAGCGCCATTCCCATCACGCCGCCCTCAAACTCCAGCAGTTCGCTGTACGCAGCGCCCGACAAGCCGTGAACCTGCGCGATGCCGTCCCCCACCTCAACCACCGTCCCCACATCCACCATGCTCAGGTCCCGCCCGAACTCTTCGATCTGGCGCTTTATCACCGAAGCGATGTCTTGTCCTCTGACTGCCATGCAATTCCTCCGTCTGTCAGCGGCGGCGCCCGTCCGGCGGTGCCGCATGCAGATTCAATGCCATAACGCGCTATGGCTATGCCGTCTATGCTGTGCTATCTATAAGGGGAACCTTTGCCGCCGTCGCTCAAACGCCGATGCGTCCGTATCGGCGGCGCGCGATTTTCGTTCTGCCGATATGCGATATGAGAAGCCATCCCACGCCGCGCCAAATCGCGATACGCAATGCGCCATATGCCGAACACGCCGCATCACGCGTCCTGAACCAGTTCGCGCCGCAAATCTTCCATCCGCGTGCGTGTGCTGCCGTCTATAACCTTGTCCCCCACGCGCGCCACGAAGCCGCCCAGTATCTGCGGCTCAACGCGCGCCGTAGTCGTTACATCCTTGCCCACAATGCGCCGCAGCATATCCACGATGCGCGCTTGCTGCTCGTCGCTGAGCGGAACCGCGGACACTATCTCGGCGCGCTCAACGCCGTTATGCGCGTCAAGCATCTGTTGATACGCCTCGGTTATCCCCGCGATGAGCCGCGCCGAATTGCGCGACGCCAGCAACGATATGAGGTTCAGCGCCAGTTCGTTCACCGAACCGCCCAGCGTCTCCCGTATCAGCCCGATCTTTTGGTTGACCGTGAACTGCGGCGCGTCCAAAAAGTCCGCGAACTCGGCGTTCTCCACGGCGTCCGCAAGCAGCGCCAAATCGTCAAGCCACCTGTCCGGATCGCCCTGCTCCAGCGCTATCTGAAACACCGCTTGTGCGTATCTGCGCGCCGAAGCGCCCTTTGCTGCCATACCCTACACTCTTCTTGATGCTTGATGCGCCGTTGTTAGCAACCGTCTGCGAAATGCCCCGCAGTCCCGGCCGCCAACAGCGGCTCTAATCGTAGTTGATTGCGTTAATTGCGGCTTATGCGGCTATCGCTCTCTTGCAGAACGCGGTCGATGATTTCTTGATGCGCCGCTTCATCCAGCGACCGCTCCACCACGCGCTCCGCCGCCGTCATCGCCAGATCCGCGAACTCGCCCCGAAGCTGCTCGATAGCGGCGTCGCGTTCCCGCTGAATGTTCGCCTCGGCCCGCGCGCGCTCAGCGTCGATATCCTGCCGCGCCTTCGCCGTCTCTTCCTCGCGAAAGCGCTCCGCAACCTCGCGCGCAGAGGCGATGAGCTGCTGCCCCTCCGCCCTTGCCGCCTCAAGCTGCGCCTCCACCTCTGCCTGAGACGCCGCCGACTCCTGCCGCGCGCGCTCCGCCGCCTCTAGGCTCTCCCGAATGCGCTCCGACCTCTGATCAAGCATCCGCAGGATAGGCTTGTACAGCAGCAACCGCAGCACGATGAAGAGTACGAGGAAGCTGATTAGATGCGTAACCAGGCCGGGCAAGTTGATTCCCAATGCTTCCATGCCTGCTCCTCTACAATTGCCCCCAACTTCCGGCCGCTGCCGCTTGCGCCGCCAACCGGAAGTCGTCGGGCAGCCGGATTAGACGAACTTGATGATGATCGCCACGACCAGCGCGTAGATGGCGATGGCTTCCGCGAATGCGATAGCCAATATCATGTTCTGCTGAATTGTGCCTGCCGCCTCAGGGTTGCGCCCCAGCGACTCCATTGCCTTCGCCGCCAGCAGCCCGATGCCGATGCTCGGGCCGATTGCGCCCAATCCTATCGCCAGTCCTGCCCCCAAGCTCTGAAATTCGTCCATCTGTGCCTTACTCCTTTTATAGAGTTGATTTCCCTTTTCTGCGCGCCATGTACTTTTCATGTCCCGCGCATCGTAAGCCGTATTAGTGATGCTCCCCGCCGTGCGCCGTGGTTGCCATAACCGCGAACACCAACGTCAGCATCGCGAATATGAACGCCTGTATCACGCCCACGAACAGCTCCAGCCCGAGGAACGGAATTATGCCTATGAGCGGCAGCAGGAACATCATCACAATCAGCAGCACTTCGCCCGCGAATATGTTGCCGAACAGACGGAAGGTGAAGCTAATTACGCGCGCGATTTCGCTTATCCCCTCAAGTATGCCCACAAAGAAGCCGATAGGCCCTTCCTTGAAGTTGATGTACTTGCCCATATGCCCCCACACGCCCAGCGCCGAAAAGCCCCAGAAATGCACCATCACCATCGCCACAAGCGCTATCGCCAGCGTGGTGTTCACATCCGTGTTCGCGCTCCGCAGAAACGGCACCAGCAACCCCGCCTGCTTGCCTTCGCCCGCGCCGTGTCGCTCTTCCCACTCCGTCGCCGTGATGTCCTGCCCCAGCGAGCCGAAGCCGAAGTAGCCGAAGCCGCCGTCGCCTTGGAACACCTCTAGGTGTATATCGTCAAGGTTGGCGTGTCCGCCCGCCGCTTCCGCCTTCTCTTCCGCGTGGTGTATGACCTCTTCCGCCGTCTCTATCCTGCCGATAGTGCCGTAGCCGGGCAGTATTCCCGTCCAATTGGAGATCATTATGAACAGGAATATCGTCATCACCAAAGGAAAGAAGCGGCGCGCCCTTTCGTGTCCCGCCACGCGCTCGCACAGATCGAGGAAGAACTCGATGAACACTTCAACAAGGTTCTGCATCCCGCGCGGCACTTCGCTTATTCGGCGGGTGGCGAAATACGATATGACCACCAAAACCACGATGCTTATCCAGGCGGTAACCATCGTGTTGGTGAGCTTAAAGCCGGGGAAAAGTTCGTTGGCGAAAACCGGCTCGGCCGGAACCTGTATGTGCGCCAGCGGCGCGCTCAGAAACCCGAACCCAAACGCATTGCCCAGCGCGCCGCCCAGCAGGCTCGCAACGAAGGCAATCACGCCCAATATCACTATCGCCATCGCCTTGGGATTGCCCAGCATTCTCGACACTATCCCCCGTGTTCGTGTTTAGCCATTCTATTCGTCGCCGCTATCGGCGTCAGCGTCCGCCGCGGACAGCGCCGTCAGCAGCATCCTGACCATCCCGCCTACCGCCGCCGCTATCCCAACGCCCAGCCCTATCAGCGTAAGCAGCGGGCTCAGCCCGAAATGGCGGTCAAGCAGTACGCCGCCGTAAGTCCCGCCGCCGATGCAAATGGCGACATACCATCCGATGCCCAGCAATCGGAGCGCTATCTCCATCTTGGTGGCGTTCACCCCGACCTGCCTCCGACGCTTGTGTAGTATATCACAATCAAATTCCGATTGTAAATTTTCAATTTACGCTATCGCATCACACCCGCCGCAAACACAAAACCGACCCCGCCTTGCCGCGACGGGATCGGTTCGCGATATTCGGTATGCGGCCGCGCATTGCTACCTGTTCTGCGGCGATGGCGGCGTATCCTCGCCGATGTCTTCCAGATCCAGCGATGAGACGAACCCCTCAAACGCCGACAGGCTTTTCAGCTCCTCTTCGCTCACCGGGCGCGGCTTGCCCGATTCGTCTTCATCATCCGGAACGCGCGCCTTGCCCGTCTCGGCATCCATCACCACCGCCGCCTTCTCCACCACCGAACTCTCGGCGAATATCGGCGCCTCCGTCCGAACCGCAAGCGCAAGCGCATCGCTCGGCCGCGCGTCCACCTCCATCGTATCGCCGCCGTCCACCTGCAGCACAATCTTGGCGTAGAAGGTATCGTCCGACAGATCCGACACCACGATCTTGTCCACCGTAGCGTCCAGCGAGGCGATAACCCCCGCCAGCAAGTCGTGAGTAAGCGGCCGTGGAACGCTCACATTCTGGAGTTTCAGCGCAATGGCATCCGCCTCCGTGGGCCCAATCCAGATAGGCAAATACCTATCCGTATCCTTCACCCGCAGGATAACCACCCGCTGGTAGTTCATAAGGCTAACCCTTATGCCGTCAATGACCAGTTCCAGCATTTGACCACCCCTTCCAAAATAGCGTCAAGTTCGGGCGTAGCCCCATTGTAAGCACAACCCATTCAAGTGTCAACGCATATGGCGGCGTCTAGCCTTTGCGTCGACATCTCTTTGCGCCGCCGCAAGCCGCTCAGGGGAGACTGGGACGGGGGTGTTTCTTATGCCCCCTTTGCGCCCCTGCGCCTTTGCGTTAAATCTTTGTCAAACGCGCCCCTGCGATATAACATATGAAGCGCGCTCCGCACATTCACGGATTCAAAGACAAGCGCGCTCTTTCACGCCGATACTCAGGAATGCGCCGACGGATGATCTCAGCGACATCGTCTTGGAAGTCCAAGATAGCCAGGATATGGGCTGAAAGCCAAAACGCCGCCGCGCAGCGCCTGCTCTTCGCGCTGTTCATATGCGGACTGATCGCGTACGCCGCCGCCTTTGCGTGGCATATGCTCGCCACAGTCGACCTGGTCAACATCTTGCGCGATGTGAACACCGGAGATTCCTTCTACTACTTCCAGATAGCCTATAACCTATCGCAAGGCAAGTTCTCCACATTCGACGGCGGCATCACCCAAACCAACGGCTACCATCCCGTTTGGGCGCTGCTCATCACGCCCTTCTACTGGGTATTCGACAAAGAAACGGCGCTGTTCGGCATAAAAGCGTTTGAGATTGCGCTCGTCGCCGGCGGCGCAGCGCTCATCGCATTGGCGGCGCGGCTGGCGCGTCTAGCGTGGGCGCTGCTGTTCGCCGCGCTGCCAATGCTCTATCACAACCCGGTCGAATTGCTATGGGGGTTGGAAGCGGCGGCGGCGGCGTTCACGCTGGCGCTGCTCATACTCGCCGTATGCGTCTATATGCGCGACCCCGATCGTTGGAAATGGCATCTCGCGGCGCTCGCTTTCGCGCTGCCTTGGGTTCGGATAGAGTACATCGCCGTATCGCTTGCCGTAACCGCGGCGCTGTGCGCTATCGAGTGGTCGAGGCAAGAGCGGCGCTCACTGCGCCTATCCGAATTGGCGAACATTCGGCATGCCTACATCCCGCTAATCGGCGCAGCGGCGGGAATGTTAGCTTATTTCGCCTACAACCGACTGGTGTTCGGCGGCTTCGTGCCCGTGAGCGCCGCAACCTGGCGGGCGTGGGCGCAAGATAGATGGGCTGAAGAAGGCGGATACAGCTTCATAGAAAGCTTACAAGGCGCGTTGCGGTATGATGTTTTCGACTATGAGCTTCTGTTTGCGTTGGAAATATGCGTCTATCTGCTGATAGCGTGGCGGCTTGCGCTGCGCTCCAAAGAACGGCGGGACTGGCTGTTGGTGGCGTTTCTAGTAGGCGTGTTCGGCTTGGCGGCGGGACATCTTGCCAAGTTCGCGCAAGTCGTTCTCATTTCGCATCCCGAATTTGGAGACCATATATGGCACTTTGTCCCGGCGTACCTAATGAGTGCGCTCATCATTCCCATCAGACTCTATATCGCAATCCGGCTCATACGCCGCTTTCTAGCGCCGCGATGGCGCGCAACCGCCAATGCGTTAAGCGTAGGCGGCTTTGTTATCGCGGCAGCGGTTTTGCTTGCAAGAGCCGACTTCGCAGAGCCGTTCAGATGGGTGGATAATGTGAGTTTATCAACCCACTTCAATTGGACTATCCCTTCCTACATGGGAACGCAGGTTATGAATAGCGCGCTTCCCGAAGGCAGCGTAATCGGGTCGTGGGACGCCGACGTCATCGGCTACTTCTTACACTTTCCTGTGGTGAATCTGGACGGGCTGGTGAACTCCTACGACCATTTTAATGCCCGGCATATCCAACAGGCGGAAGGCATCGATTTCTATCGGCGCTACGGCGTTACCCATTTCGCCAATACCTATTTCGGCGTCCGATCGATACCAAGCAATATGATATTCGAAGGCTTCATGCACGAGTCTAAAGAGGAAGAGAAAGAATACATATTTAGGATTTGGACATATGATCCCCCCCCCCCGACAGACATGGGACAAAATGGATCATTCCCACTGGGGTTGGGATAATCTGAAACCGCACTTCGACTACTTGTCATCGGACGGCGTTGGAGTTGTCTTGGACGGAAGAATGGCGCAGGCATTCGTCAAAGACTGCGCGCCGGACGAATCTCTGGTATGGACTTGGCAAGAGCAAAAGCATGACAGAGCGGTCAGCCTGGAAATCAACCCCTACCGAAGCCGCGCGAATATGTGCATCGACGCCCGCGTGCTCCCCCGCGGCGCCCGTCAGTCCGCGCAAGTCGAGCTGACAAAGCCGTCGAACGCTTACTTCACTAACCTGCCGAAATCCCTAGAGCCAATCATACGCTCCGACTTCGATGTGTACATCGCCGACCGCAACCTCATATACACAAAGCCGCAGTGCAGCGACGAGGATGTGGCGGCGCGCTTCTTCGCAAGCATAATCCCCGTCGACGCCAATGACCTGCCCGCTTACACTAGGGAGAACGGCTACTACATCATTGACTTCAAATTCGACGAGTACGGCGCAATTGACGCCGACGGGAGGTGTTGGGCAGAAGTGGCGCTGCCGAACTATCCCATCGCAGAGATACACGCCGGGCAGTATGCAGTAGTCGAAGACGACTACGATTATCTATGGGAAGGCAACGCTTATTCCCTTGGCTTGGGAATGGCTGCCGATTTTGAGAGTCTGGCAGACCGCGAGCCAATCATTCGCTCCGAATTCGATGTGTATATTATTGGCGGCAGCCTCATATACGCAAAATGGGAATGCAGCGAAGAGGACATTGACGCGAATTTCTTCACCAGCATATTGCCTCGTTATGGCGATGATAAGTCCGCTCGCGTCGGGCCGGACGGTTATGAAGAGTCGGAATTTGAGTTCAGGCGATACGGCGCAATTGACGCCGACGGCAAGTGTTGGGCGGAGGTTGCGCTGCCGGACTACCCCATCGCAGAGATACACACGGGGCAGTATGCAGTAGTGGAGGATGGCTACCATTATCAATGGGAAGGGAGATACCGCTTCAACGAATAGCGGACAATTCCTATATTTTATCCCTGTCTGCCCCATTTTGCGCCCCCGCGCCTTTGCGTTAAATTCGCGTTCAAATTCTTTGCCAAACGCGCCCCTGCCAGATAAAATATGAAGCGCGCTTCACACATTCAGGAATTCACAGCATGCAGAAGATGCGCGTCGCAGTCCGTTGCCGCGACATCCAGCTTCGCCCTGACATTCTGCGCCGGGTCTATAACCTCGCCGCCTTTGAGCAGCAGATCCGCCATAGCGAAACCTCCAAGTTGTGAATGCTGTGTATCGTATGGGAACGCCTGCCATTCGCGCTACCCCAGGATTTCGCTCACACCCAACGCCGCATCCGGCAGCAGCGACGGCGCTATCCGTTCCCCGCGCGCATACCGCTGCCTCGCGCGATAGCCTGCCCCAACCGGATCGGACAGCCCGTCTATGTAATCCTCATCCAGGTTCACCAGCCATAGTTCAGGAATGCCCGCCTCAGCGTACAGCGGCGTCTTCACATCCCGGTCATACTCCACCGTGCTGTGCGACACCTCTACTATCAGCAGCGCCTCATCCGGCCGCGGGTGAGCGTCCCGATAGGGTTCTGTTCCACTTTCAGGGTAGGTTGAATACGCTAAGATCGAAACGCCCGCCCGGGTAATGTTACACAACCCCATAGCACTACTACACCACGCGAAACGCCCGCCCGCGCATAGGGCAACCCAGGCTATTGCGCCGTGTTCGTCTATATGCGCCGAAACGCCCGCCCGCGCATAGGGCAACCGGCACGGCAGAACGCAGAGCAGGATTTGGCATGGAAACGCCCGCCCGCGCATAGGGCAACCCTACACAGACCGACTCAAGCGCTGGCAAAGCCGAACTGCCCCGCAGCGCCGTCATCTGGCGGATGCTTCCGCCGCCGCCCTTTCCTGGTGATGCCCACTAGCGCGAAACGGAATTCGGGGGAGGTGACCCGGCTACCATCCAGCGGATCCAGCGGAACCGCCTTACTCTCACCAGCGCCATTATGAACTCTGCTGACTCTCCCAGCGGCACATTCGCCGCTCTTGCCAGGGTCAGACTTTGTATCTGCGCGATACAAGTCGTCCGTTTCATCCCACCCGCGCTCGGCGGCGAACCGCTTCCAAACGCGCGCCAGCAGATTTGCGCCGGAGTTCACATCCCGCGGTGCGACAAAACCGCACTTAGGGCACTCAAACTCGCGGCGCTTCAGATTTCGCATCTCCTTTACTCTAGTCCCGCAGACCTTGCCGTTCACCATATTCGAGCAATCCTGGCTAGTATAGGCAGGGTTTATCTCAACAAATCTCAAGCCGGCCTTCTCAGCCTTGTACTTGATAAATTGGAGAAGTCGCCCCCAGCCCTGCTCTGCTATGGCGCGGGCAAGCGAATGATTGAATAGCATGTTTTGAATTTGCAGGTCTTCGATGCGATTACAGAGCCGCCCCTCGCCAGCACCGCATTGACAATATCGGCGCTGACCCTGTGCGCGGCGTTAACCTCGCGCTCTGCTTGACGCTGCTTCTCTTTGGCGTAGAGCGCCCGCGTTTTGCGATAAGCATTAGTTGGACTGCCGTCTGGCGTATCCCAAACGACGATATTCCTGCCATCCCTGCGTTCCCAATGCGCCTGCGGCATCCAACACGCCCGCTCTTTCTCCGCAAGGATTTTTTTGGCGCGCCGCGAAGTCGCGCTCTTTGCCTTAGGCAGCGCGAGGTTACGCAAGCGGTTCATCCGTCGTTGAAGGCGCTTTTCTCGACGCCTGTCCACCACCCGTTTGGAATAGAAAGTCCCATCGTTAGTTATAGCCTGGTCTTTTAGCCCCATATCAACGCCCGCGCCTGCTTGGACAGACTCCGGCGTAATGAGGATTTTAGCGGCGTCTTCGACGTCATATACCAGGTGTGCCTCAACGCGCGTAGCCTTTTGCACTATACGGATGACCCTAGGCTGTTTGGGCTTGCCGTCAGCGCCTATAGGAATGCGCCCGTTTTTATCGTATATGAGGCAATTGACACATTCCCCTATCTCAACCCGGTACTTCCCCGGCGTTATGCCCGCGGGCTTGAGATAATTTTCGTATTTAGCATTCACCTCAAGGGTGCGAAACCGATGCAGCGGCTTATAGCGCGGCTTTCGGCGCGGCTTCCCTTTATCGCGCTTGTACCAAGCATCCCAAGCCTTCTAGTTTCGGGACACGGTTTCCTGTTCGATTCGGCTTGCGACAGCGCCGTGTTTGAACGGCTCCGATTGCCGCAATGGAGTGAGAAAGTCCGTCTTGAGCGAATAGAATGAAGGGCGTTTGAACGGCTTGCCGCCATCCTCAATATCTGCGCGGTCTGGCGAGCGTGGGCGTGCTGCTTTTCGTTGATGTAATTGTACAAATCACATTCGGTCGCGCGCACAGCATACAGCTTAGCATGTCCCGCCTTAGTGACTTTGGCACGGAATTTGAATGTCAATTGCATATTTAACCTGCCGCTACATCTTCCCAACTGGTGAACGGCAACGCCGTGCCCGCGGCTTCCGCCGGCCGCCTATTCTGCAGACTTTGGTGGGGGCGAAAGAAGTTGTAGTGCGTAACTAATCCGTCGACGTAGTCCTGTCCAGTTTCGCGCGATTTCAGCGCCCTTAGCGTCTTGTCCCTGTCCCGTATCGTACCCTGCAGGCGCTCACTCAGGTTGTTGATGATTTTAGCGCGAATGCCTTGACTAACGACGTACTTGACAAGCGTTGTTGGAAACGCCTACCGCATAGCGCGGCGATATGAACGCAAGCCATCCGTTGTGAGTTGCTTGGGCGGCTCCGCCGCCCGCTCACGCGCCATCGCCAACGCCGTCGCCGCGGCGCGCGTTGTGCGCTCCGGCGATAGATACGCCGCAAGCAGGAAACGGCTATCGGCGTCCATTACATTGAATAGCCAGTAGATTTGCCCGCCGACATTGATTGCCACTTCGTCGGCAACCCAGGTATCACCGGCGTTAACCTTTATCGGCTTGAGCGCCGCGTCTGCCTTAGTCGCCAACTCGCGAACCCATCGGTAGATACTGGTCGATCCAGTTTTGCGCCCAAAGTACTGCTCGATGTTTTGGGCGGTCTTGCGGTATGAAACGCCGTCAAAGTACATATCGACGGCGGCGCCCTTTTCATGGGGGGGGCTTGCCTGTATCGCTTGTTCGGCGGATCGATCGGCTTGCCGCGCTCATCAAGCACAACAACCCTTGCCCTGCCAGAGTGTCCGCAGGTTCGGCAAGGTTGCCCAGTTTTGCGTTTGCAGTTTGCCCCACAAAGATGCCCCATTGTGGTATTATACCCTAGTGGAACAGAGCCCCCGATAGGCATCGGCACGCGGCCGCAGCAGCGCAATATCCGGCTCCGGCTCGGAGCGCTCGCCCAAACGGACGGGGTTCTGCACTCGGACAATCACGCGCCGCCCAAGCGTCTCCATGAACAGTCTGTTTAGGGTATTCACGCAAGCCGCATGGTAGCTTCCGATAGGCGCCATCTGTACAATCTCCCCGTCTATGAGCTCCACGCGGTCACGCGGACTCAGAATGCCCGCGTCCGCCATAAGATAGTATTCCTTGACGCTGAAGCGCCGCTTTGTGATTGTTGTCGGCACCGGCATCGTTGTCAGTGTCGCCATATCATCCCCCCTTTGTTCCTGTTCCAACCTGCGTTGGCGCTGCATATCTGCATATGAGAGATAGCGCTATTCGTCCCGTATCAGGCTACCCCGCCTTAGGATTTCGCTAACCTCAAGCGCCGCGTCAGGCAGCAGCGCAGGCGCTATGCGATCGCCGTGTACATAGCGCCGCACCGTGCGATAGCCCGCCCCGTCAGGATCGGACAGTCCGTCTATGTAATCCTCATCCAAGTTCACCAGCCAGAGTTCGGGGATGCCCGCCTCGGCGTATAGCGGCGTCTTCACATCCCGGTCATACTCGACCGTGCTGTGCGACACCTCTACTATCAGCAGCACATCATCCGGACGCGGATGCGATTCTGTGTAGAAATCGGCGCGCGGACGCAGCAGCGCAATATCCGGCCCCGGCTCGGAGCGCTCGCTCAGACGGACGGGACTTTGCACTCTGACAATCACGCGCCGCCCAAGCATCTCCGTGAACAGAATGTTTAGAATATCCACGCAACCCGCGTGGTAGCTTCCGATAGCCGCCATCTGAACAATCTCCCCGTCTATGAGCTCCACGCGGTCACGCGGGCTCAGAATGCCTGCCTCCGCCATAAGGTAGTATTCCTTGACGCTGAACCGCCGCTTTGTGATTGTCGGCGTTGTCGGCGCCGGCATTGTTGTTAGTGTTGCCATATCATCCCCCTTTGTTCCTGTTCCAACCCGCCTTGGCGCTGCATCGAATCGTATGCGTCGAAATGCGCTTGCGGCTATGTGCGCCGTATGGACTTAGCGCCCGCCTGCCCGGCGCCGTCTTCGATCGTGCTGAGACCCAGAATGTGCAAGCCCGTTATGTTGCCGCGCTCGTCCACCTTCGCCATAATCCTGTCGTCGGTGGTCTCGACCATAAACCCGTCCTTGCCGTCGAATGTAACCGCCAAGAAATCGGACTGCGCGTCCCGCCAGACATTTACCTTGCGCTTTGCCATACTAACCTTCCCCGTTCTATTGCGTTTGATTGCGCCCGCCGAGCAAGCGGCGATAACCCGCGCATCGCATTCAAACGATACCACAACTACGCAGGTGTTATAGGCAACAGCGCATCCCCCGAAAGCGCCCGTCCCCCTACCGAACTACCACCTCGACCCGCTGCGCCATATTGTTGCCCATGCCCTGCAGCGTCCACGGCTGCGCGGTAGGCTGCGCATTGCCCTCCGAGTCGGTGGCGCGCACGCATAGGAAGCGCCGCCCCGGCTTGGCGTCCCAGCGATACGCCCAGTTGCGCCACGCGAACCGCCCCACTTGCGCTCCGAGCTCGGCCGCCCGCCAGCTCAGCCCATCGTCTTCGCTCACCTCAACCTTGCTCACGCCAAGCCTGCCCGCCCACGCCTTGCCCGTCAGCGTTACTTCGCCCGCATCCACCAGCCGCGTGCGCGTCATAAACTCGGGGATGCCCGGCGGCAGCATCAGCGCCCGCACGCGCATCGTACTCACCGGCTCGCCGGGGTCGTCGGGCGCGTTCTTGTAGCGATAGGTCTGCTCCATCTGATAGCCCTTGAACGGCTCCGCCACCGCCTCTATGCTGTCCAACCACTTGACGCTTGTCATCCCATACCAGCCGGGAACCAGCAGCCGCAGCGGATAGCCGTGCTGAGGCTCCAGCGGCGCGCCGTTCATCTCATACGCCAGCAACGCCTCATCGCGCGCTATCTCGGCAAGGGTCAGACTGCGCTGATACAACTGCGCTTCGCCCCCCTGAACGCCCTCGTCGCGCCCCGTGAACACCACATCGGTGGCGGCGGGATCCACGCCCGCATCGTCCAGAACGCCCTTGAGCGGCGTCCCCGTCCATTCGGCCGTTCCAATCGCCTCAAGCAGCCACGGCTGACTCACCGGCCGCGGATTAAGCCGCGCCCTGCCGTTGCCGGCGCACTCCATCGTTACCGGCATCGTAACGCGCGGACGCCGCTTGATGTCATCCAGTCTCAGGCTAAGCGGGTTAGACGCCATCCCGCCCACATTGAGACGCCATTCGCCGGCGTCGATATGTGGAATGTCGAAGTGTATCAACAAGTAGTGCATGCCCGTCGGCGTAATATCGTAGCGCAGTCCTTCCAGTGGCATCCCCCGATTGCGAAACGCCAGCGCCAGCTCCTCTTCGTAGTAAGCGCCGTCGTGGCGCAGTCCGCTGCCGTCCCCCACCGTTCGAAACAGCGATTTGAGGTCTTGTTGTGTCATTGCCCTCACCTGTATATGCGTGAATATGCGAGATACGCAAAGGGCGGCCCGCCGCTAAACGGAACCGCCCTTGCGTAAGTCGCGTTCGTGTACGCCGCCGCTATTGGCGGCCGCTATCGCTCGATAGGCGCGCGCACGATGCTGCCGTACTCCGTCCACGAACCGTCGTAGTTCGTTACATTCTCCAGCCCCAGCAGCTGCGTCAGCACAAACCAGGTGTGCGACGAGCGCTCCCCGATGCGGCAGTACGCAATCGTGGGCTTGGAGTTGTTCACCGCGCCGTAGATTTCGGCGAGTTCGTCCGCCGACTTGAATGAGCCGTCCGCCGCCACCGCCGTCGCCCAAGGCACATTGGCGGCGCCGGGGATATGCCCGCCGCGCTGCGAGCCTTCCTGCGGCAATGCCGGCGGCGCAAGCAGCTCGCCGCGGTACTCTTCCGGCGAGCGCACATCCACCAGGAACGCGCTGCCGTCCGCCACCGCGCTCAGCACATCCTCGCGAAACGCCCGAATGCTGTTGTCCGCATCCGACGCGGTGTACTCAGCAGCGGCGTGCGATGGCGCGTCGGTGGTGAGCGGCCGTCCCTCCGCCTCCCACTTGGCGCGCCCGCCGTTCATCAGCCGAACATCGCTATGCCCGTATATCTTTAGCTGCCAGAACGCCCACGCCGCAAACCAGTTGTTGTTATCGCCGTACAGGATGACCGTAGTATCGTTGCCAATGCCCGAAGAGCCAAGCAGCGCTTCCATTTCGGACTTGGATATGATGTCGCGCGACAGCGTATCCTGAAGCTGCGACGACCAGTCCCAGCCAACCGCCCCCGCGATATGACCCTGCTCATACGCCGCAGCGTCCACATCCACTTCCACCAGCCGCACGCCCGCATCGCCGCCGCGCGCCGCCACCCAATCCGTGCTAACCAGCGTATTCGGGTTCGCATAATCAGCCATAATTCAGACCTCCGTGGTTAAACCTTTTCGGACAATGCTATGTCCCGCCAAGTGTATCACCACGCCCGCGCAATAGTCCACAACGCCAACCACGGGTAATATCTAAGTAGGCGGCAGGCGGATATATCTCAAACGGAGGCGCTATCCGATTTTCATTTGTTCAATGTACCGCGTTCCAATAGGGTTAAGCGCATTGCAGCATACACAGCGCGCCTATGCCCATGCTACTTGAGCAAGCCGCGTATGGGGATGAGCCGCTGGGCATACGGGTCGACGCCTAGGAATACGCCCTCAAGCGTGTATGCGCCCAATAGTGTGCCGCTGGTCTCTTCCCCGAATATGACCCAGGTTATGGTTTCCCTGCCATCCACTCGCACCGTCGCATATGCCATATCAAGCTCCACTTCCTGACCGCCTGCATACTCGAACACTTCGCTTTTGACAGGTTCGACGCCTAGGCGGCGCAGTATGGATGCGGGGATTACGGTAGTCATTGCGCCGGTGTCGACTAGGGCGTCCATCTGCTCGAAGCGTTCGCCGTCGATATCGCCAACATCAATTTTCACATAGAAAGTTCCCATTATTTGCCGCCTTGTGCTGTGTATCGCGTCCGATAAGGGTGGGCGCATTGTAGCATACGCATTGCGTCGATGCGCGCCGATGTCCGCAGATCTACATCAAGCCGCGCGCGGGTATTAGGCGCTGGGCGTAGGGAGCGCGGGCGGCGCATCCCCCGCAGCCCAACCCGCTGCGGGGGATGGGGTTGGCGGGTTAGCGGACGGGGATGGTTGTGGAGATGTCCATTGTTAGGGTGAAGGCGCCGGCGGTTTCGGTGTCGTAGGTGGTTGCCTCGATGGTGTAGGTTCCCGCCTGCAGCTGCTCGGTTATTCGCGCGTCGCCGCGGTTGACTATGGAACCTTCGTTGCCTCTGCCTTCAAGCAGGTAAAGATAGGTATCCGTTACATCATCGGATGTGATGCTGATGGTTACGGTTGCGGGCGTGTCCAAAGTGAATGTGTAGAAGCGGGCGTAGCGGGTTCCCGCCTTTGCGGTGGCGGGCGTCTTATCGGATAGGCAACCGGCGTTCCATGCGCCGGTGAGCCAACCCAAGCCGATATTGCGAATGCAGCCGGGCGCCAATGTCGACGCTGATGCGCGCGTTGGCGTCGCCGTGGGTATGGTCGTGGACGTCGGCGTGGCGGCTGGCGTTGATTCGATCGCGGTTACCGGGGTATTGGTCGCGGTGGGCGTATGGGTTGGCGCGGGCGTTGCCGTCGGGGATGCGCCCTCAAGCGCCGCTAATCTGCCATTCATTGCGTCGATAAGCGATTGAAGCCTTTCTATCCGCTCTTGCTGCGCCTCTATGAGTTCTTGCTGCGATTCCACCTTGCGTTCAAGCCGGCTCATCCTGCCATCAGCGCCTTCGGGCGTGGATAGGCCGGTTGCGGTGGGCGTGAGTGTAGGGGCGGGTTCGCGCGTGACCGACGTGCTTGTGGGCGTGAGCGTGGGTTCGTCTGTTGCCGAAACGCTTGTGGAACTTGGCGTGGGTATAAGCGTGGGCGTAAGGGTGGGGGTTGCTGTGGACGGAATGCTCGGCGGTGGCGTCGACTGTCCGTGTTCGTTACGGCCCCAACACACCACAACGCCGTTTGATCGCAGGGCGCAAGTGTGATAGTCGCTGACGCTTATGGCTGTGAATGCGCCGGACGGCGGTGTCGACTGACCATAAAAATTCCAGCCCCAGCATACCGCAGCGCCGTTGGAGCGCAGGCCACAGGTATGCGCGAAACCGGCGCTTATGGACGAGAATGCGCCCGACGGCGGTGTCGACCGACCAGCACCATTAAACCCCCAGCATACCGCAGTGCCGTTGGAGCGCAGGCCACAGGTATATTCCGCGCCGGCGCTTATGGATGTGAAGGTTTCACCCGACGGCGGCGTCGACTGACCGGATGAGCCAAGCCCCCAACATACTGCTGCGCCATCGGTACGCAGTCCGCAAGTATGCCACCCGCCGGCGCTTATGGATGTGAATACGCCTGAGCGCACCGCCGATTGACCGTCTGTATTATCGCCCCAACACGACACTTCGCCGTTTGTGCGCAGGCCGCAGGTATGATCCGCGCCGGCGCTTATAGATGCGAAGGTTTCACCCGACGGCGGCGTCGACTGACTGGATGAGCCAAGCCCCCAACATACCGCTGCGCCATCGGTACGCAGTCCACAGGTATGCCGCCCGCCGGCGCTTATGGATGCGAAGGTTTCACCCGACGGCGGCGTCGACTGACTGTTGGAGTTAAGCCCCCAACATACCGCTGCGCCGTCGGTACGCAGTCCGCAAGTATGCCCCCCGCCGGCGCTTATGGCGCTGAAAGTCATTGTGCGGGGCGTGGATGTGGGAGTGGCGGTCGCAGACTGCTGCGCGCTTGCGCCATATGAGCTGGACAGCATGACGGCAATCAGGAGCGCAGCCGCAACGAGGGTTGTTAGGGCGTAGAGGGCGGGTTTGGGCGATAGGGCAAATCGCATAGTGGCGCTATCCTTTGTTTGGGATTTGGCTTGTTTTCACAATCAGCGGATGTTGCAAGGGCGGGGGCGGTTGTGCGCTAATGGCGGATGGCGGGGGTTGGCGTTTCATAGCGCAAGGGCGCGCGCTGTCCCGGTCTATTCGGCTAGCCGCGGCTGAGTTGGCTGAGGGTCTTGGGCAAGTGGGTGAAGGCTAGGATTAGGGTTGCGGCAAGCGCCATTACGCCGCCATAGACGAAGGCGCTGGAGGTGTCGGTGAGGTCGACTATGACGCCGGCTATGAAGGGGGATAGCGCGCCTAGGAATGACGCGCCGTATATGAGGGATACTACGGTTGACTGCGCTTCGCCTTGCGCGACGTCTATGGCGGCGGCTATGTAGATGGCGTGCAGGGCGTAGAGGAATGCGCCCATCGCAAGCCCGATGATGCCGAATTGGATGCCGGGCGTGGTGATTTGCAGCCGCCAAAGCGCGATGGTCAGGGTGTCGTCGGCTTGCGCGAACCTGAGGGCTATCATCAGGATGCCTAGCGCGGCGGTGGCAGGGACAAGCACCATCTTGTGGCCGAAGTTGTCCGCCAGAAAGCCCATCGCGGGCTGCGCGAGTATGCCTACGAATTGGATGCTTGCCATGAACAGCCCGATGACTACGGCGGATATGCCTTGGTCTTCCAGCAAGTACACGGGCAGGAAAGCCATTATCGCGCCCTGCCCCATGCTTCGCAGCGCGGTTATGACCACCAAGGCTATCATCGCGCGGCGGCTTAGCAGCGCGAGCAGCGATGAGAAGTAGTCGCCTAGCGATGCGGTTTCGGTACTGACGGTGGGGATGTTGCGCATCATTAGGTAGATGAGCAAGCCGAATATGAGGGCGGGCAGGACGCTTATCTGCAGGGTTTCGCGCCACTCGAAGGCGACGAAGTATGTGCCGGTGATGAGTCCGCCGGTCAGCACGGGGCCGACGACTTCGCCGATGCTGCCGCCGGTGCCGTGGAGGGATATGGCGAAGCTGCGCTTGTCGGGGAATTTGCGGGACAGCGATGCGATGGCGGGGGAGTGGTAGAGCGATGGGCCTATGCCCACAAGCAGCATGGCGGCGAGCATTAGGTAGAAGTTGGGGGCGCTGCCGAGCAGGAAGTAGGATATGCCCATCATGCTGAGGGAGAGCATGAGCATGATGCCGGAGCGGTTGGCGAAGCGGTCGCCTAGGTAGCCGGCGACCATAGTGGTTGCGCCGCTGGTGACGCGTCCGGAGGTGGACAGCAAGCCGAATTGGGCGCCGCTTAGGCCGAGGTCGTCTTTTATGACGGCGAGCAGGATGCTTTGCAAGCCTGAGTTGTAGATGTGCTTGACAGCGTGTCCGAGGACTACGGTTGTTGCAAGCCTATTCCTGCCGCGCCGCACATCGGCGGACACGGGGACGGCGCGGGTTCGTGCCAAAGGGGTAACTCCGATTTTCAGGGTTTTCAGAACGGCGGGGGGTTTAGTATATCAGGTTGGGCGGCGGTTGGCGTGGTTTGGCGCAATGCGGGGAAACGCAAAGGGGGGATTGCGTCCGGTTGCGCCGTGCGCCGCTTATGCGCTCAGACCTGGACTAGAATCGTAATTAGCGACGCTATTACGATGCCAAGCCCTCCGATGATCATCCAAATCATGCGGTCCATCTTGGAGTTTAGGCGCTCTTCCAGCCTGTCTATTCGGGCGTCGAATCTACCTACAAGGTAGCGTTCCATTTCGCGCAGGTCGCGCTGGGTGGCTACGCCGTCGTGGGCGGGAGAGCGGGTTAGCAGGTCTTCGTCGGTTTCGGGTTTGGGAGTGGTTTCGGTTGCCATATGTATGCTCCTTATAAGAGGTAACGCAAAGACGCAAGGGTTGTCGTGATTGTAGCAAGCCGACGCTTATGCGTTCAAATTCGAAGCGCAATCGCTAGCGCCAGCGCCGATACGCCGCTAAATCCTACTATGATAAGCCAAGTTAGGCGGTCGAGCTTGGCGTGCAGGCGGCCGAATTGGGTATTCATGCGCCCTTCCGCATTGTCGAGTCTATCGTCGAATATGGCTACAAGGTGGCGTTCCATTTCACGCAGGTCGCGCTGGGTGGCTACGCCGTCGTGGGCGGGGGCGCGGGATAGCAGGTCTTCGTCGGTTTCGGGCCTGGGCGGTCTGGTTTCGGTTGCCATATGTAAGCTTCCTTATATGAATGCAATGTGAATGCGCCGTATGCCGTACTCTGTGGGGGAACGCAGAGGCGCAGGGGGCGCAAAGCGGCTTCGTCCGATTGCGCCATATACCGCGCATTGCCGCTTACTGCTTTTTCACCACTAGGGTGCTGACCATCTTGTCGTGGAGCGTCTGCCTGTCGTCGTCGAAGAGCGGCCAGATGTGATCCACTACGAAGTATATGCCGACCGCAATGGTGTACAGGAAGCCGCCCAGCAAGCCTTTGATTACGAACTCGCGCAGGAACATATAGCCCCAGCCTACGGGTTCGCCGGTGTCCTTGACTACTTGGATGCCAACGATTTGCTTGCCGGGCGTTTGCGCTCTGCCCAGCACAATCAGCCACCATATTAGGTAGCCGATGAATAGCGTCAGAAACAGCAACGCCACATCCAGCAGGAATGCGATTACGCGCTGCGGGTAGGTTGCCAATTCCCAGCCGTGTCTCTCTTCCATCGGTTTGTCCTTTCGCGCTCTCGCGCTTCATTGGCGCTTCATACTGCGGGGGCGCTGACCTTAGGCCTAAGCGCCGTTTGCGCCAAACGCCGATTAGGTGGCTGCGCCGCTATGCCCCATCATCATCGGCTATCGCGCGGCGGCGCTCATAGCGAGGCGTAGGCGCATTGTACACTAAAACAGCGCTGCAAGGGCGTCTAGGTCGGGGACGGTGGCGTCCGGGGTTTCGGCGGGATCGCGCGGCTGCTGCAGGCGGCCGGGGCCTTGCAGCACACGCACGGCGGCGAAACCCAGCGCTTTGGCGGGACGGATGTCGTTGTCAAGCCTATCGCCTATCATCACCGCATCGGCGGGGGCGCAGTCGGCGGCGTCCAATGCAAGTCGGAATATGGCGGGATCGGGCTTGCTCACGCCTGCGTCGCCGGATGATACGCATACGGCGAAGTAGCGCCCAAGTCCGTTGGCGGCGAGCCGCTCAGCGGTTCCGGGCGGTTGGTTGGCAATGACGCCCAGCTTGTAGCGCTGCGATAGGCGCTCAAGCAGGGCGCGCGCTTGGGGATAGGGCGTCTCAAGCTCTTTGGGGTAGCGGCCTGAGTTGCGGGCGAATTGGATGATTTCGTCGTCCTGCGTGAATGCGCGGATGGCGTTGCCGAATGGGTTAGGTTCGAAGCGGGCGGCGGCGGCGTCCAGCGCTGCGCGAATATCGGCGGGCGGGGCGTGTATGCCGCGGGTTCGGAGCGCGTGGGAGAGCTGGCGCAGACGCTCAGCGGCGGCCGCATCTTCGTTGATGAGGGTGTAGCCTAGGTCGAAGAATAGCCAGCGCGCTGCGGCGGGATTTAGGGGCATGGGGCAGTGTCCGCAAATCGGCTAGGCATCGGCATTGGCGGGGGCTATGTTACCGTCCGCGTCGGCATTGGCGGGAGCGATGTTGCCGTCGGCATCCGCCTCAAGCAGCGCCGCGAAATCGTAGCCGCGCCGTCGGAGTTCGTCGCTGCCGCCCATACGCCTGTCGAGTATGGCAAGTACCTTCACAACTTCGCAGCCGGCCGCCTCGACCGCTTCAATGGCGTGGAACAGGCTTGAGGCGGTGCTGCAGGCGTCGTCCACCACGGCGACGCGCGCGCCGGGGGGCATCAGCGGGCCTTCGATAGCGCGCTTGCCGCCGTGTTCTTTGGCCTCTTTGCGGACAATCAGGCCGGGGATGGGGGCGCCGCCGTCAAGGTGGCTGGCCATAGCAACTGCGGCGACGATGGGGTCGGCGCCCAGCGTGGGGCCGGCGACGGCGTGGGCCCCGCATTGGCGCAGGATGGGCAGGAACGCCTGCGCCACCAGATAGGCGCCGCGCGGGTCGAGCGTAACGATGCGCCCGTCGAAGTAGTATGAACTCGCGCCGCCCGCCGAAAGCTGGAACTCGCCGAACATAAGGGCGCCGCTTTGCTTGGCGAGGTCTAGGATTGCCTGGGCGTGGGACGCGTGCGATGCGGTCATATGGGGGCGGGCGTCCTTTCGGGGATGCGTGTTGTTCGGGATTGACTGCTTGGTTGCATTGGCGTCGAATCCTAGCGCGGCGTCCAGCTCCGCCCTCAGTTTGGCGATTTCCTGATATTGAATCCGCGCAATAACATCCAGCGTATAGGGCGAGCCGACGGCGGATTGGCGAGTTGTCAGCAGGATGCGCTCGAGTCTTGCTATCTGCTCGATTGTAAATCTGTAGTCGGTGTCTTGGCGCACAACTTGTTCAATCATAGTGGAAACTCCAAGCGCAACAAGCCCCGGGCATTGCCTTGACGGTCACGGCTGAAAAAGTCAAGCCCGTCTTCTATTTCTTCGCTGCCGAATACCATAAACGCTTCACAACCAAATTCGGTTTTTGTAAAGGCATAATTATAGGAATAATGCAGCAGCAAATCCCCGAAACTATTGGATTCTATCGCACGGTCTATCGGGATTATCAGCATATCGATATCGCCCGGCTCGGGTTTGGATGTAACGAAGCTTCCGTCTATGACGGCGTAATCGACAAATCCGGATGCGTTCCATATATGGACGAACCTATCCAAACCGTCGATTAGGCGGTTCCTATGTGAGGTAAAGCCCAAAACGGAGCGGATTTCTTGGATGGAAGTATCGTGCAATCCTTGCGGCAGAAAGCCTTGCCTGTCAAATTGGGGAATCAATGTTTGAGCGAATGCCTCCTAAGTGTGCGCCGATTATAACAAGGGTGAATGGGATTTGCATATCCGTTTAGGATGCAACCGCGGCAATCCGTTATTCCAAAAGTCAAAATAAAGCGTGGGAAATCGAATGTCAACGGCAGCGGGATGCGCCTCTATTCATGCGCCCCCTACCCGCCTGCATCATACAACCCCTCCGCCCGTATGTACGCCTCCACCCCCGGCGGCACGCGGTAGCGCACGGATCGGCCGGACGCTATGCGGCGGCGTATGTCGGTGCCGCTGATTTCGATTAGGGCGCCGTTCACGATGCGCAGGCGGTCGGATGCGCCGGGGATGGCGGCGTTCAAGACGCTGGGGTCGAGCGATGCGCCGGGGCGCGCCATTCCCGCCACTTGCGCCATTTGGAATAGACGCCGCGGCTGATGCCATCGGTCTATTTCGCGCAGCGCGTCTATGCCTAGTATGACGAATAGCTCAGCGTCGGGGCGTTCACAGCGCAGTTGGGCTAGGGTGTCCACGGTGTAACTGGGGCCGGAGCGCGCTATCTCGATATCGGTGGCGCTGAAATATGGGTTGCCGTCTATGGCTAAGCGTACCATCGCAAGCCGATGATGCGCGGGCGTGATGCGGCGGTAGGATTTGAACCACGGCTCGCCGGCGGGGACGAACAGCACTTCGTCAAGCGATAACGCCGCGCGGGCGTCTTCCGCCACTATCAGGTGTCCGGTGTGAATGGGGTCGAATGTGCCGCCGAATACGCCCAGCCGCACGGCTACTGCCACTCCCACTCAACATCGCCGAAGCGCACGGTGTCGCCGGGGGCGGCGCCCGCCTCTTCCAAGGCGCGCACGATGCCGGCGCGCTGCAGGTAGCCTAGGAATTGGACGCGCGCGTTCCAGTCGGATTCGTCGAGCAGCGCCGCTATTCGCACCGCGCGCTGCGCCTGCACGATGAACGCGCCGTTGCGCTTTCGCACCACCGGACGCTCGCGGCGGGGCTTGGGACGCAACACGGGCAGCGCATCGTCAGGCAAATCGGATACGGGGGATGCGGTAGATACATCGGACGCTGCAGCATTGGGCGCATCCTTATTGGATACACTAGGCGTATTCTTGCTTTGCATATTGCGCGCATTGGGGCTGGGCGATGCCGCAGCATCCGCTTCCGATAGCGCGATAATCGCCTTGTCTAGCAGCGCTTCTATGTTGCTGTGCGTTACCGCCGATACGAACAGCGCTTCTATGCCATCAGCCGCAAACGCCGCTTCGAGTTCGGGCTGCCGTTGGCGCACTTCGGTTATGTCCGTCTTGTTGACCGCGACTATCTGCGGCTTGGCGGCTAGGGCGGCGTTGAACTGCGTCAGTTCGGCGTTGATTTTGCGGTAGTCTTCGAGCGGATCTTCGGTAGAGCCGTCGACCATATGGACAAGCGCGCGCGTGCGCTCGATGTGGCGCAGGAAATCGTGTCCCAGCCCAACGCCTTCGTGCGCGCCCTCTATTAGGCCGGGGATGTCCACCATCACGAAAGTCTGCAGCCGATGCTCCACTACGCCGAGCGCCGGTTCAAGCGTGGTGAACGGATACGCCGCCACTTTCGGGCGGGCGGCGCTGACTACGGACAGCAGGCTTGACTTGCCGGCGTTGGGCAAGCCGATGATGCCGATGTCCGCAAGCAGTTTGAGTTCAAGGCGCAGGCGCAGCGATTCGCCCGGCTCGCCCTGTTCGGCAAGCAAGGGGAACTGATTCGTGGGGGACGCGAAGTATGCGTTGCCGCGCCCGCCCCTGCCGCCGCGCGCAAGCGTAACCCGCTGCCACTCCGCGGCAAGGTCGGCGAGCAGTTGCGGCGGTTCGGCGTCGGCGTTCCATATCTGCGTGCCGACGGGGACGCTGATGCAGACGTCGTCTCCGTCGCGGCCGTGCTTGAGCGCGCCGGCGCCGTTCCCGCCGTTATCCGCGGCGAAGCGGCGCTTGTATCGGAACGCGAGCAGCGTGTTGATATTCGGATCACACTCTACGATTACGCTGCCGCCGCGCCCGCCGTCGCCGCCGTCGGGGCCGCCGCGCGGGACGAACTTTTCGCGCCGCCCGCTGACAGCGCCGTCGCCCCCGTTGCCGCTGGTGATGTAGATAAATACATTGTCAATCATAGGATTTCTCAGATAGTAATATCAGTAATAATAGAGTACATAGCGTTGATAACCTGCGCTCTGTGCGTATGGCGTGCGTAATTCTACCATAGACGCATGTAGATAAGCGGCGGCGCTGCGTAGATGGACGGCGGGCGCTTGTAGATCGACCTTTTCCTAAACCTTTCCAAATATAAGTTATGTACACAAGCGCCTAGTTATCAACGCAAAATGGCGAGTTATCTACAAATCGGGGGCGGGAATGTTCATTCATTGTTCATTCAAAAGCCTAAAAGGGAATTAGGATAACTCAGAAAGGCGCACAAAAAGTTTGTGCGATTGGGGCGGGATGCGCCTAGTCGAGGCGGGAATTTGAGTAGGCTTAGGGCGGTTGCTGCAATGGGTTTGGGGGTTAATCTTGGGCAGCGATGCGCCGCTTGGGATGGCGGCGTTGCGCCTGCAGGATTTGGCGCTTAAGAGTGGGTTATACCTGAGTATAGGCCGGCGTGGTTCTGTAACATTTGCGGTATTCTGAAATTGCAGTGGTTATCAATTTGAAGCCTTCTAGGAAGCCCTATATTAGCGGACACGTCACGGATTATAAACTCAATACCACTCAAAACTGAGAATACCACATTTGCTGGGTAGTTGACACTGCAGGCGTGGGTGATATAGCATATGACGCACATCAAATGTCCCCGCCAGCGCGAACTGACGGGGACAGCGCGAACAACTGGAAATGAGTTGAACGCCCATGAAGCATATCATACTTGCGACCGCAATCCTAATCATCTGCATCGGCTGCAGTGCCGAACCCGAACCCGAAGGCGTATTCATCCCTTTCACGCCGACGGCAACCGCCATCCCCGACACTGATCTGGTTCGCGCGCTGAAGGCAACCGCCGTAGCTGAAGTTGCGGCAACGCACACGCCAGCGCCTACCTATACGCCAGCGCCTACCTACACGCCAGCGCCTACGATTACGCCAATTCCAACGGCAACAATCACGCCCACGCCGACGGCAACGCCGTTGCCGTATCACCTGGGCGTTCCCACGCCCAACGCCGCGCTGGATAGCGCCGTCAAGTTCTATGTTGAAAGGTACGGAGACTTCAGCAATGTCCCCGACGACTTCACATTCAACGACGTGGTTGAGTTGGCAGGCATTGAGCCCATAGCAGGGTTTGAGCCCGAAATTCTTAACCGATGGGAGCATTGGCTATACCGTCAATGTGAAAGCGCGGAAGCGCCTGGGCGACATGGCGTATATGCTCGAGACGACTATCCGCTACTAATGGGGCAGAGCGGAGTACGCGACGCTTACCCTTATTTGCCTGATACCCCCTGGACTTGGAAATCAGCGCAGAACGAAGCCCGCCCGCATTATTGGGTTCTAACCTGCGAATAGCCATCAACAACACAAGGGCGGGCAATCACGCCCGCCCGACATAGAAAAGGGTGAACAATGACAATTACGCAATTAAATTGGGGCGCATTCAAAGCCGCTAACCCTAATATCGAGTTGGCATCTCTTGGTAGCATATATGGAGGTTGCGCGCGCCAACTGATAAGCGCTCGCGCGGGGTGCTTGCGTGAGAGAAACTGCGTCTTTAGGCTGTTCGGCTACGGCGCGATTAGCGATGCCCTCCAACTTGACCACTGCAGGGTTGTCAAGTTCGGAGGCGCACGGATACTGATAAACGACCCGCATAATGTTCACAATTGGGCCAAGCGTTACGATGCGCTACTGCCTAATCTGCTGCCCGAAGGCATAAGTTGGCGGGTTGGCGATACAACGCAGTCATTCCACAGACCAGGGGCTTGCGTTCCGATATTCATAGGCAAGACGGAAGCCGTCAATGCGCTGGACTTAAACTGGAGGGGCGTGAACGTCGAGTCGACGATGGGCAGCGCAACTAAATCCCAATGGGATGAGGCCGGCATTGCGGCGCATATCAAAACTTGGGGCGCGGCTACAAAGCGAGGCAAGTGCGGCTCTCATAACTGGCTTACCAATGGGCTACCCCAATGATGCCCACCTACCCAGCAAATGTTACAGAACCGCCGGCGTGATGCTACGGATGCGCCTGCAGGCGTTGGGGGATTAACGGATAGAGTAGGCGGTCAAATATCCGCGGGACGGATGCGCCTGCAGTCTTAGTAATGCTAACCCTGCGCAAGGCTTTCGCGGATGCTGAGGATGTCGCGGCGAAGCTTGTCGTCCACATTTTGGCGGCTCTTGATGGTCTTGCAGCCGTGCAGCACGGTGGGATGCTTCTTGTCGAGCGCGCGCGCGATTGCGGCGCTGTTGAGGTGGGCGTCTTCCTGCAGGATGTACATAGCCACTTGGCGGGCGAGCGCTGTCTTCTTGTCCCGCTTGACGCCGCGCAGCGCTTCTATGTCGACGCCGTAGTGCGCCGATACTGCGTCTAGTGCTTCCCGCTCCGACGGCTGCCGCCGCTCTACGGCGTCTTGCGCGTCGGCGGCTACTTGGCGCACAAGGTCGGCGTCTAGCGGGCGTCCGGTGAGTTGGGCGTATGCCGCCACGCGGTTGAGGCTGCCCTCCAGTTCGCGTATGTTGCGAAAGATGCGCCCGCCCAGCAGCTCCAGCACATCGGGGCTTACCGCTATCCGCAAATGCTCCGCTTTGGCGCGCAGGATCGCCAGCCTGGTTTCCAAGTCCGGCGGTTGGATGTCTGCCACCAGACCGCCGCTCAGCCGTGAGCTGATGCGGTCTTCCAGCACTTTGAGCGCGGTAACCGGGCGGTCGCTGGTGATGACGATTTGGCGGTTGGACATATGCAGCGCGTTGAAGGTGTGAAAGAAGCCTTCCTGCGTCTGCTCTTTGCCTATCAGAAATTGGATGTCGTCCAGCAGCAGCAGATCGGCGCTTCGGTAGCGCAGCCGAAAGTCTTCGGTTTTGCCCTCGCGGATTGCGCTGATGTATTCGTTGGTGAACTCTTCGGTTGTGGCGTATATGAGGGACATTCGCTTGGAGAGCGCCTGCTGGCCGATGGCGTGAAGCAGATGCGTCTTGCCAAGTCCGACGTCGGAGTACAGCACAAGCGGGTTGTAGATTAGCCCCGGCTTGTCGGCTACTGCTTGCGCGGCGGCGTGCGCCAGTTCGTTGGACTTGCCTACGATGAATCGGTCGAAGGTGTAGCGCGCGTTGAGCGCCGCGGCGCTGCGGTTTGGCGGCGGGTTGTGCTCCGTCGATTGCGCCGCATCCTGGGATGGTTCGGATGCAGGCGGCGTGTCGTCGGCTTGCGCCGGGGCTTGCGCGTCGGGCTGCGCCGCATCTTCGCCGGGGATTGCCACGCGGAATTGCACGGACACCGCTTCGCCGCACACGCGTTCCAGCGCGCGCTCAATCAGCGGATACATGCGCTGCTCAAGCATTTCGGATATGAACGCGTTGGGCGCGCCCACGCTGAACACGCCGTCGGAGTATGCCAGCCCCTGCGTGTCTTTGAGCCAGGTCTCGAATGCGGGGCGCGCGACCTGCAGCTGGAGTTCGCCGAGCGCGGCGTCCCAGAGGCGGTCGGGGCTTTGGTGGGCGCTGTTCACAAGGCAATCCTTCCGCATTGGCTGCGAATTCGGGGCGGCGCGCAACACTAAGCGCGGGTGGGCGCATGAGTGAATTGTACTTGGGATGCGGCAAGTGGTGAAAGCGGGTTGGGGGTTTTGTTTTAGCGCAAAGGGGCGTGGGCGCAAAGCAAGGGGGCATCTGCTATATTGTTGGGCAACCGATTGGACGGCGATAGACTGTTGCGATAAGCGGCGGCGATGGTGACACGGATGAAGTTCGGGCTTTTTACGCATGTGCCTTGGCCGGAAGGGGCGGCGCCGTCGCGGCTGTTCGGCGAAGCGATCGAACAGGCGGTACTGGGCGAGGAACTGGGCTTTCATAGCTTTTGGATTGCGGAGCATCACTTTTCGCGCTACAGCCTCGGTTCGTCATCGCTGGTGCTGGCGAGCGCAATCGCGGCGCGCACACGCCGCATTCGCTTGGGGACGGGCGTCCTCATCCCCACGCTGCACAATCCGATACGGCTCGCCGAAGACACCGCGACGCTGGACTGCATTAGCGGCGGGCGGCTGGATGTGGGCTTCGGGCGCGGGACATTCGGCTATGAGTACGGCGGCTTCGGCGTGGATGAGCGCGAAAGCCAAGCGCGCTTTCAAGAGAGCATCGCTATCGTGCAAGGTTTGTGGACTACGCCGGAGTTTTCGCATCAGGGCGAATTCTATCGCTTGAACAAGCTCAACCTAGCGCCGCCGCCGATGCAGACGCCGCATCCGCCGATATACATCGCGGCGTCTTACACGCAAGAGACGCTGGATTTCCTGGTACGCAATGGGCATCGGCTTTGCATAGCGGTGGTGCAGGATACGCAGCGGTCATTGGATCTTTGCGCCCGCTATTTGGCGCGCGCCGCTGAGGTTGGCATAAGCGCATCGTTATCCGATGTGCCGTTCTTTCGCTACTTCTATGTCGCCGAAACGGAAGCGGCGGCGCAGCGGGACACGGCGGCGCATATCGCTTGGATTTTGGACATTATGCAGTGGCGGCGCGACTTCCGCGAGAGCAGCGAAGTGCCGTATCGCCTCGATGATTGGCGGCGGACGCGCGCTGAAACGCCGCTGAGCTACGATTATGTTCGCGAAAACCGCGCTTTCATCGGCACGCCAGACCAAGCCGCCGCCCAAATCGCCGATCTGCGCGCGCAGGGCATCGAGTACTTCGGCTGCAACTTCGCTATGGGCGGCATCCCGCACGAAAAGGTTATGCGCTCTATGCGCCTGTTCGCCGACGAAGTGATGCCGCGCTTTGCGTAGATTTTCGCAGCGCGCGTGTTGAGCTAAGCCAATCGGTGTACACCGCGCGGGCATAGATGCGCTTCGCCTAGCGCGCGTGTTTGGGCGGCGGTTGGCGGCGTCTAGAATATGCGGTAGGGCATATCCTTTTCTGCGTCGTCGGTAACGATTTCCAGCAGCGCGGGGCTGCCGCCTTCCACGATGCCCACGCAGCGCTTCACGGCGGGGATGATGTCTTGCGGCTGCGTAACGCGCTCGCTGTAGCCGCCAAGCGCCTCCGCCATCTTCACGAAATCGCCGCCGGTGGTCTTTGTGCCGTAGAGTTCGTGCGCGGTGGCGAAGTGTTCGGGGCGGTATATGCCCATAGACGAATTGTTCAGCACAACGGTCAGGATGGGGATGTTCTCGCGGGCGGCGGTTTCCAAGTCGGTGCCCACCATCCCAAAGCCGTAATCGCCGATGACATTGACGCAGAGCTTATCGGGGGACGCAAGCTTAGCGCCCATAGCCGCGCCCAGGCTGTAGCCGAGCTGAGTTGACTTGCCCCAAGCGATGAAGCCGCGCGGCGCAAGCGTTTGGTAGAAGGGAATCATCTGGTCGCGCGGGCTGCCGGAGTCGTGGTTCATTATCGTCCGCTTGCGGTCTATGGCGTTGGACAGGTCGTTGAGCGCGCGGTAGGGATTGATGGGGACGGCGTCGGATTGCATCTTGGGCAGCCATTCGCGCATCCACTCGTCGCGCACGGCGGCGATTTCGGCGGACGGATCGGTGGCGCGCTCCACGCGGGCGGCGGACTTTTCGGCGAGCGTCGCCTCGATTTCGGCTATGAGTTGCGTCAGCACAAGTTTGGCATCGCCCACAACCGCGGCGTCGGGCGAATAGTCCTTGTTGATGTCGGACTCGTCGTTGGTGATGTGAACCAAAACTTTGCGGTCGAACAGGTCAGCGCCGTAGTGAATGCGGGTGAAGCTGCAGCCGATGCCGAATATGAGGTCTGCGCGGTCGAGGAAGTGCGCCACCATGCCGGTTGTGGTGCTGGAGCGCGTGCCAAGCGAAAGCGGATGATCTTCGCGAAAGGCGCTTTTGCCCGCCATAGATGTCATAACGGGAGTTTGGGTGAGTTCGGCGAGGCGCTGCAGTTCGTCCCACGCTTCGGCGTATAGAACGCCCTGCCCCGCGTGAATGACGGGGTTTTTGGCGGACAGCAGCAATTGGGCGGCGGCGCGCACGTCCTGCGGATCGCCGGCGGCGCGGCGGCGCTTGACGGGCATATAGGCGTAGTCTGCGTCCGGCAGTTCGCCCCTGAGTATATCGCTGGGCAGCTCCAGCAGCACGGGGCTAGGGCGTCCCAATCGCAGTTGGCTGAAGGCGCGGCGCAGCGCGTTGGGTATCTCTTCGGGCAGTTCGATTCTGCCTGACCACTTGGCGACGGATTCGTATGTGCGTCTTGGGCTGAAGGTGGGATGAACGCCCGCGCGGTTTCGGGGCGCCGACGCCGGCAGCAGCAGGATGGGGACGGAGTCGGCGTATGCCTGGGCTACGCCGGCGAAGGCGTTTTCGGCGCCGGGGCCGGCTTGCATAGAGAACACGCCGGTTGATCTGCCGTTGGTAACGCGGGTATAGGCGTCCGCTAGGTTGACGCCCACGCGCTCTTGGCGAAATATCAGCGGGCGAATGCCGGCTTTGGCGGCGGCTTCTTCCAGTGAGTTGAAAGGTATGACGCCCATAAAATCGACGCCTTCTTGCTTCAGGATGCGCGCTATCAGGTCTGCGCCGGTCATAGATTTTCTCCTTAGTATCGTGGGTATATGCGGGTTGCGTGATGTGCGTGTTGGAATGCAATTGCGCGGTTAATTGCGGCAAGCCGGGAACAATGATAGCAGATTTGGGAGTGATGTTTCCCCCGCCCACGCGGAGATAGCCGACACTAGAACAATTTTAGTACATCTTGCAAGAGGTTTCCCCCGCCCACGCGAGGATAGCCCCCGGCGGTATTCTGAAATTGCAGTGGTTATCAAATTGAAGCCTTCTAGGAAGCCCTGTGTTAGCAGATACGTCACGGGTTATAAACTCAATACCACTCACCATTGAGAATACCGCCCCCGGCTATCTGTTATCCTAGATTTAATGCGTTATGTTATAATGGGGATACGCAGATCCAAAGCGTGGACACTGCGCTAACGGACGGCACGCGCGCAACATAGGAGGATGAGCGTGAGCAACATATTTGATAAGCCCGTTGAAAGGCTTATAGACAACTACGGCAAGAGCGGCGGAGAATATCGCTTGGAAATGTCTCGTGAAGACATATACCACGCTTTACCTCCGTTTAGCGATACAGGGCAGGAAGACTCTTGGGCATTCCCGCATATCCAAACAAAGTTTGGCAACGCTCTAAACGCGACGGAGCATATAGCCAGACTGCGGCATCAAGTCTTGGACGGGCTTATAAGGTCCTGCCAAGATATGCGTTACTGGGATTCTCTGAGCGCGCCTATTCCCGAACAAATCGCTTATATCATAGACGGCGTGTTAATTCAGTCTATACAAGCGCGCTCCAAGCAAGTGGATCACGGCGATCCTCCATACAAAGGAGAAGCTCTATTCACAGAACTGCTTCACGACGAGACTGGCAAATGGCGATTTCTATGCTCGATTGGAATGTTCTATGAACGCTTGCAAAATGCCCCTCAAGAGCAATATGCAGAAGTGTATAAGGATATAGAGCGTCGCTCTAACCCTGTACACAGGGAAGAGTTACTGAGGTTGTGGCAGTATATCTGCGCCGATGCAGAAATGCCTGCATACCTACGAAAGCGTTCTGCGTTCACCTTCCCGAATTCTTTTCCGCTTGCGTTTAACAGCGAAGGGGAACCTGACGAAGCCTCAGGGAACTATGGCATAATCTACGCTATCCAACCCGCTAACTACGAAATCACAATCTCAGACATTGCAGTTATCTTGCATCCTACTCAGGAAGGGCAAGAACTGCATATGTCAGTTTCTATGGCAGTAGAGGTGAACCCCGATAGTTCTCTCCGTCGCTTTATCATACCGCTCTCATAGGCAACCCAACAACCCGCCGCTCTTACACAGAGCGGCGGGTTTCGTTTGGAGCGGGCTCAGGGTTACCTTATTTGCAATTTTGCGCTTTTGATTGGAATTGACAAGGGCGAGGCTCGCAGTTATATTGAACTTGTTGTTAGTTATGGGTTAGGGGGAGGTCCTGAAACAGCGGACGTCGCCCTAGCCCATGTCTTTTGTTCTCATAATGCGCTGATTGGTTGTTATGTCCTTTGCGCTGACGAATGAGAGCGCTTCCGCCAGCGTTTCACAGGTCCATTCTACCCCAAGCAGAACCTGAATATCCGATTGACCCCGACCCCGGCTCCGGGAGGCTAAAACTCAACATGCCCCTATTCCTAGAGTTAATCCTAGCTGCCGTAATGTTGATTTCAATACTGCTCGTAGCGCTGCTCGTTCTGCTGACAATCGCGGGCGTTCTGTGGGCGCCCGCCGCGGACTTTAAGTGCAACCGCGCTGCCCGGCGCAGAGGCCTTCCCGCCGACCTATACCACCTCGCAGGCTTTCGGCATTCGCTGCAAATGCTGCTGCCGGGGATATACCTAACAAGGCTGCTGTCCACATCCAAGAAACCGCTGTCCACGACGGCGATACGCATCGGCATCATCCTGATATATGTCATATGGGCTAACGCCATACTCTTCGGATTCGGCTTCTTCTTCGGAGGCTTCCTGCACCCCGACGCCGTCTTCGGCCCCTTCGGCAGATACGATGAAACGGGACGGTTCGGCTTAGTATCGCACACCGGCGCGATACTCATCACCCTAGGGCTGCCGGTTTTGAACCTGCTGTTGATGATAAGATGCTTGCGCGATTTGCGGCGCAAACGGCGCGAAGACAGCGCAAAGCCCAAGAGCGCCGAAGACCGCTACGCCCTGCCCGATAAGGCATACACAAGACCCTTCGCAATAGTTCCTTGGATGTTCATACTAGGTATCGTAGCCTGGCTTTACATGACATTCGGCATCTACGGGGATTGTACCTTTGGGTGCTAATCTAGGGCAGCGTGCCGCGTCGGCGCAAGCGTTGTCAACTTGCGCCAAAGGTAATACACTTAACGGCATAGCCATTACTACGGGCGGATATGAAGGAGGGACATCACGATGGCAGATGCCAAGCCGTTTAGTTTCAAAGAGATTTTCGCCAAGAACGCCCCCGAGGGCAGGGACGCGCCGAAGGTTAAGCGCGGCAAGTACGATTTTGCCGTAGCATACCCGGATCCGGCGTCTATGCCGCTGGACGGCTTGGTGAATTCGCTGAAAGAGGCGCTCGCCGAAGAGGGCGGCGATCTCGCTATCTACGCCCATCAGAGCGGCTACGAACCGCTGCGGCAGTTCGTGGCGGATAAGCTGGCGCGCGACCGCGGCATCAATATCGGGGTGGATGACCTTATCATCGGGGACGGCTCCGGTCAGCCGATACATATGGTTTGCGAGGCGCTGCTGGATCCGGGCGATGTGGTGCTGGTGGAGAACTTCGTGTATTCGGGGACGCTGGCGCAGCTTCGGCGCTTCGGCGCTGACATTCGGGGCGTTCAGTGCGATACGGAAGGAATGCTGCCGGACGCCCTGGAAGGCGCTATTGTCAAGGCGACAGGCGAAGGCAAGCGCCCCAAGTTCATCTACACCATTCCCACCTTTCAGAACCCTCAGGGCTGGACGATGAGCCTTGCGCGGCGCAAGGCGATGGTGCGGCTGGCGCAGAAGCACGGCGTCGCGATACTGGAGGATGACTGCTATGTCGACCTGCGGTATGACGGCGAGGATGTGACGTCCATCCATTCGCTTGACGATACGGGCAGCGTGATGTACGCGGCGTCGTTCTCCAAGATAATCGCGCCTGGGATGCGCTTGGGCTATCTGACGGCGCCGCGCGAGGTGCTGGATGTGGCGCGCGTGGTGAAGAGCGGGGGCGCCGCCAATCAGTTCGCGTCGTGGGCGGTGCATCGGTACGCCACTGGGAATTTGGATGAGCATATCGCCGAGATAAACGACGTTCAGCGCGCCAAGCGGGACGCGATGCTTGCGGCGCTGGGCGAGAATTTCGGGTCGTCGGCTACATGGAGCCGTCCGGAAGGCGGGCTGTTCATCTGGCTGCAGATGCGCGAAGACGCCGACATCACCGCGATACGGGACAAGGTGCTCGATACGGCGGATGTGGGTTATCAGGCGGGGCCGCTGTTCGCGCCGGACGGGGTTTCGGGCAGGAACTACGCGCGGCTGTGCTTCGGCTACAACACGCCCGACGAGATACACGAAGGCATTGCGCGCCTAGCCGAGGCGTTCGAGAAAGAGGGCGTTCTCTAACGCCTCGGCTCCCTTTTCCCTATGGGGGGGCAGCGTTGCCGATAATGGCAGCGATAGATGCTTGAGCTGCTCCCTTCCCCTATGGGGGGCATCCCTTAAAACTAACCTGAGTTGGCGTTGGCGGCTGCGGGTTGTCGGCATAACGGCCGGGGCGGGCTTGGCGGCCGCTCGGCGTATTCCGACGGGCTGCGGCCGCGCGCCTATGACTGCGATTGACTGCGATGCGTATCTGTTCGTTTTTGCCGAGCGGCACTGAGATGGTGTATGCGCTTGGGTTGGGCGATTCGCTATACGGCGTGAGCCACGAATGCGATTACCCGCCGGCGGCGCGCGATAAGCCGAAGGTTGTTCGCAGCCGGTTCGACGCGTCCAATATGAGCAGCCAAGAGATTGACCGCGTTGTATCGGATATGTACGCGCGGGGCGAGCGCATATATGAGGTTGACGAAGCGGTATTGAGCGCGGCCGCGCCGGATCTGGTTATCACGCAGGAACTCTGCGATGTGTGCGCGGTGTCGTATGAGGATGTGCGGCACGCATCGTCGCGGCTTGCGCTGCCGCCGCAGGTGATTTCGCTGGATCCGACGGGGATAGCGGATGTGTTGGACGATATACGGATGCTGGGCGATCTGTGCGGCGTGTCGGATGCGGCGGGGGCGCTAGTGTGGGAGCTTCAGGCGCGCGTGGATGCGGTGCGATCGCTGGCGGCAGACGCCGGGGACAAGCCGCGCATCGCTTGTATCGAGTGGTTGGATCCGCTGATAGCGGCGGGGCATTGGCTGCCGCAGATGGTAGCGATAGCGGGCGGCGTGGATGCGCTGGCGCTGCCGGGGGCGCCCTCGCGACGCATCGGTATGGATGAGCTGACAGCGGCCGCGCCGGATGTGGTGGCGCTGATGCCGTGCGGGATGGGCGTGGAAAAGGCGCTTGGGGAAGTGGCGCTGCTGGGCAATCGGGACGAGTGGCGCAAACTGCCGGCGGTCGCAAACGGGCGGGTGTATGCTGCGGACGCGGGGGCGTATTTCAGTCGCAGCGGGCCGCGGCTGGTGGATGCGCTGGAGCTTTTGGCGCGGATGCTGCATCCCAAAGTGTTTGGGGATGTGTCGAACGCTGAAGCGGCGGTGCGGTTGGACGGGTTTTAACGCAGGGGCGTTAGCGGGCGTTTTAACGCAAGGGCGCAGGGGCGCAAAGGGTTGGTTATAGGGGCGGGCGGTTACTGGCGGCTGAATTTGCTGCGCATCTCTTCGGCGACGCGTTGGCGCAGGATGTCTAGGTCGCGCTCCAGCATTTCGCGCTCGGCTTCGAGGCGCATTGCGGCGGTGGACTGCTCTAATAGCGCCTGCTTTTCGGTGAGATCCAGCCGCAGAACCTCTGCGATGTAGTATGAGAGCGCTACGGGGTCGTTTGATGCGCGGGTTTGGCTTGACCAGCCGCCCTGCAGTCCGCTTACGAGGCTCATATAGCGGTTGAGCGCTTGCTTGACTTCGTCCATCTGCGCGAGCGCCGCTTCGTCGGCGGGTGGCTCCGGCAGTATGTCCACATCGGCTATCATGTAGGGGCGGTATTGGACGATGCGGATGATTTTGAAGCGGCTTTCGCCGGCTATCGCCACGAAGAAGCGGCCGCGTCTGATTTCGTTGACCTGCGTTATGTACGCCACGGAGCCCACGGGGTAGGGTATGGCTGGTTCGCCCGTTTCGTTGCCGGACTTGATGAGCGCCACGCCGAAGCGCATATCGTCGTCTAGGCAGTCGCGCAGCATTTGAGTGTAGCGGTCTTCGAAGATTTGCAGGGGGAGCGCCGCGCCGGGGAACAGCACGGTGTTGAGCGGGAATAGGGGGAGTTCGCGTCTTTCGGGCAGGTCGGATTGCATCATAGGCTAAAGTATAAAGGCAATGGGCGCTTTGGACAAGGGCGCTTGACGCAGGGGCAGGTTTGGCGCAGGGGTTTTAGCGCAGAGGCGCGGGAGCGCAAAGAAGGGGATGCAGTCGGACACTCATCCGACTACATCCCCTCTTTGCGTTTTCACTTTGCTTTGAGCGGCGGTTGGATGAGTTTAGCGTGGGCTTCGTTTTTTCGGATGCGCTGTTATGTTGTCCTTGAACCGCTTCTTGCGGTGGACCACGGTGACGATGCGATGGTCAGGTGATACCACAATGTAGCATTTTGAATGCTTGGCGACTTTGCTGAACCGGTTGGAGCGTCATATAAAGGGGTACTCCAAGGCGGATGGAATGCTGATCTTGTCGCTTGCGCTGGCTTGGCTGAGATTGGGCTGGATTTAACATGCCTGCCGTGTTGAGAATATCAAAACTATGTGAAACTTGACACAAACTCACTTTTGCCTCTATAATCATTCCTTAATGTTGCGAATGTTGCGCGCAATACTGCAAATGCCCGTTCCCGAGGGCTATCTTTGGGTATAGTAGCGATGTACTTCAATGTGGCGCAGCTGCTGAAAGAGGCATGCGGCGCTTCCCGCGCCTATGAAATCAACGATTTCGCGCGCGTCCTGTTGGACGCCCCCCTCGTCGCCGTCTCCGGCGCGCTCACGATGATGCGCACCGACGCCGGCGTCTGGGTCAGCGCCCGCCTATCGTCATACCTCGACTGCGTTTGCAGCCGCTGCCTCGCCGATATGGAGCAGCCCGTCACCGTAACCATAGAGGAAGAGTATCTGCCCGAAGTGGATGTCCAAACCGGCGCAAGGCTGCATACACCCGACGACCTGTCCGAGCAGTTCTACATCGACCACGCCCATATGCTTGACTTGAGCGAAGCCGTCAGGCAGTACTTCGACCTCAACGCGCCGCTCAAACCCGTGTGCAGCGCCGATTGCAAAGGCTTGTGCTTCACCTGCGGCGTCAATCTCAACGAAACCCGCTGCGACTGCGATAACGCTATCGGAGACCCGCGATGGGGCGCATTGCTCCAACTCGCCGCCGTTCAGGAACGAAACTACAACTAGCCAACTTACCCAACACAGCCGAACATTCACGGCTTGCGCGCTCACATATACCACCCATTCGCGCCGAAAGCCGCAAGCCTAATTAAGGACAAAGCATATGCCGCCGCTGCCAAAGAAAAAGCACTCCAAGAAACGCCAAGGAGGGCGCTCGGCGCACTTCGGAATGAAGCCGATGACGCTGACGCAATGCTCGCAATGCCCCACCCTGCGCCTGCCGCACAGAGCCTGCCCCGCCTGCGGCTACTACAACGGCCGCTCCATCGTCAGCAGCGATAGGCAGGATTAGCGCCCCCAATTGCGCCTATTTCGGGCGCTCTTGCCGCCGCGCATCCGGTCCGTAAATATGATGACCGCATAGTTCACAACACACAGGAGTTTTGCTAGATGACCCTCAGATTTATGCCGCAAACGCAAGGCGCAAAGGTGGGCTTCCTCTTTCCCGGACAGGGCGCGCAAGCCGTCGGGATGGGACGGGAACTCTACGACGAGTCGCCGGCGGCGCGCGAAGTGTTCCACCAAGTCGATATGGCGCTGGAACGCCCGCTGTCCAACATCATGTTCAACGGCCCCGACGACGACCTGCGCCAGACCGTCAACGCGCAGCCCGGCATAATGACCGTCAGCCTCGCCTGCATCAAGGCGATGGAAGAGCGCCTCGGCGACGCTATGCCGCAGCCCGTGGTCACCGCCGGCCACAGCCTCGGCGAATACACCGCGCTCGCCGTCGCAGGCGCCCTGGATGTGGGCGACGCCGCCAAACTTGTGCAGCGGCGCGGCGAACTTATGCAGGTTGCATGCGACCAAAACCCCGGCACTATGGCGGCTATCATCGGGCTGGACGAAATGACGCTGGAACAGATAGCGCAAGAGACGGACACATATGTGTCCAATGTCAACACCGCCGAGCAAATTGTCATCAGCGGCGACAAGATGGGCGTTGCGCGCGCCTGCGACCTCGCCACCGCGCGCGGCGCAAAGAAGGCTATCCCCCTGCGCGTTGGCGGCGCATTCCACTCCGGACTTATGGAGCCGGCGCGCGCCGGGCTTATCGAAGCCATCAACTCCGTAACATTCCACGATCCGCAGATACCCATCGTAGCGAACTGCACCGGCGAACCGCTCACCACCGCCGAAGACATCCGCCGCGAGCTGGTATCGCAGGTATGCGGTTGCGTGCAGTGGAAGCGCTGCGTGGACTATATGGTGTCCGCCGGCGTCGACGAATTCATCGAGATCGGCCCCGGCAGAGCGCTGTCCGGAATGATTAAGCGCATATCCCGCAAATCGCAGATAACCAATGTGGGCGATATGGAGTCCATCATCAGCCTGAGCAGGAACTAGGCGTTGACAAGCGCCGCCGCCGTCCGTCCCGACGCCGCGCCGTCGGGCCGCGCGCGCGAGCGCAAGGGCGTCGCCGCCCGCCGCAGAACGCGCGCCGCCGTGATGCAGTCCCTCTACGAAGCCGACATCGTAGCGCACAGTGCCGCCGAGGCGCTGACAAGCCGCATATCCGAAACGACGCTGCCGCGCAGAGCCGAACTCTTCGCGCGCAACCTTGTGGAAGGCGTGCTTGCGAACTCCGCCGAAATCGACCGCATAATCACCGATTTCGCGCCCAACTGGCCGGTAAATCAGATGGCGGTCGTCGACAGAAACATCCTCAGAATGGCGGTCTATGAGATAGCGCTCGCCCGCGAAACCCCGCCCAAAGTCGCCATCAACGAAGCGGTGGAGCTTGCCAAAGCATTCGGCGCGGACAGCGCCCCCCGCTTCATCAACGGCGTGCTAGGCTCCGTGCTTGCCGCCGCATCCGCGGACTTGGAGTGAGCGGCGGCAAACGAGGCGGCGGCATAGCGGCGGCTTCACGCGGAGGTCAGACATTGCTTGACGCTGACAAAATCTATCACGCCGACGCCTTCGATCTGCTCCCGCAGATAAACGATGCCTCTATCGACCTCATAATTTGCGACGGCCCCTACGGCGTAACCGCCAATCGCTGGGACAACATCGCCGACATACAGGCGTTCAACCTGCGTCTCATCAAGATATTCGCCGCCAAAATGAAAGACGGCGCCGCGCTCTACCTATTCGGAAAGCCCAACTGCATTGACTTCATAGACTACCGCCCATACCTAAACCTGCGCTCCAAAATCGTCTGGTATCAACCCAGCAGACTGGCGCAGGGCAGGATTAGTTACACCAACAACTACGACATCATCTGCTATTTCATCAAGGGGCAAAAACCCAAAACCTACAACCTTGACGACATACGCGTCGCTCAGCTAGTAGAGTTGGAACACAGGCTGCGTTGCGAGCGCGTGCCGTCCGTCGCCAACGGCAAGTTCGGCAAAACCAAGTTCAACCACAAAGGCAAGAACCCCGGCGATGTATGGGGCGACATCAAGCAGCTCACCTACAAGTCCAAAGAACTCGTCAGTAGAGACGCGCTCAACACGATACAAAAGCCGGAGAAACTCATAGAACGCTTAGTGCGCGCAAGTTCAGCAGAGGGCAATACTGTGCTTGACCCATTCGCCGGCGTCGGAACCTGCCCCGTCGTATGCCGAAGGCTGGGAAGGCGCTACATCGCTATCGAGCGCGAAGAGGCTTTCGTCAAAGCGGCCAACGCCAGGCTTGAGGCAGTCGAGCGCCGGCGAATAGAGGCGCTGGTCTAGGCATGGAGCGCGAGGCGTATCGCAAAATAATCGAGCTGATGCTGAAAGCGTCCGATTTGGCGCGCTCAATCGGCATCGCCAACCTGCTCCAGCCCGGCCTTGTCAAAGAGATGATTATCGCCGACATCCTGGGTCACGAACTTATACACTCCAAGCGCGACGCCGACGCACACGCTCCCGGCAACCCAAACGAAAAGTATGAATACCTGTCATGCAAGGAAGGCGGCAGCGGTCAGCTTGACCGAATGTTCAAAGAACCGCCCGCCAAGCGCCAAGAATCGCTGACCCGAATCACCCGAAACGCCAAGATATACTACGCCGTCTTCTACGCAGCCAACCAGACAAGATGCAAAATCATCTACGAACTAGAGCCGGATGTGGTTCTAGCAGAAGCGGAACGCCAACTGAACCGAAGCCGCAACGCAATCTCTCACATCGGTTTCGGCGTCAAATGGGCGCGCCGCAACGGGAAAATCGTGTACGAATATGAAAACGAAAACCGATAGCCCCCAAGCGCCCAACCCCAACAATATGCTAAACTCTCTCAGGTATGCTATCTTTTATGTTAGCCGACGCCGCGCTGCGGCAACAACTGCCGTTAGCCGGCGCCGCGGCAACTACCTAAACCGCTTTTGTTTTGCAATGGAGGTAACCCAGTGGCAAGCCTTATGGAACGCGTTCAAGTGATTGTCGCCGACAAACTCAGCGTGGATGAATCCGAAGTGGTCGCGGATGCGTCCTTTATGGAAGACCTCAACGCCGATTCGCTCGATCTCGTCGAGCTCATAATGGCGTTTGAGGAAGAGTTCAGCTCCGACGACAACACCATCGAAATCTCCGACGAAGACGCCGAGGGCATCACCACCGTCCAGCAGGCGATTGACTACCTCAAAGAACGCGGCGTCGCCGACGACTAGCCGCCCGCCCGTTCCCCAAACTGCCCCGCCCGCGCTAGGGGCGAGTCCGTGATAGGCTCGCCCCCAATTTGCGTTGTCCCCCCAAACCGCGATTAGCGCGCCAACAAACCCTTTGCGCCATTGCGAACTTTGCGTTAAAATAATCCTAGCCTAAGGTATCCAATGAGAACCCTTTCCCATCAGGGGAAGAAAAGGTTAGGATCAGGGACAGCATTCCCCCGCTCAAACCAGCAATAGGATAGGTGAACCGAATGACGCTTATACGTTTTAGTTTTTATTCACCCCCCCCCCCCCCCCCATAAAAATCTAAAAAAGTCAAGCCCAAGAACTACATATCGCGCTTCAGCCCTGCTTGCGCTAAGCATCCTAATCGCGCTAACCGCCCTGCTATCCCTCAGCGCACCAGCCGTCGCCCAATCCACCAACGACTACGATTCAGACGACGACGGCTACATCGATGTGGACAGCCTCGCCAAACTCGACGCCATCCGCCACGACGTCGACGGCAACGGCGCGCAAGACTCCGTCGGCGCAACCGATTGGGCAAAGTACACCGCCGCATTCCCTAGCCCTGAAACCGGCATGGGCTGCAAACTCACCGACCACGACGGCGATTCCAACACCGCCCAGCAACCCACTTGCGTCGGCTACGAACTCACCGCAAGCCTCGACTTCGACAGCGATAGCGACGGCGATGTTGACGCCAACGACCACAGCGGCAACTACTGGAACAGCGGCGATGGATGGATCCCCATCGGACTTGACAGCGCTAACAGATACACCGCCAATTTCAAAGGCAATGGACACACTATCAACAACCTGTTCATCAACAAAAACGATAGCTACCGAGCGCTATTCGGACGTGTTGATTCCGGCGCTCGCATCGAAACCCTCGGAGTAACCAACGCCAATATCACGGGGGGGGGACCGTTGCGGCCATTTTAGTCGGCAGGCTTTACGGCACAAGCGCAATCGTAGCCTGTTACACCACCGGCAAAGTTGCGGGCGGAGCCCATGTTGGCGGACTGCTCGGATTCTACAGCAACGGAACCATCTCCACGAGCTACTCCACTGCATACGTCAGCGGAAGCAGCAACGTCGGCGGCTTGTTGGGCTATCGGAATAACGGCAGTGTAACGAATTCCTACGCCACTGGCAGGGTTGCCCGCTCCAGCGGAACGGCAACAACCATCGGCGGCTTGATAGGGGATAGCCGCTCGGGAGCCTCAGGCGCCATATCCAACAGTTACTATGACACCTCAACCAGCGGCTGTGTAACCGGCGGCAGCGACGGCTGTACCACCAGCGCAGGCGGCACAGGCAAGACCACCCGCCAGCTCCAAACCCCCACCGACTACACCGGCATCTACGCCAACTGGAACATCGACCTAGACAACGCCGACAGCGATAACGACGCAGCAACCGGCAACGACGATCCCTGGACTTTCGGCAACAAGATGCAATACCCCATGCTCGACTACAAGATGATGAGCACCAATCCGCAAGGCGGCCAAGCAATGGGCATCCCCGACAACTGGAACGCCCCCATCGTGGGCGAGCGCGTAAGCGTATGCCTAAACGCCGCAACGCGCTCCAGCCGCAGCGGCAAATGGATCTGGGAAAGGTCAGACAACGGCGATACTTGGGAAGTCATCAGCGGCATAACCGCCCCAACCTACGAATACACGCCCACGACATCAGATTTGAACCACTTCCTGCGCGCCAAAGTGGCGTTATCCGGCGGCGGCTTCGCCTACACCCGCAACCTAGGCGGCCGCGTCAAGAACGCCAGCGCCGCGACCGCAGGGGCGGCGATAACCTTTTACAACAACGGCAACGCAAGCCCGCGCGTGGGCGAGCTGATAATAGCCAACGACCCTAGGCCCAGCGGCGCGGTGGACGCCCGATTCGCGTGGCAGCGCTGCGATAACGCCGATACTACCTACACCGATTGCGAGTACATATTCGACGTCTGGTGGACCAACTACACGCCCGTAGCGGCGGATGTGAACAAATACCTGCGGATGTATGTGTACTACGAAACAAGCGGCGGTGTATGGACGCGCCACGCGAGCGCCTTCACCGGGCAGGTAGCCGCCGCATCGCAGTGAATCTAGCCTAAATCTCATTGCGCCCTCGCGCCTTTGCGTTAAAACCCACCGCAAGGGCGCAGCGCCATCTCCTTTACGCTGCCACAATTGCCGTCGGGATTGTACAAACCGCCCGCAGAATGCTGTACACTGCCACTCATACCATCCGTTATGCGCCGTGTGCGCGAGCCGTATGCGTGAAAGGAGCGTTGCGCTATGAAAGCAGCAGTCTATAAGGGAGAACGCCGCCTTGAGGTCGAGGATGTGCCAACGCCCACCGCCGGCGCAGGCGAAGTAGTCATACGCGTGCGCTACTGCGCCATCTGCGGCACCGACGTCCACGCCTTTATGTACGACGTAGCGCCGCCCGGCACCGTGATGGGACACGAGTATTGCGGGACAATCACGCAAGTCGGAGAGGGCGTTACGCGCTGGCGGGTCGGCGACCGCGTGGTAGGCGGCGGCGGCATTCCACCCGCGGGCGCCGTTGCCCCCGGCGCGCGCAGCCATCCGCGCTTCAACTACCGCACTATGGGCTTCCCGCAGAACGCCAAGCTTCGCGCATACGCCGAGTATGTGCTGCTGGACGAATGGGAACCCGTCCCCATACCCGAAGGCGTATCCGACGAAGAGGCTGCGCTCGCCGAACCCTGCGCCGTTACCGTGCGCGCTGTCCGATTGTCCCAAATCAAGCTTGGCGATTCCGTTCTGGTGATGGGCGCAGGCCCAATCGGGTTGTTCTGCATGCAGACTGCGCGCGCCGCCGGGGCGACATCCGTATTCGTGTCCGAACCCGTCCCCGCGCGCGCCGAAGCCGCCCGCAGGCTGGGCGCAGACGCCGTTATCGATCCCACCAAAGAGGATGTAGAGCGGCGCGTCGTAGAACTCACCGGCGGCATAGGCCCCAACATCGTCTTCGAGTGCGCCGCCGTCCCCAACCCATCCACGCTTGACCAGGCGCTCAACATCGTTGCGCGCGGCGGGCAGGTGGTGCTTATCGCCATCGCTTGGGAACCCACGCCGTTGGTAACGCCCGATTGGATGGCGCGCGAAGTCAAGCTGCAGGCGTCATTCGGCACAACGCCCGAAGATTGGCGCGTGGCGCTTGACCTAATCAAGGCTGGGCGCGTCAACGTGGATCCGCTGCTATCCGACGCCAACTTCCTGCCGCTTGACGGCATACAGAACGCATTCGAGGCGCTGATGCAGCCGTCGACGCAAGTGCAGATGGTAGTTAGGCCGTAGCGCCGCGCCGCCTGAACGGGGATTAAGCGCATCTGACGAAATCATGGCTTGTTAGCGCGCCGCGCAAGCCCTGATTTCGCGCTTGCGATAAAAGACAACCAAGCGCGCTTAATGCGCAACGGGGCAATATGATCGCCCCCGGCTGCGCTGTCGCGGCGACTTTTCTTGCGCCTACGCGCCTATCGAGGCAATCGCATTGCATTTGCAATCCGCTTGAATAGCCGTCGGCATCCGCTTTGCCGTATGCAATAACATCGCAGCGTATATGCCGCCGCGTATGCTTGACCCCATTGCGCTGTCCATCCACGGCATTTGGTTTGGCTAAACTCCCCCGATGTGATACGCTTTGCCCGTCTAGCGGTTGACGCACACGATTGGCGCACAAGCGCGAGCCTATTCACGTCGCCGCCGCATCGTCTTAGTCGACCTAACCCACAATCAGCGCTAACAACATCTATCACTCAACAATCACCCGCTACCCACTGCTAACCTGATAAGGAGTTTGTTATGGCAAAGGTTACCGGAAGCTACCTTATAGCGAAGACGCTCAAGGAAGAGGGCGTGGAGAAGCTCTTCTATCTGATGGGCGGGCCCGACTTCGACATTGTGATGGGCTGCCAGGATTTCGGCATAGAGACGATCGACTTTCGGCATGAGCAGGCGGCGGCGTTTGCGGCGCACGCCTACGCGCGCGTTACCGGCAAGCCCGGCGTATGCACGGCGGCAAGCGGCCCCGGCACGCTCAACCTGCTCACCGGCGTCTATGCGGCGTCCATCGACTGCGCGCCTATGGTCATCCTAGGCGGCGCAAGCGCAGTCCACGAAATCGGCAGGGAGTCCTTCCAAGAGGTCGACCAAGAGCGCATTATGGAGCCGATATGCAAGTATTGGCATCGCCCCACAATGGCGGCGCGCTATCCCGAAATCGTCAGCACGGCGTATCGGCAGGCGATGTCGGGCAGGCCCGGACCTGTGTACATCGACTGCGGCGCTGATGTGCTGTACGAAGAGGTTGAAGAAGACGATGCGGTTGCGCCCACCCGCGCGGCGCGCAAGTCGGTTCCGTCGGGCGATGCGGCGGCGGTCAAAGAGGCGGTGGATATGCTGGCGTCGTCGGAGCGTCCGGTCATATTCGCGGGCGGCGGCGTGTTCTTCGCAGGCGCCTCGCCCGAACTGGAGCGGCTTGTGGATCTCACAAGCGCCCCCTTCTACACCGCGCCGATGTCGCGCGGCATCGTGCCGGAGGATCACGCCGTTTCCTTCCAAGGCGCTCGCAGCACGGCGCTGCGAGAGGCGGACTTGGTGCTGGTCATCGGCACGCGAATGAACTGGATGGTGAACTACGGCAGGCGTTTCGCGGCGGACTCTAAGGTGGTTCAGATCGACATCGAGGCGAGCGAAATAGCGCACAACCGCGACGTAGACCTCGGCATCGTGGGCGACGCCAAGGCGGTGCTGGGGCAGATGGTAGCGGAAGTGGAAGCGCGCCCCGGCGACTTCGGCGGCAGACTGGAATCGCCGTGGATTACGCGCCTGCAGGAAGACAACGACCGCCGCGCCACTCAGCAGGCGGTACTGCTCAACTCCGACCAAACGCCCATTCACCCGCTGCGGCTGTGCAAAGAGATACGAGACTTCCTCGACCGCGACGCGATCCTGTGCGTTGACGGCAACGAAATCCTGCACTTCGGGCGGCAATCGCTGCCCACATATGTGCCGGGGCATCGGCTGAACTCCGGCGTAACCGGCACAATGGGCGTGGGGCTGCCCTACGGCATCGGCGCGCAGATAGCCAAGCCGGACAATCAGGTGCTGGTGCTGCACGGCGACGGCTCTATGGGAATGAACGCAATGGAGATAGACACCTGCGTGCGCTTCAACCTGCCGGTGGTAACGGTCATCAGCAACAACGCCGGATGGACGGCGCGCACGCCCGACCGCCGCAAGCCAGGGCGCGAGCTTGGCTTCACCAACTACGACGGAATGGCGCGCGAACTCGGCGCTCACGGCGAAGAGGTTACGGATCCGGACGAAATTCGCCCCGCGCTTGAGCGCGCATTCGCAAGCGGCAAGCCCGCGGTGGTGAATGTGATAGTGGAGCCCACGGCGGCCGGCGTATCACGCGCCTGGGGCGGCAGCCGAATGGAGTAGGCGGCGGCTCATTAGCCATACGCCAATGCAAGGCAATGCGGGGGCGCTTTACGATGCCGTGAAACGGCCCCCGCATCACACAGAAGACGACGGCGCTAATATGCCGGCGGTAACGGTGGATCGCGCTAATCGGATACAAGCCTAACCTTGATAATAAGATAAAAGGTGTGATGCTTTTATCTTGTACATACCGATTGCTTGTTGAGGAGCTGATCTTATGCTTGCGAAACTGACATCCCAAAACCGCGTAACCCTCCCAAAAGATGTGATGGCGGACTTCCTCGGCACGGAGTATTTCGAGGTCAGCAGCGAAGACGGACGCATTGTGTTGACGCCGGTGCGCCTTGCGCGCATCGGTGAAGTGCAACGGAAGCTTAAAGAAATTGGCATAACCGAAGCGGATGTAGCCGATGCGGTGAAATGGGCGCGCCAACAGAAGAGTTAATCGCTCCCTTGCGTACGGTTATTGATACCAATGTGCTTGTTTCGGTTATGCTGTTTCCAACCGCTTCATTGGCTTGGATAAGCGAAGCGTGGCGGACGGGCGTTATCATCCCGCTTGTCAGCCGCGCCACGGTTGCAGAACTTGTGCGAGTGCTTTCCTATTCTAAATTTCGTCTAACTACTGATGAACGCGAAGAGTTGTTGGAAAGTTACCTGCGATGGTGTGAAGCAGTCGTCATGCCGGATCCGCCGCCCGCAGTCCCTGATTGCCGCGATCAGTCGGACAAGCCTTTTCTAGAACTGGCGCTGGCGGGACATGCGGACGCCCTTGTAACAGGGGACGGCGATCCGCTGGCGTTAGTGCCCGTTTTCCTCATCCCGATTATCACGCCCGCCGAACTGAAGCGGCGGTTTGACGGCTAACACTGGCTAAACAGGAAACTCAATTGACTATCAGCGCTGACAGAATAGCGCCTGACGACTACGATTTCACGGCGCATCTGACGCACTTCTGCCGCGCGCTGCGCTCGCACGGGCTGCTTATCGCGCCGGCGGAAACGGCCGATGTGGCGCGCGCGCTGAACGCCGTGGATATGATGGACAAGGGGCGCGTGTACTGGGCGCTGCGGGCGCTGCTGCTGTCGCGGCGCGACGAAATCCCGATATACGATGCGCTGTTCGAACGGTTCTGGAACTTCGAGGCGCTGCCGATGCGCCCGCACATACCACCGGACGACGACCTTGTTGGCGGCGTAAGGGAGTTTCGCCGCAGTCCAAGCATAGCGATGATGCCCGAAGGGGACGCATCCTCAGAAAATACATTGGTGCAGATGCTCCGCACGGGCGCAAGCGCGCGCCGCTCTCAATCCCGCAAAGACCTGTCCGTGATTCGCGCCGACGAACTCTCCGAGATTTCGCGAATAGCGGCGCATATGGTTCGGGCGATGGCGTCGCGTCCAGGCAGGCGGCGCCGACGGCATCCGCGCAAAGGAACCCCCGACCTGCGCGGCGCCTTTCGTCTTAATATGAGCGGCGGCGGCGATATTGTGCGAATTCCGCGCAGGCGCAGGCTTCCCAGAACGCCGCGTCTGCTGGTGATGCTGGATGTGAGCGGCTCAATGGAACGCCATACGCAGCTTCTGCTTCAGCTGGTATTCGCAGTGTCGCATCACACCAAGCGGGTAGAGACATTCGTGTTCAGCACATCGGCGGCGCGCGTAACGCGCGAAATCGGCGCGGCGTCTTTTGGCGAGGCGCTGCGTCGCATAGAACGGGTGGCGGCCGACTGGTCCGGCGGCACGCGCATCGGCGATTCGCTGGCGCATGTCAATACGCAATACGAACACATCTTGAACCGCCATACTACCGTGTTCCTGATGAGCGACGGCTGGGACACCGGGGATCCGCAGCGTCTGGCGCTTGAAACGCAACGGATGCGACGGCGCGCCCATCGCTTCGTGTGGCTAAACCCATTGCTGGGCAGCGCCGACTATGAACCGCTCACGCGCAGCCTGCAAGCCGCAATGCCGCACATCGACTACCACGCATCGGCGCGCGATATAGAGAGCCTGCGGCGGTTGCCGGGGCTGCTGAGGTGAGGCGGCCGTATGGTCGACTGCTGCTGGGATTGCCGCGATAAAGCGCGGGGCGGCAAGCAGGATACGGATGATCGATTCTGCGCTTTCACAGCGCCATAGGCGGGCTTGCAAATCCGCGCTTGCCCGTCTATGGTGTAGTTAAGGGGGACGCGATGATAGCCAAGGTAACATCTAATCGTCAGATTACATTTCCGGCGCAAGCGTTGGACGCTTTGGGAATAGCGCCCGGCGATCATCTTGCGGTCGAAGAGTGCGCTGATGGGGTCATTTTGCGCCCAAGGCGGGTTGTTAGGGAGTGCCTAGCGCCATTGCGCGGCAAACTCCGTCCAGGACACGCTCCGTTTGACATTCAAGCGTTCCGTGAGCAGCCGCATGACTCGTCGCTTCGGGATTGATACTTCCATTCTAGTGCGTCTGCTTACTGGCGAACCCGTCGTAGAGTTCGAGCGGTGTGTGGAAAAGTTCGAAGACTTGCTGTGATCATTATGGATTACTCCGTCATAGTTCACGAAGCCGAAGAGGGCGGCTATTGGGTAGAAGCGCCGGCATTGCCGGGCTGCTATTCTCAGGGCGAAACCCTTGACGATGCGCTTGATAATGTCAAAGAAGCCATTGCGCTCTATTTGGAAGCTCTTATGGATGACGATAGGCGCATTCCTATGGATTCCGATGTGGTATTCCATGTAACGGTTCCGGTCGAAGCATAAGGACGTCGCCCGCGCAATTTCGGCGCGCATACTATCGGAAGGGGTTGAATATGGCGGCAACTGACGCTACCACTGCTGCTACCACTGCTGCGACAACCACGGTTGCATATCCCGACTGGAGCTTCATTGAAGACCCGGAGCCGGTGGAGGACGCTATGCAGCAGGAGCTGGCGATAGAGTACATAGTGAGCGCGCTCCGCAGCCACTACCGCGGTCTTGACGATGTGCTGGTGTCGGGCGCGGCCGGCTACCTGTGCTACGACCGCCGCACGCTCACCGCGCGGGTTGTGCCGGATTGCCTTGTGGCGTTCGGGGTTGCCGCCGCCGCTATCCGCGAGCGCAACGCATACCTCATATGGGAAGTGGGCAAGGCGCCGGACTTTGTGGCAGAGGTGGCGTCGGCAAGCACGGCGTCCAACGACCTTGGCAGAAAGCGCAAGCTGTACGCGCGGCTTGGCGTGCTGGAATACTGGCGCTTTGACGCCACGGGCGGCAGTCTGTACGGCAGCCCGCTTGTGGGCGAGCGTCTTGTGGGCGAAGGGTATCGTCCATATGAACTTCACACCGACGCTGACGGCGTAATCTGGGCGCATAGCGAACTGCTGAACCTCGACTTTCGCTGGGACGGCGAAATGTTTCGCGCGCGCGACCCGATAACCGGCGAAGACATAAACACATTCGGCGAAGAGCGCGATGCGCGCGAAATGGATCGGGCGGCGTGGCGCGCGGCGGAAGCGCGCGCGGATGCGGAGCGCGATGCGCGCCTAACGGCCGAAGCGCAATCCCACGCGTTGGCAGAGGAACTAGAGCGTCTGCGCCGGCAGATGGGTTCGCGCGACGACTGAGCCGCAAAACGCTAACATAGCATTTGCGCTGCTATCGTTGCTACAATCCCATCCCGCGATATGCCCGCCATCCCCCGCCGCGCGCTGTTGCGTATTGGCGCTGCAGGCGCGCAAAACCCGCTAATCCCCGCCGCCTCTTGGTGTACAATTGTTGTGATATACCAACACGGCGGGGTGAATGTATGCCTGACTTTCAGATTGTTTCAGATTTTGCGCCGACGGGCGACCAGCCGCACGCGATCGACAAGGCCGCCGCCGGCATCGACGAAGGCTTGCGCCACCAAACGCTGCTGGGCGTTACGGGTAGCGGCAAGACCTTCACGATGGCGTGCATCATCGAGAAGGCGCAGCGCCCAACGCTGGTTATCGCGCACAACAAGACGCTCGCCGCTCAGCTCGCCACCGAGTTCAAAGAGTTCTTCCCCAACAACGCCGTGGAGTATTTCGTAAGCTACTACGACTACTACCAGCCCGAAGCCTATGTGCCGCGCACCGATACCTACATAGAGAAGGACTCCGACATCAACGAAGAGCTGGACAAGCTCCGCCACGCCGCCACAAGAGCGCTGCTCACACGCCGCGATACGCTCATAGTGGCGTCCGTGTCCTGCATATTCGGCTTGGGATCGCCCGAAGAGTATCAGAGCTTCGTGGCGTATGTGCGGCGCGGGGAAGAGCGCAGCCGCGCACACCTGATACGCCAGCTGGTGGATATGCAGTATGAGCGCAACGATGTGGACTTTGCGCGCGGCAAGTTTCGCATCCGCGGCGATACGATGGAAGTTCTGCCCGCATACGAAGAGCTGGGCATCCGCATCGAGTTCTGGGGCGACGAAGTGGAGCGCATTATGGTGGTGGATCCGCTTACCGGCGAGCTGTTGGGCGAGCGCGAGGACATCGAGATTTACCCCGCCAAGCACTTCGTTACATCGCAGGAAAAGATGAACCTCGCCGTCAAGGACATAGAGGTGGAACTGGCGCAGTGCGTCGCGGACTTCAAGACGCAGGGCAAGCTTCTGGAGGCGGAACGGCTGGAGTCGCGCACGCGCTACGACATCGAGATGATGCAAGAGACGGGCTACTGCGCCGGCGTTGAGAACTACTCCCGCCACCTGGCGCGCCGCGCCGCCGGCAGCAAGCCCTACACGCTGATGGACTACTTCCCGCAAGACTACCTGCTGTTCGTTGACGAATCGCATATGACGCTGCCGCAGATCCGAGGGATGTACCGCGGCGACCAGTCCCGCAAAGAGACGCTTGTGGAGTTCGGCTTTCGGCTGCCGTCGGCGCTGGACAACCGCCCGCTCAACTTCGGCGAGTTCGAAAACCATGTGAACCAAGCCGTCTATGTGTCCGCCACGCCCGGCCCGTATGAACACGAACACAGCCAGCAGGTCATCGAGCAGGTCATCCGCCCGACCGGGCTGCTCGACCCTCTGGTAGAAGTCAAACCCACCGAGGGGCAGATCGACGACCTGCTGTATCAGATACGCCGGCGCATCGCCAAAGGGCAGCGCTGCGTTATCACCACGCTGACCAAGCGAATGGCGGAAGAGCTCTCCGACTATCTGCGCGAAATGGGCGTGAAAGTGCATTACCTGCATTCGGAGATTGACACGCTGGAGCGCAGCGAAATCCTGCGCGATCTGCGATTGGGCGTATATGATGTGGTGGTGGGCATCAACCTGCTGCGCGAGGGCATAGACCTGCCGGAAGTCAGCCTCGTCGCCATATTGGACGCCGACAAGGAAGGCTATTTGCGCTCGCTCACCGCGCTTGTGCAGACCATCGGCAGAGCGGCGCGCCATGTCGAGGGCACCGTCATTATGTACGCCGACCGCGTTACCGACTCTATGAAAAACGCCATTGAAGAGACGGAGCGCCGCCGCCGCATCCAAGAAGCCTACAACCGCGAGCGCGGCATCACGCCGCAGGGCATCCAAAAGTCGGTGCGCGACATCACCGAGCGCGTCAAGGCGGTAGCCGAAGAGAGCGCCCCCTATGTTACGCACGGCGACCTGCCTAAAGACGACATCATGCGCCTCATCAAAGACTTGGAATCGCAGATGAAAAGCGCATCTCGTTCACTGGAGTTCGAAAAAGCGGCGCTGCTACGCGACCAGATAGTAGATCTACGCAAGGCGATGGAGGGGTAGGGGCGGCGCAAGCGGCAGGCGGCATAGGCGCATCCATGAAATCCCTGCCCCAATTCGCAATTATCGTCAATTTCAATCAAACATATGTACACATACGATAGGTTTGGTGTGTTATAATGCGCCCAACCGACTCGCCATATACCCATATTCGAGGCAACGCCCTATAGCTTGGCTGCAAGCGTATTTGCCGCTGTCATAACCGTTTTGCCTCACATCAAGCGTAGAGCGTAACCCACAAAAGGCGTGTTGCATATTAGACGCGCACGGAACTACGGCATATGGCTAAGATAACTAAGGTCAAAGCGCTCATAAACCTGCTTGGCGATAATGGCGGCGCGGCAAGTTGGCAATACATCTATGAAAACATAGAGCGGTACTATCCAAACGCCAAAGCCTCAAAGAGCTGGGACGCCGCCCTCAGAGGCGTGTTGTATCGCGAATGGCAGAACGGACGCCACTTCAAGCGCATCGGACTCGGCGTCTATGCCCTTATAGACTATCAAGAACAAGAAGTCGTTGAGCGCATCATGACGGACGAAGTTCGGATGCACTCATACATAGAGGGGCTGCTTGTAGAGACCGGCAATCACGAGAACTACGATACCTACTGCTCCGACAAGACCGCCGTATTTCAAGGGAATGTGCCTATCGGTCAATTGTCGTCCATAGACGACATCCCCGACTTCACTTATTCGGAGATAATACAAATAGTCAAGCGAATTGACGTCGTTTGGCTCAACAAAGATGGCTACAAGTTTCCCAGAAAAGCCATCGAAGTGGTGAACAGCATCGGCACTTTGGAGCAAGCGCTGAACCGCATGTACCAGATTAAGGAGTTCCAAACGGATTTCTTGATAGTCTCTCCCCATAAGTTTGTGAACAGGATAGCCCGAAAGCTCAGGCAGGAGCCTTATTCCATTCACAGCAGAAGGTTTGAAATCAGGGACTACGAGCAAATTATCGCCTACCACCGAAGCCTGTTAGAGGTAGAGCGTCTAAGGTTTTAGGAATGCGCGTAGGCATTGGGCTTTCGCGCATTCCTAAGAACGGAAGCGGTGAATTAGCAAAGGAAAGCAACTCGCATGAAGCTAACTATTGAAATCGATTCGGAAACCGTCGAGGAAGTTCTGGAATTCGCCCAGCTAAACTTGGACTGCCTTAACGTGGAAGAGTTCAAGGATGTCCAAGAAAGCGTGTGCGCCATTTACAAAGCCTTCTACGCCGCCAAACACGAAGCCTACACTGCCAAGCGCGAAGCCGTTAATGCGCCATCCTAGACTTGGACGCATTCCTGGATAACGGCGCTGATGGGATATTCATTGCGGACAAGCGAGTCGTCAAAGCTTCATCGCGAGTTCAGTTTTCCAAATCCGAACCCGACTACCTCATATTTCAAAGAGAAGGTCTGCTGAGGCGGCGCTTTGTGATGGAGCTGAAGGACGGCGACACATTCGACACCAAGAAATCCAGCGGCGAGGTCGACACGCTTAAAGAGTTCACCCGCTCCGTGGGTTCTACGCTAACATACTCAACCGAATTCAAGATTTGCTCATTCAATCAAACGGACAAACAGGCAATCGTAATCGGCTTCAAACAGACCGTTACCGAAGCGCAAGTTTGGACTGGCAGAGAGTTCTGCGAACTGATGGGTTTTGACTACGACGCCATACTCGAAGAACGCAAATCGGACGCGGCAACCAATCGCAGATTCCTAGTAGAGCAGCTTATGAACATCCCGGAAATCAGGCAAATCGCCGAGGATGTCCTAAATCCTGAAGCCTAACCCCAATTGCAGTTCCCTCCTCTACGAATGCCGCGCCGTAAAGGCATCCATGTCCACTAAAACCAGTGCCGAGACATACTCCGACTACGCCGTGCATCCGGGTGAGTTCCTGAAAGACGAAATCGAGTTCATCGGAATGACGCCGCGCGATCTTGCCGAGCGAATAGACAGACCGCCGCATGTGATCGCCGAAATCCTCAGTTGCGATCGAAGCGTGATCGCCGAAATCGCGGTGGAGTTGGAGCGGGCGCTCGGCATTCCCGCTTGTATGTGGACTAGATCGCAGGCGCGCTATGGGCGGACGCCCCTGCACATCGCGGGGTGGGGGAATGGCAGTCTTGCGGGTGAAGTCGCATGATGCGCTATGCGCTGGATGTCGAATGCTTGCGCGTTGCCGTAGAATTCCGGATGGCTTTTATCGAACACAGCGCATATCTTGACCAAAGACAGCGCAGTCCATCTTGACAGACGTTTCAGGGGCGGTGATAGAACCTAGACATTGCAAATCACGCGCCCGCTACGTTGGTGGCGGCGATTTCAGAGACAATTGGAGTAAATATGATTGAGGCACAGCGGCGGCAGGGTAGCGCCGCTCACAACGAATATGAGGGAATAAGGCTTGTTGGCGGCGAGCGCATTGAGGCGTCGCTGGGGATGGGCGATGCGGCGGACGGCGGCGATGCGCTGCTGCTGACCGATAGGCGCATCATCCGCATTGGCGGCGGCAGGGATCGGCAGCGCGCTTTCGCGGCGATAGACGATGTGAGCGCGGCGGAGATTGCGCGCCAACCGGAAGGCTACGCCAGCTTCGTTTGGGCGGCGCTTGGCTTCTTAGCGGCGCTGCTGGTATGGCAGACCATCGACAGCCCGCCGCTGTCTTGGATAGCCGCCGCCGTCTTGGCGCTTATGGGCGCGTATCTGGTCATAGACCGCCTCATATCGCGCGGAAGCGCCTATATCGCGGTCAGGGCGGGGCCGACGCAGATAAGCGCCGCGCTCAAAGACGCCGACATCCTGGACGCCGAACTGCTTATCAACCGACTGTTCGAGCTCAAGGCGGCGCGCGCCGATGACTCAAACGCCGACGCGTCCGAGCCGGACGGGGGGCGTTTCGGGCGGCTGCGGCTTGCGCTGATGTGGCTGGGCGCATCCGTCGCCATGGCGGTTTCGGCGGGCGTCTGCGTTATCATCGTCAGACTGATTTTGCGCCGGCGCAAGGGCAAGATCGACTGACGCCGCGCGCCAAGTCTTATGCGACTTAGCGTCAGCCGAGCCGCATGCCGGGGACTACATCCACATCCCATTGGGACGGCAAGTCTGCGCGAAAGTGGAAGTAGCCCGCCGCGCCCATCATAGCGCCGTTGTCGGTGCAGAGTGCCGGGCGCGGCACAATCACCTCAACGGGCATGCGCCGCCGCATCTCTTGGCGCAGATGGCTGTTCGCCGCCACGCCGCCGCCGAGCAGCATGCCCTTGACGCGATACCGCTTCACCGCTTGGAGCGCGCGCTGCACCATGCAGTCCACCGCCGCATCTTGGAACTCCGCCGCCACATTGGCGACTTCCTGCGGATCGGGCGGCGCGTCATCCGTTGGGGGATACATGCCCTTCTGCTCCGCGCGGCGCGCCACCGCCGTCTTCAAGCCGCTGAAGCTGAAGTCCAGCGAGTCGCGCACCGTGGGGCGCGGCAGACGCGGCTCGCCGCCGACGCTATGCTCTGCGACGCGCTGTATTTCGGGGCCGCCGGGGAAGCCCAGACCCAGCGCGCGGGCCGCCTTGTCGAACGCCTCGCCCGCGGCGTCGTCCCGCGTGCGCGCTATCAGCGTGTAGCGCATATGCCCGCTCATCAGGATGAGGTCGGTGTGGCCGCCGGACGCTATCAGGCACATCAGCGGGAAGCCGGGCGCGGCTTCGGGGTCGGCGTCCTCCAGCCAGGCGGCGTAGATATGCCCTTCAAGGTGATTAAGCCCGATGAACGGCAGGTCGTTGGCGAAGGCGAAGCCCTTGGCGGCGTTCACGCCGATAAGCAGCGATCCCGCCAAGCCGGGGCCGTTGGTAACCGCCACGCCGTCCAACTGACGCGGCTCCAGTTCGGCGTCGGCGAGCGCCTGTTGCATCACGGGAACCATCGCGAGCATATGCTGGCGGGACGCAATCTCAGGCACGATGCCACCGAACTGGGCGTGCAGCGCCGCTTGGGACGCCACCACATTGGAATGGATGACGCTGCCGTCCTCAATAACGGCGGCGGCGGTCTCATCGCAGGATGTTTCTATGCCTAGTATTTTCATTGGGATTGCTCTTTAGTTGTTGGGGTTTAGGCGTTGCGCTTGTTGGGGTAGCGCAACTAAATGGCAGTCATGTCATAACTAAGGTTACACCACCAACCGCGCCCCCGCCGGCCGCCGCTTGCCCCCGTGAACCGACGGTTCGGCGCACCATTTGGCCGCAAGCATACGCACGCCCTCATACACGGCATCGTCGAAGCCCAGCATATCGCAGACCACGCGGCGATCCAGCAATGCGCGGTTGGCGTCGGCGTCCGCGAGATACGCCGGCTGCAGCTCACGCTCGCGAAACTCTTCGAAGATGTCCTGCGCCGTGGCAATCTGAGCGTCGGTGAGCGCGCGCAGGTCGAGGATGGGGAAATGGGGCGCAGAACTGATTGTCATCCGTATTTTGGATGATTGTTGCCGATTTGAATGCCACCAGTACGATACTAAACCTAGCGTGCTATTGCACCATACTGAGAATGCGTAATCGTACTCGCTTTTGCCGAATATCACATTCGGCCAGGAACTCCCGCCTAGCGTTTCCCTTTCGGTGAAAGCGACGGCCAAAGCCTGAGAACCGCAAGTGAATTCCGCGTTTAGATGCGCGCGGCTTGCGGTTGCCCAAACGGCGCGAGCCTGGTCTTCCATTCCCCTACGCACTCTCAACTCCGAATCGGGTTCGCAAACTATGCGGGTTTCGTTCCTGGCGTTGTGGTTCCACAGCGCGGGATAGGTAGCGGTTGCGCTGAATGCCGCCTTGGTGAAACAGCCTTGAGGCGGCCTGCCAATGATGCTGAGGTGATACTTGCCGAATTGGGCTATCTCGCCCAAAGGCGCCGTCTTTAGTTCAAGCGGCGCACTGCTTGCGGGAAGCCACAAGTTTGATTGACTCAGAGCGTAGGCGGTTTGCGTAAGCGAATAGTCTTTGATGCGCACCGCTCCCCAAGCTTCGCCGCGCTTTGACTGCGGAAACGGCGTTTGGATTACTTCGCCCACCTGTTCCGTTCCTATGTTTAAGGGAGCGCCGCCGTAGGGTCCGTCTTCGATTCGGCGCAAATCGCCATTGGCGTTGAGAACGCTTTTCGCAATCAGATCGGCTTGTATGAACCCGTCCGGGCGGCGAGTCAGCGAAGTGAACTTGACGGCGCTCATAGCCTTTTCATCCGTCCGGCGTTTGCGCGCTACCACAAGACACTCCGCCATGCCGGTATCCGACGAAAACGCCATATCTTTGCCGTTGGCGGCGATGGTGAATACTTCTAAATCCGTGTATTCACTCATCATCATTTCACGGAATTTCTCCCAAGATGTGCCGGACGCCGCCGCCAACGGCAGCACAAGCGCTAGTACGCCGCCCGGCTTGAGTTTTCTATCGCATATTCCAGCGAATGCGGACGCTATGCCGGCGCTTCCGTGATAGCAACTATCTTCCTTGAGATAAGACATTCGGCCGCTCATAGCCTTTTGGTCGGCATCGGTGTTGCCGAAAGCGGCGAAAGCGGCGGCGAATGTGTCCGCATATGCGCCTTCGTGCGTTACATTTCTGGTGAACGGCGGGTTCATTATCACTATGTCGAAGCCAAAGTGGGGTATGTGTATGTTGAGCTGATGCGCGGTCTCTTCGCCCATGCTGCCGGTTCGCAGCGCGGGATCGTTGGTGTTGACATCTAGTTCCATCTGCTCGTTTTGCAAAAGCTCCAGCGAGCCGATTTTCACTCCGCCGTCAGTTTGCCGTCCATACGGCATTGTGTACAGCCTAGATAGGTCGAAGCCCACTTGGGGTTGAATGCCCGACAGCGTGGCACCGGTGATGTGAATGGCGGAGGGCAGCACATCGCAGCCGTACAGCGCGTCTTCCATCATCGGCTTGTGCAGATCGGCGGCGGCGCCCCCGGCGCGCTCATGGCGGTTGGCGAACTGCTCATATACGGCGGACAGCAGCGCGCCCGTGCCGCATGCGAAGTCCGCCACGCGCAACCTGCCGATGGCGGCGGCGTCCGCCCAGTCCACGCCGTCCAGCTTGGAGACGGCGATGCGCGCAAGCAGCGCGGCGGATTCGGGGCGCGTGTAGAAAGTGGCGAGATACTTGCGGTCCGAAATCAGCTGCTGGAATATGCGCCCGGTTAGGTCGTGGGAGTTGGTTACGCCCAAGGCGTTCACCTCGCCCGCGGTGAACTCCAAGTTGTTCAGAATGCGGCGGGCGTTGCCGGCGTCTATCTGCTCCAGCAGATCCATTGCGATGGCGAAGATAGGCCAGTAGTTGATTTTCAGGATTTCTCGCCAAGAGGCAAGCGTTTCGGCTTTCGGATTGACAACGCCTTTGCCGCACACCTGGCTTGGGTATTTGACGCCTTGGTGTATGCTGGCGATTATCTCTTGGAACACGAGGGCGTTGGCGAGTATGGCGCACGCCATTCGGCGAGTCTGACGCGCATTCGGGATACTCAGCCGCTGCGCTATATTGGCGATTGCGCCGGGCGCGCTAGTGTCCATTTCGTCCATAATGCCGGCGACGCGCTCTATGCCCTGCTCAAGGATGTCCGCCGCGGCGTCCACTTCGCTCTGCGATACGGACACCAGCCGTATCAGATCGGCGAGGTCGGACACGCCGCCTTCAAGCCAACCGGATGCGGGAAAGCGCGTCTTGACTTTCTTGTGTTTGTAGAATACGGCGTATTCCAGATGCGCCGATCGAATCGCGCCCTCTAAGTCGGGGGCATTCGCAATATCCGACGGATAGCGCAGCGCGATTGCGGCTTCGATGGATTTGCCGCCGTCTGCCAGCGTCAAGCCAAACCGCGCATTCGCCTCATCCTCGGCGGCGTATGCCGGCATATACTCCGCTTCCACCACAACGGGCGAGCGCTGGCTGTCCGTAATAATGATGTCGGGCCGCAACCCCGGATGCCCTTCGATGACCTGCGTATTTTCATAGCGCACGTTAGCGCCGCGCATCATTTCTTGCAGCAGCATGCCCAGCACGGTGTTGGCGCTGGATTCGGCTTGGCGCGAAGTGGTTGTCATCCTAGTGTCCTTATTCACAGACGGCGCAATCGTTCAATTCCGATTCTGGCTATTATATGGGCGCTTGTTCTATGGCGCAAGCGGTAAATGTGCATGAATTCCAAAGTTATAAAGGTATAATTGGGGAACAAGCCGCTGTTTATGCGCTTATCAGATGAACCAACGAAGCGCAACAATGCCCAAAATGCAGCCACTTGCGCTACAGGCTATAATTCGGATTATAATATGTGCTGAACTCTTACCAATCCGTTATCCAAGGAGAACCGCAAATGCCACAAGCCCTCGCCTTCTTTCGCGGCAGCGTAGTCCCACTATCGGAGGCGAGGGTCAGCGTAACTACGCACGCCCTCCATTACGGCACGGCGGTGTTTGAGGGCATTCGCGGCAACTGGAACGCCGAACACGATACGCTCTATGCGTTCCGAATGCGCGAACACTATGAGCGCCTGCTGCAGGGATGCAACATTATGATGATGAACATCCCCTACGACGTCGACGAACTCTGCGCCATCACCGTCGACCTGCTGCAGCGCTGCGGCTACAAGGAAGACTTGTACATCCGCCCGCTGGCGTACAAGAGCGCGGAGCTGGTAGCCAATCTGAAGCTGCATGAGCTTGACAGCGATTTCACTCTGATGGTGGTTCCATTCGGAAGCTACATCGACGTAGATGGCGCAATCCGCTGTTGCACATCCTCTTGGCGGCGCATCGACGACACCATCATACCGCCGCGCGTCAAGATTTCGGGGCATTATGTGAACAGCATTCTTGCCAAGACGGAGGCGACCCTGGCCGGCTTCGACGAGGCGATTATGCTGACGCAGGACGGCAATGTGTCCGAGGGAAGCGGCGAAAACCTGTTTCTGGTGTCCAACGGGGTGATACACACCCCCCCGGTGGCGGACAACAACCTTACCGGCATCACGCGCGATTCGGCGGTTCGCATCGCTACCGATGAGCTGGGCTTGGAGATAGTGGAGCGGCAGATACGACGCAGCGAACTCTACCTTGCGGACGAGATATTCCTGACGGGGACGGCGGCGCATGTTACGCCGGTGGGCGAGCTGGATATGCGCGCCATCGGCAGCGGCGGCATAGGGCAGGTTACGCGCCGCATAAGCGATATGTATATGAGCATTATCAGCGGCAACAATCCTAAGTACATCGATTGGTGTACGGGGATTGCGCTGGAGTAGCGCGGTTTGAGAGCGGCAAGCCGTTGTTGGATTAGGCGGACGGCGTCGGAGCGCATAGGCGCGCGCATCCGTCCGTCCCGCCGCGCGCTATGATTACATCATACGCATTCGCGGCCGACTACTTTATGCTGGTATTCGTAGCCGGCGTGGGCGTGATACAGGCGGCGGCGTCCATAGGCGGGCTGAAGGGGCTGCTGATAGTGAAGCATCCGCTGGCGGCGCGCGTATTGGGCATTGCGCTGGCGGCGGGCGCTTTCGTATGGTTCTTCACCAACAGCAATTGGAATATCAACGACTACGAAGGCGGGTTGGACACCAACGACCAAGCCTTAGTGTTCTTTCTGGGAATAGCGGCGGCCGGCGCGCTGACGGCGGCGCTGTCTTCGCTGGTGAATATGCGTATGAGAGACGGCAGCCCGGCGCCCGACGCCGGACTGGGAGCGCTGCGGCGCGTCTGCTACTTTCGGGCGCTGGCGCACAACCTGAAGCGATGGCGCGCGGGTGAGGATGTTGGCGGACGCGGATAGAGCGCTGTTCTTGTGGATAAACGGGCTTGCCGGGCATGCGCCGCTTGTGGACGGCGCGATGCAGTGGCTTGCTAGCGATTATCTTGCGCCGGTGGGGATAGCGCTGACGCTGACGGCGCTGTGGCTCATAGGCGGGGACGCGGCGACGCGGCAGCGCTATCAGATAGGGATGCTCACCGCGCTAATCGCTATGGCGCTCGCCAACCTAGCGGTGTTCTTGCTGAACGCAATCTACTTTCGCCCGCGCCCGTTCCTGGGGCTTGACCCTGCCGATATAACGCTGCTGATGTACAAGCCCACGGACTCGTCGTTCCCGTCGAATTCGGCGGCGGCGGCGTTTGCGATAGCGGCGGCGGTGTGGTGCGTCAATCGGCGCATAGGCGCGGCGCTGTTCGCGGTGGCGGCGGCGTACGGCTTCGCGCGGGTGTATGCGGGCGTACACTACCCGGCGGACATAGCGGGCGGCGCGCTGATAGCGTTCATGATGACCGCCGTCGCGCTGCGTCTGAGGGACTTGCTGCATCCGCTGCTTGTGGTTGTCATCAGCGTAGCGCGGCGGCTTGCGATTGCTTAACCGCGTGCTTATCTTATGAGGCGCGCTGAAACGCCGTATGTCTGACGAATTTGCGTTAAGCGTCAATCCACATGGACTAATCCCGGTATCCCTGCTCTTGTCCCCATTTCAGCCAGTCGGCGGTCATCGCTTTGAAACGGCCGCGGTTTTCGGGCGCTACGGGGGATGCGCCGCTGATGGCGTGGAGCGCGACGAACCAGTGGTCGGGCTTTGCCGCAAGACGGTCTAGGATCTGAGGGATGGCGGGCTCGCCCATTGCGATGTATGCGGGATGCGCCGTCATTTGGGCGATGTCTGCGCCGCGGGGGCGGCCGTCTTCCCATTCGTCGGCTAGGCGGTCGAAGGCGGCGCGGTCGACGGGGTCTATGTCCGCTTCAGATGATATAGCGGTTGGGGTTTTGGTTTTGCTGAGTGTCATAATTTTGCGCTCCGCATGACTGCTTAGCTTTAACGGATGCGGGCGGTTTTAGGGGCGCTTGCGGCGGCGCATTATGCAATGAACTTCGCCGTATGGGCCGCCTGAGAGCGATTCGGGGCTGTGGTGTTCAATTAGCGGGCCGCCGCCCATTTTGCTGCGCCAGCGTCCGTTGGGCTGCTGGACGGCGGCGTGTGTCCAGTCGCCGGCGCTGTTGGCGTATAGCGCTACCTTTTGGTAACCACTTTCGGGGCTGCCGTCATCGCAGCGCTCGAATCCTAGTCCCGCGAATACTTCCACTAGGCTTTCTACGCCGCTTGAGCGCGCGGCGTGCGCGGGCCAGTGGCGAACCGGGTTGTTGTCCCACCAGTTGTGGAAGTCGCCGACGGCGTAGGCGATGCAGTTATACTTATCCGAGGGTTGAGCTACGATTTGGAAGCCTTCGCGGGACAGGGTTGGGAATGCGATGTTGAGAATTTGCGCCCATCTAGGCGTATCCATTGAGTTTGCCCCATTCCTGCCAGGCGGCTTGCATCGCTGGGATATTGCCGCGCTCGGACGGCTTTACTGGGTTTGCGCCGGTGATGGCTTGGAGCGCGTGGAACCAGTGGCCGCCCTGCGATCGCATTCGCGCCAGAATCAGCGGCACGACGGGTTCCCCCATGTCGATGATTGCATAGTGCGCGGGGTGATCGGCCGCTTGATCCGAGCTCGATAGCAGCGCGGTTTCGACTTCCCACTCGTCGGCTAGGCGGTCGAAGGCGGCGCGGTCGGCGGCAACGGGTTCTATGACCGCTTCAGATGCTATAGCGGTTGGGGTTTTGGTTTTGCTGAGTGTCATATTTCGCTCCGTATGACTGCGCCGGTTGCTTACAGGCAACGCATCAGCGCCGCAAAGCCTAAAACAGCCGCGCTAGACTCAATGCTATGCTGACGATGCTACCAACTATGCTGAGCAGGATGCCGACGCCCACCGCGTATATGAGGCGGGTTAGGCGCACTTCCAGGTCTTTGATGTCCGCCTTCAGGTTCGCCATATCCGCTTTAGTAGCCAAATGCGGCAGGGTGGCTTCTATGTTTGCCATGCGCTCTTCCATAGTTGCCATATCGTTCACCCTTTCAGATTAAGCGCTTGATGGCGGCATTGTAGCATGTTTCGGCGCATTGCCCAATGGGGCGGCGCTTGGAATTAGAGCAATGTCAGCGCAATGCCGATGAGGTTGGCAGCTATGCTGATTATGACGCCTACGCCCAGCGCATACATCGCCCGCGTCAAGCGCGCTTCCAAACGTTTCACATCCGACTTGGTCGCCAAGCGCGCGAAAGCGCATTCAACGCTTGCCATACGCTCTTCCATAGTTGCCATATCGTCATCCTTATCGGGCGTGTTTGGCAGTGGCATTATAGTGATCATGCAAGCGCTGAGAATGCCCTTTTGTAATCGCCGCCGCGGGCGCTCTTTTCAGGGTAGGAATATGCGGCGGGCGTATATGATAATGGCGGAGGTTGCGCTGCTTGCTATGGCGGTCTCTAGTTTGTCGAGCTGCGATTCTTGGAGCCAACCCCATGATGCGGGCGCGAGGTAGTGAAATAGCATAGTTATGATGATCGCGCCGCCAATGACCAGCGCAGCCCAAGGCAGCACATTGGCGAATAGAACTCTGCCACGCGATTGGGCGTCGAGAAGGCTTTGCGTGCGACGGGATTCATTTTCCGCGGCTGGATCCCCTTCCTCGAATAAGATCTCTTCTGCTTGGCTTGTGCGGGTCGTCCTTGAGGCGTATTCCCGCCGCCTTGGTATGCGCTGTTCGTCCGGCATGTCTTCCTCTAGCCATTGACCGCCTGATTTGCGTAGTAGTCTTCGATTAGGTTGTTGGAGATGATGACCCTTCTTTTGGAAGCGGACCAGACTTGATGCCACGGCGTTCCCGGCGCGTGGGTGATGGTTGAGAGCTGGACGCCGGACAGGTGTCCATAGACTTCGAGCACTTGCCGGATGATGCTTTCTTGGCGGTCGTCGTATTCGTTTTCCACCACTCTTACTGAATCCAAGTCTATGGGGTGGCGGATGGGCTCGCGTCCGTAGCGGCGTAGGCTTTCGTAGAGTTCGGGCATCACGGGACCGTAGCGCCAAGCATGTATGGGGTGCGAGAGAATGGGTTCGTGGTAGAGGCCTAGCATCCAAGCGTGGCAGAAGTACACGAGCTTTTGGACTTGCAGGTGTGTGATGGGGTTGTCCTCCGCAAGGCGCGGGACTATGATTTTGTTGGCTACGCTTCTGCAATCGTGTTCCATTTCATTCCCTCCTTAGAGTTGATGATACACTAAACACGATGCTATGTGAAGAAGCGCTCTAATCCCCGTCGCCCGCATCAGCGCCCGCATCGCCCTCCCCGTCGCCATCCCCATCCCCATACTGCCCGTACCCCAGCCCGCGCACATGCGGCTCGGCGTGCAGCAGCGCGCGCAGACGCCCCAGCTCAGCGGCGTCCCAGCCGCAGGCGGAGGCGACGGCGGCGTCCCATTCGCGGCGCACGGCGCATTCGCCGTCGCGGAACTGCGGGACTTCCATGCCGCGCGTCAACTCCCAGCAGGCGGCTAACTCATCACGCACGGCGGCGTCTTTTATGTTGGGGATGCGGATCCGGCCGGCTTCCGCCGCGCTGTATGTGGGGAATTCTAGTTTGCGCCCCGGATTTCGCATTAGCTGCAGGCGGCCGGGCGTGGAGTTTAGGAATACGGCTAGCGCTTTGGCTTCTTCAGGCGATAGCCCGGTTACCGGCATCCATCCGTTGCCTACATATCTCTCATCGCTTGCAACGGCGGTCAAGCGCGCGGTGCTGTTGTCTTGCCCGGCGGTGATTAGCAGGTGGCCGGCTTTTTTCAGCATCTTGTCCACTTGGGGATATGTGCCGTTGTTGAGTTTGAGAAATTCCTCATTCCGTTTCTTGGGAACCCAGTGTTCGTCGGGTTGGCTTTGTATCGTGGTTTGGCTGTCGGCGCCCTTGGATTTCAGTATCGGGAAGCTCCCGGGGAGGTCGTATTCTGCTGACTCGTAAGAGTCACGCAGAATCTGACCTGTCGCCCAAGGCGACAGGTCAGATTCTGAGACGGTGAGCATGCTCACGTCGTCGGCGAAACGCGCCGCCGCCGCCGCCAATTCGGGCGAGCGCCATATCGCCGCCGTCCAATCGCCGGCTTCGATCCGTCCTGCCGGCCAGCAGGATACTTCACCCCAGCCGTTGGGGATTGCGCCTTCTTCGCAGTTCGCTAGACATTCGTGCAAGTCCGCAACTTCTGCGTCGTCAATGGGCATTCGGTCTAGGTTGACGATGCGCGTGGGCGGTTTAGGCCCAGCATGCCGATTGGCGACGATGACGCTTTCGTTGATGCTGGTGTTTTGGCTCAGGTTAATCCTGCCAGGCTGATGGCATGTCAGTATGGTTTGGATATGAAAGTGCTGCGCCATTACAATGCGTTCACCTTGCACTGACGGGGCACTCAGCGCAATCGTGGGGCTAATGTAGGTGAGAATGCCTTGTGATGTTAGGCATTTATCGGCAAGCGCGATGAACAGGGGCGCTATGGAATTCTTGTCAACGAAATTCGCAAAGTTGCGGTCGTTGTTTATCAGCGTTTGCTCCATATGGTCGGAGCGTCGGCGCAGCGCCTGCTGGTCCGCTTTTTGGAACTTTTCGCCCATTTTGGCGCGGTTGGTGAAAGGCGGGTTCATTATGACGATGCGGGCGTTTTGGGCGGCTTCAACGGCGTGTTCCATGTCGGCGTCGGTGGCACTCCAAACGGCTTGGGAACGGATGCGGTCGTCGGCGATGTCGAGTTCGCCGTCGCGGGCGACGATAGCCTTTTGGCCGAGCAGTTCTAGGGAGCCGGCGGATACGCGTGTAGGGTCGTGGGGCTGCGGGCCGTAGGGCATGAGGTGGAGTCCCATTTGGCTGTATCGGATGTCGGCGTTGCCGGCGGTGAGTTGGGACGCCGCCAGCTGCAGGGAAACGGGGTTGATGTCCAAGCCTTTGATAGCGTCTTGCACGGCGGTTCGCTGCAGGTCGTTGAGCGTGGCTTGGGATGCGCCCTGCTGTTGGGCGCGGCGCTTCATATCGGCGAGGATGGCGGCGAGCAGAGTGCCGCTGCCGCATGCGGGGTCGAGGATTTTGGTTTCGCGCCAAGCGGCGGGGTTAGTCCAATCGGTTGGGCCCAGCGCGTCGAGGGTAAGGCGTGCGGCGATGGATGCGGCGACCGGTTTGGTGAAGAAAGCGCCGTCGGATGCCTGATTGCCCATAACGCGGTTGAAAAGCGGGCCGGCGTGGTCGGCGCCCATATCGGCGTAGGTTTCGGCGATGCGCTGGGCTTCGGCGGCGATGTGGCGCAGCGCGCGCTCTAGTCCGGCGAGTTTGGCGGTGTCTTCGATGGCGTGAATGGCGTTGACGGCGGGTTCCAGCACGGGGCGGAAGTCGTGGCGCATAATGCGTTCCCATTCGCGGCGGATGCGGGCGACGACGTTGACTTGGTTCTTGACGGATTCGAGGTCGCTGACGCCTGGCAGCCATGCGCCGTTGGCGATGCGCTGGTGCAGCATGGCGGCGTTCATCATAAGCAGCGCCGCGATGGTACAGCCGTCGGCTTGCTTGGTCTTGTCGGACGGCTTGAGGTTGTGGATGCCGAAATGGCGGTCGAGCGCCGGCTGGAGTTCGTCGTTGCGCATATGGAATGCGGCTTCGCCGATGCCGGATTCCAGCAGGTTGAGGTCTCTGACCACGCGGTTATGGACTAGGCCGGATTTGGAGAGCAGGTTCATTTTGATGGCGTCGGCGTAGCCGGGGATGTCTTTGAGCAGGAAGAGCTGCATATGGGCTTGTGCGCGCTCGCGGCGTGTTGGGCGGCGGCGCTGCTCTTCGATGGTGGGAACGCGCTTGCCTTCGCTCTTGTTAATCATATCGCGCGCCTTGCGCTTGGACTTGTGGAAGTCAACCGCGCCGCGCTCTTCGCCCGGCTTGGGCTTTTGTCTGATAACGGTGTCTCGGCGGATGTCGAGGGTTCCGTCGGAGTTGTTCTTGGCGGTCATAATTTGGGTTGGTTGGGTATCATAAGGCGCGGCGGCGTCCGCGATGGGCGTTTCAGGAATGGGATCAAATTCGCGGGCAAGCGTACTTTCGCCTTTCGCCACGCGCTCTAGGGCGGGCTGAGCGTCGCCGGGGCGGCCGGTGTGAATGCGGTAAGAGATGCGCTTGTCTTCGTCTTTGGCTACGGCGACGATGGTGGTTTCCTGCGCCGGTGGCTTTGGCAGATAGAGGGACAGCAAGCCTTCAAGGTTGTCTTCGATGCGCTGGTCGTGCGCGCGCAAGGCAAGCAGTATTTGCCCAAGTTCCTGCCAGCCTTCGTTGGTGTCGGATGTGCTTAGCCACGCTTCCGGGTCGGCGTTGGGCGGTATGCGAATGGGGCAGATGATATAGCCGAGCTGCTTGTCGCGGGTCTTTCGCATAGCGCGGCCGACTGCTTGGATGACGTCGATAGGGCTTCTGCGCGCTTCCAGGAACGCCACGGCGTTGAGTTCGGGGGAGTCGGTGCCTTCGCCGAAAATGCCCACGTTGATGATGCCGTAGGGATGGGCTTCGGTAGCGTCGGCGAGCTTTTTCTTGGCGTTGTCGCGGGCGGTGACGTTGCTGGATGCGTCAAGGTGTTCCAGGGAATACGCGGCGGCGTCTTTTGGCGCGCCGTCGGGGGCGTTCTTGCTAAGCCAATCCTGCACCCAATCTTTGACGGCGGCGGTTTGCAGATCCTCCGCCATATTCTTGGACTTGTCGACGGTGTTCATAAAGGCGATGCAGGATTTGATGGGGATGCCGTTGTTTTGGGCGTCGTCGTCGGATGCGGCGGCGGGCGTTTGGGTAGCGCCGCCCATTGCAAGCGCGAAAGCCAAGCCTTGCAGGTAGTCCACGGTGGTGAGCTGGCGGCGTCCCTTGCTCTTGGTGTTCTGCGCCAATCGGTTGGCTTCCTTATAGGCCTCGTCGTCGTTGACGCCGATTGCGATGATGCGGTAGTCGGATAGCCAGCCGTTGCGAACCGCTTCGATGTAGGATTTGCGGTAGAGTTCCACGCCGAAAATGGTTTCGTCGTCCATAGTGCGGACAATCCAATCGCCGGGCTTGTCGTTATTGCGGTTGAGTTTGCGGGTGTCGTAGATGCGCGGCGTGGCGGTCTGATAGACGCGGTATTTGGCGGGGAATGCGTCGTTGTCGTGGCAGAGGGTAAAGTCGCGCAGGCGCTTGTTGTCGTCGTCTTTGCGCTTGCGGCGCAGACCGGCGGTGCGGTGGGCTTCGTCGGCGATGAGAACGCTGGCGGATGCGCCGATCTGCTCGAGCGCTTCGGCGATCCGATGCCCGCTCTGGTATGTGCCGAAAATGACGCTAATCTGCGGCGTGTCCTTGCCTGCTTGTATCCATTGGGCGATTTCGGCGGCGTTGGTGGTAACCGCGCCCTTGACTTCGGATGCGCTGACATTGCTGTTGTCGAGCGTGGGATCGGCGGCGGTGTTGCGCGAGCTTTCTTGGCGAATTCGCTTTGCGGGATTGGTGTCTAGCCCGGCGGTTTCGTCGGAGCAGACGGCGAGCGCGCGGATGGGCGTATCGGCTTGCTGCAGGTATTCGCGGCGGAGCTGAGCGACCAGCGCGATGGAGGGGCAGAGCGCGATCGATAGGCCGCCCGCGGGCGTGAGGCGCTCAACGATGCGGAGCGAGATGCGGGTTTTGCCGGCGCCGCACGGCAGGATGATTTTGCCGCGCGCTTGGCCCGGGGGCAGTCCGCCGCTGTGTGATTGGGCGTGTTCTTGGAGAATGCGGACGCTTTCGGCGACGGCTTCGTTCTGCATGGAGGTTTTGGTTTGCGGTGGCGGTTCGCCGTCGGCGGCCGGATCGGCGGCGTCGGATGCGAATGCCGCGGCTTGCTGGCGCAGGTCGGCGGCGATGTTGATGACCTTGATAGGGCGTTTGCCGTCCATCGATGCGGACTGCAGGGCGTTATCGGTAACGGGGTTGTCGCCGTTGGTGACAAGCCAGCGTTCTGCCCAGAGTTCGGCCGAGGATGCGCTGGCGAAGCTGTCGACTTCGTGTTTGGGGATGGCGTCGCCCTTGCCGTCGGCGTTGAGGCGGCGGGACTTGCACTGAATCGCGATATGCGCGCCGTCGCTGCGTCGGACGGCGACGGCGTCGATGCCGATGTCTTGGTTCGTGGTGCGGGGGAGTTCGGCTTCGCGGTGGGGCCAGTCCTGCCAGCGGTAGCATTCGGCGATGTCCCACTCGCGGATGTGGGGGCCGGCGTCGACGGCGATGTCTTCGAGCCAGACGCCGTCGGTTTGGTGGGGGCTCATTTCGTCGACGGCGTCGATGGCTTGTTGGATTATGGCTTGGGGGTTGTTGGCGGTGAGTGTCATGCGATTTTGCCTTGCGTGGTATGAGTATGGTTGCTTGCGGGTTTTAGATCGGCGGGGAATGCCGTGTGTATTGTCAATGCGGGCGGGCGCGGTGTCAATGCGGGCTGCGCGCCGATTTCTGGGGGGACGGAACTTGCCCTTTGGCTACGTCGGATTGAGAATACCCGCGATTTCAATGGATTTATAAGACATTTCTAAGTTAAATGTCTAATTTTGTATTGACATTGTTGGATTTGGTATGCTAATTTGGTAGATACTCAAACTATGTGCCTTCTGAAAATAGCGCGCTTTCTATTGCTTACGCCGAACCGTAGCCGAATTGCGCCCTTTTTCGTCCTCTTCGCTTCCCCTGCGTTTGCGCCGTAAAACGCTATATCTAGGGCGGTCGTTCAACCGCCGCTATCAAGCCATCTCTTCCGCTAAGGAGTGTGTGCGCATATGACCACTACCGCTATCGCCAAGCCCGCCGCCCACAACGGCAATGCCGCCGACGCGCGGCATTCGTTTGCCGCGACGACGACGATTATGCCGGTGCCGGACCTGCTTCAGGTTCAGCGCAGGTCGTTCGAATGGTTCAAGACGCGCGGGCTGGAGGATCTTTTCGACGAGATTTCGCCGATAGAGGACGCTCTGGGCAAGCGCTTTGAGCTCATCTTCAAGGATCACTACTTCGAGGATCCCAAGTACGATGAGGATGAGTGCCGCGAGAAAGAGATTACCTACTCTGCGCCGCTGTATGTAACGGTTACGCTGGAGATTAAGGCGCCGGGGACGAGCAGCGGGGAAATCAAAGAGACGCGCCTGTTTATGGGCGATATACCGATGATGACCAAGACGGGGACGTTCGTCATCAACGGGGCGGAGCGCGTGGTGGTGAGCCAGCTTGTGCGCTCGCCGGGGGTGTACTTCACAGCGGCCGCGGATCCGAACACGGGCAGAAAGCTCGCCGCCGCCAAACTGATACCCTACCGCGGCGCTTGGATGGAGTTCGAGACGAGCAACCGCGATGTGATTTCGGTCAAGGTCGACCGCAAGCGCAAGACGCCTATAAGCACGCTGCTGCGCGCGATGGGCTATGACACCAATCAGAAAATCCTCGATCTGTTCGAGGATGTGGACACCAACCCTGAACACGAATTCGTGCGGACTACGATCGACCGCGATACGGTGGTAGTCACGCAGCAGGATGCCTTGGAAGAGTTCTATCGGCGGCTGCGCCCCGGGGAGCCGGTGAACGCGGATAACGCGCGCACGCTGATAGACAACCTCTTCTACAACGATCGGCGCTACGACCTTGGGCGGGTGGGACGCTATAAGCTGAACCGCAGCCTAAGGGAAGATGAGCCGTCCGAGCTGCGGGTACTGGAGCCGGAAGACATCATCGCGCTGCTCAGGATGATGATACGCATCAACAACGATGAGGTAACGCCGGATGATATAGACCATCTGGGCAACCGCCGCGTGCGCGCCGTGGGCGAGCTGATACAGAACCAGATCCGGGTGGGGCTTGTGCGAATGGAGCGCGTCATTCGGGAACGGATGACTACGCAGATAGATCCGGACACCACTTCGCCGGCGGCGCTGATAAACATACGCCCTGTGGTTGCGGCGGTGCGCGAATTTTTCGGCGGCTCTCAGCTCTCGCAGTTTATGGATCAGACGAACCCGCTTGCCGAGCTGACGCACAAGCGGCGGCTTTCGGCGCTGGGGCCGGGCGGGCTGTCGAGGGAGCGGGCCGGTTTCGATGTGCGCGACGTGCATCACTCGCACTATGGGCGCATCTGCCCGATCGAGACGCCCGAAGGGCCGAACATCGGGCTGCTGGGTTCGCTCGCGACTTACGCGCGCACCAACGATTTCGGGTTCATCGAGACGCCGTATCGTCCCGTAATCACTGAGATAGCGAACAACGACCCGGACATCGAGGGGCGTGAGCTTCGCCAGGATATTAGGGGCGACGACGGCAGGAATTTGCTGACGGCGGGCAGGGTGGTGCATAAGCGCTATGTGAACCGCATAAAGGCGCTGCCGAAGCAGATGATCAAGGTCAAGCCGTATGTATCCGACGACCCGGATGCGATCGAGTATCTGTCCGCCGATCGGGAAGAGGGGGTCAACATCGCTCAGTCGACTACGAAGATCGATGATAAGGGGCAGTTCGTAGATGAGCGCATAGAGACGCGGCGGGGTGTAGACGTGGAGTTGGTGGCGGCTGAGAGCATCGGCTATATGGATGTATCGCCGATGCAACTGGTGAGCGTATCCACGGCGCTTATTCCGTTCTTGGAACACGATGACGCAAACCGCGCGCTGATGGGCTCCAATATGCAGCGCCAAGCGGTGCCGTTGCTGCGCCCGGAGCCGCCGCTGGTAGGGACGGGGCTTGAGGCGCGCGTTGCGCGGGACAGCGGGCAGCTCATCATATCCGACGTGGACGGCGTGGTTGCGGAGTCCACCGGGGACTATATCATCGTGGTGGACCGCAACGGCGAAACGCATACGCATCGGCTGCTGAAGTTCATGCGCAGCAATCAGGGAACCTGCCTCAATCAGCGCTCCATCGTCAGCAAGGGGGATGTGGTCAAGCGAGGGGACATACTGGCGGACAGCTCATCCACCGGGCAGGGCGAGCTTGCGCTGGGGCAGAATGTGCTGGTGGCGTTTATGAGCTGGGGGGGGTATAACTTCGAGGATGCCATCATCCTCAGCCGCCGCCTGGTGAAGGACGATAAGTTCACATCCATTCACATAGAGAAGCACGAAGTAGAGGCGCGCGACACCAAGCTTGGGCCGGAAGACATAACGCGGGACATCCCGAATGTGGGGGAAGAGAGCCTGCGCAATCTGGATGAAGAGGGCATCATTCGCGTTGGTGCTGAGATTAAGACGGGCGATATTTTGGTGGGCAAGATAACGCCGAAGGGCGAAACCGAGCTCAGCGCCGAAGAGAAGTTGCTGCGCGCGATATTCGGGGAAAAGGCGCGCGATGTGAAAGACACTTCGCTGCGCGTGCCGCACGGCGAGCGCGGCAAGGTTATAGGCGTCAGGGTGCTGGACGGCACGAACAAGGCGGATCTGTCGCCCGGGGTCAAGAAGATGGTGCGGTTGTGGATCGCGCAGACGCGCAAGATAACCGAAGGGGACAAGATGGCGGGGCGGCACGGCAACAAGGGCGTGGTAGCAAAGATACTGCCGGAAGAAGATATGCCGTTTCTGCCGGACGGCACGCCGGTCGATATCATCCTCAACCCCATCGGCGTGCCTTCGCGAATGAACCTCGGGCAGGTGCTTGAGACACATCTGGGCTGGGCGGCGAGCAACCTCGGCTTCAATGCGGATACGCAGGTGTTCGACGGCGCGAAAGACACGGATATCGAAGACGCCTTGGCGCGCGCTTGGATTATCGACAAGTCGGGCGCCGTGGATGTGGCGTCGGACGACGGCGGCGGTATGCGGCGCATAGATATGGGCGCAGTGCGCTCGTGGCTTGCGCGGCGCGGGTATGACTACGACGCCGTGTTCGGCGACGGCAGCGTACCCGGCGAAGCGAGCAGGGCCTGCCTTGAAACCTGGCTGCGCGAGGATCTGGATCGCGAGGTTGAAGACAACTCGCTTGGCGCAATGCAGGAAGAGGCGAAGCGGTTGAACCGCGAGGCGCAGATAGCGGCGCCCACGCTGGGCAAGTCCGTTCTGTATGACGGGCGCACGGGCGAGGCGTTCGATCAGCCTATCGCGGTGGGCTACATCTATATGATGAAGCTCATACACTTGGTCGAGGACAAGATACACGCGCGCTCAACGGGGCCGTACTCGCTCATAACGCAGCAGCCGTTGGGCGGCAAGGCGCAGTTCGGCGGGCAGCGCTTCGGGGAGATGGAGGTCTGGGCGCTTGAGGCGTACAGCGCCGCCAACAACCTGCAAGAGATGCTGACGCTCAAATCGGACGACGTCATCGGCCGGGTCAAGACCTATGAGGCTATCGTCAAGGGCGAGAATGTAACGCAGCCGGGCGTTCCCGAATCGTTCCATGTGCTGATGAAGGAGCTGCAGAGCCTTGGGCTTTCGGTGGAGCTGATGCACGAAACTTTGAGCGATCAGTTCGACGATCTGGGCGATATGGACGATTTCCCGCCGGCGATAGGCTCGGCGGACGATATGTTCGCACCGACGTCGCTGTTCGCAACGCCCATAACGGATATGCCCGCGTATGACGGCGGCGAACCTGGCGACGCCCCGGTGGCCGAAGCGGACGGCGTGGCCGCGGCGGATGCGGCGGCGGATGCGCCGCTCAACGGCGCAGGCGAACATAGCGATGCGCCGGCGGCCGTGGCTGAGACGGACGACGTCCCCGTCGCGGATGCGGCCGCCGATGCCGTGGCCGGCGACGACTGACAATCGCGCGAATGACACACTGACGCACCTAACCAATCGGATACGCTGAAGCAGCTACGGAGGCGCTACTTTATGGCTCAAGGCGGCAACGACTTCAACGCGATAAAGATTTCCCTTGCTTCCCCCGAACAGATAAAGCTCTGGTCATACGGCGAGGTTATGAAGCCGGAGACCATCAACTACCGCACGCTGCGTCCCGAAAAGGACGGGCTGTTCTGCGAGAAGATCTTCGGCCCGACTAAGGATTGGGAGTGCTACTGCGGCAAGTACAAGAAGATACGGCATCGCGGCATCACCTGCGACCGCTGCGGGGTAGAGGTGGCGCGCGCCAAGGTGCGGCGAGAGCGAATGGGACACATTCAGCTGGCGGCGCCGGTGGCGCACATCTGGTTCTCCAAAGGCACGCCAAGTCGATTGGGACTGATGCTCAACCTGTCCCCCAAGAACCTCGACCGCGTGCTGTATTTCGCGCAGTACATCATCACGCGCTTGGACGAAAACGCGCGCGCGGACGCCGTGAATATGCGCCACAGCCACCTCGATAGGCTGGTGGATCGGATAGATCTGCCCGTGGTGGTCAAGATGACGGCGGAGCGGCTGGCGGAGCGCCTGAAGGCATTCGCCGACGACATCGACCCCAAGCTGGCGCAACTAGCCGATAACCTGGTGGAGTTCGCGAATGACACAGCTTCACTAATTATCGAGGTGGCGCAGCGGGACTTCGAAGAGGCGCTGCGCGAACTCGCCGCCGATATGGAGCGGCGCGCGGCCGACTTGGATAATCTCGCCGCCGATATTTACGCATCCGACGCGCTGACGGAGGAGCAGGCGAACGCGCTGCAGCCCATCCTGGACGGACTGAGTGGGTTCGTGGGAACGCCGCGGCAGAGCGCGCAAGATGTGCTGGACTCCGGGCTGACGGCGGAATACCGCAAGGCGGCGGGCGGGCTGCCCAAGATCGAGGCGCTCAAGTCGGACTTCCAAAAGGTTAGGGCACTGCTTAGCGGCTTCAAGCGGCGGCAAGACGCTGCGCGCAAGTTGCAAGACGGCGTTAAGGCGCTGCGCGATGCAACCAAGGCGCTAACCGATCTTGCGAACAAGGCGCTGGGCATCAAAGAAAACCTGCATAGCGCCGCGCAAACGCTGTCGGGCGACGACGGAGTGGACGCGCCCTGCCGAAGCTTGGTGAACGCGCTGCGCGACATCAGCGATCTGGAGTGGAACTACAAGTCCATAGCCGACGGGCTGCAGAAGAGCGCCAGGTCGCTGCCCGCCAAATACGCCAAGTCCAAAGATTTCAGCGTGGCGCTGACGCTTTACAAAGACGCCAATTCGGATGCGCTGAAGGCGATCAACGGCGCTGATCTCGAGCCGATCTACCGCGGCATGCTGCGCGAACTGCCGGACTTCCAAAGGCTCATCCCGCGCTACTATGAAGAGATACTTTCGCTGCGGGAAGCGCTCTACGATAACCCCGGCGGCGCGCGTCCGCTTGCGCTCGACGAGGGGATACCGGACGGCTTCAAAGACTGGAAGGAAGTGGGGCGTCGGTATGACCGAATCGAGGGCGGCTTCGCCGACGGGCTGAAGGAAATGGTGGCCGTCTTGGACGAATTAGGCGAAGACGATGCCGCTAAAGAGCATTTCGGCGACGAAGACTTTGAGGCGAAGCGCGAAGCGCTTGCCGAACAGGTGCAGGATTTCGGCAACACAAGCGAAGAGATCGAGAGCATAGAGGCGCTGAACCTGGGCGAGCTGCTGACTGAGAACCAGCATCGGACGCTGAACGGGTTTGCGGGCGGCGTGTTCGACGCCGGCATGGGCGCTGAGGCGATACTGGATCTGCTGGAGCAGGGCGATATGGACGCCGTCCACAACGCCGACGGCTATGACAACGGCGGCGACGAAAGTGCCGAAATCCACCCCAGCGCCGGGCGTCTCAGCATCCGCCATAGCCGCCATCGGCGCGATGTGAGCATCAAGATGTGCCACGAGCGGGGTGATTTCTGCAATTCGGTGAGCTGCCTGCACGCCGAAATTCGCGCCACGTCCGGCCAGCGCCAAAAGAAGGCGTTCAAGCGCCTGCGCCTCATCGAGTCGTTCCGCAAGAGCGGCAACAAGCCCGAATGGATGATACTGGTGGCGCAGCCCGTACTGCCGCCCGAACTGCGCCCGATGGTGCAGCTGGACGGCGGACGCTTCGCAACTAGCGACCTCAACGATCTGTACCGCCGAGTTATCAACCGCAACAACCGCCTCAAGCGGCTGACGGATTTGCAGGCGCCCGAAATCATCGTGCGAAACGAAAAGCGCATGCTGCAGGAATCCGTGGACGCGCTTGTAGATAACGGCAGGCGCGGCAGAGCGGTGGCGGGCAGCCACAACCATAAGCTGAAGTCGCTGTCCGATCTGCTGCGCGGCAAGCAGGGGCGCTTCCGCCAAAACCTGCTGGGCAAGCGCGTGGACTACAGCGGGCGCTCGGTCATCATCGTGGGGCCGGAGCTGAGGCTTCATCAGTGCGGTTTGCCGCGCAAGATGGCGCTGGAGCTGTTCAAGCCTTTCGTGATGAACCGCCTCGTCCTGAACGGCTACGCGCACAACATCAAGAGCGCCAAGCGCCTCGCCGAAAGCGAGCGTCCCGAAGTTTGGGACATCCTCGAGAATGTGGTCAAAGACAGGCCGGTGTTGCTCAACCGCGCGCCCACGCTGCACAGGCTTGGCATTCAGGCGTTCCAACCGGTGCTTATCGAGGGCAGCGCCATACGCTTGCATCCGCTGGTGACCACCGCGTTCAACGCCGACTTCGACGGCGACCAAATGGCGGTGCATGTGCCGCTTTCGCGCGAGGCAGTTTGGGAAGCCAAGAAGATGATGCTGAGCACCTACAATATGCTCGCGCCAAGCTCAGGCGAACCCATCGTAGCGCCCACGCTGGATATGGTGCTGGGGTGCTTCTATATGACGCAGGCGCGCAAAGACGCGCGCGGCCACGGCAAGCGCTTCGCGGGCATCGACGACGCGCGCCTGGCGTATGAGCTGGACAAGATCGACCTGAGAGCGCCTATCAAGGTGCGCGACGGCGTGTCCGCCAACGGCAACGGCAAATCCGCCGACGTCGAGGGTGATACGGACGCTTGGATGGAAACCACGCCCGGCCGCATCATATTCAACGACGCGTTGCCGCCGGAACTCGGCTTCTACAACACCGTCATAGACAAGGGCGTACTCAAAGACATCACATCGCAGGCGCACGAACTGCTGGGCAGCGATGCTACCTCCGAAATCCTGGACAACATCAAGGACTTGGGCTTCGGATACGCCGCCAAGGCAGGCATCACCATAGCCATCAACGATGTTGAAGTGCCCGGCGAAAAGGCGGGGATACTCGCCGACGCCGACGAAAATATCGCCACACTGGACACTATGTACAACGACGGACTGCTCACCGAAAGCGACCGCTATCGCCAAACGGTGGACATTTGGACTAGCGCAAACGACGACCTCACCAAAGCGGTTGAAGACAACCTCAGCAAGTACGGCGGCAGGCGCAGCGGCGAAGTCGCAGACGATGACGATGAGTCCGACGGCGCGCTTATGAGCAACTCCGGCATCGGGTTGTACATGATGGCTACATCGGGCGCAAAGGGCAACATTGCGCAGATTAAGCAGATGGCGGGAATGCGCGGGCTTATGTCCGACCCCAAAGGCTTCATCATCGAGCGCCCCGTGCGGTCGAGCTTCCGCGAAGGGCTGAGCGTGCTGGAGTACTTCCTATCCACGCACGGCGCGCGCAAGGGCTTGACGGACACCGCGCTGCGAACCGCGGACAGCGGCTATCTCACCCGCCGCCTGATCGACGTGGCGCAGGAACTCATCATCTTGGAAGAGGACTGCGAAACCGTTGAAGGGATGCTGATTGAGAACAAGCAGGGGGATTCGCTGCTGCCCTCATTCGCGGACAGGGCGAAGAGCCGCTACGCCGCCGAACCGGTCGCGGATCCGGACACCGGGGAAATCATCGTGGGCAGAAACGAAATTCTGACTTCGGACATACTGGCGCGCATCGCGGCGGCGGACATTCCCGGCGTGGTGGTGCGCTCCGCGCTTGCCTGCGAAGCCGAGCGCGGGCTCTGCCGAATGTGCTACGGGCTGTCCCTAGCGTCCTGGAAGCCGATAATGATAGGCGAAGCGGTGGGCATCATCGCGGCGCAGAGCATCGGAGAGCCGGGAACGCAGCTCACGATGCGCACATTCCACACCGGCGGCATCGCCGGCTCGGACATCACAAGCGGCCTGCCGCGCGTCCAAGAACTCTTCGAGGCGCGCATCCCCAAGGGGGAAGCGGTGCTGTCTGAAATCGACGGCAGCGTGGACGTCACCGAAACCACTGAAGGCAGAGTGGCGTCCGTGGTCAACATAGAAGAGTATTACGACGAATACCCGCTGCCGCCGAATGCGCTTGACAAGATAAGCCTTCAGGTAGCCGAAGGGGACATCGTGGAAATCGGCGATACGCTGGCGACGCTGCCGGAAGCGCCCGCCGACGAAACGGGCGACGCGTCCGCCGAAACCGCGCTTGCGCCCAACGACATCGTGGCGCGCGTGTCCGGCGAAGTGCGCTTCACCGAAGACGGCGGCATGCTGACAATCCGATGGGAAGACGAAGAGCGGCGCGAGTATCAGATACCGGCGGCGGCGAACGTCATCGTCAACGCCGGGGAACACATAGCCGCCGGCGAGCCGATCACCGCCGGGCCCAAGAACCCACAGCTCATACTCAGCCTGCAGGGCTTGGAGGCGGTGCGCCAGTATCTCATAGACGAAGTGCAGAAAGTCTATCGCTCGCAGGGCGTAACCATCCACGATAAGCACATCGAGGTCATCGTATCGCAGATGCTGCGCAAGGTGGAAATCGAAGAGTCCGGCGACTCCAGTATGCTGCCCGGCGACCAGATCGACCGCAAGACTTTCGATGAGCGCACCGCGGACGTGCTTGCCGAGGGCGGCGAGCCGGCCACCGCGCGCCCGATACTGCTGGGCATCACCAGGGCGTCGCTCAAGATGGACAGCTTCCTGTCGGCGGCGTCCTTCCAGGAAACCACGCGCGTGCTAACCGAAGCCGCCGTGAACGGCGAGAAAGACTACCTGCGCGGGCTGAAAGAGAATGTCATCATCGGCAGGCTCATACCGGCGCGCTTGGATCTGACCGAAGAGGGGCGCAACTTCCTGGATATGCCGGAGGAGGAGCCCAACCCGCTGAACCTGCTTGCGCGCCCGGTCGGGCCGCGGCTGGGATTCAGCGCCGATTTCGAGACAGAGATGGCGCAAGGCCCGTTCGGCTTTGGCGTGCCGCAGCCGATCGAAGAGCATATCGAAGAGCAGGCGCCCGTGGGCGACGACTAGCCCTGCGTCTGCGCCGCAAAGCCAAAATCGCGCAGCGGGCGGTTCGCGCTAATGCGCCGGCCGCCCCTGCGCCGCTAATGCGCCCGCAGCGTAGCGCCGTCGGTTATACGCCCGCCCTGGTTCGCAGTCCAACACGCCGGCGCCCGCAAGCCCAACGCCCGCGCAAACGCCGTATAAGCCACACACAATCGAGGTTTCCCCGTGCCGCAAAAGGTTCACGATTTTCACGATGGCAACCTGCAGCTGCAGGAACGGTTCGGCACGCGCCGCCTGGCCGAGCGCATAGCGCAACGCGCGTCGGAGCACCTCACGCCCGAACAGCGACGCTTTATTGAGCGCGCCGATATGTTCTTTATCGCCACCTGCGACCATCGCGGGCTGCCCACCTGCTCATACAAGGGCGGCGATCCGGGCTTCGTAACCGTGGTGGACGACGGCTGCATCGCCTTTCCCAACTACGACGGCAACGGCAAGTATCAAAGCATGGGCAACCTGCTCCAAAACCCCAACGCCGGCTTGCTGTTCATAGACTTCACAGAGCAGGCGCGGCTTAGGCTGCAGGGCGTGGTGTCCATAGACGAACAGGATGCGCTGATGCGCCAATACCCGGGCGCGCAGTTCATAGCGCGCGTGGCGATAACCGAAGTCTATTCCAACTGCGCCCGCTACATTCACAAATACGAACTCATAGAGCGCTCGCAGTATGTCCCCCGCCAAGGCGTCCGCACGCCCACGCCCGAATGGAAGCGCGAACTCAAAGACTATCTGCCGTCGGAGCAAGCGCGCTGAGCGGCGGCCGTCCCGTCCGCGCAAGCCTGCCCGTAATTCGCAATTGAAATCCCCGATGCGCCGTAGTAGGATTGGCGCATACTCGAATTACGCTGATTAAGCCAAATAAGAGAGATTGCAAAGTGAACATAAATGCGTTGAAATCCCTAAACGGCGCTGCGCTGATAGCAGGAATCGTAGGCGCCGTCGTGGGATTTTTCCTAGCGGCGGAGCGCGGGCTTTCTCCGGCCGCCGACGGCAGCGAGCCGCTGACTGCGGTCGTCATAATCGCATTCGCCGCCGCCGCCGTGGGGCTTGCGGGCGGCATCCTGTCAATGCCCAAGCCCAAACTTGCGGCGCTGCTTATGCTGGTAGCCGCCATCGTCATTCCTATCGGAGTTCAGGCGGCGGCGCCGGCGTCCGCCCTTCTGATATTGGGCGCGATACTGGCGTTCATCGCAAGCAGAAAGTCCGGCGGCGCATAGCCGCCCGCCCGCGAAAAGTCTAGCGTTGCGCCCCAAGCAAACGCCCTAATCCGGAGAACAAAATGTCCACAGCAAGCATCGACCATATCGCTATGCCCACCGCCGATATCGAGCGGCTTATCGCCTTCTACAAGCGGCTCGGCTTCGCCATAAACGATGAAGTCGAATGGCGCGCGGGCAAGGCGAATATCGTTTCTATACAAGTCGGGGACTCCAAGATAAACGTCCATCCTGAGGGCTACACCGCGGCGTTGCGCGGCCCAACGGCGGTTCCGGGCAGCGCGGACATATGCTTTGTGTGGGACGGCGCCGTTGAGGATTGCGAGCGTATGCTGCGCGACGCCGGCGTTCCAATCATAGCCGGCCCGGGCCCGCGCAAGGGCGCATTGCGCCACCGAAACGCCGTCAGCCTCTACGCGCGCGATCCGGACGATAACCTGCTCGAATGGATGATTTACGATGCCGAGTAAAGCAGACGCAAGCCTAGCGCGCGGCTAGTCCGTTAGCGTCGACGGCACAGACGGGCCGCCGCTCAACTCACAACCGCTCACAACTTGTTACTCTACAATACGCCAAACGCCAAGTACGCATTCGGAGGTTCGCTATGGGAAGGCTTGACGGCAAGGTTGCGCTGATAAGCGGCGGCGCGCGCGGGCAGGGCGCCGCCGAAGCACTGCTGTTCGCAAGCGAGGGCGCAAAGGTGGTCATCGCCGATATACTGGACGCCGACGGCAGAAAGCTTGAGGCGCAGATAGCCGAACTAGGCGGCGATGCTGCTTATACGCATCTGGACGTCACCAGCGCCGCCGAGTGGGACGCCGCCGTGCAGACCGCCGTCGACCGCTACGGCAGGCTCGACATTCTGGTCAACAACGCCGGCATTCTGCTTCGCAAGGGCTTGGAAGAGACCAGCGTTGAAGAGTGGGATACGGTGTTGGATGTGAACGCCAAGGGCGTGTTTCTCGGCACAAAGGCGGCGATTCCGGCGCTGCGCGCTGCGGGCGGCGGCTCCATCGTGAACATATCGTCCATAGCGGGGCTTATAGGCAGCCGAAACGCCACCGCCGCCTATCAGTCAAGCAAGGGCGCCGTGCGGCTGCTCACCAAGTCGACCGCCGTGCAATACGCCCGCGACAACATTCGCTGCAACTCGGTGCATCCCGGCATGATCGTTACCGCAATGACCGAAGAGATACTCGCCGACCCTGAGATCGAGCAAGACTACTACGACCGCATCCCGCTCGGCAGGCTTGGCAATGTGGATGACATCGCCAACGGCGTCTTGTTCCTGGCGTCCGACGACGCATCGTTTGTAACCGGCAGCGAGCTTGTCATAGACGGCGGCTTGGTGGCGCAGTAGGCGGCGCAATCTCTGCGCTATCGGCGTTTCGTTCACGCTATTCGCGCGATATTCGTATCAACTCGAAGGCGCAGGGGCGCAAAGCGTTGGGATGCCGGCGTCAGTGGGCGCTAGATGCTGGGGCATTGGCGTCGGCGGGCGCAAGATGCTGCGCTTCCAGCGTTTCGGCTAGGCGCAGCGTTTCGGGGGACAGCGCGCCGTCGTAGAGTTCGTAGCGCGCGGCGAATTCGGCTAGTATCGCTTGCATCACGGCGTTGTAGTCTGCGCCGCCAAGTTCGTCTTCGACGCTGCCGACGGCATTAGGCCGCCAATCTATGCCCAGCGCCGCATAGACGGGCTCGAGTATGTCGCGGATGCGGCGGCTGTCCGCTGCCACCACAACGCCGCCGATGTGCGCCGCGCTGCGGATGAGGCGCTGTCCCACGCCCATAATTTTGCGCTCGCCGCGCGCGTTGACGCTGTGCTGACCGGGGCAGTATTCGCCCTCAACAGCGCCTATGCGCGCGTCAACGCCGAGCCGCCGCAAGGCGCGCGCCATAATGTCCGCCGTCTCTTCGAAGCGCGCCATAACATCAGCGCCGGGCGAATGGGCGGGCATCGTCCAAGAGAATGCGATTGTGTTGGAGTGGAACACCGCCGCGCACCCGCCCGCAAGCCGCTCGATCGCCTCAAAGCCGCCCTTGCGCGCCGCCGCCGCCGCCGCCGCGTATCCGTCGGAGCGCGTGTCAAGCGGGCCGAAAGCCACCACGTCGGCGGGCGTGTATAGGCGCAGCGTCTCCGGCTCAGCGCCGTCGGACACCTGGCGCAGCAGCGCGCGCGAAACCGCCGTGTCCAGCGCCGCCCGTTGCCCGAAGCCCGCCGTGATTAGCCGTATCTTTCGCCCGCTCATGCGCCAAAGCATACCACATCGCGCCGCATCGCAAGCGCCGTCGATTGGACGCCGTCGGGCGGTTGGGATTGCGGGGGTGCGCCGCGATGCGCCCTGAGTTTATGCGGTGTATTTACTGCGTCTAAACTGCGCCTGAAAGCCGTGATTTTGCGTTGGCAAATTAGCCGAAATTAACCTATGCAGTGTCTAATATCTTTGCTAGAATTTCGTTCACCTGATTGATGAAAATCAGACGCGCAGGTTAGCTTAGCCAACGGGATTGGAGGGCAAAGTCAACATAAGTGAATAAGAACGGGTCTGGCGCGTTTCGCAAACCTGAAAGCTACACCTTACCTACGGACCTCAAACCTATTACCCCGCCGGACGCTGCAGAGCAGTCGGTCAAGAGCCTCGTACCCGCAGAGGCGACGGAGCCGGCGGTTAGCCTACAGCCTACGCCCGAACAGCAGGGCGTAGCGGCCGCCCATCCCGTGGGCGAAATCATAGTCGAGCCGGCGGACGCCGTATCAGCGCCCCTAGCGCCGCCGCGCCGCATTCGCCCGCGCGTCCCGCATCCGCGCATATCGCCGCGCGTTATGCGGCCGCATATCCCGCATCCGCACATTCCGCATCCCCGCATTCGCGCGCGCATGCCGCATATGCGCCCTATGCGCGTGCATACCTTCGATTCGTTTCGCTATGTAGGCTACCGCTTCCTGTGGGCGTCCACGCTGTTCTTCAGCGGCGCTTTCTGGTTGCAGCAGGTGGTCATCGGCTGGCTTACCTATCGGATTACCGAATCGGCGCTGCTCACAAGCGTGGCGATGGGCTTGGACGCGCTGCCGATTCTGCTTGCGGGCCCCTTGGGCGGGCTGCTGGTGGATAGGTGGAACAAGCGCAAACTGCTTGCGGGCGTGTTCGTGTATCAGGCGCTGCTTGCGTCCGGCTTCGGAGCGCTGGCGCTGTTGGGCGAAGTGAACGCCTGGCATATATTCGGCTTCGTGTTCCTGATGGGCGTATCGTGGGTGATAACCGATCCTGCGCGAATGACGCTGATACCCGCCACGGTGCCGCGCCACAATCTTGTGAACGCCTTTGCGCTGAATTCGCTGGCGTTCAGTCTGACGCGGCTTGCGATACCGGCGGTGGGCGGCGCGCTGCTTGCGTTTGCGGGCGCGGGCGCGGCGCTGCTGCTGGAGGGCGCGATAATGGCGTGCGCCGCCGTGGTGATATTGGGACTGCGCGTTACGCCGAGCGTCCCCAAGTCCCGCCTAAGCGCGCGCGGCGCAATCGCCGACATTCTGGAAGGCGCGCGCTACATCCGCGAGCATTCGGTTGTGCTGGGGCTGCTGCTGTTCGGCTTTCTGCCGGCGGTGCTGGTGTCCCCGTTCATGCACGGGCTAATACCGGTGTATGCCGCAGAGGTGTTCGACGTTGGGCCTACGCGGCTTGGGCTGCTGATGTCCGCGGTTGGGGCCGGCTTCGTCATCGGCACGCTGACGCTGGCGTCGGTGGGGGATGTTGCGCGCAAGGGCTGGATCATCTTCGGCAGCATAGCGTTGTGCTGCGCGTCGATGGCGGCGTTTGCGCTGAACCCGTCAATCGCGCTGGCGTATCCGTTGGCGGCGCTGGGCAGCGTGGGAACGATGGCGTTCTTTTCGGTTACGGGCGCAACGATGCAAAGCGTATTGCCCGACGACATTCGCGGCAGAGTTTCGGGGATATACATCCTGACATTCGGCGCAATGCCGCTTGGCAGCCTTGCGGCGGGCGCTATAGCGCAACGAATGGGAGCGCCCGCCGCCACGCTGATAGCCTGCGCGCTGGTAGCCGTGGCCGCAATAGCGCTGGCGCTGAAGTTTCCGTCGATACGCAATCTGTGATGCGAGATAGCCGGGGCGGTCAGCGCACGCGGCGCATATCGGATTATCGGCGGGCGTGAATGTCCAATGCGTAGCCGCTAATCGGCGGCGACTTCGGTCTTTGCCTGCTGCCACAGCGCCTCTTTGGCGTCCATTGGCAGCGCGCCGAAATCTTGGCCGCGCCGGCGGCATATGCGCTCCATTCGCTTGAAGCGGCGGTAGAAGCGGGCGCTTGCGCGGCGCAGCGCATCCTCAGCGTCCAAGCCTATGATCTGCCCCGCTTGCGCCGCCGTGTAGAGTATATCGCCCGCCTCGATGCGAACCGTTTCGCGCGAATCGACGTCGGCGGATGCGCCAAGCGCGCTAAGCCGATGCGCTAAGTCGAATGCGCGCGGCAGCGTTTGCGGGCGTTCCAAGGCGACGATTTCGTCGACGCCGGCGGCGTTTAGGCGGGACTGAAGCGCTTGGGCGAACCGCAGCGCGCTGGCTGCGCCCGGCCGGATTGCGCTTGCCAGCGCCGCTAGGTCGTCGGCGGGCAGCGCATTGGCGGCGCTTGACGGCGATTCGATTGTGGCGCAGAGGTTGCGAAAGCGTTGGCGGTTCCACTTGCTCAACGCGGATTCGGCGTCTATGTCTAGCCATCGGACGGCGTTCACTATGGAGAAGAGCAGATCGCCGTACTCGGCTAGGCGCTCGGCGGGCGTTGCGGCGGCTTGGAGTTCGTCGATCTCTTCGGACACTTTGGACACAACGGCAGCGTATTCATCCCAGTCGAAGGCAAGGCGCGCGGCGCGGGTTTGGAGCGCTTGGGCGTATGCCAGCGCGGGCAGGCTTTTGGGCGCGCCGTCCAGCGGCGATGCGTGGGCGGGCTTTTCGGCGCGCTTGATGGCGTGCCAGTTGGCGATGACTTCGCCGGCGTCGGACACCACCGCGTTGCCGAACACATGCGGATGGCGGCGCACAAGTTTGGCGATGAGAGCGCCGAACACATCCGCCGCCGCGAATTCGCCGCGCTCTTCGGCCTGCCACATAGCGAACATCACCGCGAACAGCGCATCGGCGACGGCTTCGGCTATGGGGCGCTCATCGCCGTTCATAATGGGGTCGATGCTTTCCATAAGCGCATAGCAGGCGCGCCGAATGAGCGGCGCAAGCGCTTGGGGCGATGCGTCCATGTGGCGCAAGCCGCCGCCTTCGCCGAAAGCGTCTGCGATAAGCGCCCAGGTCGCCGCAAAGTCGGGCTGCGGGGCTGCCGCAGTCTCATTGCGGGCGGTTGCAGTGGCGGCATCGACATCGGCAGTTGCATCGTGGGCGGTTGCGGCATCAGCATCGGCATCGGCATCGCTATCACGCCGTAAGCAGACGTCCGGAATATCGCAGATTGCCGCGGGTACGGATGCGCCGCCGTCTGCGCCGCCGCAATCGCTGACACGCATAAGGCATTGCGTAAGGCGCTGTTGGATTATGCGGAATGTGTCGGCTTGCGTGAATGGGTAGTGAATATGCGCCCGCGCTGCGTCAACGCTCTTATAGGCGGCGGCGCTCAAGCGTATTTGGAATAGGATATGCAGCAGCGCATCGCCCGTCTCTTCGGCCGCATCGGCGGCGCTGCCGGACGCAATGGCGTCGAGTAGTTCGTGGCACTCTTCGCGCAGCATATCGCGCAGGGACAGCGGCGTTTGGCGGCGATCCCACGGGCAGCCGTCGGGGGACAGCAGGCGTTCTTGGACTGCCAGAACGCCGTCGAATGTGGGGGGATATTCGCATTTATCCATATAATCGTTCATAGCGTTAACGCAAAGGCGCAGAGGCGCAAAGAGATGGTTGAGTGTCAGTCGCACACATCTTGGTTTTCTTTCAGCCATTCCAGGACGGATTCGGCCGCCCATTGGTGTCCGTCGGCGTTCCAGTGTCCGTCGTAACTTAGGATACCTTGCTCAGTGTCATATCCCTGCCTGACGGTGTAGGCATACTCGCTGATTATGGGAATGCCGCGCGCTTCGGCAATGGCGTTTAGGCGGTCGAACTGGGGATCGCCCCGCCTTCCCATATCTTGGGTCGCAGCCAGGATTGCCAACTGAACGCCGTCGCGGTCTACGCGGCGCTTGAACTGCTCTATGCCGAAGGCGGTATATTCCAGCGATTCTTCATAGACGAGCGGCAGAGGTTCTGCCTTGAATGTACGAGGCGTAACCGCCGGATAACGGGTTGTGTTGGCTTGCCATACGCCAAGCGATGCGCAACAGGAATGCTCGGCTATCATAGCCATCCATGCCCTGTCTCGGGGCCAATTATCATACGTCCATAGGTTTCTTGCATCCACCCACTTTGCGAAGTACGAAACCCGTGTCCCCCAATTCCATACCTTCCAATACCATGCCTTCGGTAGCCTTGGCAGTAGAAACCGCTCGTATTCGGGATCCGGCGGGCGCAGCTTTACAACTCCGTGTTCGTCTTTCTGAGCCGACATGAACATCATTCGGTCGGGATCAGCGCCGAAATACAGCGATTGCAGCGCAAGTGGGTTGTCGAAGAAGTCGTTGATAACGAATACCAGCGCCACCAACTTGGGGTTTAGACGCCGGGCGTATTCGTCGTAAAACGGAAGTTGATTGATTTGGCCTGTGGCGCGAATTCCGTAAGCCTGCGTGGTGATGTTCAAGCGCGGCAGTTCGCGCGCCGCCATCTCTTCCAGGCGCACATGAAACTTATCGGCGATAGGCGCCTCCATTGCCTCCACATAGGAATCGCCGATGAAGGCTATATGGCAGCTCTCGGCGGCGCGTTCAGCGCTGACCGGCTCGCGGTCGAGAAAGCCTTGGCCGTTGGTTCGCGAAACCACATAGTGGTCGTCCTGCCAGTTCGCATAGCGCACTTCCGCGTTGGGCTTACGGATAAGCCCAACGCCGTCGACGAAATGAGAGGGTATGCTGGTCTCTATAAACGGCTTCGTTAGCCGCAAGTACGCCTCTCCGGCAAGCGCAATTAGAAGCAGCCCTGCGCTGACGAACAGCGCGTTCCAAGCCACCATTCGCAGCGCGCTCCGAGTTGCCGCTCGCAGCGCGCGAATATACTTTCGGAGAATAGAAATAGTTAGCGCATTAGGACGAGTGGAACGGGGATTCATAGGTTTGCGCTTTGAATGGCAAAGGCGTCTTTCGGTTGCATAGGATAAGACATTATGCGCAGATAATTTTACGATAGCCTCTTATGCGCGGGCAATAATAGCGTGAGGCGGCGATCAGTCGCACACCTCTTGATTTTCTGTCAGCCATTCCAGGACGGCTTCCGCCGCCCATTGGTGCCCAGTGGCGTTCCAGTGAAAGTCGTCGCCAAGCAGCTGTCCATCCTGGTAGTCGTGTCCCTGGCTGACGGTGTAATCGTACTGGCTGATTATGGGAATGCCGTAAGTTTCGGCAATGGCGCTTAGGCGGTCGAACTGAGGATCGCCCCGCGTTCCCATCGCATCGGTTACCGCCAGGATCGCTAGCTTCACGCCGTCGCGATCGGCGCGACGCTTAAACTGCTCTATGCCGAAAGCGGTGTATTCCAGCGCTTCTGCCATCACGGGCGGCAGACGTTCTTCCGTGGGCATATGGCGTAGTTGTGAAGGAAGATCTATCGCGGGTTGCCAACCATCCGGAAGCGATGCGCAGCAGGGACGCTCAGCTATCATAGCCATCCACGACATATACTGGGAGGAGACGGCGGATGTGTCTATTTTAGAGATAATCAACCTCCTATCCAGCCACTCCGCAATGTGCAAAACCCGAACCAGCCGCCCCCATGCGCTCTCATGCCAGGACGTCGGCAGTTTTGGCAACAGAAATCGCTCGTATTCCGGATCGGGCGGGCGCAACTCGATATTCCCGCGGATGTCTTTATGCGCAGTCGTGAACGGCATTCGGTCAGGATCTAATCCGAATAGCAGGGATTGCAGCGCAACTGAGTTATCAGCGAAATCATTGATATAGAAGACCAGAACCACCAACTTGGGGTTCAGTCGGCGGGCGTATTCGTCGTAAAACGGAAGCTGATTGATTTGGCCGGCGCCGCTTCGTCCGTAAGCCTGGGTGACAATTGCCAAGCGCGGCAGATCGCGCGTCGCCATCTCTTCCAGGCGCACATGAAACTTATCCGCGATGGGCACTTCTCTTGCCGCCACGAAGGAATCGCCGATGAAGGCTATATGGCAGCCCTCGGCGGCGCGTTCAACGCTGACCGGCTCGCGGTCGAGAAAGCCCAGGCTGTTAGTGGGCGTAGTTACCAATAAATCGGCGCCCCATTTCCAATGGCTATATTGGGAATGTGGCTTGAGGATAAACCCAACCCCATCGACGAACTGAAGAGATACGCTGCTCTCTATAAACGGCTTTGTCAGCCGAAAATACACCTCGCCGGCAAGCGCAATCAGAAGCAGCCCCGATATGACGAACAGCGCGTTCCAAGCCGCCATTCGCAGCGCTGTGCGAGTTGACGCGCGCAGTATGCGAGCGTATTTTCGGAGAGAGCGCAGAATTAGTTGGCGCATTAGACTGAATGAAGCGGGATTTCATAGTTTTCGCTTTTGAACAAAATAAGGCGTATTCGGGCGCGCATAGTATAAGGCGTTATGTACAGACAATTTTACGATAGGCTCTTATGCGCGGGCAATAAAAGCGCGATGCCGGCGCTCAGTCGCACACATCCTGGTTCGTCTTCAGCCACTCTAGGATGGCTTCCGCCGCCCAATAGTGTCCGGTGGCATTCCAGTGGGGATCGTCATCCCACCGGCCGTCCTGTGCGTCGTATCCTCGCCTGATGATGTAGTCTTGCTGGGTGATTATGGGAATGCCGCGCGCCTCGGCAATGGCGCTCAGCCGCTCGAACTGCGGATCGCCCCGCGTTCCCATATGCGGAGTCGCGGCCATGATTCCCAGGTTCACGCCGTCGCGGTCGGCGCGCCGCTTAAACTGCTCTATGCCGAAATCGGTGTATTCCAGCGCTTCTTCAAATACGGGCGGCAGATGTTCTTCTTTGAAGCGAATGCCTAATCCTAGACGATAATGAGAGATAGCGGGTTGCCAGCCGTCCAGCAGCGATGCGCAGCATGGACGCTCGGTTATAATATCCGCCCACGCCGCCAAATCGGGATGAGATCCGTCGGACACGATCCGCATCAATCCTTTTGTATCCAACCATTTCGCGAAATATGAAACCCTAGCCAGCCGTTTCCAAGCGCTCTCATACCAGGGCGGCGGCGGCGGCGTTGGCAGCAGGAACCGCTCGTATTCGGGATCCGGCGGGCGCAGCTTTACAACTCCGTGTTCGTCTTTCTGAGCGGACATGAACGGCATTCGGTCGGGATCCGCGCCGAAATGCAACGCTTGCAGCGCAGTTGAATTGTTAAGGAAATCGTTGATATAGAATATCAGAATCAGCAACTTCGGGTTCAGGCGGCGGGCGTATTCGTCGTAAAACGGGAGTTGATTGATTTGGCCGGTGCCGGCTATTCCGTAAGCCTGCGTGGTGATGTCCAAATGCGGCAGTTCGCGAGCCGCCATATCTTCTAGGCGCACATGGAACTTATCGGCTATAGGCGTCTGCAATGCCTCCACATAGGAATCGCCGATGAAGGCTATATGGCAACCGGCGGCGGCGCGTTCAGGGCTTATGGGCTCGCGGTCGAGGAATCCCCAGCTGTTGACGCGCGAAACCACAAAGTTGTCGGAGCGCCAGTTCGCGTGGCGCAGTTCGGAGTCGATCTTCAGGATTCTCCCAACGCCGTCAACGAACTGATGGGGTATGTTGCTCTCTATAAACGGCTTCGTCAGTCGAAAGTACGCCTCCCCGGCAAGCGCAATTAGAATCAGCCCCGCGATAATGAACAAGGCGTTCCAAGCCGCCATTCGCAGCGCGCGCGAGCGGCGACTCGCATCGTACGAACATATTTTCGGGGGGGGGGGGTAGAATTAACTAGAGCATTAGTTTGAGTAGGATGGGGTTTCATAGTTTTCGCTTTTGAACAAAATAAGGCGTATTCGGGCGCGCATAGTATAAGGCATTATGCGCAGACAATTTTACGATAGGCTCTTATGCGCGGGCAAGAATAGCGTGATGCCGGCGCTCAGTCACACACCCCTTGGTTTTCTTTTAGCCATTCCAGAATGGCTTCCGCCGCCCATTGGTGGCCGGTGGCGTTCCAGTGGATTTCGAACCGAAAGTGACCGTCTATGGCGTGGTGTCCTTGGTTGATGATGTAGTCGTAATCGCTGATTACGGGAATGCCCAGCGGCTCGGCAATGGCGCTCAGGCGGTCGAACTGCGGATCGCCCCTCGTTCCCATAGACGACGTGGCCGCCAGTATTGCCAGTTTCGCGCCGTCGCGGTCTGCGCGCCGTTTGAACTGCTCTATGCCGAAGGCGGTGTATTCCAGTGTCTCATCTAAGATCGGCGGCAGATGTTCTTTCGTGAACGGGCGGCCAAGCGGTAGATCATCGCAGCAGCGAGGCCGCCAGCCATCCAACGCGCAACAAGGTCGATCGGCTATCATATTCGCCCACTCATCAATCGGAGGAGCTCGGCCACCCACCCAGAAGACTTTTGTATCCAGCCATTTCGCGAAGTGCGAAACCCTAGTCAGGCGCTTGCCAATGCTCTTATACCAGAGTCTCGGCGTCCTTGGCAGTAGAAAGCGTTCGAATTCCGGATCCGGCGGACGCAGTTTCATAGTTCCATGAGCGTCTTTTTGAGCGGACATAAACGGCAGGCGGTCAGGATCTACGCCAAACCTTAACGAATACATCGCAGGCGAGTTGTTCATGAAATCGTTAACAAAGAATACCAGAACCACCAGATTTGGGTTCAGACGCCGGGCGTACTCGTCGTAAAACGGAAACTGATTGATTTGTCCGGTTCCTCTTATTCCGTATGCTTGTGTTGTGATTGACAGGCGCGGCAGTTCGCGCGCCGCCATCTCTTCCAATCTCACATGAAACTTGTCTGCGATGGGAACTTCCATCGCCTCCACGAAGGAATCTCCGATGAAGGCTATATGGCAGCCGGCTGCGGCGCGTTCAGCGCTGACGGGTTCGCGGTCGAGAAAGCCGAGGCTGTTGGCGCGCGAAACCACGAAGTTGTCGTCGCGCCAGTTCGCATGGCGCGCCTCTGCGTTGGGCTTGCGGATTGCTCCAACCCCGTCCACAAACCGATAGGGTATGCTGTTCTCTATAAACGGCCTCGTTAGCCGAAAGTACGTCTCCCCGGCAAGCGTGATTAAAAACAGCCCGGACATGATGAACGCGGCGTTCCAAGCCGCCATTCGCAGCGTCGTCCGAGTTGCAGCGCGCATCGCGCGAACATACTTTCGGGGGGGGGGGGGGTAGAACTAAATATCGCATTGGTCTAAATGGAACAGGGGGCATAGTTTTCGCTTTTGAACGCCACAAGGCAACTTTGAAGAGCGTATCCGATAAGACTTTATGCGCCGATAATTCTACAATAGGCGCTTGCGCGCGGGCAATTTTAGGTTAGGTTGTCATTAACGCAAAGGCGCAGAGGCGCAAAGAGGGGAGGGGGCGGGCAACCGCGTTTCAATCGCTGACCGGCGTCCGCCGCAGATGGTATCATTGGCGGACGATGCAGACTGCCATATCGGACATCATACGGCAAGCCGCAAAAGCCGTCGCCATCGCGCTGTTCATCGCGCTTATCCCGCTGCTGCTGATTGCGAGCGGCGTTAGGCTGGTTATCAATCTGCCGGCGCTGTATAGCTACGGCTTCGACCGCTACGGCATTGCCGAATACACCGGCATAGAGCGCGTGGATCTGATAGCGGCGGGCGCGCAAATACGTGACTACTTCAACAACGATGAGGAAGACCTTATCATCCGCGTTTTCGTGCGCGGCGTTCTGACGGAATCGCTGTACAACGCGCGCGAGATACACCATATGCGCGATGTGAAGGCGCTTGTGCGCGGCGTGTATGCGGCGCAGACGCTTGCGGCGCTGTATATGGCGGCATTCGCGGCGGTGGGGTTCGGCTTGCGGCGCAGGGCATTTATGCCGCTGCTGGGGCGGTGCGTGAGCGGCGGCGGCATTCTTACGCTGGCGCTTGTGGGGGCGGTTGGCGTGGGGGCGCTTGTGGGCTTCGATCGGCTGTTTCTGCTGTTTCATCTCATAAGCTTCAGCAACGATTTTTGGCAGCTTGACCCGCGCCGCGACTATCTCATAGCAATGTTCCCGCAAGGCTTCTTCTTCGACGCAACGATGCTGATAGCGGCGCTGACCATCTTGGGGGCGGCGCTGTGCGCGGCGATACCGCGAGTAGCGCAGCGATGGATCGAGCGGCGGGCGGCTAACGGCGGGAAACCCTGAGCGCATACGGCTGCGGCATTAGGGAAAGCCCGAACACTTCGTCTTCGGATAGGCCGCCGTCGGGGGCGTCGGCCGGCTCGAATCGGTAGTTGCGCAGCAGTCTGCTTGCCTGCAGCCAGATTACGATTTCGGCGAAGCCCTGACCAGGGCAGCCGCGCCGTCCTGCGCCGAATGGCATGTAGGCGGGATTAGCCAGCGCGGGCGGCGGCGATCCGTCGGCGGCGGGCAGGAAGCGCTCCGGGATGAATTCGTGCGGTGCGTCCCAGAAGCGGGCGTCGTGGTGTATGGAGTAGATGCTGCCCAAAACCTGCGCGCCGACGGGGATGGCGAAGCCGCCCACTTCGCAATCTGCGCTCGCGCGGTGCGGCAAGCCAAACGGCGCAACCGTGCGATAGCGCATGCTCTCCAAAATGACGGCGTACAGGTAGGGCAGATTGGGCTTGTCTTGCACGCCCGGCGCTCTATCGGCGGGGACGGCGCGCTCTAACTCGGCATAGACGCGGTCTTGGATATGCGGGCGGTTGGCGAGGATGAGCAGCAGCCAGGACATCGTTTGCGCGGTGGTGTCCACGCCGGCGACGAGCAGATCGCCTATCAGACTGCGTATCGTGGAGCGGGTGATTTCGGCGCGGCGCTCGCTTGCCAGCATCACTTCGACTAGGCATTCGGGGTTGTCCAAGTCGAGGCCGGGGCGCGTCTCGACTCTGCCGATGAGATAGTCCAGCACATCGGTCATCATATCGGAGTGGCGGACGGCTTCTTTTAGGGCGTGATTGGGGAGCATTCGCAGCCAAGGGATGTAGTCCGCCGGGTTCGCCGCCGATGCGTTGCCGAAAATCCAGAACACTACATTCAGCAGTTCGTCAAGTTTGTCAATGAACTGCGCGCCGTCGGCGTTGTCTTTGCCGAAAATGGAGCGAAACATCATGCCGGCGTTGGAGCGCGGCAGGGTTAGGCGCGGCGTCATCGGTTCGGCGGCGTCGGACAGCGCGCCCACGCGCTCCACAAGCAGGTTCACGGCGTCTTCAATGTAGAGTTGGCGCACCTGTTGAATGCGCCTGTGGCTGAGCAGTTCGCGGTTGGCGAAGCGCTGGAGCCGCCGCCAATGTTCGCCGTACGGCGCAAGCGCAAGATCGCTGCCTTCGTCGGTAACCACGCTCATAATTTCGCTCACCCACCTATCGGAGAGTTCGGGCATGGCGAAGGCGGTTCGCAGCAGTTCGGGATGGCTGATGACGACGGTGGGGACGCTGCCCATTCGGATGGCGCAGACGTCGCCGTATCTGCGCGAGATGCGGTCTATGGCGCGATGGGGATCTTTGCGGATGCTCAGCAGGGAGCCGAGCACGGGTAGGCCGCGCGGGCCGGGCGGCGCTTTGGCGGCGGCGAATGCGGCGGACGGCTGCGTCAAGGGCGTTTCCTTTTCATACCGGCGTGTCTTGGGGCTTGCATGCCGGGGATGTTATCGCATATCGCCCGTGAGGATCGCCACGACGCTGTCGAAGATCTCTTCGGCGTGAGCGCGGAGTTCGTCCTCGCTCAGTCCCGCGATTGGGTGCGGCGTGAAAATGACCGGATAGCGGGCGGCGCCCCACATCGCCGCCATGGACTTGGATGTTTCAATGAACCGGTCGGTGCATATGGTAACCGCGGGGATGCCCGCCTTCTCTGCGTGGACTCCGTCGTGCACACTGCACGCGCTGCACGACCCTCAATCGCCCACGCCCACGATGATATAATCGCACTCCTGCGCCATTTCCGCCACCACCGCGGGGTCTGCGGGCTTGGAGGCGGACGGCTTGGCGTGGTACTTCAGGCTTGCGATGCCGAAGCGCTCGTTGAGCATATCGGTGAGTTGCGCGAGGTACTCTTTGGCGTTCACCTTGCTGTCATCAATGACGCCCACGCGCTTGTTGGCGAGGTCGGCGAGGCGGGGCGCGCCCTCGAATTCGGGGACAATAGGCTGCGTGGTGGGGTCGATGAGCGTGATGCGTGTGCGGCGGGGCTTTTCTTGAACTGCCATAGTGGCCTCCGTGTGTGGGGTTATGGGTGTGGGTGGGTTTTTGGGGCGGGCGGTTATCGCAGTCTGAGTTAGCCATTGTCATAACATCCCCTAAGCCTAATGGCTATGCGGCGCATCCCCGTTACCCCGGCCAGCGCTCGATCAGCGTTATCAGTGCTACGATGCCGCCAACCGCCAGGATTATCTGCCACTTGGCGCGCTCGATGTCGGCCTTGAGATTGGCAATGTCGGCTTTCGTCGCTACATGCTCATATGAGCCCTCAAGGCGGCTAATGTGGTCGGAGTCGGTCTTTGTAGCCATAGTTTTCACTACCATATTCGATTCGTTTGACTAGCCAAGCAATCAACGCAATTTTGCGGGCAAAGCCTTTCGGCTTTCGTTGTTACAAGCTAATATGCGCCTTCCGTTTTATAGTAGCGCATTCTAATCATTCCCGTAAAGTTGGCTGTAGCCGCGCATGAGGCGGGCGCGGCGCGCTTGTATGGTGGTTGATGAAATCGCCTTATGGCGCTTCACGGATGCTATGCCGGACTGGTTGGGGGCACTGGGCTGGGCTGCCACGATAGTACGCCCGACGCGCCGGCGTTGCAGCCGGGCACGGTCATTTCGGTTGGGGCGTTGGGGTGTCGATTGCGCTGCTGACGCCGCCGGTGGTTGGCGCTGTCGCGGGGGTGTTCGTGGGCGTTGCGGTGGGGACGACGGTTGCGGTTGGCTGCTGCGGCGTGGCGGCAGCGCCGCTGAGCGGCTCCAGGTCGGCGACGGTAGTGATGGCTATGCGGGCGTCGGCGATGTCCCCGGACGCGCCGTATGCGCGCAGGCGGTAGATGTATTTGGTTTCGGGTTGGATGTCCTGTATGTCTTCATAATAATAATCGAGAGTCCCGTTCCATCTTACGTCCGCTAATTCTATGAATTTAGAATCTGTCTGCTTGCGGCGCAGTATGCGGTAGCCTTCGACTTCGGATTCTGTCACTGAGGTCTGCCAAATCAAGAGTATCCCCCCAGGCTTACTGCTCGCAGTCAGGATGTCAATATGCGTCGATGGCGAGATAGCAGTATCCGGCGATTCCACTACTATCATCAGTCCATATAAGCTTAGTTCGCGTTCTTGTAGCTTGGCTTCAGTCATTCCCACTAGCGTCTTGATTTCTTCGAGGCTTAGCGTTACGTCTCCCGATTGACCCGATACGGTTGCTGCGCTTAGAACGGAGTAATCCGGGTCGTCGTAAGCGAGCCAGTCACCTAGGGAAACGTTTTTCTGTTCTCTCAGCAAGAAACCGGATTGGCTCTCGCCAGCTCCGGATGCCCCGCCTTGCGCGGATACGATGGGGTACCAGCCGCCGTATGTGGCAGGAAGGTAGCTCTCAAGATGGTAGTCACTCAGAAACTGTCCTAGCGAGTAATGGTCGGAGCGCAGCCCGCTGGGCGCATTCTCGATTTCGCTGAGAAACACAATCGCTTCCTTCCCATCCCATTGAGTATTTCGGACATTCATGTAGTAGGTCAGTTTTGAGCGCGCTTCCTGTTCTGATGAACTTACTCTATGGTATTTCGGAAGAGAGACGACTCCCCATACTTTGTTGCCGCCATTGCCTTTTAGGTATTCCAAGACTTCGAATTCGTGGCGCATTTCGGCATGATAAACATCGCGCGATGTTTCAGCAGTTATATGGGCTTCGGCACTTATATGACGCGCCCGTACAATGACATCAGAACTGAGAATGTTGGTTTCAATGTACATTGGCCAGATAGGCGAAATGTGGACTGGCGACGGCGGCGGAGCCCAAGCAGGCGCAACGCTGATGTTCGCGCGCGGCGACGCAGTCTCATTAGGGCGCTGCGCGAGCGCATCGAAAGGCCCATGCGCATGCGGGGCATGTGGGGGCGCTACGGACTTTGTTGGGGTGGGGGATATTGTCGCTACGGCGGCAGGCTCAGGGGCGGGCGCGGCGGTGGGCAACGCGGGCGGCGCTGGTGTGGCGCTAGGAGCGTTGACGCTCTGAGGCGGTGGGCTGCAACTAATCTGGGTTGCTAGGCACAGCAGCAATAGGGTTGTTGCAGTTATCGCTTTTGTCATTGGAGTGATTCTTTACTGGGCGGCGCGGTCGCCAGATGATGGGTCGAGCGCGGCGTTGGGCGTGGAAGTCGACGTGACAGTAGCGGTGGCGGGCGGATTCGGTTGTTGTCTCGACATAGTTTCCCCGCCTAATTCGTTTGACTACCCCAGCCAGCGCTCGATCAGCGTTATCAGCCCTACGATGCCGCCAACCGCCAGGATGATCTGCCACTTGGCGCGCTCGAGGTCGGCTTTCGTCGCCAGATGTTCGTATGCGCCCTCAAGACGACTGATGCTGTCGGGTTCGAGCGGTGTCGACATAGTTTTCTATCCCATATTCGTTTGAGTAGCCAGGCAATCTATGCGGCTAGGCCCCCATCGCGCAGGCGCATCCGCCGCCACTGCCGCCGCAGCATCCGCCGGCGCCGGCTACCGCGCTCGGCTGGCCGCTTGCGCCCGTGGAGAAGGCGGCGAACACGGAGAACTCGCGCCGCGATTCGCTACCGCAGTCGGGGCAGGGCGCGGGCGTGTCCATTTGGCTCATTGAGCGCCGCTTCTCAAAGCGGTTGGCGCAGGTTACGCAGGTGTATTCGTATATCGGCATTGCAACAACCTCGCATGCTGTCCGTCAGCGTATAGAGCGTATCGGGTTTCGGGCGGGACGGCCGCGCGCCGCCGCTGCCGCGATGCGCTACCGCCCGCCTTATGCCCATTCTAATGATTATGATTGCGCAAGGTCAACCGAGGGGCGATAATGTTATTAGCCAATTGCAGCGCAACGAAAGGGATGTTGATATGACCACAACGGGCGCAACGGCTGCGCTGCCCGACGATATGGGGCGCTTCGGGGATTTCGGGGGGCGCTTTGTGCCGGAAACGCTTATGAGCGCGGTCGAGGATCTTGAGCGCGAATACGCCGCGGCGCAAGCGGATGAGGCGTTTCAGGCGCAGATGCGGACGCTTTTGGCGCGCTATGTGGGGCGTCCCACGCCGCTGTATTACGCCGAAAACCTCACCGCCGAGCTTGGCGGCGCGCGCATATACCTCAAGCGCGAAGACTTGGCGCACACCGGCGCTCACAAGATAAACAACGCGCTGGGGCAGGCGCTGCTGGCGAAGCGTATGGGCAAAAACCGCGTCATAGCCGAAACTGGCGCGGGACAGCACGGCGTCGCAACCGCAACCGTGTGCGCTATGCTCAATCAAGAGTGCATCGTCTATATGGGCGAAGAGGACATTCGGCGGCAAGCGCTCAATGTGTTTCGGATGCGCTTGCTGGGCGCTGAAGTGCGCTCCGTGGCGTCCGGCAGCCGCACGCTCAAAGACGCCATCAACGAGTGCATCCGCGATTGGGTCACCAATGTGCGCGATACTCACTATCTCATCGGCAGCGTGGTGGGGCCGCATCCGTATCCGATGATGGTGCGCGATTTCCAAAAGATAATCGGCGTTGAAGCGCGCGCGCAGCTGCTCTCGACGGCCGGCAGACTGCCGAACTGCGCCGTGGCGTGCGTGGGCGGCGGCAGCAACGCAATGGGCTTGTTCTACGAATTCATCGGCGATGAAGGCGTGCGGCTTGTGGGCGTAGAGGCCGGCGGCGAAGGCGTGAACGGCGCGCGCCACTCGTCCACGCTCACGGCGGGCAGCGTGGGGGTATTGCACGGCAGCATGTCTTATCTGCTGCAAGACGCGCACGGGCAGGTTACGGAGACGCACAGCATATCGGCGGGGTTGGACTACCCCGGCGTTGGACCGGAGCATAGCTGGCTGCGGGACAGCGGCCGCGCCGAGTATGTGAGCGTAACCGACGAACAGGCGCTGGCGGGCTTTCAACTGATGTGCCGAACTGAGGGCATCATACCGGCGCTGGAGCCGGCGCACGCGGCGTATTACATATCTCAGCTTGCGCCAACGCTGCCACAGGACGGCGTAATCCTGATGGGGCTCAGCGGGCGCGGCGATAAGGATATGGACACCGTGGCGGCGGCGCTGGATGTGCGGCTGCAGCAGTCTTAACGATGAGTGGCGGCGTTTGCGGGCGGCGCTTGTGCTATAATGCGATGCAATCGGCGGGGCTAGTTCTGCGGAGGTTTTGGGATGCCCGACCGCGATGCTTATCATGAGCGCCTAGACTCGCAAGAGCCTTTGCCTAGCATTTCCAACCGCATATTCGGCATCACATTCGCCGTGGTATTCACGGTCATCGGGTTGATTCCGCTGATATTCCGGGAATCGCCGCGCTTGTGGGCGTTTGCGATAGCCGCCGCGCTGCTGCTGGTGGCAATCGTTGTACCGCAAGCGCTTGCGCCGCTGAACCGCGTCTGGCACAGAGTTCGGATTGTGCTGAACGCCGTGCTGACTTTCGTGTTGATGGGCTTGCTGTTCTACGGCGTTGTGCTGCCCACCGGCTTGATTATGCGCGCGCTGCGAAAAGACATACTCAACCTGCGCTATGACGCGGACGCGCGCAGTTATTGGATTGAGCGCGATCCGCCCGGGCCGGATCCCGAATCGATGAACCGTCAGTTTTAGGGGGATAGGCGATGTCCGTTCTGCTCGAGTTGTGGGCTTATATGAAGGTTCGCAAGAAGTATTGGCTGCTGCCGGTCATCGTGATGGCGCTGGCGCTGGGCGGCTTGATAGCGCTGAGCACCACCAGCAGCACCGCCGCGCCGTTCATCTACACGCTCTTTTAGCCGATGCGCATTCTCGGCATATCGGCGTTCTATCACGACAGCGCCGCCGCATTGGTGGACTCCGGGCGCATCGTGGCCGCCGCTCAGGAAGAGCGCTTCAGTCGGCGCAAGAACGACGCCGGCTATCCTGAGCGCGCCATCGCCTACTGCATCGAGCAGGCGGGCATAGCGCCCGATGAGATAGACCGCGTGGTCTTTTACGACAAGCCGTTCCTGAAGTTCGAGCGCCTGCTTGAGACCTACATCGCGTTTGCGCCGCGCGGCTTTCGGTCTTTCGCGATGGCGCTGCCGCTTTGGGTGAAAGAGAAGCTCTTTCAAAAAGAGTTGCTGCGCCGCCGACTGAAGGCGCTGTCCCCGGACGTGGACTGGGCCGACCGCCTGCTGTTCGCCGAACACCACCAGTCGCACGCCGCAAGCGCATTCTACCCCTCGCCGTTCCAAGACGCCGTGGCGCTCACGATGGACGGCGTGGGCGAATGGGCTACCACATCGGTCAGCATCGGACACGGCAACGAACTGGAAATGCTGCGCGAAATCCACTTCCCGCACTCGCTTGGACTGCTCTATTCGGCGTTCACCTATCACACCGGTTTCGCGGTCAACTCCGGCGAATACAAACTGATGGGGCTCGCCCCCTACGGCGAACCCAAGTACGCCGACGCCATCCTGGACAACCTGATCGATCTGAAAGCGGACGGAAGCTTTCGGCTTAACCTGGACTACTTCAACTACTGCACCGGTTTGACGATGACCAACGCCAAATTCGATGCGCTGTTCGGCGGCACGCCGCGCTCCCCGGAGCAGCCAATCGAGCGGCGGCATATGGATATGGCGGCGTCCATCCAAGCGGTGTTGGAAGAAGCGATATTGCGGTTGACGCGCGCGTTGCGAACAGAGACCGGCATACCCTATCTGTGCTTGGCGGGCGGCGTGGCGCTCAACTGCGTCGCCAACGGCAAGGCGCTGCGGGACGGGCGCTTTCGGGACATATGGATACAGCCGGCGGCGGGCGATGCGGGCGGCGCATTGGGCGCGGCGCTGCTGGCGAGCCACCGCTTGTTCGGCGAACCGCGCCACTCCGCCGAGCTGCGGCGGCAGGAAGCTCCCGGCGATGCGATGAACGGCGCTTATCTGGGGCCGGAGTTCGACGACGGGCAGATACGGCGCGCGCTTGACGGCGCCGGGGCGCGCTACACGGCGCTTTCGGACGCCGAACTCATAGACGCGGCGGCGGCGGCGCTGGCGGACGGCAAGGTTGTGGGCTGGTTTCAAGGCAGGATGGAGTTCGGGCCGCGCGCGCTTGGCAGCCGCTCGATACTGGCGGACGCGCGCTCGCCCACGATGCAGCAGACCTTGAACTTGAAGGTCAAAGAGCGCGAATCGTTTCGCCCCTTTGCGCCCAGCGTGCTGCAGCCGGACGCCGCCGACTGGTTCGAGCTTGACCGCGCAAGCCCGTATATGCTGCTGACCGCGGATGTGAGGGCGGAGCGGCGGCGCCCGATAGCGGCGGCGCATCAGGCGCTTGACGGCTTTGAGCGCTTGGGCGTGCCGCGCTCCGACATCCCCGCGGTTACGCATGTGGACTATTCGGCGCGCGTGCAGACGGTTCAGCGCGAAACCAACCCGCGCTACTATGCGCTGATAGAAGCGTTCAAGGCGCGCGCGGACTGCCCCGTCATCGTGAACACCAGCTTCAACATCAACGAAGAGCCAATCGTCTGCGCTCCCGAAGACGCTTATCGCTGCTTCATTGGGACGCAGATAGACTGCCTCGCAATCGGCAATTTCTTCCTGCGCAAAGAGGATCAGCCCTCATCGTTCAAAAACGAAAGCGCTGAAGCCCGTTCCGTTTAGACCAATGCGATACTTAGTTCTACCCCTCCCCGAAAGTATGTTCGCGCGCTTGCGGGCTACAACTCGGACGACGATGCGAATGGCGGCATGGAACGCGCTGTTCATCATATCCGGACTGTTTTTAATCGCGCTTGCCGGGGAGGCGTACTTTCGGTTGACAAGGCCGTTTATAGAAACTAGCGCCCTTTTTCAGTTCATGGACGGCGTTGGGCTTATCCGCGAGCCCAATGCCGAACTGCGCTTTGCGGACTGGCGCGACGACAACTTTGTCGTTTCGCGCGCCAACAGCCAGGGGTTTCTCGACCGCGAGCCGGTCAGCGCTGAGCGCGCCGCGGCGGGCTGCCATATAGCCTTCATCGGCGATTCCTTCGTGGAGGCGATGGAAGTTCCCATCGCCGACAAGTTTCATGTGCGCCTGGAAGAGATGGCGGCGCGCGAACTGCCGCATTTGAACATTACCGCGCAGGCTTACGGAATACGCGGCACCGGCCAAATCAATCAACTTCCGTTTTACGACGAATACGCCCGACGGCTGAACCCGAAGGTGGTGACGCTGGTCTTCTACGGCAATGACTTCAGCGACAATTCAACTGCGCTGCATGCGCTAGGCAAAGGCGCGGATCCTGACAGACTGCCCCATATGTCCGCTCAAATGGACGCAAGCGGGGCTATGAAGCTACGCCCGCCGGATCCGGAATACAAGCGCTTCCTGCTGCCGCGCTTGCCGAAAGGCTTGGCGGAACAGGCATGGGATCGGCTGGTTAGGATTTCATACTTTGCGAAATGGATGGATAAAAATAAAAAAAGTGGCCTTATAAGCAATCGTCAGCTTCGGGCGTGGAGAGATATGTTAGCCGAGCGGCCCTGTTGCGCATCGCTGACCAATGTGTACGAAGATACGCAGTTCAAGGTAGAAAGTCTGCCGCCCTCGTTGGAAGAAGCGCTGGCATACACCGCTTTCGGCATAGAGCAGTTCAAGCACCGCGCGGACAGCGACGGCGCGGCGCTGGCGGTATTGTATGCGAGCGCGCATATGGCAAAGCGGGACGATCCCCAGTTCGACCGCCTAATCGATCGCCTAAGCGCCATTGTGGAAGCGCGCGGCATTCCCGTAATCAGCGATTACGACTACAACGTCAAGCAGCGACGCGATCCATGGGATGGCATCCTGCGCCACGACGGACACTGGAACGCCACAGGGCACCAATGGGCTGCGGAAGCGGTTTTGGAGTGGCTGAATGCGAACCAGGATGTGTGCGACTGAGTGTTGTCTCACGGTATTCTAAATGCCACTCAACATTGAGAATGCCGAAGGCACGCTATTATTGCCCGCGCGCAACAAAATCAAGCGTCTATTATCCGATACCGATAAGCCCGAACAACAGCCAGCGTCGACTAATCCAGTGAATGCGCGAAGAAGGGTCCGAAAGTACAGGTTCCCCGGTCCATCAGGAATAAGGACATACTCGCCCAAGCGCGCCGACGGCCTGATCCCCCTTTGCGCCCCTGCGCCTTTGCGTTAAATCCCTACCCGGAAACCCCTTTGTGTTAACCCCCACGCAACCCCCCCTTGCGTTCAGCGCGCCCTACACCCGCCCCGGCCGCACACACCACCCCGCCACCACTCCCGCCAGCAGCCCGAACAGATGCGACTCCCATGACACGAACCCGCCCTGCGGCAGTACGCCGAATATCATCCCCCCGTACAGCGCCACCGCCGCTATCGCCGCGAATATCGCCGCGAAACTGCGCTCATGCCATCCCAGCGCTACCAGATAGCCGAACAGCCCTAGCGCCAGCCCGCTTGCCCCCACATGCAGCGCCGTCCGCCCCGCAATCCACACGCCCATCCCGCCAAGCCCGATTATCACCAGCGACGCCAGCGCCAGCGTGCGCGCCCCACGCAGCGCCACGAAGCCGCCCAGTATCAGCAGCGGCAGCGTGTTGGACGCCAAATGCGACGCGCCCCCGTGCAGCAGCGGCGCAAACGCTATCCCCCAAGCCCCTTGCCGCGTGCGCGGCAATATCCCGTAGGCGTTCAATCTGTGGTCAAGCGCCCAGTTCACCAGCTCCACCGCCCACAGCAGCGCCACAAAGCACAGCAGCAGCAGTATCCCCGCCTTCATCGCGCAGACCGCCCCCGCAGATTGTGGATGTGAACCGGCGCATCAGCATCCCCGTCAGCGCCCGGCATATCGAAGCCGAATACCTGCGAATAGAAGTACAGTTCAGCGTCCAACGCCCGCCGTATGCTGTCCGCCTTGCGAAAGCCGTGCTGCTCGCCTGCGAATGTCAGATACGCCACCGGCAAGCCCTTATCGCGCAGCGCGTTCACCAGCAGCTCCGCCTGATTCGGCGGCACAATCTCATCGTCCAACCCCTGCATCACAATCATCGGCGCCGATATGCCGTCTATGTGATTGATTGCGGAACGCTCCCGATAGCGCTCTTGATGCTCCGGAAATGCGCCTACCAGCGTATCCAAATAGCGCGACTCGAACTTGTGCGTATCCCGCATCAGCGCCTCGAGTTCGCATATGCCGTAGTAGCTTGCGCCCGCGCTGAATGCGTCCCGTGTGGTCAGCGCGAGCAGCGTGGTAAAGCCCCCCGCGCTGCTGCCGCGTATGATGAGCCGCGCGCCGTCCGCAAGCCCACGCTCTACCAAATGCCTTGCGCCGTTCACGCAGTCATCCACATCCACCACGCCCCAGTTGCCGTTCAGCCGCCGCCTATACGCCCGCCCGTAGCCGCTGCTGCCCCCATAGTTCACATCCAGCAGCGCAAATCCGCGGCTCGTCCAAAACTGCTTGCGCAAATCCAACGCCGTACTAGCCGCGCTAGTGGGCCCGCCGTGACTAATCACGATAAGCGGCGGCTTCTCCCCCGGCGGCGCTTCATGCCCCTTGTTTGTCGGCGGATAATAGAACCCGTGCGCCGTCTTGCCCCCCGTCGTCGGAAACTCGATCGCCTGCGGCAGCGATGTCAGGTTGTTGCTTGGAACATCTACAATCTGATAAACTCCTTCCTGCGGCCAATCATACGGATCCCGCAGCGAGCGCATATACTCGCTGTTGAGCCGATCCAGCGCATCGCTAGTCTGCTGTATCATCCTGCCGCTGTTCGCCGCTAGATCCCAGCGCATAAGCATCGTGGGCGTTCTAGGATCGCCCAGTATGAACGCCGCGTAATTCGTCCCCACACGCAGATTGCCAATGTCCGCATTGTACATATCGCGCATAGGCGCAAGCGCCCCGCTCGCCGCGTCTAACTCGCCGAGATGCCAAACGCCCCCCTGCGTATAGGCGCAAACAATGCGCTCTTCCGACGCGAACCCGTATGTCGCAAGCCCTAGCGCCCACGTCGGCATCCCAAACTCGGCGTCCATCGCGCATACCGGCTCCACAGCGCCGCCCGCTATGTCCGTACAGCGATAGATGTTCCACCAGCCCGTGCGGTCGGATACGAAATGCAGCGTCCCGCCTGGCGACCACGACGGTTGAAATATGGACTCGTCGACTCCCCCCGCAATGCGCCGCGCATCTGAGACGCTCCCATTGTCCAGCAGTGCCCCTACCCAAAGCTCACACCCATCCCAAGGCATATTCGGATGATTCCACGACAGCCACGCCAGCATCGTCCCGTCCGGGCTTATGCGCGGATTGGAGTAAAACGCCCGCCCCGAAACCACAACGCGGCTGCCCCCGCTGCGCAAGTCTATCGCCGCGATGGCGTTCACCGCCTCGCCGCGCCAAGCCGATGTATGGTCTTCACGCACGCACAGCATCAGCTGCCGCCGCGCGCATATATCCCCGTCGGCATACCGCATATCTGCCGCCAGCGTAATCGGCGTGGGCGCGCCCACCACGCCGTCAGCGCCGATGCTCTGCCGATATATCCGTTGGTCACTGAAGTTGCTGAAATAGACCGCGCTGCCGCCGTCGTCCCCGTCCGTTACGCAGAAAGCGCCGCCGCCGTATTCGTGAACCCGCGTGCGCGCGTTATACCCCGGCGGCGTAACATCCCCGCCCGATCCATCAGCCGCCCGCCACGCAATCACGCTGCGCCCATCCTCCCCCGGCCGCGTCTCAATCCAATAGACGGCATCCCCAAGCATCGCAATATCCCCGATGCTTATGCTGTCCTCGACTATCAAATCCGATGTTATCGGCGATTCCCACGCCCCGTAATTCGCTATCGTTGCCGCGCTCATAAAGCCCCTGCCCCCTTTGCGCGCTTGCGCCTTTGCGATTACAATCTCTAAGTATCATACAACAAGCGCCCCACAGAGGCCGCAATGACCGCCCACGAATCCATCATCATAACCCACGCTGACCAACTCACCGACCTGTTGCGCCAATCAACCCTATTTCGCGCATGTGTATTCGACCACGCCGACCTGCAGGACTTTCACGCCGAAGAGATGCGCCTTGAAGAGTGTTCGCTGCAGCATGCCAACCTCTTCAACCTTGCCTGCGATGCCCTAACTATGAACGCCTGCATACTCCAAAACGCCCGCCTCGACAAGGCGGACATCCAAGAATCGACTCTGACAGACTGCGATTTCACCGCCGCCACATTCCGCGACGCCCGCCTAAACCTGTCCCGCATCCTGAGCTGCGATATGAGCCTATGCAACCTTGACGGCGCAAACCTGTTCGCCGCCGACCTCACCGGATCGCGCTTTCGCAGCGTGGACTTCAGCCAAGCAAAAATTGACGGCATAACCATAGACCACGCCGACTTCAGCATGTCCGTTATGCGCTACAAGCGATTCGCGCGCGCTAGGCTCAAGTCCGTCAACTTCACCGAAGCCGATTTGAGCGGCAGCGATTTCAGCAACGCCCGCTTTGACGGCTGCCATCTCACCGGCGCAACCGTCAGCGAAGAGACGCGCTTCGACGGTGCAGACCTGCGCGGCGCGTACATATCCGCCGCCGCCATAGAAGCCGCCAGCCTAAAGGGAACGCTAATCTCAGCGGCGCAGGCGAATGCGCTGCTATTCGAGCGCTACGGCATAGTCGTCGCCGACGCGGCGCAGCCCTAGTTATCCGATATATCCGCCCGCAATCCCAGCGCATCCGTAATCCCAAAGATAGCCGCCGGCAAACCCAATCCCGCCGCGCTAACACACACCGCAATCGCAATACGGAGACAAACGCCAATGCCAGCCACAAGCGCCAGCGCCCCAACACTGCGCCTAGCCGCAGCCGACCGCATAGCCACCATCACGCTATCCCGCCCCGATGCCCGCAACGCCGTCAACGAGCGTATGGCGCAAGAACTGCGCGACGCCTGCGAGCGCATCCGCCAAGACGACGAGGTGCGCGTCGCCGTCATCACCGGCGAAGGCGCTGCATTCTGCATCGGCGCGGACGTCGACGATGGCGCGCTTGCCCCCGACAACCTAGCCCGCCTAAAAGCCGCCGACGCAATCGCCGCCATAGAAAAGCCCACCATCGCGCTCATAAACGGCGACGCGCTAGATCAAGGCTTGGAGCTTGCGCTTGCTTGCGATCTGCGTATCGCGGCATCCCACGCCAAGTTCGGCCTAACGCAAGTCAGCGCCGGCACAATACCCTGGGACGGCGGCACCCAGCGCCTAACGCGCCTAATCGGGCAGAGCCGCGCGCTGCAGCTCATACTCACATCGCGCCTAATAGACGCCGCCGAAGCGCTAAACATAGGCTTGCTGAACCACGCCGCCGAACCCGCCCAAGCCGCCGATTACGCCGCCAACCTAGCCGCCGCCATAGCAACGCATGCGCCCATAGCCGCCCGCTACCTCAAAGAAACGCTGCTCAAAGGCGCCGACATGACCCTAGCGCAGGGACTAGCGCTAGAAGCCGACATCAGCGTCATCCTGCAATCCACCGCCGACCGCGCCGAAGGCATCGCATCCTTCCTACACCGCCGCCCGCCCCACTATCGGGGGGAGTAAGTCAAACGCGCTCATCAACCCCAATACGCTGACTCTGGCTTTGCCGTTGCGCGAACTCATCAAACCGCTGCGGGATTTGGTCAACAAACAAGAGCGCGCTTTTGTAGAGATCATAAATCTCTTCAGTCGTTTTGCCCACAGAATTAAAGGTATGAGCCACTTCATTACGGGCATTTCCAAGTTCTAAAAATGCCTTTGCAGCCATGCCGAACTCATCGTTATTTCTCACATATTCTTTCATGTAGTCCCTAAAATCTCCTCCGAATAGGCTATAGAAACTATTCGCATTATTACCTCTCCAATTGAAAAGAGAATGATAACTCTTTTCTATCCCCCTAATCCTCGCGAATTCTGGCGCAAGGGTGTTGTTTGAAGATTTGCCTACAAGATCAAGCACGGCGTCTGTAATGCGCCGCTCGAAGTAAGCTCCTATCGCTACTGTCAAGGTTTTCTGAAATACATCCTCCGTCGAGTTGCGGAGCGATATTTCAGAAACGTCTATCTGCTCGATAATCAGTTTGAAGTCGGAATGCAGCCTACCAACCACCGAAGTTTGCGATTCGTGCATAGCGCTGTCCCCGCTTATCCCAGTATCGCCATGCCGCGCTGAAGGCGTATGTTGACATTGTTCCGGGACGTCGTGCTGACGGACGCGGCAGTTACGAATTCAGCATCGGTTTCCAACTCATGAATGCGCTCAGGGTCCAAGGCTTGTTTCACCGGTTCGCCCTTATCGAAGCTATCCTTGCAAGCGGCGAAAAACACCGACTCAATGAGCGCGATATTGATGCGCCCATTCCCCTTATTTATGAATGTGTCAGCACTGAGATGTTCTGCTGCATTGAGGAACGACTTGAACAATCGCTCAAGGTATTGGTTTTGCTCAGCCGTGTTAGATTTGGCGTCATTTGAGAAGCGATTGAGAAACTTGACCAACGACGGCGCATATCGCTCGGAGTCCACCAGCATTGCGAACACGCGCAATAGCACCTCGATGTCCTTCATATGAAGGTCAGGCTCGTCTTTCTGAAGAAACCGCCGCCACGCCGGTTCGGCGTTGATACGCTCCAACATATCGTAGAAATCCGAGTGATACAGGCAGAGTCTTATTTCTTGCGGGCGCAAGTTCACCCCGCCGGAGTTGAGGCGGTTGAAGATTTCGTACATGGCGGAATCTTCATCACTCGGAGAATTCTGCCTTATGACGATGTTGCGGAGCGGGCGCAGGTTGAGGGATTCGCCAAGTGAATCGTAATCAGCGCCGTGAAATTTATTAGACTTGCCCGGCACATTAACCGGCAGATGCAGTCGAAAATTGCTGAAGTGCTCGTCGTCGTCCAGTGTTTCGCGGGGAATGTGTCCATATTTCTGGAACACGGCGCGAAGGTGCGGGCGGGAATTCTGGCGTGGAAAGCGCTGCTTAAAGAAGTAATAGATGGACATAAGGCGTTGCTGCCCGTCTATTACCAGGAATTTGTTCCGCTCCGCCTCATATAGAAACAGTTGCGGAACGGGCAACCCGCGAATGAGAGACTCGATCAACATGGAAGCGCGTTTGATGTCCCACACATAGTTTCGCTGAAAGCCCGGAATTACCAGCGCCCCGGCATCCATGTAGCTGATGAGCGTGGACAAGTTGAAGTCATTCGGAGTAGCGGTGATGTCGTACTCTACGAAATCATCCGCATCCTCTTCTACATCGTCATATCTTTCGTCTTCATAAAGACTTTGATTGACGCCGTCTGCGCTGACCATAACTTGCATCTCCCTAATCGCGTGAATTAGCGACTCACTTTATTCATCTTACTTTATCGCATTTCTCGACGCAACCGTCGCTGAACGCAAGCGGCAACCGAGGCGCAAAGAATCCCCTAAATCCCCTTTGCGCCCCGCGCGCCTAACCCCCCGGAGCCACCGCCGTCATCGCCGCGATATACGACTCCACATCCGGCTCATTGAACACCAGCCGTATCTCGTCAACCCCCGCATCGAAGAACGCCTGCATCCTATCGCGGCACTGCTGCGGATTGCCTATGATGGTTGTGGTGTCCACCATCTCATTCGTTACCAGCTCCGCCGCCACATCCCGCTCGCGGTTCAAGTACGCCTCCCGCACATGATCCACCGCTTCCCCGAAACCGATGCGGTGCATATACTGGTAGTAGAACACGCCCATCCCGCCTATGTAGAACGCGATATGCGGCCGCTCGCGCCGACGCGCCGCCTGCACGTCGTCCGTAACATATATGGACACCTGCGGGCTTATCGTAACATCGCTGACCTGCCGACCGGCGCGCCTTGCCCCCTCGGCCAAGTCCGCCAGCAGTGGCTGCATCCGCGACGGCGCCAGGAATATCGGCAGCCATCCGTCCGCCAATTCGCCCGTCAGCCGCAGACTCGCAGGCGTCAGCGACGCCACATAGATAGGCAAATTCCGCCGATGCGCCCGAAAGCGGATATGAAACCGACTCAGCGAAAAGAACTCGCCTTCATGGTCAAGCCGCTCCCCTGCCGCCGCCTTGCGAATGATGCTTATGTACTCCCGCATCCGCGACAGCGGCTTATAGAACCGCTCCCCGTGAAAATCCTCCACCACCAGCCGCCCGCTTGCGCCCAATCCCAGAAAGAAGCGCCCCTCCGACATCATATCCAAATTCAGCGCCGTCATTGCGATATTCGCCGGCGACCGCCCGTATATCGGCGTTATGCTCGTCCCTATCCGAATCCGATCCGTCGCCGCCGCTATCTGCGCCAACGATGTGAACGCATCCTCCCCCCACGACTCGCCCATCGTTATGCTGACGTAGCCCAGCTCCTCCGCCAGCTTCGCTATTCGCAGCGTATCGCGCCACGACGCCCCCGGCGGCCGCAACCCGGATATGCCGATTCTTGTCATTGGAATGCCCTCTTTCGCATCAAGATTCGCGGCCCCATCCGTCCGCGCCTCAAATTATAACACGCCCCAACCAAATCGCACGCCCCTAATCCCCAACCTTGCGCCTTATACCGCGCCCTATGCCCTTATTACCCTTTGCGCCCCTGCGCCTTTGCGTTAAATGCTTGTGCAATCATTTTATACTTTATCTAAACATTGTATTAGAAGCGCCATAAACGCCTTGCATAGCATTTCCCCGCTTGGATACGCTTTGCCCTACGATGCGCGGGATGTTGCCGTCTGCGCCCGGCAGCGGCAGTCGGTTTAGCCGCAGGCGGCGCAGACCGCGCATCCAAACTTACGCGAACAACGGACGCCACACAACCCATTCAGGCATTCATGGAGGAATTATGAAACTTGTTCGAGCTAGGGTTACCAATTTCAAATCCATTGACGACTCCGGCTGGGTCGACATAGACGAAGTTACCTCTATGGTCGGCAAGAACGAGTCCGGCAAGACGGCGTTCCTCGGCGCCCTCAAGCGCCTCAACCCCGTCGACAACGACCAGGAATTCGAGCTCAAGGACTACCCCCGCAAGGGCTACGTCAAGTACCGCCGCGTTCACGAAGCCACGCCCCAAGACGCCATCACCGCCGTTTTCACCCTCTCGGCGGACGAAAAGGCCGAACTCGCAAGCCACATGGGCAAGGACGTCCTGCTCTCCCAAACCGTTACCGTCTTCAAGAACTACAAGAACCAGTTCCGCTGGGAGTTCGAGATGGACGAACACGCCATGGTGCAGCACATCCTATCCGACTCCGAACTCCCCCCCGAAATCCAAGAACACGCCGGCGCAGCGCAAACCATCAACAGCCTCATCGGCGTCCTGGAAGCGCTCGACGTCAAGCCCGTCGCCGTCGGCAGGCTCATCACCAACCTCTACAAGCAGTTCAGTCAGCAGTCCGCCCGCCAAAAGGTGGAAGAATTCCTGCATTCGGCGCTGCCCAAGTTCGTGTACTTCGACGAATACAGCACCATGCGCGGCAGAATTTCCATCCAAGACATCTGCCGCCGCGTGGAAGCCGGCGAAGAAGTCGACGAGTCCGACCGCACTTTCATGTCCCTGCTCGCGCTCGTCGGCGCCGATCCCCTAGACCTCGCCAACGAAACCAACTACGAATACCTCAAGGCTGAGCTGGAATCGGCGTCAATCAGCATCTCCGACGAGATGTTCCAATACTGGGCGCAGAACAAGCAGCTCCGCGTTGAGTTCGACCTGTCCCCCGCCGACCCCAACGACATCCCCCCGCTCAACGAAGGCACAATCCTGCACGTCCGCATTTGGAACAACAGACACCGCGTCTCCGTCCCCTTCGACGACCGCTCCAAAGGCTTCGTCTGGTTCTTCTCGTTCCTCACCTACTTCTCCCGCATCGAAGAGCAGGAAAAGTGCGACCTCGTGCTGCTGCTAGACGAACCCGGCCTCAACCTGCACGCCCTCGCGCAAGCCGACTTCCTGCGCTTCATCGACGAGCGCCTTGCGCCCAAGCACCAGGTCGTCTATACCACCCACTCCCCGTTCATGATCAACCTCAACCACCTCGACCGCATCCGCACCGTGCAGGACGTGGACGACCGCGGCACCGTCATAAGCGCCGACACGCTCAGCAACGACCAGGAAACCATCTTCCCGCTGCAGGTGGCGCTCGGACACAACCTCGCCAACACCCTGTTCCTGGCGCCCCACTGCTTGATGGTCAACTCCCCGTCCGACCTCATCTACCTGCAGGTGCTTGGCGAAATGTGCGCATCCAACGGCTACCAGCGCCTCGACCCCCGCTGGGTTGTCATACCCGTAGGCGGCGCGGACAACCTGCCCACCTTCGTATCCCTGCTCGGCGAAAACTACGTCAGCGTAGCCGTGCTTATGGACGTCACGCCCAAGAACAAAGAGAAGCTGGAACACATCAACCGCAACAGCGTCATCCAGCGCGATAACCCCGTCAAGTGGGTCGAAGTCCAAAAGATACGCACCGCCGGCATCGAAGACATCTTCGACGCCCAATTCTACCTGTCCATCGTCAACGAAGCCTACGCCGACGAACTTCCGGAGCGCCTCTCTATGAAGGCGATTTCCGCCAAAGACCCGCGCATCGCAGAGCGCATATCGGCGTACTTCAAGCAGCACGACATCGCCGGCGGCGTCTTCGACTCATACCGCCCGGCGTCATACCTGCTCAAAAACCACGCCTTCCTGCGCTCCCAAATCAGCGACGAAACCATCGAGCGCGCCGTCTCTATGTTCCAGCGCGTCAACGGACTGCTCCCATCCGACGGCGCTTTCAGCGACATGATGGCGTCCGCTATGTCCAACGGCAACGGACACGCCGCCGATGACGACCCGCGCGCAACCCTAAACGGCAAGAAGCGCCTTGCCCCCGTCTTCATGCCCTAAACCAACATCCAAACCCTAATCACACCGAGGGACGGCTCTATTACAAGCCGTCCCTCTCTTTGCGTCTTTATCCCCCTTTGCGCCTCTGCGCCTTTGCGTTAAAATAACCCAATGGACACACTAACCTATCCCCAAGCCCTCAAGCGCGTTATGAGCCTCGCCGACTTCGAGCGCTCCACGCACAGCCCCGGCCATTCCGCATTCCACCTAGAGCGCATGTCCCTGCTAATGCAGCACCTAGACAACGCCCACCTTGCCACGCCCACCGTCCACATCGCCGGCACAAAAGGCAAGGGAAGCGTATCCGCCATGATAGCGTCCATCCTAGCGGCGCAAGGCTACGCCGTCGGCATGTACTCATCCCCCCACCTGCACAGCGCAACCGAGCGCATCCGCGTCAACATGCAGCCCATCGCGCAAGCCCAATTCGCCGCCGTTGCGCAACGCATATGGCGCATCGTAGAGCAGGTTGGCGCAAACGGCGGCTACGGCGGCGTTACCACCTTCGAAGCGCTCACCGCTATGGCGTTCACCCACTTCAGCCAAATCCAAGCAGACTTCCAAGTCATAGAAGTCGGCCTTGGCGGCCGCCTAGACGCCACCAACATCGTAGCCCCCCAAGTCTGCGCCATCACATCCATAAGCCTCGACCACACCGCCACCCTTGGCGACACCATAGCCCAAATCGCCTACGAAAAAGCCGGCATCATCAAGCCCAACATACCCGTTATCGTAGCCCCCCAACCCGCCGACGCGATGGCAGTCATACACCGCATAGCCGCCGAGCGCGCCGCCCCTTTGCTGTCCGTCGAACACCGCTTTTCCTGGACCCAAACCCGGGGACAAACCGCCGCAGACTTCCGCACCCAAGCTTTTCGCCTAACAAGCCCCCGCCGCGCATACGCCCTAGAAACGCCCCTGCTAGGCGACTACCAACTTGAGAACGCCGCCGTAGCCGTAGCGCTTGCCGAAACCCTAGCGGAGCAAGGCGTAACCCTATCCCCCCAAAGCATCGCGCAAGGCATCCGCAGCGTGAACTGGCCCGCCCGCCTCCAAATCCTAACCAAGCCCGCCGACGCCCACGGCAGCCCCCTGCTTGTAGTGGACGGCGCGCACAACCCCTATTCCATCGAGCGCCTCGCCCAAACGCTGCCCCGCCACTTCGCCTACGACCGCCTCATACTCATATTCGGCGCTCTCAGCGGCCACAGCGCCGCAGGCATGCTGCAAGCGCTTGCGCCGCTATCCCCCATACTCGTCGCCGCAAGCTCACGCCATCCCCGCTCTGCCACAAGCGCCGCCATAGCCCAAACCGCCGCCCAAATCGGCATCGACGCCGCATTCGCGTCCGACAATGTAGCCCAAGCAACCCGCTACGCCCTAGCCATCGCCCGCCCCAACGACCTTGTGCTAGGCACAGGTTCCCTATCCGTCGCCGCCGAAATCACCGAAGAAATCCAACACATCCCACCCGAAACCTACCCCTACATCAAACCGCCCCCGCGCAAATAACCGCCATCCCTTTGCGCCCTTGCGCCTTTGCGTTAAAATCAATAATGAATGCGCGCTAGACATCCCGCACCAAGGAGAAAACCCAAAATGGCATACACCAGGAATCGCGTAGTCGTTACCGGCATGGGAGCCATAACCCCCCTAGGCGAATCCGTCAACGAATACTGGCAAAACCTCGTCAACGGCGTGTCCGGCATCGTCCCCATGACCCTCGCCGACCCCACCGACTACCCTTGCAAAGTAGCCGGCGAAGTCCAAGCCTTCGATCCATCCCAATACATCAACCCCCGAGAATCCCGCAGAATGGCGCGCTTCTCGCAAATGGCGGTAGCCGCCGCAGCGCTAGCCATCGAAGACGCCCGCCTAGACCTCGCAGCGCTCGACTCCGAGCGCATGGGCGTAGTTATGGGCAACGGCAACGGCGGCTTTCCCACCACCGAAGACAACGCCCGCACCCTGTTTCGGCGCGGCGGCATGCGCGTCAGCCCATACTTCATTCCTATGATCCTGCCCAATATGGCAGCCGCCAACGTCAGCCGCATATTCGGTCTCAAAGGCTACACATCCACCATCATCACCGCTTGCGCCGCCGGCACCCAGGGCATCGGCGAAGCCGCAGAAGCCATCCGCCGCGGCGTAGCCGACCTCATCCTAGGCGGCGGATGCGAAGCCGGCATCTGCCAGCTCGGACTAGGCGGATTCAACGTCATCAAAGCCCTCAGCCGCAGCGACGTCCCCCCCGCAAAAGCGAGCCGCCCCTTCGACGCCAACCGCGACGGATTCGTCCCATCCGAAGGCGCAGCCATATTCGTCTTGGAAAGCCTAGACCACGCCCAAAAGCGCGGCGCAGAGCCCCTCGCCGAAATAGCCGGCTTCGGCGTATCATCCGACGCATTCCACGCCGTTCAGCCCGACGAAGACGGCGCCGGCGCCGCACGCGCTATGCGTTGGGCAATCGCCGACGCCGACATGCAGCCCGCCGACATCGACTACATCAACGCGCACGGCACTTCCACTCCCAAAAACGACTTCGTAGAAACCCTCGCCATCAAAAAAGTATTCGGCGACCGCGCATACCAAGTCCCCATCAGCTCCACCAAATCAATGATAGGACACGCGCTAGGCGGCGGCGGCGCGCTAGAAGCCGTAGCATCCGTCAAATCCATCCAAACCGGCCAAATCCATCCCACCATCAACTACGAAACCCCCGACCCCGACTGCGACCTAGACTACGTCCCCAACCAGGCACGCAACCAGCGAGTCAACGCCGTCCTCTCCAACAGCTTCGGCTTCGGCGGCCAAAACGCCTGCATCGTAATCAAACGCTACCAAGCCTAACCGCGCGCCTACTTTGCGCCCCTGCGCCTTTGCGCTAAAATCCGCCCCCCAACCGCCGGCGCAAGCATCAGCCCCAAAACAACAAGCCCCGCAAGCGGCCGCTCACCGCTCGCGCTGCAACCCCAGGACGCCGATCCCGATGCGCCGTCCGACTCACGCCTCAAAACCGCCGACGTCACCCCTGCTGATGTAGCCGTGGGCGTAAGTGTAGGCGCAGGCGTCGACGTCGCAGCCACAACCAGCGGCGTAGGCGCGCTTGTCTGCACAACCGTCGAAGCCGGTGTAGTCGTCGACGTGGGCATAAGCGTCGGCGACGGGAGCGCCGGCGACGTATGTGTTAGCGCAATCGTTGTCTTAGCGCGCGCTGTCGGCGTACTCGTTGGTGTAACCGTCGCAGTTGCCGTAACCGTATATGTTGGTGTAACCGTAGCAGTCGACGGCGGAACCACCGTCGGAGTAACTGTCGACGTCTCAGTCGGCGCAATCGTAGGCGTAACCGTAACCATTGACGTATGTGTTGGCGCAATCGCCCCCGTCGCAGTCGACGTCGGCGCAACCGCAGGCACAACCGTAGGCATCGCCGCCGTCGTCCCCGTCGGCGTAGATGACGGCCGCACTATCGTGGTTGCCGTCGCCGTCGGCCCCGCGCGCACGGCCAAGCTCAGCGGCGCTAACGCCGTCCCCCCGTTGGACGCGATCTCTAGCGCTCCGGCGTATCTGCCCGGCGCTATCCCCGCCCTGACGCCCACCGCCAGTTCGGCGGCGCCAACGCCGGACGAAGCGCCCGCAATCTCAGCCCAATCCGGCACGGCTGCAACTTCCCACTGCAGCGCTTGTTTCCTGCTGCCTCTATTGGATAGGTTGAATACCGCCGGCGCCGCATCATCCCCCGCCGTGATTGTCCCGAAGCGCCATTCGCTTGGGGACACCGCCAGCCTAGCGCCTTCCCGCACTTTGAATATCTCGGCGTCATCATCGTCATACACCCGAATGGCGTCAAACGCCGCCGTGTTGAACTCATGCGCGTTCCGAAGCTCAACGCCGACGCGATACTCGCCGCCGTATGCCCCATACGGGACTTGCCAGCGAAATGTCAGCAGCTCAGACCGCTCGCCCGCCGCCAAGCGCATCAGCGCATCATCGCCCGCCCTGTTGCTGTCATACGCGATAGCGCCGTCCGGCCCCTGCACCGTGAACACCGCCCGATAGTCCACCGTGGCATCGCCCTCATTCGCTATCCGAAACTCAACGCGCAAATCCTGTCCCGCATCCAGCGCCCTTGGCTGAACACGCACTCGCTCCAGCGCCCCCCTTGCCCGCCGATTTATGTTCGCCGAAACATCGAATCTCAAATCGCCCGCATTGGAGCGCACAACCACCTCATCGCGAAAACTACCTCGGAGCGCGCTGCCACGCACGCCGAACCGAAGCGTCCCCGTGTTCACTACCTCGACCGACTGATCCGGGTTATCAGGGTCGACCGCCGGCTCCAGCAGCTCCAGCCAATCGCTCGGCCAGTCCACCACCCGCCACGCCAGATCCCCCGCATCGCGGTTGCGCCGCGCTATGATGAGGCTGCCCGTCGGCGTTTCGTCTTTCATCACATCGCCGAACTCGATCGCCCGCTTGGATGTGTAGATATAGGTCTGCCGCTCGTTCACGCCGAAGGCTTGCGCGAAGCGGTGTATCACACGCCCCGGATCGTCCGCATTCCGCACGCTGGCGTACAAAATGTATCTGCCGTCGGGCGCGCCGTATGGCACATTCCACTCAAACCGCACGCTGCCGCGCTTGGACGGCGCAAGCGCAATCTCGCGCATCGCCGCCGCCGCCGTCCCATCGTAGATAACGCCGTCATCCGGGTCTTTGACCCATATCGCCACCGCATACCGCCGCTCATAATCGGGACTGCCCTCGACGCCGTCGTCCGCATCCCGCCGATCCTTGATGCGAACATCCACCAGCATCCTGGCGCCGCGCTGGAATATGCTGCGCCGCTTGCCGTCAGCATCGTCCCGCAGCGTAACAAGGTCAACCACCACAAGCCGCCGCGTGTCCGCCAACTGCGCCGCCGCCAGCCCGTCCGCATGCCACAGCAGCGCCGCCGCCGTCAGCAGCATCAGCGCCCCGCCCGCTATCGCTATCCGTAGCCGCTTGCCCATATCGCCCCGCCGCGTAAGTGAATAAGAAACGCTTCTTGCCATCGGTCATCGGCGCTGCTTGGCAATCACTGCTAAGCAACTGCCGCTTGGCAACCGCCGTTCAGCGCTTTGCGTTGCGTGCCGCCTTAAGTTTAGCCTAATGCGCCCCCAATGTGCTAAAATGATTGTCAGCGCAATTCCCAACCTTGCAAGCGCGCGCCGCCAGCGCCATACGGAGGACATACCGAAGTGAACCTGCGAACCCCGGGCCCCATACCAGTGCCGGACGACATCCTAGAGCCAATGGCTTGGCAGATGATCAATCACCGCGGCCCCGAGTACAAAGAGCTTCTCTATCGTACCACCGAGGGGGTCAAGCAGGTTTTCGACACCACAAGCGACCTCTACATTCTCACGGCGTCCGGCACCGGCGCAATGGAAGCCGCCATCGTCAACACGCTGTCCCCCGGCGACAAGGTCGTCAATGTGTGCGTGGGGGTGTTCGGCATGCGTTTCGGCGAAATCGCGGAACGCTTTGGCGCAGAGGTCATTAGCCTGGATTTCCCATTCGGCAGCGCCGCCGACCCCGACGCCATTCGCGATACGCTGAACGCCAACCCCGATGTGAAAGCGGTTCTGGTTACCCATAACGAAACCTCAACCGGCGTTACCAACGACCTGGAAGCAATCGCCGCCGTGGTCAAGGGCGAGTTCGACAAACTGCTGCTTGTCGACGGCATCAGCAGCGTAGGCTCCATTCCCATCGCAACCGACGCTTGGGGCTGCGATGTGGTGGCTACCGCATCCCAAAAGGGTTGGATGCTGCCGCCCGGCTTGGCGTTCATCAGCTTCAGCGAGCGCGCTTGGCAGGCGCACGCCCAATCCACTATGCCCCGCTACTACTTCGATATGGCGATGTACAAGAGCTACTACGAAATCGGGCAGCCCCCATACACGCCCGCAATCAGCGTGATGTTCGCGCTGGACGTGGCGCTCAAGCGCATCTTCGACGAGGGCATGGGCAGCATCTATGAGCGCCACGCCACCATCGGCAGAACAACCCGCGAAGGCGTCAAGGCGCTTGGGCTAACCCTATTCCCCGACGAAGCCGTAGCGTCCGACACCGTAACCGCCGTAAATGTGCCGCCCGATATAGACGGCGCGCGCCTTGTGGCAACCCTGCGCGACGAGCATCAAGTCATACTCACCGGCGGCCAGGGTTCGCTCAACGGCAAGATATTCCGCATCGGACACCTAGGCTACACCACCGAGCCCGAAATCGCCGAAGTCCTGGACGCCATATCCGCAACCCTTCCCAAAGCGCGCAAAGCGGCGGCGGCAACCGCATAGACTAGAGCGGCATATTCGGTATATCGCAGTTGCTTGCAAGCGCATAGACTATCGGCGGCATATCGCAGCAACGGCAACCGCATAACCTAGCCGCGGCTCGACCTATGTTCACGCCCCCCGCCGTCTGCGCCGAATCCGCCGTCGCACCCTCGCCGCGATCATCGACCGCCCGCGCAGGTTGGCCGCCACATAGCGCGCAACGCCCGGACTGCCCAGCAGCAGCGGCGCGCGCCACTCGCGCAGTTCGCGCATCGTAGTCTTGCCGCCGATCCAATCGGGCGCAAACGACTCCAGCGGCTGCCACGAAACAGCGCCCGTAGGCAGTCCAAATCGCTTGCGCCGAATGCCTTGCAGCGCCACGCCGCCCGCCTCCATCACCAGCAGCGCCCCGCCCGCGGCGTCCCACAAGAACGGCGCCGTGGTCAACGTGTACTGCGTTACGCCCTTGGCGACCATCGCCAGTTCGTATGCGATGCTGCCGCTCATCCGAAGCTCCCCAAGCTTAGGCCGAAGCTCCGGCCGCGCGCTGAACATAGCCCCGAACCCGCCCGGCAGCGTTACAAGCCGATTGCCCGCCGGCTCCGCCCCCGCCCAAACGCTGATAGGCGCGTCATCGGCGTACGCCCCCCTGCCCTTGCGCGCATGCAAAACGATGCCGCCGCCATTCGCGGGCCACGGCAGAAACACCGCCGCCGCCACGGGAACGCCCTTATGCAATACCCCGATCGAGCAGGCGTACAGCGGCAGCCCCGACAGAAAATTGCGCGTGCCGTCCAGCGGATCCAGCACCCACACGAAGTCTGGCGCCGGCTGCTTGTCCGCCGCATCCCGCCGCGCTGCGTCATCCTCTTCGCCCAATACGCCGTGATCCGGGAAGCGCGCCGCGATTGCATCCTGCAGATAGCGCTGGCTTTCGTAATCGGCGTTGGTAACCGGATCGCTCTGCTTATCGTCCTTGTACTCCACCTTCAGCGCGCGCTCAAAGTGTCCCCGCAGAATGCCCCCCGCATGCCGCGCAATCGCAACGGCGTGCGCCTCGATATCGCGCAGCATAGCGTCTGCATCCGATTCACCATCGACCGCCGCCGCCGACCGGCCGCCGCCCAAACCCGCCGCATCCTTGAGCCTATCCAACAATCCGCTTATCAACAAAATGCCTCGCTCCCCCCGTTATGCTCGATGCTTGCCGTATGCTCGCCGCCTATGCGCCGCCCGATTATCGCCGCATCCGTCCACGCGCCATAGCCGCCGCGCCGAATTATAGCGCCTGCGTAGTGTATAATCCCCCCAAGCGCTATATTATCCCCAAACCGCCTTCAACCCGCGCGCCCAATCTAGCCCAACCTATGCGATATATGAGAGGTCGGCGATGTCCCGCAAACTGCCCGCCCGCCCAACGATAGACTTGACGCTCAAGGAATTCCCTGAGTTCCCAAAGCGCCACGATATGCAAAACTCACTGCATCTGCACAAACACGCTCATATGCCAGCGCTTTCCTATCATCTAGGCAATGAGGACACAACTTTCGTGCTGTCCGAAACCCCCGTAAGCCCAATAGCGCGCAACCGCAGCGACGTGCGCGTCCCCGACCTCATCGTATCGTTCAACTGCAACCCCGCGCGCGTCATAGAGCGCTGGGGTTACGCCATAGACGAACAGGGCAAGCCGCCCGACTGGGTTCTCACCATAGCGCCGCTAATCACGGACTTTAACCGCGACTGCGGCACATTAGCCTCGAACCTGCGCGACTACACAGACCAGCGCCGCGACTATGAACGCTACGGCGTAGCCGAATACTGGCGCTTAGACCCCACCGGCGGCGACTATTACGGCGCTACGCTCGCAGGCGATAGACTGGTCAACGGCAGGTATCAGCCCATCCATATCGAGTGGCTTGACACCGAGCGCTGCCGCGGCTACAGCCAAGCGCTAGATCTTTATATCTGCTGGGAATACGGCAAGTGGCGCTGGCACAACCCCAGCGCAGGCGCATACCTGCCCACCTACCACGAACTGATCGACATCGCCAAGCAAGAGCGAGAGCGCGCCAACAAGAATGACGGCTTCCTGCTCACATATCAAGAAGCCGCCGATTTCGCCAAGCAAGCCCAATTGCGCGAACAGATCGACGCAACCGAATAACCGCCAAGAGCGCATCCATCCCTATGCTATGCGAGTATGCGCCCGCCCATCCCTATGCCCTAATCACCCAACCCTACATCCCAATCCCTAAGCATCCAACCCAGCATACGCAATCCTAACCAAGCGCCATTAGCCATTAGAGGAGGCCGCAAATGACCACCTACCGCCCAGACGCCGAAGTCAAAGACGGCTTTGAGATATACGACGACCGCTTTGCCGCGATGCTGCCGCCCGACGCCAAGCTGACGCGCCATTTCACCGGAATGGAGTGGGCAGAGGGACCCGTGTACTTCACAGAAGGCGATTTTCTGCTGTGGAGCGACATCCCCAACGATAGGATGATGCGCTACTCCGACGCGGACGGCGTTTCGGTGTTTCGTCAGCCCGCCGGCTACACCAACGGCCACTACCGCGACCGCCAAGGCCGCCTTGTTAGCTGCGAACACGGCAACCGCCGCGTCAGCCGCACCGAACCCGACGGTACGATAACAACTCTCGCCGACAACTACCAAGGTAACCGCCTCAACTCCCCCAACGACCTTGTGGTGAAATCCGACGGCTCCATCTGGTTCACCGACCCGCCCTACGGCATACTCAGCGACCGCGAGGGACACAAGGCGGACAGCGAACTTGACGGCTGCTTCGTATTTCGGCTAGACCCCGAAAGCGGCGCGCTTGAAATAGTAGCCGACGACTTCGACCGCCCCAACGGCCTCTGCTTTTCGCCCGATGAGCGCATCCTGTACATTGCGGACACCGGCGCCCCCGGCCACATCCGCGCCTTCGACGTGCGCGAAGACGCTGGCGTCAGCGGTACCGCGCGCTTGGCGAATAGCCGCGTATTCGCCGTAGTTACGCCCGGCAAATCCGACGGCTTTCGCGCAGACACGGCGGGCAATATCTTCACCAGCGCATGGGACGGCGTGCAGGTGTATAGCCCGCAATCCGAACTGCTCGGCAAGATACTCGTCCCCGAACAGCGCACCGCCAACTGCTGCTTCGGCGGCCCCGACAAGAACCGCCTCTACATCACCGCCGACAAGTCCCTCTACTCCATCACGCTCAACGCCGTCGGCGCGCAGACGCCCTAACCGCATCGCCGCGATACACGATGAACGGCGGGCAGGATACACGACGGCGATTGGCATCCGTCAAGCGCGCGCGATTGCGCCTGCCGCTGACCGCCATCGCCGCCGCGCTTGCCCTGTCATTCGCGCTGTTATTCGCGCTGAGGGAATCACGGATGCTTGACAAACACATCATATTCTTTCCCGATAAAGAGATAACGCAAACGCCGGCCGATGCGGGACTGCGTTACGAAGACATATCGCTCAGCGCCGCCGACGGAACGCGGCTGCACGGCTGGTTCGCGCCGGGCGCCGGCGCCGACACGCTGCTATGGTTTCACGGCAATGCCGGCAACATAAGCTACCGCGTGAACAACATCCTGATGCTCAATCGGCGGCTAGGCTTGAATGTGTTCATCTTTGACTACCGGGGCTACGGACGCAGCGAAGGCAGCCCCTCCGAGCGCGGCATGTACGCCGACGCCGATGCGGCGCTGACCTACCTGCAATCCCGCCCCGACGTAGACGCCGGCCGCATAATCCTGTTCGGCCGCTCGCTGGGTTGCGCCGTCGCCGTAGAGACCGCGATGCGCCGCCCCGTGAAGGCGGTCATACTGGAAGCGCCCTTCACATCCATCAAGGGAATGGCGCAATCGACCGGCCCGCTCACAAGTCTTGTGCCAATCCACTGGCTCATAAAGAGCAAGTTCGATTCGCTCTCCAAAATCGCAAGCGTCCAAAGCCCCGTAATGGTGTTGCACGGCGACGAGGATGCCACCGTCCCGATCGCAATGGCGCGCGCGCTCTACGCCGCCGCAAACGAACCCAAGCGCTTCTACGCCATCCCCGGCGCAGACCACAACGACACCTACCTAGCCGGCGGCGACGCCTACTTCGCCGCCCTGCAAGACTTCATACAAGCGCCCCATCCGCCGCCGCCCGCAAAATAATGCTACGATGACACAAAGCCAAAACCGTCGCTCAGCCGCCGCACCCATCGCAATGCGCCTGATCGATGCAACACAACAAAGGAGTTGCGCCAAATGTTTGAGCCTACATGCCCAATTTGGGCCGTAGATTGCATTGTGCATCCTCTCAATGCGGACACGAACACCCACCTTGTACAAGATTCCTTCCTAGCCGGCGGGGATTACGAAATTTTTCCTATCGCTAGCGGGACAGTAATAAAAGGCTTGGATGATTCTGAGCGCGCGCGCCTCACATCATTCCTAGTCGAACAACGGATGCTAAGCGACGCAGTTCCACGAATAACGCCTGACGAAGTTCGGCGCGCCAAAGAAAGAAACCCCCTTCCCATACCCGAAAGAGCGGATCGATTGCTTCGCCTTCTCGCGAATCAGTCGTCCAGTATAGGCGAAGTTCTGGAGATTTTCCCTCTAGGGCTGGGCAATGGTGGATTCAGGAATGAACTTAAAATTACATACTCAGCCATGGCTTGGTCAGAATCAACTGCTGATGAAGAGTTGGGGTTTCTCACCGACTACTTGGCAAGGCAAGGTTGGATTACAAAAGACAGGCAAATGTACGATGGGATGGGGATGCGTCGAGCCACACGTGAACTGTACTTCTGCCGAGTGGAGGTGCCGGGATATAGCCGTGTCGCCGAGATAAGGGAAAACCCCGATTCTTCCCAATGCTTCGTCGCTATGTGGTTTGACGCCAGTCTGAACGACGTCTATGAAAAGGGGTTTAGAGCCGCAATCGAGGCGGCAGGCTATACGCCTTTGCGCATAGACCGAAAGCCGGATCTCATAGACCGGATAGACGATGCAATTATCGTCGAAATCAGGCGCTCGCGCTTTATAGTCGCCGATTTTACGCACGATGAAGAAAAGGGCGCACGGGGCGGCGTGTACTACGAAGCGGGCTTTGCGCGCGGACTGGGCTTGCCCGTGATTTTCACCTGCCGCAAAGATATGATTGACAAGGTGCATTTCGACACTCGTCAGTTCAACCATATTCTTTGGGAAAACCCCGAAGAGCTGCGTAAGAAATTGACTGAAAGAATCCTGGCTGCGCGGGCAATAGGTCAAGGCCCTAACCGAAATGGCTAAACATAAGTCGTTTCTTGCACACGCGCATACCAATCGGCTACGAATACATCACGGCTACACCATCAATCAAGCCATACACCAAGATACGCGATATTACACGAAATCAAACCCCGCTTGGCGTCATCTTGGCGTCCGTATGAACGCCCCTACGGATAACCCGACGGCGCAATCAAGCGGGCATATGAAGGGATACGCAAAATGCTTATACTCAAAGCGAATCGGTCTATACGCTCTATGCGCGGCAGGATAGCGGTCGTGGAGCTTTTCGGCGCTATCGGCGGGCAAATCAAGTCTCCGGCGTATGAGCAGATATTCGCGTCCATCGCGCGCGACGACTCCGTCAAGGCGCTGGTGCTGGACGTCGACTCGCCCGGCGGCGGCGTATCGGCGTCCGACTATCTGTATCGCAGCGTGCTGAAAGTCGCCGAAAAGAAGCCCGTAATCGCCAACATCCGCGGCGTGGGCGCATCCGGCGCATACTACATCTGCTGCGCCGCCCACAAGATAGTGGCAAGCCACGCCGCAATCGTGGGATCTATCGGCGTCATATCGGCGCGCCCCGCGCTGCAAGAACTGCTGCGGCGCATCGGCGTGGGCGTCAATGTCAACAAGAGCGGCGCATACAAGGATATGGGCGCTTTCTGGCGCGACGCCACGCCCGAAGAAGAGGCAAAGATGCAGGCGCTAATTGACGATTCGTTCAACTCTTTCGTGTCCATAGTGGCAACGGCGCGCAAGATGGACGAAGACGCCGTGCGCCGCATCGCCACCGGCGAGGTGTACTGGGCGACGAAGGCGCAAGAGCTGGGCTTGGTGGATGAGCTGGGCGATCTTGATCGCGCGGTGGACATCGCCGCCGAAGTTTCGGGCGCGCCGCGCAAGCCGGTTCACATACGCCCGCGCCGCAGCCTGCGCCAACTGCTGCTAAACCCCGCCGCCGACGCGCTCACCGAATCCGTCAGCGCCGAAGTGGAACGGCGGCTATGGTCGGGATGGCTTAGATAAGCGCCCGCGCGCCGCAATCAGTGGGGACGAGTGGGCGCATTGGGGTTAGCGGCAGATATGCCCGACGCAACGCCGCCGCAATCAGTGGGGACGAGTGGGTGCATTGTGGCTGGCGGCAGATAGTCCCGCGCGCGAAGGCCGCCGCAATCAGCGCCTCTGCCACCGCGACGGCTTGCCGAATTCGCCGCCGCCGTCCGCAACCTGGGCGGGAAGTTGATTATCCCGCAAGTAGCGCTTATAGATTGTCGGGAAAGCCCAGCTTCCCGCATCCTGCAAATCCGGGCTGCGTCTATGCGCAACATTAGGGTTGACAACGCCAATTCGCTTATGAAACCTGTCCCTAACCGCCGTTATGGGCTCAACTAGATCGGAATCGTTTGAGATAACGACCGCCTCGTCGAAGTCGTCATAGCAGGCGTCAATCAGCAGATATGTAGCAAGGTTCACATCCGAGCGCTTCTCTTCAGTGTGGCTAACCCACACCATTTGCGGGGCATTGACATTGCGCACAGGCTCCCATAGCGGCATCCGTCGCCTGCGCGTCTCGAACTTGCCGTAGTGAATTTCCACTTTCGGTAGAGTGGCGAGCGCTCTCAAATGGGTCTGTTGACGCAGCTCAACTAGATCGTCATTCGCCGTGTTACTTAGCAATGCAGTGAAGTAGTGGACACGATTGACCCGCTGATTCGGCACAAGGTTTTCACAGAGCGCCTGAATGTCTAGCCACCTATATTGGGGATAGCGAGTTTTGAGTGAGCCGTAATATAGGTTGAAGCCGTCAATGTAAAAATTAGTTGACATTAGATATGCCCTTATGTCCTTACAGATACACGAAGACCGCCTTTCGGCGGCCTCGCTGCCCTGCCTCGCAGGGGTGGTATGAGTATATTATAACATAACCTAGTTGGAATGCAACACTAATTTACGCCAATTTACCCGATATTTATCCCCAAATACGAGAAGACCGCCTCTCGGCGGCCTCTCTGCCCTGCCTCGCAGGGGTGGTATATCCATATTACACCATAATATAGTTGAATGCAACACCCAATTTATCCAAGTATGCCCACCACAACCCGTATCCAACAACACACGCAACGCAAAAGGAGTACGCCGTGAAAATCAAGCAAATCAGAGCTGTCGCCGTGAACATCCCGCGCACGCCGCCCAAGTCCAAGCCGCGCCGCCCCAACTGGAACACCCACGCACGCCGCGCGCTGCCCATCAACAAGTATCCCGAATTCCCGCGCATGCACGGGCAGATGCCCGGCGCCAACACTAGCGCAGAGATATGGGTGCAGGCAATCGCAGAGAACGGCGAATACGGCTTGGGGCAGTGCAGCTTCGGCGAACTGACGGCGGCGCTGGTCGACTACCACTTTGCGCCGCTGCTGGCGGGGCGCGACTGCATGGCGCTCGAATTCCTCAACGACCTCATGTGGCGCTCCACGCAGCGCTTCGGCGCGGGCGGCATCGCCACCGTAGCGCAGTCCGGCATAGACCTCGCGCTGTGGGACCTCAAAGGCAAACTGCTAGGGCAGCCTGTCTATCGGCTGCTCGGCGGCCCCTGCCGCGACAAAATCAGCCTCTACTGCACATCCGACGACCTGGACTGGTCCCAAGAACTGGGCTTCACCGCCTTCAAAGTCAGCAACCCCGTCCACTACGAAGAGGGCATAGACGGGCTGAACATCCTAGACGAACACATCGGCAAGGCGCGCGATATGGTGGGCTACGATGTTGAGCTTATGTACAACCCCGTAATGTCCTTCAATGTGGAGTTCGCCGTGCGCGTGGCGGAGCGCCTGCGAAAGTACGGGCTGCGCTGGCTTGAAGAGCCGCTAATCCCCGGCGACCTAGAAGGGCATATCGAGCTTCGCAAGGCTATCAACTGGGTGCCGCTCGCCACCGGCGAAGACCACCACGGGCGGCACGCCTTCCGCCAGCTCATAGAGCATCGCGCGATAGACATAGCGCAGCCGGACATCAAGTGGTGCGGCGGCTTGTCCGAAGCGGTCAAGATATACACCATCGCAGAGGCGGCGGGCATCGCCACAATACCGCACGCCGGCGCGGGAACGCCCTACGGCCAGCATTTCGCCTTCGCAATGCCCGAATCGCCCATGGCCGAGTTCTGGATGGGCTCAGACCCCGGCGTCCCCCTGGACGAAGTCTGCCCCATACCCGGCATGCCCATGCCCAAAGACGGCTTCATCATCCCCTCCGACGCGCCCGGCTTCGGTATGGACATACGCGACGAATGGATACAGCCGTGGGACCACACCGCCGCAATAAAGACGCTGGCGTAGCGCGGGCTCTAGGGTAGCAAGGCGCTAATCGGGCCGCCAATTGGGCTTGTGAAACCGCGAAAGTGAAGTATTCTCAAAGTCGAGTGGCATTGAGTTTGAGCTTGCCGCAGAAAACCGGCGCAAGCAGATTCACATGCGCATCCACGCTCTTTGAGTGTCTCCTTGCGCGCCTTGCTAACCAGTTCAACTTCCCGCGCAACATTGAGCGCTACTCCTTGCTCCAGTTCACAGCGTATCCTTGCCCACCCTGCGCTTGTTTACAGACAAGCAACCATACTCTACTTTGAGAATGCCCATCTAACAACTATCTTGCAGGCGATGTCGAATACGAAATCGTCAAGCCGGTGTACGGCGGACCCGTTCAACCTTGGAACTCCTCAGTTGACTTATATCTGCAACCCTCGCTACCAACCTGGTCCGCTTGTGCCTATCAATCACGAAACCATTGATCCCTTCAGCAGAAACGCAGAAATGGTTCTGTGGAATCCTGATACGGACGAGTATCGGGAACTGGAGGACGCATATCGACTCAGGACTGCAAGCCTGTTGCCATTGGAAAGATAACAGAGCGCTGCCGCCCTATCCCTGCGAATAGAGGCGGCGGCATTCGGTTTCGCGCGCTATGCAAGCGGTGGCTGCAGCGTTCTGCCCGCCACTACGCCGCTGTCCCCATCTTGCTATCCGTATGGGGCGCCTCGGCATGCGCGCCATCGGCAGCATCTGCATCGCCGACCTCAGCATAGGCCGCATCATCGCCCCCATCGGCGACTAGCGTCTTGCTGAACGCCAGCCCGTCGCCGTCCACATCCACGCTCACTTCGTCGCCCTCGACAAAATCCCCGGCGATAATGCGCCGCGCGAGCGGGTTGTCTATATGGCGCTCTATGGCGCGCCGAAGCGGGCGAGCGCCGTACTTGCTGTCGAAGCCGGCGTCCGCAAGCCAGCGCTCGGCGGCGGCGGTCAGCGCGATGGATACGCCGTGTTCGGACAGGCGCTCTTCCACATCGCGCAGCATCAGCTCCACTATGCGCGCTATCTGCTCCGGCGTCAGCGGCTCGAAGACGATTGTGTCATCCAAGCGGTTGAGGAACTCCGGCCGAAATGCGCGGCGCAGCGCGTCTTCCACCGACGCCCTCAATCGCGCGCTGCCGTCCTGCTGCGATGCGCGCGCGCCGAACCCGAAGGGGGCGCGGCTTGCCTCTGCTGTCCCTAGGTTGCTGGTCATAATGACTAGCGTGTTGCGAAAGTCGACCGTTCTGCCGTGTCCGTCCGTCAAGCGTCCGTCCTCTAAGATTTGGAGCAGCGCGTTGAACACATCGGGATGCGCCTTTTCGATTTCGTCGAACAGGATGACGCGGAACGGGCGGCGGCGCACGGCTTCGGTGAGCTGCCCGCCTTCGTCATAGCCCACATAGCCCGGCGGCGCTCCGATGAGGCGGGATACGGCGTGCTTTTCCATATACTCGGACATGTCCAAGCGCACGATGTTTCGCTCATCGTCAAACAGGTAGTCCGCCAGCGCGCGCGCCAGTTCGGTCTTGCCCACGCCGGTGGGACCTAGGAAGATGAAGCTTCCGATAGGACGGTTAGGGTCTTTGAGACCGGCGCGGGCGCGGCGCACCGCGTCGGATACGGCGGCGATGGCGTCTTCCTGTCCGATGACGCGCTGATGCAGGCGGTCTTCCATATGCAGAAGCTTATCGGCTTCGCTTTCAAGCAGGCGGTCGACGGGTATGCCCGTCCATACCGCTATGAGCCTGCCGATGTCTTGGGCGGTAACCGCATCGCGGTCTTGCGCGCCCGCCGCCTGCCCCAGTTCGGCGCGCTCCGCGTCGAAGTCGGACTGCAGGCGCAGGCGCTCGGAGCGCAACTGCGCGGCGCGCTCATAGTCCGCCATCTCCGCGGCCGCCTCTTCCTCGCTCTCGAGATGGCGCAAACGATGTTCGGCGTCTTTGAGGTGCGCGGGCAGCATCTGCGCGTCTATGCGAAGCTTGCTCGCCGCCTCGTCTATGAGATCCACCGCCTTGTCGGGCAGCAGTCTATCGGATATGTAGCGGGCGCTCAACCGCACCGCTGCCGTCAGCGCATCGTCGTCTATGCGTATCTTGTGGTGCGCTTCGTAGCGCGGGCGCAGCGCGGTGAGCATCTCAACGGCGGTGGATTCATCCGGCTCTTCCACGATAATGGGCTGAAAGCGGCGTTCCAAGGCGGCGTCGCGCTCGATATGCTTGCGATACTCTTCTTCGGTGGTAGCGCCGAGCGCCTGCAGTTCGCCGCGCGCGAGTGCGGGCTTCATCATATTGCTGGCGTCAATCGAGCCGGACGCCGAGCCTGCGCCCACGACGGTATGGATTTCGTCTATGAACAGGATGATTTCGCCCTGCGCCTGCTTCACTTCGTCCATAACCGCCTTCAGGCGCTCTTCGAATTCGCCGCGCATTGAGGTTCCCGCCACAAGCGCGCCCATATCCAGGGCAAGCACGCGGCGCTCTTTGAGTTCGGCGGGGACGTCGCCTGCCACGATGCGCTGCGCCAGCCCTTCGGCGATGGCGGTCTTGCCCACGCCCGCGCCGCCGATTAGCGCCGGGTTGTTCTTTGTGCGGCGTATGAGCGTCTGCATCACGCGCGCCACTTCGTCGTCGCGTCCCACGATGGGATCGAGTTTGCCGTCCTTCGCCAGCTGGGTCAGGTCGACGCTGTAGCGCTCAAGCGAGCGGTAGTGGCTTTCGGCGCGCGGGTCGGCGACGCGGTGGGCGCCGCGCACTTTTTGGAGCGCCTGATATACGGCTTCCTGCGTTACGCCGAACTCCGCCAGAAAGCGGGCGGCGGGGTCTTGCGCGTCTTGCGTCAACGCAATGAGCAGATGCTCGGCGCTGATGTAGTCGTCTTGCAGGCGCTCGGATTCCGCCTTTGCGGCGTACAGCAGGCGGCTGACGCGCGGAGTTTGGTATATCTGCGCCGCCTTGCCGTCCGTCTTGGGCAGCCGCTCCAGCGCATCGTGCAGGCGGCGGCGCATCTGTTGGGCGTCCGCGCCGATTTCACGCAGGATGTCCGCCGCAACGCCCTCTTGCCGTTCCAAGAGCGCCATCAGCACATACTCGGAGTCCCACTGAATATGGCGGTAGCGCTGAACAATCTGCTGGGATTCGTGCAGCGCTTCTCTTGCTGCGTCCGTGAATTCGTCGGGTCTGAGAACCATCGCTGCTACCTCTCATACATATGATCCGCATACAATCCGCGCATGCCTGTGCGTGCGGATTGGATTGCGTATAGTATGATTATAGCAATAGAGTTGATATGAAGCAAGTCAAGTTTCGTGTCAATAAGACTTGCGATGTTTCTCAGTACGGGCGATTTAACGGCGTAAAGCGTAGATATGGGACGATACTTATTGCGCGGGAAAAGCAATGCCTTCCGTCTGCGCCGCATCCAAAAGCATCACTCTATCGCTGCGGGATTCTACGAATAGAGCGAAGTCTTGGAGTATGTCCATTCCAAGCAGGGAAGGCATAGCCACAAGGGTACCCGACGGCGGCTCCATAATAGGCACGGGCATGGTTGTGCTGTAATTGCCGATAGTTAGCGTCGCTCTGATAGTTCTAGTTCTCACATAGCCGCCCACGCCGCTAATTGGCTTTTCACTTACGGGCAGGTCGAAAAAGTCGATTCCCAGTTCATTCCTGATATAAACCAATATATCGAAGGACAACATTGTGGAGTCCGCCCCGGTATCAATCAGAAATGCGGTTACAAGGGAACGGTTTCCCGCATCGGGGAAACTCACTTCTATATCTATGTAAGGCTTCCGATAAGCGCTGTCCGTTTGAAAATATCCTGTTGTCATGATACGCGGAACGGGGCGCCAATCCATGCCGACTGCTCGTAGGGAATGAAGTTGATGAACACATCGGTCACCTTCAAGGACTTGGCGGCGATGGCGTCCGCAAACTCGAACAGATCTTGCGAAGCGGCGATTACCTCGCCCTTGTATATGCCGATATAGTGGTCGGAATACTTGGCGTGCAGTTCGTCAAAGTGGTCGTCCACCCACTTCGCCTCTTTGTGAAAGCGTTTGAGGTCTGCGCGGCCGTAGTTGTGATGGGCGTAGTTCACGGCGTCCCTCCACCGATGGCTTCAGCGTACTCAGATACATTGTGCGCGATTGACGGGCGTTTGGCAAGGCTTGGCGGGCGCAGTGTAACGGGATGCGCCGCAACATTGCTATAATGCTGCGGACCCGGTTTCACCTTTGCCCAACCTCAGATACGAACAGAGCCGGACGATTTCAACATCGGATCGCTGTCATTGCCGCTTTATCATATGAGCAAACTCCAGCCTCACAAGTCTCACAAACACCGCAAGCGATGGGCGAAGGCGATGCGCGCCTTGTTGCCGCTTGCGCTCGTCGCATTGGCGGCGGCGGGCTGCGGCAGCGTGATCGAGCCGCCGTCGGTTTTGTCCACGCCCACGCCGTCGACCGAAACGCTGCGGCTCGCGCTTGCGACAAGCGATCTTGCGGTGGGGGACAATCGCATCGTGTTCGGCGTCATAGACACGCAGGCGGGCGCGGTTCACGATGCGGCGGTACGGGTGTCCAGCTTCTACCTGCCGCCGGGCGAAGCGCAACAGGGGCCGATCGAGAGCGTGGACGCCGTGTTTCGGGCGTGGCCGGTGTCGCCGCGCGGGGTGTACACGGCGCAGCTGAGCTTCGACCGCGCGGGTGAATGGGGCATCGGCGTAGTGGTTACAGCACCCGACGGCACGGAGCGCACGGCGTCGGCGCGTGCGCAGGTCAAGCCGCAGAGCGCAACGCCGGCGATTGGCGCGCCCGCGCCCGCAAGCGTCAGCAAGACCCTGGCGGATGTGAACGACATATCGCAGCTCACCACGGACGTTAACCCGGACGCCGAACTATACGCATCAACAATCGCGGACGCGCTGACGACGGGCAAGCCGTTGATGGTGGCATTCTCCACGCCGGCGTACTGCCAAACGGCTACATGCGGGCCTCAGTTGGATGTGATAAAGCGGCTCAAGGCGGACTACGGCGGCGCTGCGAACTTCATACACATAGAAGTCTATGACAACCCGCGCGAAATAGAGGGCGATCTAAGCCGCGCCGTCATATCGCCCACGCTGACGGAGTGGGGATTGCCGAGCGAGCCGTGGACGTTCGTGATGGACGGCGGGGGCATAGTGCGCGCCAAGTTCGAGTCGTTCACCACGCGCGAGGAGCTGGAGGCGGCGCTGCGTGCGGTGGGGCGGTAGGGGATCTAAACGCAAAGGCGCAGAGGCGCAAAGGGGACGCAAAGAAATATCCCGCCGCTTGTGATAGAATTAGAATGATCAACAAGCGGTTTGCGGCGGGCGTATGAGTATGTGTGAGTATAAGGAGGGCGCAATGGGAACCTCGGGCGGCTTGGGGCAGATAATCATAGCCATATTCCTGGTTCTGGTGGGCGTGATTTTCATAACGGGCATCCTGCAGGATCTCTTGACCGTACTCGGATGGATAACCATAATCGTGGGCGTCATCGTGGGCGTTATGGGACTCATCGGGCTGTTCAAGAAAGACCGCTACTACTAGCCGGCCGTATCGCGCAACGCCTGATATGCCGCAAGATACCGCAAACGCGATCTGCGTATGAAGAGAAGTCGAGGCATCGTCAATTGAGCAAAATGCGAATAGCGCCGCTCATAGTGGGCATCATCCTAATACTGCTGGGCTTGTTCTTCATGATGGGCATCATCCAGTGGCTGATACACGGCATAGGGCTAATCGCGTTGCTTGCGGGCTTGCTGATGATAGTCCTAGGCGGCGCGTCTATGCTATATGGCAAACTGCTGTCCAAGGCGAGCGGCGCGGCGTTCCTGCTCGGCGGCATCCTGTTAGCCATCATCGGCGCAATACTGCGCCTGTGGTTCATCACGTGGGCGGTGAATGTTGTAGGCTTGATTGTGCTATTCATCGGCATTGCGCTGACCGCAATCGGCGTCATAGGCGTTATGACCGCCAAAAACAGATCGTCGTCAATGGACTACTAGCCGCCCAATCGCAGGGCGCGCGACACGGACGGACGCGGCGCGAGTTAGCGCCGCAGAATGGGAGATTGATATGGGTGTACTATCAAGGATGTCGACGGTGGTCAAAGCCAAAATGAACCGCCTTCTTGACAACGCCGAAGACCCGCGCGAGACGCTGGACTACGCCTACGAAAAGCAGATGGAGACACTGCGGGATGTTAAGCGCGGCGTAGTCGAAATGGTTACCGCGAAGCGGCGGCTTGAGTTGCAGGCGTCCAAGGTCAAGGACAATATCGTCAAACTGGACGGACAGGCGCGCCAGGCGCTTGCGGCCGGACGCGAAGACTTGGCGCGCCTGGCGCTTGAGCGCAAGCAGGTTTCGCTTACCGAACTCGAAGGGCTTGACACGCAGATAGCCGACCTCGAGATGGAGCAAGAGAAGCTCACCCACGCCGAACAGCGCCTGCAGACCAAAGTAGCGGCGTTTCGCACGCGCAAAGAGGTGGTGAAGGCGCAGTACAACGCCGCCCAAGCGCAAGTCCGCATCGGCTCCGCGCTGTCCGGCATATCCGAAGAGATGGGCGATGTGTCCCTCGCGATAGAGCGCGCCGAAAACAAGACCGAAACGATGCGCGCGCGCGCCGGCGCTATCGACGAACTTGTGGAACTCGGCGTACTCGACGACCACAGCGGCAGCAACGACCCGCTCAGCCGCGAACTCGCTCAACTCACATCCCAACACAATGTAGAGACCGAACTCGCCGCTATGCGGGGCGAACTCTCAATCGAAGCGCCATCGCAATCGTCGTCGAGCGTGGACGCCGAACTTGCGGCGTTGAGGGGCGAACTGCCTCCGTCCAAGACAACAAGAGCGCTGAGGGAGGGCTAATCCGTGATTGTTCGCATACTGACCGAAGGGCAGTACAACCTGCCCGGCGCTTACATAGACGACCTCAACCGCATCGACAACGAACTCGTGGAAGTGGTGGCGGCCGAAAACAAACCCGAATTCGATCGCGTGCTGAAGCAAATGCTCGACCTTGTGCGCGAAAAGGGCAGCCCCGTCCCGCTTGATGAGCTCGTGGAATCCGACCTTGTGCTGCCGGAGCCGGACATTACGCTGCTGGAAGCCGAAGAGATGTTTGTCGGGGAAGGCTTGCTGCCCGGCTAATCGATAGCGCGAAAGCGAATACGGCGTTTGCGCGACTATCGCTTAACTCGACGGGTTTGCGCCAATCAGAAAGGGATGCCCCAAAGCGCGTACCAACTTTCTAGGCTGCGCTCAACGGGGATCTTCTCTTCTTCCATCACGCTGCCCAGCCGCATTTCGGCGGCGTTGTCGCGGCGCTGCGGGCCCGCCAGCACCATCGGATAGAAGTTGCCGCGCTTGTAGTTGTACAGCCAGTAGGCGTCCTTGCGCTCATACTGAAGCCCGAACACCGCCGCAAGCAGCCTGTCCGCAAAGCCGTGCTCGATTATCGTTTCGCTTATCAAGTGAATCGTGGACACTAGGTCTTCGAAGTCGCGGTCTTCCAGCGCTATCCAACGAGTGCCGTAGGTATCGTCCTTGACCTCAAAGCGCGTGCCGGTGGAACTTTGGCTGACGCGCAGCAGATCGCGGATTTCGGTCTCCAGATTGTCGAAGAACGACGACTCCACCGGGTTGAACACGATGCCCGCCCTGTGCGTGCTTCGCAAATCCATTCGGCTGCTGAGGGATAGCTCAGCGGTAACCACTGAGAAGAACATTTCGCGCTTCGGCTTCTTGAGTTTGTTTCGCCCAAACAGAGCGCCTAGTATTCCCAAATCACACCTCGCTTGACGACGGGCCGCCGCCTATTCGCGGCGCGCGCCTGCCCGCCCCATATCCCGCTTGCGCCGCATTGCACCCGAAACGCCCCGGCGCTGCGCCGATTGCCGCCAACAGCGCCCCGCCGTCGAATCCGTCTTACGGCGCTTATGCTGCGCTTACGACGCCCGGAACGGACCCGCCACCGTGCGCTCCATCTCGCGCTGCATCGCCTGCAGGCGCTCTATGCGCTGCTCCGTCTTGGGATGGCTCGAGAACAACTCCGCGATGCTGTTGCCTTTGAGCGCCGGCACGATGAAGAAGGCGTTGGCGTGTTCCACCTGCCGCATATCCTTTTCAGGTATGCGATACATATCGTTGCTGATCTTTTGCAGCGCCGACGCCAGCTGCAGCGGCGCGCCGGTGATGACCGCGCCGCCCCTGTCCGCCGCGAATTCGCGGTAGCGCGAAAGCGTCATTATCAGGATCTGGCTCAGGAAGTACACGATGATTGTGCCTACATAGACCGCAAGCATAATCAGCATCGCCTGCCCCGCGTCTCGCCTATCGCCGCCGCCGCCGCCAAAGCCGCCGAACAGGCTCACCCAGAACAGCATCTGCAGCAGAAAGCCCGCCATAATCACGATGATGCTCGCCCAGGTCAGCACCATCACATCGCGGTTCTTGACATGCGCTAGTTCGTGCGCCAGCACCGCCTCAAGCTCGCGCTCGTTGAGGCGGGACATCAGCCCGCGCGTTACCGCAATCACGGCGTTCTGCGGATTGCGCCCGGTGGCGAATGCGTTGGGGACGTGCGTGTCCATAACCGCGATGTGCTTGGGCTTGGGCATATCCGCAATCGCCGCCAGCCGCTCTATCGTGGCGTGCAAGCGCGGCTCTTCCTCCGCGCTGACTATCTTTGCGCCCGTGGTGGCAAGCACCAGTTTGGCGGACATAAAGTATTGGAAGAACGCCATCCCCACCGCGATTGCGCCTATGAAGAACCACGGCACGCCCGCTATGACCAGCATGCCCAGGAACACCACATACAGCCCAATCAGCATGAGCATCGTTATCGTCATGCGAATGGTCAGAGCTGCATCTCGCCCGTAACCCCTCTGCTGCCTCATCAAAGGCCTCCTTAAGTAATCATCGTAAGCATAAGATAAGCGTCAGCCTATCCAGCGTGAGCCGCGAGCCTATTGGCAAACTCGACTATTCCTATTATACACATTGCCGCTTGACATAGTGGGAACGCCCAATCCGCGCATCCGAATACGATAGACAACGCGGCGATTTATGGAATATGCTGATTCTACATCCCCTATAAAGTACAACGATGGCGGCAGTATAACGATAGCGTCGGCATAACGGCGACGGCACAACGATAACGGCGGTATAACGATAACGGCGGCATAATGGCGGCGCAACGATAGCGATGGCATAACAATGATGGCGGCGTAACGATGGCGGCTTGGCAGACTTTCGGGCATACGGATGCGGTGGAAACCCTGGCGCGCGGGATGCGCTCCGGGCGAGTGGCGCACGCCTACCTGCTTGTGGGCGCGCCGCAAGTGGGCAAAATGACGCTTGCGTTGGACGTAGCGCGAATGGTGAACTGCGTTGCGCCGGACGACGCGTCCAAGCCCTGCGGCGAATGCCGTCAGTGCGCCCGCATCAGCGCCGGACTGCATGCCGATGCGCGAGTGATAGCGCAGGACGCCGGCGACGGCCGGGACACCCCGGCGCGCACCGCCATCAGCGTTGAGCAAATCCGCGAAGCGCAGCGCGAAGCCGCCCTGAAGCCGTATGAAGGCCGCCGCCGCGTGTTCATCATAGACGGCGCGGAACGCTTTACCCAAGAAGCCGCAAACGCCCTGTTGAAGATGCTGGAAGAGCCGCCCGAAGCCGTTCAATTCGTTCTGCTGGCGACATCGGTGCGCGAAAGCGGCGCCGACGAATCGGCGGGCGGCGGCGCTTATGCCGACTATCAAGGCGCCAACAAGATAGCGGCGCTGCTCGACTCCGTGCCTGAGGCGGGCGGCGTTCTGCCCACAATCCTGTCCCGCTGCCAAACCCTGGAGCTGCGCCCGCTGCCGCCGACGCTGATAGCCCACGAATTGGAACGGCGCTTCGGAACCGCGGCCGATGAGGCGCAGCGGATCGCGCGCTTGTCTATGGGCAGACCCGGCTGGGCGCTGCAAGCCGCCGAAGACCCGCAGCTGCTTGCATCCCACGCCGAGCGCATCGACGACATCCAAGAGGCGATAAGCGGCGGACTGCAAGAGCGCTTCGCGTACGCAGAGCGCCAAGCGGCGGCGTTTGGCAAAAGCCGCGCCGCCGTGTACGCCGACCTTGACCTATGGCTGCTGTGGTGGCGGGACGCGCTTGTAATCGGGCAGGGCAACGCCGATCTGGTAATCAACCTTGCGCGAATGGACGCGTTGCAGGCGGCGGCGCAGGCGTGTTCGGCGGCGCAAGTCGTCGGCGCAATACGCGCGGCGCAGGAAACCATCGCAATGCTGGAAAGCAACGTCAACCCCCGCCTAGCGCTTGAAGGTATGATGCTCAGACTGCCCGAAAACCCGCTTGGCGGCTAAGCGCAAAATGGGTTTGCGCAAAGTTAATCGCCGCAAGATTGACTAACGCAATGCCGCCGCAAAGCGCTTGCCCCAAACCCACGATGTTGGAGATACGATATGCCTGAGTTGACGGACTTGACCGGCGTGCGCTTTACGCCGTCGGGCAAGCTGCAGTACTTCGACGCCGCGGGCATAGCGTTGGCGGCCGGCGACCGCGCGCTAGTCGAGACCGACGGCGGCGAATGCGTGGGCATAGTGGCGATTGCGCCCGGCCAAGTGGCGCAATCCGACCTGCGCGGCCCGCTCAATCGTGTGATCCGCCGGTTGGACGCGGACTAGCGGCGCATATATCGGCCGGCGCAAAGCATAGGCTAATGCGATACCCCCAATGCCGTTAGCAGCACGCCCAAATCGGCGGCGCAAAGCCTACCGCGCGCTAACCCCCACGCCGCTAACGCGCCCAAATCGGCGTCCATTCCTGCGCGATACGCAAAGAATGAACGCCGATTGCCGCTTATGAGCGCCTATGCGGTGGCGCTAGGTCTGCTGCTTGCCGTTCATGAACATCGTGAGCTGCGCGCCGTCGCCGGGTTGCGCTTCGTCGCCGACATCGTTTTCGGGCGGGCGCTCATCGGTTTGCGCTTCGTCGCCGGGAACGCCGTCTGCGGCTTCGCCGCCATCTATGGCTTCAGGCGGTGCTTCGCCCTCATCGGCGCTTTCGGCGGCTTTGGGCGCAGGCTTGGCCTTAACCGCCTTTGCGCCGTTCTTGCCGCCGCCCTTGGGCTTGAGCTTGGCGGTTTTGGCGGCGCCGTTCTTTGACTTGCCTTCGCCGTTGCCGTTGTCCAAATCGCTGACGCAGGCGATAGACGAAACCGCATCGCCGCTGTTCATCTTGAATATCGTAACGCCGCTTGTCTTTCTGCCGATGGTGGTCTTGATTTCGGACATGCTTGTTCGCAGCACCTGCGCCTGCTCGGACACCAGGTAGAGTTCGTTGCTGTCGTCCACCACTTCCGCCACCGCCACATCGCCCGTCTTGCGCGGCCGAATGTCGAAGGTTGTCAGCCCCAAACCGCCCCTGCTCTGCCGTCGGTATTCGTTCACGGGGGTGAGTTTGCCGAAACCGCGCTTGCTTATCACAAGCAGACGGCTTTCGCTGCCGATGGCAATGACAGACATCCCGATTACGCGGTCGTCTTTGCCAAGCGGACGCTTCCCTGATACGATGTCGCCCTTCTTTCGCAGCTTCATCCCGATTACGCCCCCGGCGTTGCGCTGCCTGGGCGGGGCGTCCTCTACCGCGAATCGTATGGACATGCCCTGTTCGGACACCATCACCACATCGTCTTCGCGCTTGGCGAGGCAAACGCTGACGAGTTCGTCGTCGGACGCCGCGTTCATATTCATAATGATTATGCCGGACGGGCGTATGTTGCCCACATTGCTGAGCGCGATGCGCTTTATCTTGCCCTTGCGCGTCCCCATCATCAAGAAGGTGTCGTCGTGGTCGAGGTTGTCCACCGCCACCACTGCGCTGACGCTTTCGTTTGCGCCTATCTGGATGACGTTGGCGATAGGCACGCCCCTTGTGTTGCGCGATGTGTCCGCCCTGAGTTCGAAGACGGTGAGCTTGTGAACTCGGCCGCGGTTGGTGAAGAACAGCAGCGTATCGTGGGTGTCGACCACAAGCAGATGCAGCACCGGATCGTCTTCGCGCGTGTTCATAGACACCACGCCCTTGCCGCCGCGATGCTGATTGCGGTATGTGGTTGCGGGAATGCGCTTGATGTAGCCCGCCTTGCTGAGCGTTACTACAACCTGTTCGTGCGCCTCAAGTTCGGCGCGGCTGATGTCGTGCGCGTCCAGGCTTATGTCCGTAAGGCGCTCGCTGCCGAACTTGCGCTTGATTGCCCTTGTCTCTTTCTTTATCTCAAGATTGACCTTATGGTCGTCGCCGAGCAGTTCCTCGAGTTCGCGGATGGTAGCCTGGATCTGGGTGTACTCCTCTTCTAGCCGCTCGCGCTCAAGCGCCGATATGCGCCGAAGCTGCATATCCAAGATAGCCTGCGCCTGCGGTTCGTCCAACCCGAAACGCTGTATCAGCGCTTCGCGCGCCGACGGCGTATCGGCGGCCGCGCGGATGAGCGCGATTACCTCATCGAGATTGCCCACCGCTATGCGCAGCCCCGCCAGGATGTGCGCCCGCTGGCGCGCCTTCTCGAGTTGGAACTCGGCGCGGCGGCGCACCACATCCCGCCTAAACTCGATGAAGTTCTGCAGCGCGTTCTTGAGCGTAACCATGCGCGGCATACCATCAACCAGCGCCAGCATATTCGCAGAGAACGAACTCTGCATCGGCGTAAGCTTATACAAGTTGTTCAGCACAACCATCGGCTGCGTGCCGGAGCGCAACTCTATGACGATGCGCATACCCTCGCGGTCGGACTCGTCGCGCACCTCGCTTATGCCCTGCAGCCGCTTGTCTTTGGTGAGGTTGGCTATCTTTTCAACAAGCGCCGCCTTGTTCACCTGATACGGCAGTTCGGACACGATGATCTGCATCCGATTGGAGCGGCGCATAGGCTCGATTTCGGCTTTGGCGCGCACGATGATCTGCCCCCTGCCGGTGGAGTACGCGCTGCGAATGCCGTCCCGCCCCATAATAGTCGCCCCGGTGGGGAAGTCGGGCCCCTGCACATGCTTCATCAGGTCTTCAACCGTGGCGTCGGGATGATCGACCAGGTGAATGACGGCGTCGCATATCTCAGTCGGGTTATGCGGCGGTATGTTCGTCGCCATACCCACCGCGATGCCGGAAGCGCCGTTTATCATCAGATTGGGCAGGCGCGCGGGCAACACAACCGGTTCGCGCAGCGTCCCGTCGAAGTTGTCGATGAAGTCAACCGTGTTTTCGTCGATGTTGACCAGCATCTCTTCGGACACCGCGCGCATCCGCGCTTCGGTGTAGCGCATAGCGGCGGGCGGATCGTTGTCCACGCTGCCGAAATTGCCCTGCCCGTCCACCAGCGGCAGCCGCATCGTGAAATCCTGCGCCAGCCGAACCATCGCCTCATACACCGAATCGTTGTTGTGCGGATGATACTTGCCCAGCACTTCCCCCACCAGGCGGGCGCTCTTCTTGTACGGCTGCGTGGGGCGCATGCCCAGCTCATCCATAGCGTAGAGGATGCGCCGCTGCACCGGCTTCAAGCCGTCCCGCACATCCGGTAGCGCGCGCGCCACGATTACGCTCATCGCATAATCCAGGTACGATGTGCGCATCTCATCTTCGATCTGAGTGGGCTTGATGAAGCCGAACTCCGTCTTAGTGGTGGTGGTCATTCAAACAAACTCCCTGTGCTTGCGGCGGGCCGGCTGCGGACAGACCATAGCGTCCATAATGCGATACCGCGGCGGCGTAGATTAGCGCATCCGATTAGGCGATTGGCTAACAATTGGACAATGCAATAGTTAGAACTGCGCCTAACCTAATTTTAATAGCATAATTAACCATTATACCATTAAATTGAGGGCGCTATTGGCGCGAATTGGCGGCTTGCATCCGCTCGGCGGCGCGCTCCGCGAGCGATTGGAATAGGCGGTGAAAGTGCGGCGGCAACTCCATTCGGCGCTCCGGCCGAAACTGTACGCCGATAACCCAGCGATGGCGCGCGCTTTCCAGCGCCTCGATAGCGCCGTCTTCCAGCGAATACGCCGACGCAAGCAGCCACGCCGACTTTTGCGCCTCGCGTATCCCCCGCCTATGCCGACTGTTGACGCGCACAAACCCGCCCGATCCCACAACCGCCGCAAGCCTGCTGCCCGGCGCAATGTAGATGTGATGGTATTCCGACGCGCTTTCAGTACCGCAATCGGCGGCGGCGTGATTGTCCAACGGCAGCGGCGGCAAGCCCCCAAGCGCCGTGTTAAGCGTGTGCATAGCGCCGCCGATTGCGTATATCGGCATATCGCGGTCAAGCGCCGCGCGCATCAGATCCACCTCAGCATCGCCGCCATCGCCATCGTCGACATCAGATCCGCAGAACGCCAGCCCATATACATGCCGCAGCGCATCGTCGGGCGTATCATAATCGGCGGGGACGATGCGCAACGGCAGCGCGTCGCAATTCTCGATCGCGGCGGCGCACAGGCGGGCGTCCGCGTCCGACGCGGCTATCAGCCCTACGATAGGCTTTTGCGCCCCCAAATCGCGGCCGTCCCCAAACCCGTTGTCGCGCGCCGGCTCAGTTGGCTTATTCGGCATACTAGCGGGCGGCATTCTAGTTGGCTTATCCGTCATACTAGCGGCGGCATCCTAATGAAACTTAGGCTGGCGGCGCTCGCGAAACGCCGTCAGCGCCTCTTTGTGCGCCTCAGTGTACCGCGCAGCGCGCAGCGTCTCCGATTCGCGCCGAACAACCCACGCCAAGTCCTTCTCCATATAGTTTTCGTGGATGAGCCGCTTGACCTTCGCCAAATGCCATTCGGGATTGTCCGCCATCTCTTGCGCCAGCGCCACCGCATCGTCAAGCAGACTCTCCGGCTTGCATACGCGGTTGACCAGCCCGGCGTCCTTGGCTTCCTGCGCCGATACGAACCTAGCGGTCAGCATATACTCCAGCGCGCGCCCAAGCCCAACCAGATTGACTAGGTAGTGCGTGCTGCCATATTCCGGTGTCAAGCCGATGCGCAGAAACCGAAACGATATGCGCGCGTCATCGGCGGCGAGGCGCACATCGCAGGGCAGGCAGAGCGTAATGCCAAGCCCGACCGCCATCCCGTTAAGCGCGCACACGATTGGCTTGGACTGCCGCGCGAGGTTCACCCAGGCAATGTCCGTAGGCGTTGCCGGGCGCTGCGATTGGGGCGCTTCGCCGCTCACGAAATCCTCGAACCCGCCCACATCCGCGCCCGCGCAGAACGCCCGCCCAGCGCCCGTGATGACCATAGCGCCTATCGCCTCATCCGCGTTCCAATCGCCCACCTGCCGATGTATCTCAGACTGCATTACGCCCGTGATGGCGTTCAGCTTATCCGGGCGGTTCAGCGTAATCACGCCCACCCTGCCGCGCGCCTCCGCAAGTATCTGTGTATGCGCCATTGCCTCGCCTCCCATATATCGCTGCAAGCCCCGCAATAATACCACATGCGCGCCGTTGGCGGGCAGCGCTGCAAGGCGCGGCCTTTGCGCGGCGATAGCGCGATAGCGATAGAAGGCAGGATTGCGGGCGTTCCCAAAATTAGCGCGATTGCGTAGCATAACCCGCGAAGCAACCGCTAATTCCTAAATGGTTTCAAATCGATAAGCGCCTAAGCGCCGCAATTTTAGAATGCCTCAGGAAAGTTCACGCTTGCCATTGCCCCTACAAACCGCTAGTATGGGTACGGAATCAAGAGAAAATGCAAAAGAAGGGATAAAGACGCTATGCAATTAGCCCCCTCTAAACTCGCCCTTTACTCCCTAACGGCCCTCGCCGCGGCGCTGTTGCTGTCCATCATGCTGTCCAACTCCGATGGCGCAAGCGCTCAGCAAGCCGCAACCGCCACTCCTAGCCCAATAACTTTTAGCGCCATAAGCGCCGGCGCTAACCATACTTGCGGACTGCGCCCCAACGGCGCTGCAGTGTGCTGGGGGTGGGACTACTCCGGCCAGTCAACGCCGCCGGAGGGTGTCTTCACATCCATAAGCGCCGGCTACAGCCATACCTGCGGACTGCGCCCCGACGGCGCTGCAGTGTGCTGGGGGTGGAACAACTCTGGTCAATCAACGCCGCCGACTGGTGTCTTTACATCCATAAAAGCCGGCACTCACCATACCTGCGGACTGCGCCCCAACGGCGTTGCGCAGTGTTGGGGAAGTAACGAGTATGGGCAGAGTCGGCCGCCTAGTGGCTACACTTTCAAGTCTATAAGCGTCGGCGGCCATGATACTAGCTGCGGAATAGTACACACGCAACCCTACGCCAACAGAGAAACCTTTGAAAACACGCTGGCATGTTGGGGGCAAAACCACTTCACTGACTACCCGGGACAGAGGCCGCCGCATAGTGAAACTGATACCTTCATATCCGTAAGCTCCGGCACATGGCATACCTGCGCGCTGCGCTCCAACGGCGCAGTGAAATGCTTCGCGGATAATGTCGATAATAGGGGTAGCAGCTCCGGTCAGGCGAGCCCGCCTGTTGGCGAGACTTTCGCGTCTATAAGCGTCGGCGCACATCATAGTTGCGGACTGCGCGCGAACGGCACGGCGGCATGCTGGGGCAGTAACAGAAACCTGACTCGTACTAAGGATGTTGGTCAGTCCAGGCCGCCCGCTGGCGAGACCTTCACGTCTATAAGCGCGGGCTGGTATCACACCTGCGGACTGCGCGCGAACGGCACAGTGGTATGCTGGGGCAGTAACGGCGACGGTCAGGCCACGCCGCCCACGAGCGCTTCGTCCACAGCAACGCCCACCCTTACACCGACTTCCACGACCGTTTCTGCCACAGACGAACCTACTCACACGCCCACAAATACCCCGGTCACCGACGACTCCACGCCTAGGCTCACGCCCACGAGTACGTCCGTCTCCGGCGAACCCACGCCCACCCGCACCACAACCCGCGTACCCACGCCCGCAAACTCAAACGCTAACGGCAGAATAAGCCGACTCGAAGGCCAAGTAGGTACGCTGCAAAACCAGGTGAAAACGCAGCAAGAACAGATCGAAACCCAGAAAGGCCTCATAGAGACGCAGCGCGGGCAACTCGAAACCCAGAAAGGCCAAATAGAAACCCAGCGCGGCTTCATCGATTCCCTGCGCGATCTTATCAGAGCGTTGACCGCCAGACTGGACTTGCTCGACGGCGGCTCGGCGGCAACTCCCACGCCAACCCATACCCCCACGCCCACCAACACCCCCGTAACCGCGCTGGAGCATACCCCCACGCCCACCACCATACCCACCGCAACCGCAACCCGCACATCCAGGTCCACCCTAAACCCCGCCTGCATCGGCAAAATCGGCCTAGGCTGGCTCACCGGAACATGGAACGCCGACTGCCAGTCCACCAAGACGCCCCCAACCGCCAAAGAAGGAACCCGCTACGCCCGCTACTATGCCTTCACCCTAGACGCCCCATCGAGAATAACCGTAACCATCTCATCCACCGACGTAAGAGACACCTACCTCTACCTGCTCCGAGGCAGCGGCAACGAAGGCGAAATCGTCAACCGCAGCGACTCCGAAATAGTCGAGCAACTCGACGCCGGAACCTACACCATCGAGGCAACCACCTACGACCTGGAAACTGCCGGAAACTTCACCCTAACAATGGACATCTCCACAACAACCGGCGTCTCCGCCGCAGCCGGCGCCCCCCGCTAACCCGCCACCCCAACCATGCGCTTCCCCCGCACCCCCGATGCCGGGGGAAGCGCACCCCCACTCAGCAACACAACCCAAAAGCATCGCATAGCCGCCGCAACTGAGGCAGATATATGAAAATTACCGATGTGAAGGCGGTCTATCCCAAGTATCGCCATTTGCCGCCCTCTTGGCGCACGCACTTTTGGCAAATCGTGGTGCGCGTGGACACCGACGCCGGCATAAGCGGCTTTGGATACGGCGGCGGCGGCGTTGCAGGCGTGGCGGTGGTGAACGCACACCTGCGCGATCTGCTCATCGGACGCCAAATCGAGACCGTCGTCGACATCCAAGCCGCGTACGACACGCTGTACTTAGCATCGCTGCCGTACGGCCGCAAAGGGCTTGGCGTGATGGCGCTATCGGGGATAGACCTGGCGCTCTACGACCTGCTCGGCAAGGCGCGCGATCTGCCCGTGTGCGCTCTGCTGACCGACGCCCCCAAGCGCCGCATCCGCGCCTACGCCACCGGCGAAGACGCCGAACATTACCGCCAACTAGGATACACCGCCAACAAGTTCGGCCACCGCTGGACGGGCGCCCCCGCCGACTACGATGCGGCCGAGCTCGCCGCCGAGCGTGTGCGCGGCATATTCGGCGATGACGCGCTCGTGATGGTGGATGTGTACATGTCTTGGGACGCAGAGGTTACGCTGGAAATGGCGAAACGGCTTGCGGACTACAACCTGTACTGGTTCGAGGATGTGCTGACGCCCGACGACCTTGACGGGCAGGCGGCGCTAACGGACGCCGTCAAGCCCGCGCTGATTGCGGGCGGCGAGCACGAGTTCACCCACCACGGCTTTGAGCAGATAGCCCGCGCCGGCGCCCTTGACCTATGGCAGCCCGACATAACCTGGTGCGGCGGCATCACCGAAGGGCTGCGCATCGTAGAGATAGCCAACCGCGTGGGAGCGCCCGTAGCCCCGCACCGAGGCGGCGAAGTGTGGGGCTTGCACCTAATAGCCGGCTCCGCCTGCGCCGACCTAGCCGAATACCACTCCGACCACATCCGCGCAGAGCGCGACATCCTATGGCTAAACGAACCCGCGCCCATCGACGGCTACATATCCCCCACCGACGCCCCCGGCTTCGGCGTCGCCCTAAACGAAGCGCTGCTGTAACGCGCGCGTAGGGGAAATGGCGGCGCGATTGGGGGGGATGCGCCTGATGATTGCATTTGTAGCAGCGCGGTTGCGGCTTGGCGTAGGCCATCACTGTGCAGGATCCAGCAGCGCGCGCGGCAACGGCTCGCCTAGACCAGGCGCCGGCAAGCCGTCTATATTCGGCTTTATCAGCATACGCGCGTCCGTGCCGTCGGGTGATATTGTGAATATAAGTAACCTATGTTCGGCATGTAGTTGCACTGCAATTCGGTTGCCGTCGGGTGACCACGACGCGCTGAAACCTTTGTAAGTGACTGTATTTGGGCTTTCATCGATATCTTGCGGCTCATAGATTTTTCTTATGTCAACGCCGTCCGTGGATACTACATGTATTCCGGTGGATGTTGTAACTAGCAGCCGTTTGCCATCCGGAGACGCTTTTACATCGCGTCCAACACCGTCCAACTGCCGGATGATTACGCGCTCGTCAGAACCGTCGAGCCGCACGCTCATCAGACTGCTTGAGGCTATCTCTTCTCTTAGTTCGTCCCTCCATTCGTTCTTGATGAAGTATATGAGGTCGTTTGAGGTTGACCACTCCATCGATTTCTGCAGAATGCTCTGTAGTGATGATTTCACTTCTAGCGCAGTTTTCGCATCAGTTCCGTCCCAATTCGCGGTTACAAGCGATTGTATGAAGTATGGGTATCTCACTTCATGCCGAGAGAATGCTATTTTACGCCCGTCTTTTGACCAAACAGGCATTATGCTCTCTTCACTAAACAGGGATTTGGGAAACTGAATAACGGAAGAGCCATCATTTGACATTACCGCCAATATGTTTTGCCATCCCCATGAGCGCTTGGGCTGTCCCGAAGGCCCAAGATTTGATAGGTCTGGTTGGATGGCGATTTCATCGTTATATGCGATGCGCGAACCATCCGGAGACCAATCTTGACTCGCCACCAATTGAGGGGCATTCTCAAAAGAGGACTCAGTTACTCGCTCAATGTCTGACCCTTCTATGCCGATGGTCTCGCGTGAGATCTTGTGAGGCTTGTCATCAACGAACCATCCTATCCCGTCATCATCATAATGATACTTAATGTATCCGACTCTGTCGTGCGAATCAACCGAGGACATGAGGTATTGTCTGCCCTCTCTGCCCGCGCCCGCCGTTGCGATTCTCCACAACTTGCTGCCATCCGCGCTTACGCCGTAGATTGAGCCAAAGTTGTTAGCTACGATGACACTCCCGTCAGCAGACCACTGAGGGGAAGTTTCTGTATTTACCAGCGAATAACCGGGAAATCTCAACTCCTCCTCCATAAACCCGGACTCAATCCCAACAGTAGTAAGCGCGTAAGAGTACAACATCGCAAGACAGACGCCGCCGACCATCATCGCAAATATCAGGAGAAGTCCGTATTTGACCAATCTGTTCATTATCTACCCACCGTTTGGTACAGCGCCCATATAGCGAGGATGTCGAACGGATGCGGCGGGCAGTCGGGTTTGTCAGACACGCCGATGCGCCCCGCCCTATCATCCAATCACCCAAACAGCGAAACTATGCTCCCGGGCGAAAGCGTGTCAGACCATACCAGCCAAGTCCCTATCGCCACTATGAGCGCTAGGAATATCAGGAAGTACAACCATATGAAGAACATCTGCTTTCGGCTGACCTGTATGTCCAGGTCGTCGTCCGCATCATCGGTTTCACGATTATCGTTTTTGTCCATCGGCGCTACCCCTCGCCTTAGCCGGCTCGCGCAACAGTGCCACGCCCCGCGCTCACATTCGCACAAGTATCGCCACGCCGATGCCAATTACGGCTATGAGCAACCCAAACACGATGTTGAAGCGAAAGTTCATATCGGAACGCAGATCGTTGAGGCGCGCGCTCATCCCCGCCTGTTCGCCTTCCAATCTGCTGACCCGCTCTTGAATTGCCATATATGCCCCCTATTTCCTGTCGCCGCAGTATGCCCCTATCTACTCCGATTAACGGCATTATACATAATTTTATACATATTGAAAGGTTGCAACCACGCCGCCTACGCCAATTATACACAGTGAAACCCGCATCCCCGCCGCCCTACGCCAAATCCCGCCCCTTCGTCAGCTCGCGCAGCAGGACGGTTGCGTATGCGCCCTTGGGCAGCGTGAAGTCCACGCTGTAGCCGTCGGGACGCGGCGTGAGCGCCACATCGGCCGGCAGTACGCGGCTGATGCGGCGCGTCCCCTGCACCCCGCGAAAGCGCGTATGCTCCAGCCCGAACTCGGCGAGCACCTCGCGCTCCAACGCCCCGGCGTCCCCCTCGCTGATACGCGCTTTCCTGCCGAACAGCGGCAATGCGGCGCTGATTTCCAAGCGGCGCGCGCGCTGCGTTTCGGCGGCGGGATCGTCCACCACGAACATCCCGCCGCTGTCATGCCGCTGCGCCCTGTCCCCCGCTATCAGCGCCGCATACAGCCCCCGCCGCATTCGCGCCGCCAGCAGCAGATTGAACAAGTGCGATTGCAGCGCCGATAGGTAAAACCGATGCAGTTTGCGCCCGCCCGGAAGCCTTTCGCCGCCAAGCAGCCGCAATGCGTCCGCCACATTCGTGTTGAAGCTGCCGAAGCGCTGCGGCCCGAAATAGTTGGGCAGCCCGACCAGCCGAATCTGCGCCAAAACCCGTTCCGCTATCGGCTGCCAGTCCGCGCGCGGATTGCGAACCCGCACGCTGAAGCGATTGGCGCGCAGGTGTCCAAGCCCCAGTTTGTTGCGGTGCAGCGCTGTTTCTAGCACGGTTACGCCCTCAACATCGTCCAACGCCGCCAGCGCGTCCGAATGCTGCGCCGGCGCGCTCACCCATTGGCGCGCGATGGCATGCTTGTCCTTCTGCCCCGCAAAGCCCACGCCGTTCACGGGGACGCCGCGCCGCGCAAGCGCCGAAACAACATCCTGCGTGGTCAGCCCGCGCTTCTCTATGTAGGCGTATGCGTGAGCCCCCTCGCCGCTTGGCAGGTAACTCGGCAATTCGGTAACGCGAAAATCTTCGAGAGCAGCGCGCAGACTGCCGCCGGTTCCCGCTATATCCGCGCTTGCGGCGGGCAGATCGTCCCAAGAAAAGCGCAGTTTGGCATCGTCAAGTTCCACTGCGGGCTTTGACGACTTAGAGGGAACGGCTCGCATCAGGCAGTTACTCTGTACACCCAGGTTTGGAAGAACACATTCGGCTCGCCCTTGGGCAGCCCGCGATACGGCTCGGTGGTCTGTACAAGCTGCCACTTGCCGGACGCTTCTATCTGCCGCTGCTTTTCGCGAAAGCCGTTGTTTTCGTAGATGTCCGGGCGCAGCGTGAAGGCGATGCAGCCGCCGCGCTTGGTGATGCGCGCAAGCTCGTCCAGCGCGCTCGCCGGCGCATGCCCAACCGTCAGCACGCCCACGCATATCACGGCGTCATAAGCGCCGTCAGGAAACGCAAGCGGCTCGCCCAGCGTCATCCGATAGAACTCGCCGTACACCCCCTTGCCGCGCGCCTGCTCCAGCATCCCGCGCGACATATCCATCGCATCGATGTTGCCGTACCCCAGCCGCTGCAGCTCCCGCCCCACCAGCCCGGTGCCGGCGCCGGCGTCCAGCACCTTGCCGTCCGTTGCGGCGTATTGCGCGAACACCTCCGCGGCGGCGCGCGGCATCACATAGCCGAAATCGGCCTCCAAATCGGCGTCGTAGTCTTTCGCCCACTCATCGTAACGGTCCGCCAGCTGCTCATTGTTCTCAGCCGCATAGACCCACTGAACCTTGTTGTTCCCGCCGTTTTCGCTTTCCATACACGTCCTTTCACTTGCGTAATGGTTTCCGTCGCCGCGCTTGCTTGCCGCTTTCTGCAGTTTGTTGAGAACGCCTTGGCGCGCGTCTCTCTTAGGAATATGAACGCCCGCGCGCGCTTGCGGTATGCTTTCCTATATGAATACGAAAATGCGAAACCCGCCCGCCGCAGTCGCAGCGCTTATGCGCCTTGCGAAAATGTACACTTTGGAATGGAATAATGCAAAGTGGGACAGGCCGCTTGCGCCCCCGCATCCCCAAACGGCGGCCTGCAGTATGGACACGGCGCGCCAATGTTGGATATACTCACGCCGTCAAAAGCGAGCAAAGCGCGTTCTGCATCCGACAACGGGAGGGTTTCAAGTGGCGCAAGAAGGAAACATCGCTTGGATAATGGCGTGTTCTGCCTTGGTGTTGTTTATGACGCCGGGCTTGGCGCTGTTCTACGCCGGGCTGGCGCGCAGCAAAAACGCCGCCGGCACCATCATGCACAGCCTTATGAGCATGGGCATCGTGGGCGTGGTCTGGGTGCTGTGGGGCTACACCATCGCATTCGGCCCCTCCATCGGCGGACTGTTCGGGGATCTGAGCCTATTCGGCCTAAGCGGCGTGGAAGTGGAGCCAAGCGGCGACGGCATTCCTGAAATGCTCTTCATGATATTCCAAGGAATGTTCGCCATAATAGCGCCCGCAATCCTGACCGGCGCATTCGCGGAACGGATGAAGTTCAGCGCCTATGTGCTGTTCATGATTCTGTGGGTAACGATAGTATATGCCCCCGTGGCGCACTGGGTTTGGGCTGAAGGCGGCTGGATATTCAACCTGGGCGCGCTGGATTTCGCGGGCGGCAATGTGGTTCACATCACATCCGGCGTAGGCGCGCTGGCGGCGGCGCTCATCGTGGGCAAGCGGCTAGGCTTCGGCATGGAGCCGATGGAATCGCACAATGTGCCGATGGTGGTGATGGGCGCGGGAATGCTCTGGTTCGGCTGGTTCGGCTTCAACGCAGGCTCCGCCCTAGAAGCCAACGGCACGGCTATCAACGCCTTCGTGGTTACCAACACCGCGGCGGCGGCGGGCGTCTTGGGTTGGACTGCCGTTTCCTGGATAAAAGACGGCAAGCCCTCCGTCATAGGCGCTGCGTCCGGCGCGGTCGCCGGCCTGGTGGCGATAACCCCGGCCGCCGGCTTCGTCGGCCCATTGCCCGCCATAATCATCGGATTCATCGGCGGCGCGCTCTGCGACCTGGCGGCGCGCTTCCTCATCAAGATGAACCTAGACGACGCCCTATCCGTATGGGGCGTTCACGGCGTTGGCGGCACCTGGGGCGGCATCGCCACCGCGCTGTTCGTGGGCATCGGCTTCGGCGTCATCGGCGATTTCACCGACCTCACCCGCATCCAGCAGCTCGGCATTCAAGCGCTGTCCATCGTGGCTACATGGGCGTGGGCGTTTGTGGCGACCGCCGGCATCCTGTTGGCGCTCAAATACACCATCGGACTGCGCGTATCCGACAACGGCGAAGCCATCGGCCTCGACCTGTCCGAACACGACGAGCCGGCGTACAGGTGGCAGTAGGCGCGCCGGACGCGCCGATATGCGCCGGCGTTCCCCGTTTCGGGATTGTCGGCGCAGAAATGGAGATGATCTATGAAGAAAATCGAGGCGATTATACGGCCGGAAAAGCTCACCATCGTGAAGTTCATGCTGGGCGAAGCCGGCTTCTACGGACTGAACAGCACGCAGGTCACCGGCCGCGGCGGACAGCGCGGCGTTGTCCACACCGGCCGCACCGGGCAGGCGATCAGCGTAGATATGCTGCCCAAAGTCAAGCTCGAGATGGTGGTCAACGATGACGACGTCGACACCGTAGTCGACATCATTATGGAAAACGCGCGCACCGGCGAAATCGGCGACGGCAAGATATTTGTCTATCCCATCGAGCAGACTATCCGCGTCCGCACCGGCGACCGCGGCTCAGAGGCGGTGTAACCCGGCCCGCGCAATCCAGCCGCGCAAGTCCCGCAGCCGTCCCCGACAACCCTGCCGCCGTGCGCCGTCCCGAAGCGCCGAACTGCGCCGCCGCGCAATTTCGCAGCGCCCAAAAACGAAAGCGATTCGCTATGAAAATCACCGACGTGGAATGCCTAATACTCGACCGAAGTTTCCCATTCGTGCGCGTCCATACGGACGAAGGCATCGTAGGCATCGGCGAATGCTTTCGGCGTCAGCCAACCGTCATTAAGGCGCTGATTGAAGACCTGCTCAAGCCCGCCCTGCTCTGCAAAGACCCCACCGACACCGCATTGCGCTTCAAGGATATGGAGCGCGCCGCCAACGGCTTGGAAATGGGCGGCGCAGTCTGGTGCGCCATCGCGGGACTCGACATCGCGCTGTGGGACATTCGCGGCAAGGCAGTCAATCAGCCGATATGCAAGCTCCTAGGCGGCATGCAGCGCGCCAAGATCCGTATGTACGCAAGCTCCATGCGCCGCGATATGACGCCCGCCGAAGAAGCCCGCCGCGCCGCATCATTCGTTGAGCAAGGCTACTCCGGCTACAAACTCCACAGCGCCGTGCCGGGCAAGATGGACGACGCCGCGGACTACACGATTGCCACCGTGAAAGCCGTGCGCGCCGCCGTGGGCGATGATATCGACATACTCGTCGATGTGAACGGCGCTTATTCGGTTCACCACGCCATCGAGATCGGCAAGGCGCTGGAAAACCTGGGCGTGTTCCACTTCGAAGAGCCGCGCCCGCACTACGACCTAGACGGGCTTGCGGCCGTCGCCGACGCCCTGACCATCCCCATAGCGTCCGGCGAAATGATCTACACCCATTACGAATACCGCGATCTCATCCTGCGCGGCAGGGTGGACATCATTCAGCCGGACATCGTGAAAGCGCCGGGCTTCACCGAGTTTCAGCGAATTGCGGCGCTCTGTTCGGCGTTCGGCAAGCCCATCACCGTGCATAACACGCAGCCCATCCTAAGCACCGTGGCGCATCTGCACTTCTGCGCCGCCTATCCGGACGTCGTGCCGTACTCCCAAGAGTACAACATCGAGCCCATATCCATACGCGACGAAATCCCCGTTCTGAAAACGCCGCTTGAGGTGGTGGACGGCTATATCGCAGTCCCGACCGGCCCCGGCTTGGGCGTGGAATTGGACGATGCGGCGCTGAAGACGCTGGCGGCGCGCTAACCGCTCACAGCGGCGGCAAGCCGTGCGTCCCCCGAAAATCCGCCGCCTGTTCGTAGGCGTATGCAATTCGCAGCAGTGTTTGTTCGCCCATCGCCGGCGCCATAATTTGAAACCCCACCGGCAAGCCATCGCTCATCCCCGCCGGCGCCGATATTGCGGGAATGCCCGCTATGTTGGCGGGAATCGTCAGCACATCGTTCAAGTACATCTGCAACGGATCGGCGGTCTTTGCGCCCAACTTGAACGCCACGCCCGGCGATGTGGGCGCAACCACCGCGTCGAACCGTTGGAATACCTGCTCGAACTCATACCGTATCAGGCTGCGGACGCGCTGCGCCTGCAGATAGTATGCGTCATAGTAGCCCGCCGACAGCGCGTATGTCCCCAGCATTATGCGCCGCTTGACCTCGGCGCCGAAGCCGTTCTGACGCGTCTTCTCCAGCGCGTCCCACACGCCGTCCGCGTCCTGCTCCGAATACCCGTACTTGACGCCGTCATAGCGCGCGAGATTGGCGGACGCCTCCGACGGCGCGATGATGTAGTACACCGCAAGCGCGTGCGGCGTGCTTGGCAGCGATGTCTCTTCCACCGCAGCGCCCAACCCGCGCAGCGTGTCTATCGCCTTGTGAACGGCGCGCTCAACGCCCGCCTCCAGCCCGTCTATGAAATACTCCGCCGGGACGCCGATACGCAAGCCGCTCAGATCATCGGCAAGCGCCTGCGTGTAATCCGGCACATCGAAGCGGATGGATGTAGAATCGTTGGCATCGTTGCCCGCAATCGCGTTCAGCGCTATTGCCGCGTCGGTTACATCTTTGGCAATCGGCCCAATCTGATCGAGCGAACTCGCGAATGCCACAAGCCCGAAGCGGCTCACAAGCCCATATGTTGGCTTGAGCCCGACCACGCCGCAGAGCGCCGCCGGCTGCCGTATGCTGCCGCCCGTGTCCGACCCAAGCGCGTATATCGCCTCGCCCGCCGCCACCGCCGCCGCCGGCCCGCCGCTGCTGCCGCCGGGCGCCGCGTCCAAGTCCCAGGGGTTGTGCGTGGGATGAAAGGCGGAGTTTTCGTTGGACGAACCCATAGCGAACTCGTCGAGATTGCCCTTGCCGATCAGTACAGCGCCCTGTTCATAGAGGCGCGCCGCAACCGTGGCGTCATACGGCGGCATGAAGTTCTCCAAGATGCGCGACGCGCAGGTGGTTCGCACGCCGCGCGTAACGATATTGTCTTTGAGCGCCATCGGCACGCCCGTCAGCGGCGCCGCGTCCCCCGCGGCGATACGGGCGTCCGCCTGCCGCGCCTGCCGCAGCGCAAGCTCATCCGTAACGCTGACGAATGCCCTGACCCTGCCGTCAACCTGCGCGATGCGCTCCAAAACGGCGGCAGTCAACTCCACTGAGCTAACCTGCCCCCCGTCCAACAGCCCCCGCGCCTCATGCGCCGTCATTCCTGCGATGTCTATCTGATTCATACGCTCTCTGCGATTTCGTCGAACACGCTATTTATCTTAGTATCGTAGTTTATCACGGCGTCAGCGCCCCAACGCTTCCGGCAGCGGCTTGCCGTAGCCGGGCTGAACGCCGGGGCCTATCACCACCCGCCCGTCAGATCCGTCGGGCGATATTGTGAACACATTCCCTCCATGCCCCAAATCATGGACGGCAATCCTGCTGCCGTCGGGCGACCATGACGCGTAGATGGTTCCCCAGCTATAGACATAATCTAAGGGTTCAAAAACCTTTTTCGCATCGCTGCCGTCTATGTTCATCACATAGAGTTCTTCATCGCTGATCCTTTCGTCGAAATCCTTCGGTGAACGGTGAGTTGTGAACAGCAATTGACTTCCGTCAGGCGATAGCTTCAAGCCCTTCACGCGAAAGCCTTCTGTCCAAACCGCGATAATGCGCTCATCCGATCCGTCAGGACGCGCCGAGCGCACACTCGGCGTATATCCCGCATCTTCCCCATCTGCCAACTCATAATAGACGAAGTAGATGCGGTCGTCCGCGGGTGACCACGCAAGCGATGTAGGCTCAAATCGCGCAGGCCTAAACTCATCTCTGCGGCTCTTTTGTTCCATCGCTATCTTTTCGTCGACGCCGTCCCATTGCATATTTACAATTCTGTCGACGCTAATGTCATACTCATCGGTGTAATCATTATAGATTACTGAAGAATCGATGAACGCAATGCGCTGCCCATCGTTTGACCAAACAATGGGACGCCTAGTTGCCCGGTTTTCTATCACGCTTACATCGTACTTTTCCAGTACATCGTCTTGTCTCCAAAAGGTAAGAGTTGACGATAGTCTCGACCACGGACTCAATTGCCCCACTTCGCGTTTTGTCATTACGGTCATATTGCCATTCGCGCTAAAAGCGAGGCGCGATCCGTTTGGCGACCATTTGGGATAGCCTTCTGTTCCTGTTTTGCTGAATAGTCGGTTAGGGGTGGTTGCGCTAACACCGTTAATATCTGTTATTTCGATGTGATAATGTCCATCGGGATTAGGCAACAAACCTCCTTCGTCTTTGTAGTATTTCAGGTAAGCTGTTTCCCCACTCACGGACAACGATGGTTCGAAGACTCGGCCGAAGCGGCTATCTGCGTATGCAACACGCCATAGCCTATTGCCGTCGACGCTTGCGCCGTAGATGTCGCCGCCCAAGTTCACAACTAGAGTTTGTCCGTCGGCAGACCACTGCGGAGTTCTATCAGCGCGTTGATAGATTCCTCCGTATCGCTCTGCCACTCCAAAACCAGACTCTAGGGAGCCAGCGTAATTGTTGAATATGATGGCTACGAGTAGCAGAATCGCAAACACGATCAATATCGAAGCGAAAATAATCGCATCGCGCCGCCCGAATGCCCTTCGTTTATTCATCATCTACCCACCGTTTGGTACAACGCCCATATAGCGAGTATGTCGAACCCGAACCGATGCGTCGAGCAATCAGTTTCGCAGCCGCCCAATATCGCCAGCGCCCGCCGCTAAGTGCCCTTCCCGCCGCAGCTCACCACGGCGCTAGGTTGCCGACACGCCCCGCGCGCCCGCTACTCCATCACCGCCTTGACGCGGATGAGATCGCCTTGGCGGTTGGGCGCGTTGGCGAGCGTCTCCTCTTTGGGATACGACGGCCGCGCCACATCGTCCCGCATCACCGACAGCAGATCGACCGAATGCGCGGTGGGCGGCAGATCGCCGGTGTCCACCTGACGCAGCGCATCGAACTGCGCCAAAATATCAGACAGCGTATCGCGCATCCGCTCAATCTCATCATCGCTCATCCCAATGCGCGCCAGCAGCGCGATATGGCGTACCTCTTCGGTTGTAAGCCGCGCCTTCTCTTCCGATTTCACTTTCGCAACCCCCTTTTCGCAGTCTGCGTCGATCGGCTAACGGGCGTATGCGCCTACCGCAGTTCGCCCACGCAGCATAGGCGCACAAGCTCGCCATTGACGCATCCCGCCCACGCAGAATAGGCGCAGAAACCCGACATTGCCGCATCCCGCCCACGCAGACTAGGCGCAAAAGCCCGCCATCAGCGCATCCCACCACGGCGGCGCATATCGCATCCGCGTTCCCTCATTATCCGATATTTCGCCGCGCATTGCATCTATATTCAGCGCCGTTTCGCTGTCAGAGCAAGCGCGGCGATCAACCCCGCCGCTGCGTATCGGCTATGCGCCAACCCCGCCAATCAGCGGCTATACCCCGAACCCGATCCGCCGGCGCTCGCATGCGCCGATTGCGCCATATGCTCCAGCAGGAATGCGAAATCCCTGTATGCGGTCAGGTTGCCGAGGCGCGGCTCCAGCCCACGCAAGTCGCGCAGCATCGTTATCAGATCGTTCTGTACCGAGTAGCGCGGCAGCCCTCCGTCGGCGTGCGGCGGACTGGCGTATCTGTCCGACGACAGCGCCACCAGCGCGCCCAACCGCATCAGCGCGTAGTCTTGGGCGCTGAGACTGCCGGCGTAGCGCGCCAATATCGGCGCATGCTGCCGATTGGAATCGCCGCTGTCCGGCGTAACCCAGCGCGCCTCAACATCGCCCAGCTTCATATTCTCGCGCAGCCATACGCCATCATCCACCAAGTCGAGCTCATAGAACACCGTGGTTGCGGCGCCCGCCGGAATTTCGGCGAACTCTTTGCGCGCCTGCGTGAAGTTCTCATCGGCGGTAACTCGGTTTTCGTAGCCGATGATGCGCCAGGTCTCTATCAGATCCGCATCCCATGTAACCTGCGCGCGCGTCTGGTCGGCGAACGGCTGCGATAGCGCAAGCCAGTTATCGCGGCTGAAGGTGGCGCGCGCCTGCTCCACATCGTTCAGGTAGCGATACCACCCGTTGCCGTGCTGCGCCAGCTGCTCCAGCAGGTAATCGTTGTAGTTGGCTATCCCCACGCCGATGGTAATCAGCCGCAGTGGGTTGCTGGCATCGTAATCTGCCGCCGAATCCAGTATCGCAAACGGATTTGTGGCGTCCACATTCGCCACGCCGTCGGACATCAACACGATGTAGTTGTAGGCGTCCGGGCGCTCATATCGTACCCTGTGCGCCAGCTCAACGCCCAAGTCCAAGCCCGCCTGCACATTAGTCGCGGCGTGCGGCTGAAGCCTGTCTATGGAACGCCGAACATCCCTATCATTCGGGCGCGAATGCTCCACCGTGAGGTCGTGGATAACCCCGTCCGTGAAATGCACAACCGCTATGCGGTCGTCGGAACGCAGACTGCCGCGAATGCTCTCAGCGGCGGCGCGCGCAATATCCACGCGGTTGCCGTCCGACATAGACCCGGACGCATCCAGCACCAGCGTAACATTGAGCGGCTTGCGGTCGTAATGCGGCTCCGGCGCCTGAAACGCTATGCGCGCCATCAGCATCCCGCTATTGAGCGGGTGTTGGATAACATCGGTGTGAATGGCGAAGCTGTCGTCCCTAGCGGGGCGCTCGTAGCCGTATGCGAAAGCGTTTATCCACTCTTCGGCGCGCACCGAATCGGACGGCACTTCATAGCCGGCGCGCGCCCAATTGAGCGCCAGCGCGTACGATGTGCGGTCGGTGTCAAGGCTAAATGTGGAAACGCTGTCCTCCGCCGCATTCACGCTCCCGGATCGTTCTTGCCCCTCGAAAGTGGTAAGCGGCGGTTGCGCTGCAGACGGCGGCGCGGCGGATGGCCCAGTATGCGACGGGGCAGGTTGCGCAGTGGCCGGCCCAGGCGGGCCCATGCTGCCCGGGTTCTGAGCAGCACCGGGCGCAGGCGCGGCTTGAGCGGCAGACGGCGGGGGAAGCGCTGGCGCAGCAGGCGCGGGCGCCGGGGCTTGCGGCGCAACGGCCGGGGGCGCGGGCGCAGGCGCTTGGGGCGCGGCCGGCAGAGCCGCGGGGGCGCTGCTGCACGCCATCGCGACGACGGCGATTATCGCCGCCAACGCGGGCGCATATCGCAGGCGTATCTTCTTGAACATAGCGTTTGACCTCCATCAATTCCTTTTCGGTTATGTTACTATAACGCCAACGCCGCGACTTTTGTTCCCTAATTGCGCCCGAAAATTAGCGCAATTTCAGTCGAGTTTTCCCAAATCGCTTTATCCCACGCCGCCGAATGCCCGCTAATGCGCGCGGATTTAAGCAACACAACAGCGTCGACGCCCTACTTTTCGCAAACTTTGACACCCGCCGCTTCGCCCACTAATATGCGGATGCGCGGCTTTGATTTGATACGAACTAGGCAACTGAGTATGGAGGATATGCGATGAAAGTCGAAGAGATTGCGGCGCTGCTGACGGCGCAGGACAAGCGCGTTTCGGTGGCGGAGGCGGACACCTGCGGACTTGTGGGCTACCTGCTCAGCACGGTGCCGGGCAGCTCGCGCTGGTTCCCCGGCGGCGTCATAGCCTACACCGGCGGCCTAAAGCAGTCCGTCCTGGGCGTCCCCGACGAAGTGTATGAGAGCAAGGGCAGCGTCAGCGCAGAGGTGGCAATCGGAATGGCGGCCGGCGCGCGCAAGCTGACCGCCACCGACTACGCCGTATCGGTTACCGGCGTCGCCGGCCCCACCGGCGGGCGTCCGGGCATACCCATCGGCGCATTCTACATCGGGATTGCCGGCCCGGACGGACTTGCGGCAGCAGAGCGCATAGAGACCGGCAGCGCCGACCGCGACGCCAACAAGCGCCAAGCCGCGCAAGCCGCGATAGACCTGCTAGGCAAGCATCTGCAAGCGGCGGCGGGATAGGGTAGCGCCCCAACGGATGCGCGCAGATGAAAACCGCGCTGCTGCTGGCGCTGACCGCCGCGCTCGGCGTCAACGGACTGCTCTGGAGCGCATGCGCGCGCGCCGACATGTACATAGACAAGGGCGATAGGCTTGCTGCCCAAGAACGCTACGCCGAAGCCATAGCCGAATACGCCGAAGCCGTCAGAATCGCCCCGCACAACTACGACGCCTACTTCAATCGCGGCAACGCCTACCTAAACAAAGGCGATTACGATGCGGCGATAGCCGACTACGGCAACGCCATCGCGCTTGACCCCAACCTCACAGCCGCCCATTACAATCGCGGACTAGCCTATATGCGAATGGGCGAATATGACAAGGCGATACTGGCTTGTGATACGGTTGCTATGCTTGACCCGGACGATCCCGACCCTCACATTCTCAAAGGCGCTACATACATTTTCCAAGCGGACTACCCAAGCGCGATAGTGAGCTACGACCACGCCATCAGCCTTGACAGATACAACCCCGACCTGTACTACATCAGAGGGCTTTCCCACGCCGAACTCGGCGATGTCCCGAAAGCGCGGCGGGACTATGAGGAAGCCTTGGTTCTCTACGAGGCAAGGGAGCGCTGGAGCGAAGCCCACGAAGTCAAGCGCGCGCTAGAGCGCCTCAACGAAATAGCGTCGGCCGCCGCCCCGGCCGCTATTGACGCAACGCTGATTTGATGCGCCTAAGCCGCCGCGTCGACTGCGAACCCCTTATTCGTCCCCAACACCGCGCTCATCCCGTTCATAAGCGGGGACATCGCGCAATCCCGCGCGTCTAAGTTCGCTAGGCAGTCTAGCGCCGTGTTGCGTCGGAAACAGGTATCTCACCACAACGAAAGTCATACCCGTTACTTCGACGAATACGCCAACAATAAAACTGCTGGCAACCCACCTTTCCACCGTGAGCAAGCCGAAGCCTATTAGAAAAAAGGCGATGTTGATTATCGCAACCTGAATAAACAGCGCGATGACAAGCCATTTCGCATAGCGATTTCTCAGATCCCGCTCATCGGATTGTTGCTTTTCCCACGATGCCACAATCGTCCTGAGTTCATAACTTGCGTCTTCAATGCGCCTAACCCGCTCATAGATAGTTACATCTTCATTCGTGGCGGGTTTCCCAATAGATTCGACTAGCCGTTGGGCGATGGGCGAGAAGGTTTCTTCAGGAAGCATTAGTCTAATCCGAGCGACGCTATGCGATAGCCCATCGCCTCTTCGGACACCTGAAACAAGCGCGCCAATTTGGATATGGAGCGGCGATCCTGCCAAGTTTGTCGAATTAGACGCTCCGGCATTAGCAGCGCGGCGGCAAACTGATTCGCCTCTATTTCTTTGAGGCGCTCTTGCGCTGTTTCGTCTGAGCCGTATCCGTTAACCCTGAAAAAGTTGGTGTCACGGTCGATCATTTCGCCATCCGATTGCAGATGCAAGAAATGATGCCCCAATTCGTGCGCGATAGAGAAGCGCTTTCGATGAGGATGGCTGGCTTCATCCAACAGTATCCACACATTGCTTCCGCGTTTTGAAAGCAAGGCGGCCAAGTTAGGTTCTGAAAACTTGGCGTTGTTGACCTTAATCCCCAGCCTATTCGCAAGCGCAATGAGATCCACGGGGATGGAATGCAGCCCGTGCTGATGAAGCGTATCCGTTGCCATTTCCTCAATCGAAGATTTAGTCAATTGCATTGCCACGAGTTGCGCCCTTAGTGATTCCCAGTCATATGCGCCTACATTGATTTAGATGATACAATAACCAACGCATCATAACAATGGCGGCGCATCCGTCGTCACGCACATATCAGACAACGGCGCATCCGTCGCCGCATACATATTAGACAGCGCCGTATCCGCCGTTTCGTGTACACTAGAAGGTTGCGCCCGCCGCACGCCCGCGAAAATCCTGAAACCCGCAAAACCCCAGTTGCATCGGAGCGTTTTAATGGTTGCCATCTCCTACGAAAAGTTCACCCTCTCCAACGGACTGGACGTCATCCTGCACGAAGACCACACACTGCCCATCGCCGCCGTCAACATCTGGTACCACGTCGGCTCCAAAAACGAAGAGCCCGGACGCACCGGCTTCGCCCACCTCTTCGAGCATGTCATGTTCGAAGGCTCCAAGCACCACAAGCAAAGCTTCTTCGACCCGCTCCAAAAAGTGGGCGCCAACCTCAACGGCTCCACCACCCCCGACCGCACCAACTACTGGGAAAATGTGCCGTCCAACTACCTCGAGCTCGCGCTCTGGCTGGAATCGGACAGGATGGGTTTTCTGCTGGACGCGCTCGACCAAAAGAGCTTCGACGTGCAGCGCGATGTGGTGAAAAACGAGCGCCGCCAAAGCTACGAAAACCGCCCCTACGGAACCGCCTATCTCACCCTGCAGCCCGTTGTGTTCCCCCCGCCGCATCCCTACAACTGGCCCACCATCGGCTCCCAAGAAGACCTAGACGCCGCCGAACTCGAGGATGTGAAAGACTTCTTTCGCCAATTCTACGCCCCCTCCAACGCAAGCCTCGCAATCGCCGGCGATATTGACCCCGGCAAGGCGCGCGCAATGGTTGAGCGCTACTTCGGCGATCTGCCCCCCGGCCCGCCCATCAACCGCATCGGGCGCATGGACTCCGAACTCAGCGGCGATGTGTCCCTCGCCACGCGCGACAAGGTGCAGCTCCCCCGCCTATACCTGGTCTGGCCCGCCGGCCCCGCCTTCGACGCGCAAGAGCCCGCGCTAGAGATGCTCGCCGCCGTTCTAGGCGACGGCAAGAGTTCGCGCCTGCATAAGCGGCTTGTCTATGAGCGCCAAATCGCCCGCGATGTGAGCGTGTACCACTACGCCCAAGAAATCGCCGGCGAATTCTTCATCCAAGTTACCGCCAACCCCGGCCAAAGCCTCGCAGACATCGAGGCGATAGTCAACGAAGAGCTGGATCTGCTGCGCCAAACCGCCCCCACCGAACACGAAATTATGCGCGCCAAAAACCGCATCGAAAGCCACCACGTCCGCCAACTTGAGCGCATCGGCGGTTTCGGCGGCCGCGCCGATCAGCTCAACTTCTACAACACCTACCAAGCCGATCCCGCCGGCATCAACACCGACCTCGCGCGCTACCTTGCGGTTACCGCCGACGATGTGCGCCGCGCCGCCAACTCCGCGCTCGGCGGCAGCAAAGTCAGGCTCGCCGTGCTGCCGGAGCAGTCCCTGAGCGCCGCCGCAAGCGCCATCGACCGCGCCGCAATGCCCGCCGCCGCCGCCGCGCCTAGCTTCAGCCCGCCCGCCCCGGAACGCGCCGCGCTGTCCAACGGCATGCGCGTCGTTCTGCTGGAAATGCCGGGCTTGCCCATCGTAGCGCAAGGACTGCTGCTGCGCGCCGGCGGCATCACCGACCACGCCGACCGCCCCGGCTTGGCGAGCCTCACCGCCGATATGCTCTCCGAAGGCACTACAACCCGCAGCAGTCAGCGAATTTCCGACGATATGGAATTCCTAGGTGCCCATTTGAGCGCCCACGCCGCGCGCGAATATGCCGCTATCGCCACCGAAACCCTCACCGCCCACTGGCAGGATGCGCTTGCCATTATGGCGGACGTCGTCCAAAACCCAACCTTCCCCGCGCAGGAATTCGACCGCGTGCGCGCTGAACGCCTAACCGACCTCAAGCGCATAGCCGACAACCCCGTCGCAGTTGCGGCGCGCGCGGCGCAAGCGCTGCTGTTCGGCGCGAATACCGGCTACGGACATCCCGTATCCGGAACCGAAACCGCCGTGAGCGCCTTCACCAGAGACGACCTAGCAAACCACTACGCCGCCCGATACGCCCCAGCCGACGCAACCCTAATCCTGGTAGGCGACATTCGCCGCGACCACGCGCTCGAGCAAGCGGAAGCCGCATTCGGCGCTTGGAAACATGCGCCCGCCACAACCGCAGCGCAAGCCGACGACCACCCGCCCGCCGCCGACAAGCCCACGATATACCTTGCCGATAAGCCCGGCGCCGCCCAGTCCGTCATCAGGGCTTGCCATCTCACCATCCCCCGCCATCACCCCGACTACTTCGCGCTCACCCTGCTCAACAACATATTCGGCGGGCAGTTCTCGGCGCGCTTGAACATGAACCTGCGCCAAGACAAGGGCTATAGTTACGGCTACATGTCCCACATAGACTGGCTAACCCGCGCATCCGCGCTTGCCGCCGGCGGCTCCGTGCAAACCGCCGTTACCGCCGACGCAGTCCGCGAAACCCTCAAAGAGTTCGCCGACATCCGCGGCGACCGCCCCGTCGCTGAGGAAGAGTTCACCGATATGCGGGACGGCATCCTGCGCGGCTTGCCCAGCCAGTTCGAGACGCATTCCCAAATGCTGCATCAGCTCATCCGCCTAGTGTCCTTCGACCTGCCCGACGACTACTTCAGTACATACGCCGACAACATAGGCGCGGTAACCCTGCAGGACGTGCGCAGCGCCGCCCAAGCCCGCCTCAACCACGACGCCCTCAAAATCGTCATAGTAGGCGACGCCGCAGTCATAGAAGCCGACCTGCGCGAACTCGGCCTCCCCCTATCCCGCATCGACTACGAAGGCCGCATACTGGACTAACGCAAACCAGACTAAGCGCAACGAAGGGCAAATATGGACTAACGGCAACCAAGCGCACAGCAGGGTATAGGCTCTGTAGTATTTGCGGGGTAGTTAGATGAGTCGATTGGCGAACTCACAACTCACTAACGACGATATACTCGACGCTCGCGTCCGTCTCAGCGTGATATTCGCGCAGCGGGCGCATCGCCCGATAGTGGTCAGCGGCATCCCGTTCGATCGCGAGTTCAACTACGCGCGCCTAGACGACCTGACCGCGCGCATACTGAGAAGGAATAAAGGGAGTTGAACGCCAATGAATTCTACCATGCCGAACCGAACCCTGCACGATAACCTCCGAGACCGCATAGCGGTCGACTATCACAACCTGCCGCCAATGCTCTGCCGATTTTGCGATGCCGAAGTCGCGCTTCCCCCCTGCGATTTCACGGACACTGAGTATAGCATCGCCATAGACGGCGTGCGGATGCGGGTAGATGTAGCCGCGCTGCTGACTACAGGCGAACCGATAGCCGCGATTGAGGTAATCGCAACACACCCGCCGCGCCTAGCCGTTCTGGAAGCGCAAAAGCGCCTGCCCGCGGTGTTCTATGTCAAGACAGACGGGTTGCAAGCCAACAAACTCAGCGGTTGGTGTTCGCCCGGATGCTGGGAGTTTGAACACATCCCAATAGAAGAGCGCATGTGCGCTCTGTGGTATGTCCATTGCGTCGATTGCCAAAAGTTGCTCTACTATTCGGGCGGAGGGGATTACCCTCACTCCGAAAACCTGATTTGGGGCAAAGAGGGCTTCTTGCGCTGGGACGATGGTGATGGACACGACGGGTCAGAGCATTGCCTCGCTTGCGCTGCTAGTATAGGCATCGCGCAATGGAACACGCCGGGCGCAATCGCCTTTGGCGATACGGGCATTCTGCCGCCAATACCCGGAGACGCTGACGCTATCTTTTTGGCGTGGTCAAACGCCGCTTTCTGGCATATGGTTTGGAATGAGCGGACAATGAAAACCCCTGATCGATACGGCGCTGAAACCGAAACCGCCAAGCGGCTAGACGAAATAGAGAACGCCTTCGACCGCGGCGATTGGGCGGCAGGCGCGGAACTGCTTCAGACGATTGGAAATAGTTGGCTACAAGTATCAGATGTTAAACTATGGGCGTGGAACCCCAACAACTGCGACAGGGTTGCCCGCGCATGGGACAGACTGCGCGAGTATCTACTCCAATCGCTGCCAGCCGAGATAGCCGAACTGATCCCGCCGCCGCAACCACCGCAACCGCCGCCGCCGCCGTTCTCGCCTTGGCCGCCAACCCATCGAGGCTTCCCTGATGGCAGATTTACGCAGTGCGGCATAGACCGGCACAAGTCCGAAGTTCCCGTTAACGCAACGATGTCCAAAGAGGTTACCTGCCCAAATTGCCGCTAACTACCCCGCAAATGGAACACTACCGAACCAGGATATACAGGATACTGCCAATGAACCAAACCCAGCGCCCCTACCGCCTGCGCCTGATGGTAACCTACCGCAACCTGTTCTACACGCCCATATACGCGGCGGTCGCGGGCGGCTTTCTGTACGCCGAAGGCTTGGATGTGATGTTCGGCAGCGTCCCCGCCGACAGGTCTGCGCTAGATATGCTGCGCCGCGCCGAAGTGGACATTGTGCAGACCGGCATAAGCCGCAGCATGATGGCGCTTGACGCCGGCGAGCAAGACGCCCCGCTGCACATCGCCGAAATCAACCGCGGCGACGGCTTCTTTCTGCTTGGCAGGGCGCCCGCCGATAACTGGCAATGGCGCGATCTCGAGGGCGCAACGCTAATCCCGATTGGCTTCACGCCCGTGCCGCTGACATCGCTTTCGGCGACGCTCCGCAAGCGCGGCGTTGACATCGGCAAGATACGGATGCTGAGCGGGCTATCCGCCGATGACGCCCTAGCCGCATTCCGCCGCGGCGACGCCGACTACATCCACATGCCCAACCCCCAGGCGCAGACGCTCATAGCGGACGGCGTCGGCTATCTGGCGGCTGAGCTCGGCCGCGAACACGGCTACCTATGCTACAGCTCATTCGCCGCCGCCCCCAAGTTCATAGAGACGATGCCCCACATCGCAGAGCAGTTCACGCGCGGCTTCTACAAAGCGCAGCAATGGCTTGCGTCAGCCGCCCCCGCCGAAATAGCCGCGCGGGTTGCGCCCTTCTTCCCCGAATGCCCGCCCGCCGTGCTAAACCGCAGCGTCCGCCAATACAAAGCGCTAGGAACCTGGTCAACCGCCCCCGCCATAGGCATCGACGGCTACAACGCCATGCGCGACATCCTAATAGCCGGCGGCCTAGTCCAGCGCCCCCACCCCTACGACCGCCTAATCCGCCCCCAATTCGCCCGCCGCGCAACATCCGCGCCCGCCTAGACGTCGCCTTGGCTTTTGGCGGTGCGGGATGGGACAGGATGCGATGCGATTAGCGCGGACAAATCGCCGACCGGGACAGCGAGGTAGCGGCGGCTATTCTGCCTTGCGCTTCTTACGAGACTTGTCGAGCGCATCCAAAGAAAAGCCGAACGGCCTGCCCTTGTCAGCATCATCATAGCCCATATCGTAGCCCTTCCACCATTCTTGCCGATATTCCTCGCTACTACGGACTTCCTCGATTATCCGCTGCCTACGCCTTTCCGTAGCATCCCTAATCCAATCCGCAATCGCCATCGTCATCTCCATACCCCGGCGCGGCGACGAAACGTATCACGATTTCGCCGCCTACCGCGCCATCCCCCCACATAGGGTTACGGCAATCACTTGGGTTCGCCGCTGTCGACATCGCCATTATGGTTAATCCTGTCCGATGGCAGTATGAGGGGCTTGTCCTTGTCTCTGTCGTCGTAGCCCATGTTGTAGCCCCGGTCGAGTGCATCCGATTCTACTCGCTGCCTACGCTTTTCCGTCGCCTCCCTTATCCAATCCGCAATCGCCATTGTCAGCTCCTTCGCTTGCAGGATCGCCCACGACGCGAACCCCGCCGCCACGAAACTCGCCCCTATGCTGAGCAATATGTTTCGCGCAACCGTGTTCGGCGTAGCATCGTCCGCGCGGTACTCTATTTCCAAGAATGCCATCATTATAGACGCAATCACGCCGCCCGCAAGCGTCAGCGCCTGAAACCAGCGGCGGTCGTTGCTGTCTATGCCCCATAGGTTGTCGGCTCGTCATATCTTTGCATATTAGCCTATCGCGCCGTCCCCGTAGTGCGACACGGCGTTCACTTGAGTTCGCCGTTATCGCTATTGCCGCTGTTGCCGTTGCGGTTAGTCCCATTCGTTGACGGCCGGCGTCGGGGCTTGCCCTCGGCGCCATCGTCATAGCCCATATCGTAGCCTTCGTCGCGCAACCGCTGCCTACGCTTTTCCGTCGCCTCCCTTATCCAGTCCGCAATCGCCATTGTCAGCTCCTTTGCTTGCAGGATAGCCCACGACACGAACCCGGCCGCCACGAAACTCGCCCCTATGCTGAGCAATATGTTTCGCGCAACCGTGTTCGGCGTAGCATCGTCCGCGCGGTACTCTATCTCCAAGAATGCCATCATTATAGACGCAATCACGCCGCCCGCAAGCGTCAACGCCTGAAACCAGCGGCGGTCATTGCTGTCTATGCCCCAAAGATTGTCGCGCTCGTCATATCTGTTCATATTAGCCTACTTGCGCCCGCCCAATGCGCCCCCGACGCAGCCATCCCACCACGCCACGATACCGATTTCGGATAATGCGCCCGCATAATGCGCCAATGCGCCTGCCCGAGACGCATCGACGGGGCAATACCGCAGCGCCCCACGCCGGCCCTCAGCCCGCTTGCCGCGGCCGCCGGCGCTAAATCTCCCAGGCGCTACGGTAGTCGAGATTATCGTCGCCGATGCAGATGTAGAGCTCGCCCTCGGGGACTTTGCGCTGCTGATTGCGGCAGCCGAACTGCGCGGTGCAGCGGCTCTGCGCGTTCTTGTACGGGCAGCGCCAACGCGATACTTCGGTTACCGTGTCCGACATCCCGCGAAATATCCCGTCAAGGCGCGCCATACTCGCCCTGTATCGCTCTTTATCTACGCCCTGTTCTTTCGCCATATCCAACCGCCTTGCAGTCTAAGAAATTGCGGGAATTATGCGTGAGACGCAGAGAAGCGCTACCTAACCCAAACCCCCGTTGCGCCTCTGAGTTTGATTAGGCAGAACGCGCACAGCTCCGGCACAACGCCGCCATTCAACCCAATCCCCCCCATTGCGCCCCCACGCCCGATTAAGCGGCACGCGCGCAGAGCCGCCGCAGATTGCCGCCCCTAATCCGATCCCGCCACAGGAACGGCATCCGCGCTTTCGAGCTCGCCCAAGCCCTCGATCTCGCCTACACCCTCGAGCTCCCCCACGCCCATGAACCGCTTGGCCATATCGACGCACGCCATCGCGTTCTCCCCGTACCCGTCGGCGCCCATATCGTCCGCGAACTCCTGCCGCACAGGCGCGCCGCCCACCATTATCTTGACTATATCGCGCATCCCGTACTCTTCGAACGCCTCGATCGTCTTGCCCATATTCGGCATCGTGGTGGTCAGCAGCGCCGACATCCCCAAGATCTGCGCTTCGTTGTCCATAACGGCGTCTATGAACTCGTCCGGCTTGGTGTCCACCCCCAAGTCGTGAACGGTGAAGCCGGCGCCGCGCAGCATCATTATGCACAAGTTCTTGCCGATGTCGTGCAGGTCGCCCTTGACCGTGCCCATAACCACCGTCCCTATCGGCTCTATGCCGGACGCCGATAGGATTGGCTCGATATACGCCATCCCCGCCTTCATCGCGCGCGCCGCCACCAGCACCTCCGGCACGAATATGATGTTGTCCCGAAACTTGATGCCCACCACCGCCATGCCGGATATGAGCCCATCGTCCAGCACATCGTTGGCGGTGTACCCGTCCGCTAGCGCCTGCTGCGTGAGGCGGTCAACTTCGTGGTGATTGCCCGTGATGAGGTTGTGAGCGATGTCGTGCATCAGCGCATCCGTATGCTCAAACAGACCGCGTATGTGCTTAATCTCGAACGGCTTGGTTACATACTCAAGTTCGCGCTCCAAGCCTTTGTTGTGAATGGGCATCGCTGTACACCTCATAGTGAGTTTCGGGTTGGAAATCGGCGGCCGCGGGGGTTTTGTCTGACGATTTTAGCAGGCTGCGGCTGCGGCTGCCAAACGCAGTTTGCTTCGTTTCACATATCCCACTATCGCATTGTCCAAAAGCTTGCTTTCGCTGGTAGCCCAGTCAGCGCCGCCCACCAGCCCCGGCAGATAGCCTTCGCCGTACTGCCCGTCAAGCCGATCCACGATAGCGGCCAAGCCGTTCAAGAGGCGCGCCAATCCCTTGTGCGCCCCAACGCTGAAGTGATAGTGATTGAGCCGAAAGAACGCCCCCGTAAATCGGTGGTCAACCGGCGGCACAAGCCCGGGCAACAAGTGATGCAGCGTCAGCGTCCCCGTGAAAACCTGCGCCTTGGTTCGCGATAGCTGCAGCGATTCAATCAGCGAATACATCGCTTGGATAAGCTCCGGACTGCCCAAATCCGCCGCCGAATGCGGCTCAAGATCCACAAAGGCGCTCTGATGCCGTTTGAGCTGCGAAAACATCTCATCGCCCGACGCCATCCTGTAATGCGCCTGCGGATCCAGCCTCAGCGCAATCACGGCCGGCCTGAGATAGTTCACCACGAAATCGTAAGAGTCGATCGCATCGCTCACGCCGCCGAATTCGCTTCGCTTCTTAATCGCATCGCGATGCGGCGTCAGCGCATCCAGCCCCGGCGAATTGAGTTCATAGAAGCGCAGACAGCCTTGGAAATCATCGCAAAGCTCAGCAATTCGTTGGTTGACTTCTCGCACAGTATCAAAGCGCAGAGGCATAATCGTATTCCGTTCCTTTTCCGCTTATAGCGTCTATCGCCCGCAGCGCCGCCCTTCGACGGCGTTCGAGCTTCGTATCAGGGGCGGCGCGCGACACGTCACATTCAGCAACGCGCGCCGCATTCGAGCGCCGACGGCCCGCCGTAATTAGGCATCCCCCGCATCGTCCCCAAGCCGATGCACATAGGAAAACTTGCCAGATTGTTTTCTGGGCTTCAGTGGTTCGTTGTTGCGAGTTTTGACGAGTTTAGCCACGTCGAAAGGCGTCTCAACGCGAACTAGCCGGCGGATGTGGAGCAGATTGACTCCCCCTTCGAACACGCCCGGTTCGGGCGCCTGCAAGGTTTTGATAACCTTGTCAATCAGATCGCGCTTTTGCGGTGAGAGTTTCTCTTTGTCATCCCATCCCACCACTTCAGCGGTAAAATGAACCTGGTTCAGATCCGTTGTGATGGAGATGTACATCGTTACGGGGTCATCTACGGATGGCGGATTGTCCCGCAAGTCGGTGATTCGACCCGGGCCGTGGGGCTGAATGAACAGGATCTGCTCAGGCAATACTGCATGGACGTCCGCAATTCCCTGCAGGTTGCTTTCGTAGTTGCCGTTCATAAAGAGCGCCTTTTCCCGCATTGCATTCCTCCTTGAATTTTTGATTGTTGCCGTCCCGAAAATCCGATTAGCCCGTTATCGCCTACTGCCGTTTGCGCCCCGCGCAATGCCGTTTCAGCGCCAGGATACGCCGATTAGCGCACCGCCCGACGCATCTTAATACACATCGAAAATATCCCCCACCCTGCAGCTGAACCCCGGCAAAACATCCCCGCCGTCCAGCGTATCGCTCTCAGCCAGCATGCGCCGCCCGCCGTCGGCAGTATGCAGCTCCACCGCCCGCGCGTCCGGATACACCACCCACACAAGGCGCACGCCGAAACTCAGCCACATCCGCGCCTTATCGCGAACCTCGCGCGCGCTATTGCTTGGGGACGCTATCTCTACCACCAGGTTGGGGACAACTTCAGCGTAGCCGCTCACGCGCTCCCCGGGCGGCATCTTATCGGCGGCGAAAAACGCCACATCCGGCTCGCGCACCGTGTCCGGATCGCGCTCAAGCCACACGCCCGCGTCCGAACCCATCACCCGCCCCAAGCGGCGCGGCTTGACGAAGCTTATCAGCAGATAGCACAGATGCGCCGCAATCTCGCCGTGTTCTTGTCCGCTTGGCATAGTTTCGCAGAGCTCCCCCCGTATAAGATCGCCGCGCACGCCCTCCGAATACAGGCGCAGCAAATCGGCGGCGGTAAGCAGTTTGGTTTTGGTCATTGTCATAGCGTTTCGCCTTTCGCAGCGTGTTCTAGCGCCAATGCCCGCATTCGGCGGCGGCTTGGATTGCGGTATAGCGGTGCGCGGGATACACGCCGCACGGCGCATCCTAATACACATCGAAAATATCCCCCACCCTGCAGCTGAACCCCGGCAGAACATCCCCGCCGTCCAGCGTATCGCCCTCAGCCAGCATGCGCCGCCCGCCGTCGCCAGTATGCAGCTCCACCGCGCGCGCGTCCGGATACACGACCCACACAATACGCACGCCGAAGCTCAGCCACATCCGCGCCTTATCGCGAACCTCGCGCGCGCTATTGCTTGGGGACGCTATCTCTACCACAAGATTGGGGACTGCCTCGGCGTAGCCGCTCACGCGCTCCCCGGGCGGTATCCTATCGGCGGCGAAAAACGCCACATCCGGCTCCCGCACCGTATCCGGATCGCGCTCCAGCCACACGCCCGCGTCCGAACCCATTACACGCCCAAGGCGGCGCGGCCTCACAAAGCTCAGTAGCAGATGCCCTATCCGCATTGCAATTTCGCCGTGTTGTTGTCCGCTTGGCATAGTTTCGTAGAGCTCCCCCCGTATTAGCTCGCCGCGCACGCCCTTTGAGTACAGACGCAGCAAATCGGCGGCGGTGATCAGTTTGGTTTTGGTCATTGTCATAGCGTTTCGCCTTTCGCAGCGTGTTCTAGCGCCAATGCCCGCATTCGGCGGCGGCTTGGAATGCGGGACGGGCTTGGGCGCAATTATAGCCCCTTCATTGCGCCATTGCGCCTATCGCCCATCCCGATTATCGCTCATCCCGCTTGCCGCTTATCCCGATTATGCGCCCATCCCGCTTGCCGCCCATCCCGATTATGCGCCCATCCCGCCTATCGCTCGGCGTGCCATTCTTTGACGGCGCGCGGGATTTCCAACAGGTTTTCGAGTTTCGTTGAGAGCGGTATCGCGCATTCGGGCGCTATCAGTTGCACCCCGGCGTCCAGGCATTTGCGAACTTCGGCGCGCACCTCTTCGGGCCCGCGCGCGTACAGCGTCTCCGGATTGTTGATATTCCCCACCAGCGCAATGCCGCCGTCCACCGCATCCATCGCCGCATGCGGGTCGTTCTTGGAATCGAAGTGAAACGCCGTCATCCCCGTCTGCGCGATGTGCGGCATTCGGTCAAGCGTCTTGCCGCATATGTGCAGGATGAGCGGCGTATCCAAGCGCTCTTCCATCTCTTGATGAATGTCCAGCAGGAAGCGCTCATAGTATTCCCCGCTGACCAGATCCCCGGTTGCGTGATCCGGAAAGGTAAGCGCGTCGGCGCCCGCGTCGATCTGCGCCTGCCCGAACAGCACGGAGATTTCCTTCAGCCCGTCTAGGCAGCGCATCGTCATATCCGGGTCGTCCACCGTCATCAGCAGAAACGCCTCCACGCCGAACACATGGTAGGCGAGCGTCCACGGGCCCATCGTCTTGCCGATAACCGCCACCTCATCGCCGAACTCCTCTTTGAGCAGGCTGATAGAGCGCGTGATGGCGATATTGTCCGGATGCTCCAGAAAGCCGGGCGGTATGCGAATATCGTCCGGCCCCTTCCAAATCGGATTGGACATTCGCACCGTGGGCCAGTTGTCCTTCTCTTCCCACTGCATTTCGCAGCCCAGCGCCGATGATTCCTGAATGATGGTGAAGTACGGCATAACGGCGTCAAAGCCCAGTTCGGTATAGCCCGTAGCCGCGAGGCGCGCCGCCAGTTCCGGATTGCGGCACGCCTCCGGGAACGGCGCGTCCACCATATCCATAAGCTCCACCGTCGCCACATTCGTAGGATTGGCGACCGGCGTGCGATCCACCGGCTTGCCTTGCAGCGCATTCATCACCCGTTGGCGCGGCGTCATAGTTTCGTGTAGGGGCATAGCGTGGCCTCCTTATAATGCAGTGAATATGCGTGTTATTCGGCTTGCGGCGGATATATGCGTACTACTTCGCCGCGCTGTATAGTTGGCAGCTTTTCAAGAATTTCCGGTGCCAGCGGCGGCAAATCCCTTATGCTGTTGGAACGCGGATAAAGCAGCATAATCGGTATTTCGTCGTCAGCGATATTTTGCTGATAAGGTATATTGCTATCCCGTGTAAGCAGAACTTCGAACTCTTGCCTTGCCAGAGCCAAAAGTTCGCCGTTGAGAACGCCTTTCCAACCCATATAGTCGACCGTGCGCGCGTCATGCCCGGGGAAGTGATGCCTAAATCGGACATTCAGCGATTCGTCAAGAAGCGGCTTCATACGCAACGCTTTCCAAAGCGCGTTGGGCAGCCGTCAACGCCGCTGCCGCCTGCTCGCGGCTTACCGTGGGAAAGCAGTCAACGAACTCGTCGATATTCTCCCCCGCCGCCAGAAACTCGAAGAGTATATCAATCGGCACGCGTGTCCCCTTGAACACCGGCGTCCCGCTCACGATTTCCCTATCGCTGTGAACTACGCCGTCAGCCTTGACGCGCGCTCTGACAGCCTCAAGCGCCTGCGCCCTGCTCACCTGCGGGAAATCGCGCAAGAAGGCATGCAAGTTGTGCGCCTCATCCAGATACGCGAACAAGCGCTGCAGCGGCACATCCGTCCCCGCGAAAACCGGGTCGCCCGCATCCGCACCATCCAGGTCGACAATCGGCGGCAGCGCTTCGCCGTAGTTAGTCGACTCCACGCGCCCCTTGCTTGCGATAGTCTGCGTCATTGAAACCATCCTTGTGCGCTGTATGCCTATATGTAGCGTGCGCCCTTTATTCGGCTTGCGGCGGGCATATGTGGACTACTTCCCCCCGCCTTATGGTACGCAGCCGTCCCAATATCTGAGGGACTAGCGGCCTCAGTGATTCGATGCTGTTTGTTCGCGCAACCAGAATCATCACCCCAACATCCAACGGCGTTATGTTCTGTTGATCGGGTATGTTGTTGTCAAGAGTGATGAGAACATCGAATTCGTCCCGCGCCAACGCAAGCAGCTCGCCGTTCTTTCTGCCCTTCCATCTCATATAGTCAACCGTCCGCGCATCGTGGCCGGGCAGATAATGCCGAAAATCGTGGGGCATATTTTCATCTAGCAGCAGTCTCATACGCCACGCTTTCCAGAAGCGCGCTCGCCGCCTGCAGCGCCTTGACTACCTGCTCGCGCTCCGTTGTAGGGAACTGATGAAGGAACGCTTCGATAGTATAGCCTTCCTCCAAATGTTCGAAAAGGCTTCGCACAAACACGCGCGTCCCCCTGAACACCGGCGTCCCGCTCACGATTTCCCTATCGCTGTGAACCACGCCGTCAGCCTTGACGCGCGCCCTGACAGCCTCAAGCGCCTGCGCCCTGCTCACCTGCGGGAAATCGTCCAAGAAGGCGTGCAAGTTGCGCGCCTCATCCAGATACGCGAATAAGCGCTGCAGCGGCACATCCGTCCCCGCGAAAACCGGCCCGCCCGCATCCGCATCATCCAGGTCCACAATCGGCGGCAGCGCTTCGCCGTAGTTAGTCGCCGCCGCGCGCGCCTTGCTTGCGATAGTCTGCGTCATTGCAACATCCTTATGCGCTTGTATGCCTATAGTTATGATATGCTATCATCCATTAACTTGCAGCGCTATGGTAGCATTAGGGGGGCGCATTGAAGCATTTTGCATCCGTACTTCTAGCGGCGGCGGCATTCGACGCCCGCAACATAGCGCGCCGCAAGCGCATTTAGGATTGACGCAATGCCCACGCATCACAAACTTATACTCGGCAACTCAATGAGCATGGAAGAGCTGCCGAATGAGAGCGTTCAACTGATGGTGACTTCCCCGCCGTACTTCAACGCTCCGTTTGACTACGAAGGAATGTACCGAACCTACGATGAATACCTTCAGGTCATCGGCACATTCGCGCACGAAACATACCGAGTTTTGCAGAAAGGGCGCATCGCGGTTCTGAACATCGACGATATGCTGGTCAAAGGCGAAAAGTTCCCCATCGTGGCCGACGCCACGAAGCTCTTTCAGGGCGCGGGATTTCGTTACCGCGACAGGATTATGTGGAAAAAGCCCGACGGCTACCTGCGTATAAGCCGGCGCAGCGGCGTCATCCTCCAAAACCCCTACCCGATGTACTTCTACCCCGACAACCTGCTTGAAAGCATCCTCATCTTTCAAAAGGGCAAGTTCAACTACAAGTCCATACCCTCGGACGTCAGGGAAGAATCCAAGGTGTGCAAGTCCGAAATTCAGGACAACCGCTGGTACATGACGCTTTGGGAAATGACCAATGTGATGCCCGGCTCTCCGTTGGAGAAAGACATCGCCGCATTTCCCGAAGAGCTGCCTTACAGGGCGATAAAACTTTTCGCGTACAAAGGCGAAACCGTGCTAGACCCTTTCGCGGGCAGCGGCACCACAATGAAGATGGCGCGGCGGCTTGGCAGAAACAGCGTCGGAATTGAAATCAAGAAGTCCCTCGCGTCCGTCATCAAAGAGAAGGTTGGGTTCCAGGACGAACAACCCGACCTGCTTCAAAACGGCGATGAGTTCCAAGTGATTACCCGCAAAGCAGGGCGGTATGGACCTGTTAGCTAACATCAGCGGCATAGAGTACACGCCGTTTCTCTGTCCAACCCTCAAAGCGTTCTCAATCGACGATTTAGACGCCGCTTTCACAAACTCCGCCTTTCGCCTAAACGTTGGCGAAGATGCGGTAGCCGTCAGTTGGTGGGTATCGGCAAAGCGCACTCGCACATATCCGTATGCGCGCGTGTATGACACGCTGAAGTTCGCGGGCAAGAAAATCACCGTAATCCCCATATTCAAAGACGAAGGACGGCAGGGCGATAGAGATTTTCTGCAGTGGGACACCATCGCGCTAATGAGCCTGCTGGGGGTGTATGTAATCGTGGGATACTACGCCCACGCTGAGAAAAGCGATCGCTACGCCCACAAAATCACCAAGCAGCGCTTTCAAATCCCATACATCAAGAGCCGGATCGAGCAAATACTTTCGTATCAATCCGACGCCCTCCATTGGAACTTGGCGCAAACCGAAAATATAGGCGAACTCGCCCAAACCGCGCTGGAGCGTTACGACGAAATATCAAGACGGCTAAATGTAGAAATGCACTCGCGCTCTAGCGCCGAAAGAAGGGTTGCGCTGCTGAATAGAGGGCGCGATTCCTTCAGATCGCTTTCTAGGGAATTGGCCGAAGCCGCTCAAAGTAGAGAGACGGTTACGCTGCAGCCCAAAGAGAACATTGAGGGAACTAAGGGCAGCATAACCATCGCCAACCTGTTGGGCGGCTACTACTACCTCACCGTGGACGAAGTGAAAATAGCGGGCGCTGACATTCACCTGATTGAGGCGAAACACAGCAGGTATTCATATCCGTCTAACTTGGACATTAAAGACGCCCTAATCAAGATGATCCTGTACACCAACCTCATAGACGTGCAGTTCGAAGGCAGGGCGTACAACCCCAAACCGATACTGAAGCTCACATCGGAAAACGCCTTTAATCTTGATTCTTTCAGCAAAGCCCGCCGGGAATTTTGGCGATTGTTGACAGAGCGCGAATCCAAAGTGAACGGATTCAGCGTTCAAATCGGCTGATCATCGCCGACTACTCGCCCGCGAACTATACCCCCTGCCGATGATAATGGCGGCCGCGCGTTAACCCAACCAGCTACGCCCCACTAATCCCCTAAATACCCGAAACTTGCGCATCACCCGTCAATCCTCATCCCACTCATACTCGATATGCGGCCGGAAATCGTAACCTATTCCTCTGATTCTGATGCTTCTGATGTCGTGCATATAGCAAAGGTAAGAGACATCGCAGCATATCTCCACATCCACATCGCCGTCTGACCTTGGACTGAACATATCGGTTGGGTTTGGAAAAGTGTTAGCATCAATCCGCAGCCAGATTAGCCCCGGATTCTTTGCGCACAGAAGGTGCAACTCATTCTTAAACTTTTGCGGACTGATGGTGAACCACCATACTTGCTTGCGAGTGTTTATGTTGGATAGACATGTGTTGGAGTTGCGCCCGTAGCCTTTCAGCAGAGGCTCGCCTAAGTGAGCATTGACTTTTCCTATAGCGTAGGTTTTTTTCATAGTCTTCCTCACTTTTCGGATGTTATTGACCTTCTCGATTACGCCGCCCCTTGCGCCGCCAGCGCCAATACTGCACGCTTGCCGATACGCGCATACCCACCAACCCCCTACGTCGCCGAAAACCCCAGCGTCCCCGTGGTCATCTGCCCGCGCAGCGCCTCCGCCGCCATCATCCCCTCTACGCTGGATATGTTGCGCGAATACGGCAGCAGCAGGCGCATCAGCGCATCGTGCCGCTGCCCGCACGGGAATGCCACTTCGGCGTCCCCCACCTTTTCCATCTCGCCGTAGCGCAGAAAGCCCGCGACCACCATTCGCATCCGCACCGCCGGATTGGGCGCATCGCCTTCGCCGCTCACGGTGTAGATCCACCTATCGCCCCGCTGCGCGCCCTCAGCCCTGATTGTCAGCGGCGAGCGCGAATCCTTGATGCTCATATCGCCCTGCGGCGGCGCGAAATCGGGCGCCTTGCCCACCGCTTGGCTCATCAGAAACTTGATTGCGCGCTCATGCAAAAAACCGCACCCGAAGCGCGCCTGATTGCCGCTGCCCGCCACCGCCTCCATCCCGCCGAGCGCCACCAGTTGGTCGCGTATCCGTTCAATGCGCGCCTCCACGCCCGGCTTGCGGCTGAATGTCCAAACCGTGCATACGCCATCTTTGACATACAGCCCCACGCTGATATTCTCAAAGTTGGGATCCATAGGCACAAGCTCAAGGCATCGCCCGAACTTGTCCACCACATCCGCAGCCCCCAGCCGCCGCGCCGCTCCCGTTGCAATCATAATTAGCGCCTCGCTTGTCGTCAGAGTTAGTTGGTCGGCCGTCAGTAAAGGATACTGGATACGCCCGCCATCGGCATCGACGGCTACGATGCCATGCGCGACATCCTGATAGCCGACGGCCTAGTCAAGCGCCGCCCCCCTATGAGCGCCTAATCCGCCTCGAATACGACCGCCGCGCAACATCCGCGCCCGAATAGACGCCGCCTTGCCCTTGACGGGACGGGATGCGATGCGGCTTGCCGCGCTAATCGCCGACTGAGACGGCGAGGCAGCGGCGCTTAATCTATCTTGTACTTCTTATACGGATCGTCTAGCGCATCTACGGGAAACCGCCGCTCCCTGCCTTCGGACGAATCATCATATCCTTTGAGGTAACCCTCAATAAAGGCTTGCATTGCAAGTCTCTCTCGCCTATCGTAGGCTTCTTGGCGCATTTGAGCCTCGAATTTTACTCGCTGCCTTGCGGTATGCTCCCTAATCCAATCTGCAATCGCCATCGTCAGCTCCATACCCCTGGCGCGGCGACGAAATCGTGATACATTTCGTCGCTACGCTGGGAACTCCAAAGGGACACGGCGTTCACTTGAGTTCACCGTTATCGCTGTTGCCGTTGCTGCCGTTGCGGTTAGCCCCATTCGTCGGCGGCTGCAGGGGCTTGCCCTCAGTGGCGTCTTCATAGCCCATCAAGTAGCCTTCGCTACGTCCCTCAATACGCCCTTCGTTGCGCCCCCGCTCCAGCGCCTCCGCGACAAGCTCCCGCTTGCGCTTTTCATTAGCATCCCTAATCCAGTCCGCAATCGCCATTGTCAGCTCCTTTGCTTGCAGGATCGCCCACGACACGAACCCCGCCGCCACGAAACTCGCCCCTATGCTGAGCAGGATGTTTCGCGCAACCGTGTTCGGCGTAGCATCGCCCGCGCGGTATTCTATCTCCAAGAATGCCATTATTATAGACGCAATCACGCCGCCCGCAAGCGTCAGCGCCTGAAACCAGCGGCGGTCATTGCTGTCTATGCCCCAAAGATTGTCGCGCTCGTCATATCTGTGCATATTAGCCTATCGCGCTGCCCCCAAAGGAGATACGGCATTCACTTGGATGCGCCGTTATCGCCGCTGCCGTTGCGGTTAGCCCCATTCGTCGGCGGCTGCGGAGGCTTGCCCTTGTCTCTGTCCTCATAGCCCATCATGTAGCCTTTGCTGAGGCCATCGACGCGCCCTTCGTCGCGCAACTGTTGCTTTCGCTTCTCATTAGCGTCCCTAATCCAATCCGCAATCGCCATCGTCAGCTCCTTCGCTTGCAGGATCGCCCACGACACGAACCCGGCCGCCACGAAACTCGCCCCTATGCTGAGCAATATGTTTCGCGCAACCGTGTTCGGCGCGGCATCGACCGCCCGGTACTCTATCTCCAAGAATGCCATCATTATAGACGCAATCACGCCGCCCGCAAGCGTCAACGCCTGAAACCAGCGGCGGTCATTGCTGTCTATCCCCCAAGGTTGTCGCGCTCATCGTATCTGTTCATACCAGCCTATCTTGCGCCCGCCCAAGGGGGAGATACGGCGTTCACTTGGATGCGCCGTTATCGCTGTTGCCGCTGCTGCCGTTGCGGTTAGTCCCATTCGTTGGCGGCCGACTAGGCTTGCCCTTGTCTCTGTCCTCATAGCCCATCAAGTAGCCTTCGCCGCGGCCCTCAATAATGCCTTCGTCGCGCCCCTCTATACGCCCCTCCCGGCGCCCCCGCTCAAGCGCCTCCGCGACAAGCTCCCGCTTGCGCTTTTCATTAGCGTCCCTAATCCAATCCGCAATCGCCATCGTCAGCTCCTTTGCTTGCAGGATCGCCCACGACACGAACCCCGCCGCCACGAAACTTGCCCCTATGCTGAGCAAGATGTTTCGCGCAACCGTGTTCGGCGCGGCATCGCCCGCGCGGTACTCTATCTCCAAGAATGCCATCATTATAGACGCAATCACGCCGCCCGCAAGCGTCAACGCCTGAAACCAGCGGCGGTCATTGCTGTCTATGCCCCAAAGATTGTCCCGATCTTCGTATCTGTTCATATTACCCTATCCTGCGCCCGCATACCCGCCCCGACGCAGCGCCCGCATCGACGCCGTCAGCCCGCTTGCGGCGCATTCGCCCATAACACCGGCGTTCCCGCCGCGGCCGCGGTTAATGTTAGCCGTCGATACGGCGCGTCGGCAGCCGGGGCCATTGCTCGCGCATTCACGCAGACGCCGGCAACCGCCAGCGCGCGCGTTCACTCCGCCGACGTCGACCCGCCCCGACTGATATGCCGCCACGCCCGCATCGACGCCGTCAACCCACTTGCGGCACCACGCCCGCATATGTCCCCACGTCCTGGCCTACCCCCGCACCTCCCCCACCAGCGCCCGTATATGCTCCGGCGTCGTCCCGCAGCACCCGCCGATTATGTTCACCCCCACCTCGCGCGCCATCACCCCGAAGCGCTCCGCCATATACTCCGGCGTCTCCGGATACACAATATCGCCCCCCACCGGAGCCGGTATGCCGGCGTTGGAATGAATCAGCAGATACCCGTCCGTCGCAGCCCGCAGCTCGCGCGCCAGCTCCAGCATAAGGTCCACGCCGTTGCCGCAGTTAGCGCCCACCACATCCGCGCCCGCCGCATGCAGCCGCCGAACCGCCTCCGCCGGCGGCGTCCCCATCATCGTGAAGAAGCCGCGCGGCCCCTTGTCGAAAAACATCGTGGACATCACCGTCAAATCCGTGTTCTCTTTCGCGGCGCGCACCGCCAGCGCCGCCTCGTTTATGTCTATCATCGTCTCAATGTTCACCGCATCCACGCCGCCCTCCGCCAGCGCCGTTATCTGCTCCGCGAATGCGTCATACGCCGCCGCCTCTGTCAGCGGATTGTCCCGCAGCGGATCGTTCAGCACCTCGCCCGTGGGACCCACCGATCCCACCACAAAGCCGCCCGCGGGCGCTTGGCTGCGGGCGTGCTGCGCCGCGCTCACATTGAACTCGCGCGTCCTGTCCGCAAACCCGTAGTGCCGCTGCCGTATGCTTGTGCCGCCGAATGTGTTCGTCAAAACCATATCGGAGCCGGCGTCAAAGTACGCCTTCGCCATCCCCCGCACCACATCGGGATGGCTCGCGTTCCACTCCTCCGGATCGCCGTCCCCCAAGCCCTCGCGCTGCAGGAAACTCCCCGTTGCGCCGTCCGATATGAGCAAATCCCCCCGCGCAAGCCGCTCCAATATCGTAGCCGTCGCCTTATCTGCCTGTGCCATTCGTCCCTCCCAATCGTCCGTTTTGTATGTTGTATGATGATATTATGCCGCCGATTTCACGCTATCCGTCGGTTGCGCCCAATCGCCCGTTTCGCGTAATAGTACACCGTCGGTTGCGCGCTACCCATCGGTTGCGCCCAATCGAATAGTCCGTTTCATATGATAGTACGCCGTCGGTTGCGCGCTACCCGTCGGTTGCGCCCAATCATCCGTTTCTCAGTGATGGATAGTAGGCTTGCGGATTGCGCCAACTGCGCGCTACCCGTCGACGCCGTCGAGCCAATGATCGACCGCCCCAGGACTAGGTTTGCAGATTGCGCCAGCTGCGTGCTACCCGTCGTCGCCGTCAAGCCAGTGATCGACCGCCCCCGGCCGCGCATCCCGCGTCCCATCGCGCTGCATATCCCGTATTCGCGCCACGAAATCGCGCGGAAAGCCGGCGTTGAAGCGCGCCGCCACCGCTGCCGCCACCACCGCCGCCGCCCCTTCCACTTCGCCGTAATCCACCCACTCCCACGCCATCAGATAGTCGTCGCTGCCCCCGCTGCCGTCAAACATCGACACCGCGTCAACCCCCTGCTGAAACCGCGCGTCAAACGCAACCGACACCGGCATCCCCCCCGCATCCTGCGCCTGTGCCTGCACAGGGATTTCCTTCCAATACATCACTCTCACTTTCGCCATAGCAACATACCTCGATCTTGATAACCCAGCCTTGATATGCAACCCTTGAACAACCCTACGCCCGATACGCAGGCTACCCCCATTATAAGCAAAAATCCCCCCTTTGCGCCTCTGCGTTAAAACCAATCCCCAAAATAGCCCTTGACATATCTGAACATATATTCTATATTGGCTAACAAGGGACGCCGCCCAACGCGGCCCGTCCCGCTAACCCAATCGACGACTACGATGACGACGACGCGGAGGTGCGGAAAATGTCCAACCGAAAAGACTTCTCCAATGCTAACAACAACGACGGCTTCGCGAACAGCGACGGCGGCTCCCCCCACAACGACGGGTTCGCGCACGACAACGGCGCCCCCTACCCCGATATGACGCCCCTGCAATTCGTGCGCGAAACCCTGGGCGACAAACCCTACGATAAGCAGGAAGAAATCCTGCGCGCAGTCGAACAAGCCGCCGCCGCATCTGCTAACAACAACGACGATTTCGCGGACATCAACGACGGGTTCGCGCACATCAACCGCGATTTCGCGCACGACAACAGCAACGCCCCCCACAACAGCGACGGCTTCACCAGCGACAAGCTCGCCCACGACATCGGCATCATCGGCGGCGGCGCCCCCTACCCCGATATGCCGCCGCTGCAATTCGTCCGCGAAACCCTAGGCGACAAGCCCTACGATAAGCAGGAAGAAATCCTGCGCGCAGTCGAACAAGCCGCCAACGCATCCGACGGCCGCCGCCGCGTGTCCGTCGTGGGATGCAACGGCTCCGGCAAGGACTGGGTCGCCGCGCGCGTCATCCTATGGTGGATGAACACCCGCGATCCCGCCAAGATCGTCGTTACAGGACCCACCACCCGCCAAGTCACGGACATCGTCTGGCGCGAACTCCGCACAGCCTACAAAAACTCCGCCAAACCCTTGCGCGGCACCGTCCGACGCGCCGCCCTCTACGAAATGGAAGACGACGAAAGCTTCGCCAAAGGCTTCGCCTCTAACTCACCTTTCAACTTGCAAGGCTACCACTCGCCCAACATGCTGGTTGTGGTAACCGAAGCGCACGCCGTCAAGGACGCCTACATGGACGCCTTGCTGCGCCAAAATCCCTCCCTGATTCTGATGGTCGGCAACCCTTCCTGCGCCGACGGCGTGTTCTACGATTCGCACCACTCCAAGCGCGAACAATACCACGCAATCCAAATCAGCGCCCACGACACGCCCAACATCCAAGAAGGACGCGTAGTCATTCCCGGAATGATAACTCAGCTGGACATAGACGACCGCAAACTGGACTGGGGCGAAGATTCGGATAGCTACATCAACTCAGTGCTGGGCGAATTCACCGAAAACCCGGACAGCGTAGTGGTGCCGCTGTCCGTAGCCCGCGAAGCCGCCGAGCGGCATATCGAGCCCGAAGGCGAAGTCATCGTAGCATGCGATGTGGCGCGCGGCGGCAACGACAAGACGGTGGTAGTCAAGCGGCAGGGCGGCAATGCCGAAATCGTTCACTCGCAGCGCGGCAACGACCTGATGGAAGTAACCGGCGTCCTCAAACGCTACTGCGAAGAAAACCATGTGGACACGCTGATTGTAGATGATGTAGGCATAGGCGCCGGCGTAGTCGACCGACTGCGCGAGCAGGGCGTTCCCCCTGTTGGCCGCCTCATCCCGTTCAATGGCGGCGCGCGCCCCAACGATGCCGAACACTTCTACAACCGCGGCGCCGAAGTCTGGTGGGCAATGCGCGGGCGCTACATGGACGGCAGCATCAGCGCCCCCCGCAGCGAGGCGCTCATCGGACAGGTGGCCGGCCGCAAATACACCATCAACAGCAACGGCCGCATCCAACTGCAGCGCAAACGCAACCTGCGCAATTCGCCCGACGAAGCCGACGCCTTGGCAATGACCTTCGCCGCCACGCTGGCGTTCAAAAACGCAGCCCCCGACACCACCCCCGCCTTCATGATCTGGGTCTAGCCAAACCGCCGCGCATATCAGTTGGCGGGCGGCAAGCGTTTTAACGCAAAGGCACAGGGACGCAAAGGGGGGGGAATGGTATAATGGCGCGCAGGTGAAGTTCAAGCGGAGTGAGTTATGGGGCGTCCCGGCTGGTACTATGACCATCCGCCTGCATGCACGTGCTACGATTGCAATGAGGGCGGCAATCGCGGGCGGCGGGCGCGCGTCCTCGTCGACTATGATGACCAAGACGGCGGCATTAGCCGGGGCGACGGCAATCAAAACGCCGGAGGGGGCTGTATCAGCAAAATCACACTTTGGGGCGTGTTCGCGCTTGCGGCGCTTGTGGCATCTATTGTGGCATATGAGGCAGTTATAAGGCTGTTTGAACCCGAGCCCGAACCCGCGTTTGCGCTTGCGCCTACGAACACGCCTATTCCTACTAGCACGCCGACGCTTGCGCCCACGCATACGCCTACCGCCACAAACACGCCTATGCCCACCGCAACGCCCACGCTTGCGCCCACGCATACGCCCACTGCAACCCACACGCCGATGCCTACCGGCACGCCGACGCTTGCGCCTACTCTTGCGCCTACATTCACGCACACGCCCATATCGACGGCAACTAGCGCTCCGACGCCATTGCCCACGCTGCCCCCTACGGCGACTCCGCCCGTGTGCGGCTATGTTGAACTGGTGCTGATGGGCGCAGGCAAAAAGCACAAGCCTTGCTACACGCCCACGCCCGCGTCAGAATCGGTTGTTGCGCTTGGCTCGACCGCGACGCATACGCTTGCGCCAACCGAAACTTCGACTGCCATGCCGACTCTGTCTCCTGTACCAACGGCTACACCGACGCTTGCGCCATCCGAAACACCGACGGCTATCCCAACACCAACACTTGCGCCGACTGAAACTCCAACGGCTTGGCCAACGGGCGCTCACACTCCGACCAAAACCCCAACCGTTATGTCAACGCTTGCGCCATTCGGCGCTCCGACGGCTTGGCCCACCCATACGCCCGCGCCGAGCAACACCCCGACGCCGGTGTCAACGCCTACGCCGTTCAGCGCTCCGACGGCTATGCCTACCCATACGCCAACGCCGCTGCCTACATCGTCCCCCGCGCCATCCGTTAGCCTGCGCCATATCGAGCTGAAGCGCTTTATGCTGGATCTCATAAATGAAGCGCGCTCAGCGGCGGGCGTGTCCCCCGTAGTGTTGGGTGATAACATCGCGGCGCAGCTTCACGCGGAAGCGGCGTTGGCGAACTGCTTTTCATCGCATTGGGGCGTGGACGGACTAAAGCCCTATATGCGCTATTCGCTAGCCGGGGGTTATCAATCTAACGCTGAAAATTGGAGCGGGTTGGGTTACTGCGTCAAGCGGGGCGAGGGATACCGCGCCATCGTCGACATGCAAGAAGAAGTGCGGGATTCGATGGAAGGCTTGATGAACAGCCCGGGACATCGGCGCAATATCCTAAACAGGTGGCACAAGAAGGTCAACATCGGCTTGGAGCGGGATGTGTACAATCTTGCGTCGGTGCAGCACTTTGAAGGCGATTATGTGGAGTATGACAGATTGCCCGCCATCCGAAACGGCAGTCTGTCCTTCAGAGGAACTGTGAAGAACGGCGCAACTTTCGACGAAGAAAGCGATTTGGGCGTGCAACTCTACTATGACCCGCCGCCCTATAATCTGACAAGCGGACAAGTATCGCGGACATATTGCTATGGTTCGGGTATGCAAGTCGCCTCATTCAGACCTCCGCTCCCGGAAGGCTGGTTTTACCGCGAGGATGAATTTCTCAAAACTTACAGTCCCTGCCCAGATCCCTACGATGTTCCCGCCGATGCGCCGTCGGCGCGATCGTATGACGAAGCGCACGCCATTTGGCAAGCGGCCTATGACGCAAGCCAAAACCGTACAGAGCAGACACTCATCGTGCCGTGGATTACTGCGTCGGAATGGACTGCGAAGGGAAAAGCGTTTTCGGTTAGCGTGAACATAAACGATGCGCTGAAGGGGCGTTCCGCGGGCGGCGTGTACACGGTTCTTGTGTGGGGCAACATCGGCGGCGAAAGCGTCCCAATATCCGAGTACTCCATCTTTCGCAGAGTAACGCCGCCGGACACTTACACGCCGCGCTGAACCGGCTTCACCGGGGAAATTTCCCCAAGCGCCAACCCCTTGCGCCCCTGCGCCTTTGCGTTAAATCCCCCGCCAAGCGGCGCGCTGGGAAGCTGCCGTTGCCCCTAAAACAGCCCGTCCCGGCCGGGATCCATCCCCAAGAAGTAGCGCCCGGCGGTGTCGTAGTGGGTTAGCCGCCCCTGTACCTGCTGGTTGATGACATGAACATCTTGGAAGCGGCGCTGGACGGGGTTGGTCTCGAAGATGGCGCTGGAGCCGCACAGCGTATATGCGATGTCCACCACTTCGGTTGCCTTGCGGTTGGCGAATGTGCTGGCGAGCCGCATTCGGATGCGCTCGTCCATCGCCAGCGGCTTGCCGGCGGCGGCGCTCTGCCACACGGCGCTGGCGCTCTCCGTCAGAAAGGCGCGCGCGGAGTTCCATATCGCCTCCGCTTCGCCAATCTGCCGCTGCGTGGTTGACCAGTCGCGCAGCAAGGTCTGCGTGGGCGAATTGCCCGGAACCTTGCGGTTGGCGAGCGCTATCGCTGCGTCTAATGCGGCGCGCGCCACGCCCAGCGCCACGGTGGCGAAGCCGGACGCGAACAGCAGCGAGGTGGGTATGCGATACACGCCGCCCTCTTCGCGCGGCGCGGCGGCAGGGTTGTATGTACGATGCGCGGGAACGAACAGCGAATCCGCCACAAACCCAAGGCTTGCGGTGCCGCGCAGTCCGTTCACCTGCCAGTTGTCTATCATCCGCGCATCGGACTTGGGCATCAACAGGATGCGCATCTCATCGCGGGACACGCCGACGGCGCTTGTGGCGTCTGCCGGTTCGCCGCCGCCGGTTGGCGCTTTGGCGGCGGCGGCTTGGCGCGCGGCGGCGGCGTCCGCGTCGGAGCGGTATATGGGCGTCAGCGCCGCAATCCAAGTGGCGTGGTCGCTGCCGCTGCTGAAGTTCCAGCGCCCGCTGAGCAGATAGCCGCCGTCCACCGCAACCGCCTTGGATTGCGCCGTGGGCGGCCCGTTGGTGATAACGGCGCGCGGGTTATCGTAGATTTCGGCGCGCGTGCGGTCGTTCATCCGCGTGGAGTTGGTGGCGAACACATTGTTTTGATTGATAGACCAGCCTACGCTGCCGTCCGCTTCGGCGAATATCCGCACGATGCGCAGAAAGGCGGGATGGTCAAGTTGAGCGCCGCCCAGCGCGCGCGGCATAAGCAGCCGAAAGAAGCCGGCGTCCGCAACGGCGTTGGCGACTGCGGTGGGGATTTGGCGCTGTTCGTTGACGGCGTCCGCATTCGCCGCCACAAGTTCGGCAAGCCGGAGCGCCGTATCGATATAGTAGTCCGTATCGCGCTGCGTGGTGGTTTGCGTAGTGTTCATATGGCATTGCCGATGGCTAGGGGTATGTTCGTGTTCGTAGTTCGTCGACGTGGTTGATTGGGCGGCGCATGCGCGTCAGCAACGCATCGGATTGCGAACTGCGCCCTCTCGAATTGCGCTTTCACTCAGCAGGAACGCCGCCATTCGGCGTATTGCCCCGCGGCGTCAATGGGCGCTCCGATGGTGTATTAGCCTACCAGCGCTGTTTTGGGAATGCAAACCTTCTATTCTGTCTGCATAGATAGCGCGCGGCGGCTTCCTGCCTAACGATGTCTTCGCAATTCGGATACCCTTACCGCTTGCGCCATAGAACAAGCGCCCATATAATAGGGTAACCTGACACCGAACGAGCGCGACGTCTGTGAATGCGTTGCGAATAAGGACACTCGATATGACAACCACCTCGCGCCAAGCCGAATCCAGCGCCAATAAAGCCCTGGGCGATTTGCTGCAAGGGATGATGCGCGGCGCGGCTGTGCGCTACGAAAATACGCAGGTCATCGAAGGACATCCGGGGTTGCGCCCCGACATCATTATCACAGACGACCAGCGCTCTCCCGTAGTGGTGGAAGCGGAGTATATGCCCGCGCGCTCGGTGGAACGCGAAGCCGTGGATCGCTTGGGTTTGGCGGTGGTGGGCGATACGCGCGGCGTAGAAGCCGCAATCGCGCTGCGCTATCCCGCGGATATTGCGGACGCTTCCGACTTAGACGGCGCAATTCGCTCGGCGCGATTGGAATACGCCGTACTCTACAAAGACAAGCCGCGCTTTCCCGCATCCGGTTGGCTTGAAGGCGGCGTGTCCGACCTCGCAGACCTGATACGGCTAGTGTCCGTATCGCAGAGCGAAGTGGACGCCGCTGCCGCTAAGTTGCAAGAGGGCATCGAGCGCGTCGCCGGCATTATGGACGAAATGTATGATGATGGTAGCGCTCCCGGCGCAATCGCCGACATAGCGCAAAGGCTAGGCATGGCGAATGTGCCGCAGACGCGCCGAATGGCGTGCGCCATACTCGCCAACGCCCTAGTGTTCCATGAACGCATCGCCAACATTCACCAAGGCGTCAAGCGCCCGCGCCATGTGTGCGGCAACGGCGTTGCCAATCCCCAGCCGAAAACCCTGGACGCCTGGGCGGAAATCCTGGGAATCAACTACTGGCCTATATTCGCCATCGCAATGGACATACTGGAGCAGATAGATCCTCACAACGCCTCGCGCATCCTGAAAACTTTGGAATACACCGCAGGCGAAGTGAACGCCTTGGGCGTAACCAACTCCCACGATCTCACCGGGCGCATATTCCAGCAGCTGATTTCGGACCGCAAGTATCTCGCCACATTCTACACTCGCCCCGAATCCGCCGCGCTGCTTGCGCGCATTGCGGTATCCAAGCTTGAGGGCGTAGATTGGTCGGACGCCGCCGCCATCGGCAGGTTGCGCGTGGCGGACTTCGCATGCGGCACGGGCGCGCTGCTGTCCGCCGTGTATGAGCAGTTCGCCAACCGCCATGAGCGCGCAGGGGGCAATGCCGCCGATCTGCACAAGTCGATGATGGAGGATGTGCTGTACGGCTGCGATGTAATGCCCTCCGCCATTCACATCACGGGGGCGACGCTGTCAGGCGTTCAACCGCAAGAGGGCTTTAACCTATCGCGGTTGTACATAATGCCGTATGGACGCCAACCCGACGACGAGGTGAAACTCGGCTCGCTGGAACTTTTGCAAAGAAACCAGTTAGACCTGACCGTCAACACAAACAACCCCGCGCTGAGAACCGGCAGCATGGGGGAAGAAACCGCGGCGTACACATTCACGGAGTTTCCGTCTGACGGCTTCGACATAGTGATAATGAACCCGCCGTTCACCAGAAATGTAACGCATGAAGGCGCATATGCGGACACATTCGCCGCCGCTTTCGCAGCTTTCGGTAGCACGGATGCAGACCAAAAGGCTATGAGCAGCCGAATGGCTGCGCTCAAGAAAGATAGCTGCTATCACGGGAGCGCCGGCATGGCGTCCGCATTCGCGGGAATAGGCGATAGAAAACTCAAGCCGGGCGGAGTGCTTGCGCTAGTGCTGCCGCTGGCGGCCGCGTCCGGCACATCTTGGGAGAAATTCCGTCAACTGCTGATGTGTGAATACACGGATTTGGAAGTATTCACAATCGCCGCCAACGGCAAGGACATGGCATTTTCGTCAGATACGGGCATGGCGGAGTGTCTTGTGATAGCGCGCAAACGCGGGGTGGATGAAAAGGCTATGAGCGCCATCAGGTTCACATCGCTGGATCAGAGGCCGGCCGGATTTATCCAAGCCGATCTGATTGCGAAGAGCGTTTTCAACGCCGATGATGATTTGCGCCGAATTGAGGACGGACCCTACGGCGGCACGCCCTTAGAAGTAGGAGATGAACAAGTAGGCGAACTAATTGAAACGTCGTCTCCACAATCAGAGCTTGGCGAAGGCTGGGGGGCAGTGCGCATTAAAGACTATTCCCTCACGCAAACCGCCTACGCTCTGGGTCAATCCGAACTGTGGCTTCCAACAAGCGGTACGCCGCTTGAACTCAAGACGGCGTCCTTGGGCGACCTAGCCCAATTCGGCAAGTATCACCTCAGCATTATCGGCAGACCGCCTCAAGGATGTTTCACCAAAGCGGCATTCCGCCCAACCGCTACCTATCCCGCGCTGTGGAACCACAACGCCAGGAACGAAACCCGCATAGTTTGCGAACCGGATTCGCAACTGCGGGCGCGTAGGGGAATGGAAGACCAGGCTACCGCCGTTTGGCAAACGGCTGGGCGTTGCCACATAAACCTTGACTTCACATTCGGCTCGCAACCGTTAGCCGTCGCTTTTACGGAACGCAAAGTCATTGGCGGTAGGGTATGGCCTAATGTGAATTTCACAGACGAGCGTTTTGATTACGCTTTCACAATTTGGGGCAATAGTACGCTTGGCTTGCTATGCTACTGGTGGCATTCCAACCGCCAGCAATCCAGCAAGGCAAACATCACCTTACGCTCAGTCGGTTCCTTCCCCACCCTAGACCTGCGTGCCCTCAGCGACGCGCAACTCGCGACGGCTCAGGAAATCTTCGACGAGTTTCGCGAACTGGAGCTGCAGCCGGCGTATCTCGCGGACGCCGACGTCAACCGCGCGCTGCTGGATCGGCGCGTGGTCTGCGATATGCTGGGGTTCGACGACGCTGTGTATGAGGGCGTGCGGATGCTTGTCGCCAAGTGGTGCGCGGAGCCGTCGGTTCACGGCGGCAAGCGGCGGCCGGCGGGGGCGCGGTTGGTGGTGTAGCGGCGGGTTTCATCGGTGTATAATCGGCTGTGTCAATCAACGCAGATACGGATAGAGGCATCGCTTGTCCCCCAAAATCCAAATCCACACCGACGGCGCTTGCTCCGGCAACCCCGGACCCGGCGGCTTTGGCGCAGTCCTGCAGTTCGGAGCGCATCGCAACGAACTCAGCGGCGGCTTTCGCAAAACCACCAACAACCGCATGGAACTGCTCGCCGTCATAGAGGGCTTGCGCGCGCTCAAAGAGCCATGCGAAGTCGCGGTGTTCACCGATTCCAAGTACATTGTAGATGCCGTGAACAAGGGCTGGGCGCGCCGATGGCAGGCTAACGGCTGGCGCAGAAATCCGCGCGAAAAGGCGCTCAATCCCGACCTTTGGGCGCAGCTCCTAGCGCTGCTGGACACGCACGCCGTAACCCTGCGCTGGGTCAAGGGACACGCCGGCAATCCCGGCAATGAGCGCGCCGACGCCCTTGCGGTGGCGGCGTCCCAATCCCGCAACCTAGCCATAGACGAAGCATACGAAGCGCAAGCCTAGAAACGAGTGAACCCTATGACGCAAGCCGCCGATCCCGCGCTGACGCACATAGACGCCGCCGGCAAGGCGAGCATGGTGGATGTGGGCGCCAAGCCCGCCACCGAGCGCATCGCGGTTGCCGCCGCCGCCGTGCTTATGCGCCCCCAAACCCTGCGCCTCATCCAAGCCAACGCCTTTGACAAGGGCGATGCGCTTGCCGTAGCGCGCATCGCCGGCATTATGGGCGCAAAGCAGACCGCCAACCTCATACCGCTGTGCCATCCGCTGCCGCTCACCCGCATAGCAGTGGACTTTGAGATTGACGCCGCCGCAAGCGCCGTCCGCATCGCCGCCGAAGCCAAGACCACCGCCCAAACCGGCGTCGAAATGGAAGCGCTCACCGCCGCCAGTATAGCCGCGCTCACCATCTACGATATGTGCAAAGCAGTGGACCGCGCTATGAGAATCGACGGCGTGCGCCTTATAAGCAAGAGCGGCGGCCAAAGCGGCGACTACCGCGCTGACGAATAGCCCGTCTTTGCGCCTAACCTTCCCCCCTGTTGCGCCCCCGCGTCTTTGCGCTAAAACCGCTATTGCGCCAAGTCTCGATACGCCCTATGCCAATCGCTGGAGAACACGCCGTCCGGGTCATACCGATCTTTGAGCGCCAAGAACTCCGCGAACTGCGGATAGCATGCGCTGAGCTGCGACGGCGCGGCGTAGCGGTTGTATGTCAGAAAGTAGCTTCCGGCGCGTTCCATCGCCAGGTCGATCAGCCCGCGCAGCGCCGATGCCGCCGCCGCAACGCCCTCGTCCGTATGCTCCACGCACAGGTTGAACACGATGCAGGCGTGCCGCCGCCGCGCCCAGTTCAGGAATGTCTCGTCGTCCCGCTCGATCAGCCGTATCGTGCCGTAGATAACATTCGCTTGCCGCCGCCGCAGTTCGCGCGCCGCCGCCGCCATAAAGTCCGCAAGCGCGCTCAGCGGCACATACAGTTCGGTTATCGTTTCGCTGCGACTTGTGCCGCCCTGCAGCCGCGCGTCAAGTTCGGCGTGATAGTCGTCGATGTACATGCTGAGCTGAAATGTATCGCTGTCATACACCTGTCCGCCGCTTGCGGCATAGAAGCCGGCGTACTCGCGAAAGGCGCGCGCCTTGTCTGCGTGCGAAAGCTGCAGCAGTCCCCGCCAATCCTGCGCCGAAAGCATATAGCGCGGCGGTTCGTCGGGCGCTTGCTCGTCCGCCGCCAACGGGATGTAGCAGGACATCACGCCCTCGCGCAGAAAGCCGTCCGCCGTTTCGTCCGTCATATATTGGAAATCGCCGTAGGTGAAACCCGCCGCTATGCGATCGGCGAACAGCGCCTCAAGCCTCTCAACCGTGGTCAGATCCACCACACGCCGCAAGCGATGCGCCGGCATAAGCCGCAGCGTAACCGAATAGATAGCGCCGAATAGCCCGTATCCGCCGATGGCGAGCCCGAAAAGATCGGCGTTCTCACTGCGACTGCAGCGGCGCAATTCCCCCCGCGCATCCACCAGTTCAAACGCCTCTACATCCTGCACGATAGGCTTGTATCGCAGTCCCCGCCCGTGTCCGTTTGCCGCAAGCGCCCCGCCGATGCTGAGCCTATCAGCGCCCGTCTGCTTCTGGATCACGCTCCAGCGCTGCGCCCGCCCGCGCTGCATCGCGCGCAGTCCCGCCACAAGATCCGACCAGAGCATTCCCGCCTCAACGCGCACCAGTCCGCGCTCCGCGTCCAGATCGAGGATGCGGTTTAGGCGGCGCATATCCAGCAGAGTGCCGCCGCTGAGGAACTGCTGCCCGCCCATAGCATGCCGCCCGCCCGCAATGCTGACGGTTTCGCCGGCGTCGGCCGCCGCGGCAATCGCTTGGCGCAAGCCCTCTAGCGTATTGGGCGCGATAGCCCGCCGCATCCGCGTGGCGTTGAGCTTGGAATGGATGTCGTTGAGTAGTATCCCGCCGTCCGTCGCCATACGCCCTTAGCCTCTGGTTCACAACCGCGGTTCACAGCGTCGATTCGCCGCACTCCAACCGCTTGACGCTGATATCGATATGCGCCAAGACACGCCGAGACGCCGCAATCGGCTATCACGCTATACGGCGCAGTTGGCGCTGCGTTATGAATATCATAGCCGTTACCGCTATCAGCGCCGCGCCCATCATCCCGATGACCGCCTGCCCGCCGAGGTAGTCTATCATCAACCCGGCGGGGAATGTGCCAAGCGGCATAAACCCGAAGTTCAGCATAAATATGCTCATCACGCGCCCGCGATATTCGTTGTCCGAAAGCTCAATGAGCAGCGCTTGGTTCAGGGACATCCGTCCCGAATCGCCCATGCCTAGCACTATCATTATCAGCGCCGCCGCCGAGTATATCGGGATGAGCGCCACCAGCAGCAGCCCCACGCCCGAAAGCATGCTTGATATGATGAGCGTCAGCCCGCGGTTTTTTCGTCCGACCGCCGCCACATACAGCGCCCCTAGCATTGCGCCAAGCCCCATTATCGCCAGCAGCAAGCCCATCGAGTCCGCCTGCTGCCGATAGATGTCCACCACGAACACCGGCAGGATGAAGCGAAACGGCATCGCAAGCACGGTGGTCAGCAGTCCGACTATCAGCAGCACAACCAGTATGCGCCGCCGCGCGATATAGGTTATGCCGTCCACTATATCGCCCAGCATAGCGGTCTGCTTCTTGGGCGAGGCGCCGCCTGCGGGCTTGACCAGCATCATCAGCAGCACCGCGACGAAGCTCAGTGCCGCTATGATGTAGTACAGGTTCCAAGCGCCCGCCCTATCGTACAGAAATCCCGCCAGCGCCGGCGCCGCCATCGTCATCGCGCTCATCCCCGCGGCGTTCAGCGCCATCGCATTGGTGAGCCCGCTCTGCCCCACCAGCTGCGGGATTATCGCTTGGCGCGCGGGCATCATGAACGAAAACAGCGCCCCCTGCACCATCGACGAAATCATCAGGTGCTGCCAGCTTATGACATCCCAGTCCACCAGCAGCCCCAGCGCCAGCGCAAGCAGCGCCGCCGTCAGCTGAGCGCCTTGTATCAGCGCCTTGCGGTCTATCTTGTCAGCGAGCGCCCCCCCGAACAGCGGCACGGTCAGCAGCGGCAGCGCGATGCCCAAGTTGATGTAGCCCAGTATCGTGCCGCTGCCGGTAATCTCATACGCGAGGTAGCCCTGCGCCAGCATCTGCATCTGCGTCCCCGCCATCAGAAACAGCATGCTAACCCAGAGCAGCAGGAAGTTGCGATTGCCCAGCGATTCGAAGGTACGCCGAAAGCCCGCCGTGAACGCGTCCGTGCGCGGCGCAACCGAAACCCGTCGTCGCGGAACCGCGGACGGAACAGCGCTATCGGCAGGCATCCCTCTGCGCCTTTGCGTTAAAATTTGCGCCCCTACTCTTCCGCCGCTTCCTCGCCGCCGGCAGCCTCGTCGACACCTTCCTCATCGTCCGCCGCCGCGAAGTCATCCACTTCAACGCGCGGCGGGCTGACGCGCGCCACGAACTCGTCGCTGTCCGTCAGCACCGTTACATTCGCCGCCACCGCAATATCGCTCACCACGATGGACTTCTCGAAGTCGTCCAACCCGGACACATCCGCCTCGATAGACGCCGGGATATTCATCGGCAGCGCTTCCACAAGCAGCGTAGTCAGCGGCTGCAGCAGCGTGCCGCCCTGCTGCGTGGCGGGCGCAACGCCCGTCAGCGTGATAGGCACTTCGGCGCTGATTGTTTGCGTGACGTCCACGCGGATGAAGTCTATGTGCAGCACATCTTCCGTAACCGGATGGCGCTGCACTTCGCGCACAAAGCAGATATTCTCTGCGTCCGAACCCTCGACTTGCACCGAAACCGGTATGTTCGTCCCCACGCGCGGCAGCAGACGCCGCAGCGCAGCGCCGTCCCCTTGCAGCGCTTGAGCCTCTATGCCGCTGCCGTACATATGCGCAGGCGTTATGTCCTGCCTGCGAAGCCGCTTAACCTTCTTGCCCAACACTGAACGCTGCGACAGCGCAAGCGTTTCGCTTTCCATTGTCATTGCTGAGATGCTCCTGAACTATGCTTATATTCGCCGCCCGCTCTAGCGCGGCAAGGCTTGCCCGTCCGTTTGCGCCAATGCGCCGCCGCTCGATGCGAATAGCGGCGCGCTATTGCCCAAACTTCGAGCGCCATTATTGTAGCATAAAGCGCATATGCGGCGTGTATAATGCAAGCCGTAATACCGCGCGAACAGCAGGGACTTGCAATGAACGACGCAACTACTGACTCCACGATCGACGGCAAGTATCGGCGCATAACGCTGAGCGGCGCTTCGCTAACCCCCGACGCGGACGCCGCCGTTAGCGCGCTGAACGCCCAGTTCAACCCCGACGACTTTTATGTAGCCGTAAACGGCGGCGATGAGTTGGAGATATGGCTGCGTCAAGTCAACCTGCGCCGCCTATCCCAAGCGATTGAGACGGCGTCAAGTGGACACGCCGCCGAGCCGCTGTCCCGCATACTGAACGCCGTGGAGAGCGTCCGAAGCTACGGCGTGAACGGGGACAAGCGCCTCTATGTGGGCTACAACGCCGAGCGCAAGGTGGCGGACCGCAAGCTCAAGGAGCGGCGGCGCGGCAAGTACTACTACGCCAACGACCACGATTTCGCGCGGCAGAACAACGCCCTGCCGCCGCAGTGGGAAGACCGCATCGTTTGCGACGACAGCGAAACGGCGCTCAAGCGCTTGCCGGACAACTGCATCGACCTGATATTCACATCGCCGCCCTACAATTTCGGCTTGGGCTACGAAACCACCGACGACGCCCACGATTGGGAATCCTACTTCGCTAAGCTTTTCGCCGTATTCGACGAGTGCATCCGCGTCCTCAAATACGGCGGGCGCATCGTGGTCAATGTACAGCCGCTCTTCTCCGACTACATCCCAAGCCATCACATCATCTCCAACTATTTCATTGAGCGGCGGCTGATTTGGAAGGGCGAAATCCTCTGGGAAAAGAACAACTACAACTGCAAATACACCGCTTGGGGCAGTTGGAAAAGCCCGTCAAGCCCATACTTGAAATACACTTGGGAGTTCGTAGAGATATTCTGCAAGGGCAGTCTAAAGAAGGCGGGCGCGTCCGCCGACGCGGACATAGACGCCGAATCGTTCAAAGAGTGGGTAACCGCGAAATGGTCAATCGCCCCGGAGCGCCGAATGCGCGAATTCGGCCACCCCGCGATGTTCCCTGAGGAGATCGCCCGCCGCGTGCTGCTGCTATTCAGCTTCCGCGGCGACGTCATACTAGATCCCTTCGCCGGCGTCGGGACGACCTGCGTCGCCGCCCGCCGCGCCAACCGCCGCTTCGTCGGCATAGACATAGCACCGGAATACTGCGCGGTGGCGGAGCGCCGGTTGGGGGATGTTCAGCTGAGAGGGTTGTGAACAATGACTTATTCGGATGCGCCCGCAACGCGGGAAGAACTTATTCGCGCTTACAATCTGCTCGTAGGCGGCATAGACGAATACGCCACATCCGATGACGATAGGGCTTATGGCGGCATAATACGCGCTGTCAAAGGCAAACTCGTCGAGTCGATGGCTTATCACATAATCCGCTTGGCGTGGCAGGAACTCGGCGCGTCGCAGACAAGGCTCTCTTTTGAGGATACCAAGACTTACCGCGTACCTATCCAACCTCACTACATCGAAAGCCTGCCGCCCACGGTAAGAGATTACATCAAATCCGCCCAAAGCGATTACTTCTATCGCGTACAAGTTGATAGGCACATATTCGTTGACGATGTATTCGTTATGGGCGTCGAGTGCAAGTCATACACCGAAAACGCAATGCTGAAGCGAATACTTGTAGATTTTCGCTTGCTGAAGTTTTTGCATCCTGGGTTAGTCTGCTGCTTGCTGCAACTTGAGAATATGCTAGGCGGCGACTACTCCAACCCGTTGGCAGCCCCTCAGTTGGGCAGCGCAAGTTCGCATACGCTAATGTCGTACTTCCCTGAAGTCAGCCTGAATGTGATAACCCTGCTCAGCGGCGACAGAAAAGTCAACCGCCCAATCCATAGTCCCGACTACTTCAAGCGGATGCGCCCTGAGTATCTCGATCGCGCTATAAGCCGTTTCACTTGGCTGCTTGCGCCGTTTGCGTAAGCGGCGTTATACTGCGCTGCCAAAGATAATGTCTTGAAAGACTGGTTCAAAAGGCTGGTTCCCAGAGATAATATCTTGAAAGGCTGGTTCTAAACCCTGGTTTTATCTTTGCATTATTATGGTTCCAGTGATATACTGCGTACATTAAGGCAAGTCAATCAAAAAGTATTATTTCCCCAACAAAACCACGGGAACCCACACAGAAAGGCGGGATGGACGGTATGCAAAACACTAGGGGTATAAGAATTGCCTTTACTGTCAGCGTCTCACTAGAGGACAGGGGTGATTACTGGGCGGCATACATAGAGCCTTCTGGAATGACCGTGTACGGCGATACGAAAGCCGCCGCGATCGACAGAGTGGATCAGGCAATGGACTTCTTTATGAAGAACTATGCCAAGGGAGACGACGGCTTGCAAAACCTCAGAGCCTACCTAGACTGGCACGATGTGCCGAGCCGCGTCATCTATTCCGATATACCGGAAAATGACGGGGTAAAGCGTATGCAGTACCCTGTAGGCTTCTCTTTGGAGGCTGCGGCAAGTGTCTGACGTTTCCCGCGCACAAGCGCACCGTGCCCTCCTCCACATGGGATACAAACTCATTGCGGAGGAGGATGACCTTGTTAGGTACATAGACACGGAACATCCCGGCGATCTTGAGTTGCCTTTGGAATTTGACTTTTCAAGAGGCGCTATACCCTGGGCCGACGTCCAAAAGCAACTTGAATACGAAGGCGCTAATCCCGAAGTTTTCTTCACCGAAGTGGATTCCTTCTAAACACCCCTTTTGAACCCCTTGCGCCTCTGCGTTAAAAACCCGCCATCCCCCTACCGCACCCTATACCCCGCCAGCGCGCCAAAGTTCGGCGTGAACCCAAACCCCGGCCTATCCGGCGCAACCACATGCCCGTCCGCCACCTCCAGCGGCTCTTCGAACACCTGCCCGTGCATCGGGTCGAACGCCGCCGCGTAGTACTCCAATATCAGCCCGTTGGGGATCGCCGCCGCTAGGTGGATGTGAACCTCTTGCTTGCCGTGCGGCGCTATCGGCAAATCGTGCGCCGACGCAAGCGCCGCAACCTTTACGAACTCCGTTACGCCCCCCATTATCAGCGCGTCCGGCTGTATTATCGCGGCGCAGCGGTTGTTGATTAGATCGCGAAATCCGTAGCGCGTGTATTCGTTCTCGCCCGTGGCGATGGGTATGCTTGTGGAGCGGCTTATCAACCGATGCCCCTCATAATCGTCCGGGTTCACCGGCTCTTCGAACCAGTACACGTCGTAGCGCTCCGCCTTGCGCGCGATCTCGATCGCCTCATAGTAGCGATAGGCGCAGTTGGCGTCCATCAGCAGCTTCACATCCGGCCCAACCGCCTCGCGCGCTGTGCGTATGCGCTCCACATCCTCATTTATCGGCGCGCCGCCTATCTTCATCTTCACCGCGTTTGCGCCCATCTCGACCGCCGTTTCCATCTCCGCCGCAAGCTCGCGCAGCCCCTTGCCCTCTTCATAGTAGCCGCCCGCTATGTACACCGGAATCCGATCCGTGAACGCCCCCAGCAGTTTATGCACCGAGCGGTTTGCCGCCTTGCCCTTGATGTCCCAAAGCGCAATGTCGATCCCGCTTATCGCGCGCGTGGAAACGCCCCGCCTGCCCACCAGCTTCGGCTGCCACATCTCTTCCCACAGCCGCTCATTGTCGAACGGATCCTGCCCGATGACGAACCGCTTCATATTCTCGAACACGCCCAGCGTCATACCATCGCTCACATGCTCACCGCCCATATACCCGTATCCCGTGATGCCCTCATCCGTGTCCAACTTGATGAGGTTAAGCGCCACCGTGGGATAGGTATAGCGCCCGTTGCGTATCGGCACGGGCCTATTCCAGCGGTATATTTCCATAGACGCATTCGTGATTTTCATTAGACTTGCTCCCAGTTTCGCTTTCGTGATTGCGCCGAAAGCATACCACGAATGGCGGCGCTCTGCCCAAACCGCCCGCCGTCCCGCCCGATTTTGATACCAATTAAACCCAAAATAGGCGGGAATTCTGCCCAAGTCAATGATATGATGCGCAACAAGTGGCATTATCGGCATTACTTGGTATTATAAGCGGCACATACACGGCAGCATAGCCTTGCGCTTATAGCGTATGAGCGCCAAGCATATGCGCCGCCGTCCAACCCTGTGCGAACAAGCGAGGCGATCCGATGACAAACCGAATGGCGCTCTTGGCGGTATGCGCTATCGTTATTGCGGCGGCGGCAATCGGCGGCGCGATGCTGAGCCGTAGCGCAGGCGCCGCCCCCTTTGGCGCGTTCACGCCCGAACCGCCCCAAGCCGCCGCCCTGCAGACGCTCGCCGCCGGCGTCGACGCCGTCAACCACCCCATCACCTACCAAGGCATCCTGCTCGACGAAGATGGCGCATATCTCACATCATCCAACGTCACGCTCCACTTCGCCATCTACGACTCCGTCGACGCCAACGCATCCCTTTGGGGCGAAAAGCAGCGCGTTTTCCTAGACGACGGGCTATTCACCGTTGTGCTTGGACTCGCCGAGCGCATCCCGCCTGAGATATTCCACAACAATCCCCAAGTCTGGATGGGCGTGCGCGTCGACCGCCAACCCGAACTGCGCCCCCGCACGCGCCTCACATACGCCCCATTCGCTATGCACGCCGTTACCGCCGGCGAAGTCATCAAGCCGCAGCCCAATCCGCTCAGCGTAGCGATGCTGCATTGGCACGAAGCGAATAGCTCCAACATCACCGTGGAACTGAGGCAGCGCCCCAAGGCTATGGGCTTCGACGGCAGCCACATATGGGTTGCCGCCGCAAGCAACGCATCCAGCAAAACCGACGAAGTGTTCAAGGTCGATCCCCAAACCGAGCGCATCGTCTTTGACTTCGACGTTGGGCTCGATCCCTCGGCCGTAGCCTTCGACGGCCGAAAGATATGGATCGCCAGCCGCGGCGACAACAGCATCACACGCATGCGAACCGACGGCAGAGAGCGCGAAACTCTGCCCCAAAAAGAGCTGCGCGGCAAGCTCGTCCACGACGACCAAGCACTCCGCCAGCCCGTTGCGCTCGCCTTCGACGGCACTTATATGTGGGTAGTCAACACCGCCTCAAACAACGTCATGCGCATGCGCGCCCACCACCAGTTCAGCAAGCAAGTCCCGCTCGACCGCATCCGCGAACTCGAGCGCGAACTCGACGATGACGACGACCTCAGCGCAAGAGACCCCGACAGGCTATCCTCGTCCGAGCGCGCCGAAATCCAAGAAGAGATAGACTACAACCGCGACCTGCTCAGATCCGTGCTAGACACCATCAGCGTAGGCTCCAATCCCTCGGCAATCGCCTTTGATGGCGCGGTGATGTGGGTGTTGCATAGCGGAACCAACAATGTAACCCGCATCCGAGCGTCCGACGGCGAAGTGCTTGGCACCGTCAAGATAGGCAGAGGCCGCGACGACATCGTCTTCGACGGCACATACATGTGGGTAGCCGATTCCCGCCACAACACCGTCTCCCGCGTCCGCGCAGATACGCTAGAGGACGCCGGCTCTTTCATCGTGGGCAGAGATCCCAAATCCATCGTCTTCGACGGCAGAAACATCTGGGTAGCCAACAGCGCCGGCAACAACGTCACCATTCTGCGCGCATCCGATGGCAAGAAGCTGGGCAACTATCCCACCGGCGAAACTCCGCTCGACCTTGTATTCGACGGTGTCAATGTCTGGGCCGCCAACTACGACGACAAGAACATTATGCAGAAGTAATCCCCGCGCAAGCGAAGCGATGGTGAGTTTCTGATGAGAATACGGCAGCCTGCGAACATTCGCGGCGGCGCAAGCCAGTGGGCGAGAACGCTGATTGCGGCGGCGCTAGTCTTGGCGCTTGCGGCAGCGGCGTTCAACGCGGCGTACGTCGTCGCCCAAGCGCCCGCGCAATCATCCGACGAGACCGCCCCCGCCGACGAAACCCAAGCAGACCAAGCGCCCCAAGTAGCCGCGCTATGGGGCTACTTCACCGGCGGCGCGTCCACCGCCACAACCCGCAACCACCTGCTCAAAACCGGCATCGCCACCTACGGCGACTACGATATACACGATGTAGATGGCGACTACATCCATATGTCAAGTTTCATGCGCGTGCTTGCCGCCATGCGCTCCCAAGCCGCCGCCGCGCTTGCCATAGCCGAAGCGCAGCCCGTCGCCACGCCCGCCGCCGCCCAATAAACCCTTCCCACTTTGCGCCCCTGCGCCTTTGCGTTAAAACGCCTTCGCCAAACACGCCCTTGCGCGCTACCCAAGCAGCGCATCCACCGCATCGCTCACGCCGATAACGAACAGGCTATCCCCCGGCTGCAGCCGCACGTCCCTATGCGGCGCGGCCGTCATGCTGCCGTCCGATCGCCGCAACCCGATAGGCTCCATATCGCCCGCCCGCATCACATCGTCGATCGCCCGTCCCGCAAGCGGCGAGCCTTCCGTAATGTCCACTTCCGCGAACCGCAAATCGGCGTGGCTGCCGGCGCCGCTCATCAGCGACTCCATAAAGTCCACCGCAAGCGGGCGCACCGCCGACATCGCAAGCCGCCGCCCGCCTATCTCCATCGGCGATATTACCCGGTCGGCGCCCGCGCGCTTCAGCTTCTCGGCGTTTGCAATATCCGCCGTCCGCGCCACCACTTGCAGCGATCCGTTCAGCCCGCGCGCCGTCAGCGTGATGAACACATTATCGCTGTCATCCCCCGTTGCCACCACCAGCCCGCGCGCCCACTCCACGCCCGCCGCGTTCAAAACCGCATCCTCCGTGGCGTTCCCCTGCATATACGGATAGCCTAACTCAACGGCTTGCGCTATCGCGTCGGCGTTCTGGTCGATCACGATAAACGCCGCCCCTTCCGCGCTGAACGCCCGCGCAACCTCTTTGCCCACGCGCCCGAATCCGCACAAAATATAGTGCCGCCGCATCTTTGAGAGAGTAGTTCGCATTCTGCGCCTCCGAACAAACACTTGAAACAGTTCGTCTTCAATAATGCCCTGCATCAGGCTTGTCAGAAAATACAGCATCACGCTGACGCCCAGCGCCATCAGGAATATCGTGAAAACCCGCCCCGCCGGCGAAAGCGGCCGAACTTCCTGAAACCCCACCGTGGTAAAGGTGAGGATGGTCATATACAGTGAGTCCAGAAACCCCCATCCTTCAAGCGCGATATAGCCCCCCGTCCCAATGACGAGCAGGACTGCCAGCGCCGCGAGGCTTCGTAGAATTCGCTTGTGCATAGCGATATTATGCGCCCGCCGCCAATCATACGGCAAGCGCCGCCCGCCCATTTGCGACCCTGCGCCTTTGCGTTAAAATCGCTAACAGGAAAAGCGTGGAAAAAGGAAATAGCGCGCTTACGCTACGCTATTTACGGGGGGGATTGCGGCGGCGGCGCGCAGTCAAGCGGGCGAAAGTATCGTCAAATACCACACCAGCATTATCATCGACAGCAGAATGAGCGCCACCGACCGGAAGTAGCCTATCGCGATGATGCCGCCCAGCAGGTCTTTCGCTATCGTCAAGCAAAGCAAAAGCGTTTTCAGATACAGCTTCATCGTGTACAGATACAGTAACTCCGCCATAAGTTTGAACTGTTCTGCGATGTGAAAGAGAAGTTTCATTTCTACATACGGGACATACGAATGCGGACGCTTTCGCCCTATCAAACCGCCTGATGCGCCCAATTCGGCGCGCGCCGCCGCGTCTTGCATCGATGCGCTGACAAACGGCATTGCGAACCGCCGCCGTCGTGGTCGGGGAGACTGGATTTGAACCAGCGGCCCCCTGCACCCCATGCAGGTGCGCTTCCAAGCTGCGCCACTCCCCGACGCTAAACAGAATACCACAGCCTAGCGCCGTCTTCAACCCTAATCGCTAATCGGTATTCTCGCTATTCAGTGTTATAGGATATAGTGGCATCCAAATTGCTGTTTATGAGGCGAGTGATGGCGCGCGAGCGGTCATATAGGCACGATGTCAGATGCCGACACTGCGGCTCTAATTGGATGCCCAAAGACGGACGCGCACGTGGTCAACAGATGTACAGGCGCTGCGGTTGCCCTTGACGGCGTAGAACAATCCTATGCGCTTCTCAGCAGCATCCAAGCCGCCCATATCACGGATGGATGGGCGCTTGCGCCATGAAGAACGGGCCGTTCATAGGATGCCGCAGAACCGATACGCGGATTGCCGCTTTCAAGGCTGCGTCAACTTCGTCAAGCGCTGCTCCCAAGTAGGCGTATCCGCCGCATCGTTGGATGGCTTGGGGCGCTTCATCCCAAGTATAGGCGTTTCCCGTCAACGCCGGATCGGTCAAGCGGCGCTCGTGAACCAGCATAGCCAGGGTGTTGGCGGCAATCATCGGGTATCTTGCGTCGGACAAGAGGTTGGCGCGCGGGTCGACTTGCGCCATAACCCTGAAGCGAACAGAGATTGACGACCCCTCGACCCTTCGGGTTTCGGCAAAGTTGGCCTGTTGAATGTCGAAGTTCCGCGCGAAGCTCAGACACATCCGCATCGCGCGCCGCGGATGCGGCGGCAACCTGCTCGAAAGCATCCGCCAGAACTTCGTTGACGGGGACGGTCTCAAAGAAAGCGCCGCCCACCAATACCGTCTTTGCCAACGGCGATGATGTGGTGCGCTTGATGCCCCTGATGAGATAGTACACATCTCTTTGGGGAACGGCGTCTATGTCTTCGCCCGCTTCTAGCATCTGAGCCTTCAGATTTTGCGTCAGCGACGAAACCGGCTTCGCCGCGCTGGGCAGCGTGGAGTTGAACGACGCTATTTGATACGATTTCGTGTCTTTGAGTTCAATGAACTCGCCGCCTGTCAACGCTCCGGCGGGGTTGGTTTTCAGCGCGAAATCGGGAAACCCTGAACGGGATTCCGCCGCAATCATATCCCTAGGGGAACGCGAAGTCCTCAAGCTTGTTGTCTTGAACAAAGTAGCCGCGGCGTTCCATAAGCCGAGCGAAGAAGTGGAAGACGGATGAGGTTGGCATGGCGGTCATATGAGCGCCGACGGCGCAGGCGCGTTGACAGAATGACTCAACGGCCATATCTCGTTCATCGAAGGGGTGTGTATGTAGTTATCGCGATATTGAAGCAGCGAATCCGCGTCCCGCGCCTCTTGTAGGCGGGCTTGGATGCAGCCGAAGTTCACCTCGTCTTTCTCGACGCCCACGCCCACGCGGGACAATTGGGACGCCACAACAAGCGTAGTCCCTGTGCCTGAGAACGGGTCGAATACGCAATCACCGGGGTTGGTGGAAGACAGCATCATCCGCAAGAGCAGCGCGATGGGGGACTGCTGCTTGTGAATGCGCTCGCCGCTGTCGTCGCGTAGCGCCTCATCGCCGGCATAGTAGCCGGAGGTCAGCTCTCTGATGTCGTCCCAAACGTCGGTAACGAACATGCCTTTGGCGCGCGGCTTGTATCCGTTTGGCAGCGGCGGGTCTATCCGCAAGCGGTTGAACGCCCGGGCGCGCGGCCCCTTCGTGGCGAATGCGATTATCTGATACGCCTTGCCGTAGCGCACTTCGCTGGGGACGGCCGATGTTTTCTTGCGCCACACAATCAGGTTCTGAAAATGCCATCCCGCCTCGCGCAGCGTCCGCAGTACATTTTCGGCGTTCTTTTCGCGCTGCATAAAGTACATCGCGGCGCCTTGCGATGAACGCTCAAGCGTCAACCTGCACACTTCCCGCATCCAATCCCAATACTCGGCGTCTTCCAAACGGTCGTGGTGTTCGCGATATTCCTTGCCCTGATTGAACGGCGGATCGAGGAATGTGAAATCGAACGGCGGCGCTTCTTGGGCGGCGCGCGCCAAGAAATGCGTACAATCGTCAAGGAATAGGCGGCTGTCCAATGGCGTTGTCCCTCTGGCTTGGCTGCTGCATAACGGCTTTACCATTGCACTATCTCATACTATCGTATCGCTGTCTGGCGTTGCATTCTATTGATAATCCGCCCTTCTTTCAATCACTCCCCCATCTTGTTCGATGTTAAAACGCCTCCAGCGTATGGCTCTTCCACCGATTTATCGCCGCCTGGCCGCGCGGGCTTACGGCGCGCTGCACCTGTACGTTGATGAGCGCCGGCCGCTCTAGCTTGAGGCAGCGCTCAAGCGCCGGCTGCAGTTCGTCCGGGCTGTCCACCACTTCGCCGTGGCCGCCCAATCCGCGCGCTATCTGGTCGTAGCGCGTGGGCAGCAGGTCGGTGGCGACCGGCTTGCCATATACCCCGAGCTGAATCTGGCGGTCTATGCCCCACGCCGAATCGTTGCCCATTATGCAGACTATCGGCAGGTGATGGCGCACGGCGGTGTCGAACTCCATCCCGTTGAAGCCGAATGCGCCGTCGCCGCTGAACGCCAATACCCGCCTATCCGGATGCGCCAGCTTCGCGGCGAGCGCGGTGGGCAAGGTGTGTCCCAGCATTCCCGACGGCGATACATAGAGCCAGCTCTTGGGCATGCGCGCCGGCAGATACGCCCGCCCGAAGTGGCAGTAGTCGCCGCCGTCGAACACCAGATAGTCGTCGGGCGCGAGGCTCTGCATCACCGCGCGGTGGACGTACATGGCGTGCATCGGCGCTTGGGGCAGCGCCAGCGATTCCAGATGTTCCCGCCATTCGGCGCGCTCGGCGCGCAGTTCGCTAACCCAGTCCAATTCACGCCAAGCATGCCGCGCCGCCTCTTCAGTGAGCTGGCGCAGCGCCGCGTCAACATCGCCCGCAATGCCCACCGCAACGCCGCGGTTGCGCCCTATCTCCGCCTCAGACGGATCGATCTGAATGACGGCGGCATCGGCGGCAATCGTGGGCGGCATTGCGTAGCCGATAATCAGGTCTTGCTTGCGTCCGAGTAGCATTACTACATCGGTTTGGCGGATTTTGCGCGCCGCTTGGCTAAGCCCCTGGTCGAAGAAGCCTAAGCAGTAGGGATGCTCGTCGGAAACGAAGCCGCGCGCGTCGCCCTCTGTGAGCAGCGGCAGGCGCGTGGTCTCGATGAAGCGCTGCAGCGTATCGCCGGAGCGCGCGTATGCGGCGGCGCTGCCCGCCACGATGAGCGGCCGCTTTGCGCCGCGCAGCAGATCGACCGCCTGCCGAACCTGCTCCGGCGACGCCTGCGACGCGCCAACGCCGCGATATTCGCTTGGCGCGTAGAACGCCACCTCGCCTTCGCTGACAACCTGCTGCTGAATATCCACCGGGATGGTCAGATGTACCGGGCCGCGCCGTCCGCTGTACGCCACGCGCAAAGCGTGCGCTATCATATCGGGGATGCGCCGCGTGTCCGTAACCATCCATGCGCCCTTGGTGACGGGGCGCGCCATGCCCACCTGGTCTATTTCCTGCATTGCGCCTCTGCCCAGTTCGGCTAGTTCGGCGGAGCCGCTGATGGACAGCAGCGGGCTTTCGGAGTGCAGCGCGTTGGCGAGCCCCGGTATGGCGTTGGAGAAGCCGGGCGTGGTGTACATAGCGACACCCGGCTCGCCCGTGATGCGTCCCCAAGCGTCCGCCATATGCGCCGCCGCCTGTTCGTGGCGCGTGTCCACAAACCGAAATCCCATATCCGCCATAGTGTCCAGCGCCGGCAGCACATGATCGCCCGCAATCGTGAACACATTCCTAACGCCCTCAAGCCGAAGCGCCCTGCCGATAAGCTCAGCGCCGCTCACCATCCCCGAAGTAGTCATTCAAGCCTCCCCAAGTCTTTGTCCTGCCGTCCTGCTGCCCTTCAGCCTTGCCGTCCCGTTGCCCTAATTAGCCAGTATCCGACGGCCGATTTGCGCCTCTTAAGGGCTATTGTCCCGCATTGCGCCATCGCCGCCGCTTACCCGATATGCCGCGCATTCGCTAATTCTAATACACCGCGCCGCATACACCGCAATTGTAGTTCCAAACGGCAGGCTTGCCAACTACAGCGGGATCTATGCCTATTTCCCGCTTATTGTGGTGTAGCGTTGTCTATTATGACAAATGACGCCGTATCGCATCCCCGAGTTCGGCCAAGCGGCATTTCTGCTGACTCGCCGGCGGCAGCGAGCGCAAGAACGCCCCCCCGTAGCGCGTACTCAGCACGCGGCTGTCCAGTATCGCTACTACGCCCCGGTCGTCGGATGTGCGTATCAGCCGCCCGAAACCCTGCCGCAGCCGCAAGATCGCCTGCGGCACGGCGTACTGCATGAAGCTGTTGTCATACAATTCGGAGCGCGCCTCGAACACCGGATCCGTCGGCACGCTGAACGGCAGCCGCGCCACTATCAGCACGCTGAGCGCATCGCCGGCAAGATCGACGCCTTCCCAGAAGCTGGCAGTCCCCAGCAGTACCGCCTTCGGGTTGCCCATAAAGCGGCGCACAAGCCGATCCGGCGAACTGCCCGCCCCCTGCGTCAGCAGCGATATGCCTTGCGCCTGCAGTTCGTCCCCGATGCCCGCCGCCGCCCGCCTCAGCGCGCCGTATGAGGTGAACAGCGCCATCGTGCGCCCACCGGCGGCTTTCGCGGCGTCTATGATTGCCCTATCCACGGCGGCGTTGTACGCCCGCGAATTGGGCGACGGCATATCCGTCGGCAGACACAGCGCCGCCGCTTTGGGATAGTCAAACGGCGAACCCAACTGCAGCTCATCGGCGTCCGCAAAGCCCGTGCGCTCTACGATATGCCCAAACGAATCGTCGGCGGTCAGCGTGGCGCTGGTCATCACCACGCTGCGCTTCTGCGAAAACAGGCGCGCGTTCAGCTCATCCGCCACATTAAGAGGCGCGGCGTTCATCGACAGCTCCCGTCGCCGCGCCGACACCGACAACCAATAGATCGTCCCCTCATCCGGACTGACCGCGAACTCTTTCAGTCTGCCGCGCAGGTATTCCCCCGTCTCGCGCGCGCCGCCCACGTCCTCGCGCAGCGCATCGTAGTTCAGCAGCCCCGCATCGTCCAAATCGCCCAGCGCGCTTTCCAACCGCGCCAGCAGCCGATCCAGTTCCGCAAGCGCAAGCTCAGCGTCCTCCCAGTCAATCTCGACGGCCGACCAATCGGGACGCGCGCGCACCGCCGGCGTAACCCGCAGCGTTTGCGCGAATGCGGCGTTGCGCCCGCTGCCGCCCTGCGCCCCCTCTGCGATGCCCTGCAGTCGAGTGAATAGATTAGTCAGGAATGGACGCAGGCGAGGCAGCAGCGCGCCGATTTCGTCCGCGGCGTTCTGCAGAGCATCGCGGCGGCTCTGCGCTAAATCCGTCGCCGTGCGAAGCGCCGTTAGCGCCTGATTTGGCAATCCGCCGTCGCCGCTCAGCGACTGCAGATGTTCGTCAAAGCGCGCGCGCGTCAGATCGAAGCCCAGCCGATTTGTGGCGGCGTCCTCTATGTGATGCGCCTCGTCTATGATGAGCGCATCGTATTCGGGTATGATAGACCCCTCGGCGGCAATATCGGCGAGCAGCAGGGCGTGGTTGACGATTATCAGATGGGACGCCGCCGCCCTTTCGCGCGCCGCCCGCAGGAAGCACACGCTCTCTTGGCTCATGCAACCCCAAGACGCCCGCGACTCCGCCGACAGCCTATCCCAAGGCGCCGCCGCGCTGCGGTGCCCGAGGTTAATCTCAGCGCGGTCGCCGCTTGCGGTGGACTGCAGCCATACCATCGTCTTCGCCAGCAGCCGCGCCTCATCCACGCTCGGGTCCGCATCGGCGCGCATCCGATTCCAGCGGCGCAAGCATAGGTAGTTGCCGCGCCCCTTGAGCTGCGTGAAGCGCAGGCTGTCGCCGCCATCGTCTTGTTGTCCCGCCGTTGCCTTGTCAAGCCCCTGCAGCGCCTTCACCAGAATATGCGCATCCTTGTTGATGAGCTGCTCTTGCAGGTTGATGGTGTTGGTGGACACCACCACGCGCTTGCCGTTTGCCATTGCGTACAGCGCGGCGGGCAGCAGATACGCCAGCGATTTGCCCACGCCCGTCCCCGCCTCAATGATGATGCGCCTGCCGTCGTTGATAGCGTTTGCCACCGCCTTCGCCATCTGCGCCTGTTCGCTGCGTTCCTCAAAGCCATCCAGCGCATCGGACAGCGCCCCGTTATCGGACAGCAGCGCCTCCACAAGATCGGCGTCTATCTTGCTGATGCGTTCCCTTGCGCGCAGCGGGACGCCGTCGGAGCGCAGTCTGTCCCCGATTTGGCGTATGTCAAGCCCGTTCACGCCCACAGCGCCTTGCGACGGCGTGGGCGCCGCGGCGAGCCGTCGGCGCGGGTTAGCAGCGATGCCGTCCAGCAGATAGCCGAGCTGCCAGCCGGATCGCTGCGCCAGCTGCTGCAGCGCCGCAAGCGTAAAAGCGTCAAGCGCATACGCCTCTTTCAGCAGCGCCAGGAATACGTCCCGCGTGGCGCTGGCGTCGCCCAGCGATCGATGCGGCGCCGTGTTTTCAAGCCCCAAATACCGCGTCATATCCTCCAGCGAATAGCCGGGCATATCGGGGCGCAGCGCATATGCGAGGTCGTAGGTGTCGATGATAGGATTGGCGAGCTCAACGCCGTTGGCGCGCAGAAACCCGACGTCGAAGGCGGCGTTCTGCGCTATGAGCGGCGCAGCGCCGATGAACGCCAGGAACTCGGCGGCGGCGCGCTCAAACGGCGGCGCTGCGTCCACCTTATCTTGCGTTATGCCCGTCAGCTTGCTGATGAACGGCGATAGGCGGCGCATCGGGTTGACGAAAGTTTGGAATGTGTCCAGCGTTCTGCCGTCCTGGAACTTGACCGCGCCAATCTCTATTACGGCATCCTTGGCGTCGTCAAGCCCGGTGGTTTCGAGGTCGAAGGCGATCCATACATCATTATCGGGCGGGGTATGTTGTGGGAACAATGGCGGCTCCGGCGTCTGCGAATTGCGTTTGCAAAGTTTAAGAAAAGTCCAATTTCATCTATCCTACCAAACCTTTCGCTAATTCGCACGGATATTCGGGTTATGATTTTGGCTATTTTCGCCCATAGCGCATATCCGTCGCGCCCCTGCATGTATTTTCGCGCAAAGAAACGGCGGGCAGTTCGCGTGGAACCGCCCGCCGTGCTATATTCGTTTTCGTTTCGCAGCATGCCCGTCCTGTGTGCCGCCCTACCTGCCGCGCTTATCGTTTCGAACGGGAGTGCCGCGGATTACCTTGGCGCGCCCGTACTTCACTCGCCTCTCGCGCATCTCCGCCATCGCGTCCCGGGCGGCGTTGCGCGACGCGCCGAGATCCACGCCTGTACGCGACAACCTTGGGATTGGCCCCTTTTGTGGTTTGCTATTTCGTTTCATCACCTTGTGCCTCCTCATTAAGCAACGGACAGGTTTGCTGCAATCCGAGTTTTTAGATAGCCGTCGGGAGCGCAAACCAAAACTCAGTAGCAGTATCCAAGATGCGCTTGCTTATTTCCTCTGATGCAGGACTCATGGGTTCTGCGTTCAAACCTATCTCTTGGGCTTCGGTCAGCTCAATCACGAAGTCGTGAGAAGGGTATGTCCATACCAACTTGCGAACTATCTGCCGTATGGCGAATTCGTCTTTGTCTTTATAACCCCATCGCCGCATAGCGCGAAATGCGTATTCCTCTATTTCAGCCAAATACCGCCCCGATTCGCCTAGTTCATGCGGGTCGATTTGTCCGTATAGAGGCGATACCATAGCAGCCGATAACCGTTCCGCGCGCTCCATAGATTGCGGAATATCCATAGGCGCGTTTTGCAGCAACATTCGCACTATTGCGTCGAAAGAATCCATAGAGTGTTCAAGCAATTGCTCTAACGCTATGAAGGATTCAAGCGCAGATACTCGCCTGCCGCTCCCGGTTCTATCCAGTATTTGCGGGTCAAGCGGACCCAGCTCGCCTTCTCTGCCCATATAGATTGTGTCTGCGCCTAGGCAGAACAGGGTTGCGGCGCTTTTTGCGTAGCGCGGTACAAGAACCTCCACGTCATCCACATATTGACGCAGCGCCAAAATCATCTTATAGGTAGCGGTTGCAGAGCCTCCCGGCGAATTCAGCAGAACCGACGCCTGCTTGAAGTCGCCAAACAAGGGAACAGGGAACGTTCCTGTCTCATTGAGAAACTCGTCCATCGGTCTGTTGAGAAGAAGCGCCGGCCGCCCACGCTCATTGGCGAGAGTGTCTATATCATCCAAAAAGTTCTGAATGACGGCGTCTTCCGTTGCGTCCGATTCTGTGTTTTCATTGTCAGACTGTTCGGGATTCGCAGTATCCATGCTATACCCTATTTTCATTGGCTTGTCATAGTAACCATACTATACCACAATTCGCAAGGAACTGCAGAAAGCGCTGTGGGTATTCTTAGTGGTGAGTGGCATTAGATATAATGGCGCTCAGACTCATTATCTATGAGGCGAATTATGGCGCGCGAAAGGGCATATTGACACGACATCAGATGCCGACACTGCGGCTCCAATTGGATGCCCAAGGACGGACACACACGCGGGCGGTAAGTGTACAAATGCGGCGATTGCAAGCGGAAGTACACGGCGGACGCCGAGCAGGTTGCCGCTGCGTCCGCGGCGCGTGATTCGGATGCGTCTGAGATCGCGCGGAATTTCGACATTCAACAAGCCAACTTTGCCGAAACCCTAAGGGTCGAGGGGGCGTCAATCCCTGTTCGCTTCAGGGTTATGGCGCAAAGCCCATTCATCCGTGATATGAGCGGCTTTGAGCCGCGCGAACTGGGCTGATATAGGGATTGTCCGACGTCGTCAAGGGCAACCGCAGCATGGAGCGTTTGCGGACGCAGCTCCGCCAGTGGGGGATATTGGGGTAGGCGCAAATTGGCTATGCTTTTGCGCTAGGCTTGCCTGCCCTAGCCATCTTCTCGTTGAGTTTCTCTAACTTTTTGCGTATCTCGGCAGGTCTGACATAATAATGCTCGAACAGCGTCTCAATTATGTCCAGACACCATTCAGCTTCGTTAGGCTCGACATCAATGATCTGAAGACTGGTCTTATCCGTGATTGGATGCGCGGCGAAATTCCCGAAGGTTCGCACGGCGTCAATAGTATCTCTGATAGCGGCGGGCAAAACCTTGTCCGGCGAAGTCTCGCTCAACACGGAATCAATTTGCTTAGCCAAGTTGCTTGACTCATAACCTTGGTCTTTCAGCATGGCTTGCAAAACACGCCGAGACAGGGCTGCCGACGCTTTCGGGCTAATCGACAGCACAGCGCACGCCTCTTCATAGTTTTCTTTGAGCGCAGGAGGCGCCGCATCCCCAATAGCCGCGCGGCGCGGGCTATGTGGATAAACCGGATAGGTTTCTCCCCTATATGGCGGTGCATTATAAATAGTCTGCTTCACCTTTATGGTCGGTTTTGTGCAACTTGGGCAGGTTGTGAAACACACTTCCCAATAATGGGCAGTATTGCTGATATTTATCTCATTAACAGTCCACACATCATGAAACTCAATAAGGCAATGTCCGCATGTCATATCGTTCACCTCATCAAAATTATAGGATGTCTTTCGACTATGCCCTAGATTGATTCTAACGCTTATGCCATTATATCAAAGCATAGGTCTTGGTAATAGGCGCATTTCCTAGTTACCCTGTACGAATTCGCTCGATATCTCCACTTGCGTTATCTTATATGTTCACAATAATCATCCCCGGAGAACCGCAATGCCCGCTATCCCCATCACCCTCAGCGTGGTTGACCAGTCGCCCGTCCGCAAGGGCGGCACGGCGCGCGACGCGCTCACCGAAACCATTCGCCTGGCGCAGGCGGTCGAGGCGCTGGGTTACGCGCGCTTTTGGGTGGCGGAGCATCACAACCTCGCCAATTTCGCAGGCACCAGTCCCGAAATCCTCATCGGGCAGGTAGCGGCGCGCACGCAGTCCATTCGCGTGGGCAGCGGCGGCGTTATGCTGCCCCACTACAGCGCATTCAAGGTGGCGGAAGTGTTCCGCATGCTGGAGACGCTGTTTCCCGGCAGAATCGACCTCGGCGTCGGACGCGCGCCCGGCAGCGATCAAATGACCGCCGCCGCGCTCTCATATCCGCGCCCGCAGCTGGATGTGCGCCACTATCCCCGCGTAGTCGCCGATATGCTGAATTTTCTGCACGATAGCGTTGACGAAGACCATCCCTTCGCCGCGTTGCACGCCGGCCCCGGCGAAGGCGGCGCGCCCGAAGTGTGGCTGCTCGGCTCGCGCGCCGATAGCGCCTCTATGGCGGCTGAGATGGGCCTGCCCTTCAGCTTCGCGCACTTCTTCGGGCTTGCGTCAGAGCATGGGCCGACCATCGCCGAAATGTATCGCCAAAACTTCAAGCCGTCCGCCTATCTATCGGAGCCGAAGGTTAATGTGGCGCTGCAGGTTCTCTGCGCCGAAACCGAAGAGCAAGCGCAGCGCCTCGCCGCAAGCCGCAATCTGTCGCGCGTGCGATCGGTGCAAGGCATGCGCGAAGGCGTCCCGTCGGTGGATGAGGCGCTGGCGTATCAGTACCGCCCCGACGAGTGGGCGTATCTGTCCAAGCTGAAGCAGAGCTACATAGACGGAACGCCCGCGCAAGTCAAAGAGCGCATAGAGGCGCTTGCCCACGACTACATGACGGGAGACATCGGCATCGTAACGATATGCTACGATTTCATGGACAGGGTACGCTCTTACGAACTGGTGGCAGAGGCTTTCGGGCTTACTGCCGCCGTAAGCGCGCCGCGCGGGAAAGCGAGCGCTCAATGAAGAACAACCACGCAGACGCATCGGCCGTCATCGACGGCATCGTCGCCAAGCTCAGGGCGGAATACGCGCCGCTGGGCATCGTGCTGTTCGGCTCGCGCGCAGAGGGCAGGGCGCGCCCGGACAGCGATATCGATCTGCTTATCATCATGGACTTGCCCGCGCCCAAGCATCCCATTGACCGCATAAGAGAGGTTCAGCTTCTTCTCCGCGAGGCGCGCCGAGGCATCCCGCTGGACGTCATCATCAGCACGCCGCAGGAGTTCGAGCGGCGGCTCGCCATCGGCGATCACTTCTACCAAGACATAGTCCGCAGCGGCGTCCCCGTCTATCCCAAGTCCCTGAAATTGAGGAACAAGCATATGAACCCTGACAATTCGCAGTACGTCCGAGAATGGGTTGCCCGCGCCGAGAGGGATTGGCGAATGGCAAGCCTTTTGCTGGATGGAGATCTGCCTGAAGGCGCCGGCTATCATCTTCAGCAATCGTTGGAGAAGCTTTTGAAAGCCTACCTGATAGCGCGGGGCTGGCGGCTGGAGCGCACGCATATCTTGGTGGAACTGCTGGAAGAAGCCGAACTCCACGACGCGTTGCTTGGGGATTACTCCGCTACCTGCGTAGATGCCGCAACCTACTACTACTGGGACAGGTACCCGCAGCAAGATCCGCCGCCCGATGAAGTGGCGCATCGCGCGAACATCCACGATACTTTCGCGCAGGCGGCTGAGCTGCGGGCGCGGCTGCTCGACGGACTGACGGACGCGCAGCGCGGCGCAGCAAACGGCGGCCAATAGCCAAACCGCCGTGTATGTGATATGAATACGCCACAAACTCAAAGTGGGCGGTTACGCAGTAAAGAGTAGGCAGTAAGGGGAATGCTATGCGCTGGGCAAGATACGAAACGGACGACGGCGTCTCATACGGCATCGTGAGTGCCGACGGAAACGCGATAGATGAAGTGGAAGGCACGCCATTCGGCGAATACGCCAAGACGGGCGTGCGTCGATCGCTTGACGATGTGCGGCTGCTCATCCCGTTTGAGCCGAAAACCTTCTACGCCGCCGGCGTCAACTACGAAGAGCATGTGCGCGAAGCGGCGGCGCTGCTGGGGCGCGAACCGGACATCCCGCAAAAGCCGGACATCGGCTATCGCGCCAACAACGCCCTTATCGCTCACGGCGAACCCATCGTGAAGCCGGCCGACTCCACGGAGCGCTTTCAGTACGAAGGCGAGCTTGTGGCGGTCATCGGCAGGCAAGCCAAGCATCTGTCCGAGGAAGAGGCGCTGTCCTGCGTGCTTGGCTACACCATCGGCAACGATGTCAGCGAGCGCACTTGGCAGGCGGGCGACCGCACGCTTTGGCGCGCCAAGAACAGCGATACTTTCAAGCCGATGGGACCGTGGATCGAGACCGATGTGGACTTGGACGCACTTCGCACCACCGTGCGGCTCAACGGCGATGTGGTGTCCGAATTCGCCACCAACAATATGGTGTTCGGCGTGGCAACCTACATCAGCGCAATGACGCGCTACCTCACGCTATACCCCGGCGATATGATATGGATGGGCACCGACGGCGCAACCCAAGATATGAAGCCCGGCGATGTGTGCGCTGTCGAGATAAGCGGCATCGGCGTTCTCACAAACCCGATTGTGGGCGAATAGCGCGCGGCAAACGGCGAACTGCCATCGCTTATCGGCCTATCAACTACCTGTCAACTAATATGAGCGGCATTGCCGGCGGATGCCGCCGAAATCGGCACAGCGCATCGGCATTGGGCGTATGTGAACAGGCGTATAACGGAGGCATCGGATATGGCTACTATCAACTCGGTTCTGGGACCGATGGACACGGCGGATATGGGGTTCACGCTTTCGCATGAGCATGTGCTGGTGAGCTCGGCCGGCATTCAGCAGATCTACCCTGAGTTCATCGACCGCGACGGCACAATAGCGCGCGGCATCGCAGACCTGAAGGCGGCGCATGCCGAGGGGCTGCGCACTATTATCGATGTAACCACGATAGACCTAGGACGCGACATTCGGATGCTTGAAGAGGTATCGCGCGGCTCCGGCGTCAACATCATCTGCGCCACCGGCACTTGGCGCGACATCCCGCGCGTGTTCTGGACGGCGACGCCCGACGACATAGCGCCGCTGTACATCCGCGAAATCCAACAGGGCATCGAAGATACCGACATCAAGGCGGGCGTCATCAAAGTAGCCAACGATATGGGCGGCGTTACGCCGGAGGGCGAAATCATCCTGCGCGCCGCAGCCCGCGCGCATAAGGCTACCGGCGTCCCAATCTCAACGCACACATGGGCGCCGGAGCGCGTGGGCGAACAGCAGGTAGCCGTATTCGAGGACGAAGGCATTGACCTCAACCGCGTCTATGTCGGACACAGCAACGACACCGACGACTTGGACTATCTCATAGGCTTGCTGGAAAAGGGCGTTTGGATTGGGCTTGACCGCTATCCGGGCCGCCCTGAAGTGTTGGACTGGGAAGCGCGCACGCAGACGGCGTATCGGCTAATCGAGGCGGGCTACGCGCATCGCATAATGCTGGGACACGATTGGTCGGTGGCGCTGCTGATTGCGCTGCGCGAAGCGCGAAAGGCGCGCGACGAAGCGAACCCCGACGGCTATCTGTTCATCACCCGCCGCGTGCTGCCGCGCCTCAGCGAACTCGGCGCGTCCGACGACGACATATACAAGGTGATGATAGACAACCCGCGCCGCTTCTTTGAGGGTAGGCAATAGCGCAAACGCCGCGCGCGAAAGGCAAAAGAGAAGGGCATCCCCGCCGAAGCGGGAACGCCCCTCTCATCTGTAGAAGATGCTCCAAGGAACACCTACCTGGAGCGCCTCCTCATACTACTGTCCAATGCAGCAACCTCCTTTCTGGAGACCCGCCTCTGTAAGCTTTCGGCCACCGCCCAATAGTCTCCAAGTCCGTATTATACACTATATCGGCAAAGAGTGAAGGCGCAATTCAAACGGATTTGCGCCGATCGCATCGGATTGCGCCGCGAAATCGCATAGGGCAATCGGAATGAACGCATCAAAGGCAGGCTAGACGATGATAGAAGGCGTGGCGGGCGTGATAATTTGGACGGACAACTTGGCGGCGATGACGGCGTTCTACCGCGACACGCTGGGGTTGCCGCTGCACTCCGAGCGCCCGCATTTCGTAGCGTTCGAGTGGGGCGATATGCGCTTCAGCATCGGCGCGCATACCGAAGTGAGCGGCAAAACGCGCGAACCGCACCGCATCATGGTCAACCTCGCCACGTCGGACATACGGGCGCTGCATGCGCGGCTTTCGGCGGCGGGCGTGCGCTTCATCCGCCCGCCGGAGCGCGAACACTGGGGCGGGATGGTAGCCACATTCGCGGATCCGGACGGCAACCTGCTGCAGCTGCTGGAGCAGGCGGGGGAGGGCTAGGGCTCAAAGGCATTAGGCGCATAGCGTTATGCAAGAAGCGCGGCGAGTTCGTCGGGGTGGCTAAGCATAGGATAGTGTCCGGCGTCGAGTTCATGCCATTGGGCGTTGAGCTTTTGCGCTGTGCGGCGCTGGTGGGCTTCGGGCGGGTTGGCGCTGAGGCGGCAGCGTATGACGCGGGCGTTGGGCCAATCCTGCGCCCAGAAGCCGTCGAGTTCGCCGGGCGCGTCGGATGCCTCGATAGGGTGAGGCGTGCAGCGATCCACCGCCCATGCGCGCAGGTCGGGTTCAAGGTCGGCGAACAGGCGGGTTTCCAGTTCGGCGCGCGTGGGGCCGCGGGTGAGGTCTGTGGTGGGCATAGGCGGGGCGTCGGGGCTGCGCTGCACGATGTCGGCGACGCGCTCGCCCGGCTGGGGCGCAAGCGCGTCCACGAACACGAGACGGCTTATGCGCTCGCGGGCGAGCTCGGCGGTTTTGCAGACTACCAAGCCGCCGGTGCTTGTGCCGACTAGGATGACTTGGCTCAAGTCTTCATAAAACATCATATCCGCCAGTTCGCGCGCCTGCGCGGCGATTGTGATGCCGGGGCGTATGAGATGCCGCCGCTCGCCGCAGCCGTCAAGCGTGGGCGCATAGACGGCGTGGCCTTGCCGCCGCAGCATATCGGCGGTGGGCTTCCATATCCAGCCGCCTTGAAACGAGCCGTGAACCAGCATGAAAGTTGCCATAGCGCCCCTCCAAGCGTGTAGTAGGTTTGGGCGATATTCTAAGCGCAAGGACGCAGAAATGCAAAGGGGATGGCGCTGCGCCCTTGCGGCGGTGGGATTCAACGCAAGGGCGCAGGGGCGCAAAGGGATTGGGAGTTTAGGCTTTACTGCGATGCGGCGGCTACCTGCCCGGTGAAGGCGCTCGCGTGGCGCGTCCATACGCCGCCGCTTGTTTCGTAGTACACCACCATTCGCAGGTAGTGGTTCAGGTCGGCGGTTACGGGCGTGTAGTTGGTCCACCAGACGCCGAAGATGTACTCGCAATCGGTGTAGGTCGTATCGGCGTTGTCGCAGCGCTGCCATGCGAAGCGGGCGTCCACCGCGCCGCTGGGCCTAGGATCGTTGGCTATTATCAGATCGCCCACGCGCGGGCTTGCGTTGCCGCTGTAAAAGGTTATCGCCGAGCCTGCGGTCGCGGCGCTTGCGTTCTTGACGCGGCCGCCTAGGTTGCGGGTGTAGGCGAAGCTGCCGTCGTTGAGCGCAACTTTGGCGCGCAGGTAGTGGTTCACATCGGATGTTGTGGGCGCGTATTCGTAGGTTGGGGCGGTGGTGCCGCTGATGGTTTCCCAGGTATCGCCGTTGTCCGACCTTTCCCATATCCAAGCGCCGTTTCGGTTGGATACGGTTGCGGAGTTTAGGCATACGCCCACGCGCTCGCCCACGATGGGGGCGTTCCAGTTGTCGGGGATGCCCATCGCTTGGCCGCCTTGCGGGTTGGTGCTCATGCTCTTGTAGTCGAGCATGGGATACTGCATTTTGTTGCCCAAATCCCACGGATCGTCGTTGCCGGTAACGCCGTCTAGGTTGTTGTTCCAGTTGGCGTAGATGCCGGTGTAGGTGGTAACGGTTTGGAGCTGGCGGGTGGTCTTGCCGGTAACGCCGGCGCTGCTGCCGGGGAGCGCTCCGGTCGCGACGGTGCCTATGCCGTTGCTGCGCCCGCTGGCGGAGGTGTCCCAGTAGTTATTGGACTGCGCGCTGTGGGCGAATGAGTTTCCGAGAAACCCGCCCACGTCGTTGCTGCCGTCCACCCTGCCGGTGGAGTAAGAGTTTGTTATCGAGGCTCTGGTGTTAAAGCCCACCAGCCCGCCCACATACCGTCCGCCTCTGACGTATGCGGTGGAATATGCGGTGTTTATATCGCCGCCGTCAAAGCCGTTGTAGCCCACTAGACCGCCGGTCTGATCGCCGCCTCGCACCTTGCCGGTGGTGTAGCAGGCGACGACTGTGCCTTGCGTCATATAGCCTATCAGTATGCCGGTGTTGGCTCCGCCCCGCACGTTGGCGTTGGTTATGCCCAGCGTTTCTATGCGGGCGCCGCTGGTTCGGCCGAACAGCCCGACACTGCCGCTTGTTCGGTTGATGTACAGGTTGTTTATGGTGTGGCCGTTGCCCTTGAAGTTGCTTGTGTATGTGGCGATGGGGTTCCAGCCGTTGCCGCTGTTCCAGTAGGTCGGGTCGCCCGTTTGGGTGATTGACCCGTCGGCGTTTTCGTCGAAGTCCAGGCTTGCGGTGAGTTCGTAGCCCGCGCAGCCGGTAGAGGGGCAGCCCATGCCGCCGACGCGGCGGGGGAAGGCGGATGCGTAGTCGGCGGCGGTGGCGTCGCCGTTGCCGTTTAGGTCGTGGCGCACGGCGTCGAGCTGCGCCAGGTTCGCTATGTCGATGTAGCGGTCGTTGTCCGCGTCGTAGTCGACGATGATGTGATACACCAGCGCGGGATAGTCCGACGTGGCGCCGAAATCCCACGGGGCGTCGTTGCCGGCTACGCCGTCTAGATTGGCGCTCCAAGCGGAGTATATGCCGGTGTAGTCGGTGGGGTTTTGGAGTTCGCTGGTGGTTTTGCCCACCACGGCGCTGCCGCCGGCGCTGCCCGTGCAGCCGGTAGTACTGCCGGGTACGCAGCCGCTGGTTGTGGTATCGTAGTAACTGACGGTTATGCCGGTGGTTACTACGGCTGTGCCTATCAGCCCGCCGAAGGTTGTCAGCGTGCCGCTGGCGCGGGCAACCGCGCCGGTGGCGTAGGCGTGCGTTATCGCGCCGCTGCCGAAACGTCCCACCAAGCCGCCAACTTGGCTTACTCCCCTAACGGATGCGGTGGAGTAGCTAGACAGGATTTCTGCGCCGGTACCCTGATTTATGCCGGTTATTCCCCCTACGCTATTCGTGCCTACCACCGCCCCTGTGGTATAAGAGGCTACGATTTCGCCGACGTTGCCTCCCGCCAGAATGCCGGTTGGACCGCCTCCCGTGACATTGGCGTTGGTTAAGCCGAGCGATTCTACGCGGCCGTTGGATGCTGCAATGATGCGGAACAGCCCTTGGTAGGCAGTGGTGGGGCGGTTGATGAACAGGTGGTCGATGGTGTGGCCGTTGCCTTTGAAAGTGGTTGCGTATGACTGGGTATAGACCTGACCAAGAGGCACCCAGCCCTCGCCGTTGTTCCAGTATGCGCCGCCGTGGTCGTTGGCGTCCACGTCGTCATCGCCGTCGCTGTCGAAGTCGAGGTCGGCGACGAGTTCGTAGCCGGCGCAGTTGCCGGCCGGGCAGCCCATGCGCTTTGTGGCTGAAGTGCTGCGGTTGGGGAATGCGGTTGAATAGACGGCGTGGGCGGAGTCGCCCCTGCCGTTTAGGTTCCAGCGGATGGCGTTGAGCTGAGCGAGGTTCGATATCTCGATCAGGTTGTCTTCGTCGGTGTCGTAGTCGGTGTGATGATATACGAGCGCGGGATAGGCGGACGCGCCCTTGAAATCCCAGGGGTCGTCGTTGCCCGCCACGCCGTCTAGGTTGGCGTTCCAAGCGGCGTAGATGCCGGTGTAGCCGGTGGGGTTTTGGAGTTCGGCGGTGGTTTTGCCCACCGCGCTTTGGCTGCCGGCGCTTGAGGACCACATGCTGGTTGTGGTGTTCCAGTAACTGCCCGGAGCGTCGTGCGCGCCGCCGCTTCCCATCAACCCGCCGACGAGCAGCGAATTGCCGCTGGAGCGGGTAACCCTGCCTGTGGAGTAGGAGTTGGTTACGGTGCAGTCTTGGCATGCGCCCAGCAGTCCGCCGATGTGCTGAGCCGTTACTCCGCTTCCTCCGGTTCCGGTGGCGGATGCGTGGGAGTAGCTTGTGTGGATAGTGTTGGGAGTCCAGCCGACCAGTCCGCCAACGACCGCTTTTGCCGTAACGCTGCCGGTGGACCAGCAGGCGACGATTTCGCCCCGACTGCCGCCGACCAGAGCGCCGACGTACTGATTTCCGGTAACATTGGCGCCGGTCACTCCGAGTGATTCTATGCGGGATGTGGATGAAATAAAGCCGAATAGCCCCGTGGCGGTGGCGTTGGAGGGGCGGTTGATGGTCAGGTTTTGGACGGCGTAGCCGTTGCCCTTGAAATCGCCCGTGTATCTGTTGCCAGCGCTATCTGCTGAGGCGATTGGCTGCCATCCCATGCCGCTATTGTAGTATGCGTCGGCGGAGTCGTGGCTGCCGTTGCCGTTGGTGTCTAGGTTTATGTTGGCGGTGAGTTCGTAGCCGACGCATGTTCCGGGGCAGCCTATGCCGACGGAGGTAACGAAGGGGAACGCCGCGAGATAGTTCGCCCAGTTGCTTACGCTGACGGAGTCTCGCGCGCCGTTGCCGTTGAGGTCGTAGCGAATGGCGTTGAGTCGGGCGTGTGTTGGCACATCGATATAGTTGTCGTTGTCGACATCGTAGTCGGGGGCGGCTCGTCCCTGCGCGTACAGGGCGTCCGTCGCGTTGGCGGCGCCGTACTTAAGCGCGGGGTACTGCGATGATGTTCCGAAATCCCAGGGGTCGTCGTTGCCTGATTGCCCGTCTAGGTTGGCGTTCCAAGCGGCGTATATGCCGCTGTAGCCGGTGAGCGATTGGAGTCCGCTGGTGGTCTGTCCCGTGCCGGCGGCGCTGGTGCTCCGGTTGCTGGTTTGGGTATCCCAGTAGCTTGCGGTAACGGTACCTGTGCCGGATTCGGAAACGCCTATCAGCCCGCCGATATTTTTGGTGCCGCTGACCCTGCCGGTGGAGTAGGAGTTTGTTACGGATCCCGTGTTGGCTTTTGTTCCCAACAGCCCGCCGGTGTCCTCTTGCGCGCTGACGGATGCGGTAGAGTAGCTTGAGGAAATAGAGCCGATGCTCCAGCCGACTAATCCGCCATAACGAATTGCATTTGAACCGGTGCCGGTGACCGATCCGGTGGTGTAACAGGCGACGACCTCGCCCCAATTGGTGCCTATTAGAATGCCGACCCGATCATTGGTTGCTGTAACATTGGCGTTGATTACGCCTAGGGATTCGATGCGTGCGCTGGCGGCGGCATATCCGAACAGTCCTTGGTGTTGTGCGCTGCTGTTGAGGGTCAGGTTTCGGACGACGTAGCCGTTGCCCTTGAAATCGCCTGAGTATCTGGCGGTGCTAGGGGTTTGAGCGCCTATGGCCGTCCAGTTGCTATAGCTATTTAGGTTAATGTCATTCATAAGTTCGTAGCCGGTGCAGTTTCCGGACGGACAGCCCATGCGTCCTGAGGAAGTGGTAACGCGGTTGGGGAAGGCGGTGGCATATGTGGATGCGCCGTCGCTTGTGGGATCGCCGTTTGCGTCGACGTCGTAGCGGACGGCGTTGAGTTGCTGGTGGTTTGTAATGTCGATATAGCCGTCGTTATCGCTGTCGTAGTCGACGGTTTGTGCGGCGGCGTTGCCGCTGAGGGACAGCAGCGTTGCCAGCGCGATTAGGACGCTGAGCGCGAACAGCGCGGGGATGCGGCGGGAAGTTGTGGTGTTTCGCATTTTCGGTCATCACCTTGCAGCATTTATCAGATTGAACCTTTCCGGGAAAGACTGCGTTAGCGAATAGTTCGCGGATTATGCGTTCATAAGAAAGCCCGCTTTCGGCTGCAGTGGTATTGCGGGGGGGGGGGGGGGGGGCAGAGCGCAGCGGGGTATAAGTTTGCGTATGTTTCATTTGCGCTGTTCGTTCTCCTGCTTGCTCGGCCCGGTCAGTGGGCAGCTCAGATTGCCGCTTGCTCAGCTCAGGCTGCCGTATGTTCAACCTGGTCGACGGACAGGTTGCCGCTCATATCAGGTTGGGGGATATTCTAACGCAAAGTTGGCGGTGGCGCAAAGGGGGCTAGCGATGGCAATCGCGCTATAGCGGGGTCAGCAATCAGTCGTCGGATTTGCGTCTTAGGGCTTCGAGTTCGGCGCGTAGGCGTTGGTTTTCGGCTTCGGCTTGTTGGCGGGCGCGGGCTTCTTGGGTGGCGCGGGTTTCGGCGTATTCGGCGCGGTTTTCGGCTTGTTGGGCGCGCGCAGTTTCTTGCAGCCTCAGATCGCGCTCTTCGTCGGCGCGCAGTTCGGCCTGGATGGCGCGCAGCTCCGCCTGCCGCCGCTCATACGCCTCCAGCTCGGCACGGTCATACTCTTCGTCGTGCGTGCGCAGATATGCGCCAGCCTTGGCGTCGAACAGACGCAACCGATGATCCTCCCAGCACAGCCACAAGTCCAAGACTTCGCTGTAGCCGTAGCGACTCAGCGCGTCCACCACTGTTATATCGATGGGTTCGTATCTGCCATCAACTAGGCGATCCCCCGCTAGCGCGGCGTCGTGGTAGTCCCCGCCGCTCGAGTCAAACCGCCAGTATTCGGGTATCCCGTAGCTTGCGTATTCGTCGCGCTTGGCGGTGTAGTCCACTTCGCCCGTGCTTTCGGACGCTACCTCTAGCACAAAGTCGGGCGGCTTGCCCTGCGTTACGATGGCGTAGCCCTTTTGGCTTATGAGCAGCTCGCGGTCGCAGTCGAACGCCACCATGAGGTCGGGGCGGCGATGCTCGCGGCGTATGGTGGCGGACGTGGATACGGGGACTTCGCTCATCACAAAAGTGGTTTCATCCCTGCCGAAATGAATGGCGAGCGAGCGCATATGCGAGGGTTCATGTATGTAAAGCGGGTTCTGCATATCGTCTCTTGGGGGATACTCCGGGAATACGGCAAGATATTCGTCCTGTTCGACTTCGACTTGCTGACGAACGTCTTGCTTGGGAGCGGCGATTAGTTTTGTGACCATTGGCTTGCCTCCGCTTGCCAAGCCGCCGTGGATTGGCGGCGTGTCTGTGGGGGTGATGGGGGTATTTTAATGCAAGGGCGCGGTGGGATGCAAAGCGGTTTGTTGCGATAATAGTATCGCTGTTGGGGACAAAGAGACGGATTAAACCGCCGCTTGTCTAATACGGCAATGTTCGCTATGCTTATCGCAATCCGCCGCAGTCCATTCTGCAGGCTATTCCAGTCTATTCCAAAAGGGAGGAGTTCGGATATGACTACTGCTACTCTCACATACGCCCTGGACGAGTTCATCTACGATATGTCTAGTCTCGTGGACGAGCGGCCGGACGAGTCGACCTTGTTTGACCGCGGGTCGTCGTATCTGGAGCGCCTGATTAACGCGCCGTCCGCCATACCGCAGGAGTTCAGCGTGCCGATGCCGGGCGCGAATCACGGCACATATCTGCTTCACTACGGGGACAACGGACTGCTGGTTACCTCCGTGGTGTGGGGCCCGGGCGACCATATCGGCCCGCACGACCACCGCACTTGGGGGATGATTGGCGTCATCGGCAACGGCATCACCGAAACGCGCTTCCGCCGCGTGGACGACGGCGAAAGCGACGAGTACGCGACGCTGGAGCGCGACCGCGTGAACAATGTCAAGCCGGGCGATATATCGCTGCTTATCCCCGATGTGGACGAAATACACCAAATGGACAACTACACCGACCGCCCAACCGTGGAAATCCATGTGTACGGCAACGACCTGCGCGGGCTTGAGCGCAGCAGTTACGACCTCGAGACGGGCAGGATAAAGCATTTCGCCACAACCCGCTTCAGCAACTGTTAGCGCGCGGACGCCAAACGCAAATACGCAAGCGCGCAAAGACGCAAGGGGACAGGTCGCGAATAGTTGCCCCCCTATGTGAAAGGGTGAATGTATGCCGTCCGAAATATCTCCGCAGTCGCTGGATCGGCTGCTAAAAGGCGATGCGCGGTTTGCGCTGATAGATGTGCGCGAGCCGGGCGAATACAACAGCGCGCACATTCCGGGCGCAAGCCTGCTGCCGCGCCGCGACCTGGAGTTTCAGACGGCGCTCGCCGTGCCGCACAAGGCAACGCCGGTAACGCTGTGCTGCGACGACGGCCGCCGATCAGCGCTTGCCGCCGCCACCCTGGAGCGCATGGGCTACGCCGATGTGTCCACGCTTGCGGGCGGCATCAACCGCTGGGTAACGCAAGACTACCCGACCGAATGGGGCGTGAATGTGCCGAGCAAGGATTTCGGCGAGCGCGTAGAAGTGCAGAACGGCGTCCCCGAAATCGACGCCGTGGAACTGCGCCGCCGAATCGAGCGCGGCGACGAAATCGTGATACTGGACACGCGCACGCCCGAAGAGTATCGGCGCTTGTGCATACCGGGCGGACGCAGCGTTCCGGGCGGCGAACTTGCGCTGCGAATTACGGACATAGCGGACGAACTGAGCGACGAAGCCACCGTGGTCATCAACTGCGCTGGACGCACGCGCAGCATCATCGGGACGCGCGTTTTGCAGCGCATGGGCTTGCCGAATGTGGTGGGCTTGAAGAACGGCACCGCGGGTTGGACGCTTGCGGGCTATGCGCTGGAAGAAGGCGCGGATCGGCTGGATCTGCCCGAACCCTCGCCCGATGCGCTCGACGCCGCCGAAGCGTATGCCGACCGCATCGCCCAAGAAGACGGCGTGCGCTGGCTTGACGCGGTGGGCTTGGATGCGCTGATGCAACGCCGCGCCGCCGAACCCATATACCTCATCGATGTGCGGACGGCGGACGAATACGCCGCCGCGCATATACCCGGCTTTCGCTGGTTCGCGGGCGGGCAGGCGGTTCAGCGCTCCGACGATGTAGCGGTGGTGAAGAACTGCCCCATCGTGTTCTGCTGCGACGGACGGGCGCGCGCCGGCGTTGCGGCGTCGTGGTATCGGCAGATGGGACACCCCGAAGTCTATGCCGTGCGCGGCGGCATAACCGAATGGCGGCGCAGCGGCGGTTCGCTGACGCAGGGACACCCCGAACTTGCGCCCTACGGCTTGGATGCGGCAAAAGCGGCCGTCAAGCGTATCAGCGCCGCGCAACTCCAAGCGAATGCCGACGCCGCAATGATATTCGTCGACACAAGCAGTCAGTTCGCCCAAGCGCACATCCGCGGCTCGCGCTGGGTCCCGCGCGGCTGGCTCGAATTTCAGATTGCCGACATCGCGCCCAACAAGGCGTCGCCGCTGATAATAACCTGCGCCGACGGCGTATCGTCCACGCTTGCGGGCGCAACGCTCGCCGATATGGGCTACACGGACGCTGCGGTATTGGATGGCGGCGTGAACGCTTGGCGGCAGGCGGGCTTTGAGGTGGAACAGGGACTTGAGGGCATAATGTCCCCGCCTGCCGATGCGCTGCCCGCCGGCACAGACCGCACCACCGCCGACATGATGAACTACCTGCGCTGGGAAATCGATCTGGGCAGAAAGTACGAATAGATCGGCGCTCACAGAGACGGGCTATGCAGGGCGGGGCGCTCTAAACGCATCGCAAAGGCGCGCAGACGCAAGTACGCAAAAGGCGGCGGCTATGAAATTCGGAGCGATAACCAATTCGTGGCGCGAACATCTGGCAAGCGCAAGCATCGATGCGCTTGTGGGCGAGGCGGCGGCGCATGGCGCGCAGCACATCGAGCTTCGCCAAACCTGCCTAGGCGAGTGCGAAAGCGGCGAAGGCGACGCCTGGCGGCCGAACATCGCCAAGCTTCGCGCGCTTGCGGGGAAGTTTCCCGCGCTGTCCTTCAACCTTGCGGTGGCGTATCCCTGCCTATCCGAGCAAGCGCAGCCCAAGTCCGCGCTATTCCAATCCATGCTTAGCGCGGCGGTTGCCGTATCCCCATCGCAGCCACATCTGCGAATGGTCGATCCGACGCGCTTTGACGCGCACTGGCAAACGCCGTCGGACATACCCGCCGCCGCTATGAGCATCGCCGCGCTAGTGAGCGAAGCCGCCGATCGGGGGATTGCCTTATCTATCGAGAACTCGGGTCAGCCGATACGCAGCCTTGCGCTGCTTGTGCGCCAAGCGCGCGCGAACCTGCCCGCCGACGTGGGAATGCTGTTAGGCCTATGCCCCGATCCCACGAACCAGCTTCGCATAGACCCGGACGGCGATCCGGTCGGCGAGTTAGAGGCGCTGCCGTTGGATATGATAAAGCTAACCCACTTCAAGCAGACGCGCGACGGCGAAGCGCTGCCCGCCCTGGACGTCGGCGATGTGGACTGCCGTCGAATGCTGCAAGCGCTGCGCTCCAAGCGCTACGCCGGCGCCGCCATAATGGAAATACCGCCGCACCCGCAGGTATTCGCCAACCTGTCCGCAAGCTTCGCATACCTGCGCGATTGACGGGCGCGCGCTGAGTGCTACGCGGCCCGCGCAGCCGGGGACGAATATGAACTCTGTTGAAATCTCCGAATATGCCGATGAGCTCATCAGCGCGCCGCGCGGCCGGCTGCGCCTGACGCTGACGCAAGACGACGAAGGCGTAACGCTGTCATATGAAGAGCGCTTGCTAGTGCGCTGCCGCCTAACGCAGGAAGGAATGATGGCAAGCGGGTTTATGGCGCAGGCGCTTGGGCTTCGCGTGCCGCCGCTAGGCGAGTCCGCCGAAGCGCGCGTGTCCAGCGGCGTGCTGTTCAGAGCGCTGGGAATTGCCGGACTGGACTATTCCAACGACGCTTCATTCGCGCTGCTAGAGCGCATGCTTGACGAAGCGCAGATGCAACGGGGCGAACCGGCAGACGGCTAAAAGCGCGCCTTTGCGGAGCGCTGCGCCTACCTATTAGGCAAATTAGGCAAACCCGACGGCGCTAGGCAGACTATCGGGGATGCGCCCCGCTACACCACCAGCCGCGCCCCCGCCGGCCGCCGCTTGCCCCCGTGAACCGACGGCTCCGAGCGCCACTTGGCGGCGAGCATTCGCACGCCCTCATACACGCTTTCGTCAAAGCCTAGCATATCGCAGACCACGCGCCGATCCAGCAGCGCGCGGTTGGCGTCGGCGTCGGCGAGATACGCCGGCTGCAGCTCAAGCTCGCGAAACTCGTCGAAGATTTCCTGCGCCGTCGCAAGTTGCGCGTCGCTGATGGCGCGCAGGTCTAGGATGGGGAAGGAATCGGCTGAGCGGATGGTCATTCTGCCTCTCCCCGGATTCTGAAGGCTTGCGTGCCACCAGTGCGCCAGAATGCCCAGCGTACTGTTGCCCCATACCGCAAAGGCGTATTCGAATCGGACGTCTTCGAATTGCACATTGGGCCACGCGGTTCCACCGATCGAATTCTGTTCTGTGAATGCTACCGTAAGCGCTTGGGAAGCGAACCCAAACTCAAGATTTAGATGCGCGCGGCTTGCTGTTGCCCATATAGTAGCGGCTTTGGTTTCCATTCCCCGCCGCGCTTGCAACTGTGAATCGGGTTCGCAGATGATGCGCGTCTCTTTGCGGGCGTTGTGATTCCAGAGCGCAGGGTAGGTAGCGGTGGCGCTTGGCTCTATCTTGTCGAACGCCCCGCGCGGCAACGGCCCCGTTATATCGCGATGAACATATCCGAGTTTGCCCACGCTTCCAAGCTGCGCCATCTTGAGTTCCAGCGGTTGAGGTTGAGCCGGCAGCCATAGATTTGATTGCGTCAGTGAGTACGCCGTTTGCGCCACGGCGGCATCGTATAGGCGCACCGCGCTCAATTTGCCGTCAGCGGTTTGCGGCATATCAAGCGTTTCGCCTATCTTCTCAGATCCAAGCGAAAGCGGCTCGCCGCCGTAAGGTCCATCCTCTATTCTGCGAACCTCAGAATTGTCGAGAATGGCTTTCGCCACAACCGACGCCTGCGCCATATCTTGCGGGCGTTGGCGCAACGATGTGAATTGCGCGCGCTTCGCCTTGGGCTCATCCCCAACACGCTTGCGCGCTACGATAAGACATTCGCCCAAGCTCGTATCCGCCGAAAATGATATAGCGTCCACATTCGCGGCGGCGATGCTTATAACGGATATTTCGGCGTAATCCTCTGCAAGCATCCTACGAAACTTGTCCCACGACTGCCCGGCGGCAGCCACCAACGGCAGCACAAACGCGAACACGCCGCCCGGCTTAAGCTTGCGATTAGCCACCGCCGCAAACGCCGACGCAAGCCCGGCGTTGCCGTGATAGCAGTTGTCCGATCCTAGTCTATTTAAGCGGTCGCCCATCTGAGTTTGGTCAGCGGCGGGCGCGCCAAAGGCGGCGAATGCGGGGTTGACTACATCGTGGTGCGCGCCGCCGTGATTGGTCGATCTAGTGAACGGCGGGTTCATTATCACCAGGTCAAACGATTCGTCCGGGAACTCCACGGGGACTTGGGATGCGGTCTCTTCGCCGCGGCTGCCGGTGCGCCGCGCGGGATCGTTCATGTTGAACAGAGTCATCACGCTTGAAGATCGCAGCAACTCAAGCGAACCGATTTGTATGCTGCCGTCGGCTTGCCGTCCGTACGGCATTGCGTACAACCGCGAGAGGTCGAAGCCTACGCCGGGTTGTATGCCTGACAGCGTTGCGCCGCTGATGTGAATGGCGCTAGGCATCACATCGCAGCCGTAGAGCGCGTCTTCCATCATCGCTTTGTGCAGTGAAGCGGAGTCGCCGCCGGCGTGTTCGTGGCGTATGGCGAACTGCTCATACACGGCGGACAGCAGCGCGCCCGTGCCGCAGGTGAAGTCCGCCACGCGCAATTTGCCGATGGCGGCGGCGTCTGCCCAGTCGATGCCGTTCAGTTTGGCGACCGCAAGCCTTGCAAGCAAAGCGGCGGATTCGGGACGCGTGTAGAAGGTGGCGAGATACTTGCGGTCGGCGATGAGCCGTTGGAATATGCGCCCGGTGAGGTCGTGCGCGAAAATAGCGCCGCCCGCATTGACGCTCTCCGCGGTGTCGCGCAGGCGGTCGAGGATTTGCGCCGCGTAGTAAGCGGGGAGCTGATTCACGATGTCGCGCGCGATTGCGAATATAGCCCAGTAGTTGATGTTTTCAAGGATGTCGTCCCACGCCGCGCTTATCTTGGATCTCGGATTGTCGGCGGCGGTTTCCCATAGCAGGTTAAGCGGCTGAACATCGGAGTCGGCGCGCATTCCTGCGATGCGCTCATGGAATATAAGGGCGTTTGCGATGATGGCGCACGCCATCCGTCGGGCGGCGGCAGGATCGGGCATGCCCAACAGTCGCTCTATTTCCTGCGTAATTCGAGGACGAAGCCTGCCCACATCGTTCAGAACGGCGACGGCGCTATCGATGCCCTGCTCCAAAATATCCGTGGCGTTGTCGACATCGCTTTCCGATACGGACACAAGCCGTATCAGGTCGGCAAGGTCGGACACCCCGCCGCTGATCCAACCCGATGCGGGAAAGCGCGTATCGTCTTCTTCGTAGAACACAGCGTATTCCAAGCGCGCCGAGCGGATTGCGCTATCCAGGTCTGAAGCATTCGCAACATCCGTCGGGTAGCGCAACGCGATTGCGGCTTCGATGCGCTTGCCCCCGTCCGCCAGTTGCAAGCCGAGCCTCTCTTTTGCCTCATTCTCGGCGGTGTACGCCGGCATATACTCGGATTCAACTACAACGGGCGCGCGGTCGATTGCCGTAACCAGGATGTCGGGCTGCAGTCCGGGATGGTCGCTGATGGCGCGCGTGGTTTCGGAGTTCACCGCGCAACTCGGCAGCATACGGCGCAGGATAGCGCCGAGTGCGTTGTTCGCGCTTGGTTCGGTTTGGCGCAGTGTTGTCATCCAAGCGTCCTTAAGACAGCGCAAGCGTTCAATTTCGATACTGACTATTGTATGGGCGCTTGTTCTATGGCGCAAGCGGTAAAGGTATCCGAATTCCGATGCGTTAGACGGGTCTAGCAAGCGCGGCGGTTGGCTTTGGGGGCGTTGCGCTCTTGCCAAGGTGGTTATCAAGTTATACACAAACCAGCCGTCGAGCGGGGCGCTTTCTATGGCGCGCGCCAAGCCCGATGAAGACGGCGATTGTGTATTCGCCAAGCCCAACTCGCCGCGAAAGCGGAAGCGCATTGACCGGCAGCGCCAGCGCCAAGACAGCATTGCTACTCGGCGACGCCTGGTTGGGATGCGGCGGCGCTCTCAGTGGCTTGCGGCCGATCAGCGGCGCTATGCTCAGCGTCTTGCGGCTGCTCTGCCGGCGCATCTTGCGGCGGATGCTTGCCGCGCCATTCGTTTAGGAAGTACATGAATATCTCTTTACTGGCGGCGGTGAGCGGCGGGCCGAGTATTATTCCCCAAAGTCCCGCAACCTCGCTGCCTATGATTAGCACCATCAGTATCATAACGGGGTGGACGTTGAGCGCTTGACTCTGTATGCGCGGCACTAGCAGCGAGTTTTCCAGAAGCTGAACGCCCAGATATACCAGCGCTACCCATATGAGTTTGTCAGGGGCGGTGGCAAGCACAACCACTATGCCGGGGATTGCGCCGAGCCAAGGGCCGATGATGGGGATGAGCTCGAATATGCCGGCGACGAGGCCGAGTACGGGCGCGAATGGGACGCGCAGCAGCGTCAGGCAGATGAACACCATAACGCCCACCACTACGCCTAACAGAAGCTGCGCCCTCACATATGAGCTGAACACGCGGTTGAGGATGTAGATGATGTTGCGGGTGTGCAGGCGGGGTTCGGAGGGCATCGTATCCAGGATGCCTTCGATGATGCGCTCGCGGTCTTTGAGGATGTAGAACAGGAACAGCGGGACTGCCGCCAAGCCGATTACTACGGACAGCGTGCGGGAAACTACGCCCAGCGTCCTGCCCGCGAAGTCGCGCGCCGCGTTCACCAGAATATCGCCGACGCTTAGGGTGGAGTCTTGCACAAACGCCCGCATCTCTACGGGAATGTTTTCGGATATGCGATCGCTCCAGCCCTCCACGGTGGTGCGGGATTGGCGTATCAGATCGGGCAATGCGTCAATGAAAAGCCCGATTTCGGTGATTATCGTGGGAATTACAACCAGCAGTATGCCCGCCACCACCAGCGCGCCCACAAGGAACATAATCAGTATTAGGATTATGCGCTTTAGTTCGCGGCGGTCGTTTAGCCAAGGTATGCGGCGATCCAGCCAAGATACGGCGGGGTCGAAGATGTACGCCAGCGCGCCGCCGACTATGAAGGGGATTAGCGCGCCCCTGATCTGATACAGCAGCAACGCCACCACGATTATGCCCAGCAGTAGCCAGACAAAGCGGTTAATCCTGAACGGCGGCGTGGGGGAAGTCATTGCGGCTAAACTCCGATTGCGGCGGGCGTTGTGGCGCTCATTATGAACGCATAGCCCGCCAACCGCAAGCGAGCGGCCGCATATGCCGTCGATTGGGCGGCATCGGCAAGACGCAACGAATGGGCAAGCGCGTCTTTCGCGCCGTCAAAGCGCTAATGCGTTATCGCCACGACGTCCGTGTACACAGCGCGTCTTTCGCGCCGGTCAAAGCGGGAAGGCGGCATAGCCAAGCCGTGCGGCCGGTCGTCGGCTAATCGGGGTGGATTACCACGCGGCGGTTGTCGCCGTAGCCGTCGCTTTCGGTGAAGACGTCGTCGCGGTCGGCGAGCGCCATATGCACTTGGCGGCGCTCGTCGGGGGGCATGGGCTCCAGCGATATTGCTCTGCCGCTCTGCGCGACGCGCTGCGCCACGCGGCGGGCGAGGTTGGCGACGGAGTTGTAGCGGCGCTGCTGATAACCTTCCACATCCACGAACATATTGGTGCGGCTGCCGAGCCGGTGGCTCACAATGAAGCTGGCGATGAACTGCAACGCGCGCAGGGTTTCGCCGCGCGAGCCTATGAGCAGGCCGGAGTCGTCGCCCTCAATCTCAAAGACGGGGCCGCCGCGCTCATCGTTGTGCGCCTCTTTGAGATACACTTCGGCCGACACTTCCATCTTGTCCAACAGCGTGTTCAGCACGCTATAGGATACTTTGACGACTTCGGGCGCTTCCTCGACTTCTTCGTCGTCTTCATAGGCGGCGTCAAGTTCATCGTCGATATCGTCGAACTCGTCGCCGTCGTCGAAGTAGCCGAGATTGGGCGGCGCAAAGTCGGTTAGCCCGGCGGGTTGGGGTTCGTCGTCGACAAAGTCGTCGTCATCGGGCGACGCTTCGTCGAGCAGGGTAACGCGCACCACGGCGGGTTCGCTGCCGATGCCTAGCAGGCCGCTTCTGCCTTGGTTAACGACGTCTATTCGCACCTCGTCGCGATCGGCGCCTAGTTGATTTAGGGCGGCTTCGATTGCCTCTTCGGGGGTTTTGCCGGTTGTCTCTATCGTCCGCATCGTTAGTAGTCTCCTCGGCGGGGGCGGTTGCCACAGCGGTGGCCGCCGCTGCGCCTGCCACTGCGGGGACAGGCTCCTCGCGCTTAAATTTCAGCATATCTACGAGCGGCCCCCAGCCGGTGACGAAGCCCTGAATTACCATCCCGACGAAGTTGGACACTATCCAGTAGAGCGCCAGTCCGCTGGGGAATGTGGTGGTGAAGAAGCCGAACATAATCGGCATCATCCAGAGCATCATCTTGCTGGTCTGCGCCTGACGGGGATCGGCGGAGGGCATTGTGGTGGTCTTTTGCATCAGGAACATAGACACGCCCACCAGCACGGGCATAACGGGCAGCGTGTCCGGCTTGGCAAGGTCAAGCCATAGGAACGAATTGTTGATGGGTATGACGTCGTTCACGAAGGGCATCCAAGGGTAGAGATGCCCGGACAATCCTACAAGACGCTCAGGCGTGGACGGCAGCGTTTGGATTACCGCCTGGAACAGCCCTATCCATATGGGGAATTGGATGAAGAGCGGCCCAAGGCAGCCGATTGGGTTGACGCCGTTTGCCTTGTAGATCGCCATCGTTTCGCGCGAAAGCCGCTGACGGTCGTCGGAATGCTTCTCTTGGAGTTCCTTCAGCTTGGGTTGAAGTTCGGTCATCTTCTTCATCTGGCGGCTTTGGCGCACGGTGAGCGGGATAAGCACCGCGCGCACCAGCAGCGTGAATGCGATGATGGCGACGCCGAAGTTTAGGAAGAACACGCTGTACAACAGCACAAGGCTGTTTATCATCGGTTGGATGATGAGCAGGTTCCAGATGTCTATGAATATCTGCATTTGTCTTTCAGTATATCAGCATGGTGGGCGGTTGTGGGCGCGCGGATTCAGCGCATAAGCGCGCTTACCCGATTGACGAACCGGCGCACCTTTGGACGGTCGGTATCTATTTGGAAGTCTTCCATAAAGCCGTGGTAGAAGTTGGCGTGGAACTTTTCGGCCGCCATAAATCCCGCATCCAAGGCGGGATCGTTCATTTCATCTATGAGGCGTTCAACGGCCTCCTTCAAAGCGTAATGGGTGCCGAACTGCCAGCCGCGTTGCTGCGCCATCGCCATAACGGAATGCGCGGCTGCGCCCCAAAGCTTCTCTGAGGCTTGCAGCGTCTTGCCTTCAGCGAACTCGCGGTCGGCTTCTTGCAGGAAATCCTGCGCGGTGTGTATATGCTCTTGCTGCAGCATTTGCCATTCTCCGTTGGGTTTGCCATCCCCCTCATAATTGGGCGGGCGGATGGACGCTTGTTTGGGTTCATTGCGCCGAATTCGGGTAGCGGCGGCTTGGTAGCGCGATTGGCGGCTCACTGCATCAGCGCGTTGATGCGCTCGACGAAACGGCGCACCTTTGGGCGGTCAGCGTCTATTTGGAAGTCTTCCATAAAGCCGTAGTAGAAGTTGGCGTGGAACATTTCGGCCGCCAAAACCCCGCCCGCAATCATAGGATCGTCATACTCATTGGCGAGGCGTTTCACTGCCATTTTGAGATCGTAGTGAGTGTCGAACTGCCAGCCGCGTTGCTGCCCTATCGCCATAACGGAATGCGCGGCGGCGCCCCAAAGCTTCTCTGACGCTTGCAGCGTATTACCTTCGGCGAACTCGCGGTCGGCTTCTTGCAGGAAATCCTGCGCCGTATGTGTATGCTCTTGCAGCAGCATTAGCCGCCTCCGATTGCGCTTTGCCCGTCCGTTAGCAGTCTTCCACGCGCCCCTTTACGACGGGGTTTTCTTCGTCCGGATTATGCACCCACTCTTCGTCGGGGTTGCCGTTAGTTTTGACCTTGAGCGCGCGGATGGTCTTGTCGTGAGCGCTCAGGAACACCACGCCGTCTTTGACCGCCAGTGAAGAGCGAACCTGCGTGTTCATATTGCAGGCGTCCACCGGGTTGCCGTCGCTTAGGCGGACGATGTGAAGTTTGCCGTCGTCGGAGCCTACGGCTATCATATCAAAAACTACGGCGGGGGAACCCACAATTGGACCTTCGGTTGTGAGCGTCCAGCGAAGCGCGCCGGTGCGCTTGTCCAGCGCGTAGAGATTGCCGTCCAGCGATGGGGCGTACACGCTGTCGCCATGCACGAGGGGCGTCCCCCAGTACCAGCCGCTTGCGCCGTTGAATGTCCAAGCGCGGCTGCCGTCGGCGGCGTTGACCGCGTAAAACACGCCGTCGAACGATCCGACGTACACCCTGCCGTCGTCGACCACGGGCGTGGACGCTACCGCGCTGCCGGTGGCGAACTGCCAAATCTTGCTGCCGTCTTCGAGGCTGAGCGCGTAGATATTCTTGTCAAGCGAAGTGGCATACACCACGCCGTCGGCCGCGACTGGGGACGACCATACCTTGTTGCCCGTCTGAAACGCCCAGAGCAACGATTCTTCTTGATGATCGAACGCATACACCTTGTAATCGTCCGATCCCACAAGCACAACGCCGTCCGCGACGGTGGGTGCTCCCACGATGGGGCCGCCTACCGGTTCCTGCCACTGCTCGATGAGGTCAGGCGTGGAGAGCGCGTACAGCATGCTATCGTAGCCACCCACATAGAGAGCGCCGCTATGCAGCGCGGGCGTTCCATAGACGCCGCGCAAGCTCTCTTCGCCGCGCAGGATGAAGCGATCGAGCGTTTCGCCGTTCCGAGTGTCGATAGCGCGCACATCGCCGGCGCGCGTGCCGATGTAGAGGGTATCGCCGTCCAGCGCGCCGCCGGACCAGCCTTCCGGGGTGGCGATGCGTCCGGCGCATGCTGTCAGCGTCAGTAGCATCAGCGAAAGCAACGCAATCAGCGCCGATTGTTTCGCCATAATATGTTTTGCGGATAGTCTTATGCGGGCATCTGTCGAAGGCTTAATCAAAACTTTGTCTTTCGGCGCGCTTTGCGGCGGCGCGGCGGTTGCAGCGCAGATTTGGGATAGGATATGCGTGGGTTATGGAACGGGATCGTAGCCGCTGCGTCCGCCGGGACGGCAACGCGCGATGCGTCTGACGCCGAGCCAAACGCCGCCCGCTATGCCGTATCGGGCGATAGATTCGTAGGCGTATGCCGAGCAGGTGGGATGATAGCGGCACATTCCGGCGGCGATATAGGGGGACAGCGCCTTCTGATAGAAGCGAATGGCTGCCAAGGCAAGCGTTTGCATCATTTATCTCTATCGGCAACGGCGGGCGGCGCATCCAGCAGCTTCGCCCGTCTAAAAAGCCTCATCAGCGAGCGGCTAAGCCGCCGGCCGTCTGCGTCGGCGGCGTCCTTGCGCGCTATGACCACAAAGTCCCAGCCGCCTTCGATTCGCGCGGCTACATCTTGGCGCGCCGTTTCGCGCAGTCGGCGCTTCACGCGGTTTCGCGCAACGGCGTTGCCCACGCGCTTGCTGACCGAAAACCCAAAGCGGCAGGTTTCGCTATCAGTGCGCCGCGCGATAAGCACAAGAAGCTTATCCGACCAGCTTCTGCCGCCGCGCCGCGCCGCCGCAAAATCCCTCGATTTTCTGAGACGCATCTGCTTTCGCATAGCGGTTTCACAACGAAGTTCGGCAAAACGCGGATAGACGGGATGCGCGGATACGCCATATGCGCCGTCGCCTTGCGGCCTTGCCGCGCTATTGGGGCAAAGCGCTCAAACGGTGAGCTTATGGCGTCCCTTGAACATGCGGCGCTTCAGCACATTGCGCCCGCCCTTGCTGCTCATACGCGCGCGAAAGCCATGCACGCGCATTCGGCGGCGCTTTCTGGGTTGGTAAGTTCGTTTAGGCATTGCTAATCTAGTCCGATTCGCCCGCGCGTCTGCGATTTGACGCCGATTGCGCCTGAAATGCGGCTGACGGGCGTATAAAAATTGCGAAAGTCTAATAACCGATTATACCGATTTCTAAAAAGCAGGTCAATTGATAGTTGAAGGGTGATTGCACTACCCTCTTCCGTCTTGCATCTTTGCGCCTTTGCGCTAAAATGCCCCCAAACCCAAAATGCTTAAACTTGAAGGGGTGTGTTCCCAATGTTGCGTACATTCTTTGACTTTCGCCGCGTCTCAACGCTGATAGCGCTGCTTCTCATAATCGCATTGGCGGCCGTAATGTTCGCCAGCGCCCCGGCAGCCACGCAAACCACGCCCGCCGACGCAACCGCCACGCCTACCGCAACTGGCACGGCAACCGCAACCGCAACGCCTACCCCGGATCCGGATGCGACTGCTACGCCCACCGCCACGGCCACAGCAACCGCCACGCCTACCGTGCCGCCCGCCAACGCCGACTACGACGTCGACAACGACGGACTCATCGAAATCAGAACCCTCCCCCAACTCAACGCCATACGCTACGACCTCAACGGCAACGGCAAGCAGGACTCCGTCAGCGCCGCAAACTGGGCTACCTACACAACCGCTTTCCTCAACGCCGCGTCCGACATGGGCTGCCAGCTCACCGACCACGACTTCGATTCCAGCACCCCCCAACAAGCCACCTGCACCGGCTACGAACTGATGCAGGACCTAAACTTCGACACCGACGGCGACGGGGATGTGGATGCCTCAGACACAGGTTCCTACCCCAATTGGACACCCATCGGCGACACAACCAACTCGTTCAACGCCACATTCAAGGGCAACCTCATCGACGGCGTGATGCCCAAAATCTCCAATCTCACGATAAGCGGCGCATCAACGGATGTGGGGCTGTTCGGCGCAACCGGCTCCAACGCGCGCATTGAAAGCATAGGGCTTGTGGATGTCAATTTGAACATGACCACTTCGACCGGCGATGCGAGGATTGGCGCGCTTGCGGGAAGCAACGCCGGCAAGGTAATCGCATGCTACTCCACCGGCGCGATAACCGTCACCGCGGGCGCGGGAAGCTACGCCGGCGGTCTAGTGGGCTACAATGCAGGAACCGGAGCCGCCATAGCCGCCGGCTTCTCCCGCGCTACCGTCTCCATATCCATACACGCCACCGCCACCGGCAGCATGGACATCTACGCCGGTGGTCTAGTGGGGCAAAACGCCCGACAAGGAAGATTGACAGCCACATACGCTGCGGGCGCGGTCAAAGGCAAGGGCGGCAGCGGCAGCTACGTCGGCGGCCTAGTCGGGGACAATCTCGGGACGATAACCGCCAGCTACTCCATAGCGCCCGTTACCGCCGCCGGCATGACTCCTACCGCCACCGCATCCAATAAACCCGGAATCGGCGGGCTGATAGGCTACAACGATCCCTCCGCCACGGTAACCACCAGCTACTGGGACTACATAGCCAGCGGAGCGCCCGACGACGACGGACCCGCGATGCCGGAGGGGAAGTCCACTTACGATCTTCTATCGCCCATATCCGCCGCCGGCATATACGCCGATTGGGACGACCTGACTATCGACGGCGCGAACGACGTTGATCCGTGGAACTTCGGCGGCGATGCGCGTGAACGGCATCCGCAGCTGACATACGGCGGACACGCCACCACAGCCCTATCGGGCAATCAGCATTTTTCGGCCATCGGCGTGTCTTACTACAGATACACCAGCGGCAGCGGATACAGAGGTCATCCCCGAGAGGGTATAACTCTTATATCCAACAGGGGCGGAGCCGGTGGCGCGCGCGTCAGCAATTGGATATGGGAGAGTTCCACCGACGGCATCGATTGGACTACGCTTGTTCCACTGCCCGGCAAATCACGCCGTACACTCAGCGGCGCGGGCAACACTTATCGCTTCGTCCCTAGATCGGAGCATATAGGCAAATACATCCGCGCTAAGATGCAATTGACGACGGGCAGCCACGCTTACACAACTTATACAAGGGTGGTAGGCAAGGTAAAGGCTCCCACTAACGCCCCCACGCTGAGCTTCGCCGGCGGCCACAACTGGACTTTCGTTGATAGAGAGGTAACGGTTGCCTCGCTGCCTTCGGGCGCTAAGGGACTGTGGTATCGCTGCGGCTCCAACAGCGCCAGCCCGCCAAGCGCAGGGTGTGAGCTAGTCGGAAGCCGTCCCTCATACATACCGGGAACCGCCGACTTAGGTCATTACCTCTACGCCTACATATACTATAAGAACGCCGACGGCGCATGGATGCGCGCAGCTACCGGCTTCACGCCGCAAAAGGTGATTGGCGAGCGTGTCTCGCAGTGGCGGTAGGACTATTAACGAAAGGCAAGCCGTCCATGCGCGCAGTTTGAATACAGCGCATCAAACCGCCCCGCTCTGCCATCCCGCCTACCATACGCCTAGCCAACATTCCCCGCTGGCGAAAACCAACCCTACGGCAATCGGACGCGCCAAACCCGATTGCCGCAGGGCTTTTCGTCTTATCGCGGGCGGCGGACGTCTGCGATTTGAGCGCCGCAAACCCCGCATTTTCATAATTGAGACGCATTAGACTATAATAGGGGCAAGCCGATTCGCTTTATGAAGCAAGTTATGGCGCACTATGACCTGCATATAGTCGGCGATACGGCGACCGCCGATTAGGATATGCGCGCGGGCATATCGCGGCGTAATGCCGGACGTCGACGCCGCACCGCCGGCCGGATGCGCAAGAACGAACACACGCGATCGGCGGCAACCATTCGGCTAAACGATGCTCCGACGGATATTGGCGAAACTGAGATGGCAAATCGTATGCGGGCTATCTACACCACAGGATTGGCGCTCTTGGCGGCTGCGCTTGTAGCCGGCTGCAACGGCGGACCCTCGCCTGCGTCCCCCACGCCCGTCACCGCGCCGCCGGCCGCCGCGCCCGCAACCCCGACGACTTCCGCAATGCCATCGACGGCAACCGCGCCAAGCGCCGCGCCCGCGAATACGCCCACGACCGCCGCCGCGCCAAGCATCGCGCCCGCAACGCCCACGTCATCGGCCGCGCCAAGCATAGCGCCCGCAGCGCCTACGCCCACGCCCGCAGTAGCGCCCATCGACGACTCTGCGGTGATGTGCGGCGAGGCGGCCGAGGCGGCGCCGTCGCTCGCGAATGTTGTTGAGCGGCTCGGCTACGCGCTCATGCCCACGCTGCTGCCGGACGGCTTCGCATTCGCGGGAGTATCGGCAAGCGGCAACGCAATCACGCAGATATACCAGCAAGGCGGCAGCGCCGGCAGCCCCCCGCGCAACCTCATCCTCGCCTATCCCGTGGAGTTTTCGCCCGACGGCGCATCGGGTCCGCTCGGATGGGAACGCCCCGAAGACGCGGTGAGCGAACTGCGCCTGGGAGACCAAACGGCGTACATAATGAGCGGCGGCTGGTCGGACGCAAGCATCATAGCGGGGCCCGGGCTCAGCCCGGACAAAGCGGAGTGGGACTACGACAAATCGCTGGCGCTGTTCTTCGCCTGCCGCGCCGACGACGGGGACGAAATCAGTCTTGCCATACAAGCGCTGCCCGGCCCCGTTGACTGGATAAGCAAGCGCGAAATCGTGGACATCGCCCACGCATTGCGGCGCATAACCCCATAGCGATGGCAGACCGCAGCCAGCCGCCCCCAAACGGCGCTGAACGCCCGCGCGAATGCCGTCAGCAGACGGACAGCGGCGAACAGACGGCGGCGGACGCGCAACAGAATGTCGACGGGCAGTCGACGACGGACACGCAGCAGAGCGGCGAACAATCGACGGACACGCAACATAACGACGGCGAACAGACGTCGGCGGACACGCAATGGCGCGGTGGCAAACGCCTTCGTATAGCGGCGGCGGCACTTGTGGTTATCGGCGTGCTGGCGCTGACCGCATTGCTGGCGCTGGGCTTGACCAACCGATCCAGCCCCACCGGACGCAGCGGCGCAACTCGCATCCACAAGCCGGCGCCCCCCATAAACATATCGCTGTACAACGGCGGCGGCATATCCCCGGAGCGCTACGCCGGCAAGCCGCTTGTGGTGAACTTCTGGGCATCGTGGTGCGGCCCCTGCCGCCAAGAAGCGCCCCTATTCGAGCGCTTGTGGCGCGAATACGGCGCGCGCGGCGTAGTCTTTATCGGCGTCAACATCCAAGACGCCCACGCCGACGCCCGCGCATACCTCAGCGAATTCGGCATAACCTACCCCAACGGCTACGACGAAGGCGGCAGGATTTCGGTGGACTACGGCGTCATAGGCATCCCCGTAACCTTCTTCATCAACCGCGAAGGCGTAGTGGAACGCCGCTGGGTAGGCGCGGTACGCGAGGCAAAGCTTCGCCTATGGATAGACGAACTAGCGCGCGGCGCAGCGCCCAGCGGCGGCGATACAGAAAGCGCGAACACCGACGATTATAGGCCGCTACGGTAGGCATGAACTGAGACACTTACGGCTATCTAGAGGCGCGCTGTGCGCCGAAAAGCGAACCCAATCACGCTTGACGATAGCAATAATGTTCTGATTAAATAGTGGTCAACTCACACCCAAAGCGCATGCCGCGCGCGAATCCGTTCATACGAATACGCAGGCAAACGCCATGACCACACACACAGAAACGGCGCCGAATGCGAACCGCCGTCTCGAAGCGCCCGAACCAACAACCGCGGACATTAGCCGTCTGATTGACAAGGTGCATAATGCGGACTGCCTAGATCTGATGCGCTCTATGCCGGCCGAATCCGTCAGCATGGTATTCGCGGATCCGCCGTTCAATCTCAACAAGAAATACTCGTCATACAAAGATAACCGCCCGTTCGACGAGTATATGGATTGGACGGCGCAATGGCTTTCGGAGGCGTGCCGCATCCTGAAACCCGACGGAAGCGTCTTTGTCTATAACATTCCCAAACTGCTCACATACACAGCGCCCATTCTCAACGAACTCGCAGAGTTTCGGCACTGGATAGCGTGGAACTCCAACGGGCAGCCGCTGGGCAAAACCATGCAGCCGGCGCACTACGGCATACTCTTCTACACCAAGAATCGGGACAGCAAGTTCTACGATGTGCGCGCGCCGCACAAGACCTGCCGCGTCTGCGATGCCTACCTCAAAGACTACGGCGGCAAAGAGCGCCTGCGCCACAAATTCGGCTACCAAATCAGCGATGTGTGGGACGATATACACCGCATCCGCCACCGCTCCAAGCGCATAGATTCGCACCCTTGCCAGCTCCCCATCCACCTGATAGAGCGGATGCTGCTTATGACCACGGACGAAGGCGACATCGTGTTCGACCCATTCGCCGGCGGCGGCTCCGCCGCGGTCGCCGCCAAGCAGCTCGGCCGCAGATACATCGGCGCGGACATAGACGCCGGCTATTGCGCCGCCGCTCAGCAACGGCTAATCGACGCAAATCCGGTAAAGCGCGGCGACGCCTATGTATCCGTTCACCTGAACAAGATAGTCTCTATGCGGGATGTCGATATAAAATGACCACTGCGCCGCCCCAAAAGATGACGCTAGACCAACTGCGCGCGCAAATGCAGGTGTTTCTTGACTTCCCTGATGTAGAGCGAACAATTCAAGCGGAAGTAGAACAGACTGTTAGCAGAATTCTGCTGTCAAAAGCGCAAAATGGAGGCCGCGCCTCCGTAGATGTTCTTGCGGACTATCTGAATGCTCCAAATATGAATGCCTTGGAAGAGCGGCTTAAGGTCGTCATTGGCTTCGCGCACGGTTCTTTGGAAAGGATCAAGCGCATTTATGAGACCATATTCCCGGGCGCAAGTTGGAGCAGAATAAGGCGTGATGAGGATAAACGCCGTAGGATTGCGGCATTCCTCATCACCCCGCAGGCAGAAGAGATTTTTGTGCCTTCATTCATCAAGAATAACTTCTCTCTTCCTGATAATTGGATCGAACTCTTGCAGGATGAGGATTATCTGCAAGCGGTCGTTCGAAACAATATGCAGTCGAAGTACGCCGCCAATATGGGCTTTGCGCTAGAAGAGCAAGTCCGCGGCATCGTAGCTTCCGCCGGATACACCGCGCAAAAAGGCAAGGTTGGCATAGTTGACAACAAAGAAGTGGATATAGCCATTCCCGATATTGTCAACCCGCGTATCTTGATTATGTCGTCGTATCAAGTTACCACCGGCTCGTCGCAATCAAGCAAGGCGAGTGAGCAGGCGCGAATGTACGAAGACGTGCAGCGCCACAACCGCAGCCGCGCCCAGCGCAAAGCCCCCAATGTCGTGTTCGTCAATGTCATAGACGGCGGCGGCTGGCTGTCCCGCCCCAACGATCTGCAAACTATGTGGGACGCCTGCGACTACTGCTTCTCCCGCTCAAGCCTTGACGGACTGCGCGCCGTCTTGGGGCGTCATCTTTGACCATCATACAGAGACGGGGATATAATGCCGCCAACCGCCCTTAACTGAAATCCGAGGGAGTTTGCCGTGAAAGTTACGGACTTCAAAACTATGGTCGTGGAGAACGAACCGCCGTATATCGGCGGCAGGTACCTGCTGTTCCTGCAGATCGACACGGACGAGGGGATAAGCGGGCTGGGCGAGCGCATCACGGGCAGCGGCTATTCGCGTAGCCTGGGCGACCTGAAGTCGCAGATAAGCCTCATAGATGAGATGCTGCGCCACTATGTTGTGGGCGAAAACGCCTTCAACATTGAGCGGATTTGGGACAGGATGTATGCCGCGCGCCACGATTTTCGCCATCCCAGTCTGCACGCCACGCCGGTGTTGAGCGCTATCGATATGGCGCTCTGGGACATTGCGGGCAAGGCGGCGGGGCAGCCGATATACAACCTGCTTGGCGGCAAGTATCACGATACGCTGCGCGCATACGCATATATGCCGGGCGGCGCTTTCAAGGACAACCCCGATGCCGCCGGCGAAGTGGCGGCGCAGCTGCTGGCGGAAGGCAACTCCGCTTGCAAAATCGACCCGTTTATGCCTACATACCCTATACCGCGCGACATACCGTTGTGGGAAATTGAACACGCCGCCAAGGTGTTCGAGAGCGTCCGCAGCGCGGTGGGCAACAAGCTTGAGGTGGGCATCGGAACGCACGGGCAGCTGACCACATACAGCGCGATACGCGTCGCAAACTACCTGGAACCATATCATCCCTTCTGGTTCGAAGAGCCGGTGCCGCCGGAGAACATAGACGAAATGGCGCGGGTGGCGGCGCATACAAGCATTCCCATAGCCAGCGGCGAGCGGCTTGTTACCAAGTATGAGTTCGCTCAGCTGATCGAGAAGAAGGCGGCGCAGATCATTCAGCTGGATGTGGGGCAGTGCGGCGGCATAACGGAAGCCAAGAAGATCGCCGCAATCGCAGAGGCGCACTACGCTATGATAGCGCCGCATATGTACTGCGGGCCGATAGCCGCCGCCGCCGCCGTGCAGATAGACACCTGCTCGCCCAACTTCCTGATACAGGAAGCCAATCAGGGGCCGCTGCACAAGACGATATTCAAAGAGCCTATCGTCTTCCGCAACGGCGAAATCATTCCGCCGACGGGGCCGGGGCTTGGCATAGAGTTCGATGAAGTCGTGCTGAGGCGGCGGTTGGTGGAGTAGCGGCGCCCGGCTTGCGCCTCACGCGGCGCGCTTTCAGCGCCGTTTGTTGACCCGTTCCAGCGTTTGGCTATACCATAGGGTTATCGAATTTGTTGGAATAATCCAATAAGTTTGCTCCACGCATCCAACATAGGAGAAAGGGGTGGGCTCCTATGACTACGCTGAAACGGGAGATGGCGGCATACGAGAAAATCCGCAACGACCTTGAACTTGAACACTTCGGCAAGTGGGCGGTTGTGCATGATGATGAACTCGTCGGAGTCTATGATAACTTTGAGGTAGCTGCAGATAACGCGGTTCGGCGCTATGGACGCGGCCCGTACCTTATCCGGCGCATCGGCGCGCCTAGGGTGATTACCCTGCCTGCGTCCATTCAATATAGGCCCGTATATGCCGGTGTCTGAGGACTATGCGCCCCCCCCCCACGCCTAGACGGCAAAAGCCCCCAACCCTGCTTTCGGTCGGGGGCTTGCTGTGTCATCCCTACGCCGGCTCACTAGAGCGCATACGCAGGGATAGCACAGTATCGGATGGTTAACTCGCCCTACACCTCTCGGAACTCCCCCTCCACGCTGTCGTCGGGCGCCGCGCCGCCGGGGGACGCGCCATCGCCCGCGTCGGCGGCTCCGGCGCCGGGCTGGGCGTACACCGCTTGGCCGACGCGCTGCATCGCTTCCTGCAGTTCGTTGGACGCTGCGGTTATGGCGGCTATGTCGCCGGCACTGAGGGCGGAGCGCACCGCCGCGATTTTGCCTTCCACTTCGGTTTTGAGTTCGGCGGGTATCTTGTCGGCGTTGTCTTGCAGCATCTTTTCGGCGCTGTACGCCATATTCTCGGCGTTGTTGCGCGTCTGCGTCTCTTCGCGGCGGCGGCGGTCTTCTTCGGCGTGCATTTCGGCATCGCGCACCATCTGCTCGATTTCGCTCTGCGATATGCCGCTGCTCGCGGTGATGGTGATGCGCTGCTCTTTGCCGGTGCCCTTGTCCATCGCGGACACATTCAGGATGCCGTTGGCGTCTATGTCGAAGGTAACCTCGATCTGCGGCATTCCCCTTGGCGCGGGCAGGATGCCGTCCAGCACGAAGCGGCCGATGCTCTTGTTCTCAGACGCCATGCTGCGCTCGCCCTGCACCACATGGATCTCTACGCTTGGCTGATTATCGGCGGCGGTGGTGAAGGTTTCGCTTTTGGCGGTGGGAATGGTGTTGTTGCGCGCTATGAGCGTGGTAGCCACGCCGCCGAGCGTTTCTATGCCAAGGCTGAGCGGGGTTACATCCAGCAGCAGTATGTCCTGCACTTCGCCTTGCAGCACGCCCGCTTGGATGGCGGCGCCGATGGCTACCACTTCGTCGGGATTGACGCCCTGATGCGCCTCTTTGCCGAACAGGTTTTTGACGACGTCCTGCACGGCGGGCATGCGCGTCATGCCGCCTACCAGGATGATTTCGTCTATATCGCCCACGCTGACGCCGGCGTCCGCAATCGCCTTCCTGCAGGGCTCGACCGTCTGCCGCACAAGGTCATCTACTAGCTGCTCCAGCTTGGCGCGCGATAGGCTCATTACCAGATGCTTGGGGCCGGATGCGTCTGCGGTGATGAACGGCAGGTTGATTTCGGACTGATTGAGCGTTGAGAGCTCGATTTTGGCGCGCTCCGCCGATTCGCGCAGCCGCTGAAGCGCCATGCCGTCTTGCTTGAGGTCGATGCCCTGCTCGCGCCGGAATTCGTCCACAATCCAATCAACGATGCGCTCGTCGAAGTCGTCGCCGCCCAGGTGAGTGTCGCCGTTGGTGGCCATTACTTCGAACACGCCGTCGCCGATTTGCAGCACGGTTATGTCGAATGTGCCGCCGCCTAGGTCATAGACTGCGATAGTTTCGTCGGTCTTCTTGTCCAAGCCGTAGGCGAGCGATGCGGCGGTGGGTTCGTTGATGATGCGCAGCACCTCGAGCCCGGCGATGCGGCCGGCGTCCTTAGTGGCGTTGCGCTGGCTGTCGTTGAAGTACGCCGGCACGGTGATGACCGCCTGCGATACGCTTTCGCCCAGCTTCGCCTCTGCGTCCTGCTTCATCTTTTGCAGCACCATAGCCGAAATCTCCGGCGGCGCGTGGTCTTTGCCGCCCATCACCACATAGGCGTCGTTGTTGGTGTGCTTGACCACCTTGTAGGGCAGCAGATCGATGTCTTGCTGCACGCTCTCATCTTCGAAGCGCCGTCCCATAAGCCGCTTGACCGAATAGACGGTGTTTTCGGGGTTGGTAACCGCTTGGCGCTTGGCGGTTGTGCCAACATAGCGTTCCGATGAGCGGGTGTTCAAGCCCACCACTGAGGGGGTTGTGCGGCCGCCTTCCGCATTCTCAATCACGCGCGGTTCGCCCGCTTCGATGACTGCCATGCACGAATTCGTAGTTCCCAGGTCTATGCCGAGTATCTTTGCCATTGCTTGCGCTCCTGTGATTTAGTGAATTTCCTGTTCGGGTTCGGCGGCGGGCGCTTTGGCGACGATAACCTGCGACGCTCTCAGCACTCTGTCATGCAGCCGATAGCCCTCGCGCGTTACCGCGATAATGACGCCGTCTTCAGCGTCGCCAGTTTCTTGGTGGAACACCGCTTCGTGTTCCCACGGATCGAATGGTTTGCCCGCCGCTTCTATTTTGCTGACGCCTTCGGTTTCTAGGATGTTCATAAGGTTGCGCCGCACCAGCGACAGCCCTTCATGCCAGCCGTCCGCCGCGTCTGCGGGCAGCATCTCTAGGGCGCGGTCGAAGTTGTCCACCACTTCGAGCAGTTTGCGGATGAGTTCGGCGTTGGCGCTGCGGCGCAGTTCGGCTTGCTCTTCGGCGGCGCGGCGCTTGTAATTTTCCAAATCCGCTAGCGCGCGCATCGCCATATTCTTGAACTGATCGCGCTCGCATTCGGCTTCCGTTAACTGCTCGGTTAGCAGATCGACGTCGGGTTGCGCGGGGGGCGCTGCATTCTCTTTGTGCGGATTGTCCGTAGCGGCGCAATTCGCATCGGCGGCGTCAGGTTGTTCGCGCTCGACGGGATCGGCGGCTTCCGCGCCCTGCTTCTCTTCGTTCATATATCGGTTCCTCCAAACTAACTTGGGCCTTGGATCATCTCGATTAGTTCGTCGACGCTTTCGTCCATAGACTGCTTGAGGCTCTTGCCTTCCAGCGCGCGCGTCTGCGCCTTCATCTGCATCAGTTTGTTGAACATACGCAGCGCGAGCTGCACGCCGGCGAGGTTAACGCCTAGATCGCCGACCAGATGCTTTATGAGGCGCAAGCGCCGCACATCGGCATCGGAGTACAGGCGCAGCATTCCCATAGTGCGGGACGGGCGCACAAGCCCGATGCGCTCATATTTGCGCAGGGTTTGCGGGTGCATTTCCAGGATGCGCGCCGCAACGCTGATGATGTACACGCCCGCCACCTCTTCTTGGGCTTGCCGATTTCCGTTCATACATCCCTCCGGGCACTTGGCGCTTTCGGGCAGCGTTAGCGCCGCCGATTGCGCCGCCGCCGCCCGCTAACTTTTGGCTGCGCTTGCCGTTATATTATACGCAGCGGGCATCCGAAAAGTCAGACATTTCGCTCTGGGCAGCGCGCTCGCCGCATAGGATTGGCTACTTATGATATATTCTACATATTGACATAAGCCGTGTCAACTTATATTATAGTAGGCATCAACTGCAGGCGAACCGCTTGCGGGCGCAAATCCCGCTTTGGGAGCGCGCATCCAACTTGGCAAAACCCGATAAATCTCTCCGACGCAAGTGGGGGCGCAAGGCAAATCCACAGAGCGCGGGGAGCAATCCAACGGAGGTGAGCGATATGGCGCTGTATCTGAAGAGCTGCCCCCGCTGCGGTGGGGATATGAACTCCAACAGGGACATCTACGGCGAGTACCGGCTGTGTATGCAGTGCGGGCATATGATAGACATCGTGAAGCCGTCCAACCTGTTCGCGCTGAGCCGCGACGACGGCCCCAAGCGCAAGGCGGCGTAAGGCGGCCGCCGGTGCGCGGCAATAGGGCATACGCCGGTCACCGCGCATCACGCCCGCTTGTATGCGGCAATAGGAAAGCCCCTCGCGCAAATCGCGTGAGGGGCTTTTTGTTCGACTGCTTGCTTTTCATTATCGCCAATTGGCGGTTAATAAGCGGTGGCGATGCTGACGCAATCGGCGGCGGTGGGCGGCGATAGGCAGGGCCGAAACGGCGCTGCGCTATCGCCGCGGCTAGGCTACATCAGTTCGTCCCAGAAGCGCTGCTCTTTCCATGGATCGCCTTCCATATGGTAGCCGCGCACTTCCCAGAAGCCGGGGCGGTCTTCGGGCATAAACTCCAGCCCGTTCACCCACTTGGCGCTCTTCCAGCCGTAGCGCTTGGGCACCACCAGGCGCAGCGGGCCGCCGTGCGCTTCGGCAAGCGGTTCGCCGTCGTGGGCGTAGGCGAACAGCACATCGTCATCGTTGATTACATCCAGCGCGAGGTTGGTGGAGTAGCCGCCGTAGCAGTGCGCCATCACATGCGTGGCGGTGGGCGCAGGGTTGACCAGCGCCATCACATCGCGGAACGCCACGCCTTCCCAGGTGTTCTGCAGCTTGCTCCACTGCGTAACGCAGTGAAACTCGGCGTCAAGCGTGATTTTCGGCAGATCGGTGAACTCCGCCCAGCTCAGCGCAACCTCTTCATCCACCAGGCCGAACACCCTGAACCGCCACTTGTCCAGATCGATGCGCGGCGTGGGCCCGTATGTCAGCACGGGGAACTTTGTGGTAACGAACTGCCCCGGCGGGGCGTCTTCCTGCTCTCTGTTGCGCCAGCCGCTGTTTATCCGCCCCAGTTTGCTCAGCATATCTACCTCCGAGTTAGCCGATAGCGCGGGCTATCGGTCAATGGTTGTCTAGCGTGTTGTGTATCATTTAGATGAGGTTTGCGCCCGATTGGGTTCGCGCGCCCTCATACATAATACATATCCGTCAATTAGTGTACACTAGACGGGCGCTTGTGTAGTATCAATTGCGGGCTGCGAATTGGATATTGGCGGCGGGCGGGCTATCGCAAGCGCTGCCTAATGCGCCGCCGCCGATCGACTGCCGAATAGCCGCCGTTGGCAAGCGCCAAACCATAGCCCACTACTGCGATATGAACTCCCAAGATATGAACGGTCAGATAGAAGAGATACTGCGCGGCTGCTACGATTTGCATGTTCACGCAGCGCCGGACGGCAGCCGGGAGCGCCGAATGGACGCGCTTGAGGTTGCGCGCTGCGCCTATGAAGCGGAGATGGGCGGGTTTGCGCTCAAATCGCACGCCTACAACACGGCACCACTCGCTTATGCGCTCAATCGGATGTATCCCGGGCTGAAAGTGTTCGGCGCAATCGCGCTCAACCGCGCGGTGGGCGGCGTGAACCCGGACGCGGTTCAAGCAGCGGCGGATTTGGGCGCGCAAGTGGTTTGGATGCCCACATTCAGCGCCGACTTTTGGCAGCGCAATCGCGGCGGTGGCAAGCGCGAGGGGTTGCGCGTCGCCAACGCCGACGGCAGCTTGCGCGCGGGCGTGGGCGAGACGCTGGAAATCATCGCCGCCAACGATATGACGGTAGCGTCGGGGAATATCGCGCCGTCGGAGGCGATAGCGCTGTTCGCGGCGGCGAAGGCGCAGGGCGTAAGGCGCATGATCGCCACGCATCCGGGCGGCGCGGCGTCGATCGATGAGCGGCGGCGGATGATTGCGTTGGGGGCGTATGCGGAGTGCGCATTCCTTGCGTGCATGCCCGCGCGCGCCGCTATGACGCCGGCGAAGCTTGTAGAAACGCTGCGGGCGCTTGGCGTTTCCAATTGCATCGTAACTACCGCTTTGGGGCAATGGATGAACCCGCCGCCGGCGGAGGGGATGCGAATGGCGATTGCGGCGCTGCTTGACGCGGGGATGAGCGCCGATGAAGTGTCCACGCTGGTCAAGCGCAATCCCGCGCAGCTGCTGGGCGTGGAGTGAGACAGCGCTTCCGATAGCGCTATGCGATAGCCCGCGCGCCCGATAAGCGGGGGCGGCAAGCGGCGGCGTCTCGCTTTCATATCGCTTACAGATCTTGCAGATTGGGCAGCACGCGCTCGCTCATAAGCGTCAGCGAATTTAGCCACTTTTGGCGGTCTTGCTCCCAGTCGTGGCAGAGCAGCAGCAGGGTTCCGAAGCCGCCCACGTCGGCGTGGAGTTTGCGAAGCTTATGGGTTACTTCGTCGGGATCGCCCACAATCCAGAGGTTTTGCAGCATGTATTCGGGCGTGAGGGCGTCGTCGGGCATATCGGCGTCGGTCTTGAGGCCGTCAAGCCCCCTGCCGCTGCCTAGGAGCGGGATCCAGTAGTCCGTGAAGAATCTGCCGAACACGCGCAGGGCGTCTTCGCGCGCCTTATCGCCGTCCTCTGCCACATACACTTCGCGCGATATGCGCCATTGGTCGCGCGTGGGGGCGCGGTTGGCTCTGGCGGCGCCCTTTGCGACGACCTGCCAGTGGCTTGGCAGGAATGTATCGTGCAGGAAGCAGGTGCTGAGGGGCAGCCAGCCGCGCTCGCCAACGATTTCCAGCGTGCCGGAGTAGGGGCTGCTGCCGGCGACGGCGATGGGCGGGTGCGGCTGCTGGTAGGGCGTCATATGAAAGCCAAGCCGCCTTTCGGGAACGGCTTCGGGCAGCCTACCTTCGTAGAACCTGCTGTTGTACTCGAAGGGTTTGCCTTCCCATATCTTGAGGATGAGGTCAATCGCTTCGTAGAGGCGCTCGCGGGGACTGCCGGCGTCGGTGTCCAAGCCGAACATTTCGCTGTCGGTGGACGGGCCGCCGGAGCCGATGCCTAGATAGACGCGGCCGCGGGACATGTGGTCGAGCATCGCAATTCGGTGCGCCACATGCGCGGGGTGGTGGTAGTGCAGCAGGGATACGCCGGTGCCGAAGCGCATACGCTCGGTTACGCCCAGCGCCCGCGCGATGAACACCTCCGGCGATGGCATATTTTCCCACGGCAGGGTGAAGTGTTCGCCTATCCACGCCTCCGAAAAGCCCAGCGCGTCGGCGTGCGCCATAAGCGCAAGGTCTTCTTCGTAGGTGTCAGCGTGCGCGCGGTTGGGGTAGTGCAGCGGCATCAGAAACAAGCCCAGTTCCATAGCGAAATCCCTCACTCCATAGCGATAAGCGGTATCGGAATGAGCGGATTATAGCACAGGGCGGCGGCTGAACAGGTCAGGGGCGGCGCGCGGTTGAGGGCGTCCGAATAGCGGACGGGTTGAACGCCTGACTCAACGGCTGCGCCGCGCTGAGATTGCCGCGCTAGGGCGACGATTCGGTTCTGATGCCTACGCGGGCGTAGTCGGTTTCGCCGCCGGTCGTAACCGCAAGAACGCGGTAGATGTATCGCGTGGATGGCTGGATGCCGTTGGTGTCCGTGTAGGAAGTAACGCTTGCCCCAACATTTATGGGATCGTCGAAGTCCTCACCCTGCACGCGGCGGTATATCTGATAGCCGGTTACGGTGGTGGTTACATCTGCGTTCCACGCATCCCATGCCAGCGAAATGCTGTTGTGCGTAGCGGTGGCGCGCAGGTTTTCGGGAGCTTCCAGGCTGCCCGGCGTGGGCGTCAGCGTGGGTGTGTGCGTGCGCGTAGCCGTAGGCGTCCACGTCGGGGTAGGCGTGAGCGTGGGCGTCCATGTGGGCGTGGGCGTATGCGTGCGCGTGGGGGTAGCCGTCGCCGTGCCTGTAGGCGTCGCCGTTGCCGTGCGAGTTGCGGTTGGCGTGGCTGTGGCCGTGCCCGTTGCGGTAGCCGTGCGCGTGGGCGTTGCGGTGGCTGTAGGCGTCGCTGTGGCTGTGCGTGTAGGCGTGCCGGTGTGCGTGGCTGTGGCCGTAGCCGTCGGCGTGGGCGTGCCGGTATGCGTGGCAGTTGCCGTTGCAGTGGCGGTAGCCGTCGGAGTAGGTGTGCCGGTATGCGTAGCCGTTGCAGTGGCGGTAGCCGTCGGAGTGGGCGTGTGAGTGCGCGTTGGCGTGGCGGTTGCCGTAGCCGTGGCTGTGCGTGTAGGCGTAGCAGTAGGCGGCACCGGCGTGTCTGTCGGCGTTGGCGTTGGCGTGCCGGTATGCGTGGCCGTAGCCGTGGCTGTGCGTGTAGGCGTAGCAGTAGGCGGCACCGGCGTGTCTGTCGGCGTGGGTGTTGGTGTGCCGGTATGCGTGGCCGTTGCCGTCGCTGTGCGTGTAGGCGTAGCAGTAGGCGGCACCGGCGTGTTTGTAGGCGTGGGCGTAGGTGTGCCGGTATGCGTGGCGGTAGCCGTTGCCGTGGCGGTTGCTGTAGGCGTGGGCGTGCCGGTGTGCGTAGCGGTAGCCGTTGCTGTAGCGGTAGCCGTCGGAGTGGGCGTGCCGGTGTGCGTGGCAGTAGCGGTAGCCGTTGGTGTGGGTGTGCCGGTATGCGTAGCGGTGGCCGTAGCTGTTGGTGTAGGCGTGCCGGTGTGCGTGGCCGTTGCCGTAGCCGTCGGAGTGGCCGTACCTGTATGCGTGGCGGTTGCCGTTGCTGTCGGCGTGGGCGTGCCAGTGTGCGTAGCAGTGGCGGTTGCCGTGGCTGTGGGTGTAGCAGTAGGCGGCACCGGCGTGTCTGTCGGCGTGGGCGTGTGAGTGCGCGTAGGCGTGGCGGTAGCAGTTGCCGTCGCAGTGGCGGTAGCCGTCGCCGTTGGTGTAGGGGTGCCGGTATGTGTAGCGGTTGCCGTTGCTGTCGGCGTCGCCGTGGCAGTATGCGTAGCCGTCGGCGTGGCGGTTGCCGTCGCGGTGGCTGTAGGTGTTGCCGTCGCCGTGGGCGTATGCGTTGCCGTCGCGGTGGCGGTGTGCGTAGCGGTTGCCGTGGGGGTGGGCGTTGCCGTGGCTGTATGCGTCGCCGTTGCCGTGGCTGTATGCGTTGCTGTCGCGGTGGCAGTGTGCGTAGCGGTTGCCGTCGCCGTGGGAGTTGCCGTCGCCGTCGCGGTGGGCGTCCCCGTTGCCGTGGGCGTGTGTGTCTCCGTCGGCGTTGCCGTCGCTGTGGGCGTATCTGTGGACGTCGGAGTCGCGGTAGGCGTATGCGTCTCCGTGGGCGTTGCGGTTATCGTGGGCGTGAATGTAGCCGTCGGCGTTGCGCTTGGCGTGGGCGTGGCTAGTATCGGTGGGCCTTCCGCAACCGGGGGATTTTCCACAATCAAGACCTGCGTGGGCGTCGCCGTGGGGGCGGGCCGGGGCGTTGATGTAGGCGCAATGGTGGGCGTGGGCGTCGGCGTGGGAGCCGGCGGACGCGTTGCCGTAGGCGTTGCGGTGGGCGCTGTTGTGGGCGTTGGCGTGTAGGTAGCCGTATGCGTTGCCGTAGCCGTCGGCGTGGCCGTTGCTGTAGAGGTTGCCGTCGGCGTGGCGGTTGCCGTAGCAGTTGCCGTCGGTGTAGGCGTGGCCGTAGCAGTTGCCGTCGGTGTAGGCGTGGCCGTAGCCGTCGGGGTGGCGGTTGCCGTAGCGGTAGCAGTGGGCGTAGCCGTCGGTGTAGGCGTGCCGGTAGGCGTAGCGGTAGCCGTTGGAGACGGCGTGTGAGTGCGCGTCGGCGTGGCGGTTGCCGTGCGCGTCAAGGTTGCCGTGGGCGTCGGCGTGGGGGCGTTGTTGCTGACGAGGTTGTTCGTGTTTATATTCGCGGCCTGAGAGAACGCCGCGGTCACTTCGGTAGGCTCCTGCGTCGCTGTGGGCGCGGGCGTGGAAGACGCCGTGGCCGTGGGCGTTGTTGTGGACGTGGGGGGGACCACCACCGTGTTCGTGGGAACAACCGGCGCCTGCGTGGGCTCTTCAACAACCTCGTCGTCCTCGTCTTCATCATCCTCGTCATCGCCGCCGCTATTCCGCGCCGATGTAACGGCGGTGGACGTGGCCTCGCGAACAAAGGGCGTGGCGGTGGCGGTAGCCGTCCATGTAGCGGTGGGGACGCGCGTGGGCCAAGCGGTAGCCGTAGATTCGGGCGACGCCGTTTCGGTTGGCTGGGGGGAAGGCGTAGCCGTAGCAGGTTCGGCCGTCGAAGTTTCGGTTGGCGTGGGGGAAGGCGCAACCGTGGGTTCGGCGGTCGGAGCTTCGGTTGGGATGATGAGCGGCGTGGCGGTGGGCGTCGCCAGGGTTTCCCTGGAAAGGGGACGCTCTACGGCGGTCTCAGTGGGCGCAAGCGCAACCACCGGCGTGGGCGGTGGCGGCGGGGGGGACGGCACAACGCCGAAGCCGCCCACGGCCGCCGCAGTGCTGACAGCAGCGCCGCTGACGACTACCAGTAGGTTGGCTATGGGGGATTCGGCAAGCAGGTTCATTTACTAAAGACCGCCTTGCAACCTATGTGTGATTGCCCGCTTTTGAGGGCGGCGGTAGGGATGGCGGGACGCTTCGGCTGATTCGCTTAACCGGAGCGTCCGAAATTGGCGAGTGATTGAACCTTTGCGGGTTGGCGTTTCGGGGTTGGCACAGCGAGCGGCGCGCGCTCTAAAGCGTCCCCATCAGGATGATTATCGCCGCCATTGGCGGGTAGAACATCGCCAGCGAGGATATGAACATGGACTGCATAAGCCCGTTGCGCGGCTCTTTCTTCTGCTCGGAGGTGTTCATGGAGTAGTCGATGTTTTCTTCGCTGATGTGGCGCACGTGTTCGTGCAGCGCGCGGAACTGGCGCTCTTGGGATTGGAAGTGTCCGTCTAGGAACCAGAAGCCCAGCACGGGCAGGCATATGACGAATATGGGAATGGACGCTACGGAGTCCGAATTGCTGACGAACAAGCCCAGCAGGGTCGCGGTGAGGATTATCGTCCAGCCCTTCAGCAGGATGGAGTTGTTCTCTAGGCGGTCTATGCTGCGCTGAATGAACTCGAGGTGTTTGGGCTTGTTTTCGACGATGACGAATTCGCTGCGCTCTGACCTTGCGCGGCTACGCGTTGTGGCGGCTGCGCTCTCTGCTGGGCGAGCCGCTTCGCGCTGCGCGTCGTCCGCTGTCTCGCGCGGGGCGGCTGCCGCCTCGGCTCGAGTATCGCGCTCTCCGTGTTCCAGCGTTGCAACCATAGCGCCACCTCATGTTTGAGATTTTCTTCAACGGGTAAGTTATACTTATGAGCGTCGGCGCAACGCCATATGCTCACAAGATCACGGCGAAGCCAATGCGCCTTTATTATAGTTTAACTTATACTACAAATCTACGCAATTAACAAGACTGCTACGCCCAATTTCCGCGAAATCCAAAATTGCGGGTATTACGCAAGCAAGGCATTGGGCAAAAGGGCGGTTTTATAGACTGAACTCAATGACAACACGCCCAATAACCTGTTCCATATGCGGGGGCGGCGCGCATTCGGGCGCAAAGTTCTGCGGCTACTGCGGCGCTGAGTTGCGGCGGGCATTCGCTTGCGGGCGGTGCGGCGGCGAAAATCCTGCGACAAATCGATTCTGTGGATATTGTGGGGTTGAGATTGGCGTTGCGACGGCTGTGGCAGATGCGCCTCAAGCCAGTGCTGTACAGCAGCAACCCGCGCCTGCAGCCGAGGCGCCTACGCATGTATCTGCGCCAACCGCTGCGCCGCCGTATATGCGCCCGGCGGCAACGCAAGCGCAAGGTTCGCAAGTCCAAGCTTCACAAACGCAAGACGTACAGACGCAAGGTTCGCAAGCGCAAGACGAATTGCGCGGCGTGTTCGGTTGCCCGCGGTGCGGGGGCGAAAACCCTGCGGCGAACCGCTTTTGCGGCTATTGCGGCGCTGCTAGGGACGCTGCGATGGCTGTAGCAGATGCGCCTCAAGCCGCTACCGTGCCGCCGCAACCCGTGCCGACGCCCGTATCATCGCCAACATCTGCGCCGCCGCAACCTGCGCCTGCCGCTGCATCTGCGCCGCCGCCAGCCGCGCTTACCGCCACGCCGCCGTATGCAGACTCGACGGCAACGCAAGCGCAAGATGTATGGACGCAAATTTCGTTAGCGCAAGCCGAATTGCGCCGCGTTTTGGCGGGGGTTCGCAGCGCGCTGGCGCCGTTTTCCAACTGGATTATGATGGGCGGGGCGCTGCTGGCGTTTGGCGCGCATGTCAGCCTCATCAGGCATTCCGAGGGGGATGCGCCGCCGATGACGCTGGCGCTGCTTGCGCTAGGCATAGGCGTGTTCGCGCTGGGGGCATTCGCAAGCGCAAGCGCGCAGCGCATCGCGGATCCGTTGAGCGGCGTAAGGCTGCCGTCGGCGTTGCTGCCTATGCGATCTGCGCCGCTCAGGATTGCGGCGGCGCTAATCGGCGGGGTGGCGCTGGCGCTGCTATCGGAGCGCATGCTTGCGGGGGAGACGGCCGGTTGGAACTTGCTGCTGTGGTTTGCGGCGCTGGGGGCGTTCTTGGCGCTGTTCGCATCGCGACCGCGTATGCCGCGCCGCATATCGCGGGGGCGCTTGCTCGACGTTCTGATTGTACTCGCGTTGACGGCGTTGTTCATCGGGTTGAACGCGCGCGATCTCAATCATTGGTACTACTCCGCCATCGGGGACGAGTACGCCCACTTCACGCTCGCCCGAACCGTCATACAGGAAGGCATACAGCGTCCGTTCAGTCAAGAGGGCGTCTATAATCATCATCCGTATATGGTTTCCATATATCAGTCCATCTTTATGTGGCTGTTCGAAGTGAACAACTTCTGGTGGCGGTTCACATCCGTATTGAGCGGGGCGCTGGCGATACCGGGGATGTACATAGCGGGCTACATGATCGGCGGGCGGCGGGCGGCGATTGCGGCGGCGGCGCTGCTGGCGTTCAGTCACTATATGTTCGCATTCTCGCACGGCGGCTTCGCGCACCTAGATTCGCTTCAGGTAACCGTGTGGGCGGTGGCGCTGCTGCTGCTGGGAATGCGGCGCAACAGCCGAATGCTGCTCTATGCGGCGGGCGTGGCGGCGGGATACGGGCTTTACACGCACTACTCCGGCAGGATTGCGGGTCCGGTCGTACTGCTTTTCGTACTGACTGCCGTTCAACCGCGCGATTGGCGCAGTCTTTGGCCGCTTGCGCTGGGCATAGCGACCGCCGCGCTTCCGACGCTGCTGCTGGAGCGCGAGACGCTCTTCACGCGGATGTTCGGACAGGTGGTAGGCGGCTATGACGCGAACATTTCGGGCGCAATGGGCGAGCGCATTATCAACAACATCGTCAACAACGGGGCGGCGTTTAGCTACAACCCTCTATCGCATACCTATGTAGCGGGGGCGCTGCTAGACCCGATAAGCGCCTACATCGCCGCGTTGGGGCTGGGGTTTGCGATAGGACGAATAGGAGTGCCGTCCGCGCGTCTGCTGGTGATATGGTTCGTGGTTGCGTTCACGGTCGTGGGCGTCTTGAACCCGCATAGCGCGGTAGCGATAACGCGCATGTATTCGGTATTGCCGCCGCTGCTGCTGATGGGCGGACTGCTGGCGGCGCGCCTGCTGGACGGACTGCTGCCGCTTGGCAAGGACGCCATCCCGAATAGGGCGAAGCTGCTTCAGACGGCGGGCGTAATGGCGCTGGTGGGCGCGGCGGTTCTGGCGCTGAACATACGGCAGTTCGCGTTCGAGACGCCAAAGGCATATCACACCACGCAGGAAGCCTTGGCGATGGGAGCGCTGCAAACTCACCCGGCTTGCGTCGGCGGGCGGCTTGAGGATGCGGTGATGGTGGCGGAGAACACCGAAAGCCTGCTGCAACTCGTACTCGAGGCGCGCTATCCGAACCGCGCGCTGCCGCGCCGCATAGAGCATCGGCATATACTCGACGGAACGGCGGCGCCGATCGATGCGCCGAGCTGCGTCATATATCTGCATCCCAATCAGGACGCGGCGCTGACGCTCAAGGCGGATATGGAGCGGCGCTATCCGAGCGGCGAATACGCGGCGTTCAGCGGCTATTTCGGCGGGCCCGAAGTAGAGATTTTCACGGCAAACGCCCGCTGATGGATGCACCGCCGGGCTTACGCGCACTTGCGCCGTTTGCGTCGAATGGCGTCGACGGCTACCCTAATCTAGTTCGGGAAAACGCCGTATCGTAATCGTATCGGATACGGCGCGCGCAATCATAGGAATTCGCATAGACAAACGCAAAAACGCAATGGAGGCAAAAGAGTATGTTCGATAGACTGGCAGTTGTGGGGACGGGCGCAATCGGCAGCGTGATAGGCGGGTATCTGTCGCGGGCGGGGCGGGATATAACGCTGATAGACACATGGGCGGCGCATGTGGACGCAATGAAGGCGGGCGGGCTTAGCGTAACCGCCGAGAACGGCGAGTTCACCACACCGGTCAACGCGCAGCACTTGGGCGACGTCAACGCCACGCCGCAGCCGTTCGACGCCATATTCCTTGCGGTGAAGTCCTACGATACGGTGTGGGCGACGCATTTCGCGATGCGCTATCTCAAGCCTACGGGCGTCATCGTATCGGCGCAGAACGGCATCAACGACGAAACGATAGCGCCCATAGTGGGGTTTTCGCGCGAGATAGCGTGCGTCATAACGCTTGGGGCGGGCTTGTATGAGCCGGCAAAGGCGATACACACGGGCGATCCGCAGAAGCTTTCGTTCACGCTGGGCGAGCTGAACGGGCTGCCCACGGAACGCGTGCATGCGCTCGCCGATGTGATGAACGACATCGGGCCTACGAAGGTCAGCCGCAACATTTGGGGCGAGCGCTGGGCGAAGCTTGCGGTGAACAGTATGGCGAACCCAATCGCCGCCTCTACGGGGCTTGGGTCTGCCGCTGTCAGGGGGACGCCGGGAGTGAACGATGTGTCCATCAACATAGCGGCGGAGGTGGTGCGCGTGGGGCAGGCGCTGGGGATACAGGTTGAGCCGATAAGCGGCATTCCGGCCGCCGACTATCTGCCTACGGACAACGCCGAAGCGATGGAGGATGTGAAAGCGCGGCTGGCTGAGGGGGCGTCGGCGCTGGGAGCGGGGCGTCCGTCGATGTTGCAGGATGTTATGAAGGGGCGCAAGACGGAGATTGACTACCTGAACGGCTATGTGGCGCAGCGGGGCGATATTGTGGGCGTGGATACGCCGTTCTGCGACGGGATTGTGGACATCGTGCGGCGGGTGGAGCGCGGCGAACACGCGCCGGATGAGGCGAATATCCGCCCACTGCGGGATATGGTGTAGGGCGACGGCTCTTGCGAAATGGCGGCAACGCAAAGGCGCAAGGGCGCAAAGTTGCAATAACGCTAGGCGGGCGGCGGTGTTCGGGGGACGCTTGATGCGCTGTCCCGACGATTGCATGCCGCCCGCGAATGCGTGTTAGCGCTTGGTGTACTGCTGGGCTTTGCGCGCCTTCTTGAGGCCGTACTTGCGGCGCTCTTTGACGCGCGGGTCGCGGGTGAGCAGGCCGGCGCGCTTGAGGGGCGCGCGCAGGGTAGGGTCGGCTTCTATCAGCGCGCGGGATATGCCGTGCCGCAATGCGCCCGCCTGTCCGGTGACGCCGCCGCCGCTGACTTTCGCAATCACGCGGAATTGGCCGCCGGAGTGGGTTATCCTGAACGGCTCCATTATCTCGCGCCGCCAGTTGTCCCACGGGAACGCCTCTTCAATCGGCTTGCCGTTCACCACGATGGGGCCGGCTTCCATAAAGAGCCGAACCCTGGCGACGGCCGCCTTGCGTCTGCCGGTGGCGTAGTAGTAGTTCTCATTGGTCGTGGGCGTGGTCAATTAGGCTTCCTCCCCCTGCTTGATTGATTGGCTTCCCGCGAGCTGCGCTTGATGCGGATGGTCGGGGCCGGCATAGACTTTCATTCGGGCAAGCATATGCCGTCCCAATGCGTTCTTGGGCAGCATGCCTTTTACCGAATGCGTGATTACGCGCGTGGGCGTCTTGTCGAGCATCTGCTGCAGGGTGCGCTCGGTAAGCCCGCCGTGGTAGCCGCTGTGCCGGTAGTACATCTTTTGCTGAAGCTTATTGCCGGTAACCCGAATCTTTTCGGCGTTGACCACTATAACATAGTCGCCGGTGTTCAGGTGCGGCACGTAGATGGGCTTGTGCTTGCCTTGCAGCAGCATCGCTATTTCGGATGACAGCCTGCCGAGCGTCTTGTCTTCGGCGTCTATGAGGTGCCATTCGGGTTTGAGTTCAGCCGATTTCGTCTGATACGGCTTGTTGCTGTTAGCCATTTGTTCACCAACTCTTTGTGTAGTTTGCGCGGCGCGGGTTCAACGCCGATTTGGGTTCGTTATAGCAATGTAGGTTCGTCGATCGGATTGGCGGGCGGCGGGAAGTCGGCGTACTCCACGCTCACTAGGCACAATCCCTGCGGCGGCAGCGAGTGCGCCACCTTGTCGGTCTGTCCGTTGTCTATCATAGTTCGCAGGTCGTCGAGCGAAAGCCTGCCGCGCCCGACGTCGGCCAGCGCGCCCGCCATACGTCGAACTTGATGATGCAGAAAGGCGTTTGCCGCAACCTCAAAGGTTAGCATATCGCCTGACCGCACTAGCGCAACGCGGCTTACGGAGCGGACGCTGTTCGGCTTGTCCGGCCGATGCGCCGCGAACCTGCGAAAGTCGTGCGCTCCGATGAACATTTCGGCCGCCGCTTGCATCCGCAACACGTCCAACGGCTGCGGTATGCGGCAGACAAACCGCCTTGCCAAGGGCGATGGCGTGGCGCTGTTTAGGATGCGATAGCGGTAGGTTCGGCGGCGGGCGCTGCGCCGCGGATCGAAGTCGTCGCCTACTTTGAACGCAGCCTTGACGGCGATGTCGTCGGGCAGGTGGTAGTTCAGCGCGCCGATTGCGGTCGCCGGGGGATGGGCGGCGGCCGTGTCGAAGGCGATTACCTGTCCCAGGGCGTGTACGCCGGCGTCGGTGCGCCCGGCGGCTTTCACGCGCGCGCATTCGCTGGTGAAACGGCGTATGGCGCGCTCAAGTTCGCCCTGTATCGTGGGGGCATTCGCTTGGTATTGAAACCCGCGATAGCGCGTCCCTTCGTATTCAATTATTAAGGCAAGTCGCATAGCGGCGGCTTTGGCGCTACGGCATGAGTTCCAGCACGGCCATGGCGGCGGCGTCGCCTTTGCGCGGGATGGTTTTGGTCATGCGGGTGTAGCCGCCGGGGCGGTTCTCATAGCGTTGGGAGAGCTCGTCGAAGACTTTTCGCACGACGTCGCCGTCGGTCAGAAAGGCGGCGGCGCGGCGGCGGTCGTGTAGGCTACCGGATTTGCCGCGCGTGATGATCTTTTCGGCGAGCGGGCGCACTTCGCGCGCCTTGGCTTCGGTGGTCATTATGGACTCGTGTCTGAGCAAGTCCGTGACCATACCGCGCAGCATCAGCATTCGGTGCGCCGTGGGGCGGTTCAGTTTTCTGCCTGAGAGGCGGTGTCTCATAATCTACCTCTCTACTCCTCGTAGTTGGCTTGGACGCTTACAGCGCCGTCTTGGTTTTGGGGGTCTAGGTTGGGCGGCAGCAGATCCATCGCGCGGAGCTGATCGAACAGCTCAGTATAGGACTTTTCGCCGAAGTTGCGTATGCCGATGAGCTCCTCTTTGCTCTTTTCCAGCACTTCGCCAACCTTGTTGATGTTGGCGCGCTTGAGGCAGTTCAGTGTGCGCGAAGAGAGATCCAGCTTTTCCACAACGATGTTGTACTGCTCCGGGGATATGCTCGGCACGATGACCGGGCTTCCCACATCGGCGGCGTCAACCTGCGCGTGGGCGAACATAAAGAACTTGTTCATCAGGATGTCGCCGGATTGGCGCAGGGCGTCTATTGGTTCTACCGTGCCGTCCGTCCAGATGTCCACCACAAGGCGCTCGTAGTCGGTGCGCTGCCCGACTCTGGTGGGTTCCACGCGGTAGTTGACTTTGCGAATGGGCGTGAACACCGCGTCCACGGGAAGCGCGCCTATCGCTTGGTCGTCTCTGGTGAACGCCTCTTGGTATCCGACGCCGTGTTCCACATTGAACTCCACCGCGAGCTTGGCGGAGGGCGAGTCCAGGGTCGCCAGATGGAGTTCGGGGTTGACTATCTCGAAGTTGTTCGACGACATAATATCGGCGGCGCACACTTCGCCTTCGCCGGCGACTTCCAGGCGCAGTTTGCCCGGGCTGTCGGACTCGGAGCGCAGCCGAATGCCCTTGACATTGAGCAGGAACTCGGCTATCTCTTCCTTCATATGCTCGATGGTGCCGTACTCATGCACAACGCCTTCGATTTTCACCCAGGTTACGGCGGCGCCGTTGAGGGAGTTGTACAGCACGCGGCGGAGCGGGTTGCCTAGGGTCATGCCGTAGCCCGGCTCCAGCGGCTCTACCGCGAATCTGCCGTAGCGCTCGGCGTACTCGATCTGCTTGATTTCGGGGTTTAGGGCTACCTCCTCTTCCTCTTCTTCCATGGCGGAAATCGTGGTATATGACTGGAAATCACTTAGGACCATATGGTGAATCTCCTATTCGACAATTTCAGCGGCGGCGTCTGCCAATAGCGTATGGCAGCGCCGCTTGGGAATGGCAGCATGCGCGGGGCTTGCGGCGTGATTACTTGGAGTAGAACTCCACTACCAGGCGCACGTCGATGCCCGTGTCTATTTCGGATGGATCGGGCAGCGCCATCATTTCGCCTGCGCGGTTGGCGGCGTCGAGGCGCAGCCAGATGGGGACGGCGCGCTTGGGCGGGCTGTCGGCGAGGTCCTTGATGAAGTCCGGCACGCTGTCCTTGTTGGCAATCTTCCACGCAATCACATCGCCGGGCTTGACGAGATAGGACGGGATGTCCATGCGCTTGCCGTTGACGGTGAAGTGGCTGTGGTTGACGAGCTGGCGGGCGTGCTGGCGGGATTCGGCGAAAGAGAGCCGAAAGACGACGTTGTCGAGGCGGGTTTCCAGCAGTTGGAGCAGGGTATCGCCGGTAACGCCGGGGTTGTCGCGCGCCATTTCGAAATACTTTCTGAACTGCTTTTCCAGCACGCCGTAGGTAAAGCGCGCCTTCTGCTTTTCGCGAAGCTGGACTGCCCAGTCGGAGGAGCGGCGGCGGCGGGGGATGCTGTCACCCGGGGGCCTTCTGCGGCGCTCGACCGCGCATCGGGGCGTGAGGCACCGCTCGCCTTTGAGAAAGAGTTTCTCACCTATGCGGCGGCACTTGCGGCATACTGCGTCAGTGTATCTTGCCATTCTTTTGTTCTTCACCCCTCCAAGAGGATTTTTGTAAATCCGTTTCGTTATGCGCTAACTATGCGCTTCTATAGAAGCGGCCCGCGCCTTCAGGCGGCGGATTTATGCCCAGTTCCTGCGATAGCGTCTCGACATCGTAGTCTTCGTCGGAGCGCTGCCGCAAGTCTAGGTATAGCAGCGTCCCCGCGATGCCGCCCACGGGCGTGGTGAGCGCGCCCACAATCGTGCCGGTTACCAGCGCATACGCCGTAGCCAATGCGCCCGTGTCTTCCAGCAATCCGCTTGGCAACCCGGTTGCTATGGTCAGCGCTGTGGTTATGCCGATGGTTACCAAGATTATCAGCAGCCAAACTGCGAATGTCCGCAACCAATTGCGGCGCACAAGCCCAAAGCTTCGTTTTAGCGACTCCAGCGGTCTGCAGCCTTCAATCACGACTGCCGGCGTTGCGACCGACCAGTACACCATCAGCGCAATGACCGCCAGTCCGGGCAGTATGAACAGCACAAATCCGACGAACATCAGCGCAATCAGCGCCAGCGACACTACGCCAAGCACAAGCAGCGATAGTATGCGCCACCAAGCGCGACTCCAGCATCGGGCTACATCCACGCCGTCGGTGGCGTACTGCATTCCCACTGCGTAGGCGATTGCGGCGTTGACCAGTATGGACAGCATAAGCGCGATTACGGCGTATCCCGCAAGCGGCGCTATCATCCCTGCGGTTATGGGCGGCAGGCTTGGCACATCCGCCGCCGTCCGCTCTTCGCCGGCGGGCTGAAACGCCTCTTGCCAAGTCAGAAACAGGTTTGTCAACGAATCGGCTATCGCCAACTCGAATACGGACAGCGGGATTTGGACAATCAGCGCAATCACGATGATTTGGCGAAAATGCTTGCCATAGACGGTAAAGCATTCGCCGATGGTCTCGAACGGGTTGCGTCTGAAAATCGGGCTGCGCGTCTCCGCTTGCATAAGCGCCCGCCGTTACTGGCGTCGCCGCTTGCGCGGGCGGGCGCCGTTGTGCGGGATGGGCGTCACGTCGCGGATGCTGGTAACGAACAGCCCTTGCGACAGGAGCGTGCGGATGGCGGCTTCTCTGCCGGCGCCCGGCCCTCTGACGAAGACTTCCACTTGGCGCAGTCCGTTTTCCATGCCTTTGCGGGCGGCGTCTTCGGCGGCGCGCTGAGCGGCGAATGCGGTGGACTTGCGCGAGCCGCGAAAGCCGGCGGTGCCGGAGCTGCCCCAGGATAGGACGTTGCCTTCGGGATCCGTCAGCGTGATTATGGTGTTGTTGAATGTGGATTGGATGTACGCCCGTCCAACCGGAACGGACTTGCGCTCCCTGCGCCGAGTGCGTGGTCTTCGCGGCATCTACGCTGCCTTTCGTTAATGCTGTTAGGGTTGCTTGCGCTACTTTCGGTTGACGCTTCTGCCGCGCCCGGCGACCGTCTGCTTTCTGCCGCGCTTGGTGCGGGCGTTGGTGCGGGTGCGTTGGCCGCGCACGGGCAGGCCGCGGCGGTGGCGGAGGCCGCGGTATGTGCCTACGTCCATAAGGCGGCGGATGTTCATATCCACTTCGCGGCGCAGGTCGCCTTCCACAATCTTTTCGCGGTCGACGATTTCGCGAATGCGCGTCAGGTCGGTTTCGTCCAGCTCGCGCACGCGGGGATTGCCCACGATGCCCGCCTTGTCGACGATGTCTTTCGCTTGATGCGGCCCTACCCCGTATATGCTGCGCAGTGAGATTTCCACGCGCTTGTTGTCGGGAATGTTCACGCCGGATACAATCGCCATACTTCCCTCCTGCCTGGTTTAGCCCTGCCGCTGCTTGTGCTTCGGGTTTTCGCAGATGATCATAACCCTGCGGTGCCGCCGTATCACGCGGCATTTGGCGCATCTTGTTTTTACCGATGCCGATACTTTCATAACATCGCCTTTCTTAACACTGCCGCTTTGCGCTTATCGGAAGCGTAAGGCAGTAAAACCTCGCTTGAAATTTATCCCCAAATCCCTCTATAGATTAAGGCGTTAGCGCATTCACTTGCCCTCGCAAACTTGCATAAGGGGCGGGAAATGCCATTGGGATTGAGACAGCGCAAACTGCTGGCGGCTGCCGCAAGCGCTACTTGAAGCGATAGGTTATTCTGCCTCTTGCGAGGTCGTAGGGCGAAAGCTCCACCAGCACCTTGTCGCCCGGCAGCACGCGGATGAAGTTCAGGCGTATCTTGCCGGACACATACGCCAGAACGCGGTGTCCGTTTGCCAGCTCCACGCGGAAGCTCGCATTGGGCAGCGATTCGGTTACGGTGCCTTCGACCTCGATGGCTTCCCTTTTAGCCATTCGTTCTCCTTATGGAATGCAGCGGGCTAGAAGTAGTAGCCGCTTGGGGTGGACAGCCTTTCTGCGCCGTTTGCGGTGATTGCGATTGTGTCCTCGAAGTGCGCCGACAGGCTGCCGTCTGCGGTAACGACCGTCCATCCGTCGTCCAGCTGCTTTGTGTAGCGCTTGCCGATGATGAGCATCGGCTCAATGGCAATCGCCATGCCCTTTCTGATGCGCGGGCCGCGGCCGGCTTTGCCGTGGTTTGGCACTTGCGGGTCTTCATGCAGGGCGCGCCCAATGCCGTGTCCCACATATTTGCGAACTACCGAATAGCCTTGTCCTTCCGCATATACTTGAACGGCGTGCGATATATCGCCGATGCGCTTGCCCGCCCGCGCCTGCGCTATGCCCTGCGCCAGCGCCTCGCGGGTTGCGTCTATGAGGCGCTGCGCCTGCTCCGAAATCTCGCCTACGCCCACGGTGAAGGCGCTGTCGCCGTGAAAGCCGTTCACAATCGCGCCCACGTCCACGCTGAAAATATCGCCCTCTTTCAGTCGCCTTTTGCCCGGTATGCCGTGTACAATTTCGTCGTTTATAGAGGCGCAAATCGTGCCGGGGAACGGGATGGGCCCGCCCGCCGCATAGCCTTTGAATGATGGAACTGCGCCCATGCCGCGTATAACCTTTTCGGCGATCCTATCCAGCGCCGCGGTGGTAACGCCCGGCTTCACGGCGTCCCTGACATGCGCTTTGGCTTCGGCGACGACTTTGCTCGCCTGCCGCATCAGCTCGATTTCTTTATCGGACTTTATGGTTATCCCGCTAGGGATTCGCTGCGCTGTGGTCATATTTCCCCAGGATAGACGCCTATTTCCCCCGAATAGACGCCCAAAGGTACATTATAGCAAATTGGCGCGGCGATTGGCGCTAATTGCGGGTTGGGGGCGAGGGTGCGCTCGAATGCCTAGTTCTCGATCAGCGCTTTTGCAACGAACTCTCTTTGTGTAAGTCCGTCAAGCATAGGCGCAGGGATACTGGTGAACATACTGTTATGTTGCGCAATCAGTTGCTCCAGCAAAGGTGAGTGACTGGCTTGCCCCAAAGCCTCGGCTTTCAGAAAACCGTTCAGATCGCCGTTATGGATTTCGTTAAACGAAACCTCTTTGTGGGCAGTGTGGGGCGCTGCGCTGCCTATGGTCAGGTATTGATCGATTAGCGCAATTGCCGCGTTATTCAGTATCGTGAACTGCTCTTGCGCTTCGGTAGCGGTGAGATTTATCACGGCATCGGTCAACACGCTAGTAGGGTCGGGCGGTATCTGAAACTCAGGGGTCAGCAATACCACGTTGTGCAGCATTCTCATTATGATGTGGTAAAACAAGAACCTTGACTGGCGTCTGCTAGGCAGCTTGGCATTGCGGCCAAAGCCGATGTCATCAGCCGCGCACTTAATCATGTACGCTGCATACAAGTCCGCTGCGCCAAAAGCCGGACCTGTGTCCCGCTTTACCATTCGCTCATAGACCGATCCATTTGGCAAGAAAGGCGGGTTCTTGCTAAATGCTAGTCCGGGAGTCCCGAGCCATCCTGCGCCATAGACCTTGATGAGATCGAACGCATTCACATAGGCATCGAACGGCTTCACTTCAGGATGCTGCTTTTCCCATGCTTTGCGAGATTCTATGCCGCCGCGTTGAATCTCAAGGTAGATATTGTAATTTTGCGCCATGTCCCTGGCCCAGGTCTGGAATCCTCTATCCAATGCCAAGAAGTCTTGCTCGCGAACAGAGTTTTGGGAGTTGGTGTAGCGCGTGATATTTACGATTTCGGCATCATCGCTGCGTACAATTTTGGTTACAACGCCGCCGCGGCTAGCCAATTCCTTCCATTTGTCGGTGTCTGCGTTTTGTCCGGTGCCGCCGGATTGGAGTTTGCCATCCAACACCTGCCAAATAGTGCGGGTTGTCTGGCAACCGTTCACCACATAAGGGTCGTACATGGTGACAGTCCCGTCTTGACGATCGGCTCTGGAGAAGTTGGACACGACGATGGTTATGCCGTTGTTGTATAGCCCGAACTTGTCGGGTTGGTCGTTTAGAGTGGCGGCGATGCCCTTGTTTATCTTACGGCGGTTGCCCAAGAACTGCCGTACATTGCGCTCGTAGAGTTGATCCAGGTTGCCGGTTCGCTGTTGATATTCTTTGAGGAAATCAAACAGGCGCAACAACGGCACAGTCCCAACCAGCAGATTGGAAGATTGCTCTACAAAATTGCCTGTAACGGGGACAGACAATTTCGACGGATCGCCGTCGTCCAGCGTTTCCCAAATGGTTCGCAGTGACACTTCCTCGACATCAAAGTTTGGGAAGACGCGCTCTCTTCCCAATATCTTGATGTTTTCAAGCGCTTGGCGGTCTTGTTGGGTAATTGGGTCGGTGGTTGCGAAGACCAGATTGATGCGGTCGGAGTCGGACGCTTGTTGCTGGAACAGGTCGAGTTTTGCAACCAATTGGCGGCTATCATCGGATAGATGCTGATTCTGACCCGACAGCGTTGCAATAATCTTATTGCCTTCCACCAGTATGGTTTCCGAACCTGCAAACGCAGTTCCATACTTGCTTTGGACGATATACCATGTATCGCCTTCGATGGTGTTATCGTCCTGATTAGCGGGGTCGACGTCCGCCCGCTGCAGATATGCGGCGTCTATGCCGCCATCGCTGGAGCCATCGCAGATAACGAAATCGTCGTCATCCGTAGTTACGCCAAGCCACTGAGTTATGAGTTTTGCCGCAAAACGTCTGCCCTTCTCCAATGGAGCGGGGTTGCCATCTTCTATTTCAGACAGCCACTCTTCGCGAAATTGCTCGTAGGTAACTTTGTCTGATGGCGTGGTTGTCATTGATTTCCTCTATATCCTGCAATCGACTTAATCAATATATTATTGTCTCAGTCTAATTGCAAATCAAACGCAACGGAGCGTTGCTTTGAGTTCGCCTACCCCAGCGCTTCCACCAGCGCCCGGCCGACGTCGTCCACCGCGCCTTCGCCGTCGATTTCGCGCAAGATGCCGGCGTTGCGATAGTAGCCTACAAGCGGCTGCGTTTCTGCGAAGTACACGCCTAGCCGCGTCTTGACCACTTCTGGCTTGTCGTCGTCGCGCTGATAGACTTCACCGTCGCAGTCGTCACATTCACCCTGCGTTTTGGGCGGCGAGTTGAGTTCGTGATACGGCTTTTGGCATTTGCGGCATATCAGGCGTCCGGCGAGTCGCCGCACAAGTTCGTCTTCGCGCACATTCACATACAGCGCGCGGTCGATGCCGCCGCTTGCGCTGAGTTCGGCGTCCAGCGCTTCCGCCTGCGCCAGCGTGCGCGGGAAGCCGTCCAGCACGAAGCCGCCCGCCTGCTCCGGCGCGGAAATCCACGACATCACAAGCCGTATGGTTACATCGTCGGGCACCAGCGCGCCTCTGTCCATATACGACTTTGCCAGCAGTCCGAGTTCGGTTTCGTTGCGAAGGTTTTCGCGAAACAGATCGCCGGACGCCGCGCGCGCGACGCCCAGCGCATCGGCTATGCGCGCCGCCTGCGTCCCTTTGCCCGCCCCCGGCGGTCCCAGCAGTATCACCTTCACCTGTTGAACGGATCCTTTCCGGAAGCCCAACGCCGTCGGTTTGGCGTTGAGCCTTCGCTATCGTATGAAGCCTTCGTAGTTGCGCATCAGAAGCTGCGCCTCGAGTTGGCGCATCGTGTCCAGCGCCACGCCTACCATAATCAGCAGGCTTGTGCTGCTCAGCGTGAGCGAGCGCACATCGGTTGCCTGCGTAACGAAGAACGGCAGGATGGCGACTATGCCCAGGAACAGCGCGCCGCCCCATGTAATTCGCACCAGCACGCGCGTTAAGTATTCCTGCGTGGGACTGCCGGGGCGTATGCCGGGAATAAACCCGCCGTTGCGCTGCAGATTTCCAGCCAAGTCCTGCTGCTGGAATGTTATGAGCGTGTAGAAGAAGGTGAAAATCACCACCAGCACGAACACAAACGCCCAGTACGGGAACGCCGTGGGGTCGAGGCTGTCCGCCAAGAACTGCGCCAGCCGCGAGATGAAGCTGTCGCTGAGCGGGTTGCTGAAGTAGCTTGCGACGGTGCCGGGCAGTATGACGATGGAAAAGGCGAATATCAGCGGTATCATTCCCGCCGAGTTGACGCGCAGAGGCAGGAATGTGGAGCCTGACTGCCGTTGCATTCTGCCGCCGCGAAACACGCTGCGTCCGTATTGCACCGGCACGCGCCGCTGCGCTTCGGTGAACATCACGATGAAGAATATCACCACAAACGCGAACAGCCCTAGGAGCAGCAGTCCCGCCGCCTCATCGCTCTCAAGCAAGCCCTGCCCGACTACCTGCGGGAAGCGCGCCACTATGCCGCCGAATATGATTAGCGATATGCCGTTGCCCAGACCGCGCTCGGTGATGAGCTCGCCCAGCCATACTAGGAACATCGTTCCCGCAATCATCGACGCCACCATCGCCAGCGTGGGCAGGTTGAAGCCGAAGTCTATGCCCGGCAGCACGCCCGCCTGCAGCAGCAGCGTGAGCTGACCCCACGACTGCAGCGCCGCTATCGGCACGGTGAGATAGTGCGTGTACTGGTTGATGCGCTGGCGTCCGAACTCGCCTTCTTGGGAGAGCGCCTTCAGGCTTGGGATGACCGGCACAAGGATTTGCATCACGATGGAAGCGGTGATGTAGGGATAGACGCCCAGCGCCGCAACGCTGAGGTTCGCCAGGGCGCCGCCGCTGAACAGGTCGAGGAAGCCCAGCAGTTCGCTTGCGCCGAATGCTTGGGATAGCGCCTGCGCGTCCACGCCCGGCACCGGCACGTGCGCCACGAACCGGAACACCACCAGCATCGCCAGGGTGAACAGGATTTTGCCGCGCAGATCCGGCACGCGCATGGCGTCGATCATCGATTGGATGAGCTGCGGCCTGGACACCTCTTGCGTTCTGGACGCCTGATTTGGGCGCATCATCAGCCGATCTCCCTGACGGTGCCGCCGGCGGCTTGGATCTTTTGTCGCGCCGATGCGGAGAACTTGTGCGCCGCCACGGTGAGCGGGACGTCGATTTCGCCGCGCCCAAGTATCTTGATGGGCTTGTTGGCGTTTCGCACAATGCCTGCGTCGCCTAGCGCGGCGGGGTTCACATCGCTATGGGCGTCGAACGCCGCGAGGCTCGCCACATTCACCACGTTGTACTCTACGCGGAATATGTTGGTGAAGCCGCGCACAAACGGGAGCTTCTTGGACAACGGAAGTTGGCCGCCTTCGAAGCCGGGGCGCACGCCGCCGCCGCTGCGCGATTTCTGTCCCTTCATACCCCTGCCGGCGAAGCTGCCGTAGCCGCTGCTGTCGCCGCGGCCTACGCGGCGTCTTGCGCGCTTTGCGCCCGCCGGCGGTCTCAATTCGTGCTGCTGCATCTCTTAATTGCCTTTATTATTGTTATTATCTTTCGTCCGCGCTATCGCAGATGCGATCATATCCTTCAATGCTGCGTATCGCGATCAGCGCTTTCGGCTGCGCGCTGCGCTACGCCTCACTGACCTCTACAAGGTGGCGCACTTTGAACACCATCCCTCTGATAGAGGGCGTGTCGTCGTGAACGACCGTTTGGTTGAGCTTGCGCAGTCCGAGCGCCTCGATAGTGCGGCGCTGGTCGCGCTTATAGCCGATGCCGCTGACCTTCCATGTTACCGCTATCTTGTTTGCCATCTTTGAATCGGTCCTCAGCCTGCTGTTTGTCGGCGCGCGGCGGCGGCTTGTTGGGCGGCGGCGCGGCGCGCTTGTCGTTGGCGGATGCGCTCTATGCGCTCGCGCTCGCGCTGCTTGCCGTACTCCACGAGCCGCTTGCGGTGCGCGAACTCTTCGGTGGGGTCTTTCATTTCTTGCAAGCCATTGAAAGTGGCTTTGACCACATTAACCGGATTTGTGCTGCGCCGAACCTTCGTCATAATGTCTTGAATGCCCGCCAGCTCCACCACGGCGCGCACGGCGCCGCCCGCGATTACGCCGGTTCCCGGCTGCGCCGGCTTGAGCATAACAACGGAGCCGATGTATTTGGACAGGACTTCGTGGGGGATGGTGCTGCCCTGCCGCGAGACTTCGATGATGTTCTTGCGCGCTTCGGCGCCGCCTTTTCGCACGGCGTCCGGCACGGCGTCCGCTTTGCCCATGCCGATGCCCACATGCCCGTCCATATCGCCCACCACCACGACGGCGTTGAAGCTCAGATGGCGGCCGCCCTTCACCACTTTGGCGACGCGGGATATTTTCACCACCCGCTCGGTCAGCGGGAATTCGTCCTGATCTTCATCGCGACCGCCGCGACGCATCTGTTGAGTTGCCATCTAAAACACCAAACCTCCCTTGCGGGCGGCATCCGCCAGCGCCTTGACGCGCCCGTGATACTTGTAGCCGCCTCTGTCGAAGACCACCCTGCTGACGCCCTTTTGCTGCGCGCGCTGCCCGATGAGTTCGCCGACAAGCTCGGCGAGTTCGGTCTTGCGCTTGTCGGCGTTTCGCTCTTTGACGGCTTGCTCTAGGCTTGACGCCGCCGCCAGCGTAACGCCTTGGCTGTCGTCAATCACCTGGGCATACACATGGTTCAGGCTGCGATACACGGACAGGCGCGGGCGCTCCGATGTGCCGCCGACTTTGCGGCGCACACGGACGTGCCGCATCACTCTTCTGCCTTTCTTAGTGCGAATCTTTGCCATCGCTACGCCCTCCTGGCGCTCTTGCCGGGCTTGAGACGCACTTGTTCGCCTGCGTAGCGAATGCCCTTGCCCGTATAGATGTTGGGCGGTCTGACTTTGCGTATCTGCGCCGCCAGCTGCCCGACCTTTTGCTTGTCAATGCCGCGCACATGCACGCGATTGTTGCCTTCCACCTCAAGCGTAACGCCGTCCGGCGGCTGAACGTCGACTGGGTGGCTGAACATCACATTCAGCGTTATGCCGCTGCCGTTCTGCTGCACGCGATAGCCCACGCCCACCAGTTCGATGCTCTTACTGAAGCCTTCGCTCACGCCCTCGACCATATTGGCGAGCAGGCTGCGCGTAAGCCCGTGCAACGCGCGATGATGCCCTTCGTCCGACGGGCGGCTGACCACCACTGCGCCGTTGTTTCGCGCAATCGACATATCGGGATGGAACGAATAGGTCAGAACGCCGCGCGCGCCCTTGACCGTAACATCGCTGCCCTGAATATCCACATCCACGCCTGACGGCAGCGGAACGGGCATATTGCCTATTCTGGACATTTCTACTCCTTGCCAAACGCTATTCTGCGACTTGTGAAAGCGTGGTTCGCGGTTGAAACGAGGAATGCGCGGCGCGTCAACGCCCGCATTAGCGCCGGCCGCCTACCACACATAGCAGAGAAGTTCCCCGCCTATCCGCTCTCTCCACGCCTGCCGTCCGGTCATCACGCCCTTGGATGTGGACAAGATTGCGACGCCAAGCCCGCCGTAGGGACGGGGGATTTCGCCGTTCTTCACATACACTCGCAGGCCGGGCTTGCTCACTCGCTTCAGTCCGCTTATGGAGGGCTCGTCCGTATCGCGGTAGTGAAGGTAGATTCGAATGTTCGCCTGCGGAGCGCCTCGCCGATGGATGCTGTAGCCCTCTATGAAGCCCTCGCTTTTGAGGATTTCGGCGATGGACAGCTTCATCTTGGACATCGGCACCGGCACCGAATCGTGCCGCGCCATAATGGCGTTGCGAATTCGCGTCAGCATATCCGCTATGGGGTCTGTTACTGGCATAATGTTCCTCTATGCGTCGGCCGCCAAGCGGCTACCAACTAGCCTTGCGCACGCCGGGCAGCAGCCCTTTGAGCGCCATTTCCCGGAAGGTTATCCGCGACAACCCGAAGTGTCTGATATAGCCGCGCGGCCTGCCTGTGGTCAGATCGCGGTTGCGCACGCGGTTGGGGTTGGCGTCCCTGGGCAGCAGCGCCAGGTCTTCACGCGCCTGAGCGCGCTCTTCCTGCGGGCGGCTCATATCTTGAGCGATCGCCCGGAGCTCCGCGCGCCGTTCCGCATACTTGGCGACGACCCGCTTGCGCCTTTCGTTCTTTGCTATCGAAGATTCCTTAGCCACTTGTTATTTCCTCACTTGACGGGCTCTATGCCACCCGCCTATCCAAGTCCGAGCGCGTGAACGGCATACCCATCAGCTCCAGCATCCGAAGCCCTTCAGCGTCCGTGCGCGCGGTGGTTACGATGACTATCTGAAGCCCGCGCATCCTATCGATGGAGTTGTAGTCGATCTCAGGGAATATAACCTGTTCGCGGATGCCCAGCGAGTAATTGCCCCTGCCGTCGAAGGCGTTGCGCGATACGCCCTGAAAGTCGCGTATCCTGGGCAGCGATGAGCTTATCAGTCTGTCGATGAACTCGTGCATACGCCTGCCGCGCAGCGTAACGCTGACGCCGATAGGCATGCCTTCTCGTATCTTGAAGCCCGCTATGGACTTTCGGGCGCGCGTGGTAACCGGCTTCTGTCCCGAAATCGCGGTCAAATCGCGCGTGGCGGCTTCCATCGCCCTTGCGTTGGTCAGCGCTTCGCCCAAGCCGATGTTAAGCGCTATCTTGGCGAGGCGCGGCGCCTGCATAGGGCTGGAGTAGCCGAACTCCTGTATCATCACGGGCGCTACCTCATTGCGGATCTTGTCCAGCATGCGCGGCGCGGGCCTAGGCTGCGAGTTAGCGTTTTGCGTAGTCACTCGATCACTTCTCCGCTCTTCTTGGAGACTCTCGCCTTCGTTCCGTCCGCCAATTTGACATATCCCACGCGCGTGGGCTGTCCGCTGGCGGGGCATATGAGCATCAGATTGGATGCGCGGACGGGCATCTCTTTCTGAATGATGCCACCCTGCCGCACGCCTTGCGACGGCTTGGTGTGGCGCATAACGACGTTCACGCCTTCCACAAGCGCGGTGTCGTCTTTTGGAAACACCTGTTGAACGCGGCCGGTTTTGCCGCGGTCGCGTCCCTTAATCACGATAACATTGTCATCCGGGCGCAGCCGCATTAAAGCACCTCCGGCGCAAGCGATACGATACGCATAAAGTTCTTATCTCGAAGTTCGCGCGCCACTGGGCCGAATATGCGGGTGCCGCGCGGCATCTGGTCGTCGTTCACCAGCACAGCGGCGTTGTCGTCGAAGCGTATGTGCGAGCCGTCCGGCCTGCGGTGGCTCTTAGTGGTTCGCACCACCACCGCCTTCACCACTTCGCCCTTGCGGACGTTGGCGGCGGGCGCGGCTTCCTTCACAGACGCCACGATGATGTCCCCAAGCCATGCGTACTGCCTACCGCTGCCGCCCGGAATGCCGATGCAGCTTATAGTCTTTGCGCCCGAATTGTCCGCCACTCTAAGGCGCGTGTATATCTGTATCATTGCCGATCTGCCTCCGCATCGCCGCTCTGTTCGGCGCTTACCGCTTCGGGCGCCGCTTCCGTCTCAGCGACCGGCGGCGCGTCCGTTTCCACCGCTACCTTGGAATCGATCGCCGCCGCGGTCGGTTCGTCGATCGGCTGCGGCTCGTCGATCACTTGCGGCTCATCCGCCACGATTATCTCTTCCGGCTGAATGTCCGCGATCTCTTCACGTTGCAGGATCTCTTCCACGCGCCACCGCTTCAGCTTTGACAGAGGGCGGCATTCGCGGATTCGCACCACATCTCCGAGCTTGCAGGCGTTCTGCGGGTCGTGCGCCATAAAGCGCGTTTCCCGTCGCACCGGCTTCTTATAGACACGATGCGGCCTGCGCCAACCCACGACGACCACCACGGTCTTGTCCATCTTATCGCTGACGACCTTGCCAACCCTAACTTTGCGTCTTTCGTAGCTCATAGCGCTTCTGCCGCCAACTCTCTTTCCCGCAGCACGGTGTTGATGCGCGCGATGCGCTTGCGCGCTTTGCGGATTTCGTTCACATTGGACAACTGCATCGTCGCCGCCCGAAACCTCAGGTTCATAAGCTCGCGGTGCGTATCGTGCAACTCGCTGTGAAGCTCATCGTCCGTCAGTGTCCTGATGTCGTCTATTTCCATTGCATCCCTGCCATCTTGCTAACTGCCGTTTGCGCGGTTGCGCTAGACGCCCTGCTGCCGCGTTACGATGGAAGTCCCCATCGGAAGCTTGGACGACGCCAGGCGCAGCGCTTCTTTGGCGGTGTCTTCCGGCACGCCCGCAATCTCAAACAGCACTCTGCCCGGCTTCACCACGGCGACCCAGTGATCGACCGCGCCCTTGCCGCTGCCCATGCGCGTTTCGGCGGCGCGCGCGGTTACCGACTTGTCCGGGAACACCCGAATCCAGATCTTGCCGCCCCTGCGGGCGTAGCGCGTCATAGCGCGGCGCGCGGCTTCTATCTGCCTCGACGTCACCCATGCCGCCTCGGTGGCTTTGATGCCGTACTCGCCGAAGTTCATAGTGCTGCCGGCGACCGCAAGCCCCTTGCGCCGTCCCCTATGGTGATTGCGGTATTTAACTCTTTTGGGTTGCAGCATCCGCAGCCTCCGATGTAGTTCTGACAGCGTTAGCCGTTGCAGTCTCAGTAGCGCCCGTAGTGACGGTAACCTCTATGGGGGCAATATCGGACTGCGCGGACGCCGCTTGCGGTCTTTCCCTGGGTTCAGGCGCAATATCGCCCTTGTAAATCCAAACCTTGATGCCGATGCGCCCGAACTCGGTGGACGCTTCGGCGATTGCGTAGTCAATGTCCGCGCGCAATGTGTGCAGCGGCACGCGCCCTTCCATCGCCTTTTCGCGTCGGGCGATGTCGGCGCCGCCCAGCCGTCCCGATATAAGCACCTTGATGCCCAGCGCGCCCGATTGCATCGTCCGCATAACCGTTTGGCGTATCGCGCGGCGGAATGCGACACGACGCTCCAACTGTTCGGCGACATTGCGCGCCACCAGATAGGCGTCCAGTTCGGGCTGGCGAATTTCCTGCACATTCAGCCGCGCGCGCTTGGCGGTCTTAGCCTCAAGCTCTTTGCGGAGCTCTTCAACGCGCTGGCCGCCGCGCCCGATTACGATGCCCGGCCGCGCCGTATGAATCGTAATCACCACGGCGTTGCTGCGCTCAATCTCGACTCGCGATATGCCCGCCTCCGGATAGCGCGCCAGTATCATATCGCGAACCTCAATGTCTTCCTTGACGAGGCTGCGATACTCTTCGGGTTTAGAGGCGAACCAGCGGGACTGCCAATCCTTGATTACGCCGAGGCGAAATCCGATTGGATGCGTTTTCTGACCCAACTTAGTCAACCTCCTCGTCAACAACAACCGTGATATGGCTGTTTCTTCGGGTTATACGCGCGACGCGTCCCCGCGCACGCGCACGGAAGCGCTTGGCGCGCGGCCCTTCGTTGGCGTAAATTTCGACTATGCGCAAATCCGACGGACGCGCCACCAGCTCATTCTGCGCGTTGAACACCGCCGACCGCACCACCTTCGCCACCTGCGCCGCGATTGGAGACGGCAGAAAGCGCAGCGTGTTCATCGCGTCATCCACCATCATGCCCCGTATCATATCGATAATGGGCTTAACTTTCTTAACGGAGTAACCCGTGTTTGTCGCTACTGCTCTGATAGGCATTGTTCCACCACTCTGCTAACCCTGAAGCGCGCAATCCCCAACTCAGTTGACGACTGCCGCCCGCAAGTCCGCGGTTCGCCGCAATCGCTCACCGCGCGCGCGTTGTGCGCTCCGACCGCGAGATATGTCCCCGAAAGGTTCGCGTAGGCGCAAACTCCCCGAGCTTATGCCCCACCATATTCTCAGTTATGAACAACGGCACATGCCGCCGTCCGTCGTGAACCGCAATCGTCAGCCCCAGCATATCCGGCATTATCGTCGACGCGCGCGACCAAGTCCTGATGACCGTTCTGCTTCGGCTGTTCTGCGTCGCGGTTACCTTCTTCGCCAGCTTGGGATGCACATAAGGCCCCTTCTTGGTTGAGCGGGACATATCTATTCTCCACTATGAGGTCTGATTGAGTTTGAGGATGCGCCGATAATCCGATGCCGGTTATTAGGCGCATCCGCGGCGTTAACTGCTGCCTTTAGCGCTTGCCCCGCCGTCGCACGATGAACTTGTCTGACGGCTTCTTCTTCTTGCGCGTGCGATAGCCCAGCGCCGGCTTGCCCCAAGGCGTCTTGGGCCCGGGCATGCCGATGGGCGAGCGCCCTTCGCCGCCGCCGTGCGGATGGTCGCGCGGCGACATCACCGACCCGCGCACCTCCGGCCGCCAGCCCATATTGCGCTTGCGCCCCGCCTTGCCCAGCTTCACATTCTTATGGTCAAGGTTGCTCACCTGCCCGATGGTAGCCATGCAGGCGCTCAACACATTTCGCATTTCGCCCGACGGCAGCCGCAGCAGGGCGTACTTGCCCTCTTTCGCCAGAAGCTGCGCCGAGCCGCCCGCGCTCCGAACCATCTGGCCGCCTCTGCCCACCTTCATCTCGATGTTGTGAACCTGCGTGCCTTCGCGAATAGAGCGCAACGGCAGCGCGTTGCCGACGCGCGGTTCGGCGCGCTCGCCCGACTCGATCTTGTCCCCCACTTGCAAGCCGTCCGGCGCCAGAATATAGCGCCACTCGCCGTCCGGATACTTTATCAGCGCGATGCGCGCCGATCGGTTCGGGTCATACTCGATCGTAGTAACTTCGCCCGGTATGCCGTGCTTATCGCGCTTGAAGTCGATGATGCGATAGCGGCGCTTGTGTCCGCCGCCGCGGTGCCGCACGGTGATGCGCCCGGCGGAGTTGCGCCCGGCGCGCTTCTTCAGCGGCCGCACCAGCGCCTTCTTGGGCTTGCGCGTAGTTATCTCTTCCGACGTGGGCAGCACTGCGCCGCGCTGTCCAGGAGTTCGTGGGTTTCTGGCTCTCAACGGCATCTTAGACGCCCTCAAAGATAGTTATGCTGTCGCCGGGCGCGAGCGTAACTATCGCTTTCTTCATAGACTTCTGCTGAGTGAACCGCGGCCCATACCGCTTCACTTTGCCCGGCTTTTTCATCGTGTTCACTTTCGTAACCTTCACGTCGAAGGCTTGCTGCACTGCCCACTTTATCTGATGCTTGGTCGCGGATGGCGCAACCTCGAACACATAACGCCCGTCATCCTGCATATCGGTGCTCTTCTCAGTGATGATAGGTCTTCTCAATATCTCAAACGGATGCAAATCCATCACTTCACCCCGCTAATCGTCATCGCCCGCAGCCACAGCCGTCGCTGCAACCGCATCCGGCCGCTTGCGGCGGACGAACTCGCCGCCCCATATCGACTCTGCCTTTCGCACCGCGTCGAGCGTCATCACAACCTTGTTGGCGTTCAGCAGATCCAGCGCATTCAGCAGCGCCACCGGCAGCGTGCGAACCTTCGGTATATTGCGTGCCGCGCGCTGTACGGCGTCATTCGGCGCATCGCACACCAGCAGCGCCGAAGACTCGACTTTTAGCGCCTGCAGCATCTGCGCCATGCTCTTAGTTTTGGCGTCATCAAGCCGAAGTTCGTCGACGACAATCAAATTGCGCGCGCGCGCCTTATCGGACAGCGCTATCTTGATGGCTTCGCGCTTCATTCGCTTGGGCGTGCGCTGGCGGTAACTGCGAGGCGTGGGGCCGAACACCACGCCGCCCCCGCGCCATTGCGGCGAGCGAATGGATCCCTGCCTAGCGCGCCCCGTGTACTTCTGCGGACGCGGCTTTGCGCCGCCGCCGGACACCTCCGAGCGCGTCTTAACTTTCGCCGTTCCCTGCCGCTTGTTGGCGAGCTGCCCCACGATGACTTGATGCAGTAGCGCGGCGTTCATCGGCGCGGCGAACACATCGTCCAGCGCCTCCACGCTGTCCAACACGGAGCCTCTGACGTTCCTCAACTCAAGCTTCAAGATATGTTCCTTCTGCGCTTGCCCGCTTTTCTCACGATTACGAGGGAGTTGCGCGCTCCGGGAACGCTGCCCCGCACCAGCAGCAGATTGCGTTCCGCGTCTGCCAGCACAACCTTAAGCCCGCGCGATGTAACCTTTGCATCCCCCATATGTCCCGCCATCTTCAAGCCCTTGATGACGCGCCCCGGCGTGCTGCCCGCGCCCACCGAACCCGGCGCGCGATGGCGGTCGGACTGCCCGTGCGTCTTAGGCCCACCGCGAAAGTTATACCGGCGCACGCCGCCCGCAAAGCCGCGCCCCTTGGACTTGCCCGTAACCTCTATGGCGTCGCCCGCCTCGAACACGCTCACATCCAGCGACTGCCCCACTTCCACATCCGCAGCATCGTCCACGCCAACCTCGCGCAGATGGCGGAATAGTTGGCCGCCGCTGCGACTAAGATGCCCCGCCTTGGGCTTGGTAGCCCGCCGCACCGGCTCAAAGCCTAGTTGAACGCTTTCGTATCCGTCATTCTCAGCAGTCTTTACCTGCGTTACCGTGCAAGGCCCAACCTCTATAGCGGTTACGCAGTCAACCTTGCCGTCCGCATGAAAGACCTGCGTGGTGCCGATTTTCTTGCCTATTAGCCCGTGAATTGCCATAACTAAATCTCTGCTTAAAGCTTGATTGAGATGTCCACGCCCGCCGGTACATTCAGCCGCGTGAGCGAGTCTATCGTCTTGGATGTAGGCTCTTGAATGTCTATAAGCCTGTTGTGGGTGCGAAGCTCGAAGTGTTCGCGCGAGTTCTTGTCGATGTGCGGACCGCGTATCACGCAGAAGCGCTTGATGGCGGTCGGCAGCGGCACAGGCCCCGACACGCGCGCGCCCGTGCGCTCCGCCGCCTCCACAATCTGCCCGGCGGACTGGTCCAGAAGCCGATGATCGAAGGCTTTCAGGATGATCCGTATCTTCTGGCTATTGGTCGTAACCATATGCTGCTTTCACCGCCCCTTGATCGGTTTCGTTTCCCTAAATAGCCAACACGCCATCAGGCGCGGGCTCGTAGTTGTCGAACTCCATTGTGTAGCCGGCGCGCCCCTGCGTCAGCGAGCGTATGGCGCTGGCGTAGCCGAAGCTTTCGCCCAGCGGTATGGACGCGTTCACCACTTGGATTTCGCCCTGCCCCTCTATATTGCGAATAGCGGCGCGCCGACGTCCCAAATCGCCCAGCACTTCGCCCAAAAACTCGCCCGGAGTTACAACCTCCAGGCTCATAATGGGCTCCAGCAGTACCGGACGCGCCTTGTTCACGGCGTCTTTCGCCGCCATAGATCCCGCAATCTGGAAGGACACCTGCGACGAATCCACTTCATGCGAACTGCCGTCGATCAGCGTAATCTTCATATCGATGAGCGGAAAGCCCGACAGCGGCCCCGTGTTCAGCGCCTCGCGTATTCCCGACTGCGCCGCCGGTATGAACTCGCGCGGGATTGCGCCGCCCGTAATCTTGTCCTCGATCTGGATGCCGGAGCCGCGCTCGCCCGGCTCCACTTGCAGCACAACATGCCCGAACTGGCCGTGTCCGCCCGTCTGCCGCACAAACCGTCCCACGCCTTCCGTTGATCTGCGAATGGTTTCGCGATAGGCGACGCGCGGTTTGCCCACATTCCCCTCGACCTTGAACTCGCGCTTCATCCTGTCCACCAGAATTTCCAGGTGAAGTTCGCCCATCCCGGACATAATCGTCTGTCCGGTCTCGTCGTCGTAGTTGATCTTGAATGTGGGATCTTCGTCCGAGAGCTTCACCAGCGCGTCCGAAAGCTTGTCTTGGTCGGCGCGCGAGCGCGGTTCCACCGCAACCGATATGACCGGTTCGGGGAACTTGATGCTCTCCAAAACTATCTGGCTGTCTTGGGCGCAAATCGTGTCCCCGGTTGCGGTGTCTTTCAGCCCCACCGCCGCCGCTATCTGCCCGGCATACACCATCGGCACATCTTCGCGATGCTGCGCGTGCATCTGCACGATGCGCCCAAGCCGTTCCCGCCGCCGCTTCGTGGAGTTATAGATCGACGCCCCCGCTTCCGCCGTCCCCGAATAGACGCGGAAATACACCAAGCGTCCAATATACGGGTCTGATACGGTCTTGAATACAAGCGCTGAGAAGGGTTCGGAGGGATCGGGGTGGCGGGTAATCTCTTCGTCTGAGGCATGGGCAGTTCCGGTAACGGGCGGCACATCGAGCGGTGAGGGCAGATAATCGCAAATAGCGTCTATAAGCGGCTGCACGCCCTTAGTTCGCAGCGCAGTCCCGCAGAACACCGGCACTATCTGATAACCGATAGTCGCCTTTCGCAGCGCATCCTTGATTTCCTGATTGCCTATCTCTTCCTCTTCGATGTACTTCATCAGAAGCTCATCGTCGGTTTCGGCAATCTTCTCAATCATCTGGTCGCGGTATGTGAGAAAATCTTCGAAGAGTTCCTCAGGCACAGGACCTTCCCTAGGCGTGTCCACGCCCTCGGTCGCCCATGTCCACGACTTGCCCTCGATCAGATCGATAACGCCCGTAAAGGCGTCTTCCTGCCCGATGGGTATCTGAACCGCTATCGGGTTGGCTTTCAACCGATGCGATATTGTGTCTATAGTGCGGTGAAAATCGGCGCCCACGCGATCCATCTTGTTCACAAAGCAGATGCGCGGCACATTGTACTTGTCCGCCTGCCGCCACACCGTCTCGGACTGCGGCTGCACGCCCGCCACCGCATCGAACACCACCACGCCGCCATCCAAAATGCGCAAGCTGCGCTCCACCTCGGCGGTAAAGTCCACATGCCCCGGCGTGTCTATGATGTTGATGGCGTAGTCGTTCCACTCCGCGGTCGTGGCAGCCGAAGTAATCGTAATGCCGCGCTCGCGTTCCTGCGCCATCCAGTCCATCGCCGTCGTGCCGTCATCCACGCCGCCAATCTTGTGGATGCGCCCCGTGAAATACAGCACGCGCTCAGTCACCGTCGTCTTGCCGGCGTCGATATGAGCGATGAACCCTATATTCCGTGTCTTTTCCAAGTCTTGCAGAGTCGCAGGCATGCCTATATTCCTGATGCCCTAATCGGCATTGACGCGCTTCCGTTTCGGCGCATTGCCCCGCATCCCGTCCGCCAAACCCCGCCTTTGCGTGTATCCCTATCCCTATATTGGAAACTATCCGAAACTTTCGTCCAATGCCGCTTGAATGTTGTCTTATGTAGATTGCGCATCGCCGCCGCCCTCAGCCTACCAGCGATAGTGAGCGAATGCGCGGTTCGCCTCCGCCATTCGATGCGCCTCTTCCCTGCGCCGCACCGCCGGACCCTGATTGCGCGCCGCTTCCAGAAGTTGAATAGCGAGGCTTTCGTGCATAGGCCGGCTGCCCCGCTGCCGCGCCGCCGTGATGATCCAGCGCATCGACAGCGCCATCCGCCGCGTCGGCCTGACTTCCGTCGGCACCTGATAAGTGGCGCCCCCGACCCGCCGCGACTTCACCTCAAGCAACGGCGTTGCGTTGCGAAGCGCCTGCTGAAAGACCTCCAGCCCCGGACGGTTCGCTTCCTGCTCCACCATATCCAGCGCCTTATACACAATTCGCTGCGCGGTAGTCTTCTTGCCGCTCCACATCACCCGATTGATGAACTGGCTCAGCTCCACGCTGCCGTACTTAATGTCCGGCGGCGGGATTCTCACTTCAGCCCTTCTGCGACGCGCCATAAATCCTATCTCTCTTGTCCTGTGATGCTTGCCTTATGCAAATGTACGCTCCCCTGCAATGAAGAGGGGAGCAACCGGCGAATCTCTTCAGTTCGTTGCCCTTGCGCGAATATCGGCAAGCGCTTTATGGGGCGCTAATTTCGTTTGCTGCCGTACTTGCTGCGCCCGCGCTTGCGCCCGTCCACGCCCGAAGTGTCCAGCGCGCCGCGCACCACATGGTAGCGTACGCCCGGCAGATCCTTCACGCGCCCGCCGCGTATCAGCACAACCGAGTGTTCCTGCAGATTATGCCCTTCGCCCGGAATGTACGCCGTAACCTCCATCCCGTTAGTCAGCCGCACGCGCGCCACCTTGCGAAGCGCCGAATTCGGCTTCTTGGGCGTCTGCGTCCGAACCTGCGTGCAAACCCCGCGCTTCTGAGGCGAACCGGCATCGCGGCGTCCGCGATTGCGAAGCGAATTGAACGAAAACCGCAACGCAGGCGCCTTGTCCTTCTTTCGCTTCTGCTTCCTGCCCTTCCGCACCAGCTGATTCACCGTAGGCATACTTCTACCCCGTTCACTCCATTGGAAACACGATGCGCCAAGCGCGCAAAGAAACAAAGTCGTAGCAGACAAACATTTTACATTCAGTATTAAACTAATGTCAACTATTATGCGCAAACCGGTATTCTCACACTGCAGGGTTTATCAGTTTGAAATCTTCTAGGAAGCCCTGCATTGGCGAATACTTCGCTGTCCATACACCCAATACCACTTCAGAGTGAGAATACCGAGCCGCAGCAGTATGAGCATTGCATATCGTCGCGATAGACTCGTTGCATCGGGGAGAGCTTTACTATGGATGATTTAGGCGTCAATTTCAACCCAATTATGTCACGCTTACACTTCACGTGATGGGAATATCCATTAGACTTTTAGGCTTGCGTATCGGCGCTACGGCGGGTATTCTATTGAAATCGGGGATTTAGAGAAAAGCGCGCCGCCGCTTTGGAGCAGACTGTCGCCGTGAATACGCCGTCAAGACCGGATATGATTTCCGTCCTGGAAGATCAGGGCTATCGCGTTACCGCGCCGCGCCGCAATATCGTGAGCCTGCTTGACCGCAAAGAGGGCGGCTTCACCGCCGAAGAGATAGCCTATGAACTGCCCAAGGTGGGCAGGGCGACGGTGTATCGCACTATCAAACTGCTGGTGGATGCCGGGGTTGTGTGCAAGGTGGCGTTGCCGGACGGCACGCCGAAGTACAGCCTTGCGCGCATTGAGCATCATCATCATACGGTCTGCGTGAACTGCGGCAATGTGGGCGAGTTCAGCGCCGCCACCATTGAGCGGCTGATTCGTTCCATCGGCAAAGATATGGCGGGCGAGATTGTGGGGCATCGGATGGAGTTTCATATCATTTGCGAGGGATGCGCCGACGCGCGCAAGTGAACTGCGCGGCATTTCCCGAAAGATCGATGGCTTTATCGGATATGCCGACGCCTGACATTGAACTGTGCTGCATTCCCACAAGATCGACGGCTTTGCGGATGCGCCGACGTCCGCGATTGAACTGCCCAGCATTTCCACAAGATCGACGGCTTGACGGATGCGCCGACGTCCGCGAATGAACTGCCTAGCATTCCCACAAGAATGACGGCTTTGGCGGGTGCATCGACGTCCGCGATTAAACTGCCCGGCGTTCTCGCAATATCGAGGGCTTTGGCGGATGCGCCGACGTCTGCAAGCGAACTGCCCAGCATTCCCGCAAGATCGACGGCATCGGCTTAGGCGCCGCTCACAGATTAACCCGCGCGCTATGCCATCCTGCGCTTGAATGCGGCGGCTAGGATGAACAGCGCGGTTGCTACCAGCGTCATTGCCGGGCCTGAGGGCAGGTTTAGGTAGAACGACATGTACAGCCCGCATACCGCCGATAGCGCTCCGATGCAAGCGCCGGCGGCCATTGCGGAGGCGAATCGGCGCACCAGCAGGAACGCCGTCGCCGCGGGTATTATCAGCATTCCTACGACCAGCACAAGCCCTACCGCCTGCAGCGTAATGACGATGATTATCGCCAGCAGCGCCAGCAGCAGGTAGTCCAGCATGCGCGTGGGTATGCCCGCCACTTCTGCGCCCATGCGGTCGAAGCTGACGAATACGAGCTCTTTGTGGAAGAGATACAGCGCCGCGAACACGGCGGCGGCGAGCGACGCGGTGATATAGACGTCGGTCATGGACACGCCGAGGACCTGTCCCAGCAGCACGCTTTCCAGGTCTAGGGTTATGCCGTCCGCCGCTGATAAGAGCGCCAAGCCGAGCGCGAACATTCCCGCGAACAGGATGCCGATGCCGATGTCTTCGGATAGGTTGGTGCGGTGGGTTAGGTAGCCGATTAGCAGCGCGACCGCTATGCCGGTGACGGCGGCGCCCCAAATGGGCGCTATGCCCAGCAGAAAGGCGATGACCATTCCGGGCAGAACGGCGTGCGCCATGGCGTCGCCCATAAAGCCGAGTCCGCGCGTAACCACATAGCAGCCCACCGCCGGCGCGATTATGCCCACCAGCATTGTTACCATAAGGGCGCGCGTCATAAAGCTATACTTAAACGGATCCAGCAGCAAGCCTATGAAATTGCCGTCCATCATTCGCTCTTTGCGTTTTCAGCGCTTCGCTTTGTTGCGCCGCCGCCGCGCGCATATGCAGTCTCTATGCAACCGCGCGCGCGGGCTTTCCGACGCTATCAATTGTATCTCAAAGCGCGCCGCCGGTTGCAAGATTGCAAAGTTCGGCGACGCTATCGAGAGAGTTGCGGATGCGCGGGAGGGCGCGCATCCGCGGGAGGGATGCTTGTTGTGGGCGCTTATTGCAGCGCGTCCACGATGGTGTTCACGTTGGAGCGCATAAAGCCGAGGTAGGTGTCCGCGCCGCTGCCCGGAGCGCCCAGCGCGCCGCTGTAAAGCGGGGGCGCTATTTTGGCGTCGGTTTCGTCGGCGACGCGCTCGGATAGGCTGTCGCTGACGGTGGTTTCGGGGAATATGGCGGGGGCGTCCACTTCTCGGATACGCTCGATCAGCTCCGCGATTTCGCGCGCGCTAGGCTCCACCTCGGTGGTGCCGCCGGGTATGACCGTGCCTACGACCTCGAAGTGGTAGAGCGCTGCGAAATACCCCATGCTATCGTGCGATGTAACCAGCAGTCTGCGGTCCTCGGGGATATTCTCTACTTCCTGCTCTATCCATTCGTGCAGCGCGTCCAGTTCGGCGTTGTAGGCGTGGGCGCTGCTTAGGTAAGCCTGCGCGCCGTTCAGGTCGAGCGTGGCGAGCCGCGCCGATATGTCCGTGACGGCGCGCTTGACGCGCAGCGGGTCGAACCAGAAGTGCGGGTCTAGCGAACCGTGGTCGTGGCCGGCGTGCGGGTCGGAATGGTCATCGTGGTCGTCGTGACCCTCGTCTTCGTCATGTTCGTCGGCGTGTTCGTCGTGGTCTTCGTCGTGATCCTCGTCCTCGTCATGCTCGTCGGCATGGTCGTCGTGGTCTTCGTCGTGATCCTCGTCCTCATCGTGTTCGTCGGCGTGATCTTCGTCGTGATCCTCATCATCGTCGTGTTCGTCGGCGTGTCCGTGAGCATGGCCGGCATGATCGTCGTGGTCGTCGTCCTCCGATTGGAACGGGATCGGATTAACGCCTTCGCCCAGCGCGATAACTCTTTCGGGGTCGGCGGCGGCGTTATGGATGAGTTCTTCGAGCCAGGACGCTTCCAGATGCAAGCCCATGCTGAATATGAGGTCGGCTTCGGCTACCCTGACGACGTCCTGCGCGCCGGGGCGGTAGGTGTGGGGATCGGCGCCTGCGCCAAGCATGCTGAACACTTCCACGCGGTCGCCGCCCACGACATTCACCCAGTCGGCTATGATGCTGGTGGTGGTTACGATGCTCAGGGGTTCTGCCGGCTCGGTCATTGCCATGGCGGGCGCTACTGTCGCGGCGGGGCGGCGGACGGGCGCTGCGGTGGGTCGGGCCGACGCTGCGGCGGGCTGAGCGGCAGGAGCGGGGGCAGCCGGCATAGCTGCGGGCGCTGCGGGTTGAGCGGGCGCCGGAGCGGCCGGCGGGATTGGGGTTGCGACGGGCTGAGCGGGCGCGGACTGCTGAACGGCGGGGGCAACGGACTGCGCCGGCGCTGCGGGCGTCGGGGTTGACGAGCAGCCTATCAGCGCTACGGCGGCAAGGGCAAGCGTCAACGCTATCAATATAGCGGGCATGCCGCCTATCCCAAGGTTTAGTTTGGTTCGCAATGTGTATTTCTCCTAATCAATACTTCGTATCAATAAATCCAAGAGGGCATTGTAATACAAGGTATCAATATAAGTCAACATTTGATTTGAAAAATGGTATTCTCACTCTTAAGTGGTATTGAGATTGTGCGCAAACACCGGCGCAAACAGATTCACCAGCATATCCACGCTCTTTGCGCATCCCATTGTCCGACGCGCTAACCGACTCAACTTCCCGCGCAGCATCGAATGCAACCCTTCGTTCCAGTTCACCGCGCCGCACTTCCCAACCACATGCTTATTGACCGGCAAAGCGCCATACACTCCGTAAGCGTCAGTCTCGTAGCTCGCCGCATCGCCAGCCGCTCCAACAATCGCAAGAATGTGGCCTCGTCCCTGCCGCCCGCATCAAAGTCTATCCACCTGCTCCCATCGCGCTCTTCCATCGCCGCCGTTCACACCCACACGCTGTTGCGCTTTTCTTTGCGCCTACCGTCCACATATGTCCACATTCGTCAAACGCTATGGTAGATGCAACGATTGTCGTAGAGCTGCCACTCGCGCGCCTAGCGCTCAATGCGCGCATCCGTTCACGCGCGACTTCCCCCCTTTCCGAGCCAGCGGCTCACCGTAGCAACACTTGCGCCCACTACGCGCGCCGCATCCGACATGCTCGCGCCCTCTATACACATCTGAACCGCTTGCCGTTTGACTTGTTCCGGGAAGCGCGGCTGCTCGGCGTCCGCCGTGTACTTCCTCTTGCAGTCACCGCACTTGTACACTTGCCGCCCGCGTGTGTGTCCGTCTTTGGGCATCCAATTGGAGCCGCAGCGTCGGCATCTGATGTCTTGTCGATATACCCTTTCGCGCGCCATAGCTCACCCTCCTAGATAGTGGTTTGAGCGCCATTATATCTAATACCACTCACCATTAAGAATACCCACAAAGGAGCGTGGAATGGCAACTACTACAAAGGAAAGGGTCAGCACACTTGAAAGGCGCTATGAGCATCTTGCGACGAAGGCGGATCTGCATGCGCTTGAGACGCGGCTGGTGAAGTGGATGGTTGGGATGATGCTCGGCGTGATTGCATCGGCGGTGATGGCGATTGTATCGGCGGTAGCTAGACTGCTCAATTAGCGCAAACGGCATCGCGCATCAAGAGCAATCTAAAGGCAAAGGCGCAGGGGCGCAAATATAGGTAGAAAGGCATAGGAAAGCCCCCGACGATTGATTCGTCGGGGGCTTTCGTTTGGCCGGTTTAGCCGCTGATGCCGATGCCGCGTTGTGGGCGGCGGTTGGCGGTCTAGTAGTCCATCGGGGGCATTGCGGGGGCGGCGGGCTGCTCTTCCTTGACGTCGGTTATGAGGGACTCGGTGGTGAGCACCATGGATGCGACGCTTGCGGCGTTCTCAATAGCGGCGCGGGTTACCTTTGCGGGGTCCATGATGCCGCGCTCGAGCAGGTGTCCGAACTCGCCGACTTCGGCGTCGTAGCCCCAGTCGCCTTCGGCTTTGATGCTTTCGGAGAGTATGACTTCGCCGGATACGCCGGTGTTTTCGGAGATGAGCTTGAGGGGCTGCTCCAGCGCTTTGCGGAGAATGCCCACGCCAGTGGCTTCGTCGCCGCTGAGGGATACGCCTTCCAGGGCGTCGCGCGCGCGGATGAGCGCGAGGCCGCCGCCGGGGACGATGCCCTCTTCCACTGCGGCGCGGGTGGCGGACAGGGCGTCCTCAACGCGCTGCTTCTTTTCGCGCAGTTCCACTTCGGTAGCCGCGCCAACCTTGATGATGGCGACGCCGCCGCTGAGCTTGGCGAGGCGCTCTTGGAGCTTCTCGCGGTCGAAGTCGGAAGTGGTCTCGTCGATCTGCGCCTTAATCTGGTTGATTCTGCCGGTGATGGCGGGATCTGCGCCGGAGCCGTCCACGAAGATGGTCTCTTCCTTGGACGCCACCACGCGGCGCGCCCTGCCGAGGTCTTCCACAACCACGGAGTCCAGCTTGCGGCCGACCTCTTCGCTGATGACTTGGCCGCCGGTGAGGATGGCGATGTCTTCCAGCATAGCCTTGCGGCGGTCGCCGAAGCCGGGCGCTTTGACGGCGAGGCAGTTGAGCGTGCCGCGCAGTCGGTTGACCACGAGCGTGGCGAGCGCTTCGCCTTCGATGTCTTCGGATACGATGACCAGGTTCTTGCTGACCTGCAGGATCTTTTCCAGCGCGGGCAGCACATCGGATACGGCGGACACCTTCTTGTCGGTGATGAGGATGTAGGGGTCGTCGATGGACGATTCCATCTTGTCTTGGTCGGTGATGAAGTAGGGGGATATGTAGCCCCTATCAATCTGCATCCCTTCGACGAATTCCTGCTCGAAGCTGAGCCCCTTGGACTCGTCAACGGTGATGACGCCGTCCTTGCCCACGCGCTCCATTACGTCGGCGATAAGGCCGCCCATTTCGTCGTCGTGCGCTGACAGGGACGCCACTTGCGCTATCTGCGTCTTGCCTTCGACGGATGTGGACATGCTGCCGACCTGGTCGCGGAGGGCGGCTACGCCCTTTTCGATGCCGCGCTTGAGCGCCATGGGGTTTGCGCCTGCGGCGATATTCTTAAAGCCTTCGTGGATGATTGCCTGCGCTAGGACGGTGGCGGTGGTGGTGCCGTCGCCGGCGACGTCGTTGGTCTTGCTGGCGGCTTCTTTGAGGAGCTGGGCGCCCATATTCTCGAAGGGGTCTTCCAGCTCAATCTCTTTGGCGATGGTAACGCCGTCGCTGCAGACCTGCGGGGGGCCGAACTTCTTGTCGAGCACCACGTTGCGACCTTTGGGTCCGAGGGTAACGCCGACGGTGCTTGCCATAGTGTCAATGCCGCGCTTCATGGCTGCGCGGGCGTCCTCACTGAAAGTGAGTTGCTTGGGCATCGTTTTCCTCCTGTTGAAATTATGCTGATGCGGTAGATGTGCGGGTTTGCGCGCCGCCTACTTCTTGAACAGGATGTCGTCTTCGCGCAGGACGAGGTATTCGGCGTCGCCTTCTTTGTACTCGGTGCCGGCGTACTTGGAATAGACGACGGCGTCGCCTACGGCGAGTTCCATAGGAACGCGCTTGCCGTCGTCGGTGAGTCGGCCGGGGCCGACTGCCACGACTTCGCCTTCCTGCGGCTTCTCTTTGGCGGTGTCGGGGATGTAAATGCCGCCTGCGCTCATCTGCTCCTCAGCGTCAGACGGCTTCACAACCACCCGATTGCCGAGCGGCTTGAAAGTGGTTTGGGTTGCTGTCGCCATTATCTTTTAGACCTCCAATAATGAACTCTGTAACCGTTCGAGTTTGATGTCCCGCAATTGCGCCGAAAGCGTCCGTTTGGGCGCCGGCGGTGCGGGCGAATTAGCAGACAAGCGGTTCGTCTGCTAATTTCAAATATAACGAAAGTGTTACAGCGTTGTCAACAAATTGTTACAAAAGTCAATGGGATTGGGGGTTAGGTTGTTGGGATTTGTGAACGCAGGGGCGCAAGGGATAATGTAATCAAGGCAGCGGTTGCCGCGCGCAATTCGTTTTGCTATCTACCCATTCTGCGCGGTATCGTTTATCCTGTTTGTTGGCGCAATTAAGCCTATCTCATATGGGAAGCAGACGCATATGACGACTCCTGAGTTTGATGTACGCCCGTCGGCGCTGGTGGGCGACCGTAGCGATGTGCAGGCGCAACGCATACTGACGATTCTTCGCAACGACAGCTTTAGCCCGAATGTTACGATGCAGTTCACGACGGCGCGGGACGGCGTGTTGTGCGGGATGAGCGAGGTTCGGGCGCTGCTGCTGAAGGTGCTGCCCGAAACCGGCGCTGAGGCGTGGGCGCTTGCGGACGGCGATAAAATCGATGCGCGCGAAGTGGCGCTGCGTGTGAGAGCGCCGTACAGCGCATTCGGGCTGTATGAGGGGACGATTTGCGGGATACTGGCGTCTTGCAGCGGCTGGGCAACGGCGGCGCGCGAGTGCGTGGACGCGGCGGCGGGCATTCCGGTGGTAGCCAATTCATCGCAGAGCGCGCATCCGAATGTCGTGCCGCTGATAGACTATTCGGCGGTGGTGGGCGGCTGCGCGGCGGTGTCCACGGCGCTGGGCGCGCGGCTGGCAAGCGTAACGCCCACGGGGTATATGTCGCACACGCTGCCGTTGCTGATGGGCGATACGGTGCGCGCGATGCAGTCTTTTGACCGCCATATGCCGCAGGAAATCCCGCGCATCGGCATCGTGGACACCTTCAAGGATGAGGCGGAAGAGGCGGTGGCATTGGCGCGCGCGTTCAGGGATACGCTGCGCGGCGTCAACATCAGCACGCCGCCGGAGCGGGGCGGGATAACGCCGGATCTGGTGAAAGAGGTGCGCGCGCGACTGAACGCAAGCAACTTCAATCATGTTGACATCTTCATTACGCACGGCGTTACGCAAGATAAGATACGGCAGTTCGTAGCGGCGGGCGCGCCGGTGAGCGGCTTCAGCGTGAGCGATGCTATCGTGAATGCGCCGCCAATCGGGTTTGGCGCTGACATACACGAAGTCGACGATAAACCGGTGGCGCGGCGGGGCAGAACGCCGGGCGTAACGCCGAGCCCGCGTCTCGATCGCATCATCTAGCCGACGGCGGGCGGCTTTGGGCTATCGTCGCGGCGAAATCTCAGATGCAAACGGCGCTTGGTTGCATCCGTGACGCGCGCCCAGTGCGCTATGCGCCAGCCGACGACGCAGGCGATGCCGTTCCGCGATATAAGCAGCGGCACTCCGTCGCGCCAACGGCGGGGGATGCGCTCATCCACCATAAAGTCCTGAAGTTTCTTTGACTGCGCCATACCCAGCGGCTGAAACCGGTCGCCGGGGCGTCGCGCGCGCAGATGCAGCGCTGCGCCCACGCTGTCTAGGTCTAGCGTTTCGCTGAAGCCGTCGGAGTCCGCGATTGCGCCGCAGGCGTCGACGTCGACGGCATTGCAGACGGACGCGTTTATGCGCCAGCCGGGGATGCGGGTTTCGCCGGGGACGGCAAGCGGGTATTCGCCACATATCGCGGGCAGCGGTGAAAGCGCATCCGTTACCGATGCGCCATCCCCGATATACGCTTCGTCGTAGCCGATTGCGAATAGGATGCAGTCGGGCAGATGCAGCGTTCTGCCGGCGGGTCCGTCGATAAGCCGTCGCATATCTAGTATGTGGCGGCGGGTGATGCCTTCGGCGCTGCCCTTGACGGCTTGAACGGCGCGGCGCAGTATTCGGCTCTGAACGGCGGGATGCTGCATCGCAAGCGCTTGCGTATTCAGCGCAATCACGCCTTCACTTGCTTCGGATTGGCGCGCTATATCCTGCCATACGGCGTTGGTCTGCGCCCGGATATAGTCGGCATCCTCGGCGGCGTTGCGCGTAAGTCGCAGCAGCGCATCGCGCGCGGCGGGGTTGAAGCGCTCCAACATCGGCATAAGCTCAAGGCGAATGCGGTTGCGGGTGTGTTCAAGCGATAGGTTGGATGCGTCTTGACGGGGCTGCAGTCCGAGCGCGGCGCAGTAGGCGTGCGTTTGCGCGCGGCTTACGCCTAGCAGCGGACGAAACAGCGTTAGATCTGCTGCGTCGATGGCAAGGCGGTCGAGCGGTTGCATGCCGCGCAGTCCGTCGAGTCCGCTGCCGCGGATGATGTTCATAAGCAGCGTTTCGGCTTGGTCGTCGGCGGTGTGCGCTATGGCGACGGCATGCGCGGTGTGGCGTGCGGCCGCGTCGGCTAGGAATGCGTAGCGCACGCGGCGGGCGGCGTCTTCCAGCGATAGCCTATGCGCGCGGCGGTAGGCGGCGACGTCGGCACGCTGCAGGGTATAGGGCATTCCCAAGCGCCGAAACGCCGCGGCTACGAATGCGGCGTCGGCGTCGGATTCGTCGCCGCGCAATGTGTGGTTCAGGTGCGCGCCGCATAAGCGCAGGTCGAATTCGGCTTGCGCCTGATGCAGCGCGTAGAGTAGCGCTAGGGAATCGCCGCCGCCGGAGACTGCAACAAGCAACGTCTTGCCGCGCATATCGCAGGCGGTCAGCGTGGCGGCGAGCGCTTGGCGCAAGGGCAACAGGGCGGCGCTATCGGGCGAGCGCATCCGCGTCGACTTTGGGTTCGGCCTCTTCGCTCTCTTCAGCGGGGTATGAGCGCGTAATCTTGACCGTCTCTATCTTGAACGCCTTCATCTCGATGACTTCGATTTTGAGATTATCGTACTCCAAGGTTTCGCCCTCTTCGGGGAAGTAGCCCAGCCTGTCAAGCACGAATCCGGCTAATGTGTCGAAGTCGCCGTGGGGCAGGTTGATGTGGAGCTCTTCGTTTGCTTCGTCGATGCTTATAGCGCCCTCAACCTGATAGGTGTTGTCGTCGATGCTTTCGTACTCGTCTGCGGGCGCAGCGCCCTCTTCGCCGTGCGCGCCCACCACCTCTTCGGATAGGCGCTTGAGGGTAACGATGCCGGCAAGCCCGCCGTATTCGTCCACAATCAGCGCCATTTGGTTGCCGGAGCCGCGCATTTCGCCGAATAGTTCGGCGGTGCGCTTGGTTTCGGGGACGAACAGCCCTTCGCGCACAACGGCGGTTACGCTGTCCGTGTACGCCATGCCGTGGAGCGCCATCGTTTTCAGCACATCCTTTGAGGATAGGATGCCGATGATGTTTTCAATTGAGTCTTCATACACCGGAAAGCGCGTGTGCGAATGCCGGCAGTAGATTTCTAGGAAATCGCTGAGAGTCGCGCCGCTGGGAATGCCTACGATTTCGGGGCGAGGGGTCATCACTTCGCGGACTTGGCGGTCGCCGAAGCGAAACACATTTTGGAGAAGCTCGGCCTCGGACGGCTCCAATGTGCCTTCGGCTTCGCCGATGTCTATGAGAGTGAGCAGTTCGCTTTCGGTAATGGAGTCGCGCTTTTGCGGCTCGGCGCCGAGCAGCCTTGTGGTGCGATTGGCGACCGCCTGCAGCACGAACACCACGGGCCACAGCGCCGTTTCTACGAGCGTGAGCGGGCGGGCGTACCGGAGCGATACGCTCTCGGCTTTGTGGACGGCGATTGTTTTGGGGATGATTTCGCCGAACAGCAGCAGCAGTAGCGTGCCTACCACTGTGGTTATTATCGTTGCCAGCGCCTCTCTATCCGGGCCGAGTATGTTGAGTACAACTAGGGTTATGAGCGCCGTCAGCGCGACATTGACTAGGTTGTTGCCCAGCAGGATGGTGGATAGCAGGCGTTCCGGCTTTTCAAGCATTGCGGCGACGCGGCGGGCGCCGGGCGTGTCCACGCTGACCAGGTGCGCGAGTCTAACGCGTTCCAGCGCGAGGAACGCCGCCTCTGACGACGAAAAGAACGCCGATAACAGGATGCACACCCCGATGAGAAGCAGGCTTAATAACTGTCCGTCCGCCATTGGGTTAACCTCCGTGGCTTGGGTTATGAGCGGGCGCGATAATGCGCGCGGCGGGCATGCGGTTCGCGGCCAAACTAGCGACGGCCGGGCGCAGGCTTGGGGCGCGCAGTGGGTTGGAGTTGAGAAGCATAGTTATGACTCCGCGCCGTCGGGATTGTCTTGGGATCGGGCAAGCCAAAGGCGCGATACAACGCGCCGGCTGACGGATGCGCTGAAGCCGCGCCGCGCCAAATAGCCGTAGAGTCTGCGATGAAAGGCGTCATAATCGGCGTTTCTGAGGCGCGGGGCGTATGCTGAAGCGGCGCGATAGGCGGCGTCCGAGTCGTCGACGCCGCTGACGGCGTTGTCCGCGATTTCGGCGTCGATGCCCTTGCCCAGCAGTTCGCGCTTGACCATATATGCGCTGCGGGGCTTGTTTCGCAGGCGGCTGTCTGTCCAGTTGCGCGCGAATGCGCGGTCGTCTATGAGAGATTGGGCGCAGAGGGATTGAATGACCTGATCCACGATTTCGGGGGGGTAGGCGCGGCGCAAGTGCGCTCTGACCTCTGCTTCGCTTCTAGGTCTGCGAGATAGGTGGCGTATTGCGGATGCGCTTGCGCGCCTGGTCTGCTCGCTGTCTTCGTTCATCTCAGGCCGGGGACCTTAATCGCTCCCGTCTCAGCCCTGCGCGGGCTTTTATAGAATGCGCGTTAGCCGCCAATCTGATTTTAACACAAGTTTAACAGGCGATTGGGAATGCGTAAAGCGTCCGCAAGGCGCGCTTGCCGCCGATAGCGAATGCGGATGCGCGGGATTGGCGATTTCGGGACGCTTGATGTCCGCGCATCCGTATTAGATCGAGGCTAGTCGGCGTTTGCCGCGCCGCCGATGAAGGTTATGTTGGAGTCATCGTCGTCCGCCTGCTCGTCGGGTTCGGGCATGACGATTTGCGGGGAAAGCTTGTTGCGGACTATCTCTTCGATTTCGGCGGCGAGCAACGGGTTGTCTATCAGGAAGTTCTTGGAGTTTTCGCGCCCCTGCCCAAGCCGAATGTCGCCGTATGAGTAGAACGAACCGCTCTTCTTGACGACGTCTTCGTTGACGCCGATGTCCAGAATTTCGCCGTGTTTGCTGATGCCTTCGCTGTACATAATGTCGAACTCGGATACGCGGAAGGGGGGCGCGACCTTGTTCTTGACGATGCGGGCGCGCACGCGGTTGCCCAGCACATCGCTGCCCTGCTTGATGGATTCTAGGCGGCGCAGGTCTATTCGGACTGAGCTGTAGAACTTGAGCGCCCGACCGCCGGGCGTAACTTCGGGGTTGCCGAAAAATACGCCCACCTTTTCGCGGAGCTGATTGATGAATATGACGCAGGTGTTGGAGCGGCTGATGGCGGATGTGAGCTTGCGGAGCGCCTGCGACATAAGGCGCGCCTGCAGTCCGACGTGCGTATCGCCCATATCGCCTTCCAGTTCGGCGCGGGGGACGAGCGCCGCCACGCTGTCCACCACCACAATGTCCACTGCGTTGCTGCGAACTAGGTACTCGCATATCTCCAAGCCCTGCTCTGCGGTGTCCGGCTGCGACACCAGCAGTTCTTCGATATCCACGCCGCACTTGGCGGCATAGGCGGGGTCGAGGGCGTGTTCGGCGTCGATGTAGGCTGCGGTGCCGCCGCCCGCCTGCGCGTTAGCCATCACATGGTAGGCGAGTGTGGTCTTGCCGGACGACTCTGCGCCGTACACTTCAACCACGCGCCCGCGCGGAACGCCGCCCACGCCGAGCGCGGTGTCCAGGGATATGGAGCCGGTGGAGATAGCGCCTCCGATGTCGTCTTGGATGGCGTCGCCCAGCCGCATGACCGCGCCCTGCCCGAAGTGGCGGTCTATCTGTCCGATGGCGAGCTCAAGCGCCTTCGCCTTGTCGTTCTGAGGGTTCTGGTTCTTTGCCGCGCTGGTTCCGCTGCTTCGTCGAGCCATATCAGTTGCCTCCCGTGTGGTGTATCGGTTGGTTAGCCGCATCGGTTTGTAGGTTATACGGGGGACGCTTTTCGGGATTTGTTCCGCCCCAATAGTATCCCGCAGCATCCCGCAAATCAAATCTAGCAGGGTTTGCGGGCGTTGTCAATACATTAGTTCTTACGATATTTCAACACGTGCAGGACTGCTGTAATTGAGTAGAAATCGGCGCCTAAAATCATACTCATAGCAAGGAGTTTCCGGATACAAAGAGCCTATCGCGACGATGTGCAATGCCCACACTGAGGCTACACCTGGCTGCCCAAGGCAGGACTATCGCGCGGCAAGCAGACCTACCGTTGCGGCGAATGTCTACACCGCGTGCGCTTGTTGGAGCGGCTGCCGGACACGACTCATTACAGGATCGACGGATATGGGGTGTATGGCTGTCTGCCAGTGAACAAGCATAAGGTAGGCAAGGGCGACGCGGTGAACGGGAATAAGGGATTGCATTCGGTATTGCGCGGGGGAAGTTGAACAGGCTTGCGCGTCGCACAAAGGGGTACTCCAAGACGGATGGAATGCCGCCCTTGTCGCTTGCGCTGGCGTGGCTGAGATTGGGCTGGATTTAACATGCTTGCATGTGTTGAGAATACCTCTTGAAGTAGCGCGCTTTCGTCATACGCAATCCGTGCTATAATCCACTCCACAGAGATTATAGGGAAGCATCAGATGGTAGCAGTCGAAACCTCCAACCCCACACTTGAGGAAAAAGTCGACGAAGAGGGAGACGTCAAGGTTGATGATGACTTTGACTCAGATGAGGAGATTCCTTTTGAATACTCCATAACTAGCTACGGCGCTGATTACACGGTCGATAGCTTGGTTAAGCGTGTTGAGCAAGACAGCATATTCGTTCCGCCAGTCAATCCGCGCAATCGTAAGCGAATACGCCGAAGGATTAGACGGATCAGACGAGTTTTTGCATTGGGAGAAAGGGGAATTCACCAAACCCAGAATTAGGGATTTCCAGAATCCCAACATACGCAACATCCAAGTATTGATAAGGTCTTTCGGCAGAGATTGGGAGATTCGAGTTCGTTCGAAACTCACAGATAGAATGATCGCCGCCATCACCAGCGTCAATTCCAACCGAAACCAAATAGCGCACGGGGAATCCGCCGTTATTAGTTTAGAGCAACTGCAGAGTTGGTATGACGATGTTGTATCCGCCATTGAGATAATCGAAGAGCAGCGCCATTCCTCTTAATCGGGATGAGCGCCGCCCTTCGCATTACACTATTGCCTTGCGTCTCACGCGGCATCACCGCGCCACTATGTTCACCAGCTTGCCCGGCACATAGATCACCCGCGCGATGCGCTTGCCGTCTATGTGCGGCGCGACACGGCCGCTGTCCAGCGCCGCGGCGCGCGCGTCGGCTTCGGTTATGGACGCCGGCGCGTCTATCTTGTCCCGCACACGCCCGTTGACCTGCACCACCAGCGTAATCACCTCATCGGCGGCGAGCGCCTCGTCCCACTCCGGCCACGGCTCGCTATGCGCGCTGCCGGCGTAGCCCGCGCGTTCCCAAAGCTCGGCCGATATGTGCGGCGCCATGGGCGCCGTCAGCAGCAGCAGCGTCCGTATCGCCTCACGCCACAGATCCGCGGGGATGCCGCCGTCTTCCCAGTGGTGGTTCAGCCCGTTGGTGTACTCCATCAGCGCCGCCAGCGCGGTGTTGAACTTGAAGCGCTCCAAGTCGTCGCCGACGCGGTGTATCGTCTTGTGCATCAGGCGCTGCAGCTCGCGCACGGCATCCGCGTCCGCCGGGGCATCGTCCGACGGGGCGTCGCGCGTGGCTACATCCCAGACGCGGTTCATCCAGCGCGCCATCCCGTTTATGCCCGAATCGCTCCAGCTGCCGCCCTGGTCCCATGGTCCCAAGAACATCAGGAAGCAGCGCACGGCGTCCGCCCCGAATGCGTCCACATACTCGTCGGGCGCTATCACATTGCCGCGCGACTTGCTCATCTTTTCGTGGTCGGCGCCCAAGATTACGCCCTGATTGAACAGCCGCTCGAAGGGTTCGTCGTAGTCCAACATTCCCATATCGCGCAGCGCCTTCACGAAGAAGCGGGCGTACAGCAGGTGCATTACGGCGTGTTCTCTGCCGCCGGTGTACTGGTCGACCGCGCCCCAGCGCTTGACGCTGTCCGGGTCAAACGCCCCGTCGGCGTAGCGCGCGTTGGTGAAGCGCAGGAAGTACCACGATGAGTCGACGAATGTGTCCATCGTGTCCGGCTCGCGCTGAGCGGGCCCATCGCACTTGGGGCAGTCCACATTCAGGAAGTCTTCGCTCAATCCCAGCGGCGATTCACCCGTGGGGCGGAATTCGGCGTCTTCAGGCAGCAGCACCGGCAGATCCTCATACGGCACCGGCACATCCCCGCAGTCGTCGCAGTAGAGTATGGGTATGGGCGTTCCCCAGTAGCGCTGGCGCGATATGAGCCAATCGCGCATCCGATACTGCACGGTGCGCTTGCCCCAGCCGCTTGCCTCGATGTAGTCCGCGATGCGCTGCCAACCCTCACCGCTTGGCATTCCGTCGAAGCGATCGGAGTTCACTTGAGCGCCTTCGGCCAGATACGCCTCTGCCAGCTCCTCGCCGTCCCAGCCGTCGGGCGCTACCACCACGCGAATGGGTAAGCCGTACTTCTTGGCGAACACAAAATCGCGCTCATCGTGCGCCGGCACGCCCATCACGATGCCCGTGCCATAGGTCAGCAGCACATAATCGCCCACGAAAATCGGCACGCGCTCGCCGTTGAGCCGATTGACGCAGTACGCACCGGTGAACACGCCCGTCTTCTCTTTCTCAGTTGACAGGCGCTCGATTTCGTTCTGCAGGCGCGCTTGACGCACATAGGCATCTACATCCGCCTTATGCTCCGGCGCAGTAAGCGCGTCCACAAGCGGATGTTCGGGCGCCAGCACCACAAAGGTTACGCCGTAGATGGTGTCTATGCGCGTGGTGTAGGTGGTGATTTCGTGAGCGTCCAACCCGTATTCGGATATGTCGAAGGTGATGTCCACGCCTTCGCTGCGCCCAATCCAATTGGTCTGCATAGTGTCGATATCGGCGGGCCATTCCTTCTTGGAGTGATCCAGCAGTTCATCGGCGTACTTGGTGATGCGGAAGAACCACTGATTCAAGTCTTTGTGCGTAACCGTGGCGTTGCAGCGCTCGCAAGTTCCGTTGGACAGCACCTGTTCGTTGGCGAGCGTGGTGTTGCAGGATGGACACCAGTTAGCGGGCGCGAATGCGCGGTACGCCAAACCCGATTCGTACATGCGCAGGAAGAACCACTGATTCCACTTGTAGTATTCGGGATCGCAGGTAACGACTTCCCTATCCCAATCGTAGATAGCGCCCAAGCTTCGCAGCTGACGGCGCATATTCTCCATATTCTCGATAGTCCACTTGTACGGATGGATGCCGTTGCGAATGGCGGCGTTCTCTGCCGGCAGTCCGAATGCGTCGAAGCCCATCGGATGCAGCACATTGTAGCCCTGCATTCGGCGCAGGCGCGCGTGAGCGTCCGATGGGCCCATAGCGTACCAGTGTCCGATATGGAGGTCGCCGGAGGGATACGGATACATCGTGAGCTCATACCACTTTGGGCGCGGGTCGTCGTCATCTACCTTGTGCGCGCCCTGTTCCTCCCAGCGCCGCTGCCACTTGGCGTCTATCGCCCTATGGTCAAAGCGCTGCTCCGTCGTTCTTGCAACCGACATGCGATTCCCTCCCGTGCGGTTTTGCCTTAGCCTTATGCCTTGCAATCCCTATGCTATGCCTTGTGGCATTTATGGGAATATGAAAAGCCCGCCCCTTAGCGTAACGCTGATAAGGGACGGGCTTTCGGTTTTCGAAGATACCCGCGGTACCACCCTTTGTTCCCCGATTGACGGCGCAATCGGGACACTCGGAAGCGATAACGGCGCTTTGCCGTCCCGCCCTAGCGAAAGTTCAGGCGGGATGCTCCGGGACGAGTTCGCAGGATTTCGGGCGTCGGGATTCCAGCGTCCCCGGCTCTCTATCGCCGATTTGCCTGCTACTACTTCCCATCAGCGCATTATGATATGCGATATAAAAATACGCTAACATAGGCTAACAACGCTGGTCAAGGAATAGTTCGGGGGGCGGCGTTCTCACCTTGTAGCGTTGCGCGCTTATCGGTTTGAAATTCCCTAGGGAAAGCCGCGCATTAACGGAAAGGCGCAGAGGCGCAAAGAGATAGCCGCAGTCAGTCGCACACATCTTGGTTCGCCTTTAGCCATTCTAGGACGGCTTCCGCGACCCATTGGTGGCCGGTGGCGTTCCAGTGGCGGTCGCTGCGCCACCGACCGGCCTCTGCGTGGTATCCCCGCCTGACGATGTAGTCGTAATCGCTGATTATGGGAATGCCGAGCGGCTCGGCAATGACGTTTAGGCGGTTGAATTGGGGATCGCCCGGCGTTCCCATATCCCCGGTCGCCGCCAGGATTGCTAGATCCGCGCCGTCTCGGTCTGTGCGCCGCTTGAACTGCTCTATGCCGAATGCGGTGTATGCCAGCTCTTCTTCCAACGCGGGAGGCAGGCTTTCTTTCTCGAATTGCGTATAATATCGATACACTTCGGTCAGCGATGCGCAACAGGGACGCTCGGCTAACATATCCCTCCACGCCCGAATCTGACGATAAGAACCGTACCGCCATAAATTCTTTGTATCCACCCATTTCGCAAAGTATGAAATCCTAGTCAGCCGATCCCATGCCCTGTCCTGCCAAGCCTTTGGCAGGCGCGGCAGCAAGAAACGCTCGTATTCCGGATCCGGCGGGCGCAGCTGCAGCGCTCCGCGTTTGTCTTTTTGTGCGGACACAAACGGCATTCGGTCGGGATCCCAGCCACGTGGTAGGGAATGCAACGCAGTTGAGTTATTGGCAAAATCGTTGAGGTAGAAGACCAGAACCACCAACTTCGGGCTCAGACGCCGGGCGTATTCGTCGTAAAACGGAAGTTGATGGATCTGTCCGGTGCCGCTTATTCCGTAAGCCTGCGTGGTAACTTCCAAGTGAGGCAGTTCGCGCGCCGCCATCTCTTCCAGCTGCGCATGAAACTTATCGGCGATAGGCGCTTGCATCGCCTCCACATAGGAATCGCCCATGAACGCTATATGGCAGCCCACGGCGGCGCGTTCAGCGCTGACCGGTTCGCGGTCAAGAAATCCCTGGCTGTTGGTGCGCGAAACCACAAAGTTGTCGTCGTCCCAGTCCGCATAGCGTAGTTCTGCGTTAGGCTCGCGGATAACGCCAACCCCGTCCACGAACTGAAACGGGATGCTGATCTCTATAACCGGCTTCGTCAACCGAAAGTGCGCTTCCCCTATAAGCGCAATCAGAAGCAGCCCCGCGATAATGAACGCAGCGTTCCAAGCCGCCATTCGCAGCGCCGTCCGAGCCGCCGCCCGCAGCGCGCGAACATACTTTCGGGGGGGGGGGTAGAACTAAATAGCGCATCAGTCTAAACGAAACGGGCTTCATAACCTTCGCTTTTGAAGGACATAAGGCGTCTTCGAAGCGCATACGACAAGATATTATTCGCAGGCAATTATAGGATAGGCGCTTATGCGCGGGCAATTATATGAGGACTGCAGACATACTCGCCATACGGCGCTTGCCGGTTTGAAACTTCCTAGCGACTAGGAAGCGCTGCATTAGTGAATGCTTCGCCGATTATACGCTCAAGATTGCGCTCAACTTTGAGAATGCCTGACTGTGGTCAGTCGCACACATCTTGGTTCGCCTTCAGCCATTCCAAAACGGCTTCCGCCGCCCATTGGTGCCCAGTGACGTTCCAGTGAAAGTCTTCGCCAGGCAACTGTCCATCCTGGTAGTCGTGTCCCTGGCTGACGATATAATCGTACTGGCTGATTATGGGAATGCCGTAAGTTTCGGCAATGGCACTTAGGCGGTCGAACTGAGGATCGCCCCGCGTTCCCATTTCATCGGCGGCTGCCACGATTGCAAGCGTCGCGCCGTCGCGGTCCGCGCGCCGCTTGAACTGCTCTATGCCGAAAGCGGTGTATTCCTGCGCTTCTTCCAACAACGCGGGCGGCAGATATTCTTCCATAGGCATACGACGTAGGCGTAAAGGAAGATCCGTGGAGGGTTGCCAACCATCCGGAAGCGATGCGCAACAGGGACGCTCAGCTATCATAGCCATCCACGACATATACTGGGGGGAGACGGCAGGCGAGTCTATTTCAGAGCGAGGCGCTATACTATGTAGCCACTTCGCGAAATGCGAAACTCCAACAGCGGCTCCCCACGCGCGCTGATGCCAGGAACTCGGCAGTCTTGGCAGATAGAAGCGCGTGTACTCCGGATCAGGCGGGCGCAACTCTATATTCCCGCGGATGTCTTTATGCGCAGTCATGAACGGCATTCGGTCAGGATCTAATCCGAATAGCAGGGATTGTAGCGCAACTGAGTTATCAGCGAAATCATTGATATAGAAGACCAGAACCACCAACTTCGGGCTCAGATGCCGGGCGTATTCGTCGTAAAACGGAATCTGATTGATCTGGCCAGTGCTTATAATTCCGTAAGCCTGTGTAGTAATGTCCAAGCGCGGCAGATCTCGCGCCGCCATCTCTTCCAGCTGCGCATGAAACTTATCGGCGATAGGCACACGCACCGCCTCCACAAAGGAATCGCCGATGAAGGCTATATGGCAGCCCTCAGCGGCTCGCTCAGCGCTGACGGGTTCGCGGTCAAAGAAGCCCTGGCTGTTGGCGCGCAAAATGACATACTCGTCGCCGCGCCATTGCCTATAGCGCGCCTCTGCGTTGGGTTCTCGAATGACTCCAACGCCCTCCACGAACCGCGATGGTATGCTGTTCCCTATGAACTGCCTCGTTATCCGAAAGTACGCCTCCCCGGCAATCCCAATCAGGGTCAATCCGAATAAGATGAACAAGGCATTCCAAGTCGCCATTCGCAACGAGATCCGAGCCGCCGCTCGCAGCGCGCCAACAAACTTTCGGGGGGGGGGGGGTAGAATTAGTAAGCGCATTAGTCTGAATAGAACGGGGTTTCATAGTTTTGAGTTTTGCTCGGCGAATGGCATCTTTCAGGGCGCATACGATAGACCTCTTTTATACACAGACAATTCTACGATAGGTTCTTATGCGCGGGCAATGATATGAGGACTGACACTTTCAGGCAATCGTTGGAAGGACTTTACGGGAAGGGAACGATTTCGACAGCGCGGTTAGGGACGCTATCAAGCATCCGGATGAACTGGATTTCGCCGCCGCCGATAACGAATGCTTCAGCAAAGGCAGATACCGAGACGACTCTGCGCCGCTGATAATGTACTTATTGGCTTATGAAAACGAAGCCCACGACCGGGGGGCGAGCAATGAGCGCATCGGCTTTGCCGGATCAGCGCTTCTGCAAAAATTCAACCCGCTTGCCCCCGTCAGTTGGGCGCGGCGGTGAGCAGGAAGCCTCCGTCCACGGGCAGCGTTACGCCGGTAACGAACCGCGCTTCGTCGCCGGCGAGGTAGAGCGCCGCCAATCCGATGTCCCAGCCCTCGCCTTCCACCGGCAGCGGCGTGGATGCGCTTCGCATATCACGCATTGCCGAGCCGCTCGCCACGCGCGGCGTCCATATCAGCCCCGGCATAATGCAGTTGACTCGGATGTTGTCCGCGGCGTGGTCAAGCGCCATCGCTTTCGTCAACCCCACGACCGCCGACTTGTTGACGGTGTAGGGGGCGGACGACTTGAACGGCTTCGGGCGCAGCGCGGTTACGGAGGATACGTTGATGATAGAACCGCCGCCGCCCGCTTGCATATGCGGGATGGCATAGCGGCACATATTTATCACGCTCATCAGGTTGACGGACGCGCTTTGAAGCCAGTCTTCGGGCGTGGCGTCCACTACGCTGCCCATAGCAGCGCCGCCGCCCACATTGTTATGCAGGATATGCAGCCCGCCGAAACGCTCAACGGTCTCATCCACAACGGCTTTGCAATCGGCGGGGTTGGTTGCGTCGGCGACGGCTGCAATCGCTTCGCCGCCCTCTTGCGCGATGATTGCGCGGGTGGCGTCTGCCCATTCGACGACGGAGTCCACTAGCATAACGCGGGCGCCGTGGCGCGCGAACACAATCGCCGTGGCCGCGCCGTTGCCCACTCCGCTGCCGCCGAATGTGCCTGCGCCGCTCACGATAGCCACCTTGTCGCTGAGCCTCTGCGTATTCGCGCCGTTCATAAGCCTTGTCCTGTAGGGCGTTAGTCTTGGGGTTCGCAGTGTAGGGTAAGTCAGTCTTGGGGTTGGCGGTCTAGGATGTGGAGGTACATGAAAGCGCCGGTGAAGGTGATGGCTTCTTCGCAGTGTCCGCCGAGCATTTCGCCGGATGGGCGCGCCGCCGCGAGGTGGATGTGAACGCGTATGCCTTCGCCTTCCGGCAGCGGCTGGATGTAGCCTTCGGCGCTGACAAGCTCCAGATTTTCGTCTATGACGGAGCGCGCGAATACGGGGGCGTTGGCTTCGTCGAAATCGCACAGGTTTCGCAGCCTGAGTTGGCGCAGGCTGCCGATGCAGGATGTTATGGCGGCTTCGCGTATGCCGTTGGCGCGCGCGAACTCTTCAAGACCGCTCACGAGTGCTTCGCCCGCCTCAAATCTGCGGTAGATTATATGCGTCTTTTCGGCATCCCATCGCTGCATTGTGTCCCCCTGCGATACGCTTGCGGCGCTTATGGGGGCGGCGCTACCGCTCTATGCGGACGCTCATAACATCGATCATCCCCTGCACGCGCCCCTCGATCCGCGATTGCCCTTCCGTAACCGTCTTTATTTCGTAGCGCAAAGATTCGGTCAGTTCGGCTTGCGCCGCGAATTGGCTGTCCATAGCCGACTTCTGCGCGGCGAATTGGCTATCGGTGTCCGCCTTGCGCTCGGCGAAGCGTCTGTCCATATCTTCACGCAACAGGTCAATCTGCCTATCAAAGTTCGACTTCTGTTCGGCGAACTGCCTAGCAGTGTCCGCTTTCTGTTCAGCGATCTGCCTGCTGAAGTTCGTATTCTGTTCGGTGAAGCGTCTGTCCATATCTTCACGCAGCAGGTCAATTTGCCTATTAAAACCTGCTTCCTGATCAGCGAACTTCGTGTTGATGTCCGCTTTCAGATTTCTGAGGACGCTGGCAAGTCCCAGCCCCAGCGTTATGCCAACTGCTATGATGGCGATTAGTTCAGGCGACATCGGCTAACTCCCAGTTTCGGTTTGTTGGCGCTATTGTACACGATGAGGGCGCATTAGACACGCCGCATCCCATTCGTTGGATGTCCCGATAAGGGGTATGCGGGATGGACGGGACACGATCGGCGGAGCCTCGAATCCCGTCCATCCCGCGCATTGTTGCGGCGCGCTTACACCGCCGGACGCCGCTCGAATAGCCGCGCGCGCTGTTCGTAGGCGTATGCGGCGCGGAAGACCGTGGGTTCGTCGAAGGGTTTGCCGGCTATCTGCAAGCCGATGGGCAGCCCTTCGGTTGTGAAGCCGCACGGCACGGATATGGCGGGCATGCCCGTGAGGTTGTAGGGTCCGGTGAAACTGGGGACTCTGGATGTGGTCATTGCGTCCATCTCGTCGAAGCGCGGCGCAGGGTTGGACATCGTGGGCGTGGCTATCACATCCACGCGCCGAAGCGCCTCTGCGAACTGCCGCTTCAGCACGTTTCGCGCGCGCTGCGCCTGCACATAGTCCGCCGCCGAGAACAGCCCGCCCGTGCGAAAGCGCGCTCTGACCATCTCGCCGAAAAGTTCGGGCTCGTTTCGCAGGTTGTTTTGGTGATACGCAAACGCTTCGGACAGCATTATGACGGGCTGCGCCGCGCCTGCGTGCGCCAGCATCGGAACGCTGATCTCTTCGATATGCGCGCCCATATCCTCATATTCGCTCAATGCGCTGTCCACCGCCGCAAGCGTCTGCTTGTCGATCTTGGGGTCGTCGGCAAAGAAGAAGTGGCGAGGAACGCCGATTCGCAGTCCGCTCACATCCGTTTTCAGCGCCGCCGCATAGTCGGGGACGGGCGCTTGGCTGCTGGTTGGATCCCTGGGGTCGTAGCCCGCGATTGCCTGCAGCATAATGGCGGAGTCTTCCACCGTCCAAGTCATAGGCCCGCAGTGGTCCAAGCTCCAGCTCAGCGGCACGACGCCGTATCTGCTGACGCGCCCGTATGTCGCCTTGATGCCCGCTATGCCGCAGAAGGCGGCCGGGCCGCGTATCGAGCCGCCGGTGCATGACCCCAGCGTTCCCATGCAGAGCCCGGCCGCTATGCCCGCGCCTGAGCCGCTGCTGGAGCCGCCCGGTATGTGGTCGAGGTTCCACGGATTGCGCGCCAAGGGAAAGCCGTTTGTGGGATCCGGGCCGCCCAGCGCGAATTCGTGCATCGCCAGCTTGCCGAGCAGCACGGCGCCCGCCGCCTTCAAGCGCGCCGTAACGGTGGCGTCGGCGGTCGGGACGCGATCCGCCATAACCTTGGAACTGGCGGTTGTGCGGACGCCGGCGGTGTCGTAGAGGTCTTTGAGCGCGATGGGAATGCCGTGCATCGCTCCGCGATAGTCGCCGCGCAGTATCTCCGCTTCCGCTTGGCGCGCTGCCGCCATTGCGTCATCGTGCAGCGCCGTTATGTAGCACTGCAGCGTATCGTCCAGCGCGTCTATGCGGTCGAGGAATGCGCGCGTCAGTTCCACGGGGGACAGACTGCGGTGGCGCAGCAGTTCGCCCGCTTCCGCTATGGTCAGGTAGTATAGGGGCGCTGCGCTTTGCGTCATTGCGACACCTCCGGCTCCCATCCCGGCGAAAACGCCACCGCCAGGTCTTCGGTATCCAAGTCAAGCGCGTTCATCCGCGCAATCGGCTCAATGTAGTATTCGTACATCGGCTTCAGATGCTCAAGTTCGTCGTCGCTGAGATCCATCCCTGCGCGCAACGCAAGCGCGCGGAAATCATCAGTAGATATTGAGTTGGACATCGCAATAGCCTCCTTGATTTAGCGGTTTAGAGCGGATACGCAGGTTTTGGACGCGGGCTTTGATTTGGCGCTGACGCTTAGACGGATATAACGGATATGCGGCGCTAAACGGGCTAGGCAAGCAAGCGTCGGCGCCCCGCCCAATCCGCGCATCGGCGCAAGCCAAGCCATTCGCTTACGGACCTTCTTCCCAGTACTGCGCCGGCGAGCGCGGCGGGAAGGGCTTGTACGGGTATGCGGCGAGCCTGTCTTCGTTCAGATCGATGCCAAGCCCGGGCGCATCGGGCAGCCGTATGTAGCCGTCTTCCACTTCGAAGGGCGCAACCGCTATGTCCCTGCCGAACTCTTCCAAGTTCACGAAGTATTCGGTTATCAGGAAGTTCGGGATTGCGGCGGACACCTGCAGCGTAGCCGCCAAGCCCACCGTGGTGCTGTTGAAGTTGTGCGGCGATATTGCCACAAAGTACGGCTCCGCCATCGCCGCTATCTCTTTGAGTTCCAGGATGCCGCCCACATTGCACACATCGGGGTTGAGTATATCGGCGGCTTGCTTCTCGAACACTTCGCGAAACTCGAACTTGGTGTAAAGTTCCTCGCCCGTTACCACCGGTATGTTGATCTTTTGGCGCGCGGCTGCCAGCGCGTCAATGTTTTCGGCAAGCACCGGCTCTTCGTACCAGAACGGGTGGAACTGCTCGATATCCTGCGCGATGCGGACGGCGTGCATTGGCGCAAGACGGCGGTGCATCTCGACCAGGATGTCAACGTCCGGGCCTACGGCGTTTCGCACGGCGCGCACATTCTCCACTGCGGCGCGCTCAACCTCTTTGCCGACGAAGGTGCGCCAGCGGCCGGGTATAGGATCGAACTTCAGCGCGCTAAAGCCCATCTCTATGACCTGCGATGCGCGCTCCGCCAGCGCGTCCGGCGTGGGCGCGCCGCCCGACCAGCCGTTGGCATAGACGCGTATCTTGTCGCGGCAAGCGCCGCCGATGAGCTTATACGTGGGCGCGCCGTATGCCTTGCCCGCAATGTCCCACATCGCATGCTCCAGCCCGCTAATGGCGCAGTGGTAGTCCATTGCGCCGCGCCGCCCGGCGAAGTCGTCGTACGCCGTCTGAATGAAGTGCTTGATGTTCGTGGGATCCCTGCCGATAAGGTAGCGCCGTATCTGATCGATGTGCGCCGTAATCTGCAGGTCGCGGTCGGACTGCGTGTAGCATTCGCCCCAGCCGTGAACGCCTGCGTCCGTCTCGATTTTCACGAAGCACAGGTTCTTAGCCTTGCCGGGGTGAACCAGAAATGTCTTGATGTCGGTAATCTGCATTTTCTCTCCCGGAATGTGATATTGGAGTGAGGAGCATCCCCTATCCCATCGCTTTGCGCCGTTGCGCCTTTGCGTTAAATCCCTATGCGCTATCCGCGTCCGTAGTATAGTATAATGAACGCAGACTGCCCCTGTAGCTCAGGAGGATAGAGCAACGGTTTCCTAAACCGTGTGCCCCGGTTCGAGTCCGGGCAGGGGTACCATATTACCCCCTAGACTTGCCGCCGCCCGCTATGTTGCCGCCGCGCGATGCGGATGCGCCGCAATTCATTCGTCCCGTTCCGTACAACTTGATTTTAGAGCATCACGCTATCAGCTCGCTCTAACCCTTGTAGCGCGCGGCCGCCGCTCAGTTCAGCCACGAAACCAGTTCTGCCGCCGCGCTGCGCCGGGACGGGGGCGCATTCGCCGGCTCGCCGATGAACAGCGCGCCCACCATAGCCCAGTCCGCCTCTGCGCCCAGCGTTTCGGCGAGCCGCGGATGGCGCGTTACGCCACCGGTGCTCCAGTCCACCACAAGCCCCTCCGCCACCGCCGCAAGCGCCATATTGTGAACGGCGCAGCAGACGGATGCGTAGTTTTCCTGCGTGGTTTCGGCGTCCCTGCCCGGCGCGCTGTACACATACACCATCGCGGGCGCTTTCAGCACGCGGCTTTTGCTTGCGTCCGCCGACGCTTGCTTTTGCGCCGGGTTCGGGTTGGCGACGCTCTCATACGCTGTCTGCCACGCCAACTCGGCGGCTTGCCGTCGCGCGGCGCTGTCCTTGTCCAACACAAAGAAGCGCCACGGTTCGGTCAAGCGGTGATTGGGCGCCCATATCGCGGCGTCAAACATTCGCTCCAGCGCGGCGCGCTCAACCGGCGCATCGGTGAACTCTTTCGTCATTCGCCTGCCGAATATCGCCTCATAAACCGTGGTGTCCGTCTGCGGAATGGAAACCTCGTCGCTTCTTATCGCCCGTGCAGTCATTGCCGCTCCTTGCTGTTTTAAGCCCATTTTGCGCCGTCGACGCCTCTGCCGCCGGCGCCCGTTTTCTGCGTGTTCAAGCCGTTTGTAAGCGTCCCCACAACGGCTAACCCATACGAACCGCTTGGCTAAATATACACTTAACGCTATCAGTGTCAACTATTAGCGCCGCCCGTATCATTCCCGCTAAACCGATTACGCCTATCCCAAGCGCGGGCGTAACGGCTATAAGCATATAGCGCGATATATGATGCAATTTTCAAAATAACTCTGGACTAGCCTAAAAATCGGTGTAATCATATCTGCAAGGCGCTACTTAAGGTGCTACTTTCGGATGAGCCGAAATGCCAAAATCATAGGCGCAAAACAAGCGCAAAAGCATTGGAGGATAAGCGATATGAACCTGAGCGCAAGGCTCCAAGAGTCTTTCAACAATCAGATAAACGCCGAGCTTTCTTCGGCGTACCTCTACCTGTCTATGGCGGCGTACTTCGAGGACAAGAACCTGCCCGGCTTTTCCAACTGGATGCGCAAGCAGAACACGGAGGAGACGGCGCACGCCATGCGCTTCTTCGACTATGTCCACGACCGCGGCGGGCGCGCTTCGCTGCAGGCGATCGAGCAGCCGGACGCCGACTTTCGCAGCCCGCTGGATGTGATGGAGCGCACGCTTAACCACGAGCGCAAGGTTACCGCGCTGATAAATCGGATGTATCAGCTCGCCATCGAAGAGAGCGACTACGCCGCTCAAGTTATGCTGCACGAACTCATCACCGAGCAGGTTGAGGAAGAGAAGTCCGCCGAAGAGTTGGTGGAACACCTGCGGCTGATAGACGGCGACGGCAGCGGCTTGCTGCTGATGGACGCCCGCCTAGCGCAGCGCGAATAACCCGCCGCATAGCCGCCCGTCGGCGTTGGCCAACACGCCGGCGCCGACGCCCACGCATACACGCCACAGCCACACCGGAGCCGCCCCGCCGTTAGCGCGAATGGGCGGCTCTTCACTTTTCCCACACGCCCGCTATCCCCTTTTGAGCCCTTGCGTCCAACGCTACCCTTTGCGCCCAATGCTGCCCCCCTCTCATTCTTTGCGCTCCTGCGCCTTTGCGTTAAATCCCCACGATATTCCTGCTTGGCTAATGTATGCGCTAATTGAAATTAACTATTGACATACGGATTTGATGCTGGTAATCTTTTGTTATAACTTAATACATACTAATAATTATAGTATGTTGCTAATAACTCAAATGCGTTGTCAAGGCTTGCCAGATGAACGCCGCATACGAAGCATCGCAGATACGGGAACGCCCTAGCGCTGGGCGCCGTCAAGCGCCGCGCATCACCGCGCAGGCGCGCATAAGCGCCGCTTGCGTTCACAACATAGCAGTCTCCCTCCTTTCTCGCGGCCGGCCCTTCTTTACCCTCCCAATATCGAGGGGTCGGCCAAATCCCAAACAACCTAACCGAAAGGCACATAAGCGGCATCACTGCAGCGCGCGAAAGCCAAGCCGCCGCGCAAATCTCATATCTATTGACAAAACCCACGCCTTAATACGGATTAAGCGGCGTGATTAGGCGCTAGGTTGGAGTTGGCGCAGTACGCAATCGGAAATAGTTGAAGGCGCATTAAGCGCATAGTATAGTATGGGAGATAGTATGAAACTGAGGAACATCATCCAAATGACGGAAGCCAAGACAATATGGATGGCGCTTGCCGCGCTCATAGTGGCGGCGATTGCGCTTGCGGCTTGCGGCAGCGCCCCCGCCGCCCCGCAGGTGATCGAGGTCGAGCGGGTGGTCGAAAAGACCGTTCCCGTCGAGACCGTCCGCGAGGTGGTCAAGGAAGTCCCGGTCGACAGGATTGTCGAGAAAGAAGTAGTCAGGGAAATCCCTGTCGAAAAGATAGTCGAGAAAGAGGTAGTCAAGGTAGAGCAGGTGCCGGTCGAGAAGGTCGTCGAAGTGCAAGTCGACCGCGATCCGGGCGAGCTCGTCATCTATTCGGGCAGAAGCGAATCGCTGGTAGGGCCTATTATCGCCCAGTTCGAAGAGGTAACGGGCATCAATGTAGCCGTCAAGTACGGCAAGACGGGCGAGATCGCAGCCACGCTGTTGGAGGAAGGGGACAAGTCCCCCGCCGATGTGTTCTTCGCGCAGGATCCGGGCGGTTTGGGCGAAGTGGCAAACGCCGGCATGTTCGCCACGCTGCCCAGCGGCATCACCGGCAAAGTCCCCGCTTGGGCGCGCTCGCCGGAAGGCGAATGGGTCGGCATATCCGGCAGGGCGCGCGTGGTGGTGTATAACACCGATTCGCTCACGCTGGAAGACCTGCCGCCGTCTATGGAAGACTTCACCGCGCCGGAGTGGAAGGGGCGCATCGGCTGGGCGCCGTCCAACGGGTCGTTCCAAGCGATGGTAACCGCAATGCGGCTGGTGTGGGGCGAAGACAAGACGCGCGAATGGCTGCTCGGCATTCAGGCGAATGAGCCTAACGTCTATCCCAAGAACACGCCCACCGTGGCGGCGACCGCCGCGGGCGAAGTGGAAGTGGGCTTCGTGAACCACTACTACCTGCATCGCTTCATCGCGGAAGAGGGCGAGGATTTCGCGGCGCGCAACTACCATATCAACGGCGGCGGGCCGGGCGGCGTCATCCTGGTGGCGGGCGGCGGCATTCTAGAGACGGCGCAGAACAAAGAGAACGCCGAGCGCTTCTTCAACTTCCTGCTGTCGCAGGTGGCGCAGCAGTATTTCGCGGGGCAGACCTTCGAGTATCCGCTGGTGGACGGCGTGCGAACCAGCCGCATCCTGACGCCGTTGGAAGAGATCAACAATCCCGTCATCGATATGGCGGCGCTGGAAGACCTCGCAGGCACGCAGGCGCTGCTACGCGACCTCGGCATACTGAACTAACACGCCTCAAGACGCAAACCGCTTATGGCGACAATAGAGCGCATACCGCACGGCATCGGCGTCGCCGGCCGGACTATCGTGTCCGGCCGGCGACGCTCGCGGATTGGGATGCCGCCTCTGCCGGTACTGCTGCCGGCGCTGCTGGTGGGGGCGGCGATGCTGCTGCCGGCGCTGTATCTGGTGATACGCGGCGCAAGCGCAAGCGATCAGGCGTGGGACTTGCTGTTCCGCATCCGCACGCTGGAGACGCTCGGCAGAACGACGCTGCTGATTGTGTGCGTTACCGCGTTTTCGGCGGCGATTGCGGTTCCGGCGGCGTGGCTCACCGCGCGCTCCGATTTGCCGTTTCGCAAGGTTTGGACGGTGCTGCTGGCGCTGCCGTTGGTCATCCCGAGCTTCGTGGGGGCGTTCTTGTACGCATCGGCGCTGGGGCCGCGCGGGATGCTGCAGGGGCTGCTCGAGGCGGCTTTCGGCGTGCAGCGGCTGCCGGACATATACGGGCTGACGGGCGCGACGCTTGTGCTGACGCTGCTGAGTTACCCGTACTTGTTCTTGACGGTGCGCGGCGCAATCGCCAACCTTGACCCGGCTACCGACGAGTCCGCGCGCAGCCTTGGGCATGGCGCTTGGAGCGCGTTCTTTCGGGTAACGCTGCCGCAGCTCAAGCCGTCAATCGCGGCGGGTTCGCTGCTGGTGGCGCTCTACACGCTGAGCGATTTCGGGGCGGTGTCGCTGATGCGCTACAACACCTTCACCTTCACGATATATCAGCAGTACGAATCCTCGATTGACCGCTCGATAGCCGCGGTGTTGTCGCTTGTGTTGGTGGCGATGGCGGTTGTGATTTTGATGGCGGAGGGATACACGCGCGGGCGTCAGCGCTACTATCGCAGCGGGGCGGGGGCGGCGCGCGAGGCGGCGGTTACCAAGCTCGGCAGGTGGCGGTGGCTTGCAATGGCGTCGTTCGGGGGCGTGTTGGCGCTGGCGCTGGCGCTGCCTACGGGGATGCTGGCGTTCTGGCTTGCGCGCGGCGTATCGGCGGGGGAGCCGCTGCTGCTGCTGTGGAGCGCGACTCTGAATTCGGTGTATGTATCGGCGGCGGCGGCGCTGGTTACGGTTGCGATGGCAATCGTTATGGCGGTACTGCTGGTGCGCTATCCCACGCGCCTGAACCGGGTATTGGAACCGGTCGGATTCACAGGATACGCCTTGCCGGGTGTAGTGGTGGCGCTGGCGCTGGTGTACTTCGGGGCGCAGTACGCCCGCCCGCTGTATCAGACGCATTGGCTGCTGATATTCGCGTATGCGGCGCTGTTCTTCCCGGTGGCGCTTGGGTCGGTCAGGACGGCGCTGCTGCAGGTGAGCCCGCGCCTTGAGGATGCCGCGCGCGGTTTGGGACACAATCCGCTGCGGGTGATGCTGCGAATCACAGCGCCGTTGATGCGATCCGGGGTGATAATGGGGGCGGCGCTAGTGTTTCTGCTGACGATGAAAGAGCTGCCCGCGACGCTGATACTGGGTCCGGTGGGCTTTAAGACGCTTGCCACGGCGGTGTGGTCTGCGTCGTCGGAGGCGTTCTTCGCGCAGGCGGCGGCGCCGGCGTTGATGCTGATACTGATGTCGTCGGTTCCGATGACGCTGCTGGCGCTGCGCGAAAAGAGGGTTGGGTGAGCGCGGCGCTTGTGGAGTGCCGGGGCGCTGTCAAGCGTTTCGGGGATATGCTTGCGGTGGACGGCGTGAGCTTTGGGCTTATGCCGGGCGAAATCATATCCATACTGGGGGCGAGCGGCTGCGGCAAGACGACGCTGCTGCGGCTTATCGCGGGGTTTGAGGCGCTTGACGGGGGGGAAATCGCGATACGGTCGGAGGTGGTTTCGTCGGCGTGGGAGCATCTGCCGCCGGAGCGCCGCAACATCGGGATGGTGTTTCAGGAATACGCGCTGTTTCCGCATATGACGGTTGGGCAGAACATCGCATTCGGGCTGCGGGGGATGGCTGCGGATGAGAAGCGCCGCCGAACCAGGGATGCGCTGGAGCTTGTGGATCTTGCGGCGCTGGAGGGGCGGTATCCGCATGAGCTTTCGGGGGGGCAGCAGCAGCGGGTAGCGTTGGCGCGCACGCTTGCGCCGCAGCCGATAGCGGCGCTGCTTGATGAGCCGTTCAGCAATCTTGACGCCGAGATGCGCTATGCTTTGCGGCTTGAGGTGGTGGGGATACTGCGGGGCGGCGGGATAAGCGCGGTATTCGTAACGCACGATAGGGAAGAGGCGTTTGCGGTAGCCGACCGCGTGGGGGTGATGCGGGCGGGACGGCTGGAGCAACTGGACGCGCCAGCCGAACTTTATCGCGCGCCTGCCAGTCCTGAGATTGCGCGGCTGGTGGGGGACTGCGATTTTCTCACGGGCGTAGCACGCGGCGATGCCGTGGAGACGGCGATAGGCAGGCTGCGGTATGCGCTCGGCGGGGGGCAGATCGACGGGCTGGTGGGGGACGACGTGAAGCTGGCGGTGATGGTTCGGCCGCATGATCTGCGGGTGGAACCGGACGCCGAGGGGCGCTGCCGCGTGAAGTCCGTAGAGTTCCGCGGGGGCGAAACGATGGTGTTTGTGGATACGCCGTTGGGCGAATCGGCGCGCTGCCTGCAGCGTGGGGGCGCTGCGCCGGCGGTTGGGGACGCGGTTAGGCTGACGCCGGTTGACGGCGGGGCGTTTTTGGCGTTTCCAACTGCGGGGTGATGGGATTTTTTTAACGCAAAGGGTCTTGCCTAAGGTTTTTAACGCAGAGGCGCGGGGGCGCAAAGGGGTTGGGGCAGGATTTTTTTGGCGCAGAGGGGCTTAGGGACTGCGGGCGTTTGGGGGGATGTCGTCGGGGAAGGGGTATTCGCCGTACTTTTCTTTGTACATTTCGCGGGTTCGGTTGTAGAGGTTTCCCGGCTGCCGTTGGAAGGCCGCCACTTCTTCGGGGGTGATGTGCCTTTTGAGTTCGGGGATTTTGCGGATGTCGACGTTGGTGAGTTTGGCGTCGCGGATGGCGTCGCTCCTGGCTTGGAGGCGTTCTTTGTACGCTTCGATGTTCGCTATGTCTTCGGGGTACACGCTTCTGGCGGAGGTGTCGGCGCGCGCGGTGGCGGCGCGTTTTTGGGCTTTGCGGTCGGCGCGCTTTTGGCGGCGGCGGGATGCGCGGGTTTCGGCGGCACTGTCGGGGTTGGCGGCGGGCTGCTTTTCGGCGGCGGTGATATTCGCGGTGGCAACGGCGGGTTGCTTGTGGTCATCACGCTGTTCGGTGGCACTGGCGGAATTTTCGACGGCGGCGATATTCTGGGCGGCGGCGGGTTGCTCACTGATGGCGCGGCCGGGGTCGGCGGCGGACTGCTTGTGGTCATCACGCTTTTTGATGGTGATGGCGGATTTTTGGGCTTTGCGAGCGTTGCGCTTTTGGCGGCGGCGGGATGCGCGGGTTTCAGCGGCCGGAGCGCCGTCGGAGTTGGCGGCGGGCTGCCGGTCGTGGTCGGGCTTTTCGGCGTCGGCGATATTCTGGGCAGCGGCGGGGCGCTCACCGGCGGCGCGGCCAGGGTTGGCGGCGGGCGGTTGGGCGTTCCGATAGGCTTGGATGTCGTCGGGGGTGATGTGGTCGGTGCGGATGTCGTAGGCGCGGCGCAGGAGTTCGCAGGCGGCCCATACGCGCTGGGATGCGGTGAAGCCTTCGGCGGGCTTGCCTTTGCGCTGGCGCTCGAACTTGGGGTAAGGAGTTTTGGCGCCTTTGGATGTCGCCTCGGGGGTTTTGTTTTCCATCGCCTTTACGAGAAACCGCACGGAGTCAGCGCCGTGGTCGGTGTATTCGCGCACTATCTTGGAGAGATATGAGTCGAGCGCTTCGGTCTTGCCGGATAGGATGCGGCTGACGCCGGGGATGGCGCTGCCGAAGCCTCTGATTAGGAGCTCTTTGGCGGCGCGCATGCGTGCGGCGGGGGTGAAGTTTTCGCCTGATTTCTCGAGCTTGGAGATTACCCTGATTAGGAACTCTACGACGGTTTCGCCGTCGTTGGTCTCTTGCTTGATGAGACGGGCGATGTCGAAGTGCAGGATTTGCTTTTCGGTAACTTCAGGTTTTTCGTCGCGCTTGTCCCGCTTGTCCGCCTTATCCGCCTTGTCTTGCTTGGGTTCGGGCTTGGGGCGTGGGCGAATGGTTGCGGATTTGGGGATTGCGTCTTCGGGGATGAAGCCGCCGAGCGCGGAGAGCCATTCGGCCGACTTGATGCGGTGGCCGAGTGGGGCGTTGTAGGATGTTCCTTGTATGACATCAACAAGGAACTGGACTACTATTTCGCCGTCGTTGGTGAGGCGTTGTATGGTGGCGTCGATGGTCATACGGTCTATTATAGATAACAGAACGGGTGTGTCAAGGGGTGAAATGGGGAATTTAAGGGGAATCTGCGGGCAATTTTGGCGCAAAGGCGCAGGTGTGGCAAAGGAAGAGGGGAAGGGGGGATTAGCTTTGCGTTACGGCGCGGCGGCGGGTATTCTGCATATGGAGTTAGCGTGTATAATCTATCCTATCGCATCGCAAATATGCTAATATCTTTCACGATCCGCCAGCCACGCAAAATTGACTATTAGCCGGCGATTCGGGTTGACTTCGGCAAAATCCGTTTGCTCCAAGTATGCGCATGACTGACAAACTTTCGGAACTTCCCGCAGTCCGGCGCGAGAATGTCGGCGTAGACGATAACTCGACAATCAGCGCGCGGTTGGCGCAGATTTGCTACGTTCTTGTATGTCTGAAGATACTCTTCTTCTGCTATATCGCCGTAGTGGATTCCGATATCTATGTCTTGATTGTGGACGAAGACGGTTGGATAGAGAATCTCACCGTTGTCGCATTTCTACTGGCGGGCATTGTGTTGTTCGTGGCGGCTTTGATAGAGCGGCGCTTCTCCCCTCGTTGCGTCTATGTTCTCGGCGGCATGGCGATGATGTTCTTCGTTGGCGAAGAGATAAGCTGGGGACAGCGCATAATCGGATTTGGTACACCGGATTTTCTGGTGGATCTGTTGGATAACGACCAAGTGGACTTGTCGGATATCAACATAGACGTTCACCATATCACAGGGTTTAGCCACATCCAGAAGCCTGCGGTATTCGCGCTGTGCCTAGCGGCCTCTGCCGCCTTCTTCTGCCGTAAAGACAGGATATTCGGGATTCCTCGACCGCCAATTTTTCTGACATTAGCCGTTCTAGCTACGATGTCTTACACTTATGGAGGAAAAGTAGAGCTCTTGGAAATCTTGCGGTTCATTGAAAGTCCGCATAATGGGTTGCTTCTGTTCCTGCTCCTGTTCGCGTTGTTTTCCCAGAATGGCAGTCTGTTTATTACTATTGCGGCGCCCATGTCAGTCTCTCTAGCCGTTCCTTATCTGATTGATCAAAATTACTACATAGATGTTAGCATTTGGCTGGAATGGCACGAGTATCTGTTCAGCGTCGTGTGTTTCTTCTATGCGCTGATAGCGTTGCTGGGTCATGGATTGGCGCGCCGAAAGATAGTGGCAGCCGTCGCCGCTCTCAAGTCTGCGGCGGCGCTTCTTTCGAAGTTAATAATCCCCCCCCCCCCCCGACAAAACATGGACTTTTTCGTTGAAATCAAGTGGAGCCGTCTAGCGCCTTGGACGGTTATTTGCTTGCTCATTATTGCAGGCAGCGTCGGGTTGGCGTTCGCGACGTATATCAAAGCTAGGGTGGAAGTCGCCATCTTCAAAGAGATCTACCTGTTAGCGCAGAATGTTGAGCCGGCGGCGCGCTCCAATTTTGACGTGTACATAGATGGACGCGATCTGCACTACTTCAAACAGCCGTGCGACGCGAGTGACGTGGATGCGCCATTCTTTCTGGGCATATTCCCTAATGATGTAGACGTTTTACCCAACAACCGAAGGCGGCACGGCTTCGCCAACCGCGACTTCTATTTTCGCTACTCTAATTATCACAAGCATGTACGTAGGGAATACGGATATATGTTAGACGGCGCTTGCATAGCAACGGCGCGTCTCCCGGACTATGAGATAGCGAGAGTCTCAACCGGACAGTACGTCTTTGGCGACGATGGCGTAGTCACAAACCTTTGGATTGCGGAGTTTCCCGTGGGAGGCGAGTGAGCATTCGGCATAGGTTCGCGGAGTTGCGATTGGCTTGTGAGGCGCTAACGCAAAGGCGCAAGGGGCGCAAAGGGGGATGTTGACATAGGGGCGGCGTGTATAGAAAATTGGCGTTGATTTGCGGGGGCTCAGTTTGGGATCGACGGTTTGCGATTGGCATAGATAGGGGGGCTTGTGGTTTTTCTGGCGCTGGAGGGGATTCGGGTTGTTGACGCTACTAGCGGGATAGCGGGGCCGTATTGCGGCAAGATGCTTGCGGACTGCGGGGCGGAGGTTATCAAGGTGGAAATGCCGCGTACGGGGGATTCGTCGCGTGCGGCGGGGGCGTTCCCGGATGATGCGCCGCATCCCGAAAAGAGCGCGCTGTTTTTGCATCTGAACGCCGGCAAGAAGGGCGTTACGGCGGATCCGTCCACGCGTGAGGGCGGGCGGCTGTTCGCCGAGATTGCGCGCAGTAGCGCCGTCGTGCTGGAGAGCTTCCGTCCGGGGCTGATGCGCGAATGGGGGCTGGGCTATCATGCGCTGCGGCGGGGGAATGATGCGCTTGTGATGACCTCTATCACGCCTTTCGGGCAGTCGGGGCCGCATAAGGACTATGAGTTCACGGAGTTGACGCTGTTCGCGATGGGCGGCGGGATGCACAGGGAGGGGCTGCCGGAGCGGGAGCCGCTGCGGTATGGGGCTGAGATAGCGCAGTATTTCAGCGGGACTACGGCGGCGGCGGCGACTATGACGGCGCTGTTCGGGGCTGCTATGAGCGGCGTGGGGGAGTGGCTGGACATATCAATGCAGGAGTGCATGGCGGGGCATCCGCATCAGGTAGGGCGGCGGACGCCGTATGTGTATGGGAATGAGCCGGATCCGCGCAAGCCGCCGCGCCTTGCGGCCGCGGGGATGCGGGAGCCTTACGCGGTGGGGACTTTTCGGTGCAAGGATGGGTTTGTGAGCTTCCTGCCGCTGGGTTCGCGGATGTGGCCGCAGCTGGCGCGGATGATCGATATGCCTGAGCTAATGGAAGACGCGCGGTTTCGGACGGCGGACGACCGCGCTGATCGGCGGGAAGAGCTGGAGGCTATCTTCCAAGCGTGGTTTGACGGGCATACGCGGGCGGAGGTATTCGCGGCGGGACAGCGCGAGGGGTTGCCGTGCGCGCCGATATTGGACGCGGGCGAGGCGCTTGCCAACGAGCAGTTTCGGGCAAGGGGGTATTTCGTGGATCTGATGCACGCGGACGCGGGGACGTTGACCTATACGGGGGCGCCGTTTCGGTTGTCGGACGCGCGCGAGACGGTGGGCAGGGCGGCGCCGCGGCTGGGGGAGCATAACGCTGAGGTGTATGGCGGGCTGCTGGGGATTGGGGCCGGGGAGCTGGCGCGGCTGCGGGATGCGGGGGTGGTTTGAGGGCAAGGGCGCTGGTTGGCTAATAGTTAAACGCTAAGGCGCTGGGCGGGTAAGGTTTTTAGCGCAAAGGCGCGGGTGGGCTAAGGTTTTTAACGCAAAGGCGCAGGGGCGCAAAGAAAGGGTTGGGATTATGAGCAGGCTGCCGTTGGCGGGGGTGCGGGCGCTGGAGCTGGCGGAGATTTGGGCGGGGCCGTTTTGCGGGGCGCTGATGGGCGATATGGGGGCGGAGGTGGTCAAGGTGGAGGCGCTGCAGCGGATAGCGCGCGGGCCGATAAGCCCGCCGCCGAATACGCCGGGGTATCCGGACTATGAGCCGGGGGCGCGTCCGTGGAATCGGCAGGGCAACTTTAACGCCGTGAACCGCAATAAGCTCGGGCTTACGCTGGATCTGACTAGCGCGGCGGGCGTGGAGGCGTTTATGGCGCTGGCGGCGGTGAGCGATGTGGTGTTCACGAACTACGCATTCGGGGTTATGGACAGGCTTGGCGTGGGCGAGGCGGCGCTGCGGGCGGTCAAGCCGGATCTCATCGCGCTGTTCACGCCGGGGTACGGCAATACGGGGCCGTATAAGCGGCATCGCAGCATGGGGATGGCGATAGACGCAGTGGAGGCGCTGCAGCGGATAGCGCGCGGGCCGATAAGCCCGCCGCCGAATACGCCGGGGTATCCGGACTATGAGCCGGGGGCGCGTCCGTGGAATCGGCAGGGCAACTTTAACGCCGTGAACCGCAATAAGCTCGGGCTTACGCTGGATCTGACTAGCGCGGCGGGCGTGGAGGCGTTTATGGCGCTGGCGGCGGTGAGCGATGTGGTGTTCACGAACTACGCATTCGGGGTTATGGACAGGCTTGGCGTGGGCGAGGCGGCGCTGCGGGCGGTCAAGCCGGATCTCATCGCGCTGTTCACGCCGGGGTACGGCAATACGGGGCCGTATAAGCGGCATCGCAGCATGGGGATGGCGATAGACGCAATGACGGGGCATTCGGCGCTGCGGGGGTATCCGGACTTGGACTTGTCGCATAATTCGCTGGTGCATCATCCGGACGCGGTGGGCGGCGTAACGGCGGCGTTCGCGATATGCGCGGCGCTACACTATCGGGCGCGCACGGGCAAGGGGCAGTTCATAGACTTGTCGCAGGCGGAGGCGTTTATGCCGCATCTGGGGGAAGTGTTCTTGGAGTATCAGATGACGGGCAGGCGGCGCGAGCGGCGGGGGAACAGCCATCCGCGGATGTCGCCGCACGGCTGCTATCGGTGCGCGGGGACGGACGAATGGGTTGCAATCGCGGTTCGGAGCGATGCGGAGTGGGAGCGGATGCAAGCGGTTATGGGGACGGATGGGCTTGCGTCTGATGCGCGGTTCGTCACGCTTGAGGGGCGGTTGGCGCATCGGGCGGCGCTGGACGGCGTTGTGGAAGGCTGGACGGCGGGGCTGGATCGCTGGGATGTTACGGCGCGGCTGCAGGCGGTCGGGATAGCGGCGGGGCCGGTGTTGGACTGCGGCGCCGATACATACGCCGACGAGCATTTGCAGGCGCGCGATTATTTTCAGTTGGTTGCGCATGAGGATGCGGGGACTTATCCGATGAGCGGGCCGGTGTGGGGCTTCCTGTCGGAGCGGGGGGACGATGGGGATGCGGGGGAGCGCGCGCCGAGCCGGCACGATGCGGCGCCGCTGCTGGGGGAGCATAACGAATATCTGCTGGGCGAGCTGCTGGGGTATGAGACGGCGGCGCTGCAACGGCTTGAGGCGGCGAGCGTGATAGGCACAGTGCCGCTTGCGGGGGCCGATATGGGGGGCGTGCGGCGTGCGAGGCGGGAGGGGATGGCGTAGCGCAACGGGGATGGCGCTGCGCCCCTGCGTCGGGTTTCAACGCAAGGGCGCAAGAGGCGCAAAGGGGTTGCAAGGGTTGTCAAGAAGAAATCCGATACGCACATCAAAGCATATGCGCCTTGTTTGTTATTGCAACTAATTGCAATTGCGGGTTTTGTGTGCTAGATTTGTTGCAGAAAAGTCCATATGGATCCATCGGATCCGTATGGATGCGCGGCAAGATATGAGATTAGCGGAGGGTCCGGGATGACCTTGAATAATTTGGGGCTGCCGATTGCGGATTGGAGCGGGGCGCTGCCGCTACATGCGCCGGACGGGTTTTTCAGTCTGCCCATATCGGCGGCGGGCTATGCGCTGGCGGCGGCGGCTGTCGGGTTTGCGATATACCGCGCGAACCGCAGTCTGAACGAGCGCATCGTGCCGATGATGGGCGTTATGGCGGCGTTCATATTCGCGGCGCAGATGCTCAATTTCCCGGTTGCGGGCGGCACATCCGGCCACCTGATAGGCGGCGCGCTGGCGGCAATCATACTCGGTCCGTGGGCGGCGATACTGGTGATGACGGCGGTTGTGGGGCTGCAGGCGCTGCTGTTCCAAGACGGCGGCTTGCTGGTGATGGGCGTCAATCTGCTGAATATGTCCATAGTCAGCGTGCTTGCGGGCTACGGGACATACTGGGTTTCGCAGCGCTTGGGCGGCGGCGGCTACACCAGCCTAATGGCGGGCGGTTTCGCGGCGGCGTGGGTTTCGGTGGTGGCGTCATCGGCTACTACGGCGGTTGCGCTTTCGCTGTCCGGCACATCGCCGCTTGCGGTTGCGCTGCCCGCGATACTGGGCTTTCATATGCTCATCGGCATAGGCGAGGGACTGATAACCGTGTTCGCGCTGTCGTTCATCCGCCAAGCGCGGCCGCAGCTGCTGGGCGTCCGTCCGAATGCGGGCGCTGACGCCGTGGCCGTGGTTGCGTCTGCCGACGGCGGGCGAGGCAGGACGGCGCTGCGGGGCGCGCGGCTCTGGGCGGCGGGCTATGTGATTGCGATAGCGCTGGTTATGCTTGCGCCGTTTGCGTCCGGATCGCCGGACGGGTTGGAGCGCGTGGCGGAGGATAGCGGCTTTATGAGCGCCGCACTCAGCGCGCCGTACTCCGTCATAAGCGATTACCAACTGCCCGGCGTGCAGAACGAAGCGGTCGCTACGGCGCTTGCGGGCGTGGTGGGCGTAACCGTGGTGTATCTGCTGGTGGCGGGATGCGCCTACCTGCTGCATCGGCGGCGGACGGGCGCGCTGCAGGGGCAGCCGTAAATGTCCACGCCGTCGGGGTTTCTCAACCGCTACCTTGAAGGCGAAAGTTGGCTTCACAAAGCGGACGAGCGCGTGAAACTGATAACGGCGCTGGGCTTCATATTCGCGTTGGCGTCGATACCACCGGGCAAGTGGTTCGCATTCGGCGCAATGCTGGCGCTGGTATGGCTTGCGGCGGGCGTGAGCGGCGTGGGCTTGGCGCGCGTACTGCTGCGGTCGCTGGTGGCGCTGCCGTTTGTGGTGATTGCGCTGCCGACCGTGTTCACGCGCGCGGGAATGCCGCTGTTTGAGATCGACTTGGCGCTGTTCACCGCCGCCGCGACGCGCGAAGGCTTGGAGTTCTTCGCGAGCGTGCTGCTAAAATCGTGGGGTTCGGTTACGGCGGCAGTGGTATTGACCGCCACAACGCCGGCGCTGCGTCTGCTTGAGGCGCTGCGCGCGCTGCGAATGCCCGCCATTCTGGTTGCGATTGTGATGCTGATGTATCGCTACCTGTTCGTGCTGGTTGACGAAGCGCAGCGGATGATGCGCGCGCGGGCGGCTCGCAGCGCGGCGGTGGGGCGCAAGAGCGGCGGAACGCTGATATGGCGCGCAAAATCGGCGGGCGGCATGGCGGGCTCGCTGTTCATACGCACGCTTGACCGCAGCGAGCGCATCTATATGGCGATGCTTGCGCGCGGATACGACGGCAGCCTGCGAATGCGAAGCGCCCCGCCGCTGGGCATGCGCGGGATGGCGCCGCCGGCGTGCGCGCTGTGCGTATTCGCCGCCATAGCGGTTGCCGCGCGTCTGGCGGACTGAACGACGATGAACGGCGGCAGCATAGACACCGACGCGGCGGCGATAGATGCGCGCGCGCTGGAGTTCGCATATCCGGACGGGCGCGTTGCGCTGCGCGGCGTGAATATGCGAATCGAGCGCGGCGAAAAGGTAGCCATACTTGGGCCGAACGGGGCGGGCAAATCAACGCTGCTGCTTCACCTGAACGGACTGCTGCACGGCGGCGCCGGCGAAGTGCGAATTATGGGGCGTCATGTGCGCGAAGACGACAAGCGCGCGCTGCAAGAGGTGCGCGCCCTGGTGGGCGTGGTGTTCCAAGACCCGGACGATCAGCTCTTCTCGCCAAGCGTGTATGAGGATGTGGCGTTCGGCCCAGTCTATATGGGCTTGCCGCCGGATGAGGTTGAACGGCGGGTGAAAGAGGCGCTGGCGCAGGTGGGCTTGGACGATTACGGCGATAGGATGCCGTTTCACCTGAGCGGCGGCGAAAAGAAGCGCGCCGCCATTGCCACGGTGCTGTCTATGCGGCCCGCGGCGCTGGCGCTGGATGAGCCGTCGGCGGGACTGGATCCGCGCGCGCGCCGCGGCCTGATACGGCTGCTGGACGGGCTGGAGCAGACGATTGTCGCCACCACGCACGATTTGCATATGGTCAGAGAGATATTCCCGCGCTCAATCGTGATGGACGGCGGGCGAGTGGTCGCGGACGCCGCCACACGCGATATTCTGGCGGACGCCGCGCTGCTGGACAAGCACGGGCTTGAGATGCCGTAGGCGAATATGCGGGCGGCGGCGTGAACGCAAGCGGGCGTTTGGGCAAAAGCGCAGTCAAGTGGATGGCGGCTATATCTATCGGGATTGCCGGGCGGTTGCCACCGCGCGAATGCGGGCATTGCGGCGGCGCTCCGACGATAGCCGCCGCACTCCAAGCCGCGCTACCACTGCACGAACATCGGCATTACCACATGCACATAGTTATCGTCTTCGCTGGGATTCGGCTTGATGACGCCGGGGCTTGAGGGCGATGTAACCTCAAGCGCCACTTCGCCGCCGGCAAGCACATCCAGCACATCGGTGAGATACTTGGAGTTGAAGGCGATTTTGGCGTCTTCGCCCTCGATGTTGGCGAGAACGTCGCCTTGGCTGTCCCCGACCTCTTCGGCGCGCGCCGAGACGTTCATGCGGCTGGGCTTTTTCTCTTCATCTTCGGGGTCGGCGTTGGCGATTTGCAGGCGGATGATGCCGCTGCCGTCGCGCGCGAATATGGACGCGCTTCGGGTGGCGCCCATAAAGGCGGACGCGCGAGTAACTGCGCGGGTGGTGTGGCTCTGCGGTATGAGCTGAGCGTAGTCCGGGAAGCTTCCGCTTATGAGCGAAGAGAATATCTCCACTTCATCCAGTTTGAAGAGTACTTGGTTGTTGGAAGTGGTAACCGTGAACTCCACGGAAGACTCTTGACTGCCGAGCAGTCTGCTGATTTCGTTGAGCGTGCGCGCCGGTATGAGGAAGTCGACGTCTTCGCTGACCGGTTCGGAGAGCTTGCCCTTGAACACCGCGAGCCGAAAGCCGTCGGCGGCCGCGAATGTGAAGTCGTCGGAGCTGATTTCGGTCTTGACGCCGGTAAGCACCGGCCGCGAGTCCTCGACTGCGGCGGCGAAGGCGACGTGCCTTATCGCTTCCCGCAAGACCTCCGGCTCTATCTTGCAGACAACGCCGTCGTCCACGGTGGGAATGGGCGGGAAGTCATCAGCGGCCGCGCCGCTGATGTTGGAGTCGAAGGGGGTGCACTTGATATTCACCCCGATGGGCTGCTCCGTAATCGCGAGGTCGACGCGCTCATCGGGCAGCGTGCCGATGAATTCGGACAGCAGCCGCGCCGGAACGGTGATAGCGCCTTCTTCCTGAACCTGCGCGCCTATCCAAGTGGTCATGGCAACTTCCAGGTTCGTTGCCGAAAGCTTGAGCATAGACTGTTCGGTGGTGAGAAGGACATTCTGGGTTATGGGCAGGGTTGTGCGGCTGGGAACGGCTCGCGTTACGATGGAAAGCGCTTGCGCGAAGTTTTCTTGTAGGCAGGATAGCCTCATTGCCTCAGTCCTCCAAATATCCGTTGTGTGAATGTGTGAAAATGTGTATTAGTAGGCAATGTTACGCAGTATGCAACGGGTTTTTCTAGCGAAAAATGGTTGCTTGAAAGCGAAAATGTAGCAAAAAGACGCTCCCGGGACTAAACGGGAGCGTATCGGGGCTTGCGTAGAGGCGGTCCGCTATTGGACGGTGATTGTGCCAATCATGCCCTGGGTTAGGTGCGGCGTGCAGACGAGTTCGTATGTGCCGGCCTCGTTGAAGGTAAAGGTGAAGGTGTGCAGATCGCCCGCTTCCACTTCCTCGAAGATTTCGAGCTCGTCCACTTCAAAGGTATGGTATTCGGATTCGGATGTGAGGGTGAAGGTAACGGTTTCGCCCACGCTGAAGGTCATGTCAGTGGGGTCGAATTTGTACTCGCCGCTGCCGCCTATGTCTTCCAGATTAACCGTGAATGGAGTGCCGCCGGCCGCTTGGCCGGATAATGAAGTGTCGGGGGTTGGAACGGCGACGGTAGGCGCCGGAGGCGGGGGCGACGGCGACATGCGCGGGGGAGTGGTGGGATAGGGGGCAACCAGGGCGGACGCCGCGGGCGTTCCGCCGCCGCAAGCCATTGCCGCAAGCGTCGTTATAACGCTCAGTATCGCCAAGGCTAACAGTACTCTCTTCACCGATGCTGCCTCCTGGTGTTGCCGCGCTGCCTATCCGCATAACGGCGGTTAGTGAACAATTTCACTTTATCATTAGGCGATTTTGCAAGTCAATAATTTAGCGGGGCGGCGGTCTGCGATGTGGCTCTAACGCAAGGGCGCGGGGGCGCAAAGGGATGGGGTTTAGCGGCAAGCGGGCAGGCAAGGCGTGTTTGGATTATGCGCGCCAATCCTGATACACTTTCACTCGGTACGCTTTCGGAGCGGCTGCCGCCGAACTACGAACGGACGGCTAGTTGCTTGGATCGCATATCCGAACTACACCCCAAGCATTGCATATTCATTGCATAACTAAGGAGGACGAACTATGCCAAACGGCGAAGATATGAAGCAGCGCATCCGCGACGGAGAGATTCTCATCGGCGTGTCTGCGCCGCTGACGGCGACGAAGAGCGAGTTGGAGGACATCCTGGGCAAGGACGACTACGCCTTTGTTCATACCGACAGCCAGCATTCGGCGTTCAGCGAAGAGACGCTGGTTCAGTTCTGCGGTTACGCCGCTGAGCTGGACATTCCGGTTCAGTTCCGCATCAAGCACACGCGGCACGCCTATCTCATCGGCAATCTGCTCGACCTGGGACCCGCCGGCATAGAGGTGCCGCAGGTAGAGGATTTGGCGGTGGCGCAAGAGGCGGTGGACTACTTCTACTATCCGCAGTTCGGCAAGCGAAGCTGGGGCGGGGCGGCGCGCTGGAAGGTGCAGGGGCGCGAAGACCGGCTGGAGTACGCCGAATGGTGGAACAGCCACGGCTGGCTCTGCCTGCAGATGGAGTCCATCCAAGCGACGAGCAATGCGCGCCACCTGGCGATGGAGGGCGTGGACTGCCTCACTTGGGGGCCGAACGATTTGCTGGGGGACATAGAGGCGCATCCCAAGCATCCGTTCCAAAGCGTGGATGACTGCGTCAAGCAGGCGCTGAAGCAGCTTGAGGGCAGCAAGACGCGCGTATCGTTCCGAAGCTACGACCCGGCGCTGCGAAACAAGTACATCGATATGGGCGTAACGATATTGATGGAAAGCCCCAAGCCGTAGCCGGGCGGGCAAACGATGTAGTCGGTTGGGCGGCGCATCGCGGCGGTTGGGCATATCGCTGGCGCATTGGGTTGGGCGGCTTGCGCGATTACGCGCGCGTTGAGGCTTGCCAACCGAATCGAGCGCAAGGCTAATCGGCGCATTCGGTTGCCCGGATGCGCCGATTAGCCGGCATATTCGCATACGCTCAACCGCGGCGCTGACCAACTGACGCATCGCCTATCCGAAACGCTGACACGCCGAAACATTGGCGCGCCAACACGCCAAAGCCAAAGGAGCGCACTGATGGCAGATAGGATTAGAGTGGGCAACGCAGAGATAGCGTTTGCGCTGGATATGATCCCGCCGCCGCGTCCGCCTGACGCCTTCTTTGAGGGCGTAACCGCCGCCGATTGGGAGCCGTACCGCGATATTTTAGAGGATGGGCAGATTCAGCTCTACTACGGGCATTTCTTTGTGCGCTCGATGGGCAAGACGGTTATGGTGGATACGGGAATGGGCCCGGGGCCGCATCCCGACCGAGGCAACCGCACGGGCGATCTGCTGAACCAACTCCGCGCGCAGGGCGTCAGTCCGCAGGATGTGGACATTGTGGCGCATACGCACTTGCACGCCGATCATGTGGGTTGGAACATCGACCACAGCGGCGCAGCGCCCAAGCCGTACTTTCCCAACGCGCGCTATCTTGTGCCGCGCCTCGATTGGGAGCATTTCACGCAGCCGCAGCATCTCGCCGACGCGCCGCAGGTGCGCGACAGCGTGCTGCCGCTGGAGGCGCTTGGGCTTATGGATCTGGTGGACGAGGGACATCGGATTACGGATGAGATAACTACGCTGGATACGCCCGGCCATACGCCGGGGCATCAGGTCATCCTCATCAGTTCGCAGGGCGAGCGGGCGATGATAGTGGGGGACGCCATACACAGCAGCGTACAGATACGGCAGCCGGACTGGTGCGCCGGCGTGGACACCAGCAAGCCGGACAGCCGCCGCAGCCGCAACGCGCTATTGCAGCGCGCCGAAGACGAAGGCTATATCGTAGCGGCGGGACATTTTCATCCGTCGCAGCATATCGGCCGGGTTATCCGCGCGCAGGGGCGGCGCTACTGGCAGGCGCTGTGAGGCGCGCGGGGGCTAATCCAAGATATGCCGAAGGTGCGGGACGCTATTAGGCTTGTGGAAAATGATGGCTGGCAAATAGCGCGAATGCGCGGCAGCCATCGCCATTTCAAGCATCCTACAAAGCCCGGAATTGTGACCATCGCAGGTAAAATGATGACCTTCCACCAGGGACGTGGAACAGTATTCTGAAGCAAGCAAGGCTAGGGGAATAGACCAATGAAATACACCGTCGTTATAGAGAAAGCGCCCGGCAACTACGCCGCATATGCGCCGGATCTGCCCGGATGCGTAGCGGCGGCCGAAACCAAAGAAGAGGTTATGACGCTGATGCGCCAAGCGGTTGCGCTGCATATAGAGACGCTCAGGCAAGAAGGCGTTCCCGTGCCGCAGCCGCAGGCGTGGGCGGAGCTTGTGGACGCCTAGCGCGGGGGCAATGGCAACACGCCTATGGAAGCGAAGATACGCCACCTGGAAATGATCCAGTCCGCCATAACCCAATCGACGGGCAACTCGCTGCGAATCAAAGGGTTCGCGATGCTGCTGCTCGTGGGCGCAGTCGCGCTTCTGCTGAGCGGCGACGGCGGCGGAAGCGCTATACCCGTGCGCTTTGGTCTAGTCTTGATAGGGCTGGTAGTGGTGTTGGCGATTTTAGACTATTACTTCCTGCGGGAAGCAGATCTGTTTCGCATCCTGTACAATCAAGTAAAGGCGCAGGATGAAAGCGCGATTGACTTCTCTATGGACACATCGAAGTTTATCCAAGAGTTGAACGCACAATACACGGAGCATCCGACGATTCCGGTAGTAGCGACTATGTTTTTCTACTCGTGCGCATTGTTGGTTGTGCTTTTAGGAATACTCTCATCCTTTTGACGCATTAACTAAATGCGCAGACAAAGGGGTTATGACATTCAAAGACAAGGGGGTTATGACTATGCTGACGGTTCCCGTGGTTCTCATCGTTTCGTTAGCCATATCCGTAGGCGGCGCGTTCTTCACATTTCGGATTACGCACAACTACAAAGCCACTGGCATAGTATTCGGCGGCGTGTTCCTGTTCGGCATGGCTTACGGGCTGGCGGGTATGTTGGAGTAGCGCGGTACTTGGACTGCGGCCGGTTGCGTTCACGCAAAGTATGTTCGGACGCGCATCAAAGAAAGGCAAATGGCGATGCCCCCTCTAACGGTTCCTGTGGTGTTCATCGCTTCATTCGTCATATCCCTAGGCGGCGCGTTCTTCACATTTCGGATTACGCACAACTACAAAGCCACCTCCATAGTATTCGGCAGCGTATTCCTGTTCAGCGTGGCTTACGGGCTGGCAGGCATGTTGGAGTAGCGCGGCGGTTGGGCGGCCGATATACACGATATACGGCAGGATTTATGCGGTTGTTAGTGGACACTCTAACGCGCAAAGGCGTATAAAACGGAGGCGAGCGCATATGGCGATAATGGTTACGGGCGGCGCAGGGCTAATCGGCGGGCGCATTATGCGGGCGCTTGCTGAGCGCGGCGAGGATGTGGTCTGCTTCGATCTTGCGCCGCCGCGCGCCAACCTGGGGGCGCTCGCGGAGCGCGTCAGCGTCTATCGCGGCGATATTGCGCAACTTCCGCACCTGCTTGAGGCTATAAGAACTTACGATGTGCGGCGCATCATCCATATGGCGGCGCTGCTGCCGCCAGACACCGAAGACCGCCCACACTTCGGGATGACCGTCAACATACAGGGGACGAATAATGTGTTCGAGGCGGCGCGCTTCTGCGGCATTGAGCGCGTGGTCTATGCCAGCTCCATCGCCGTCTATGGCGTGCAGGAAACTTTCGGCGAGCGGCCGGTCAACGAAGACGACCTGCCCGCGCCCGCCAATGTGTATGGAATGACCAAAGCCGCCAGCGACTTTGCGGCGGCGCGCTACCGCGATCTGTACGGGCTTGACCTGCGCGGCATTCGCATATGCACCGTGTTCGGGCATGGGCGCGTTACGGGCATGACGGGGATGATCGGCGGGCTAATGCTATCGCTGCCGGCGGTGGGCGAGCCGATAGACCTGCCCTTCCACCGCGATGAGCTTTCGCCGATGATACACGCCGAAGACGCCGCTCAGATATTCGCGCGCGCCGCGCTTGCGGAACGGCTGAACCATCCCGTCTATATCAGCGGCGGCGAGCTCTGCAGCGTGGGGGATATGGCGGACATCGTGCGGGACATCATCCCCGACGCGCGCATCAGCACCGGCGAGCGGCGCGTGCCGCACATCTACCGCGTGGATAACAGCCGAATGCTTGCGGACATCGGCTATGAGATTGCGCCGCTGCGAGCGCGCATCCTGCAGCACATCAACGACGCCCGCAGCGAAGCGGGACTTGCGCCCGTATCGGACTCATAGCAGTCTCATCTGTCTTATACAGCAATCGCATAATCGCATTCACAGCCGCCTGCTTGTCTTGCAAGAGCGCAAATTGCCCATGCTGCCATCACTGCTCATCTCAATTCCCGACGGGATCATAGACCTTAGTTGGGGGCATCCCTCGCCGCGCCTGCATCCCGTTGTCGCGCTGCGAAAGGCGGCGGAGTACGCGCTCGCGGACGGCGATGCCACGCCGCTGCAGTACGGCGCGCCGCAGGGTTTCGGCCCGCTGCTGCATTCGCTTGCGGCGTTCTTGTCCACGCAGCCCGCATACGGCGGCGCGGTAGAGCCGCAATCGCTGTTTCTGAGCGCAGGCGCGTCTCAGGCAATAGACTTCGCTGCCACGCTGTTCGCGCAGACAGGGGACACGGTTCTGGTGGAAGAGCCAACCTACTATCTCATACAACGCATCTTCGAGGATCACGGCTTGAATGTGGTGGGCGTCCCCACGGATGCGGATGGACTGCGGACGGACGCCTTGGAGTCGATGCTGGAAGAGGGCGCTGTGTCGCGCGTCCGATTGGTGTATGTCATACCGACCTATCAGAACCCGCGCGGCAGCGTGATGCCGGCAGAGCGCAGGCGTCATCTGGTTGCGCTGGCGCGGCGGCACGGCTTCATCGCGCTTGCGGACGAAGTGTATCAGCTTCTGCACTACGGCGATCCGCCCCCGCCGCCAATCGCCGCGTTCGACGACTCTGCCGACGGCTGCGTGGCGTCGCTGGGATCGTTCTCCAAGATACTTGCGCCCGGACTGCGCTGCGGCTGGATACAGGCGCGCCCTGCGCTGATACGGCGCTTCGCCAACGCCGGAATTGCGGCGAGCGGCGGCGGCGTAAATCACTTCACATCTACGCTAATTCACGCCGCGCTGGAGCAGGGGTTGCTGCAAGCGAACATCGCCAAGCTTAGGCGCACATACGGCGCGCGGGTGGACGCTATGAGCGCCGCGTTGCGCGAAAACTTTGGCGGCGCGGCGCAGTTCCAACCGCCCGGCGGCGGCTACTTCGTCTGGCTGACGCTAACCGACGGCGCTGACACAAACTCGCTGCTGCCGCTTGCCCAAGAAGCGGGCGTATCATACCGGCCGGGCAGCGCATTCTCAGCATCCGGCGCATTCGCCAACTCGCTGCGCCTAAGCTTCGCGCTGTACGAGCGCGATATGCTGCAAGAGGGCGCGCGTCGGCTTGCGGCGGCGGTTGCGGGGTAGGCGCGGCGCATAGCCGGCCCTGCTTGCAGAGGCATTCTATCGGTTTGGCGTATAACGCTATGGGACAAACGTTGCGGCGTTAAGCGGCGTTGCTGCGTCCGAAGGCGTGCATCGGTGGATACCACTCATGCGCATTCCTTTTAATTCACTAGGCATATTTTGCAACCTAGCATTGCGCGGTTGGTATTCGCAAATTGCAGCGCTTATCAGTTCGAAACCTTCCGGGAAGCCCTGCATTAGCGGATATTTCGCGGATTATACACTCAGATGCGCCCAAATATGAGAATGCCGGACTGCGCTCACTCGCACACATCTTGGTTCGCTTTCAGCCATTCCAAAACCGCTTCCGCCGCCCATTGGTGGCCGGTGGGGTTCCAGTGTTTGTCTAAACGCCACCGGCCGTTCCGGTAGTCATGCCCCTGACTAATGATGTAGTCGTACTGGCTGATTACGGGAATGCCGCGCGCCGCCGCAATGGCGCTCAGGCGGTCGAACTGCGGATCGCCCCGCGTTCCCATGTCCTGGGTTGCCGATAGGATTGCCAGCGACGCGCCGTCGCGGTCTGCGCGCCGTTTGAACTGCTCTATGCCGAAAGCGGTGTATTCCACCGCTTCTTCAAAAACCGGCGGCAGATGTTCTTTCTTGAACCATAATCTAAATTGCGCCCCTTCGGGTTGCCGGCCGTCCAGCAACGATGAGCAGCAGGGGCGCGTGGCTATCATATCCACCCACGCCGCACGCAATAGGGCACTTTGATAATACACCGGTATCAGATCTTTTGTACGTAGCCATTTCGCGAAGTACGAAACTTTAACCGTCCGCTTCCACGCCCTGTTATACCAGGGATCGGGTAGCTGCGTCAGACGGAATCGCCGGAATTCCGGATCCGGCGGCTGCAATTTCAGCGCCCCGCGTTCGTCTCTTCGAACGGACATAAACGGCATTCTGTCAGGATCAAGCCCGTTCATTACCGATTGCAGCGCAACAGAGTTGTTCGTGAAATCATTGATGTAGAAGACTAGAATCACCAACTTCGGGCTCAAACGCCGAGCGTACTTGTCATAAAACGGAAGTTGATTGATTTGGCCCGTATCGCCTATTCCGTAAGCCTGCGTGGTAACGTCCAAGTGAGTCAGTTCGCGCGCCGCCATCTCTTCTAGGCGCACATGGAACTTGTCGGCGATGGGGACTTCTCGCGCTTCCACATAGGAATCGCCGATGAAGGCTATGTGGCAGCCGGTTGCGGCGCGTTCTGCGCTGACGGGTTCGCGGTCTAGAAATCCCTGGCTGTTGGTGCGCGAAACAACAAAATTGTCGTCGTCCCAGTCCGCATAGCGCAGTTCTGCGTTAGGCTCGCGGATAACGCCAACGCCATCCACGAACTGAAACGGGATACTGCTCTCTATAAACGGCTTCGTCAACCGAAAGTACACTTCCCCGGCAATCGCAATCAGAAGCAATCCTGAGATGACGAACAGCGCGTTCCAAGCCGCCATTCGTAGCGCGGTCCGAGTTGCGGCGCGCAGTGTGCGAACATATTTTCGGGGGGGGGGGTAGAATTAGTTAGCGCATTAGTTTTAATAGAACGGGGTTTCATAGTTTTGGCTTTTGAACGGCGGGCGGCGTCTTTCGGGACGCATACGATAAGCCTTTATGCGCAGGCAATTATGAGCCCGCCGGCATTCTCAATCAACTCAATCATACTACACCCGCATGCGCTGAGAACGCCAATCCTAACGCGCCCTTGCACCTATAATACCCACACCCCTTTGCGCCCCTGCGCCTTTGCGTTAAGAAAGCCTAGTCCAGCAAGCGCGCTACGCCGCCGTGAAGCCGCCGTCCACCACTAGCTCAGCGCCGGTGATGTAGGAGGCTTCGTCGGATGCCAGGAATAGCACGGCGTAGCCTACTTCTTCGCGACGGCCGGCGCGGCGCATCGGCACATTCGCGGTCATTTCGTCGCGCCTATCGGAGCTGAGCGCGGTGGTTATCATCGGCGGCATCAAGCCGGGATGCACGGAGTTGACGCGAATGCCGTCTTGGGCGTACTGCACCGCCGCCGACTTGGTAACCGTGCGAACCGCGCCTTTGGATGCGTTGTAGCCCATATGGACGGCTTCCTGCCCCACGATTCCGCTGATGGACGATATGTTGACGATAGCGCCGCCGCCCGCCGCCTTCATCGCGGGAATGGCGTAGAGCATACCCAGAAACACGCCCTTGGCGTTGATGTTCATGAAGGCGTCCCAGCGCTGGGCGGTCAAGGCATCGGCACTGTGCGAGCCGCCGATGCCGGCGTTGTTGACCAGCACATCGAGCTTGCCGTAGCGCGCCACGGTGGCGTCGACCGCCGCCTGCCAGTCCGTTTCGCTGGTGACGTCAAGGCGCATAAACACGGATTCGCCGCCTGCTTCCGCGATTTCGGCTTCGACCTTGCGCCCTTCGTCTTCTAGGATGTCCGCTATGACAACCTTAGCGCCTTCGCGCGCGAATATGCGGCACTCTTCAGCGCCCATTCCGTTTGCGCCGCCCGTTATAATCGCGACCTTGCCTTCCAGTCTCATAGCGCCCCCTCTCTTATGTGTGTATTGCCATGTATATGGCATAATCCGTCGGAACTGCGAATTGGGAATTGCGAACCACGGCGGATACACGCCGCCGCGCGTATATGCGCCGCCGCTATCTGACCGACGGGCAACCGCTTGTCGCCTTTTGCTGATACGGCTTGCGGATGCGGCCGCCCGTTGATTGCCAATGAAGCGCGGATCTATCTAATCGGCAGATCCGCTAGTTTGCCGGCGGCGTTCATCTCTTGCCACTCGTCCATGAAGGTTTTGTTCCAAGTGTCGGTGAGCGGGTGGGACAGCATATCGCGGAACACGGGCCAGAATATGACGATTTCGTCGGCGCCGTCGCGCAGCGCGGCGTATGCCGTTTCCACGGAGCGCACAAGCGCCGCCATTATCAGCGGGCGGCGCTGCCAGCCGCCGAACATCGCGGCGCACTCGCGCACAAGCTGGGTGGGATCGCCGCCCAGCTCTTTCACCGGCTCGCAGAACGGCAGGATGTGGTCAACGCCCGCCTGCGCCACCGCCGCCGCTTGGGGCAGCGAAAACACCGTGGTGCAGAAAGTCTCCACGCCCTCTTCTGCGAAGTAGCGAAACGCGCCAAGCCCGTATGCGGTGCAGGGGATCTTCAGTATCACCTGCTCGGACATATCGGTGAACACTTCGCCCACCTCTATGAGTTCGTCGGTGGAATGCCCGTCTATTTCCACAACGACGGGCTTGTCCGTGATGTCCAGGTAGCGCTTGATTAGCTCAGTGAGCGGTCCGTACTTTTTCACCATATCGTTAAGCACGACGGTGTTGGTAACGATGCCCGCCGCGCCCAGGGGCATCCACTCTTTAAGGTCGGCCGGATCGCCCGCAAGCCAGATGGCCGGCCCGCAGCCCGTCTGCCGCGCCAGCGCCGCCGCGCCCAAATCCGCCGTCCGATCCAATTCCCGTATCGCCATTGTTCGTTCACCTCTGTGCGTAAGAATTTCCCGTGTAATGGGATATTCAGTGTATCATTTTCTCTCAGCGCGGCGGGTTATCGGCTAGGCGGCGCGGGCGGCTTGGAGCGCGTAGATATTAGGTATAAAGGGGGATAGCGTCGGCGGATCACACGGTAAATCGCCGACGCATCCCATATCCCCCTACCCCCGCCGCGCAAGATCGGCGATGCGCTCGCCTATCATCATTGTGGTTACATTCGTGTTGGCGCGGATGCAGTCGGGCATTATGGAGGCGTCCACCACGCGCAGCCCTTCTATGCCGCGCACTCTGCCCTGCTGGTCAACCACCGCCATCGGGTCGGACGCCGGGCCCATCTTGCATGTGCCGGATATGTGCTGCCCGGTGGTCGCCTCGCGCATCATCCAGTCGTCCAACGCGTCATCCGAGTCCAGTTCGGAGTCCAGCGGCTCGATGCGCTCTTCCAGGATGTCCGCAAAGTCGGGGTGATCCGCCAGTTTGATTGCAAGCCGAATGCCCTCGCGCGAGCGTTGGCGGTCGAACTCTTCGGCGAAGTAGTTGTAGCTCAGAAGCGGCTGCTCGCCAACGTCTTGGGACGCCAGCTTCAGTTCGCCGGAGCCTACGGCGAGGTCGAGTATTATGGACATTCGCACGCCGATGGGAACCATCCGATTGCCGCCGCGGTTGATGCGCTCGGTGGCGAAGTTCGCCATAGTGATTTTCATATCGTTGCGAAGCTCAGACCCCGTGGCGGTGTAGCGCAGCATCAGTTGACTGCGCGGCTCAAGCGCCAGCGCCTCAAGATCCACCTCCGGCTTGGTGCGCCAGGTAACCCAAGTCACCGGATGATCGCGCAGGTTCTGCCCCACGCCCGGCGCATCATGAACCAGCGGCACGCCCAGATCCGCAAGATGCGCCGCCGGGCCCACGCCCGACAGCATAAGCAGCTGCGGCGACGCAACCGCGCCCGCGCTGAGGATTATCTCTTCGCCCTCAACGATGAACCTTTCGCCGTTGCTCTCAACTTCAACTCCGGTGGCGCGCCCGTCGGCGATGATCACCCGATGCGTGGTGCAGTTCGGCCTGATGGTGAGGTTGAGGCGGTGGCGCGACATGCCAAGATAGCCGATGTTCGTGCTCCAGCGGATGCCGTTGGGGTTGTTGTATGGCGTGGGCCCTATGCCGGTGACGTCGGGGTTGTTCTGGTCGGGGCCGTCCGGGTAGCCCGCCGCTTTCGCCGCGTTGTAGAACGCCGTCTGCATCGGCGGCCACTCTGCGGCATTGCTGAAGCGCCGCGCGATTATCGGCCCGTCCGTGCCGTGGAAGTCGTCGTGAAAATCGGTGTCCGTCTCAAGCTTGCGAAAGAACGGCAGCACCTTTTCGTAGTTCCACTCGTCGTTCCCAAGCGCCGCCCAGGCGTCGTAGTCTTCCGGCATGCCGCGCAGAAACACCTGCCCGTTTATGGCGCTTGAGCCGCCCGTAACCCTGCCGCGCGGCACCATCATCGGCTCCGCTTTGGGCGTGGGCTGTCCCCAAAACTGCCAGTTGTGGTCGCTGGTCATCACATCGATGCCGGTGGCGTAGCCGTTTCGCACTTCGTCCGGCAGGCTGTCGATGTCCGGGTAGTCCGGCCCCGCCTCCAGCAGCAGCACCGAAGTCTGCGGATCCTCCGAAAGCCGCGTCGCCATAATAGACCCTGCCGAGCCTGCGCCGATTACGATATAGTCGTACCGCATAGTTTCCCTCCTGCCATCCGGCTGACTTCTGACGCCCGAATGCCGCCCGTTGTTGCGCGATAATATGCCAGCGTTTATGCCCTGTCAACAACCCTTGCCCAATGCTTGCGAATTGGCGTATCTGCGCGCTTGCATCGTCCCCGATAGAACTGATTAGCAGGCTTGGAAGTCCCGAATATCACGCCGCTCTAAACGCCGCAAACGGCGCAAGGCAAGCGCGCGCATTCTAGCGCATCGCTTGCCTTGTCGCAGGCTTGTTATGCGAATAGACGATAGTTGACCGCTTGCCAATCGCCTATTTCGACAAGTTATTGGCAAGCCTTTGGATAATCTGAGTGAATCGTCCCGCGGCGCGCGCTGCGTCAGTTCATAAACAGGCCGCCGCTCACATTGATCGCCTGGCCGGTGATGTTGCGCGCGTAGTCGGACGCCAAGAACGCCGCTAGGTTGCCGATGTCGTCGGGCGTCTGCGCCCTGCCCAGCGGTATCTGCGCCTGCACATGCTCGTCGAATAGTTCGCGCTGCGTCTTGCCTTGCGGGTTGGGCGTCATTGCCTCGCGCGCCGTGATGCGCTCCCACATGGGCGTCCACAACAGTCCCGGACAGATGGCGTTCACATTGATGTTGTGCGGCGCAAGCGCAAGCGCCTGCGCCTGCGTGAGGCTTATCACGCCTGCCTTGGACACATTGTAGGGCGGGTTGCGGGCGCTGCCCTGCCTGCCCGCTATTGACGCTATGTTGATGATTTTGCCCGATTTGCGCTCTCGCATATGCGGCGCTACGGCGTCGGTTGCGCGCGCTATGCCTTTCACATTTATCTCGAAGATGAAGTCCCAATCCTCTTCATTAGGCGTATCGCGCTCTTCCCAGCCGGCCGCGCCGATAACGCCGGCATTGTTCACCAGAATGTCTATGCGCCCGAACTCCGCCAGCGCCGCCGCAGCCATATCCTCGACCGACTGCTGATTAGTAACATCCAGGCTAAGCGCAGTAGCGCGCCGCCCTAGCGCCTCTACTTCGGCGGCGACGCTGCGCGCGTTCTCCGCGATAATGTCCGCCACCGCCACATCGGCGCCGTTGCGCGCCAGCGCCAGCGCTATGCCGCGCCCAATGCCGCGCCCGCCCCCGGTTACCACCGCCGTCTTGCCCGTAACATCCATTTGCGTCCCCCTTTACTATGCCGCGCTATGCGCCACCGCTATGCCGATGATTGGCGACTATTAGCCCAAACAGCGCCGCCAGTTGGCGATTGCCGTCAACTTACGGCAATTATACCGCAATTGCGCTTGAACTAATTCCTATATTCTGTCAATATGATAGTTAAGGTGGTGATAATGAGAATAGGCGAATTCGAAATACGCGAGCCGGTTCCTGAGTTGCGCAATGTGCGCGCCATAGCGATGTTGCGCCCATGGGTGGACGTGGGGCGTGTGGGAACGCTGGTGCTGAACCGCTTGGAGCGCTATATGCGCGCAAGCGAACTGGGCAGGCTGGCGAAGCCCGGGATGTTCTTCGACTTCACGCGCTACCGCCCGCGAATGCGAACCGTGCAGGGGCGGCGCGTGTTCACCACGCCCAACACCATCGTCCACTATGCGCGCGCCACTGACCACGATTACCTATTTCTGCACATCCGCGAACCGCACGCATTGGGCGAAGACTACACCGACGCTATCGTCCGTTTGCTGCAGCATTTCGGCGTGTCCGAATACTGCCGCATCGGGGGGATGTACGACTCCGTGCCGCACACGCGCCCGGTGCTGGTAACCGGCAGTCTCACGCCCGCCCAGGAACAGCGCGCGCGGGGGCTTATCTCAACGCGCGGCAGCACATACCAGGGACCCACTAGCATCGTGAACCTAGTCCACGAATCGCTGATAAAGTCCGAAACGCCGTCCGTAAGCCTAATGGCGCATCTGCCGCAGTATGTTCAGCTTGACGAAGACCACATGGGCGCATCCCGCCTTATGAGCGTGCTGTGCGCTATGTACGACCTGCCGGATTCACTCGTCGACACATCGCGCGGGGAGCAGCAGTACGGCGAAATAAACCGCGCCGTGCAGAACAACCCCGAAATTCGCGCGCTCATAGAGCAGCTCGAAAACTACTACGACCGCACGCACGCCGAACCCGAACCGCCCGAAGAGCTTATCAGCCTATCGCCCGGCGTAGAGCAGTTCCTGCACGAAGTAGGCGAGCGCCTCGAAGTCCCCGACGATGATGACGACGACTATGAAGACGACGAGGCGGATCCCGACGACGGCATAGACGACGATGACGACGACGACTTTCCGCCGCCCGTAGGTTCGCGCGGCTAGAGCGCTAACGCATCCCCCTTGCCCCGGGTACGCGCTTGCCGTTGCCTACAAGATGCAGAGACACTCACAACTAACCCCAAACCCTGAACCGCGCGGACTATCTGCCAATGCTGCAACAAGGCGACAAGTTCCCATCCCTCACGCTGAAGTTGGTCAGCGGCGAGACACTTCGTCTGCCCGACGAAATGCCCACGCGCTACCTGGCGCTGCTCTTCTACCGCGGCCACTGGTGACCATACTGCGCGCGGCAGTTAGCCGAATGGGAAGCCAACAGCGCCAAGCTCGCGGACTTGGGATGCAGCGTAATCGCCGCAAGCGTGGACACGCTCGACAACGCCCTGGCGATGCAGCGCAAGGCGGGCGTCGAATTCCCCGTGGCATACGGCGTTACGCAGGCGGACGCCGCCGTTGTGGGGAGTTGGTGGTCGGACGATCGAGGCGGCTTTATACAGCCCACCGAGTTTATTCTGGGACGCGGCGGCACGGTATTGGGTTCGCTCTACGCATCCGGCCCCATTGGCAGAATGAGCGCCGATGAAGCGCTCTTCCTCATCAACAGCCGCGAGCGCCGCCGCTAACCGCGCAAGAATGCGATTGTAGCGAACCGTCGAGCGCGCACGTCGGCGCAACGGCTTGGCGCATCCTACAACTTGGGCGTGTTGCGTCAACTCAGCGCATCGGCGGATAGCGAATGCCCGGCCCGAATGAGTAGCGCGCGAACTGCGCGAGGCTTGCATATGACAATGCCGCAGATGCAAAAGACGATTTCCAACCTGAGGCTGCTGTTAGCGTCCATAACCGCCAAAGAAGACGAACTTGAGGCGTTGGCGCGTCAGTTTCAGCGCCAACTCGACCGCGCGCCGCGCTACGCTATCCAAGGCGGCAATCCGTTGGACGCAACCCTAAACCTGATGGGCGAAATACAAGAGCGGCTAGACGACGTTCAGGCGCAGCGCAAGCATCTGGCGTCAATTCGGCGGCAGGCGGAGTCTGAGCTTGAGGCGCTCACCATCACCGATAAGATAGCGCAGGCAAAATCGGAGCTTGCTTCGCTGAAGGCGTGCGAAACCGCGTCGGAAGACGATGCGGCGCAGCGCATTGCCGAATTGGAGCGCTTCATCCAAGAGGCGAGCATACGCGCCGGCGAAGCGGTTGCCAAAGGCTTCAGCCCGCCGCATCTTTAGGCGCAAATTCGACGGCGCTGTTAGGCGGTCAGCGCTCTGTCCGATTCCCGCACATCTCGACGAAACGGCTTGCCATCCCCGGCGCGCTCCCAAGGTGCATATGAATGTATGACGCCCAAAGACTGCCGCATCGGAAGCCCTCAAGCCGCCCGTCTTGGCTATGCACGGCGTAGGCGGCGCGCGCTTTATCGGCGGGCGCGTCGGCGATCGACCAGTGGAATTCGTGGCCGCGCGCGCGCTGTCCCTTGGCGAGCAACGGCCCGTCCGCCAGCGCCTCGACTTCGCGGTAGCCCAGCGTAAGCCGCCCGCCGCTCATAGACGATTGCGCCGCTATCAGCCCCGCCATCGGATAGGTTTTGCCATCGAAATCGGTCAGCGCTTCCGCGAGATACATAAGCCCGCCGCACTCGGCGTAGATTTGCGTTCCCGCGTCGTGGGCCGCCCGTAGCGCGCGCTTCATCGGTTCGTTGGCGGCAAGCTCGGCCGCGAATAGTTCGGGAAAGCCGCCGCCGATGTATATGCCGCCTACGCCGCGCGGCAACGCTACATCCGCCAATGGACTGAACGGCGCTATTTCAGCGCCCCAAGCTTCCAGCAGATCCAGCGAATCCTGATAGTAGAAGTTGAACGCCTTGTCCTGCGCCACCGCGATGCGCGCCTTTGCGGGGACTGCCGCGCGCTCCGGCGGGAACAGGCGCGGCGCAACGGCGGGCGTATCGGCGCGCGCCGCCACATCTAGCAGGCGGTCAAGGTCTATCGTCCGTTCCACCTGCGCTATCAGCGCCTCAAGCCATTCGTCCGCCACCGGCCCCTCTACGGTCGGCACAAGCCCAAGGTGGCGCTCCGGCGCTCTGAGGTCGTCGCGGCGGGGCAGGTAGCCCAACACGGGCAGTCCGGTCGCGCGCTCTATGGGCGGTTTGCAGAAGTCCAAGTGGCGCGGACTGCCGATGCCGTTGAGTATGACGCCGGCGATGTTCACGGTAGGATCGAAGCGCCGAAATCCCAACACTTCGGCGGCGATGCTGCGCCCCACGCCAGCGGCGTTGGCAATCAGAATCACCGGGGCGTTCAGAAGCTTGGCTACCTCTGCGGTGGATCCCTGCTCCGTCAGGTTGGCGTGGCCGTCGTACAACCCCATTACGCCTTCCACAATGGCGACGTCGCTGCGCTGCGCCGCCCTGCAGAACAACTCCAGCGCGGCATTGTGAGGCAGCAGCCAGGTGTCCAGATTGCGGCTTGGAACGCCGCAAGCAAACCTGTGATATGACGGGTCGATGTAATCGGGTCCGCACTTGAACGGCTGCACGCGCAAGCGCCGCCGCGCAAGCGCGCCCATTATGCCGGCGGCGATAGTGGTCTTGCCCGTACCGCTGCGCGTTCCCGCCAGCACGACGGTTGCGGTCATTCCTGCGTCTCTCTCATAGATAGTGTGGATAGCGCATAGCGATTACGCATAGCGCGGATATGATGCGCGAATTGTATAAGCTGCGCCGAACTTAGCGCGATTAAGGCTTGTCGACGGCGTATCCCCTGGGGGTAATCATTCGGTTGGCGTGAACATAGGTAGTCGAGTTGCCGATGATTAGCGTTGTGAACATATCGATATCGTCATAGCGCTGATCGAGATCGCCTAGCGTAATGAGCGCCGCTCGCTGATCCGGGCGCGATGCGCTGCGGACGATGCCCACGGGCGTTTCGGGCGCGCGGTGGCGCAGTATGATTTGGCGCGCTTCGGCTATGTGCGTTTGGCGCTTGCGGCTGCGCGGGTTGTAGAGCGCAATCACGAAATCGCCCAGCGCCGCCGCCTCAAGCCGCCGACGGATGGCGTCCCACGGCGTCAGCAGATCGCTTAGGCTTATGGCGCAGAAATCCTGCATAAGCGGCGCTCCCAGTATCGCCGCCGCCGCTTGCATCGCCGATACGCCGGGGATTGCATGCACGGCGGGGCTTTCGCCGTCCCAGCCGATTGCCGCAAGATGCTGAAAGAGCGGCGCCGCCATCCCGTATATGCCGGCGTCCCCCGACGATATGAGCGCCACCGATTCGCCGCTTGCCGTCGTGTCAACCGCTATGGCGGCGCGCGCCATCTCTTCGCCCAGCGCCATAGCGATAACCCGCTTGCCGCCCATCAGATCGCGCACTTGCTCAACATAGCCCTTGTAGCCAATCACGGCATCGCAGCGCGCGAGCGCATCGGCGGCGGCAGGCGTCAGCAGCGCCCTATCGCCGGGGCCAAGCCCTATGAGATATATCTCGCCGCTTGCCATATTCACCTGCTATCCGCGCGTGTCTGCGTGCGCGTCGTAGGCGCATTCGACGGCGCGCGCATCGATCTCGGCGGGCGTCAGAATGCCGCGCTCAACCAGCAGGCGCTCCAGCGAGTCAAGCCAGCGGTCATAGTATTCGTCGGCCGCATTGCCCACGCCGTCCGCTGCGATTGCGGCGGCAAGGCTACGGTGAAAGTCGCGCCAATCGTATGCGCCGCATTCGTTTAGCGCCACCGCAATTCCAAAGGCGCGCGCCTGCCACGGCGCATCGAACGCCAGCTCGCCGTTGACGCGTGGAAGCGCCAAATCGCCCTGCATATCGGAAGCGCGCTCACCCACGGGTTCGCTCATAGCGCCCGCTTTCGCGTGGCGGCCGGCGGCGTATCCGCCTTGGCGACGCCTATCATGCTGTCGCGGCTAACAAGCGCCGTTAGCTCAGATTCGCTCATGTCGTCAGCGCTGTCCGGACGCTGCGGCAACACCATATAGCGTATGTCCGAGTTGCTGTCCCAGACGCGCACTTCAACCGATTCGTCCAACTCCAGCCCGAACTCTTTCAGCACGGCGCGCGGCTCTATGACAGCGCGCGCGCGGTATGCGTCCGATTTATACCAGCGCGGCGGCAGCCCAAGCACGGGCCACGGGTAGCATGAGCAAAGCGTGCAGACCACTAGGTTATGAACCTGCGGCGTGTTTTCCAATACCACGATTTCGGCGCCCTGCGAGCCCGCAAAGCCGAGTTCGGCGATGGCGGCGGTTCCGTTTGCCAGCAGCCGCGCCTTGTATTCGGGCTGCGTCCATGCGCGCGCCACCACCTTTGCGCCGTTCAGCGGGCCGATGTCCCGCTCATACGCCTGCACCCTAGCGTCTATGGCATCGCTGGATATTAGCCCCTTCTCGATGAGCAGCGATTCAATCGCCATCGCGCGCAGCGCGGGATAGGACTGCGCGGCGTGTTCGGCGTTATGGTCGTGCGGTTCGCTCATAGGCTTGCTTCCCTCAGTGAGTATTATATGGGAGCATATGGGTATAGCGGCGATCGAATATATTCGGGACGCGGCGCAGTCTAGCCGAACAATTCCGTCGCTTTGCGGGCTATGTTTTCGCCGAGCTTCAGGCAACGATCGCGGTAGAGCGGTTCGTCGGGGGCGCGATGAGACACAGCGCCGAAGTGCAGCGGCGGATCGCCGGCGGGCATTCCCCCGGAGTATATCAGCATTCCCCTGACCAGCAGGGATGCGATAACGCTCAGTTCGGCGAAGCTTGCGCCGCCGCCGCCGCCCGCCCAGTTCTGCGATACGAACACGCCGCCCAGTTTGCCCGCAAGCGCAGTCTGATCCAGTTCTTCCAAGAAGCGCTTGAGCTGCCAGCTGAGATTGCCGCCGTGCGTGGGCGTGCCGAATATCACGGCGCTAGACTGCGCCACGAACTCAAGGTCAACATCGTCGACGCTCATACACCGCGCGTTAACGCCCGCCACTCTGCCGCAGCCATCCGCCACCAGCGCCGCCATCTGCGCCGTGTTGCCCGTCTCCGAATGGTAGATGATGGATATGTTCATAGGCGGCGGTCAAGCGGGTTCAAGGTAGCTTTCCCACATATCGATGTAGAGGCTTTGATTGGGTTCGGCGGCGTCCCCCCAAAGTTCGCGCGCCTCAAATCGGACGCTGTACACCGCTTGCGGCGATGCGTCGGCGTTGGGCGGATCGTCTTGAAACGCCTGCGCGCCGTAGATGCGCTCAACAACGCCGCGCTTGCCGCGCACATACCGCGGCAGACGGGTATGCCCGCGCGGGTGGATGTTGCGGGCGCGCACATCATCGCCCACGCCGAAACGGGGCGCGGCATGCGGCGGATCCGCCGGCCGTTGCGCCGAGTATATTCTGCGACGGACGCGCGCCGCAAGCGCAGGGTCGTCGCGGCGCGGGACGGCGGCATTCGGATTGTCGCGATAACGCTGCATGCGCGCATCCAATTCGTCGGCGGCAAGCAGTCCGCTATGCAAAAGCGCCGCCTCAAGCGCAAGCATCCACTTCTCATAGTAGCTCGCCGCCAGATAGCGCGCCGGCGGGATGTTCTCTATGTAGTGGCGCGAGCCGTAGGGCGCATACGCATCACGCTCTTCTCGGATAGTCGTAACGATGCCATAAACCCGCCCTTCCCAAGCTTCGTGAAACACGGGCTCATCCGCCTCGCGCTCGATAGCGCCAAAGCCGTGCATCCCGCCTAAGTCGTGTACGCCGTTCATGTGGTCGCTCCGTGTAGTTCGGTTCGCGGTTGAAGTGAATATGCAAAACCGATTAGTGGCTTATTCTACCCTAATTGCGTGTTTGAGTAATAGAGTATCAAGTCCGGCGAGCAGCGAGCATTCTCAAAGTTAAGTGCAATTGAGTGTATAATCCGCGAAGTATCCGCTAATACAGAGGGGTTGATAGAAGGTTTCAAACTGATGAGCGTTGCAAGATGATAATACCTAAAATCAGAACAAAGCGAGACGAATTTGTAGCGCAATCGGCGAAGACAGCCCAATCATTCGAGCCGCCGCGCCAATGCCGCCGCGTCCAGCGCAGGCGCTGGCATCAGCAGCGCAGCAACGCACGCGTGGTCCGCCTGTATGCTCACAAACGGGCGATGAAAGCCTAACTTTCGCGGCGCTTCCCCGCCTAATCTACGCCGCCGATGTGTGTTAGTATAGCGCCTGCTTGGGGGAATGCGAATGCGGCATAGGCTTTGGCATCCTACATAAGCATAAACTATAAGCATAAGCCGCATCCAAGCGCAGGCAAGCACAACATTTAGGCAAGCAACAACTAGGCAAGCGGCAACCGCTAGACAATCGCACCGCGCTAGACGGCGCTAGGAGGCAACGGAATGCAGGCAGAACCTACGGCGTATCGGGTGGGCGATCCGGGCGTGCGCGCGCTGTTCGGGGAGGCGTCGCGCATTCAGGCGTGGCTGGACGTCGAAGTGGCGCTGGCGCAAGCGCAAGCCGAACTGGGCGTCATACCGACGCACGCCGCCGATGAGATTGCGTCCAAGGCAAAGTTCGAGAACCTGAATATGGACAATATCCGTGAAGGATTGGCGCGCACGGGGCATCCGCTTGTGCCGATGGTGTGGGAGCTTGACCGCATCTGCGAGGGGGACGCCGGCGGCTATATCCACTGGGGCGCTACCACGCAGAACATCACGCAGACGGGCAAACTGCTCAACCTGCGCCGCGTCCACCGCATATTCCTGACGCAGCTCGCCGACCTGCTGGAGTTGCTTGCGGATCTGGCCGAATCCACCAAAGACGCCGCGCTGCCGGGACGCACGCATGGTCAGCACGCCGTCCCCGCCACCTACGGATACAAGGTTTCGGTTTGGATTGACGAACTCTGCCGCCATGTGGAGCGGCTGCGCGGTTGCGAAGAGCGCGTGTTCGTGGCGATGCTAGGCGGCGGCGCAGGCACGCTGGCATCGCTGGGCGAAATCGGGCTTGCGATACAAGACGGAATGGCGCAGCGGCTTGGGATGGGTTCTATGGCAAACCCCAGCCGCACAATCGGCGATCATCTTGTGGAGTACATAACCATACTCGCGCTGCTTGCGGCGAGTTGCAGCAAAATCGGGCGCGAAGTCTATACGCAGATGAAGCAGGAGTTCGGCGAAGTGGAAGAGCCGGTGCCGCCCGGCACGGTGGGCAGCAGCACGATGCCGCAGAAGCGCAACCCCAAGCTGGCGCAGGACATTGTGGCGGGCGCGGCGCAGGTTCGGGCGCTTGTGCCGCTTGCGCTTGAGGCTATGCAGACTGAACACGAAGCCGACCGCACAACCAGCGTTATGATGGACAAGGCGCTGAACGAAGCCTGCATCCTGACGGGGGACATCCTGCAGCGCATGGTCAACCTGTTCGCGGGCATTCGGGTGTTCCCGGAACGGATGCGCCGCAACCTGGATCTGTCCGGAGGGCTGATTATGTCGGAGGCGATTATGCTGGAGCTGGGCAGGCAGATAGGCCGTCAGCAGGCGCACGACGCGGTATATGAGGCGGCGCAGGCGGCGTTCCTGGAAGGCTTGCCGTTCGCGGACGCGCTGGCGGCGGAGCCGGATGTGAGCGCCCGCCTAACGCCTGAGCAGATCGAGGCGATGCTTGATCCGACGGGATACACCGGCGTATGCAGCCTATTCGCCGAAAGGGGCGCAGCGCAAGCCCGCGCAGTTACGGCAAGCCTGCGCTGATCGATAGTCGATAACCGCGGACACTTGCGGGTTATACACTCTCACTCGAACTCAGTTTTGAGATGCCAGCACATTGCCTCTTTTGCATCCCCCGGAGTGAGATTTTAGGAACGCTTGCTAGATGAAACTGCTTGCGGCGGCGATAGCGTTTGTGGGCGGGACGCTGCTGGGGTTCGGGCTTGGCGATGCGGCGACGCTTGCCGTGCCGGCGTTGTTCGCGGTCGCTGCGTTGCTTGGAGCGCTACTGCTGGCGAGTCTGCGCCGATCGCCGTGGGTTGCGCTTGCGGCGCTTGCGTTTGCGCTGGGAATGGCGCGCGTGATGATTGGCGGCGGCGATGCGGATGAGCGCTCTCTCATAAGCAGCCGGCCGCAAGAGGTGGAGGGTGTGGTGGCGCGCGGCGATGAGGCGGCGGGCGCTTTTGCGCGCTTTCGGCTGCAGGCGGAGCGCATTCGTCCGATTAACGGCGAATGGACGGCGGCGGACGCGCTAATTCTGGTCACGGCGCGCGCCGACTCCGATATAGCGCAGCGCCGTCAAGCGCCCTACTTCCGATACGGCGATCGCCTGCTGCTGACCGGGCGCATCCAAGAGCCGCCCACGCTTGAGGATTTCGACTATCCCGCATACCTTGCGCGGCAGGGCGTGTTCGCGGTGATGTACGCGCGGAGCGCAACGCTGGTAAGCGCCGGCAACGGCAGCGGCTTCTATCGCTGGTTGTACGGCTTGCGGCGCAGCGCGGCAGCGTCCATAGCGGCGGTTGTGCCGGAGCCGCAGGCGGCGTTGGCGCAGGCGATGGTTCTGGGACTGCGCGGCGGCATTCCCGACGATGTAACGACGGCGTTTCGGCGCAGCGGCGCGGCGCATCTGCTGGCAATATCGGGCTTGCACGTCGGCATTCTGCTGACCGCAAGCCTATCGGCGAGCGCGGCGCTGCTTGGCAGAAAGCGCTACCTGCATCTGCTTGCGCCGCTTGCGCTAATCTGGCTGTACGCCCTGCTATCCGGGATGTCCCCGTCGGCGGCGCGCGCCTGCATAATGGGCAGCGTGTATTTGGCGGCGCTTGCGGCGGGCAGACAGCGCGGGGCGCTTGCGGCGTTGGGATGCGCCGCCGCCGTGATGGTCGGCATATCGCCCAACATCATATTCAGCATATCGTTTCAGCTCAGTTTCGCGGCGCTGGCGGGCATTGCGGCGCTTGGGGATGGCTTCGGCGGACTGCTGCGCGGGCTTGCGGCGAATCGCTTGGGTTGGCGCTCGCCGCTGCGCCCGGTTCTGGCAACCGCCGCCGATATGATTGGCGTAACGGTCGCCGCCACCGCCGCTACGCTGCCGCTGATTGCCTACCACTTCGAGCAGGTGTCGACGCTGGGCATACCGGCTACGCTGCTGACGCTGCCTGCCGTGCCGCCGTTCATAATCGGCAGCGGCGCCGCGGGACTGCTTGGGATGGTGAGCGAAACTTTGGCGCTGCCGTTTGGATGGATAGCGTGGGGGGCGGGCACTTACGCAACGGGCGTGGTTACGGCGCTATCCGATCTGCCAAGCGCGGCGGTGGACACGGGCAGGCTGCCGTTGGCCGCGGTCGTGGGCTGCTATCTGATTTTGGCGGCGCTGTGTCTGCCCATAGTCGCATTCCCGAACAGACTGCGCGCGCTGTGGCGGCGCTCCGGGCTGCCGTCCGTCAACTCCGCATCCGTGCTGCCGCAGTCGGCGGGCTTGGGCGCATGGCTGATTGTGCCTGCCGCATTCGCCGCCGCGCTGGTCTGGTCGGACGCCCTCGCGCGGGATGATAGGCTGCATATCTACTTCGTGGATGTTGGGCAGGGGGACGGCGTGTTCATAGAGACGCCGGGCGGCGTTCAGATTGTAGTCGACGGCGGCGCGGATCCGCTGCGAATGACGCAGTTTCTCGCCGAGCGAATGCGCTTCAACGATACGCATATCGACCTTGTGGTGGCTACGCACGCGCACAGCGATCACATAGGCGGGCTGGCGCAGATATTGGCGCGCTATGAGGTTGCGGGCATCGTGGAACGGCGTATCGCCTACGATAGCGCGCCCTATGCTGAATGGCGGCGCGCGGTGGACGGCGAAAATGCCGCGCTTATAGAGGCGCATCAGTCGCAGGCGATTGCGCTGGACAACGGCATACGGCTTGAGGTTCTGTGGCCGCCGCAGACATTGTTGAGCGGCAGTCAATCGGACGTTGACAACGCATCCGTGGTACTACGGCTGGTCTATGGCGATGTGAGCGTACTGCTGACGGGGGACATATACGGCGATGCGGAGCGCGCGCTGCTGGCGAGCGGCGTATCGTTGGACAGCGATGCGCTGAAGGTGGCGCATCACGGAAGCGGGGACAGCAGCACGGAAGCGTTTCTGCGCGCCGTGAGCCCGTCGTCGGCGGTCATATCCGTTGGCGCTGACAACCGCTTCGGGCATCCATCCGCCGATGTGATGGAGCGGCTTGGGCGGTTTGTATCGCCGGATATGCTGTTCACCACGGCGAAGCGCGGCACGGTGGAGTTCATCACCGACGGCAAGCGGCTATGGGCGAGGGCGGAGCGGTGAGGGGGGACAGCGGACTTGCGTTAGCGCGGCTGAAGTTGGGCCGGATTTAACATGCCGGAACGCGCTGAGAATACCCAAGCGCGAATATCCAATACAATGGTATTCATTCCCCGCTGCGATAGTGCAGTTGCAATAATGCGGCGTGGCATCCAATCAAGCGTCCATTTCCTATAAAATACAGCACTCGGACGCATGTGTCCGCATACGCTAAGCGCTCTAAACGCGCTCATATTCAGCATTTTCTCTATCTTGTAGTAAAATGCGCTATATCCAAGCATCCAAGCGCGTTCGAGCGGCAAGCGCGCGCAATCGCTGAAATATCCCGTTGAACTATCTTGATATATCCCCCGAACATATCTTACCCTGTTATATTCTCCTGATTGCATTGTCCCCCCCCTATTATTTATTGCAGGAAATCAAGGAGGCAACCGATGACGGTTCAGCCGGTAATCCTCGCCGGCGGCTCAGGCACACGCCTTTGGCCGCTTTCGCGCGAACTTTATCCCAAGCAGTTCCTGCCGCTGATGGGCGAGCGATCGCTGTTCCAAGACACGATACGCCGTCTCGACGGCATAGACGGCGTTGCGCCGCCGCTTGTGGTGTGCAACGAAGAGCATCGCTTTCTGGTGGCGGAGCATCTGCGGCAGATGAAGCGCGAGCCGCTTGCGATCGCGCTGGAGCCGGCGGGCAGAAACACCGCCCCGGCGCTCACGCTCGCCGCGCTTATGCTGGCGGACGCCGCCCAACCGAACAACGACCCCGTTATGCTGGTTATGCCCGCCGATCATGTGATACAAGATGCGGCGGGCTTTCGCGATGCCGCGCAACGCGGCGCTGAGCTTGCGGCGCAGGGCGGCATCGTTACATTCGGCATTGCGCCGCATTCGCCGCAGCCGGGATACGGCTATATCCGCAAGGGCGCTTCGATAGCGTCCGACGACTGCGCGCAAGCGTTTCGAATCACCGAGTTCGTTGAAAAGCCGGAGCGCGCCCGCGCAGAGCGAATGCTCGCCTCTCAAAAGTATCTGTGGAACAGCGGCATATTTATGATGCGCGCCTCCGTGTGGCTAAGCGAAATCAGCCGCCTGCGTCCCGAAATCGCCGCGCAGTGCGCCGCGGCGCACAACGGCTTGGAACGCGACGGCGATTTCCAGCGCCCCGACGCCGAAAGCTTCGCCCAATGCCCCAGCGAATCCATAGACTATGCCGTGATGGAGCATATCGGCGATAAAGCGCCACAGAACGGCGCGGCGCGCTGCCTTGTGCTGCCGATGAACGTCGGTTGGACGGATTTGGGCGCATGGTCGTCGCTGTGGGATGTGAGCGAGCGCGACGACGGCGGCAATCTGCTGCGCGGCGATGTCTATGCCAAATCAATGTCCGACTCCGTGGTCATCAGTCAGCAGCGGCTTGTGGCGGCGGTTGGCTTGAAGGATGTGATACTCATAGAGACGGCGGACGCCGTGCTTGCGGCGCACAAAGAGCGCGTGCAGGATGTCAAAGACCTTGTGGAGCGCCTCAAAGCGGACAATCGCGACGAACACGCCAACCATCGCCGCGTGAACCGCCCGTGGGGGACTTATGAGACAATCGATCTTGGGGAACGCTTTCGCGTCAAGCGGCTTACGATAACGCCCGGCGAAGCGCTGTCCCTGCAGATGCACCACCACCGCGCCGAGCATTGGGTCGTGGTGAACGGCACGGCGCAGGTTACCATCGGCGGCGAGCAGCTTCTGCTAACCGAAAATCAGTCGGCGTATGTGCCTATGGGCGTCAAACACCGCTTGGAGAACCCCGGATCCGTTACGCTGGAGGTCATCGAAGTGCAGACCGGAAGCTACCTAGAAGAGGATGACATCAAGCGCTTCGAAGACCGCTACAACCGCATCACGCCCGCCCAAAGCGCGCAACCGCACGCTTAACGATGCCGATGCGCCCGCAGGCCCGGCGCCGTTTCGCGCGATGCGCCGCCGCTTGCGATACGCCGATGCGCCGTTCTGCGCCGCTTGCCCGGATATGATACACGGACACGCGAACACACGGACGCCCCAACAGGTGTAGAATACCCTAACGTTGCTTTATCGACGCTCGCGAATTGACGGATTGCGAAATCGGAGGTGATGGCATGACACAGAGCGCGCTGCCCGAATCCCCTATGCCGGCGGTGCCGCCGCGCATACTGCTGGGGCCCGGGCCCAGCAATGTCAGCCCAAGAGTGCTGCAAGCGATGATGCAGCCGATGATAGGCTATATGGACCCCGACTTTATGCTGGTTATGGACGAAGTCAGGGATCTCATAGCGCGCGTCTATCAGACATCCGATGCGAATGCGCTGGCGATTTCGGGAACCGGCTCCGCCGGCATGGAAGCCGGACTGAGCAGCCTGCTGGAGCCGGGCGATACGGTTGTGATGTGCATCTACGGCTTCTTCTGCGAGCGAATGGTTGAGATGGCAACCCGATTGGGCGCAAACGTAGTCCCGTTGCGCGCCGATTGGGGCAAGCCGTTCCCTGAAGAGACGCTGGAAGCCGAACTGAAGCGGCATTCCAATGTCAAGATGGTAACCGCCATACACGCCGAAACATCGACCGGCGTGCGCCAACCGCTCGCGGGGCTGTCGCGCTTGGCAAAGGCGCACGACGCGCTGTTTATGGTGGACGCAGTTACATCGCTGGGCGGCAACGAAATGGCGTTTGACGAATGGCGCATAGACTACGCCTATTCCGCAACGCAGAAATGCCTAGGCTGCCCGCCCGGAATGTCCCCCATAGCGCTGAGCCACGCCGCCCTGGACGCGATGCGCCGCCGCCGCCAACCGCCGCTGTCGTGGTATCTCGACCTATCGCTGCTGGGCAACTACTGGGGATGGGATGAGCAGCGAGCGTATCATCACACAATACCGGTGAGTATGGTGCTTGCGCTGCGCGAGGGATTGCGGCAGACGCTTGACGAGGGACTGCCGCAGCGCTTCGCCCGCCACACGCGCAACGCCGCCGCATTGAGCGCTGGCTTGGCGGCGCTTGGGCTGGAGTTCATCGTCCCCGCAGAACATCGCCTAGCGCAAATCACGGTGGTTCGCATCCCCGACGGCGTTGATGATGCGGCAGTGCGCCAACGGTTGCTGCGCGGCTACGGCATAGAGATAGGCGGCGGCTTGGGCGATTTCGCCGGCAAAGTGTGGCGCGTCGGACTGATGGGCGAGTCCAGCAAGCCCGAATACGTGCTGGCGCTGCTATCCGCGCTTGAGCGCATCCTGCCGCAGATGGGCTATGAAGTGGCGGCGGGCGCAGGCGTCGCGGCGGCAAGCGGCGCATTGGCGCGGGGGGATGCGTAGCATAACCACTGCTTGCCGCATCCACTCGATTGTCGAAGCAAACGGGCGGGAGCGGCGGCCCATATGTAAGCCAAGCAAGCCGCCCCCGCCTTTCGCCGCAGCGCAATCGGCTACGCCACTTCGTCGCGGCGCATGTTGGCAAGCATATCCGCAAACGGGTTCGGGCGCGGGATGTCCGCCGCGTAGCCGCACTGAAGGCAATGGATGTACTTGCCGTACTGGTCGCGGCTTGCGTGAATGTCCCCGCGGCAGCGCGGGCAGCGCTTCAAATAGATGCTTCTGTCAGAGTTCGTTGACAGCATAATCGCTGGCTCCTATACACTCAATTTGTTATCGCAAACCGAATGTTAGAACACAAGCGCCATTGCTTTCAAGCGAATTTAGGACAAGTTTTGATAATTTGTTCGCAATAATCCTAGAAAACGAAAAGACATCGAGAGAGCAGTAGGCATTCGGCATATGCAGCAGACGGACGCAATAATCGCAATTGGGGGTGGATAAGACGGTTGCAAGCCTGCCGGCAGAAACGCGGACAAGGCGGTTGTGGTTCAGTGGGCAAAACGCGAACAAAAAGAAAACCGGGTCAGGCGCCTGACCCGGCTTGAAGTGTATGCTTATGAGGCGGGCATTAACCCTGCGCCGCCTTCTTCAGTTCGGTGCCTGGCGAGAACCCCACGCGCTTGTGAGCCGGCACTTCGGTCAGCTCGCCCGACTGCGCGCCGCGTATGGGACGCACCTTGCGCGCCTTCACATCCCGAAGCTCAAACGAACCAAAGCCCGTAAGCACCACTTTGTCGCCGTTTGCAAGCGCCTCCTGTATGCTGCCAAGCACAGCGTTAAGCGCCTCATTCCCGTCTGCATTCTTGGACTTCAGTTTCGTCGATACCCTTGATGCTATGTCGTTCTTTCTGAGAGTCGCCAATCTGTTCCTCCTAAGCGCAATACTGATTTTGGGCAAGTCTGCAAGTTCGTAATGTAGGCAGTCTTCACGCAGAAAATCCCTATACTATTCCCCGCGATGCGATGCTTGCGCGCGCGTCTTGAAAAGCCGTGGGCGGGTTGTTGGAAACGCTTGCTGATAACGCCGCCCTGCAATTATACGAATGCGCAGGGCGTATATTCAATAGTTCATTTCCCAAAAGCCGCCGCGTTTTGTAGAATAACCTAAACGCAAAAATAATTCAATAAGTTATCTTGATCTATTCTTAATGTGCCGTTGTTAAAGCCGGTCTAGATTCAACGACTCCAATGCAAGGTCAGTATCCCATTTATCGGGGCGTCCCTTCACCCGCCGAGCCTGTTCGTTCAAATTATTGCGCGACACGGCGGCGTTGTCCCCTAGCCCTTAGTTCATATCACTGCCCTTGCCCGCTATCCGATGCTTGTTGTTACGCAAGCAGGTAGAGCCACTTTCTATGCCGGCCGATTAGCGCCCGCCCAGTCCGCTCCAACAATCGCAAGAATGTGGCTTTCGTCCCTGTCCGCCCGCCTCAATGTCCCTTCCAAGCCTCGCGCGCAACCCGTTCTAACCCCCGCAATGCGCCTATCGCCCTAGCGCATTCGGCTAGATGCTCATTGCGAACATTTGCGCCGGCGGCATTTGATTTCGTCTAGCCAAAATGCTAAAATAAACCCAAGAAAACCTTGCCCCAATCCCGCTTTATATTGTCCCATTCAAGTGGGCTTTATTGCGTAAATCGCGCCTTTTCGACGCAGCGCGCGTCTCTTAATTCGCTACGGCTTTGCGCGCGCTTGCGCCCAGCAGCCAAGCGATTCGATGTTTGGGAAACGGCGCTGAACGCAGCGTTAGGAGAAACATATATGGCAACCGCCAAAGAAGTGGATATGTACACCGCCGGCGATATTCAGGTGCTTGAGGGCATGGAAGCCGTCCGCAAGCGCCCGGGCATGTACATCGGCAGCACCGACCAGCGCGGGCTGCATCACCTGATATATGAGATTGTGGACAACAGCGTGGACGAGTTCATGGCGGGATTCGCGTCGCGCGTGCGAATCCACATCCTGCCGGACGGCGCCGTCCGCGTGGAAGACGACGGGCGCGGCATTCCGGTGGACGTCCACCCCACGACCGGTATGACCGCGGTCGAGACGGTGATGACCACGCTGCACGCCGGCGGCAAGTTCGGCGGCAAGGCGTACACCGTGTCCGGCGGACTGCACGGCGTAGGCGCGTCCGTGGTCAACGCCCTATCCGACAGCCTTGAGGTCGAGGTGAGCCGCGACGGCACTATCTATCGGCAGCAGTTTTCGCGCGGCCGCCGCCTGTCCGAGCTGACGGCGGAGCCGCTGCCCAGGGGCTGCCGCCACCAAACGGGCACCGCCGTGGTGTTTATGCCCGACGTGGACATATTCGAGGACTTGGCGTATGACTTTGCAACGCTGGCGCAGCGCTTCAAAGAGATGGCGTACCTGAACAAGGGCCTAGAGATTTCGTTCCGCAGCGACTGGCGCTCCCACGACGGCCTTTGGCCCAACAACGAAGCCACCTACTACTTCGACGGCGGCATATCCAGCTTCGTGCGAAGCCTGAACCGCAAGCGCGCGGTCGTCCACAAAGACCCTATCTATGTGGAAAAGCAAGTCGATAACACCATAGTCGAAGTGGCGATGCAGTACAACGATAGCTTCACCGAGTTCGTTCACTCATTCGCCAACTGCATCAACACCATAGACGGCGGTTCGCACATCACCGGCTTTCGCAGCGCGCTAACCCGCGTGGTCAACGATTACGGGCGCAAGCAAGGCATCATCAAGGAAGGCGACGCCAACCTTGCGGGCGAGGACGTGCGCGAAGGCTTGGCGGCGGTCATCAGCGTCAAACTCACCGAACCGCAGTTCGAGGGGCAGACCAAGACGCGCTTGGGCAACCCTGAGGTTCGCACGCAAGTAGAGAGCGTAGTCGCGGAGGCGCTTCAGTATTACCTCGAGGACAATCCGCAGGACGCCAAGCGCATCATAGAGAAGTGTCTCACCGCGCAGCGCGCGCGCGACGCCGCCCGCAAAGCGCGCGACCTCATCATCCGCAAGAACGCTATGGACGGCGGCGGTCTGCCCGGCAAGCTCGCCGACTGCTCCGAAAAGAACCCCGCGTTCTGCGAAATCTACCTCGTCGAAGGCGACTCCGCCGGCGGCACCGCAAAGATGGGACGCGACCGCAAGACGCAAGCTATCCTGCCGCTGTGGGGCAAGATACTGAACGTCGAAAAGGCGCGCGCCGATAAGATGCTGGCGCACGACGCCATCCGTTCCATGATTACCGCCATCGGCGCGGGCTTGGACGACGACATAGACCTCAGCAAACTCCGCTATCACCGCGTCATCATTATGACGGACGCCGACGTGGACGGCTCGCACATTCGCACGCTGATGCTTACATTCTTCTTTCGCCATATGACGCCGCTCATAGAACATGGGCATCTCTACATAGCGCAGCCGCCGCTCTACAAGATAAGCGCGGGCAGGCGCTCATACTACGCCTACAGCGAAGGCGAGCGCGAAGGCATAATGACGCAGTTGGACGGCAGGCGCAACATCAACTTGCAGCGCTACAAGGGCTTGGGCGAAATGAACGCCGAGCAGCTCTGGGAAACCACAATGGACCCTGAGAAGCGCACCCTGCTGCAGGTGTCCATATCCGACGCGGCCGCCGCCGACGATATGTTCTCGGTGCTGATGGGCAATGTAGTCGAGCCGCGCCGCAACTTCATCCAGGCGCACGCGCTCGAAGTCCAAAACCTGGACGTATAGCGCGCATAGCCGCCGCTCCCAATCCCGCGCGCCGCCGTAGTTCGCCATAGTTCGCGCGCCTAAACCCTTGCCGTTTAGACGGCGGGGGCGGACGCAACGCAATGGGCTAACGAACTAATCCCCAACGCCAATAAGCGCGCGCAGGATACAGGATATTCGGAATGCACGCGCAGGATAACCAAGCGTTTGAGGTACCGCATTGATTAGCATTGACCTTATACGGCGTAGCCCGGACGATGTGCGGGACGCCTTGCGCGCGCGCGGCGAGGATGCGCCTATCGACCGCATCGTAGCGTTGGACGCAGAACGCCGCGCCGCCATCGTGGATGCGGACGAACTCAGAGCGCGGCGCAACGAAGCGAGCCGCCGGATGGGGCGCGCGAAAGAGCGGCCGCAGGCGCTAATCGACGAAATGCGGCAGGTAGGCGCGCGCGTGCGTGAATTGGAAGATGCCATTCGCGGCTTGGACGCTGACCTTAACGGACTGATGCTCAGCCTGCCGAACATACCGGCCGACGATGTGCCGCCGGGCGCTGATGAGCGCGATAACGTGGTTGCGCGAGTGGTGGGCGATGCGCCGCAGTTTGATTTTGCGCCAAAACCGCATTGGGAAATTGGGGAACGGCTGGGCATCATCGACTTTCAGCGCGGCGCGCGTATGGCGGGTTCGCGCTTTTTCGTGCTGAAAGGCAAGGGCGCGCGGCTGCAGCGGGCGCTGATAGATTGGATGCTGGACACGCACACGCAAGAACACGGCTATGAGGAACTCTACCTTCCGAATGTAGTCACCACCGAATCGGCGACCGCGAACAGCAACCTGCCGAAGTTCGCCGACACGATGTACCGCGATGACGAAGACGATCTGTGGCTGCTGCCCACCGCTGAGATGGCGATAACGAACATGCACCGCGGCGAAATACTTGCGCCGGGGACGCTGCCGCTGCGCTATGTGGCGCATACGCCCTGCTTTCGGCGCGAAAAGGCGGCGGCGGGCAGAGACACGCGCGGCATAAAGCGCGTCCACCAGTTCGAAAAAGTCGAGATGTACAGATTCGTAGAGCCGCATGCGTCCGAAGATGCGCTGCTAGAACTGCTGGGCGAAGCCGAAACGATATGCGCGCGGCTAGGCGTGCAGTACCGAGTGCTGCAGCTCTGCAAAGCCGACCTTGGGTTTCAATCCGCCAAGAGTTTCGATATTGAGATGTGGGCGCCCGGCTGCGACGAGTGGCTTGAAGTGAGTTCGTGTTCCAACTGCACGGACTTCCAGGCGCGCCGAGCCGCGATCCGCTACCGCGCGGAGCAGGGCGGCCGGCCGCGCTTCCTGCATACGCTCAACGGCTCCGGGCTGGCGCTGCCGAGGGTCATCATCGCCATACTGGAAAACTATCAGCAGGCGGACGGAACGGTTGCAGTGCCGGAAGCGCTGCGGGCATACACCGGCTTCGACGCCATCGATTAGGTTGCGCGCCGATGCTTGGGCATTGAGGGCGGTCTAAGCGCAAAGGCGTACAGACGCAAAAGGCGGCGGATATGAAATTCGGAGCGATAACCAATTCGTGACGCGAGCATCTGGCAAGCGCGGACATAGAGGCGCTTGTGGGCGAGGCGGCGGCGCGCGATCGAAGGCATCATCGATCGCGCGCCCGTGAACGCCGCCCATACCCGCAAGCGGGCGACGTTCACGGGCTGACGCGTTAGTTGAACGTCTGTTGTCCCCAGCACACCGCTGTGCCATTCTCGCGCAGTCCGCAGGTGTGATACCCGCCGGCGCCGCCGGCACTTAGAGATGTGAAGACGCCGGCCCGGCGGTTTCAGTTTCGTAGGGCGCGCGCTCCGATGAGGTTTGCCCACGCCTAGCGGTCATCCCGATTCGCGCGCGCCTCCGCCGCAATTATTGAAGCCTGGTCAGTTACCGCGCACGGACGCTTCGGTTCCGTTTCATTGCGCGCGCGCCTCGAATGTGAGCGTGAAGTTGCCGGCGGTTTCCAGGTCGTAGGTGGTAACCTCTATGGTGTATGCGCCTGGCTGCAGGCTCTCATCTGCCACTGCGTCTATCCGAGTGTCGCCCCTCTGCACCACGGAGCCGGCGTTGCCCACGCCCTCAAGCAGGTAGATGTAGGTGTCCGCCACATCGTTGGATGTGATTTTAACGGATACGAATGAGGGGGCGTCCAATGTGAATGTGAAGAAGCGCGCATATCGGGTTCCCGTCTGTGCGCCGGGCGGCGTCTTATCCGATAGGCAATCGGCGTTCCATGCGCCGGTGAGCCAGCCTAAGCTAATGCTCCGAATGCAGCCGGGCGCCAATGTCGACGCTGATGCGCGCGTTGGCGTTGCGGTGGGTATGGGCGTAGACGTCGGCGTGGGTGTAGGCGTGGTTACCGGGGTATTCGTCGGCGTGGGCGTTGCGGTAGGCGTCGTCGACGCGGAGCCGCTGTCGAGCGCGTCTAGTCGGGCGGTTAGCCTGTCGATGAGCGAGCTCAGGGACGCTATAAGGCCGTTCTGGGTTTCTACCTGGTTTCGCAGCGTCGTTATCTGTTCTTGCTGCGCCCTTGACTGGGCTTCAAGATAGGTTATTCTGGCGTTGGCGTTTCCGGTTGCGGGCGTGGGTATGCGGGTTGCGGTGCGGGTGGGGGTTGGCGTGGGGACGTCGGCGCGGGTTGTGGTTGCGGTGGGCGTGGGGATTGGCGCGCCGCTGTCGTCGCGCGTTGTGGTTGCCGTGGGCGTAAGGGTAGGCGTTGCTGTAGTTGAAACGCTGGTGGGCGGCGCATTCCCGTCGCCCCAACACACAGCAGCGCCGTTTGCGCGCAGCCCGCAGGTATGCTCAGCGCCGGCGCTTATGGATGTGAATGCGCCCGTCGGCGGCGTCGACTTACCAGAGTTGTTACCGCCCCAACACACCGCAGCGCCGTTTGTGCGCAGTCCGCAGGCATGGTTGTAGTTACCGGCGCTTATGGATGTGAATGTACCGGTCGGCGGCGTCGACTGCCCATCGTTGTTCCTGCCCCAGCACACAGCAGCGCCGTTTGCGCGCAGCCCGCAGGCATGCTCACCGCCGGCGCTTATGGATGTGAATGCGCCCGTCGGCGGCGTCGACTTACCAGAGTTGTTAGCGCCCCAGCACACCGCAGCGCCATTTGTGCGCAGCCCGCAGGCATAGAAATTGCCGGTGCTTATGGATGTGAAGACACCCGACGGCGGCGTCGTAGAATCACTTCTTCCACCCCAACACACCGCAGTGCCGTTTGTGCGCAGCCCGCAGGTATGCCAAGCGCCGGGGCTTATGGATGTGAATAATGTACCGGTTGGCGTCGTCGTTCTACCCACTCCTCCGTCGTCAGCCCAACACACCGCAGCGCCGTTTGTGCGCAGCCCGCAGGCATGAGCGTCGCCGGTGCTTATGGATGTGAATGTACCGGTTGGCGGCTTACGGTCGACGTCGACATCGGGCCAACACACCGCAGCGCCGTTTGTGAGCAGTCCGCAGGTATAATTCCAACCGGCGCTTATGGATTTGAATGTCAGCGCACTTGTGGATGTTGCGGTCGCGGGTTGCTGGGCGCTTGCGTTATTCGAGTTCGGCAGCAGGATGAACAGCAACAGCGTCGCCGCTGTGAGGACGGTGAGGAAGTAGAGCGCGAGTTTAGAACCTATGAACGGGGGGGGGGGGGGTAAATCGTATGTTCGGCATGATTCTACTCCATTCGCTAGGGTTTTGAACGCTTAGCGGCAATGGTATATCGCGAATTTATGGAAGTCAACCCCCTGCAGCGAATTGCAGGAAATAAGGAATTGCCGAAAAGGCTATGAGCGCACAATTTCATGGCAGCAGTTCGCGCAGCCGTCGCAGTTCGGCTTCGGCGGCATCAGCGCGCGCGGCCTCGGCGTTGGCGCGGATAGTCTCAGATACGGCGCGGGTTGCCGCGGCATCCCGCTCCTGCCGAACATCGGTGTAGCGGGACAGCGCTTCGCCCGTCCGCGGGTCGAACAATGCCAGCTCGCCGTCGTCCCAGCGCAAACCTATGTCCAGCGCCGCGCTCACGCCCTCTATCACGCCCGGACGCGGCGAACTCAGCGGCATGCTGCGATACTCGCCTTCTACTAGCAGGTCATACGCAAGCGGCGCATCGTGATACTCCCCGCCCGTGCGGTCAAAGCGCCAGTATTCGCGCACGCCGTACTCGGCGTATATCTCGCGCTTTTGCAGGTAGTCCCGCCTTCCCGTGTGTTCCGACGCTACCTCTAGTACAAAATCGGGCGGCTTGCCCACGCTTCGTATCTCATAGCCGTTCCTGTCCATTACGGCGTCCGGATCCACGCCGAGCGCAACCACGCAGTCGGGGACGACCCAGTTGGAGCGGTCGCGTCGGTCGTAGCACAGGTAGCCGTTGCTGCCAACCAGCGCATCGGGGCGGTCGGCGAAGTGGTCTTCCAGAATGTAGCAGGCGTAGATTATGTGCGGCATCTGTTGCATGGCGTCAAATCGCTTGGGAGGGTCGGGAAACGCCCAATCGGGCTTGCCCTCTCTGATTATGGCGGGCAGGGTTGCGTTTAGGGTGGTCATATCTTGCCTCGCTGTGGGCGATTGGGCTTATGATGCGGCGCTGCTATTGCGGGGACGCGCGGCTATCTTGCTACGCGGTAGGCGATGCAGTTCACAATCTCGATGCTCAGCGGCTTTTGCGCCAGCCCTGTTGTGCCGATGACCGCTCTGCACGGCGGGTTGGGCATGAACTCGCGATACACCTGATTGAGCAGAGGCCACTTGTCCATATCGGTTAGGAACACCACGAGGCTAACCACGCGCCCGAAGTGCGTCCCCGCGGCCTCCAACGACGCCTGCGTATGGCGAAAGGCGGAGCGATACTGCTCTTCGTCGGTGTCCCCCACGATTTCCCCGTCGAAGCCGGATGCCGTGGTGCCCCTGACGAACACCTTCACGGCGCGTACCTTGAGCATGCGCAGCATATTTTCCTCGAAGTAGTCGCCGTATAGCCCGACGCGGTATGAGTCGAGCGCGGTAGTCTGCCGACGTCCGTCGGCGATAATCAGATCGAGCAGAGCGTCGCGCTCTTCGAAGGGAAGGGCGTTTGCCTCTTGGATGCTCATACCGTCAAGCCGCGCGAGCGCGTTGTTCATATCATCGTTCATATCTATGCGCCGTCCATCTCTTCTATGCGGGCGAACTTGCCCTCGCAGTACACTAGCGGAGCGCCGCCGTTGAGTTGGATATGCTCCACTTCGCCGATGAAAATCGTATGGTCGCCGGCGACCTGTTCGTTCACCACGCGGCAGTCCATAGACGCGATGCTGCCGTCTATGAACGCCGCGCCGCTTTCGGTGAAGCTGAACGCCACTTGGAAATCGGGACTGCGCGCCTCCGCCGGCCCGGCGTAGTGCTGCGCTATCCGCCGCTGTTGTTCGCTGAGGATGTTGATGGCGAAGCGCCCCGCCCGCTTTATGAGCGGATATGAGTTGCGATTGTGTCCGACGCAGACCAGAACCAGCAGCGGATCTAGCGACACGGAGTTGATGCCGTTGGCCGCCATCCCGTGAACATTGCCGCCCGCCTCTATGGATGTAACCACGGATACCCCGGTGGGATACTTGCCCCATGCTTGGCGAAATGTGTCTTGAGCGTCCATGCCTCACCTCACGATACTGCAAGTTCTAGCGCCTACCTATCGTAGTCTATCATAAACGCCCATAAGACAATCGGGCGCGTAACTCGTCCGATTGCCTTATGCTAGTTCGGTTTTCGTTGGCGGGGATTGTTGGCTGGGCGTATGGCGGAGCGCGGGCGGTTTGAGGTCAGCGTGTCAAACCACCTCGCCGGCGTCTTAGTTTCGTTGCCTATCTCCACAACGTGCGCTGAACATCAGCCACCTGCTGCGTGGCGCCGGGGGATGCGCGTTCCCATACGCCGACGTCCTTGTAGTAGATGTAGGGGCGTATGTAGTGGTGTAGATCGGCGCCGCCCGGCGTGTATGAATCAAGGCTTCCTGCTAACTCACAACCCGGCCCCGGCGGCGCGTCGTCGACGGTATCGCAGCGATACCATAGCCCCACCACAGGGGCGTTGCTAGGCGCGTTAGGCAACGCCGCAAACGTTATCGGCGTTCCAATGCGAGGCGGGTTGTGGCCGCTTGCGAAGCTCAGCGCAACGGTGTCAGTGGCACTGGCAGGCTTTATTTTGCCTATCACCCTAGTGTAAGCGTAGCCGCCCGTTCTCACCCCTATTTTAGCGCGGATGTATTTGCCTACATTCTCCGGCCTAAGGGTGAACCGGAAAGTGTTGCCCGCGCCGAAGGATGACCAGAATGTTGCGCCGTGTATAGGGGCGAGCGTAGTCCAAGTGATGCCGTCGGCGGATCCCTGCCATGTCCAAGTGTGGCTGGGATTGCTGCGGAGCGCGCGCCTGAAAGCCCCTCCGTATGACCCTATATTAGAGTACAAGTCCATTCCCTCGCGGGGGTGTATTGTGTCCCCGCCGTAGCGGCCGGGGATGCCGCCGTTCACGAAAAGTTGATTGCCCGATATGGTCGTGGTTTGTCCGCCGTATGTCAGCAGCGGATGGAATCGGGCGTTGTCGAAGACCCACGGATCGACGTCGTTCGCGCCGTCAATCGTCATGTCGTCCCAGTCGGCGTATATGCTGGTGGCGGAGGATGTAGGCGTGGACGATATGAGATCGCTCGTAGATTTCCCCTCCGGCATAGCGTCGCCGGAGTCGTCGTCTATGCCGCTGGATATGTAGTCCCAGTAACTGGCAGTTACCGTGGAGGATGAGCCGCTCTTGCCGATTAGACCGCCCACGATTACGCTACTGTTGCTGATGTCAGCGGCGGTAACGGGAGCGATAGAATAACTGGCGGTTATCGTCCCGTTGTTTTCCCCCACTAGACCGCCGACGTAGTCGTTGGTGTCGATGTTGCCGGCGCCTTTGACCGCGCCCGCGGCGTATGTGGCGGTTAGCGTTCCTGAGTTGTGTCCCGCCAAACCGCCGGCGTACATGTACATATTTCCGAGAGTGGCGGCATCTATGGACATAGATACGGTAGCGCGGGAGAAGCCGGCGGCTATGGTTCCCGTGTTGTAGCCCACTAGACCGCCTGCGTAGCCTCCCGCGCTCACGGATGCGGTTATCGCGCCTGTGGAGTAGCATGCGATTACCTTGCCGGCGTTGCTTCCAACAAGCGCGCCAATCTTTGCGTCACGCGCCGAAGTGGTTGTGGATGCGCTCACATTGGCGTTCACCAGTCCCACGTTTTCGATGCGCGCGCTCGATCCTGTTGCGCCGAACAGTCCTACTTCCGTTAAGCCGCCGCTTATCGTGAGGTTGGATATGGTGGCAATTGCGTTGTCGGCGTTGCTTTTGAAGGTGGCAGTGAACGGGCTAGCCGCGGCGCCGATGGGCGTCCAGTTGGCGTAGGCATTGGCTTCGCTGACATCCGCCCCCTCTCTGTACGGGTCGAAATCTAGGTTCGTCATCAGTTCGTAGCCGGTGCAAGTGGCTTGCCGGGGAGTGGCGGCGTCGGAGTCGTGGTCGGTGAGGGGGCAGCCCATATCGGACGCGGCGTTGAGGAAGGCGGTTGTGTATGTTGCCCAGTCTGAGGCGCTGACGGAGTCTTGCTTGCCGTTGCCGTTGAGGTCGTATCGGACAGCGTTGAGTTGGGTGAGCGTTCTGATTTCGATAAGGCCGTCGTTGTCGACGTCGTAGTCGGCGTTGGCGGGCGGTACGGTAGCCGTGGCGGTAGTGGTAGCGGTGGGGGTAGCGGTTGCCGTGCCAGTTGCGGTAGCGGTAGGAGTGGCAGTTGCATCTGGATCCGGGGTTGCAGTAGCGGTAGCGGTAGGCGTAGCAGTGCCGGTTGCGGTTGCCGTAGCGGTTGCGTCTGCGGGCGAGGTTTGCGTTTCTGCCGGAGCGCTGGCGAACATCAGGGCCGCCAATGCGATTATGAGAATCAGCGCTATCAGCGTCGAGACACGGCGAAAGTCAAAGAATGTACGCAACATTGGAACACGCCTCCTCAAAAGCTTAGGCAGTTTAGGTTTGAGCGCATTTTATCGCAGAGACGCGAAAACGCAAGTGGCGGCGTAATCTTGCGGTGATGCGAATATCGAGGCTACCTGCGATTGGGGCGCACAGATCCAGCATCATAGCCAATCCGAGCTCGCAACGCGGTTTTGGCAGGCCCGCTGCGGGATGAGCGCGGCGCAATGCCGAGTATGAGATTTCGCAACGAATTCAACATCATCATAGATACACCTTCTTTTCTAAAATATGCTTTTCAAGTAAGCGGCTACGCTAACAATGCGGTTTGCGCATGTCAAACGAGCTATGCGGCGGTATTCCTAGTCTAAATCCGCAGCGCGGGCATTGCGTATCGTCGCGATAGGTTGATAGACTCTCCGCAATTGGATTCATTATTCCTATGCGCTAATTTCAACCCAATCTAGCGATAACTGCGCCTGCTGAGAGTAAATTCTGAACCGTCAGCGCTTCGATTGGGATAATTCGCAATCCCGCCGCAATCCTACTAATAGATAGATTTACTGCGCGCAGATAGACCGCATTTGCGCCGAAACACAAGCGCCGTCCGCTATGGATATACCCGATACGGACTATCGTTATACACCATCGCTATGAGGTGAAAGCCTAATGCAACCCGAACTGATTGCCGATTACAACTGCGTAGTGGGCGAAGGCCCGCTCTGGCATCCCACAGAAAGATGCGTGTACTGGGTGGACATCCCGCAGGGCAGGATATTCCGCTACGACCCCGCATCAGGCGAACACAGCCAAATCTTCGAAGGTCCGCAGGTAGGCGGCTTCACCATCCAGGCGGACGGCTCGCTGCTGCTGTTCATGGAACGCGGCGCGGTGGCGTCTTTGCTCCACGGCAGACTTGAGTATCACATAGAGCAGATCGAGGCGGAGCGCGAGACGCGCTTCAACGACGTCATCGCCGACCCCGCCGGGCGCGTCTTCTGCGGAACGATGCCCGCGCCCGCCCGCGCCGGCAGCCTATACCGCTTGGACACCGACGGCTCCATAACCCAAGTTCTGAGCGGCATAGGCATATCCAACGGAATGGGCTTCACGCCCAACGCCAAGCGGATGTACTACACCGATTCGCCCACGCATAACATCTACATCTTCGACTACGACGTGGAAACCGGCGAACTCGCCAATCAACGCGTGTTCGTGAACACGGGCGAAAGCGACGGCATACCCGACGGAATGACAGTTGACGCCGCCGGATATGTGTGGTCTGCGCGCTGGGACGGCTCCTCGCTTGTGCGCTACTCGCCGCAGGGCGAACAAGAACGCCGCGTCTGGTTCCCCGCCCGCAAAGTGTCCAGCGTGGCATTCGGCGGCGGCGACTACACCGATATGTACATCACCACCGCCGGCGGACAGAACAAGATCGCAGAGGGACCAGGCGCCGGCTGCCTATACAGACTGAACCTTGGCATAGCCGGCAAGCCCGAATATCCCTCGCGCATAGGCTTGTGATACTGCGCCCATTAGTTTGAAATTTTCTATGAACCTATAAAGCCCCGCATTAGGATACACTTCGCGGGTTATGCGCTCAGTTGCGCTCAAGTTGAGAATGCCGGACTGCGCGCTCAGTCGCACACATCCTGATTCGCCTTCAGCCACTCCAGAAGCGCTTCCGCAGCCCATCGGTGTCCGGTGGCGTTCCAGTGGTTGTCGCCCTCCCACCTGCCGCCCGAGTCATCGTATCCCTGTCCGACGATGTAGTCGTACTGGCTGATTACGGGAATGCCGTAAGTTTCGGCAATTGCGCTCAGGCGGTCGAAGTGAAAATCGCCGCGCCTTCCCATATGCGGATGCGCTGCCAAGATCGCCAGCGTAGCGCCGTCGCGGTCTGCGCGCCGCTTGAACTGCTCCACGCCGAAGGCGGTGTATGCCAACGCTTCTTCATGGACGGGCGGCAGACGCTTTTCCTTGAACGGCTGGGCTAGCTCTAGATGATGCCTTGTGTTGGGCCGCCAGCCGTCCAGCAGCATTGCGCAGCAGGGACGCTCGGCTATGATATTCCCCCACGCCGCGACCTCGGGATCAGGTCCGGCAGGCGCGCTCCATATCAGCCCTTTTACATCCAACCATCTAGCGAAGTACGAAACCCGAGTCAGCAGATTCCAAGCGCTATAATGCCAAGATTGCGGCAGCCTCGGCAGCAGAAATCGCTCGTATTCCGGATCCGGCGGACGAAGCTTTACAACCCCGTGTTCGTCCGTTTGAGCGGACATGAACGGCATTCGGTCAGGATCCACGCCGAGATACAGCGATTGCAGCGCGGTTGAATTGTTGAAGAAGTCATTGAAATAGAAGACCAGCGCCACCACCTTCGGATTCAGACGCCGGGCGTATTCGTCATAATATGGAAGCTGATTGATTTGGCCTGTGCCGCTCAGTCCGTAAGCCTGCGTGGTGATGTCCAAATGCGGCAGTTCGCGCGCCGCCATCTCTTCCAGCCGCGCCTGGAACTTATCAGAAATAGGAACATCCGCGGCCTCCACGTAGGAATCGCCGATGAAGGCTATATGGCAGCCCTCGGCGGCGCGTTCAGGGCTTATAGGCTCGCGGTCTAGAAAGCCCAGGCTGTTGGAGCGCGAAACGGACCAGTTGTCGGCGTACCAATTCGCGTAGCGCAACTCGGAGTTGGGCTTCCGAATGAGTCCAACCCCGTCCACAAACTGAAAGGGTATATCGCCATTTAGAAACGGTCTTGTCAACCGAAAGTACATCTCCCCGGCAAGCGCAATCAGAATCAGGACTGATATGACAAGCAGCGCGTTCCAAGCCGCCATTCGCAGCGCGAGCCGAGTTGCCGCCGCTGCCGCTCGCAACGCGCGGATACGCTTTCGTCGGGGAGTAGAATTATGCGGCGCATCGGTCTGAATGGAACGTGGTTTCATATCTTTCGGGTTTGAATGGACTTGCCAAGATGTCTTTGGAGGCGCATGCGATAGGTTCTTATGCGCGGGCAACGGCAATCGCGTGAAGTTGCGCTCAGTCGCACACTTGTTGGTTCTCTTTCAGCCATTTCAGAACGGCTTCCGCCGCCCATTGGTGGCCGTTGACGTTCCAATGTCCGTCGTGACGCCATCGGCTGTCCCGAACATTGCGTCCTTGTCTGACTATGTAATCGTACTGGCTGATTAGGGGAATGCCGCTCGCTTCTGCAATGGCGTTCAGGCGATCGAATTGAGGATCCCCGCGCGTTCCCATAAAATCGCTTGCAGACAGGATAATCAGTTGCGCGCCATCGCTGTCTGCGCGCAATTTGAACTGCTCCATGCCGAAGGCGGTGTACTCCAGCGATTCTTCATAGACAGGCGGCATATATTCCTCCATGAACATCTCGGATATAAAATTCCATTCCATGGATTGCCAGCCGTCTAGCAGCGATGCGCAGCAGGGGCGCTCGACTATCGCATTCGCCCACACAACGCGATGGGGGTCAGTTTCGACGGATGCGCCTATTGGGGCGCGAAACCACGCGACTACCTTCTTTTTTCTATCCAGCCAATTCGCAAAGTACGAAACCCAGGTCAGCCGATTCCAAGCGCTCGCATGCCAAGCCTGCGGCGGTCTTGGCAGCAAGAAGCGCTCATATTCCGGATCCGGCGGACGCAGTTTCATAACCCCGTGTTCGTCTCTTTGAGCGGACATGAACGGCATTCGGTCGGGATCCCAGCCACGCGCCAGCGAGCTCAGCGCAGTTGAATTGTTGCCGAAGTCATTTATAATGAAGACCAGCACCACCAACTTGGGGTTCAGATGCCGAGCGTATTCGTCGTAAAATGGAAGCTGATTGATTTGGCCGGTGGCGCCTATTCCGTAAGCCTGCGTGGTAATCGCCAAATGCGGCAGTTCGCGCGCCGCCATCTCTTCCAGGCGCACATGAAACTTATCGGCGATAGGCACCTCCAATGCTTCCACGTAGGAATCGCCGATGAAGGCTATATGGCAACCAGCGGCGGCGCGTTCAGCGCTGACCGGCTCGCGGTCGACAAATCCCTGACTGTTGGAGCGCGAAATTACCCAGATTTCGTCGTCCCATCTCACATAGCGCGTCTCTACATTGGGTTTTTTAATTAACCCAACGCCATCCACAAACTGAAGGGGCACGCTATTGTTTATAAACGGCTTTGTAAGCCGAAAATACGCTTCCCCGACAAGCGCAATCAGCAACAGTCCAGAGACAATGAACATGGCGTTCCAAGCCGCCATTCGCAACGCGGTCCGAGTTGCCGATCGCAACGCGCCGGCATGCTTTTGGGGTAGGAGAGACAGAATTATGCGGCGCATTAGTCTGGATAGAGCGGAGCTTCATAGTTTTGGACTTTGAACGGCAAAGACATCTTTCGATTGCATAGGGTAAGATATTATTCGCAGACAATTTTACGATAGCTTCTTGCGCGTGGGCAATAATGGCGTGCCTTCAATTTCCCGCCAGCGCAACAACCAATGCTTTCGCTTTGGAGCATCGTCAATGTCAGCGAAAGCGTTGTTTATCTTGCCCATAACCCTTGTGTTGTACAGGTAAGTTGTTATTAGAACCACTTGAATGTCCTTTGGAACGAGGGTCAGAAGGCGTAGACGTAGAAGGCGTGGCCTTCGGGGCAGGTGATTCGCTCATCTACTTCGTGGGGGTAGGCGTTAGGGTTGACTTCGATGTAGGGGAGCTCGGATACGATGAACGCCGCTTCTTCGTATGGCAGGGTTATGGCGGTGGGCGCGCCGCAAATCGGACAAGATATTATCTGAAATCCCATTTCCAGTATGCTCACCTGAATCACTCACCTTTCGCCGCCCATCCTAGTCGCGCTAGTCGCAGGGCGGGCATTGCGGGTTGGCGCGGTTGCGTTGTTTGGCGCATTGGCGCTACGCCGATTGCGCGCGCTATCGCATTTGGGGGAATAGCACTACTTCGCGTATGGTCTTGTGGCCGGAGAAGAGCATCGCCAGGCGGTCGATGCCGATGCCAAGCCCGCCGGTCGGGGGCATGCCGTGTTCTATGGCGATTAGGAAGTCTTCGTCAAGGCGGTCGGTCTCTTCGCCCGCGAATTGGGAGCGCAGCGCTTCCTGCTCTTCGAAGCGGCGGCGCTGGTCTATGGGATCGTTGAGTTCGGTGAAGGCGTTGCAGATTTCCATACCCGCCACAAAGCCTTCAAAGCGCTCTACAAGGCGGGGGTTGTCGGCTTTTTTCTTGGCGAGCGGGGACATTTCGACAGGGTAGTCCACTAGGAAGCAGGGCTGCACCAGGGCGTCTTCCACGCGCGAGGATATGAGCTTGTCCATTAGGCCGGGCCAACTCATTTGGCGGCTGACGTCGATGCCGATTGCCGCCATAGCGGACTTCATCGTCTCGATGTCGGGATGCTCTAGGAAGTCGATGCCACTGTTTTGGCGTATCTGCTCGAGCAGGTCTAGGCGCGGCCACGGGGGGGTAAAGTCGATGGTATGCCCGTCGAATTCTACTACGGATGCGCCGAGAACTTCTTGGGCGGCGGCGTGAACCATATCCTCTACCATACGCATAACGTCGTTGTAGTCGGCGAAGGCTTGGTAGCTTTCCATTGAGGTGAATTCAGGGTTGTGGGTGAGATCCAAGCCTTCGTTGCGAAAGATTTTGCCGATTTCGTACACGCGCTCGAGTCCGCCCACGATGAGGCGCTTGAGGTGGAGTTCGGTGGCGATGCGGAGGTAGAGTTCGCGGTTGAGCATGTTGTGGTGGGTGGTGAAGGGGTGCGCCATGCCGCCGGCGGCGATTGGGACAAGGATGGGGGTTTCCACTTCTAGGAAGCCGCGTTGTTCCATAAAGCGGCGTATGGAGCTGACGATGCGGCTTCGCATAACGGCGACGCGGCGCGCGTCGGGGTTGGCGATTAGGTCAAGGTAGCGCTGGCGGAAGCGGATTTCTACATCCTGCAAGCCGTGCCACTTTTCGGGCAGGGGGCGCAGGGACTTGCATAGCAGGGTGAAATCGGCGGCGGCGATGGTTATTTCGCCGGTGCGTGTGCGAAAGAGAGGTCCTTTTACGCCGATCCAGTCGCCGACGTCGAGGTCGCTCAGCATATCGTACCGGTCTTCGCCCAGCGCATTGCGGCGGAATAGCGCTTGAATGCGTCCTTCGCCGTCGAGTATGTCGGCGAAGGACGCTCTGCCCATGCCGCGAAAGGCGGTCATTCTGCCGGCGACGGCTACTTCGCGGGTGGGCGGCGGGTCGCCGTCGGGATGTTGCGCTTCGGCGTCCTGGAACAGCGCGATAGCCTGGGCGCTGGTGTGTGTGCGGTCGTAGGCGCGGGGGTAGGGGTCGACGCCGCGCTCGATCAGGCGCGCAAGTTTGGCGCGGCGCGATTGGATAAGTTCGTTCTCCGATTGATTCATCCTGTTGTTCCTGTGCGATATATCAGCGATTTAGCAGCGGATGGTTGGCTGAGGGAATGCGCCGATTTGCGCGGCTTTCCCTTGATCTATGTTCGTGCTTATGGCGCTGTTTGGGTCAAGCGATTTTGGTGATGCGGAGTTTGACTGCGCCTGAGGGGGCGGCTACTTCCACTTCGTCGCCGAGGGTTTTGCCGATAAGGGCGCGTCCGACGGGGGATTCGTTGGAGATTTTGCCGTGCAGCGGGGAGGCTTCGGCGCTGCCGACGATGGTGTACCGCTGCGTCTTGCCGTTTGGGGCGCGCACGGCGACTTGGGAGCCGATGCCGACGACGTCGGGATTGGGGGCGCTGTCTGCGACCACGGCGTTGGCGAGGATGTTTTCCAGCTCTTGTATGCGGCCTTCCACGAATGCTTGGGCACTTTTCGCTTCTTCGTATTCGGCGTTGTCGGATGGGCCGCCGGATAGGGTTGCGGCGTGAATGCGGTCAGCGATTTCGGGGCGGCGGACGTCGCGCAGTTGGCGCATTTCGTCTTGAAGGCGGCGCAGACCGTCGGGCGTCAGGTATTCTTCTTTGCGCATCATAGGGCAATTCCCGAAAACTAGCGGCGTGGCCGTCCGCGCAGTGGCGGGCGGCGCGCCGATATGGATAGGTTGACGCTAATTCTATCCCCAATAGGGCGTCTTGACAACAGCGTCAACGGCGGCGTGGCGCTCCAAGCGGCGGTTTGGTTTGGTGCGACGCTGATAGAAAACCGCCGAATGCGCTTGCCGTCCCTGGCGGTTGACATTGGTGCGGCACTGATAGAAAACCCCCAACGGCGGCGTATCGGCGTCGGGGGCGTATCGGCGGTTGGCGTTGGAATTGGGGTTATACATCCAACTCCTCTTCGTCTATCTTGTGCCAAAGGATAGCGTCTTCGCCGCCGCCGTTGACATTGTCTTTGACGGCGTCGTGAATGCGGACTCCGGATACGACGGGATAGACGGGCTTGCCGGTGAAGCCGCGCAGGATGGCGGCGTGGCGAAGTGCCCGATTGGTGTCGTCTTGGGCGCAGGTGTATGAAGCCTCTACGACGATGAAGCAGGTGTCGTCTCTGTCCTGCAGGTTGTATGCCTCGATTATGAGGTCTGCCTCTTGGAAGCTGATGATGTGGTTGTAGGGGATGCGCGATGCGTCGGCGTTTTGGGTGAAGGCGGACAGGTCGGCTTGGGTGAGAACGCGCTTGTTGATAAGGCGCTTGCCGATGGCGTTGCCTACCGACATGGTGATGGACGGCGCCTTCTTGCGCGTGGTATTTTCGGCGAATTGTCCGCGGAAGTTTTGGAAGTCTTGCTGCCAACTCTGCATCATGGCGAGTATCTCTTTGAGGTATCTGCGGATCTCCGCCACGGTTTGTTCGTAAGACTCGATGCGTCGGTCGGTTGCAGTCATGAACTAACTTACCTTCGCTACGAATAGGTCTTGCAGCGTGTTGATGGTTGCCATATTTCAGCGCCTCGTTGGTTGTTATGGCGTTCATTATAGCATAGCGGATAGGCGGTTTGTGAGCGTAGATAGCACGGCAATAGCGCGGGCAGATCGGCAAGCGGTTGGCGGGGGCGAACCTGTGGGTGAATGCGAATTGGGGCGGCGTTTGATGGGCATTCGGATGGCAGTCGAATGGGATTAGTTTAATTCTTTTCTCAAAAAGTGGCTAAAAAAGTCCTTTATTGGCAAGGGTTGGGGCGCTAATCTCGGTTGCAAGAGTTGGGAAGCAGTCCTTGCCTGCGCTTACGGGAGCGGGCGGGTGAACGGCTAGGATGGGGCGCAGTTGACGGTTCGGATTACGGGCGGCGTTCACCGCGGACGCAGGCTGAGGCTGCCCCGAAGCGCCAATCTGAGGCCCACCTCCGATAGGGTTCGGAGCGCCGTCTTCTCGATTCTGGGCGCTGACAGCCTGCAGGATACGCCGGCGCTGGACTTGTACGCCGGCAGCGGCGTTCTGGGGCTGGAGGCGCTGAGCCGGGGGGCAGCGGGCGCCGTGTTCGTGGAATCGGACGCGCGCCGCTGCCGCCATATTCGGGATGCGCTTGCGGCGCTTGGATTGGCGGATCGGGGCAGCGTCCACAACGGCAGAGTGGAGCGAGTTCTTGGAACAATGAGCGGCGGCGGCTTCGGGGTTGCATTCGCGGATCCGCCGTATGCGCTGACGGACTGGCAGCCGCTGATGGGGTTGCTGAACCGCGAAGGGTTGCTCGCCGAGGGCGCTGTGGTGGTCGCTGAGCATCGGCATGATACGGGGTTGGCGGACGAATACGGCGGGCTGGCGCTGCTGACGCGGCGGCGATATGGCGATACCACAATATCAATATATGAGAAACGCAAGGGCTGGAGCGAATAGATGGTTAGGGCGTTGTATCCCGGCAGTTTTGACCCGGTTCACAATGGACACTTGGACATTGCGACGCGCGCTTCCCGGCTGTTTGACGAGCTCATAATCGGGGTGTATGACACGCCGCCCAAGAACCTGATGTTCACCACGGAAGAGCGGGTTGGGCTTTTTAGGCAGGCGGTAGCGCACTTGCCGAATGTGAAGGTAACGCCGTTTGTGGGGCTTGCGCCGATAGCGGCGCGGGAAGTGGGCGCTGACTTCATCATCAGGGGGCTGCGCGCCGGGCTGGACTTCGAGATGGAGTTTGAGATGGCGCTGATGTGGCGCAACATAGCGCCGGACATAGATGTAGCGTGCCTTATGAGCGCGCTGGAGTTCCAGTTCGTCTATTCAAGCCGCATCAAAGAGGTGGCGAGCCTAGGCGGGCGGGTGGATAATCTCATACCGCCGCCGGTATTCGATGCGCTTATGGAGAAGCTTAACGCCGCGTCGTGATAGGCGCGCGGGCGGCTTGTCAACAACAATAACGATATGGAAACAGAACGCAGGTTGGATGCAGAACCGCAAATCAAAAACACCGGGGAGGAATCAATGCAGAATGGACAGATAGCAAACGAACTGAAGGCGCTGGCGACCAACGGCACGCGCGTGCCGGGTTTCCGGGGCAAGGTGATGGTTGAGATCGACAGCCTGATGATGCTCAGCAATGCGCTGGGCAATGTTACGATGCCGGATGAGCTTCGGGAAGCGTCCGAGGTTTTGAAGATGAAGGAGAGCATCCTGAATCAGGCGTACTTGGAGGCGAAGCGCATCCGCTCGTCCGCCGAAGAGGAAGCCAGCACGGTTACCACGAAGGCGCATCAGGATTACGCCAGCAAGGTCGACGATTCGGAGGTGCTGCGGCGCGCCGAAGAGATCGCCAAAGAGATGCAGGAAGAGGCGGGCTATGAGTCGCAGCAGATCTTGCAGGACGCGCAGCGCAAGGCGTATCGCATCATGAACGAGGCGGAGAACGCGGCGATGGCGCGGCGGGACGGCGCTGACAGCTACGCGCGCGAGGTGCTGTTCAACCTGGAAGAGCAGCTGGCGGATGTGCTGGGGCAGGTGCGGCGAGGGATCGATGCGCTGAACATCGAGGTTGAGGCGAGCAAGCGCAAGCAGGGGCAGAACGGCAACGGCAATGGCAACGGGGTAGCGGCAGAGGCGGCGGTGAACGGCACCGGCGCTGCCAACGGGGTCGCCGTGGTCTAACGGATAAGGGATAGCGGCGTCCAAGGCGGCGTTTGCTTAACATAATCCTGATAGTACGCAATAACGGGCGGGCAATCCGTAATGGGATGCTCGCCCGTTTTGCGCGCCTTGGGTTGGGGTTTAACGCAGAGGCGCAAGGTCTGACCGATTTGCGTGCGCGTTAAGTTGTGGGCTGCGGCGGGCTAGGCGGGCTTGTACGCCTTGATGTTCATGCTGTGGACGCGGGACGCCCACTCTTCTTTGCCGCTCCACGGCTTGTCGTCCACAATCTCGATGCTTTCAAAGCCGGCTTGGCGCATTCTGCCTAGATAGACTTCTTGGGGCTCTGCGCCGGATAGGCAGGCAACCCAGTTTTCGGCGTTTTCGGTGGCGTGCGCGGGAAGCGGGGCGGTCAGCAGCATATCGGATATGAACATCCTGCCGCCGGGCTTGAGGATGCGCGCCGCTTCGCGAAAGACGGCGTCCTTGTCGGGGGACAGGTTGATGACGCAGTTGGAGATGATGACGTCCACGGATGCGTCGTCAAGCGGCGTGTTTTCCATTTCGGATAGGTGAAACTCCACGTTGGGCATGCGGAGGTTTTGGGCGTTTTGGCGCGCTAGGCTAATCATATCGGGGGTCATATCGATGCCGATGACCTTGCCCTGCGCGCCCACCGCTTTGGCGGCGATGAAGCAGTCGATGCCGCCGCCGCTGCCGAAGTCCACGACGGTTTCGCCGGGGGTGAGGCTGCCTATGGCGGTGGGGTTGCCGCAGCCGGCGGACGCCATAAGCGCTTCGTCGGGCAGTCCGTCTATCTGGTCGATTTCGTAGAGGGCGTTGGGCGTTCCGCAGCAGTCGTCGGCGCAGCAATCGTCGGCGGTTTGGGCGGCGGACTTCGCGATGTCGGCGTAGCGCTCGCGCACTAGAGTTCGGACTTCGGAATCGGAGATGTTTTGCATTGGGGCGGCTCCTTTTGATAGGCATTGACTAACTAATGGGGATGTTCATAGATATTAGATATGGGCTTGCGGGTTTGTCAAAGGTTTGACTTCGCTGCGGATGCGCGCTTTTCAGTTTTCAGTGCGCTTTTCAGAAATGCGGGTTGGCAGTAGGCAGGTTTGACGCAAAGGCGCTAGGGCGCAAAAGGTGGCATCGGCGGCTATCCTAGCGCGGTTAGTTGGGCGGGAGTTAGCGCCCATAGCAGGCGGGCGCGGCCGGACGGGTATATTTTCAGGTTGCAGAGCGCGCCCTTTTTCAGACGGATTAGCGCGGCGGGGCGTCCTGTGAGCGCGGCGGATACTAGGCTGCTTAGATGGGGTTCGTGTCCGACTGCCATTACGCCGGAAAGGGCTGAGTGGCTTGCGGCGATTTCTTGGAGCAGCAGCGCGGGGTCTGCAGACGGCGTGAGCGCGTGGGATTGCTTCAGCTGGGGTGGGGCGGCGAGTTCGCTCCGAACTATGTCCGCGGTCTGAACTGCGCGCAGCAGCGGGCTTGTGATTATCAGATCGGGGCGTATGTTGAGCGCGTTCATGCCGGCGGCTTCGCGGCGCATCTTGGCGATGCCCTTGCGGGTGAGCGGTCGCAGGCGGTCGTCGGGGTATTTGGCGCTGTCCCGCTCGGCTGCTAGTCCGTGTCTGAGTATGTATAGGTTCATTGTGGGATAGCCTTGTGTATCTTGGGCGCTAGGTTGGTGGGCGGTGGGTTTAACGCAAAGGCGCAGGGGCGCAAAGGGTGGCAGCGCGGTGCGCGCTAGTCTGCGATGTATGCCTTGCTATCGGCAACCCCTGCATATGGGAGCGTACTCACTTCTAGTCGGATGCCTTCGCGCTTTTGGATTTTGCCGATGATTTCGAATAGGCTGCGGGCGGGCGGGTTGCCGTCGGGTCCGAACATATCCATAAGGATTTGGGGCGGTTTGTTGGTGAGCGCGCCAAGTTCGTCGAATCCGATGGCGGCTTCGATGTAGTGGCGCAGGAGCATTTTGCCGGCTTCCACTTCGCCTGATAGCAGACAATCCACGCCCTCTTTCAGAAGTCCTTCCTGAAAGGCGGGGTCGATTTTTGCGCGCGCCTGTACCGTCTCGTTGAAATCGCGGGTGAGCGGCATTTGCTAAGCCTCCTATGCTTTACGACGCCTGTACTCTCGCCAAAGTCGTCGGGCGTTTTCAATATCGTTTTGTTGGCGGCTTTTTGTCCCGCCGCCGAGCAGAATAATTAAGGTATCGCCGTCTTTGCCGAAATAGATGCGATAGCCTGGGCCGAAGTGAATGCGGCGTTCTAATACGCCGCCCCCGACTCCTCTTACACCCGATAAGTTGCCCGCCCCCATCTGAAATAACGCGGCTGCTACCTTGCTCACCGCGCTTGGATCTAGGGTTTCGAACCAGCGTCCGAAAGGGCTACGCCCTCGATCGGTGTATTCTCTAATCTCAATCATAGCGGAATAGTAACGGGAATGTTACTACCCCGCAAGTTTGAGTTGACGGCGAAGCAGTGCTCGGAAGGATTGCGCTACTCCCGCATTACGCCGATGGTTGCGGCTACGCCGTCCACATTGAGGGGTTCGGTGTGCGCGCCGTCGGCGGGGGACTGCTTGAGCAGATCGCGGGATAGGGTTTCTTGTCGGATGTAGTCGGCGTGGGCGGCTATGACGGGGTCGAGCGCGTCGCCTTGGTAGAATGCGACGATGTGGTCGGAGATTTCGAAGTCGGCGGCGCGGCGCATGTTTTGGATGTGATGCACCACTTCGCGCGCCTGTCCCTCTAGGCGCAGTTCTGGCGTTATCTCGGTGGACAGCGCCACTGAGTAATGCTGCCCCTCTTCGGCGGCGAATCCGTCGGGCGCGGTTTTCTCTTCCAGTATGTCGAATAGCCCGGCGGCGGTGGCTTCGTCCGTATCAGCGTCGGTTAAGTGCGCCGCCGAGCTTGGGGCGTTGGCGAATAGACGCGCGTAGTCTTCTTGGGATGCTCCGAGTTCGATAGGGGGCAGCGCTGCGTCCGCGGATGGGATAACGATTTTGCGGTGGGCGCGCAGGTCCGCGACGACTTGGCGGGCGTCCATCTGCGACAGGGCGGCGGCGATTTCGCGCAGGCGGCGGCCGTATTTGGGTCCGAGCGCGCGCATATTAGGGGACACTTTCCATTCCCAAAAGTCGATTTCGCCCATGCCGTCTTGAGCGGCCGCGCAGACTACTTGCACATCTTTCACATTAAGTTCGTCCCTGAGTTGGGCGGCGAGTGTCTCTACGGTGGTCTTTTCGGCTTCGCTGCCGACGAGTACGCGGAGGGTTTGGAGCGGCTGGCGCACTTTGAGTCCGGCGCGGCTGCGGACTGCGCGTCCCATGCTGGATAGGCGCATAATCATGCGGGTTGCCTGCGATAGGCTTTCGTCTATGAGGGCGGCGTCGGCTACGGGGTAGTCGGCGAGGTGTACGCTTTCGCGCGCGTTGGGGTTGAGCGAGCGCACTAGGTTTTGATACATCCGCTCGGTGATGAAAGGCATCACGGGCGCTAGTAGCTTAGTGAGCGCAACTAGGCATTCGTAGAGGGTGGCGTAGGCGGCGAGCTTGTCTGCGTCGGCATCTGCGCCCGCTAGGATGCCCGCCTTCCAGAAGCGCCGCCGGCTGCGCCGCACATACCAGTTGGAAAGATACTCCATGAAGTTTTCCACATAGCGCGCGGCTCTGTCCGGCTCGAACTCTTCCATAGCGTCGGTGAAGTCCGCCACAACTTGGTTGAGCTCGGACAGGATCCAGCGGTCGAGTTCGGCGCGCTGGGATACGGGCGGCGCAGGCGTTGTGGCGTCGTAGCGGTCGATGTTGGCGTAGGTTACGAAGAATGAATAGACATTCCAGAGTGGGATGATGAAGCGGCGGCGCACTTCGTCGGCGGAGCGGAAGCCGAAGTTGATGTTGAGCGCGGGGTTTTGGCGCAGGAATACCCAGCGCATAGCGTCCACGCCCATGCGCTCGGCGGCGTCATCGAACCAGATGGCGTTGCCCTTGCTCTTGTGCATCTCTTCGCCGTTGTCGTCGCGCATCAGGGCGTAGCTGAACACGGACTTGAAGGGCGCCGTGTTTTCCAGCGTGGTCGCCATTGTGAGCAGCGAATAGAACCAGTTGCGGAACTGGCCGGGGAAGCTTTCCGAAATCCAGTCGGCGGGATACCACTTGCGCCAGTGGTCTTGGTCGTGGCGGTACTCCAGTGTTGAGAACGATACGATGCCGGCGTCGAGCCAGGCGTTGCCTACGTCGGCGATGCGCTCCACCACGGCGCCGCATTCGTCGCAGCAAATCTTGACGGCGTCCACCCAGGGGCGGTGCGGCGAATTGCCTTCGAACTGCCGCCAGCCTTCAACGGCGCGCGCCTGCAGTTCGGTTTCGCTGCCGATTACGTCGAACCAGCCGCAGGCGGCGCACTTGTAGATGGGCAGCGCCAAGCCGTAGAAGCGCTTTTTGGAGATCATCCAGTCGTCCATATTGCGCAACCAGTCGAGTTCGCGGGCGTAGCCGAATTCGGGCTTCCAACGGATGGTGTCCACCACATCCATAATTTGGTAGCGCAGGCTTTGCGCCTTCTCTTTGGGCGTAACCTCTGCGCGCGGCTTATCGTGCTTCTTGCCCATGCTGATGAACCACTCGTCAACAAGGCGAAACACCAGCTCGGAGTCGCAGCGCCAGCAGACGGGGTAGCGGTGAGAGTAGCGCTCCAAGTGGTAGAAGACGCCTTTGGACTTGAGGCTGTCGTAGATGGCGTCGTTGACATCATAGACATTCTGACCGGTGAGCCAGTCGAAGCCTTCTACGAAATCGCCGAACTCGTCTAGGGGCGCAATTGCGGGGATGTCGTTTTCATTGCCAAGCGCGAAGTCTTCGCGGCCGGCGCCGGGCGCGATATGCACCACGCCGGTGCCTTCGGCTTCGCTCACTTCGTCCCAGGCGACGATGCGGTGCCACACGCCTTCCTGCGCCGTCAGCTCGGCGAATGGCGCTTGGTAGCGGCGGCCGATGAGTTCGCTCGCCGGCAGTTCGGCGAGCAGTTCGTAATCGCCGCGCAGGGTGTCGACGCGCTCTTTGATGAGGTAGAGCGTTTCGCCGTTCTGCGCCGCCTTGATGTAGGTCTTGTCGGGATGCACGGCGGCGGCGGCGTTGGCGGTCAGCGTCCAAGGCGTGGTCGTCCATACCAGCAGGGATTCGCAGGAACGCGCGCCGTCGGGGGACAGCAGCGGGAACTTGACGAACAGGCCGGGGTGTACGATTTCCTTGTAGCCTTCGGTAACGATTTCGTGTTCGGACAGCCCGGTGCCGCAGCGCGGACACCACGGCATCACATCGCGCCCTTCGTAGAGCCAACCCTTTTGGTGGCAGGTTTTGAGGAAATGCCAAATGGTGTAGTTGTTTTCGTCGGATTTGGTGTGATAGGAGTCGTCCCAGTCCATCCAGTAGCCGAGCCGAATGGACTGCTGCGTGATGACGTCGGCGAAGCGGTCGACGCGCTCTTTGCAGAGGTTGACGAACTTGTCCACGCCGAATGCCTCGATGTCGCGCTTGGATTTGAAGCCGAGCTCTTTTTCGACTTCCACTTCGATCCAAAGCCCTTGCCCGTCGAAGCCGTTCTGATAGCGCTGGTCGTAGCCTTGCATGGCGCGAAAGCGCAGGAACATGTCCTTGTATGAGCGCCCCCAAGCGTGGTGAACGCCCATAGGGTTGTTGGCGGTGATGGGTCCGTCGATGAACGAATAGGTTTTGGGCGCGCCGGTGTTGCGGCGGCGATATTTGGCGGAGATGTCGTTTTGGTTCCACCAGTCGAGGATGTCGCGCTCCATTGCGGTGAAGTCGGTCTTGGCGTCGACGGGCGCGAATGTAGCGGCGGCGGCGATGGATGCGGTAGTGGCGGGCATGGGGATTTCACCTCCATGGTAGTGTGTGTTGTGGGATTGGGACATTCGGGATATTGGGATATATGGAGTTATGCGGCGGGAACGGGCGGCGGGCGCTTACGGGGGTTGGACTGCTTCAATGGCGACATCGCCGTCTTCCCAAGCGTCTATGACAAGGCGGCTTCCCCATAGCATCGCCATCCCCAATAGCGGTTCGCTGTCGGCTTCAAGTATGGGAATTGCGCTGTTTTGGCCCTCCCATAGGATTACGCCCGCATATGATGGGAAATAGACTGCTGAACCGTCTGCCAATGTCGCGCGGCGGTCAGTCTGTCGCGGCAGGGCTAATTGTCTGATGTGATACGGCGGCAGCGTCAAATGGAAGGCGTTGCCGGTATCCACTATGGCGCTTATTGTGAGCGTCCGCTCCGGCTCAAGGATGTTTGAGACGGTCAGATTCACGCGCGGCTCTCCTGTGATTATTTCCACATCCAAGCGATGGACTTTGCCGCTAATCATAGCGCTCCCCTTTGATGCGGACGCCGTATCCGGAGCCCATGTAATACACCGCCTTGTGGCCTACGCGCTCTGCCCATGTGTAGGCGTGGGGGCGGCGCGCGAACAGGCGGGTCATAGCGGCGGACTCATCGCGGTCGATTTCGTAGTCGCCGCTGTGGATGTCGATGAGAACGATTTTGCCTTTGTCTTCGGGCTGCATTAGCGGCAGGATTTTGGATTTGTAGATGGCGCGGCCGATTTCTTCGGTCTTTTTTGCTTCATCAGACGGCGCTGCGGTTTTGATGCGGACGCCGTATCCGGATCCCATGTAGTACACCGTCTTGTGGCCTACGCGCTCTGCCCATGTGTAGGCGTGGGGGCGGCGCGCGAACAGGCGGGTCATAGCGGCGGACTCATCGCGGTCGATTTCGTAGTCGCCGCTGTGGATGTCTATGACCACGACTTTGCCCTTGTCTTCGGGATGCAGGGACGGCAGGATTTTGGATTTGTAGATGGCGCGGCCGATCTCTTCGGCGTTTTCTTTGTGGTCAGTCATTGGGCGTACACCTCCGTTTCGGGGGGATGCGAGCCATCACGCAGACGGCGTAGTTGCATAAGCAATTCGTCCGTATCGTTTTGCAGTTGACATTCCCATATCACGAACACCGCCCAGCCTAATTCGTTCAATTTGGCTTGATTGGCGGCGTCTCTGGCGATATTGCCATCTAGCTTATTGTTCCAGAAATCGGCGTTGGTGCCCGGGCGTTTCTGCCCTTTGCGGCAATGGTGTCCATGCCAGAAGCAGCCTTGCACAAGCACGACGGTTCGGTAGCGGCGCAGCGCCAAGTCGGGCGTTCCGGGAAGGCTGCGAACATTTAGGCGATAGCGAAAGCCGGCGCGCCAAACGGCTTGGCGGACATATAGCTCTGCCGCCGTTCCCTTGTTTCGGACACGGGACATAAGGGCGGAGCGGCGGGCTTTGGATAGGAAGTCAGCCATTGGGGTTAGTCGTCGGGGTCTCCGACGGATGCATCGCACTGAAGTCTTCTTCTTCGATGCTCCTTACTAACTGATAAACTCTTCCGGCTTCCTCGTTTTGATCCAAATAATCTTGATACGCTTCTAGCGCATTTTGGAGCAACTCGTCGTACATCACGATTCGCGCGTCATAACTAATTTTGAGTGACGCGCGAAAACGCTGCTCTTCACCTGGAAAAGCATCCCATTCATATGGAGAACGTCCGAGTACACAGATGATCTCCAACGGCTCGTTTTCTCTGCCCAGTGAGCGCAAGCCCGCTGAAACTTGATTGAAATACTTTTGAATTTGATCATGAAGATCCGATGTATGGAGTTTACGGTCAGCGCGCTTAAGCTCTATTATGACATTCTTTTTGCTAGTGGTAACGTAGTAAATGTCCAGTCTGGACCTCTGTGCTTCGGCGCTGATGCTCTCATAGGCCACATCTAGAGCTTTGTGTATGGTCGTTTCCATACGCCTGTAGGTTGCTCGCTCCCATGAGGGATCTAGTAGCCAAGGATGCTTATGAAGGTGTTCTTGCAACGCCTTTTCCTTAGCGTTGTCGTCAACTAGATTCGTCAATGTGCGGATCACGTCAAGACGCTCTTTTGTGATTTGATAATATGCACTTTGCTCGATGTCATCGAGTTGCTCGAAAACTTCGGCAAGCGCACCTATATTTTCTGTCGAGATATTGTCTAATCGACTGAGCATGTTGCGAAATTTTAGGCTTTCGAATGCCAGTATTGCCCCGACGAAAATTCGGCGCTTTTCCGTTTCATCCGCAATCGGTAGTTGGTTAATTCTTCCGAATAGCTTTTTCGCGTTTCTTTTCTGATCTTGATTAAGGCTTTCGTACCATTCGGCAATTTGCGGGATTATGGTAGCAACTTCAGTGCCGCTCGTATCTCGATACTTCCTCCATTCCTTTTGGATGGTTCCCAGATGATCACGAAGGGATTGTTTCAAGGCTTCATACCTTGGGTCATCCTCTATAAGCCGTTGCCTGCTGGTCGTCGCAGTATCGTCTTGATCATCCAGATCTAGGAAATCCGCATGAATTTCGCCTATGACATACTCGCTATAGAGATTTTGGTCGCCGAATTCGTCCAATATATTTTCTTGGGCGAGCTTTCCACGCACCATTATTACGATGCCGTTGATGCTTTCTCCGGAGTCGCTGTCTTTTAGGTCGCTAGGCTTCCGAGCGGTTCCTATCCAGCCGTCAATTTCATAGTCATCCCCTATGCTAGGCGACAACTCACAGCTGGCTTCGCAATGATTAGCGAGTTCCGCAGCCTCTTTCCCTCTTTGCCCGAAAGTCCAAATATATTGGAGCTTATCGTGGTATCCCCTATCTGCAACCGTTACTTCCTCGTCGTTCAATTTTATGGCGAAGGTGTTACTTCCCATAATACTGAACCTGCGAGCAAGCCTGCGCTTTAGGGCGTTTCCGGTCTGGTAGCGCCTTAGCCCACGCTTCATATCGGTTAAGATGATTCGTGTTCCCTTGTCCAGTGGCTCCGTCGGAATATCTTCAGGATGGTATGCGCTATCTGCGCTCGCCATGGTTCGTTTAATGGCATCGACGCTCATCCTAAAGCCGTGGAGTTCACCATTTTTAACGCTGTGAACTTCGACGACATTGGCAATTGAGAAAAGGGATAGCTTGCCTATACCCTTTCGCCCCATCACAGGCCGCCCGCCCGGACTTTTCGCCTCGCCATTCTTGCGCCGCTCATATCCGATATTCAGATACTTATCGTTTGCATCGGATACGCTCATACCATGACCGTCGTCTAGGATCGTTACCCGCTGATTATCCGTGTCGATTTTGATATCGACATGTGTCGCGTCGGCATCCCAAGCGTTGGCGATGGTCTCTGAAAGTACCGCGGGGACGTTGCTGTATAGCCCTATGCCCAAGTGGTTCAGGACATTTAGGCTCATCGTCATTGTGTATTTGGGTTGAGAGTTGTCAAGCACTTTGCTTTCCCTAACGAATACGCTAGCATTTCATACATATATGATACACGAATGTAGAAAATACTGCGTAGGTTTCAATTGTCTTGATTTATATTTTACGCGATATTCCTCATAAAGTCATCGCCGCCGCCCCCACTTCCCAATTAACCACTCCGTCAAGTGCTCAGACAACTTCGGCGGAACGGCGTTGCCTATCATGCGGGCGTTGGCGTCCATGCCTTTGCCGTGGAATTCGTAATCGTCGGGGAACGATTGCAGGGCAGCGCCTTCGCGGAGCGATAGACCGCGCACTTGATCCGTATCGCAATGGCCGAAACGCCCTTTGGATACGCTGAGAAAGCCGGTTGTGATGGTCGGCGACGGGCGGTCGGGGTGAATGCGGGTGTACACATCCCCGAAACCGCGCGTGCCTTTGGACTCGAGTCTGCGATGGCAAGCGAGCGAAAGATCGCCGTATTTTGTTTTGGCAAACCCGAAGTTGGATTCGCCCGGCTTGACGGACATAAGCCTATGGCGATTCGTTTCGCTTATGTTCCTGCATACATGGTTATAGACGCTGTCATTCGACTCGCCTGCCTTCAACTGCGGCAGATGCTTGATAGCGTCATACGCCGAAACTTCAGCTGCGTCGGGGGCGCTCTGAGGTACATGCAGCGGGTCAAGCGCCGAATTCGAACCGCGCTTGTCTTTTAACGCCATGATGACCGAGCGGCGGCGGCGTTGCGGCACGCCGAATCGCGAAGCGCAAACTATGCCGGCGCCGACGTCGTATCCTAATTTTCGCAAATCCTCTTGGAAGGCATCCCAGATGTGCTTGTACTGCCCGCTATCTATGGCGGCTACATTTTCGGAGATGATCATTTCGGGTTGGAACGCTTCAATGAACCCGACGGTTTGCGCCAATAGGTTTTGGGAACGACGGCGGTCTTCAGCGCGCTCATCGGTCATGCTGCGCTGCACGAATTTGGTGAATGATTGGCACGGGGCGCATATGGCGAACAATAGCGGCACGTCTTGCGCCATTTGCCAGTAACGCGGTATTAGTTCATCCAGCTCGTCTCGAACTTCGTGGCGTTGCCCTTGCGGATAATCGTCCGTGGCGGGGAGCATATCCAGCGCCAAAAAGTCCGGTTCGGCGCTGTCCAAAGTTGTGTTGCGATTGTTGCTCCGATAGGTAACCCGGCAGTCTTCGTCTTTGTCTATACCGGCTATGACATATCCGCCCGCGTCCAGCAACCCGCGAGTAGTCCCGCCGGCCCCACAATAGAAGTCGACTGCTAGAAACTTCGGCTTATCTGCGTGATTAAGCATAGCGGGAATATACTACACTTATTTCCCCTACTCCACAAACAGCGGCGCCCCCAGCGTTATCAGGCGGCGCTCTGACGCTATGGCGCGGCGCAGGAATTTGGGGACGGCGAACATTCCGATGTGGGCGGCGCCGTCGTAGAAGCGCAAATCGGCGGCTATGCGCTCGGCTATGCGGCGGTCTATCTCGGATGCGGGCAGCGCCAGCGCCTCGGCGTCGGGCGCGCCTATGACGAATCCCCAAGTTGCGCCGAATGAGGGGATGAACGCTTCGCTCAATACGGCGGCGGGGAATGCGGCGGCTACGGTGTTCGCCACGGCGGAGAAGCACTGCTCGTAGAACGCCGGGCCGGTGGGGCCGGACTGCGCGGCCATGATGCCGCCGGGGTTGAGGCGGGCGCGCATCAGCCGATAGAACTCCTGCGTGAATATCTTGTAGGCGGGGCCGGCTTCCAGCGGGTCGGGGACGTCGATTATGGCGACGTCGAAGCGCTCATCGGCGCTCTCTATGTAGGCGAATGCGTCTTCGTGCAGCAGCTGCAGGCGAGGGTCGTCGAATGCGCCTTGGTGGTGGTTGGGCAGGTGTTGGCGGCAGAGCTGCACAACCAGTTCGTCCAAGTCCACCATCACCACGCGCTCGACGGACTTGTGGCGCAAGGCTTCGCGGGCGGTAGCGCCTTCGCCGCCGCCGGCGATGAACACGGCGCGCGGCGCGGGATGCGCTATCATGGCGGGCTGCACCAGCGCTTCGTGATATACGAATTCGTCCAGTTCGGTGGACTGCGTCTTGTCGTCCAGCACGAGGCTTCTGCCGAAGCATGCGCCATCGTGGATGCGGATATGCTGATAGCGCGAGTCGCCTTCGTACAGCACGCGGCGGATGCGCTCTGCCTGCATCAGGGCGGGCGTGATGTGTTCGTAGTGCCAATTGCCGTTGGGCGGCGTGTTCATATGCGAGCGCCTTTAGCGTGTGCGGGCGGATTGTTCATATTGCGAGCGCCTCTAGCGTGCGTGCGAGCCGTTTTTGTGGCATTAGACGGATGCGGCGCATAGCGAGCGCCTTTAGCGCGCGGTCGAAGCCGTATGCGCGGCCGTCCGCGCGCTGCCGACGGGCGCTAGGCGGGCGGGCGCATCGATGGCGGCGCCGCGCTTGATTTCGGTGATGCAGTGGCGGTTGCAGCGCAGCGCTTGGACGATGAGGTTGGCGGCGGCGTAGGGCTTGAACGCCGCGCCGCAGGTGAAGATGTCCACGGCGGCGTAGGCGTATTCGGGCCAGGTGTGAACGCTGATATGCGATTCGGCGATGGACAGGATGCCGGTTACGCCCACAGGCGAGAACTTGTGAAAGACCTCGCCGACTACGGTGGCGCCCGCTTCATCGGCGGCGGCCAGCAACGCGCGGCGGACGACGGCGGCGTCGTCGAGCAGCGCGGCATCGCACTCGTTCAGATCCAGCAGCAGATGCGTCCCCAGCGGCGCGGCGCTTGCATCCAATCACCCACCCTCCGTATTGGCGTATAAGCCGCGTCAGCGGCCCGTCTAGGCATATCACCGACGCCGTCGACTTATATTCGCCGTGTCAGCGTTGTCAACAAACCCGATAGTTCGATAAACGGATAATCATTATACAGCATTATGCGCTAATCCGTGCGTCAAGCGGTTGTGGGGCGGCGGCGTGGGATTGTTGTGTGCGTGGGCGTGCTATAATACATTCGTATGCAAGGATGGGTGATGATGGGTACTTTCCTCGAAGAATACAGGCATTGGGTTCTTATGAACCAGGCTACTCGGCGGTACGGGGTTATCGCGCTAGATATGGGACTGGAGCCGGAGTGCCTGGTTACACTTGCGGATCTGATGCGAATGACAAGGTTGCCCGCGGCCGCTGACTACGATCAATCTCAGATCGATATGCTTCTTGACTGCGATCTTGTGATAAAGGCGGTGGATCCGGAGACGGACGCCGATACCTATGTTGCGGTGCAGGTTTCCTACACGATAGCGCATACGGATGTTACGCGGGCGCGCGATTGCGCGGCGATGCTGGCGCGACTCACGGGCAGCGCGGCGCGGGCGGCGGTGTGCGGCAGGGAGGTCTCCAATCCGTCGATAGAGAGCAGACTGAACGGCGTGAGCTACTTCAGGCTCAGGGGCAGGCAGTTCAGCCCGCCTTAAACTGGCGCTGACGGTCGGCGCCCCGATGTGGTAAGATTTCGGCGCGCCGCTTGCGTCTGCGCGGCGGCGATACGCTAGAAATCGGAGAGCGCTCATATGACTGCATCCCATATCCCCGACGACGCCCCCGCCGCGCGCCTGTTCCCGGAGTACGCCGATCTGTACGACCTAATCGTCCCTGAGGTGGACGGGCTGACGGACGCTCAACTTGACTGGTCGTCAGACCGCTGGGAGTGGGCGCATTGGAGCATACGCCGCCAGACCAGTCATATGGCGTCGCTGCTGTTTCGCTGGCTTGTTGTGCGCTGGGGGGATGCGCTCTTCCCGGACGGCGATCACGGCGTTGAGGATGTACAGGCGGTAGCGATGTCCGCCAACGATAGGGCGCTGGACGTGCGCTACCACACGTTGCCGCAGATACTGGGCAAGCTCAGCGATGGCATAGCGCTGGCGCAGCGCGTTTTGAACGAGCGCGACGCCGGCTTTCTGCGATCCAATGTGATTACGCAAGAGCATAGCGCAAGCAGGGCGCTGACGAACCGCGCGCATCCGCACGGCATAACGATCGACGCCGATGCGGGCATAGAGACGATTACGCTTGAGGCTACCTTTCGGCATATGTACTTCGAAGAGACCACGCATCTGTACAACATACAGCGCCTCAAGCGAGCGCAGTCTTTGCCGACGGTGGTAGCAGTGCCGCGCGTGGGCTACTGGATGCTCGACGGCTGGGATCGTAGCGAGCCATAGCCTGCGCCTATGCGTCGCGCATTGCCCAAGCGGCGCTTGCGCTTGTTAAGCGTCGGCATCACTAGGTATTCTCACACTGCAGGGTTTATCAGTTTGAAATCTTCTAGGAAGCCCTGCATTAGCGAATACTTCGTTGTCCATACACCCAATACCACTTCAGGGTGAGAATACCCATCACTATGCCTAGCAGTATGTGTTTAACAGCGCGCCTAAGATCCGCAACACTTAGTTGCGGATGATGAGGCTACTCTTCGCCGCCGGGTTGCAGCCTCGTTACGGGCTTGCGGGCAATCAGCGCATACACCGTCCCGTCGGCGCCGATGCCGAATGATATTATATTCCTTCCCATGGTCGCCAGTAGGCGGGCGCGCCAGCCTTCCCGCTCGTCTTGTTCCAGCAGCCAAACACGGCCGCTGCAGTAGTCGCCGAATACGAAACCGTTGTTCAGCCATGGGACGGTTACGCCGCCGATAATCGCGCAGCCGTATTCTCTGCCGTAAGTGAATATCGGCGCGGTGAGTCCATCGGCGTCCGCTTCTACGCCTTCTTCGCAAAGGTTGCCTTCGCACATTGGCCAACCTAGGTTAGCGCCCGCTGAGGCGAGCGACACTTCTTCTTGACGCTCCTCCCCTAAATCGGCTATGAACAGCCTGCCGTCAGGCGCGAAATCCATACGCCACGGGTTTCGCAGTCCGTATGCCCATATCTCAGGGCGCGCCTCGGGGTTAGCGGCAAACGGGTTGTCGGGCGGAGTTCGATAGGGCTGTTTAGACGCAGCGCCGCGGATGTCTATCCGTATGATTTTGCCAAGCAATGTATTTAGAGACTGCGCTTTTTCGTGTGAAAAGTTGTCGCCAATGCCTAGGTACAGCATCCCGTCCGCGCCGAAACGGATAGCGCCGCCATAGTGCCATGGTCCGGGTTGCGGCACATCCAAGATAGTTAGCGCCGAATCCCTGACGGCTTGTCCGTCCTCAACGCGGAAGCGCGCCAGGCGTCCCACCATTCCGGGCGTATCGATGTTGTCTTCATGTTCTTCAAGCGTGTTGTAATAGACATACAGAAACGGGAATTCCTCAAACTGCGGGTCCAAAGCGGCGCTTAACATACCGCTCTCAAGTCTGTCGGATACCGTTTTGTCGGTTAGGTCTATTATCGTTTGGGGAGGCGCGGCATTCGGTTCGTCGAAGTAGGATGCGATGGTTCCTTTGCGCTCTACAACCGCGAGCCTGCCGCTTGTCCAAGGGAATATATCGGTCGGCTGCTCGAACTTAACGCCGCCAAACGCTTGGGTTAAGTCTATTCCTTGGGTTTTGGCAAGCTGCTCTACTTGCTCTATTATATCGGGCTGCTGCCGCCAGCAGACGGCGTGTCCGTTGGGACGGAGGGCGCAGGAGTTACGCCAACCGATGCTGATCGCCGTGAATTTGCCTTCCGGCGCGCTCAGACGCTCGCCCGGCGCGCCGGGCACGCCGCTGCCCCAGCACTCTATATCGGATGCTTCGGTTATTCCGCATGTGTGGTACCAGCCGCCGGAGGTTTGGGTGAATTTCGTGGGCGGCGGGCGAGAGCGCTGCGAGTGGCGCTCTTGATCTTCCTCGCTGCAAAATACGCTGCCGTCAACTCTTATGGCGCAGGCGTGGTGCAAGCCCGTCCCTATATCGGCAAATGGTCCAGAGGTGATTGCAAGTTCTCTATCGACGTTATTCCAACACGCCATATCGGCGTCGGGAGTTAAGCCGCAGGTGAAGCCTGCGCCGGCCTGAATGGCTGAAAGTAGGGGGATTTCTTGTACGGTTTCGGTGCCGTCGGGAAAGCCTTTGCCCCAGCAGATTAGAGCGCCGTCGGACAGCGCGCAGGCGTGGTCGCGCCCGGCGGCTATTTCGGCGAAGCTGCCGGCGGGCGGCAATGCTTGACCTTCATCGTTTTGTCCCCAGCAGGCGATTGCGCCGTTGACGCGTAGCGCGCAGGTAAAGTTCAGTCCGGCGGAAATCTGACTTAAAGTCAGATTTCCGCCGGGAATTTTCAGACTGTCGCTAATGTTGTATCCCCAACACAGCGCTCTTCCATCGGCTTGCAGTCCGCAGGCGTGATACTTGCCAGCGGTTATCTGAGTGAACGGAACATCGTCGGGAAGCGGCGCAAAGTTCGGGACGGGGGTACGCGTAGAGGTAGGCAGTGTAGTCTCTATTGGCGGCTGCGGTATAGGTGGTTCGCTGCAGGAATAGAGCGCCGATGCGAGCGCCGCGCACGCAATCAGCGCGTATATTGCGCCGCCGCGGATCTGCGTCGATCCGCGCGCAAGCTCTGCAATCCGTTTGGCATTCATCCAGAGTATTATACCTAATCATCCGACGCAGTAGTAGGATAGGATTAGTCAGCGTGTAGGCGTGGCGTGAGAGACGCTAGGCGGGCGGCGCTTGATCAGACTGGCTGCGAATGCCGAATTGCGCGCTTGCGTTTGCGCGCGGGGTTGGATGTGCGCTAACTTTTCGCTGCGAGCGCGGTTATAGTGATTGCGTCTGTGCGCGTGATATGCGTCTGCTCGCCCGTTGTAGGATAATGAGGCAGTGGCGAATCGCTTGCCCGTCTATGCTTGCGCAGATTACAATCAAATTCAGTGAAACAGCAGTTGAGAATTGGGCAGCGTTGCAAGCGCTATTAAGGCCGCTTCTTGATTCGCAGTTGATAACTTCTAATTGAAAGGGTGAAGCCTTATGACATCCCAAAGCGCTATTGAGCGCGCGGCCGAGTATCAGGCGGCGCAGCATCGCGCGGGCAAGCCGCTCGACCTGATGCTGCAGCCATTCGCGCCCACCACGATGGCGGACGCCTACGCCGTGCAGGATGCGCTCGTGCGGCGGCTTTCGGATGCGCGCGGAGCGGCGGCCGGCTACAAGGTGGCGTACACCAATGCGGTTATGCGCCGGCGCAGCGGCGTGCGGGAAGCGTGCTACGGGCGCATTCCGTCGGGGATGGTTCATCAATCGCCGGCGCGCATCGACAGCAGTCTGTACGGCGGCGTGGGCATCGAGTGCGAGGTGGGCGTTATGCTCGGCGCGGATCTGCCCGCTGATGACGCCCCCTATACCCGCGACAGCATCGCATACGCTATCGATTGGCTTGCGGCGGCGTTTGAGGTTGTGGACAGGCGGGAAGCGCCCTACCGCGACGGTCAGATGCCCGAAATCCGAACTATTGTAACGAATATCAGTAATGGCGGCGCCGTGCTGGGCGCGCCGGTCGAGGATTGGCAAGGCATCGATCTTGCGGCGTCGCGCGGCGTGATGAGCGTCAACGGCGCCGTGGAGGGCGAAGGCGTGGGCGCTGATGTGCTTGGGCATCCGATAGCGCCGCTTGTGTGGCTTGCGAACACGCTTGCGGCGCAGGGCAAGCCGCTCGCAAAGGGCGATTTGATACTCACCGGCAGCTTCGCCGCGCCCGCTACGCTGCAACCCGGGGACAGCGCCGTCGCCGCCATAGACGGGCTTGGGGAAGCGCGCCTCACGGTGGAATAGCGGCGGCTTACGGGCGGCAGGTGGGGGACGGACACTAGGCGTAGGGGGCGCAAGAACGCAAAGGCGCAGAACTGCATAGTTCACGCCCCGATGACGCCCGCTAGATTTCAGGAGCGATGACGACTTGGCAAGAGAACGGCAATCAGACAACGGGAAGGCGGGCTCGCGCCGTCGGATGTGGATTATGCTGGGCGTGGGCGTGGCGACCGTCGCAATATCGGCGGCGGTCATCGCGTTTGCGGCGTGGAATATGGCAAGAAGAGGCGCTGAAGTAGCGCCCGGCGGTAATTTTCCCGAATACGCTCACATACTCGGCGAACCCGATGCGTTGGTAACCATCGTAGAGTATTCCGATATGCAGTGAGTGCACTGCCGCAATTTCGCCCTCGGGATAGGGCGACCGATAATAGAGAACTATGTGAACACCGGGCGCGCGCGCTTCGTGTATCGCCACTTCTCATTCCTCGGCGAAGAGTCCGTTTGGGCTGCCGAAGCAACCGAATGCGCCGCTGAGCAGGGGCGCTTTTGGGATTATCACGACATCTTCTTCGAAAGATGGACAGGATCCGCCGAGCGCGGGGGCAACTACGAATACGACTACCTGGTGGGGTTGGCAACCAGCATCGGGCTGAACACGCCGCAGTTCGCGGAGTGCATGAGCGATAGGCGCTATCTGGACAGGGTGCGCGCCGATACCGAGTACGCGCTGAACGTCGGCGTAACCACAACGCCGTCGGTGTTCATAAACGACGTGCGCGTGCGCGGCAGCGACTATGAGACATTCAGCGCGGCGATAGACGAGGCGATAAACACGGCGCTGGGAACGCCGCAACCGCAATGACGATAGCGGCGCGGACGATATGCTGGGCGGCGACGGCGGCGCTGAGCATCGCGGGGCTGGCGCTGGCGACTTACCTGTCCGTGGCGTATCTGACGGGCGAGACTGCATCCTGCGGCGCCGGCGGCTGCGGCGAGGTAACCACAAGCGGATATGCGCGCTTCGCGGGCGTTCCTGTGGCGCTGATGGGCGCGGCCGGCTATGCGGCGCTGCTGCTGGGCAGTCTTGCGGCGCTGGGATTGGCGAACCCGCCGAATGCGCTTCGCCGCGCGCTCGCCGCCGTTGCCGCGCTGGGCTTCGCCTTCTCAGCGTATCTCACGGCGACGCAGGCATTGTTCATCGGTTCGTACTGCGTCTTCTGCCTCACATCCGCCGCGCTGATGACCGCCATAATGCTGCTGACGCTCACCGCCGCGCTACGCCGCGAATGACGGGCGCATTCGGGGCAGGCGGCTTTACCGCAAAGGCGCAGAGGCGCAAAGGGGATATGGTTTAGCGATATGGGAATGCGCGCCGGCTTTCACTAACTTGCTTCGACCGGGTAGCTAAACTCTTCGCGCAGGATGCGCTTGAGCACCTTGCCCATCGGGTTGCGGGGGAGTTCGTCGCAGAACACCACCGATTCGGGCTTCTTGAAGCTGGCAAGGCGCTGGCGGCAGTGTTCGGCTATGTCGTCCGCGCTTGCGTTTGCGCCGTCTTTCAGCACCACCAGCGCGCGCACGCGCTCGCCCCAGTCGATGTCCGGCACGCCTATCACCGCCGCCTCTTCTACGGCGTGGTGGGACTGCAACGTCTGCTCCACCTCTTCGGGCGAAATCATTTCGCCGCCGCGCTTGATGAAGTCGCGCGCGCGTCCCGCCAGATAGATGTAGCCGTCTTCGTCCATATAGCCCAAGTCGCCGGTGAACAGCCAGCCGCCGCGGATGGTCTCGGTGGTCGCCTCATCCTGCCGCCAGTAGCCCTTCATCAGCCGCGCGCCGCGCGCCGCGATCTCGCCCACATCGCCTTGCCGCACCGGGTCGCCGTCTTCGTCGAAGATATTCACCTCTACATCGTCCAAAGGAATGCCTATGGAGGAAAGCCGCCGAATTTTCTTTTCAATCTCTTCGGCGCTTCCCTTCAGGAAGTGGTCTTCGGGCGGAAGCATCGTGATGGTAGCCGCCGTTTCGGTCTGCCCGAATGCGTTGATGAAGTACACGCCCGGGAATTCGTCTATGGCGCGGCGAATGACTTCGACTGGCATCGGCGCCGCGCCGTAGGTGATGACGTCGAGGCTACTCAGGTCGTGATTGCGGAATTCGGGATGATCCATCAGCATCTTCAGCATAGTGGGCACCATCATAGCGCGGCTGGCGCGCTCCGTTTGCACAAGGCGCATCCACTCTTGGGCGTCAAACTGCCGTTGGATTATCAGCGTGCGCCCCCCGAAAATCGCCGCCATAACCGATTGCACGCCCGCGATGTGATACAGCGGCACGGTCAGGATGTTACGCTCTTCGTCGTCCGGATCGGCGGGGGACACGGTGCTGAGGATGTAGGTGGCGAAGCTGTCGTGTGTCAGCATCACGCCCTTGGGGAACTCCGTCGTCCCCGATGTGAACAGGATGACGGTCAGATCGTCGCCGTCGCCTTCGGGGAAGCGCTCTATGTCATCGCCCGACGCCAGCAGATCGGCGTATGAGCGCCAGCCGTCTGTCTCGTCTTCCAGCGCGATGTAATGCTCTACGGACTGCAGGTCGGCGGCGCACTCGCGCACGGTGTTGACATAGCGCCCGCCCACGAACAGCGCTTTGGGGGCGGCGTGGTTCAGCATAAAGGTGAGCTCGTCGGCGCGCGCGCGAAAGTTCAGCGGCACATACACGGCGTCTAGTTTGGCGGTCGCAAAGTACGCCTCGATGTATTCGTTGCAGTTCACCTGCAGCATCGCCACGCGGTCGCCCGCGCCCACGCCCATATCCGCCAGCGCGCTTGCGAGGCGGTTGACGCGGGTCTGCAGCTCTGCGTAGGCGATCCGCTTGTCGTCGAATATCATAGCGGTTCTGTCCGGCACGATAGCCGCCGCGATAGTCAGAAACTCCGTTGTGTTCATATTCGCTGAAACCTCAGTTGAGCGTTGCCGCCAAGCGCCGCAAGGCGAGCGTAGGATAAGAGTAGAAAGGCAGAAAGCCGTAACGAGAATGTTACCACTTTGGGGCGTGGCGTTTCAATTATCAGGCGGCAAACGGCGGCAGGATGACGCGGTTAGTGGCAGGCGTTTGGTGAACGATGCAATCGGACAGGATGGGTTTAGATGGTTTATTGTGTATCCCCATTAACGGATGCAGCGCGGATTATGCGCTCAATTTTGATAATGCCGGCGCAAGCAGCGCAAAACCCGCATCGGTTTCCTAGTTTCCTCGCCAATCGTCGGCTGCGCCGATGCGCCTATCGCGATTCATTGTCCCACAATCCGCGATTGCGATTGACCTAATGCGGGGCAAACGAATAGAATTGATGGCGCTATGGCAGACGCAAAGGTAGAGTTCACCAACACAAGCAGGCTTGCGCCCGAAGCGCTGGGCGAGCCGGGCAACCGCACCTTTCGCATCCTGGCGGACAGCGAAAGTAGCAGCGCCGTCCTTTGGATCGAGAAGGAGCATCTGCTGGAGCTCGCGCTGGGCATTCAGCAGCTGATGGCAAACCTGCCGGAGCGCGACGACGAAGAAGGCTCCATACCGCCAGAACGCGAAGCGCCCGGACTCACGCGCCTGGATTTCCGGATCGGCAAGCTCGCGCTGGGACACGATACCCGAAACGGGCTGTTCCTCATAGACGCCTACGACTTCGACGACGCAGCGGGGGATGAGCCCACGGTTCGCATCTGGGTGGAGCGCGCTCAACTAGAAGAGTTCGCCGAAGAAGCGATACAGGTGTGCGCTTCCGGCAGACCGCTTTGTCCGCTGTGCGGCAGGGCTATCGACCCCACCGGACACGCCTGCCCGCGCGTCAACGGACACGCCAAGATTACCGAAGACGATTAGACGCCGCCCCAATGCCGGGCGAGTCCATCGCCTTGCCCTTCCGATCCGCGGGGCCGCAGCGCGATTTGAGACGCCTTGCCTTCCCGAAAACCACGCCGCAGACGCCCAACGCAGCGCCCTGAGCCTACGCCCGTGCAGCTGACGGAGGAAGAGGCGCTGCCCCTGCTGGAATCCGCCGAAGTCATCGGCGGCTACCGCATGCCCTACGGCTCCAACTATACCTTTATGGTGCATTTGGACGCCGGCGGCGGCAACTGCATTCGCGCCATCTACAAGCCGCGCGACGGCGAGCGCCCGCTCTACGACTACCCCGGCGGCACGCTGTATCAGCGCGAGCGCGCCGCCTTCATCCTAAGCCGCGCGCTGGGCTGGCCCAATGTGCCATACACCCTTGTGCGCGAAGGCCCCTACGGCATCGGCTCTATGCAGATGTATATCGACTGCGATCCCGATGTAACCTATTTCAACCTCATCGACGGAAACGCCGACGAATTGGCGAAGTTCGCGGTATTCGACCTGGTGGCGAACAACGGCGATAGGAAGGCGGGACACTGCTTGCAGGACGATGCGGGCGCTATTTGGAGCATAGACCACGGGTTGACATTCCACCCGGCGTTCAAGCTTCGCACGGTGATGGTGGAGTTCTGGGGCAAGCCTATACCGGATGCGCTGGTGGGCGATCTGCAGGCGCTGCTGGCGGCGCTGGAATCGCCGTCGCACAAGCTGCCGAGTCTGCTCGCCGACCTGATTGCGCCGCAAGAGTTAGACGCGCTAACGCGTCGGTTGGAAATCGTACTGCAACGGCGACGGCTGCCGATGCTGGATCCCTACCGCAATGTGCCGTGGCCGTGGGTGTAGCTCGCCGCCGTTATGACGCGGCCGCTTCGGCTTTGTGGCGGCGGTAGCGTTCCATTTCGCAGGCGAACCAGAGCGCCAATGCGCCGCCGCGCTCGTCCCAGCCGAATATCGCCGGCCGATCCAGGTATTCGCGGGTACTGCTCTGTATGCCCGTCCCCGTGCAGACGTCCACCAGGCCGCCCTCGTCGTCGATGCGCTCCGATACGCCCTGCCACGCCAGCGCCAGCGCATCCTCGAAGTCGGCGCTCAGCCAGCCCAGCCGCATCCCGCGCGCCATTGCGTAGCCTATCATGCACGTGGCGGTCATCTCTTGGTATGAGCCGGGGAAGTCTATAATCTGCCGCCACATGCCGCTGGGCTGCTGATAGTCGAGCAGCGCCGTCAGATGTCGCGCGTGCTGCGCCGTCAGCGCTTCGCGGTCGGGATGGTCGGCGGGCATATAGGTCAGCGTTTCGGCGTAGCCGAGCGCCGCGAATCCGTTGCCTCTGCCCCAAAACCACGCCGCGTCGCGGCAGTGCCAGAACAAGCCGTTGGGCTGCTGTACCTCAGCATCAAGCAGAAAGCGCGCCTGTATGTCGAGATAGCCTGTATCGCCCGTAACCCGCTGCGCCCTGCCAAGCACAGCGCCGCCAAAGAACATATCCTCAACGCGATAATCGTCGTCCGACGCCGGGGGAATGCCGCCAACCGCCGCAGGGCGATAGCCTTCGTTGGCTACCTGAATAAGCAGCTCAGTGTAGAGGGCGTTGTTCGCGGCGTCCGCGAGTTCGTCGGCCCACACAAGCCCGGCGAGGTTTGCGCCGCCGGCGTTTTCGCCGAATACTTCCTGCATCCTGCTTGAGGCGTAGCCCCTCACCATGCGCTCTATTTGCGGCGCGGGACTTTCGGCGTCGGGGTCGAGTTCGGCAAGCCGAAGCCGCCCGCTAACCGCCACGCCTTGCGTGTAGATTACCGGGTTGAGCGTATGCCCGTACGCCCCCGCCAGTATGCGCGCAATCTCTAACGGCGCGCGCTCGCGGCGGGCGTCCAGCACTCGGCGCGCGGGCGATGACGCAAGCGCCGATTCCTGCGCCAGGATATGCCAAAGCTTGCCCACTTCCTCTTTGATTGCGCCGCGCGGGCAGGTCAGCGTCAGCGCGGGAATGGCGGCGAGGTTGTTGGCGCTGCCGTCCGCAAGCGCGCTCACAAGCGATCCGTCGGCGGCCACATCGTAGGCGTTCAGCGCGGCGGCGATGCGCTGTATAAGCCCGGACGCTTCCCAGCGCGCGCTCGAGCCCTCGCGCACCTGCAGCGCCACATCGGGGGCGTGAAAACCGATCCAGCGCCAGAGATAGCGCTTCTCCGGATCGTTGGGGTCGTCATAGTAATTGCCTTCGGGCGGATAGCCGTCCGCCGGATTGCCGCCGGCGCCGTTGCTCAGCGGCACGCCTTGCAGCAAGCCGTCGGGGTTGCCGCAGGGTATAGCGCTCAACGCCACATCGCGCTGCAGCGGTTCGCCGAGTTCGCTGTAAGACGCAAGCGCCTCAAAAGCGCACTCCACATCGTCGGCGCTGCCGTCCAGGCCGCTCAGCAGCAGCACACGCGCGCGCGGCGTATCGACGACGTATGCGTCAGGATGCAGCAGCGCCGGTATCCGCCGCTCGGAGCGCGTAACGCCGCATGCGTCAAGCGTCCACAAGCCGGGGTTCTGCTCCACAAAGGCTTCGCATCTTTCGTTTATGTCCATTAGGTTACCCTTATCCCCGCGCAAGCGCTGCCAATAATGCCGCTAATGCGAAATGCGATGTTCGCAAGGCGCATATCCAAAATTAAACGCTTAAAGATATTAACACAAAGGCTTGAACAGATAAACAACCCGAAACGCTTTTGCGCTCTTTCGTACACCTAACTAAGTAGGCGCAACTTTAAGCAAACGCCAAGGCGTATAGGCGAAGAGATTGCCGCGGGGATGGGCAAGACTATGCAAGTTGCCGTTGGGGATAGGCAAGGTTATGCGATATACGCAATCGCAATACAGGGGGGAGTTGGTGGGCCCGCAGGGATTCGAACCCTGGACACACGGATTAAAAGTCCGTCGCTCTACCATGCTGAGCTACAGGCCCACTAAACTAATTGAGGGGATGCGCGGGCAAAGAAGCGTTATAGCCATTTTAGGCGCAATGGGATGCGGTTTCAAGGGCAATTTCGCGGGCGTGCGGCGCTTTCGGGCAAGGCCGGCGCTGCGCCTAATGCGCCGAGTCGGCCGCGAAATTGGCGTCCGCGGTTGGGAACACGCGGATGTCGCTGAGAGGCCAGTAGCGCACCCAAGCCCTGCCGATGATGTTTTCGAGCGGCACGGCGCCCCAGTCGCGCGAATCGTTGCTGGCGCGCCGATTGTCGCCCAGCACAAAGAACGCCGCCGCCGGAACATCGAAGGGCGGCATATCGTCGTCGTCCCGTTCCTCGTCCTTGATGTACGGCTCATTCAGCATTGCGCCGTTCACGAACACCCGCCCGCGGCGTATCTCGACCGTATCGCCCGGAACGCCTATGACGCGCTTGACGAAGTCTCTTGAAATATCGGACGGGGCGTTGAACACCACCACTTCGCCGGGCTTGGGCGGATCGAACGGGAATATGTTGGCGGTGGACGGAGGCAGCGCTTCGGGGGCGGTGTATGCGTAGCCGCCGTCTATGGTGATGTGCCGATACACAAGCTTGTTGACCAGCAGATAGTTGCCCTGCATCAGCGTGGGGTGCATGCTCACGCCTTCCACCTGAAAGCTTTGCACCGCGAATTGGAGCGCGACGAACAGCAGCATCGCCAAGATTGTGGTTTCTATGATTTCGCGTATGAATGCTCGCATTAGACCTGACCGGCGCGGCCGCTTAGCCCGCGCGCGCGAATTATGGTGTAGTTGCCACGCCTATTATAGCGCAAAGCGGCGCATCCCCATATAATCCCTGCATAATCTTGCGGCGGCGGCGGCGCTTTGGCGCTTGGCGCATTCCCGAATGATGCGCCGTTATCGCGGTTATCTACGCCGTTGTCTATTCTATAGAGAACGCAGAGAACGCGCGCAATGCGGGGCAAAATCCTGCAGGTTGCGAACCCTGCGCCGCTTGTCTAGCGCGCGCAATGCGGTGCGCATCCGTTCAATCAAGAATAGCCGATAAGAATGCCGATAGATACAGGGGACAGCATGGCTTTGGCGGCGGGACTTCAATGAAGCCGGCGGATACGGAGCTTGTTCGGCGCGTCAAGAAGGGCGATCTTGAGGCGTTCAATCGGCTTGTGGAGCGGTATCAGAATCAGGTGTTCAACGCCGCCGCGCGCATACTGGGCAGCCACGCGTCCGCGGACGATGCCGCGCAAGAGACGTTCATTGCGGCGTATCGCGCGATAGGCGGGTTTCGGGGGGACAACATACGGGCGTGGCTGCTCCGAATCGCCAAGAACAAGTGCTACGATATGATGCGGGCGGCGCGGCGTCGGCCGGCGGATTCGCTGGAAGATATGCCGCTTGAGCCGCAGGCGGCCGGCAGCGCTGCGCCTGAGGCTGAGGCGATGCGCGCTGAGCTTGCGGCCGAGCTTCAGCGCGCGATTATGTCGCTGCCGCAAGACCGCCGCGCCGCAGTGGTATTCGTGGATGTGCAGGGTTTGAGTTACCGCGAGGCGGCGGATGCGGCGGGCATATTGGTCGGCACGCTGAAATCGCGGCTTAGCAGGGGCAGGCGGGGCGTGCGCGATTATATGCGGGCGCATTCGGAACTTTTGCCACCCGAATATCGTCAGATATGATGACGGAGCGGTTATGAAAAGGCTTTGGCGCAATAGGCGGCACGATAGGATGCGCGCGCTGCTGTCGTCTTACATAGACGGCGAAGTGAGCGCGTCCGAAAGCCGCTATGTTGAAGAGCATCTGCTAGGTTGCGCTGCGTGCGCCGCCGATTTGCGCTCGCTGCAAGCCACAACCGCGCTACTTGGAAGCCTGGCTACGCTGACTGCGCCGCGTTCATACGCGCTGACGGCGGCGCAAGCGGCGGGCGGCTCCAGCCTGTATGAGCGAATTGCGCGCGTATGGCTCTACGGGCGCGCCGCGAAATTGGCGGCGGCGGGCGCTGCGATGGCGGTGGTCGTTCTGCTGGTCGGCGGCATAGTTGGGATAATGCTGCAAAGTTCGGTCGGAGCGCCTGCGCCGGCCGCGGTGGCGCAACTGCCGGCTCCGGCAGCGCCTGCTCCAGCGGCTGCGGCTCCGCCCCCTATCGCGGCCGCGCCGGCTCCGGCCGCGCCGCAAATACCGGCGCCTGCAGCGCCTGCTCCACCGGCCGCCCCGGCTGCCATAGCGCAAGCGCCCCAAGCGGCAATGGCAGCGCCCGCCGCCGTTCCCACGCCGGCGCCGGCCGCCGCGCCCTCTATGGCTATGACTATGGCAGATACGGATGCGGACACGGATGAGCAAAGCGATACTGCCGCCGAATCCGATGCGCCGCTTGGTGAGACGCAAGCGATTGCGGGGACGGATACGCCTATTCCTGCGGCCGCTATGGTGGCAGAAGCTACGGCAACGCCGACGTCGAGGCCGCTTGCGTCTGCCACGCCGACATCCGAACCGACGTCGACGGCTACGGTTACGCCGACGTCGACTGCCACGCCGATGCCGACGTCCACGCCTACGCTTGCGCCGACGTCGACGGCTACGCCGATGCCCGAACCCACTTCGACGGCAACATCGGCGCCGCGCGCAACCGATACGCCAACGCTTGCGCCCACTGCCACGCCTGAAGCCACGCCAACGCTTGCGTCGACTGCCACGCCTGAAGCGCTTGCTGAGCGGCGCAGTCCCGCCACGCCTGAGACGGGCGCCGTCGGCGTGGGCACTGCGGATGCGGCGGGGGACGGCGAAGCGACGGTTCCGGCGTGGCTGCTGCTTATCGGCGCTGCGATGATTGCAGGGGCATCGAGCGCGCTGATAAGTTGGGCGCGCAAGCGGCGGCGTTAGCGCGTAGGCGGCGTATATCCCAATTATGCGAAAATCCCACGCATCAGAATGGACTTATGAGCATTGTGTATAGTGTATGAACGGCGATTTCGCGCGGGGCGCTTATGCGTATGAGTTATTTCCAAAAACATATTCCCCGAAATGGCGGGAACAAATTGGCGCGCAAAAGCGTTTTATACTATGACGAACTAATCCAAAAGCATCGGATATACGGAGGTGCGGCAATGAACAGGAAGGTTGCAGGGCTATTGATTGGCGCGGCGGCGGTTGCGGCGGTTGCGGGCGCGGCGGCATTCGGCGCAAACACGGCGGCGGCGCTGCAGGCGGACGCGTCGACGACGGCATCCGTCGCGCAGACTGCGCCCGCTGCCAAGCAGGATGCGCCCATAGATGGCGGCCAGGCTACGCCCGCGCACTACGGCGACGGCGGGCAGGAAGGCATCGTGGTGTCCGGGCAGGGGACGCTGTCGGTTGCGCCCGATCTTGCGCTGGTGAGCCTCGGCGTGGAAACCACCGCGGCCACGGTGGCGGACGCAAACGCTAGGGCGACGACGGCTATGGACGCCGTGCTGGCGGCGGCGCGCGCAAACGGCGTTCGGGACAAGGACATTCAGACGCGCCACTTCAACATCTATCCGCAGTACGATTATGTTGAAGAGACGGTCGACGGACGCCGCACAAGCCGCCAAGTTCTGACCGGCTATCGCGTCAGCAACAGCGCCAATGTCAAGCTTCGCGCGCTGGATTCGGTGGGCGATGTGATAGACGCGGTTGTTACGGCGGGCGGCGATGATGTGCGAATCAACAACATTCGCTTCACCGTGGAGGACACCAAGCCGATGCTGACGCGGCTGCGCGAGATGGCGGTTCGGGACGCTATGAGCAAGGCGCGCCATCTTGCCACGCTGTCGAATGTGCGGCTTGGCAGGCTTATCTACATCAGCGAAGGTTCGGGCGCTCCGTCCGTCAGCGGCTTCGCCGAAAGCCGCACATTCGCGCTCGCCGCCGCCGCTTACGACGCCCCCGCCATCGAGGGCGGCGAACTGGACATTTCGTTCAGCGTGCAAGCGCGCTTCGCTATCTACTAGCGGCAATCCGTGATTAAACGCAACGGCGCAAAGACGCAACGGATTTGCGTTATTGCGATAGCGAGTTCACTATGCAAACATTGCCGACGGCTTGCTACAATCCGCGCAAAGTTAGACTGCAAGGCGCATGCGCGTGGAGATGGCGATGGTTCTGAGCGATAAGACGATTAGGACGCTGCTTGCCGAGGGCAAGATAGGGGTAACGCCGCTGGGCGAAGACTGCGTTCAGCCGGCGAGCGTGGATGTGCATTTGGACGGGCAGATACTTGTGTTCCGCAATTCGCGCCGCCCATACATAGACATCCGCGAGGATATGAGCGATCTGACCGAAATGGAAACGATAACCGCGCGGCAGCCGTTCATGCTGCATCCGGGCGAGTTCGTGCTGGGCAGCACGCTGGAGTCGATCGAGCTTCCCAACGACCTAGTCGCGCGGCTCGAGGGCAAGAGTTCGCTGGGGCGCGTGGGACTGCTAATCCACTCCACGGCGGGCTATGTCGACCCCGGCTGGAAGGGGCATCTGACGCTGGAGCTCAGCAATGTGGCGAACTTGCCGATAACGCTGTACTATGGAATGAAAATCGGGCAGCTTTCCTTCCTGGAACTGACCACGCCCGCCGATAAGCCGTATGGAGCGCCCGGCTTGGGCAGCAAGTATCAGGGGCAGACGCAGCCCACCGCAAGCCGCGCGTTCCGAGATTTCCCCAACGGCAAATTCGGCGGCCACCACTAGGCAAGCGATGCAGCCACGCGCGCCAAGCACAACATCCCCGCCGACGGACGCTTGGGAACCGCCGCCTAGCGCCGCCTCTCGGCATATGCGGCAGGCGCTGGCACTGGGTTGGGATGCGCTCGGCAATACAAGCCCGAACCCGGCCGTGGGCTGCGTCATTGCGCGGGACGGCGCTGTTGTGGGCGTGGGCAAGACGCATCCGCCCGGCGGCATGCACGCCGAAGCTGCGGCGCTGGCCGACGCCGGCGATAGCGCGCGCGGCGCTACGCTCTACACCACGCTGGAGCCCTGCAATCACCATGGCAGAACGCCCCCCTGCGCCGACGCCATCATCGCCGCCGGCATCGCAACGGCGCATATCGCGGCGCTCGATCCCAACCCCAATGTAATCGGCGGCGGCGCTGCCAAACTCCAAGCCGCCGGCATAGGCGTTCACATCGGCGACGGCGCTGCGGCGGGGCGGCGTCTAATCGAGGGGTTCGCCAAGCATAGCGCCACCGGCTTGCCTTTCGTAACCGCCAAGTTCGCTATGAGCATCGACGGCAAGATAGCGGCGCGCGGCGGCGATTCCAAATGGATAAGCGGGCCGGAGTCGCGCGTGTTCGCGCATACCTTGCGGGCGCAATCGGACGCCGTGATAGTGGGCATAAACACGGCGCTGGCCGACGACCCTCAGCTGACGGCGCGCGACGCGCAGGGCAGCGCCTTGCCCCGCCAACCGCTGCGCGTGGTGTTGGACAGCCGCGCCCGCCTGCCCGCCAACGCCCGCATGCTGAGCGCGCCCGGCAAGACGCTTATCGCAACCGCAGGCGCAGTCGAGCGGCGCATTACCGACGGCGCGGATACGCTTAGCCTGCCAAGCGTCGACGGCAACGTCGACCTGCGCGCGCTGATGGCGGCGCTCGGCGAGCGCGATGTTGTGAACGCGCTTGTAGAGGGCGGCGGCGGCGTTTTGGGCGCTCTCTTCGACCTGAATCTGGTGGATAAGGTTGTAGCTTTCGTTGCGCCCGTTATAATAGGCGGCAGGAATGCCGTATCGCCGGTCGCGGGCGAAGGCGCAGCGCAAATGACCGACGCGCTGCGGCTGCGCGATGTAACGATGCGGCGCTTCGGCGAAGATGTGGCTATAATCGGATACTGCGGAGGCAACGGCAGCGATGTTCACAGGAATTGTTGAGGAAATAGGCGCTGTCAAGGCTATGGACGCCGGACGGCTCACAATCGGCGCGTCGGTAGTGGTGAGCGATGTAAGCGTGGGGGACAGCATAGCGGTCAACGGCGCATGCCTCACCGTTACCGAACACGACGCATCATCGTTTGCGGTGGACGTGGTGCCTGAGACGCTTAGGCGCACGAACTTGGGCGCATTGACGGCGGGTTCGCGCGTCAACCTAGAGCGCTCTATGCCGGCGTCGGGGCGCTTCGGCGGGCATATGGTTCAGGGACACGTCGACGGAACCGGTGTTGTGCGCTCCATATCCGCCGACGGCGATGCTCTGATGATGGCGTTCGAAGCGTCCCCTTGGGTGATGCGCTATGTAGTGGAGAAGGGCTTTATCGCTGTGGACGGCACAAGCCTCACTATTGTACACTGTGATAACTTTTCGTTCAGCGTAACGCTAATTCCGCACACGCAGGCGAACACCGTGCTTGGGGACAAGCGGGTTGGCGATAGCGTGAACTTGGAAGCGGACATAGTCGCGAAGTACGTGGAGCGGCTCGCGCTCGCGGCGGCGGTACGCACTCCGCCCGATGCTGCCGAAGAGCTGTAGCCTATCAGGAGCGCCTCAATATGCCGTTGGCAAAGATCGACGACGCGATAGATGACATCCGTCAAGGCAAGATGGTGGTCATCGTTGATGACGAAGACCGCGAAAACGAAGGCGATTTGGCGATGGCGGCCGAAATGGTAACGCCGGACGCCGTCAACTTTATGGCAACCGAAGGACGCGGCCTAATATGCGTCCCGATGATGTCCCAGCGCCTCGATGAGCTGCGCATCCCGATGATGGTCTATGACAACACCGCGCGGCTTGGCACGGCGTTCACGGTCTCGGTGGATGTGCTGGAAGGCGCCACAACCGGCATATCGGCGCACGACCGCGCCGCCACCATCAAGGCGCTCATCGACCCAAGCACCACGCCCGAAGACTTGGCGCGCCCCGGCCACATATTCCCGCTGCGCTATATGGAAGGCGGCGTGCTGAAACGCGCCGGCCAAACCGAAGCAGTGGTGGATTTGGCGCGGCTTGCGGGACTGATGCCGGCGGGCGTCATTTGCGAAATTATGGCGGACGACGGCTCTATGGCGCGCATGCCCGAGCTGGAAAAATTCTCCGCAAAGCACAACATCAAAATCGTCAGCGTCGCCGACATAATCGCATACCGCCGCGGCCATGAAAGGCTTATCGAGCGCGTGTCAGAGGCGCGCGTCCCCACTCAGTACGGCGAATTCACCGCCGTGTCCTACCGTAGCCTGGTGGATAGAGATGAGCATGTGGCGCTGGTGAAGGGGCGCATAGACCCGGCGCTGCCCACGCTGGTGCGCGTTCACAGCGAATGCTTGACGGGCGATGTGTTCGCAAGCCAGCGCTGCGACTGCGGCGATCAACTGGCGCTGGCGCTTGCCGCCATCGGCAAAGAGGATGCGGGCGTGTTCCTGTACATGCGGCAGGAAGGCAGAGGCATCGGCATTCACAACAAACTGAAGGCGTATGCGCTGCAGGATGAAGGCTTGGACACCGTGGACGCCAACATCAAGCTCGGCTTCGACCCCGATCCGCGGCAATACGGCGTGGGCGCTCAAATCCTGGTCGACTTGGGAGTGCGGCAGATGCGCTTTCTTACCAACAACCCCAAAAAGCGCGTGGGCATCCAAAGTTTCGGCTTAGAAATTATGGAAGATGTGCCTATCATCGCCCCGGTGAACGACGAAAACCGCCGCTATCTCAAAACAAAGGTGGAGCGTATGGGGCATACGCTTGACATCGACGCTGCCGGAGGCGCTGACGAATGAGCGTAGAGCTGCAGGGCGGCAGCAACGGCGAAGGCTTGCGCATCGCCGTTGTAGTCGCGACCTTCAACGATTTCATCACATCCAAACTGCTCGAAGGCGCGCTCGCCGCGCTCGATCGGCACGGCGTCCGCGACGGCGATATTACCGTAGCGCGCGTTCCCGGTTCGTTCGAGCTTCCGTTGGCAGCCAAGAAGCTTTCGGAGTCCGCGCGGCACGATGCCGTCATCTGCTTGGGCGCAGTGATACGCGGCGAAACCGACCACTATGAGCATGTGGCGGGCGAAGCCGCCAAGGGCATCGCCAACGCCTCGATAAATAGCGGCTTGCCGGTGATATTCGGCGTGCTGACCACGGACACGCTGGAGCAGGCAATCAACCGCGCCGGCGGCAAGCAAGGCAACAACGGCTACAACGCCGCCCTAGCCGCCATAGAGATGGCGAACCTGATGCGCGCACTCGATACGCAGTAGGGATGCGCCGCCAAGCCCAACCACGACCTGCATGACGCCCTTATCGCCGCGTACACCGGCTACCTGCATACGCAGGGCGCAATCGATTTGGTAGGCGATGCGGATGAGGGACAAATAGCGCTGCCCAAATCTTGATATGCCGCCCGCGCCTTGCTATAATGCGAAAGTCAGAGTCAAGGTTGGGGATTCGTCTAGCGGTAGGACGACAGACTCTGGATCTGTAAGCCGAGGTTCGAATCCTCGATCCCCAGCCAGCAGCGTTGTTGCGTGGCGCATTCGTCTAGCGGCCAAGGACACCACCCTCTCAAGGTGGAGACCACGGGTTCGAATCCCGTATGCGCTACCAACTCCCCCCTCAAATCTCTGCTATCGGCCGCCTATCATTCGTTGCCCGTTACCCCGCGATTGTTGCGCGCAGCGGCATCGGGCGCACGCCGATCTTCGCGAGCGCGAACCGCCCGCACTGCCCGTCGATAGGATAGGCGACGAACAGATGCGGACGCTTGCCGCCAGTGAGCGCCCAGCAGTGAGACGCAAAGCGCGGCACTGAGGCGCTGAACACAATAAACGGAGGTTTCTAACACGGATGACAACTAAATATATTTGGTTCGCGGATCTGCAGGACTACTTCTGGGCGGACACATTCGACTGCTCGCACTGCGGCGCAACCGTCGTGTTCTATCACGACAACGAAGACGATCCCGCCATCCTAATCTACCTCGACTGGTACTCTCCGAACATCTACGCTTTCTGCGATGGGGATTGCGGGGAATTGTACGAAGACTACATTATCGCGGATCTAGTCGTGCTGATGACCAAGGGAATTTCCATTCTGCGCTTGCATGACGACATCGAGTGGACGGGGGAGGAATTTCGGAAAAAGGAAGATAGGTAGGCAATGCCGTACATTGTCTAGCCGAAAATAAAGCCGATCCGCCAATCCTGGTGCGATGAATTTCCAGTCTAACAAGGCTTGGCGGCGGATTTCGGCAAATCGGTGCTCATATCGGCATTTACTGCAGGTAAATCCTGCTCAGCAGACAGAAGGTCCGTTTATCCCGCCCCGCTATCCCGCGCTTGCTACATACTGCGCCGTTTATCCTGCAATGCTATCCCGCGCGCTGCTACCGCCCTATCGCCATTACACGCGCAGACGGCAGACGGCGGTGGCTTATTCGGGGCGTGGAGCGCGCTCAAGCAGCGCCGTTATGGCGCGCTCAAGCGGCACATCTTGGAATATCACGCTGTTCATCGCCTGCGCTATCGGCATCTCGACGCCGTGCCGTCGGCTTAGCGTGATTGCGCCCGCGATGGTATCCACGCCCTCCGCGACGTTTTGCATTGAGGCGCGTATGGCTTGCGGCGAATCGCCCTGCGCCAGCCGTCTGCCGAAGTAGTGATTGCGGCTCAGCGTACTCGAGCAGGTGGCTATCAGATCGCCCATTCCCGCAAGTCCCGCCATAGTGAGCGGGTTTGCGCCCACCGCAACCGCCAGCCGCCCGATTTCCGCAAGCCCGCGCGTGATGATTGCGGCTTTGGCGTTGTCGCCGTAGTTCAGCCCGTCGCATACGCCCGCCGCAAGCGCGATGATGTTCTTGAGCGCCCCGCCGAACTCCACGCCCACGATGTCATCGTTGGTATAGACGCGGAAGCGGTTGGAGTTGATGATGCGCTGCGCTGTGGCGGCGGCTTGCGCGCTGCGGGACGCCACCACGGTGGACGCCGGCTTGCCCGCGATGATTTCGGCGGACAGGTTGGGGCCGGAGAGCGCGCATATATTGCGGCGCATTGCGGGCGGCAGCTCGTCGGCGAGCGCCTCGCTCATGCGCTTGGCGGTGCCGATTTCAAGCCCCTTGCTGGCGCTGACCACCACGGCGTCCGGATGGAACGCCCCGCCCACGCGACGCGCATTCGCCCTGAGCGTCTGCGACGGCACTGCGATTAGCGCCAGGTCTGCGTCTGCGAATGCGGCGCGCGCGGACGCAGATACGCTGAGGGACGGCGGGAATGGAACGCCGGGCAGAAAGCGCGCGTTCTCGCCGGCGGCAGTGAGCGCGGCGGCTTCCGCATCCGTGCGCGCCCATATGCAGACATTCACGCCGCGCCGCGCCAGAATGACGCCGAGCGTAGTCCCCCAGCTAGTAGCGCCCACAATGCCGACTTTTGCCATAGCGTCCAACTTGCTTACCATAGATTTGGCGCATTGCAACCCGATGCGCCAAGCGAACCCCGTTCAATGCAAGCGCAAATCAACCGCCGCCGTTTATGTTCATATAGGCGTGGTTTGATTTGGTGATATGCTATAAGGCTGCAATGCCGCGCAAGCATTTGGGATATAAATACCAGGTTGGATTGCGCGATTACGGCCGCTTGGCAAGGTCGATGGGCGCGGCGTAGCGGCGGTATGCGATTGGTTCGCCCGGTTCTGTGCGCTCCCCGGATGCGTTTATAAGCGGCTTGATGTCTTCCCCTGCCGTCGCGCATGAACACGGCGGCGTAGTATCGCGCCTACTCCTCCCACGGCGGCGGCTCGTCGAAAGGCTCATCGTTGTCTTCGGCGCGCTGCTTGCGGGCATACCACGCCCTGGCGTCCGCCTTGATTTTGGCTTCGCCAATCGCCACGCCCCGCTCGACGCCGCGCTCCTCCCCTATCGCCACGCCCCGCTCGACACCGCGCTCCTCGCCTATCGCCACGCCCCTCGCTTCACCGATTGCGATGCCGCGCTCCTCCCCTATCGCCACACCGCGCGCTTCTGCCTCCTTCAGGTTTTCTGCGTACTTGTCTCTTATCACCGGCAGCACCATCATCAGCCTCCTGAACACTGCTCTGATTGAACGCCCGAACCATACCAGCCCGATTGTAGCCAACAACGCCGGCAGCACAGCCACGCTTATCGACTTTACCACTTCGATTATACAACCCGTTTGCGGGTACTGCGCTGTTCGGCATTCGCCCATAAGCACGTCCGTCAGCGCAATCACGCTCCAAGCAAGGATTATCAGCGCGTACACCGTGCCGTGCAGTCGCTTTTCGCGCCTAGATATGCCCAGCAGGTCAACCTGTTCGTCGTCATTCGGATTTTCAGTCATTATGCCCTCGATGCGCGAATAAAGCCACTACTGCTGCATTCCCGCTTTTCGGCAGCATTGGGTTTGATATTATCACACAAGGGCGGCGCAAGCGGTTTCACCTGCTTGCGGGTATTCTCAGTTTTGAGTGGTATTGAGTTTATAATCCGTGACGTGTCCGCTAATATAGGGCTTCCTAGAAGGCTTCAAATTGATAACCACTGCAATTTCAGAATACCTGCTTGCGGGCAATCTCAACGCATGTCGGCATAAGCGCGCGCTTATGCCCGCAGCGCAAGGCGCGCAATTCCTATCGAGGCATATGGCCGATTGCCTAGGAACAAGGACAAGGTGGGGAAGGGCGGTGCGGTGAACAGGAATGCGAGGCGGCGCTAGGAAAGAACAAACGGGGGGCATCTAACGCTGCTCCAACTATGAGAACGCCGTATCAAAATCCAAGCCGTCCTTGACACCGATGCGGCGCAATTGATAGTTTCAAAATCATCACATTAGACTGCATTAGGGGACACATTGACGGCGTCAACTTTGGAACAGCGGTTTCTGCAAGCGATTCAATTGTCTTACCAAAAGGTAATTGAGTACGACGCGCGCTCAAGTGAAAAGACGAAAGTCCTTCACGGCTGGGTTCAAGACGAACTAAAGCGCGAGCTGGGCGATGAGTTTGTTTTCACGGGGCAAACGCCCGATAGCGTCAAGTAAGACGAAGCCAATGTCGCCGGGATGTATTACGGGAAGGACGTCGAGGCGCTTGTCGCCAGGGATGGGCAAGAACTCGGCGTTGTTAGCATAAAATTCGTCATCTCGAACTATTGGCAAAACTCTATCAACTACTTCGAACAGCAGGTTGGAGAAACCGCTAATCTACGCAGAAAAAACATCGTGTACGGCAACCTGTTCTGCGTTACCAATCCGATACCCTACAAGAGGCGCAGCGGCGAAATCTCGCGGATGGAAAGACTGCGCGACCACGATGTTCAGCGTTACGCCAAACTGAGGGCAGACCACGAACATATCCACGCGCCCGACGAAATGGCGATTGTAATAGTTGACTTGGATGTCGAACGCAGCGAAATAAGCGGCATCGCCGACCTTTCGGATTTGGAACTCAGCGCATCCAGCCGCGCGGCGTTGCAGAACGAACTCAGCCTGGTCAGGTTCTTCGCGCGTATGGCAAGGCGCATAGAGATAAGGCATCTTTCCCCGTGACCGCATCTTTGAGGAAGAGGCACGGCGTAGTCTATACGCCTGAGCCGATCGTTGAGCTCATCCTGGACAATGCGCTGCCCGCGAATTCGGATGCGCTTGCCAACGCGGTTGTGTGTGATCCCGCTTGCGGCGACGGCGTGTTTCTGGCGGCGGCCGCGCGCCGAATGCTTGCCCGATTGGAACGCAAAGACGCCTTGCGCGCGCTGCGCCGAATGACCGGCTATGACATTGACGCCGACGCCGCAGCCAAGTGCCAAGCAAACCTTGACGCCGCCCTCAACGCCCGCTATCCAAATGAACGCGTCGACTGGAATATCACCGCGCGGGACGCGCTTCAACGCTCGCTCTTTGCCGGGGAGTATGGGCGCTTTACCCATGTGATTGGCAACCCGCCCTATGTCAGGGTGCAGCATCTAGAGCGGCACGGCAGAGATAGGATCGCCAATCAGTGGAGCCTAATCCGCGGCGCCACAGATCTGTACATAGCGTTCTTCGAATTGGGGCTTGACCTGCTTCGCAAGAACGGGACGCTCGGCTTTATAACGCCGTCGAGTTGGATACGCTCCGATTCGGGTTCGCTGCTGAGAAGCAGGCTTGTGGAATCGCACGCCGTCGACAAAATTATCGACTTCGGCGAGCATCAACTTTTCAGCGATGTAACCACCTACACCGCCATCACGATTATTCGCAAGGGCGGCGCATCCGAAAGCATCCCCGTCGAAACCTACGACGGCGCGGCGCTCAACCACGGCGGTTGTGTGATGCTTGACCGCGCCGAACCCGCCAAGCCTTGGTGGATTGCGCGGTCTGCATCCGATAGGGAACGAATGGACGGCATGGTTGAGCGCGGCGTGCGTCTGAAAGAGATTGCGGATATTCATGTGGGCGTCCAAACGCTTGCGGACAAGGTGTTCATAATGCCCTGCGAAACGGCGGAGCGCATGCGCTTGGAGGCTTGGGCGCTGCGCCCGATAGTCAAGGCGTCCGTGATGAAGGGCGGGCAAGACCCGGTCAGCCGAACCGTCATATTCCCGTATGACGCGCGCGGCAGGCTGCTGCCCGAAGCGCAAATCCGCCGCCAAGCGCCCAATGTATATGAGTGGCTGCTATCCAACAAGCAGCGGCTGTTGAGCCGCGATAAGGGGCGCACGGATCCGGCGCGCTGGCACGGCTTCGGGCGGCATGTATCGCTTGTATCGGGGTTCGGCGAAAAGATCCTGACATCCGGAATGAACCGCCGCCCGAACTTTCAGCGCTGCCCCGTGCCTGAGGCGACCTTCTATTCGGGCTACTGCGTCAAGCCCAAGCCGAACTCGCCGCTTGCGTTGGACGAACTCTTAGCCGCGCTCAACTCGGACGATATGGACTTCTTCATCAAGACCGTCAGCCGGCCGTATCAAGGCGGCTGGATGTCATACGCCAAGTCGTTCATTGAGCGGTTTCCGGTGGTTGTGGAGTAGCGTCAGCGCGCGTAGCCTGTCCCCCCCCGTGTTGGCGCGCGCCGCATCAGGCATCGCAGAGCATATGCGCCTACACTACCCGCAAGCGATGCGAATACCGAATGCGCGACGGGTTGGCGGCACAGCGCGGCGCAGCTCAGCGGTCGGCGGGCAGCGCGGGCTTGCCTATCTTGCGCTCGGTGCCTTTGATGAGGCGCTGAATGTTGTCTTTGTGCAAGCCGATGACCAGCGCCGCGCCCACTAGCGCGAATGCGAGGTATTCCACGGGCGCGCGCCCGACGGCTATCAACGCTATGAGCGTGATGACGCCGGACAGCGTTCCCAGGATCGAGCCGAGCGATACATAGCGGGTTAGCGCCACTATGGGGACGCCCACCAGCGTCGCCACCACGCCGGATATGGGGGACAGGATTATCAACGCGCCCCAGCCGGCGGCGGTTCCCTTGCCGCCGCGAAAGCCCGCGAACACGGGCCAGTTGTGGCCGATGAGCGCGGCGATTGCGGCGGCGGCCTCTGCGCCGTGGTGCGATTCGAATAGCCAGCGCGCCAGCAGTACGCATAGCACCGCCTTGCTCATATCCAACAGCAGCGTGAGGACGGCGGCCGGAACGCCGGCGCTTCGCATCACATTGGTCATTCCCGTAGTGCCGCTGCCGTAGTCGCGCACATCCACGCCCTTGAACAGCCTGCCCATTATCACGCCGAAAGGCACGGCTCCAAGCAGATAGCCCAAGGGAATCATTACGATGTACGGCAGCAGTGGGGAAGTCATAAGCGCGCCGCTAACCCCCTCTGCCCTTGAAGCGCATTCGCAGCGGGCTGCCCCGAAATTCGTATGCCGCCCTGAGCGCGTTCTCCAAGTAGCGCTTGTAAGAGAAATGCACCATATCCGAATGGTTGACGTAGAATGTGAAACTCGGCGGGCCGGTGTTGTCCTGCGCCACGCTGTATATTTTCAGCGAGCGCCTGCCGGACAGCGCGGGCGGATGCTCGGCTACGGCGGTCATTACGCGGCGGCGCAAATCGTAGCGCGGCACGCCCTTCGTCCATTCCTGATACACCTGCAGCGCGGTGTCCAAAAGATTGACTATGCCGCTGCCGTTCAGCGCCGATGTGAAGCATATGGGGGCGTATGAGGCGAACTTGAAGCGCTGCCGAACCTGCTGCATCGCGTAGTTCTGCGTCAAGCCGACTTCGGACGCCAAGTCCCACTTGTTCACCGCTAGGATGATGCCCTTGAACTCTTCTAGGATGTACTTGGCGATGTGCGTGTCTTGGCTGCTCGCTAGTTCGGATGCGTCCATAAGCAGCACGGCGACGTCTGCGCGGTCGATGGCGCGAATGGCGCGCAGCACGCTGTAGCGCTCAATGCCGCGCTCGATGCGCCCGCGGCGGCGTATGCCGGCGGTGTCTATCAGCAGCACGGACCAATCGTCGAAGCGCAGCAGGCTGTCCAGCGAATCGCGCGTTGTGCCGGGAATGTCGCTGACGATAGCGCGCCGCTCGCCGGCTATGGCGTTCAGCAGCATCGACTTGCCCACATTGGGGCGTCCGATTATGGCGAGCTTGAGGTCTGCGTCCGGTTCGGGGAATGCGGGCGCAGACGGGAAATGAGCCGTTACCTGCGCCATAAGTTCGTCCACGCCTAGGTTGTGGTAGGCGCTGACCGGGATGGGATCGCCGGCGTTGAGCGCGTAGAACTCCACGGCGTCGGCGGCGCGGCGGTCGTTGTCCGCCTTGTTCACGGCAAGAACGATGGGCTTATCGGTCAGGCGCAGCGCCTCCGCGACATCCATATCGGCGGGCGTCAAGCCCGTCTCTGCGTCCACCGCGAATATGATGACGTCGGATTCGTCTATGGCAAGTTCGATTTGGGCTTTCACCTGCTGCCACAGATCGGTTTCGGGGAACAGGTCGAGCCCGCCGGTGTCCACCAAGATAAAGGCGCTGTCCGCCCAAACCGTTTCGGTGGTTACGCGGTCGCGGGTTGTGCCGGCGATGTCGGACACGATGGCGGTCGGACGGCCGATGAGTCGGTTGAACAGCGTGGACTTGCCCACATTGGGGCGTCCAACGATTGCGACTATGGGCTTGACTGCGGTTGTCATAGGATAGCCTATCGGGGCGCGAATGCGGGTTGGCGGGGACGACGTCGGCGGCGATACGGGGGACGGCGCTGCGGGCGGCTTCAGTCGGCGAATATGTCGACCAGGATGGCTTTCTGGGCGTGCATGCGGTTTTCGGCTTGATCGAACACCACGGAGCGGGGGTGATCAATCATCGTTTCGGACAGCTCCTGCCCCCTGTACGCCGGCATATCGTGCATAAACAGAAAATCGGGCTTGGCGGCTTTCACCAGCGCCTCATCAACCTTGTAGTCTTTGAATACCGCGATGCGCTCCGATTTTTCGTCTTCCTGCCCCATGCTGATCCATGTATCGGTATAGACCACGTCGGCGTTGCGGACGGCGGCGGCGGGGTCGTCGACCCAGTTCACGGCGGTCTCTTTGGCGGCGGCGCGGCGGCGGGCTTCATCCAAAACGGGCGTGGGTATCTGATAGCCATCGGGCGACGCCAGCGTGAAATCGGCGCCCACGGAGGCGCACGCCAGCACAAGGCTCGAGGCGACGTTGTTGCCGTCGCCGATGAATGCGACGCTCAACCCGTCAAGCCGCTCTTTGTGTTCGTAGATGGTAAGCATATCGCCAATCGCCTGGCAGGGATGCTCCAAATCGGACAGGGCGTTGACTACCGGAATGGCGCAGTATTCGGCTAGGATTTGCAGGCTTCTGTGCGAAAAGACGCGCGCAATAACGCCGTCCACCCAGCGGTCAAGCACGCGCGCCACGTCGGCTTCCGGCTCGCGCACGCCGAGGCCGACGTCCTGCTGACTGAGGTATGCGCAAGATCCGCCGAGCTGCCGAATGCCCACTTCGAAGCTGACGCGGGTTCGCAGGGATGGCTTCTCGAATATGAGCGCGAACTCTTTGCCCTCAAGCGGGCGCTCCGCCGCTGCGCGCTTCATCCGATAGGCGCGCTCGACCGTCTGCGCCACGGCGTCGGGCGCAAGGTCTGCGATCGACAGGAAGTCTTTGCCCTTCATTGTCCCTCCGTATAACTGCCGTAAAACCGCAAGCGAGATTGCCCCGCCCATCGGCTTGAATTGGGATGATATATTATAGCCGATAATGTAGGCAAGCGTGATGGGATGCGGGCGCTTGGCGTTTCGGCGGCGTGTTTTAGCGCAAAGGCGTATTTGGGAACTGGTTTTAACGCAAAGGCGCAGGGGTGCAAAGAGGTGATAAGATAAAAGGGGATAATGGCGGTAGGTATAAATCCATTCTGTTCAACAAGCATCTAAATCGGCAACTCTAAATCTGCTATTATAGTGGGAATTGGTAAGCTGGTTAGCGTAGAGTGTATTCGCATAAAATCCAAAACTGAAGGGTGAGGTTTAGCGCTATGAACGATGGAACTGCATACTCCGACGCCGACAACTCGACGGGATTTGCGCGGAGCGTCGTTCTGCCCGTGGGCGTGGCGGCGGTTGCGCTGACTATCGCGGTTGTGGGCGCGTTGCTGGTGCGCGGCGAAAGCGAAATTGACGGCGTGAACTTCTTCGTGGAGTCGATATCGGGGTTCGCCGCCCGAAGTTTGGGCGGTTGGGGCGTCATAGCGCCGCTGGGTTTCGCATTCGGCGCGGGCATAGCGGCGGCGTTCAACCCGTGCGGGTTCGCGATGCTGCCGGCGTATATGGGGCTGTATCTGGGCATCCACGACGAGCGAAACACCCCGTCTTTCGCCGGACAGATAGGCAAGGCGCTGCTCATAGGCGGCTCGGTAACGGCGGGCTTCGTGCTGCTGTTCGCCGCCGCGGGCGCGGTCATCGGGCTTGGCGCGCGCTCCGTGGTCGGCAGCATCCTGCCATGGGTCGGGCTTGGCATCGGCGTGCTGCTGACGGTTGCGGGCGCGTGGCTGCTGAGCGGCGGCAAGCTCTACACCGCGCTGGCGCAGCAGATGTCGGAGCGATTCGGCAACCCCGGCCAAACCAATGCGCGCGGCTACTTCATATTCGGGCTTTCCTACGGGCTTGCGTCGCTGAGCTGCACGCTGCCCATATTCTTGGCGGTCATCGGCACATCGTTCTCTACGGCGACGATATGGACTTCATTCGCGCAGTTCGTGCTGTATGCGCTGGGAATGGGCGCGGTCATTATCGCGCTGACGCTGCTGATGGCGATATTCAAGGGCGCGGTGATAGGCGTGATGCGGCGGGCGATGCCGTACATACAGCCGATAGGCACCTGGCTGATGCTGATAGCGGGAACATACATCGTGTTCTACTGGCTGACGATAGGGAATGTGCTGGGGTAATTGACCTACGCGATTAGGCGGCGCAGCCTTGCAACGGACAAGTGGTTTGATCTGCATTCGCATGCGCCTCATACCCGCCTAGGCGGGTTACATCAGGTCGGACGCGGTGAGTATGCCTAGCAGATGTTCATTGTGCTTTGGATGACGCACCAATATCGGCAACTCTGAGATAGGCGCTTTGTCGCCCGATTTATCGGGGCAGACAACTTTACGAACCAAATCGTCAGGGCAAACAACCTGAGGCTTGGAAGCGCATATTCCCTTTTCTTTCGCGAGACATTCAAGCTTGTGGCTCAATCGCTTCTTTTCGTATTCGCCGGAACAACGAATGTAGCGGGCGATGTTCGCATCCGATACGACGAACCATTCGCTTTTATCATCGATGTACGGGATGTGCGTGAATGAGTGTGTCAGCATCTCTTAGCGGATGATGTGCAAGGGTTGCCACATTTGTGCCACAACTGGACTGGCTGCCATGTAGTCCTTTACTTTATCTGTGTCTGCGGCGCGCATCAGCGCATCCCCTGCTTCACATCGTTGGACACGGCGAGGGCGGCGGTGGAAAGCCTGATCGACGGGGGGCGGGGTATAGCATCAAGCCGCTGGGGGATTATAGGGGGTAGGGGGTTGCGGTCAGGGGTTAGATGGGGATTAGGCGCTGATAAGGGTTTAGGGGGTTGCGGCGCTGATACAGGGCTTAGGGGTTTGGGACACTGATGTTTAGTCGATGCGCTTGCAGCGCCGGGGGGCGGTGCTGTTGGGGCGGGGCTTCGAAGTTGGTTACCAATGCCTCTAGCATCGGGTTGCGGTTGGACTGCTTTGCCCCCACATGGTAGAAATGCTCTTTCGTGATGATGTTGAACCCCGCCCACAATGCGGTTAGATTGGGATTAGTTCTATGCCGATTGCTGTGCCAAGTCGACAAGATAAACTTGGCGTCGGTACTCGAAAGACATTCATTGAGCGCTCTTTCGTCCGCATCGCTCCACTGGTTGAAATAATCGGAATGCCGTCCTGCGTATGGCGGATCGCAATAGATAAGGTCGTCTTTCGCGGCTTGCGCTAGGGTTGCGCGAAAATCTTGGCAGACGAAAGTCCAATCGTTTGAGCGCGCAAGGGCGGCGACTCGGCGCACCTGGTTGGCTATCTTGGTGATGTACGCTTTTGAAAAGCGTTGCGGCTTATGGCCGAACGGCACATTAAATTCGCCCTTGCCGTTAAAGCGAATTAAGCCGTTAAAGCATGAGCGGTTCAGAAACAGGAAGTCCAGCGGCGATTTGCGCGCATTGAATCTGTTTCGCACTTCATAGTAGTAGTCCGAACCGTATGCGGATAGCATATCGCCCTCCGCGCGCAGATAGTTTTGCACTAGCGGGGCGTCGATATCGCCGCTATTTATCGCATCGTAAAATCCGATTATGTGCGGGTTCGCGTCGCAGAATACGGCGCTTTTGGGCGCGGCGTTGAAGCCCACAACGCCGGAACCCATAAAGGGTTCAATCCATTGCGCTGCGCCGTCCCCATCGTCCCACTGAACGGCGGCTAGAATGGGTTCAACCAACTTGCTTTTGATGCCTTGGCATTTTATCGGGGGAACAATTACCTTCATTGCGCCCTCGCCCTTCTACACGTCGCCCTTGCTCTGATGCGGGTTGCGTCGCCGCCTCTGTACGCAACAAAGTCGCGTAGATTTGATAGTATAACCACATATCACACACACAAAGCGCAACGCTAGTATAGCCACACACCACGCGCACAAAGCGAAAGCGCGCGCAAAGCCCAACAACCGCATTCCCTAAACCCGCAAAGCGTTCTCGCGCACAAAGCGCCAAATCGCAAAGCGTATGAGAGAGTCCCCGCCCATGATCCCCCTTCGCCTTACCCTGAAGAACTTTATGTGCTACGGCGAGGATGTGCCGCCGCTTCGCTTTGACAGCATCCATGTGGCGTGTCTTTGCGGCGATAACGGGCATGGCAAGACGGCGCTGCTGGACGCTATCACTTGGGCGCTGTGGGGGACAGCGCGCGCGGCGCCTACGCCCGGCGGCGCGGTCAATTCGCTCAACGCCGACGAACTTATACACCTCGGCAGAACGGATATGAGCGTGCAGCTGGACTTTATGGCGAATGGGCAGCAGTATCGCGTTGTGCGGCGGCGCAGCGCAAGCACTCGCGGACGCAGCGGCAGAAGCACGCTCGAACTCCAAGTGCGCGATGCCGACGGCGCAGCGAATTCGAACGGCGCAGGCGACGGCGCAGAACGGTTTCGCCCTATCAGCGGCAGCGTCATCGCGCAAACCAACCGCCGCATCAGCGAAATCCTCAATATGGATTTCAAGACTTTCATCAACACCGCTTACTTGGCGCAGGGGCAGGCGGATCTGTTCACCACCAGTACGCCCACGGAGCGCAAGAAGTGCCTCAGCGATGCGCTTGACCTATCGTATTATCAGCGGCTTTCTGACGGCGCAAAGGCGCGCAGCAATGCCATCCATTCGGGTATGCGGGACAACCGCACCGCAGTCGGCTTGCATCGCGAGGAGGCGGCGCAAAGGCCGGAGTATGAGCGCCGTCTCACGGATGCGCGCGCGCGTATCGCCGACGTAGCGCCCAAAGCCGCCGAGCGGCGCAGCGTTGCCGAGCGGCTAAGCGGCGAGGCGCAGGCGCTTCAGGCGCGCCAAACCGAGTTCGACGACTTGGAACGGCGCATGCAGTCCGCTAAGTCGGACGCCGCCAGCCTGCAGCGCCAGGTGCGCGCCGACGAAAGCGCCGCCGCATCCTATTCGGCTACCATTGACAACGCCCAACAGATACTCGACGGCTTCGCGGCGCTGGAGCGATGGCAAGCGGAGCAGACACGGCTTGACGCCGCGCTGTCGCGCAAGAACGAACTTGACGGCAAGCACTCTAATCTTGTCCAAGTTATCGCGCGCCAGGAAGAACGGCTGTCGTCGGAACGGCGGGCATTGCAGCGGCGCATCGCCGACGAACTTGAGCCGCGCGCCGAAAGCCTGCCCGCCGTCGAGCGCAAACTCGCGGCGCTGGATCGGCCGCGCGCCGATCTGACGGCGCTCGCCGCTGATATCGAGCGCAAGCGCAATGCCGCCGATGATATGGCGAAGCGCGTCCAAGCGCTCACGCAGCATAATGAACATCTGCGCCAAGATATGACGGACACGCGCCAAAAGCACGATATGCTCAAAGGCGATAACGCGGCGTGTCCGCTGTGCAGCCGTCAGCTCAGCGGCGAAGCGCAGCGGCGGCTCCGCGGCGAGTATGCGCGCGCGGGCAAGGCGGGCAGGACGTCTCATGACAAAAACGTCGAGGAAATCGACCGGCTGAACGCGCGGCGCAAATCCGTGGATGCTGAGCGGGCGGCACTTGAAAGGCGCAAGTCGTCGGATGAACGCGCGCTTGTCAATAAGGAAGCGAACCTCGCGCGCGATAAGCGGGACGCGCTTGAGGCGCAACGGGCTCTGGCGCAAGAAGCCGCGAAGCTGGCTAGTCTGACGCAGACCCTAGACAACGGCGCATTCTCCGAAAATGAACGCAAGGCGCTGGCGGATATAGACGGCGAATTGGCGGCACTGGAGTATGACGCAGCGGCGCATAAGCAAGCGCGGGACCAAACGCGCGCGCTGGGGCGTTTCGCCGACGAGCGGCGCGCGCTGGATGAGGCGCAGGCGAACATGCCGCGTATCACAGAAGCGCTGCAAACCAACCGTCAACTGCTCTCAAACCGCAACGCCGAAATCGCCGCCGCCGCAGAGCGCGCAACCGCGCTGCGCCAAGAACTGGCGACGCTTCCCAAAATCAAGGCGGCGCTGAACGATGCGATAACAAGCCGCGATACGCTGGAAAAGGCGCTGCGCCAAGCCGAATTGGACGCCGGCATACTCCAAGATAGGCTCGCAAACTGCGATAGGCTTGACGCTGATATACGCGCGCTGGATCTGCGGCACGCTGAGCTTGCGGACGAAAAGGGCATTTACGACGAACTGACGCTGGCATTCGGCAAGAACGGCATCCAAGCGCTGGTCATAGAGGGCGCCATACCGCAGCTGCAGGATGACGCCAACGCCATACTTGGGCGCATCACAGAGCATCGCATGCACCTGCGCCTGGAGTTGGATGAAGGCACATCGGAGCGATTGGAGATTCGGATTGCGGATGCGCTGGGGACGCGCAGTTATCAGACGTTCAGCGGCGGCGAAGCGTTTCGCATCAACTTTGCGCTGCGGATAGCGTTGTCCCGGCTGCTGGCGAACCGCGCAGGCGCGCCGCTGCCGGTGCTGTTCATCGACGAAGGCTTCGGTTCGCAGGACAGCGCCGGGCAAGAGCGCCTGACGGAAGCGATCCAGTCCATTCAAGACGAATTCCAAAAGATCATCGTCATCACGCACATCGAGCAAGTAAAGAACGCCTTCCCCGTCCGCATAGAGGTCAGCAAAACCGACAGCGGCTCCACATTCGCCATCGTGTAGCGGCAAGCGGCGGCGGCATCCGGCCACGGGTTTGGCGTCCGCCGTGGCAGTCCGAATTAGCGGCGGAGGCGGGTTTGGCGCATGCAGTCGAAGCCACGATTAGCGGCGCAATTTGCGCGCGTTGCATATGCGCGTTGGACGAGTTTGGGCGAAAATTCAGAAAAGCGCTAAATCCTGTTCAAAACGCAGTGAAGGGCTTGACCTGCCACGCCAAAAGGCGCACAATAGCAACATAATCGGTAGCAGTGCGCCCGGTTGCTTGGAATGCGCCCTGCGTCCGTCCGATTTTGGCGTGTTGAAACCGGTTGACAGGTATCGCATTAGCGGCGGCAAGCGTTATGAGAGGAGCAGCGCTATGAGTTCCAACGGCAGTAACGGACGCAACAAATCTATGGTGTTTGTGCAGCTCACCGGCGGCAACGACGCACTCAACACCATCATCCCTTATAACGACGGCCACTACTTCGACTACCGCCCCGCCGTGAAGTTCGAGCGGGACAATGTGCTGAAGCTGGACGACAACCTCGCGCTCAACCCCAATATGACCGCCATCAAAGCGCTTTGGGACGAAGGCAAGGTTGCCATCATCAACGGCATCGGCTATCCCAACCCCAACCGCTCGCACTTCCGATCGATGGACATCTGGCACACCGCCGAGCCGACTAAGGTGGCGACCGAGGGCTGGCTTGGTCAGCTTGTGCGCGAGCTCGACCCCGACGGCGAAAATGTGCTTACGGCGGTCAACTTCGGGCGCGGGCTGCCTCGCGCGCTATCGGCGCAGGGCGTCCCCGTGGCGTCCGTGGGCGACCTCGCCACCTACGGGCTCTACCCCGACATCCGCGACGAAGCCGTCCGCAATCACACGCTCAATATGTTCTCGCAGATGTACGGCGGCGCCGGCAACAGCGCGGTCAAAGAGTTCATACAGCAGACGGGCAGAGGCGTGATGCAGGGCGCGGACACGCTCGCCACAGCGCCGCGCAACTATTCATCCGACGTGGAGTACGCCGATACATCCATCGCAAAGAGCCTGCGCGACGCCGCCCAAGTGATGTTCGCCGACATCGGCACTCGCATCTACTACACCGGGCAAGGCAGTTACGACACGCACGCCGGCGAAGTCCCCGTACACGCCAAACTGGTGTCCGAACTCTCCAACGCGGTGGGCGATTTCTGGGACGATGTAGAGGAACACGGCTACGACAAGGACACCACCGTGGTTATGTTCTCCGAATTCGGGCGGCGCATCAAAGACAACGGCTCCGGCACCGACCACGGCAGCGGCGGCGTGGCATTCGTCATCGGCGGCAGCGTCAAGGGCGGGCTGTACGGCGATTTCCCATCGCTCAAGCCGGAACGCCAACTCGAAGGCGATATGCGCTTCAACAACGACTTCCGCGGCACATACACCACGCTGCTCGAAGACTGGATGGGCGTGGACGCCAAGCCGATAGTGAACGGCGCATTCGAGAAGATGGACTTCCTGCAGAACTAGGCGCAAGCGGCGCATCCCCGATAGGCGGCATATTCGGGGATGCGCCTATCCTTTGCGCGCCAAAATCCGCCGCCAATCGGACGCAAGGGCAACCGCAATGGACTGCTTCACACATCCCATAGAGATAGCCAAAACGAAAGCCGACAAGTTCGAGCGCATAGAGGCGTTGGTAGATACGCGCGAACTCTACACCACGCTGCCGGCGTCCACGCTGAGACGCCTGGGCATTGCGCCCACCGATACGCGCGAATTCCAGCTAGCGGACGGGTCGATCATAGACATCGACATAGCGGAAGTGCGCATCAAGGTCGACGGGCGGCAGGCCGGCACAATCGTGGTATTCGGCGAAGAAGACGAAACGCCGCTGCTGGGCTCATATTCGCTCGAAGGGCTACGGCTATGCGTGGACGCCGCAAACAAGAGGCTGACAGACACGCCGTATTTGCGGGCGTGAGCGCAAAGAAAATCCGATGGACTGCTTCACATACTCCATAGAGGTAGGCGATTTGAACGCCCAAAACTTCGAGCGCATGGACGTCTTGGTGGACACGCGCGAATTCTACACCATCCTGCCGGCGTCCACGCTGAAACGCCTAGGCATTGCGCCCACCGATACGCGCGACTTTCGGCTATCGGACGGGTCAATCATACACCGCGATATAGCGCAAGTCCGCATAGGGATTGACGGACAGCGGTACCCTACAATCGTGGTGTTCGGCGACGAAGACGAAACGCCTACGCTTGGAAGTTACACGCTAACCGGACACGCATTAGAGGCTGATCCCGTCAACAAGCGGCTCTTTGAAATAGAAGAGCTGCTATTGTAGCGCCGCCCGCAGTCAACCGATGCGCTCCACCCAACCATCGGCAAACAAACCCGCTGCCCGAAAGCCAATCTACAAAACCCAAGTATCGCAAACATAAAACCCTTATTGATTGCAATGGATTGCAGAGGGAGGCAACTATGACCACACTCACCAAATCGGATGTCGGACTCATTAAGCATCTGCTGCGCCGCGCGTCTTTCGGCGCTACCCCGACTGAGCTTGACCACTACGAAGCGCTGGGCTACGAAGCCGCCGTGGAAGAGCTGCTGCATCCCGGCGATCCGCAGAATATGCCCGACGACATCATCAAGCGCTACCACACCGATATGCACGAACTCCGCTACGGCAACTCCGCATCCGCTTACTGGCTCTACCGAATGGTAACCACCAAAGCGCCGATGGAAGAGAAGATAGCGCTGTTCTGGCACGGCGTATTCGCCACCGGCTACGCCAAGACCAATCAGGCGCGCTCCCTGCTCAATCAGATCGATATGTTTCGACGGCTTGGGCTTGGCAGACTGGACGACCTGCTCATAGACCTCGCCAAAGACCCCTCTATGATTATCTGGCTTGATAATCAAGAGAACCACGACGGCGCAATCAACGAAAACTGGGGGCGCGAACTGCTGGAGCTCTTCAGCATGGGCATCGGCAACTACACCGAAGACGACATCAAGGAAGCCTCGCGCGCCTTTACCGGCTGGACGCTGGGCAACGCCGAATATATGGCGGTGCGCGCGTCCAAGGACTCCATCTGGCCCTACGGCCGCATCGCTTGGCACTTCAACTTCCGCCCCGGCGACCACGACGACGGCGAAAAGCGCTTCCTAGGCGAATCGGGCGACTTCGACGGCGACGACATCGTGCGAATCATCTGCAAGCAGCCCGCCACAGCGCGCTTCATCGCGCGCCACCTCTACGACTTCTTTGTGGCGGACGAAGAGCCGGTGCCGCAGTGGCCCTACACGCCGCCGCGCGATCCGGACGCCATAGACGAACTGGCGCAGGCGTACTTCGACGGCGATCACGAAATCCGCAATATGCTGCGCGTTCTGTTCAACTCCGACTTCTTCAAAGAGGCGCAGTACGCGCGCGTCAAGTGTCCGGCCGAACTGGTGGCGGGCACGATGCGCCTCAGCGGCGGCGTAACCCGCCCGGACGTGGGCATCATCCCCACATCCGACCTCACCGGCTTTATGGGCCAAACGCTGCTGAACCCGCCGTCGGTTGAAGGCTGGCACGAAGGGACGGAGTGGATTAACAGCGGCGCGCTGGTGGAGCGGGTGAACTTCGCCGCCAAAGAGATTAGCGACACCGCCAAGCCCGGCGTGCGCCTGATACTGGACAGGCTTGCGGCGCAGGACGGCGGCGACTACGCGCCCGCCGCGCTGGTGGACGCCTGCCTCGACATTATGGGCGCCGCCGAGATGGACGCCGAGATGCGCGCCGCCCTGATAGCGCATGTGCGCGCAAAGGGCGATGTGGCGCTGAACGGCGGCGGCCGTCCCGACGCCGAAAAGCGCATCGGCGAACTGCTTGGGCTCATAGCGTCCACCACCGAATACCAACTCGTATAGCCCCGCTCAACGCAACCGCAGGCGGCGGCGCTGGACCCGGTTTGAATGCCGCCACGCCGCCGCAATCCCACACGCCCCGCCAACGAAGGCTATGCGTGAAGAAAGGCGCTCCGATGACCACTGCCGCCAAGCCTCTGACGCTTGAATACATCAAGACTATCGGCATCGTGAACAACGCCCCGCTAGGGCGCGGCTTCGCCAATCCGGTCGACCTCGCCGTCCATCCCGACGGGCGCATCTTCGCGCTCAACCGCGGCGCCCCCGTCTTTACCCGCGTGGGCGTGCTGACTATGGACGACGACTATCTCTTCGAGTTCTCGTCCCACGGCGACGGCGAGGGGCAGCTTAGGCTTGCGTCCGGCATCGCGCTAGACAGCGCCGACAACATCTATGTAACGGACGAACTTCACCACCGCATAAGCGTGTTCAGCGCGGCGGACGGCGGCTTCATCAAGGCGTGGGGGACGCGCGGCGGCGGCGATGGCGAAATCGACGGCCCCGCCGGCATCGCGGTTGACGCCGACGATAACCTGTACATCGCAGACCAGAACAATCACCGCATCCACAAGTTCACCGCCGACGGACGTTGCCTGCTCACCTGGGGCGGCTTCGGCGCGGACGCAGGCGAGCTGAATATGCCTTGGGGCGTGTGCGTCGCTCCCGACGGCAGCGTGTATGTCGCGGACTGGCGCAACGACCGCATCCAGCGCTTCAGCGCCGACGGCGAGTTCATAGCCGAGTTCGGCGAGTCCGGGGACGCCGACGGGCAGTTCAACCGGCCGGCCGGCGTAGCGGTAGATAGCGCGGGCAACATCATCGTCGCGGACTGGGGCAATGAGCGCGTGCAGACGCTTGCGCCCGACGGCAGCCATATGCAGATCTTGCGCGGCGAAGCCACCCTGTCCAAGTGGGCGCGCGACTTCCTAGCCGCCAACCCCGACGAAGTGGAAACGCGCGAAATCGCAAACCTCACGCCCGAACTGCCGCCGCACTTCAACACGCCGCACCTCATATCATCGCAAACCGAACCCTACTTCTGGGGCCCGGCGTCCGTGAACCTCGACGCCCAGGGGCGGCTCTATGTAACCGAATCGTCCCGCCACCGCATACAGGTCTATCAGAGCAAGTAGCGGCGGCGGCATATGCGCGCAAAAAGCGATAGGCGGGGCAATGAAACAAAGCCCCGCCTGTTTTGCGTCGAGTCGCGGCGCATCATTGGCGCAGATAGCCGCAAGCGCCTTGTCGGCGTTAGCGCCTGCGCCTACTCGTCGTCGTTGCCGTTGACGCGGTGAAGCTCCTTGCTCAGGTCGATCGCCATATCGGAATCGCGCTGCTCCAGCAGGCACAGTGTGGCGCGCGCCATCAGAAACACCGTCTTGTCAAAGCGCACAAGTATGCGCTCCAAGCGGAACATGAACCACAGCAGTATCACGCCCGCAATCCCAACATTGATGAACTGAATCAAGTCCGTAACCATCGTTTAGCCTCCTTAATAGTTAGTTGCAATAGCAATCGCATTGCCGTGCTATTGCGCTTTTCGCTTTCGTTAGATTTCGCTGATCCGTATCTTGCGAACAATCCGTTCAAGCCGTTGCGTCAGGCTTGCTGAAGCAGCAGCGCTCGCTCCACCCTTGACCAGCCATCGCCCACCTCAAGCCGATGCCCCTCTACGAAGAAATCGGCGTTGATGCCCATCGCGGGATAGCGCACGCTCACGCGGTCGGACATTTCGGCTTGCAGCATAAGCAGCGTGTTGGCGTCCGAGCCGTTGAGCAGCGCCGCATTCAGCGATGTGCGCGGCGTCTTCTTGCGGCCCAAGCGGCGCTTCGCCGTCGCCAGCGCAACATCTGCCTGCCGCGTCCAGCGCGCGTTTATGCTGCGAATGCGCTGCCCATACGCCGCTTGGCTTTGCGCGTCATCCGCCATCACCAGCGTGGGCGCGTTGAAGGTCAGCGCGCTGAATGTTCGCAGCGCCAGCAGCGTCAGATAGCCCGCCGTATCGCCGAACCGCACCCGTATCAGCGTCCCTTTGCCGGTGTAGGTTGCCGTCGACGGATGCGTAACCCTGAGCTGCGCCGTGATGTTCGTCCCGCCGCCGTCGGCGCGCGTGTTGGCGGCGTAGTCAAGCGTGGGCAGCGGCGCAAGATGCCCGTTCACAATATCGTAGTCCTTGCTTTCCACCAGAAATTCGCGCGTCTCCCCCGCCTTGAAATAGACCGTTTCGCCCAGCGTCCAAGCGGTGGCGTAGCCGTGATTCGTTGCGTCGCGGATGCGCACGAATACCCTGTTCTCGATGTTGGACACGCCGTCGCTCCATTCCAAGCGCGAAAAGTAGGGATTGCGCCCATCGTTGTGCGCTTGCAGCGTTGCGCGCGCGGCGTTGTGCGGCGGATTGTCCCGATGCGCGCGGTTCTCCATTCGCCAATAGCCGCGCCCGTCTATGTACACAAAGCCGTCTTCTTCGTCTTGCAGCCGATGGATTGGTTCTGTTCCATTTGCGGGGTAGTTAGGGTATAATATCACAATGGGTCATCTTTGTGGGGCATCCTGTAAGCGAAAGACAGGGCAAGTTTGCCAACCCTGCCGCAGGGGCAACACGCCGCGCTCTATCGAACTCGACGCCATCGGCAAGCCTATCACTCCCCCAAACGCCCAACGCCGACATGCTACACCGCACGAAAAGGGCGCCGCCGTCGATATGTACTTTGACGGCGTTTCCTACCGAAAGACAGCCCAAAATATGAAGCAGTATTTTGGGCGTGAAACCGGCCCCACCAGCATATACCGATGGGTTCGCGAATTGACGGCAAAAGCAAATGAGGCGCTGAAGCCGATGAAGGTTAACGCCGGTAAAACCTGGGTTGCCGATGAAGTTGTTGTGAATGTCGGCGGGCAGAATTATTGGCTATTCAATGTGATGGACTCCGATAGCCGTTTCCTATTGGCGGCGTATCTATCGCCAGAGCGCACAACGCGCGCTGCGGCGACCGCGCTTGCGATGGCGCGCGAAAGGGCAACGGAGCCGCCCGAACAAATCAAAACCGATGGCTTGCCGTCTTACCGCCGCGCAATGCGCCAAGCATTCCCAACAACGCTTGTCAATCACGTCGTTAGTCAAGGCATTCGCGCAGAAATCAACAACAACTTGAGTGAGCGCCTGCAGGGTACGATACGGGACAGGGACAAGACGCTAAGGGCGCTGAAATCGCGCGAAACTGGACAGGAATACGTCGACGGACTGGTTACGCATTACAACTTCTTTCGCCCGCACGAAAGCCTGCAGGATAGGCGGCCGGCGGAAGCCGCAGGCGTGAAGCCGCCGTTCACCAGTTGGGAACAAGTAGCGGCATTGAAGTTAAAGTGAACTTGCGATGGGAACATTAAACGAAGAGCGTTATAAAGAGTGGATAGACATTCAACTCTCAAATGCACTTCATCCGTTGCCTAATCATAGGATACGCCCAACAGGTTGCTGGTATCCTATCAAAGGGGATATAGGCATAAGCATAGGCAGAGATGGCTATGCGAAACTCGGATGGAACTATGGGCGTAACTGGAACCTATCCATACATACCCTATCGTTGATTTACGCTCACTATCACTCAGATATCTGGAGGGAAATCAAGGCAATCAAGCGGCAAGGGAAGCAACCGATGGGCTTGCATTCCCTACTCTGCGGCAACTGGGACGGAGCGGGTAGGGCTTGTTTCAACCCTGCACATATTCGGCTAGGGGACGCAGAGGAAAACTATACCGATAGAGAAGCACATCTAAGACAACTGAAGACGCTGCACTATGGTCAATTGGGCTTCCCCCGCAAGACTTATCCAAATAGAAGTGCTGACTTACTGCCAATATGTGGTACTAGGTTGACAGTATTCTGGGGGCAAAAATATCTCGACGGAAGGCATCAACTGGAGACGCACGATAAACTACGGGGACTGCCTTGCGTATGTCCAGGCGCATTCAAATCGGTATGCGTTATCGGAACACAATATGCCTAACTACCCCGCAAACGTTATAGAACACGGCGATGTGTAGGCAATGTGAGGGGGCGGGGACGCTGGATCGCATCGTGCGCCATTACGGGCAAGTCGTTGCGAAGCAGCGCGCGGTTTCGGCGAACGGCATCGAATGCCAAAGTGATTGGGGGGCAGATTGTATGCCGCCGACTTGGGATGTGTCTTATAGACTGCAGGGTCTATGGACTAGCCTGAGCGTCTGCTACCGCTGCGCCAGTGAGATAATTCGGGCGGCGAGGCAGGGGGATGAGATGCTACAGATAGCGCGGATGAGACAATCCGCATATGACTACCGCAACAATCTGAAAAGTTAACTACCCCGCAAATGGAACAGAACCTCGTGCGGCATAGCGCGATGTCGATCCGGCCCCTGCGCTCGGCGATATGCGCGCTCTCAAGCCCGCGTCCCCGCGGGCGTGGGATGTAGGCGGTTTGCGCGATTGCGCCCAGCGCTTCGGCGGTGAGAGGTTTAGCCTGGACTTGCGGCTTGCCAATCGAGCGGCCAATGCCTTTGAGCGCCGCTTTCACGCCGGCGCTGGCGCAAGGATTTTCCAGCGATTGCGCGATATGGGCGGCGGCGATTGCGCTTGCGGCAAGCCGAATGCTGGCAAGCGCCGTCCCCTGCTGCGCGAGAGTGGTGAGATACGCCGCAACCGCGGCCGGCGATGCTGGCAGTTCGGCAACGCCCGCCGCCGCCGTCCATTCGCAGAACGCCTTGAACTGCCGGGCGTAACTAGCGCGTGTGCGCGGGCTATGGGCGTTGGCGATAGCCGCGGCAACCGCCGGCGCATAGTCGGCTAGCTCAGCGCCGGTTGAAACGGCGACGGAGTTGGAGTTCATTGGGCTCTGTTCCATTTGCGGGTAGTTAGGATATAATACCACAATGGGGCATCTTTTAGGTAGGTATGGATGGCATCATCGCAGCAAGGGAGAGAAATGAACGAAGTTTCCGCGCGCGCTCATAGACCTAACTACCCCGCAAATGGAACAGAACCGATGGATTTCGTCTATCGCCCGCCGCCCCCACAGCGGCGGACTCCAGCTTCCCGGCACAAGCGTAAGCCCGCCATCAAGCCGTCGGAGCGCCCTATCCACGCCCGCATAGTTGAGGATGTCTTTCAGAATGGCGTCCGATGTCTGCGGCATCGGCGTTGAGGCGTACATGTACAGCGTAACCGCCCGCAGCCGATCCATCTCATCGGATGCGCTTATGAGGCAGCGCTGCTCGTTCAAGTTCGGGCGCGGATCAATCGCATCCACGCCGCCGTAGAACAGCGACGCCCAGCCGCCGAACTGCTGCCACAGGTGATTAGCGGCCCCGTCGCAGTGCAAGCCGTGCGCCCTCGCCGTCTTGTTGAAATCGGAGTTCGCCGCGACAACCTGGCGCCTATCCACGAACACGCGGATGGAATCGGCGCGCATAACCACCTGAACAAAGCGCCTCTGATTGTCCGCCCACGCCAGCGGCGCGCTTGCCAGCAGCGTATCGGCGCCCGCCTGCGTCTTGCGAACCTCAGCAGCGCCGCCGGTGAAGCGCGCGTACAGGTAGTTGTCCCCGTCCGTACAGCGAAACGCAAGGCCGCCGTGATTGGCGGCGTTGCTGCCCTTGGTGAAGTAAGCGCCGATGGACATATCGCCGTGTCCGAAGTCTAGCGTCGCGATGCGCCGTCCAGCGCCGCTGCCGGCAGTCTCGACGCCGCTGCCCCCGTCCGCGATGCGAAACCCGCCCTTCTGCGCCGCCCAGCGATACGTCGAGCCGTAGGTTGGCGCGCGGCTTGCCAAGCTTGAGCGCGCTGCGCCGTCGAACTCGTCGCACGGATAAGCGGCGCGCAGCCAAACCTTGCGGCCGGGATGCAGTTTGCCCGCCAGCGGCGATGCGGCATTCGGCGGGCTGTATTTATGGTCGGCGTTTCGCAGCTGCAGCCGCAGTTTCGCCGCCCCGATGCGCTCGCTCGCCAAATCGCGCATATGCGTCAGCGTCAACCCCAGCGCAGCGCCCGTAACATCGTCATATGCGCCCGCAAACCGCTCATCCCCGTTCCAATCCACCATCAGAAGCCACTTCGCCGCGCTCATCCCATCCCCCTACACAACTTGCTTTTCGGACATTCCGATACGCTAATCCCGATATTCGCAAACGGCGCTATGCGCGCTGCCGCCTGCGGGTCAGTTCGCTATTCCCGCTCACTCAGTCGACGGCGAACTTGGCGGAGCGGCATACACGCCGCGCGCCGTGGATCCGTCAACCCGCAGCGCCGCTTCCCACGACACCAGCGCCCCGCTGCGGCTATGCAGTTCGTATGCCGCGACCCAGCAATTGCCGTAATAGCGCGCGCTGCCCGCCGCAGTCCCCGACGGCGCGTACTCGAACGCCGTGGGCGCCGTGTGATAGCGCAGCGCCCCCAGCACCGCGTCAACGCCGCTGACCGCCGTATCCGAAAACAGCCCGCGCAATGTGAACGATACGCCCTCTGCGCCCGGAGCGAACCGCGCGCCCGCATCGCCCAGCGCCGTAACCTCGTTCAGCGCCCGCGCGCCCGGCAGTCCGCTAACCTCCGTGATATACGCCGACAAGTCCCGCATAACGCCGCCCGCGTCCGCAATCCGAAACCGCGACGCCCGCCCATCCACATACGCCATATCGCCCCCTTCTTCCCTCGCGCTTCGCAACTCGGCACTCCCGCGCATTCGTTATCGCATTATCAATATAGAACTTTTGTTTGAATATGTCAAGCGCAACCCAAACATTCCCCTAAACAGCGTTAATCGAATGTCAATAACCCACTTTGCGCCAATGCCAACTTTGCGCTAAAATAATCCTAGTCTAAGATATCCAATGAGAACCCTTTCCCATCAGGGGAAGAAAAGTTAGGATTGGGGACAGCATCCCCACGCTCATATCAGCGATAAGGCAGGTGATTCGAGTGGCGCTTATACGTTTTAGTTTTTGTCCCCCCCCCCCCATAAAAATCTAAAAAAGTCAAGCCCAAGAACAGCGCCCCGCGCTTCGACGCTACTTGCCCTCAGCGTCCTAATCGCGCTAACCGCCCTGCTATCCCTCACCACATCCGCCGTTGCCCAAACTCCCGCAGTCGACTACGATACCAACGACGACGGCTATATCTCCGTAGCCAACCTAGCCCAACTCAACGCCATCCGCCACGACCTAGACGGCAACGGCGCGCGTGATTCCATCACCACCACCGTTTGGGCAAACTACACATCAGCATTCCCCAACGCCGCCACCGGCATGGGCTGCCCCGCTACCGGATGCGTCGGCTACGAACTCACCACAAACCTAGACTTCGACGAAAACAGCGATGGCGAAATCACCCAAGCAGGCGACCCGACCTATTGGAACAGCGGTGCCGGCTGGGATCCCATCGGCGATTCATCTTCAAACTCATATGCAGGCAATTTCAAGGGAAACGGCAACACCATCAACAACCTGTTTATCAGCCGAAGCTCTGCCGCCTACCAAGGACTGTTCGGCGTCATTGCATCCGGCTCGCGCATCGAAACCCTTGGCGTAATTAACGCAGATGTCCACGCAAGCGATCGCGTCGGCATTCTAGCCGGCCAAAGTTACGGCATAATCGTCGCCTGCTACACCACCGGCAAGATGAAAGGGTCAACTAATAGCGGCGGATTAGTTGGCAGAGTAGAAAATTCAGCAGCGGCTATCTACTCTAGTTACTCTACAGCCTACGTCGACGGGGGCACCGCCTCCGGCGGGCTAGTGGGAAATATGCAGGCAGGCAGTGTAAGAGACTCCTATGCCACAGGTAGAGTCGTCGGAACATTTCTTATCGGCGGGTTAATAGGAAACAGGCATGCCGCAGCCACCATAACCAATAGTTACTGGGACACCTCCACCAGCGGCCAAACCACCAGCGCCGGCGGCAGCGGCGTTGTGGGCAAGACCACCCGCCAGCTCCAAACTCCCACCGGCTACACCGGCATCTACGCCAACTGGAACGCCAACCTCGACGGCGTTACCGGCAACGACGACCCCTGGACTTTCGGCAACAAGATGCAATACCCAATGCTCGACTACAAAGGCATGAGCACCGATCCGCAAGGCGGCCAAGCAATGGGCATCCCCGACAACTGGAACGCCCCCATCGTGGGCGAGCGCGTGGGCGTATGCCTAAACGCCGCAACGCGCTCCAGCCGCAGCGGCAAATGGATCTGGGAAAGGTCAGACAACGGCGATACTTGGGAAGCCATCAGCGGCATAACCGCCCCAACCTACGAATACACGCCCACAACATCAGATTTGAACCACTTCCTGCGCGCCAAAGTGGCGTTATCCGGCGGCGGCTTCGCATACACCCGCGCATTAGGCGGCCGCGTCAAAAACGCAAGCGCCGCGACCGCAGGCTCGGCGATAACCTTCTACAACAACGGCAATACAAACCCGCGCGTGGGCGAGCTGATAATAGCCAACGACCCCAGGCCGACCGGCGCGGTGGACGCGCGATTCGCGTGGCAGCGCTGCGACAACGCCGATACTACCTACACCGATTGCGAGTACATCTTCGGCGTCTGGTGGACCAACTACACGCCCGTAGCCGCCGACCTGAACCACTACCTGCGGATGTATGTGTACTACGAAACAAGCGCGGGCGTATGGACGCGCCATGTAAGCGCCTTCACCGGGCAGGTAGCCGCCGCATCGCAGTAAGTCTAGCCCTAACCCAAATCCCTTTGCGTTAAAACGCCCTAGGTCCCCGCTTTTGCGCCAAAGCCCCCTATGCGTGTTGACAGCGCCCAAAATCCTATGATAAAGTCAATGCAATCCAATGAAACGGGCATTATAAATACGGCTTTATTAAGAACCGTATATGCGGGCGTTAAGTCCCGCGCGATAATGCCGCAACCCCTACAGGAGGTTTGCTATGGCTGGCGAAGGCAAAATGGACATCGAGATCATCTACTGCGTGCCTTGACAGTACCACGGAGTAGCGGCCTGGATGGTCAACGAATTCGTGGAGGTAGGCGGAAACGCGCTATCCATTGAGGTTAAGCCCGGCGTGTCCGGCGTCTTGCAGGTCTATGTCGACGGAGACAAGATCTACGACAAGGCGGAAGAGGGCAACGAAACCCCGCACCTTAACCGCGTCAAAGAGCTGAAGGCAATCATCAAGGATAGGCTGGACAACATACTGGCGGCGGCGGCGGACTAGCCCAACCCTCGCCGGCTTGCGCTAAGCCTAAGCATAGCGGCCCTGCGTTCCATCGCGAGCGCGGGGCCGTTGCCGTTTATCCGCCAAAACCTACCTATCATCAAAATTGCCCAAACGCAGATCCAAGCGCGCTAAGCCCATCGGCGTCGTTTCGGTGTATAATGCGCCTTGATTGGCGATCCCATATAGTCCATATACGGATACGGCTCGCGCATATCAAGCGAACCCGAAACCAAAGCGCAGAAGTAGTGGACGGCGGCGCATTATGGAACTCTCCGATGCTTGGAGCCGGTTTGACGATATAGTCGGCGCGCCCGAAGACGACGGGATAGACTTGGCGCGCGCCGCGCTGCTCATCGCCGCCGCCGAGTATCCCGACCTCAGCATCGAGCGCGAGCTGCAGCATCTCGACGCAATCGCCGCCGGCGTCGCCCATCGCCTAGACGACGACAGCCCGCTGTTTCAGGTCAACACTCTCAGCGAATACCTATTCGACGACCTCAAGTTCGCCGGCAATCACACCAACTACTACGATCCGCGCAACAGCTTCCTGAACGATGTGCTGGAACGGCGCATCGGCATCCCCATCACGCTGTCGCTGCTCTATATGGAAGTGGGCAAGCGGCTTGGCATCCCCCTGCTCGGCATAGGAATGCCCGCCCATTTCATCGTGCGCCACCGGGACGAAAGCGATGTGTTCATAGACCCGTATCACGGCGGCATACTGCTATCGGAAGCGGAGTGCGCCCAGCGGCTGAAGCAGGCGACGCAAGGCGCTATGGAGTGGCGCCCAAGCTACCTTCAGCCCATCAGCGACCGCGCATTCATCACGCGGATGCTGCGCAACCTCAAGGCGGTGTACCTGCAAAGGCGCAACTATGAGCGCGTGCTGTTCACCATAGACCGCCTGATAGCGCTTCAGCCGCAGGCGCCGGAGGAACGCCGCGACCGGGGCGTCATAAACTATCGGCTTGGCAACTACGCCGACGCGCTCGCCGACCTGCGCCTGTATGTGGTCTCCGGCACAACAGCGCCCGACCGCGCAACCGTGTACAAACTCATAGCGCAAATTCAAGATATGCTGGATCGCCGCCGCTAACCTAAATCGCCGTCCATGTGATACTATGCAATGCTGCAACGAAACACGATGCTGCAGTGAAACGCGATACGGCGACGAAATACAGACGCAGAACAGACATAAAGGAGCGCGGCTATGCCCCGAACCATCCCGTCCGACTACCGCTGCAGCGTGCGAAAGCCCGACGACTTCGACGAGTTCTGGGGCGAGGCGCTGGACGCGGCGGCGCAAATCCCGCTCAACGCGGAGACGCTGCCGGACCCATTGCGTACATCCGAAGAGCTGGAGACATTTCAGGTCTTCTACGATAGCCTAGACGGTGTGCGTGTGGCGGCGTGGTACTGCGTCCCAAGACAGCGCGAGGGCCGGCTGCCGGCCGTGCTGTTTCTGCCGGGCTATCAGAGCGATCCCGCCATTCCCAAGGACTGGGCGCGTCGCGGATACGCCGCAATCGCCGCCGCCCCAAGGGGCAAGCTTCGCAGCAACGCCCAGTTCAATCCGGGCTACCCCAACCTGCTCACGCACAACATCGTTGACCGCAACACCTACTCATATCGCGGCTTCTATGTGGATGCGTGGCGCTGCATTGACTATCTGCTCGCGCGCGATGAGGTTGACCCCGACCGCATCGGCGTGGCGGGCAGCAGTCAGGGCGGCGGCTTGAGCGTAACCACCGCCGCTATGCGCCCCGAAGTGAAGGCGGCGTCCATCGGCGCGCCCTACCTGTGCGGCTATATGGACGCCATCGCGCTCACCCGCACATACCCGTATCACGAAATCAACGACTACCTGCGCCTCAACCCGGGCAGCCGCGCCGACGTCGCGCGCGCGCTGGCGTACTTCGACGGCATCAGCTTCGCCGACCGCATAACCTGCCCCGCTATCGTCAACATCGGTCTGCAAGACAATGTCTGCCCGCCCGAAACCGGCTATGCCCTATACAACGCCATCGGCAGCGCGGACAAGCGGTTGTATGCCTACGATGGGCATGGGCATGAAGCCGGACGCTACAAGCATAACGCCGTCATAACCGAATTCTTTCGCAAGCATCTGCAGGATGCGCCCGCTTAACCAACCCGCAACCCACAGCGATAACCGATTAGACCGAAAAGGCAGCGCCGATGACCGATACATCGCTATCCGACTTCCAAACATATTGGCGGCAGACGCTCGACGAACTGGCGCGCGTTCCCGCCGCGCCTGAGATCGAGCCGCTCCCTATGCGCTCCACGGACTACGCCGAAATGTACGCCGTCAAGCTGACAAGCGTAGGCCCGTACAGGTTGTACGCCTATCTCAGCGTCCCAAACGGCGACGGCCCGTTTCCCGCAATCTACTACACGCCCAAGTATCAGAGCGTCCTTGAGCCAATCCCGCAGGGTTCGCCGAATCAACTGCGCGGCAGGTTCGTAACATTCGCGCTTGCGGCGCGCGGGCAGCGCAACGCCGATAAGCCGTTTGCGGCGCAGTTCCCCGGCTTGCTGACGGAGCGCATCCACGATGCGGCGGCGTACATATTCCGCGCCATAGCCGCCGATAGCGCGCGCGGCTTGGAATACCTGCTGACGCGCCCCGAAGTGGACGCCGGCCGCATGGCGGCGGTGGGCAACGATACGGCGCTCATCACCGCCGCGCTGCGCCCGGGCATAACGCATATCGTCTGCACGCCGGCGCTGTTCGTGGACACCGCCGACATTGCGCCTTGTGCCGCCGACTATCCGTTGGAAGAGATAAACGACTACCTCAACCTCTATCCGCACCGCAAGGACGCCGTGCATAAGACGCTGAGCTACTTCCAACTGAGTAGCCACGCCCCTGCGGTTTCGGCGCAAACACTGCTGATGGCGGGCGCGGCCGGCAGCCTGCTCGACGCAAATGCGCTGTCGTCAGTATCGTCAGCGCTTGGCGGCGCGGTTGAGGTGTTCGAATCCCAAAGCTCAAGCTTCAAAGACGGGATGCGCTCCGAGCGATGGCTTTCGGATCAGTTCGGCTTCGACGCCCCCATCCTGCCGGAGCATTGGCAATAGCCGCGCATTCGGCGGCCGCAGAACAGCGGCGCCGCATTTGCCACAAGACAGCGCCAAGAAATTCGCCTTGCGCTTGATGGGAAAAGGCAAAGACAGCAAAGATGCGGATGTAGGTTATTCGGGCTGGTCTTGTCGCGGCTCTCTGATGCGCTCAATGCGCGGGACTTGCGCGAAACCTTCGAGGTAGGACACTTTGAGGTGGACGTCTAGGACGTATTCGCCTACGTCTTTGAGTTCGGTGCTTACGGTTTGGATCTGTCCTGTGAGGCGGTCTTCGGCGGATTTGAGGTCGCTCTTCAGGCGGGTTTCGGTATCTGTAATGTTTCCGATGAGGCGGGTTTCGACGGCTTGGATGTCGTCTTTGAGTTGGGTTTCAACGGTCTTGATGTCGCCCTTTAGCTCAGTTCGCACTCCGTTGATTTCGCCTCTGATGCGGACTTCGGATGATTTTATGGCGTCGCTGAGTTCGATTCGCACGGATTCAATTTTGGCGTCGATAGCGTCTATATCGCCCTTGAGCTCAACGCGCAGGGATTCAACTTTGGCGTCGACGGCTTGGATGTCGGCTTTGAGTTCAAGGCGCAGGGATTCAATTTTGGCGTCGAGCGCTTGAACATCGCTTCGCAATTCGGTGACTCTGGCGTCGACGGCTTGGATGTCGGCTTTGAGTTCGGTTTTTTGCGCCTTCATCTCATTTCTGAGGCGGGTTTCCGACGCCTGCATATCAGATCTGAGACGGGTTTCGGACGCTTCGTTTTCGCCCTTCAGTTCGTCGAAGCGCTTGTTCATCTGATTTAGCGTCAGCGTCATGCCGCCGTAGATCATTGCCGCTACGGCGGCTATTATCAGAAACAGGCTGCCTATTTCCCAAGCCATAATAATCAAGCGCTCCTTGGCTTGGATGTTATCATAGATTGCGGGACTGGTGTGAACTTATTGCGTCTCGAATTGCGGGTTTGCCCTGCCGATAGAGCGAATTTGTGTGTTATACTGGATGCGGCGATTAGATATTGCGGCGGGCGGCGGGCACTGGCGGGCGGCGGGCGCTGATATGGCGACGGCAGGCAAGGACAAGCGGAGGCGGGCGTTATTTCGTTGAATATGACGGCACAGCGGGCGGTTATACGCCGGCGACTTGAAGAGCGCGAGGAAGGTCTCTCGCCGTATGCCGCTAGGTCGGGGCGCAGCGTCGGGCGCGCAGTCCCGGAGCGGCCGTCCGATGTGCGCACGGAGTATCAGCGCGACCGCGATCGCGTTATCCACAGCAAGGCGTTTCGGCGGCTGAAGCATAAGACGCAGGTGTTTATCGCGCCGCTTGGGGACCATTATGTTACGCGCCTTACGCACACGCTTGAGGTGGCGCAGATAGCGCGCACTATCGCGCGGGCGCTGAACTTGAACGAAGACCTGGCGGAAGCCATCGCTATGGCGCACGATTTGGGGCATACGCCTTTCGGGCATATCGGCGAGGATGAGCTGGACAAGCTTCACCCCGACGGGTTTCGGCACAGCCGCCAAAGTCTGCGCATCGTGGAGCGCGTGGAGAAGGACGGCAAGGGGCTTAACCTCACTTGGGAGGTGCGGCAGGGGATACTGCGGCACTCCAAGCCGCGCGGCGATTTCCTAGCCGGGGTCGACAACGACGGACTTTCGCTCGAAGCGCAAGTGGTGCGCGTATCGGACGCAGTAGCCTACATCAACCACGACCTTGCCGACGCATTTCGCGCCGGCGTTCTTTCGCCCGCGGATCTGCCGTCGGGGACGCTGAGCGCGCTGGGCGGGCGGCATGCCGAGCGCATTGACACTATCGTGTGCGATATTATAGAGAATTCGTATGCGGCGAGCGGGTTGAACGGGGCGCATCCTGACGCAACGCCCGCAATCGGGATGGGCGATGCGGCGCGGCAGGCGTTTATGGAACTGCGGGAGTATATGTTCAGGAATGTGTATCTGCCGCAGGACGCGCGCGCCGAGGGCGAGGCGGCGCGGCGCATTGTGCGGCTGCTGTATCGCCATTTCAACGAACACCGCGACGAAATCCCGTCGGACTACGCCCGTCGCAGTCGAAGCGAATCGGATGCGGTGGTGGACTATGTGTCGGGGATGACCGATTGGTATGCGATGCGCGTGGCTGAGAGAATTCAGCCGGGGATCGCTAAGATTTTCGTGGAAAGACTGCTATAATGGCTGATATGATGCCCAACGATAGGATACTTATGCGCAGCGTTTCGCATCAGATAAAGCGGGTGCGCGAGCATCTGGAGGCGATGCAGCGGGACGCTCACGGGCTTGAGTATGAGCCGTGGAAGAGCGAAGTCGACCATATTTGGAAGACTACTTTTGAGCAGATAAACGATATGAGCCCCGAACCGCAGCAGTCCGCGCTTGAGATGATACGCGAGCCGTGGATGATGTATTTGTCGCATTATGCGGTTTTGGGAAGGCAGTAGGCGGCGGCGCTAGGGCGTTTCCAAATCGGGAATGTTCTCTCTCTACTATTAGCAGTTCAGAGCAATTAAGCAATCAGTCCGTAGGGTATGCGAGCGGCGGAAAGGATCGGCGTTGATAGCGAACAGCGAACAGACAGCGGTCGTAGAGATGGAAGCCGATCTTAATCAGGCGCGGCGCACGGCGGTTATGGCGCACAGCGTCGTTGTGCTGCTGCGCGAGATGGGACTGCCGAATACGCTTGACGCCGAACTGGCAAGCGTCGGCACGGACTTGGGCGATCTGTGGGGGGCTCAGAAAGAGTTCACGGATCGTTTGAACAATATGCTCAAGACGTCGGAAGACTGGGACGCTATAGGCGATTCGCTGGTGGATATGCGCGCGTCCATAGATCATATCGCTTGGCACTTGGAGAGCGTGCGCGAGCCGCTGACTAGGATTGCGGAGTACGCCTACGCGCAAGCGAAAGACGGAGCGCCGCCTATGCGCGCCCGAAATTCCGCAATCGACGATTGCTGCCGATAAGCATTCGGACGGACAACCGATAGAACTATGAGCGTTGTTGACGACATAAGAGCGCGTCTTGACATCGTGGATGTGGTGTCGGGCTATGTCCCGTTGCAGAAAGCGGGGCGCAGCTTCAAGGCGCCCTGTCCTTTTCACACCGAAAAGACGCCTTCGTTCATCGTGAACCCGGAGCGTCAGAGCTGGCGCTGCTTCGGCGCATGCTCAACCGGAGGGGACGCCTTCTCTTTCGTGATGCGCCATCAGAACTTGGAGTTCGGGGATGCGCTGCGATTGCTGGCGCAAAAGGCGGGCGTTCCGCTGTCTCCGACTGCCAAGCAGGACAGCGATAAGCGCAGCCGATTACACGCCGTCAACCGCCTTGCCGCAACCTTCTATCAGGATAGGCTGAAATCGGCGCAGGGCGCGGCGGCGATGCAGTATCTAGGGCGGCGCGGCGTCAACGCCGAGGCTATCGACGCATTCCAACTTGGGGTAGCGCCCGACGGCTGGGACGGGCTGAAGACTTACCTGTCCAATATGGGCGTGAACGAAGACGAAGCGGTGGCAAGCGGGCTAATTTATCGCAATGACGCCGGCAGAACATGGGACTTCTTCCGCGGCAGGCTGATGTTTCCCATACACAACAGGCAGGGCGATGCGATAGGTTTCGGCGGCCGCGATATGGGCAATGCCGCGCCTGCATCGCAAGGCTACAATCCTAAGTATATCAACACCGCAAGCACCCCCATTTTCGACAAGCGCAACACCCTCTACGGACTCCACCTCGCCCATTCCCACATCCGCAGCGCCAACACGGGCATCGTCGTCGAGGGCTATATGGATGTCATCGCGGCGCACCAGCACGGCTATCGCAATGTGGTTGCGTCAATGGGGACGGCGCTCACCGAAAATCAGGTGGCGCAACTGAAGTCTTTGGCGAACAAGTTCGTGCTTGCGCTGGACCCGGACGCGGCGGGACAAGAGGCGACGCTTCGCAGCCTAGAGGCGTCTTGGAAGATAATCGGTGAGCAGTCGGCGGCGCGCGGCGGATCGCAGGGCGTCCTGCAGCGGCGCGATCCGATAACGCTGAACATCGCGGCGCTGCCCGACGGCAAAGATCCGGACGAACTTATACGCCACGATGCGGCGGAGTGGGAGCGGTTGACGCAGAACGCGCTGCCGCTTATGAGTTATCTTATACCGGCAATCACATCGCGCTTCGACATCAGCAGCGGACACGGCAAATCGCAGGTGGTCGAAGCCGTATTTCCGCTGATAGCGGCGACTCACAACATCTTCGATCAGCAGCGCTATCTGCAGAACCTAGCGGACGCGCTGGGCATTACGATGGATGCGCTCAAAGCGGGGTTGCCGCGCCGCCCGGCATATACATCGCGGCGGCGCGCATCGCGGCAATCGCAACCGCAACCGAACAGCAGGGAACGGGTCGCCGCATCGGCGCTGACGGCGAGCCGCGAGGATGTGCTGGAAGATTTTACGCTTTCGCTGCTGCTGAGCCGCCCGCAGTTGCGCGAGCGCGTTCACGAACTATCGCCCGAATACTTTCGCAAGAGCGCGGACAGAGAGGTGTTCAAGCGCTGGATGGGCTGCGCGGCGACGGACGAACTTGAGGCGCTGCTTGACGAACCGCTGCTGGCGCATATGCAGTCGCTGACGCAGGCGGACATAGCGCCCACGGACAGCGTAGAGAGCGAGCGGGCGCTGGATCAGTGCATCCAACGGCTGAAGCGCCGCCATCTGCTGGAGCTGCAGGAAGAGTTGCTGGAAACGTCGGACAATGCCACGCCGCCTTCGCGCGAGCTGACGGCGCAAATCGCCAATCTCAACGCAGACATAAAGACGACGGAAACGGCGTAGGCGCAGCGGCGCACGCATCGCATACGCAAGCGCGCATACGGCAAGCGCGCGCTAATATACGAAACGGGCTTATTGCTTATCTACACACAAGTCGGATGGGGGTTAAGCGGATGGACACATATATGAACGGGGACGGCACGGACAATTTGGCGATAACCGATATATCGCACGGCGCGCCCGTGGGCGATCTGATACTTACCCGCAAATCCAAGGAAGACGGCTACAGCCTCGGCGAACCTGAGGTGATGGTGCCGGGACGCAACGGGGATTCGGACTACCGCGCGAACGGCCATTACGATGAGGATGAGGAAGACGATGAAGAGCAGGAATCGGAAGAGCCGGACATAGACAGCGAATGGGTCAAGAAGCTGGAGAATGTGGACATTATCGACGACCCTGTGCGTATGTATCTGCGCGAAATCGGCAGGGTCGGGCTGCTGAAGGCGGCGGATGAGCGCAAACTGGCGCGCGAAATGGAAGAGTGGAAGCACATTGAGCGCGTGGAGAAATCCATCGAGTTCAACCGCATCCTCGCCAAGCGCCCCCATCTGAAAGACGTCCGCGCGCGGGTGCAAGAGAAAGCCAAATCCAAAATCGAATCCGTTGACGATCTGCTGGAAGAGATTCAGAAGAACGCCAACTGGAACGCCAAATTCAAAGACTTGACTATCCCGCGCGATGTCAATGTCCGCGCATGGGAATGCGTTCACCACTTCCTCGTTGGAATCCACGCCCACGCCCCCCTCATCGACGCCTTCTGCCGCTACCACGCCGTCCCCAAGCCCGAAACCCTCGCCGACTTCCTATCCGATGATGCGCTCGCCGAACTGCTGGACGGCGAACTGCCTGAAGAGATGCTCAACTTCGTCGCCGAACTGCTGAACACCGAGCCGGACTTGGTGAAAGCGGCCATTCAGGAACTTTCGCTCAACCGGCGGCTGCTTCCCAAAGAGACTATGGAGTTGTTCAAGGTCCCGCCCGCTCTCAGCGAACTCAACACGCTGAAAGACAAGCCGGACTTCATCAAGGCAATCGAGTCGTATGAGCTGAGCTACAGCAGGCGATTTGGGCGCGTCAAGACAGCGGGCAGGCGGGCGCAGCGGCATCTGGCGGAAGCGAACCTGCGGCTGGTGGTGAGCGTCGCCAAGAAGTACATCGGGCGGGGAATGTCGCTGCTTGACCTGATACAGGAAGGCAACATCGGGCTGATACGGGCGGTGGAAAAGTTCGACTATCGCAAGGGCTACAAGTTCAGCACCTATGCGACCTGGTGGATTCGGCAGGCAATCACGCGCGCAATCGCAGACCAGGCGCGCACGATACGCATTCCGGTGCATATGGTAGAGACCATCAACAAACTGCTGCGGGTGAGCCGCCGCCTTGTGCAGGAAAACGGGCGGGAGCCTACTAGCGAAGAGATAGGCGCGGGGATGAGCACCGGCGAAGTTACGATTACGCCGGAGCGGGTGCGCGAAATCCTGAAGATTTCGCAGGAGCCGGTGTCTTTGGAGACGCCGATAGGGGAGGAAGAGGATAGCCACTTGGGGGACTTCATAGAGGATAGGAGCGCGCTTGCGCCTGCGGAGGCGGCGTCCTATCAGCTTCTCAAAGAGCAGGTGGAGGATGTGCTGAACACGCTGAACGAGCGCGAGGCGCGGGTGCTGCAGCTGCGGTTCGGGCTTGAGGACGGACGCAGCCGCACGCTGGAAGAGGTGGGGCGCGACTTCGGGGTAACGCGCGAGCGCATCCGCCAGATCGAGGCAAAGGCTCTGCGAAAGCTGAGGCAGCCGACGCGGTCTAAGAAGCTGCGGGATTTTTTGGATGCTTAGGGGCGGCTTTGGCGCTTTTCAAGCAGATATGCCCTGTGTCCGCTGTCCGCGCGTATGTGTTTCGGCGCATATGCGACGGCGCGTAAGCGTTCACGGGGCATGGGGCATGGGGCATGGGGCATAATCTGATTAGGTTAGGTGAGAGAGATAACGCAAAGGCGCAGGGGCGCAAAGGGTGGACGCAGAGTCTAGATATGTGATGGTGAAGTGTATGACAGTAGATAGAGACAACACAAACAGCGATTGGGTCAAGAAGCTGAAGGATGTGGACATCATAGACGACCCTGTGCGGATTTATCTGCGTGAGATACGCAAGATCAAGCGGCTGAAAGCGGCGGATGAGCGCAGACTCGCGCGTGAGATGGAAGAGTGGAAGTACATCGAAAAAGTGGAAGCCGAACTGCATGAACGCACCAGTGAACAGCCCAGTGCTTGGATGTGCGTCAACCACTTCCTAGTTGGAATCCACAACTATATTCCCCTCATCGACGCCTTCTATCGGTACTACGCTGTCCCAAAGCCCGAAACCCTCGCCGACTTCCTATCCGACGAAGCGCACGGCGAACTGCTGGACGGTGAACTGCCCGAAGAGATGCTCAACTTCGTCGCCGAACTTTTGGATACCGAACCCGACGTGGTGAAAGCGAACATTCAGGTACTTTCGCTCAACCGGCGGTTACTTCCCGATGAGACCCTGGATCTGTTCAAGAAGCCGCCCGCACTCAGCGAACTCAAAACGCTAACTGCCACCTCCAGCTTCATCGAAGTTGTCCAATCCTATGAACACAGATACCACAGCCGCTTCGAGCGCATCAAAATCGACGGTGAGTGCGCTCGGCGGCGTTTCTATGAAGGTAGTCTGCGCCTGGTAGTGAGCGCCGCTAGAAATCACGCTGATAAATGTGTGTCTATGCCCCTGCTTGATTTGATTCAGGAAGGCAACATCGGGCTTATGCGCGCGGCGGACAAGTTCGACTATCGCAGGGGAACTCAGTTCAAAGCTTATGCAACTTGGCGGATTCGGCAGGCGATTACACGCGCTATCGCCGACCAGTCGCGCACGATACGTATCCCGGTGCATATGCTAGAGACCATCAGCAAGTTTAAGCGAGTGAGGTGCTGTCTTACGCAGAAAATGGACCGCGATCCGACCATCGAAGAGATCGGCGCGGGGATGAGCAGCAAGTACGATCCGGTCACGCCGGAACGGGTGCGCGAAATCCTGAAGATTCCGCAGGAGACTATCTCCCTTGAAACGCCCATATACAGAGAGTATGCCGATACTATCAATTCCGCCATACATCGGAACGGACCTGCATGGGATGACGCGGAAGCCTACCAAGCAAATCGGGGGAGTATCTCATTCGGCGAGTTCATCGAAGAAAATCAGGAAAGCCTGGATTTGGAAGCGTCGGTCGTTGATACTGTGGCGGAGCAGCTCCTCAAAAAACATATTGAGGATGCGCTGAGTGTGCTGACGGAGCGCGAAGCCAGCGTCCTCCAGCTTCGTTTCGGGTTAAAAGACGGACGCAGTCGCACTCTACAAGAAATTGGAGAACACTTTGACGTAACGCGCGAGCGCATTCGTCAAATCGAGGCGAAGGCGCTGCGGAAGATCAGGAAATCCGAACATATCGGAGTTTTAAGGGATTTCTTGGATACGTAGGCGCGGCTTTCGCGCTTTCCAAGCGAGAGTGATTAACGCAAAGCCCATTGCGAAATCGGCTAATCTACTAAATAAGAGGTGAACGCCGCTAAATGACAACCCTAACGCAAACAACCCCAACTACTGCCCAAGAACAGCGCCGCCGCCCCACGACGGCGAAAGTGGCGGTGGTGAGAACATCGCCGGACAGCGTTCTTGGCGATATTGCCGCCGCTATGCGAATGGCGGGCTATGAGCGGGCGTTGCCTCAGGGCGTCCCCACGCTGCTGAAGGTCAACACATCTTGGCAGCACTACTATCCCGCCTGCTCTACATCGCCTTGGCAGCTTGACGGCGCAATCAGGGCGCTGAAGGCGGATGGCTATCGCGACATCATCCCGGCGCACAACGGCACGGTGGTGGTGGACGCCAAGGTTGGCGTGGTCAACAACAAGCATAAGCCGGTTGAGGATATGCACGGGCTTGAGGCGCTGCATCTTGAGGATGCGGAGTGGGTGGACTTTCGGCCGGAGGCGCGGATGCTGGCGCTTGATGGCGTGTATCCCGACGGGTTTCGCATTCCCAAGGCGTTCATCGGCAAGAATGTGCTGCATCTGCCCACGATGAAGACGCATGTGTTCACCACCATTACGGGCGCTATGAAGAACGCATTCGGCGGGTTGCTGAATCACAACCGCCATTGGACGCACGCCGCCATTCACGAAACGCTGGTGGATCTGTTGCAGATACAGCAGCAGATCCATCCGGGCATATTCGCGGTAACGGACGGCACATTCGCGGGGGACGGGCCGGGGCCGCGCGCGATGCGCTGGCACGCCAAGAACGTGATCCTCGCAAGCGCGGATCAGGTAGCCATAGACGCCGTGTCCGCCAAGATGATGGGCTTTGACCCGATGAGCATCAAGTTCATATGGATGGCGCACGAATTGGGGCTGGGCTGCGGCGATGTGCGGGACATTGAGATTGTGGGGGAAGACATATCGGGCGTGAATTGGGGATTTAGCGGCGGCGAAAATACGCTGTTCAGCCGCGGACAGAAGTCGGTGTACTGGGGTCCGTTCAAGCCGCTTGAGACGGCGATAGCGCGCTCGCCGCTGGTGAACTTGGCGATAGCGGCGTCCAACATCTACCACAACGGCTACTGGCTGCCGCTGAAGGGGCGCAAGCGCGTTCAAGAAGCGATGCAAACGGACTGGGGCAGGCTGTTTCAGAGCTACTGACGCGCATATCGGCGCACATCGCGCTTGCGTCCGCCGCCGTTTGGCGCGATAATCGCGCGCGTTGTGAGCGCGTCCGAACATAGCCAACCCACTGCCGACGGCACTCGCGCGCCCAAATCCCGCGCATCCAAGCCCGCATCTGAGCAAGCCGATGTGAACGCAAGCGGCGTCCCTCGCGCGCGCGAGTGTCAGGAAAATCCCCCCCCCCCCCCGACTTGAAGCCAGGGCGAATTCCCAAAATTCGCAGACAAGCTCATTCGGCTCGCCGGGCAGACGCGGCCACGATGCAACCCGCTTCTACGCAAGCCGTCTCTACGAAGGGCTGCCATCCGAGCGCAATGCGCCGTATGTAGAGAATCCGCTGCCGCCCGGCGTCGCCAACACCATATTCGCGGAGTCCGCCGAGCGCATGAGCGCGCTGCCCGATTGCAGCGTCCACCTGATGGTAACCTCGCCGCCCTACAATGTGGGCAAGGACTACGACGACGACCTGACGCTTGGCGAGTACCGCGACTTCCTGCGCCGCGTAATGGGCGAGGTGTATCGCGTATTGACGCCGGGCGGGCGCGTGTGCTTCAACATCGCCAACCTCGGACGCCGCCCGTATCTGCCGCTGCACCGCTACATCATCGAAGACCTGACGGCGCTGGGCTTTCTGATGCGCGGCGAAATCATCTGGGACAAGAGCGCAAGTTCGGCGTCATCTACGGCGTGGGGAAGCTGGCGCTCGGCGGCGAATCCCGTGCTGCGCGACGAACACGAATACATCTTGGTGTGCTGCAAAGACACCTACAAGCGCCCAAAGGTGGCGGGCAGGGTGTCCACCATTGAGCGCGACGACTTCTTGGAATGGACGCGCAGCGTTTGGCACTTCCCGGCGGTGTCCGCGCGGCGAATTGGGCATCCCGCGCCGTTCCCCACTGAGCTGCCGCGCCGCTGCATTCAGCTCTACACCTACGCCGATGAGGTTGTGCTGGATCCGTTCATGGGCAGCGGCACAACTGCGATAGCGGCGCTGGAGGCGGGGCGTCGATTCGTGGGCTATGAGATCTCCGACGAGTACCGCGAACTGGCGCAAAATCGGCTTGCGGCCGCGCCCAAGCTCTTCGCGCATACGGACGCCGGCGGTCGAGTAATTGCGGAGGGGCGCGATGCCTACTATTGCGTATGACGCCATTGCCGCAGACGGCTACCGCAAATTCCTAGAAGGCTTTTCGCTGACAAATCAGCGATTGCGCGGCTATTTCGACTACTGCTTTCATAATGCTATCGATGATGTTGGATGCTATCCCGCTTGGGCGTGCATCGGATGCATGGGCAAATCTACCACGGCTGAATTTGGCAATACCACGGCTGAGTTTGGCAATCCGCCAAAGCGATGCCCGAAATGCGGCTCGGATAGAGTATTCGAGATTGCCACATTCCAAAGCCGCGCGTCGGTGGTGGGCAATGCGTTTGAGAAGGCGGTGATGCGCATGCTTGTTACCAAGTTTGAGTTGCCTGCGGTTTTCACGCCGGGCAATACGCGCACGCACGATATTGAGGTTACTAATCGCGTTGCCATAGAAACTAAAGGCTCGCCAAGGCAATTGCTGAACCCTGATAAAACAATTACTCCATTCACTAGGCCCGGTCTTGAGCGTTCAGATACATGGAAGAAGGCGCAAGCGAATGCGCGCAACTTCCGTATGCGCAACCGCGATGCGCCGTTCTTCATTGTGTCAAACGCCGTGCCGCCCAATTTGGTCGGATACAGAAGCGACGACATCACAGGGATTTTCGACATCACGAAAGCGGACCGCGTCAACGCTTTCGTTGATGAAGTGAGCGCCGCAATGCCGGCGTAGCGCGCTGTGGTTTGCAACCGCTAGTTCACTCACCCGTACTTAGGGCGTATGCTATACTCTGCTGCATATGTATATCGCTGTGTATCCGCCAACAATTGCGGCGGGGATTTCGGACGGAGGCGCGCTGTGCGAAAGCGGGTTGTTGAGCATACATCGCCGCTTGATGCACTGATTGGCTTGGTGAAGCGGCTTGCCGAATATGAGATTCGGCACGGCTTGGAGTCTGATGACTTCTTCAATCGGTACACGCAGGGCGAGCTTGGGGATGACGCGCCGTATGTGGATTGGGCGAATGACTATCGGCATTATCTTGCCATTCGCCGCGATTTGGAAGAGCGCCTGAGAGACGCCGCATAGCGTCTTATCGGAGTATTCTGTGAATGCGTCGTAGCAGTCGAGAACGCCGCGCGCCGATTTTGCGATAGCGCCGCCAAGCCCGATATAGAGCGGGTGATACGGGAAGCCGCCGCAGCGTCTAGATCAGCGTAAGCCTCACCCTATCGCCGACACGCCCGCTTCCCTGAGCGGCGCTATACGCCGCCGCAATGCGTGTGCTATAATCCGTTGGCTAATTTGATGCGCCCCGCGGCGCTCAAGGGCGGGCATTTTGGGGAATTAGGAGCAAGCGGGTTATGGTTGCAATGGTTGAACTGATTAACGACGGCAGCGTTACATCCGCCAAAGGTTTCACGGCGGGCGGGACTTACGCAGGGCTGAAGACACAGGGCGATGGCGTCCTGGATCTGGGCATTCTGCTGTCCGATACGCCGGCGAACCTCGCCGCTACCTTTTCCACGAACAAGGTGCTGTCCCCGTCCGTTGTGCTGAGCCGTCAGCGCGCTCAGCGCGGCTCGGCGCGCGGCGTGGTAGCGAACAGCGGCTGCGCCAACTGCTGCGTGGGCGATCAAGGGCTGACCGACGCCGCCGAACTAACTGAGATCGCGGCGGCGCACACCGGCGTCGCGGCGGACGATATGCTGGTGTGCAGCACAGGCATGATTGGCGTGGAACTGCCGATGGCGCTGCTTCGGCAGAATGTAGGGAATGTGAGGTTGTCCGCAGACGGCGGCCACGATTTCGCGCGCTCTATTATGACTACGGACACGCGCCATAAAGACATTGCGGTGTCCGTGGATTTGGACGGGCGCAAGGCGATTATCGGGGGCGCGGCCAAAGGCGTGGGGATGATTCATCCGAATATGGCCACTATGCTGGCGTTTGTGGCGACGGACGCCCCGGTGGAACAAGGCTTTCTGCAAGCCGCGCTTAGCCGCGCTGTGGACGCATCGTTCAATATGTGCAGCGTCGACGGCGATCAAAGCACAAACGATACGGCGCTTGCATTCGCCAACGGACAGGCGGGTGGCGCAGAGGTGGCCGCGGGAACGCCCGCAGCGGACGCTTTCGAGGATGCGCTAACCTATGTATGCCAATCGCTCGCCAAAGAGATGGTGCGCGACGGCGAAGGCGCTAAGAAGCTCATCGAGGTAACCGTGGGCGGCGCAAACTCGCTCGCCGACGCGCGCAAGGCGGCAAGAGATATTTCCACATCCTCGCTGGTGAAGGCTATGGTTCACGGCAACGATCCCAACTGGGGGCGCATTATGATGGCGCTAGGCAAGAGCGGCGCCGATATGGTGGAATCGCGGATAGACATTTTCGTGGACGATATACAAATCGTGCAGGACGGCATCGCCATTCCGTTCTATCGCGATGCGGTGGTCAGCGCAATGGCGAGCTCGCCGGATGTGCGCTTCCGCGTGAACCTCAATATGGGCGCGCACGACGCAACCGCTTGGGGATGCGATCTGACCGAAGAGTATGTAACCTTCAACTCGGCGTACAGCACCTAATCGGTTATGTCCACGTCCAACGCTATGCAGCCTGCCGCGCCGCAATGGCCTCAGCCCGTCCCGAATGCGGGCGGACTCGGCGGCGGCGCATCGGACACGCCCAACACCAAGCCTAAGGAGCCATATGCCAATGGGACGATTGTAGTCAAGATTGGCGGCAGCACGCTCGGCAGCCACGATACCACGCTCCAAGACCTTGTCTCGTTGCAGCGGCGGGGCGTCAGCGCAGTAGTGGTGCATGGCGGCGGCAAAATCATCAGCGATTGGATGGCGAAGCAGGGCGTCCGGCCGCGCTTTGAGCGGGGGTTGCGCGTAACCGACGAGCCTAGCCTCGACATAGTGGTGGCAGTGCTGACGGGGTTGATTAACAAGAACCTGGTGGCGTCTATGGTGGAACTGGGCGCAAGCGTGATGGGCATAAGCGGGGCGGACGACGGCATGCTACGCGCCGAAATCCGCAATCCCGCGCTTGGGCTTGTGGGCAGCGTGGCATCGGTCAACACAACGCCGATAGACGCCGTGCTGAGAGCCGGCTGCATCCCCGTGATAGCGCCCGTCGCGCTCAAAACATCCGACGGCGCAGGCGCTTCGCATACATTGCTGAACATCAACGCCGATACGGCCGCGGGCGAAATCGCGGCGGCGCTTGGGGCGAGCAGGCTTGTGTTTCTGACCGATGTGCAGGGCGTGCTTGACACATCCCGCCGCCTAATCCCGCGCCTCACGGAGCGGCAGGCGCAGGGGCTAATCAACTCCAATGTGGCGGCGGGCGGGATGATCCCCAAACTAGAGGCGTGCCTCACCGCGCTGCGGGCGGGCGGCGTATCGCATATCGTCGACGGCCGCAAGCCATCCGCGCTGATGGACGCCGTAGCGGGCGAAACGCTTGGCACGCGCGTAGGGTGAGGCGGCGATTGCGCGATTGCCCAAGGCGCTAGAGGCGCTTTTGGGCGTAGATAAGACAGGAAGGTTGCTTTATGGCAGGCGATTATCAGAACGGCAGCAACGGCGACGGCGATTCGATCGATGAGCTTTACCGCTTCTTCGATCAGATAGGCACTCTCGCCAAATGGATAGCGATAGCGGTCGGGGCGGTGGCGATATTTTCGCTGTTTGTGTTCGGGCGCGGCGTCTATACGGACTGGCTGTGGTTCGATAATCTGGGCTACCGCGGCATATTCGTGAAGGTGCTGATTACGCGCATAAGCCTGTTCATTGCGGGCGCTGCGGCTACGGCGGTGGTGTTGGGCGCAAGCGTGTACGCCGCGATTCGGTTTTCGCGCGGGGACGCGGCGCTGACGCTGCCGGACGAACTGCTCGGCTTTATGAGCCGCGCGCTAGTTCGCATCAGCATCGGCGCCGTGGCGCTGCTATCGCTGCTGTTCGGCGGGCTTATGGCGGCGCGCTGGGAGATATTCCTGCGCTTCTCCAACGCCGCGCCATTCGACTACATAGAGCCGGTATTCAATCGCGACGTCGGATTCTATGTGTTCACGCTGCCGATGGTTAGCTTCTTGCAGGGCTGGATCCTGGGAATGCTGATTGCCACGCTGGTGGCTACGGCGGCGATATACTTCCTGCGCGTGAGCATGCAGGGCGAGCGCTTCGACCTTGCGCTGCCGAATGTCAAGATACACTTGTCCATCATAGCGGCGCTGATAATGTTCACAATCGCCTGCGGCCATTGGCTTGCCCGGTGGGACTTGCTGCTTTCGGCGGAAGGCGCGGTGTTCGGCGCCGCCTATACCGATGTGAACGCGCGGATGCCGGCGCTGCTGATAATGACGATAATCGCGGCGGCGGCGGGCTTGCTGATGCTGGCGAACACCTACATAAGCGGCAAGCGGCTGCTCATAGGCGCGTTTGCGCTCTGGTTCGGGCTTAACCTTGTGCTGACCAACGTCTGGCCCGGCTTCATACAGCAGTTCACGGTGAACCCCAACGAATTCGTGCGCGAAGAGGAGTTCATCGAGCGCAACATCGAATTCACGAGCCACGCATTCGCGCTCGACCGCATCGCCGAAGAGTTCTATCCCGCCGAAACGGAGGTGGACGCCGCCGTCATTGAGCGCAATCATCAGACAGTCAACAACATACGCCTGTGGGACTATCGCCCGCTGTCAAATGTGTATAGGCAGATTCAGCTCATCCGCCCCTACTATGAGTTCCACGACGCCGACGTCGACCGCTATGAGATAGACGGCGAAGTCAGGCAAGTGCTGCTGTCCGCGCGCGAGGTGGCGTCTGAGAAGCTTCAGCCCGAATCGCAGACGTGGACGAACACGCGGCTCGTCTATACGCACGGCATGGGCATCGCTATGAGCCCGGTAACGGAGTTCACGCCTGAGGGCAGGCCGGAGTTTTTCGCCAAAGACATACCCGCCGACGGTGTCATCCCGATTAAGGCAGAGGGATCGCAGGCGGATCCGGCGCTGCTGGTTACCAACCCGCGCATCTACTACGGCGAGAACACGCAGCAGTATGTCATCGTGAACACCGAAACCGATGAGCTCGACTATCAGACCGAAGGCGGCGAGCTGTTTCGCACCAACTACTTCGGCGATGGCGGCGTGCGGCTGTCGTCCATATTCCGCCGCATCGCCTACGCCTGGCAGTTCGCCGACATCAACATCCTCATCAGCGGCCAGATTACGGGGGACAGCCGCCTGCAGTACCGCCGCGATATACAAGAGCGCGTGCGTCAGGTTGCGCCGTTCCTGATTTTGGACAAAGACCCATACATCGCCGCCGCCGAAGGGCAACTCTTTTGGATACAAGACGCCTACACCTACACCGACCGCTATCCGTACTCCGACCCGCTGGGCGGCGATCTGAACTATATGCGAAACAGCGTCAAGGTCAGCATCGACGCCTTCAACGGCGATTTGCGCTTCTATGTGTGGGACGAAACCGATCCTATCATCCTGACCTACCAGCGCATATTTCCCGACCTGTTCGCGGCGCAAAGCGAAATGCCCGAATCGCTCAGGTCGCACACGCGCTATCCGCAAGACTTCTTCCGCATCCAGGCGGAGAAGTACATCCGCTACCATATGAAAGAGCCGCAGAACTTCTACAACAACGAAGACCTCTGGGCGGTGGCAGAGGAAAAGTTCGGGCAGGGCGATACGCTGCAGCAGGTTGAGCCGTACTATGTGATTATGAAGTTGCCGGGCGAAACCGAAGAGGAATTCGTGCTGCTGCTGCCGTACACGCCCAACGAGCGCCAGAACCTGATAGGCTGGCTTGCGGCGCGCAGCGACGGGGACAACTACGGCCGCTTGATAGCGTTCAATTTCCCCAAAGATAGGCAAGTTGATGGGCCGGCGCAGGTAGAGGCGCGCATCGACAACGATCAAGACATATCGGCGTGGTTCACGCTGCGCTGCACCGAAGGCTCCAGCTGCATACGCGGCAATCTGCTGGTGATTCCGGTGGATCAGGGCATCGTTTATGCCGAACCGGTCTATATTCAGGCTGAAGGCGTCAGCTTCCCCGAACTCAAGCGCGTCATACTCGCCACCGGGGACAAGGTGGTGATGGAAGACTCGCTCAACGAAGCGCTGAACTCGCTGACGGGCGTAACGACCTTCGTAAGCGAACCCGCGGATGCGACGGACACGGACGCAACCGCAGCGCCCACGATAACCGCTCCCGCCGGCACCATCGAAGCCACCATCGAGACGCTGCAGAACGCAATAGACGGCGTCAAGCAGAACCTCGCCGAACTGGAAGCGGCGCTGGACGCATTGACAGAATCGCTCACAAATCAATAACATCCCCGATAACCCGAATCCGCGGCGGATAGGCGGCGTCTGCCTTCTACCGCGGATATCGAGCGCCAAGCATATGGCAAGTATGCAAGTATATGGAGGAAAACGGATGACTTCAGCGGCAGAATGGAAAGAGAAAGAGCGCCAATACTACATACACACCTTCAACCGCCAGCCGATGGTCATTGAGCGGGGCGAAGGCGCGCGCGTGTGGGACACCGATGGCAACGAATACTTGGACTTCATCGCCGGCATCGCGGTCAACAACCTCGGACACTGCCACCCCGTCGTAACCGAAGCGATCCGCGAACAGGCGGGAAAGCTTGTTCAGACCTCCAACCTGTTCTACACCACGCCGCAGCTGGAGCTCGCAGAGGCGCTCGTTGAGAGCAGCGGCATGGACAAGGTGTTCTTCGCAAACAGCGGCGTAGAGGCGAATGAAGGCGCGATAAAGTTGGCGCGCAAGTACGGACGCCTCCACCGCGGCGGCGCTCAGAGCGTCATAACCACGCTGAACTCGTTTCACGGACGCACGCTTGGAATGATCGCCGCCACCGGCCAGCCGGCGTATCAACAGGCGTGGCTGCCGCTTGCTGAGGGCTACGCCAATGTGCCGTATGAAGACCTGGACGCTATCCGCGAGGCGACCACCGACGACACCTGCGCCGTAATGGTGGAAGTGCTGCAGGGCGAAGGCGGCGTCAATGTGCCGTCGGAAGGCTATCTCAAGGGCTTGCGCGAGTGGTGCGACAACAACAACATTCTGCTGATATTCGACGAAGTGCAGACGGGAATGGGGCGGCTCGGCAGCCTTTGGGGACACCAGCGCTTTGGCGTCGAGCCGGATGTGATGACATCGGCAAAGGGGCTAGGCAACGGCGTGCCTATCGGCGCGTTTATGTGCAAAGACGGCTGCGATGTGCTGGAGCCGGGCGATCACGGCAGCACATTCGGCGGCAATGTGCTGACCACGGCGGCGGCGAATGCCACCCTGCGCTATATGCTGGACAACGATGTGCCGGGCAACGCGCTCAAAATCGGAGCGTATCTCGAATCCAAACTGGATGGACTAAGAGCGGCGCGCCCGGATGTGATAAAAGGCGTGCGCGGCATGGGACTTCTGCTTGCGCTGCAGTTCCAGTCCGCCATTGCGCCCGCAGTGGCCGCCGCCGCCAACAACCAGGGGCTTCTGCTAAACCCCGTGCTGCCGGATGCTGTGCGCTTCATGCCGCCGCTCACCATCACCGAAGCGGACGTGGACGAATGCGTGGCTAAGCTAGACCGCGCAATCGGCGTCGCGCTTGCGGGCTAATTGCGCACGAGCGGCGGCGATGGCGAAAGGGTAAAGGCATAGGAATAATGTAGGGGCCGCTGACGATGCCCGTAGTTTTCAGACACGGCCCCTATAGTTTTCACTTTTACGCCGGTGACCGTGGGGAATGGCCGCATGTTCATGTTATGGATGGCGAGCGCAAAATTAAGGTTTGGCTCGATCCTGTCGAGATTGCTAGAACTGAATCCAGAGGTTTCCGCAGGCAGGAAGTTAATCGAATTTGGCGGCTTGTAGTGGAAAACGAAGTACGCTTCTTGGAGGACTGGAATGAGTTCTTCTCTAATTGAGCTCAGAATCTCAATGGCAAGGGCAATGGATGTAACCGTTACCGAGGAAGCCCTAACGGTTGACTTGGAAGACGCCCGCACTATATCCGCGCCGATTTCGTGGTATCCGCGCCTGGCGCACGGCACGCCCGAAGAGCGCGACAACTGGCGCATAATCGGTATGGGGGACAGCATACATTGGCCCGATCTTGACGAGGATATTAGCGTCGAGAACCTGCTCACGGGCAGCCCGTCCGGCGAAAGCCGTCGATCGCTGAAGCGGTGGTTGGAAAGCCATGCGGTACAAGCAAGATGAAAGCGGATACCTGAAAATGGACGAAATCTGATTTCCGGAGAATGGAGGTAGAGTGTGAAAAGATCGTTGGATACCCCTATGGTCATAAGGGATCTGAGCGTCGATGAGCGCGTTATGCTAGTTCAAGACATTTGGGACAGCATCCTTGAAGAGGAAGGCGAGTCATTTGAACTTACGGATGCAGAGCGGCAGGAGCTCGATCGTCGGCTCGATAATTACAGGGCAAACAAAGGCAATCTGAGCACCTGGGACGAAGTGAAGCAAAGGATGCTGTCAAGAGAGTGACGCTTCAGGTAGAGCTTGGACAGGAAGCCGAAATTGAGCTAGAAGACGCTCATAGATGGTACGAAGCGCGGCGTCCCGGATTGGGAAGAGAATTTCGCGCATCCGTCAAAGATGTACTCGATAGTATATCTCAATTTCCAAGGATGTATCCGATTGCGCATATGCAGATTCGAAAGGCGCAAGTGAGACATTTCCCATACAACATCTACTATATTCTGGATGACGGCGTGATAGTGATCGTATCTATTGCGCATCAACGCCGCAATCCAAGGTTCTGGCAGTCCCGTTAGCGCAATAAATGTCAAACAATTGCGATCATCCAAAACCCGCGAGGCAATATGAACTGGCGCGAACTCAAAGACAAGAACATAACTCTAGTGGGCGGCGCTGTGTCCGGCGGCTTGGATAGCTGCACGGTTACGCACTGGCTCAAGGGCAAGGGATTCGCCGTCCACTGCTACACCGTTGACCTTGGGCAGCCCGACGAAGAGAGCCTCGATGCGATAACCGAGCGCATGCTGGGCTGCGGCGCTGAGAGCGTGCATATCATCCCCGGCGCCGACGCGCTCGCCGACGCCGGCCTCAAGGTGATACAGGCGCAGGCGCGCTATGAGGGCGGCTATTGGAACACCACTGGCATCGCGCGTCCGATTACCGTGCGCGCCATCCTGCCCGCGCTTGAGTGCCAAGGCATCGGCGTGCTGTTCCACGGCGCCACCGGCCGCGGTAACGACCAGGTGCGCTTTCAGCTCGCCGCCAACACGCTTGCGCCCGCGCTCGAAGTCTATGCGCCCTGGCGCGATCCCGAATTCGTGCGCCAGTTCCCCGGACGACAGCAGATGCTCGACTACTGCGATGCGAATGCGCTGCCCATCAGACCCGCCCGCGAATCGCGCTACTCCACCGACGCCAACTTCCTAGGGCTTACGCACGAAGCCGGCGACTTAGAAGATGTCGCCATATCGCCCGTGTTCGTGGAGCCGGGAATGGGCGTTTGGTCCTGGGACGCCCCCGACCAAGCCGAAGTTGCCACTATACGCTGGGAGCAAGGCGTTCCCGTAGCGCTGAACGGCAGCCGCCTGGCGCTTGCGGATATGTTTCGGCAAGCCAACGCGCTCGCCGGCAAGCACGGCGTCGGCATCGGCGCGCATGTGGTCGAGAACCGCTTTGTGGGCGTCAAGTCCAGGGGCATCTACGAAGCGCCGGGCATGGAACTGCTGGGGCGCTCATACGAATACCTGATGCAGTTCATCCTCGACCGCCGCGCGCGCGAGTTCTTCGACTATGTGTCCGGCGTAATGAGCCTGCAGATATATCAAGGCTACTGGCTTGACCTCGCAACCACATCGGCGCTCGCCGCGCTGGAGCCGATCACGCGCCTTGCCACCGGTACCATATCCGTGCGCCTGTACAAGGGCGGCGTGTTCTTCGACACAGCCGACGACACGCCCGACGCGATGCCTCATTCGCTCTACACCGACGATTCGTCTATGGAAGCGATGGGGACATACGACCACTCCGACGCGGAAGGCTTCTTGAAGGTGCTGGGCATATCCTCCAAGAACGTCGGAACGCGCCAGTTCCCCCGCTTGGAACGCTAAAACCGAACATCACTCATTAACACTCGGCCGGGACAGACAAATGACAAACTCAACTACCGGTGAAACCCGCAGCCAGATAGTCAACCTTGTGCGCGACTTTGTGCAGCGCGAAGTGGAGCCCGTGGCAAGCCGCTACGATAACGAAGACATCTACCCGCAAGAGCTTGTGGACAAGATGGCGGATATGGGCTTGTTCGGGATTATGATACCCGAAGAGTACGGCGGCTTGGGGTTGGACTACACCACCTTCGCCACCATATTCGAAGAAATCAGCAAGGGTTGGATGAGCCTCACCGGACCCATCGGCACGCATCACATCCTGGCGTATGTCATAGCCACCTACGGCGACGAAGAGCTGAAGCGGCGCTTTCTGCCCAAGATGGCGGAGGGCGTGATTCGCGGCGGCTTGGCGTTGACGGAGCCGGGCGGCGGCAGCGATATGCAGAACCTGCAGACATCCGCAGTCAAAGACGGCGAAGAGTATGTCATCAACGGCAACAAGATGTTCATATCCAACGGCGCAAGCGGCAATGCCTTCGCTGTGCTTGCGCGCACCGATAAGACCGCCGATCCCCCGCATCGCGGCATAAGCTGCTTCGTTGTCCAAAAGCCCGCCGCCGGCTTCAGCGTGGCGCAGAAACTCGACAAACTCGGCTATCGCGGCATAGACACCACTGAGCTCGTCTTCGACAATGTGCGCATCCCCGCTGAAAACCTGGTAGGCGGCGTAGAAGGTCAAGGCTTCCGCCAAGTGATGAGCGGACTTGAAGGCGGGCGCATCAACGTAGCGGCGCGCGCCGTGGGCGTGGCTACCGCCGCATTCGACGCCGCAATCAAGTACGCCCAGCAGCGCGAAACATTCGGGCAGCCCATAGCGCAGCATCAGGCGATCCAGCTCAAGTTAGCGGAAATGGCTACCAACATAGAGGCGGCGCGCCTGCTCACCTACGAAGCGGCGCGCAAGAAAGACGCCGGCGAGCGCGTCGACCTAGAGGCGGGCATGGCGAAACTCTTCGCCAGCGAAATGTGCGGCGAAGTCGCTATGGAAGCGATGCGCATTCACGGCGGCTACGGCTACATCAAAGACTACCCGCTAGAGCGCTACTACCGCGACGCCCCGCTGATGATAATCGGCGAAGGCACCAACGAAATACAGAAGCTAGTCATAGCCCGCCGCCTGCTGCTGAAGCATCAGATATAAGGCGGCCGGCTATAGAGACACTTGTAAAGACAAGGTGAAGCGCCAACATGATCCACGACGGACGCGCCGATTTCGGCGGATACTTGGAAGACTTTAAGCCGGGCGATGTGTTCAAGCACTGGCCCGGCAAGACCATCACCGCTATGGACAACCACCTGTTCACGCTGCTGACGATGAACAGCAACCCGCTGCACTTCGACGAAAACTATATGAAAGACCACCCGCACGGCAGGATACTGGTGAACGGCATGCTGGTATTCAGCCTTGTGGTGGGCATCAGCGTGCGCGACACTTCGGGCAAGGCGATTGCGAACTTGGAGTACGAAAACGCCACGCACGACGGTCCCACCTTTGAGGGCGATACCATCTACGCCGAAAGCGAAATCTTGGATGTGCGCGTATCCAAGAGCCGCCCCGACCGCGGCGTTGTGTATATGGAGTCGCGCGGCATAAATCAGCGCGGCGAGCAGGTTCTCACGCTCAGGCGGCACTTTCTGGTAACCAAGCGCCCCGAAACGGCTGCGGCAGGCGCGGCGCAGGCGTCGATCTAAGGGCTGCCGAATGAAAGAGGTTGCATCCGCCTACACCGTATCTATCCACTACGACCGCCGCCTGTATCGCCAAGACATCGCCGGCTCCATAGCGCACGCCCGCATGCTCGCCAAGCAGGGCATCATCTCCCACGATGAAGCCGCCGCCATCGAGCACGGTTTGACCGAAATCCGACAAGAAATCCAAGACGGCGCATTCCCTTGGCGTCCCGAACTTGAAGACATTCATATGAATGTTGAGCGGCGTCTGTTTGAGAAGATAGGCGATGCCGCCGGCAGGCTGCACACCGCGCGCTCCCGCAACGACCAGATTGCGCTGGACGTGCGAATGTTCACTAAAGACGCCATCGACCGCATATTGGACGCCATCCACGCGCTCAGAACGGTGCTTGTGGCGCAGGCGGACGCCAACTCCGATGTGATTATGCCGGGCTACACCCACGTCCAGCGCGCGCAGCCGGTTCTGTTCGCGCATCACATACTCGCCTACTTCGAGATGCTTGGGCGCGATGCGGCGCGCTTTCGGCAAGCGCATGAACGCGCCGATGTGATGCCCCTAGGCAGCGGCGCGCTGGCGGGCTTGCCGTATCCGATTGACCGCGAATATGTGGCGCGGCAGCTCGGCTTCAGCCGCATATCCGCCAACAGCATGGACGCCGTATCCGACCGCGATTTCCTGCTGGATTTCCAGGCGGCGGCGGCTATATGTATGATGCACATATCCCGTATGGCGGAAGAACTCGTCTTGTGGTCGTCGGACGAGTTCGGATTCATACGCATCAGCGACGAGTACACTACAGGCAGCAGCATTATGCCGCAGAAGCGCAACCCCGATTTTGCTGAGCTGGCGCGCGGCAAGACAGGGCGCGTGTATGGCAGTCTGATGGCGTTGCTGACGCTGCTGAAAGGCTTGCCCCTCACATACAACCGCGATATGCAGGAAGACAAAGAGGGCTTCTTTGATGCCTACGACACGCTGCTGAACACGCTCACTATCTTCGCCGATATGCTGGCGAAGACGACCGTCAACGCTAAGCGTATGCGCGAGGCGGCGCAGGATAGCAGTCTGCTTGCCACCGACATCGCCGACTACCTGGTAGATAAGGGAATGCCCTTCCGCGAGGCGCACGGTGTTGTTGCGCGCCTATCGCAGCACGCCGTAGATCGCGATACGCAGTTTCAGGACATACCGCTTGCCGAATATCGCCGCTTCTCTGCGCTGTTTGATGCGGATGTGTTCGCCATAAGCGCCGATTCGTCCGTTGCGGCGCGCGATGTGCCCGGCGGCACCGCATTCGGGCGCGTGCGCCAAGCCATCGAATGCGCCAAAGCCGAACTGGAGGCTGACAATGCCAAGTGAACGCCCTATCAAGATAGCGCCGTCCATCCTGTCCGCCGATTTCAGTCGGTTGGGGGAGCAGGTGGCGGAAGCGGAAGCGGGCGGAGCGGACGCCATCCACATAGACATTATGGACGGCGCTTTCGTCCCCAACATCACCATGGGGCCGATGATAGTGCAGGCGATCCGCCGCTGGACGACCCTGCCCTTCGACCTGCATCTTATGATTGCCAACCCGGAACGCTACATCGCCGATTTCGCAAGCACCGGCGCAGACACCATCACCGTGCATGCCGAAGCCTGCGTTCATCTGCACAGCGTCATACAGCAGATACGGGCGGCGGGCAAGCGCCCAAGCGTGGCAATCAGCCCCGCCACGCCCATATCGGCGCTTGAAGAGGTCATAGCCGACCTTGACCAAGCGCTGATTATGACCGTCAACCCCGGCTTCGGCGGGCAGGCGTTCATAGAAGCTATGCTGAGCAAGATAAGCCGCATGCGTGCGCTCATAGACGAGCGCGGCCTGCCCACCGACCTGCAGGTCGACGGCGGCATCAGCGCAACCACCGCCGCATCCGTAGCGCGCGCCGGCGCCAATGTGCTAGTAGCCGGATCCGCCGTCTATAACGACCGAATGCCAGTCGCCGAGTCGATCGCGCGCATACGCCGCAGCATAGCCGAGGGGTGATGCAACAACGATTCAACAAGGAGGCATTCGCATTCGTATTTTCGATTGCGCTAACTATATGGAGCGTATAATCGCATCGTTGCGTTATCCCCAATAACGCTATGCAAAATACTCAACCCGCCCCTCGCAGCCTAGCGCCACCATCTCCCTACCCCAGCGCCCGCCGCGCCGCATCCAGCGTTGCTTGTATATCGGAGTCCGTGTGCGCGGTGGATACGAACATCGCCTCAAACGGCGAAGGCGGCAGATACACCCCCTCTTCCAGCATGCGATGGAAGAAGCGCGCAAACCCATCCCTATCCGATGCGGACACCGTCTCCCAGCCGTTGACCGCTCCGGCATTGAAGAACAGCGTCATCATCGATCCCACGCGGTTGACGCAGAGCGGCGTTTCGGCGTCGGCGAACACCGCTTGCAAGCCAGCCGCCAGCCGACTCGCCTTCGCCTCAAGCGCCTCATACACGCCGGGCTCTTGCAGTGCATCCAGCGTCGCCGCGCCCGCCGCCATAGCCACCGGATTGCCGGACAGCGTCCCCGCCTGGTACATCGGACCCAGCGGCGCAACCGTCGCCATTATCTCGGCGCTGCCCCCGTATGCGCCCACCGGCATCCCGCCGCCGATGATTTTGCCCAAGCAGGTTATGTCCGGCGCAACCCCGTAGCGCTGCTGCGCGCCGCCGTACGCCACCCGAAATCCGGTGATGACCTCGTCGAAAATCAGCAGCGTCTTGTGTTGCGCCGTCAGATCGCGCAGTCCCTGCAGGAATCCGTCGTCCGGCGGCACCACACCCATATTGCCCGCCACAGGCTCCACGATGACGCACGCTATATCGTCCGGGAACGAGCTGAAGTGCGCCTCCACCGACGCCAAGTCGTTGAACTTCGCCAGTAGCGTGTCTTGCGCGAACGACGCCGTTACGCCCGCGCTGTCCGGGACGCCGTGCGCCATAGCGCCGGAGCCCGCCGCCACCAGCAGCGCATCGGCGTGGCCGTGATAGCCGCCCTCGAACTTGACGATTTTCGGACGGCTTGTGAACGCCCGCGCCAATCGCAGCGCGCTCATTGTCGCCTCTGTGCCGGAGTTCACGAAGCGCGCCATATCTATGGAATCGTAGGCGTCCGCCACCATTCGCGCGACCGTGTTCTCTCGCTCCGTGGGCGCGCCGAAGCTTGTGCCGTTAGCCGCTGCATCGCCTATCGCCGCCAAAACCTGCGGATGGGCGTGTCCCAAAATCAACGGACCCCACGAACATACATAGTCGATATATTCGTTGCCGTCGGCGTCCCAAACTCGGCTGCCCGAGCCGCGCTCCAGAAACAGCGGCGTTCCGCCCACTGCGCCCCAAGAGCGCGCGGGACTGTTCACGCCGCCCGGAATATGCCTTCTCGCCGCCGCGTACAACTCCCCGGAGCGCTCTCTATTCAATGTCATACCTCGCTTATCGCTGATAGAATGTTGGCAGCGTATATCATACCATCATCCGCCCAGTTCGGGGGGTATTCTGAAATTGCAGTGGTTATCAAATTGAAGCCTTCTAGGAAGCCCCGTGTTAGCAGATACGTCACGGGTTATAAACTCAATACCACTCACCATTGAGAATACCGTTCGGGGGACGCACTTTGCCCAAAGCCGCGCGGCATAGTACACTTTCTAGGGTTCTAGGACACCGAAATTCGGACACCTTTACCGCTTGCGCCATAGAACAAGCGCACATATAATAGCCCACGCTACCTAATCGCAATTGCAACGGAGATGCCCCGATGACCACCACCTCGCGCCAAGCCGAATCTAGCGCTAACGCGATGCTGGGCGCATTGCTGCAAGGGATGGTGCGCTGTGCTGCTGTGCGCTACGAAAATACGCAGGTCGTCGAAGTACAAGCTGAAGTGCGCCGCCAGTTTTGCAATGCGCTCCATAGACTCGCTGTATCCAATCTCACGGCAAAATCCCAAGAGGAAATCTTTGGAAGACAACGCCTCCCCGTAGGTTAGCGAAAGCCGATTTTAAGACATTTCGGTATTCCCAACACGGATAGGCGTGCCGGCGTTAAGTCAAAATCACAGTAATTGAACCATGAACTACTGGACTAGCCTAAGCATAGACTACGCCAACGGGCGCAACTACTTGGATGAACTCTTTCGGGTGTATCCCACCATCCCGGAAGGCGTCAGAGATATTGACGCCCAGATATGGGAAGGCGTTGAGCGCGCGTTTGAAGAGCGAAACAACGCAGACTTGCTCAAAAGCCTGTTGAAACTTGACCTTTTCCCGATAAAAGATTCGTATGTGGCGTATCTGAAAAGGGACAAGACCGCGTTGGAGCGCAACCCCGAAACCGTCAATCGGCTTTGCGGACGGCTCTACGAAATGGGGTTGAACGGCATCTATGAGCGCGCCTCACAACCCAAAGAGACGAACCGCCAAATCGGCCCGCATTTTCGCAGATGGCTGCAAAAAGGCGCGTTGGGAATAGAACCCGTCAGCCTCGATGAGTTCGCCGCCACTGAGCGGAACGCCGTGCTGAACGCCGGCGATACGCAGGCAAAAGCGTTTGCCGCAGAGCGTCTAGGGTATAGCTTGGACAAAGGGCTGGACTTGATAGCGCGCTTCAACGGCAAGTACGTCATAGGCGAGGCGAAGTTTCTTACCGACTTTGGCGGACATCAGAACGCGCAGTTCAACGACGGCGTAGCGCCGTTGAAGCTGCAAGGTCTCAACGCAATTCCCGTCGCCGTTCTTGACGGCGTTTTGTACATCAAAGGTAGAAGCAAGATGTACAAGGAGATCACCGCAAATCTGAAGAACGAGAACATAATGAGCGCGCTAGTCCTGCGCGAGTTCCTGTATCATATATGACATGACCGCCATCCAACTGCACTATCCCAACAAGCGGGACGCCGCCGATATTCTGGCGAATGCGCCCAAGGCGGCGCTCAAATCCGTCAGCGGCGCGGGCAGTATGCTCATACAGGGCGATAACCTGCCCGCGATGCAAGCGCTGCTCGACGACTATCGCTGCGCGGTGGATCTGATATACATTGACCCGCCATTCGCCACCAACGGGCGTTTTCGCATCGGCGACGACCGCGCCAACGCCGTCAGCAGCAGCGCCGCCGACGCCGTCGCCTACACCGATACGCTCGTGGGCGCCGAATACTTGGAGTTCCTGCGCGCCCGCTTGATATTCCTGCGCGAACTGCTCGCCGAACACGGCTCCATCTATCTGCACATAGACTACAAAATCGGCCACTATGTCAAAATCCTGATGGACGAAATCTTCGGCGCAAGCAACTTTCGCAGCGACATCGCGCGAATCAAGTGCAACCCCAAGAACTTCCGCCGCAAGGCATACGGCAACATCAAAGATCTCATCCTGTTCTACTCCAAGTCCGATAAGCCCGTATGGAACGATCCCAAGCAACCCTTCTCCGATGCGGACAAGCGCCGTCTGTTCGGCAAAACCGACGCCGATGGGCGTCAGTACGCCACCATCCCGCTGCATGCGCCCGGCGAAACCGCCAACGGCGTCACCGGCGGGGCTTGGCGCGGGATTGCGCCGCCCAAGGGACGGCATTGGCGCACCGATCCCAAGACGCTTGACGCTTGGGACGCGCAGGGTTTGATAGAGTGGTCCGCCAACGGCGTGCCGCGCAAGAAGATATTCGCGGACGAGCGGCGCGGCAAGCGGATGCAAGACATCTGGGAGTTCAAAGACCCGCAGCATCCCGCCTATCCCACGCAGAAAAGCCTTGAACTGCTCAAGCACATCATCGGGGCGTCATCCAACGAAGGCGGTTTGGCGCTTGACTGCTTCTGCGGCTCCGGCACAACGATGTTGGCGGCGCAGGCGCTCAACCGTCGCTGGATCGGCATAGACAACTCGCCCGCCGCCATAAAGGCAACGCAAAAGCGGTTGGCGTCCCTGCCCGGCGATATGCTCCGCGCAAGCGCCGCCTACGAACTGGTGAAAGCGGTGTGATATGAGAAATCTTCGACGAGTTCCGCGAACTAGAGCTGCAGCCGGCGTATCTCGCGGACGCCGACGCCAACCGCGCGCTGCTGGATCGGCGCGTGGTCTGCGATATGCTGGGCTTCGACGATGCCGTGTATGAGGGCGTGCGGATGCTCGCGGCCAAGTGGCGCGCGGAGCCGTCGGTTCATGGGGGCAAGCGGCGGCCGGCGGGGGCGGGGCTGGTGGTGTAGGGGGCGCCTACCCGCCATCCTAACTGCCCCGGTTCGCCCCTCATAAACCATCGTGAAGTTTCGCGGAAAAGTTCTGCCCAGCAGCGCGTAACGCCGTTGCCCGCCGCCAGTCAAGTTAACCCCGACAAACCACCCATAAATCGTATGGCGCAGCGCCGGAATGTACATCTGCACCGGAAACGCGTCCGTCTCGCTAACCCCCTGAGCCCCGCCTATGCGCCGCAGCCCGCCACGCTCGCGTCTTCAACGCGCATCTGAACCGCCCGCCGTTTGGGATGCTCCGGGAAGCGCCGTTGCTCGGCCTCCACTTTCGGCGCCGGCAGCCCAGTCCAACGGATACACTTCGGCGTACAGCTCGCGCAGGTATGCCAGCGCCTCATCGGGATTGGCGCGCGCCTTTTCTGCGTCAACGATTTCTATGTCCGCATTGTCAAGCGCCGAAAGGGTGAGTTCGTGGAGTATCTTGTCAGCCGTTTCAGCGTGAAGCGCTGTGTCTTTGCCGCCGTTGTACTCGCTGATAGCCGCCTGATGCCACTTGCCGATTGTTATATCGCGCGCCAACTGCTCAGGGTAAATCTCCGCCCAAAACCTAGCTTCGCCCACGGCGTCTATGTAGCCCTGCATTTCGGGCAGCATTCCCCAATCGGACGCCGCTGACGCCGATTGCCGGTTAAGCGCGTCCCTTGTCATCTCGACATATTCGGCTACTTCCGCTTCGGATGCGCTATATCCGGCGTCTATCGCAGCGCTGAATTCGGCGTAATCCGCGATTAGCGCGGCGAGCCCGACCACATCGCCGCCATACTTTTCAAGCGCGCGGATATACGCTGTGAAACCGTCGGTTATCATGTATTCGTGAATCGGACTGCGCGGGTCATTAGACGCAAAGTCCGCATTGGCGGCGGTATGGTCCCACTGATCTGCGGGAACGGCGCGCGCTGCGGCGCTCCGCATGCTTTCAAGGTTTCGGTAGTATCGCAGTCTGCTTTCAACCAGTTCGGCGTTGGCGATTTGATAACCGTTGACGCGCAAAACCACATCGTCATCGGCGCTGACGCGCGCTTTGCCGAAAGCCGTCCCCTGCGCGTGATCTGTATCGATCGCCTGCCTTGACGCGATTGCGACCGCGGACAAGACAGCAACCAACGCCAAGCCCATTGCAATGAACAGGATTAGGCGTCGACTGTTGAGCATTGTAGATAGCATTAGTTGCCGCAGCCGCATATCCGAGCGGCGGAACGGCTATTGCGTGAAGGTGTTGCTTATGCTGCCCCAGCAGACCACAGCGCCATCGTTTCGCAGCGCGCAGGTGTGCGCGTCGCCGCTGCTTATCGATGTGAAAACGCCGGTCGCGGGCGGCGTGGTCTGTCCAGATGTGTTGGATCCCCAGCAGGCGATCGAGCCGTTGGCGCGCAACCCGCAGGCGTGATTAGCGCCGCTGCTTATCTCAGTAAAGCCGCCGCCGCCCACCGGCGTCGCGCCTCCAACCGGCGTACTCGAAGGGGTAGGCGAAGGCGTGGCCGGCGTTCCTGTGGGCGTAGGCTGCGGCGAAGTTTCGCCGTCCGTCGGGGCGGGAAGCTTGGCGAAGCCGTAGCCCCAATCGTTATTGGGGACTACGCCGCGCGCTTCGGCGTTGGATTTGAGATAGTTCGCAATCTGCGCCGGCGTGTATTCGGGGAAACGCTGCTTGACCAGCGCCGCAAGCCCTGCTATGTGAGGCGATGCCTGGCTTGTGCCAAGAAACCAGCAACGTTGCCCGTTTGGTCGTATGTATCCGGTGCCGTCGGTAGAGGTTGCGGCGCAGTCGGTGCCCACTATGTCGGGCTTTGTCCTGTCGTCGGGCGTGGGTCCGCGGCTGCTGAAATACTGAATAGTATTCACATCCGCGTAGGAGGCCGCGCCCACAGCGAGCATCCCGGGGTTGGCGCTTTCTGCGGGGTTGCCTATGCTGCCGCTATTTGTGCTGAACTGCAGATCTTGGCTTGTCTGAGCTTGCAGTTGCGCCCAACTTGGGGTATTACCCGCAGCATGCCATACGCCAAGATAGTAAATTCCGCCTAGTGTAGCTGTGTGTCTAATCAACTCAAAAGGCTTGTCTCCGACTATGCCATCTTGGAAGTCGGCCCCCGGTCCATTCCCTTCCTCGTCTACGTTAATCGGGTTGGACAAGTCGCTTTCGTGGTACAAGTACAGATTGAGGTCTCTACCTGCAGCGGCCCAACTGTCTTCCCAGCGAAGTTGCGCCGTAAAGCGCTCTCCCACCTCAAGCTCAACGTGGTTGAGTTCTGCCTCGCTAGTGAAAGTCATCCATCTATCAAAATCAGGATCTGAGAATGTGCCGAACCATGTGGAAGTGGCTTCGTTTCCTGCGGAATTGGCAAACATTATGCCGCCGCTTACCGCTGCATCCACGCTACCGAGCGGGCTGTTGGAATAGGGTGATGTGCCGTCGCCGGGACCGTCCCAAATCCAATCCAGAGACATATTGATGACATCCACATCTTGTTCGACTAGCCAGTCAACGGCAGTACGAAGTTCGCCTTCCGTCATTGGATTGGCGATGTAGAGCGTTACATCCGGCGCAATGTCAAGCAACGTTTCGGATACCGCCGTGCCATGCCTTCCATCGATTTCGCAGTCCGCGAGGTTTGAGGTGAACACGCCTAGGTCGGTGTAACAGCGCGCCGTTACATTGGCGGGAAGTTCGCTTCCCATCAGTGTGCTGAAGCCTTCAAAGCCGCCATCTATCACGCCCACTTTCACACCTGCGCCCGTGTAGCCGGCGGTATGCCAAGCGTTTGCGGCGTGCGCGGCTACACCTTGGCTTATAACGGCGCCCTTGCCTGCGGGTTGCGGCGGAACGATTGCCTGTACGCGCACAACATTCGGCTGCTCCGAGGCTTCCGCCAGCAGCGCCACCGGCACATACGCCTCGACATAGTCGTCGCCGATGTTGCGCGGATCGCCGCCGTTGGCGCGCAGGAACGCCAGCAGCGGCGCGGTATCGCCGTTGAGATAGAAGGTAACCGCAACCGAATCGGCGGCGTGCATCGGCGCTTGGGACGCCGCGTCGTGCGCCGTGGAGTAGCCGCCTTGCACGCTCGACGCCAGTTGCGAAAGCATAGAGTCGAGGTTGCCCAGCGGCGGCGTGCGCTTTGGCGGCGCGGGCGGGAAGTCGGGCTCGGGCACCGATGCCGCGGGAGTGGGCGTAGCGGTGGTGGCGGTTGCCTGCTGCGCGCTTGCGTCGTCGGAGATCGTCAGCAGGACGAACAGCAACAACGCCGCCGCAGAAAACGCGGTTATGAAGTACAGTACGGATTTAGAACTCATATTCTGGGGGGGGGGGGGGGGGTAAATCGTATGTTCGGCATATTGCTACTCCATTCGCTAAGGTTGAAGGCTTTGACGCAAAGCATTGGCGTATATCGATATGTTGCGCAAAGCGCAAGCTTGCGGGCAATCTTATACCATTGTGAGATGATATGCAACCCGCGCGGCGTAGCATTGAAACCTTTAGCCGCATTCCGTCAATGGCTTGCGTAGCGGGGAAAGCCGGTCATGCGCTTGAACAAAACCTGTCCAATAGCAAGATTGCGAGCGCAACTGCGTAAGCGCTAATTCGCTTAACGGGCTATCAAACAAGCGTCTTTTATACCTTTTATTGCGCTAGTTTATACAAGCGTGTAGAATATCTACCCACCGAGTCAACAACGATGCCGACAATGACGCAGGCAGAGCAGAGTAGAAAGGAAACCGCTTTGGCAACTTGGACACCGGACCCAACCTTTTATCCGTCCCCAAAGATGGCGATGGAAGCGCCCCAAGAGGAGCTCGCCTATGTCGCCATCGTTAGCCCGCCCGACTCCGGCAAGCCCGACGCTGTGGGCGTTATGGATGTCAACCCCGACTCCGATACATACGGCGAACTGGTAGGGCGAATGGAACTCCCCAATGTGGGCGATGAGCTGCACCACTTCGGTTGGAACGCCTGCAGCGCCTCGCTCTGCCCGAATATGCCGCATCCGCATGTGGAGCGCCGCTACCTGCTCTTCTGCGGGCTGCGCTCATCGCGCATCTACATCGTGGACACCAAGCCCGACCCGCGCAACCCGACCATCTCCAAAATCATCGAGGCGGACGACCTCGCCGCAAAGTCCGGCTACAGCCGCCCGCACACCGTTCACTGCGGCCCCGACGCCATATACATCAACGGACTTGGCGTTCCCGGCGGCGGCGGACCGGGCGGCGTATTCACGCTCGACCACGAAACCTTCGACGTCAAGGGCGCATGGGAAGCCGACCGCGGCGAACAGGTTTTGTCCTACGATTTCGGCTGGCACATCAACTACGATACGATGATAACCAGCGAGTGGGGAACGCCCGATATGGTGGAGTCCGGCGTTGTGCCTGAGCTACTGCTGGGCAGGCAGTACGGCCATCAGATCCACATCTGGGACTTCGCCAAGCGCGTGATAAAGCAGACCATCGACATCGGCGACGAAAACCAGATGGTGTTGGAGCTGCGCCCCGCGCGCGATCCGCGCAAGACATACGGCTTCGCCGGCGTGGTTACCAATGTTGAGAACCTGTCCGGCTCCGTTTGGCTTTGGCACAAGAACGGCGGCGATGAGTGGGCGGCGCAAAAGGTCATCGAGATACCCGCCGAACCCGCCGACGCAGACGACCTGCCGCCGCTGCTGAAAGGCTTCGGCGCCGTGCCGCCCGTCATCACCGACATCAACCTATCCCTAGACGACAAGTATCTGTATGTCTCATGCTGGGGGACGGGCGAGTTCAGGCAGTACGACGTCACCGATCCGTTCAACCCCAAGCACATCGGCTCCGTCTATCTGGGCGGCATCACGCGCAAGGCGTCCCACCCGAACAGCGGCGAACTCAACGGCGGACCGCAGATGGTAGAGGTCAGCCGCGACGGACGCCGCATCTACATCACCAACTCTCTCTATGTGGCGTGGGACAATCAGTTCTATCCCGAAGGCGTAAAGGGTTGGGCGGCAAAGGTGAATGTGTCCGAAGACGGCGAAATGTCCCTTGCCGACGACTTCTTTATGGACTTCGGCGCCGACCGCGTCCACCAAATTCGGCTTCAGGGCGGCGACGCCTCGTCCGACACGTTCTGCTACTCGGATTAGCCCGAACAATCGGCAAATCATCCCCATACCGCCGCTTACGCCCGCAGCGGTAAGGCGGCCGGTATGGGGAAAGCCGCCGTATCAACCCATTGACCGCGACTAACGCCCCTTGTCTCTCACAGACTTTGCCCCATGGCTGGCGCTTGCGGCGCTTGGCGCATATCACGGCATCAACCCGGCGATGGGCTGGCTGTTCGCCGTTGCGCTGGGGTTGCAGGAACGCCGCCGCGCCGCTGTCTATCGCGCATTCGCGCCCATAGCGCTGGGACATGCCGCGTCCGTCGCCGCCGTGGTGGCGCTGGTGATGCTGGTCAATGTAATACTGCCGCTGGTGGCGCTCAAGCTCATCGGCGCGGCGATAGTGATAGGCTTCGGCGTGTTCAAGCTGCTACGCCCGTTGTCGCATCCGCGCTGGGTGAGCATGCGCGTGGGCTTTCGCTCCCTGACGGCGTGGTCGTTTCTGATGGCGTCGGCGCACGGCGCAGGACTGATGCTTATCCCCGTGATGCTGAACCTGCCCATATTCAGCGGCTCGCCCGCCCAAGCGCTTGACCTGCGCCTGCTCACGCACGCCGAATATATGAGCGTCGGCGCGCCGCCCAGCATCGCCACGCTGGTATCTCAGCTAACCGCCGTATCCATACACACGCTTGCGATGTTCTCCGTGATGGGCGTAACCGCAGTGGTGATATACGAAAAGGTTGGCTTGGCGATCCTGCGCCGCGCATGGTTCAACCTAGACCGCATCTGGGCGATAACTCTAATCGCATCCGGGCTGCTGACTGCAGTTTTGTAATAGCGATTGCGCCCATTCAACCCTTTGCGAACTTTGCGCCTCTGCGCCTTTGCGTTTCCGTTTGCCGCTTACGCTTACGCCCGCTGCCTAGCCCGCGCCCGCTCCAGCTGCACCGCCGTGTTGATGATTGACAGGTGCGAAAACGCCTGCGGGTAGTTGCCGAGCTGCTCGCCGGTGTGCGGATCGATCTCTTCGCTCATAAGCCCGAGATCGTTGGTGTGCGCCAGCAGCCGCTCGAACATTTCGGTGGCTTCGTCCAACTCGCCCAGCAGTATCAGGTTGTCGCACAGCCAGAACGAGCATATGTTGAAAGTGCCTTCGTCCCCGGATATGCCGTCGTCGAAGCCCCGATAGCGATACACGAACCCCTGCGGCGATGTGAGCTCGCGCTGCGTGGCGCGAATGGTGGCGAGCATCCGCGGGTCGTCCGCCTTAATGAAGCCGATAAGCGGCAGCATCAGGTTGGCGGCGTCCAGCAGTTCGCTGCCGTATGCCTGCACGAACACGCCGCGCCGCTCGTCGAATCCCTGCGTCAATATCTGTTCGCGAATTTCGCGCCGCACCTTGCGCCAGCGCTCCACATCGCCGGGCAGCCCCAGCGCGCGCACCATCTTGATGGCGCGGTCAAGCGCTACCCAGCACCACGCCTTTGAGAATACATGATGCTGCCTTTCGGCGCGCGCCTCCCAAACGCCTTCGTCCGGTTCGCGCCAGTGGTCAAGCACAAAGTTGACCACATGCAGCAGATACGCCCAGTATTCCTCATCGATAGGGCCGATGAAGCGGCGATACAAGTGCGCCGAATCCATCAGCTCGCCGTATGCGTCTAGCTGAAACTGCGAATACGCCCCGTTGCCGATGCGCACCGGACTTGAGTCGCGGTAACCCGCAAGGTCGGTCAGCTCAACCTCGGTCAGACGGCGCTCGCCGCCCAAGCCGTACATTATGTTCAGGTCGCGCGCGCGCCCGACCGTTGCCCACTCGATCCAATTCCTGAACGCCTTCGCCTCTTGCTGATAGCCCAGTATGAACAGCCCGTAGATGGCGAATGAGGCGTCCCGAACCCAGGTATAGCGGTAGTCCCAGTTGCGTGTGCCGCCTATCTCTTCGGGCAGCGAGGTTGTGGCGGCGGCCACCATCCCGCCCGACGGGGCGTAGATGAGCGCCTTGAGCGTCAGCGCGCTCCGCAGCACTTGGCCTCTGTACTTGCCCGTGTACTTGCACACCGCGCTCCAGTTGCGCCAGTAGGTCGCCGCCTCATCCAGGCTGTTCTCTATCACCGCCCCGCTTAGCAGATCCGCGTCATGCGAAAAGCGCGATTCGTAGGTTACCACCACATAGAACTTGTCCCCCGCCGTCAGCGCTTGGCTGGATCGGAAGCCGCCGTCCGTCTGATTCAATCCGTGGGAGCAGTACACCGATATAGCGGCCGAACCGCCGTGCGCGAAGCCAATGTTCGGCGTTTCCATAGCCACGTGCGGCACGATGGAGCCGTACTCGAAGCGCGGATGGCACTCCATTCGCATTTCCACGCCGCCCTCGATGCACTCCACGATGCGCATAATTTGGTGGGATTCGCCTACCTTGTACGGCTCGATAGGCGCGTCTTCATCGTGGTGTACCGGCATAAAATCGGTGAGGCGCGCCTTGCCGCCGTCCGTGGCGAATGTTGTTTGCAGCACATTGGATCCCGGCAGATATTCCCGGCTGACGGAGTATGAGCCTTTCGGCGCGATCTGGAAGTAGCCGCCCTTATGCCAGTCAAGCAGCCTGCCGAATATGGCGTTGCTGTCAAAGCGCGGGAAGCAGCACCAGTCTATCGAGCCGGCGGTGGACACCAGCGCGCACGAGTGCATATCGCTGATTAAGCCGTAATCCGATATGGACGGGTATATCTGACTTGCCATTTCTCACCTGCGCGCGAAATGCGCGATATGAAGATAAGGTTGACCACGGCCGCATCCAAAACATCCGCAATTTGAGAGCGCAAATCGGATTTCGGATGTGCTAAGGCATTATAGCCGTTAAGCGCCAATTGTATAGTGTTATAGGCGCTAAAAAATCGGCGATTTTGGGGACGCGTATCCTGACCGTCGCCCTATGCGAACTTGTCGAAGCTGAACCGCCCCCACCAATCCCCTAGCGCTTCCGATTCCAAGCCGCGCAGCGTGCGCCATGGGAAGTTCGCCGCCTGCGCCGTCTCATCGCTATTCACGAACTCCGCATCGTGCAGCGCATCAGTGTAGAAGGTGAGCCAATGGCGGTTCAGGAACGCCGGCAGACGCCGCATCCATACGCCCGCCAAGCGGTTGCGCCGCCGATAGCCCTCTATGAACGGCGTGAAGAAGTAGTCGAGGAATTCGGCGGCATCCATCGGCTTGCCCGCAGTCCAATAATCATATTCGCCGCGCGCGTAGTGGTACTGCTGGCACGCCACCACATTGATTATCACCGTGGTGAAGTCCGATATGAACCAATCGTAGTGCGTGTTGTCGAAGTCGAAGGGCAGGATAGCGCCGCCATCGTAGAAGAAGTTGAACTGATGCAAATCCGAATGTATCAGTCCGAAAGAGTCCCTATCGGTGGGAAGGGTTAGCAGCCAATCCTTTATGGCGCGCGCCTTGCCGCGAAGCGCGGGCATCGTCAGATAGATAGAGTTGTCGATATCCCAATCCCAGTCCTGATGCCAAAAGCGGCGGCGCAGCGATTCGTCCGACGGCGCATAGTCTTTCGCAAGCGCGTGCATCCTGCCGATGAGCGCGCCCCACTGCTCGAACATAAGCGGCGTCCATTCGCGCCAGTCCACCAATGCGCCGCGCGCCTTCTCATACGCCACCGCTATGAACCTGCCGTCGTCCGGATGCGCCGCATCCAGCGTCTCAACGAAACCGCCGCCCATCGACCGCGCGGCGCGCGGAACGCTCACGCCGCCGTCCGCCAAGTAGTTTATGAACTCCAGCTCGCCCAGAATATCCGACGGCTTTCGGTGGCGTGTATGCGTAATCTTCAGCACATAGCAGTTGCCGTGGCGCTCGCAGTCATAGACAAAGCTATGGCTGGCGTCCGCCATCGACTCGTCGGATACGGCGCGCAGTCCGAACCGCCGTAGCGCCTCTCTACGGATAGCGTCGCTGTACAGATGGCGGAATTGCTGAAGCATTTGCTGTCGGCGATATGGGATGCGTCTATTCGCCGTTGGCGATGAAGTCGGCGATGCGCTCGCCTATCATCATCGTGGTCACATTGGTGTTGGCGCGCACGCAATCGGGCATAATGGACGCGTCGGCGATGCGCAGCCCATCGACGCCGTGGACGCGCCCATGCTGGTCCACCACCGCCATAGGGTCGGACGCCGGCCCCATCTTGCAAGTGCAAGAGATGTGGTGCATCGTAGAGACGCTGCGCCGAATCCAAGCGTCCAGCGCATCATCATCGGCGAGCTGCGCCGGCGTGGGTTCGTGCAGCGCGTCTATTATCTGCGTGAACTCCGGATGTTCAACAAGCGTCATACAAAGGTGAACGCCCTTGCGCAGACGCTCCAAGTCGAACGGATCGCTGAGATAGTTGTAGTCAATCGACGGCTGCGTATCCGGATCGGCGGATGCGATGCGCAGCTCGCCCGCGGACAGCGCCAAGTAGATGCCAACGCTCATAATCAGCAGGCGCTCTTCGGAGTTGAAGCGCATAACCTTAATCATATCGTTGCGCAGATGAGACGCTTCGGCGGTGTAGCGCAGCGCCACCTTTTGAGCGCCCACGCCGTCCGGGGGGATGGGAAAATCGGGCTTGCAGCGCCAGCGCGCATGCACGGCGGGATGATCGCGCAGGTTCTTGCCCACGCCCGGCAGATCCAGGCGCGCGGTTATGCCCACCCGCCGCAAATCGTCCGCCGGGCCGATGCCGGACAGCATAAGCAGATGCGGCGATCCCACCGCCCCGGCGCTCAACACCACTTCGTCCGCCTCTGCGCGAAAGAGTTCGCCGCCGCTTTCCACCTCAACGCCCACGGCGCGGCAGCCGCTCGAAGCCGCCGCATCGTCCGCGAACAGGATGCGGCGCGCGGCGCAGTTGGGCTTGATGGTGAGGTTGAGGCGGTGGCGCGCCGGATTGATGTAGCCCAGCGCGGTGCTCCAGCGGATGCCGTTGGGGTTGTTCAGCGCGTAGGGGCCGACGCCCGTGGCGTCCGGGTGATTGTGGTCGGGATTGGCGGGAAAGCCGGCGGCAATGCAGGCGTTGTAGAAGGCGCGCTGGTCGGGCAGCAAGCTTTCAATCGTATGCCGCTTTGCCAGGATGGGGCCGTCGCCGCCGTGAAAATCGTCCTGAAAATCCAGATCAGTCTCCAGCTTGCGATAGTACGGCAGCGCATCTTCGAAGCGCCATTCGTCATTGCCCATAGACACCCAGTAGTCGAAATCGTCGGGGATGGCGCGCAGAAAGACCTGCCCGTTGATGGCGCTAGTGCCGCCCATAACCTTGCCGCGCGGCACATCCATAGGCGGGGCGTCGGCCGTAGCCTTGCCGCTGAACAGCCAGTTATGGCGGTCGTCAATGTTGAAAAAGTCCGCGCCCGTGCCGAGCCCCAGCTTGATGTCGTCCGGCATAGCGTCGAAGTCCGCATAATCGTTGCCCGCCTCAAGCAGCAGCACGGCGCGGTTGGCATCCTCCGACAGCCTAGCCGCGACCACCGCGCCCGCCGACCCGCCCCCGACCACGATAGTATCGTATCGCATATTGCGCCTTCCCCCCCTGTGTTTCGTGTGTGTGATGCGCTGCGCCAATGATACAGCGAAATCGGCGGGATGCGCTAGTGTGTGATGCGCGGCAAGCCGGCGGTTGATAGCGGGGGTGTATGCGATAACGGCGCTGCAGGCGTTTGCGGCAATGGCGCAAAGGCTTGGCGGCGCGGTTAGTGTAGCCGCATGTTGTTGGATAAGCCCATCAATTCGCCGTTTGAGAAGCGTTGTTCCCATTCCAACTTTCCCATAGAGAGGTGATTAGGTAGAATTGCCTTGCCGCCGCATCTGAGATAGCCCTATTGCGCAGCTCAATATGCTACGCTTGCGCCGATTTACGAAGCATAGGCTAATCGGGCGCACAACGGAGTGAAGGCGCAATGCAGTGGCGCTGGCACATTGGGGTTCGGGCAGCGGTCATTTTCGCGGCGGCGCTGGCGGCGACGGCAATTGTCAGCGGCGAAATGAGCGGCGCATGGCTGGACGCATTCTGCGCGATGTTGGCGCAGATAGCGGGCTTTGCGCTCACGCTGATCGGCGTTCCCGCATCATCGGACGGCGCAATCGTCGGCGCAGACGCTTTCAGCGCAGTCATCGTGCCGGAATGCAGCGCGCTGAATGTCATCGTCCTATTCGGCGCGGCCGTGCTGGTGTATCCGGCGTCTATCGGCGCGCGCCTGCGCGGGTTGCTGCTGGGCGTGGCGGCGCTGTTCACGCTCAACATCGCGCGAATCGTGAGCCTGATACTGATAGGCATCCACTACCCCGATAGCCTGGAAGACGCGCACCTGTTTGTATGGCAGCCCGCAATGGCGCTCGCCGCAATCGGCTTGGGGATATTGTGGTATCGGTACATGTCGAGCGCAACGACATCTATGGGCAAAGCCGTCGGCGATTAGGCGATAGCGCTTAATCCGAACTGAGTGAGTTCGCCGCATGGGATAAATGCCGCCTAATTTAACCTAATCGCTAGTTGCGCCCATAGAACAAGCGCCCATACAATAGCCTGCATCTGAATTGAGCAATTGCGCCGTCTGTGAATGCGCTGCGAGTTAAGGCCACTCTATGACCACCACATCGCGCCAAGCCGAATCAGGCGCAAACGCCGCCCTGGCAGCGCTGCTGCAAGGGATGATGCGCGGCGCATCCGTGCGCGCCGAACATACGCAGGTCGTCGAAGGGCAACCGGCGCTGCGTCCCGACATCATCATCACGGACAGCCGCCGCGCGCCCGTGGTGGTGGAAGCGGAGTATATGCCCGCGCGCTCGGTGGAAGCCGAAGCCTTGGAGCGCTTGGCGTTGCCGGTGGTGGGCGATACGCGCGTCATAGAAGCCGCAATCGCGCTGCGCTATCCGGAGGACTTGGAGAGCGCCCCCGACATAGCCGAAGCGCTTGCATCCGCGCGCTCCGAGTATTGCGTTCACTACAAGGACGGCGGCCGCTTTCCCGCATCTGGTTGGATTAGCGGCGGCGCAGCCGACCTCGCCGACCTCATACGGCTGGTGTCCGTGCCGCAGAGCGAAGTGGACGCCGCCGCCGATACCCTAGAGCAGGGCATAGAGCGCGTCGCGAACGTCTTTGACGAAATGGCGGCGACGCAGCCCGGCGCAATAGAGAACATCGCGCGCCTGCTGGGTATGGCGAATGTGTCCCAAACCCGCCGAATGGCGTGCGCCATACTCGCCAACGCGCTGGTGTTCCACGAACATATCGCAGGCATACACGCCGGCATAAAGCGCCCGCGCCATGTGGCGGGACGCGGCGTGTCCAACCCGCAATCCGAAACGCTAGACGCTTGGGCGGACATCCTGCGAGTCAACTACTGGCCCATATTCGCCATCGGAATGGACATCCTTGAGCAGATTGGGGCGGGCGATGCGCGGCGCATCCTGCATAGCCTTGAGCTCACCGCCGGCGAGGTGAACGCCTTGGGCGTAGCCAACTCGCACGACCTCACAGGGCGCATATTCCAGCGTCTTATCGCAGACCGCAAGTATCTCGCCACATTCTACACGCTGCCGGCGTCATCGGCGTTGCTCGCGCGCATAGCGGTAGCTAAGCTGAAGGACGTGGACTGGGCGGATGCCAAAGCCATCGGCGAACTGCGCGTGGGCGATTTCGCTTGCGGCACCGGGGCGCTGCTGTCCGCCGTCTATGAGCAGTTCTCCATACGCCACGAACACGCCGGCGGCAGCGCCGATTCTCTGCACAAGGCGATGATGGAAGACGCGCTCTACGGCTGCGATGTGATGCCATCCGCCGTTCATATCACGGGCGCGACGCTATCGGGCATTCAACCGAACATCGGCTACGAAAACTCACGCCTCTACACAATGCCCTACGGACGGCAAGCGGACGGCAGCGTGAAAATCGGATCGCTGGATCTGCTGCAGACATCGTCGGTGCTGACGCTGTTCAACACAAGCGATCCGGCGCTACGCACCGGCAGCATCGGCGAAGAGACCGCCGCCCAGATTGCGGTCGACATACCGGACGACGGCTTCGATATCGTGATAATGAACCCGCCGTTCACAAGCAACACCAAGCATCGGGACGCGGACGGCAACATACTGAACGCCGCATTCGCCGCATTCGGCGCTGATATATCAGACCAGGACGCAATGGCGGCGCGGCTCATCCAATTGGCGCGCGGCTCTCACTATCACGGGCATGCGGGCTTGGGCTCGGCGTTTGCGTCCATAGCGGACAAAAAAGTTCGGCCGGGCGGCGTTGTGGCGCTAGTATTGCCGCTCACCGCGATTAACGGCGCTGCGTGGGCGAAGTTCAGGGAACTGATTGGCGCGCAGTACGCCGATGCCACGATTGTGAGCATCGCGTCCACTGGCAGGGATATGGCGTTTTCGTCGGATACGGGAATGGCGGAATGCCTGATAGTAGCGCGCAAACTGAAGCCTGAAGAGGAACCTAGCATGCGCGCCGAGTTCGTATCGCTGACGCATAGGCCGGGAGGATTTTTGGAGGCGCGGGAATTTTCGCGCGGCATTGCCGCTGATATGGAACTGAGTCGGCTTGAAGACGGCCCATATGGCGGCGTCCCGATATACTGCGGCGAAGAACTCGTCGGCGAGGCGTTGGACGCGCCGATAGACGGCTACGCAACCGGCTGGGGCGCGGCGCGCATGAGCGACGCATCGCTGGCGCAGGTGGCGCATTCGCTATCCGAGGGCAAGTTGTGGCTTCCGGCCGCCGCCGAAACGCATGAACTGCCTATCGCGCGATTGAGCGAAGTCGGACAGCGCGGGTTGGATTCGCAAATGGTGATAAGCGCCGCTCACAATGCGCCGTTCACCAAGCACCCGCCGTCCCCTACCGCCACCTACCCCGCGCTATGGAATCACAACGCCCGAAACGAAACCCGAATGGTCTGCGTCCCCGATTCGCAGCTGCGGGCAAGGCGCGGCATGGGGACTAGAGTCGCCGAGATATGGGCGACGGCGAGCCGAGTTCACCTGAACCGTCATTTCACATTTGGTTCGCAGGCGCTTGCGATTGCGTTCACCGAATACCCATCAATGGGCGGCGCGGTTTGGCCAAACATTCAGTTTAGCGATGGGCGTTTTGACTGCGCTTTCACAATTTGGGGCAACAGCGCTCTTGGCTTGCTATGCTACTGGTGGCATTCTAGCCGTCAGCAATCCAGCAAAGCGGGTATGACCATCCGCGCCGCCGAATCGCTTCCCATCCTCGACCTGCGAGCGCTCACCGACGCTCAGCTTGCGACGGCGCAGGAAATCTTCGACGAGTTCCGCGAGCTGGAGCTGCAGCCGGCGTATCTTGCGGACGCCGACGCCAACCGCGCGCTGTTGGATCGGCGCGTGGTGTGCGATATGCTGGGATTCGACGACGCTGTGTATGAGGGCGTGCGGATGCTCGCCGCTAAGTGGTGCGCCGAACCGTCGGTTCACGGGGGCAAGCGGCGGCCGGCGGGGGCGGGGTTGGTGGTGTAGCGCGTATTATTCCCATAATAATGGTGTCCAAATTACTATCTAGGGGCTGATCAATGCCGCGCGTGTGGGTAAAACGGCTACAACCACTGCCTCAACCACAGATCTAGCCCATCCCCCCATTGACACCCCATCCCCCCCAATGCTACCCTTACCCCTACGGCGTCCGATAAGCGCAGCGCAATGCGCCCGCACGGAACGCCGCCGCACCTTGACATACGCATCTGAATCTAACGCGCGGGTCCACAGGGAAGAGAGGGTGAAAGTCCCCCACGGCCACGCCACTGTAAGCGGGGAGGCCGCGGCATTATGCCACTGGTCACGCTTTGTGATGCGATACGCAACTTCGCGCCGCTGCGCCAAACGCAGGCTGCTATTACGCAACCGCAGCTGACGCAGCGCGCAGCAAGCGCTCTCACAAAGACCGGGAAGGCGCCGCAAGCCGACGAACCGCAAGTCAGGATACCTGCTCGTAGCGTTGGAAGCAGTCTTCTCGCTGGTGGGAGCGCTTCCCCGTCCCCTTGCGCCCGCAATCCGAATGCGCGCAATCGGACGACGCTTGCTGAAGCTCCGACCTCTCTGGAAGTCGGGGCTTTTTCTTTGGGCATTCTCAGCATACCTTGAAACGCCGCCCTACCCTAACATTCGCGGCATTCCGGCGGCGTGTGAAGACATAAACCCTTGTTCGGTTTCAAGGCATCAACATAAATACGGAATGCTTTTCATACGGAATTCGGCGGCCAAAGAGCGTATCACAAACCGCAACTGACAACCGCCTTTCCGGCTGCGTATCGCTGAAAATGATTATACTTCTGACAACATCGGATACGGACATTCTGACGCTGAGCGGCGCGCTTGGCGGCTTGCCGCGTGGCTTGGCGGACACGCAGGCGCTCAACCCCTTTGCGCTCGCCCAAGACGCCGCCGCCTTCGACCGCTTTGCGCGCGATACCCTGCCCGCCGCAAGCCTGCTGCTGCTGCGTCTGCTTGGCGGCGAAAAGAGCCTGGGCGACCGCTTCGCCGCGCTTGAAACGGCATGCCGTCGGCTTGGCGTCCCGCTTGTGGCATGCTCCGGCGAACCCGCCCGCGACGCCGTCTTCGAGCGCCGCTCCACCACGCCCGCCGTCATAGCGCAGACCGCCTTCGAGTATCTCAACTACGGCGGCGTGGGCAATATGCAAAACCTGCTGCGCTTTGTGAGCGATGAGGCGCTCGGCGCCGACTACGGCTATGAGCCGCCCGCGCCGCTGCCGCAAGACGGCGTGTATCGACCTGGCAGACTCGACGCTGTCCCGCTCGCCGAGTATCGCGCCGCATACTGCGACGCCGCCAAGCCCACCGCGGCGCTGCTGTTCTACCGCGCCCACTGGGTCAGCCAAAACCTAGAGTTCGTTGACGCCATTGTGGACGCCCTGGAACGGCGCGGCTGCAACGCCCTGCCGGTGTTCTGCTCCAGCCTGCGCGAGGATGACGGCGCTGTATTTCGCAAGTATCTGATGGATGCCCACGGCAACCCGAATGTGGACGTTGTGGTATGCACTCAGAGCTTCGCTATGAGCCACCAACCCGGCTTGCAGTCCAACAACGGCGGCGATGACGGCTCCGATATTCTATCTACACGCGTCTTGGAACGGCTCGATGTGCCTATACTGCAGGCAATCGTATCCACGGAGCCACGCGCCGCTTGGCTTGAGCGCGAAATCGGACTTAGCCCGCTCGACATCGCGATGAACGTGGCGCTGCCGGAACTCGACGGCCGCATCATAACCGTGCCGGTGTCCTTCAAAGAAGCGGTGGCGCAAGATGCGTCTGCAGTCGGCGAACTGCGGCGGTATGCGCCCGATATGGAGCAAGTGGATTCGCTGGCCGCGCTTGCGGCGCGCTACGCCCGTCTGAGACACACGCCGCCGTCCGAGCGCAAAATCGCAATCGTGCTCAGCAACTACCCCACCAAAGCGGCGCGGCTTGGCAACGCCGTCGGACTAGACACCCCCGCATCCGCCGTCAACCTGCTAAACGCCTTGCAAGCCAACGGATACGCCGTAACCGACATCCCCGCCGACGGCGATGAGCTTATGCGCCGCCTAATCGATCGCTGTACCTACGACGCCGAATTCCTAACCCCGCAGCAGATCCGCGACGCCGAAGGCCGCGTGTCCGCCCAAGACTATCGCGCGCTGTTCGCCGATCTGCCGCAAGATACGCAAGACGCTATGACGACGGACTGGGGCGAGCCGCCCGGCGCAGTCTATTCCGACGAGCGCGGCGATCTGTTCATGGCGGGTTTGCGGCTTGGCAATGTGTTCGTAGGCATACAGCCGCCGCGCGGCTTTGGCGAAAACCCTATCGCCATCTACCACAGCCCCGAACTTGCGCCCACCCATCACTATGTCGCCTTCTACCGCTGGCTGCGGGACGATTTCGGCGCGGACGCCGTGCTGCATCTGGGCAAGCACGGCACATTGGAATGGACGCCCGGCAAGGGCGTTGGGCTTTCGCGCTCCTGCATCCCTGAGGTGTGCATGCCCGACCTGCCGCACTTCTACCCGTTCATCATCAACAACCCGGGCGAAGGCACGCAGGCGAAGCGCCGCTCCCACGCCGTCATAGTGGATCACCTAGTCCCCGCTATGACCACCGCCGATAGCTACGGCGACATAACCCGCTGCGAGCAGCTCATGGACGAATACGCCCGCGCGCAAGGCATGGATCCGCAGAAGCTGCCGATGCTGCGCCAACAAATATGGGAAGTAGTACAAAAGGCGCGCCTAAACGAAGACCTCGGCGTGGATGAGATACCCGACGACTTCGACGACTTCATCCTGCATATCGACGGCTACATCTGCGAACTCAAAGACGCGCAGATACGCGACGGACTGCACACGCTCGGCGAAGCGCCTCAGGGCGAACTGCTTGTGGGTTTGCTGCTTGCGCTCACCCGCCTCAACAACGGCGGCGTGCCGGGACTGCGCGATGCCCTGGGCGATGCGCTTGGCTTGGACTACCAAGCGCTTATGCGGGACAGAGGCGCGCGCATTCAACCCGATGCGCTGCCCGCCGCCCTGAACGCCGTCAACGGCGCCGAACCCATACGCAGCGCCGGCGATGTGATAGAGCGGCTAGAGGCGTTGGCCCGCCGCCTATATGAGCGCCTCGCCCAAACCGACTTCGACGCCGCAAGCGTGGACAGCGTAGTCGACGGCGTACTAGGCGCATCCCACCGCAACGGCGTCGCTGATCGCAGCGGCGGCGCTGACTGCGCGCCCGTGGCCGATGTGCTGCGCTATGTGTGCCGCCGCATCTATCCGGCGCTCGCCCGCACCACCGACGAAATCGACGCACTGCTGCGCGGCTTCAACGGCGGCTTCATATCGCCCGGCCCCGCGGGCGCTCCCACGCGCGGCATGGCGGGCGTGCTGCCCACAGGCCGCAACTTCTACTCCATGGACCCGCGCAGCATCCCATCCGAAACTTCGTGGCAGATTGGCAGGCAGCTCGCCGATTCGCTGGCGGAACGCTACCTGCGCGACGAAGGCGCCTATCCCGAATCCGTGGGCATCAGCGTTTGGGGCACCTCCGCTATGCGCACGCACGGCGACGACATCGCCCAAATCCTAGCGCTTGTGGGCGTGCGCCCCGTATGGCAGGAAGAAAGCCGCCGCGTAACCGCCCTAGAAGTCATCCCGCTCGCCGAACTCGGCAGGCCGCGCATAGACGTCACCGTCCGCATCAGCGGCTTCTTCCGCGACGCATTCCAAAACCTCATCACGATGATGGACGACGCATTCCACAGAGTAGCGGTGCTCGACGAACCCGAAGAGCGCAACTTCGTCCGCAAGCACTACCGCGCTGATCTATCGGAGAAGCTTACGAGCGGCGCGGACGCTGAGAGCGCAGAAACCGAATCGCTGTTTCGCATATTCGGCAGCAAGCCCGGTAGCTACGGCGCCGGCATCCTGCAGGCGATAGACGACGGCGGCTGGCAGACGGACGCAGACCTCGCGAATGTCTATGCCGCCTGGGGTTCGTATGCCTACGGCCGCGCGCATCACGGCGTCAGCGCCACGCGCGAGTTTCGGCGCAGATTCGCGGCGATCGACGTGGCTACCAAAAATCAGGACAACCGCGAACACGACATCTTCGACTCCGACGACTACATGCAATTCCACGGCGGCATGATAGCCACCGTGCGCGCGTTAGCCGGCGAAAACCCGCGCCAATTCTTCGGCGATTCGTCCGACCCAAGCCTGCTGCATACCCGCGACCTGAAAGAGGAAGCCCGCCGCGTATTTCGCTCCCGCGTGGTCAACCCCAAGTGGATGGACTCAATGAAGCGGCACGGCTACAAGGGCGCATTCGAGCTCGCCGCCACCGTGGACTACATATTCGGCTACGACGCCACCGCGCAGATAATAGACGACTGGATGTACCAGGAAGTCGCCGAAAAGTACGCGCTTGACCCCGCGATGCGGCAGTTCTTTGAGCAGAGCAACCCATGGGCATTGCGCGCCATAGCCGAGCGCCTAATGGAAGCCGCCGACCGCCAAATGTGGCAAAACCCGCCCGAAGAGACCCTAACCGAACTGCGCCGCGTCTACCTGCGAACCGAAGCCGTATTGGAAGAGCGGCAGGAATCTACTTAACTACTCCCCGTTGCCTCTTGAATGAGTTTGAGCATTTGTGCTAACCTCATATCGATTTGGCATACCCGTACTTTTGGAGCGTTTCAATAGGATTGGCGCATGGTCAACGAGCGGATTACCGAAAATATAGTCAGGCAGCATTTCGCGGCGTTCAGCGATTCTATCACGATAGAAGAGCAAGGCTCCGCCTCCTCGCGCATCAGAAAGCTGTTGTCGACCGCTTCGAAGAGCGGGTCAGGGCCGGGCTATCCTGAGTTTGTAATTTCGGTTCGCGACCAGCCCGATTTGCTGATAGTGGTCGAATGCAAATTCGACCCGCTTCGCCACCAGAGCGCTACCTTGACGCGCTACGAAGACTATGCGGTTGACGGCGTTCTGCTGTACGCTTCGCACCTCGCCAAAGGCTTCGACGTCCTAGCGATTGCCGTAAGCGGCGCATCCATAGAAACCGCGCAGATTTCTCATTACCTTCACCTCAAGACGGATCTAGCGGCGACCGAAGCGTTTGGCGATAGGCTATTGCCCGTTTCGGACTATGTCGACGGATACCTGAAGTCTCCCGGAAAACTGCGCCAAGACTACGACGCTCTGCTATCGTTCACGCAGGCGCTAAACAATCGCTTGCACGTCGACAAGATTTCTGAGCGCAACCGCGCCCTGTTGGTGAGCGCTGTCTTAATCGCGCTGGAACGCCCTTCCTTCAAGAACGGTTACGCCTACGAAACCGATCCGGGCAGCCTCGCCGATATGATTGTCCGCGCCGTCAATGACCAAATGCAGGATGCGGGCATCACCGGCAACCGCTTGGATGTGCTTAATCAAAAGTTCGGCTTCATATCTACTGAAACCGTGTTGGTCAGCCAACCCAATGAACTGGCCGACATCGTGCGCGAAATTGACCTTGAAGTGAATTCGTTCATACGAAATCACGAATTTGAAGATGTGCTAGGCCGTCTTTACGTGGAGTTCCTGCGCTATGCCAACAGCGACAAAGGTCTTGGCATTGTGCTTACGCCGCCGCACATCACCGAACTATTCGCCGATCTCGCGCAAGTCAACGAAAACTCCGTAGTCTATGACAACTGCGCCGGAACCGGCGGCTTCCTAATTAGCGCGATGCGCCGTATGGTAAGGCTTGCCCAAGGTGATAAGACGCTCGAAGAGCGCATTAAGCAATCCCAACTATACGGCGTAGAGCTGCAGTCGGACATATATCCCCTTGCAGTGTCCAACATGTACATTCACCAGGACGGCAAGTCAAACATCAATTTGGGCGATTGCTTTCATGACGATATACTGAAAGACATCGTCTCCAAGAAACCTACGGTCAGCCTGCTAAACCCGCCATATAAGGCGGACAAGCAACTTGACAGAGAAGAGCTCGAATTCGTGCTGAACGGCCTTAGCTGCATACAGCAAGGCGGCGTATGCGTGGCTATTGTTCCTATGCAGTGCGCTCTCGCCACAAGGGGCGCGGTGGCGCTGCTGAAAGATCGGCTGCTTGCCAACCACACCCTAGAATGCGTCTTGTCTATGCCCGACGAACTCTTCTTCAACTCCAAGGTTGGCGTGGTTTCTTGCGTCATGGTCTTTACCGCGCGCCGCCCGCATCCCGCCAACAAAGAAGTCTATTTTGGATACTACAAAGACGACGGCTTCGTCAAGCGCAAGGGCAAAGGACGAATAGACGACCTAGGAACTTGGGATGAAATCAAAGCCCGATGGCTCGATCATTACATCAACCGAACCGTAACTCCCGGCTTGAGCGTGAAACGGGTGGTCGCCGCGCGAAGCGAATGGGCGGCCGAAGCCTATATGGAAACGGACTACGCCGTAGTTTCTGCCCCGTTCTTCATCCAAACCCTGCGCCGATATTCCACATACCTGTTCGCGAATGAATTGACTCAACAGGCGTCCAACACGCCCGCCGCGCCCTTGGATTCGCCTATCCCGCTCAACCCGTCCGAGTGGCAGAACTTCCCATTGACGGATATATTCTCCATAAGCGGCACTAAAACTACGCCTAAGCTCGACCTGGAACCTCCGTATCCGGGCGATAGAGGCAACCCCTATGTAACAACTCAGGCAACGGACAACGGCGTTGCGGGGTTCTACCAAGACTATACTGAAGATGGCGGGGTTCTTACCGTAGATAGCGCCGTCGTCGGTTACTGCGCTTACCAAAAACTGCCGTTTTCGGCGTCCGACCATGTGGAAAAGCTCACTCCGCGCTTCAATATGAGCGATTTCGTCGCTATGTTCCTGACCACGCTCATCAATCTTGAGCAATATCGCTACAACTACGGAAGAAAATGCAGCCAAACGCGCCTCAGAACCGCCACCGTTAAACTGCCGGTGTCGGATAACGGAATTCCCGATTGGGACTATATGGAACGATACATCAAGTCGCTGCCATACTCGGCTAATCTGCAATAGCCCTAACTGACGGCGCTTCACTACCGCTTGACGCTCTTGCCAATCCGGCAATGCCATCGGAGTTATATGTCCACCACACCCGCGCATATCAAATCTGCCCAATCGTCCGACGACAAAACCTTCCCCTTCACCGCCATCGTGGGGCAGGATAGGATGAAGCTCGCGCTCGCGCTCAACGCCGTCAATCCGGCTATCGGCGGCGTTCTCATTCGCGGCGAAAAAGGCACCGCCAAGTCCACCGCGGCGCGCTCCCTCGCGGCGCTGCTGCCCGCGCTCGAGGTCAACGCCGGCTGCCCCTTCAGCTGCCCCCCCGACGCCCCCTTCGACGGCTGCGACTTCTGCGCCAATCGCAGCGCCCCCCAAGCCGTCCGCCGCCAAGCCCGCCTAGTTGAGCTGCCCGTCAGCGCAACCGAAGAGGCGGTCGTGGGAACGCTCGACATCGAAGCCGCCATTCGCGAGGGACGGCGCCGTTTTGAGCCGGGACTGCTTGCGGCGGCGCATCGCGGCATCCTGTACATTGACGAAGTGAACCTGCTCAACGACCATGTGGTTGATGTGCTGCTGGACTCCGCCGCAATGGGGCGCAATTTCGTAGAGCGCGAAGGCATATCGTTCCGACATCCGGCGCGCTTCATCCTAATCGGCACAATGAACCCTGAGGAAGGCGATCTGCGCCCCCAGTTCATCGACCGCTTTGGGCTTGCGGTGGAAATCGACCACATCCGAGACGCAGAACGCCGCGCTGAGGTTGTGCGCCGCCGCATCGCCTACGAAAGCGCCCCCGCCCAGTTCGCCGCGCAATGGGCGCAGTCCGAAGCCCAGGAACGCGCCCGCATCGCCAACGCCGTCGCGCTGCTGCCGTCCGTCGCCGTGGACGACGGCATCCTCGCGTTCATAGCCCGCCTATGCGCCGAACACGACGTCGACGGACTGCGTGCAGACATCACGATATACAAGGCGGCGCAGACCTTGGCGGCGTATCACGGGCGCAATTCGGTTGCCTTCGACGATGTGCTGACCGTAGCCGAAATGGCGCTGCTCCACAGAATGCGCCGCCAGCCGTTCGACGAACCTGAGCTGAACCGCGAGCGCCTAGAGCAACTGGCGCAAGATCTGTTTGACGACGCCCCCCCGCCCGACGACCGCCCGCATCAGCCCGACCCCGGCGACGTCCCGCCTCAGCCGCCGCAGTCAGACGCGCAGGACGGCGCTTCCGACGAAAGCGTATTTGGCGCCGGCGACGAGTTTCGGGTAAAGCCGCTCAATATGAACGCCGTCGACCGCCGCCGCCGCGCAAGCCACGGCAGACGCACCACAAGCCGCGTCCGCGACCACCGCGGCCGCTATGTCGACGCCGCGCTGCCCGACGGCAAGGTAACCGACTTGGCGTTCGACGCCACCCTGCGCGCCGCATCCCCGTTTCAGCGTCGGCGCAACGCGCACATCGACGGCAACCTTGCGCTGAAAGTCGAGCCGTGGGATTTGCGCCAAAAAGTGCGCGAGGCGCGCGTGGGCAACCTTGTGGTGTTCGTGGTGGACGCCAGCGGCTCTATGGGCGCGCAACAGCGCATGACCGCCACAAAAGGCGCAGTCATATCCCTGCTTATGGACGCCTACCAGCGCCGCGACAAAGTTGCGATGATTGCCTTTCGCGGCGCGTCATCCGAAATCGTTCTGCCGCCCACCGGCAGCCCCAAGCTGGCGCAAGAACGCCTAGAAAGCCTGCCCACCGGCGGCCGCACTCCGATGGCGCAAGCGTTATTAGACGCCCGCCGTCTGATTGCGCAGCACAAGCGCCGCGATCCCGATATGCCCGCCCTGCTGACCCTGGTCTCCGACTGCCGCGCCAATGTGAGCGCCGCCGGCGGCGATCCGTTCGACGAAGCGCTGCAAATCTGCGCCGCATTGCGCGATGAAGGCGCGCAGGCAATAGCCCTCGACCCTGCGCCGCGCTCCAACCGATTCGGGCTTGTCCAAAAGATAGCCGACGCGCTTGGCGGCGAATACATCCCCCTAAACGAACTGCGCGCCCACGCCATACGCGCCGCCGTCAGACAAGCGCAAACCACAGAAGTGTGATACTATGGGCGGCGTCAGCAAGGCGCTGCTTGATTAGACGGCTTGATTGGAAAGAGACAAGCGCGAATGTCCAAGCGAATGGACGATATGAGCAGACGCTTGAACATCCTAACCGGCGCTATCATAATGCAAACGATAGCCACCGCCGGGCTGATAGCAACCGTGCTGCTGCAAATCTAACGCCGTTAGCCTTGACAACCAAACCAATCTGTAAGCGAACACAAAGCGAAACTAGGAGGTTGGGATTATGACCACATTGGCGAGAGAGACGGGCGCGCTGTCCCGCAAGGCGCTGGGGCTTGCGCCGTGGGTTGGAGCCGCGGCGTTTGCGCTGTACGCTATGGGCTACGTCGACGGCGGCGTACACGCAGCCGCGTTTGTGGGCGACAACGGCGCCGCCCTCAACTACGTCCACGAATTCTTCCACCACGCCCGCCACGTCGGGCTTATGTGCCACTAATTGTAACCGGCATTCGGTTTCGGCAATCAGCCGTCGGCGTTAAAGCCCCGAACTGACTGCCGAAAACCGACTGCTCGCAAGGATCCCGCCGTGCAACGGACGATTATAAGCGCCGTGCTGATAGGCCTGGCCGCAGGCTTGATTGTAGGCGTGTATCACAACATATTCACCGTCCCCGTGATTGAGCGCGCCATCACGCTGGAAGAACAACGCGCCGCCGAATCGCTGCCGCCCGGAGCGCCGCCGCCCGCCGAAGAGCCGCCGCTAGTATCGCTTGGAATGCAGCGCATCGGAATGGCGCTAGGAACGGGCATATACGGCGCAGTGCTTGGGCTTATATTCGCCGGCGCATACGGACTGCTAAGACGGACGCTGCCCAATGCAAGCCCCGTTCTGCTGGCAATCGCCGCCGGCGTGCTGGGCTTCTGGGCAATCTCATTCATCCCGTTCCTGAAGTACCCCTTCGTGCCGCCCGGCGTAGGCGAAGGCTCTACGCTCCTATTCCGTCAGGGCTTCCAAACCCTGCTATTCATCCTATCGGCGCTTGGCGTTGTAGGCTTGCTGTTAGGATTGAACGAAATCAGAAACTCCATACGCGCCGAAACCCGACGGCGGCTATTCTACGCGCTTGCGGCGGTTGCATACGGCGCATTCCTGCTGCTTGTGTTCGCGCTGCTGCCCGGCAACCCCGACCCCGTGAATGTCCCCGCCGACCTGCTGCTGCAATTCAACGCCCTGTCCATAATAGGGCATCTGCTAATGTGGGCGCTCACCGCCGCCGGATTCGCCCATCTGCTAACGCGTCGGCGCATTTCGGGCTAAACCGCACACGGATTATCATAATGAAATCTGAAATGGTTAATCCACAAGAAGAGAAACCCCAGTCTAAAAGCGCAGGCGCTGTCGGACGCGCACGCGCCTACGACGTATCGCCTACCGACAATTATAAGGAACTGAACATAAGAGTGTCGGTCGAGTTCGGACAATCTCTCAAAATGGCGGCTATGCTGGACAACTGCACCCAAACCGAATTCGTCGTCAAAGCCCTAGCGCCGGCAGTCAAGAGAGTCATCTCCGAAAACAGCGATAAACTGACGGCGTTCCTAGAAGCCGTAGAACGGGACTAAGCCGCGGTTCCGTTTTACTTCCCCATCAACAATAAGTAAGTGCTTATCACCGCGCGAACCGCCGAATGCGCCAATTCCAATACGGGCTAATCGGAGACAATCGATGAACGCCGCAGTATCCATATCCACCGCCGAGCTCCCCGCATTCTGCCGCGACAACGGCATTCGGCGGTTGTCCGTTTTCGGCTCGGCGTTGCGCTCCGATTTCAGAGCGGACAGCGATATAGACTTGCTGGTAGAGTTTCTGCCCGGACGCATCCCCGGGCTTTTGAGAATGGCGCGGATGGAACGGGAATTGTCCAACCTGTTCGGGGGACGCAAAATCGACTTGCGAACCGCCGAAGACCTAAGCCGCTACTTTCGCAGCGCCGTGTTGGAAGAAGCAGAGGTGTGCTATGAACGCGGACGACGAAATTCGACTGAGACATATGCTTGATGCGTCCCATGAAGCGATGGCGTTCAGTGAGAATATGACGCGCGCTGACCTTAACACGGATAGAATGCTAGTTTTGGCATTGGTTAAGGCAGTTGAGGTGATTGGAGAGGCTGCGTCTCACATAACTGAACCTACCCAGGATGAACTATCAAGTATTCCTTGGGCGGATATTGTTGGGATGCGAAATCGTCTTGTTCACGCCTACTTCGACATCAACCTTGATATTCTCTGGGAAACCGTTCACGATGACCTTCCCATATTGAACGCTCAACTTGAGCCGCTGTTGATAACGGAAGACAACGATAACTAGATGCCAGGAACTAGCCCTAGCGCATAGACGCAAACGGAGTCCGAATATGACAACCCAACCCCCTGAAACCGCCGAAACCCGCGAACACCAACCCGTCAAGGGCCCGCGCGTCAAGAAGGGCTTAGTGGTGGTCAACACCGGCAACGGCAAGGGCAAGACCACCGCCGCGCTCGGCGTGCTGTTCCGCGCTTGGGGACGCGATATGCGCGTGGAAATGTTCCAATTCCTGAAGCACACCGGCGCCCGCTTCGGCGAAAGCCGCGCCGCCGATAAACTCGGCATCCCCATGACCGCCATGGGCGACGGCTTCACCTGGCGCACCAAAAACATGGATCACACCCAAGACCTCGCCCGCCACCAATGGGAAAACTGCAAGAAGGCGATCCTCGACGGCGAACACGACGTCATCATAATGGACGAATTCACCTACCCCCTTCACTACGGTTGGATACCCGTCGAGGATGTCATAGACACCCTGAAGCGCAAGCCGCATATGTTGCACGTCGTCATCACCGGACGCTACGCCCCCGACGCTCTCGTGGACTTCGCCGACCTAGTAACCGAAATGCGCGAGATAAAGCACCCCTACCGCGAACAAGGCATCAAGGCGCAGCCCGGCTTGGAGTTCTAGCGCAGCGCGCATTGCTTGCTCGCAACGCGCAAACTTGGCGGCATTCACAATTCGGCGTTGCGGCAATAGACTTAACTTAGACCGACACGAGAGATAACCGGGAGTAGAGCGCGCGAATGGCGGAAGAGTACGACTACTACGACGAGCAGTTCGACGATGCGCTGATGCGGATGCTTGACGAAGCGCGGCAATCGGGCGAAAGCAGCCGCCGCATAACATCCAAGCAACTCCACGACAGCGTGGTAACCACCCGCCGCGTGCGGATGCGTATGGCGTGCGACGCCATGTGGCGGCTCTGGAAAAAGCAAGGCGCTTACGAAAGCCGCATCATCTTCACCCCCGCAAGCGGCCAAGGCGCTAAGCTGGAAATAGAATACGAAGCCTGACGCCCGCAGCGCCGCAGGTTTCGGCGTCAGCGCCCGCCGTAGGCAATGCGATACACCACCAAAAGAACGGAGTAACTTGTGGAAGTTCTGCTAATCCTGTTAATAGTCCTTCTAATATGGGTTGGCTGCGCGGTTGCGACCGCAGTCATTGCGCGCAACAAAGGCAGAAACGGCTGCATCTGGCTTGCCATCGGCATCGTGCTAGGCGCAATCGGGCTCATCATAGCCTTGATAGTCCCAAGATCCAAAGACGGATAGCCGCCCCCCTAAAAGAAGGACGGATTTGCGATGACCAACGCCGCGCTATCGAACATCCTAGACGACATTCGCCCCGCGGACGCCGCCGCAATGCGCCGCGCTCAGCAGCGCCAGCGCAATCTCACCAAACCGCCCGGAAGCCTCGGCATTCTTGAGGACATATCCGTGCAGCTCGCCGGCATATTCGGCAGCGAGCGCCCGCAACTCGGCGGCAAGGCGGTCATAGTCGCCGCCGCCGATCACGGCGTTGTGGCGCAGGGCGTAAGCGGCTACCCCCAGGCGGTTACCGCGCAAATGGCGCTCAATTTCCTATCGGGCGGCGCGGCGGTCAGCGTCCTGGCAAAACAGATCGGCGCGCGCCAAATCATCGTGGACGCCGGCATTGCCGCCGCACTCCCCGAACATCCCGAACTGCGCTCTATTCGCATCGGCAGCGGCACGGCCGACATCGCGCAGCGCCCCGCTATGTCCCGCGCGCAAGCCGAAGAGTGCATTCTGGCAGGCGCAGCGCTGGCGCAAGACGCCGCACAAGCGGACGCCGATCTCATAGCCACCGGCGATATGGGCATCGGCAACACCACCCCCTCAAGCGCCATCGTGTCCGCCATCACCGGCGCCCCCCCGCAGGACACCACCGGCGCCGGAACCGGACGCACCCCCGACGAACTAGCGCAAAAGATAGAAGTAGTTCGCCGCGCGCTGCAGCGCAATGCGCCCAACCCCGCCGACGGACTGGATGTATTGGCGAAAGTGGGCGGCTTCGAGATTGGCGTGCTGGCGGGCGTGGCGCTCGGCGGCGCTCTAATGCGCCGCGCCGTAGTTTTGGACGGCTTCATATCCGGCGCGGCCGCGCTCATAGCGCACGCCCTCTGCCCCACAGCGCGCGACTACATGATTGCGTCTCACCGCTCCGCCGAGCGCGGCCACGCCGTTATGCTGGCGCATCTGAACCTGCGCCCATTGCTCGACCTGCAAATGCGTCTCGGCGAAGGCAGCGGCGCAGTATTGGCAATGCCCATCATAGAAGCCGCCGCCGCCACGCTGTCCGATATGGCTACATTCCAAGAAGCGGGCGTATCCGACCGCGACGAGAGCGAGGCAGTAGAGACAAGGCAAGCCTAATGAACGGCTTGCGCTCCGCCGTGGGCTTTCTGACCATCCTGCCGCTTGCGCCGCCCCGCGCATCCGACGGAATGGCGTCCGCGCGCGGCTGGTTCCCCCTAGTGGGCTTGCTGCTTGGCGCTGCGCTTGTAGGCATAGACCTGCTGTTCACCCCCCTTTCGCTGCTATTCCCGCTACCGGCGGACACCGCCATATACCAACGCCCCGCATTCCCGCCGCTGCTGTCCGCCGCCCTGATAGTGATTGCGCTTGCCGTTCTGACACGCGGCTTGCATCTGGACGGCTTGATGGACAGCGCCGACGCGCTCCTAGGCGGCTTCACGCGCGACAGACGCCTCGCCATTCTGCGCGATCCGAACGTAGGCGCATTCGCCGTCATAAGCCTAGTATGCGTGATGCTCATCAAAGTCATCGCCGTCTCTGAGCTGCCGCCGCTTGGCAGAGTATCGGCATTGCTGCTCTTCCCCTGCCTATCGCGCTGGGCTATGCTGCTAACGATGGAACGCTACCCCTATGTGCGGCGGCGCGGACTTGGAACCGCGTTTCTGCGCGGGCGCGGCAAATGGCAGCTCGCGCTTGGCCTTGCCGTGGCGCTGCTCGCAAGCGCTGCGCTCGCCGGCATATACGGCATAGCGCTTTTGGCGGCGGCAAGCGCATTGGCATGGGGCATCGGCGCTTGGGCAACGCGGCTGCTGGGCGGCGTTACCGGCGACATCTACGGCGCAGTGAACGAAATCGCCGAGACTGCGCTGCTTGTGATAATGATTGCGCTTACGGCATACATAGACCCCTTCGCGCTGCAATCGCCGCTCATTTGGGCGCTATGGCAAGCGGGCTAACCGCTCGATGGCGTGGCAACTATGGGGTAGCGAATGGCATCTTGACGCCGGCGTACTGTTGCTTGCGCTGGCGATAGACCTTGCGCTGCCGGAGCCGCCCAACGCGCTGCATCCCGTCGTATGGATGGGCAAGGCGATTTCGGCGCTGGAACGGCTTGCGATTGGGCGCGGCAAAACCGCCGCGTTTCTGATAGGCTTGGGGATAGCGGTTGCATTGCCCGCTGCATTCGGCGGCGCGGCGTGGCTTGCGATGCTGGGACTGCGCGAACTAGGCGCCGTCCCATACCTGATTGGCGGCGCGCTGCTGCTGAAAACCACCTTCGCGGTTCGCGGCCTCGCCCGCGCGGCCCAAGACACGCAGCGCTCCCTGGAATGCGGCGATATGCGCCAAGCGCGCGGCAGTCTGCGCAGCCTTGTCAGCCGCGACGCCGCGGCGCTATCAACGCCCCTAGCGGCGGCGGCGGCGATAGAATCGGTGGCCGAAAACACCGCCGATAGCTACATAGCGCCGTGGCTTGCGTTTGCGCTGCTCGGGCTGCCGGGCGCATTCGCCTACCGCGCCCTCAACACGCTGGACAGCATGATAGGCTATCATGGAAAGTGCGAATACATCGGCAAAGCGTCCGCGCGCTTGGACGACGCCGCGAACCTGCTGCCCGCCCGCATCAGCGCAATGCTGCTAATCGCGGCGGGGGCGCTGTCCGGTATGCCCGCCCGGCGCGGCTTGCAGACGGCGCTGACTGCGCGTCGCCTTACCGCAAGCCCCAACGCCGGCTGGACTATCGGCGCAATGGCGGGACTGCTAGGCGTAGAGTTGGAAAAGCCTAGCCACTACCGCATAGGCGAAGGCTTCCCGCAGCCGTCCGCCGCAGACATCGGCGCAGCCGTGCGATTGGCGTACATCGTAGCCGGCTTGGGCGCGCTGCTTGCGATAGGAATGCTTGCGCTAATCGGCCTTGCATCCGCATAGTATAGGGATACGCCGCCAAACCCGACGAAAGGAGGCTACGCAAATGGTTACTACCACGAAATTCAGAACGAAACTCACATACGAAGACTACCTCAACACGCCCGACGACGAACGTTACGAACTCATAGACGGAGAACTGATTATGTCCCCATCACCGCGCGAAGCGCATCAGCGAACCCATGGGAACCTCGGGACGCGCTTGTACATATTCGTTGAGCGGCGCAACTTGGGAAGGGTCTATTTTGCGCCCTTCGACGTAGTGCTGTCCGATACCGATGTAGTGCAGCCCGACCTGCTGTTCGTATCCCGCGAGCGGCTGCATATAATCACCGAAGACAACATACAGGGCGCTCCCGACTTGGCGGTAGAAATCCTATCGCCCTCCACAAGCGCGCGCGATCGAGGCTACAAGCGCGATCTATACGCCAAGCACGGCGTCAAAGAGTACTGGCAGGTGGACACCGACGCCAAGCGGATAACCGTGTTGTCCTTGAACGCAGACGGCGATTACGACGTCGTAGCCGTGTACGGCGTGGGACAGACGCTTACATCGCCGCTGCTGCCCGGCTTCGCCCTGAACCTGGACGAGATATTCTAGGCGGTGTACTCAACACAAATCCCAAAACGCCAACCACAGAGAAAGGAGGTTACGCAATGGTTACTACCACGAAACTCAGAACCAAACTCACATACGAAGACTACCTCAACACGCCCGACGACGAACGTTATGAACTCATAGACGGAGAACTGATTATGTCCCCATCACCGCGCATGGCGCACCAAGAAGCCGATATGGAGATCGGCTCCATCCTGCATACATTCGTAAAGTTGCGCAACCTGGGCAAGGTCTATTCTGCGCCCTTCGACGTCGTGCTATCCGATACCGATGTAGTGCAGCCCGACCTGCTGTTCGTATCCCGCGAGCGGCTGCATATAATCACCGAAGACAACATACAAGGCGCCCCCGATTTGGCGGTAGAAATCCTATCGCCGTCCACAAGCGCGCGCGATCGAGGCTACAAGCGCGATCTGTACGCCAAACACGGCGTCAAAGAGTATTGGCAGGTGGACACCGACGCCAAGCGCATAACCGTGCTGTCCTTGAACGCACACGGCGACTACGACGTCGTAGCCGTGTACGGCGTTGGGCAGACGCTCACATCGCCCCTGCTACCGGGCTTCGCGCTGAACCTGGATGAGATATTCTAGGCGGCAACTCGCCGCAACTCGCAAAGCGGCAAACACAGCGAAAGGAGGTTACGCAAATGGTTACTACCACGAAACCCAGAACGAAACTCACATACGAAGACTACCTCAACACGCCCGACGACGAACGTTATGAACTCATAGACGGAGAACTGATCATGTCCCCATCACCGCGCGAAGCTCACCAATATGCCGACGTAGAGCTCGGCGCTACCCTGCATACATTCGTAAAGCTGCATAACTTGGGAAGGGTCTATCATGCGCCCTTCGACGTTGTGCTGTCCGATACCGATGTGGTGCAGCCCGACCTGCTGTTCGTATCGCGCGAGCGGCTGCATATAATCACCGAAGACAACATACAGGGCGCGCCCGACCTGGCGGTAGAAATCCTATCGCCGTCCACAAGCGCGCGCGATCGAGGCTACAAGCGCGATCTGTACGCCAAACACGGCGTCAAAGAGTATTGGCAGGTGGACACCGACGCCAAGCGCATAACCGTGCTGTCTCTGAACGCGCACGGCGACTACGACGTCGTAGCCGTGTACGGCGTTGGACAGACGCTCGCATCGCCGCTGCTGCCGGGCTTCGCCCTGAACCTGGATGAGATATTCTAGGCGGCGGCGTATTCGGCGCAACGCAACGGAGGATATATGACCCGCCCCGTTCACGGTGGCGCTAATACGGCGGAACTGCGCTCGCTCGGCATTCGCCCCGCCGATGTGCTGGACTTCAGCGCCAGCGTCAACCCGCTCGGCGCCGCGCCCGCCGCAACCGCGGCGATGCTGAGCGTCGACCTCGCCGCATACCCCGACCCGGACTGCCTCGATCTGCGCGACGCCCTGGCGGCGCGGCACGGCGTTTCGCCGCAGAACATACTCGTCGGCAACGGCTCCACCGAACTCATACATCTGACGGCGCAGGCTTGTCTTGAGCCGGGCGATACGGCGATAATCTTCACGCCCACATTCGGCGAATACGCCGCGGCGTGCGCCCTCGAGCGCGCTCAAATCATCGGCGTTGCGGCCGACGAAGCAACGGCGTTCACATGGAACATCCCCGCCGCCGCCGCGCTGATTGCGAAACGGCGGCCGTCCGTGGCGTTTCTGTGCAACCCCAACAACCCAAGCGGCCGCTACTTGAGCGCCGCCGACGTGAACCGCATCGCCGACGCGCTGCCGTCCGACGGGCTGCTGCTGCTTGATGAGGCGTATCTGCCATTCGTGGAGCGCCGCCGCTGGGACAGCCTGCCGCTGCTGAACGCCGGCAATGTGGCGCTGCTGCGTTCTATGACCAAGGACTACGCTCTCACCGCGCTGCGGCTTGGCTACATGCTTGCGCCGCCCAGTGTCATAGCGCGCATCCGTCAGCGTCAGCACAGCTGGACCGTCAACGCCGTGGCGCAGGCGGCGGGCATTGCAGCGCTTGCGGACGCGCGGCACATCCGCAAAGGCAGGGACGCCGCGCGCAAAGCCAAGAGCTACATCGCAGCCGAACTGACGGCGCTGGGCTTGGAATGCGTCCCCTCCGACGCGAACTTCATTCTGGTCAAGGTTGGCGATGCCGCCGATCTGCGCCATCGGCTGCTGACGCGGCATCATATCGGGGTGCGGGACTGCGCCTCATTCGGCTTGCCCGAATACATTCGGATAGGCATGCGAACTATACAAGAGTGCGAGCGGCTAGTTGCCGCCTTGCGACAAGAAAGGCGCTTGAAACATCGTGAATCATACTAAATGGTTTCTAGTCAGACACGGACAAACGGAATGGAACAACACCGGGCGCGCGCAAGGGCAGGCGGACACGCCGCTAAACGCCAAAGGGCATGCGCAGGCGGCGCTTGCGGCAACGCGGCTCGCCCCAGTGCGCTTCGACGCCGCCTACTCCAGCGATCTGAGCCGCGTGGTGGACACCGCAAACCACATCATGCAAGGCAGAGACATCCCGCTGACCAAGCTTGAGGCGCTGCGCGAAAAAGGCTTCGGCGAATGGGAAGGCATGACATTCAAGCAGGTGGAAGAGCGCTACCCCACTATGTTCAGGCGGCTGTTTGACGAGGACGTCGACTTTGCGCCCAAAGACGGCGAAAGCGACCGTCAGCTCTACGCCCGCGTGAAGGCTTGCGCCGACGAACTGCGTCAGCGCCACGCCGCCGACGGCAGCGTCCTGGTGGTGGCGCACGGCGGCTCCCTGCGCGCATTCATCGCCGCGCTCATGCGCATGCCGCCCGAATACATGTGGCGCTTTCAGTTCGAAAACTGCGGCATCAGCATCGTAAGTACCTTCGAGAACGGCGCAAGGCTAGATCTGCACAACGACACCTACCATACGGGGGATGTGTTTGAAGCGCAAAACTGACGGACAAGCCAAAGTCATTATGGTGCAAGGCACAACCTCGCACGCCGGCAAATCGCTTATGGCAACCGCGCTCTGCCGCATATTCGCGCAAGACGGACTGCGCGTAGCCCCGTTCAAGGCGCAAAACATGTCCCTCAACTCATTCGTTACGCCCGACGGCGGCGAGTTCGGCAGGGCGCAGGCGGTGCAGGCGGACGCCGCGCGCGTCGCCCCCGTCGTAGAGATGAACCCCATCCTGCTCAAGCCCGAAGGCGGACGCCGCTCTCAAGTCGTCGTTATGGGCAAGCCTATGCGCGTTGCGTCGGCGCGCGAATACTACACGCTCAAGCCCACGCTGTGGCCGCTGGTGGCGCAGGCGCTCGACAAGCTTCGCTCTCAGTACGACGTTGTGGTCATAGAGGGCGCCGGAAGCCCCGCCGAAATCAATCTCAAGGAACACGAAATCGTGAACATGCGTGTGGCGCGCTACGCCGATGCGCCCGTGCTGCTTGTGGGGGACATAGACCGCGGCGGCGTGTTCGCATCGCTGTACGGCACAATGGCGCTGCTGGAGCCGCAAGAGCGGGCGCTCATAAAGGCTTTCGTCATCAACAAGTTTCGCGGCGATCCCACGCTGCTGGATCCCGGGCTTGATATGCTGCAAGAGCGCACCGGCGTTCCATTCGCCGGCGTAGTCCCCTACTTCACCGATATACACATCCCCGAAGAAGACTCGCTGGGCTTGGATACGCCGCAGTCTCAGAGCGGGGCCCCCAGCAATCAAGACGGCGCATTGCTCGACATCGCGGTGATACGCCTGCCGCATATCGCCAACTTCGACGACTTCGACCCGCTGCGCCAAGAGCCGGGCGCGCGTCTGCGCTACATCAGCGCCGCCGCCGAACTTGGCGCGCCCGACCTGATTGCGCTGCCCGGCTCCAAGACCACCGTCGCAGACCTGGAATGGCTGCGCCGCCAACGGCTTGACCGCGCAATCATAGAGCGGCGCAATGCGGGAACGCCACTGATAGGCATATGCGGCGGCTATCAGATGCTTGGGCGGCGCATCCTAGACCCCGACGGCGTGGAGTCCGACAAGCCCGAAACCGCCGGCTTGGACCTGCTGCCGCTCACCACCGCATTCGCCGCCGAAAAGACCACGCATCAGGTACGCGCAAAAGTAACGGCGCATAGCGGGCTGCTGGCGGACTGCGCCGACGCTGACATAGTGGGCTATGAGATACATATGGGGCGCACTAGCGGCGATAGCGCGGCGGCGTTCCGCATCACCGAGCGCTCCGGCGAGCCGGCGTCGTCCCCCGACGGCGCAATCGATGCCGACGGCCTCACGCTTGGAACATACATGCACGGGCTATTCCACAACCACAGCCTGCGCCGCGCGCTGCTGATGCGCCTAGCGCAGCGAAAGGGCGTCGCGCTGCCCCCCGGCGCAATCCTAGACCTCGACCGCGAATACGATAAGCTCGCAGCGCTAGCGCGCCGCAGCGTGGATATGCGAATGGTGTATGATATGGTTGGCATAAGTTAGAGTAGCGTGAGGTTCGCGCTTCATAACTTCATACATATCATACATATAGGAAAGGCGCAAAATGCTCCAGCCAATCAAAGTGGAAGCCCGCCCCGGATACCGCATATGGCTAGAATACGACGACGGCGTATGCGGTGAACTTGACCTGTCCCACCTAGTCGGCAAGGGCGTATTCAAGGCGTGGGAAGAGCCGGGATTTTTCGAGAAGGCGCATATAGACGAACACGGCGCAATAGCGTGGGACGAAAACATCGATATGTGCCGCTATGCGCTGTATATGGACATCACCGGCAAGTCTTGGGACGAATTGCCGGATGAAGCCGAAGTAGCCGTTCATAATGCCTGAGCTCAGCCGCTTTTACGGCATCATCATACGCATGCACATCGGAGACCATCCGCCGCCGCACTTTCACGCTTTGTACGGCGGACAAGAGGCGTCCATAGATATCGACGGCCCATCAATATCAAAGGGGCGATTGCCCGTACGCGCGCGCAGGCTTGTTATAGAATGGGCATCGCTTCACCAATCCGAACTGATGGAGTCTTGGAACCGCGCTCAGCGTCTCGAACCTCCCGGCAGGATAGCGCCTCTTGAATAAGCAACCAACGCATGGCTCGCGGATACGCAGCGCAAAACGGCAGCTATAATGCAGCGCAACAAACCGCCGCTGACAAAGACAACCGAACCCATACAAAACTAACAAACAGAGAGGCGCAAAATGCTCCAGCCAATCAAAGTGGAAGCCCGCCCCGGATACCGCATATGGCTAGAATACGACGACGGCGTGTGCGGCGAACTTGATCTGTCCCACCTAGTCGGCGAGGGCGTATTCAAGGCGTGGGAAGAGCCGGGATTTTTCGAGAAGGCGCATATAACTTCCTACGGCGCAATAGCGTGGGACGAAAACATCGATATGTGCGAATACGCGCTGTATATGGACATCACCGGCAAATCCGCCGAAGAAGTGATGCCCGGTCTGAAACAGGCGGCGCAAAGGCAAAATGCCTGAGATATGCCGTTTCTACGGCATCATCATAACCATAAACTTCAGAGACCACGCCCCGCCCCATTTCCACGCCAGATATAGCGGGCATAGGGCGTTGGTATCTATATCCCCCGTCGGCGAAATTGAGGGACGATTGCCGCCGCGCGTCCGCAGGCTTGTTATAGAGTGGGCGTCGCTTCACCAAGCCGAACTTATGGCGGCTTGGAACCGCGCCCAGCGTTCCGAATCTCCCGGCAGGATAGCACCTCTTGAGTAAGGCGGGCGGCGCAAAGCCACAATGCCTGAGATATGCCGCGGCCGCCGCGCAATCTGAAACTTGGAAGCCAACCCAACCCGCTACTCACCGCATCACCCAGCCAAACCCGCCATGCAAAACTTCGAAGTCCCCGAATACCCCGAATACCCCGCCTACAAGCCATCCGGCGTAGAATGGCTGGGCGACATCCCCGCGCATTGGGATGTTCTGCCGCATCGCGCCATCTTTACACAGATAATTGACCGCGGGCATCCGTCAGAGCAAATGCTATCCGTTACCATTGCAGACGGCATTATCACTCAGAAAGACCTATTGCGGGACGCTTCCAAGAAAGACCAGTCGCGCTTGGACAAGTCCAACTACAAACTCGTCCGCCCCGGCGACATTGCATACAACAAGATGCGCGCTTGGCAGGGTGCTATCGGCATGTCCGACTACACGGGAATCGTCAGTCCCGCTTACGTTGTGCATCGCCTAAAGATTGAAGCGAACCCGCGCTATTTTCATTACTTGCTAAGGACTCCCGCCTTCGCCGCCGAGGCGGCAAGGTATTCTTACGGCATTGCCTCGGATATGTGGAGTCTGCGCCCTGAGCATTTCAAGGTGATATATTCCTGCGTCCCGCCCCTACCCGAACAGCGCGCCATCGCCGCCTACCTCGACCGCAAAGGCGCCATCGCCCGCCGATACGCCCATGTAGCCCGCCACATCATCGACACCCTGCGCGAACTCCGCCAAGTCGAAATCCACGACGCCGTAACCCGCGGCCTAAACGAAGACACGCCCCTCAAGCCATCCGGCGTAGAATGGCTAGGCGACATCCCCGCGCATTGGGATACGCGGCGGCTGAGGTACGTCGCTAAAATGCGTACCAGCAACGTGGACAAGCATACTAAGATGAACGAAAACCCTGTTCGTCTTTGCAACTATGTGGATGTCTATCACAATGAACGCATCAGCGCAGACTTGGATTTCATGCGCGCTACCGCAACGGATAGAGAAATAGAACGCTTTCGGCTAGAGCGCGGCGATGTAATCATCACCAAAGACTCCGAAACTTGGAATGACATAGGCGTTCCCGCGCTTGTTGAATACACCGCCGACGATTTAGTTTGCGGCTATCACTTGGCGTTGTTGCGCCCATTCGAGTCCGTGATGACGGGCGCATATCTGCTTCGCGCGCTCCAAGCGCCGACGGTTGCATCGCAATTCCATATTCAAGCCAACGGCGTAACTCGCTATGGATTAACGCAGAACGCAATCAAGTCGGTGCATATCCCAGTCCCGCCTCTAGCCGAACAGCGCGCCATAGCCGAGTACCTTGACGCGAAAACCGCCGCCATAGACGCCGCGATAGCGCACTATGAGCGCATGGCGGAGTTGGTAGCCGAATACTGGACCGTTCTCGTCGCCGACGCCGTAACCGGCCGCATCGACCTGCGCCAAGCCGCCGCCGAATAACCGCCAACTCTTTGCGCCCCTGCGCCTTTGCGTTAATCCCTACGCAGACCCTTTGCGCCCCTGCGCCTTTGCGTTAAAAACCTTACGCGCAGACCCTTTGCGCATTTGCGCCCCTGCGCTAAAAACCGCCCCTACACCCTGCCCGCGATGACATCCCCCATCTCGGCAGTCGACGCCACATCGCCCCCATCCCCCGCGATGTCCGGCGTGCGGTACCCCTCTGCCAGAACCGCCTCGACCGACTGCTCCACCGCTTGCGCCTCAGCCTCGAGCTTCAGCGAATACCGCAGCATCGACGCCATGCTCAATATCGTGCCGATTGGGTTTGCGATCCCGCGCCCCGCTATGTCCGGCGCGCTGCCGTGTATCGGCTCATACAGACTCACTGGCGGATGCCCGCTCGCCCCCGGCTCAGGCAGCCCCGACAGACTCGCCGACGGCAGCATCCCCATTGACCCCGCAAGCGCCGCCGCCTCATCCGTCAGTATGTCCCCGAAGGTGTTCTCCGCCACTATCACATCATAGTGAGACGGATTGCTTATTAGCTGCATCGACGCCGAGTCCACCAGCGCATGCTCCAGCTCCACATCCGGATACTCCGCCGCCAGCTCCGTCGCGATCTCCCGCCATAGCCGCCCCGTCTCCAGCACATTCGCCTTGTCCACCGATGTCAGCCGCTTGCGCCGCCCCTGCGCCAACTCAAACCCCACCCGCACTATGCGCTCAATCTCCTGCTCCGTGTAGCGCAGCGTGTCCACCCCCTTGCGCCCGCCCTTCGTGTCATAGCGCCGCTTGGGCTTGGCGAAGTACAGCCCCCCCGTCAGCTCCCGCACGATTATCATATCCACCCCCTCAAGCAGATGCGCCTTCACCGGGCTTGCGTTGATGAGCTGCGGATACACCTTCACCGGGCGTATATTGGCGAACAGCCCAAGGCTCTTGCGTATCGCGAGTATGCCGTCCTCCGGACGCGTCGCCGCCCTAGGGTCGTCCCACTTCGGCCCGCCCACAGCGCCGAACAGCACCGCGTCCGTATCGCCGCACATCTCGATCGTCTCTTGCGGCAGCGGCGTCCCGAAATCATCGATCGCGTTCCCCCCGACCCTGCCGTACTCTGCGTCAAAGTCATGCCCGAACCGCTCCCCCACCGCGTTCATCACCTTGACCGCCTCCGCTATCACCTCCGGCCCTATGCCGTCCCCCGGCAAAACCGTGATTGAAAACCTCATTACTCACTCCCCATCGCTATGGTATATTCGCCATCAGGCGCGCAACCTATTATATGCCAAAACCGCCGCCGATGCTTTCGCGCATCCGCCCCAACCGATACAATGCGCCCAACAAGACCGCCGTGATGCGCTACAGGGATGTTAGGAGACAACGCTATGACAACCACACAGCGATACGACGCCATCGTAATCGGGCTTGGCGGAATGGGCAGCGCCGCGCTATACCAGTTAGCCCTGAGAGGCAAGCGCGCATTGGGCATCGAGCAGTTCGGCGTAGCCCACGACCTAGGCTCGTCGCACGGCGCGACCCGCATCATACGCCTCGCCTACTACGAAGACCCGGCGTATGTGCCGCTAATGCGCCGCGCCTACGAACTCTGGCGCGACCTAGAGCGCGTATGCGGCGAGCGAATACTCCACATCACCGGCTCGCTTGATGCCGGCCCGCCCGGCAGCCCCAACTACGAAGGCTCGCTGCTCTCTTGCGCCCAACACGACATCCCCCACGAAGTCCTGACTAGCGCAGAGATTGCGAAGCGCTTCCCCGGCTACCGCTTGCCCCCCGAAACGATGGCGGTCTTCCAGCAAGACGGCGGCTTCCTGCTGCCGGAGCGCTGCATAGAGCTGCTTGTGGAGCAGGCGCAGCGATTGGGCGCAACCGCGCTCACCAACGAGCGCGTGCTGGAATGGCAGCCCACGCCCAACGGCGTCCGCGTCCGCACGGCCCAGGCGCAGTACGAAGCCGAAACGCTAATCATCGCGGCGGGCGCATGGGCGGCATCGCTGCTGCCCCGCCTAAAACAGACCGCCGTCCCCGAAAGGCAGGTGCTGGCGTGGCTGGAGCCGCTGCGCCCCGAACTATTCGCGCCGCAGCGCTTCCCCGTATTCAACCTAATCGTGGATGAAGGCAAATACTACGGACTGCCCGTTCACGGCGTCCCCGGCTTCAAGATAGGCAAGTACCACCACTTTGAGGAAGTCGTCGACCCCGACGAAATCGACCGTAACCCAAACGCGCGCGACGAAGCGGCGCTGCGCCAGTTCGCCGAAAAGTACTTCCCCCACGGCGCAGGCGCCACCGCCTCAATGAAAGTCTGCATGTTCACCAACAGCCCCGACGAACACTTCATCCTAGACCGCCTGCCCGACGCTCCGCAGACAGTCATAGCCGCCGGCTTCTCCGGCCACGGCTTCAAGTTCAGCAGCGTCATAGGCGAAATCCTAGCCGACCTAGCCCTAAACGGCGCTACGCCCCACGCCATAGGGATGTTCGGCCTGGGGCGCTTCGAGTAGCCCATCACTGCGACGGAACTGGGACTTAGGGACAGCGCCAAAGGATGCAACATACGCCCCCATCGCATACAATACCTTGCAAGTCGCAACTGAACGTTCACATATGAGACCAGGACTACCTTCACTCAGTCAACTACCACGAACATCCATCACGCTTTAACACACGCAAAGCCACCCACCGCCAACCCACGGAGGAATTGCCCTATGGCAAGCAGAGACGCCGCAAGACCCAACATTCTATTCATTCTGAGCGACGACCAGGGCGCATGGGCGATGCGATGCGCCGGCAACGATGAGATGGTTACGCCCAACCTCGACCGGCTGGCGGCGAGCGGCGTCCGCTTCGACAACTTCTTCTGCGCCTCGCCCGTCTGCTCGCCCGCGCGCGCGTCTATACTCACCGGGCGCATCCCATCGCAGCACGGCGTCCAAGACTTCCTGCGTAGCGGCAACTCGCGCTTTCTGCCCAACGATGACGCCGAAATCGACTACATAGCCGGGCAGCCCACTTACATTGAACTACTGGCGCAGAACGGCTATGAATGCGGCCTAAGCGGCAAGTGGCATCTGGGACACGCCGCATTGCAGCGGGCGGGCTTCGCCTTCTGGAATGCGCATGCGGCGGGCGGCGGCGCATACTACGAAGCGCCCATGATTGTGGACGGCAAGTTCTATCAGCCCGACGAGTATGTAACCGATGTAATCACCGACAACGCGCTGGCGTTCCTGGAATCTCAGCGCGATTCGGACGCGCCGTTCTCTCTGAACGTGCATTACACCGCGCCGCACGCTCCTTGGGGACGCGAACATCATCCCGATAGCGTGTACGACGACTTTTATGACAACTGCGCCTTCGACTCGCTGCCCGTGGAGCCGCTGCATCCCAAGCAGCTTGCGAAAGAGGCGACCGCCGCCACGATAGGCGACACGCCCGAAAACCGCCGCGCCGCTCTCAGCGGCTACTTCGCCGCCATAACCGAAATGGACCGCAATATAGGGCGACTGCTGGACTGGCTGGAAGCCAACGGACTGCGCCAAAACACGCTGGTGGTGTTCAACGCCGACAACGGGATGAACATGGGGCATCACGGCATCTGGGGCAAGGGCAACGGCACATATCCGCCCAATATGTTCGATACCGCCGTCAAGGTTCCCGCGCTTGTATCGCGCCCCGGCGTCGTCCCGCAAGACCTTGTATGCGACAAACTGCTGAGCCAGTACGATTTCATGCCTACGCTGCTAGGCTATCTGGGCATCGGCAACCCTTACGCCGATTCGCTGCCGGGGCGCGACTTCTCCGCCGTTCTGCGCGGCGAATCCCTGGGCGGCGAAACGCCGGTGTTCGTGTTCGACGAGTACGGGCCAACGCGGATGATACGCACGCGTAGCCTGAAGTATGTGCATCGCTACCCCGACGGACCCAACGAACTCTACGACCTCGCCGCCGATCCGTCTGAGACGCGCAACCTGATAGGCGACGCGGCGTATGCAGGCAGAGTAGAGGCGTTGCGCGATGAGCTGCTGCGCTGGTTCGGCCGCTACGCCGACCCCGTTATGGACGGCGCAAAGCAGAATGTAACCGGCAGAGGGCAGATAGGGCTGGTGGGTTCGGCGGCGTATCCCAAGCCGTTTGCCGACGATGTGGCGTTCTTCGCAGATATGTGAGCGCGCGAGCATTCGGCGGCAGCGTTCAGCGATAGCCGGCCGCCGATGGGCGGTTGGTGTAGGGGGGCGCCGACGCGCGTCCCTAGCGCTCTTTGGGCGCATCCGGCGCGACGGCGTCCGCCCGATCCTCGATCGCATTCGGCCCCGCATCGTCCAACCGCTCTTCGAGCGCATCCCGCTCAGCGGCGTCCTGTTGCTCTTCGGGCGCGTACTGCGCGGTGGCGTTCATTCGCGATTCCAGGCGGCGCAGCATGCCCTGGGTTGTGCGAAGCTCGTTCAGCAGCTCCGCCTGCGATATGGGTTGCTCGCGCATGCGCTCCAGCTTGGTTTCGTCCAGGTTGTTGATGATGATGGCTATGAACAGGTTTATCACCACGAAAGTGCCGACCACCACGAAGCTCAAAAAGTATAGCCACGCCAGCGGATGCAGCAGCATCGCGGTGTACATAATCTCCGTCCAACTCTCCAAGGTCAAAACCCTGAACAGCGTGAGCGCCGATATGCCCAAGTTGCCCCAATGCTCCGGGTCGTGCTGATTGAAGAGCTGATAGCCGATGATGGCGTAGATGTACAGCACCACGCTCATCAGGATCATCACATGTCCCACCGCCGGTATGGAGCGCATTAGCGCCTCCACGATGAGCCGAAGCTGCTTGATTGTGGAAATCAGGCGCAGCACTCGCAGCAGCCGCGCGAGGCGCGCAATCGTGGCGAACTGCCCCGTCGCCGGAATTAGCGAAAAGACTATTATCAGAAAGTCGAATACATTCCAGCCCTCGCGGAAGTACCTGTCACTCCGCGGCGCAAGCGCGATCATCTTCAGCAGCGCTTCCACTATGAACACGCCCAGCACAATCTGATAGCCTAGGTTAATCAGATTGCCGTACTCGGCGACCAGCCGCGGCGAAGTCCCCATTCCCAGCAGCGCGGCGTTGATTAGGATTAGCGCAATGATGCTGTACTCAAAGGCGGGCGCGTTCACCAGCCGCCCAACGGACTGCGAAAGTTGATTCATCGGCATGCGCCTTCCCTTCCTGACCATATGCGCCCAACCATACGCGAATTGCGGATAACCGCGACTGCAAGCGCTAAAAGTTTGTCAGAAATTGAGCGCTAAATCAACAAAATCGGGGGGCGGCGCATTGCATTCGCAAGCGATTGGGGGGGAATGCGGCGGCGCTTTGAGCCGTGAGACGACGGCGGCAACTACGGAAGCGCCGTCCATTGAGCAGGCAAAGCCACGCAAGCCTAGCGCAGCTCTGCCAACCTATGCCGCAAAGGCTCACTCGCCGCCTACGGGAAATTCCGCGATCCACAGATTTGTAAGGACGCGGTCTTCTCCAATAATGTACTGTCCGGTTGAGACGCTCGCTATCTCATAGCCGGGAAGCCTTACCCTCGCCGCGCATGCGCCGTTTAGCGCGGATCCATGCAGCTCAAAATGGAAGTCGAGATTGTCGAAGCCGTGTTGCCGTCTGATAACGCGAAGGTCATCTACATTCGCAGGAAACGCCCCCAGGAAGAATTTCGCTTCCGTATCGGCAGCATCGCACGGCTGCTTGAAGTAGTGCAGATAGCGCCCTTCGATGTACATATCAAATTCGGAGCGCGCAACCGGCTCGATAGTCCGAGTTAACGAATAGGTCTCTTCGAAGGCGGCTGCATCCACTCTATCGTCGAAGTGCACTCTGAGTGCCAACCCGATGCTGCCTGCAACAATGAGCGCGCAGATAACCGCCCAAGGCGTTAGGCGGATCCGCTTTAACCAAAGTCCACGTTTTGTCGGGGGGGGGGGGGGGAGATTTTTATGAACATAGAAGGAAGCGCCGCCGCAGGCTTGAGCGCTGCGACTGTTGCCGCTATCTTTTGGCGCGCCGCTCCATGATCCAGAAGCGCCGCCAGCGCGTAGAATAAGCAAAGCGCGCTGAACAAATACTCGCGCGCTTCTGCGAAAGTCAGGCGATCGCTCGTCGAATAACTCAGGTAGGTGATAGCTAAAGCCACCGCCGAGGATATGGCGGCGACAATAGACAACCGGGCGTTCCGGAACAACAACGCCAATGCAATCAGCAGCAAAAATAGCGCTACTCGATGGCGGGTTACGATTAACAGCGGGAAATCCGAGAGTTCTACTTCTACTCCATAGGAAAAATATGGATAAACTAGCATTATCAGAAACGCCAACAACATCAGGACCGGCGGCGACGCAACCCCGAGTATCCTATCCTTGCTGCAGAAAAAGGCGCCCCAGCCCGCTATGGCAAGCGCGAATAACAAATTATCGGAGTAGTGGAAAATCACATCGACGCCGGAGATATTATGAATGTTGAATTCGCCTTGGTAGTTAAGATCCACCAGAAAACCGGGTGTCTCGAATCCGATTATGCGCTGCCCCCAGCTTACCTCTTCGCCGGCGAAGAACGCCATCGCCGCGCCGCCGAGAATATAGACGCAGCGCGGGAATGCGCGCCGCGACGCCATAGCCGCGCCAAGCAACGCAACGCCCGCTAACAGAAACGCCGCGGCGGTGAGATTCTGCGCCCAACCGTCTTCCCAGACCAGAGTGTGATAGACGCTAGGGTGGGCGAAGGCGATATAACCGAATAAGAGCGCCTGCAAGCACACAAGAATATAGCACATTTGCGCCAATCTTGCGTTGATTGTTGGCCGGTTGCAATCTGCGCCGACGCTCTCACGCTGATCCGCGGAACAACCCAAAAGGTTATCAGACATACGCGCGCTCTAATCGAATGTATCTTGTCCGCGGCGGCAACCCGAACCGCCAGCATAGGCGTCAGCTTTGTGCGGTTGACAACTCTAGAAGAAACGCGAACCTTTACGGCGCGCTTCTACGGCAGTGTTGATTATACACAACAACGCAATATGCCGAATAGCATATTGCGATTTGACCCCAGCGCAATTAGCCGTTAGAATTATATCCAGTCCGGCGTACGCAGGAGCGTAGCTCAGCTTGGTAGAGCATCGGTCTCCAAAACCGAGTGTCGCGGGTTCGAATCCTGCCGCTCCTGCCACCGCATCCCCTAACCGCATCACGCGTCACAAGGGTTCTCCGAAATTGGAGCGGCCTTTCTCTTTCACAGCAGTTCACGTCCGCGTGATGTCAATCTCAAACGGCTTGCCAATTCCCCCTTTGCGCCCCTGCGCCTTTGCGTTAACCCCCTTTCAAAACCAGCGCCCATTCCCCCAATCACGCATCCGTCAATACCTATTTCAGACGAAAACGCCCAATTATTCGCAAGTATTGACCGCCGCCGCAATGGTATAATCGCGCTAACGATAGCCATTCGCAGACGCGCGCATATGGACGCATACCTACGCACCGATGCGCGCGCAACGCACGGAGGTAGTTCGACTTGTTCACCCATCTCCACGTCCACACCGAATACAGCATGCTCGACGGCCTCAGCCGCCTTGACGCCCTTGTCCACCGCGCCAAAGAGCTCGGCATGGACAGCCTCGCCATCACCGACCACGGCGGCATGTACGGCGCTATCGACTTCTATCAGATAGCCACAAAAGCCGGCGTCAAGCCCATCATCGGCTGCGAAATGTACGTCGCCCCCGGCAGCCGCCACGACCGCGGCGCCAACAACAAATCCCCCTACCATATGACCGTACTCGCCCAAAACGAGCGCGGCTACGACAACCTTGTCAAGCTTGTTACCAAAGCCAACCTTGAAGGCTTCTACTACAAGCCGCGCATCGACCGCGAAATCCTGGCGCAGCACAACGAAGGCTTAATCGTGATGACCGGCTGCCCCAGTGGCGAGCTGCCCAAGGCAATCACCCGCGGCGATATGGACGGCGCCCGCGCCGCCGCATCCTGGTACAAAGAACTGCTCGGCGGGCGCTACTTCCTGGAGCTTATGAGCCACGGCGACGTCCCCGAACTGCCCAAAATCAACCAAGGTCTGATGCAGCTTCACAAAGAGTTGGACATCCCCGTTGTCGCCACCAACGACTCGCACTATACGCACAAGCACGACGCCCCGCTGCAAGACATCCTGATTTGCATCCAAACCAATACCAATATCCAGGATGAGCGCCGCCTGCGTATGGAGGAAGACTCCTACTATCTGCGAAGCCCGCAAGAGATGGCGGCGCTCTGGCTCGAAGTCCCCGACGCCATATCCAACACGCAGCGCATCGCCGAAATGTGCAACCTAGAACTCGACTTTTCGCGCATGCGCTTGCCGCAATACCCCGTACCGGGCGGCATCACCGCCGACGAATACCTCGCCAACATCTGCCGCGAAGCGCTCATCCGCCGCATTCCCGACGCCGGCGACGCCGAAATCGAGCGCCTCAACTACGAACTCGAAGTCATTCGCCAAACCCAGTTCGCCGACTACTTCCTAGTAGTTTGGGACATCGCCAAGTTCGTGCGCCAGCGGGACATATTCTTCGCCGTGCGCGGCAGCGCCGCCGCAAGCCTTGTTCTGTACTGCCTCGGCGTTACCAATGTCAACCCCTTGCCCTACACGCTGGTCTTTGAGCGCTTCCTCAATGTTGAGCGCAAAGAGATGCCCGACATCGATATGGACTTCCAAGACGACCGCCGCGAAGAGGTCATCAACTATGTGGTGGATAAGTACGGCAGACAGCATGTAGCGCAGATAATCACATTCGGCACATTCGGCGCGAAAGCCGCCATCCGCGACGTCGGCCGTGCCCTGGCGATGCCCTACGGCGACGTCGACCGCGTGGCGCGCCTTGTCCCCACCCGCTTGAACATCACCCTAGACGATGCGCTTGAGCAGAACCCCGAACTCAAAGAGGCGTACGACGAAGAGGAAACCGTCCGCAAACTGATGGACACCGCCAAGGGGATGGAAGGACTAACCCGCCACACCAGCACGCACGCCGCCGCCGTGGTCATATCCCAAGAGCCGCTTGATGACATCGTGCCGCTACAGCGCCCCGCGCGCGGCAGCGCCGACGACTCCGCCGTCGCAATGACCCAGTACGCCATGGATCCCTGCGCCGAACTTGGGCTGCTCAAAATGGACTTCCTAGGGCTGTCCAACCTCGCCATTCTCGCCAAAGCGCGCAACCTCATAGCCGAAACGCGCGGCATCAAGTTCGACCTCACCGAAATTCCGCTGCAAGACGGCAAAGCCTTCGATATGCTCTCGCGCGGCGATACCGTGGGCGTGTTCCAGCTTGAGGGCGGCGGAATGACGCGCTACATCAAAGAACTCAAGCCCACTTCACTCAGCGACGTCGCCGCTATGATAGCGCTCTACCGCCCCGGACCTATGGAACACATCGGCGCTTTCATCGACTCCAAGCACGGGCGCGCCGTCCCGCACTACCCCCATCCCGCGCTCAAAGACATCCTGGAAGAGACCTACGGCGTCATCGTCTATCAAGACCAAGTGCTGCAAATCGTGCGAACCTTCGCCGGCTACTCCCTGGGCGAAGCCGACATCGTCCGCAAGGCGATGGGCAAGAAAATCCCCGAAATTATGGCGCAGGAAAAGCAGAAGTTCATCAATGGCGCGCTCGATCAGGGCTACGCCAACGATATGGCGGAGCAGATATTCGCGCTCATAGAACCCTTCGCCGGCTACGCCTTCAACAAGGCGCACAGCGTCAGTTACGGACTTATCTCATACTGGACTGCGTACCTCAAGGCGAATTTCACCGCCGAATATATGGTGGCGCTGCTCAACGCCTACAAAGACAACACCGACAAGGTGGCGGGCGCAATCGCGGAATGCCGCCGATTGGACATCCCCGTTCTGCCCCCAAGCGTTAATCACAGCGAAGTCGAATACTCCATCGAGGGCAACCCCGAAAGCGGCGCATCCATCCGTTTCGGGCTGTCCACTATCAAGAACGTGGGCGCGGCGGCGGTTGCCCCCCTGGTCAAGGCGCGCAAAAAAGAGGGCGCTTTCGAGTCCATGGAGCAGATGTGCCAGTCCCCCGAACTTGCGGGCGTGGGCAAAAAGGCGATGGAAAGCCTCATCAAAGCGGGCGCATTCGACCGGTTCGGCGACCGAAACGGCATGCTGCAAGTCATAGACCGCATCCTGGCGCTGGCGCAGAGCGAATCCGACCGCCAAAGCTCACAGCAGACGTCGATGTTCGATATGATGAGCGAGGCAATGCCCGAAGTCATGCCCAACATCGACATTCCCGACGAATCCACGACAGACGTCGAAAAGCGCCAGTGGGAGCAGGATCTGCTGGGCGTGTCAACCTCAAGCAATGCGATGCTGGATCTGCTTGCGCGGCGCGGCGCGAAATCCAACGAAATCATCGCAATGAAAGACATTGACCCCGATATGGCGGGCAGGCGCGTCAAGGTAACCGGTGTAGTGTCCGATGTGTCCCGCCGCTACACCCGCGACCAGCGCCCATTCGCCATAGCATCGCTGACGCTTATGGACGGCGCGATAGAGGTGTTCGTGTGGGATGACAAGGTGCAGCAGACCGAAGGCGTCTGGCAGGACGGCAAACTCGTCGCCGTTACCGCCAGCGTCCGCGTGCGCGACGACCAGGTCAGTCTCAGTTGCATCGACGCCCAAGAGATAGAGATCCCGGCAACCGCCGCCGCTCAGCCCGCCAAGCCCGCCGCTGCCGAAAGCGCCGCGCCATCGACACCCAGCGTTCCGGCCGCCGCCGAACCCGTTGCGCCGCCGTCGACATCTGCCGCACCACCGTCCGCAAACGGCAACGGATATTCGCCCGCCGAACCCTCGCCCGAATATACGCCCGCGTCCGATACGCCCGATTTGCCCAAAGTCGCCGACGCATCCGCCGCCGATTACTCACCTGAGCATACAGCGCCCGCCGTCGAGCCGCCGCATACGAATGGCAGCGCGGCGCATCCCCCGTCCGAGCCGAGCCAAGCCGCCGCCGATGCCGATGAGCCGCTGCCCGCCGCCGAACCCGCCAAGTCAGCGCTGCCCCAAGCAGGCGTAAGCGCGCCCGCCGCCGCCAATGGAAACGGCGCTAACGGCGCAGTCTTGCCATCCAGCGAAGTCAATGGCAACGGCAGCGCGCATGCCAACGGCGGCCCCACCGAGCGCCTCACCCTGCGGTTGCGCGAAACATCCCCGGACAGGGACAGGCGGCTGCTGTTTGACGTCAAGAACCTGCTGATGGACTACTCCGGCGAATGCGAAGTTACGCTTGAGATAGCCACCGCCGGCCACATAGTCGAGATGGAATGGCCTATGGTGAAAGTGGATGCCGGCCCCAACCTAGTGGAGCAACTGCAGCGCCTGGTAGGCGCATCCGGCGAAGCGCGCATCCACGCCGAATAGCGCCGCTAAGCAACCGCATCACATCGCCAAGCCCTGAGCGCGTAAATGCGCTTAGGGGATTTGCGCTTATAGCGGACTACGAACCGGCGCTATGTTCCAAGTCTAGCAGCCGCTGCTTGAGGTCGAGGCGCGTCGCCCCCTTGCCGTAGCCGCGCAGACTGCCGTCGCTGGCGATTACCCTATGGCAGGGTACCACTATCGCTAGGCGGTTTTTCGCCATAGCCTGCCCGGCGGCGCGCGGCGCAAGCGGATTGCCCGCTTGTTCGGCAAGCCACTTGTAGGTGCGCGTTTCGCCCTTGGGAATGGATCGGCAGGCATCCCACGCCGCCCGATGGAACGCCGATGCGTCCTCTACATCAAGCGCTTCATCCACGAAACTCACATCCTCGCCGTCGAAGTAGCGCGTCAGCTTATCGCGCAGTCCATCAAAGCGGGACGGCGATGGCAGCGCGCGCTCAAGCGCATCGCCCAGCTGCTCGACGCAATCCTCGGCATACGCCTGCGGCAGCGTTGTGCGCCGCAAGCCCTTATCGGATGCCACCACGCCCATCCAGCCGGCGGGCGTCTCAAACACATCGTAATAGAGTTCGCTCACTGCTAATTCCCTCCCGGCAGCAACCGCCTGAACGCCCGCGTCAGCAGCGCGCCGCGTATGCTGCGCCAAGCCTGTTCCATATCGTCCGCAATCTGCGTCTGCGCGCTATCGCCTGCGCCATTATCCGTATCGGATGCAGCGCCCGCCCCGGTGTAGCGCAGCGCCCCGAATGCCACGCCGATGCGCTGCGCCGACGTCCCGGCGTCGTCCAGCGCGCCCGCAAGCATTAAGGCGTACTCATTCGGCGTCTGATACGCCCCCCGCCGCATTCCCGCAAGCGTCCCCATGCGGTTCATCTTGGCATACGCCCGCTCCACCGGCGAAAGCCCGCGCAGTCCGGCGTTCCATATCCAGTACAGCAGTAACCACACGCCGCCGATTGCGCCCAAGGCTATGCCGCCGCGCGCCGCAATCGACAGCAAGGCATCCAGCGAGAAAGTCCCCTCGAAACTGCTATCGCTCGCTAGACCGCCGGCGCCCGGAAGCCCAATCTCATTGAACGGATCCAGGAACTCCGATGTGTCCCCGGACATACCGCCGCTGCCGCCGGTGGGCAGCAGATCGGCGCCCGGTCCCGTGGTCATTCGCCGTACATGCACCGGCCATTGCGGCGTAGGCTCGAAGTCGATCCAGCCGTACTCAGGGAAGAACACCTGCACCCAGCCGTGGCTGTCGAAGTCGCGCACAACGCGCACATCGTTTTCGGCGTCATATTCGCCCGGCGCATAGCCCGCCGCCAAGCGAGTCGGCACGCCCACCGCGCGCATCAGCACCACCATCGTTGAGGCGAAGTAGTCGCTATAGCCCGTCTTGGTCTCGAACAAGAAGTGGTCAACCCCGTCGGCGTCGCGCGGCGGCGCTTCTATATCCTGCGAATAGGTGAACTCGTCGCTTCGCAGATATTCGGCTACGGCATTCGCCTTGTCCAAGGGCGTGGGCGCATTCGCGGTCAGCTCGGCCGCCTTGTCGCGCACGCGTTGGGGCAGCGTGGTCGGCAGCTGCAGGTAGTGGTCGGTGATGAAGGCGCTGTAATCGGCGCCCGCCTGCCGCAGGTCGTCGTCCGTGGCAACCGATACATAAGACACCATCGCATACGGATGATTTTCGGGCAAGCGCCGCGCGAACTGCCACGATGCGATTTCGGGCGCAGCGGCGCTCTTGCGCTCAAGCGTTACGCCGTCTAATTCCACAATGCCGGTCTGTTCATCCGTCTCGAATCTGACCGAATTCAGCACAATATCGCTTGGCAGCGCGCGCGATATGTACGATTCCGCGAAACGCTGCGGCGGATCGCCCGCCTCTCTCAGCGCCGCCGCTATCTGCTGTATATCGGGCGGCAAAACCTTGTCCGCTTCGGTGTCCCGCATCCGTATCTCAAACTCTTTCGGGCGCAGCGTTTCCACAACCGCATCGTGGCTTAGCCAGTCAAGGTTGCCCCCGGCGAGGAAGCTATCGCTGGCGAAGTTGAGCTGAACAACCTGCTCCACGGACACCGTATCGCGCCACTCAGGACGCGGCGGCGGGATGGTGTTCGGCCCAACCTCAAGTTCGGTAGTTTCGCCCGATTTCCAACCCTGCGAAGTGTATTCGCTGTATGTGTTGGAGAGCCAGTATGAGGGGTATTCGGTTGTTGCCCAGAACACCGCTTCGCCGCCAAACGAGATTGCGCCGATGAACGGCAGCGTCTTGCCGAAGAAGCGCCCCGGCGCATCCTTGCGCGATGGTATGCCCGCAAGCAGACGCTCAAACTCCTCTTCAAGGTTGGCTATCGGCGTGCGCGCGGTGTTCCACAGATACGCCAGCTGCGGCGATACATACACGCGCAGCGGCAGCATCGACGCCACCAGCATCACCGCAATCCCGAACCACAGAATCGAATGCAGCGTTAGCCAGCTGCTCACCATCTCGAAACGCACGCCGCGCCGCCGCCAGTCCGTCTGCTTCTGCACTTCGTTGACGCGCACTATGAGCAGCATAGAAAGCAGCGTGAACAGGAAGAACTTGGACGAAAAGTTCAGCGTGGGCGGCAGGAAACTCAGGTTGGTCAGAATTGCCGTGCCGCCCAGCACCACGGCGATCCAGGCGTTGCTGCTGCGGAACAGAAAGAAGGCGCTTGTGTATCCCACAACCCACGCCAGCGCCAAGATGCCGACCGTGAACGGCAGCAAGTCCGTGGATATGCCGTCCGACGTGGCGGCTTCATACCAGACGCTAAGCCTATTCCAAATCTCCGGAAGCGCGGCGCTCAGCGCATCGGCGTCCGTTTGCGACAGCGCGCGCCATATGACCAGCGCCGCGCCTATCGCTATGCCAATCGGATACAGAACGATTGCGTGTATGGGCGCTCTTGCAAGCGCAAGCCCCGCAATCGCCGACCAGAACAGCAGCGTGGTAAGCCCGGGCGTGGGCACCCAGCTTCCGTCGGACACGGACATGCTCAGCATAAGCAGCGCGCCCAGCAGAATCAGCAGGCTGCTCCAGCCCTGAGCGGGGCTTAGCCTATCGTTGAGGCGCAGCAGGAAGTGCCTATCGCTATCGCCGCGCGCAGTTGCGCCGCGCTGCCGCAGTATCCGAAACGCCGCTTGGTTCGCGCTCACAGAAGCGCCTCCGTTTCGCTTAACCGCCCCGCCGCGTCCGTCTCTGCGCTGGTATAGACGCGGCTCAGCGCCACCGGAATGTCGTCGCCTTTGCGTACAAGATAGGGCGGGATGCCGGAAGTGTAGAGCTGCGGTATCAGATCGACGGTGTTGAAGAAGCCGTCGAACGATGCGCCGTCCAGCAGAACCACGGCGACCCGCACGCGCCGCCGCGTCAGTTCGCGCAGCGCCGTTACCCACTCCGGGCGGTTGGACGGCGTTATCACTATCAACGAACTGTGATAGCCCCAAAGCTTCTCTTCGCGCGGCAGCAGCGCCTCAAGCGGGACGCTGCCGTCCGCCTTGCTCAGCGCCAGAAACTCCAGCGCGCGGTCAAACTGCCCCATGCCGGTGTCCGCCGGCAGGAAGTAGCGCCTATCGCCTTGCGCTATCAAGCCGACGGGCAGTCCCGCCTCGATGTACTTGCGAACAAGCGACGCGCCGATGGACACGGCGTATTCGTCCGTGCTTTCGTCCAGTTCGCCCGCCTGCACATCCCTATGCAGATCGACTAGAACCCATACATCGCTAGACTGCCCAAGATCGAACTCTTTGGACATAAGCCGTCCGAGCTTGGCGGTGCTGCCCCAATGCACGCGGCTAATACTGTCCCCAAAGGCGTATTCGCGCACGCTTGCGGCGTGCGGCGTAAGGTCGTGGGAGCGGCGGCGGGTGGAGCTTTCGCCGGACAGATCGGCGGCCGGTATGGCGAACTCAGGCAGCGGCTGCGTGCGCGGATACACGATGAGCTGCGCCGTATCCCCGAATTCGCGCTCGCGCCTGAATATGCCGAATGCGTCGGTGTTGGACACGCGCACCGGCCCCATCGTATAGACGCCCCGACGGCGCGCGGGCGTCTGCGTGCGCCAAGAGCGAAAGCCCTTCGAGTCCAAACTCACCGCCATTCCGCTTGAGTAGCCCGGCAAGTCCGTTAGGTCTTCCACCTCAAGCGTGGGCTTGGGGATAGCGCCCAGGTTGCGAACAGTGATGCGCTCTTCAACATTATCGCCTACCCGCACGCGCCTCGATCGCCGCTCTACGCTCACCTCAAGCGATCTCAGGCTAATCAGGTTCCATATGAACCCTAGGATGAGCGTCAATCCCAAGATGTAGCACAATCGGTAGAACAAGCCGAAACCCGTGGCGGCGCCCGTCAGCGCCGTTACCAGCGCCAGCGCAATCACGAAATAGAAGCGCCGCAGCAGGAAGCCCGTCGACTCGAAGATGGCGCTACCTCCCGAACCAGCCGCGCGCCCTTGCGCCCGGCACGGGGATGTCGTCGGCTATGGCGTTCATCACCGCCGCGGGGTCGACGCCGCGCATTCGCGCCGCCGCCGATATGATGATGCGATGGCGCATTATCGGCACTATCAGCTCTTTCACATCGTCGGGCAGCGCATATTCGCGGCCGCGCAGCAGCGCCAAAGCCTGCGCCGCCCTGAACAGGAACAGCGAACCGCGCGGCGATGCGCCCAGCGCTATGTCCTCATGCTCGCGCGTGGCGCTCACGATGGCGACGATGTACTGCTTAATCAAGTCGTCGACATATACATCACGCGTGGCGCGCTGCATCTCTTCGATCTCAGCGGCGGTAGCCACCGGCTGCAGCGTCTCTATCGGATGTCCGAGCTGCTGCCCGTCTATCACCGCTATCTCTTCTTCGGCGGACGGATAGCCCAGCGAAATCATCACGAAAAAGCGGTCAAGTTGCGCTTCCGGCAGCGGGAATGTGCCTTCGTACTCGATCGGGTTCTGCGTCGCCATCACCATAAACGGCGCAGGGACGGCGTGCGTTACGCCTTCAACGGTTACCTGCCGCTCTTCCATCGCCTCGAGCGTGGCGGACTGCGTCTTGGGCGTGGCGCGGTTCACTTCGTCGGCAAGCACAATCTGCGCGATTATCGGGCCTTGGCGGAACTCGAACTCGCCGCTCTTTTGGTTGAATATGGACACGCCCGTGACGTCGGTTGGCAGCAGATCGGGCGTGAACTGAATGCGCTTGAAGCTGCAGCCGGCGGAGCGCGCGATGCTGCGCGCAAGCATCGTCTTGCCCACGCCCGGCACATCCTCGATCAGCGCATGCCCTTCGCACATCAGCGCAATCACGCCGAGTTCGATTGCCTGATCCTTCCCGATGATAACGCGCTTCACATTGTCCACGATAAGCTGAGCGATGCCCCGCGCCGACTCAATCTGCTGCAAAACCCTTGCCTCCAATCAATCCTGACGCCCCGCCACGCTTCCTAGGTATGGGCGTCCTTTGCCTATATCATACTTGAAAATCCCAAGCATGTCATTGCAGCGTTCCCCGTCCCCCTTTGCGCGCTTGCGCCTTTGCGTTGAAACGCGGTTTGTCCCTCGCGTCGGCGGCGCATTGCATATCAATAAAACCCCAAAATACATTGACCTTCAAAGCGAATGCTAATCATAATTTATACATAATCTAAACAAGTTCCAATACTTTGGCGAAACTGCGCTTTTCGCTTACGGCGCTGACATTTAGCGCAGACGCAAGCCCCCCCATTCAAGCGCTGACAACAATACCATCTCAGGAGCAGCAATGAAATTCAAGACATTGGCAGCATTAGCGGCTGCGGCGTGTATGAGCGTGGCGCTTGCCGCTTGCTCGCAAGACGATGAGCCGGATTTGGTGGCATTGGGGGAGACTTCGCCGGTGGCGGCCGTTGCGCCGCCTACAGCCACGTCTGCGCCGCCTACGGCCACGCCGAGGCCGCCCACCGCAACCGTTGCGCCGCCGACTAGCACGCCGGAACCCACGGCTACCAAGAGACCAACCGAAACGCCCGAACCTACGGCGACGCCGGCGCCCACTGACACGCCCGCGCCTACCGCCACGCGAAAGCCGACCAGAACGCCGATACCGACGCAGACGCCGCGGCCTACATTTACGCCATGGCCTACGCCCACGCATACGCCTACGGCAACGCTCATACCCACGGCAACCTATACGCCGGAGCCGACCGCAACGCCCGAACCCACGGCGACATCCGTGCCGCCCACTGCCACGAACACGCCCGAACCTACCGCCATACCGCCCTGCTCCACATTCGGGCCGGGCGCCAACCTGAGCGGCTGCGACCTGAGAGACAAAGACTTCACTGAGAACGACCTGACGGGCGCCAGTTTCGAAGGCGCGACGCTGACCAACGCCAACTTCAGCAAGGCGACGCTGACTAACGCCAACTTCAAGGGCGCTGACATCAAGGCCGCTAGGTTTAACGGCGCGCAGATGCAGGGCGCAGACCTGAGCCGCACGAATGTAACCGAAGCCCAGTTTAGGGACGCCAACCTGGACGGCGCTATACTGACCGGCGCAACTATTCGCGCGAGCAGACGGGCGCACAATACCCAGAAGTTCAGGGGCGCAACCCTCACGAACATCACATTCACAAGCGGCGTCAACCTGTCCGGCGTGGGCTTCATCAACGCTGATCTGTCCAACTCGTCGCTGGTGAACGCCAACCTAGAGGATGCGGACTTTCGCAACGCAACCCTCAGGAGGGCGGATCTTACCGGCGCAAACTTTGAGAGCGCGGACTTGGGCAGCGCCGACCTGCGCAATATGAAAGCCGACAACAAGACGACCTTTGAAAAGGCGGATTTGGCAAAGGCGAACCTGACCGACGTGGTGTGGTCAAACGCCAATTTCGACGAGGCGGATATGAGCGGCGCCAATCTCACCAACGCCGAGTTCGAGCGCGGCAGTTTCAACGATGTGAACTTCTCCGACGCCGATTTGGAGGACACCGACTTCTCCAACGCCGACCTGGACGGCGCGGACTTCGAAGGCGCGAAGCTGGACGACACCGATTTCAAGGATGCCGATCTCACCGACGCCAAGAATATGGAGAACGCGGAGGACATCCGCAACGCCAAGTGGGATAATACCGAGTGTCCCGACGGCACCAACAGCGACGACGTGGAAGGGGCTAATCCCAACGAGTGCTACCCCAACAACCTGCAGCCGAGCTCCAACTAGCGGGTTCGGCCGCCGATTAGTTCACTGAAGGCGTCGCCTATTGCGCCGGGCGCGGGCGCGATGGCGACGCCTGCCGCCGCAAGGGCGCGCTCCTTCTCTTCGGCGCGCGCGGCGTTGCCGGTAATCACCGCCCCGGCGTGTCCCATTCGCTTGCCCGGCGGCGCGCTGCGTCCCGCAATGAACGCCGCCATAGGCTTGTTGAACTCGCTGCCGATGTACTCCGCCGCTTCCTGCTCGCGCGTTCCGCCAATCTCGCCTATCATCACCACGCCGTCGGTCTGGTCGTCGGCGTTGAACATCTTCAGAATGTCCACAAAAGACGATCCGTTGACGGGGTCGCCGCCGATGCCAACGCAGCTTGACTGCCCGATGCCGAGCGCCGTGAGCTGGCTGACTGCCTCATAGGTGAGCGTGCCGCTGCGGGACACCACGCCCACCCTGCCGGGCGTATGGATGGCGCCGGGCATAATGCCGACCTTCACATTGGCGCCGGGCGTAATCATGCCCGGGCAGTTGGGGCCTATCAGCGTAACGGACTTGTCCCTGATGAAGCGCTTGACCGCGATGGTGTCCATAATCGGAATGCCTTCGGTGATGCAGGCGATAGTGGGGATGCCGGCATAGACGGCTTCGATGATGGCGTCGGCGGCGAATGGCGGCGGCACGAATATGAGAGCGCAGTTCGCCTGCGTCTGCGCTACGGCTTGCTCCACGGTGTTGAACACCGGCACATCGCCGTCGAAGATCCGCCCGCCGCGGCCGGGGGTAACGCCCGCGACTAGGTTTGCGCCGTATTCGCGGCAGCGCAGCGCATGGAAGCTGCCTTCGCGGCCGGTAATGCCCTGCACCAGCAGCCGCGTGTTCTCATCAACAAGAATGCCCATAGCGTAGTTGTGTCCTTTCGCTTATTGCTCAGGCGTGTTGTTCAGGCACTTATGAGTGTGAATCTGAATTCGGTTTGCGCCTGCCATAAATGCCATAAGCCCCTTAATCGGAGCGCGCTTGAATCCACGCCGCTTTTGATAATCGCCGTCCGCAATGAATGCGCCTTTGCCTTATAGTATCGTTTCACCCAAAAGCAGAAAGCCGAACTCGGTTTGCGCCTGCTGAAAATCCCTTTCGTCATACGATAACGCAAACCCGCTCTGCCTTTCTTGGATGCAGACGAAACCGGCGCAGTCCACCACGCTCCAGCGCTTGTCCGAATGCGTTCTGAATATGTCAAGCGCCGCATTCTCGAACGCGGCGGCATCGACGATGAGCGTGTCAGATGTATCAATCAGGTTTAGCAGTCCAAGCGCCAGGTCGTGCCGCGCATGCCGTCCATTCAGGATAGTCAAGGCTTCGTAGAGCGTCCAATTGGTGGTTACAATTCGGCGTCTATCTCGATTAACGCGCTCCCATTGCTCTCTTGCGTCTCTGTAGTTTTGGTCTCGCGTGTATATGATGGCTACCCAGAAACTGGCGTCAATGAACACTTCGTCGTTCATTGAATATCTCTATCGCCATTGTCGTCGAAGCCGTACGCTATGTCGCTACGCGGCTTTACATCTTTGCTTGGCGCATCCTCAGCGTCCAGTCTCTCGAAGAAGTCTTTCATCCACTTCGCATTTTCTTCGCTTATTTTGCGCTTTTTATTGGGGGGGATAGAATCCAGCAGCCACGTTCCGTATTCCCAGTCCCTGACGGGTTCGGGGTTGTAGTGAACTAGGTCTGCCCTTATCGCGTCTATCTCCGACGGCTTGAACGCCAGGGATGTAAGCGCTTGGCATACCTCGTCGTCGTTCAGCAACAGGCGGCCGCGCGGGATGAGCGCCTTGCGCGAAAAGTCGGGCGCGCCGATTAGCATGCCGTCTTCTTGGAGCGCGCGCTTGAAGCCATACCGCCGTTCAAGGTATTCGGCAAGCGCGTGGGTGAGTACGCCGGGTGGTTTGAGATAGTTGCCCATAGCATTGCCTTTCTATCTATAGTGTAGTCCAAAAACTGGCGTCAACGAACACTTCGGCCGCCACTAGAAAAGTCTTTCGATGTTTTGGTAGTTGTAGATTATGCCTCCGGGGGGCGTGGTTTTCACGGCGTTCTTTTCGTAGTCTTCCTCCAGTTTTCTGAAGAAATCCTCCTCCCACTGCTTGGCTTCTTCGCTAATCGGATGTCTTTCGTGAGGCGCGGTTTCCAATATCTTTATGGCGGCTTCCGCCGATTTGAAAAGCCCCGGCTTGTATTCGATTAGGTCGGTCCTTATCGCTTCCACTTTCGCGACGCTGAAGCCGAATGCCTCAAGAATTTCGCAAACCTCTTGCTGGTTTAGGATCTTATGCCCGCGCTGAATGAGCGCCTTCATTTGGACATTGGGCGCGCTCAGCACAAGCCCGCCGCTTTCATGCCGCTCGTTCTCGAAGTCATAGCGCTTCTCTAGGTATTCGACCAGTGTGTAGGTTTCGGTGTATTCGGGTTTGGCGTCTTTGGCCTTAAGCGGCGTTTCCTTCCGGCGGATTTGGGTGCTCTGGTAGAGATTATCGTCCATAGCATTGCCTCTTCTGCGTTCATGCGGTTCATGCGCGCTTGCTGGCGCATTACCCCTGGGGCATATCGTAGCTTATCTGCCAGTTGACGCCGAACTTGTCCGCGCAAGCGCCGAAGTATGAGCCCCAGAACATGTCCGCCATGGGCATAGAGACTGCGCCGCCGTCGGATAGGCTGGCGAACAGCGCATCGGCTTCTGCGCGGCTGTCGGCGCTGACGGTTACCGAGAAGTTGCTGCCGAACACGGGCGGCGGGCCGAATGTGGACGGGGCATCGCTGCCCATCAGCACGCTGCCGCCGATGGGGAGGGACACGTGCATGATGTTGTCCCGCTCCGCCTCAGGGATGCCCATATCGGCGGGGCCGTCGGCGAATGTTTGGATGATTTCGAACTCGCCGCCGAATACTGATCGGTAGAAATCGAACGCCTCGCGGCAGTTGCCGTCAAAGTGCAGGTAGATGTCCAGGTTCATTGCGCTTTCCTGTTCTGGTTCGGTGAATGTTAGGTTTATGGGTTGGGTTTTGAACTGATGTTATCGCTGTGGGCGCGCCGCGCTTGCTTTTGAGAACCGGGCGCGCCCACAGCAGTATTTGGCTATCTGTATTGGTCTATTCCCACGGTGGCGGCGCTTGGGCCGCTGGGCATAACCAGCGTCTTTGCCCTGTCCGCGCCGATGACCAGAACGTCGTACTTGTCCGCGCTTTCCAGCAGCGGAACGCTCATGTTGAGCAGCTCCTGTTCAGAGAGATCGCGCAGCCAGCGCCAGTGCGCGCCAACCCGCGCGTCGTCCAGCGGCATATATTGGATGAGCTTGCCGAGGCTTGCGTTGGCGTGCGTGTGTATGAACTCTTTGACGCCCTGCTTTGTGAAGCCTTCGCCGCCCACCGGCCGCGCAACGTCGGGCGGCATGAATATGAGGCGCTCGCCGCCGTTGCGGTCGCCAAGCCCGCGCGTGCCGAATGTTACGCCGTATGCAATCGTCTTGAGCAGTCCCTCGGCGCCGGTATTGCCCTGGTCTTGCACATCCAGTTCGCCGTCGGTGATGAATATGCTGACGGCGCTTTCGTCCCGCCTGAAGCCTTTGTTGACATGGTACGGCTCCCACGGGGACATATCTTCGTTTTCGGCGACGCAGTGAACGAACTTGCGCGTAGTGCCGATGGTGTCCATATCCATCTGTCCCGGATACCAGTAGCCGATGTTTCGCAGGCACAGCGAAAAGGCGCGCCCGATGGTGATGTTGACTTCGTTGTCGCGACCCGGCCCAAGCGCGGATCGCGGGTTGATGCCCAGTTCTTTGGCGATAGGGCCGTTCACCACCAGTATGGGCGCATGCGGGCTGGTGGACATCAGCAGCGATTTGCCGCCGTGTTCGCCCATCTCCGAAAGCGTCTTGACGGCGGCGATGATGACCGGCATATGCTCCGGCTTTGCGCCTGCCATAGCGGCGTTGACGGCTATCTTCTCAACGGTGGCAAGCCCGAAGCCCGGCGGCATATCGCACACCAGATAGTCTGGCGGCAGGCTTGTGCCGTTCAGCAGCTCGTCCACCGCCGCGCGCGTCGCCGGATAGAGCGGCATTGCGTCGCCCCAATCGCGCTGCAGGAAATCCTGATTCATTCGCAGCACGGCGTCATAGCGGTCGTCGCCTTCGAAGCGGTGCGTCCCCGTAGTATCGGCGGCGGCGCGCGCTTCGGCTTCGCTGGATGTGAGGCAGTCCACAAGGTCGTTTATGGCGAGTTCGGTTTGGCGTATGCACTCCGGGATGGCGAGGTTGCGGTATATGCGCGGCACGATGACGAACTTGATGTCCGGCATAGCGAAGGCGCGCGAGCTTGCGATGGCGTCCAGTTCGAAGCGCCCTGATACGATAGGCACGGCGGGCTTGCCCATCTTCTCGATTTCAATCATGTCGTGGACCATCCACGACGCGCACGTCCCTCAATCGGCGGTTGCGCCGATGACCACGTCGCACTCTTCGCCCGCCTGCCTGACGATATGCGGCGGCGCGGGGTAGTTGCCGCCGGTATAGAAGTTGACGCTGACGTTGCTGAAGCGCTCTTGCAACATTTCGCCTGCGCGCTTGAGCGCCACATCGCCGCCGTGCGTGCCGGACCACAGCAGTCCCACAATCTTGTCATCCAGCGATGCGGGGCGAGCGTTGATGGACATAGCCGTCAGCACGCCCCGCTGCTGGGCTATCGGGTTTAACACTTCAAGTAGGTGCATCTTGTATCCTCCTGTGCTGCTGTGCGTTGCTACTGCTATCCGTGTAGCCGTATTGCCTTGCGCTATACCGTGTCCGACGCCGTATTGTATTGCGGTATGCTGGTTGTGATATGCCAAAAGTCGATTGGCGGCGATTGGCGAATGCGCGCAGAGCGCTAATCGCCGCGCTTGGGTTCGTCGCCGCTGAGATAGTCCGCATAGTCGGGCGGCGGCTCGTCGAATGGTTCGCCCCTAGCCGCGAAATCCATGCGGCGGGCGTTCCATTGCCGCCACGCCGCAATTATGGATCTAGATTTCGCTCTGCCTTGGGCAAAGCCCTCTGCAAAACCTCCTGCATAGCCTTCAGCTCTGGCCTTGGCAAGTCGATCCGCGATGCCTTCAGCTAACCCTTTTGCAAGACCCTCTTCAAAGCCTTTAGCCCTGCCTATGGCTACGCCTTCAGCCTTGGCTTTCGCCCTCATCTTCTGCCTGCCGTCCGGTAAGAGAACCACAATGCGCCTCCCTGCATCTACGATAAATATAGCCGCGGCAATCCATAGCGGCATTAGCGCGCTTATCTTTAGCGCGACCGCTATGCCGTCGCCGAGTATGTTGGCGTGGCCGCCCCGCGCTAATCCTTGCCGTTGAGTTCGTCGTCGAAAGAGTCGTCGTCGGGCGGCAGCTCGTCGAACGGTTCCCCCCTAGCCTCGAACTCCAGGCGGCGGGCGTTCCAGCGCCGCCAAGCCGAATTCGTCCTTCTTGTACCCAAGGACACGCCATCAGCGCGACCCTCAGCCATGCCTTCAGCACGGCCTATGGCCACGCCTTCCTCCACGCCCTCAGCGCGGCCTATGGCCACACCCTCCGCCAGACCCTCAGATCTACCCTCAGATCTGCCTTCAGACCTGCCCTCAGCCCTCGCCTTCGCCCTAAGCTTCTTCCGTCCGTCCGGCAGTAGAACCACGATGCGCCTCCCTGCATCTACTATAAGTATCGTCGTAACAAGCCATAGCGGTATTAGCGCGCTCATCTTTAGCGCGACCGCTATGCCGCAGCCAAGCGCGTTGGCGTGGCCGCCCCATGCCACTTCCCACCAGGTTATCGCCGCGCCGGACGCGAGTATCTGCGTAACCAGCGCCCAAAAGTAGTATGGGCGATGCTCGCGCAATATACTGAGTATATCCTCGCGTTCATTCGCAGCGTCTTGGTCGGATTCTATCATAGCGCCCCCGCCGTCGGCGTATGCCCGCCGCTATGCGCTCAGTGCCGCGCCCACCGCCGCCGCGGCGCCGCCCAGATCATCCACCAGCGTCACGTCGAGACTCGACTCCGACAGGATCCGCCTGCCTTCGTCCGCATTCGTCCCCAGCATGCGCGCCACCATCGGGCGCATCGCGTCGGGCGCGGACTCCGCCGCAAGCAGCAAGCCGCGCGCCGCCACATCGCAGCGCAGTATCCCCCCGAATATGTTGACCAGCACGAGCTCGACCGAGCTGTCCGACAGCACTATGTTGAGCGCCTGCGCCACCTTCTCTTCGTCGGCGCCGCCGCCGATGTCCAGGAAGTTGGCGGGCTTTGCGCCGCCCGACAGCACTACATCCATCGTCGCCATCGCAAGCCCCGCGCCGTTCACGATGCAGCCCACGGAGCCGTCCAACTTCACATAGTTGATGTCATACTTGCGCGCTTCCACTTCGCCGGGGTCTTCCTGTTCGGGGTCGTGCAGTTCGTTGAGCGCGGCGTGGCGGAACATTGCGTCGTCGTCGAAGTCGAGTTTGGCGTCCACCGCGAGCGCCCGTCCGTCGGTTGTGATGACAAGCGGGTTGATTTCCGCCAGCGAGCAGTCGTTCTCTTTGAACGCGCGGTATAGGCTCTCGATGAGCGCCCCCACCGGGCGGACGAGCGCCGCTTCTACATTCAGCGCATACGCCAGATTGCGCGCTTGGAACGGCTGCAAGCCCAATACGGGGTCAACCGCGGCGCGCAGGATTTGCTCCGGGTTGGATTCGGCTACCTCTTCGATCTCCATGCCGCCCGCTTCGCTTGCGATTGCCACAACGCCTTCCGCCGCGCCGTCTATCACCATTCCCAGATACAACTCTTTGGCGACGTCGATTATCTCTTCCACCAGCAGGCGGCGCACAGGAACGCCCTCTGCGCCCGTTTGGAATGTAACCAGATTGCAGCCAAGTATGGACTTGGCGAAAGCCGCCGCCTCTTCGGGCGATGCCGCCAGTTTCACGCCGCCCGCCTTGCCGCGCCCGCCGGCATGCACCTGCGCCTTGACCACGCCGCGCCCGCCCAGATCGCGCACAAGATCGGCCGTCTCTTGCGGCGTCGCCGCCACGCCCCCGTTAGGCACGGGAACGCCGTACTGCGCCAAAATTCGCTTCGCCTGATACTCATGAATCTTCATATGTCATCTACTCCGTACATCATTCGCATTATGCGCCCCTGTTATGCGCCCTTGCGCGGCCGCCAGCATCGTCTTGTAGGCGAGGGCGCGCGCTTTTCGTGATTTCACATTGCCGCCGCTCTCTGATTTGTTGCTTGATGAGCGCGGCGATTTGTTTGGCGGAGGGGACAGGATTCGAACCTGCGGTGGCTCTCGCCACTCCTGTTTTCAAGACAGGCGCCTTCGGCCGCTCGGCCACCCCTCCGCTGCTGCGTCAATGCGCCAAAACGCTCCGACGAACTGCTTGCCTTGTAATTATAATGTACAACTTGCCGTCTAGCCAAACCCTAGCCAAACGCCTTTCGCCGATACGAAATTCCTATCCATTGCGCTGCCCCGTACAGAGATACGACAAGCGCGCATCCTCTTATAAATGCGCCTTAATCCCCCTTTGCGCCCCTGCGCCTTTGCGTTAAAATTTGTGCCGAACACAACTAAAATCCCCAAAAGGCGAGGTGCGGAATGTCAGGCTACGATGAGATTGTCAGCCGAATTGCGGCGTGTACGCTGTGCAGACTATCGGAGAGGCGCAATCGCACCGTTCCCGGCGACGGCTCGACCGCCGCCGACATTATGTTCATTGGCGAAGCGCCCGGCTACTATGAAGACCAACAAGGCCTGCCTTTCGTGGGCGCGGCCGGCAAGTTGCTGACCGATCTGCTTGCGGGCATAGGCTTGCGCCGCTCCGATGTCTATATCACCAATATGGTCAAGTGCCGCCCGCCCAACAACCGCGATCCGCTAACCGCCGAGCTGAACGCCTGCGCCGCCTATCTCGACCGCCAAATCGCGCTCATAAATCCCAAAGTCATCGTTACGCTGGGCAGGTTCTCTTTCGGCAAGTTCTTCCCTGGACTCGCCATCAGCCGCGAGCGCGGCAAGCCCCGAATGTGGAACGGCCGAATGATATACCCGATGTATCATCCTGCCGCCGCGCTGCATAACCCCAACCTCAAGCCCGCGCTGGAAAACGACTTCCGCAATCTGCCCGATCTAGTCGTAGAGGTGATGGCAATGCCCGACGCTGCCGTCAACCTGCCCCAGGACGACGCGGAACAAGCCGAAACCGACGACGCCCAATCTCAACAGCAGCTGAGCATGTTCTGATGAAAGCGCCCGCCGCCCGCGCTATCGCATGCCTGCTTGCGCTCGCCCTGAGCGCGCTCTACGCCGGATGCGCCGCCACTGATCCGCCATTGCCGCAGGCGCCCTTCCCACTCACAGCGCCCACTGCGTCCGTTGCCGCCACAGCGCCCGTCAGCGCCGCCGATACGCCCACGCCGCAACCGCTGGCCGCAGACGCCGATGCGCTTGCGCTCACCATCAGCGTAGCGCCTATCCCGCAGGGACTGCCCGCCTACGATCGATCCGATTGGCGGCACTGGATTGACGCCGACCGCGACTGCCAAGACGCCCGCCAAGAAGCGCTCATAGCCGAGTCCCGCGCGCCCGTGCGATACGCCGGCCCCGACCGATGCCGCGTCGCGTCCGGCGACTGGTTCGGTCAATACACCGGCGAGCGCTTCACCGATCCGGGCAATCTCGACATAGACCATATGGTGCCGCTCGCCAACGCCCATAGATCGGGCGGCTGGCAGTGGTCAAAAGACCGCAAGCGCGATTACGCCAACGACCTATCATATCCCAACCATCTCATAGCGGTGCAATCGTCCGCGAACCGACGGAAGGGCAGCAAAGGACCGGAAGACTGGAAGCCGCCGCGCCGCGAGTACTGGTGTCAATACGCAACCGATTGGGCTGCCGTCAAGCAGGCTTGGGGACTAACGTCCACTCAGCGCGAAGCCGCCGCGCTGCAAGATATGCTCGCCGCTTGCGAACGTCCGCCTACGCTGACAATCGTAGCGGCTGAAGATCTACCGCCACTGCCGCCCACACCAACCCCGGCCGCGCTTGAAGGCGAAGCGCAATCGCCTTGGACCGACGTAGAATTGCGCTACGACCCGCACGGACCCGACCGCGATTGCGGCGATTTCCAAACCCACGCGCAGGCGCAGGTATTCTACGAAGCCGCCGGCGGGCCCGCCCAAGACCCGCATAGACTCGACGCCGATGGAGACGGCATCGCATGCGCTTCACTCAGATAACGCCCCCGCAGCGCAATGCGCCTGCGCCGCCGCATCTAAGCCTAGATAACCCCGGTTTGGCGTAACCGAACAAGTTCCTGCTTGGAATAGCCAAGCATATCGCCGTATATCGCGGCGTTGTGCTGCCCCAGTAGCGGTGCTGCGTCCACACGCCAAGCATTTTGCCCTGACTTATACGGCCCTGTGGGATGCTCCAATCTGCCGGCGGCGGGATGCTCTACGGTCTCAAAGAAGCCCCGCTCGCGCAGGTGTCCCCAAGCGAGTATGTCCTGCGGCGCGGCTACATAGGCGAATGCAAGCCCCAAGCGCTGCGCCCGCTCGAAGATGTCGTGCTTATCGTGCCGCATCAGCCACGGCAGCATCAGCGCGTCCAACTCGTCGGCGTTGGCGGCTCTGCCGGCGCGGTCAGCGAAACGCTCGTCGGCAAGTTCCGGGATTTGCATCAGTTCCGCCATCGCGGGCCACTTGTGGTCGGGCCCCGCAATCACGCCCACATAGCCATCCCTGCACGGATACGGCCCCCACGCCGCGCGCCCGTAGCCGCGATTGCCCGTGCGCCGAAAGTTGCTGCCCGTGTAACTATACTGGCTGAGGGCGTTCTCCAAGATGGTGGCGAGGTATTCGGATATGGCTACATCTACATGCTGTCCCTCGCCCGTTCCGTCGCGATGCCAAAGCGCCGCAAGCGTCCCCACGAATGCGTTCTGCCCCGCGCCGTACTGCGCCAGCCGAACCGCCATTCCCAGCGGCTCGCGTTCAGGATCGCCCGTGATGTACATCAAGCCGCCCAGCGCATAGAGGTTGATTTCGCGCGCGGCGTAATCGCGGTACGGACCCGTCTGCCCAAAGTTGGATATAGAGGTCATTACCAGATGCGGGTTGACGGCGGCGAGGCTTGCGTAATCCAATGCAAGGCTTGGCATCACGCGCGGGCTGAAGTTCTCGATCAGCGCATCCGCCCACTCCACAAGGCGGCGCATAATCGGCGCGGACTCGGCGTGCTTGAGGTTGAGCGTAACGGATTTCTTGGATGCGTTGAGATACAGAAACAGGGCGCTCTTTTCGGCGTGCGGGATGTCGTCGGGGAACGGGCCGATGCGGCGTGCCGGATCGCCCACGCCGGGGCGTTCTACCTTGATGACATCCGCGCCCTGCGTCGCCATAAGCCGCGTGGCATACGGCCCGGCTACATAGCGAGTCAGGTCAAGAACCTTTAAGCCGTCGAGCATGCCCTTGTTCGCTCCGCCGTCCGTGTCTATGGCTTGCGCCTCCGTGTTCTGCGCCCGACGTCTGCCGCTGCGCCTATCCGTCATGCATTCCCGTCCCGCTATCGGAACGCATCTTCGAAGGTGTTGGAGAGGCTTTCGTAAGCATCCGCGGCGCGCTCCAGATCCTTGCCTGCGCGCTCCAGCGTATCGGATGTGCGGCTGACTTCCCTGCTGATGGCGTCGGCGGCGAGGTTCACATCATCGCCGGCGCGCTCCAGCGTATCGGCCGCGCTGCCGACTTCCTTGCCGATATTCTCGGCGGCCGCGCCGATAACGCCGGCGTTATGCATAAGGCTTTGGGCGGCGCCGCCAAGTTCGTCCACAGCGTTAAATACATTCGCAGAGTTCACAATCATTATGACGAGCAGCGCATTGGCGAGTATAAGCAGCAGTGCCAGCAATGCCCGAACTGACCACTTCCAGAGCGATTCGGCGTTCAAATGTCATACCTCTGCGCGGCTTCGTCGCATCTGCGAAAGCGTCGGTTGGGCGATAAGGCTGCGGCGCTACGGACACACTGCTACTGAATGGGTATCACGGCGCGCTTGTGGGTGGCGACGGCGATGCGCTTATCGCCCTCATGCGCCTCAATAGCGTATGTGAGACGGTTGCGGTCAATCTCAGTCAGCTCCACGCTGACGACGACCTTGTTGCCTACGGGCGTAGGCGCAAGGTGGCGCAAGCCGTCAACCGCATAGCCCACGGTGGTGTGCGCCGGCGGCATGAACGGCTCCGATTGCCGGATGCAGGCGCCTTCCATCAATCCCAGCAGCGCCGGCGTGGACAGCACATCCGCGCCTTCTTTGCCCATTCGGTTGGTGGTATGTTCCATCGCAACCTCAATTTCTTGCTCAAACCGCTGCCCTGCCTGAAACTTGTCCATTGTCATTATAGGCTTGCCTTTCTGCCTGAAGTTTTCTGTTTGAAAGTGGAATTAGAATTGGGAGTTGTAGCATCTAGCGTTTGATGGCGCAAGAGATTGGCGGCACAAGACGCGCCGTAACTGCGTTTCATACCTGCTTTGCCCGTTGCAAGAACAGGGCTTGCCGCCAATCCGTCGCAGACGGAGCGCTACTCCTGAGAGTTACCGTTCTTGCGTAGCTCCGCCGGCGTAGGCTCGTCGAAAGGCTCGCCCTTCTCATACGATTCCTTCATCCGCGCTATGTAATCCAGCCACATCGCATCGCTCTCTGCCTGAGCTTCCGCCTTGCCGCGAGCCTCACCCTCGACAATGCCTTGGGCAACGCCCTTGGCTATGTTCTTGTCTATGACCGGTTGCACCAGCCAGTTGTGAACCATCCTGCGCGTCGATTCGTAGCCAATCATAAAGCCTGCCACTCCTTGCATCACTACAAGCGTCGCTAATATAGACGGCGCTATCGCCTCGCCTGCGTTTATCAGCACGAACCTGCTGGAGTCGACCGCACCGTAAGGCGCTCGTCCCCACGACCAGAATGTCGCAATCGACAAAGTCGTTAGTATGAACACGGAGGCGTAAGCGGCGTGCATTCCCTCAGGAACGCTCATCAGCGCCTCGCGCTTGTCTATGTCCGACGCCGTCTCTTCGCGCAGCCGCTCGCGCATCATCAGCGGCAGCACCACCGCAAACGCAAGCAGCGGGTATATCACCGCCGCCAGCAACCCTATCAACACGGATGCCGCTACTATCCCCGCACTCTTCAAGGCTACCATACGCTTCCACTCACTTCCAGACGTCCGCAGCGCAGCGCTTATGCGCTCTTACCCCACGCTTTGGCGCAAGCGTATGCAGAGCATTGGCTTCGATTGCGCGCCGATTTGGCGTGCGGGTTAAGCGCGGCGCTAGAAAATCTCAATGCGCTTGAAGGCTTCGGCGTATGTTGCGCCAATCTTCTTGCCCACTTCGGCGTAGCGCGTGCGCGCCCGCACCTCGCGAAGTTCCCACCCCTGTCCCACTTGGCTGCGATGGCGGCTGAGGGCGTCCAGCTTGGCGTCGAATGTGTCCGTTACATCCAAGAATGTGTCCGGATCCAGGGATCCCCACAGGTAGATTTCGCGCGTCTTGTGCGGCTGCAAGCCCTCGACTATATGCTCCGGAAAGGCGAGCCTATCGCGCGAGTATGGGAATACGCAGTTGAGCGTAACGCGCCCGCAAACATAGTGGTCTTCGTGGCGGATGTAGGGGCGATTGGGGTCGATGGTAAGCACGGTTTCGGGCATATGCGTCCGAATCTGCCGCGAAATCTGTTCGCGCAGTTCGTATGTGTCCGCAAGATGCTGATCGGTGTGGCGCAGAAAGACGACTTCGGACACGCCCATAACCTCGGCGGCTTCGCGCTGTTCGGCTTCGCGTATAGCCGCCAGCTTCGCCGACGTCATCTCAGGGTCAGAGCTACCCTTATCGCCGTTTGTGCAGACGACCAGCACTATCTTGCGCCCCTGCGACGCCCACTTCACGATGGTAGCGCCCGCGCCCGATTCGGCGTCGTCCGGATGCGGCGTAACCACCAACACCGGCGTGCGACTGCGCGCTGTACTCTCGGATTCGTCCGGATTGGGATACGGCGCAGCGTCCGTCTGCGGACCGCGGTTTTCGTAAGAACTGGATTGCGTCATCTATACTTCTGCCCTCCGATTGCTGATAACCGATTGCCGACGAATGAAAGCCGAAAGCCCGCTTATCGCCCTTTGAACACGGGAGCGCGTTTTTCCTGAAACGCCTTGATGCCCTCTACGGCGTCTTCGGTGCGCTGCAGGCGGCGGTTCACGATGCCCGCAAGCCGCACCCTGTCTTCTAGGCGCATGTTGGCGCCGCGCACCGCAACCTCTTTGATGGCGCGCATCGGCAGCGGCGCATTCTGCAGGAGCTTCTGTACGATTTCGTCGGTCTTCGCCATAAGATCAGCGTGCGGCACAACCATATTGACGATGCCAAGTTCCAGGGCGCGTTGCGCGCTGATGAGGTCGCCGGTGAACAGGAACTCCAGCGCAAAGTTCAGCGGGACGCGCTGCGCCAGCATGCACGGCCCGCTCACGGAGCCGATGCCGCGCTTCGCCTGCGGCCAGCCGAACTGCGCCTGTTCGGATGCGATGCGTATGTCCGACGCAAGCGCTATGCCGCCGCCCTGCGCGAGGCAGAAGCCGTTCACCGCCGCGATTATCGGCTTGAAGATTTCGGACTGATACACATACAGGTCTTCGGTGGAAATCTCAGGATCGTAGAGCGCATCGCTTCTGCCGGACATAGACACAAGGTCGTGTCCCACCGAAAAGGCGCGCCCGTTGCCCGTGATGACCGCCAGCCATATGTCCGGGTTGTCGTTGACTTCGTGCAGCATCCGCCAAAGCTCATCGCGCATCGCCACATCGATGGCGTTCAACTTGTCGGGCCTGTTCAGCGTGATATAGGCTGCGCGCCCCCGTACTTCGTACTCTACAACCGCCATATGCTTCCCCCTAAGTTGCATGATTGCATGCCGCGTAACATTGCGTAACTGCGTAGTTGTTGGACATTATCGGTATAGCGTTAAGCGCGCGGCAAAGCGCCTAATCCGCCACATTGAACGCCCGCCGCGCAACCGAAAATATAGCATAGCGCCGCCCGTATTTACAATTTAGACCGCCGCCGCCGTTCACGCATGCGCTTGCTGAACAAAGACGCGCGAAGACTAACAGCGCCGCTTAACCTTGATACGGGCGCTTACAATCGCTACACTTGATAGGTGAGCCTTTTCGAGCGCATATCTAGTGCGGGGCAGGCGGCGCGGATGTCCCGGACGGCAAAGATAAATCAGACGCAGTGATGAATATATGAGCGCATCGTTAACATCCGTAACGACTATGGCGGAGCGCAGGGCGCTGATGAAGCATCTGCAAAAGCGCTTTGCGGCAAGCCTGACGGTGTACGCCGTGCTGCTGGCGTCGGGCGCGGCGGTGGTCAGCTCCATAAACGCGCCAAGCATCACGGAAGATCCGGTGCGGCTGACGGGAAGCGCGGCGGCATTCCAGATTTTGGGCGCGGCGGCGTCCACCGCAATCGTGTTCTATTGGCTGACGCGCTGGATCGGCGGCCACGCCGAAGAGTCGCGCATCCTGCCGCTCTGGTTGGGGCTAGGGCTTGCTTTCGGCATAATCACCGCCTTTCTCACCGGGGCGGTCTTTCCGATTTCCACCGCCATCAAATTCAACCTCGAAAACTTCCTCTCGATCGGCGTTCTCATAGACGATCTGATAGACGGATTGTTCAAAGCGCCGCTCAGTTCGTTCCAATACGGCGTTCTGGCGCTCTACACCGCGTTTGTGGCGGGCATATTCTACGGCGTGGGCGGCTGGGTGATCGATATGCTCAACCGAATGGCGTATCCGCACCAGCAGCCGGATCCGTGGCTTGAAATCGTGGGCGATTGGCTGCCCTTCACCAAGCGCTGGGCGGCAGAGGCGGCGCCGTGGCTGTCAGTGGTCGGCCCTTGGATGGTCGCAATCGCGGTGGGCGGCTCGATGTTCCTGTTCTCCCTATTCGGCCCAATCGAGTTTTTGGCAAGGTTTAGGCTAGGATAAGAATCGCAATTGCCGCATTCCTACCCGCTCATTCGCATGCCGCGCATCGTATTGCAGCGCATCGCCCCGCTGCTGTGCGTGCTCGCCGTCGCCGCGGCGATTGCCTGCGCCGATACGCCGCCGCCCGTTCCCACGCCTATACCCGCCCAACCGACGTCTTCACTGCCGCCCACGCCCGCCGCCGTACAGCCCGCAAGCGCGCCGCCGCCCACCATTCGCGAGGGCGCAAAGGGCGATGAGGCGAGTAGCGAACCGCGCAGTCAAGGCGTGGGCGCAAGACGCTATCAGCCGCGCGGCTTCGCGGACGCGAATGTGGACGACGTCGTCCCCTTCACCGATATTGCGGCGCAGGCGCTGGGCGCTGAGGCGTCCGTCGCCAACGATCTGCCGGGCGTGGCTATCTTCGACTATGACCGCGACGGCGATATGGACTTCTACATCACGCAGTCCATGGGCAACCCCAACCTGCTGTTTCGCAACAACGGCGTCGGCGGGTTCGCAGAGGTGGGCATGCAGGCGGGGGCGGACGCCACGCCAAGCAACAGCACCGGCGTGGTAGCCTGCGATGTCAACAATGACGGCTACCAAGATCTGTACATCAGCGCGCAGGGCATCGTAGGGGACGGGTTGGACTTTGAGGCGGCAGTCGAGAACGCCGAACTGCGCGCCGCCGTCAGCGATCGATTGCTGCTCAACAACGCAGACGGCGCTTTCACGGACATCACCGCCGCCGCATTCGGGGACAGCGCCAATGCGCGCACCGGCACAAGCCCTGCATGCGCCGACGTCGACCGCGACGGTTGGATAGACATATTCGTCGCCAACCGCTCCGATCTTGACAATGTGCATCCCGGCGCGCCCACGCGCGGCAACCTGAATATGCTCTACCGCAACAACGGCGATCTCACATTCAGCGAAATTGGCGGCGATGCCGGCGTGCGCGGCGAGCAGGTGGTCACTTGGGCAACGCTGTTCTTTGACTTCGACGACGATGGCGATCCCGATCTGTGGACGGCGGACGACGGCGGGCCGCTGAAGGTGTATCGCAACGACTCCGCGAATGGCGAAGTGCGCTTCGTGTCCGTGGAGCGCCCGATGGGGCTTGAGACGCGCGGCAACTGGATGGGCTTTGCGCTGGGGGACTATGACGGCGATGTTGACCTAGATGTGTTCGTTACCAACATCGGCTATCATCCCAAGACGCGCCCGCTCGCGCTGGGCGGCGGCGATAGCGGCGACTGCAGCGTTCAGCAGCAGCTTGAGCTTTCCACCTGCGCCCACTACTTGCTGTCCAACGGCGGCGTTATGTGGGTGCCGCGCTTGGGCGAAGTGGGTTTCTTTCCCGACGCCGCGGGCGCGCTGTCCATCATCCCAAGCCGCGTTATGCCGCCCGATTCCATCGATCCGCTGAGGATTCGGCTAGATTGGCGATTGCCCACGGGCCTAGCCGCCTACGATTTCGGCTTTGGCGCAGCATTCTTCGACTACGAAAATGATGGCGATCAGGATATCTATTGGACGGGCTCTGCGCTGGGGCGCGGCGAATCGCCCGACGGCAGGATATTCCCCGCCGCCGGCAGGATGCTGCGCGGCAACGGGCAGGGCGAGTTCCAAGACATCACAGTGGAGGCGCGTCTGCTGAACATAAGCGGCGTGGACTACGGCGTGTTGGACACCGAAAGCGCCGATTTCGACCGCGTCGCACAGCGAATCGACACCGCCTATCACGAAAACGGCAAGGGGCTTGCGAAAGGCGATCTCAACGGCGACGGCTACATCGATCTGATAGGCACTAACAGCGCCGGCAGCGTATTCACCGGCGTGGGGGATGAGCTTGGCTACGCCGAGGGCCCCACATTCGTATGGCTGAACGGCGGCGGCGGCAATAACTGGCTCACTCTGCGCCTCAAGGGGCGTATGGCGGTGGACGGCACGGGCAGCAACGCCGACGCCATCGGCGCGCGCGTATTCCTGACAACCCGCAGCGCAGGCGCCGAGCATACGCAGATAGGCGAAGTAACCGCAAGCTCCAGCTTCCTATCTATGAACAGCCTTGACCTGCACTTCGGGCTTGGGGACGCAAAGAGCGCCGATGAGATAACGATATTCTGGCCCAGCGGCATACGCCAGGTAATCGGCAATGTGCCGTCCGGCCAAGTATTCGAGATAACCGAACCGCCTCAGCCGTAAGTGCTGGTTTCGGTTGCCGGATGGGCGGGGGTAGTATCGGCGTTTGCGGCAAATGGCGGCAATTAGAGGGCAGCGCTATATCAAGCATTCAGCCCGTCAGTTTGATATGATAAGCGCCGCCGCAATGTGATAACATCGTCTTTATACACTTGCGTTGCCCGCGCGCATAAGCGTCTATCGTATGATTGCCTACGCGTAATCCCTCATCCCGCCGATCGAAATGCCAAACTATGAAACCCCGTTCCGTTCAGCATAATTCGCCTCATAATCCCCATCCATCTTCCCGAAATCATGTTCGCGCGTGGCGCGTGGCGGCTTGGAACGCCTTGTTCATTATATCAGGGCTGCTTCTGATTGCGCTTATCGGGGAGGCGTATTTTCGGATTACAAAGCCGTTTATAGAAAATAGCATCCCTATTCAGTTCGTCGATGGAGTTGGGCGCATTCGAGAGCCTAATTCGGAACTGCGTTATGGGAGATGGGACGACGATTTCTGGGTGATTTCGCGCATCAATAGCCAAGGTTTTCTTGACCGCGAACCCGTCAGCCCTGAGAGCGCCGCTGCCGGCTGTCATATAGCCTTTATTGGCGATTCATTCGTGGAGGCGCAAGAGTCGCCCATCGCCGACAAGTTCCATGTGCGTCTGGAAGAGATGGCGGCGCGCGAACTGCCGCGATTAGCAATTACCACTCAGGCTTACGGAATAGGCGGCACCGGCCAAATCAATCAGCTTCCGTTTTATGACGAATACGCCCGGCATCTGAACCCTAAGTTGGTGTTTCTGGTCTTCTATCTCAATGATTTCGCAGATAACTCAACTGCGCTGCAATCGCTAGTATTAGGCATGGATCCTGACCGAATGCCTTTTGTGTCCGCGCAAAAAGGCGATGACGGGAATATAGAATTGCGCCCCCCCGACCCAGAGTACAGGCGCTTTCGGTTGCCAAGATTGCGGAAGCCCCGGTATGAGAGCGAGTGGGAGCGGTTGGTTCAGGTTTCGCAATTCGCGAAGTGGGTGGATGCAAGCCCTCCCGTTAAGTTGATTCGCTCTAAAATAGGCGCGTCCGCCGATGCCCAGAGCGCGGCGTGGGCGGCTATGATAGCCAAGCGTTTCTGCTGCGAATCGCTGCTGAATGGTTGGCAACTCGGGGGCTATCGTTATCTGGACGCTCCGTTCTTATTAGAATTAGAAGAACGTCTGCCGCCCGTCTTTGAAGAAGCGCTGGAATACACCGCTTTCGGCATAGATCAGTTCAAGCGGCGCGCAGACCGCGACGACGCTAATCTGGCAATCTTGGCGGCGACCGATGAAATGGGAACGAGAGGCGATCCGCAGTTCGATCGCTTGAGCGCCATTGCCGAGGCGCGCGGCATTCCAGTAATCAGCCAGTACGACTACGTCGTCAGCCAGGGGCATGACTACAGGGACGGACGGTTCCGCAACGACTATCACTGGAACGCCACCGGCCACCAATGGGTTGCGGAAGCCGTCCTTGAATGGCTGAAAGAGAACCAAGAGGTGTGCGACTGATAAGTAGCCCAGCATTCTCAGAATTGAGCGCTACGCTATTGAGTGTACAATCTGCGATGTAACCGCCAATATAGGTTTCATAGAAGGTCTCAAACTGATACTATAAGCGTTGCAATTTGAGAAGACTAATTCACAGATCCTAAATCTCTCACCGCCGGTTAACCCCTAGATTAACGCCAACCCTAATACCCCACCACCCATAGCCGCCCACCGACAACGCACTGCCGATATGTTCAAAATCCTAAACGCCCCGTCGTTGCTGCTCAACCGCGCGTGGTTTCACTACGCTTGGGTGATTGTGGGCATACTGGCGCTTGTGCAGATGGTGGCGCTGTCCATCAACTTTGCGGGCGGCGTGTTGGTGGAGCCGCTTGCCGACGGAGACGGGCAGTTCGGTTTCAGTTACGCGGACATCGGCGGCTCGCTGGGGCTGTACTACCTGGTGGCGGCGCTGTTCGCGCCCGTCGCCGGCTGGCTGGGCGACCGCTACGGCGCGCGCAATATGATGGTGTTGGGCGCGGTATCCTACGGCGCTGTGATGATCCTGGTGGCGTACATAAGCGCGCCGTGGCATCTGTTCGTATCATTCGGCATACTGCGCGGCGCGGTGCAAGCCATCTTCATGGTGCCGCTAATGGCGGCGGTGTCCACCTGGTTTAGGCGCAGGCTTGGGCTTGGAACGGGCATACTTTGGGCGGCGGCGGGCATCGGACCCGGCGTAATGTCGCCGCTGCTCGGCAGCCTAGTGCAAGGCTTGGGTTGGCAGGCGATGTTCATAGGCATCGGCGTTCTCGCGGGCGCATTCATCCTGCTGCTCGCCATATTCTTCCGCAGCGCGCCTGAGGATATTGGCGCTCTGCCCTACGGCGCGCGGCGCAGCGAATCGCAGGGCGGCGTCCCCGCCGATATGATTAAGGTTCGGACGAAAGTCTTCAACAAGCATGTGCGGCGCACAAAGGCGTTCTGGAACCTGCCCGCCATTCACGGGCTTGGATGCGCCGGACACGGCATTGTGCTGGTGTTCATCGTCCCCATCGCGGTGGCGCAGGGAATGACGCTCGTCAACGCCGCTTGGATACTCACCATAATATCGCTGGTCAGCATACCCAGCCGCTTCCTGACGCCCATTCTGGCGGAGCGCTACGGCACAAAGACGATTATGGCGACCTGCCTGATGATACAAGGCTTGACCGTCATATACCTGTTCTTCGCGCAAAGCGCATGGGAGTTCTACCTGTTCGCGGCACTGTTCGGCATAGGGTTCGGCGGCGAATGGACGGGCTATTTGGTCATCAACCGCCAATACTTCGGCAACGGGCCTATGGGCGGCGTGTATGGCTGGCAGATGTCCGGGGCGCTGCTGGGACACGCCTTCGTAAGCTGGGTAGCCGGCTGGATGGTGGATCAGACGGGTTCGTACAACGCCGTAATCGCGCTGTCAATCGCAATGAGCGTGGGCGGCGCAATCGTAACGATGATGCTGGAGCCTACTTCGCGCAAGATCATCGACGACTGGGAAGCGGCGCTGCCGGATGAAGCCCGTCCGCGCGCCGCGGGAACGGCGGCCGCCAGCGGGGATTAGCGCATCCCCGCGTGGGCGGGGGAAATTCGCGCATCTTGAACGGATGGGAAAAGGGCGCGGGGCTATCCCCAATTTGGACTGGGGAATTCCGATTAGACAATAGCGTAGTTCGGCGCGCGCCCGCGCTAGCCGGGGACGCCTGGCAGTTCTATTTCGTCGGCGAAGTGGCAGCTTGCCAAGCGGCCGGGCGCAACCTCTACAAGCGGCGGCTCTTCGGTGAGGCAGATGTCTTTCGCAAACGGGCAGCGCGGGTGAAAGTAGCAACCCGACGGCGGATCGGCGGGGTCGGCAACCTCGCCCTCAAGCACCATCCCGCGCGAGCGGATCGCGGGGTTGGGAACCGGCACCGACGACAGCAGCGCCTGCGTGTAGGGATGGCGCGGCTGCGTGAAGAGTTCCTCGGTTGACGCCACCTCTACTATCTTGCCAACATACATGACCGCGACGCGGTGGCATATGTACTGCACAACGCTGAGGTCGTGGCTGATGAACAGGTAGGTTAGCCGAAGCTCTTCCTGCAAGTCTTGCATAAGGTTGAGTATCTGCGCCTGCACGGACACATCCAGCGCCGACACGGGTTCGTCTGCGATGACAAGGCGGGGATTGACCACCAGGGCGCGCGCAATGCCGATGCGCTGGCGCTGCCCGCCGCTGAATGCGTGCGGATAGCGGCGGGCGTAGTCCACGGACAAGCCCACGCGCATTAACATTTCCGCTACCCTGTCTTCCAATTCCTGCCCGCGCGCGATGCGGTTCACGCGCAGCGGATCGGCAACCACGTCGAACACGGTCATGCGCGGGTTCAGCGAGGCGAACGGGTCTTGGAATATGAGCTGCATCTCTTGGCGCAGCAGGCGCAGAGTTTCGCGGTCGGCGGCGGCGGTGTTGACCAGATCGCCGTTGCTCATAGTGAAGGTAACATCGCCGTCGGTAGGCTCGATTGCGCGCAGCACGGCGCGGCCGGTGGTGGTCTTGCCGCAGCCGCTTTCGCCCACAAGCCCAAAGGTTTCACCTTCCACAAGCGCGAAACTGACGTCGTCCACCGCCTTCACATAGCCGGACACGCGCCGCCATATTCCCGACGTTATCGGGAAGTGAACCTTCAGTCCGTCAACATCCAGTATTCTTTCGCTGCCGTTTGCTTGCATCGTCATTCTAAAATCCCCAAAGAAAGTTTGGGTTGCGCGCCGCCGGCGCTAATCGCCGACGGCGGTTCGGCGGCCGTTGATGGACGCCATAGTTTCGTCGTCATACAGCAGACAGCGCACCGTGCGTTCATCATCAAGCGCAATCTGCGGCGGCTCGACTACATCGCACACTCCGGGCATCGCCTGCGGGCAGCGCGGGTGAAACGGGCAGCCGGGCGGGCGGATGAACGGCGGCGGCACCGTGCCGGTGATTGCGGTCAATCGATCCGTTTGGCGCTGCCGTCGGAGCTGCGGTATGGACTTGAGCAGTTCCTGCGTATAAGGGTGCTTGGGACTGCTGAACAGCGTGGCGGTGTCTGCGCGCTCCACGATTTTGCCCAGATACATCACGATTATCTCTTCCGCCATCTGCGCCACCACGCCAAGGTTGTGCGTGATTAGCATCATCGCCATTCCGAACTCGCGCTGAAGCTCCGCCATAAGCTCCAGGATTTGCGCCTGAGTGGTGACGTCCAGGGCGGTTGTGGGTTCGTCGGCTATGAGCAGTGTGGGGTTGCAGGACAGCGCCATCGCAATCATCGCGCGCTGCCGCATGCCGCCGCTGAGGTTGAACGGGTAGGCGTCAACGCGCGTATCCGGGTCGGGTATGCCCACTTTGCGGAGCGTTTCGGCCGCGATGCCGCGCGCCGTTTCCCGGTCGACGTCTTGATGCAGCAGAATGCCTTCGACTATCTGGTCGCCGATGGTATGCACCGGACTGAAGGACACCATCGGCTCTTGGAACACCATCGTGATGTCGGAGCCGCGTATTCGGCGCATCTGCTGCCCGTCTTGGGGGAGGGCCTGCAGATCGACGGCGTCCTCGTCGCCGGAGTCGTCCGGGGCGCGGTGATAGATGATTTCGCCGTCTATGGTTCGGCCGGGCGGGCGCACGATACGCATAATGGAGCGCGCCAGCACGCTCTTGCCGCAGCCGCTTTCGCCCACCACGCCAAGCACTTTGCCGCGCTCTATTCGCAGGCTAACATCGTCCACCGCGCGCACTTCGCCTTCGTCGAGGTAGAAGTAGGTTTTCAGGTTCTTTATGTCCAGCAGCGTTGAGTTGTTCGCCTGCAAGAGGTTCACCTTTTAAGGGTATTTTGGGTTTTGAGTAAAGTAATGATATACCTTAACTCACATCATCCCGTCGCAAGGCAAATTCGTGGTCAGTGAGATCCCAACCGCCTCGGCTATTGGGTTGTGTGCATCTCTGAACGCGCCCTTCAGCGTGAAGCTTTATAAGCACACCTGTAGTGATTGCGTCATTTATAATGTTGACATCACCCCGGTCGCGAAAAATTCCTGCTCTCCGGCTAATGTCTGCTGCGCCTATGCAGTCTCCTTCATGTTTGGCTTCCAACAGGACGTCCAGAACTGCTTCTTCCAGGTAAAACTGCCCCATGCGGGCGTGTTGCTTCGGACGAATTCCGCTCATTTATCGCCTCCTTCAATCGCTCTTTGGCTATTGCGATGTAATCAGGATTGATGTCTATTCCAATGCAAACACGGTCAGCCCGTAGAGCCGCTATTGCTGTTGTGCCACTGCCCAAAAACGGATCCAGGACAAGTTGACCAGGTTCCGAAAACAGACGAATTAGATGTTCAATCAGGAGAACGGGCTTGACGGTGAGATGATAGTTGCACTCATCTTTTTGTGGCTTTTCCACTGTCATGACTGTTGACGGAGCTTTGCCATCCAATGTAGCCGTGGAGTCGATCAATCCCGTGTTGTATCGTAGGTAATTTTCAACAAAAGTACCTTGCTTAGGCTTTTGCGCCAGTACCATTGCCTCAAATTGCGGTCGCAGCTGCGGAGTTTTCCGTCCCTTCAGTTCATCTTTCAACTGCTGCTTTTCTTCCGGGGCGCGGTTCATTTTATCAATAAAATGGTTCATAGAGAACGCTTTGAATTGCGCCCGCTGAGTGAAATGCCAAGCGTACAGGTCACGGATCTCAAATCCTGCATCTTCCAATCCTGTCGCCATGCGATGGGACAGACGAGGTTGGCTGAATACTACAGCGAACCCGCCAGGTCTCAAGGCATTCAGCATTAATTTACCGACCTGCTCCATAAAAGATTGCAGCTCCCGGCCTTGTTGCGGATCAAACTTCATTCCGGCAGGCAATCTACCAACCACCCCTGTTCTTCGTGTGGGTTTGGCTGAACCTTTACGCCATTTTGTATCGAGCCCGTCCAGATAGTATGGCGGATCAGTAACAATAAGGTGAACACTCTCATTATCAATTTTCGGCAGGGCATCTAGGCAGTTATCCGTAATTAGACGAGGATTTTCCGTCGGCACAGTAGTGGCCACCGCTACTTCATGTCCCTGCGAAATCTGATAGGCGCCTATTGCCATGTTATTGCCTTTAAGTTCTGACGGCATAAGGATCGGCGGCGTCGCGCAGGCCGTCGCCCATGAAGTTGAACGCCATAACCGCTATCAGCACGAATACGCCCGGTATGAGCAGCCACGACGCCTCTGCCACCGCTTGCAATGTCTGCGCCTCAAACAGCAGCACGCCCCAGCTTATCGCCGGCTCGCGCAGTCCCAAGCCTAGGAAGCTCAGCGATGTTTCGGCGATGATGATGCCCGGTATGGCAAGCGTGGTGGCCGCTATGATGTGGCTCAGGAACGAGGGCAGCATATGGCGGAACACGATGCGGACTTCGTTTGTGCCGTACAGCCGCGCCGCCAGCACGAAGTCTTCTTCGCGCATTGCGAGGAAGCGCCCGCGCACTTCGCGCGCAAGCCGCGTCCATTCTATCAGCGATATGATGATGGTGATGGCGAAATAGACGCGCAGTATAGACCAGTCGCGCGGCACGGCGGCGGACAGCGCGAGCCACAGCGGTATTGTGGGGATGGCGCGCACGAACTCTATGACGCGCTGTATTATCGTATCGGTCATGCCGCCGCGCAGTCCGGAAAGTCCGCCCAGCAGCGAGCCTAGGAATATGTTCAGCGCCACGCCCACCAAGCCGATGGACATTGAGACGCGCGTGGCGTACATCACGCGCGAGAACATATCGCGCCCCATCCTGTCCGTGCCGAGCGGATAGAACGGCTGCGGCGCGGCGCTGGTGTCAACATCCAAGCCGAACAGGTGTATGTTTGACTTGAACAAGCCGAAAAGTTCGTATTCGTAGCCGCGCACGAAGTATTGGATGGTGTGCGTCTGCTCCGGATCCGTCTGCCACTCCATTCCCAGCGTTACCGGATTGCGCTCGCCCTTCAGTCCGTTGACATAGGGCAATGCGGGCGTAAAGCCGTTGAATATGTGGATGCGCTGCGGCGGTATGAAGGTTCGCTGCGCGAATTCGGCGCGCGGGTCGTGTATGGAGAAGAACTCCGGGAAGAGCGCTATCACATAGAACGCCAGCACGATGATGCTGGATATTACGGCGATGCGGTGGCGTATGAAGCGCCACCAGATCAGCTTCCACTGCGAGGCGATGTAGATCTGCTCGTCTTCGGACGGCCTCTGAATCGGGAGCGCTTCGGTTGTGGCAGCCATCGGCTAAGCTCCAATTCGGATACGCGGGTCCATCATCGCGAGAATGATGTCGGATATAAGCACGCCTATGAGCGTCAGCGTGGTTAGGATGAGCACGATCGAGCCCGCCATGAACATATCCTGCGACAGCAGCGCGCGCAGCAGCAGCGGGCCGATGGTGGGCAGGCTCATCACGGTCGCCACGATGAGCTGGCCGGATATGAGGCGCGGCAACTCTAGTCCGGCGGTGCTGACAAACGGGTTCAACGCGATGCGCACCGGATACTTCAGCACCACCTTCCATTCGGGCAGTCCCTTGGCGCGCGCCGTCTCGACATACGGCTTGTTCATTTCGTCAAGCAGGTTGGCGCGCACAATGCGCGTGAAGCGCGCCGTGCCGTCCGTCCCCAGTATTAGCATCGGCACCCACAGGTTGGACAGCATGTCCACCACTTTGCCGCCGCTCCACGGGGCTTGTATGTACTCTTCGGAGAATAAGCCCGTAACCTTGATGTCGAACCAGCTGAAGGCGAACCACATCACCACCAGCGCAATCATGAAGTTGGGCGTTCCCACGCCGAGGTATGACAGGAAGGTGAAGAAGTAGTCGATGACGGTGTACTTCTTGACGGCGGACAGGATGCCAATGGGGACGGCGAGCGTCCATGTGAAAATTATCGTCGAGACGCCCAACACCACGGTCATCGCCAAGCGCTCGTTGACAAGTTCGGCGACGGGACGCCTCCACTCGATCGACAGCCCCAAGTCCCACTGCAGGATGCCCCAAACCCACTTGAAGTATTGCACATAGATGGGGCTGTCAAGCCCGTACTGAGAGCGCAGCGCTTCCACTTCGCTTTCGTCCGCGAGCTCGCCAGTCGCCTGCATCTGCGCTATCAGGTCGGTCAGGAAATCGCCCGGCGGCGCCTGTATGATGGCAAACGCCACCACCGACATTAGCGCCAGCATCGGAATGAATATGAGAAGCCGTTTGATGATGAATTGGAGCATGCCGCTCACTCAATCCTTGGGCTTGAGTTGGTCAGTCCGTCCGCGGATATGCGGGCGGATAAGTTATCGGCAGCGATAAGTAGGCAAGCAGGGATGGGGATAGATATGGCGTTCCGCCGCAGACGCCCGTGTGTATGAATGTATGGATACGCCTATGGACGCGCCGCGGCGGGAAGCCTGCAGGCGGGCGGCCCGCCGAATGCGCATCGGCAAGCCGCCCGCCTAGGATAGCGTTATTGAGAGTAGTACCACTGCTCCGGGAAGCCGGTGTTCGGCGTACGCAGCGGCCAGTCGTTGCCGGCGCTGTCGGGCACATTGTTGAGCTCGTTGTTCACGACCACAACGCCCTGCACCATCGGGGACAAGCCCACGATGCCGATGTTGTACTGATTCTCCACGATGGTCTTGTAGATTTCCTTGCCCAGCGCGTTGCGCTCCGCCTCAGGCAGACCGGGGCCGCGCTTGTGCATTTCCAGCAGGTCTAGGGATTCCTGCGGGCATTCGAAGGCGGTTTCGCCGTCGGGGTTGATGAGCCATGCGGCGCAGCCGGGGCCGTGGAATGTGCCGATGCCCTCAGGCGCGCGCTTGCTGATCGAGCTGAAGGTGAAGCCGGCGGTGTCTTCGTTCCACACCATAACCGCCCATTCGTTGGTCTGCCAACGCGTGAAGTGCAGGCTGCGAGTCGTCACGTTGACATTCGCCTTGACGCCCACCGCTTCCCATGCGCGGCCGACTACCTGCGCGGCGTCCGGCCATGTGCCGAATGCGTCGGTAACCGTAACGGTCATCTCGATGCGCTTGCCGTTGTAGGTGCGGCAAGGCCCGTTATCGCAATCGCTGGAGTCGTCCTTGCCGAAAGGCGCGGGCAGCGCATCCAGCATAGCGATTGCGCCATCTTTGTCATACTCCGTCCTGAGCTTGGCTATGTCGTCGCCCGGATAGTGCGGGTGTCCCGGCGAGGGGACGCCCTGCCGTATCTGTCCCAGTCCAAGGAACTGAATCTCTTGGATGGAACTGCGGTCTATCGCCAGCGATAGCGCCTGACGGAACTCTTTGGTGCGTATAGCGTCGCCTGTATGGCCGGGCAGGCTCATATTGAAGAAGAACGCCACATCGGAGCCTGCGAATGTGGGCCAAGTCTTCACGGTGTAGCCGCCATCCGCCTCGCCCGTCTTCAGCGTGGTGAACTGGTCGAGCTGGATGTGCCGCCCCTGCATATCGATTTCGCCCTGCACAGCGCGCAGCGTGCCGAGTTCGGTGCTTTCCACCAGCGTAAGCTGAATGCTGTCCAGGTAGGGGAGCTGATTGCCCGCAGGGTCAACCGCCCAGAAGTAGGGGTTGCGCTCCGACTCCACCACTTGGTCGCCCAGTGGGTTGCTGAACTTCCACGGCGCGATTGTGGGCTTGTCCGGGTTCAGGTTGTACTGCGTCTTGGCGTCGTAGAACTGCGTCCAGCTCTCGAAGTTGTTCGCCTCGGCATCGGCTTCCACATCGGGGTTGTACTTGATGTGGAACTGCTTCATGTAGTGTTCGGGCGCCCACGGCACATTGCGCGTAGCGCCGTAGCAAGCTTCGTCCGCCTGCGCCACGATTTCCAGGAACAGGAAGTTCGGCACGGGGAAAGTGAACTTGACGGTGTTGTCGTCCACCTTAGATATGGAACCCACTTCGGAGCCTATCTTCAGGAAGAAGGGCGGGTTGGGGTTCAGATCCGGGTTCAGGATGACGTCGTTGTACTGATACATGAAGTCGTCGGCGTTAAAGTCGTCGCCGTCCGACCACTTCATTCCTTCGCGCAGGAAGAACGTCCACTCTTTGCCGTCTTCGGAGACTTCCCAGCCTCTTGCGACGGAGGGGATGAACGAGAAGCCGTCCTGCGAGAAGCGCGCTAGTGATGCGCGGGACAGCCGGAAGAAGTTGCAGCCGTCAGCCGGGCCTAGGTAGAAGCGCCGCACCTTGCCGCCGTACTGGCCGATGTCCCCTAGCGGCGGGATTATCATCGGCTGGCTGGGAAGGCGCTCATGCACCGGCGGAAGCTCGCCTGCCGCCACGCGCGCCGCAAGGTCGGGAGATTCGCGGAGGTTGGTTACCACAACCTCTTTCTCAACGATCTTCTGAACCTCGACCACCTTCTCGACGGGGACCTCGATTCGCTCGACCTTTACGACTTCCTTCTCGACCTCCACCTCGACCTCTTTGACTACCTCGACTTCTCTGACGACCTCCTTTTCCACCTCCACTTCCTTGACGACTTCGACCTCTTTGACCACCTCGACAGGCACTTCCTTCTCGACGATCTTTTCCACCTCAATCACTTGAGGCTCGGCGGCCGGCTGAGAGCCGCACGCCGCCGCAAAGATTGCGCCAAGGACGAACAGCGCTGCCAGGAGCAATGCTGACCTTTTCATTTCGTTGACCTCTCCTCGATTCTCGCTATTTCGGCGGCGCAGTTTGCCGCCATCCGTTGCAACGCGCGCAAGCGCAAGCCCGCGCTAGCCGCCCGATTGTGATAATTTTAGCGAATACTAATGTAGCAATCCGCAAAATGTCAAGCGTCTCTACTTAAAAAATCAAGATGCGCGCCCAAATTTGCCTTGCGAAAGGCGCGCAGAGGACATAAGCGGGCGTGGAATGGGTTAAACGCATAGGGAAAACGCAAGAGAACCGAGAAGCCGCAAACAACGGGGGCGGCAGGCGCAGTTCATACGCAGATTTGGCAATGCCGCCAAACCCGCGCAATTGAGCCTGCGCCCCGAACTTGCTACAATCGCGGTTAGAGTTACGCACAATCGTTAGCGCCCGCCAATGCCCACCGATGCCGCATCCCAACCCGCGATAGCCGCGCCCATATACGCCCTCGCCATACTGCTGGCGTTTGGCTTGTTTGCGGTGTTGGCGCATTTCGGCATGCGCTACGCCGTGCGCTCCCGGCGCATCAGCGACGACCGCCACGTAGTCGCGCTCGAAGCGCGCATTCGCATTATCGAGGCGCTTCGCAAGCCGCTCATCGTGGCGTTTGCGCTGATAGGCGTGCTTGCCGCGCTCACCTGGCTCAATCAGACAACCTTCCCGCTATTCGCGAACACGCGCCAAATCGTGCAATGGCTGCATCAAGCGTGGCTCATAGTCATAGTGGGCGTGTTGTGCTACGCCGCCACGCGCTTGGCGCATGCGCTGCTGCGCTGGCAGCTCGTCGACAAATACGCCGAAGTCACGCCCGCGCTCAGATCGTTTGTATTGCCGATGCTCAACCGTACCATAGGCGCATTGGCATTGATCATAGGCGGACTAATCGCGCTGAACATACTCGGCATACCCATAACGCCGCTGCTGGCGACCATCGGCATCGGCGGGCTTGCGGTGGCGCTCGCGCTATCGCCCACGCTCACCAGCTACATCGCGGGCACATTCGTAGTAGCCGAGGGGCAAATCAAGGAAGGCGATTACATAGAGTTGGACGCCGAGCGTGCCGGCTTTGTGGAGAAAGTGGGCTGGCGCAGCGCCATAGTTCGCAACCGCTTCAACAACTTGATAATTGTCCCCAACAGCATTATCACCGACAGCATCGTAACTAACTACAGCGCGCCTAGTCTGGCGGTTACCGGCATAGTAACTTGCGGCGTGAGCTACGACTCCAACCTGCGGCGTGTGGAGGAAATCGCGCTGGAAATCGCGCGCAAAGCGATTGAGGAATCCGAAGCCGCCGACAAAGAGTTCGAGCCGATAATGCGCTACTTCGAGTTCGGCGATTCCAACATCGGCTTCAACTTAGTGTTTCGCGCCACAGACCGCGACGGCATGTTCGCGCTTACGCACGAAATCATAATGCGCCTGCACGAGCGTTTCGGCGAAGAGCGCATTGAAATCAACTACCCAGTCCGCAAACTGGACGTCCCCGCCAACCTAGGCTACTTGCCCATAGGACGGCCACCCGCAGACGGCTACGACGAAGCGCCGCCTAACCCCAAGCCCGCCCGCAGCGAACTCAGGCTTAGACGGCGGGCGCGCAGAAGGCGTTCCCGATCAAGGCGACGACGATAGGACGTCGGCCGCCCTGCCTCCCCTATTCCTGGTTCAGCGTAGGCGAGCGCACCGGCGGGCCGAACTGGTCGGGCGTTAGGCGAATGACTTCCTTTTGATACACCTGCAGGCGGTAGGATAGGTTGTCGGATATGAACATGCGCCCGGTGTCATCCACGATGACCGATTTGGGGCGGCGCAGATACTTTTGCGGCTCGAGGTTGGACATATCGCGCAGGCGGTTGGGCGCGGCGTTAGTGAGCATATAGTCGCGCGCAATCTGCGACAGCGTGGCGTCGCCTAGGAACTTCTGCACATAGCGCGGCTCCGGGTTGAACATCTGCACGCGGTCGTTGCCCCAGTCCGCCACATAGATGTCCCCGTCTGCGTCCACCGCCACATCCGTCGGGCGGTTGAACTCGCCGTCCCCGCAGCCCGAACCGCCGAACAGCGTTATGAACTCGCCATCGCCGCTGAACTTTTGGATGCGGTCGTTGCGCCAGTCGGCGACATACACGCTGCCCTCATCGTCAAGCGTGATCCCCCACGGCATATTCAGCTCGCCCTTGCCTGCGCCGAACTTGCCGAAAGCCGCGATGAACTCGCCCTTGCCGCTGAACTTTTGGATGCGGTGGTTCAGCGTATCGGATACATACACATTGCCTTCGGCGTCCAGCGCGATGCCGGACGGGCGGTTCAGCTCGCCCTTGCCGCCGCCGGACGCGCCCCACTTCGCAAGGAACTCGCCGTCCTTGTTGAACACGCTGATTCGGTTCATGAACTCGTCGGACACATAGATGTTCTCTTCGGCGTCGGTGGTGATGGCGGCGGGCCAGACGAACTGCCCGTCGTCCTTGCCCATAGCGCCGATAGTTCCGAGGTCTTCGTCGGCGTAGCTATAGCGGCGGATGAGGGCGGCGTTGTCGGCGCGGCACAGCACATAGATGCGGTCTTCGCCGCCCAGCGCCACGTCGATGGGATAGTTGGTGAGGCGGCGCATTCCCAGCGTCTTCACATAGGGAAACCCGCAGCGCAAAAGTCCGTAAGGTCTAGCCATAATAGCGCCTCCGTAGTGGTATTGTGGTTGGCGGTTGGCAGTTCGCAGTCGGCAGTCAAGGGTTGGCGGTTGGTATGCGATCCGTCGGTTGGCAATCGGACCTGATGGCGCTACTTTAGCGTTGCGGGGGCAGTTGGGTCAAGGGGGGCTGCGGGATATGCAGCAGCGATGCAATGGCAAGCAAGTCTAATCAACGGCAGGCTTGCTACAATATGGGTGTGTAGATGCTATGAGTTAAGGTTGCCCTGCTTGAATACTACATCGTCAATCCGGATCCACTTGGGATCGGGGCCGGTATAGTCGGATCCGTTGGCGTTCACATATTGGTGAGCGTAGCATAGGAACCAGTCGTTGACCGTGAGTTTGATACGCACCATGCGGCTACGCGTTCCCAGCGGGAAATTGCCCCTCGGAGGCTTAGACGATACCCTGCCCACTTCTATGTACGCTTGACCATCCGCAAGCTTTCTTCTAATATCCAACACGCGATAGAGTTCATGGCGGTCGGCATCAGTGGTAGCGATATGAACGGGTTCGGCGTTGGAGGAAGGCATATGACTATGACCAGCAACAAAGCGCAAGAAGCTCTGAGACTCTACTTAAGCGGCGATATAGACATTGAGGCGCTTGAAGAGCGCGTGATTTCGCTTGCGTGGGACGCCGAATTTGAAGATCAGCACCTCATAGATCAGGTCGCGATTGAACTGAGTTACATCAAAGACGGTGTGTCCGACGAGGACGCTTTCAGGGCGCGCATAGCCAAGATGATAGCCGCGCCGTCAAAGCAAGATGCAATTATCGCTGTGAAGGCTACAACCCGCAATGCCCTTCGCATTCGTTGATGAACTGATTCGTCTCATACTCATCCAGGTCGAGCTTCAGCGCCTCGTCAAGCGGGATGCGCCTGTGGTGCAGATACGCCTGCTTGCGGAACATTCGGTTGGCGTTGTGTCCGTTGGAGCGGAGCTTGTTGTCTATCGCAACCGCCTCGGAGTAGAGTTGCGGCTCGTTGTCCCGAATGTCAAGCCAGCTTGACGAACTTCGGAATGGGCAGCCTATGCAGGCGCTGCGGGTGAGGTTGCGGTCAGGGTAATGCTTGGCGAACCATTCGCGGCATTCTTGGCGGGTCAGCGGCAAATCGTCTATAAGCGGGTAGCGGTTGACTATCCACCAGTTGCGATTAGGCTTTACGCGCATCGCTTCGTCGGTGGTGATGCCGAGCCACATCTCGATATGCGTTTCGGGGGAAAGGCTTTGACGCGGGCGGACGCCCAGCAGTTCCTGCACTTTGCGGCGTATGGGATCGAGCTTGTAGTTCTTGGTGCATTGACGCCAGTTGAGGCCGGCGTAATCGCCGTTGGCGTCCGCCAGATACACCGGCAGGGTTAACCACGGCTGTCCCTGCGCGTTCACGCCGTCAATCACATCCTGCCGCAGGCTGCGCCCGTTGTCGGTTGTGATGACGGGGAAAGACACCTGCGATTGGAGCCACTTGATTGTGTCATACACCGATTGGGGTTCCCACTTTGTGTCGGCGAAGATGGCGTAGTCGGGCTTGACGCCGTCGAATGCGCCCTGCTCGGCAAGCAGACACATAACGGTGCTTTGCACGCCACCACCAAGACTAAGTACCCGCATAGCGGGGGGAGGGGTATTCAGTCGTCGGCAGTCAGTAATCCGATATGGCGTTACCTTAGCGTTGCGGGGGCGGGCGGGGCAACTGAAACTCTACTTAAACAGCGATATAGACATTGACGCGCTTGAAGAACGCATAATTTCGCTTGCGTGGAATGCCGAAGAAGAGGCTTGCTCCTTGCTTCTATGAGCTTCTATGAGAAATCTTTATTTCCATGGAACGAATTTGTAGGACTTAGATGGTCGATTGTAGTAATCGTAGTTATAGGAAAACAATCTCAACAACATTAGCTCAACATAATGCTGGCTCAGATTCCAAGCATGGAGATAGTCTGATGTATTCATTGGTTGGAACTTAGCGTGAGTGGACTGGTTACGAAGCCGTGTTATGAAGGTAGTTCCTGCATCGTCATCTTGATCTTTCTTGTACTTTTCCTGCCACAGGTTCAACAAATTGGGGTAATCATGAAGATCACAACTAATACCTAAGTCATCAAGAGCCTTCTTGATGTATTGGCTGGCAGATTCTCCACGGTCTTGATCGCGCTTTAATACCCAGCGGGACAATCCCTCCAAAGCACTCTGGCTATCAGTTAGTGCATTCTTGGGCAACCCAGCGTGGGCTATTATTGAACTTTCCGCGTAATACCCAACGACACTACGGACTTTCCCTTCATCATTATTGAAGCAACTCCAAAATAGAGGGAAAAGTTTTGACATTGCTTCCCTGCTTTGGGGGTTAAACCAATTACCGCCTCGATACTTGAATTGATTAAATTTACCAACACTTCCCCATACAGCATGCAGAGGTGAATCATATGCAATTACGACTCCTGGAGTTCGATAAATACCTGTTATGAAGCTGAAAAAATATGTCAGGCCGTCAAGCAGATGCTTGAGTTCATCAATAGAGAAATTATTGCCATCTGTCTTGTATATGTTACCGATGTGGGTAGTGCCTAGATCGCCCTTGTTCGAACATTCTGAAATTGTGATCTCCCACCCGTCTTTTGTTATGAGTTTTGAGTAGCCCAAAATGCGTGAACTGCTCATCAGGGAAGTATTATTGTTAGATGCCGAAATGTCTGTATTTTCATGAGCCATTTCTCCCCAAAATATAGGGAAATCCTCAAGTGAGAATCGTGCGGATGTGATTAGACAATCTTTTAGGATGACTTCGCGTTGTGCAACCATAAGACGGCCGCTGATTTTTTGACGGGTGCTATCTTCGACGGCGGTGTTACCGGTAAAGTTTGTAATAAGTGTCTCGACGCTACGATCATCTCGGAATCGTACACTTACAAACTGTGCCATTTTTGCCTTTGAGGACAGCCTGCGGTTAGATATTGCCATACCATCATAAAAATCCAGCACAAAACGACCATCAGAGTCTATTCGAGGAATAACAATGACTGACATTGCCTCTGCCCCATCTTGGAATTCCAAAATAGCGTGAGCGGGTTCATTCAATTTTGCCAGTATAATTTTGGCGAAGAAGTCTTGAACTATGTCCATTTTGTTTTCCTCATGTCTCGCTGGCATAGCCGCATCCGCAGGTAACCATATCATAGATTACCATTGATGATATTGCAAGTATAGCACATACTACAGGCAGTCGATCTCAAGCGATTGACTTACCACTCCGCCGGAACCGCATCTGCCACAACAGCCCGAAGCTCGCTAAGATTCATAGACGCAAGGGTTGCCGCGTTATGGCGCGCATTGAGCGATTTGTACATTGCGTTTGCGTACTTGGTTTGATAGAGATGCGCGTTGCCTTCTATGGCGCTTTCGTATATCACCGCCACCAGTTTGGAATTCGCAAGAAGGCGCGGGCGTGAAAGCGTCTGATGATATAGATTGACATTGTTTGCCATAGCGTCGAGCAGGTCATCGGTAGAGTATTTTGAATGCCGCGAGACGCGCTCCGATAGTTCGCCAAGCCACCATAGCCTTGCCGCAGCGTTATCTTGGCGCGCGGACGAACCCCATTTGAGCCAATGCTTGTTGACGAAGCCTTCGGGGTTGCTGTGGCGAATGTTGCTCGTTTCCCATCTTATCGGCACATAGTCCGCAATGGCGAAGCAGTTAATTGACGCCCAAAGCGACTTATCCGACACATCGGCAATGTCTATACCCGACAGCGCTTGACGAATGATTTTCGAATAGCGGGCGTCAGATCCGGGACCTTTCTCTTCAATGCCATTGAGCGGGGCCAGCGAACATTCCAACACAATAGTCTGCCGCCAAACGTCCGACGTTCCGACTTCCGTGAGCATTGACGCCTGCAGCATATCTATGTCAGGCACGGTGAATAGCCTAGGCGATCTTTGGGCTAGGCTCTGAAGCGCTTTGTAGCCCGTTTCGTTGACGAGTTTTAGAGCGTTCACTATTGTATTGCGCTCCAAGTAAATTTATCTATCTTATGATGCCCACGGCATCGCAGAGGCAAGTTATCTCAAACCGCCCCCGCGATGCCGCCATCTTGAACCCTAACCGCTATTTATCCGATGGCAGAGTTCCCCTACGCCATCTGATACTCGCGGGCGCTGACTATGAGCTGCAGCATTCGGCCTATGTGGGCGGCGCTCTGTTCGCGGGCGGCGGGGCTGTGGAACTCCAGGGCGCCGGCCGCTTCTGCGTAGCGCAGCAGGCCGCTGCGGGTGTCGGCGCCTACTTCCACGGGGCCGGCGAGATCCAGGGCGGCGTCGACGAAGCGCTGGGGGGATACGGCTTCGGGCTGCGCGCCCATGCGGTCTATCAGATCGCTTATGCCGGGCTTGGTGAGGTCGCCGACTTCGTTGACCGCGAAGTTAACGCGCTCGTTCAGGGTGCCGCCGTCTATCCATTCGTGGCCGGTGTGCCAGCCTTCCACGGTGGGCGGGTCGAAGAGCTGCTGTCCCATCAGGCGCGCGGTATTGGAGTAGTCCACCATGCCGGGGGCGGGATACTGATATGTCCCCACAAGCTTGATGACGCCGGTTATGAGCTCCACGGGGCTTTTGACCTTCTTGAAGCGGGCGTTCTTGAATGAGTCGGAGTTGAACAGCGCGGACAGCATCGCGCGGATGTCGCCGTCGGACTGCATGTACGCCGCCACCAGGGCGTCGATGGCGTCTTGGTCTTGCGGCGGCACGGTGTTCCATGAGGGAACTTGAGGTTCGTCGGCGACGAAGAAGTTGTACATATGGCGCGAAATGAAGCGCGCGGTGGCGGGCTGCTTGACGATGATGCTGATGATGTCTTCGCCGTTGAGGTTGCCTGTCTGACCGAGGAATGTCTTTTCGCCGTGGTCGTGGTCGTCGGCGTCGTAGATGAAGTTTGCGGGGTAGTAGCCGTGCGGATAGAGCGGTATGGGCTGGGAGAAAGTCCAACCGGTGAAGGCACGCGAGGCGTCCTTGATGTCGCGCTCGGTGTAGTTGCCTACGCCCATGGAGAAGAGCTCTAGCAGTTCTCGCCCCCAATTTTCGTTGGGTTCGCCGTTGCGGTTTTCGTTGTTGTCCAGCCAGAAAATCATCGCCGGGTCTTTGGCGAGTTCCACCAGAATATCGCGCATATTGGTCATTCCCACGCGGCGGAAGGTGTTGATTTGGTTGACGGACGCCATCACATGTTGGTTTTTGGTTACGCCGGTGGCGAATACATGATGCCAGAAGAGCGCCATCTTTTCTTGCAGGGGGCGCTGGGAATTGAGCATGCGGAACATCCATATGCCGGCGAAGATGGGGTAGCCTTCGCCGCCGTAGTAGCGCTCGATGACGTCCTCTTCCACTTCGGGGAAGCGCTCCGGATGCGCAAGGTCGTCGACGGCGGCTTCGTAGCCTTTGGACGCCAGCGCCTCGAGTTCGGCTCTGGTGGAGCCGAAGCCTGCGCGCCGCATAAGATGGGCTATTTGCGCGAGTTCGTTGCCGGTTGTGGTTGTCATTGCGTTGCTCCTTTCGGGCTTGGCGCGTCCGCGGGTTGGGTTGTCCGGATTGTTAGAGCGTCAGTATATCAGCATTGGCGGATAAGTCTATCCGTTTCAATCTTAAGGTATTCTTAATGGTGAATGGCATTAGATATAATGGCGCTCAAAACCACTATCTAGGAGGCTATCTATGGCGCGCGAGCGGCCATATCTACACGACATCAGATGTCGACGCTGCGGCTCCAATTGGATGCCCAAAGACGGACGCACACGCGGGCGTCAAATTCACATGTGAGGCGATTGCAAGCGGAAGCACACGGCGGCCGCAGCACGGCCGCGCCTCCCGGAACACTTATAGAGTGAGAATCCCCAACTCCGTAAAAAGATTGAAACAACCGATAGCAATATGATAATCTCAAGTATGCGTCTATAATCGGTTGGCGTATGCGCATGAGGGGTTCCAATGAAAGCAATGCAAGAGGCTTCGGTAAAAGCCAGCGCCTTCACGCTTGAGGTGGATGTTCGCGCCGCAAGCATGCCGGAGTTCATAGACATCACCGACGAAGTGGAAGATCTGGTCGCCAAATCGGAAGTGCGCAACGGCATTGCGGTGGTGTTCTCTACGCATACCACGGCGGGCATCGTTATCCAAGAAAACGAACCGCTCTTGCTGCAAGATATGAAGAGCGCCATAGAGCGCTTCGCGCCCCGCAATACGCACTACCGCCACAACGATTTCGAAGTTCGCACCGTGCATATGCACGAAGACGAATGTCCCAACGGGCATTCGCACTGCCAGCATCTGCTGCTCGGCACAAGCGAGAGCATCCCGCTGATTGACGGCGACCTTACGCTGGGCGAGTTTCAGCGCATATTCATGGTGGAGCTGGACGACCAGAAGGATTTCAGGCAGATCCTGGTGCAGGTCATAGGCGTTTAGCGCGCATCCCGGCCGATGATAGCGAGGTGCGGTTGTGGCAACTGAACCGGCGTCGGCATACGACCACTGCCAGCGCATCGCCAAAGAGAACGCCCGCAACTTCTACTACGCCTTTCGCACGCTGCCCTACGCCAAGCGGCGCGCCGTCTATGCGGTGTACGCCTTCTGCCGCATATGCGACGACATCGCGGACGGCGATCTTCCCCTCAGCGAAAAGCGGCGCAAACTCGCGCTTGTTCGCCAACGCTTGCATTCGGACAGCGCCGCCTCCGACGCCCCCCCGATATTCCGCGCGCTGCATCACGCCACCCGCGCTTACGGCATTCCAATCGAGTACTACGAAGAGATAGTGAAGGGCGTTGAAACGGATCTGGTGAAGAACCGCTTTGCCGATTTCGACGAACTCTACGAATACTGCTACAAAGTGGCTTCGATGGTTGGGCTGATATGCGTTGAGGTATTCGGCTACGATGAGGCGGCGGCGCGCGAATATGCGGTTGATATGGGCATAGCGATGCAGCTGACGAACATACTGCGCGATGTGAAAGAGGACGCGGAGCGCGAGCGCATATACCTGCCGCAGGACGATATGCGCCGTTTCAACTACACGGAAGCGGAGCTCAAGCGCGGCGCGATGACCGACGGCTTCAGGGCGCTGATGGCGCATCAGACGGCGCGCGCGCGCAGCTTCTTCGAGAGCAGCGAACCACTCTTCCCCCTCATAGCGCCCGACGCGCGCGCCTGCCCCAAGGTAATGCACGCCACCTATCGCGGCATTCTGGACAGGATCGAGCGCGCGGGCTACGATGTGTTCCAAGAGCGCATAGGCTTGAGCGCGCCCGAAAAGGTTTTGCTGATGGGACGCTTATGGGCGGCGAGCCTAGCGCCGATGCTAACGCCGTCGGGCAGAATTCGGCGTGGGCGTTAGCGCATGAGCCGCCGATGAATGCGCTTGCGCTCGCCCCGTTCACCGACGACTGCCTTCTCGAACTGAGACGGACGATGCGCGTTGCGTATGAGAGCTGGACGGACACGCGCCGCCTGTATGATCCGTATGAGTTAGCAAAGCGCGTCAACGCTGAAGGCGCATCGGTTCTTGTGGTGGAATCGGACTTCGTGTTCGAAGAGACGCTGGCGCTGACGCCGGGGCTGCGCTTCATTGGCGTATGTCGCGCGTCGGTCAACCATATCGATATAGATAGCGCCACCGCGCGGGGCATTGCGGTGGTCAACGCGCCCGGCAGAAACGCCAATGCGGTTGCTGAGCATGCGCTTGCGCTTATGCTTGCGTTGGCGCGCGGCGTTCCAAAGGCGCATCGGTATGTGCAGAGCGGGCAGTGGCAGAACCCGGCCGCGGCGTATCTGGAGTTTCGCGGCGTGGAACTCTGCGGCAGAACGCTGGGCGCAATCGGGCTGGGCGCAATCGGGCGGCGGCTTGCGGCGATATGCGGCGCGCTGGGCATGAGCGTCCAAGCGTATGACCCGTATGTGAATGCGCCGCCGCAGGGCGCAGCGCTTGTATCGCTGGAGGATCTGCTGAGGTCGTCGGACTTTGTGAGCGCGCATCTGCCGCTTACTGACGAAACGGCGGGAATGCTGGACTTGCGCCTGCTGCGCCTGATGCGGCGGGACGCTTATCTGGTCAGCGTGGCAGATGCGGGCGTGTTCGCGCCGAATGCGCTTGCGGACGCGCTGCGGGCGGGACTGATTGCGGGCGCTGCGGTGGATGTGTTCGAGTCGCATCCCGTATCGCCGCAAAACCCGCTGCTGAAATCGGACAATGTCATTCTTAGCCCGCACATAGGCGGCGCAACCGCTGAGACCATACAGCGCCATTCGCGTATGATGACGGATGATATTCTGCGCTTTATGCGTGGCGATATGCCGCGTAATCTTGTCAACAAAGCGGTTTGGGAACGCCGTGCGTAGTTGCCGAATTACGACTATGAATTACGGTGGCGTGATGCTTGAACTAGGTGAAACGGATATGGCGATACGCTGGCATGAACGGCGCAGCGCGGTTGCGGCGGCGGCGCGGCGAATGGCGGCGCAAGGGCTGACTGCGGGCGCAAGCGGCAATGTGAGCGCGCGCTTGCCAACGGATGGCGCAGGCAGGGCGCTTATGGCAATCACGCCTTCAGGGGTAGCCTACGATAAATTGCGCGGCGAGGATATTCCGGTAACGAATATGGACATCGAGCCGATCGAGGGCGACGGCGTCCCGTCTAGCGAGGCGCTGCTGCACGCCGCGATATACCGCCGTCGCGGCGACGTGGGCGCCGTGATGCACACGCACTCCACGTTCGCCACAATCGCCGCCGTTGCGGGAATGGACATACCCGTTATCTTGGATGAGACGGCGCTTGCGCTTGGCGGCGCTGTGCGGGTGTCCGAATACGCCTTCCCGTCGAGCGAAGCGCTTGCGGTGAATGTGTGCGCGGCGCTGGGCGAGCGCAACGCCGCGCTTATCCGCAATCACGGCGCTGTGGGCGTGGGGGCGGATCTGACGGAAGCGCTCGATGTGTGCGCGCTTGTGGAACGCGCGGCGCAGGTGTTCGTATATGCAACGCTGATGGGCGGCGCTAATCCGTTGCCGGCCGATGTGGTGGATGCCGAAATCGCGCTGTTCAGGATGCGCCGCCAAAGCCTGGGCGGCAATGCGCCGGGAACGGATAGCCGAAACGGATAACCAAGATAACCGATAGGAAGGTTTGGGAAAGATGGTCAGCGTGCCGGGGTTTCTGCTGAGAAGGTTGTATCGAAAGGGCAGTCTGCGAAATACGGATGAGGGCGTGGAGTTTCGGCTTGAAAACAGACTGGGTTCGGGATACGCGCAAGGCATGACGCCCATAGTGATTGACGGCGTGGAAGTCCCCCTGCAGAATGCGGCGTTTGCGCTTGACGGAACGATAACGCCGTTTAGCGCAATCAGCAAAGACAGCGCCTTCACGCTTGCGCTCAACAAGACGATTGGCGTGCGGGTGAGCGGCGTAACGCTGACGCCGGGCGTTCACAAGATAGAGATGGGCTTTGAAGTTCCGGGACTGGGGACGCTGCGCTTCGATTTCACGGATGTGGTCGAGGCGCTGTGAGCGGCGCTATGCGCGTGGCGATAACAGGCGCGGCGGGCTATCTGGGACGGCTGCTCATCCGCCGACTGGAGCGCTGCGATGGCGTGGCGCATATCCTTGCGACCGATATTCGCGCCGCGCCGCCGGGGGAGTTTTCGGACAAGGTTGCATTTGTTCAACACGATATTCGCGCGCCGATAGGGGGGCTGTTCGCAGAGCGCCGCATAGACGCGGTGGCGCACCTCGCATTCGTAATCAATGCGGGACGCGACGCGCGCGCGGTCAAGGATGTGAACATAGACGGCTTGGCGAATGCGCTTGAGGGCTGCGCCAATTCGGGCGTGCGGCGGCTTCTGTATATGAGCAGCGCGACCGTCTATGGGGCGCATCCGGACAACCCGCCGCTGCTGACCGAAGCCTCGCCGCTGCGTCCGCTGAGCGGCTTTGCGTACTCCGACGCCAAAGTCGAAGCCGAATCGCTTTTGACGGATTTCGCGGCGCGGCATCCCGATGTAGGCGTGTGTATCCTGCGCGCCTGCCCGATATTGGGAGCGCGCGCCGACAATTTCATAGCGCACAACCTAGCGCGGCGGCTTTCGGTTGCGGTTAGAGGGTATGATCCGCCGATGCAGTTTCTGCACGAAGACGATGCGGCGGATGTGATGGCGAATTGCCTGCTCAGTGGGGCGGCGGGCATATACAATATAGGCGGGCGCGGCGGCATACGGCGCAGCGAAATGGCGGCGCTTGCGGGCGGCAGGGTGCTGCGTCTGCCGGTGGCGCTTCTGTACGGATTGACGGGCGTGAGCTGGCGGCTTGGGCTGCAGAGCAGTTCGCCGTCGTGCGGGTTGGATTTCATACGCTATCCGTGGGCGGTGAGCGCCGCTAAGCTTGAGCGCGAACACGGCTTCGCGGCGCGCTACAGCTCGCGCGAGGCGTGGGCGGCGTTTGCGGCAGGGCGGCGGCAATCGGCGGCGAATACGGATTAGCGATAGCGATAAGGATGCGCGATATGAAGGTTATCATAGACACCGATCCGGGGACGGACGATGCGCTGGCGCTGATAATGGCGCTGAACTCGCCGGAGCTGGACATACTGGGCTTGACTACGGTCGAGGGAAACGCCACGCTGGCGGACACCACTCGCAACGCGCTGGCGGTCTTGGAGTACATGGGGCGGACGGATATACCGGTGTACGCAGGCGAATCAACGCCGCTTGTGGGCAAGTTTGAGCATGCGTATCACATTCACGGGCCGGCGGGGCTTACGGTAAGCCTGCCCGAACCGCATATCGAGCCGGCGGCGGGCGGCGCTGTGGACTTCATCGTGGAAACGGCGCTGGCGTTGGACGGCGAACTGACGGTGATTGCGCTGGGGCCGCTGACCAACATCGCGCGGGTGCTGATGCGGGACGAGCGCGTTGCGTCTGCGATAAGGCGTGTGCCGGTGATGGGCGGCCAAGGCGCTGACGCCGGCAATGTAACGCCCTACGCCGAGTTCAACATCTGGGACGATCCGCATGCGGCGAATGCGGTATTCGCGTCGGGCGTCCCCACTACGCTGATTGGGCTGGATGTGTGCCGACGGACGGCGGTTTCGCGCGGCGCAGAGGGCTGGTTCGGCGGCGATACGCCGGGCGAAGCGCTCACGGGACGGATACTCGCCAACTGGTTCGAGACGGCGCAGGTGGAGCGGCGGTTCAACCTGCACGACCCGCTGACGATTGCGGCGACGCTGCGCCCTGAGCTGATAAGCGCGCGCGCCGCATCCGCCACCGTGGAGACGGCGGGCGAGCGCGTGGGCGAAGTGCGGGCGGACTATGCGCGCGGCGGCAGCGTGGATGTGGCGGTGGGCGTGGACAGCGCGGCGGCGATGGCGTTTATGCGCGGGCTGCTGAAGGGGTAGGTAGGGTATGGCGCTGCGCCCTTGCGGTGGGGGTTTAACGCAAGGACGCAGATGGGAATGCAAAACTATGCTTGAGGCAGCGATTGCAGCCGCAGCGTCGGCATCTGGCATAGTGTCGATATACCCTTGCGCCCATCAGCCGCCTAGCGTGTCATGCGCTCAAATCTTGAGAAAACCCCTTGCCGCGCTCAGAACCCCCCGCGCTGCATTGAAAATACCCCGCGCCACATCGCGAATCCCCACGCCGCTCCTACCATCCCCCGCCTGCGTCAGCGTCAGCGCCGCCGTATAAAACAGCGCCGCCACTGCCACGAAAGCGATGCGGTAGCTCCCCGTCAAGTCAAACGACAACCCCGCCAGCAACGGCCCGCCAAAAAACGAAACCGCCGTCGCCATATTCACCACCCCCATTATGCTGCCGTAACGCCGTATCCCGAAGGCATCCTGCACCATCAACGGAAACAGCGCCCCGAATGCCCCCAAAAAGAAGCCGAACAGCGGCACGAACAACCACAAAAAGAACGCCGACGACCCCGCGAAATGCGTCAGCAGCAGCAAAAACGTCGCCTGCCCCGCCAAGTCGATCATCAGCGCATAACGCGCCGTTATCCGCTCCGCCAGCAGCCCCATCACGAACTTGCCGCTCATCCCGCATATCGCCACCGAACTCAACGCATACCCCGCCGTAGCGACCGACACACCCTCCGCGTCCAAATGGTTGAATATCTGCGGCAGCACCGCGCTGTATGTGAATGTCCCCATCACCACAGCCGCCGTAGTCGCGTAGAACGCCTTTGCCCGCAGCGCCTCGCCCAGCGACCAGCCGGTCAGCGCCGGCCCCCGCGCATCCGCCGAGCCGCCCCCGCCCTGAGCCGTAGGAAACTCGCGCACCACCGCCAGCGTGTACACCGTCAGCGCAAGCCCTATCGCCCCGAATATCAGATAGCCGCCCGCCCACGGCGCAATGTTCAGCCCGCCCCAATTCCATGCTGCCCCAAGCGCCGCCGTAGTCAGTATCGGAAAAGCGAACCCGCCGGCGTTGTTCCCCATCAGCGTTATCCCCATCACCCGCCCGCGCTTTTCCTGAAACCATATCCCCACCAGCCGACCCGCCGGCAATATCGACGCCCCCGCATAACCGGCGTACTGAAGCAAACTCAGCGCATACCAATGCCAAAGCTCGCTCATAAGCGGACGCAGCAGATAACTCACCGCAATCAGCAGCATCGACGCCGTCATTATCCCGCGCACGCCCCGCCTGTCCATTATCCACCCAAGCAGCGGCGCGATCATGCTCCCCACCGCCGTGAACGACAGCGACAAGTTTATCTGCGTCCTATTCCAACCGAATGAATCCTCCAACGGCGCTACAAACTGCCCAAAAGCGTACTGCCCCGCCCCCACCGTCAGCATCGCCGCCAAAAACGGCGCAGAAATAACCCACCAGCCCGCATATATGCGCGGACGCGGAAAACGGCGCGGTGGGCGTAAAGACTTGACCATCGCCATTGAGTATAACCCATTATTCGCCCCCCTTGCGCCCCTGCGTCAAAAATCCCCGCGGATTTCCCCCAAATTCCCCCAAATTGCCCCTTGACACACCCGTTCTGTTTATTATAATAGACCGCATAATCATATACAATCCCTTCCCACTCAGCGGAAGACCAGGACGCGGACAACCCCGCGCAATCGCTATGACCATCGACGCAACCATACAACGCCTCACCGGAGACGGCGAAATCATCGCCCAGTTCCTTGTAGATACACTGCAAGGCTACACCCGCGACGCCACCGTCAGCCACCGCCTCAAGTCCGCCGAGTGGCTTACCGCCTTTGGACGCCTCATCCCCGAATCAGCCATCCCCAAATCCGCATCCATCCGCCCACGCCCCAAGTCCGAAACCAAGCCGGCAAAGCCGGACAAGCTCGACAAGAAGCCGAAGGTTACCGAAAAGCAAATCCTGCACTTCGATATCGCCCGCCTAATCAAGCAAGAGACCAACGACGGCGAAACCATCATCGAGTTCCTAATCAGAGTCATCTCCAAAATTGAGGAAACAGGCGAAAACTTCACCCCCGCCGTCCGTATGCGCGCCGCCCGCGAGCTGCTAGTCAGAGGATTCGGCGGCACGATCCCCGGCGTCCGCCGCATCCTGTCCGGCAAGACCGAAGACCTCGACTCATATCTCTCCAAGATAGTGCGCGAATACACCAACTACGGCGCGGATTCCATACGATTCCTTGTAGAAACGATGGAAAACAAAGACCCCGAGGCCGATTCCCGAGGCGCCGCAAGCTTCATCAAGCTCATGCGCATGCGCCCCAGAACCAAACCCGCCGAAGGCTTCACCGCGTCCCACCGCGTATGGGCAGCATGCGAACTCTTGCGCCGCGCCTACGACATCAAGACCGACCACATCACCTACGAAGACATCCAGGCATACTGGAACGCCCGCACGCCCGCCGACGCCCGCAAAGACGACCCCGGCAGCCCCGCCGCCAGCCTCAAGGGTTTCACCCCCGAATACCTAGAAACCCAAGCGGCCAAAATGCGCGACGCCACCGAGCAACCCGCCGACGCCGCGAATATCGACACCCACGCCAAGCAAAAGCCCGATGCCGACAAGCAGCCCGTCGGCAACCCCGGACTCGCCGCCGGTGAGCAACCCGCCGCCGCCGCCGAAAATATCGCCGACGCCAACACCCCGTCAGACAACCCCGGCAACCCGGGCAGAGCCGCCCGCCGCCGCGAACAGCGCGCCGAGCGCAAAACCCTAAAGCGCATCCCACTCTTCCCCAATCGCCGCCGCACCCGCGAAGATGTAGCGGAAATGTTAGCCTTCAAAGCCGAACTAGAATCCAGGCGCCCCGCAGCCTTCGAATTCCAACGCCGCCAATCCGAAAAGCGCAAAGCCGCCGCCGCCCAAAATATCGCCGACGCCAAAAAGCCCGACGCCGGTGAGCAACTCGCCGCCGACGCCCAAAATATCGCAGTCTCAGAAAAGAGCGCCGCCGAACAGCGCGCCACTGGTGAGCAACCCGCCGCTGTTGCCGAAAATATCGCAGTCTCAGAAAAGAGCGCCGCCGAACAACGCGACGACGTCAAGCAGCCCGCCGCGACCAAGGAAAAGCGCAACGCCGCCACAGAAAAGCCCGACGCCGCCGCCGACAAAAACCCCGCCAACGCCAACACGCCGTCAGCCAACCCCGGCAGAGCCTCTCGCCGCCGCCAAAAGCGCGCCGCCCGCAAAGCCCAGAAGCGCGCCGCCAGTGAGCAACCCTACGCTGCCGCGAATATCGCCGCCACCGAAAAGCGTGATGGCGACAAGATGCCCGCCGATAACGCCGCCGAAAATCCCGCCGACGCCAACACGCCGTCAGCCAACCCCGGCAACCCTGGCAGAGCCGCCCGCCGACGCGAACAGCGCGCAGCCCGCAAAGCCCAAAAGCGCAAAGCCGCCAACAACAACGGCAGCGCCAAGACGCCCGCCGCCAACAAAAAGAACGGAGAGGCGCAAGACAACCACGCCACCAACGGCAAGACGCCCGAAGCCGCCGCCGCCATAATCCTCGATAGCGAACCCCTATCCATCGAAGAGTGGAAGCGCCTGCGGAAAACCCTCGCCCACCCCGACAACATCCCCGCCAACGCCCGCAGCCCCTAAACCCCTCTGCGCCAAAAAATCCTACTCCCAATCCCTTTGCGCCCCTGCGCCTTTGCGTTAAACCCTTAGCCAAAACGCCTTTGCGTTGCCCCGTTGCGCCCAAAGTGGTATATTCCCATAAACAACTTCGGGAGGCGTTTCATATGGCAGACGATTTTCGCATCGCGCTCATAGGCCAAGCCGCTTTCGGCGAAAGCGTTCTCAACGCGCTAGTTGAGCATCAGGAAAACATAGTGGGCGTATTCTGCCCGCCCGATAGGGACGGCCGCCCCGCCGATCCGCTCAAAGCCGCCGCCCAAGCGCACGCCATACCCGTGCTGCAATTCCGCCGCATGCGCAATCAAGACGCCATCGACGCATTCCGCGCGCTCAACGCCGACCTCTGCGTTATGGCTTTCGTTACCGACATCGTCCCCGACGAAATCCTAGAAGCCCCCGCGCAAGGCACAATCCAATACCATCCATCGCTGCTGCCGCTGCACCGCGGCCCCAGCTCCATCAACTGGCCCATCATCCAAGGCGAAACCAAGACCGGACTCACCATTTTCTGGCCCGATAAGGGACTAGACACCGGCCCCATACTGCTCCAAAAAGAGACCGAAATCGGCCCCGACGACACCCTAGGGTCAGTCTATTTCGGCAGGCTGTTCCCCATGGGCGTCGACGCAATGGTGGAAGCCGTGAACCTTGTGAAAAGCGGCAACGCCCCCCGCATCGAGCAAAACCACGCAGACGCCACCTACGAAGGCTGGTGCCGCCCCGCCGACGTCGTCATCGACTGGAACGCCCCCGTCAGCGAAATCTACAACATGATACGCGGCAGCGACCCCAGCCCCGGCGCCGGCTCCACATTCGGCGGCGACACACTGCGCCTCTATCGCGCAAGCAAATCCGACGCCCAACCCGTAGCCGAACCCGGCGTAATCACCGATGTCACCGATGAAGGCTTTCGCATCGCCGCAAACGGCGGCTCCATATTCGTGGGCAGAGTGCAGTCCGGACGCAACCGCAAAGTCCCCGCCCCCGAATGGGCGCAATCCGTCGGCTTGAAGCCGGGCGATAAACTCGGCGCATAAACGCCGCGCGCTACCCGCCCAACGCCGCCGCTTGACGCCGCTGCAGCTCCCAATCCTTGCGGAATATCTCCATCAAAATGAAGTTGTACTCGCGGCGGCGCACATCCCTGACCGGCCGAAACCCCGACTTCTCAAACGCCCGCTGCGCCCGGTGATTCCATTTCAATGTATGCAAGTACACCCGCTTCATGGATGTAGTGGTGAACAAATGCTCCAGCAGCATATCCACCGTATCGCTGCCGTAGCCCTTGCTCCAGTACTCGCGGTCGCCAATCATAATGCCGAGCTCCGCCGAGCCCCGCCGCTCGTTTATGTCGTAAACCATGCAGTTGCCGATATGCCTGCCATACAGGTCGTCTATTCCGAACCGCATCGACTGCTTACTCGGTCTGTTAAGCTCTTCCTGAGAATGCTTCAGGAAATCGTCATACGCCATATTCAGCGGCTGCGCGGCGTCCAACCGCGCCAACTCCGCATCCGTGCGCCACGAATAGTCCTCCGGCGCATCGCTAATGCGCTTCTCCCGCAGCACCGTCTTTTCGCCCCGCAGCTCGATCTTCTTAACCGGCTTGGGCTTCCTTCCCGACAAGAGAAATGGCAGATTCAACAACTTGAACCTCGTTATCATAAGTCAAGACGCTCAGCGCTTGGGCGGCAGGCAGCCACCTCACATAGTCGAACTCATCGTCATGCAGCGCCAGATCGCCCCCGTCGGCGCGCATCAAATAGAAGTGGACGACCTTATGGCACGCCGCCCCGTCCGTAAAGCGCGCAAACCGATACTCTATGCTTGCGATAAAATCTCGGATGCTCACCTGCAAGCCAGTCTCTTCGCGCACCTCGCGCAGCGCCGTCTGTTCCCGCGTCTCGCCGCCCTCAGGCGTCCCCTTCGGCAGCCCCCATATCACGCCGTTTGGCGGCGCCTCAAACCCGCACACCACAATCTCCGCCGCGTCCCCGCGCTCCCGAACCACCACGCCCCCTGAAGATTCCAGCTCTATCACCCCGGCTCCTTATCGCTTTGAGACACTACAGACAACCGCCTTGACTGCGCTATCCGTCCCCTATTCAACCCTGCGATATTCTAGTTGCTTGCCCGAACCATCGTCAAGGCAACCCACGCCGCCCTATCCGAAATTGTGATATAGTAGGCGATGCAACAATGCCGTATGATGCGCGCAAAGCATTCGCAAAGCGAAAGGTTCTCACTATGGCAAAAAAGAACAAGTTCCGTCTCGATGTCTCGGAAACTGAAGAGCGCACCCTTCAAGATATGATGGACAGAATAGGCGTGTCCGACACCTATGAACTCTTCATCAACGCCGCCGTGCTGCTGATGTGGGCAATCCGCCAGCGCGAACACGGCCGCAAGATAGCGTCCATAGACCCCAACGACGAGAAGTTCCTCGAACTGAAGATGACCATATTCAACAACATAAAGCAGCGGCATTCCCCGGATTGTCTAACTTCGCTCCTAAACGAGTCCGGAGAGTGGATACTCTTCGAGAATGAGACAAAGTAAATGGAACAAGCGCGATGGCAGCCAACGGCAGGCATTGACTCCGCCCAGGAATGGGTGGTCAGGGACTTGGAGATTCGGCGCGCGGCGCAAACCATCAGGCATAGAGAAACGCTTGTTTGGGCAATTATCGCCTTCTACACCCTCACGCTGATAGCAACCTTTGTCCTTTTCTACCTTGCAGGCGCAGGCATATTCTCTTTCGCAGACAACGTGCTTATCGCTCTATCAGGCGTGCTTGTGGGCGAAGTCGGCGTCGGCGCAGTCCTTATGCAAATGGTAAAAAGCATATTCACCTAACCCTTTGCGTCTTTGCGCCTTTGCGCTAAAATCATCCCCCAACTAGCCTTGAACCGCCCCGCCCAAACCCTATACAATACCTTGAAATCAGTTGCGCCCCTTTTAAGTCAGTCCGGAGAGGCTGGCAAGGGTAGGCGTCCTTGCAGCGCCCCCGCCCCCGCGCGGGACACGCGTCGCAGCGGCCGTTCAGCCTCTTGCCCGCCCCGCAAGAGGCTTTTTCGTGCCAAACGCCGCCGCCCCTGAACGCAGCATACTCACCGCCGACGAAATGCGCCGCGCGCTAGTCCGCATCTCACACGAAATCCTAGAACGCAACGGCGGCTCCGACGATCTAACACTCGTCGGCATACAAACGCGCGGCGTATGGCTCGCCAAGCGCATCGCCGCCTTCATCCGCCGGTTCGAAGGCGAACCCGTCCCCGTCGGCGCGCTCGACATCGGCCTATACCGCGACGACCTGCCCGCCGGCGGACGCCCCCTCGCGCAAACCAGCATCCCCGGCGGCGTGCATGAACGCTGCGTTGTGCTTATCGACGATGTGCTGTACACCGGCCGCACCATCCGCGCCGCTATGGACGCGCTCAACGACTTCGGACGCGCCCGCGAAATCCGACTCGCCATCCTTGTGGACAGAGGCCACCGCGAACTCCCCATACGCCCCGACTATGTTGGCAAAAACGTCCCCACATCCCGAGACGAATATCTCAGAGTCCGTATGACCGAAATCGACGGCATCGACGAAGTGGCGCTTGTGCGCGAACCCAACTAACGCCGTATAACAATCCCGGCCGCGCTGCGCCCAATCCCCGCAGACTGCGCGCCCGCGAATTAGCAGAAACTATGCAGCAAACCCCAAACCCAAGCCGCGCAAACGAACAACCCGCCCCCAGCGGCGCAGCCCGAGCTTCCGGGCCGCCGCCGCGCCGCCATATCCTCGACCTGGACGACTTTTCGCGCGCCGAAATCGAGCTGGTTCTGCAAAACGCCGACGCTATGCGCGAAGTGCTGCGCCGCGACATCAAGAAAGTCCCCACCCTGCGCGGCAAATCCGTCATCACCCTGTTCTACGAAGCAAGCACGCGCACCCGCGTATCGTTCGAGCAGGCGGGCAAGATACTCAGCGCCGACGTCATCAACGTGTCCGGCAGCGGCAGCAGCGTTGAAAAAGGCGAATCCCTCTACAACACCGCGCTCACGCTCCAAGCGATGAACGCCGACATCATCGTGATGCGCCATCCCCACTCCGGCGCCCCCCACTTCCTAGCGCGCTTTCTGAACGCCGCCGTCATAAACGCCGGCGACGGCATGCACGCCCATCCCACGCAGGCGCTACTCGACCTCTACACCATACGCGCCCACCGCGGCAGAATAGACGGGCTGAAGGTTGTCATAGTGGGCGATCTGCTCTACAGCCGCGTGGCGCGCTCCAACCTGTGGGGACTAACCCGAATGGGCGCGTTCGTAACCCTCTGCGCGCCGCCCACGCTCATACCGCCCGACTTCCTGAACAACGGCTTGCGTAGCGGCGGCGGCGCGGCATCCAATCATCCCTTCAGCGCGGTGCGGATCGAGACCAGCATCGAGCGCGCGCTCCAAGACGCCGACGTGGTAATGGCGCTGCGTCTGCAAACCGAGCGCCAGCACGCCGGCCACCTGCCCACCCTGCGCGAATACTCGCGGCTCTACGGCATCACACCGCAGCGCCTAGCCCTAGCCAAGCCCAACGCCCTGGTCATGCACCCCGGCCCCATGAACGAAGGCATTGAGATAGCGCCCGAAGTGGCGCACGGCGCGCAGTCCGTCATAGAAGAGCAGGTAACCAACGGCGTCGCCGTCCGCATGGCGCTCTTCTACGCCGCAATCACGCCGCGCGCCGGCTAATCGCCTTTTGCATCGAGTTCCGCCCTTGCCAATATCGTAAAGCCCAAACCCAACGGAGCAGTTATAGTTAATGAACGCCGAAGCCAACGCCCCAAACCCGCCGCTGCGCCGCCGCGCTACCGCCATCGTAACGCGCGGCAACTGCGTCCTGCTTGTGCGCGATAGGGGCAGGCAGGCATTCGCGCTGCCCGGCGGCGGCGTCCAACACGGCGAATTGCCCATATACGCCCTCGCAAGAGAACTCCACGAAGAGACCACGCTCGCCGCCCACGCCGTAACCTACATTGCAACGCACAGCGGCAAGTACAACCGCCACTATGTATTCGGCGTGCAGGCGCTCGGCGAAGTGGATGTGTCCCGCGATGCCACGGTGGAAGAGTTCGCGTGGTGGGACGGCGCCTCCGATATTCCCGTCCATCCGCATGTAACCCAAATACTAAGCGGGCTATGGAACAACATCGGCGGCGCTGATACGGACTTGCTACCCGCCCACGCCGCGCATCCCCCGTCCATCGCCGACGCGCGAACCAAACGCGGCGCGCATATCCGTCGGCGCGCAACCGCAGTGGTGATGCGCGGCGGCAAGCTTTTGATGATGAGAGAACCCGGCGACGCCGAATTCTTCCTGCCCGGCGGCGGCGTTGAGAATGCCGAACTCCCCATATGCGCCGCCGTCCGCGAACTGCGCGAAGAAACCGGCATGACCGCAACCGCCGTCCGCCATCTGTTCGACCACTGCGATTTCTGGGGCGGCGACCATAGCGCCTTTTGGAAATCCAGCGCCCGATACTGGGGACAGACGCAATCGGTGTTCGCAATAGAGGCGCATAGCGATGTGAGACTAAGCGCCGAACACGCCGAATTCGTCTGGTGGAACGGCAGCTCCGAACTGCCCCTGCCGCAAGATGCGTTCCCCCTTATGCGCCTAATACGCCGCGAATGGCAACGCCAATCACAACGCTAATGCAATTCAAGATGCCGTCTAAACCGCATACATATGCCAACCCATATGCGCTCGATGCGCCGCAAACGCCAACCCTAACCTAACTCTTATACAAGACAAGGAACCCGTCCAATGGCAAATGCCCAACAAACTCTCATCAAGGGCGGCAGACTTATAGACCCGTCTCAGGGTGTTGACCGCATAGCCGATCTACTGCTTGCGGACGGCGTTGTAATCGCGTCAGCGCCGCACATAGACCCGCCCGAACACGCCCGAATTATAGACGCCTCCGGACTGATAGTAGCGCCCGGTTTCATAGACTTGCATTGCCACCTGCGCGAACCCGGCTTTGAGGACAAAGAGACAATCGCCACAGGAACGCTTGCGGCGGCGCGCGGCGGCTTCACGACCATATGCGCCATGCCCAACACCAACCCCACTATGGACACCGGCGCCACGCTAGAGTACGTCCTACGCAAGGCGCGCGACGAAGGCGTTGCGCGCGTGCTGCCAATCGGTTGCGTAACCAAGCGCAGCGCCGGCGCCGAGCTCGCAGAGATGGGCGAACTTGCCGAATCGGGCGCAATCGGCTTCAGCGACGACGGCAACCCCGTCGCCGACTCCAACATCATGCGCCAAGCGCTCAGCTACGCATCCGCGCTAGACCTGCCCATTATCAACCACTGCGAAGAACCCGCGCTCTTTCACGGCGGCGCAATGAACGAAGGCTGGGTATCCAACCGCTTGGGCGTCAAGGGCATTCCCAACTCCGCCGAAGACATTATGGTGGCGCGCGACATAGCGTTAGCCGAACTCACCGGCGGGCGCTACCATGTGGCGCATATAAGCGCCGCCTCCGCGATCGAGCATGTGCGCCTCGCCAAAGAGCGCGGAAGTGCCGCCGTAACCTGCGAAGTTACGCCCCACCATCTCACCCTCACCGACGAAGCCGCGCTTGGCGATGCGGGCGCCAACGGAGCCTATGCGCCGCTAACCCCCGCCGCATACGACACATTCGCCAAAGTCAACCCGCCCCTGCGCGTCCAAGCCGATGTTGACGCAATGATAGCCGGCTTGCGCGACGGCGTCATAGACATCATCGCCACCGACCACGCCCCGCACAACCTCACCGACAAGCAGTGTACATTCCAAGAAGCCGCATTCGGCATCAGCGTATTTGAAACGGCGCTGGGGCAGCTCATGTCCCTAGTCCACGGCGGCGCAATCGGCTTGCCGCTGCTCATAGAGAAGCTCACATATGCGCCCGCCCGCATACTGCGCCGCCCCGACCTCGGCGCTCTGAAAGCCGGCGCCCCCGCCGACGTAGTCCTCATAGACCCCAACGCCGAATGGATAGTAGATACCGCCAAGTTCGCGTCCAAAGGCAAGAACACCCCCCTCAACGGCGCAACCCTGCGCGGCAAAATCGCCGCAACCCTGGTCGAGGGAAAGATAGCGTATGAAGCGGACTAGCGCGCCCGATCCATCGGCTGTGAACACGAACAAGTCTGCTAGAAACAAGACGATTGCGCCCACCGCGTCGGAGCAGGCGCTCTACCGCGCGCGCCTACTGCAGGTCAGTGCCCCCATCGACGCGCGCCGCATAGAGAACCGCATCATCAACGACGACATACACCGCATCGCTGATTGGCTGCCGCGCGCTTTCGCCGACATTCTGTTTCTCGATCCGCCCTACAACATCACCAAAGACTTCGCTGACGCCCGCTTCTCCAAGCGTTCCCTATCGGGATACGCTGATTGGCTTGACTCGTGGCTGCCAAGCCTATTGCTGACGCTCAAGCCCAGCGGCTCGGTCTATATCTGCGGGGATTGGCACTCATCCGCCGCCGTTCATCTGGTAGCCGAAAAGTACCTAACCTTGCGAAACCGCATCACTTGGGAGCGCGAGAAAGGCCGGGGCGCAAAGCGCAACTGGAAGAACTGCTCCGAAGACATATGGTTCGGGACGCTGTCCGACGACTACGTCTTCAATGTGGACGCCGTGAAACTAAAGCGCCGCGTCATAGCGCCCTACACCGACCACGACGGCGCCCCCAAAGACTGGGCTGTCAGCGGCGACGTCGCCTATCGCCTTACGCATCCCTCAAACCTATGGACGGACATCACCGTGCCGTTCTGGTCTATGCCCGAAAACACGCCCCATCCGGCGCAAAAGCCTGAGAAGCTTATGGCGAAAATCATTCTGGCAAGCTCAGCCCCGGGCGATATGGTCTTTGATCCCTTCCTAGGATCCGGCACAACCGCCGTCGTCGCAAAGAAGCTCGGCCGCCGATACGCAGGCGTAGAAATCAATCCAACCTACTGCTGCTTGGCGCTCAAACGCCTAGATATGGCGGATGCCGACGCATCCATACAAGGCTATTCGGACGGCGTGTTCTGGGAACGAAACTCTTACGCCGCGAAAAGGCAAACTGCCGCAAGCCGCCGCAACAGCGTAACCAATCAGCTGCAAATCCCACCGTCGGAGCGCCAATGACTCACAGCCGCATCTTTCACACGGACGCCTACAAATCAATCGAATTGGCGATAGCCGAACTGCTGAACGCGCAGCCCGATTTTCTGAGCGCGCGCACGGCGGCAAGTACCCGCGCCGCGGGGGACGCCATCCAAGACATACTATCAGAGCGATTCCAAGCGCTACTAGGCGATCTCTGCGTCGACTACTCCCCGTCTTTCGCGCGCAGGGCAATGGCAGACCTTGCGTTCACCGACGTCGACGGACATTACCATGTGGTTGATGTGAAGACGCACAGATTGGACACTTCCTTCAATATGCCCAACCTCACTTCCGTGCGGCGGCTCATACGGCTATATGAGGATGACGCCAACTACTTTGTTATGCTTATGGTAGAGTATAGGCTAATTGATACACGCCTTGCCGTTGAAACCGTGCGCTTTGTGCCGATAGAGTTTCTGGCGTGGGACTGCCTAACCGTAGGCGCTTTGGGCTGGGGACAGATACAGATAGCCAACGCCAACCGAATCAACATAACTGAGGGATATTCCCGCCGCGCTTGGATGCTTGACCTGTGCGAGGCTATGCTGAATTTCTACCCTAGGGAGATGGCAAAGATAGCCGACAGAATCGAATACATCGAAACCATCAAGCAATCTTGGCAGAACAGACAGGATACATAAACCGAGTGAACGCCACTATCACTAAGACTAACCCCGCGCATCTAGTTCTTGAAGACGGCTCCATCTACGGCGGCTATGCCTTTGGCGCGCGCGCGCCCGCAGTCGGCGAAGTGGTGTTCGCCACCTCTATGACCGGCTACCAAGAGATGCTCACCGACCCATCGTTTGCGGGGCAGATTGTTGTTCCCACCTACCCGCTCATCGGCAACTACGGCATCAATCGGCGGGACTTCGAATCGCGCAAAGTCCAGGTCGCCGGCTTCGTGGTGCGCGAACACAGCCTGCGCCCAAGCCACGCCCTCAGCGATATGACGCTTGACGAGTTTCTGCAATCCGAGGGCGTGTCCGCCATAAGCGGCGTGGACACGCGCGCCATCACCCGCCGCCTGCGAACCCACGGCGTTATGATGGGCGCTATCGGCATAGACGAACCGCCGCAGCGCACGCTAGACCGCCTCAAGCAAGCGCCCGCATACGGCGATGTGGACTTTGTGCGCCAAGTTACCACCAATGCCGCCTACGATTGGAACAACCCGCTATGGCGCAAGCCCGCCCCCGAAACGCGGCGGCGCATCCTAGTAAGCGATTTCGGCTTGAAGTACAACATCCTGCGCATGCTGCGCTCGCGCGGCTGCGAAGTCGTCGCCATGCCCGCCACCGCGTCCGCGCAGGACATCCTAGCGCGCAATCCCGACGGCGTTATGCTGTCCCCCGGTCCCGGCGACCCTGAGCTGCTGGACTACGCCGTTGACGCCGCCAAGGGGCTTATCGGCAGACTGCCCGTATTCGGCATATGCTTAGGCAATCAGGTTGTAGGGCGCGCGGTGGGCGGCAGCACATTCAAGCTCAAGTTCGGACACCGCGGCGCGAATCACCCGGTCAAAGACCTGCAAACCGGGCTAGTTCACATCACCGCCCAAAACCACGGCTATGCAGTCGACGCCGACAGCCTGCCGTCCGAAGTGGAAATGAGCCACATCAACATAAACGACGGCACGCTCGAAGGCTTGCGCCACAAGTCCCTCCCCGTAATGACGATCCAGTACCACTCGGAGGCATCGCCCGGCCCGCTCGACAACGAGTACATGTTCGATCGGTTCATCGAGATGATCGAAGACGCAACAAACCGCTAACGGACGCAGGCGCTAACCTGAGCCCGCGCAAGCCCACAGCGCCGCCAAACGCGCATTGAACAACCGACTATGAGCGCCCAACGCCCGCGCAAGTCTGCCGCGCTGTGCGTTACCCCAGCAGCTCCTCCCCCAGCCGCCGTATCACGATGCCCAGCTCCTCGTCGTCCAGATTGAACGGATCCACCGCCAGTTCGTCCGGGTCGAAAATATCGTGCAGATACACCGGCGGATCGCCGTCTATCATCGCTTGATAGACCTCATTGCGGCTAGGCCCCCGCCACTCTTTGGTGAAGCGCATAACCGCGTGCGGAATGAGGTAGTTGTGTTCGTCGTGCTCCAGCGTAACGTGCAGCCCCGGCGCTTCCGCCAGCGCGTCGACTACCTGCTGCGCCATTCGGCGATAGCGCGCCGTCTCAGCGTCTTCGTCTTCGTTCATAAATAGCTGAATGGCGCGCAGCAAGCCCACTATCTCTTCTTTGGCTACCTTCATCCCGCGCCCGATGAACTGATGCGGCGATGCGTTGGCGAATGCGGCGTCTATCAGATCCGCGCGCCCGCAAAGTATGCCCGTCCCCTGCGGCCCGCGAACCGCCTTGCCGCCGCTGTATATCACCATATCGGCGCCCTCTGCGGTAAAGCGCCGCAGATTGGAGCGCGGCGGCGTCATAGACGCGGCGTCCACAATCACAGGAACGCCGCGCGCATGCGCTATTTCGCACACCTGCGGGAAGGGAATGGCGCGGCGCGTTATGAACGGCGAAAACAGGTACGCCACCGCCGCCGTGTTCTCCGTGAACGCCGCCTCAAGCTGCCACGGCTGACAGCGCCGTCCGTCGCCAATCTCCACGAACTTAGCGCCCACCGACTCATAGCACTGGTCATATGGAAAGCGGTGGCTCTTGTGAATGATGATTTCGTTCTTCATCCCGCTTGCGTCCGGCAGGCGGCTCATCTTGGCGGGATCGGATCCCGCGATAACCGCCGCCGCTTGCAATATCAGGCCGCCCGCAGCGCCGCTGGACACAAAGCCCGCCTCTGCGCCCGTAGCATCCGCGATAATGCGGCTTGCAGCGCGGTTAAGCTCATCGATATTCACCATCATCCCCGCCGCCTTGTTCATCGCATCCAGGATTTCGGGACGAATCTTGCTGCCGCCGTAAGCGGTAGTGCTGCCCGATGCGGTAATAATGCGCTTAACGCCCAGCGCGCCATAGATGCCTTCAGGATCCCCGCTCCATTCCATCGTTTCACCTCCGATAACGGGTTATTGGCGATGCAGTGGACCGAATTGTATCATCAATAAGAAACCCCTTTCACACATTTTGGCATCCCTATTGCGGTTGCATGCCATACCGCCCGATGGCATACTCGGCGGCGTCATAGGCATCGTGGCAGTGGCGCTGGTCTGGGCAGCCGTGCGCGGCATCCGCGAATACCGCTACCTCGACGACTAGCCGAACTGCGTTTGAGCGCCGCAACGCAAGAATTCATAACCGCGCGCCCGATAGCCCCATCAGCGCGATATGCTATATGGTAGATGCTGTATGATGCCTAAAAGGCCGACCGCGCATTCCAACCCGCGCATCCTGTCCGAGGAGAGCGAACTTGACTACAAGAGAGCATGAACACACCCTCAATGTGTGGTTGGCGGAGCTGCTGAGCCAACGCGGGTTGGACGCTAAGCAGGAACACGCAACGGGCAGAAGGCGCATCGACGTGCTTATCAGCGTGGGTTCGGCGCGCATCGCGCTTGAGGCGGAGCAGGGGCAGTCCACCGCCAAGCGCAACGAAGCTATCAGGGACGCCGACGCCCGTCTTACGCAGAACCTCGCGGATTGCGCAATCGCTATATGCTATCCCGACGGCATCACGCGCAAAGAGCAGATGCGAAACTGCCGCGTTCTTTGGGCTATTCGCTCGCCGGACAGACTGCGGCAGGGCGATCCGCCGCTTTGGAACGAAGCCGACGCCGCCGAACTGCCGCGCATAATTCGGCTTGCGCCCATGCAGCTGGGCAACCCAGACCATGTGGCGGCATCGCTTTCAGCCAGCCTCGACGTCGCCGTATCGTATCTGAACAAGACGCAGCGGCGCTTTCTGGCGCAGCATATGGATCTGCCCCAGCGCGAGACGCGCAAGGCGGGCAAGACGGACGCAACGCGCTGGGACAGAGCCGCCAAGCGCGCGCTGCTGGTGGTGGCGACCGCCGTGATGTTCCATTCGCGCTTGGATTACCATCTCGAAGGAATGCGTCCCGAATACGATAACCGCATCCCCGGCAACGCGCCATTCACGGACGAATGGCCGCCCCAAATGGCGCAGCGCTGCGCCGACTCGGACAACCCCACGGCGGACTTCTCAGACGCTTGGAATCTAATACTGGCGCTGGACTACAAGCCCATCTTCGAGACGGGACGCGCCGCGCTCCAAGCCTGTCCCCCGGACCCTGCGTTCACTAACGCTGTCCGTGAAACCGCAAAGGCGGCGCTGGCGGTAGCCGGCAACATCGCGGGACTGCGCCACGACCTTATGGGGCGCATCTTCCATAGGGTTCTGGATTCTGCGCCCTATGACGGATCGTTCTACACATCCACTCCCGCCGCCACGCTGCTCGCCACGCTTGCCATTGATGAGGATATGCGTGACTGGAACGATCCCGACGCAGTGGCAAGTCTTCGCATAGTGGATCCTGCATGCGGCACCGGCACGCTGCTTATGGCGGCGGCGGAGCGCATTCGCGACCTATCGCCCCAAACCAGAGACGACGACGCTTTCGCGCAAGCGCTGATCGAGCAGGTATTGAGCGGTTACGACGTCAACCTCACCGCAACGCATATGGCGGCAACCACGCTGGGACTGCTATCCCCTACAACCTCATTCCGCAAAATGAAGATTGGGCGCGCATTCCTAGGCGTGGACGAAGAGGGCGACGCATACCTAGGTTCGCTGGAGTTCCTGGATCTGAAACCCAAGATGATGTCTTGGCCCAACTCCGCGCAGCCGGTAGCTCAGGTGGAAAACGGCGACGACATGGCGCAGTCCGAACCTGCCGATCTGGTGATAATGAACCCGCCCTTCACGCGCAATAGCCTGCGCCACGACCAGTTCAGCGCCGCCGATGAGCGCAAAATCAAGGCGCGCGAGAAGATGCTGTTCAGCAACAAGCCGGTGCATCTATCAAGCAACGGCAACGCCTTTATAATCTTGGCGGACTTTATGCGAAAGAGCGGGGACAGCAAGATAGCCGTAATACTGCCGCTTGTAACCGCCACAAACGCATCGGCGCTGGATATACGAAAGTACATAGGCGGCCGCTACTGGGTGGAGTACATCGTAACCTCTCACGATCCGCAGCGCATCTATTTCTCGGATAGCACCAGCATCGGGGAAATGCTGCTGGTATGTCGCGTATGGGATTGGCGAGAAAGGGGCAAGCCGTCGACTAGGGTGGTCAACTTGGCGATGAACCCGTCGACGCCGGCCGAAGCCTACGCTGCGGCTGAGGCGATTCAAAACGACTTCGTCGCGGCAAGGGGATTGGGGACGGTTCAGCGGGTTTCGGCAAGCGATATAGAAGCCGGCGACTGGGGAGCGGTTCAGTTTCTTTCGCCTACCCTCGTCCGCGAATTCGTTTCGCTGGGGCGTGGCGAATTTGCCGCTACATTGCCTTTGGAAAGCGTGGCCGCCATTGGACCCGATGGAAGGGGCTTGCGCGGCAACTTTGTTCGCTCTGATTTTCCTGACGAAACTGGGATGTCCGCGCTTTGGGACCACAAATCGGACGTTACGCAATCAATGCTTGCCGCGCCTGACACCTTTGTAACCGCAAAACAAGGCAAAGAGGCGCAGGCTAATCGTCTATGGGAGCAGCGCGGCACGATGTTGCTGCCGAACAGGATAAATCTGCCAACCGTAAGAGTAACGGCAGTACGCTTAGCGCATCCCTGCTTGGGTTCGGCTTGGGCGCCCTGCAAGCCCGAAGTAGCGGGAATAGACGCTGACACGCTCGAAAAGGCGCTCTGCGTCTATCTCAACTCATCGGTTGGCGTACTAGCGATGCTGGGCGACCGCTCAAATACGAAGCCGACCTATCCTAAGTTCTCAATGACGGATCTGCGCAAGATCCCCGTCCCCGACTTTGCGGCGCTGGGCGAGCAGGCGGCGCTGCGCTTGGCGGCCGAATACGATGCGCTATGCGAACAGGCGCTGCTGCCGCTGCCGCGAATGAACGCCGACCCTGCGCGCGCCGCCCTGGACGCCGCCGTGTGCGATGCGCTGGCCATAGACGCCGAGCGCGTGGCTACGATACGCCGCCATCTAGCCGCGGAGCCGTCGGTGACGGGGCGGCGGTATGCGGGGTTGGGGTGATGGCGGGCGCGGGTTTGGGATTTTCGGCGTTATCGGGATGATATTCGGCGCTAAAAGGAATAAGACAGACGGGTTTTCATAGGCGATATTTGTAGGCTTATGCGCCGCCGAAGCGCCCTTCACCTGGGACGATTAGCCGTTGATACCGCTCTACAACCGACGTCCATAGCGTCCCCCTACTACCGCTCCGTCCGCGCCATAGCCGCTTGCCGTCCGTGATGAACTCCACAGCGCCGCGCTCCGCCGTGGTGAACGGGATTGCGTGGAGTGCGAAGGGATACTCTAAGACGGATGGGATGCTGATATTGTCGATTGCGTTGGCGTGGCTGAAGTTCAGCTAGGTTTAGCGCACATGCACGGATTGAGAATATCCCCGGTTTGCGCTGCGATTGCCGTTTGGCGGCGCTGGTGTGTTACAATCCGTTGCGTTGCAAACATTGCAGGTCATCGGTTGATTGGGCTTGCCAAAGGCGGCGCAAGGGCAGGCTTTCGCTCACACTCACAGAGGGGGCAGTCTTATGGTTGCGAATGGCGCGAATGGCGGATACTCCGGCAACGGCCCGTTGAAGGGCATACGGGTTTTGGATATGACGATGTGGCAGTTCGGCCCAATGTGCGCCGCGATGATGGGCGATATGGGCGCGGACGTCATCAAGATCGAGTCATTGGACGGCGACGCCGGGCGCGGCTTGTGGCGGGCGTCCACGCTGAATATGGACTTGGGCGAGGGGCGCAACGCCTACTTCGAGGCGTGCAACCGCAACAAGCGCGGCGTGGCGGTCAACCTCAAGACGACCGAAGGCAGACAGGTGGTCCATAAGCTCGTGGCAAGCGCCGATGTGTTCGTGCAGAACTACCGCAAGGGCGTCGCCGAACGGCTGGGTGTGGGCTACGATACGCTGCGCGAAATCAACCCGATGCTGGTGTACGGCTCCGCCACGGGCTACGGGCCGGAGGGGCCGGACTCGCATCTGCCATCGTTTGATGGCTGCGGCCAGGCGCGCGGCGGGCTGATGATGTCGGCCACGCCGCCGGGGGCGGAGTATCCCACGCGCATATCGCAGGGCGTCTCCGACCAGATGGGCGCGATAATGCTGTGCGTGGGCGTGCTGTCGGCGCTGGTGTGCCGCAGCGCGCAGGGCATCGGGCAGAAGGTTGACGCATCGCATCTGAGCGCCAATATGTGGCTGCAAGGGCTTGGCATCAGCATGAGCCTGCTGAACGGCGGGCGCAGCTTCGGCTCTTATGACCGCGACGCGCCCACGAACCCGCTCTCAAATCTGTACAAGTGCAAAGACGGGCGCTGCATCCAGCTCATGCACCTGCAGCCCGATCCGTACTGGCAGCCGCTCGCGCGCGCTATGGATTTGGGCGTAGCGGACGATGCGCGCTTTGCGGATATGCGCGCGCGCGCCGATAACTGCGTGGAGTTGGTGCGCATTATGGACGCCAAGTTCGCCGAAAAGACCGCCGACGAATGGGACGCGCTCTTCCGCGAATTCCCGGTGGATTTCATATATGCCAAGGTGCAGGCGATCGAAGAGTTGGAACACGACATACAGGTGCAGGCGAACAACTACATAGCGCCCTTCGAGCATCCGGTATTGGGCGAAGTCAAGATGTGCAGCCACCCCAACCGATACAGCGAAACGCCCGCCGGCATATGGCGGGAAGCGCCCGAACTGGGGCAGCACACCGAGCAGATCCTCATCGACGAACTTGGCTACGACTGGGATGACATCAAGCGGCTGCAAGACGCGGGCGCGATATTGTAGGCGCTTGCGCCGCGGGCGCTGTCATACGCGCGGCAAGCGTCTGCGCTGCGGATCCATTAGCGGTAACGCTTGGAACTGCCGCCCCGCGATGCGATGCCATCCCATTGACTCAATGGAAAGCCCGCATATGCCCAATGCCGATAGCCTAAATCGCACGGTGTTCATAAGCGATAATCTGCCGTTTCTGCAGTCTTTGGACTCCGAAAGCATAGACCTGGTCGCGATCGATCCGCCGTTTGGCAAGCGGCAGACGTTCAGCGGTCGACTGAAGCCGCCGTTGTCTCAGAACGAGCGGCGCAGAGAACGCGCGCTGCTGGACGAATGGGGCGTATATGACGCCGCAAGCGCATACGAACTGGGCGTAGAATATCCTGACCAATCGGGCGAAGCGGCGCTGTTTCGCGAGATGTGGCAGTTTGAGCGCGTGCTTGAGGAAGACTGGTGGCGGCGCATCGCAGATACGCCGGTATGGTGGCTGATAGAGTCCACGCGGCGGACGCACAGCGACAGCGCGGCGGCATACATAGCGTTTATGGCGCGGCGTCTGCTTGAGATAAGGCGCGTCTTGAAAGCCACGGGCAGCGTGTATCTGCACTGCGACCACGACGCCAACGCATACCTGCGCCAGCTTATGGACGCCGTGTTCGGGCAGCGGCAGTTCCGCGCTGAGCTCATATGGCATCGCTCGGCCGAAAACCTTTCGCGCAAGAAATGGCGGCGCGCATCCGAAACCATCCTGTACTACTCCAAAAGCTCACAATGGACTTGGAACCAGCAGTACGAAACGCTTGACCGCGATCAGGCGGAACGCGATTACAGATTTGAGGATGAGAAAGGGCGCTACACCACTACATCTTGCACGAACAACGCCGACCGCCCCAATATGGTGTATGAGTTTCACGGCAATGTGCGCCAGTGGCGCTACAAGAAAGAGACGATGGAGCGCTACGAAGCGGAGGGGCTTCTTGTTTTCAACAAGGACGGCATTCCGCGCCGCAAGAAGTATCTAGCGGAGTCCCCCGGCAAAGGCTTGACCAATGTCTGGTCGGACATCAACGTCTTGGCAAGCAATGCTAGTGAGCGCACCGGCTATCCCACGCAGAAGCCGCAGGCGTTGGCGCGGCGCATCATAGAGGCGTCCAGCAATCCGGGCGACATCGTGCTGGACTGCTTTGCGGGATGCGCCTATGTGCCGGTGGCGGCGGAGCAGACCGGGCGGCGCTGGATAGCCTGCGATATGTTCCCAAGGGCGTGGACGGTGGTGAGGCGTCAGTTCGCCAAGCAGCCCGACCTCGCTATGACCGTAGAGGGCGAAGAGGGCGAATATGAAGAGGCGTCCCCGCGCTTCGAAGGCAAGGGCGTTCTGAAGGTGCGCGGCCCGAACCGCTTGCCGCGGCGAAGCGCGCGCGATGCCGCCGCCGAGCGTCTGCCGCTTCGCGCCAATCTCGCCGAAATCCGCTTTCGCCAAAAGCCGCTGGAGTCCGGCAGTCAGATATGGCAAGCCTTCGTGGACGAATGGGGAACGGATTGCTGGTACTGCGGCCGCACGCAGGAAAAGAACAGGCGCGTGCTTCAGCTTGACCATGTAGAGCCGAACAGAGGCGACGGCAGCAACGACGACTGCTGGAATCGCGCGCTCGCCTGCGTAATATGCAACGGCGTAAAGAGCGCCAACCTCACGCCCGCGCAAACGATGGACAAGGCACTTGCGGACGGCTTCATACAGACCAAGGCAAGGCGCGCCGAGATAAGCGCCGCGTTCAGCGTCCGCCGCGAATGGGCGCGCAAGCGGTGGGAAGCGTTGCCGAAAGCAAAGAGATTTGCTAAGATTGCAACCGACGAAAGCTGAAATACAAACCCGTTGCAACTAGGGCAACATCAAGCGCCTGCAAGACGCGGGGCGATATTATTATAAAAGGCGATTTCGGTGGATATGACGGACAGAGTATTGCTCCGTGTATTAAGCGGCGCTTCTGACGCAAATATCTCTTTCTCTGAACTGCGCCGCTTGCTGATTCGACTAGGCTTCAGTGAACGGGTTAGAGGCAGTCATCATATATTCACGAAAAGCGGAGTCGTGGAAATCCTGAACATCCAACCAAAAGGCAACAGATCAAAACCTTATCAGGTTAGACAAGTCAGAAACCTGATCCTAAAATACCGCTCGGGAGGTTTCAATGGCATCGCCTAGATATGAGATTATAATATACTGGAGCGCGGACGATGATGCGTTCATCGCCGAAGTCCCGGAGTTGGCGGGCTGCGCCGCGGATGGACTAACATATCAGAGCGCGCTGTCCAATGTGGAGATTGTGATGCGCGAATGGCTCCAAACCGCCAGTGAGTTGGGCCGCCCTATCCCATTGCCCAAGGGGCGGCTAATGTACGCCTAGCGCGCGCCTGCTCGACTGAGACGCAGCGCCGATAGGCACGGATCTATTATCAGAGGAGGAACAATGGCAGAGATAGACGGCGGACGGCTGTTCGCCAAGGCATTGAAGAGAGAGGGCGTAGAGTATGTGTTCACGCTGAACGGCGGGCATATCTACAACCTCTATGAGGGCTGCGTGGACGAAGGCATCAAGGTCATCGACTTTCGCCACGAACAGGTTGCCGCCCACGCCGCCGAAGGCTGGGCGAAGGTCACCGGCAAGCCGGGCGTGGCTATCGTCACCGCCGGCCCCGGCGTAACCGACGCCGTTACCGGCATCGCAAACGCCTTCCAAGCGCCCAGCCCTATGGTTATGATCGGCGGCAACGCCGGCATATCCGACCACCTGCGCGGCGGACTGCAGGACTTCGACAGCGCAACCTTCCTGAAGCCGGTTACCAAGTTCTCCGAACAGGTCAAGCGCGTCGAGCGAATACCCGAATATGTCGCCATCGCATTCCGACACGCAACCTCAGGCGTGCCGGGCCCCGTGTACCTGGAAATCCCCATAGACATCGTGGGCGGCAGTACGGACGAAGAGGATGTCAAGTATCCAGCAAGCTACCGCACCGATGCGCGCGCATACGGAGATCCGGAATATATCCGCCAAGTCGTGGACATCCTGCGCAACGCGGAACGCCCTATGGTGCTTGCCGGCTCAGACGTCTGGTGGAACGACGCATCCGAAGAGCTCCGCCAGTTCGTTGAGATGATCGACTCCCCCGTGTTCCTGAACGCTATGGGGCGCGGCAGCATCCCGTCCGACCATCCCAACCTGGGCAGCCTCGGACGCCGCTACGGACTGGTGAAGTCCGACGCCGTGATACTCATCGGCACGCCCATCGACTTCCGGCTGGGCTACGGCGCGGACACGATGTTCCCGCAAAACCCCAAACTGGTCGAGATAATGATGGACGCCGGCAAAATCGGACAGAACCGCGACATAGACGTCGGCGTAGTCGGCGATTCCAAGGCGGTGCTGCAGCAGATTATGGACGGGTTGCGCGACACCGGCTACAAGTCCCCCGGCAAGGGCTGGGTCGAGGAAGTCATCACCGAAGACCAGGCGCTCAAAGCGGCCGACGAGCCGATGCTGAACAGCGATCAGTCCCCCATCCATCCGATGCGGCTGATGAAAGAGCTTCGCGATACGCTGGACAGCGACGCCACGGTCATCGGCGACGGCGGCGACATCGTAACCTTCGCCGCCAGGGTGCTGAACATCAACGAGCCCGGCCACTGGCTGGATCCGGGTCAGTTCGGCTGCTTGGGCGCGGGCAGCGGATTTGCGGCGGCGGCGCAGCTCGCGCGTCCGGGCAAGCAGGTCTGCATTGTCTATGGCGACGGCGGCTTCGGGCTGACCGGCTTCGACGTGGAAACCTACGTGCGCTTCAACCTGCCCATCGTGTCCATCGTGGGCAACAACGGCGCATGGAACCAGACCACGCAGGGCGTTGTGCGGCGCGGGATGCGCGGCATCGGCACATACCTTTCGCAGGAAACCAACTACGCCCAAATTATGGAAGGCATGGGCGGCTACGGCGAGCGCGTAACCGATCCTGAGCAGATCCGGCCCGCGCTGGAGCGCGCTTTCGGCTCAGGCAAGCCGGCGCTGCTCGACGTGGTAACCGACCCCGATGTGGCATACGCCGCTATGGGCGGGCGCTCAAGGCAGCAGCGCCAATACTAGACAACTGAGATAGCCTATGCGTTGGGCGGCCGTCCTTTTAATGAGATGGGCGTCCAACGCATTTGCCATTGAGCGAAACGGGCGTGGCAGATATGAGCGCAAATCGCGAAACCAACGGCGGCCCACTCGCCGGCATGCGCGTCATCGACTGGACGATGTGGCAGTTCGGCCCCGTCTCGACGATGATGCTTGCCGACCTTGGCGCGGAAGTGATCAAGGTAGAATCGCTTGACGGCGATCACGGGCGGCAGTTCGGCACGGTGGCGGGCGTGCCGTCCGCTATAGAGGGCAGCAGCGCCTACTTCGAAAGCCTTAACCGCAACAAAATCGGCATCGCGCTGGACTTGAAGCATCCCAAGGGATTGGATGCAATGTACAAGCTGGCGGCGAAGTCCGATATATTCGTAGAGAACTTTCGGCAAGGCGTCGCCGAGCGCTTGGGGTTGGGCTACGATGCCCTCAAGCAGCGCAATTCGGCGCTGATATACGCCTCCGCAACCGGCTACGGACCCAAGGGCGATGACGCCGCCAAGCCCGCGTTTGCGCTGACGGGCGAAGCGCGCGCCGGCTCGCTCTGGTGGGCGGGACCCGACGACGGCATCCCCTACAACATCCACGGCATGGCGGACCAAATCGCCGGCATTATGCTATCCTACGGCATCCTAGGCGCAGTGGTGGCGCGCGAGCGTTTCGGGGTAGCGCAGCGCGTCGACGTGTCGCACCTCGGCAGCCTCATGTGGCTCGGCGGCATGCGCGACGGCATAGCGCTGCTGTCCGGCAAAGAGTTCGAGCGCCAACCGCGCACACGCGCCGGCAATGTGCTTTGGAACTACTACCGCTGCAAAGACGATAAGTGGATCGCGTTCTCAATGAGCCAAGGCGACCGCTACTGGCCGACCTTCTGCAAGGCGCTGGACAGACCGGACCTTGTATCGGATGAGCGCTTCGGCAGCATGGCGGCGCGGCGCGATAACCGCGAGGAACTCATCGCAATCCTGGACGGCATATTCATCACCGCAACGCGCGCCGAATGGGAAGCGCGCTTGGACGCCGCCGGCGACATCATATGGGAGCGCGTCCAATCCATCCTGGACTTGCCCAACGATCCACAGGTAACGCAAAACAACTACCTGATTGACTTCGATCACGCGACGCTAGGCGCTACGAAGTGGCATCAGACGCCGATTGAGTACAGCGATACGCCCGTTGCGACGCATCGCCTAGCGCCCGCGCACGGCGAACACACCGAAGCCGTTCTCATAGATATGCTCGGCTACGATTGGGACGACATCGCCGCGCTCAAAGACGAAGGCGTTATCCTGTGAGCGCGCGCAAGGCTTGCCAATCGGCGCGCAAAGCGTCAGAATAGCGTTGTGCCTTTCGGACTTCAGGCGGGCGGTATGTGAAAACGAAAACAAAGGAGTACGCAATGGCAGAGCGGCAACCCAACAGCGACGAAGCCTACATCGGCAAAGACCTGGGCAGCAACGAATTCACGGCTACCGACGACATCCTGCGCGACTACTTCGAAGGCTTGCAAGTTGACAGCGCGCCCTACAACGAGCAGTCCCCCTACGGCAGGCCGGTTGCGCCGTCTATGATACTCACCAACGTCGACGGCGGCTTCAGCGGCGCGGGATTCAACGACAACTTCGGCAACCTGTGGATTCGGCAGGAATGGGATATGCGAAAGCCGATGTATCCCGCCGAAACCTACAAGCGCACATCCAGCGTCGTGGACATCTACGAATGGCGCGACCGCACCGTGGTCAAGCAAGAGGTCAACCTCTGGTCCCCCGCCGATGAGCTTATAGCGCGCGGCACTCACCACCAAAGCTACCTGCTGGGCAAGAGCCACCTAGGCGCCGTCAAACTGCGCGATCCCAAGCAAAAAGAAGGCGTCCGCAAGTTCAATGTGCCGGACGGCGAAGCCATAGCCCCGATCGAGGCGGACATCACGCTTGAGATGTGCGGCTCGTTCTTCCACGGCAACAAGAACTACCACACCGACAAGCGCGCTGCCGAAGAGCTGGGCTTTGAGGAAGTGGTAGTGGGCGGCAGAATGACGATGTCCTACATCGGCGATATGATGGACAGGCGTTTCGGCAAGGGCTGGTACGAAGGCGGCAAACTGGACATCAAGTTCACCAACATCGTTTGGCCCGACGACCGCATCACCGCGCGCGGCGTCATCACCGACCGCGTTCCCGAAGACGGCGGAACTCGCGCCTATGTAGCCGTATGGATGGAAAAGCCCGACGGCACGGTGGCAATCATAGGCACCGCCAGCGCGCTAGAATAGCGCCCGCGCTCAGTCTAGCGGCGGCAGTCTCGCGGGGCGGTCTTTGAATAAGCAAGCGGTTTCCTGTCTCTGCTTTTATGCTTGACGGGAAACCTGCTCGCCTTTGACATCAAGAGACGGAATATGACACTAGAAAAATCGAGCCCATTCACTCCTGGAAACCCAGTAAGAGCTGAGCTTTTCGCAGGACGGCATCAGCAGATTCAGGACGTCTCCAACTACCTTATGCAAGCCGCGTCCGGCAGAATGGAAAATGTGTTTCTTACGGGCGAAAGGGGCATCGGCAAAAGTTCATTCGCATCCTTTACGCTCCAGAAAGCCCGCGCCAACAACAACATGGTGGGCGTCCACATCTTCCTCGGCGGCGTAACCACTCTCGAAGAGTTGGTGCGAAAAGTCATAGAGGAACTCATAAACGAAATCAGCGATCGCAGTTGGTATGACACCGTATCCGAGTTCCTCGGAGATTATGTACGCAAAGTAGGCGTATTCGGCGTTACTATCGAGTTCCGTCCCCCGATAGAAAATCTTTCGCACATCGTCGGAAATTTCCCGGATGTGCTGGGCGGACTTATTGCGCGCATAAGCGAGCACAACGACGGCGTTCTTATCATCTTGGACGACATCAACGGATTGGCTGAAACAAGCCTGTTCGCCAACTGGTATAAGAGCGTGGTCGATTACACCGCCACTCACTTTGGCGTATATCCCGCGCTCATTATGCTGAGCGGCCTGCCCGAAAAGAGAGACCAACTCGCAACTCAGCAACCTTCCCTACTCAGAGTATTCAGAGCGCTTGAACTTGGAAGATTGTCTGACCAAGAGGTCGAGTCCTTCTTTGGAAAAGCGTTTGCCAGCGCAGATATGAACCTAACCGACGATGCGATGCAACTGATGGTGAACTACTCAAGCGGCCTTCCTATAATGATGCAAGAGCTTGGGGACGCAACATTCTGGGAAGATACTGACGGTGCTATAAGCGAAGAAGACGCAATCTCCGGAGTTGGCCGCGCCGCGCTTAACATCGGAAGAAAGTACATGAATCCAAGCGTCTATAATGCGCTTAGAAGCGACAGATACCAAACCATCATCAGAAAATTAGTCGTCGATTCCATTCAACCAAGTTTCACTCGCCAAGAAGTGGCAAGCAGGCTGACGGACGAAGAACTCGGCGTGTTCGATAATTTCCTCAGAAGACTCCGCAAACTAGGAGTAGTGGAACTAGATCCTACGGGTGGAAGAGGATCTTACCGATACACAAATCAGATATTCCCTGTCTATATGTACGTAGAAGCTCAAGTATTTGAGCAGCAATAACTCTCGCCGCCACGCCCGCATTCCCCCAACTCATCCCCGCAATGCCCAGCCTCTACATCATCGCAACCCCCATCGGCAACCTAGAAGACATCACGCTCCGCGCGCTGCGCCTGCTCAACGAAGTGGCGCTGATTGCGGCCGAAGACACGCGCGTTACCCGCCGCCTGCTGAGCCGCTACGATATTCACACGCCGCTCACCAGCTTCAACGAACACAATCAGGCAGCCAAAATCCCAATGCTCATAGCGGCGCTGGCGGACGCCGACGTGGCGTTGGTTTCGGACGCCGGAACGCCGGGCGTGAACGACCCCGCGCAAGCGCTGGCGCTGGCGGCGCACAAGGCGGGCTGCGCCGTCGTCGCCGTTCCCGGCGCCTCGGCGGTTACGGCGGCGGTGGCGGTATCCGGGCTTGCCGCCGACGGGTTCGTGTATTTAGGCTTTCTGCCGCGCAAGCGGGGCGAGCGCGTCAGTCTGCTGAAATCGCTGGCGCAGCAGCGGCGCGCGCTGGTAGCGTTCGAATCGCCGCGCCGTCTGCGCCAATCGCTGCCCGATATGTTGGAGACGCTCGGCGATAGGCGCATAGCCGTATGCCGCGAAATGACCAAACTGCACGAAGAGATATTTCACGGCGGCATCGCGGACGCGCTTGCCCATTTTCGCGAGCCCAAGGGCGAGTTCACCCTAGTCGTCGAGGGCGCGGCCGATACGCGCATAGACACTGCGGCAACGGAAGCGGAAGCCGCTAAGATGCTCGGCGTCCTGCGACGAAGCGGCGTCCGCGCCAAAGAAGCCGTCGGCGAAGTCGCGGACGCAACCGGCTTGGCGCGCCGACGGGTGTATCAACTATGGCTTGCAGACGATAACGCCCCGCCAAGCGATAATGACGCATAGGTTATCTTGACTGCGCCGTTGTGATAGACTTGATGCCGTCAATCCTACATATAGGTGCATCGTGTTATGCCTGAACGCATTCTAGTCGCAGTTGCGTGGCCCTACGCCAACGGCTCTATTCACATAGGGCATGTGGCAGGCACATACCTTCCCGCCGACATTTTCGCGCGCTACCACCGCATCAAGGGCAACGAGGCGCTGATGGTGTCCGGCAGCGATGCGCACGGCACGCCCGTAACGCTGACCGCGGAGCAGCAGGGCGTAACCCCGGAGGCTATCTTTCGCAAATATCAGGCAGAGTTCCTGGATAGCTGGCAACGCTTGGGCATAAGCTTCGACCTGTTCACCACCACGCACACCGATAATCATGCGGAGGTGGCGCAGGACATCTTTCTCAAGTTGCTGGAACGCGATCTCATCTACAAAGACACGATGGTGCAGCCCTTCTGCGAAGACGAGCGGCGCTTTCTTGCCGACCGCTATGTGGAGGGACGCTGCCCCCACTGCGCCTTTGCGGAAGCGCGCGGCGATCAGTGCGACAACTGCGGCCGGACGCTCGATCCCAAAGACCTAGCCGACCTCGCTTGCCGAATATGCGGCAAGACGCCCGTGTTTCGCGAAACCGAACACTTCTTTCTGAAACTCAGCGCATTCGAAGATCAACTGCTAGAGTGGGTTCGCGCGCAAACGCACTGGCGCCCGAATGTGCGCAACTTTACCATCGGCTACCTGGAAGGCGGCTTGCGCGACCGCGCCATCACGCGCGATATAGACTGGGGCGTTCCCCTGCCGCTCGACGGCTATGACGGCAAGCGCTTGTATGTCTGGTTCGAGGCGGTCATCGGCTATCTATCAGCGTCTATTGAGTGGGCGAAAAGCGGCGGCAAGCCGGATGCGTGGCAAGACTTTTGGCAAGCCGAATGCCGCGCCTATTACTTTATGGGCAAAGACAACATCCCGTTTCACACCGTCATCTGGCCCGCGATGCTGCTAGGGTACGGCGGACTGAACCTGCCCTACGACGTCCCCGCAAACGAATATCTGAACTTGGAAGGCGCAAAGCTCTCCACAAGCCGCAACTGGGCGGTATGGCTGCCCGAATACCTTGACAGGTATGAGCCGGATCCGCTGCGCTATGTGCTGGCGTCAAACCTGCCGGAGACATCCGACTCCGACTTTTCGTGGCGCGAGTATGTTCGGCGCAACAACGATGAGCTGGTGGCTACCTACGGCAATCTGGTTCACAGAACGCTGTCTATGGTCAATCGCAACTTCGACGGCAAAGCGCCGCAGCCGGGCGAACTCGACGCGCTAGGCAAGGCGTTGCTGGACGAAGCGCAGCGGCGTTTCGACGAAGTGGATCGGCATCTGCAAGCGGTGCGTCTAAGGCAGGCGCTGCAGGCGTCTATGGCGCTGGCGCAGGCGGCGAACCGCTATCTGGAGCGAAAAGCGCCGTGGCATGCCGTCCGCACAGACAAGGCAAACGCCGCCCAAACGCTATGGGTTGCGCTATCGGTGATAAACTGCCTCAAGACCACGCTCTACCCCTTCCTGCCGTTCAGTTCGCAGAAACTCCACGCCTTGCTGGGATTTGATGGCGATGCGCAAGCAACCGGTTGGAAGTGGGACGCCCGCGAAATTCAACCCGGCCAGGCGGTTCAAAAGCCGCGCCCGCTGTTCGCCAAACTGGACGAAACCCTCATAGCGGCAGAGGCGCAGCGGGTCGGCGAATAGTGTCAGCCCTTATTCCCTACAAGAGCGATAAGAGAGCGCGGCGATTGCAGTTAGTATCGTTTTACGAACCCGTCCAAGAGCGGCTTGACAGGGTTGGAGATTCCCTGAGGGATATGGCAAAGCGGAAGCATCCGTTTCTGGCGCAGCTCCTGGAGCATGTATTCGCGGTGCCGGGCAAGAACATCAGACCCGCCATCACGCTGCTGGCGTCCAACTTTCACCCGCACGACGAAGCAATCACCGAAAAGATGGCGGCGGGCGTGGAACTGCTGCACATCGCATCCCTAATCCACGACGACACCGTCGACGAATCGTCCCTGCGGCGCGGGATGGCTACCATCAGCAACCTTTGGGGAACCAACGCCGCCGTACTCGCCGGCGACTACATATTCGCCGCGTCCGCCACGCTTGTCTGCGACACCGGCAACATTCGGGTCATACGGCGGTTCGCCGAAACCATAATGGAACTCTCAAGCGGCGAACTTCAAGAGATGTCCGAAGCGCGCAATCCCAACCAAACTATGGAAGGCTATCTAGCGCGCATCTACGATAAGACTGCATCGCTGTTTATGACGGCGGGCGAATCCGGCGCAATCCTAAGCGGCGCGTCGGAGGCGCATGTGAAGGCGCTGCGCTCTTACGGCTACAACCTCGGCATGGCGTTTCAAGTTGTAGATGACATCCTGGATATCGACGGCGCAGAGGAAGAGATAGGCAAGCCGATCGGCAGCGATCTTGCCAACGGCGTGGTAACGCTGCCCACGCTGATTGCGATGCAAAGCGCCGCGCGCAAGCCCGCAATCGAGCGCGCGCTCAAGCGTCCCGGCGATGAGACTGCGCTGAAAGAAGCGGTGAGCGTTATCCAAAACGAAGCGGTCTTGCGGGCGTCTTATGAGTTCGCCAACAAGTATTGCGTCAAGGCGCTGAACGGCCTAGCGGCGCTTCCGCAGAACGCCTCGCGCGATTCGCTGGAGGAGCTTATCGGGCATGTGCAGGTGCGCCGAAGCTGACGCGCTCACATCCGCCAAGCGATGCGCCCGCCGATCATCGTCATCGTTACATCTATTGCATCCAAGCGTTCCGGGGGGACGGCGATAGGGTTGGCGCTCAACGCCGCAAGATCTGCGCGCTTGCCGGGCGCAATCGATCCCCGGTCTGCTTCTTGGCATGCGGCGTATGCGGCGGCGGCTGTGTACATCCGCAGCGCCTGCATTACGCTTACGCGCTCGCCTGCGTTCAGCGTAGCGCCCGCTTGATCGCGGCGGGTTACGGCGGCGCGCATCGCCGTCAGCGGATCGGGGCGGCTCGCCGGCGCATCCGAACTCGCCGCCACAATCAACCCGCTTTTCACGAGCGCCCCAATCCGATAGAGCCACTCTGACGCCGCGCCCAGTTCCGCCAGATAGCGGCTTGCGCTTTCGTCTATAAAGCCCGGCTGCGTAACCACCACGGGGCGGGCATTTCGCAGCGCCTCAAGCGTATATGGCGGGCATTCGGAGGCGTGTTCTATGCGGTCGCGCAAGCCGGGCGCGCGGTTGGCGGCAAGCGCCTGGGCGGCGGCATCTACTGCGTCGGACTCGACGGCGTGGATCGCCACGGGAAAGCCGCGCGCGTGCGCCGCCGCCACGATGTCCGATAGTTCGGCCGGGGAAGGGAATAGGCGGCCGCCGGATTGGGTGAGCATAATCTTGGCATGCCCAAGCGCGAGCGCGCCGTTGCCGCTGCCATATGACAAGCCCCTATCGGCGAACCCGTCTATGCGATCCGCGCCCGCCATCATCACAACTGACAGCGTGAACCTGCCCGATTCGCGCAACCGCCGCATCGTGTCCCAGCGCTCAACCGAATTGGCGGGCGTGGCATCGTGAACGGACACAACCCCGGCGGCAAGCCAGTGCCGATTCGCCCGCGCTACGCCCTTGTCAATATCAGCGGTGGATAGGCGGGGGATGCGCGCGTCCAGAAAATCGGACATCTCCAAAAGCAACCCGTCGGGTTCGGCGGTGTCCAGGTCGCGCGCTATCGTGCCGCCCGGCGGCTCCTCAGTGGCGGCGTGTATGCCGATGCGCTGCAAGGCAAGGCTGTTCAGGACGCAGGCGTGGCCGGAGCGGTGATTGAGGCGAACCGGATGGTGCGGCGCAGCGCTATCCAAATCGAGGCGCGTGGGATGGCGCTTATCCGTCAAGTCGAATTCGCGGTAGCCGACGGCGCGAATCCAGTCGCCGCGGGGTACGGACTGCGCCCGCTGCCGTATGGCATTCACAATATCGCTTATGGACGAAACGGCGGGCGCGCCGCAGTCCACCGCAGTCAGCGCCGAGGCGTAGGCGAGGATGTGGCAGTGCGCGTCGATGAAGCCCGGCACGATGGTCTGTCCGCCGCAGTCGATGACTTGCGTATGCGGCGGCAGTATGGGCAACGATACGCCGCAGTCGCCAACCCACACTATTCGGCCGCCGCTAATCGCGATAGCGTCGGCGCGCGGCCGGGCAGCGTCGAGCGTGAGCGTATGGGCGTTGGTCAGCACAAGATCGGGCGCGTCCATATCGTCCATATCGCCGAATTTGCGGCGGATCAGGGCGCTGCGGGGCGCGCCGCTACTGAATGACGGACATAGGCGTCGACTCGATGCGGCGCACAACTATCTTGTCGCGCTGCATCATATCGGGGATTTGCGGCGCGATTTCGTTCTTCCACTTATCGCTCTCATACACCGCTTCGTATAGGCGCTCGCGTTCCTGTTCGCTGGCAAAGCGGCGCACCCAGATGTACAGATCGCCCTCTTCCTCGCCCACGAAACTGCCCACGATTACCATCCCCTTGGATGTCTGAAAGGGTATGATTACCTCTTCCATGAACTTGACCCAGTTTTCGCGCTGTCCCGGCTGCGTGCGGTACTCTCTCAATTCGAAGAACATTGTCCGTCTCCTAGTTTTGATTTGTCTTGATTTTGCGTATCCGTAATGTATTAGCGCGAATGCGATGTGTCAAGTTCGGGCGGCGCTAACTGAACCTGAACACCAGCGCGCTTGTTACGATGTACAGCCCTATGAGCGCCACGCCCTCATAGGTGAAGAACTTGTGCGGCCTGCGCCGTCCGCGTTTCGCCAAGCCCGCGATTGCCACCACGGTCATCAGAATGGCGAGCGCCGCGGTCATCAGATGGACGTCGGACACCGCCGTCCATAGCGGCTTGCCTACGAGCGCTACATCGTCAATGGTGAGTACAAAGCCCATATTGAACAGGTTGCTGCCAAGCAGATTGGATATTGCAAGTTCGGGGGCGTTTATTCGCAGCGCCACAAACGATGCGGAGAGTTCGGGCAGCGATGTGCTGAAGGCGAGGAACTGCGTTCCCACGAAGCTGGTTTCCCAGCCCATAGCGTGCGCTATGCCTTCGCCCGTGTTGGCGAGCCACACGGCGGACACAACGATTACCGCGGCGGCGGCGGCGTATGTGGCTATGGCGCGCGGCAAGCCTCCCGATACCACTTGCTCGATCTGATGCTCGTCAGCGTCTGCCGCCTCTAGCAGAACGCCGCTGCGATAGACGATGTACATAGACACCACAAATATCAGGAACAGCGCTATGGTAAGCGGGCTAATGTGCCAGTCGGACAGCGAAACATTGAGGCGGGAATGGAAGAGAACGGCAATCATCGTGGCGGCTATTAACACGATGCTCAGCACGCCCACCACCACCGGCGCAACGCTCACGCTGTTGAGAATGGGGCCGTTGCGCCAGAACAGGTCAAGTATGCCGATGATGAACAGATTGAATATGTTGCTGCCGAATGCGTCGCCTACGGCAAGATCGGGCGCGTCTATCAGGGTGATGGAGCTTACGCCCAGCCCCAACTCAGGGAGCGATGTTGCGGTTGCCAGCAGCACAACGCCTATGAACGAGCGTCCCAGCCCCGTTTTGAGGGCGATGGCGTCGGCGGATTTAGCGAGGTAATTGGACGAAAAAAGAATGATTGCGGCGGCGATTGCGAGTTGCGTCCAAAGCCCCGCAACCGAATTGGGCAATTCTATCAATCCGTTTTGCCTTCCTTAATCCGTATCCGTCTAATCGGCGCAAAAGTCGAAAACGCCCATCCGGGGCATCAGCAGACGGCGCTTAACGCGGCCGCGTTAGTTCGCGCTGCGGTTGCTGATGAGCAGATCGGCGCGGTCTCCCCACTTGTCCAGGAAGCGGCGGTAATTCTTGCGGCTGAGCTCATCGCGCTCTGCATCCGCCAGCTCCGACCAGACGCGGTGTTCGTGCTGGCTTACCAGAAGCGCGGGATCGGCGACTATCCGATAGCCGCAGTTTTTGAACTGGAAGCTGAAGTCCAGGTCTAGGTTGCGGTAGAAGCGAAACACCTGCCTGGGCATTCCCACCGTCTTAAGGCGGCTGCGCTTGAAGGCGAAGCAGTACGCCTGCATCGCGTCCATATCGCCCGCTTCGCCTTCGCCGTCGTGGAAGTGGTGCATGTTGTCGGTGCGAAGCCCGAACGGACCCGCAACGCCCACGCTGTCATCCTGTAGTGCCTGCAGAATGGGCGCGAATATATCGCCGTCGACCTCAACGCTAGTGTCCAGCATAACCACCGCACTGCCAAGGCATTGCTTGAGCAGGATGTTCTTGGCGGCGCCTTCGCCGAGCGTGTGGTCGGTGTGAATGACGCGCAGGCGGTCATCTTTGGACGCCGCGTCCTCAAGCCATTCGGCGACGCCGTCGGTGGAGCCGTTATCCACAACCACCACTTCGGCGCTGCGCCCGCCAAGCCACTTGAGCGCGCTGTTCACGCAACGCTGCGCATCGCCAAGATAGTTGCAGGCGACGATGCCCACGGATATGTCCACGGCGTCCGCTTCGTCTATCAGCGACGCAACCTCTGCGGCCGACGAGTAGGAATGCCAGCGTTCTTGGCGCTTTTCCCACGCTGTCTTGGGGCGCACGAATGTACCCGCGACGTCGTCCTGAACGATGAAGCCCGCCGTCGAAAGCCTGTCGCGTATGGAGTCTGCGCTTGCGTAGTCGCGCGCGCCGCGCCGCCGGGAGCGGTCGGCGACGTCCTGGGTTATGCCGCTAGGCACGGCGTACATATCCGCGGCGGCCGTCAAGTCCAAACCCAATACCTCATCGCAGCGCGTCAGAATAGCGAGCTTGAGTTGACCCGGCAGGTCGGAATGGACTAGCTCCCAAATCAAGGCGAGCGCGCCGGGCATATCCAGGTTATCGTTGACGCGATCCATAAAGAGCGCATGCCAGCGTCGCGCTCTCTCTTCGTCGGGGGTGTCCAGGGCGGGCAGCATGCTCCACTGCCACGCCATATTTCTCAGTCTCAGCAGCGCGCGCTGCGCCGCCTTGAGCGATGTGAAGGTGAAGTTCAGTCGCGTGTTGTACTGGGCGGTGAGGCAGAGATAGCGAAACGCCAGCGGCTCGATGTCCTGCGCTTCGGTGTCGGCGAGTATGAACGAATTGCCCATAGACTTCGCCATCTTCACGCCGTCGGCGAGCAGGTGCTGCCCGTGCGTCCAAATGCTGACAACATCGCGGCCGGTGTAGCCTTCGCTTTGCGCGATTTCGCCTTCGTGGTGCGGGAATATGTTGTCCACGCCGCCGGTGTGAATGTCAAAGCGCGTTCCCAGATACTTGATCGACATAGCGGAGCATTCTATATGCCAGCCGGGGAAGCCTTCGCCCCACTTGCTTGGCCATTTGAGTTCGCGTCCCGGCTCCGCCGCCTTCCAAAGCGTGAAGTCGCGCGGATCGCGCTTGAGCGGATCCGCCTCCACGCGCACCGCCTCCAGCAGTTCGGCGTCGGCGATGTTGCCGGAGAGTTTGCCGTAATCGCCGAATTCGGCTACGGCGTAATAGACATTGCCTTGCGCTTCATAGGCAAGCCCTTGCTCAACAAGGCGTTCCGTGATTGCCAGCATTTCGGGGATATGATCGGTGGCTTTGGGGAATTGGTGAGCGGGGATGATGTTGAGCTTGCGCTCGTCGGCGATGAACCTATCGGTGTAGAATTGGGCTATCTGAGCGGGCGTCTTGCCTTCGGCGATGGCGGCGGCGATTATCTTGTCCCCGCCCTGCTCTAGCACTTCCTGGCGCATATGCCCGACGTCGGTGATGTTCTTGATGTGAACGACTTTCAAGCCGTTGACTTCAAGCGCGCGCCGAATCCAGTCCGCCAAGAGATACGACCTGAGATTGCCGATGTGCGCGTCGCGGTACACGGTGGGGCCGCAGGTGTACATCTTGACGACGCCCGGCTCGACGGGTTGAACCTCATCAATCCGCTTGGTCAGAGTATTGTATAGCCTAAGCACTTTGACTGCTCCCCTGCGGTGTTGCCGATAGTGTCCGTCAATTGTACATTGGCGCGCGCCGTTATGTCTAACGCAGAACGGCGCAGTCTGCGTTCCAAGCGGCGCTGCGGGCTTAGGGATCGACGTTCATCACGCGCAGCAGGTTCGTGCTGCCCGGCACGCCTATCGGCAGGCCGGCCACCAGCACGATGGTATCGCCGTCTAAGACGCCGGGGATGTTGTGCGCCTGGTCTTGGCCGACTTCAAAGAAGTCTTCAACCGATTGGAGCGGCGATACGATTACTGGCATAACGCCCCATCGGATAGTTAGGATGCGGCGGATGCGTTCCGTGGATGTGAGCGCCAGGATTGGGGGAATTGGGCGATACTTGGACACTCTGCCGGCGGTCGAGCCGCTTTCGGTGAACGCCACGATGAGGCTTGCGTTGAGCTGATGGGCGGTGCGGACGGCGTTGTAGCTTATGGCGTCGTCGATGCGCAGGGTTTCGGTCTGATATGACTTAGCCGTCAGGATGGCTTCATACGGCAGGGCGGCTTCCGCCTCTAGGGATGCCTTTGCCATGAACTGCACGGCTTCGACCGGATATAGGCCGACTGAGGTTTCGCCGGACAGCATAACGGCGTCGGTGCCGTCGAAGATGGCGTTGGCGACGTCGGTGGCTTCGGCGCGCGTGGGCACCTGGGAGCGCACCATAGATTCGAGCATCTGCGTGGCGGTGATGACGGGCTTGCCGGCGGCGTTGCACTTGGATATGAGATCTTTCTGAATGACGGGAACGCGCTCCAGCGGCACTTCCACGCCCATATCGCCGCGCGCCACCATAATGGCGTCGCTTGCGTCTAGGATGCAGTCGAAGTTTTCCAGCGCTTCGGCGCGCTCGATCTTGGATATGACTAGGCATTCGGAGCCGTTGTCTATCAGGATTTGGCGCGCCTTCTGCACATCGGCGTCGGTTGTAACGGTGGATAGCGCCACGAAATCGGCACCCTGCTGCGCGGCGAACACAAGCGCTTCCTCGGCGCGGGCGTCGGGAAACGGCAGCGAGGGCGCTCTGCCGGGCGTGGTAACGCCGCGCCGCTCGGTAAGCCGCCCGCCGACTACAACTCGGCAGTGGACGTCGGCGTCGTCGATGCGCTCTACCCTGAGTTCCAGCAAGCCGTCGTCCAGCATTATGGGGCGGTTCACGGCGGCGTCTAGGTGAATGCCGGGCGGCGCTACCGATATGATGCGCTGCTCGCCCACGACGTCGCGGCTGGTTAGGGTGATGCGCTCGCCTTGCTTGATCTCCAGCACTCCGGGCATCATCGGGCCGGTTCTGTACTTGGGTCCGGGCACGTCCACCATAATGCCCACGGGGACGCGCAGCCGATCCGAGACGTGGCGCACGCGCTCAAAGGCGGTGGTGTGCGTCTGCATATCGCCGTGAGAAAAGTTGAGGCGGGCGATGCTCATTCCATTTTGAACCAGCGATTCTATGACCGCTTCGGTTTCAGTGGACGGCCCAAGCGTGCAGACTATCTTGGTTTTGGGGAAGCTCTTGCTGATGTTTGAAGAGAGCATATGCGCCACAACCTCCATCGCGCGCGCATACGCGCTGCGGAGCGCGCGGCTTTCGTCGGACGGCAGCCTACTGCCAACGCTATCATACCAGTTTGGCGCGGCATAATGCAGTATCGGGCGGCGGGCAATCGCGTTGGCGGCCGAATTGGCAATCGCAAGCGCGCGCCAATGCGCCAAATTAGAACCTCACTTGCCTATATCCGCCGCCCCAAGAACGATTAGTATCGGTAATGCTGGCGAAAGATCGCATATCTTATCTCGTCTTTGCGGACGAGCGGGGGATAAGCGCCGATGGAGTCGCTGAAACAACTCTACGAACTGCAGGAACTGGACTGGGCAAGGGCAGAAAAGCGTAACGCGCTTGCCGAAGTGAGAGAAGCGCTCGCGGGCGATCCGCAGCTGACGGCGGCGCAGCGGCGCATGCGGCAGATCGAGACGCAGCATTCGGAGCGCAACGCGCAATGGCAGAGCGCGCAGCTCGCCGCTCAACGATTGGAAGAGCAGCTCAAGAATGTCGAGAACCGGCTTTACGGCGGCGCGGTAACTAACGTCAGGGAACTTGAGGCGTTTCAGGAAGAGCAGGCGGCGCTGCAAAGTCGAATTTCGGCGGCGGAAGACACGCTGCTTGAGCATATGATAGCCACGGAGGAGCTTCAAGACGCGCTTGAGGATGCCCAGCAAACCTTTGCGGCGCTGCAAGAACGGCGGCGCGAACTACTGCCCCAACTGCAGCGGCAGGAGCAGACGCTCGCCGCCGAGCTCGAGGCGCTGGATCTGGCAAGAGTCGATCTGCTGCCGCCAATCCCGCCGCGCACGCTGGCGCTATACGAATCGCTGCTGGACACGCGCGGCGGACACGCTGTAAGCAAGGTTGACGCCGGTCGCGGGATATGCGGCGCATGCCGAATTGCGCTGCCCCGCTCGGATATGCAGCGCGTCAGAAACTCCGAAGGCATCGTGCAGTGCAACAACTGCCGCCGCATACTTTACTTGGAATAATGAGATTACAATGCGCGCAATCGGATACTACAGGCTTTCCGCCGAAAGCGAAAACGAACAACCGCTCGGCGAACAGATACAATCGGACTTCGAGAACTACTGCGAGCGCTATATGCACCAGCCCGTCGCCGCATTCGTGGATGTAACGGACGCTGACGCGGCACGGCGCGGCGGCGAGCGGCATGCCGAATACCAAAATATGCTCGCCTACATTAAAGGATCGCAGAGCAACTTCCTGGTGGTGGCGCCGGACGCCACGCATCTGGGGAATACGCTTGAGGATGTGGTCAGGGCGGTGATCGAGATCGAGTCGACCGGCTGCAAGGTAACCTGCGATGACGACGACCTGCCGGATCCGCTGCAGAACGCCTTGGATTCGGTTGGAGTGGCGGGCGTGTCCAAAGAGCGCAGCAAGCGCATCAAGGAATCGATGCGCGAGCGCGCCGTGCTGGGCAAGGGCTTGGGCAAGCCGCCATACGGCTACCGCAACGGCCCCGACGGTTCGTTTGTGATTGTGGAAGAGGAAGCGCCCGTTGTGGAGCTGATATACCGCAAGTACACGCAGGATAAGCTTGGACTGCGGCTGATTTCGCAGCACTTGAACGAGCGCGGCATCACCACGCGGCGCGGCGGGCGCTGGAATATGGTTACCATACGGGACATCCTGAAGAACCCGACGTATATGGGGACATACACCCGCTTCGGACTGCGGCTTCCGAAGAGCCACCAAGCCATCATCCCGTCGGAGGTGTTTCGCGCTGCGCAAGACCAGGCGCGGGCGCGCAAGCCCTCGAACCGATCGGTGAACGCGGAGCCGTTCCTGCTTTCGGGATTGGCGTTCTGCGGCTACTGCGGCAACAAGATGATGGGCGTAACCCGTCGTCAGTCTTGGCGGCGCAAGGACGGCAGAAGCGCGCGCGGCGTGTATCGCTACTACCAGTGCCAAACGCGCAACAATCAGAGCCTATGCGGCTATCACACCTGGCGCGCGCCCAAGCTTGAAGAGCAGGTGATGTCTCAGCTGACGGACGGCGTGCGTGAAAGGGCGGGCGCGGCGCATACGCCTGTCGACAATGTAAAGCGAAGCGAAGAGGTGCGGGCGTTGTGGGACGGGCGCATCCGCAACGCAGAGCGGCGCTTTCTGCAAAACCTCAAGCGCGCCGCACGGGGCGAATTCGGGCTTGGCGCGCTGACCGAACATCTGGAAGGCTTGGACAAGGCGCGCAGCAGCGCCACAAGGCCGGATAGGCATATGGATGTGAGCAAGACGCTTCAGCGTTGGGACACGCTCGACCTTGTGGACAAGCAGGCGTTCTTGACGGTTCACATCGCCAAAATCGTGGTGTGGGACGATTCGGTCGAAGTGATTGCATAGGGCGCTGACATAGCGCGCATTTGCGCCGAATAAGCGGCGTGGAATTCGTACAAGAAACGGGCGCAGGCGCTACAATGGTATGCGCCAAGGAGGCCGGGCGGTCGCCGGTCTGCAATCGCAGGCGGGAGGAAAGTCCGAGCTCCACCGGGCAGGATGCCCGCTAACGGCGGGGCGGGGCAACCCGACGGAAAGTGCCACAGAAACATACCGCCGCGTTGACGCGCGGCAAGGGTGAAAAGGTGCGGTAAGAGCGCACCGCTCCAATGGTAACGGCGGAGGCTAGGCAAACCCCATCCGGAGCAAGGCCTAATAGGGGGTAACGGGCGCCCGGCCCTTCTCCGGGTTGGCCGCACGATCCCGTCGGCAACGGCGGGGCTAGATAGATGGCCGCCGCCGCCGCGCCTGCGCCAATGCCGATTCGTCGGCGCAAAGCGCAGCGCGCGACGGAACAGAACTCGGCTTACAGGCCTCCTTGGCATTTTCCCTCTTTATTACAAGAAAGCCTCGCCGCTCATCGCCGCTATTTCAGGCGCGCGTTACGATGAACGATTCGTCGGTGAACCACAACCCGCCGTACTTCTGCAGCACCTGCGCCGTAATGTCGAGATAGCGCCCGTCGCGCATCACTTCGTCGAGCCGCTCATCCTCTACTTGCGCCACATAGACCGCCGCGTTCCACGCCGCCAAAATCGCCGATGTGCCGATTGCGCCCGCGCTCGCCGACTCGGAGAGTTGCAGGAAATACCGAAACTCGGCCCGCGAATCCACATAACTTATGTACTTCAAATCGGGACTGCGCTCGCCCACCTGCGCCCGCAGTTCGCGCAGCAGTTCCAGGCGCGGCGTCCGAAACAGGCGCTCGCCCGCCCATATGCGGCGGATGATTTCCATCCCCGGATCCTTGCCCGTGGATTGAATGACTACCATTATCCCGCCCGACGCAAGCGATGACGCAAGCGGCGCAAGCACATTTCGCACCTTCGCCTCTTTGGGCAGCCGCGCGCGAAAGGGTTGCGCCGCGATAATCAGGTCATACTCCAATGCGTCCGCGCCGTCCCGCTGAGGAATTATCGGCGCAAGCGGCCACTGATGATCCTTGCGATAGATGATGAGCGCCGACGGGGCGTCGTAAATCGGGTTGCCGCTGCGCGCGCTCATCCGTGTCTGCCACCAGTCGCGCACACGCCATTCCAGCGCCCGGATCTGTTCGCTGAAATCGTATGCGGTATCGCCCTCAAGCGCGACTTCCAGCCAGTTAAGCCGCTCGCGGTTGCGCTTCAGGCGTGGGCGAAGCTGCGGCGCTTCCGAATAGAACATATTCGTAACCGCCAACACGGTCAGCGGATGTTCCACAAGGCGGTCGGGCATCTTTTCAAGGCTTATTCGCACATCTTCGTAGCTAATCTCTTTGCCCACAACCAGCATCGGCACGGTTGGGAAGCGGTGATGCAGGTTCATCAGCGCGCGCGTCAGCACGCTGCCGTCGCCCATACCTGCGTCGAACACGCGCAGCGCGGGTTGAACCGGCTGCAAGTACATCGTGTCCATCGCCACCCGCTCCGCGATTACCTGCTTTTCGTTGCAGGTAGTAACGAAAAGCAGGTACTTTTCGCGGTTGTCGAAGAAGCGAAATGCCCCGCCGCTGTCTATATTGACGCTATTGGCGTTCATCCCCGCCGTTAGTCCCCCTACCCGCGCAGCGCCGCCGCAAGCGCGCGTATATGCCCCGGATGCGTCCCGCAGCAACCGCCCACGATGTTGACGCCAAGTTCATCCACCAGGGTTTTGAAGCGCGCCGCCATATATTCCGGGGACTCAGGATAGACTATTTCGCCGCGCCGCACGGCGGGAATGCCGGCGTTGGAATGCACCAGCAGCGCGCCATCCGCAGCGCCGCGAAGTTCGCGCGCCAGTTCCAGCATAACCTCAATGCCGTTGCCGCAGTTCGCGCCTACGATATGCGCGCCCGCATCCTGCAGTTCGCTCACGGCGCGCTCAGGCGTTACGCCCATCATCGTGAAGAAGCCGCGCGGCCCCTTGTCGAATGTCATCGTCGCCATAACCGTCAGCGCGGGATGCCGCCGCGCCGCTTTAACCGCCAGCCGCGCCTCTTCCAAGGCGGTCATAGTTTCCACCACCACCGCATCCACGCCGCCGCTCACAAGCGCCGTTATCTGTTCGTCGAAGGCGTCAAGCATCTCTGCTTCCGATAGTTCGCCCAGCGGTTCCAAGAATTCGCCGGTAGGGCCGACGGAACCCACCACGAAACCGCCCGGCGGCGCTTGGCTGCGCGCATGCTCTGCCGCAAGACGGTTGAACTCTTCGGCGCGGCTCTCGAACCCGTACTTGCCCAGCATAAAGCGGCTGCCGCCGAAAGAGTTGGTCAGAACCATATCGGCGCCCGCCGCGAAATACTCGCGCGCCATCCCTCGCACGACGTCTGGACGGATTGCGTTGAATTCCTCAGGGCATCCGCCCGGCTCAAGCCCATTCTGTTGGAGATAAGTCCCCGTTGCGCCGTCCGAAACAAGCGTATCGCCGCGCGCGAGTCGCGCTAGGATTGTAGGGCGCGCGCCGTCAACCTGCGTCATAAGCGCCTCCAACGATTAACCCCGCCCGCTAGACTATGGGGCGGCTCTCATATTATCATTGGGCGGCTTGGAATTGAAAGCAGGCGTAGGCAAGCATCCGTAGGGGGAACTGCAATGCCCGACAAGAAAAAGGTCATCGTTACCGGCTTTGGCGGCAGGATAGGCAAAGTGCTGCGCGACCATCTAGGCGGCAAGTACGACTTCAGCGGCGTGGATCGCGTGGCGCTGCCCGGCCTCGACTCGCTCGCCGCCGACCTCACCGACATTGACGCTATAACGCCCGCATTCGAAGGCAAGGACGTCGTGGTGCATCTTGCCGCGGAGCCGCGCCATACGCCGGACATCGGCTGGGATCTGCTTATGCCGGACAATGTGATAGCGACCGCCAATGTGTTTGAGGCGGCGCGCAGAGGCGGGGCGTCCCGCATCATCTTCTTCAGCTCAATGCACGTCAGCGGGATGTATGAGCGCGACTATCCGTATTCCGCCATCGCCGCCGGCGACTACGCGGGACTCGATCCCGCCGCAACGCCGCTCATCACGCACGATATGCCGGACAGACCCGACGGCCCCTACGCCGTCAGCAAGATATTCGGCGAGGCGCTGGGGCGCTACTTCTACGAAGATCACGGCATATCCGCAATTTGCATTCGGTTCGGCACCACAAGCCCGCAAGACCGCCCCGGCGAGGATGCGCGCAGCTTCGTGAGCTGGTTCAGCCACCGCGACATAGCGGCGATGGTGGAGCGCTGCATAGACGCCGAAGACATCGGCTTCGACATATTCTACGGCGCGTCTGCGAACACCTGGAAGATCTACGATACGCCGCGCGCGTGGCGGGCGCTGGGCTTTCAGGCGCAGGATAATGCGGAGGCGTTTAGGTAGAAGGTACGATAACGCGCGTGGTGCGTGAAAGCGCGCAAGTTGTTGCGGGGCAGCTCTGATGACAGGGAAAGCGAACACGCTGAAGGCGATTGACCTTTTCTGCGGTTGCGGCGGCATTGCCGCGGGGCTAAGAGGCGCGGGTTTCAATGTGGCTGCGGGGATTGACATTGAACAAAAGCACATAGCCACATTCCGACGCAACTTCCCCAACGCGGTTGGGTTGAACGCGGATCTGGTTCATTTCACGCCAACCGAGTTAATGGACACTCTAGGCATCGAGCCGGGTGAGTTGGACATGCTGGCTGGCGGCCCGCCATGTCAAGGCTTCTCAAAGAATGTGCCGCGCAAACTGCGCTTCGCAGACGATCCAAACAACCTTTTGGTTAAGAGATTCCTCGACTACTGCGAGCATATGAAGCCGAAAGCCATCCTTATGGAGAATGTCGCCGAATTCCGAAACGGATTTTCAAAGCACTTCAGCGATGAAATCAATGAACGGCTTAACAAAGCGGGGTATGCGGTAACATCGGCGGTTCTCAACGCCGCAGAGTACGGCATACCGCAAAAGAGGCGCAGAGCGTTCTTTTTGGCTTTTCGCGGATCATCCGCGCCAATCGTTCCAATGCCTACGCACTTTGACAAGCCCAAGCAGCAGTTGGGTTTTGAGACTAACAACTTTATAAGCGTATGGGACGCAATTGGCGATTTGCCGAGCCTGCGGCACGGACAGGGCGACGAGATTTGCGAATACGCATGCGATCCGTTTTCGGAGTATCAGAAGGCGCGCCGAAACCCAAGCGGTCGGGTGCGAAATCATATTGCGCGAGAACTTCGCCCGTTGCAATACGCAAGGCTTGCCGCTTTGCAGCCGGGGCAGGGCATCAAAGATCTGCCCGAAAATCTCAGGGTGAAGGGCGGGTATAGCGGGGCGTATGGGCGGCTGACGAAAGACGGAGTGGCTCCAACTATCACTCGTTGGGTGTTTCATCCCGGCTCCGGACGTTGGGGGCATCCGGTGGATTTAAGAACGCTCACCATACGCGAGGCGGCTCGAATTCAAGGCTTTTCGGACGATTACGAGTTCGTGGGAAGCTTCGTTCAGCAAGCGGGACAGATCGGAAACGCCGTGCCGCCGCTATTGATACGGCAGCTTGCCGACGCAATGAAAGAGCAGTTGCTATTGTGAAGCCTTGATTAACTTATTTTCGCTGTTGTCCTTATCCTGTCCACTTTCACCCCAGCATTGAACCTCTGCCCTAGCCGCCAACCGCCAGCCGCCGTTCCCCCACATAGTCCGCCAGCGCATTGACCATATGCCCCATTTTGGGATACGCCGGCTCGCTGTTCGGTGTTACGCCCACCGCCGCCAGCGCCGCCGCGCAGGTCGGGCCCACTACTGCGACGATGGTCTGCCCGTTCAGCGTATCCGATAGCGCCTGCTGCGATACGCCGATGTCCGCCGCCACGCGGTAGAGATGGCGTATCTGAACCTGGCTTGTGAAGGCTATGGCGTCCACGCCGCCGCGCAGAAGCTCGCGCACAAGCGCCTTCAACCCGTCCGTATCGTCCGGCAGCATCCATTCGTATAGGCATAGGTCGTCCACCAGCGCGCCGTTCTGCCGCAGCGCCTCTATCAGCGCGGCGTTTCGCTCGCCGTACTGAAGCGCCGTAACGCGCTTGCCCGCAATCGGCGCGGCTATCAGCGCCTGCACCAACTCATCGGTGGTATAGGGCGCGGCGACGCTCACCGAAATCTGCACGCCCGCCTGCTTCAGCGCCGCCGTCGGCTTTGGGCCCCGGCACACCGTCGTTATCCCGCGCAGACACGCCAGCAACGCATCCAATCTGCCCAGCTTATCGGCTTCCCTGAACAGCGCTCTTGCGCCCACGCCCGTTTGGAACACCACCACATCGACCGCGCCCGCCTCAAGCCTGTCTATCATGCGGCGTACATCGGCGGCGCAATCAATGTCCGCCTCGCGCACGGCGGGAACGCACAGCGCATCGCCGCCGCGCTTGGCGATAAGGCTTGCGAGCGCGCCGCTCATCCGCGCCTCAAGTATCGCAATCCGCATCCCGTCCAACGCCGCCATAGCCATCCGCCTTTCAAACAAGTCTGCCGCATCGCAAAGTCTGCAACTAAGCTCATAGCGTTTCCCGCTTGGATTAAGCGCAATCCAAAAAGAAAGCCGTCGTGAACCTAGGCTGCTTGACTATCTAATCATAACGCTTTTACGCAAAATTGACGATAGTCTCGACGATATGCGAGCGCATCCCAATTGCATCCTCAGTTGGAATTCGGCGCGCAATTTACATAACGATTTTGTTCGTATAGAATTGCCGTCGTTGCGGGTTCTTCCATCTCTAAGGCAAGGCGGTGCGCGTATGCGATTTATCGGCAAGAAAAGCGTTTGCGCGGCGGCGATAGGGTTGCTGCTGGCGTTCTACTTCGTCAGAAAGCGCAAAGCTCAGGATGGGCGCGTCGCTGACGCTGTCAAAGACGCTCCCCAATCTCAGGATGCGCCAAATCCTAATGCAATCCCTGATCCTGATGCGCCGCCAGTCAGTGATAGCAGCGATGCGGATCCGCGCGATGCAAGCGCAACCAACGCCGACGTTCCGAATGAACCGCCGCCCAGCGCGCCGCCCATCACGCCCGAAACATCGACTGAGCGCAAGGACGTCCCAGCAGCAGCGCTCACTGCGTCCCTTGATGCGCCTACGCTTTCCACGCCCACGCCCGGCGTGCCGCCCGCCGATGATGGCAGCGATACGGATCCGGACGATGATGTAGTCTCAGCACAACCCGATATTTCGGTTTATGAGAATGCGTTTGATACGCCGCCAAGCTCGGACGAACCGTCATCTGATAGCGAGGGTATATCGGACATACCGCCCAACACAGTCAAACCGCCAAAGACGCGGCAAACACGGCAAACAGGTCAATCGGGGCAATCACACATGCAGCGCCGCCAAGCGGGAAACCGTCCACGAATGTACAAAGGGCGGCGGATACGTACGGGCGCATACTATCCACCACTTTCAAAGCCCACGGAAAAGGCTAGCTTGCGCTGCCGCGAAACAGCTGGCGCATGGGAGATATTCGTAGCGCTCCCGGAAGACCGCGAAGCGGTAAAAGCGTCTTATGTCGAAGATGAACTCGGCTTGGATATATTGGATGATAACGAAATCCGCCTTATCCGATATGACGGCGTGGTATCTGTGCGCTATGAGAACGACGACGACCTCATCCAACTCGCAGACGCATCAATGGACAAACCGTTGTTTTTCAGGATGCGCCGGAATTGGGAAGGCGAAGGCTGGCTCGTCAACAATCCGTCGGCGGGCTATATCCTGGCCATCGCGCCGCAAGGCTACACGGGTGAATGGGGCAACGTCGAATCGGACATAGAACCGGAAGACTGCGGTGACTCGAACTTCCAAGCGCGGTTTCTATTCCTAGAAGGGGCGCCGCCGGGCGCAATTACTCCGATGCGCCTTGAAGGGGCAACCCTACGCGACGACTCGGACACCGCCCATCACGGCGAACTATACATCGGAGCGCCGCCCGAACTATCGGTGGATCCACAGATTAGCGTTGCGGTAATCGTGGAAGAAACGGGCGAGCGCGCAGACAATAAGTGGGTTCAAGACTTCCAACCCCATAATCAGTCGATCATGTCCGTACTAGACGGGCGCGAGGGCAGGCTCAGCGTCAGAACATACCTAGACGGGACTAGACAGGATACCAGGACGTTCAGGTATTTCCCCGGCCTCAGCCGTATAACCCTTGACGGACAGCCTCACGCGGCGTATGCGGATACGGTGGCGTTCCCGGACAAGGGCGATGGAACGCACCGCGCGATTGAGCTGCGGTTCGTAGCCGATAACGACGATTTGCTGCGCCCAACAGAGGCAAAGGCAACCGTTGCCGCCGCCACCGAACCTGCCGATCTTCAGATAACGGACGCGGGCGTTGTAGTAATACCGCCACTGCCGTCAATAGATGCGGTGAAATGCGAATTCCCCAATCGGGCGTTAATCACGCTGGCGTTGCCGCGCGTATGGTGGCGCAAGACGGGACCTGACGGCGCCGTCGGCGATTGGAGCGGCGCAGTTTTCAGCATCCCGCGCAGCGAGTTCGCGAAAACGCGCCTAGTGATAAAGACGCCGACTTGGGTGAGTTCCATATCAATGGGCTTCGGCGATAAAACGGATAGCGAATTCAGCGCAGTCCGGGGCAAGGCGCGTGTGGAGTTAATATCCTTTGAGAATGCTGAGGAACTTGAGGGAACCCGAACCCTTGAGGAAGACCTGCTCCTGAACATCCGCATCAACGGGCAGAGCGCGCCGATTGTGCGCGTTCTAGCAGACCCTATTGTAGGGGCTGCCACCGACAAGGCTTTGCTGAACCTGCTCAACAGATATAGCGCGCGCGTGTCTGCGGCTCAAACCGATATGGTTTCCATACCCGACAGATTCAAATATGCTGACGGCGTAGCGATGGCGAGGATACGGCTGCCAAATCTGCTTCGCCTGAATGAAGGCGACATTGTAATCGGAGAGGTGGTCAGATTCGACAAGTCTCTATACTACGAATTGGAAATTACAGGCGAACACGGACAAGAACCCGTCCGCGGTGTGTTGCCACTCGATGAAATGACCACCATGGCTAAATCTGAGCGTGACCAAATCCGAGTTGGCCACAATCTGCTCGTAGTCGTGGTAATAGCGCCTGATGGCAATCTTACCCGCGCGCTTTTGTCAGTAGATAGACTGGCGGATTACGAACAGGGTGAATCGAGGCCGTGCAATGACTGACCACGCGGGTTGGAAAGAGTTCATAGAGGATAGTTACATCAACTATCTGAAGACCTCCTTCTACTTCAGGGATAGGGCTTTGCGCGCGTCGTTCCAAGACGCCCTGAGCCAAGAAGGCGCCCTGCTGAAAGGCCCCTTCGCTGAAACCGCCCACAACTTTAGGCGGGGCGTCTATGCAAGCAGCCTAGCGGAGCGCTTCTTTCCTGGCGATGCCCACGGGGTAACGCCTGCGCTGTTGGACGGCGCGCTGTACGCCCATCAAGAGACTGCCGTGAACAGCGTTTTCGGCGACGACAAGAACATCGTGGTAGCCACCGGCACCGCCAGCGGCAAGACGGAATGCTTCTTGTATCCCATCCTGTTCGACCTGTACCGCCAGCATTTAGACGAAACTTTGCATGAGCCTGGCGTCCGCGCGTTAGTCATCTACCCTATGAACGCCTTGGCTAACGACCAGCGCAATCGGTTGGGCGAAATCTGCGCCCGTCTCTCCGCCTCCGAATTCGGGTTCACATTCGGGCAGTACACCGGACAGACGCCGGAGGACGTCAACGACGGCTTTCGCAACGGGCGTTTGAAAGACGAGCGCCGTCTGCCGGGCGAACTAGTCTTTCGCAAAGAGATGCGCGCAACGCCGCCGCACATCCTGCTGACGAACTACTCTATGCTGGAATATCTGCTAATACGCCCGCAGGACAGCCCGCTGTTTGAGCGCGGGGCGCATTGGCGGTTCATCGTGCTGGACGAAGCGCATCTGCACAGGGGAGCGCGCGGCGCAGAGATGGGCATGCTGATGCGGCGGCTCAAGCAGCGCGTATCCGACGGCGGGCGCAGCCATCCGTTCAGCTGCATCGCCACCAGCGCCACCATAACATCGGTTCAATCGCAATCGGCGCGCGATGATGTGGCGGCGTTTGCGGATGCGCTCTTCGACGAGCCGTTTTCCGACGATTCGGTGATATTCGGGGAAACGCCGCCGCAGTCCAACGGCGGCGATCCGCGCCGGCGACATCTGTTCGCGCGCGCCTTGGAGAGCGCATTCTTGGTTCACGAAAACGGCAAAGACAGGGTGGCGCTCAACCGAACTGCGCTAGAAACCGACGCCACGCCGATAGAGACGGCGCTATGCCGCGATTGCGGGCAGCACTACTACATCGGGCAGGAAAGTGGCGGCAAACTGCGTGAGCCGATACGAGACCCAAGCGTTCCAAGGTTCGGCGTAACCTACTTTATGCCGGTTGAGCGCGACGAAGATCCATCGCACATACTTTGCCGCCGCTGCGCCGCCATAAGCAAGGTTGGATCTCGCGGCGCGCGCATGAACTGCGACTGCGGCGCAAGCGTATTCGTCAAGAAATGCGCCGCTGACAGAAACAACCCGGACCAGATTAACGCCTGCGAATTGTGCGGCTACACCAGGGGCAGCTACAGAGACCCCGTGCAAGAGATAGTTCACGGCTCCGACGGCCCCAACGCCGTCTTTGTTACCGCGCTGCATCAGCTTTTGCCCGATGATAGAAAGAAGGTGCTGTCATTCGCCGACAATCGGCAAGAGGCGGCGTTCTTTGCCTGGTACGCCGAAAGTTCGTACAACGATATATCCGATAGAAACTCCATCTTGCGCGCGCTGACCGAACGGCCGATAGACGCCGACGGCTTGAGCGCATCCGACCTCGCCGACCGCCTGCGCGCCTATTGGGAAGCGCATCAGTCTAAGTTTAGGGAAGCCGACTCCGCTGAATCCAAGAAGACCCAGGCGCTCAAAGCCGTGTGGCGCGAGGCGCTCACCGAAGACAAGCGAATATCGCTGATGGGCGTAGGGTTGGCGAAATGGTTCGTTCATATCCCGCGCGACTTCGAGCCGCCCAAACGGATGCTTTCCTCTCCCTGGGCGTTTAGCCGCGCCGAAGCGCTTGACGCTGTGGCGTATCTCTTACGAATTATGACGGAACGCTACGCCGTGGAAACGCCCAACGGACTCAACTGGGACGATATAGCCGAAAATCGCCCTCAGTTGGCGTATAGCGTCGGAAATGCAAAACGTCAGCGCACCATTAGGGAATGGGGAAGCGCAAGGTCAAACGCAGCGCAATTCTTGGCGCGCGCTGGGGACATGCCCGTAGATGACGCTAGAACACTGATGCAGGAAATCTGGCAGGCGCTCATGCGGCGCGATAAGGGCAAGCGCAGCCAAGACAAGGTGTTGCAGCGCGTCAGAAACGGCAGCGCATTCAGGCTTAATCCTAACCTTGTCCGGGTATCGCTGCCGCGCGAATCCGAGATATGGGAATGCGCGGTTTGCGGCGGCGTCAGCGTGGTCAACATACGGGGCGTCTGTTCGCGCCGACGCTGCAGCGGGCGCTTGAGGCAAGCCGATAAGAGCGCGCTGACGCAAAACCATTACCGCATCCTCTACGAAAGCTCCGGCTTGCCGCTGACATTCTCCAGTGAAGAGCATACCGCGCAGATAGACACTGACGAAGCCGAAGACCGCCAAGACGCCTTCAAGAACGGGCAAATCAATTTGCTCAGTTCGTCCACCACCTTTGAGGTAGGGGTTGATTTGGGCGATTTGGATGTGGTGTTCCTGCGAAACGTCCCGCCCGAACCCTTCAACTACACGCAAAGAGTTGGGCGCGCCGGACGTCGCGATACCGCCGGGTTCGCCTTAACCTACTGCCGCCGCAATTCGCACGATTTACACTACTACGAAGACCCCGAAGAGCGCGCCGTCAAGGGCGAAGCGCGTCCGCCGCTGGTGCATATCGAGAACTCCAAAATCATCCTGCGCCACATAACCGCAACGGCGCTGGCGGCGTTCTTCAAGAAGCCGGGCAACGCCGAGCGCTTTCGCAGCGTCGAGAAGTTCATAGGCTATCTTAGCGCAGACGAACTCGCCGCCGAAATTCGGGCGTTCTGCCAAGCCGAAACGCCTTTGCATCGGGCGCTCAAAACCATCGTTCCGAAAGGCACTCAACGCGCAGTGGGACTACGCGACGGTTCGTGGATAGACGAAATCGCGGGCGAAGGCAGCAGACTGCATGACGGCGTCAGCGGCTTGGTGAACGATATTCGCGAACTGAAAACGCATGAGATCGAGTTCGCGCAAGCGGGGGATTATACCGCCGCCCGAAGGATTCAAGGCAGACTGAAGGCGTTGCTGGATGAACGCACCTTGGAGTTCTTGTCCCGCAAAGCGATACTGCCGAAGTACGGATTTCCGGTCGACACCGTAGAACTGGAAACGCTGGGCGGCAGAGGCAGCCAATCCAACTACGGCATATCATTGCAGCGCGATATGTCGCAAGCAATCGCCGAATACGCGCCCGGTAACAAGATCGTCGCCAACAAGAAGGTCTGGGAATCGTCCGGCATAAGGATCATCCCCGGCAAAACGCCGCCCATTAAGCATTACCGCTATGACGATTCGGGGATGTTCGAGCCGTGGAACGAAAAGCCGCAAGACACATCCGGGGGGCGCATTGGGAAATATCTGACGCCTACTTGGGGGTTCCTAACGGAGCTGGGATACCGCCCGCCTGAGCCGCAAAGGCGGACTGAGCGTCTATACACCACCCGCCCGTTCTTTGGCGGATTCGAGGGCGACGAACCCAAGCCCGTGCCAATGCCTGGCGGCGTGACCGTAACCGCCGCCGCGCCCGGCAGTCTGTTCATTCTCAGCGAAGGGCGCTCGCGGGCGGGCTTTTATGTCTGCCTTGAATGCGGGCGGCACTCCGAAAAACGTGAGCGCAAGCACAAAACCCTTTACAACTCCGATTGCAACGCGCGGATGGGTAACTACTCATATGGCTACGAACTTGCAACCGATGTGGTCAGACTGGCGTTCCCTATGATGAGCCGCTACTACGACGCCTATTCGCTGGGCTATGCGTTGCTGCTGGGTGCGGCGGAAGCGATGGGCGCGCCCGAAACCGACCTGAACGTCGCGGTGTCAAGGGCGGCGGATTCCTTAGGGCTTTCCATCATCCTGTACGACAATGTGCCGGGCGGCGCCGGCTTGGTGGAGCGCATGAGCACGCCCGGCGTGTTCGATGTTGCATTGGAGAACGCGAAACGCCGCGTACAGGGCGGCTGCGGCTGCGATTCGAGCTGCTACGGATGCTTGCGTAGTTACCGAAATCAGTTCGTCCATCCCCAACTAGACCGCAAGACAGCGTTGGCGTTCTTGGGCGCGGCGCTTGGCAATCGCTAGACGATAACCCCTTGACGGCGGAGTTCGGGCAGTTCGTCTGGCGGCACTTCCAGCAGCGATGTGAGGATGTCGTCGGTGTGTTCGCCGTACAAGGGGGCGGGCGCAATCTCGACCGGCGATTTCTCCAGCTTCACCGGGCAGCCAATCATCCGATAGGCGCCGCGCGCAGGGTCATCTACATTGACCACCATTTCGCGCGCTATCAGGTGTTCGTTGGACAGCGCCTCTTCGGGGCTTATGACCGCGCCGCACCAGACGCCCGCCGCCGCCAGCGCCTCCATCGCTTCGTATTTGCCGCGCTTGCTCGTCCATTCGCTCACGATTGCCAGCACATCGTCGGCGCATTGGGCGCGCGCTTCGTGCGTGGAGTAGCGCTCATCGCCAATCAGGTCGGCGCGCCCAATCACCGCAAGCACGGTTTCCCACAGCGCGCCCGCCATATGTATCATCACATAGTCGTCGGAGCCGCCGGGACTGCATGGGAATACATACGGCACGCCGCCGCCCGGACGATAGCCGGGGCGCACATTGGGGTCGTCGGTGGACAGGCTGCGTATCAGGCGGTAGCGCATCAGGTTCAGGATGCCGTCCTGCATAGAGACCTCTATGTGCTGCCCCTCGCCGCTTGCGTCCCGATGGCGCAGCGCCGCCAGAATGCCTATCGCCATATGCAAGCCGGTGCCGGAATCGCCGGCGCCGATGGGCGAGGGTATGGGCGGCCTATCGGGGTAGCCGTTGGACGCCATAGCGCCGCCCGTCGCCTGCGCCGCAAGCTCAAAGCTGCGGTATTCGCTCCACGGCCCGTATTCGCCAAAGCCCTTGATGCTTGCGTGAATGAGGCGCGGGTTCAGCTCGCGCAGCCGCTCATATCCGATGCCCAGCCGCTCCATTACGCCCTTGGAGAAGTTCTCCAACACCACATCCGCCCACAGCGCAAGCCGCTCGAAGATCTGCACGCCGCGCTCGGTTTTCAGGTTCAGCGTGATAGCGCGCTTGTTGTTGTTGAATATCGTGTAATACACGCTGTCCACGCCGTCAATGTGCGCTTGCTCCCAGCGCGTATTATCGCCCCCGACGGTGTCTTCAAGCTTGATGACATCCGCCCCCAAGAATCCCAGCAGTTGAGCGCATGACGGACCCGCCTGCACCCTGCTCATATCCAGTATCTTGACGCCCGCCAACGCCTTGTCCATATCGTCCCCCCTGCATTTGTGCTTGTCTGAACTTGACAGCGATTATACCAGCAAGCGCGCCGCGCCGAACTACCCCGATCGCCGCCAACCGAATGCCGCCGAACTACGGATTGCCAAGCGTCGAGCCTATGAAATCGCCGTAACCTATCACGAATTCCGATGCGCCGACCGCCTGCCGTCCCTCAAGCTGCAGCCGCCGCAGCGCCAGAACGCCTTCGCCCGTCGCAACGCCTATGCCGTCGGGCAGTGCAACCACGCGGCCGGGCGGACTATCGGATATGGACGGCAGCGGGTTGCATTCCAATACCTTGAGCAGCCGGCCGCGCCAATGCGTGAAACTGCCGGGCCACGGGTGATACGCGCGCGCCTGCCGCGCGATTTGCGCCGCCGTCATACGCCAGTCTATTGCGCCGTCTTCACGCGAAAGCAGCCGCGTGATAGTTGCCCTGGATTCGTCTTGCGGCGCGGGCGCAATATCGCCGGCGCGCCACTTGGGCAGGATGTCCGCCAGCAGCGCAGCGCCCATCTCGAACAGCCGCGCCGTCAGCGCATCCGCCGTCTCTGATGCGCCTATGGGCGTTTCGGCTTGCGCTAGGATTGGTCCCGAATCCATACCTTCGTCGAGTTGGATGACGGTCACGCCGGTTGTAGCGTCGTCCGCCAGTATCGCCGCCGCAACGGGGGACGGGCCCCGGTAGCGCGGCAGCAGAGAGGGGTGTATGTTCAGCGCGCCGAGCGGCGGCAATCTCAGCGTTTCGGGCGGTAGGAACAGCCCATACGCCGCAACCACGATGAGATGCGGCTCAAGCGCTGCGAGCTGAGCGCGCGCGTCAGCGTCTCTGCGAATCGACGCCGGTTGAAACACGGGCAGGCCGCGCTCCAACGCCGCCTGTTTCACGGGCGACGCCGCAAGCCGTCGGCCGCGCCCTGAGCGGCGGTCGGGCTGCGTATAGACGCCCACGATGTCGCAACCGACGTCCGCCAACGCCGTGAGCGCGGGCACGGCGAAGCGCGGCGTCCCCATGAACACCGCTCTTATCGGTTCTAGCGGTTCGGCTTTGATGCCGCTCAATGCGCTTGCCCCCTTGAATGTCAGCATATCAGCATTTGGCGAACTCTGAGTGTATGCTGATAAAGCGCACAGCATCGCCTATCCGAATGCCGAAGCGCTGAACTTCGCCGGCGTTTATCTCGAATGTGTACGCCGCCGCCGCCGCCGAATTGAAAATAGGCAGCGCGCTGTCCGGAGCGCCGGGTTCGGCGTTGGCTACCCGTTCCGTGATGTCCGCAACGCGGCAGTCCGCGCCTATCCAAACAAAATCGAGCGAGAAGCGCATGCCCTTCATCCAAAAGGAAGTGGTACGCCCGTCCGGGAACACGAACAGCATGCCGCTTTGGGGGGCTAGGCTATCGCGCTCGCCCAAGCCCTTGCCGCGCAGTTCGGGCGTGTCTGCCACTTCGGCGTCAAACGCCACGCCGCCGATGATAACCGCGGGGCTTGTGGACGACGGAGCAGCCGTGGGCGTTGGCGCGGGTGTATGTGTAGATGTAGGCGTTGATATTGGTGTGTGCGTAGGAATTGGCGCTGGCGCAAATGCGGGCGGCGGTTTAGGCGTAGCGGTCGATTTAGGGATAGACGTGGCGGTGGCAACAGCAGTAGGCGACGGCGCAATCACGATAGGCGGCGCAGATGTGGACGTCGCTTTGGGCGAGGCGGTAGTCTTGGGGACGGATGCAGTGGCGGCAATAGCAGTAGGCGATGGCGCAATCGCGATAGGCGGCGGCAGAACCGATGCGGTAGGCGACGGCGTTGGCGGCGCAGCGGGCGCATTTGGCGCAGCGCAACCCGCCGTTATCGCTAACACGATTGCGGCAATCGCAAGGGCGGGCGGCAGCGCTGCGCTAATCACGGCGGCGCTACGCCAGCTGCACTAGGGTTGCGCCGTCGCCGCCGCGCTCGCGCGCTTCCGCCTCGAATGATCGCGCAAGCGGATGGCGGTTCAGATGCTCGCGCACCGCGTTTCGCAGCACGCCCTTGCCCTTGCCGTGAATGATGCGCACCGAACTGAAGCCGTCGCGCACCGCCTTGTCCAAGAACTGCTCTAGTTGCGCCACAGACTCTTCCGCGCGCATTCCGCGAATGTCCAATTCGCCCGAATCCAGCATTGGGCCAACTTCGATGCTGATATTGGCTTCGGGCTGCTCCGGCCGGCTTTCCCTGCTTTCTATGAGAGACAGGCGGGACTGCTGAACCTGGATGCGTATGCTGCCGATGCCCACTTCTGCGTCGCCGCCGTCTTGGGGCAGCGATACTATCGTGCCGCTCAGGTTCAAGCCGCGCACATAGGCGCTATCGCCCACGGCAAGCGCGCGCGGCGGCGTGTGGAGCGCGGCGGCCGAGGTGGAGTTTGCGGCGGCGGCTTCTGCGCGCTGTTCGCTGATTTCGCGGCGAATGCGCGCTATGTCCGCCTTCGTCGCGGTTGTGGGAGCGCCTACCCCGGCGCTCCAAGACAGCGCCGCTTCCGCGCGCTTGAGCCGCCGCTGCGCCTCATCGTATTGCGCCAGCGCTTGACGCCTCACGCCACTCAGAATGTCTTCTCGATTCACTATGAGATAGTCTATCTGCTCGTCTAGTTTGCGGCGCTGCGCCTCTGCGTCAGCGCGCGTCCGCTCTGCGTCCATAAGCGTGGCTTGGAGTTGGCTGCGCTCACGCTGCAGTTCGGTCAACCAGTCTTCGAAGCGCAGATGCTGCGGCTCCATCAGCGATTCGGCGTTTCGCATAATGGCTTGCGGCAAGCCTAGGCTTGCGGCGATTGCCATAGCGTAGCTTCGGCCGGGTATGCCAAGCGTGAGGTGGTAGGTGGGCGCAAGCGAATTGGGGTCGAGTTGGACGCTGGCGTTCATCATTCCGCGCGAGGTTTCGGCGAATGCGGCGACGCTGCGGTGGTGCGTGGTGGCTATCGTGGACACGCCGCCATCCGCTAGATGATCCAGGATTGCCTTCGCCAGCGCCGAACCCTCTTCGGCGTCGGTGCTTGTGCCGAGTTCGTCAAGCAGCACAAGCGAATTGGGCGTTGCCGCCGCCAAAATCCGTATCACATTGCGTATATGCGAACTGAAAGTGGAGACGGATTGCTCGATGCTCTGCTGATCGCCCACATCGGCATAGACGCCGTCGAACACGGGCAGCGCGCTGCCTTCGTCGGCGGGGATCTGCAAGCCCGCTTGGCGCATCAGCGCAAGCAAGCCCACCGTCTTCATCGCAACCGTCTTGCCGCCGGTGTTGGGGCCGGTGACTACCAGAACCGACCATCCGGGCCCCACGCTCACATTGACCGGCACGGCGTCTCTGCCAAGCAGCGGATGGCGCGCGTTGATGAGGCGCACGGACATATCGGCATCGACGTCGGCGCTGCGGGGCGATGCAGTTGGAACGCCGCGAATTGCGTAGCTATAGCGCGCGCGCGCCATAATAAGATCCAGCCGCGCCGTCAGATCGTTGGCGCGCCGAATATCGTATGCCAACTCGCCCACCAGCGTGGATATATCGCGCAACACCTGCCTGATTTCGCGCTCTTCGGCAAGCGCAAGCTCGCGCCACGTGTTGCCCATCTCAACCGTGTTGAACGGCTCGATGAACAGCGTTGCGCCGGTGTTGGATGCGTCATGCACGATGCCGGGAATGCGGCTTCGCATCTCCGCCTTGACCTGCACAACAAGCCTATCGTTGCGAATGGATATGACATTGTCTTGAAGGGCGTTGTCGGATTGCGAGGATTGGATGAGCGTGTTCAGCGATGCGGTAACGCGCTGATACGCCTGCCGTATCTGACTGCGGAGCGCGCGCAATGTGTGCGTGGCGTCGTCGCGCACTTCGCCGCGGCTGCCGATGCGCGCTCGTATTTGGCGCGCCAGTTCGCGCAGATCCGGTATGCCCTCGGCGACGTCGGCGAGCAGCGGGGCGTGTTGGCGCACGCTCAGTATGCCGCTTCTAGCGCGGTGATGCACATCCAGCGCCGCCGCGATTGCCAGAAGATCCATGCCCGTCAGGATGCCGCCGAGCGCTGCGCGCGCCACCGATTCGTCGATGTCGGCTTCGCTGTACATATCAACATCGCCGCCGTTGTCCATTACGGCGCGGCCCTCGGTGGTCTCTTGCTGCAACTCCGCCACTTCGCGGGCGTCCCAAGCGGGCGTCAGCCGCAGCGCAAGTTGGCGAGCGGGGAAGAACAAAGCGCGCTCCGCCACGCGCTCGCGAATTATGTGAAACTCAAGTATCTCTTGCGTCCGCGCGCGCAGGTCGGCCTGCCCGTCGGGTTGCCCGGAATGGACGTCGGCGTATGCGTCCGTCGATTGTTCGACGTCGTGGTGGTCAACATAGTCTTGCATTCTGCCATTTTATCAGGAATTAACGGATTGTAGAAACGCTGAACCGCCTTGCTTAGGCAACTTAGACAACTTGGATGGACTAGCGCTGACGAAACGCATTGACGGCATAGCGGTTTGACACGCTTATATGAGAGTGGCATACTCTTATCGCGATGCGGAGCGTGTTGCCCGACGATGCGGCGCACATCGCAAGATGCGCGCATAATGGAGGGACGAATTGCAAGAACAGAGTAGCGACTCCGGCATATTCGGGCGATTTCTGCTGCCCTACAAGGATTGGTTCTGGGCACTGTTCCGCGTCATATTCGCCATACTGGTACTGCTGCACGGTTTGCAGAAGGCGTTTCTGCTGTGGGGCTTTCCGTCGGGCGCGAACCCCAACGGGCTTGGCGTGCTGGTCGACCTTGCGGGATGGGTGGAGCTCATAGCGGCGCTGCTAATCGGGTTCGGCTTTCTGACCCGGTTGGGGGCGGGCGCAGTAGCGGTAACGATGATTGTCGCATACTTCGGCGTTCATGCCGCGCTCAGCCCGGTTTGGCCCTGGCCGCACCTCTACCCCAACCCGCCCGACGGCGGCAACGCCTTTGTGGCGCACGGCGGCGAAGTAACGATACTCTGGTTCATAATCGCCGGCATAATCGGGGTAATCGGCGGCGGCAAGATAGCGCTCGACCGCGTTGTCTTCAAGCGTGAACCGTTATAGTCCCGCGATGCGCGCGGCGGCGCTGACACGGCATAAGCGAATGAAGGGGCTGACGCGGCGGCGTTAGTCCCTTTCGTTTTGAGATTTCGAGCAACGGGAATTGCCGCCGTTCCATGAATTGAGGTACTTGGATGGTCGAAAATCGGACGCAGCGGCTTATCGTAGTCTCAAACCGAGTGCCGCCCGTATCGGACTTTTACAGCGTGGGCAAGGGCGAGGCGACCGCGGGCGGGCTGGTAACGGCGGTGCGCGCCGCAATGAATCAGCGCGGCGGGCTATGGTTCGGCTGGAGCGGCAGAAGCACGCGCCGACGGCCGAGCGCCGTTCCGAATGTGAGCGATTTCGGCGCGATAAAGCTCGCCACGATGGAGTTGTCCGAAGACGAAGTAAGCCTCTACTATTCGGGATACGCCAATCGGACGCTCTGGCCGCTGCTGCACAGCTTCCCTGCGCGCGTGGTGGTTCGGCGGGACACATACCGCGCATACCGCCGCATCAATCAGCGTTTCGCAGAGGCGCTGCTGCCGATGCTGGAGCCGAACGATCTTGTTTGGGTGCAAGACTTTCATCTGTTCCATGTGGGCTACGAACTGCGCCAACTGGGTTGGCGGGGCAAAGTGGGCTTCTTTCTGCATGTGCCTTTTCCGTCGGCGGACATTTTCGGCATACTGCCGTGGGCGCGCGATACGCTGGAGGCGCTGCTGCGCTACGACCTGGTGGGGGTTCACGACGGGCGCTATCTACGCAACCTAGTGGACTCTATGGACTATGAGTTGGGCGGACAGGCGGCGGGCGGCACTTCGCATTCCTACGCCGGTTTGCCGTCAAGCCCGGACGATTATCAGTCCCCAACAAGCGGCGACGGCGATATGCCGCCGGACTGCTATTCGCGCGACGGGCATACGGCGAAACTGGGGGTGTATCCCATAGGCATAGACCCCGATATGTTCAAGCAGCACGAAGATCGGCGCACGCCAAGCCTTGCAGACGAACTTTCGCTTGCGGCGGATCCCAATCAAAGGCTTGTGCTGGGCGTGGACAGATTGGACTACACCAAGGGCATCCCCCATAGATTGCGCATATTCGGGCGCATGCTGGAAAGACACCCCAGCCTCGGCGGCAATATCACATATGTTCAGATTTCCTCGCCGTCCCGCACGCGCGTGCCGGAGTACATCCAAGAGAAAGAGCAGGTGGAACGACTTGTAGGGCAGATAAACGGGCAGTTTTCGCAAGCGGGCTGGGTGCCGATCCGCTACCTCTACCGCTCATATCCTCAGAGCGAGCTGGCGGGCTTCTACCACGATGCGGATGTGTGCCTGGTAACGCCGCTGCGGGACGGGATGAATTTGGTAGCCAAAGAGTTCGTGGCGGCGCAGGATGCGCGGTCGCCGGGCGCGCTTGTGCTATCGCGCTTCACCGGGGCGGCGAGCGCTATGCGGGATGCGGTTATCGTGAACCCGTATGACATCGACGGCGCCGCGGAGGCTACCTATCGGGCGCTGCGAATGCCTATCGGCGAGCGGCGGCGGCGGCACAACAGCCTTATGGCGGTAGTTCAGAAGCACTCATCGCAGAACTGGAGCGATTCGTTCTGCCGCGCGCTTGCCGATCTTTGAGCGGCGGCGCGGCCGGCTAACGGCTGTCCAGATAGACGGGCAGCAGCAGGTTGTCGACCGGCACAAAGTCGTCGGTCAGCAGCGCATTCGGCTTGCGGCTAAGCCATTCGTCGATCTTATCGGCGGGCATGAACAGCGCCTCCGGGTTGCCGCGCCCGGCGGCGTGGCTCGCGAAATGCACGTCGGCGGACGAAAGCGGCCGCAGCGCGCCCGCCACCACGAAAGTGTAGCGCTCGTCGTCGTCCCAAAGCCACTCGTCGCGCAGCACATAGACATAGGGGAAGGTCGCCTGCAGCGTGTTCACGAAAGCGCGCAGAAAGCCGCCGCTGTTGAGCTTATCCACAACATTGACGGCATACACGCCTTCATCGGTTAGCAGGCGCTTTACCTGTTCGTTGAACTCCATCGTGGTCAGATGATACGGCACGGACACATCATTGAAGGCGTCGCCAACCACCATATCGTAGGACGCCGGCTGCAGGCGCGGTATCGTCATTCGGGCGTCTTCGTTGTGCGTGATTATACCGGTGTCGAGCGGCAGCGCAAGGTATTCGTGGGCTACTTGCGTAACCTCAGGGTCGATTTCGATAACCTCTAATCGGCTCTGCGGATAGGCGCTTTCCAGGAATCGCGGCAGCGTGTAGCCGCCCCCGCCTATGAACAACACATTGAGGCGCGGGTTGCGATGCGCCACGCTTACGGCTATGTCTGCGAGTATCTTTTCGTATGAATACACCAAGAAGGCAGGGTCATCCAAATCGACATAACTATGCACAAGTTGGTCAAGCGTGAGCGTGCGCACGGTTCTGCCTTGTATCTCGCGCTCTCTGATTTTGATGCAGAAGTAGTTGCTTTCGCGCTGGCATTCGGATTGCAGATAGCCGCCGCCAACGCCCAGCGCCGCAACGCCGCCTAATGCCACCAGCAGCGCCGCGCCGCGAATGCGCAGCCGCCATAGCCCGCCGCAGCAGACCGCCATTAGCGCCAGAAACACGGCGACGCCCAGCAGTATGGGGCGCGTGCCTATCCATTGGATAAGTACAAAGCCGGTGATGAACACGCCGAATATGCTGCCGGCGGTGGATACGGCGTATATCTTGCCCACAACATTGCCCGTCTGCGATAGATCGCGCAGCCGAAGCTTGATGACCACCGGCGTTACCATCCCAAGTATGACGCTGGGCAGCAGGAAGAGCGTGGATGTTATCAGCACGATGCGCGGCACGATGGGCAGCACATCATAGAGGTTGGACACGACGTCCACCAACGGCAGCACGCTGATGCTGGTCAAGCCCGCCGCCATCAGTATGATGCCCAGCGTGGTGGGCGACGGAAACCGGTCCGCGATGACGCCGCCGATGTAGTTGCCCACGCTTATGCCGGCAAGCACAACGCCGATGATGCTCGTCCAAGTGAAGAGCGATACGCCTATGGTGGGCGCAAGTATGCGGGACGCGACTATCTCTATTATCAAGCCGCAGGCGCTGGCGGAGAATACTATGAAGTAGGGCGCAATCGCCGCCGCTATGCGACGCAGAGTGTAGGTCATAAGTTATAGACGGTCGGTCTTTGGGTTATCGGTTGCGGGCGGCGGCGCTAACGCAGTAGCGGGAATGTGCGCCGTCAATCGATGGGCAACGCGCGCCGCTGCCAGCATTCTAGCGGGTATGCGGGTTAAGCACATCGTTCAGGGAATCGCCGAGCAGATTCCACGCCAGCACAAGCGCCCACGCCACGCTGCCGGGCGCTATCAGCAGCCAGGGGACTTCGCGTAGCGCGCTGAGACTGCCCGCCTGCAGCAGCATTGCGCCTAGGCTGGGGCGCGGTGGCTGTATGCCCAATCCCAGCCAGCTCAGGATGATTTCGGTGCCGATTAGCGCGCCCATTCCCATTGATACGCTTACCACGATGGGGCTTATGGCGTTGGGCAGCAGATGCACGAACAGGATGCGCGGCGTGCCGGCGCCCGCCGCCCTGGCGGCTTCGATATAGGGCGTCTGCTTGAGATACAATACCTGTCCCCGGACAAGGCGCGCCATCCCAACCCAGCCGAATGCCACCAACGCAATGGACACCACGAAGTAGTCCACTACGCCGGAGCGCACGATGCCGTCGATTGCGGTGTTGTCCTCTACCCAACGCGCCCAATCTATGATGCGCGGCCTGAGCGCGTACGCAAGAATTATCACCAATAAGATGTCCGGGAATGAGGCGAATAGTTCGCCGGTTCGCATAATCAGCGAATCCACTTTGCTACTGAAGTAGCCGGCGATAAGCCCCATCGTGATGCCGATGAGCAGCCCGCCGGTAGCCATAGACACCACGGTTATTATGACGGTGTTTTGTATGCCCCACAGCACGCGCGAGAACACATCGCGGCCGGCTAGGTCGGTGCCGGCCCAGTGCTGCAGGCTCGGCGGTTTGCGAATTGCGGTGTAGTGCGGCTCGGTGTAGTCGTAGGGCGCAATCAGCGGCGCGAATATGCCGGCGCAATATACCACCAGCAGCGCTATCATGCAGGCGACGGCTATCTTTTTGCGAACAAGCCGTTCCATTGCGCGCCGCAGGTGTCCCTTGCTCTTTTCCTGCCGCTCTATAACTTCCGTGATTTCGGTCAGCGCCATCGCTCAAGCCTTTGCGCAGCGGTTTCTACTGGTAGTGTATTCGCGGATCTATGAAGGCGTAGGTTATGTCCGCAAGCAGGTTGGCTATGACGAATGCGGCGGATCCCAGAATGCCCATAGCCATTATGATGGGGTAGTCGCGGTTGAACACCGAGTCTATCGTGAAGTGTCCCACGCCCGGAATGCCCAGTATGAACTCCACGATGAAGCTGGTAACGAACATTCCCGCCAGCGCGAATGAAAGCAGCGTTACGATGGGTATCATAGCGTTCTTTAGCACATGGCGGGAGTCGACTGCGAACTGCGTAAGCCCTTTCGCTTTTGCGGTGCGAATGAAGTCCTGCCCAAGCACGTCCAGCGTGCTTGCCCGCATAAAGCGCGCCAAGCCGGCCACGCCCGGAATGCCCAGCGTCAGCGCCGGCACGATGATGCGCAAGTCCCAGAAGCCGCCCCAGCCCGAACAGGGCACCCACTGAAGCTTGAGGCACAAGCCCCACAGCGCGACCGGTATGCTTATCATCACGGGGATGGACATCAGTATCAGCGCTATGGTAACCGTGACGGGGTCTTGCCAACTGCCTTGCTTGTGCGCGATATAGAAGCCCAAGGGCAGCCCGATGGCGAGGCTGACTATCATCGCGGCGGCGTTGACTTGGAACGATACCCACATCTTGGGGAAGAGCAGCTCAGACACCGGACGGCCGCGATAGCGGTAGCTTTCGCCGAAATCGCCGCGCAGCACGCCCCACATATAGGTTGCGTACTGCACGCCGAAGGGTCTGTCCAACCCAAGTTGGCGGCGTATGTTCTCTGCCGCCTGCTCGTCGTAGCGTGCGCCGAGTATTATCTCGGCGGGATCGCCCGGGCCGAAGCGCACCAGCGTGAAGGTAACGATGCTGGTGGCGAACAACAGCACGGGCAGCCAGAGCAAGCGGCGGGCTATGAACACCCACATAGCGACCTCAGTGGGAAATTAGTCGGCGCGGCGGCTAGTCCGATGCGCTTCACTGCCAGCTTCGATGCACCAGGATGCGCGACCTGTCGGCGTCGGAGAGGTGCGGCTCTATCTTGCGCGCGAACTCCGCCATCGTCTCTTGCGCAGAGCGGTCGGTTGTGTCCAACGCAATCTTATGGCGTATCGCGGAGGCGGCGCACGCTTCATCGTAGCGGCGCAGCATTTCGGGGATGTCTTCGGCGCGCAATCGGCTATGAGCGTGCGGGTTCGCCTGCATGCGCTGCGCTATCGCATCCGCCGACGCCTTCAGATGGACAAGAACGATGTCCGGGGCGAACCGCAGTATGCTGTCTTCCACCTGGCGCGCAACCACTTTGCGGTCGTGGGGCATTCCGTCGCCGCCGTATTCGTAGTACATCGGGCTATAGACCGCTTCGTCAATGTGCAAGCCGATGGCAAGCCAATCGGGGCCGAGCCACGAATTCGGCTGAATGTGGTAGTAAAGGCTATGGCGCTGCGTCATCTCTTTGAGTTCGGGACTGAGCGCAAGCACCTGCTGCCGCTCATCCTCGGACATATCGGGCTGTGGATGCCCGGATGTGTGCGGTATCTTCCAATGGTCGTGAATCAGCGGGAAGCGCACGCCGACGTTTTCGGCAAGCCAATCGTCTATGGCGAATGCCAGCGTGGATGTGCCGCTGTATTCGCAGCCCGCTATGACAAGTCTCATATCTCACACTCCCCCGTCTGTTGGGTTATCGGTCGTCGGCTATCGGTTATTGGCGGCGGCGCATTGCGGTTGGAGGAAGCCGCCGCATCTGCGCCTTTGCAGGGCGTTCTGAGATTTCGGATTCCTAAATGCCGCCATTTGCCGCGCTCTTATGGCTTGTAAGCGGCTTTCGCAGGAACTGCCGCCTACAATATGCCATATCTTAGCTTGGGTCAATATAGACATACCGAAGCTTGGGTATTGTCATTGGGGACAGCACATAGCCTTTGATGTGCGGCTTGAGCAGCAGATGGCGCTCGCCGGTGTACCAGAGCGGCACCCACGCCGCGTCGTCGATGATGAGCTGCTCCGCCGAATTGTACAGCGCCACGCGCATTTGCGGATCCGTCTCTACACGCGCCTGCTCCAGGATGGAGTCCACCTGCGGGTTGGAGTAGGCGGTGTTATTGTTTTCGCTTTCGCTGTGGAACAGGATGTCCAGGAAGTCCTGCGGATCCGGATAGTCTGCGTTCCAACCAATCGCGAACACTTGGAACTTGCGCCGATTGAGATCTTGCAGATAGGTTGCCCACTCGACCTGCTGTATCTCAACTTCTACGCCCAGCGTCCGTTCCCACATCTCCAAGATGACCTGCAGGTCGAGGGCGACGTCGCCGCCGGTGCCGGACACGCTGACCACAATGCGCGGCCGTGTGGCGGGATCGGCGTACTTGGACGCCGCCAGCGCCTGCTTCGCCGCCTCTTCGTCGAAAGTCAATCCTTCGATGTCGTCGGTGTAGCCGGGGAAGCCGGGCGGCAGGATGCCGTATGCGGGGACGCGCAAGCCGGACAGAACTTCGTCGGCGATGAGCTGCTTGTCCACCGCCAAGTTCAGCGCGCGGCGGAAGTTCACATCGTCAAACGGCGGTTCGTTCACATTGAAGCCGATGTAGGACACGCTGAAGCCCGGCGGCGCTACATGAAGCTCGGCGGACAGCGGTTCGTTGGGATCCTTTAGGCGGTCAAGGTCGAACAGTCCCACACCCGCAATGTCTATCTCATCGTTCTCATACATCGCCATGCTCTGCCCGCCGGCGAGGTTCATCACCACTTGGTCAATCTTTGCAGGCTCGCGGTAGAAGTAATCGTTGCGCTCCAAGATGATGCGCTCGCCAATCCTGTACTCTTTGAGCGCGAACGGGCCCGTGCCGTTGGGGTTGTCCGTCCATGTATCGCCGCCCGCCTCTACATTTTCGCGGTCGACCACGAAAGCGGTGGGGTATGTGAGCTTGGCGAGGAAGTACGCCTTGGGGGCGTCTATGGCGATTTGCAGCGTGCGCTCGTCTATGGCGGTTATGCCGCTGATCGAGTCGGATTCGCCCGCCAGAACCTCTTTGACGCCCACGATGTCGTCGAGATATGTGCTTGCCACGGGCGAGGCGAGGTCCGGATCGGCGGCGCGGTTGAGCGAATATACGAAGTCCTGCGCCGTAACATACGAGCCGTCGTGAAACTTGGCGTCGTCCAAGATATGGAAGGTATAGACCGTGCCGTCATCGCTGATGTCCCAGCCTTCCGCTATGTCCGGCACAATCTGCAGTTCGGGACTGAGCGTTACAAGTCCGCTGAATACCTCATGCACTATGCCTGCGGAGACGTTGTCGGATGTCTTGTGCGGGTCGAGCGTGGGCGGGTCTGACCAAAGGCGATTGAACACGGCGGCAGACTCCGTCTGAGACTGCGTCGCGGGCGCGGCCGGCGTGGGTTCGGGTGTGTCGGCCGGGGCGGGTTCGGTGGGGGCGGCCGCCGCGGGCGCGGCCGTAGCGGCGTCCGTTTCGGGGGCGGCGGCGCCCGGATCGGAGCCGCACGCCATCGCGAGTACGGCGATTAGTAGGATTGGCATTAGAAGGAGCTTTCGCATCGGTCAACCACCTGCGCTTTCAGATTTCGGGGGCGTTGTCGCGCGCCCAACACTTGTTAGGATGAACTACACATCGTTTCCGATTTTCTGGGTCAGCCACGATTTGATGAATTCGTCAATATCGCCGTCCAGAACCGCATCGGCGTTGGATGTTTCGCAGCCGGTGCGATGATCTTTGACCATCTTGTAGGGATGCAGCACATAACTCCGAATCTGATTGCCCCATTCGGGCGATATATGCTCGCCCTTGAGCTTGGCTATCTCGGCAGCTTTCTCAGCCATTTCACGCTCGATTAGGCGCGATAGCAGTATTCGCATAGCGATTTCGCGGTTCTGACGCTGAGAGCGCTCGTTTTGGCAGCTGACGCGGATGCCGGTGGGCAGATGCGTTATGCGGACGGCGGTGGAGTTTTTCTGCACATTTTGGCCGCCGTGGCCGCCGGCGCGAAACACATCGATGCGTATGTCGTCGGGGTTGATTGACACATCCACGCCCTCTTCCACTTCGGGCAGCGCTTCCATCAGCGCAAACGATGTGTGGCGGGCGTGGTCGGAGTCGAAGGGGGATAGGCGCACAAGCCGATGCACGCCGCGCTCCGCCTGCAGGTAGCCGTATGCGAACTCGCCCGAAACCTGTATGACGGCGCTCTTTATGCCCGCCTCATCGCTTGCGGACACATCCAGCACATCGCTCTTAAAGTTGCGCTGCTCCGCCCAGCGCAGATACATGCGCATCAGCATTCCCGCCCAGTCTTGCGATTCCACGCCGCCGGCGCCCGCGTGCAGCGCGATAATGGCGTTGCGCTCATCGTAGGGGCCGGACAGCGTGAGCCGGAACTCCAGCTCGGCAAGCGCGCTTTGCGCCTCCGCAAGCTCAGTTGCGATAGTGTCCAAAAGCGAGTCGTCGTCCTCTTCGATAGCGAGTGATGCAATCTCATCAAGGGACGCCGCCTGCTCTTCCAGCGTGCGCCAGTCATCCACTTTGGCTTTGAGGTTGGATAGCCGCCGCATCTTGCGCTGAGCCGCTTCGGGCGCATCCCAGAACTGCGGCGATGCCGCCTGCTCTTCCAGCGCCGCTATCTCCTTATCGTCCGAGGGCAGGTCAAAGACGCACCAGAAGTTCCGCGATTCGGCTTCTGATAGCGGTTATCCGACCCTTGATGTCTTGCATTTGCGTCATGCCCTCTCAATTGCTGCATTGCTGCATCGTTCAAAATCTGAAACGCATCCGTCGGAAACGGGTTAGCAAGCGCGCGTTGGCGGCGCATTCGCGCTTGCGCGGCCGTAGTCCGACGCGTCCGCAGAATTATATCAGCATAGCCTTGAACTTATAAAGTTATTGAGATGGCGCGCGCGTGTTGGCGCAGATGGGCGCAGGGTGTACAATCACAATCGGCGTAAGCGGCAATGCAGGCGATGCAATTGAGATTTCGCAGTGGACGATACGATGAGGTGACGCGATGCTGGACTTGCTAATCAGAAACGGGCTTATCATCGACGGCACGGGCAACCCCGGCTACTACGGCGCGGTGGGCGTTGAGGGCGACGTTGTGCGCCTGTTTCGCGGCGACCTGAGCGGCGTTGAGGCGGCGCGCGAGATAGACGCCGCCGAGCATGTGGTCTGCCCCGGCTTCATCGATATGCACTCGCACGGCGGCCTGGTCATTCTGTCGGAGCCGGAGCATCTGCCTAAGGTACGGCAGGGCATCACCACCGAACTCATCGGCGTTGACGGCAACTCATACGCCCCGTTTCATAGCCACGACGACTTCCTTGACTTCGTGGCGCTGAACTCCGGGCTTGACGGCAACCCGTCGCTGCCGGGCAGATGGTCGACCGTGGAGCAGTATCTAGCGCTGTTCGACAGAAAGACGGCGGTTAACATCGCCTACATACTGGGCAATTCGCCGGTTCGGATTAACGCCGTGGGCTGGGACGACCGCCCCGCTACCGCCGCTGAGACCGCGAATATGCGCGCTATCATCCGAGAGGCGATGGAAGAGGGCGCAGTGGGCTTGTCAACCGGTCTCGACTATCCGCCGGGCGGCTACGCAAGCACCGACGAACTCGTGGATCTGTGCGAATACGTCGCGGACCTGGGCGGCTTCTACCATACGCATGTGCGCTATCGGCTAGGCGACCGCTACATGGATCCGTTCCGCGAAGCGCTTGAGATAGGCGACCGCAGCGGCATTCCGGTTCACATAACGCACTTCTACCAGCGCGTCCCCAGCGCGGGCGGCGGACACGGGCTTATCGGGATGGTGGAAGACGCCGCCGCGTCCGGGCAGGATGTTACCTTCGATAGCTACCCGTATGTGTTCGGCAGCACGCGGCTGCTGATTATGGTTCCCGATTGGACGCACAACGGCGGCGTTGGGCGGCTCAAAGAAGCGCTGGCGTCCGAAGACGCCCGCAAGCGCCTGCGCCAAGAGATGCAACCGCGCGGCCCATCGTGGGACAATGTGTGGCTCACATACTTCAAGCGCCCGCATAATCACAAGTACGAAGGGCTGTCCGTAGAGGCGGTGGCTGCGCTGCGAAATCAGCATCCGGTCGACGCAATATGCGATCTGCTGCTAGAGGAAGATCTGCAAACCTGCTATGTGTCCGACGGCGCAAACGGCAACACGTTGCCCGCATTCGTGGCGCATCCGCTGTCTATGGTGGGCAGCGACGCCGTGCTGCTGGGCGATTTCCCAAGCCCGCGCACCTACGGCTGCTTCCCCGTCATACTAGCGGAGTATGTGCGCGAAGAGAGCCAGATGTCCCTGCCGGAAGCGATACGCAAGATGACGTCGTTCCCGGCGCAGCGGCTTGGACTTGCCGACCGCGGCATCCTGCGCGACGGAATGAAGGCGGACATCACCGTGTTTCACCCCAAGAATGTGAAAGCGCCCGCCACGCGCACGCAACCCAAACAGTTCCCGATAGGAATAGAGTATGTCATAGTGAACGGCAGCATAGTGGTCGACGGCGGCGAACACTCGGGCGCGCTGCCCGGCCGCGCGCTGCGCCGGTAACCCGGCCGCCAATCGGGACGGACTGCGCTATGACGCCGCAACGCCTGCCGCTCCAAGACACGCTGCAAAGCCTGCCGCCTGAGTGGGCGCAAGACCCGCTGCCCGCCGTGAGCGCCGCGCTGCAAGCGTCCGGCAGGAAAATCGTAGTTCTGGACGACGATGTGATGGGAACGCAGAGTGTCCACGACATCGCCGTGCTGATGGACTGGTCAATAGACGCCATAAGCGCCGAACTGGCTCGTCCTCAGCGGGCGTTCTTCATCGTAACGAATGCGCGCAGCATGCCCGAATCGCAGGCGCGGGCGGTCAACACATTCATAGCGCGCAACCTGACCGCGGCGGCGCAGCGCGCAGGCGTAGATTTCGCAGTGGTAAGCCGCCTAGACTCCACGCTGCGCGCCCATTTCCCCGCTGAGATGCTGGCGCTTCAGGACGGCTTGGCGTACAAGCCCCACGCCTGGATTATCGCGCCGCTGTTCTTGGAAGGCGGCCGCTACACAATCGGGGATACGCAGTATGTATCGGACGGCGAATATCTCACGCCGGTGGGCGATACCGAATTCGCGCGCGATGCGGCGTTTGCGTTCAAGTCGTCGGACTTGCGCCAATGGGTGGAAGAGAAGACGGGGGGCGCAGTGTCCGCCGCCGATGTGGTGAGCGTGTCCATCGAGGATTTGCGGCTCGGCGGCCCGGCGCAGGTTGCCGCGCAGCTATCCGAAGTCCCTCAGGGCGGCGTGTGCGTAGTGAACGGCGCAAGCAACCGCGATATGGAAGTGTTCATTCAAGGCTTGCTGGCGGCAGAAGCCGACGGCAAACGCTTTCTGTTCCGCGCCGCCGCATCGTTCATCAGGGCGCTGCTGGGGCAATCGGAACGCGCGCCGCTCACGCCGTCGGAGATGGGCGCAGACGGCAAGGGCGGAGCGCTCATCGTGGTGGGATCGCATGTCCCCCGCACAACGCGGCAGCTCAACCACTTGCTTGCCAACGTCGGCGTACACGGCATACAAGCCGATGTTGGCAGACTGCTTGCGTCGGACGGACGGGCGTCGGAAATCGAGCGTGTTGCGCGCGCCGCCGAAGCCTGTATCCGCGCGGGCGAACACGCCGTTGTACATACATCCCGCGCGCTAGTCGAAGGGCGCAGCGCAGACCACAGCCTCGCTATCGGGCATCAAATATCGCAGGCGCTGACGGAAGCGGTTGCCGCAATCGGCGTCAAGCCGCGCTATATGCTGGTCAAGGGCGGCGCTACATCCGCAGACATCGCAAGCAAGGCGCTGAATGTACGGCGAGCGTGGTCGCCGGGACAGGCGGCGGCGGGCGTCCCCGTATGGCTGCTGGGCGATGAGGCACTGCATCCGGGAATGCCCTGCATCATATTCCCCGGCAACGTGGGCGCTGAAGACGCGCTGACGAACCTGGTGGCGCGGATGGACGGCGCATGAAACGCCAACCCGCACGCCGCAATCGCCGCAAACCCGCGCCCAAGCCAAGCCGAACCACAAGCGCCCACGCCGCCGCGCAACCCGCCGCACCGCAGAGCTACGAAGTCGAAACAATCGTCGGTTTGGAAGAGTTCGCGCGGCTCGAGATACGGCAGCGGCTTGGAAAGCAAGCGCGCATTGCCGAAAGCCAGCCGCTTGCGGGACGCATCGCGCTGAGATTCGACGGCGATATGCGCCGCTTTGACGCGATGAGAACGGCGGCGGCAGTCCACAGAGTCGAGACTTTCGCAGTGCCGCGCCCGCGCGCATTGCTTGGGCATCAGCATCTAACGCGCTTACTGACCGCGGTTCGCGCTGTGATGAACGCGCGCCCCGACGGGACTTTTCGCACGTTCCGCATTGCCGCCGCGGGCGCAGGTTCGGCGGTATTCGCGCGGCTGCGTCAGGAAATCGCGGCGGCAACCGCGCTCGAGTCAACCGATGCGGCGGCGCACCTGCATATCGCGGTTCGGCGCGCGCCCGACGCTCAAAGCGACTGGCAGGCGCTCATACGCGCCGCCGCAATGCCGCTGTCTGCGCGCCGATGGCGGGTGCGCGATATGGCGGGCGCGCTGAATGCCAACATCGCCGCCGCTATGGTGTCGTTGGCGCACGGCGGAACCACGGAACGAATGCTGAACCTGTGCTGCGGATCCGGCACGCTGATGATAGAGCGGCTGGGGATGGGACGAGCTGCAGCCGTAACGGGCGTGGACATCAGCGCCGATGCGCTGCAGTGCGCCGACGCCAATCTGCGCGCGGCGGGACACCGCTCATCGGTAACGCTGCTGCGCGCGGACTGTGGCGCGCTGCCGCTGCGAACCGCATCCGTGAGCGCCATCGTCGCAGATCTGCCCTATGGAATGCTGAGCGGCGGCGGCAACATATCGGCATTGTATCGCGCTGCGCTGACTGAGAGCGCCCGCGTTGCCGCCCCGAATGCCTCGCTAGTCGTGATAACCACGCGCCGCCGCGATCTGCTCGCCGCGCTGGACGACGTGCGCTGCTGGCGCATGATCGAGGCTACCCCGCTCAGCATCCCGTACCGCAGCGGCTACATCAAGCCGCAAATCTATCGGCTGCAACGGATGCAGGGCTAGGCAGTCCGGTAGGGCGGTTAAAATACCCCAATCCTGTGTTATAGTTAGTGGACGGGGACGCAATCATCTTGATTGGCGCGGCTACAGGATGTACCCGTTGCGCGCGAAATTACAAAGTACGCTCTTTACGGAGGCAAGAAATGGCTACCGAACCCAACGAAAGCATACAGAACGGCGAGCGGCGACTGAGTCGGCTCGAAGGCGTTTGGGAAGGCGCATCCGGCAACTTCGCCACAAAGGCGGATGTGCTTGAAGCCAAGGCTGAAGTCATACAGGACAACGCCAATACTAAGGCCGAACTCAAGCAGGATAACGAAAACACCAAAGCCGAACTCAATCAAAAGATTGACGGCGTAAAAGCCGATGTTGCGGAGATTAAGACTACGCTGCGCCTGCTATTCATCTTCGTTCCCCTCATGCTTGCCGTGTTCGGCTTCGTGTTGCGCCTACTGCCGTAGCGCGCAACCGGGGCGACGATACTTTCGGCGATAATGAAAGTGAACCGCAGTGAAACAACTTACGCTACAACCGATACGCAGCGTGAACGGCGAAATTAGCCTGCCCGGCTCCAAGAGCATGTCCAACCGCGTGTTGCTGCTGGCGGCGCTGGCAAATGGCGCTACCGAAGTTCGCAACCTGCTGGCAAGCGACGACACCACCCATATGTTGAATGCGCTGCGAACTTTGGGCGCGGGCGTTGCGCTGTCCGACGACGGCGCGCGCTGCCAAGTCACCGGGTTGGGCGGCGCATTCCCGGCGGGCGAAGCCACGCTGTTTATGGGCAATTCGGGAACCACTATGCGCTCGCTTTGCGCCGCGCTCTGCGCCGGCAGCGGACGCTACACGCTCACGGGCGAGCCGCGCATGCTGGAGCGCCCGATTGGCGATCTAGTGGACGCGCTGCGGCAGGTCGGCGCGCGCATAGAGTACGCCGGCGCCGATGGATACCCGCCGCTCCGCATTGACGCGCGGGGGCTTGCGGGCGGCAGCGTCCGCATCCGCGGCAATATATCCAGCCAATACCTGACGGGCATGCTGATGGCGGCGCCGATGTCGCTTGCGCCGCTGACTATAGAGGTTGAAGGCGAGCTAGTATCCAAGCCCTACATCGATATGACCATAGACGTTATGCGGCGCTTCGGCGTTGAGGTGGAGCGCCGCGGCTATGAGCGCTTTCGGCTGCCTGGCGGCCAGCGCTACGAATCGCCGGGCAGCATACTGGTAGAGGGCGACGCATCCTCGGCGTCATACTTCCTATCGGCGGCGGCGATTGGCGGCGGCGCTGTTCGCGTCAACGGCGTGGGCGGCGACAGCATTCAAGGCGATATAGCGCACGCCGACGTGCTGCGGGATATGGGCGCTATCGTTTCGCACGGCTCGGACTGGATCGAGGTTTCGCGCGGCGAACTGACGGGCATAGACGCCGACCTGAACCATATGCCCGACGCCGCAATGACCGTCGCCGTAACCGCGCTGTTCGCCAAGGGCGAGACTACTATTCGCAATATCCACAACTGGCGCGTCAAAGAGACCGACAGGCTGTCCGCTATGGCAACTGAGCTCCGCAAGGTGGGCGCAGAAGTGGTCGAAGGCGCGGACTACATCCGAATCACGCCGCCCGCGCAAATCCGCCAAGCCACCATAGACACCTACGACGACCACCGAATGGCGATGTGCTTTTCCCTGGCCGCGTTGGGCGGCGCAAGCATCACCATCAACGACCCGGACACCGTCTCCAAGACATTCCCCGACTACTTTGAGCGGCTGCAGCAGATTTGCCAAGTGTAAGATTGGCGCTGCAATTCCCGTCCCGCTATTTCCCAATTCGCGGTTCTGCTTTCCCTACTCATTACTCATTGAAATGCCCAAGCGCGCGCTTATGGACACTTGCGCCGCATCGCTATCGCCGCACCATTGCGGTGGACGCTAGGGCGGCCAAGCCGGCGATAACGGCTATCCCGATGAATATGACGATAGTCAGGGGCGATGCGTCGTCATCCGACGAAGTTTCGTCGATAGCGGCAACCGGATCGGGCGCAATCGGCGGCGGCGCGGCAGTGGTTGGCGGCGGCGTTACGGCAACCACAATGCGAACTGCCGGCGCGGAGGTGGCGGTCGGCACGGCTATCGTGTGAGTAGGCGGCAGCGGCGTATGCGTCGCCGGTTTCACCGATAGCGCTATTGCGGATTGCAGCCCCGGAGTTGCCGTCGGCGTGGGGGTTGCGGTCGAGGACGGCGCAAGCGTTGGGGACGCAGTGGGCGCGGACGGCGGCGTCGCGGATGGCGCGGGCGTATGCGTCGCCGTGGGCGCTGGGGTAGGCGTCGGGATGAGCGTCGCGGATGCCGTGGGCGTGTGAGTAGCCGTTAGCGGCGTTAGCGTAGCGGTGGAGGTAGCTGACGGCGTGGGCGTATCGGTCGCGGTGGATGTGGGCGTAGGCGTGCGCGTAGGGGTTCGGGTGCGCGTTGGCGTCTGTGTGGGCGTGAAAGTGGGTGTCCAACTCGGCGTAGGCGTGAGCGTTGCCGTGAATGTAGGCGTTATGGTTGGCGTTGGGTATGCGATAGAGAACGATGCCGTGCGGCTGTTCAGAAGCGCCGTAGCGTCCACAAGTTTGACGGAAACCCGTCCTGTGTAGCTTCCGCCCGAAGGCTTTTCGTCGTCGGGCGTCCAAAGCGCTTGATATGTGATAGACGCGCCCGACGCAACGCTTTTGTACACGCGCAACAGCGGATTTTCCACCGAATTGAATTGAGCGCTGCCAGTCAGTATGCCCGGAACGCCGCTTTGCCTCGATATGTCGAATCTGCCTTCCCGCAGCGGCAGCGTCGCCCTGAAACTTTGCGGCCCTATGACGGCGAGCTTAACGCTCTCAATGTCTGCGCGCTCCTTGTCAGTGAACCGAAGCCGCGCGTAGAAGTTGACGGATCTCCCGTATTCGTGATGCGCAAACTTGGTTTCCAAGCGAACATCCGAGGAATCTACAAGGCTGTACGCTACCTTGTCCTTCACAAGGAAGTTCACGCAGACCGCCGCCAAAAGCGCCAGCAACACAAGCAGCCCATTAGCTTTACTCATCCATTACCGCGCCCTACTGCGTCCTCACAGAGACGGAGCCGTTCCCGCATCCGTTGCAAAGCTACGCCCGTTCAGCGTAGTCAATAGCGCCCCGACTTTACATAATAGACGGCGGCAAGTCAACAGGCGGTTGGAGTAGCCCTGCTAGATTTTCGGGATTGACGCTTGGGCGGGGGATTTAACGCAAAGACGCGGGGGCGCAGTTAGAAGAGGATGCGCCCCATTCCTATCGCTGCTTGGACTAGGCTTTACTGCGATGCGGCGGCTACTTGCCCGGTGAAGGCGCTCGCGTGGCGCGTCCATACGCCGCCGCTTGTTTCGTAGTACACCACCATTCGCAGGTAGTGGTTCAGGTCGGCCGCTACCGGCGTGTAGTTGGTCCACCATACGCCGAATATGTACTCGCAATCGGTGTAGGTAGTATCGGCGTTGTCGCAGCGCTGCCACGCGAAGCGGGCGTCCACCGCGCCGCTGGGCCTAGGATCGTTGGCTATTATCAGATCGCCCACGCGCGGGCTTGCGTTGCCGCTGTAAAAGGTTATCGCCGACCCCGCGGTCGCGGCGCTTGCGTTCTTGACGCGGCCGCCTAGGTTGCGGGTGTAGGCGAAACTGCCGTCGTTGAGCGCCACTTTGGCGCGCAGGAAGTGGTTCACATCGGATGTCGTGGGCGCGTATTCGTAGGTTGGGGCGGTGGTTCCGCTGATGGTTTCCCAGGTATCGCCGTTGTCCGACCTTTCCCATATCCAAGCGCCGTTTCGGTTGGGGCTGGTTGCGGCGTTTAGGCATACGCCCACGCGCTCGCCAACGATGGGGGCGTTCCAGTTGTCTGGGATGCCCATCGCTTGGCCGCCTTGCGGGTTGGTGCTCATGCTCTTGTAGTCGAGCATGGGATACTGCATTTTGTTGCCCAAGTCCCACGGGTCGTCGTTGCCGGATACGCCGTCTAGGTTGTTGTTCCAAGCGCTGTAGATGCCGGTGTAGGTGGTAACGATTTGGAGTTCGCGGGTTGTTTTGCCGGTAACGCCGGCGCTGCTGCCGGGGAGCGCGCCCACCGCGACGACGCCTATGCCGTTGCTGCGCCCGCTGGCGGAGGTGTCCCAGTAGTTATTGGACTGCGCGCTGTGGGCGAATGAGTTTCCGAGAAACCCGCCCACGTCGTTGCTGCCATCCACCCTGCCGGTGGAGTAAGAGTTTGTTATCGAGGCTCTGGTGTTAAAGCCCACCAGTCCGCCCACATACCGTCCGCCTCTGACGTATGCGGTGGAATATGCGGTGTTGATGTCTCCGCCGTCAAAGCCGTTGTAGCCCACCAGCCCGCCGGTCTGGTCGTCGCCTCGTATCTTGCCTGTGACATAACAGGCGACGACTGTGCCCTGCGTCATATAGCCTATCAATATGCCGATGTTGTCGTCGCCCCGAACGTTGGCGTTGGTTACGCCCAGCGTTTCTATGCGAGCGCCGTTAGTGCGCCCGAACAGCCCGACTTCGTCGGCGGAGCCGCGGCTGATGTACAGGTTGTTTATGGTGTGGCCGTTGCCCTTGAAGTTGCTTGTGTATGTGGCGATGGGATTCCAGCCGTTGCCGCTGTTGTGGTATGCGCCGCCGTGGTCGCTGGCGTCCACATCGCCGTCGCCATCGCTGTCGAAGTCGAGGTCGGCGACGAGTTCGTAGCCCGCGCAGCCGGTAGAGGGGCAGCCCATGCCGGCGGCTTTGCGGGGGAAGGCGGATGCGTAGTCGGCGACGGTGGAGACGCCGTCGCCGTTGAGGTCGTGGCGCACGGCGTCGAGCTGCGCCAGGTTCGCTATGTCGATGTAGCGGTCGTTGTCCGCGTCGTAGTCGACGTCGATGATGTGATATATCAGCGAGGGATAATCCGACGTCGTGCCGAAATCCCACGGGGCGTCGCCGCCGGTTACGCCGTCCAGGTTGGCGTTCCAAGTGGAGTATATGCCGGTGTAGTAGGTGGGGGTTTGGAGTTCGCTGGTGGTTTTGCCCACCACGGCGCTGCCGCCGGCGCTGCCCGTGCAGCCGGTAGTACTGCCGGATACGCAGCCGCTGGTTGTGGTGTCGTAGTAACTGGTTGTTATGCCGGTGAGTGGCGTTGTAGTGGTTATCCCTATCAGCCCGCCGAAATTTGTCGCCGTGCCGCTGGCGCGGGTAACCGCGCCGGTGGCGTAGGCGTGCGTTATCTCGCCGCTGGCGAAACGTCCCACCAAGCCGCCAACTTCATCTGTTCCTCTAACGGATGCGGTGGAGTAGCTAGACAGGATTTTTGCGCCGGTACCCTGATTTATGCCGGTTATCCCCCCTACGGAACTCGCGCCTACCACCGCCCCTGTGGTGTAAGAGGCTACGATTTCGCCGATGTTGCCGCCCGCCAGAATGCCGGTTTGAGTGGATCCCGTGACATTGGCGTTGGTTAAGCCGAGCGATTCGACGCGGCCGTTGGATGCGATTATGCGGAATAGCCCTTGGTAGGCAGTTGTGCCTCGCTTGATGAACAGGTGGTCGATGGTGTGGCCGTTGCCTTTGAAAGTGGTTGCCCATGCCTGGGTATAGACCTGGCCAATAGGCACCCAGCCCTTGCCGCTGTCCCAGTACGCGCCGCCGTGGTCGTTGGCGTCCACATCGTCATCGCCGTCGCTGTCGAAGTCGAGGTCGGCGACGAGTTCGTAGCCGGCGCAGTTGCCGGCCGGGCAGCCCATGCGCTTTGTGGCGGATGTACTGCGGTTGGGGAATGCGTTGCGATAGACGGCATTGGTGGAATCGCCCCGGCCGTTTAGGTTCCAGCGGATGGCGTTGAGCTGAGCGAGGTTCGATATGTCGATCAGGTTGTCTTCGTCGGCGTCGTAGTCGGTGTGATGGTATATGAGCGCGGGATAGGCGGATGAGCCTTTGAAGTCCCACGGGTCGTCGTTGCCCGCCACGCCGTCTAGGTTGGCGTTCCAAGTGGCGTAGATGCCGGTGTAGCCGGTGGGGGATTGGAGCTCGCTGGTGGTTTTGCCGACTGCGCCGGCGCCGCCTGCGCTGCCCGTGCAGCCGTTGCTGCCGCCGGATACGCAGCCGCTGGTTGTGGTGTCGTAGTAACTGGCGGTTACGCCCCCGAAATTGCCTAGCGTTTCTCCAATTAGCCCGCCGATGTTCGTCGATGTGCCGCTGGAGCGGCTGACCGCGCCGGTGGAGTAGGAGTATCTTACAAAACCGCTGCGGGAGTTGCCTCCTGCTCCCAACAGACCGCCGAGGCTGGAGGTTCCGGTAACGGATGCAGTGGAGTAGCTGGATGAGATAACTTTGGTGGAGTAGCCGGCTAGCCCGCCAACCCTGTTTGTGCCGGTGATTGATCCGGTGGTGTAACAGGCGATGATTGTGCCTTGGTTTTGTCCGACCAGAATGCCGTTGTATTGCGTCAGCGTAACATTGGCGTTGGTTATGCCCAGGGATTCTATGCGGGAGTTGGTGCCAATGGTGCCGAACAGTCCGCCGGGCGTGTTGGTGGTGTTTCGGTTGATGAACAGTCTGTCGATAGTGTAGCCGTTGCCCTTGAAATTGCCTGAGTATGTGAAGTCGAAATCGCCGATGGGCAGCCAGCCGGCGCCGCCGTTCCAGTAGGGGTCGCCGGAGTCAGGGGTGTTGTCGCCGTCGTCTAGGCTTATGTTGGCGGTGAGTTCGTAGCCTCTGCATGTGCCGGGGCAACCCATGCCGGAGACGCGGTTGGGAAATGCGGTGTTGTAGGCAGTAGCGCCGCTGTTTATGGGGGAGCCGTTTGCGTCTAGGTCGTAGCGGATGACGTTGAGTTGGGCGTGGGTGGAAATCTCGATTAGGTTGTCGTCGTCGGTGTCATAATCGACGTTGGATTGGGCGGCGGTCGTATCGCTGAGGGACAGCAGCGCCGCAAACGCGATTAGGATGGCGAGCGCGAACAGCGCGGGGATGCGGCGGGATGTTCTCATATTCGCGCCCCCTGCCCTGAGTTTTGCGGGGGGGGGGGGGGGGGGGTAGTTATATGTTCGGGTATGTTTCGTTTGCACTGTTCGTCCTCCTGAATGCTCGGCCTTGGGCAGTGGGCAGCTCAGGCTCTCGCTTATATTAGGCTGGGGATATTTTAACGCAAGGGCGCGGTGGTATGCAAAGGGGGATATTTAACGCAAACCGCGCAGAATTGACAAAGACGCGCTTGTTTGACATTATCATCATAACAACAGGGTTGGCGGCGGTATGTGTTAGCGGGGGGCATAGACGTTTCCAATTGCGGCGATGCTATCGGGCGATGCGCGCCGAATCGCACGCCGCAAGCATCCGAATGGACGGAGGATGACAAATGACAGTGGTTGCATTGGGCGGCCTGTCGGGCGCTGGCGCCAGGACGATAGGCCCGATAATCGCGGAGCGTATGGGGGCGGACTATGTGGACCGCCTAATTCTGACGAATGTGGCGCGGCATGTGGGCGCGACGGTGGAGGCGCTGCATCAGCGCGAGGAACGCCCGCCCACGCGCGGCGAGCGCTTTACACGCTTTCTGCAGCGCGTGCTGGAGCGCTCCGCGGTGACGGGCGCCGGCGGCGATCCCTATTTCGGGCCAGGCGTGGCGGCGTTTCTGACGGAAGAGTACGAAGATCTGCCGGAACCCACCGCGACGCGCGGGCATGAGATCGAGGATGAGAAGTATATCGCGGGCGTGCGGCACGCCATAAGCGAACTTGCTATGGATGAGAACATCGTGATGGTGGGACGCGGCTGCTATGTGATACTCCAAGGGTTGCCGAATGTGCTGCGCGTGGGCATCGAGGCGCATACCAGAGACCGCATCGCCAACATTATGATGCGCGAAGGGCTTGAGGAGGCGGAAGCCACGCGGACGCTTGCGACGAGGGACGAAGCGCGGATGTACTTCTTTAACCGCTTCTTCGATATAGAAGATCCGGACGATCCCGAATACTTCCACTTCGTCATCAACACCAGCGAAGTGCATCAGGAATACGCCATTCAGATGATCCTGAACGGCGTAGATGCGCTGAAGGGCGGCAAGCTAAATCTGTAAAGCCTTGACGGGCGGCATCGCTGTTATACGGATGCGAATGTCGCGCCGAAAAGGGACGCTCTAAGCGCAAAGACGCAAACGCGCAAATGGATGCGGCGGGATAGCGCGGGCTCAAAGCGGCGGGCGGTTGCGCTTGTGGCGGCATTTGGCTAGAATAGCCGCAATTCGGCACGGATTGTTTTGGGAGGCAAGCCTATGGCGCTGTTGGAGATAAGAGATCTCGCCACGCACTTTTTCACGCAGGAAGGCGTGGTGAAGGCGGTGGACGGCATCAACTATGAGCTTGAAGAGGGCGAAGTGCTGGGCGTAGTCGGCGAAAGCGGCTGCGGCAAAAGCGTCAGCGCGCTCTCGATCATGCGTCTGGTGGCGAACCCGCCGGGCAGAACCGTCAGGGGCGAAGTGGTTTTCGAAGGCGAAGATCTGCTGCTGATGGACGACGCAGAGATGCGCGGCGTGCGCGGCAACAAGATCGCGATGGTGTTCCAGGAACCGATGACGTCGCTCAACCCGGTGCTGACTATCGGCCGGCAGCTGACCGAAACGCTGGAACTGCATCTGGGAATGAGCAAGGACCAATCGCGCGCGCGGGCGGCCGAACTGCTGCAGCTGGTGGGCATTCCGGACGCCGAAAGCCGTCTGAAAGACTACCCGCATCAGTTCAGCGGCGGCATGCGGCAGCGCGTTATGATTGCGATGGCGCTGAGTTGCAACCCGCGCCTCATCATAGCCGACGAGCCCACCACTGCGCTGGATGTTACGATTCAGGCGCAGATACTGGAGTTGATGCAGGATTTGGCGGCGCAGTTCGGCACGGCGATGATAATCATCACGCACAACCTCGGTGTTGTGGCGCGCTACGCCCACCGCGTCATCGTGATGTACGCCGGCAAGATAATAGAGACGGGCGATTCGCGCGAAATCTATCACAACCCGCGCCATCCGTACACGATGGGACTGCTCGCCTCCGTGCCGCGCTTGGACGAATCGGAGCGCGCGCGCCTGGAAGCGATCGAGGGGCTGCCGCCCAACCTTGTGAATATGCCGGCGGGCTGCTCGTTTGCGCCGCGCTGCCGTTTTGCGATAGAGCAGTGCTTAGAGGAAGAGCCTATGCTGGCTGACACGGGCGGGGGGCATACCGCCGCGTGCTGGCGCTCGCATGAATTCACGCCGGCGGCGCAGGCACGCGCCTAGCCATTGGGAGATGTTGGATGACCACTACACAGACACAGACGCAAAGCGGCGCCCGCAACGGCGGCGCGGCCGACGAAGAGATACTGCTGGATGTGCGCAACCTGAAGATGTACTTTCCGGTGACTTCGGGCATCTTCTTTCAGCGCAAGGTCGCGGACATCAAGGCGGTCGACGATGTGAGCTTTTCCATACGCCGCGGCGAAACGCTTGGGCTGGTGGGCGAAAGCGGTTGCGGCAAGACCACTACGGGGCGCTGCATACTGCAGCTCTACAAGCCCACCGAAGGGGACATCATCTTCGAGGGCGAAAACCTGAACACGCTTGACGGGCGCTCGATGCGCGAAATGCGACGCAAGGTGCAGGTGATATTCCAGGATCCGTACGGCTCGCTGAACCCGCGCATGACCTGCGGGGACATCGTGGGCGAGCCGCTGATTGTGCATAAGCTCACCTCGTCCAAATCCGAATACCGCGAGCGCGTTACCGAACTGCTGCAAACCGTGGGCTTGAACCCGTATATGGCGGATCGCTATCCGCACGAATTCAGCGGCGGGCAGCGGCAGCGCATAGGCATCGCGCGCGCGCTTGCGGTCAACCCCAGCTTCATCGTTTGCGATGAACCGGTTTCGGCGCTGGACGTGTCCATTCAGGCGCAGGTCATCAACCTGCTTGAGGATCTGCAAGACCAGTTCGGCTTGACCTACCTGTTCATAGCGCACGACCTTTCGGTTGTGCGGCACATAAGCGACCGCATAGCGGTGATGTACTTGGGGCATATCGTAGAGATAGCCGACCGCAACGAACTCTACGAAAACCCGCTGCATCCGTACACCAAGGCGCTGCTGTCCGCGGTGCCGATACCGGATCCGGTGGTGGAGCAGCAGCGCGAGCGCATCATCCTGACAGGCGATGTGCCAAGCCCGCAGAACCCGCCGTCGGGTTGCGTGTTCCATACGCGCTGCCCGCAGATGATAGACGAATGCCAGCTTGAGGTTCCCTCGCTGCGCGAGGTGCAGCCCGGACACTGGGTATCCTGCATCCGCGTGGACGGCTACGCAGAGGCGCGGGAGTAGGGCGCTGCACAGAGCCGGGCAAGCGACGGGGCGACGGATTAGCGCCGCCAAGAACGGCGCTGCCGGCTAGATACGCCGCGAATGGACGCAAAACGGATGCAAAGGGGGCGCTCGGATTGGGCGTCCCTTTTGCGTTTGGGCGGCGTTTGGCGTGATATGCTAGATTGGCATTCGGATATGGATCGCGTTCACTAGCGCGAATAGGAATGCGCTTATGCTAGACAAGGTTACCATCAAGGGTTTCAAGAGCATTCGCAGCGTCGAAGAGTTGGAGATACGCCCTATCAACGCGCTTATCGGCGCCAACGGATCGGGCAAATCCAACCATCCCCCGCCAACCTTTGCGTTACGCGTCCTTATATTGTATTATGAAGTGTAATGCGCGCGTTTCCCTATATGCGCGGCTGAAGCGCAGATACCGCAGTCAACATATCAGCGAATATCCCTAGCGTTTCCGCCCGCGTCGGATTTGGCGGTGAAAACGCCTATGCCGCTTCCAAGCGCCCTTTGCGCCGAAGTCCGCTACCCACTGGAGGAGTGATGAGTCCTCGACTGCTGCGAAACGGCTTCATATACCTACTGATAACCGTTGCCGTACTCGCCATATTCTTCACCCTGTTCTCAGATTCGCTTGGCGGTTCAGAGGAAATCCCCATCAATGAGGTGATTTCCCGCTCCATCCGTGGCGAAGTCGAGAAGATCGAAGTCCGCAACGACCGCCTCACGGTGTTCACCAAATCGGGCGAGACGTTCGCGTCCCGCAAGGAATCGGGCGCCAGCATGGTGGACACGCTGCGCGAATCTGGCGTGGATCCCGCCGTATCGGGCGTAGCCGTAGAGGTGAAGGGTTCGGGCGGGCTAGGCAGTCTGTTCGGCGTGCTGCTGAACTTCCTGCCGCTGATATTCTTCGGCGCAATCCTGCTGTTCATGATGCGCCAAGCGCAGGGCAGTAGCAATCAGACCTTCAGCTTCGGCAAGAGCCGCGCCCGCATGTTCGTAGGCAACAGCCCGGCGGTGAGCTTCTCCGACGTCGCCGGCGTTGAAGAAGCGAAAGAAGAGCTTCAAGAGGTAGTGGAGTTCCTCAAGGTGCCTGAGCGTTTCGTGAGCTTGGGCGCAAAGATCCCCAAGGGCGTGCTGCTGATAGGACCGCCCGGCACCGGCAAGACGCTGCTTGCGCGCGCCGTCGCCGGCGAAGCGGGCGTGCCGTTTCTGTCGATAAGCGGCTCCGAGTTCGTTGAGATGTTCGTGGGCGTGGGCGCAAGCCGCGTGCGCGATCTGTTTGAGCAGGCAAAGCGCAACTCCCCCTGCATAGTGTTCGTGGACGAAATCGACGCCGTTGGGCGGCACAGGGGCGCGGGCTTGGGCGGCGGCCACGACGAGCGCGAACAGACGCTAAACCAAATCCTCGTCGAGATGGACGGCTTCGATGTCAACACCAACATCATAGTGGTTGCTGCCACGAACCGCCCGGACATCCTGGATCCCGCGCTGCTGCGTCCCGGCCGGTTTGACCGCCGCGTGGTGTTGGACAACCCCGATGTGCGCGGACGCGAGCAGATCCTGCGCGTTCATTCTAAGGGCAAGCCGCTTGCCGAGGATATAAACTTGGAAGGCATAGCGCGCCAGACGATGGGCTTCAGCGGCGCTGACCTGGCGAACTTGGTGAACGAGTCTGCGATACTGGCGGCGCGTAGAGAGAAGACCACGATAACCGAGGAAGAGTTCGCTGAGTCGATAGACCGCGTGATAGCCGGCCCGGCGCGCAAGAGTAAGGTTGTGAACGCGCGCGAGAAAGAGATAACGGCGTATCATGAAGCCGGACATGCGCTAGTCGGCTACATGCTGCCCAATGCGGATATGCCCTTCAAGGTTACCATCGTCGCCAGAGGCAGATCCGGCGGCCATACCCGCTATCTGCCGGACGAAGACCGCAGCCTTTGGACGAAGGGGCAGTTCCAAGATATGATGGCCGCCGCTATGGGCGGACGCGTCGCCGAGCAGATAACCTTCGACGACATCACCACCGGCGCAAGCAACGACTTGGAGCAGGCTACCAACATCGCGCGCACTATGGTCACCCGCTACGGCATGAGCTCCAAGCTCGGCCCGCGCACATTCGGCAAGCGCGAAGAGCTCGTGTTCCTCGGCAGAGAGATTTCCGAACAGCGCGACTACAGCGACAAGATAGCGCAAGACATCGACGAAGAGGTGTACAGCCTAGTGGACACCGCCTATCAGACGGCGACCAAAGTGCTGACCGACAACAAGGCGAAACTCGCTCAGCTAGCGCGCCACCTCATCGCCAACGAAACCGTGGAAGGCGACGAACTCAAGCGCATCCTAGACCCCGCATCGCCAACCCCCGAAGCCGCCCCCGCATAGCAGCGCCGTATCTACGCAGATCTTCCTTTCACAAATTGGGAGGAAAGCTAAGATGGGAGCGCATCTCTTTTAATTGCGCTCCCATCCGCCTCTGCGCCCTCGCGTTAAAACATTCTCCAACCCGAACACCCCGTTGTGATATCTATCCCACTGGAGAAAGGTTAGGATGGCGCGCTCGCTATCTAACGCAGGAGGACAGACCTTGCAAATGAAACCCACAAGAACTTAAACTCTACTGCCTGCCCCTTAAATGGCACAGGGCAATGGAAGTGAAAATGGGTTTCCCAAGATTGAGTGAAATCTAGTGTATAATCTGCGAAATATCCGCTAATACAGGGCTTCCTAGAAGGTTTCAAACTGATAAGCGCTGCAATTGAGAATACCCGACGTGTCTTTTGATTGACCTGGCAGGGCGCTAACGGTAAAATTGTAGGGCGCATATGAAGGTTGCGGCGAGGTGGAGCACGCACAAACGCGGGCGGCAGTGCCGTGTTGGAGCGTTGCTGTCCGCGTATTGTTGAATATCCAAATGCTCACCGCCGTTTCAAGGAGGGGAATGTATGGACTCAAGCTTCGTTAGGAAGATAGAAAAGGCGAAGGACTACTCGGTGCAAGAGGGACGGGTTGTTCTGATGCAATGTCAGGCTACGTTTCGGGGGGACAATTCCGATCACGAGATTTCCTACGAGTCGGGCAAGTGGAGTTGCAACTGCTATTACTTTGCGAAGCGCGATACATGCAGCCATACGATGGCGATGGAAATGATGCTGAGCAGCATGGTGAGGGAGGATGCGTAGCGCTCACGGAACGGTTGCCCAACGCCGAGATTTGGGTTGAGCGTGTGTGGGATTGCGGACGGCTACTTGTCCATGTGCTGACCGCCGGCGTGTTCACTATCTCAAGGGAAATCGCCAATATCTAGCCACCCTATCCGCCGCCGTGATTTACGCATTCACGCAAAATCGACGCCCAATACGGATGCAAAATTTGCAAATTCACCCAATACAAATTCACCCCAGAGATTTTGAATGAATTCGTTCTTCCGAAGCGTACTGAGTGTCAAAGTCCTTGTTGGCTGCATGGTATTGGTTACTTTGGCTCTCATCATTTACGACGCCTCACAAAGATATGAAGTTGAAGTTTCTGTAGCCCGCGCCGTGCCGTCCACTGCCACGCCTATGCCGCCTACCGCCACGCCCGTCCCGCCCACCGCCACGCCCACGCCTACCGCCACGCCCGTCCCGCCCACTGCTACGCCCATGCTGCCCACCACCACACCCATGCCGCCCACTGCTACGCCTGTCCTGCCCACTGCCACGCCCGTGCCGCCTACTCCCTCACCTACTCCTGAGCCGCAGTATGAACTGCTTAAGCCGGGCGGCGAGCTTACCGTCGCTGCTTGGCTCGACGATGACCATATGTACATCGCCGCGCGCCGCGATAGCAGAATACGGCTTCTGAACATCAGGACGGGAGAAACGCGAACAGTGCTTGACGGCTTGAGCATACCCCGCGGAATGACCGTCTTGGACGGGCGTCTCTACATATCTGAGATGGGGGATGTTTGCAATCGAATGTACGAATACCTCGAATACCTCGAAAATGGTAGTGAGAGATATCTGGAAAGGTGCTATTTTCAACGGATAAAAGATATGCACGATAAGGATGAAATTATAACGAGTCTCGTGCTTCAAAATCAGGCCAGAATCCTATCCTACCACGTTCACGAATCGGGCAATCTCAGCGATAGGCAAACCGCTGTGGATGGACTTATAACCATAGACGGCGCCCACGCTCCGAACGGACTTGCCAACGATGGCGAATATGTCTATGCCAGCATCGGCCATCCGAATGTACGGGTGAACCCGAACAATCTGTACAATCACAATGTCGAGCTGTTCGCGGCAAACGGACTCAGACCGGAGCTGATGGGCGCTATTGCGCGCTTTCGCCCCCCTGACGGCGAAGTGGAAGTGTTCGCAAGCGGACTTCGCAATACCTACCAAATCTCCGTAGCGCCCGACGGCACAATCTACGGCGGGGATAACGACCAGTCAGACCGGCTTTCAACGGAAGGACATTTAGAAGAGTTGAACGCCATAGTGAAGGGCGGTTTCTACGGCTTTCCGTTCTGGGGAACTAACGAAGCCCCGCCCGAAGAGAATGTCACCGAGCCGGTGGCGATTCTGCACGGCTCATCCTCCACCGTGGCGCACGCCAACGAAGACGGCGTCTATGTGGCATACTGGCATGCTGAAGTCAACAGATTCGTTGTGGATAGATTCGACTACGAAACATTCACGCCCACGCGGATTTTCGGAGACATCCGAACCTACATCACACACATCCTGGAACGGAACGGGCTTCTCTACATTCTTACCTTTGATGGAAAGGTGTATATTATAGACCCTAACTTGGCTCCCATCACTTCGCAAGAGTAACACGCTGACCGGACAGCATACATTTTAGGAGGCGGGCAATGCCTAATCGCAAAATCGGTTATATAGGCTTGGGGAATATGGGCGGCGGAATGGCGGCGCATCTGCTTTCAAGCGGCTACGATGTGGTGGTGTACGACCTGCGTCCGGAGGCCGCGCAGGCGCTGGTGGACAGAGGCGCGAGCGCCGCCGCATCGCCGAAAGAAGTCTCCGAGCGCTGCGAAATCGTCATATCATCCCTGCCCACCCCGCGCAGCGTGGAAGACGCCGCCACCGGCCCCGACGGCATCGTAGAGGGGCTGAGCGCCGGCAAGATATACATAGATATGAGCACCATCGATCCCGATACTACGCGCAGAGTGGGCGCTGCGGTCAAGCGAACTGGCGCAAGCATGCTGGACGTCCCCGTGGGCATGGGCCCGCCGCAGGCGGCCGGCGGCGAACTCACGCTTATGATTGGCGGCGACGCCAACGACGTGGAAGCCTGCAAAGACGTTCTGGACACGCTGGGCGGCAAGCAGTTCTACTGCGGCGAACTCGGCGCCGGCGTTACCACCAAGATTGTCAACAACCTTGTGTCCTGCTCCGTCGCCACGCTGCTCGGCGAAGCCGCCGCTATGGGCGTTGCCGCCGGCCTGGACGCCGAAACCCTGCGCGACGTTATGAACAACACCGCCGCCGAAACCCTGCACGGGCGCAGTTCGCTGAAGACCAAGACATTCGCGCGCAACTTCGAGCCGGGCTTTAAGCTCGCGCTGTCCCACAAAGACTTGGGCTTGGCGGCGCAGCTCGCCGCAGGCTTGGGCGCGTCCAATATGATAGGCTCCGCCGCCTACCAAGTGCAGACGCTTGCCATGGGCAAAGGGCTTGGCAACGAAGACCAGACCGCCACCGTCAAGATAGCCGAAGAGACCCTGGGCGTCGAAGTAAGAGGCAGAGACGCCGATTAAGCGCAAGTGTTGGCGTGTTTGTGCCGATATGCCGTCGGTCAGCGCGCGCCGCGTCCGCTGCGCCAGCGCAATGCGCGCGGCCAGTAGCTCACCGATACGACAACCGCAAGCGCGACAAGCATTGCGGCGACGATGTACACGTCCTTGAACGCCAGCGCAAACGCCTGCGTTTCGTCCGCCGCCGCCGTTGCGTGAAACGCCTGCCGCCCGGCGAACAGCGCGCTCATCAGCGCCACGCTTGTTACTATGCCCAAACTGCGCGAAATCGCTATCAGCGCGCCGCCCGTCCCCAAACGATCGCCCGAAACCGCCCCCATTATCAGCGTGGCGCTCGCCGCCTGGAACAGCCCCATCCCCACGCCCGCCGCCGCCATCCGCAGCGCAGTGTCCGCCACGGTTGACGCCGCCGTCAGCGTACCGAACCAGAGCATCGCCGCCGCCGCGATTGCCAGCGCAATCGTAGTCAGGTATGCGGGCGGCATCCTATCGGACAGATAGCCGCCGATGGGCGCCGCCGCGCCTGCCACCGCCGGCGACAGCATCAGCAGAAAGCCCAGCGCCTTGGCATCTACTCCCAGCACATCGGACACATAGAACGGCAGGATGAATAGGCTGACGAAAGTAGCCATAAAGAGCAGAAACGACGCGGCGATTACGGGCGCAAGAACGGGGTGAGTCAGCATCTTGGGGTCAAGTATGGGATACGCTGCGATGCGTTCCCAGCGCGCAAGCGCCGCAAACGCCGCTACCGCCGCTATGCCCAGCGCCAGCGTCGCGGGCGAAAGCCAGCCGCTTCTGCCGCCCAGCGTGAGGCACAAAGTCAGCGATGCAAGCCCCGCGAATGACAGTGCCGCGCCGCGCATATCGAACCGCCGCACCCCCCGCGCGCGATGCTCGCTCAGCAGCGCCAGCGCCAGCGCAATCGTCAGCAGCGTCAGCGGCACGCGCGCAAGGAATATGGCGCGCCATCCGAATTCGTCCACCAGAACGCCGCCGCCAAGCGTGGCTACTATCATCCCCAGCGTGGCTATGCCCGCCATCATCCCCAGCGCCCTGCCGCGCTGCTCGGATGGGAATATGGCGGTAACCAGGGCCGGCGCGGACGCCATTATCAGCCCGTTGCCCACCGATTGCAGCAGGCGCAGCCCTAGAACCGCCGTCAGCGTGGGCGCTATGCCTATCAGCAGCACCGCAAGCGCGTATGCCGATAAGCCGATGATGTAGAAGCGCCGCAAGCCGTGGACGTCGGCGGCGCTGCCCAAGCCCAGCTGTAGGCTTGTAGAGCCGCCCACATACAGCACGATTATCCATTGAACGCTGCGTATATCGGCGCCCAAGTCGGCGGTGATGTTGGGCAGCGCTACATTTACGGCGAGGTCGAGCGAACACAGGAACATACCGAGCGCCGCCGCCACCAGCCCAAGCCACTTGTTCGCTGCGATACGCACAAGCTGTCCGCGCGCCTAAACGCGGCTATTCGCTGCTGAAGCGCTGTCCCTCAGTATTGGCTGCAATTATCGCTCCCCGGCAAGCCGCTTGGATTTCGGCCGCAGCGGCTTGCATAAATTCGTTCAACTTGGCGGACTATCGTCTGCGCGCTTGGCGGCGGAGCATTACCAGCCGATAGCGTAGCAGGCGCGCCGCGGATCGGCGCCCGCGCTGAGCACGCCCGTGTGCGGATCGCGCCGCGCCACGGTAGCGCCCATGCCGCAGGTTGCCGCCTGTACAAGCTCGCCGTGTCCCAGCGCTCTCAGCGCGTCCCAAGTCTGCGCCGGGAAGCCATCCTCCAGCGATACGCGGTTGGGATAATACACATGCGGATAGAACGAATCGGGGACGCTTTCGGTGGCGAAGCGCGGCGCTTCAACCGCCTCTTGCGGGTTCATCCCGAACAGCAGCGTGTTCAGCATAAGCTGCGCGTTAGCCTGCGCCTGATGATCGCCGCCGGGGCAGCCCACCGTCATAATCGGCGCGCCGTCTTTGGACACGATGTAGTTTATGAGCGTGGTGCGCGGACGCTTGCGCGGCTCCAATCGGTTGGGATGCCCGTCGACGAAGTTGAACATTTCGATGCGCGTGCTGATGGCGGCGCCCTGTTCGGGGAAGAACACACCCTTGCTAAACGAACCGCCGCTTGGCGTGGCGCATGCCAGATTGCCGTCGCGGTCGATGCAGGCGATATGAGTTGTGCCGCCGCTGTTGCCGGACTCGCCCGCGCCCACGCCCGCAAGCCTTGCCGCTGCGGCGTCCGCCGGCTTGCTAACGCTGGAATGCCGCCACGGATCGCCGGCGGCGGGCAGTTCGGGGCAGGCGCGCGTCGGGTCGATGCAGCGCGCGCGCTCCGCGGCGTACTCTTTGGAGATAAGCCCGTCTATCGGCACCGTCGCGAAGTTGGGATCGCCGTAGTATGCCTCGCGGTCTGCAAACGCCAGCTTGCACGCCTCAAGAACCGTGTGTATGTAGGCAGGCGAATTATGCCCCATCGCCGCCAAGTCAAAGCGCTCCAGCATATTCAGGATCTGCAGCGTCATTATGCCCTGCGTCCAAGTGGAGTGGCTGCTTATTTCGTGTCCCATATATGTGGACGCGACGGGTTCGGCGTATTCGGCGCTGTATTCGGCGAGGTCGTCGGCGTTCAGTATGCCGCCCACCTGCCGCGAATAGGCGGCGACGCTCTTGGCGATGTCCCCCTTGTAGAAGGCATCGTTGGCGGCGCGAATTCCGTCGGCGCGGCTGCCGCATGCGGCGTTTTCGGCGGCGACCATGCGCTTCAGCATATTCGCAAGGCTTGGCTGCACCAGCAGCGAACCCGCCTTAGGCGGCCGTCCGTTGTCGAAGAAGATGTCCCTGCCGCCCGGCGGGAACAGATCGAACTGCTCGCGCGTTCCGGCGTTGTCCAGCCGCTGCAGCATATATTCGTAGTTGGGAAAGCCCTTTTCGGCGTAATGGATGGCCGGGGCAAGCGCTTCGCCCATCGTCTTGCTGCCGTAGCGCTCCAGCAGCGACGTCAGCGCCGCAACGATGCCCGGCACGGTGAACGACAGCGGGGCGTCTTTGCCCGGACCGGTGGGAATGACGTCGTGTCCGCGCGACTTGTAGAAGTCCACGCTCGCATTGCCGGGGGCATTGCCCTGCCCGCTCAGCGAAAGCAGATCGCCGCTGCGCGCGTCGTACAGCATAAACACGCCCTCGGCAAGCAGCGAATAGTTGGCGAGCGGTTCGGTAACGCCCGCCGCAAAGCACGCTGCAACCACCGCATCGAAGGCGTTGCCGCCGTCCAGCAGCATACGCATGCCCGCCATAGATGTTAGGTAGTGTCCGCTGGATATGACGCCCTGCGTGCCGTACACCACCGGCCTGCCGGTAGGCGGCCGCGCGGTATCGCCCTTGTCGAGGGATATATGATTGTCTAAGGCTATATGGTTGTCGGCGGTTGCCATTGGGATGCTCCTTGCGGCGGTAGAGGCGTTAGGGATGTTGCGGGGCAAGGCCGGGCAATGGGACAGTCTTACAACTCCCCGCCTTCTAGCATCGCCGTAATGATGTCGTGGTATTGCGGACCGCTGAGAGGGCAACGACACAGATCGTCGAACTGCTCTCTGCTAAGGCGCAAGTAATTTCGCAACGCTCTGAGCCTACCTTTGCCTACGGAACCCCTTGTCGGCAATTTAGACGAAATTCGGAACCTTCGTTTGCCGTCGACATAATACCAGCCGTATTTCTCCCTGTTCATTCTGCGGTCAAAGCCATTGGAGTTGTCTTGGCGATATAGGCGAGTAAGCTTGCCGATTCCTTGCTCTACTTCCCTAACGCTGTAGCTTCTTTCGCGCATTTGTCCCTATGACTTCCTGCAAAATTCGCTTCCATTGTGATGGAAGTTTGCCGAGATTCTCATCGGGAGTTTCTACCAAATCCTGATACAACTCTCCCAAGAGTGTCTTTAGTTCGTTGATTGCCTGTATTTCGGTTTGGCCGAACCCGTCGACTTGAAGTTCCGGTATCCGCGCCACCACCTCATCATCGCCTTCGTATTCTTCGATTAGGAAGAACAGAGGGCGTTTTAGGACGACGTCCGTATCATTCACGATAATTGAGTTAATTGCGGCGGTGCGATGGATAACGCCATCGGAGGCGTAGTCGGACAATTTGCTTAGCAAGCCAAGGCAATCCGAAAGATTGCGCTGAAGTTCCTCTACTTGCTGTTTCAGTTCGTACAGTTCGTATTGGGATTGGGGTGTGTATGCCGGATCAGGTGCCAGTATCTGTACATTGCTATGCGTTGGGCGAAATGCCCCCCACCCTGATCGCAAGATGTCCGTCAACTGCGCAACGCTATGCTCTGGGTGAGGGCGCAGGGTGTCTTCCGCTGCGCAAAATGTAGAACCATGAAGCGCATCCCAGTCTAGAGCAGGTTCGGGATGTATTGGCCACTCATTGGTGAAATGCGTTGCTTCGGCGTGAGGCGTGCGTCGTTCCTCTTGATTCATCAATTATTATCCTTTTTCTTGATGAATTTAGCCATAATGTCATTGGCTTGCGTCAGCAGCTTATTGAGCAACCGAGTGTTCAACGCCTCAGTTGAATGAAAACTGACATTTGAGTTTATCATGCCATTTCGTCTAGCGTTCAGCACAACTTCGTATTCGCTGCCGGTTCCCGCTTCTTTTTCTTTGGTTAGCCGCAAACCTCTGATATTCGTAAACGGCAACGAAGAGTCGTTGAACTGGATGAGCGGAATTGCGATTATGGTTTCAATTGAGCCTTGCTCGAAAGTGCAGTTCAAGTCGAAATGAAAATCCGACACTGCTCCCGAAAGCGCGCTTTCGTCAAGCAAAGTCTCAAGTTTTCGAGTGTTTCCTATTGCTTCACGCGGAGGGTTTTGAAGATGCCTACCTTCTGCAGCTGGGCAAATATAGTTCAGGTGCAGGTACCATGGGGAATCGTCGGAACCGTCGTGCCTGTGGCGGCTCAATCTGAACAATATCTGATGAGCATTCCCACCAGATCGATAGCCTGCAATCGTAGATAGTATGTCCAAATGACGGTTTTCGCGTTGCGAGCCATCGTCGTAGTCTAAGCCGACTTCTCTCCAAGCGGAGAGCAGGTCGCCTTCCAGCTGTATCTCGCCATGCAAGGTTAGCGCTGCCGCGTTTGCAGAAAATAGGTTTATTCTCATTATGGTTTCACGCGAAGCGATTGAACCCATTTCGTTGCAAGGCATTTTACAACACTTAATCCTTTATCGCAACACCCCCTACCGCTCCCGCAGCTTCGCCAGCGAAAAGTCGTCGCCGTTCACCCAGTCGCGGTGCGCCTTTTCGCGCGCAAGCACCTCGCGCGCCTGCGCTATGACGTCGCGCGCTATCTCTGCCGGGATGGTTACCACGCCGTTGGCGTCGGCGTGAATCAGGTCGCCGGGGTTCACCAGCACGCCGCTAATTCGCACCGGAACCTGCGCCTCCATAAAGCCGAAGTTGCCGTGCGCCGGCACCATCCCCGGCGCGAAGTAGTGAAAGCCCATCTCGCGCACCGTGTCCACATCGCGCACGCCGCCGTCCGTTACCAGCCCGATTGCGCCCAGCCGCATTGACACCGTGGCGAGCCCGTCCCCGAAGTGGCAGCCGTGCTTAGGCTTGGAACTCAGGTCTTTGAGCGCAAGCGCTACGGGTTTGGGCGATGCGTCTATCGCCTCGAATAGTTGGAAGCGCGCCTCGCGGTCGTGAACCCTGCCGTGCGTGGTGGTGTCCAGCGTCGCCGTAACCGCATAGCCCGCCATTACGCCCATCTCCGGGAACATGCAGCGTATATCCCAGCCCATAAACCCGTCCGTGTCGCTGCGAACATTGAAAGGTTCTATCGCGTTGGCTATAGTAGGCGTGTCAATTTGGCGCAGCGCTTCCAGTTCGGCATCCGTAAGCGGAGTTTGCATAGCAGCATCACCTCAGTTCAATTCAGTTTAATCGTCAGCGCTCGATTATCGTTTGGCGGCAGTCAGTTTATCAGCAATCGGCATATATGCGAAACTCGACGCCGCGCCTAACGCATATCGTAGCGCTTGACAACTGCCTGATTGACAACCGATTAGCAGAGCCCAAAACCCAAAATCCATTGAAGAAAGGAAACGCAATATGGCAGTAGAGAAAGTGCTTATGACCGGGGCGACCGGCTACATCGCCAATCAGCTTTTGCCCACATTCCGCGAGAACTATGAGATGGTTCTGGTGGATGTGAAGCAGGAAAACCCGCGCGGCGAAAAGGTTGAGGGCGTAGTCATCGCCGACCTGATAGACGCCGACCGCTCCAAGTACGCCCGCCTGTTCGACGGCGTGGACGCGGTGGTGCATCTGGGCTACAAGCGCAGAGCGGGCGAGCCGCTTGACCACTTCTTCGACGAAAACGAGAATGTGGCGATGGCGTACAATGTGCTGCGCTCCGCATACGACGCTGGCGTCCCGCGCTTGGCTATCGCCAGCTCCAACCACGCCGCCGACTGGTATGAACACAACCTCATCCACGCGCGCAAGATGGAATCGCTCGACCCGTATCGGCTGCCGCTGTCCGACAACTTCTACGGCTGGGCGAAGGCTACATATGAGCATTTGGGCTTCCTGTTCGCGTGCGGACTTGGCGGCTTCGCGGACGACGGCGGCAGGCAGCGGCACACCGGCGGCATATCGCAGATACGCAAGACCGGCGTGGTGATGGTGCGCATCGGCGCGCCGCGCGAGCTTGACCTTGCGACCTATGTAGGCGACCCCGAAAACTACAAGCGCGACCTTGGGGCGTACATAAGCCCGCGCGACATCACGCAGCTCTTCCAAAAGGCGATAGAAGCGCCCAACATAGAGAACGAACACGGCGTTCCGTGGCAAGTGGTGTACGGCATCAGCGACAACACGCGCGCCTTCTGGTCGCTCACAAGCGCGCGCAAGGCGCTCGGCTACGAACCGCAGGACGACTCCGAAGTCAAGTTCGCCGCCGACATACGCCGCTTCCTAATCGGCGAAAACGCGCCCGGCGGCAGAGTGGGGTAGGGATGCGCGGGCAATGGGCGGCGGTAATTAACGCAAAGGCGCAGGGGCGCAAAGAGACGGCGGTGGAGCGGGCAGGCGCGGATGCGGGCGGCGGCTATGCTGTGGGAGTATGCAAGCGATAAGTATGAGAGCGGACAGGGGTTAGGGTTAGTATGAGCGACGTTGCTCGGCGCAAATTGGGGTTGGCGGCGCTGTTGTGCCTTGCGGTTGTCTTGCATATAGCGGTTGCCGCTTGCAGCAACGAACCTGCGCTTGCGCCCGCAACGCCTACCTCTGTGGCAGCGATGCCGGTGTCCATGCCTACGCTTGCGCCTGCAGTACCGCTTACTCCCACGCCCGCCGCAGTGCCGCCTAGCGTATTTGATTTCAAGGCGGTCAGTGTAGGCGGCGGTTATAGCTGCGCCTTGCGGGATGATGGGGAGGTCGTATGCTGGGGGGCAATTGAATCTGCGCCGCCCGCTGAGGATAAGTTCGCGATAATCAAGAGCGGCGGCGGGCATACCTGTGGGCTGCGTGAAGACGGCTCGGCGGCGTGTTGGGGCGGAAATGAGGAAGGCCAATCTACGCCGCCCGCCAATGAGAGATTCACGACAATCAGCGTTGGCGCTTGGCATACCTGCGGTTTGCGCGAGGATGGCGCGGCAGTATGTTGGGGATATGACCCTTATGGACATATGTACGGACGGCCGTATAGACGTCAATTAACGCCGCCCACGGATGAGAGATTCACATCAATCAGCGTTGATTGGGGGCATGCTTGCGGTTTGCGCGAAGATGGCTCGGCGGTGTGCTGGGGCGGAAATGAGGAAGGCCAATCTACGCCGCCCGCGGATGAGAGATTTACCGCAATCGACACAGCCGATTGGCGTACCTGCGGTTTGCGCGAAGATGGCTCGGTGATATGTTGGGGATACGATTTTGATGGTGAAACCACGCCGCCTGCCGATGAGAGATTTACCACAATCAGCGTTGACGGCCGATATGCCTGCGGTTTGCGTGAAGACGGATCGCCCGTATGCTGGGGAGACGATGATTATGGCGATAAAAAGCCGCCTGTCGCAGAGCGTCTGGCAAGCATCGAGGTAGTTGGCAGGACTATTTGCGGTTTGCGCGAAGACGGATCGCCCGTATGCTGGGGCGGTGAAGGACTCCCCCTTGCATCCCCTCCTGAAGGCGTCAGGTTTGTGGATGTAAGCATCGGAGCGTGGCATTCATGCGGACTGATACCAAAAGGTCAAGTGTTGTGCTGGGGTAGTAGCGGATTGGGACAGGCAACTCCGCCTGAGGGAAATGGGTTCACTACAATCAGCGTCAACAATGGGAATGGTTGCGGTTTGCGCGAAGACGGCTCTATGGATTGCTGGGGGGAAGCCGATGCGCCCAGCGGTGAGCGCTTTACATCGGTAAAATCCGGCCGCCATCACATGTGTGGGTTGCGAGGCGACGGATCAGTCGTATGCTGGCACATTGGGAATTATGATCCCTTTGTTGCGCCGCCGCCGGAAGATGAGCGGTTTGTGTCAATCGATAGCGGCCACGGGGATGTTATGTGCGGACAACGCGAAGACGGCTCCGCGCTTTGCTGGGGGTTTAATGATTCGGGACAGACCGTATCTCTCGGCGGTGAGCGCTTCATATCGGTAAGCGTTGGCGCGAATTGGGATATATGCGGACTGCGTTATAACGGCTCTGCGTTGTGCTGGGATGGAACTTACGACAACGAACTCGCTCCGCCGAAAGGCGAACTTTTCGTGGACATAGGAATCGGTGAGTTTCATTCCTGTGGGCTAAAGCGTGACAGATCCGTGCTGTGTTGGTTCACTCATAATAATGATACTCATAATTTTGAGCAGGAAGATATTGACGCGCTGTTGACGCCGCCTCATGGCGAGCGTTTCGAGTCGATTAGCGTAGGGCGCTACAGCAGCTGCGGACTTCGCAAGGATGGAGTCGCGCTATGTTGGGGTTTTGAGCCTGAGGTATGTGTTATAAATGGAGCGTACGAATGCTATAAAATCCCGTTTGCGCCGCCCGCCGGCGAGCGCTTTTCGGCAATCAGCCGCACCTCATGTGGGATAACCCTGGAAGGTGGGGTTGTATGCTGGAATCTGGGAGAGTGGATTGGTGGTTTCCGCATACTGCCTTGACGGGGCTTGCGCCGCCCGCTCGCATTGCCCATCCCCATCCTGCCGACTTCACGCCAACCTTAAAACCCCTTCACTTATTGCCGGCATCGTCTTCCATCACTGCCGTTCATAGCCAGCGCCAATTGCGCGCATCACCTCACTTAACGCCCACATATGCCCATATCGCGCTGAGAATCCTTCTTTACTCCCCCGCGCCCTTGCGCTAAAACCCTACGCATCCCCGCGCCATTGCGCTACCCCCGCCTACCCCGCATTTCGCTAACCCCCCCAATCTAGTATCCTATAACCCCATGAACCCCATATACGACAACCCCATGCGCGACAACCCTACGCACGAAAACCCCATCTACGCGCACCACCTATCCACCCTACGCGACGAGCGCTCCCCCACCGCCGCCTTTCGGCGCGCCTCCGACCGCCTGGCCCGCCTGCTGTGCGCCGAAACCCTGGCGAATCTGGGCGGCGACGCCCTCGCGCTGCGGACGCCCTTGGGCAGCGCCGCAGGCATCGCTATGCCGCGCGATGTGCTGCTTGCGCCCATACTGCGCGCCGGCATCGCCATCCTGCCGGCGTTCACGGATATGCTGCCCGACGCCCCCGTTGCCATCGTGGGCGTTGAGCGCGACGAAGCCACCGCGCTGCCCAGCGTGTACTACAAGAAGCTCCCGCCCGAACTGCCCGCCCGCGCCGTTGTGCTGGACCCGATGCTCGCCACCGGCGGCAGTGCCTGCGCCGTCGCGGATCTGCTGACACAAGCAGGCTGCGCGCCCGAAAACATCTACTTCAGCGGCGTTATCGGCTGCCCCGAAGGCATCGATCGCCTAGCGGCCGTCATCCCGCCCGCCAACATCACGCTCGCCGCCGTCGACCCAACGCTGGACGCCCGCAAGTTCATCGTCCCCGGACTCGGCGATTACGGCGATAGATACTTCGGCGCATAGCCGTCATTCCCAATTCGCATAGGCATTTCGGCGCAAAACCGCCATTCCCCAATTCGCATAGGCATTTCGGCGCATAGCCGCAAGCCCCCATTCCCCAATTCGCTTGCGCTTGTGGTAGAATTGCTACGCTGACCAAACCTGCCGTCAGTCAACCGACCGAATGAAACGCCAACTTGAAACGCTAATGCGGGGGAATTGCAATGCGACTTAACATATTGAGGCAGAAGCTGAACGCCGGCGAATCTACGCTGAGCACGCACATCCTATCGGCGTGGCCCTCGGTGGTGGAAGCCATCGGACACACCGGCATATACGACTATGTGGAGTTCGTGGCAGAGTACGGCTCGTTCGACCTGCACGACTTGGACAACCTGTGCCGCGCCGCCGAACTCCACAACATGGGATCCATGATTAAGATAGACCAGAGCCACCAGTCTTTCCTGGCGCAGCGCGGCATCGGCGCCGGCTTCGGCAGCGTGCTGTTCACCGATTGCCGCAGCGCCGCCGATGTGCGCGAGTGCATCCGCCAAGCGAAACCCGACACCCCCAACGACAAGGGCATGTACGGCGTGGCTACCCGCCGCAACACCTACATGGGCTACGGCGGCTCCGCCGAGTACGTCGACTCGCTCAACGACATCGTTATGGCGGTGATGATTGAGAAGAAAGGCGCAGTGGACGAACTCGAAGAGATACTGGAAATACCCGAACTGGATATGGTGCAGTGGGGCGGCTCCGACTTCTCCATGAGCATCGGCAAGCCCGGCCAGCGCAATGCGCCCGAAGTCGCGGCGGCGCAGAAAAAGACTTTCGAGACCGCCATCAAGATGGGCGTCCCGCCGCGCGCCGAAATCCAATCCCCCGATGAAGCCAAGCGCTACCTAGATATGGGCGTGCGCCATTTCTCCATCGGCACAGACCTCGCCATCCTCTACGGCTGGTGGAAGTCCAACGGCGAAGAACTCCTGCGCGCAATGGAAGGCGCATAAACGGCCCAGGCAAGTGAGCGCGATACAGCGCCGCCCAATCGCCAACCCGATAGGCGGCGCTATCGCCCACATACCCTAGACCGCATCTTATCCCTATCCTAAATTAGCGGACTGATGCGGCTTGATAAGGCGCATTGAGCGGCGCTTTCGAATCTCAGCCGCTTATGCCGCATATGCGGAAGCGCGAAAACCTTGCGTTGGGCGTGTTCGGTATTCTCAAAGTTAAGTGGCATTGAGAATACCGCGCATTCATTGCCCTTGCCTAATGCGCCTTATCGGGCTACAATACAATAGTGTCGGGGCGTAGCGCAGTCGGAAGCGCGCCACGTTCGGGACGTGGAGGTCGCTGGTTCAAGTCCAGTCGCCCCGACCAACAGAGCGCCCAACCACGCCTCGATTCCTATAATGGTGTATAGTGTAGATTGTTGCCCCGAATATAGTGAAAGAATCCGATATGCCATTTACCCTTCCTAAGCCCGCGATTTACTTCCTAACTGCCATCGCCGCGGCGTTGCTTCTATTCCTAATACTGTTGCCGAACTCGAACAACGCAAGCGCGCAACAGGCTTCGACCGCTACTCCCACATCCACAAGCGCGCTGACATTCACATCCATAAGCGCCGGCGAGGATCACACCTGCGGCCTGCGCGCAGACGGCGCTGCTGTGTGTTGGGGGGGTAACCTCTTCGATCAGTCAACGCCGCCGTCGGGCGCATTCACATCCATAAGCGCCGGCGGCTATCATACCTGCGGCCTGCGCGCAGACGGCGCTGCTGTGTGTTGGGGGGATAACCTCTTCGATGAGTCAACGCCGCCGTCGGGCGCATTCACATCCATAAGCGCCGGCTATTCGCATACTTGCGGCCTGCGCGCAGACGGCGCCGCTGTGTGTTGGGGCGCTAACTGGGAGGGTCAGTCGACGCCGCCGTCGGGCGCATTCACTTCCATAAGCGCCGGCGGGGAGGACACCTGCGGCCTGCGCGCAGACGGCGCTGCTGTGTGCTGGGGCAGTAACGCATATGGGAAGTCAACGCCGCCGTCGGGCGCATTCACTTCCATAAGCGCAAGCTGGGGACATACCTGCGGCCTGCGCACAAACGGCGCTGCTGTGTGTTGGGGGTATAACAGGTTCGGTCAGTCGACGCCGCCGTCGGGCGCATTCACTTCCATAAGCGCCGGCACCTATCACACCTGCGGCCTGCGCGCAGACGGCGCTGCTGTGTGCTGGGGCCATAACGCATATGGGAAGTCAACGCCGCCGTCGGGCGCGCTCACTTCCATAAACGCCGGCGATTATCACACCTGCGGCCTGCGCGCAGACGGCGTTGCTGTGTGCTGGGGCAGTAACGCATATGGGAAGTCAACGCCGCCGACCGAATACACGCCCACGCCTACACCAACCGCAACCGCAACCCGCGTGTCCACGCCCGAAGGCGCTGACGGCAGAATGAGCCGCCTTGAAAGCAAGGTGGACGCGCAGCAACAGCAACTAGAGACGCAGCAAGGACTCATAGAGGCGCAGAAAGAGCAACTGGGAACGCTTCAAACGCTTGTCGAGTCGCTGCAGGGGATTATCACTGCGCTGACTAACAGATTGGCGGCGCTTGACGGCGGACCCGCGGCAGCCACGCCAACCCACACGCCCACGCCGACGAATACCCCGGTAACCACGCCTACACCCACGCCGACGTCTACAACCATCCCCACCGCAACCCCCACGAGCGCATCAGCCTCGACATTGGCGCCCGGCTGCATTCGCAGCATCAACCTGGGCTGGCTCACCGGAACCTGGAACGCCGACTGCCTGTCCAACAAGACGCCGCCCACCGCAAAGACGGGAACCCGCTATGCGCGCTTCTACACATTCACGCTGGACGCGCCCTCAACCGTAACCGTCAACATCTCATCCGACGATGTATCGGACACTTACCTCTACCTGCTTAACGGCAGAGGCGCGAACGGCTCCGTGGTGAACAGGAACGACTCGCGAATAGATGAGCGCCTGCAGCCGGGCGCATACACCATAGAGGCTACCACCTACGCCCTAGAAGCCGGCGGCAACTTCACGCTCACCTTCGGCGTCGCCGCGCTTTCACGCATCCGATAGGCGCATCCGCGTCAAGCGTCGCGCGCTAATGCGTTTGCGCTAAGCATAACTGGGGTAGCGGATATGCGATTTGCCTTCCTCAGCATAGCGAGGCAGGGATGGCGCAACTCCGATTGCCAACCACCCCTTGACTTTCCTAATTAGCGCTGTATCATTGCGTCAAAGTCCTCAACATCAGCGAATGGAGTAGCATTATGCCGAACATACGATTTACCCCCCCCCCCCCCCCAGTTCATAGGTTCTAAACCCGCGCTCTACCTCCTCACCGCCCTCACTGCGGCGGCGCTCCTGCTGTTCACCCTGCTCGCGAATGCGGACGACGCAAGCGCCCAGCAGACGCCCGACGCCACCGCTACGCCCTCTCCCGCCGCAGCGACGCCCGACCTCCCGCCCGCAGCGCCGAAGCGCACGCCCCAGCTGGGCAACCTCGACTCTATGCTCTCTCAACTAGCCCAGAACGTCCAAGACGGCTACTCCACCGCGCACGACGCGGCCTCCCAAGCGCCTATGCACGCCGCCGATTCGATCGCGGTTACCTTCTATCTCAACGGCGATACAGCCCCACTGCTGGCGTTCCTGCGCGCCAACGGCGGCGATCCGCGCAATATCGGCGACGACTACGTCGAAGCGTATGTCCCCGTGAGCCTGCTGGCGGACGCCTCCGAACAACCGAATGTTGTGCGCGTCCAAGCAATTGCGCCGCAGCAACCGGCAGGCAAAGGCGACGTCATAAGCCAAGGCGTAACCGCGCACGCCGCTAACGCTTGGCACGCCGCCGGCTACACCGGACGAAACGTGAAAGTAGGCGTGATAGACACAGGTTTCCAAGGCTTCAGCGCGCTTATGGGAAGCGAACTGCCCGCCAATGTAACCGCGCGCTGCTACACCGACATCGGCGTGTTCACCTCAAACCTCGCAGACTGCGAAAATGGTCGCGCGCACGGCACGGCGTCATCCGAAACCCTGCTTGACATTGCCCCGGACGCAACGCTCTACATCGCCAATCCACAAACGAAAGGCGACATTCGCACCGCCGTCGACTGGCTGGTAGCGCAGGATGTGGATGTCATCAATTCGCCTATCGGCGGGACTTGGGACGGCCCCGGCAACGGCGCCTCGCCATTCAGTTTTAGCCCCCTCAGAAGCGTGGACACAGCCGTTAGCAGCGGCGCGACATGGATAAATGCCGCAGGAAATGGAGCCAAAACCACCTGGTTCGGCGCATTCTCGGATCCGGACCAAAACGACTATCTGAACTTCCAGGGCGGCGTTAACTACAATGCCGTACAACTCGAAGCCGGGCAACCCTTCCGAGCCCAACTGCGCTGGCAAGACAATTGGCCGCGCGCTCAAAGAGACCTCGACCTGTTTCTGTCCAACGCTGCAGGCGACGACGTCGCGTATAGCAACGACTACCAGTACGGCGGATCTGGACACATTCCATACGAATTCTTGACATTCACCCCCGCTACAAGCGGAACATACTATCTCTGGGTGAAGTCATTTTCGGGGACCCCGCCGGGATGGGTGCAGCTTCAAGCGTTCTCAGGCGAAAATCTGGCTCACTACACAGAAAGAGGCAGCATCAACAATCCCGCCGAAAGCGCCAACCCAGGCATGCTCGCCGCCGCCGCAGCGCATTACTGGGATGCGAACACAATCGCATCCTACAGCAGCCGCGGACCCACGCCCGACGACAGAACAAAACCCGACATCACAGGCGCCGACTGCGCCCAAGTCTCTATCGCATCCGGATCCATACGCTCAAACGGGCAGCGCTGCTGGTTCTCCGGAACAAGCCAAGCGTCAGCGCACATAGCCGGACTCGCGACGCTAGTCAAACAGCGCTTCCCCAATTACGACCCTACGCAAATTGCGAACTACCTCAAGTCCAACGCCGAAGCGCGCGGCGCAGCCCCCAATATCACCTGGGGATACGGCTTCGCCAAACTGCCCAGCGCCAACGACGGAGCGCCGCAGCCTACGCCTACAACAACCTCGACGCCCGACCCTACCCCTACTAACACGCCCCGCACGGGCGAACCCGACCCGACCCTCACGCCTACCGGCGCCGATAGAGCAGACGACTTTGAAGAACAAGCCAAAGCGCTGCTAGAACAAGCGGAAACATTGCAAACAAATACCCTGCAGCGGCTTGTCCAAACACTCCAAGGACTTGTCAACGCGCTGACTAACATAATATCAGCCCGTGACGGCGCATCCCCAATCGCTACCCCAACGCCTACCGCAACCGCAACCCCCAGGGCAACCGCCACGCCCACAAGCACGCTGACATTCACTTCCATAAGCGCCCGCGATGATCACACCTGCGGCCTGCGCGCAGACGGCGCTGCGGTGTGCTGGGGCAGAAACCACCAGGGACAGTCGTCGCCGCCGTCAGGCGCATTCACTTCCATAAGCGCCGGCAGGAATCACACCTGCGGCCTGCGCACAAACGGCGCTGCGGTGTGCTGGGGCTATAGCGGCTGGGGTAGGTTGGCGGCGCCGTCGGGCGCATTCACTTCCATAAGCGCCGGCGACATTTTCACCTGCGGCCTGCGCGCAGACGGCGCTGCTGTGTGCTGGGGCAATAACGCCTGGGGTAATTTGACGCCGCCGTCGGGCGCATTCACTTCCATAAGCGCCTATGGATTGAATACCTGCGGATTGCGCGCGGATGGCGCTGCTGTGTGCTGGGGCAACTATGTAGGCAACTTTGGAACGTCGTCGCCGCCGTCGGGTGAAACCTTCGCGTCCATAAGCGCCGGCTATTTTCACACCTGCGGCCTGCGCGCAGACGGCGCTGCTGTGTGTTGGGGCAGTAACACCTGGTCCCGGGGTAATTTTACGCCGCCGTCGGGCGCATTCACTTCCATAAGCGCCGGCGCCCATCACACCTGCGGCCTGCGCACAAACGGCGCTGCGGTGTGTTGGGGCCTTAACAACGAAGGTCAGTCGTCGCCGCCGACGGGCGCATTCACTTCCATAAGCGCCGGCTCTAGGCACACCTGCGGCCTGCGCGCAGACGGCGCTGCTGTGTGCTGGGGCATAAACAACTATGGTCAGTCAACGCCGCCGTCGGGCGCTCCGTCCACGGCGACGCCCACCACCTCCCAACCTACCGCAACCGCCACGCCCAGGGCAACGGCGACGCGGAGGCCGACATCGACGCCCAGGCCAACCGCGACTTCAGCGCCGGCGTTGGCGTCCGGCTGCATTGACGCCAGCAAGCTCAACCTGAGCGGCATTTTTGCCCGTACCATAACATGGAGCTTTAGAGACTCATGGGACAGCAGGTGCCTGTCCGACAAGACGCCGCCCAACGCAAGGGCGGGAACCCGCTATGCGGGCTACTACCCATTCACGCTGAGGGAGGCCTCAACCGTAACCGTCAGAATCGAATCCTCCGCGAACGCCTACCTCTACCTGCTCCGAGGCAGCGGCAGGGGCGGCTCCGTGGTGAACAGCGGCGCCTCTATAGGCGCGACCTCCCTGCAGGCGGGCACATACACCATCGAGGCAACCACCCGCAGCCTCAACACCGGCGGCAACTTCAGGCTGACGGTGGTCATCTCCACGCGCTAGACGCCTCTGCCGCAAGCGCCTCACGCCAACGGACGCCGTATTGCAATTGCAAGCGCATCCCTTCCCCTGCAGTTAGTTGCCGGGGAAAGGGATGCGCCCGCGCTATGCGCAACCGGCGTATCCGATGCGCGATTCGCCCCTCTGTCCCCAATCTCAAACTCAATGCCGCTCAACACTGAGAACACGCGCTTCCCCCGCTATCCGTTGCGCCCCCTGCGCCCGCTGTGCTACAATTGCGCGTGAGAAAAGGAACATCCAAAAGAAACAGGGGAATTCCCGGGAGAAGGGATTGAATAAGGCTGAAAAGCAAGCCGTAATAGCAGAGCATCGCACGCACGAGAACGACTCCGGCTCCACCGAACTCCAAGTCGCCGTTCTCACCACCCGCATCCTCCAGCTCACGCAGCACCTCAGAGTCCACAAACACGACGAGTCCACCCGCCGCGGCCTACTGAAAATGGTCGGACGGCGCCGCCGGTTGCTTAGGTACCTCAACAGGGAAGACGTAAGCCGTTACAGAGCGCTCATAGCCAAGCTCGGTCTGAGAAGGTAGCCCTTTCGCGCGCCCGCGCGTTTGCGGCTGCCCTTTCTTTTTCTCGCGTTCCCCCGTAGAGGAGATACTATCTTATGCTTACCGTATTTGAACACGTCTACGAATCCGGCAACCTAGTCATGGAAACGGGGCAGCTCGCCCTGCAAGCCAACGGCTCCGTGCTGGTCAAGCAAGGCGATTGCGCCCTGCTCGTCGCCGCCACTATGTCCAAGCCCCGCGAAGGCATCGACTTCTTCCCCCTCACCATCGACGTGGAAGAGCGCCTCTACTCCAGAGGCAAAATCCCCGGCAGCTTCTTTCGGCGCGAAGGCCGCCCCAGTACCCATGGCATCCTGATGGCGCGCCTCACCGACAGGCAGATACGCCCGCTCTTCCCCAGCGATTTCCGCAACGAAGTCCAAATCGTGGTTACACCGCTGTCCATCGATATGGAAACGCCCTTCGAGACGCTGGTTATGACCGCGGCGTCCGCGGCGCTCACAATATCCGACATCCCGTTCTCCGGCCCTATCGCCGCCACCCGCATCGGCTGCATCGACGGCGAACTTGTGGTCAACCCCACCTACGACCAGATTGCCCAAAGCGAACTGGACATCATCGTCTCCGGCTCCAAAGACGGCGTAACTATGATGGAAGCCGGCGCAAGCGAACTCTCCGAAGAAGTGGTGTTCGACGCCATCAAGCGCGCACAAGAAGTCAACCTGAAACTCATCGCCTTCCAAGAGGATATGGAAGCGATGGTTGGCAAGCCCAAAGCCTCCTACGACTCATTCGCCTACCCCGCCGAACTGGACGAAAAACTCGCCGATACGCTTGGCGATAGGCTCACCGACGCATTCGCCACCTCGACCGGCAAGATCGATCTCTATGAGAAGCTCGACGAAATGCGCGCCGACGTAGCCGCCGCTTACGGCGAAGACTACGAAGCCAATCATCTCAGAGACGCCTTTGAAGCGCAGCTCGAGCAGGCGTTCAAGCAAAATGTCATGCAGGGCGGCAGGCGTCCCGACGGCAGAGAGCGGCGCGAAATCCGCCCCATATCCAGCGCCGTCGGACTGCTCCCCCGCGCGCACGGCAGCGGGCTGTTCAACCGCGGCGAAACCCAAATCCTAGGCGTAGCCACGCTCGGATCCGTAGGCGACGCCCAAAAGTTGGACACGCTCACCCCCGAAGAGACCAAGCCGTTCATGCTGCACTACAACTTCCCGCCCTACTCCGTCGGCGAAGTGCGCCGCATCGGATCGCCCGGACGCCGCGAAGTCGGACACGGCGCGCTGGCGGAACGCGCAATTGCCCCCGTATTGCCCAGCGCCGAAGCGTTCCCCTACACCCTGCGTATCGTCTGCGAAGCGCTCGGCTCCAACGGCAGCACATCTATGGCGAGCGTCTGCGCCGGCACCCTAGCGCTTATGGACGCCGGCGTCCCCATCAAAGCCCCCGTAGCAGGCATATCCATCGGCCTAATCGCCGGCGATAACGACGAATACGCCACCATAACCGACATCCAAGGCATGGAAGACCATGTCGGCGATATGGACTTCAAGGTAGCCGGCACGCGCGAAGGCATCACCGCCATTCAGCTGGACATTAAGGTCAACAGCATCAGCTTCGATGTTGTGCAAGACGCCTTGGAGCAGGCGAAAGAGGCGCGCCTGTTCATCCTCGACCATATGCGGGACACAATCGGCGACGCCCGCACAGACCTTAGCCCGTTTGCGCCGCGCATGCTGCGTATCAGCGTGCCGGTGGACAAGATAGGCACCGTCATCGGCCCCGGCGGCAAGACCATACGCGGCATCACCGAAGAAACCGGCGCCACCATAGACATCCAAGACGACGGCACGGTCATCATCGGATCGCCCGACGGCGCCGCCGCGCAAAAGGCGGTGCAGATGGTTGACGACCTCACCCGCGAAGTGAAGGTTGGCGACATATTCACCGGCAAAGTCAGCCGCATAATGGACTTCGGCGCTTTCGTGGACATCCTGCCGGGCAAAGACGGACTGGTGCATATCAGCGAACTTTCGGATGAGCATGTCCCGTCCGTTGCCGAAACCGTTGAAATCGGGCAGGAACTCACCGTAGTCGTCATAGAGATTGACGACCTTGGCCGCATCAACCTATCGCGGCGCGCATTGCTCACCGGCGAAGAGATTTCGCCGCAAGGCAGAGAGCCCGTAGGCGGCGGCCGCCCCGCGCGAGGCGGCCGAGGCGGCGGCTTCCGCGGCGGCCGCAACGGCGGCCGTGATGGCCGCGGCGGCCGAGACAGAGACGGCGGCCGCGGCGGCTATCGCGGCGGCGGTGGCGGCCGAGACCGCGATCGCGGCGGCCGAGACCGTGGCGCCCGCAGAGGCCCCCCTCGCTAAACCCGCATCCGTATATCCGTCCCTATCCCCGCATCACCGCAACGCTCTGCATATGCAGCGCCGTCCCCCGCCGATGCGGGGATAGACCGCCCGACGGTTCTGGCGATACCTATGACCCGACGTTTCCCCCGCCCACGCGGGGATAGACCCCCGGATGGCAGCGGCGATACCTATGACCCGACGTTTCCCCCACCCACGCGGGGATAGACCGCGCGACGGTTCTGGCGATACCTATGACCCGACGTTTCCCCCGCCCACGCGGGGATAGACCCCCGGATGGCAGCGGCGATACCTATGACCCGACGTTTCCCCCACCCACGCGGGGATAGACCGCGCGCAACCGGCAGCTATGAGCAATACTTTTCGGTTCCCCCGCCGATGCGGGGATAGACCACCCGACGGTTCTGGCGATACCTATGACCCTACGTTTCCCCCGCCCACGCGGGGACAGATAATCACAAGCGCGGCGAAAGGAGCATATGATATGGCGCGTGAACAGGCTTCCTTTGACGCCGATGTCTTGCCAGCCCCATCCCAAACAGGGCGAAAGCGTGGCACGGCTCAGTGCGATGCGTGGCTTGTGAACCGCAATCGGCAGTGCCGCCGCCGCGCCCGATATACGGCTAAGATAAACGGACGGATTACCGCTCTTTGCCGTCAGCACTACATCAGCGAATACCGTGTACCTGGTGAGCGAACCGCGATAGACCACTGACGCCGCCATCAATGCTACGAATGGACACTATGGGCAGACAGAATTTCAACCACGCTTGCGCCTAGAGCGGCGGATAGCCCCCCGCCCACACGGGGATAGACCGCAGCCATTAACCTATGCGTCCACACTTGGCGGTTTCCCCCGCCCACGCGGGGATAGACCGCTGTACGAGCGCAACATCATGCTCGGACATCCCATTCCCCCGCCCAAGCGGGGATAGACCTTCGTTGCCGTCAGTACCGAACTCGAAGATAAGGTTTCCCCCGCCCAAGCGGGGATAGATAGAGTCAGTATCTGCTTGCCTTTGCGCCCCCGCCCCTTTGCGTTAAAACACCAGAGTACGCCCATATGTCAGCCGCCCAGCCGCCCGCCGATGCCGGCCCCGTGCGCGAAACGGCGCGCATCACAAGCCTCGACCTGATTCGCGGCGTAGCCGTGCTGGGCATCCTGCTGATGAACGCCGTATCGTTCAAGCTGGACGATGCGGCGTACTTCAACTTGAGCGCCGACGGCTCGAATAACTGGCTCGACTGGGCGGTTGGCGTGTTCGGCGAAATCTTCGTCGACCAAAAGTTCATGGGCTTGTTCTCGCTGCTGTTCGGCGCAAGCATGATCCTGTTCATCGACCGCGCCGCCGCAAGGGGCGCCCGCGCCGTGCTGCTGAACATGTGGCGCAATGCGCTGCTGCTGCTCATCGGCATCCTGCATTTGGCGGTGTGGGATGGAGATGTGCTGACCGTATATGCCGTATCATCGGTATTCCTGCTGGCGCTGCGCCGCCTCCCCAACCGGTGGCTTATCGCAATCGGGGCGGCGCTGTTCGCGCTGTCCGCCGCGCTGGCGCTGCTTTCGCAGTACATCGCCGACAGCGCAAACGCATCCATAGCGGGCTTGTGGACGCCGGGCGAAATAGACGACCAAAGCGGCTTGGCGCTGGTGGTATTGTCCGGCTTCTTCCTGCGGGCGCTTGGCGCGATACTCATAGGCGCAGGGCTGTACCGCATCGGCTTTATGAGCGGCGCAATGTCCGCAAGCGCCTACCGCAAGACGGCGCTCGTCGGGCTTGCGATAGGCTTGCCGCTTGCCGCGCTGGGCGTGGTCGCAACCGCGCTGAACGGCTACTCGCGCGAGGTCGCCTTCATCGGGCAAATCCCGAACACGCTGGGGACGATTCCCGCCGCGCTGGGCTATATGAGCCTGATAATCCTGTGGGATGCGCGCGCGGACGCCTGGCTCAAGCGGCGGCTGCGCGCTGTGGGCAGAATGGCGCTCACCAACTACCTGACACAGACCTTGTTCGGCGTGCTTATACTCACGATTTTGCTGGGCGATAACGATAGCGTGGGGCGGGCGGCGCTGCTGCTGTTCGTGTTCGCGGTGTGGGCGCTGCAGCTCTGGTGGTCGCAGGCGTGGCTTGGGCGCTTCCTGTTCGGCCCGGCGGAATGGCTCTGGCGCGTCGCCACCTACCGCCGGGGACAGCCGCTGCGCCGCCCATCTTGACGCCAAGCGCGGTATTGCGCGCGCGGTCTGCTGATTGGCGTTATCGTAGGCAGTCTTGCGCCTTCAGTCGAAGGTTGGCGTTATCGGTCTGACACCAACAAGCGCGGTCTGCCGATTGGCGTTAGCGCAGGCAGCCTTGCGCCATCGGTTAGTGATTGGCGTTAGCGCAGATAGCCTTGCGCCTTCAGTTGGGCGATTATCAGCGCCACGTTTTCGTCAACGCTGTGGGCGGCGGTGTCCAGCGCTATCTCAGGGTTGAGCGGCGCTTCGTAGGGATCGTCGATGCCGGTGAAGCCGATGATTTCGCCGGCGCGCGCCTTGGTGTACAACCCCTTGACGTCGCGGCTTTCGCAGACGCTTAAGGGCGCGTCCACGAACACTTCGGCGAACTGGGCTTCGGGGAAGCGGCTGCGGACTAGCGCGCGCGTGGAGCGGTAGGGGCTGATTGCGGCGCACAGCGCGATGCCGCCGTGCCGCACAACCTCTGCCGCCACAAACGCTATTCGCAGCACATTGGCATCGCGGTCTTCGCGGCTGAAGCCCAGCCCTTTGGACAGGTTGGTGCGGACTACATCGCCGTCCAGCAGGGTTACGCTGCGCCCGTACTCCATTAGCGCCGAGTTCAAGGCATCGGCGGTGGTGGTCTTGCCGGCGCCGCTTAGCCCGGTGAACCATAGGCATATGCCCTGCCGAAACTTGGGCGGGTAGGCATCGGCAAGTATCTCGGCTACTTCGGGGCGTGTGAACCATTCGGGCAGGCGCTTGCCGGCGTTCAGATAGTCTTCGCGCGCCTGCGTGCCGGATATGGACATCGTGGGCGTATCTGCGTCAAGTTCGGATGTCTCCATATACCTGTCTTGGGACGGGACATATACCATTTCGGAGAACAGCGCGGGCTTGACGCCGGTTTCGTGGGCATACGCCTCTGCCAGCTCCTGGGCGGCGAATGGATGGTAGAAGGGCTTGCCGCTGGAGTCCGCGCCGGGGCCGGCGTGATCGCGCCCGATGATGATGTGATTCGCGCCGAAATTGCGCCTGATGATAGAGTGCCACAACGCCTCGCGGGGGCCCGCCATTCGCATCGCAAGCGGCAGCAGCGAAAGCAGTACGCTGCCCTCGGCGTAGTGATTTTGGACTAGGGTTTTGTATATGCGAACCCGCGTGTAGTGGTCGGTGTCGCCGGGCTTGGTGATGCCGACTACGGGATGCAGCAGCAGGGTGGCGTTCAGCCTGTCCATAGCGCGCTTGGTGAGCTCTTCATGGGCGCGGTGCAGCGGGTTGCGGGTTTGGAACGCCACCACATTGGGCGCGGCGCGGCGTTCCAGCGCCTCGCGGGTTTGCGCGGGCGTTAGGCGCAGTTCGCGAAAGTCGGCGTATTGGGGCAGCGCTAGCGCCTGTATTGGGCCGGATATGTTGTATCTGCCCCAGCCCGCCATCTCCGCCACAAGCGGATGGCGGTCGTCGCGCGTGCCGCACACGCCCATAGCCGTCTCACCGCGGTTCCATCGATAGGCTTCCGCAACGCGCATTACGGCGAGTAGGTTGTTTCTGCCGTCGCGCAAGGCTACTTCGCTGTCGAGCGGGGGCGGATCATCTACCGGCAGGGTTATGGGAATGGGGAAGAGAGCGCCGTCCGCAAGACGCATATCGCTTACGACGGACTCAAAGTCGGCTTGGCGCATGAAGGCGTTGAGCGGCGAAAAGCCGCCGTTGGCGAGCAGTTCCAGATCGAAGAGCGCTCTGTCGGATATGGCGATGGAAGGGAGCGTTTGCGCTTTGGCGGTCAGGGCGTCGTCGGATTGGATGAGGTTGACTAGGCTGCCGCCGTAGGGCGTGATGAGAGCGTCCACTTGCGGGCTCCTCCGAATTCAGGGTTCGGGCGTGAGGCGTCCGCGGTTCATTGTGGGGAATATGGGGGGATAAGTCAAGCGTGGGTTGACGCTTAACGCCGGGGCGCAAGGGGCTTGCCTAGGGTTTTTAACGCAAAGGCGCAGGGGCGCAAAGGGATTGGGAGTAGGATTTTTTGGCGCGGAGGGGTTTAGGGGCTGCGGGCGTTGGCGGGGATGTTGGCGGGGCGGGCGAGGGTTTTTCGCAAGCGCTTCCATTCTTCGATGGATAGGGGTTCGCTATCGAGGATTATGGCGGCGGCGCCGGCGGGCGTCTTGCCGTTGGTGGCGTGGTTGTCTTGCGCCTTTCCGTTCTTTTTGTTGGCGGCGGGCGTCTTGGCGCTGCCGTTGTTGTTGGCGGCGGCTTTGCGCTTTTGGGCTTTGCGGGCTGCGCGCTTTTGGCGGCGGCGCGCGGCTCTGCCCGGGTTGCCGGGGTTGGCTGGCGGCGTGTTGGCGTCGGCGGGATTTTTGTCGGCGTTGTCGGCGGGCATCTTGTCGACATCACGCTTTTCGGTGGCGGCGATATTCGCGGCAGCGGCGGGTTGCTCACTGACGGCGCGCTTTTCGGCTTTGCGAGCTTCGCGCTTTTGGCGGCGGCGTGCGGCTCTGCCCGTGTTGCGGGGGTTGGCTGACAGCGTGTTGTCAGCGGCATCGCGCTGTTCGGTGGCAACATTGGGCTTTTCTGCGACGGCGTTGCGCTTTTCCTTGGCGACGTCGGCGGGTTGCTTGTCGGCATCGCGCTGTTCGTGGTCGCTCTTTTCTGAGACTGCGATATTTTCGGTGGCGTCGGCGAGTTGCTCACCGGCGTCGGGCTTTTTGGCGTCGGCGATATTTTGGGCGGCGGCTGCTTTGCGCTTTTCGGATTGGCGGCGTTGGAATTCGAAGGCTGCGGGGCGCCTGGATTCTAGTTCGGCTTTGAAGGCTAACATTTCCGCTACATCTTCGCGGGTGCGGCGGCGATTGGGGAAGAGTGGGATGCGCTTTAGGGTTTTGCGCTCGGAGCGCTGTTCGCGGCGGCGGGCGGCGCGGCTAGGGGTGTCTGACGGCGTGTTGGCGCCGTCGGCGGGCTTTTCGGTGGCGTCTGCGTCGATCTTTTCAGCAGCGGCGGGTTGCTCACCGTCGGCGAGTCCGGGGTTGCCGACGGGCTGCTTGTCTGCATCGCGCTTTTGCTTGGCGTGGGCGTAGATGTTCGCGGCGTCGGCGGGTTGCTCGGCGTCTTCGCGCATTTTGGATGCTTGGAGTTCGAGGTATTCGGGGGTGAAACCCTTGAGGCTGGCCGCGGGACTGCTAGGGTCGTCTTTGCGGGCTTCGGCGGGCGTGCGGGCGCTCCAATACGCCTGGATGTCTTCGTAGGTGATGTGGTCGGTCTTGATGTCGTATGCGCGGCGCAAGAGTTCGCAGGCTGCCCATACGCGGTGGGATGCGGTAAAGCCTTCGGCGGGCTTGGTTCTGGGGCGCATGCGCATGAGCTTGATAAAGCTTGCGGCGCCTCGGGATTCGGCCTCGGGGTCTTTGTTTTCCATCGTCTCTACTAGGAAGCGTATGGAGTCCGCGCCGTAGTTGGTGTATTCGCGCACAATCTTGGATAGGTATGAGTCGAGATCTTCGGTTTTGCCGGATAGGATGCGGCGGACGCCGGGGATTGTGCCGCCGAAGCCTCGGATTAGCAGCTCGCGGGCGGCGCGCATGCGGACGGCGGGGGTGAAGTTTTCGCCTGTTTCCTCGATCTTGGAGATTACTCTGATTAGGAACTCGATGATGGTTTCGCCGTCGTTGGTTTCTTGCTTGATGAGGCGGGCGATGTCGAAGTGCAGGATTTGCTTTTCGGTGACCTTCGGCTTCTTGTCGAGCTTGTCCCGCTTTGCCGTCTTGGTTTCGGACTTGGGTCGTGGGCGGATGGTTGCGGATTTGGGGATGGCGGATTCGGGGATGAGTCGGCCAAATGCGGTAAGCCACTCGGCCGACTTGAGGCGGTGGCTGACGGTGGCGTCGCGGGTGTAGCCTTGTAGGGTATCTACAAGGAACTGGGCGATGATTTCGCCGTCTCCGGTGAGGCGTTGTATGGTAGCGTCGATGGTCATGCGGTCTATTATAGTGAATAGAACGGGTGTGTCAAGGGGCAAATTGGGGAATTGAGGGAATCTGCGGGGATTTTTGGCGCAAGGGGCGTATTTGGGGGGATTTTTAGCGCAAGGGGCGCAAAAAGGGGAGGGCTTGTCAGGGTTGGCGTGGGCGGGGTATGATTTGGGGGCGATAGGGCAATACGGATTAGTTAGAGGGTGAGCGAAAATGAAGGTTGGGTTTATCGGCGTGGGGTTTATGGGGCGGCATATGGCGCGCAATATAGCCAAGGGCGGCTATGAGATGAGCGTGTTCGATATACGCAAAGAGGCGGCGGACGAACTGCTTGCGATGGGGGCGAAGTGGGCGGACAGCCCGGCGGCGGTGGCGGCGGCGAGCGATGTGGTGTTCACTTCGCTGCCGCGTCCGCAGGATGTGGAAGAAGTGGCGCTCGGCGAGGGCGGGATTCTGAGCGGCGCGCGGGCGGGCAGCGCGTTCTTCGACCTCAGCACTACGGATCCGGATACGATATATCGCATCAGCGCGGCGGCGCAAGACAAGGGCGTAACGGTGTTGGACGCGCCGGTTAGCGGCGGCACGGCGGGGGCTGAGAACGGCACGCTTTGCGTGATGGTGGGCGGCGACGAGGATGTGTATCAGCGCTGCAAGCCGGTATTGGACTGCATCGGGGATAAGGTGATGCGCTGCGGCGATCTGGGTTCGGGCGCCGTCTGCAAAATCGTGAACAACCTCATCGGGCTGAGCGTGGGCGTACTGCTGTCGGAAGCGTTCAGTCTGGGCGTGAAGGCGGGCGTTGACGCTGAGACGTTGTTCAACGCCGTTAGGGGCAGTTCGGGCAATACGCAAAGCATGCAGGCGTTTCCGCAAGGGTTGTTCAAGGGCAACTTCGATCCGGGGTTTCAACTAGACCTGGCGGCTAAAGATGTGGGGCTTGCAACGGATATGGGACGGCGGCTGCGGGTGCCGATGGAGATGGCGAATATCGCGCAGCAGCGGTATATCGCGGGGCAGAACAAGGGCTGGGGCAGGCTTGCGGCGGGCGCTGTGGCGCGGGTTCAGGAAGAGCGGGCGGGCGTGGAAATTCGGGCGGAGCCGCAGCGGGACGTATGACAACAGCAAGCGCAAACGCCGCCGAATCGGTCTTTCGCAAGACGACGCTCGCCAACGGGATGCGCGTCGCCACCTGCCGAATGCCGCATACGCGCTCGGTGAGCGTCAGCGCGTTCATCGGGGTGGGCTCGCGCTATGAGACGGACGAACAGGCGGGGCTGTCGCACTTCTTGGAGCATATGGTTTTCAAGGGGACGCCGACTTATCCCGAACCGCAGCAGATTAGCGCCGCGATCGAGGGGGCGGGCGGCGTTATCAACGCGGCGACCGAACAGGAACTCACGGTGTACTGGTGCAAGGTGGCGCTGCCGTACTTCGAGTCGAGCCTTGCGCTGCTGATCGACATTCTGCGCAATTCGCTGTATAGGCCGGACGATATTGAGAAAGAGCGGCTGGTCATATTCGAGGAGTTGGGGATGATAAACGATCATCCCGGCTACAAGGTGGAGGCGCTGATAGACGAGATGCTCTGGCCGGGGCATCCGCTGGGCAGGGACATAGGGGGGACGCGCGAGTCGGTGGCGGGGATAAGCCGCGATATGATGCTGGGCTATTTGGCGGCGCACTACACGCCCGCGAACATAGTTATCAGCGTCGCGGGGGCGGTTTGCCACGATGCGGTTGTGGCGGAAGTGGAGCGGCTGTGCGGCGATTGGGAGCGCGGCGAGCCTACGGGCTATGCGCCGTTTTGCGGGGTACAGGATGGCGCAAAATCGCGCATAGAGTATCGCAAGACGGAACAGGCGCACCTGTCAATCGCGCTGCCGGGCGTGGCGCTGACGCATCCGGATCGGTATGCGCTCGATCTGCTGAGCGTGGTTTTGGGCGAGGGGATGAGCAGCCGTCTGTTCGTTGAGGTGCGCGAAAATCGGGGGCTGGCGTACGACGTTCACAGCGAAGTGGGACACTTTTCGGACACGGGGGCGCTGGTAATATCGGCGGGGGTTCAGCCCAAGCGCATATATGACGCGGTTCAGACGATATTGGAGCAGGTGGGCGAGCTGCGGCGTGGCGTTCCGGACGCTGAGCTTGACAAGGCGAAGCGGCTGAGCGCGGGCAGGTTGATGCTGCGAATGGACGATACGCGCGCGGTCGCCAACTGGATGGGGCAGAGCGAACTGCTGCTGGGGGAAATCAGCGACGTGGATCGGGTGGTGGCTGAAGTGAACGCCGTGAGCGCCGATGACGTGGGGCGGGTCGCCGATGAATTGCTGCGCTCCGAAAGGCTGAACATCGCGGTGGTGGGGCCGTGCCGCGGGCATAGGCGCATAGAGCGGATGCTGAAGCTTTAGCAGGATAGCGCGGGATTGAACGCAAAGGCGCAGGGGCGCAAAGGTTTGGGATAGGCATTCACGGCAGTCGAGTCGAGAGGGGCAATGGGATGGCTTTTCGGATGTATATCAGCGTATCGGGGGAAGACCGCATAGCGCGGTATGATGTGGACGCCGATACGGGGGCGCTGACGCATATGGGGGATACGCGGACTGCCGCGCGTCCTGCGCCGCTGGCGGTCAATCCGCGGGGCGGCGTGATATATGCGGGCTGCCGCGACGCCAATGTTATATCGAGCTATGGCGTGGGCGGGGACGGCGATTTGACGCATATGGCAGACGCGGCGGTTGACACGGATCCGTGCTATCTGGGGACGGATCGCGTCGGGCGGTTTCTGCTGTCGGCGTACTATGAGGGCGGGCGGTGCGCGGTTCATCGGATCGACGAGCGCGGGGCGGTTGTAGCGCCGCCGGTGGAGTGGCTTGCGACGGCGAAGGGGGCGCATTCGATGCAGACGGATCCCACGAATCAGTTTGCGTTTGTGCCGCACATATCGGGGGGGAATGGGCCGAACGCGATATTTCAGTTTCGGTTCGATGCCGAAAGCGGGCGCATCACGCCCAATTCGCCGTCTAGGGTAACGCCGTCCGCCGAACTGGGGCCGCGGCATTTCTGCTTTCATCCGAACAAGCCTGTGGTGTACTTTTCGGACGAACAGGGATGCAGCGTTACGGCGTATAACCTGGATACGGGCGGCGGGACGCTGAGCGCGTTTCAGACAATCAGCACGCTGCCGCCGGGGTATTCGGGGCGCAATAGCTGCGCGCAGATAGGGATTACGCCGAATGGGCGCTTTCTGTACGCGCCGAACCGCGGGCATAACTCGATCGCGTGCTTCGGCGTGGATGGGGACAGCGGGCGTTTGACGGCAATCGGGCATGCGGCGAGCGAGGCGGTGCCGCGCGCATTCGGGATCGATCCGGGCGGGCGGTTTCTGTACGCCGCGGGGCTGGAGACGGGGCGCTTGGCGGCGTATCGCATCGATGGGGATACGGGGGCGCTGACTCGGATTGCGACGTACGATGTGGGAGATGCGCCGATGTGGGTTCTTATGACGGCGGTGTAGGTTAGCCGTGATAGGCGGCGGCGTGTAGATGGCGGCAAGCGCGGGACGGCAGACGGGTTGAACGCAAAGGCGACAGGGGCGCAGAGGGAATATGGAAGGGGATAGGAATGGCAGTGTCAGAAGATAAGGGGTGCAAGCCGACGGAGCGCTGGGCGGACGTGCGCGGCTTGCGGATGCGCTACCTGGATTGGGGCGGCGATGGCGCGCCGGTTCTTGCGCTGCACGGGCTTGCGTCGTCGGCGCACTGGTATGACATTGTGGCGCCGCTGCTGCGCGACCGCTATCGGATTATCGCGCCCGACCAGCGGGGACACGGCAAGACCACGCAGGCGACGGACGGCTACGGATGGCATTCGGTTGCGTCGGATGCGGTTGCGCTGCTGGATGCGGTAGGCATAGAGCGCGCGGCGGTGTTCGGGCATTCGTGGGGCGGCAATGTGGCGGTCAGCGTGGCGGCGCACTTCCCTGAACGCGTGAGCGCGCTTGTGATGATAGACGGCGGTTTCTTTAGCCCGCAGATGCTGCCGGGCGCCACTTGGGAAGCGTTCAGTCAGCGGCTTGCGCCTCGCGATGTATCCGGCACGCGCGCCGAGTTCCTGGCGCGGATGCGCGGTCAGCTGGCGGTGTGCTGGAATCCGGAGATAGAACGGATTGTACAAACGATGGTGTATGAGCGGGACGGGCAGATATATGACATTTTGCGCCCTGAGAATCAGGCGCAGGTGATACGCGCGATGTGGGACGATCCGGCGTCCGATATGTGGCCGCGGATACAATGTCCGTCGCTGATACTGCCGGCGGGGCCGTCGTCGGAGCGCGCGGCTACGGATTTCGCGCGGACGCGGCGGCGTATGGTGGATCTTGCGGCGGCCGGCATCCCGGACTGCCGCGTGAATTGGATAGCGGACACTATCCACGATATTGGCTATCACAAGCCGGGCGAGCTTGCGGCGGCGATTGGGGAGTTTTTGAGGTAGATACGCTTCGGGATAGGCGGTGTGTAATGCAAAGGGGTTAAACGCAAAGGCGCGATGGCGCAAAGGTGAGGATTAGGGACAGTTATAGAATAGAGCGCTCAACGCGCTTATCGGCGGAACGTTGGAACGCCAAGCCCCGATTCCCGATGCAGCCATCAACTAGCAAATCGCCGAACACCCCCGACTTGACCGGCGTTCTAATAGTTTGTTCTAGTTTCCTACATGCGGCAGTCCCAATGCGCCATCATTTGCGCCATCATTATGCTACTATCGAGCCACTCGCAATAACAGCGGGGGGAAACGATGACAGAGCAGAACTTTCCTGACAATATCCTGTATGAGATGGACAATCTCGAAGTATTGCGTGGAATGAACAGCGCGACCGTTGACCTTATCGCCACCGATCCGCCGTTCAATACCGGGCGCAACAGATCCGGCACGGCGGGGCTTTATGTGGATAACTGGCGCTGGGGCGATACGGGCATACTGCCTGATCAGTGGAAGTGGAACGAAGTGCATCCCATCCGGCTTGACCAGATTAAGGACGACAACAGGGCGCTGTTTGAGGTGATAGAGGCTGCCGGACACGCGCACGGCGACGACATCGCCGCGTTTCTGTGCTTTCTGAGTGTGCGCCTGTTGGAATGCCATCGGATATTGAAGCCGACGGGTAGCATCTACTTGCACTGCGACCATACCGCTAACGCCTATATTCGGATGTGTATGGACGCCATATTCGGCGCGAAGAATTTCAGAAACGAAATCGTGTGGCAAACCACAGGCAAGACGCTGGGCGCTAAACAATTTCCACGAACTCACGACACCATATTTTGGTATAGCAAGGGGAAGAAGTGGGCGTGGAACCCGCCATTGGAAGAGCCTACTGAGCAATACCTGAGCACATACACAAAGGAAGATGAATACGGCAGATACAACACAACCGATTTGTCCGGCGGAAAGAAGGGCGGCCCGGCCGCTTACAAGCCGTTCCGTGGAAACCTCCCCCCACAAGGTCGAGGATGGGCGCCGCCAACAAGGGACAAATTCCCCGAAGCGCTGCAGAGCAAACTGCCATCAGACTACGAGCGGTTGGATGTGTTAGCCAAATGCTACGCACTGGACGACGCAGGGCTGATATTCTGGACCAAAAACGGGAAGCCGCGCTACAAAAAATACCTAGGCACCACGAAAGGCAAGCTGTCAGGCGATGTAATAACCAACATTAGCTACGCCAAAAGAAGCGAGCGCACCGGATCCCCCGACCAAAAGCCGTTAGCCCTCTATGAGCGCATTATCCTCGCCAGTTCCAACGAAGGCGATCTTGTGCTGGATCCCTTCGCAGGTTGCGCCACCACTATCATAGCCGCGCACAAGCATAAGCGCCGCTGGGTGGGCATAGACCGCCGTCTCGATGCGCGCTTCCATGTAGTTTGCCGTCTGATGGGCATCAGCGCCAAAGACGCTGCCAAGATTCGCGATGAACGCCCTGACCTTAACGATTGGCTTAATAGTCAGCTTGCCAAATATGACGCTCACTACAGCGTTAATGCGCCTGAGAGAAACGATGCGGGCGAAACCGCCGCTCCCGCGCTTGCGCCGGTATTCACGATAAACGAACGTCCAAAGATGACCCACAGAGAGATGCGCGGCATCCTGATAGAGCAGTTCGGGCTGCAGTGTTGGGGCTGCGACTTTGAAGCGCCCGACGAGCGCTACCTAGAACTTGACCATGTAACGCCAAAATCGGACGGCGGCTCCAACGACCTGGATAACCGCGCGCTGCTATGCCGCCCTTGCAACGGGCTGAAATCCAATCGCCAAACAATGACCAAACTTCGCAGCGATAACTTCAAAAGCGGCTACCTTTCAACCCGAAACCACCCGATAAACCTGCAGGTTACAGGCGCGTGGTGTCGGCAAAGGCTTGCGTTAGAAAGAGATTCGTCGACCCATCAGATTAACTTCGCCAGCGCATAATATAACCGAGTAGCGCCGAATTTATCGGATCTCCTCAAAGTTAAGGTGCGCGCTAGTTGGGTTAAGATTGTTTTAACGCAAAGGCGTGGGGGCGCAAAGGGGGGATTGCCCGTTATCCCGCGATATGGGCAATGTGTGCTGGCCGCCTTCGCGCAGGGTGTTGGCGGCGGCGGTGACGAAGCCGTCGAATAGGGGATGCGGGCGGTTGGGGCGGGATCGGAATTCGGGGTGGAACTGCACGCCTACCATAAACGGATGGCGGGCGGCGTCGATTTCCATAATTTCGACCAACTTGCCGTTGGGGGATATGCCGCTGGGCCAAAGCCCGGCCGCCTCTAGCTGCTCGCGGTAGGCGTTGTTGAATTCGAAGCGGTGGCGGTGGCGCTCGTTCACGGACGGGGCGCCGTAGGCGGCGCCCGCCTTGCTGTCGGGTTGCAGATCGCAGGGATATTCGCCTAGCCGCATCGTGCCGCCCATCTGGGTGATGACGCGCTGCTCCGGCATGATGTCGATGACGGGGTCGGCGGTCATCGGGGCGAATTCGGTGGAGTTGGCGTTGGGCTTGCCGAGTTCGTTGCGCGCCATCTCAATCACCATGACCTGCAAGCCGAGGCAAAGCCCTAGGTAGGGGACGCGCTGGGCGCGGGCGTATTCGGCGGCGCTTATCATGCCCTCAACGCCGCGCTGCCCGAAACCGCCGGGGACTACGATGCCGCTAACCGATTGCAGCAGCCTATCGGCGCCTTCGCGCTCGACGTCCTCGGAGCGCACCCATTGGACGTCTACGTCGACGTTGCGCGCCATGCCGGCGTGCATCAGCGATTCCTTCACCGATATGTATGAGTCTTGCAGGTCGACGTACTTGCCCACAACCGCGATGGGCAGGGTGGTCTGTTTGGGCGCTTTGACGGCATCCACAAGCGCGCGCCATTCGGATAGATCGCGGGCGGCGGCGCTCTCGATTCGCAGCGCGTCTATGAGCAGTTCGCCCAAGCCTTCTTCCTCTAATATGAGCGGCACTTCGTACACGGTTTCCACGGTGGGCAGGGTGATAACGCCCGAAAGCGGCACATCGCAATGGACGCTGATTTTGCGCTTGATGTCTTCGTCTAGGTAGTAGTCGCTGCGGCAGACAATCGCATCAGGCTGTATGCCGATGCTACGGAGTTCGCGGACGCTGTGCTGTGTGGGCTTGGTTTTGAGTTCGCCGGTGGCGGTGATGAAGGGCAGGTATGTGAGGTGAATGTAGCAGACATTGTCGCGCCCGACTTCGTTTCGCATTTGGCGTATCGCTTCGAGGAAGGGCAACCCTTCGATATCGCCCACGGTGCCGCCTACTTCCACGATGATGACGGACGCGCCGCTGGTCTGCGCTAGGCTGAGCATGTGCTGTTTGATGGCGTCGGTGACGTGGGGGACGGTCTGGATTGTGCCGCCCAGGAATTCGCCTTGCCGCTCGCGCGCGATGATGTCGCGGTATATCTGCCCGGCGGTGAGATTGGATGCGCGCGTCAATTCTACGTCGATGAAGCGCTCGTAGTGGCCGAGGTCGAGGTCGGTTTCGCTGCCGTCGCGGGTTACGAACACTTCGCCGTGCTGATAGGGGGACATCGTGCCGGGGTCGACGTTAAGGTAGGGGTCGAGCTTCAGCACGGATACGGATACGCCTCTGCTTTTGAGGACGCGCCCTAGGGACGCCACGGCAATGCCTTTGCCCACTGAGCTGACCACGCCGCCGGTTACGAACACAAACTTGGTCATATGTCCACGCTTTGCCACTGATGAGGCGCTGAAAGTCGATAGGGAGAGATTACGCCGCTGTCGAATCGTCTGCGCCGTCGATAATCGCATTCGCGCGCTGTTCAGCATCGGGAATCGAGCGCGCGGGGAAATGCGGTTTGGGGCGGCGGTTCCGGGCTAGGCGGCGGACTGCGAAAGCGCCAATTATTACGCTTTAATTACACGCCCGATTTACGCCGCCAAGGTTACATCGACTTTCGCCAAGATTACATCACGGCGTTAATGCAAGTCAATTGCAATTGAGCGCCCGTATCGGGCTTTGGCGCTATCGGCGGCGCATCGGTTGCTGCGTTAACATTGCGTTAATCGGTTTGCAACAACATCGTTACAAGTATTCAACATTTTGATAATAAACATTGAGATATAATTGTGAATAAGTTCACAAGATAGCGCTAGAGTTGCTTGCAACTCAGAACGCAAGCCGAATGCGATGCGAAAGCGCAGGCGGGACGAAACGGACGGATAGCGAAGGGATTGCCTATGAACGCCGCAGAGATGATGACGAATGAGGTATCGGTGGTTGACCTTGCCACGAGCGTCGCGGACGCTGCGCGGATGATGCGCGAGCAGAACACGGGCTGCCTGATAGTGGCGGAAGAGGGCGCGCTCGCCGGCATTATCACGGAGCGCGATATGGTTTTGGGCTGCCTTATAGACGGGCATACCTCTTGGAAGTGCGAAGTGTATCGCCATATGACGATACTGACCGAGGCGGCGAGTCCAGGGATGGACATAGGCGAGGCGCTGCTGGTGATGATGGAGCGCGAGGTTAGCCATCTGCCGGTGGTGGACGGCGGCGGGCGCATAGTGGGGATGCTGTTCGCCGAGGATTTGGCGCGCGCGATCGAGCAGGACGGCGATCCGCCGGTGGTGATGGCCGATGATTTCGTGGCGGTGTAGCGCGGGCAAGAAACCGCGTCGTTAAGAAATGCCGCTCAAAGTTCATCCCGCAGATAGCGCGAGCGCCGCTGTTCTCAGCGCATCCGCCGCTATCATATCGTCTGTCCATCCCGGCTATTCTTGGCTTGCCGATGGACTGATTTCCCCTTTCCCCTAACGCTTACTCTTCTAATCCCCTTGTAAGCCCCCGGCCGCTTTGCGCCCCTGCGCCTTTGCGCTCAAAGCCATTCCCCCCAAACTTTCGCAATAGGCAACCCGTTTGCGCTTGCGCTTTTGGTTGCGCGGCAATCAACAAGTTGACTATTATTGCGCCGTCGCCTATTATACCCGCTATGTTTGCTGTGAAAGGCATCACAAATAAGACGATTAGCCCTGTTCGGTTCGGAAATACCGCAGAGTTATTGGGAGAAACCCTGTTTTCAGATTCAGGAGGGATACATATGAAGACTATCGGCAAGAAGGGTAAAGCCTTTTGGCTGCTGCCGCTTGCGGCGATAATAGCGCTCGCCGCGTTGGCGTGCAGCAGCGCGGAGCCTGAAGCGCCCGCCGCCGCGCAGCAACAGCCGGCAACGCAGCAGCAACCGACGCCCGCGGCCCCTGCGCCGGCGGCTCCGGCCGCTCAGCCTACGGTGGCCGCCCCGGCAGTGCCCGCAGCGGCAGAGCAGACGGGACAGCAAGGCACGCTGACCGTGGTGCTGGACAATGTCGGATCGCCGCTTTATCGCAACGAAAAGGCGACCTGGCCCGACAATATGATGAACTACTACTACGGCTTCCAAGAGCTTCTCACGACTTGGGAGGCTAACGATGAAGGCACGGTTTCCGACGCCACATGCGAAGCGCCGATGCTGGCGCTGAGCTGGGAATACGATCTGCCGGACATTGACGGCGACGGCGAAAAGGGCGGCGAAGGCGACTTCACGGATCCGGATAATCAGGGCACCGTTACGGTGAAGCTGCGCCAAGGCGTGGACTTCTACATTGCGAGCGGCAGGCACTCCGAGTTCACCGCCGAAGACGCGGCGTGGTCTTTCAACGACGCCGGCTCCAACAACCCGGCCGCCACTCACTCCAACGCGGGCGAGGCGGGCGACTGGTTCAAGCTCTGGGAAGCGACGGACAAGTACACGCTGAAGGGACACTTCCGCAACTACATCGCGGACTGGCTGAACGGCGGCGGCGCAGGTATCAGCAGCATGTGCGGCGACGCTATCGGCGTGGTGTCCAAGACGCTCTTCGATGAGATACAGGATGACATCCTGACTACGCCGCACGGCACCGGTCCGTTCTATGTGCAAGAATGGCGTCCCAATGAGCGCATCGAAGCAACTTCGCGCGTCGACCACTGGAGCAGCAACCCCAACTTCGCGTACCTGAACCTGATTCAGGCGTCGGAAGGAGCAACGCGCTCCGCGATGCTTCAGTCTAACAGGGCGGACATCTCTATGGTGTCCATACAAGACGTTTCCAACCTGCAGAATGAAGGCTTCAAGTTCCATGAGGGCTTGAACCAGATTTTGGGGCAGTTCATCTATATGGCGGGCAACTACTGGTCTTACAAAGACCCGCAGACGGGCGAACCGGTAGCGCTTCGCAAGGGCTTTACGCCGGACGTCGAGCATCCGTGGATCGGGGATCCGCGAATTGAGTGCGCCGACGCAGACCGCACGAACACGGCGGAACTGGGCGCTGGCTGCGACGCCACCGGCTTCGACTACACGGACGCGGACAAGTTCTCATATGAGACGGAGCATATGCTCAAGGCGAAGGCGTTCCGCGAGGCGCTGATATACGCAATAGACCGCGATCTGATAGGCGAAACGATTGTGTCCGGCTACGGCGGCGCAATCTACGGCACGGGACACGGCGGCGGCATCGCCTTCCATCAGCTGCATCCCGAATACAAGGACAGGTGGCGCTACGACTTCGACCCGTCTATCGCGCAGGCGAAGCTCGCGGAGTCCGGCGTAGAGCCCGGCTTTGAGTTCGAGTACTTCTGCCCGGCGGGCAACGGCACATCGCTTGAGGTATGCCAAGCCGTAGTGGGGATGTGGGAAGAGCATCTGGGGCTGAAGCCGTACATCGACAGCACGGCGTACTCGTCGCGCCGCCCGACTATGGTGGGGCGCGAGATAAACGTGATCTGGCAGACGAGCTGGGGCCCGAACAGCACGCATGAGAAGTTGGACGCCGGCGGCACGATACCGGTGTGCTGCCTGTGGCCCATCGCTTCGGCGGGCGGCTACAACGCCGGCATTGAAGACAACAACTTCTACAACGACTTCGACATCACGCGCGTGCAGGAAAAGGGTTCGCCGGAGAACCTCTCCACCCGCGAAGAGATAATGAACCGCTGGTGGGACATAAAGACCGGCACCGGCATCGTGGAAGTTCCCACGCTTATCGGAATGAACCCCGAAACCGTGGTGAGCTGGGACCTCAAGCCGTGGCGCTTGACGAACAGCTTCGACACGGTGGTGTACCAGCCTCCGCAGTAACCGCAACTAGCGCGCGCGCATCCGAACAGGTTTCGGGTGGGCGCGCTTTTCATTAGCGGCGCGGCGCCCCTCGCGCCGCATCTACCGCGCCGATCGCAGCGCGCGCAAGGCGTTTGGGCGCATCTACGCCAAGTAAGGAAGCACTGCCGCAATGAAGACATTCGTGGTTCGCCGGCTGTTCTTTATGATACTTTCCGTGATTGCGGCGACGCTGATTGTGTTCAGCATGTCGCGATTGCAGGGCGATCCGCGCTATCTGTTCCTGGCGTCCGGCTACACCACGCAAGAGCAGTGGGACGCCTGGGGCAAAGAACTGGGGTTGGACAAGCCGCTGCCTATCCAATACTTCGTTTGGCTTGGCAAGGCGATGACCGGCGATTTCGGCAAGTCGCTCAAGTCCGGCTACGATTCCACCACGATGCTGAGGCTTTTCGGCCCCGCAAGCATTCAGCTTGGGCTTGCGGCGTGGGTGTTCGTGCTGATAACGGGGCTGCCGCTTGGCGTGCTGTCCGCCGTGAAGCGCGGCACGGTTTGGGATCTTGTGGGCAGAACATTCGCGGTGTTCGGGCAGGCGCTGCCGCCGTTCTGGTTGGGCATTATGCTGATACTGATATTTTCGGTGCAGCTTGACTGGCTGCCGCCCGGCACGCGCGGCGAAGACAGCGAACCTTTCCTTACGCGGCTATCGTACATCATACTGCCGGCGGCGACGCTGGGCTGGCTTGCGTCGGCGGGACTGATGCGGCTTGTGCGCTCGTCGATGCTTGAGGTGCTGGACTCGGAGTTCGTGAAGCTGGCGCGCGCCAAGGGCGTGGGCAACACCACGCTGATATGGAAGCACGCGCTCAAGAACGCGCTCATACCGCCGCTCACATTCGCGGCGCTGATAATGGCGAGCTTCATCGCCGGCACGGTGGTCACCGAAACGGTGTTCGCGTGGCCCGGCTTGGGCTATATGACCGTGCAGGCGATAATCAACAACGACTTCCCCGTTATGACTACGGCGGTGATGATGTTCACCATCCTGTATGTGATGGTGGTCTTCCTTGTAGATATACTATACGCATTCGTCGACCCCCGAATCCGATACTCCTAAGGTGGAGGAAGCGAGTCCACAGATGGCGCAAGCAACCGCAAATCTGGCGAACATAGAGCGAGCCGCGAACCAGACATTGTTCCGGAAGACGCTGTATGTGCTGCGCCGCTGGCCCGTGTTTCCGATATTCATCATCGCCGCGCTGATAGTGTGCGCGGTGTTCGCGCCGTTAATCTCGCCAAACGATCCGATAAAGCAAGACCTGCGCGCCAAAACGGATGCCCCCTTTTGGTATCCGGCGTGCGGCACAAAGATAAACCCGGTCAACGGCAGCGAAGTGAAAGAGGTGCCCTGGCTGGATAGCTGCCGACAAACGGGCGAAAACTTCTATGTTATGGGCGCGGATCCGCTTGGGCGCGGGCTGCTGACGCGCATCATCTACGGCTCGCGGGTTTCGCTGCGCCTGGCCGCCGTGGCGATAATAGTCGGCACGGTGGTCGGCACAACGCTTGGACTTTCGGCCGGCTACTTCGGCGGCATAATCGATGAGCTGATTATGCGCCTAACGGACATCGCAACCGCAATTCCGTATCTGCTGCTTGCGCTCATAATCGTCATCGTGTTCGGGCAGGAAGAGTATGTCATCATAGGCGTGCTTGCGCTTGCGAGCTGGCCCGGCATAGTGCGATTGGTGCGCGGACAAACGCTTCAGCTGAAGAACCTGGACTATGTGGCGCTTGCGAGCGTAGCCGGGGCGTCCACGCCGCGCATAATGTATCGGCACATCCTGCCCGGCGTAACCAACACAATCGTAGTGGCGACCACGCTGCAGGTTGGCAGCATCATCTTGGCGGAGTCGATCCTGAGCTTCCTGGGCGCGGGCGTGCCGCCGCCAACGCCCTCTTGGGGATCGATGGTGGCAGACGGGCGCGACTACCTAGGCTCTGCGTGGTGGGTGGCGTTCTTCCCCGGTATGGCGATATTCCTAACGGTGCTTGCCTTCAACTTCATCGGCGATTGGCTGCGCGACCGCTGGGATCCGCGCCTCCGCCAGATTTAGACGCCGCGCGCTTTCACGCATAGGCGCATTCGCCGCCCGCTATGCAAACGTACTACGCGCGCCATACTTGCCGTTGCCGCAGAGTAACGGGGGAATTTAGACGCATATCTGTGTCTGGGCGTGTTGTGCATCCCAATATCTGCCACATAACATAACGCAAATGCTGATTGCCTTCGACAAGACATACGATTTGGAAAACACGCTGCTGAGCGGGCAGGCGTTTCGCTGGCGCGCCGAGCAAGACGGCTGGCTATCGGGCGTGGCGTTCGACAACATCGTCCGGATGCGCCGCGTCGCCGATGGCGTGGAGTTCGAGTGCGGCCCTGACGCTGAGGCGGCGCTGCATCCGCTGCTGATCGACTACCTGCGCCTGGCCGACGACCTTGACCGCATCGCCGCCGCCGTGAACATAGACGAGCGCATCGGGGCGTCGATCGACCGCTATCCGGGGCTGCACATCTTGCGCCAAGAGCCGTGGGAGTGCGCGGTGTCTTTCATCTGCTCCGCCAACAACAACATTCAGCGCATCAGCGCCAATGTGGAATCGCTTGCCGAAAGCTTCGGGCGGCCGCTCGCGCTGGGCGATACTCGGCGCAGCGCCTTTCCGTCGCCGCAGGCGCTGGCGGACGCCGGCGAACAGGCGTTGCGCGCGTTGGGCTTGGGCTTTCGCGCCAAGTATGTTGCCGCCGCCGCGGAGCGCGTCGCCGCCGGGGAGATCGACCTGTACGCGCTGCGCGAGGCGTCCTACGATGAGGCGCTTGAGGCGCTGCTGTCGCTTGCGGGCGTGGGCGATAAGGTGGGCAACTGCATCCTGCTGTTCGCGCTAGACAAGCTGGAAGCCTTCCCCGTGGATGTTTGGATAGACCGCGCGTTGCGCGACTGGTATCCCGAAGTGGCGGAGCGCAAGCTCACGCGCAAGGCGATGCGGCCCTGGGCGCAGGCGTACTTCGGCGAATACGCCGGCTACGCCAACCAGTACCTATTCCACAACCGCCGCCTTCAGCGCAAGGGATAGCGATAACAAACGCATTGCCGGGCGTTCAAAGCGCCTAGCCTATCCCGTCCAAGACGTTTAGCAGCGCCCAAAGCCAGCGAACCCGTCTGATAGCGGCGCTTTCACGGCGCGCGGCGCTTTGCGGCGGCAATCTGGCGCGCTTTCGGCAAATCACCGCTTGGAAACGCCGCCAAACCGATTTAGATATTGTATCAAGGCGCTTGTTAGGGTAAAATACGGCAATTATAATGAAAAGGTTTTGATACTGAACCTAATTCACGGATAGACGCTTATTCCAAGGAGAAGTGAGTATGGCAAGCGATGTCGCGCTGATTGCCCATCTAATGCGCCGCGCAGGTTTCGGCGCCGCTAGGGCTGAACTGGAAGAGATGGCGGACAAGGGCTATGAGCAAGTCGTGGAAGACCTGCTGACCCCTGAACGCTTCGAAGAGATGCAAGAGGACGTCTGGAAGCGCTACAACCTTGAGCTGAGCTACACCGATTCGTTGCCGGCGCACGCCGGACGCTGGGTGTATCGGATGGTCAACACGCAGCGCCCGCTTGAAGAGAAGATGGCGCTGCTATGGCACCAAGTCTTCGCCACCGCCTGGTACAAGGGCGAACACGTCCCCTCCATCGTGCAACAGATCGAGACGTTCCGCGATGTGGGAATGGCCGACCTGCGAACCATCCTGCTGGCGCTCGCCAAAGATCCGGCGATGAACTATTGGCTGGACAACTGCGAGAATCATAAGGGCGAGCCCAACGAAAACTGGGGGCGCGAACTGCTGGAGCTGTTCTCTATGGGCGTGGGACACTACTCCGAAGAGGACATCAAGAACGCATCGCTCGCCTTTACCGGATGGACTTTCACGCAGCCCATCCCGCTGTATCCCTTCGGCAGCTACGACGCCGAGTTCAAGTACGTCCCCGAAGATCACGACGAATCCGAGAAGACCTTCTTGGGCGAAACGGGCAACTTCAACGGCGAAGACATCATCGACATCATCGTGAAGCAGCCCGCCACCGCCGCCTTCATATGCAGGCATCTGTACAACTTCTTCGTCGCCGACGAACCGCAGGTGCCGGCGTGGGAGCTTGAGCCGCCGCGCGATCCTGAGGCGATGGAAACGCTCATCACCGCCTACTTCGAGCATGACGGACAGATCCGCCCCATCCTGCGGACGCTGTTCAACTCCGATTTCTTCAAGGCGGCGCAGTTCAAGAAGGTGAAGAGCCCCGCCGAACTCGTGGCCGGCGCAATCAAACTCGTCGGCACATACAAGTTCCCGGATCCCAAAGAGGGCATCGGCGCGCTGGGCAGCGCCACCACGGTTATGGGGCAGCAGCTGATGAACCCGCCCACGGTCGAAGGCTGGCACACCGGCCACGAATGGATTGACGGCGGCACGCTAAACGAGCGCGTCAACTTCGCGGTCAATCAGCTCAACGACGTGTCCAAGCCCGGCGTGCGCGACATCATATCCCGCATGAGCGCCGACGGCGGCGCGCTTTCGCCCCAAGAGTTCGTGGATATGTCCCTCGAACTTGCGGGCTATGTGGCGGTCGGCGACGACACCAAGGCGGGACTGCTCCGCTACGCAGAAGCGGCCGGCGGCTTGCGCTTCGACTCCGACGACGCAGCCCGCAGCAGCGCGACCCATATCGGCAGAATGCTGCAGCTCATCGTATCCACGCGCGAGTATCAGTTCGCATAGCCGCGCATAAGCGGCGGGCGGCGCGCGAAATTTGCGCCGCCCAAACTTAACCCCACAGCGGGGCAAGCCAATCATCATAAGGAGGCGCACCGATGCCAGCCAACGGTAACGGAAAAGACCCGGTCCTAGTCATTGTGCAGCTGTCGGGTGGAAACGACTTTATGCACACGCTCATCCCCTACAACAGCCCGACCTACTACGATAACCGCAAACTGGTCAGGATCGAGCGCGAGGATGTGCTGCCGATAAACGACACGCTCGCGTTCAACCCCAATTTCAGGCCCGTCAAAGATATGTTCGAAGAGGGCAAAGTCGCGATTGTGCAGGGCATCGGCTACCCCAACTCCAACCGCTCCCACTTCCGCGGGATGGACATATGGCACACCTGCGAGCCGGACAAGGTGGTAACCGAAGGCTGGGTCGGCAAGACGCTCAGGGAACTTGACCCCAAGGGCGAAGACGAACTGACCGGCATCAACTTCGGCGTCGGACTGCCGCGCGCTATGGCGGTGCCGGGCGTGCCGGTCACCTCAGTCAACGATCTGGACAACTACGGCTTGATGACCGGCATCGGCGAAGACGAACAGCGCGATCAAGCCCTTCAGATATTCAAAGATATGTACGCCCAAGCGATAGGCACGGGCCCCGTGATGGAGTATCTCTCGCGCACGGGAATGGATGTGCTTCGCGGCGCAGACAGGCTGAAGGCGGCGCCCTCTCAGTACGCCTCCAATGTAGAGTACGGCGATTCCGCCATCGCGAAAAGCCTGCGCGACATCGCAAAGGTGCATACCGCCGGGCTTGGCACGCGCATCTTCTACACCAGCCACGGCGGCTATGACACGCACGCCAACGAAAACCCCACCCATCCCAAGCTTCTGCAAGACCTGTCCGGCGCAATCCGCGACTTCTTCGACGACCTCAACGAACACGACGCCGCGGACAATGTGGTGATGTATGTGTTCACCGAGTTCGGGCGCAGGATTAAGGACAACGGCAGCGGCACGGATCACGGTTCGGGCGGCGGCGCGTTCATCATCGGCGAGCCGGTCAACGGCGGCCTGTACTCCGAATACCCGTCCCTCAGCTCGGACAAGTGGGCGAAGGGCGAAGACCTGGAGCATACCATCGACTTCCGCGGCATCTACGCCACGCTGCTAGAGCAGTGGCTCGGCGTTGACGCCCCCGCAATAGTGAACGGCTCCTATGAGCAAATAACGCCGTTCAAGTAACCATCCGCAGGATGCGGCGCGCGGTCGATTCGTCCAACCCAAAGACAAATCGACCGCCCAAAACCGGCATCCTGCGGCGACGAAAGAGGTGCGATATGAGCAGACCTTACGGCTTGCTTAGGTCAGGCTTTCCCTACTATATGACGCTCGGCATGCGGCGCGTTACATCCAACGCCGTTGACATCGCATTCGGCAAAGAAGAGCGCATCTACATACTTTGCCGCGGCGGGCTCGGCACGGAAGTCAGGCGCATAAACTGGGCGGACGACAACCTTGGCACAATCGGCGCGGGCGCGTTTCAGTGGCCATCCGGCTTGCTCTGCGACGAAGACGAGCGCTTGTATGTATCCGACGAAGCGCACAACAAGGTTTTCGTTATGGACAAAGACGGCGAAGAGATAGCGCGCTGGGGCGAAGAGGGCGACGGCGAGGGGCAGTTCAACCGCCCTGCCGGCATTACCTTCGACCCGGACGGCAACATAGTGCTATCCGACACGCTGAACCACCGCGTACAGAAGTACAGCAGAGACGGCGAATTCATCTCTCAGTTCGGCGAAGAGGGCGATGGCGCAGGCCAGCTCAATATGCCCTGGGGCGTCAGCGTCGACGACGCCGGCGATGTGTATGTAGCAGATTGGCGCAACGACCGCGTGCAGAAGTTCTCCGCCGACGGAGAATTCGTGATGAGCATCGGCGCCCCCGGCGACGGCAAGGGCGAACTCGACCGCCCGACCGGCGTCGCCGTCGACAAAGACGGCGATGTGTATGTAGCCGATTGGGGCAACGACCGAGTGCAGCTCTTTGACGCAGAAGGACGCTTCGTGGAGCAGTTCATGGGCGACGCCAACCTGTCCCGCTCTGCGCGCGAATACATCCTCGCCAATCCGGTGACGCTGCGCCTGCGCGAAATGGCGGATCTGGAGGCTACCAAGCGCCTCAGAGCGCCGCTCACCGTGCGCGTGGACGACGACAGCCGGCTGTACATCACCGATTTCGGCTCCCACCGCATTCAGATATACAAGAAAGAAGCGTACCCGCTCACCGAGCAGGACATAGCGCCGCCGATGCGAAACCCGGTGCTGTTCACCACCTAATTCGCGCGCATTCACTTGCGCCTATACACGCAGAACACACAGGGGCGGGTTCTACACCCGCCCCTTATTCTTTGCGCTTGCCTGCCGTTGCCAAAACCGCCGCCATCGGCAAACCCGCCCGCCTACGCTGTCCCGCGCGCATTCGCCCATCCAATCGCTTGGACTAACCGAACAGGACACAACGCCCCGCCAATGCTTTCAGCAATCACCGGCAGGCTGCCATTCGCAGCGCAGCGGCGTCCGCGGCGGCGCATCACGCTCGCCGACATCGAGCGGCGCACGCAGCCCCGCCTGCGGGACAAAGCGCGTTATGTGCTGCGCCGCTGGCCCGTGCTGCCCATCCTAATAATCGGATCATTGGCGGTTGCGGCGGCATTCGCAGAATCGATAGCGCCCAACCTTCCCAACCGCCAGGCGCTGCTCGACCGCACCGCGGCGCCCTTCTGGTATCCGCAATGTACGGCAGAGCAGAAGCCCTATATCACCGATGTGTGCAGCCGCGGCGGCAAGTACATTCTGGGCGCTGACCCGCTTGGGCGCGATATACTCACGCGCATAATCTACGGCGCGCGCGTATCGCTGACGCTGGCGTCCATAAGCATAACCGTGGGAATGCTGATAGGCGCCGCTTTGGGGCTTGCGGCGGGCTACTTCGGCAAGTTCGTAGATGAGTTCGTGATGCGCCTCACGGACATCGTTACCGCAATTCCCTACCTGCTGCTCGCGCTGGTCATCGTGGTGGTAGCCGGGCAGAAGTACATTGTAATCATAGGCGTGCTTGCGCTGGCGAGCTGGCCCGAAATCGTGCGCCTCGTGCGCGGCCAGACCTTGCAGCTCAAGACGCTGGACTATGTGGCGCTGGCGCGGGTGTCCGGCGCATCCAACTTTCGCATTCTGCTGCGCCACATCCTGCCCGGCGTGATGAACACGCTCGTCGTGGCAACCACGCTGCAGGTCGGCTCCATCATCCTCGCCGAATCCATCTTGGGCTACCTAGGCGCAGGCGTGCCGCCGCCCACGCCCGCTTGGGGATCGATGGTAGCACACGGACGCGACTACCTCGCCAATTCGTGGTGGGTGGCGTTCTTCCCCGGAATGGCGATATTCCTGACCGTGCTCGCCTTCAACTTCCTAGGCGACTGGCTGCGCGATCGCTGGGACACGCGCCTGCGGCAGATACTCTGACGCGCTGATGCCCCTTGAATGAATGCAGGTTTGGATAGCCCCGGCATTGCCCATAGATGCCCGTTAGCCGTTGACACGCCGCTTGTCTCTGTATAGAATAAATGTTCGCTATCACTCTATACAGGAGGCAACGATGCTTATCAAGCATACCCCGGACACCTTCGAGAAGCTCCACATCCTAGGCGGCATGGCGAGCGACGACATTCTGTCCCGCCCCGTCCCCGGCAACAGACCGCCCGTACCCTACACTTCGGCGCGCCGCAATCCCGTCCCCGGCGTGTACAAGGCGGCTATGCCCAACGGCAAGTTCATCAACCTTATGCGCGTGATGTTCACCGATTTCTGCAAGATGGACTGCCACTACTGCCCCAACAGCCACTGGGTTCCCCGCAAGCGCTACGCCTTCAAGGTGGACGAACTCGCCAACGCCTTTATGGAAATGCGCCGCCGCCATACCGTCGACGGGCTGTTCCTCAGTTCGGGAATCGCGGGCGACGGCTCAAAGACCACGGAGCGCCTGCTCAAGGTGGTGGACGCCATTCGCAACAAGCATGGCTTCAAGGGCTACATCCATATGAAGGTTATGCCCGGCGCAGACTACCCGCTCGTAGAGGCGGCGCATCGGCTCGGCACACGCCTGTCCGTGAACATCGAGACGCCCACGATAGAGATGATGCAGCGCCTCAGCAAAATGAAGGACATGCAGCGCGACATCCTGGATCCGATGAGCTGGGTTGCCCGCCTCATCCGCGATAACCCGGAGCGCAAAGGAGTAACCGTGGGGCAGGCGACGCAAATGGTCGTGGGCGCCGCCGACGAGTCCGACTGGGACATATTCAAGCGCATCGATCAACTCTACGGCGAATGGAACTTCAAGCGCGTCTATTATGCGCCGTTCCAACCGATCCGCTACACGCCGCTGGAAGAGCATCCCCAAACGCCGCCCGTGCGCGAACACCGCTTGTATCAAGTGGATTGGCTAAAGCGCGTGTACAAGTTCACCAACGCCGAACTTCGCCTAGCCTACGACGCCAACGGCTTCTTGGATCATCACGAAGACCCCAAGCAAGCGATTGCCGTAGAGAACCTCGATGCGTTCCCCCTGGATGTGAACGAAGCGCCCCGCGATAGGTTGCTGAGAGCGCCGGGCATCGGCCCCACATCCGCCGAGCGCATAGTTCGCAACCGCCGCTTTCACCGCATAGACAACTGGCGCGATCTGCAGGCGATGGGCGTGGTTCGCAAGCGCGCCTGGCCCTTCCTGCGCTTCCCCGGCCACCGTCCGCCGCGCGCAAAGCAGCTGAAGCTCAACCTGTTCGGCGAAGACGCCAAGCAACGACGCATAAGAGAGAGCGCCGCCCTAGCCACGCAAACGGCCGCCGCCTACTCCCCCGCCACATGCGGCCAAGCCGCAACCTGCGCCGGCTGCCCGCTCTACGGCGCTCCCGGACACCCCGGCAGCGCCGGCGCCTAACCCGCCGCGGCGTTTCCCCCCATCCCGCTTGAATTCGCAAACACGCCCATCCCGCGCTGCGCCGTTCTCTTTCACGCATATGTGATATGCTTGCGGCGCAGCGTATTTGCGGGACATGCGCATACGCTATCGGCGTCGACCGCCAAGCGTCGCCGATAGCGTTGCGCCAACGCCCCGCCGCGCTGCATTTCTGCCCATCCCGAATAGCCGCGCGTTGCCCCGCCATCCGTCTGAATGCGCTTGCCCGTCTAGCAACGGCGGCGGCTTTGCGGTTATAATCGGCGGCGGGCTTTTGCGAATTAGCGCCTAATCCATACTTGGAGATTGAATATGCCATCGGACGACGGCAAGGGCGCGCTTGCGCCTATTCGGATATGCGATTTCTCCGGTCAGCTTGCGGGCGCCGGCGCAACCCGCCTCTTCGCCGCTTTCGGCGCGCAGGTCATCCGCATCGAAGACAGGCTTACGCAAGGCGGCTGGGACATCTTTCGCGGCAACGGCCCGTACAAAGATGAGCGGCGCGGCGCAAACTTGGGCGGCATGTTCAATAATCACAACGTCGAGAAGCTCGGCATCACGCTTAACGCCAAGAGCGAGCGCGGCAAAGACCTGCTGCGCCAAATTATCGCGATAAGCGATGTGGTCACCGAAAACTTCAGCGCCGGCGTGATGGAGCGCTGGGGCTTTTCATACGAAGCGATGCGCGCTATCAAGCCGGATATTATCTATGTGTCCAACTGCGGCTTTGGGCATTCCGGCCCATACCGCCACTTCAAAACCTGGGGCCCGGTTGTGCAGGCGGTATCCGGGCTAACCTTTCAGTCCGCGCTGCCGAATATGCCGCCCGCCGGCTGGGGCTTTTCGCATATGAACCACACCGGCGGCTACTTTATGGCGATTGCCATTCTCTTGGCGCTGTATCACCGCAACAAGACGGGCGAAGGTCAGTACGTCGACCTATCTTGTACCGACGCCGCGCTGACGCTGAACGGGCCGGCGCTGCTCGACTACACCGTCAACAAGCGCCCGCTGCGCCGCGACGGAAGCCCGCACAGCAACCGTAGCGCCTATCCCCCGATGGCGCCGCACGGCATCTATCGCAGCAAGGGCAAAGACCGCTGGGTGGCGATAGCCGCCCGCCACGACGCCGACTGGCGCGCCGTCTGCGATGCGATAGGCAGAACCGATCTGCTGACCGACGACCGCTTCGACACGCTGCCAAACCGCATGCGCCACCAAGACGCGCTTGACGCCATAGTGCAGGCGTGGACGATCGAGCGCGCGCCCTCGGAAGCTATGGACGCGTTGCAGGCTAGGGGTGTTCCCGCCGCCGCCGTGCAGCATCCCCAAGAGCGCATGGACGAAGACGCCAACACGCTGGCGTGGGACACCTTCCCCGAAGTCGAACACGGCGAAATGGGGCGCGTGCGCGTCGAGGGAATGCCGATGAAGCTCGACAAAACGCCCGCGCGAATCGAGCGCGGCGCCCCCCTGCTTGGGCAGCACAACGACTTCTTCTACGACGATATACTGATGCTGGACAAGGCGGAACAGCGCGAATTGTACGCGGCGGGGGTTATCTAAATGGCATCCGTTCTGGACGATGTGCGCGTATTGGAAATCGGCGGCGAAATCGGCGGCTGGTGCGGCAAACTGCTAGCCGATATGGGCGCATCCGTAATCAAGGTAGAGCATCCCCGCGGCGACGAAACCCGCGCATATCCGCCGTTCTACCGCGATGAGCCGCACAAAGACCGCAGCCTCTACTTCTGGCATTACAATGTCAACAAGCAAAGCGTTACGCTCGATATATCCAAGCCGGAAGGTCGCAGCCTATTCCTGCGGCTTGCGGCAACCGCCGATGTGATAATCGACAGCGGCCCGCCCAAGCGCTTGGACTCGCTGGGTTTGGGCTACGATGCGGTTTCGCAGGCGTCCCCCCAAATCATTATGGCAGCCATAAGCCCGTTTGGGCAGGATGCGCCGTACAGCGATTTGGCGTCCACCGACCTCACCGCGCTGGCATTCGGCGGCCCCGTATGGAGCTGCGGCTACGACGACCACACCCTGCCGCCCGTGCGCGGCGGCGGCAATCAGGCGTATCACACCGCTTGCCACTTCGCCGCGATAGGCATTCTCGCCGCGCTTGTGCATCGCCAATTCACCGGGCAGGGGCAGTTCATCGATGTGAATATGCACGCCGCCCAGAATGTAACAACCGAGGGTGGCGCATACAACTGGCTTGTGGCGAAGCAGACCGTTCAGCGCCAAACCGGACGGCACGCCTCCGTAACGCCCACGCCCGAAGTGCAAATGCTTTGCGGCGACGGACGCTATGTCAACATCGGCTTTCCCGCGCGCACCGAAGAGCAGTGGTTCCATCTGCTTGCGTGGCTTGACGAACACGGGCTTGTGGGCGATCTGTCCCAATATCTCACCCCGCCCAGCAGAGAAGCGCTCGCCAAGGGCGACCCCGAAGCGATACGCCAAATGAACGAAGTGATGCAGGCGGTAAGCGCGCTCTGCCAACAAAACGCCGCATACGACATCTTCATTCGGGCGCAGGATCTAGGCTTTCAGTGGGGCATAATCTACTCCCCTGAAGATGCGCTGGAAGACAAGCACTTCATCGAGCGCGGCATGCAAGTACCGGTGGCGCATCCCGAACTCGGCGCCGACATCATATATCCGGGCGCCCCCTACCACTTCAAGGCGACCCCGTGGCGCATCGACCGCCGCCCGCCGCTGCTCGGCGAACACAACCACGCCGTCTATGCGGACGAGCTAGGCATCGACGCCGCTGAGCTTGCGGCGCTCAAAGACGACGGCGTAGTCTAGCGAGCGCGCCGCGCGCCATGCGGCGTTGTGAGGTTGCCCGCCGATAGCATATAATACAACGCAACGCCATTCGGATATGATGGCGATAATAGGAGGGACAATATGGTTCAACAGCAGCCTCAAATCTTGCGCCCCGAAACGCTTGTGGAAGAGTTTCGGAAGAACGGCGTTACCCATGTGGTTACCATCCCGGACAGCGAAACCAACTACCTCTACGAACTTATGCTGGATCAGGACTGGCTGGATGTGGTGCCGGTAGCCCGCGAAGGCGAGACGATGGGCGTCGCGCTTGGGCTGAATGTAGCCGGCAAAGTCCCCGTATGCCTCATACAGAACACCGGCATGATGGAATCCGGCGACTCCATTCGCGGAATGGCGCTTGACGCCGGCTTTCCCCTGGTGATGGTGGTAGGCTACCGCGGCTGGACGCGGCGAGGCAAGACGCCCGACACCGCCGCCACCTACACCGAACCCTTCCTGAACGCGTTTCGCATCAACTACTATCTAGTCGAACACGACGCAGACGGCGACCGCATAACCGAAGCGTTCGACGAAGCGCGCGCCACCAAGCGCCCCGTTGTGGTGCTTGTCGGCGACGAATACCACGGCTTCAACCGCTAGGCAGAGCGGCCCGCATCGATTGCGCCCGATACAATGCGGCGGCGCAAAACCGATGCGCGGCCTTCAAACCCGAACCCAACTTGCGCTCATCGCAGCGCGCATGCGCATCACATATCACACACCGCACCACACAAGGAGACACCTATGCTAGACGCTGCCGAAGTATTCAGGGCGTTCAAGCCGCACAGAGGCGACGCCATCGTTACGACAGCAGGCACCGCGGGCAGGCATTGGCCCGATATGAGCGACAACCCCAACCGCGACATCGCGCTCGGCGGCGCAATGGGGCATACCGCTTCCGCCGCCTTCGGGCTTGCGCTTGGATTGCCGGACGAAAAGGTTGTGCTGTTCGACGCCGAAGGCTCGCTGCTCATGAACCTCGGCGTTCTGGCGAGTGTTGCCGGCAAGCAGCCCGCCAACTTCTACCATTTCGTCTTGGACAACGAATGCTACGCCACCACCGGCGGGCAACCCGTCCCCAACTCCGCCGCTATCGACTACGCTGCTATGGCGGCAGGTGCCGGCTACGCCTCCACCCACCATTTCGACGACCTCGAAGAATTCGCCACGCAGATAGAGGATATTATGCAGGAACAAGGACCTGTGTTCATATCCGTCAAGATTGCGCCGGAAATCCAAAACCTGCCCATCGGCCTCAGAGAGCGGCGGGTAACCCGCAGCCGCGCCGAAACCGTCAACGACCTGTGCACTGAGCTAGGCATCGAATAGCCATAGCGCGCCGCCAACCGCGCGGCGAACAGCCCCGAACAATATATGCGCCCGCGATACCCGTTGCGATTGCAATCCGTATCGTTGGGCGCATTGCGCTTGCGCCGCTTGTTCACGCCGCCTCTCAGGCTTGCGTGAACGGCGCTGCATCCGAATGCCGAAACGGGGACGCACCGTCAACGCCGTCAGCGCAGAACGCCAACCCAGGCGCAACCGCAGGCGCATCTCTATTCGCTTGCCCCGGCGTTGTGGGCGTCCGCCTGGTCGGCTAACGGGCGCGCGCGGTAGTAGATGCCCCAGCGCTGCATAATCGCGTTGAGCCGCTCGTCGTCCAACTCCACCATCTCGCGAAAGAAGCCCGCCAAGGCGTGCGCGTGCAGCAACTCGTCGGAGCATACCCAGCTCGCCTCGCCGCGCACCACATACACAAGCCCGTTCTGATGCTCGCACTGAAGCTCGATACGCTTGCCGTCTGCGCCGTGCTTGAGGGTTAGTCCGTACTCCGCCACCTAGAACACCTCGTCGATCTTGAGCGCAAAGCCGCCCATTGCATAGGCGCAATTCGCGCAACCGATTTCGCCGCTAATTATACACCTAATTATACGCATCGGGGGACGCTTCGTCATTTGGGTTTGACGCGCGGGCGCAGACTGATATAATCCCAAAAGCGAATCTACACGGCGCATATGCGGTTTGAGGAGTGAGCGATGACACCCCATTTCCAAGACGATGGCGTTACTATCTACAGGGTGAAGTGCGGCCCCTACGACAACAACGCCTACCTGGTGGTATGCCCCAAGACAAACGAAAGCATCCTGATCGACACGCCCGCCGAGCCGGACAATCTCATTGAGATGGCGAAGACCACGGATGTGAAGGCAATCCTGATAACGCACAACCATATGGACCATCTGCTGGGCTTTGACGATGTTACGGCGGCGATTGACGCGCCCGTAGGCATCGGCACGGACGACGCCGACGCGCTCTCGCGCCCCGCCGACATCCTGCTGAACGACGGCGATGAGGTTTCGGCCGGCGCCGTAACCCTGAAGGCGGTATTCACGCCCGGACACACGCCCGGCTCCACCTGCCTGTATATGGGCGCGCACCTGTTTTCAGGCGATACGCTGTTCCCCGGCGGCCCGGGCAAGTCCGGCTCGCCCGAAAAGTTCGCCCAACTCGTTGAGAGCATCACCACCAAGCTCTTCCCCTTGGGCGAGGATATGTATCTGTATCCCGGACACGGCGGCGACGGCGACTTGAGGTCGTCCAAAGAAGAGTACGCCGTTTTCGCGTCCAAAGAACACCCGGCGGATCTGCACGGCGATGTGCTGTGGACAGAGAGCTGAAGCCGCCGCCGCGCGCTTATGGCGGACGCGTTGCCGCCGTCTCAGTGCCAAGCCGCGCCCGATATGACGCAGCTCCAACCTAAACGCGGCGGCGTATTCGCGCTGCCGTCGAACGGCATGAACGGATTGAACGCAGCGCCTTGGCGTGTGCGGGACGCCGCGTTTGCCGGCGCCGCCATATTCGTATGCGGGATGGGCGTCGGCGTGGCGCTTGCGGAGCTTATGGGCAGGGACAACGCCGCGCTCCCCACTCTGCTGATAGCGCTGACGGCGGGCGTACTGCTGTTCGGCGTATGGCTGTTCGCAGCGCGCCGATACGCCGACGGCTGGCGATTGCTGGGCGTGCGCCGCGTTGCGCTGAAACCGATGCTTGGGCTGTCCGCGCTGACGCTGGGCGCAAGCCTGCTGTTCGGCGGCGTATATGCCGCAATCGTGATTGCGCTGGGCTTGGATTTCCTACTGCCGTCGCAAGACATCGACGAAATACTGGGCAGCGGCGCATTGCGGGCGCTGAACTTCGCTATGATAGGCAGCGTAGCGCCGTTTGCCGAAGAGTTGTTCTTTCGCGGCTTTCTGATGGCGGCGCTGATTCGGTTGATGGGCGGCGCGCGCGGTATCCTGGTCAGCGCGGCGATATTCGCAGTGGTACACATCGACGTCGGCGCAATGATCCCGATATTCGTTACCGGCGCGCTGCTAGGGTGGCTGTACATTCGCAGCGGCTCCATATGGCCGCCCACCTTGGCGCACGCCGCGCAGAACATACTGGCAATGACATTCGCCAACAATCAAACTATATCCTCTATATCCATATCCTCGACTTTGAACTAAACCCTCAAGCGAACAGGGCGGCTTATGGCAAATCGGATTGATACAACGCTGGCGGCGCTCAAGCGCGCGGGAAAGCCTGCGCTTGCGCCGTTCATAACCGTCGGCTTCCCGGATGCGCCCACATCCGAGGCGCTGGCGGAGGCTATCTTAGACGCGGGCGCCGATATGCTGGAGCTGGGCATTCCATTCAGCGATCCGCTGGCGGACGGGCCCACGATACAGATGACCAGCTTCCGCGCATTGCAGCAGGGCGTTACGCTGGCAAGTTCGCTGGACGCGCTGCGCCGTCTCCGCGGCCGGGGTGTTGATGCGCCGCTGATATTCATGGGCTACCTGAACCCGCTGCTGCGCTACGGCATAGAGCGCTTCGCCGCCGACGCCGCCGACGCCGGCTTGGACGGCATCATCATCCCCGATTTGCCGCCCGAAGAGGCGCCGCCGTATCAAGCGGCTTTGGAGGCGCGCGGCGTCTATCTCATACCGCTGCTTGCGCCCACCAGCACGGAGGCGCGCATCGCGCAGGCTTGCAAACAGGCGCGCGGTTTCATATACTGCGTTAGCGTTACGGGCGTAACCAGCGCAAGGGCGGAAATGTCCGCCGGCGTGGCGGGCTTGGTTGCGCGCATACGCAGCCACACGAACCTGCCCGTGCTGGTGGGCTTCGGCGTATCGCGCTATGAGCATATGCGGCAGATAAGCCAATTCGCGGACGGCGCTGCGGTGGGCAGCGCGCTGCTGGACGCCATAGACCGCGCGCCCGTTGGGGATGAGGCGGCGACGGCGCAGCGGTTCATACGCCGTCTCAAGGGCGCTGACCGGCAGGCTAACTAGATACGCGGAGCGCTATTGAATGTCCAAAGTACGCGGCATAAGAGGGGCTACCACCGCCGAAAGCAACACGCGCGATGATGTGCTGGCGGCGGCTACTGAGCTGATGGAGCGACTGATTGAGGCGAACTCGATCGATGCGGACGATGTGGCGGCGGCGTTCTTCACCACCACGCCGGACTTGAACGCAGAGTTCCCGGCGGCGGCGGCGCGGCTTATGGGCTGGACTTATGTGGCGCTGATGGGCGCAAGCGAAATCGATGTGCCGGACGCCCCGCCGCTCTGCATTCGCGTTCTCATACTCATCAACACGGACACCCCGCCTCAGCAGCTCAAGAACATCTACCTGCGCGGCGCAACGAACCTACGCAAGCGCGGCGCTGAAGACGCCTGACTTTTCGCTCACCCCCCTTAATATCTCATATCCCCCGTCCCCTTATCCCCTGTGTCGATCCTACATTCCCTAACATCCGTTTGCGGCGGCGATAGCGGTTGCCCGCGCTGAGATTGTTTCGGATACGCGATAGCGCAATCGCGGTTCGCTGCGCTTGACCTTAGCATCGACTTCGCCAATCTCGACTGCGCCGTTATTGTAGCGCCAATAATCGAGCGGCGGCAAAATCGGCTTCTCTTCTAATGCGTAATGCGAGGCGGCGGTTTGCGCTGAACTTTGATTGGCAATCGTAGTATAATCGGCGGCGTTATGCTTGATTTCATTGCGCGAATTTCGCGCGCGCGGCGCACGCTGGCAATCGCAGGACGGCGTATATCTGCGCCCGTATTGTGGATTCCGCGCACGCTGGCAATCGCAGGACGGCGCATATCTGCGCCCGTATTGTGGATTCCGCGCACGCTGGCAACCGTGGGGCGGCGCATATCTGCGCGCATATCGCGGATTCCGCGCGCGCGGCGCACACTGTACTTCGGTTCGGTGATGCACATTTGGAGCGATTTGCATTTTGCGCTGCTGTTCCCGATACTGCCGCTGATCGAGAGCGATATGGGGTTGTCGTTCACGCAGGTTGGGCTGCTGCGGGCGACTTTCAGCGGCGCTTCGGCGATATTGCAGATACCGGCGGGCTTCATCGCGGAGGGGACGGGCGAGTTTTGGCTGCTGGTGGCGGGCAACATGTGGGTGTCGGTCGGGCTTGTGGGGATGGCGCTTGCGCCGATGTTCGCGCTGCTGGTGGCACTGAGTTTCGTGGGCGGATTGGGCGGCGGGTTTCAGCATCCGCTGGCGTCAAGCATGGTGTCGCGCGCCTACGACGACAAGGGTCGATCCACCGCGGTGGGGACGGTGAACTTTGCGGGGGACTTGGGCAAGATGCTTGCGCCGCCCATAGTCGCGGGCGCCATCGCGGTGAACTTGGGCTGGCGTCAAATCATGTTGGGCATCGGGTTGGCGAGCGTGGTCTTTATGGCGCTGTCGGCACTGACGCGGCGCAGCGTGGACATTGGCAAGCCGGCGGCGCAAGCGTCGGATGCGCCGTCAACCGCAGGCGGCAGCGCGCGCATAAGCGGGTTCGCGACGCTGAGTTTCATCGGGATGCTGGACTCCACCGCGCGGACGGCGGCGCTGACATTCCTGCCGTTTGCGCTCATCGCTAGGGGGATGGACGACTCGCAAGCAATCGGAATGCTGATATGGGTGTTCATCGGCGGCGCGGCGGGCAAGTTCGCGGTGGGATGGCTTGGGGAGCGCTTTGGGACGGTTAGCTTGATATGGGCGACGAAGGGGCTAACGGCGGCGCTGATAGCGCTTGCGGTGTATGCGCCGACGCCGGTTCTGATTCCGCTGATGGTGGCGCTGGGCATAGGGTTGAACGGCACATCGTCCATCCTGTACGCCACGGTGGCGGAGTTCGTGCCTGCCAATCGGCGGGGGCGTTTCTACGGCTTCTTCTATACCACAAATGAGATTGGCACGGTAGCCGCGCCAATCGCCTACGGCGTGATAGCGGACGTGGTCAGCCTGAACGCCACGATGCTGATTATGAGCGGCGTAACGGCGCTGATTTTGCCGGCGAGCTTGCTGCTGCTGACGCGGCGATTTACGCGATAGCGTTGGGGAAACGCGAGGGCGCAAGGGCGTATGCGCGGCAAGGTTTTTGACGCAGAGGCGCAGGGGCGCAAAGGGATTTGGGTTAGGACTAGGCTTACTGCGATGCGGCGGCTACCTGGCCGGTGAAGGCGCTCACATGGCGCGTCCATACGCCGGCGCTTGTTTCGTAGTACACATACATCCGCAGGTATTTGCCTACATCCGCCGCGACGGGCGTGTAGTTGGTCCACCAGACGTCGAATATGTACTCGCAATCGGTGTAGGTAGTATCGGCGTTGTCGCAGCGCTGCCACGCGAATCGGGCGTCCACCGCGCCGGTCGGCCTAGGATCGTTGGCTATTATCAGCTCGCCCACGCGCGGGCTTACGTTGCCGCTGTTGTAGAAGGTTATCGCCGAGCCTGCGGTTGCGGCGCTTGCGTTCTTGACGCGGCCGCCTAGGTTGCGGGTGTATGCGAAGCCGCCGCCGGATAACGCCACTTTGGCGCGCAGGAAGTGGTTCAAATCTGATGTTGTGGGCGTGTATTCGTAGGTTGGGGCGTTTATGCCGCTGATGGTTTCCCAAGTATCGCCGTTGTCCGACCTTTCCCAGATCCATTTGCCGCTGCGGCTGGAGCGCGTTGCGGCGTTTAGGCATACGCTTACGCGCTCGCCCACGATGGGCGCGTTCCAGTTGTCGGGGATGCCCATCGCTTGGCCACCCTGCGAGTTTGTGCTCATGCCTTTGTAGTCGAGCATAGGGTATTGCATCTTGTTACCGAAAGCCCAGGGGTCGTCGTTGCCTGTTACGCCGTCAAGGTTTGTGTTCCAGTTGGCGTAGATGCCGGTGTATCCGGTGGGTGTTTGGAGCTGGCGGGTGGTTTTGCCGGTAACGCCGCTGCCGCCTGCGCTGGTTGTTTGGCCGCTGGTGGAGGTGTCCCAGTAACTGGCATTTACGCTGCCTGCAGTCACCTCTCCTATTAGCCCGCCGATGGTTGTTGCCGTTCCGCTAGATCTGCTAACCCGGCTGGTCGAATAAGAAATTGTTATGCTACTACTGCTGCCCTGCTGCTGTCCCACTAGTCCGCCAACGGTGTCAGTTCCGCTGACATAGGCGGTGGAGTAGCTCGTGGAAACTGTCCCGCTATTGTAACCGGCTAATCCACCAACAGATGCCGAGCCCTGCGCTTTGCCCGTGGTATAACATGCGACGATTGTGCCTTGATTAGCTCCTATCAGAATGCCGATCCAATTTCTTGCCGTAACATTGGCGTTGATTATGCCCAGTGTTTCGATTCGGCTAGCGGCAGTAGTTACGCCGAACAACCCAGTGTAATGGGTGTTTCTGTTGATGAACAGGTTGTTGATAGTGTTGCCGTTGCCTTTGAAATTGCCTGAGTATTGGTTTGAGGCAGATCCGATGGGCAGCCATCCTGCGCCGTTGTTGTGGTAGGCGTCGCCGGAGTCAGTGCCGATGCTGCCGTCGCCGTCGGTGTCCAGGTCAATGTTGGCGGTGAGTTCGTAGCCAGTGCATGTCCCGGATGGGCAGCCCATTCGGCCCGATGAAGTGGTAACGCGGTTGGGGAAAGCGGCGTTGTAGGCGGTAGCGCCTGCGCTTGTGGGAGCACCGTTGCCGTCTAGGTCGTAGCGGATGGCGTTGAGTTGGGCGTGGGTGTTGACGTCGATGTAGCCATCGTTGTCCATATCATAATCGACGTTGGTTTGCGCGGCGGCGGATGTGGTGAGGGATAGCAGGGTTGCAAGCGTTAGCAGAACGCTGAGGACGAGTAGCGTCGATGCGCGGCGTATTGCTCGCGCGCTTGACTTTTTTAGATTTTTATGGGGGGGGGGGGGGGGGTGAATAAAAACTAAAACGTATAAGCGCCATTTGGCTCACCTATCCTATTGCTGTGTGAGTGAGGGGAACGCTGTCCCCAATCCTGACTTTCCACTGATGGGGGAAGGTTATCTTGTTGGATGTCTCAGACTGGGATTATTTTAACGCAAAGTTGGCAGTGGCGCAAAGGGGGGTTTTGCTAATCGTATCGTTGTTTTGGGGGAAGTTTGCCCCCCTATCCTAACCTTCCACAACTAAGGAAGGGAGCTTGTGTCAGCGCGATGGCAAGGGATTACAGGCAGAACGCAACATCTTCGCGTATTGAGAATTACGGCGCAGATTCGGCATTGATACGCCCGCCGCGCTGCGCTACAATGGTCGACACAAGGCTATCACGCAACCCGACCAACCCGACTGCGCGCGCTAGGAGGCGCGCGACGAGATCGCCTAACCCGTTATTCCGCTATGCTGCAAGGCAGGCGCATGCTGCGCCCGCTTACCTCGCTCTTATCTCACGGATTGAATAAGGAGGGGCGCAATGAAAATCTTTCGCATCGGGATGTTCGCGCTTGCGGCGGTGTACGCAGTCTTTGCGGCGCTGCTGGCGCTGGTGGGCAGCTTCGCCGACGCGGGCGAATGGTGGCAGTACGTTATGGTGATTGCGGTTCAGCCTATCGCGGCGGCGGCGCTTATCGTGTTGGTCGCCGTGCCGCGCCCGTCCCTACCCGACGGCGCGCTGTGGCTGATTGCGGCGGCGCTGGCGATTGCGGTCTGCCTCAATGCGTTCACGGCTGCGGCAATCGCGCAAGGGATAACGCGCGGCCAATGGTGGCTGGCGCTTGCGCTGGGCGCAATACCGGCGCTGGGGCTGGTGTACGCGGCGGCGCTGATGCAGACGGGGCGGCGCGCAGGCGTCTAAGCGGCTTTGCGCTCAGTATGGCAAGCGAAAAGCCATCAGATGCCCAAGTCCATCCCCATATCGACGACGGTGGACTGGTTCTGCATAATGCGTTCCAGCCGCTCGCGGTATTCGCGCCAAAGCCTGTCTTTCTCAGCATCGTCCAGGGCGTCCTCAAGCTTGTCTTGGAACTCTGCCATAAGGCGGTCTTCGGCGCGTCCCATAGGCATAGCGAAGAACTCCGTGCTGAAGCGCGGCAGCTTGCCTACGGCGAAATAGCCCTTGTCCGGCAGTTCGTAACCTTCTAGGTTTTCGCTGCCTTTGCCCAGCACATCGCCGGTCTCGACATAGTGTTCCATCACCGGCTTCATCCCGTACTTTTGGATGGGGCATACCTTCATGCACACGCCGCAGCCGGAGTAGCGCGCCATCACGGGGCGGCAGCGCTTGTAGATGAGCTTTGCCTTGTCAACGCCGCGAAACCATACCCGCTGCCCCTGCAGCGCGCGGCCGGGGCAGCGCATAAAGCAGACTTGGCATATTTCGCAGAACTTGGGAATGCCGTAGTCAACCGGTCTGTCATACAGCAGGCGGGCGTTGGTGATGATGATTTGCAGGCGGGCGCGCGAGCCGAAGTGCGGCGACAGCAGCTGCCCGTTGACGCCGAGCTGCCCCAAGCCCGCCTCGACGAACATCGGTATCATCGGGCCGAAGTGCCATGTGGGGCCGGACACCTGAGCGCGGTAGCCGAGCGCGCGGATGTGGTCAACAAGTTTCATTGCGAGTTCGGCTTGGCGCTTGTACGCCTCGCCTTGCGCCTTTTCGGCCTCAAGGCTGGGCATGGTCTGCGTGGCGGCGTGGTCTTGCTCAAGCGCGAGGCAGATGGCGTGCGGCAGATCGGCGCGGACGCCCTGCCGCCGAATCTGATAGAGATAGCGGCGGTCGAAGCGGGTAAAACCAACTTCGCCGTAGCCCAGTTCGCGCGCCTTGTCGCGAATGGAGTCGGTTACATCAGCGCCCGACGGCTCCGCCGTAGGATCCAGATCGCCGCTTGTGCGTATCCATTCCAAGACGGGTTGCATATCGTCCTGGAACTCATCGTATAGATCAGCGGTTTCGGGCGAAAAGTCGCGCCGAACAGCGTCCGCCCACTCCGCGGACGCGCTCTGCTCCAGCGCGAAGCTTTCAAGCGGGTATTCGCGCGCATAGAAGGACACTTCGATATCGCGCTGCAGCGAAGACGGCTGCTTTTGCAGATCCTTCGCGACCGGAAAAGTGATGTCGTCATCGCCGCGCTCTTTGCCCGGCCGGGTTACATAATGCCCAACGCGTCTTCTTGCCATAACTCTCCTGCCTAGACTATGTGAGAACCGATTGCGAACCGCTGACCGCTAGTTGCATACGAATACGACGAAAACAAGCGCTATGAGCAGAACGGCGAACAACGCCGCCTGTCCCGCGCAACCGCCCCACGGGCCGCGATTTCTGCGAAAGCGTCCCTCGCGCGTGTCCGATACGACGGGCGGTATATGCGGGAACTGATCCATATTGAGACGCTCCAAATCCGCGACGGCGGTTATCGCGCGCCGCCGTTTTGCGCCGTCGCTAATCCACTTGCAAGTCTTCGGGGATCATTTCGTACCACCGCGCTAAAAGTCGCCATACTAACCTCCGTTGCGGGCTATTATACCTTATATTACGCCAAAAGGAAGAACGCTATGGCGCACTCCGCCCGCCAATCGCTTTAACGCAAGCGCCTTATGCCTCATACGGGCGTAGGGCGTGGTGTGAGCGCGGCGCATCGGCGGCTATATCCGGGGGCGCTCGCCTAGGATGCCTTGCAGTATGAGCGCCGCCACCTGCTTGTCGAGCGGTTCGTTGTTGTTGCCGCACTTGGGGGACTGAATGCAGCCGGGGCAGCCGCTTTCGCAGGGGCATTCGGTTATGACGCGCAGGGTGGCGCTCCAAAGCTCTTCTATGATTTCGTAGCCGTGTTCGGTGATGCCCACGCCGCCGGGCGCTCCGTCGTGAATGAACACCTGCGGTCTGCCGGTGTCCGGATGCAGCGGCGTGGATATGCCGCCGATGTCGTTGCGGTCGCACATTGCGAACAGCGGCAGCACGCCTATCGCGGCGTGTTCTACGGCGTGAAGTCCGCCCATCAAGTCGAATCGCCGCCGCCGAATGTAGTCCAATGTATCGGGCGGCACGTCGAACCAGATGCCTATCGTTTGGTAGCTTTGCGGCGGCAGGTCGACATACTCTTCGCTCAGCGTCTCTTCGGTGATGTGCGCCTTGCGCTTAAAGCCCACAACGCTGGTGGTTACACTCACTTCGCCCAGATAGACTTGCGTATAAGCGGCTTGCTTCGCCTTGAATTGACGCAGTATGCGCGTATCGGTGTAATCGCTCGCCTGCGTGTAGAACGGGACGTCGGTTTGAACGGCGTAGGCGGTCGCCGATTCCATATCCAAGTCGGTGATGAGATACTGCTCGCCCTGATGCAGGTATATGCCGCCCGGATGGAGCTGCATGAACGCCGACATCTCTTCCACGCTTTCCAAAATTACGCCGCTATCCCGCTCCACAAGCGTGTAGTCGCGCGCGGACGCGGATCGGATGTTGACATCGGCCGCCGGATAGTCCAGCTCAGCGGCGATATGCCAGCGGTTGCCCTGCGTATGCAGCAAGCCGTCTTGCGCAAGTTCGGGGGCGCTCCAGAGCAGGTCGGGGCCGAAATACTCGGTGTCGTCCATAAGCAGCGGCGCTTCGTATGCGGCGCAGAGCAGATGCGGCTTCAGAATGTACGGATTGGCGGGCGATACGCGCGCGCTTTCGTGGGGCTTGCCGAAGAACGCTTCCGGATGGCGCATCAGGTATTGGTCGAGCGGGTTGTCTTGCGCCACAAGCACGCTCAGCGAGCGCTCGCCGCTGCGTCCGCTGCGCCCCGCCTGCTGCCAAGCGCTTGCGATGCTGCCCGGATAGCCCGTCAACAGCGTGGCGTCAAGATCGCCTATGTCTATGCCGAGTTCCATAGCGTTGGTGGTTGTTACGCCGAGCAGTCTGCCTTCGGCGAGATCGCGCTCTATGGCGCGCCTGTCTTCGGGCAGGTAGCTGGCGCGGTAGGGCATAATGCGCTTCGCCAAGTCGGGATGCGATAGGCGCAGGTTGTCCCGCGCATAGACATACAGCAGTTCGGCGGCGCGGCGGCTGCGCACGAATGTCAGCGTCCGCACATAGCGCCGCAGCAGTTCGGCGAATATCTGCGCCGTTTCGGTATTCGTACTGCGACGGCTGCCTTTCGCTAGGTCGATCATCGGCGGATTCCAGAACAGGAAATCCTTGCCGCCGTAGGGGGAGCCGTCTTGTTCCACAACCTCAAACGGCAGACCGACTAGGCGCTCGGCGTGTTCGCCGGGGTTGGCGATAGTTGCAGAACAAAGTATGAACTGCGGATTGGCGCCAAATCGACGGCACAGCCGTCTTAGCCGACGGATGATGTTCGCCACATGCGAGCCGAATACGCCGCGGTAGATGTGCGCTTCGTCTATGACCACATAGCGCAGGCTTCGCAGCCGCCGATGCCAGAGGCGATGGTGCGGCAGAATGCCGATATGCAGCATATCGGGGTTGGTAATCAGCAGGCGGGAGTTGCGCCGCACGTCCGCGCGCTCCCGCGAGGGCGTGTCCCCGTCGAATATATCGCAGCGCAGCCGAAAGCCGTGGGGCATAAGCCGCGTCAACGCCTTTCGCTGATCCTGCGCCAGCGCCTTTGTGGGGAAGATGTACATTGCGCTTGCGCCGCGATCCCGCAGCAGCGTTTCGATCACGGGCAGGTTGTAGCAGAGGCTCTTGCCGCTTGCGGTGGGCGTGGATACGATGACGTTCTTGCCGCGCCTAACAGCGTTGACGGCGTCCGTTTGGTGCGTGTACAAGTCCCGAATGCCGGCGTCGGCGAGCGCGGCCTGCAGGCGGGCATGCAGCGGCTGATCTAGCGCTCCGTAGCGCGCTTCCCTAGACGGCACATCTTCGCTGTGAACTATCTGTTCGGCGTACCACGCCGCGCGCCGGACAGCGTTCAGAAATGCCGCAATGTCCATACAAACGCCTCATATTCGCTATTTGCCGCTAGACTAAATGCCGGTGATTATCTGCCGCTCTACATCCAACACCACTACATCATCTCGGCTGGATTCGATGTAGTCTATGACGGATTGCAGCGTCTCTTCGGCGTGGCGCGCGCTGCCGCTGACGCAGGATACGCCAAGCGTGGCTATCTGCCAAACATCGTTGTTGTCCACTTCGGCGGCGGCGACGCGAAAGTTGTTGCGGATGCGCTGGCATAGGGACGCAATCACCCTGCGCTTGCCCTTGAGCGTCTGATTTTCAGGGATTTGCAACGTTACCTTGCATACGCCAACATTCATTGTTCGGTTCCTATTTGGCCTTGGGGCTTGGCGATTTTCGGCATTCGGAGCGGCTATTCGCGCTGGAATTATAGCATTGGCGGTATGATATAATCGCCGAAATCTCACAATCGCATAGCATAAACCGCACTTGCCGTTCCTATGGACACAGACTATCCGAGCAACATCCCCGCGCTGCTGACCGCCGATCAACTTGAGCGGCGCGTCGCCGAACTTGGCGCGCAGATAGCGGCGGACTATCGCGGGCGCAACCCCATTTTGGTGGGCATCCTGTACAGCGCGATGGTGTTTATGGCGGATCTGATGCGCCGAATAGACCTGCCGCTTGAGGCATACGCCGTAACATCGTCCAGCTACAACGGCACGGAAAGCACGGGCATAGTGCGCATCACCAAGCCGTTGGATATCGACATCACGGGACACGATGTCATCGTGGTCGAGGACATCATCGACACCGGCTTGACGCTGAGCCGCGTGCTGGAGGAGCTGCAGGCGGAGGGTCCGTCAAGCCTTGAGGTGTGCGCGCTGCTGTCCAAGCGATCGCGGCGGGTTGTGGAGGTGCCGGCGCGCTATGTGGGCTTTGAGATACCCGACGAGTTCGTGGTGGGCTACGGGTTGGACTACAATCAGCAGTACCGCAACCTGCCGTTTGTGGGGATGTTGCCCCAAAACCCTGAGTAGCGATCCAACGAATTCGCCGCCCGCTGCAGACGGCGTTGTTGCGCGGTTACCTTGCCAGCGCGCCCGTCAGAACCGGCCGCAGCGCGGTTTCGCCCATCAGATACTCGTCGACGCCGCGCGCCGCTTCGCGGCCTTCCGCAAGCGCCCATACTACTAGGGACTGCCCGCGCGCCATATCGCCCGCGGCGAACACGCCCGCGACGCTGGTCATCTTGTTGGCGTCCGTGCGCACATTGCCGCGCCCGTCTAGCGCCACGCCCAGCTCGTCCAGCAAGCCCGCCTTCTGCGGATGCGTAAAGCCCATCGCAAGCAGCACAAGGTCGACTTCGATCTCGAACTCGCTGCCCTCTATCTGCTGCATAACGGGTCTGCCGGATGCGTCGGGAGCGCCCCAGTCGACGCGGACGGCGTGTAGCTTCCGCACATTGCCGCCGTCGCCGGAGAAGCGCGTTGTGAGAATATCGTAGTCGCGGATGCCGCCTTCTTCCTGCGATGAGGATGTGCGCAGAATTAGGGGCCAGAGCGGCCACGGATTGCTATCGGAGCGCGTTTCGGGCGGTTCCGATAGCAGTTCGTACTGATACACCACTTCGGCGCCCTGCCGATGCGAAGTGCCTAGGCAGTCGGAGCCGGTGTCGCCGCCACCCAGTATGACCACGCGCTTGCCTTCGGCGCTGATGCGCTCCGACGGCGGGATGCGCTGGCCGGCGTTGAGGCGGTTCTGCTGCGTCAGGAACTCCATCGCGAAATGAACGCCGCCAAGTTCGCGGCCCGGCACGGGCAGATCGCGCGGAATTGTGCATCCGCCGGTCAACACCACCGCGTCGAACTCGCGCATAAGGTCGGCGGTGGCGTAGTCCACGCCCACATTGACGCCCGTCTTGAAGCTCACGCCTTCTGCGCGCATCTGATCCACGCGCCGCTGAACGACCGATTTTTCCATCTTGAAATCGGGGATGCCCAGGGTTAGCAGTCCGCCGATGCGCTCATCGCGCTCAAAGAGGGTAACCCAGTGGCCGCAGCGGTTGAGCTGCTGCGCCGCCGCCATACCAGCGGGGCCGGAGCCGACTACGGCGACCTTCTTGCCGGTGCGCTGCGTGGGCGGTTCGGGCGCAATCCAACCCTCGCTCCAGCCACGGTCCGCAATCGCCTTCTCGATATACTCGATCGTAACCGGATCCTGGTTGATGTTCAGCACGCAGGCGGCTTCGCAGGGGGCGGGGCAGACGCGGCCGGTGAACTCCGGGAAGTTGTTGGTGGCGTGAAGCTCGATTAGCGCGTCGCGCCATTTGCCGCGATACACCAGATCGTTGAAATCGGGTATCAGGTTGCCCAGCGGACAGCCGGTATGGCAGAACGGCACGGCGCAGTTCATGCAGCGCGCGCCCTGATCTCGCGCCTGCGACTCGTCCCAGTTCTCATAGAATTCGTTATAGTGCCGCACGCGCAGCGCAACGGGTTGCTGCGTGGGCGTTTGGCGCTCATATTCTTTGAATCCGGTGGGTTTTCCCATCTATATCGCTTCGCCTATCTTAATTTCGCCGCTAATCGGCTGCCATCGCCGCGGCGCGCTGCTGCAGGATGCGCTTGTAATCGTAAGGCATTACCTTCACGAACATTGGCAGCATATCATCCCAGTTGTCCAAAACGCGGCGTGCGTTGGCGCTGCCGGTGTAGTCAAGATGCCGCTCTATGAGTTGGCGCAAAGCCTGTTCGTCGGCGGGGTCTTCCACCGACTCCAAGCCCACCATTTCGCGGTTGCAGAGGTTCGCGAAATCGCCGTGTTCGTCCAGCACATAGGCTTCGCCGCCGCTCATTCCCGCCGCGAAATTGCGCCCCGTGGGGCCCAGCACAACCACTTTGCCGCGCGTCATATATTCGCAGCCGTGGTCGCCCACGCCTTCCACCACGGCTTCCGCGCCGCTGTTGCGGACGGCGAAGCGCTCGCCTGCCACGCCGCGTATGAACGCCTTGCCGCCCGTAGCGCCGTATAGTACCACATTGCCCACGATGATGTTGTCTTCGGGCGCGAATGTGGCTTCGGGCGGCGGCGTGATTATCACCTTGCCGCCGGACAGCCCCTTGCCGAAGTAGTCGTTGGCGTCGCCGCGCACGTTCATCGTTACGCCCTTGGCGAGGAACGCCCCGAAACTTTGCCCCACCGAGCCGCTGAAGTTCGCCTTGATGGTGTCTTCCGGCAAGCCGTCTTCGCCGTAGCGCCGCGCTATTTGGTAGCTCAGCGTTGCGCCCACGGTGCGATTGGCGTTGCTTATGGGCATATCCAGCGCAATCGGCTGCGCGCTCTCTATAGCGTCTTTGCAGAGGTCTATGAGCGTGTTGTCCAGCGCGCGCTCAAGCCCGTGGTCTTGCGTTTCGCGGCAGTAGGTTGCCACCGAATCGGGGACGGCAGGCATATGCAGCAGATTGGAGAAGTCCAATCCCTTCGCCTTCCAATGCGCTATCGCTTGGCGCGCGTCAAGCCTGTCCATCCGGCCGACCATTTCGTTTATTGTTCGGAAGCCCATATCCGCCATAATTTGGCGCAGTTCTTCCGCCACAAAGAAGAAGTAGTTGATGACATATTCGGGCTTGCCGGCGAACATCTTGCGGAGTTCGGGGTCTTGCGTGGCGATGCCCACGGAGCAGGTGTTCAGGTGGCACTTGCGCAGCATGATGCAGCCCATAGTGATGAGCGGCGCGGTAGCCATCCCGAACTCTTCGGCGCCCAGCAGGCAGGCGATTGCCACGTCACGCCCCGTCTTGAGCTGCCCGTCCGTCTGCACCACGATGCGCCCGCGCAGATCGTTGAGCACCAATACCTGCTGCGTTTCGGCGAGTCCGAGCTCCCAGGGCAGGCCGGCGTGCTTGATGGACGATTCGGGGGATGCGCCCGTGCCGCCGCTGTCCCCGCTTATCAGCACAACATCGCCGTGTCCCTTGGATACGCCTGCCGCAATCGTGCCGACGCCCGCCTCCGCCACAAGCTTCACATGCACGCGCGCGGCGGGGTTGGAGTTCTTGAGGTCGTGTATGAGCTGCGCCAAATCTTCGATGGAATAGATGTCGTGATGCGGCGGCGGCGATATGAGTTCCACGCCGGGCGTGGAGTTGCGCACCCAGCCGATGTACTCGTCGATCTTGTGTCCCGGAAGCTGGCCGCCTTCGCCGGGCTTGGAACCCTGCGCCATCTTGATTTGCAGATCGCGCGCGCTTGCGAGGTAGTTGATGGTAACGCCGAAGCGCCCGGACGCAACCTGCTTCATGGCGCTGTTGCGCGAATCGCCGTTGGGGTCGGGCGTGTAGCGATGCCAATCCTCGCCGCCTTCGCCGGTGTTGCTGCGCGCGCCGATGCGGTTCATCGCAATCGCCATCGTTTCGTGCGCCTCGCGGCTTATGGAACCCAGCGATATTGCGCCGGTGGCGAAGCGCTTCACGATTTCGCTCGCAGGCTCTACCTCATCCAACGAAATGGGCGTGTCCGCCGGCTTGAACTCAAGCAAGCCTCTGATGGCGCAGAGCTCGCGGCTGAAATCGTTGGCGTAGTCGGCGAACTTTTGATAGGTGTCGAAGCTGTTGGATCGGGCGGCGTGCTGAAGCCCGGCGATGGTGTCCGGGTTCCACATATGGTATTCGCCGTCGCGCCGCCACTGATAGAAGCCGCCCGCCTCAAGGTCGAGGCTGCCCGCCGGCGCAAGTTCGTGGTAGGCGGCGGTGTGGCGCTTTCTGCTTTCCTGCTCGATTTCGTCTATGCCGATGCCGCCTATGCGCGAAGGCGTCCAAGTGAAGTAGGCGTCAACGAATTCGGCGTTCAACCCGACCGCCTCGAATATCTGAGCGCCGCGGTAGCTGCTGATGGTGGATATGCCCATCTTGGACATAACCTTGAGGATGCCCTTGTCCGCCGCCTTGACATAGTTCTGTTCGGCGGTTGCGTAATCCACGGCGGAAGCCAGCGCGCCGCCGTCGGAGACCATATCCGCGATAGTATCGAACGCCAGATAGGGATTGACCGCGCCCGCGCCGTAGCCCAGCAGCAGCGCCATATGCGCCACTTCGCGCGGCTCGCCCGATTCCACCACAAGCCCCACTTTCGTGCGTATGCCCTGTCGTATGAGGTGGTGATGCACGCCCGCCACCGCAAGCAGGCTTGGGATGGGGACGTCGTGGGCGCCCACGCCCCTATCCGACAGGATGATGATGGCATTGCCGTCTTCCACGGCGCGCGTCGCCTCTTCGCACACCGCTTGCAGCGCGCGCTTGAGGGCGCTGTTGTTCTCGTCGCGCGTGAACAGCGTGCGTATCGTCTTCGACTTCAGGCGCGGCATATCGATGGCGCGGATCTTTTCCAACTCGGCGTTGGTCAGCACCGGCCGCTTGACCCGCAGCATGCCGCAGTGTTCGGGCGTTTCGGTGAACAGGTTCACCTCGGAACCGATTGTGGCTTCCAAGGATGTAACCAGTTCCTCGCGGATAGCGTCAAGCGGCGGGTTACTGACCTGCGCGAAAAGCTGCTTGAAGTAGTTGAACAGCAGCGGGCTCTGTTCGGACAGCACCGCCAGCGGGGCGTCGTTGCCCATAGAGCCTATGGGTTCGCTGCCGGTCTGCGCCATCGGCTCCATAATAAGGCGCAAGTCTTCGCGCGTGTAGCCGAACGCGACCTGCTGCGCCGTCAAATCGCCCGAATAGAACGGCGGCGCCTCGGCGGACGGCGGCAGATCGTCAAGCGCTACGCGGTTCTCAGACAGCCACTCGCCGTAGGGCTGCCTTGCCGCCAAATCGCGCTTCAATTCGGCGTCATCCACAAGCCGCCCCTGCTCGGTGTCCAGCAGGAACATCCGCCCCGGATGAATGCGCTCTTTGAACAGCACCTTGTCCGGCGGAATGTCCAGCACGCCGGTTTCGGACGCCATCACCAGCATATCATCGGTTGTTACCAAATAGCGGCAGGGGCGCAAGCCGTTCCTGTCCAGCACGGCGCACACTTTCTTGCCGTCCGTGCCCACTATTAGCGCGGGGCCGTCCCACGGCTCCATCATGCAGGAGTGGTATTCGTAGAAATCCTGCTTCGCCTGCTCCATAGGCAGATGATCGCCCCACGCCTCCGGTATCATCATCATCATCGCATGCGGCAACGAGCGCCCGGTGGCAAGCAGCAGCTCAAGCGCGTTGTCGAAGCTTGCGGTATCGCTCTGAGCGTCCTTGCCGATGACGGGCAGAAGCTTGCGGACGTCGTCCCCCAGCGCATCCGACGCGAACATTCCCTCGCGCGCCGTCATCCAGTTGATATTCCCGCGCAGCGTGTTGATTTCGCCGTTGTGAATCACGAAGCGATACGGATGCGCCAGCCGCCATGTGCCGAGCGTGTTTGTGCCGAAGCGCGAATGCACCAGCGCAAAGGCGGTTTTCACGCGCTCATCGGACAGATCGTGATAGAAGCGCTCAAGCTGCGTGGCGAGGATGAGCCCCTTATACACAATCTTGTTGGAAGACAGGCTGCACACATAGAAGTCATCGGCGTTTGGCAGCCCCGAATTCGCCACGGCGTCTTCGATCTGACGGCGTATCACATAGAGCCTTAGCTCAAACTCCGCTTCGTCCTGGGCGTTAACGCCGCGTCCCACGAAGAATTGGCGGATAGCGGGCATAACTGAGCTTGCGAACTCGCCTATCCGGTCCGGGGACACCGGCACATCCCGCCAGCCGAGCAAAGTCTGCCCTTCCCGCTCTACGAAGTCGCGAACTATCGCTTCGATCGCCTGCTGCTGCGCCCTATCGTGCGGCGCAAACGCCATCCCCACGGCGTAATCGCCGCGACGGCGATGCCCAAATCCAAGCCGTTCCATCTCAGCGCTAAAGAATTCGTGCGGCATCTGAATCAGCACGCCCGCGCCGTCGCCCGTCTCAGGATCGGCGCCCTTTGCGCCGCGATGCTCCAAGCTGCAGAGCGCCTCAATGCCGCGCTGCAATACCGAATGCGACCGCGCGCCCTTGATATTGGCGACAAGCCCCACCCCGCAGGCATCGTGTTCGAAGCGCGGGTCATATAGCCCCTGCTTGGTCAGATTGGGAATGTATCTTTCAGACATATCTGTGTCTCGCTGTTAAGGCTTGCGGTAGGCGCAAATGCTGATTTAATGCTGCGATTGTTCGGCGAATGGCGCGCGCTTGACGGCGCTAGAGCTTGTTGCATAGGCGTTGTTACAGAAGCGGCAGGTAATGCTCCATTTCGTAGTCCGCGACATGCGTGTGGTAATTTTCCCACTCGAGCTTCTTGTTCTCCACAAAGCTCTTAAAGACCTGTTCGCCCAGCGCTTCATACACAAGTTCGCTGCGCTCCGCTACCTGAATCGCCTCCCACATATTGGCGGGCAGCGCCTCGATGCCCAAGTCTTTGCGCTCTGCGTCGCTCATATAGAATATGTTGGACTGCGCCGCCGCCGGGAACTCATAGCGCTTTTCTATGCCCTTCAAGCCCGCCGCCAGCATCACGCTGAACGCCAAATACGGATTGCATGCGGGATCCGGCGCGCGATACTCGATGCGGCGCGACTCTTCGCGTCCCGACTTGAAGTCCGGCACCCGTATCAGATCGGCGCGGTTGATTGTCGACCAAGATACGAACATCGGCGCTTCAAAGCGCGGCACAAGCCGCTTGTACGAATTGATCCACTGATTGGTAACGATGGTAATCTCGCGGGCGTGGCGCATCAGCCCCGCCACGAACCATTTCGCGGTGTCCGACAGGTGAAGTTCGTCGTCGTCGTCATAGAAGGCGTTGCGGTCGCCCTGAAACAGCGATTGGTGCATGTGCATCCCGCTGCCGTTGATGCCGCCCACCGGCTTGGGCATAAAGGTTGCGTAGTAGCCGTTCTGCCGCGCTATCTCTTTCACCACAAGGCGGTAGGTCATCACCGTGTCCGCCATCGTCAGCGCGTCGGTATGGCGCAGATCGATCTCATGCTGGCTCGGCGACGCCTCGTGATGGCTCGACTCCACCGGAATGCCCAGCTCTTCAAGCGTCAGCACGGTTTCGCGGCGCAGATCCGTCGCCAAATCCGTGGCGTCCTGGTCGAAGTAGCTCCCGCGATCGAGCGGCTGCGGCGTTTCGGAGTCCTTGAAGTAGAAATACTCGATCTCCGGCCCCACATAGTAGGTATAGCCCAGCCCTGACGCCTTGGCGAGGTTGCGCCGAAGCACGGCGCGCGGATCGCTCTCATACGGCTGGTCGTCGGGCGTGATGATGTCGCAAAACATCCGCGCCACCGCATTAGTGCGCGGACGCCACGGCAATATGCTGAATGTGTTCGGATCCGGCAACGCGTACAGATCGCGCTCGTCGGAGCGCACAAACCCCTCTATGGAAGAGCCGTCGAACCCCATCCCGCGCGTGAGGGCGTGTTCAAGCTCTTCGACGGTGATTGCAAAGCCCTTCAGATTGCCCAGAATATCCGCAAACCAGAGGCGTATGAACTTCACATCGTACTCGCGCGCTTCGCGCAGAACGAACTCGGTCGCTTCCGGGTCTCTGGCTAACATAACATCCTCATCCGACCGAGCGTATGAACGGGCGGCGCGCCTATCGCGAATGCCGCGATAAGGCGCATAATTCCTATGCCGAAACGCCCATACCACGCTGCGAAACTATTGTGAGAATATACCAGTTTGTGAAAATTCTGTCAAACAATCGCGTAGTCAAGCATTTGCAAAGCGCGAACACCGTCAGCGCCTCTTTGATGCGATAGGGCGCTTCCGATTCGTTCCAGCCGAAACTTGGCAGTATGTAGTCGGGCAGCGTAACCGAGTATCTCTTCTCTGCCACTGCGATAACCTCTTTGCGCTAATATCCGTATCCGTCTTTGCTATCCTAACCCGTCTTTGCGCGCGCTTGCCCCTTTGCGCTTAGAGCGCCCCCGCCGCGCAATCGCTACTCGGCAGGGTAGATCCCCATTTCGCTAAGCCGCGCCACTAGGTATTCCTGCGGTCTGTCCCCCTTTGTGCGGTTGCAGTGGGCGCACAGCAGCTGCAGGTTGTCTATGTGATCCGTTCCGCCCCGCGAGCGCGGGATGAGGTGGTCAACCTCGAACATCCGAAACGGGAACTCCGTCCGACAGCCGTTGCAGCGCCCTTCCTGCTGCCCGAATAGGATATGCTTGTTCTGCCGATACGGGATTGGCGCGTCAATGTCCGTGCGGCGCGGAATGTCCGCGCGCGCCGTAACCAGGCGGTCGTGGAACAGATCGCCCATCGCCGCCTTCAGGCGGGAGTTGGTCAGGCTAACCGCCATTGGGGAAAGATCTATGCCTATCCAGCGCCGCCCTAGGCTTTCGGCGGCGACGCAAGTGGTGGCGCATCCGCAGAACGGATCCAGCACCATATCGCCGGGGGCGCTGCTCGCGCTGATGATGCGCTCTAGCAGCGCAAGCGGCTTTTGCGTGGGATAGCCTACGCGCTCGCGCGAGCGCGAACCAAGCGGGCGCACATCGTCCCATATCGTATCGACCAAGCCGCCTTCCATCTCGTCAAGGTAACGCTTTTGGCTTGCAAGCCCGCTTGCCGAGTAGTGCAGCAGTCCCCTGTCGTGCGCGTCTTGCATTCTCTCTTTTGTCCAGCGCCAAACGCGCAGATGCCCGTTCCATTCATAGGTCAGATTGGGACGATCGCGATTTGGATTTGCGAGGTTGTCGGCTCTGTATCTGCGCCCCGTTTCCGGATCAGTGTAGCGATACGATTTTCTTATGTACTCAGGATCGTGGGGGCGAAACGGGGTGTTCCAAGTAGGGTTTTCGCCGTTTGAGTAGTAGAGCAGGACGTCGTGATTGCGGGGGTAGTTTTTGGTAGCCAAGCCCTTTGCGCTTGTGCGCCGCCATACGACGTCGTTGCGAAACCTGTCGCCGCCGAACACGCTGTCCATAATCTGTTTGAGATAGTGCGCCGCCGTAGAATCGCAGTGCAGATAGACGCTGCCCGTGTCTTTCAGCACGCGGCGCATTTCCAATAGGCGCACAGCCATCATGCACAGATACGACTGCATTCCCTTGCCCTGATTTAGCCCGGCGGCTTCAATCGCCTTGTATATGCCCGGCCGCTCATCCGCAATCAACCCCATCCAAGCGACGTCCAGATCGGATAGCGTCCAGGTGTCTTTGAACGCCGCCGCCGCTTCCGCGCCGCCAACGGGGGCGGAATAGATGCGGTTGGAATTGAACGGCGGGTCGAGATAAATCAGGTCAACGCAATCGCTGTTCAGACCGCGCAGGATGTCAAGGTTATCGCCCGTCCATATCGTCTTGTCCACAAAGTTCGGCTGCATCTCTTCGCTCGCTGCTATTCCATACGCCTTGTGCGCCAGGCTGCGCCTAGTTTCATTATCGGCATAGCGGGGCGGTTTTGGAATAGAGAAACGGGTTAGATTTCAATGCGGCGCACCCGACGGCCGGCGTCCCGCTTGAGGGTTGGCGTCCTTGCGATGGCGCTATCGTAGCAGACGGCGGCGGGTTTGCGCTATACGGCTTGGGGGGCGCATTCGGCTAAAGGGAAGGTTTCAAACGCAAAGGCGCAGAGGCGCAAAGGGGGTTAGGGCTGCATATCGAGTAGGCTAATCCGTGGGTGGGATGTGTTAAACTAGCGCCAATGTTATCACTAGACTGGGCGGGTTGGCGGAGTGCATTAGCGGAAGCGTTTGGAGGGCATTATGCTTAACGGAAGCGGCGGTCAATTGCAGGGGGCGCTGGCGGGCGTGAAGGTGCTGGACTGGACGATGTGGCAGTTCGGTCCGGTGGCGGCGTCTATGCTGGGGGATATGGGGGCGGATGTAATCAAACTGGAGGCGCTGGACGGCGATGTGGGGCGGGCGGTGTCCTCTATGGAGTCGGCGCAGGCGGGGATGCCCAACGGCAGGAACGCCTACTTCGAGACTTGCAATCGCAGCAAGCGCGGGATTGCGGTCAATCTGAAGACGGTCGAGGGCAGGGAGATAGCGCATAGGCTCGTGGCGCAGGCGGATGTGCTGATCGAGAACTTCCGCAACGGCGTGGCGGAGCGGCTGGCGATGGACTATGAGACGCTGCGCGAAATCAACCCGATGCTGATATACGGGACGGCGTCGGGGTTCGGGACGGAGGGGCCGGACGCGGGGATGCCGTCGCTTGACGCATGCGGCCAGGCGCGCGCCGGGCTGATGATGTCGGCGACGCCGGATTGGGCGAAACATCCGGTATCGGTCAGGGGGGCGCCGTCGGACCAGATAGGCGGCATAGTCCTGTGCCTAGGGATACTCTCGGCGCTATGGGCGCGGCAGAGCCAAGGGGTTGGGCAGAAGGTGGAGGTGTCGCATATGAGCAGCACGATGTGGCTGCAAGGGCTTGCGGTGGGGATGGATCTGCTCATCGGCAGCCATATGCCGGCGCTGAACAGGGACAGCGTGCGCAACTATATGTACAACATCTACTTGTGCAAGGACGGCAGCTGGCTGCGAATATCCAACCCGCAGCCGAAGCGCTACTGGCGTCCATTCGTGGAGGCGCTGGGCTTGTCCTATGTGCTGGATGACCCCAGGTTCCAGGGCGTCGAGGACGGGGCTGAGGTTTCGCCGGAGCTGCTGGCGCTGATCGAGGACACATTCAAGACGCGTACATACGCGGAGTGGGACGCGGTGTTCCGCCGATACGGGTTCATCTACGCCAAAGTGCAGTCGATAGCGGAGCTGCGGGACGATCCACAGGTTATCGCGAATGACTACATAACGGACTTTGAGCATCCGGACTTGGGGGCAATCAAGGTGTGCAACTTCCCGGTGAAGTTCAGCGAAACGCCGTCGGCTATCGTGCGCGGGGCGCCTGAGTTGGGGCAGGATACGGAGTCGGTTCTTATCGACGAGTTGGGGTATGACTGGGACGACGTAGCGCGCTTCCAAGAGGCGGGCGCTATCTTGTAGGGCGATGCGCCGCGCTGCTACGGCGGGCGTTGGCGGGATGGTTGGGATTTTGCGATTGCCTTAATCCTTGCCATCCCGCCTTGGTTTTGGTTTGCGGGGGCTTTGCGCTGGCTTATCTTGGCCATCCCGCTTTGGGTTTTGCGCTGCAGACGCTTGCTTTCGCTGCTCTATAGGGAAGGCTTAACTGCGGGGCCACCAGTCGGTGTCGGGGACGTCGACGTGTGCGCGGTTGAGTTCGGCGGGTGTGCGGCAGCCGACGTAGGCGAGCGCGCGGTCGAATTCCACTTTGAGTATGGTGAGCATATGCTCTACGCCGGCGGCGCCGTTGTAGGCTAGTCCCCAGTATAGCGGGCGGCCTACAAGCACGGCGCGCGCGCCAAGGCAAAGCGCTTTGAGGACGTCGAGGCCGCGGCGCACGCCGGAGTCTAGGTACACTTCTAGGCGGTCGCCTACGGCGTCGGCTATTGGGCCGAGGGTTTCGATGCTGGACGGGGTGCCGTCGAGTTGTCTGCCGCCGTGGTTGGAGACTACGATGCCGTCAACGCCGTATTCGGCGCACTGCACGGCGTCTTCGACGGTGCGGACGCCCTTGACGATTAGGGGCAGTCCGGTGAGGTCGCGCAGCCAGTCGAGTCTGTCCCAGGTGAGGCCGACGTAGCCGGGCGGATCCCAGTCGGTTAGGTCTGGGACGCCTACGCCGCGCCGTTGGACTAGGTCGGGGCGGTCACGCATGCTGCCCCAGTGTAGGCCGGGCATCGCTACATAGTCGTTGCGGAGGTCGCGCTCTTTGGGGCTGCCGACGGGGGTGTCTATGGTGAGGCATATCGCCTTGTAGCCGGCGGTTTTGGCGCGCTTGACTAGGATTTCGGTTACTTCGTCGTCGAAGTGGTAGAGCTGGAACCAGAGGGGGCCGGTGGCTACATCGGCTACTTCTTCGATGGAGTAGCCGGAGCTAGTGGGGAGCGTGTAGAGGGTGCCGACTTTGCCTGCGCCGGTGGCGGTAGCGCGCTCGCCTTCGGGGTGTGCTTGGCGCTGTCCGCCGGTGGGGGCGACCATAACGGGGAAGCTTATCTTTTCGCCAAGCACGGTGGTGGAGAGATCTCTGTCCGACACGTCGGTGAGGAAACGGGCGTTGACCATAATGCGGTCGAAGGATGCGCGGTTTCGGCGCTTGGTGATTTCGTCGTTGGACGCCGCGTCCACGAATGTCCACATGTTGTGCGGCATGCGCTGGGCTGCTAGGGCTTCCATATCGAACAGGTTTATAGGATCCATCGGCTAGTTTCCCTCCAACTAATGGTGATGAATGCTTTGCGCCATTCTGACAACAATCGGGAATTATACTCTTAATGGCGGGAATGTCAAAGGCGCAGGCGTTTGGCGGCGGCGATTGCGATTTCGCTGCGTCGGCGTCCGTCGATTCGCCTTGAATGCGCGCTTATTTAGCGCTATTGTGTGAGTAAGGGCTTGTCTGCCGCGAGGGAGGGCGCGGCGGGCGCGGCGCATTTCCCTCGTCCCCTCGTCACATCGCGAGAAATCCGATGCAAGAATTCCGACGACAAGACGATGCTCGGGAAGAGTCGGCCGGCTACGATAACGGCGGCGGCGGGTTTGGGCTGCCGTTGGGCGCAAGCGGGGCGACGTCCGCGACGTGGGCGCTGCTTGCGGTCAACCTGGCGGTGTATGCGCTGCTGGAGTTGAGCGGCGGGTCTGACGATATGCGCGTGCTGCTGCGGTTCGGGGCGATGTACGGGCCGCTGATTGGGGCGGGGGAATACTGGCGGCTGTTCACGGCGATATTCCTGCATTCGGGCATACTGCATCTGCTGTTTAACTGCGTGGGGTTGTGGATAATCGGCAGGCTAGTGGAGGGGTTGTACGGGCGGTTTCGGTTCATCGCGATCTATCTGATAGCGGGGCTGTCGGGCAGCGCGCTGAGTTATGTGTTCAACAAGACGGCGGCGGGGGTGGGCGCAAGCGGCGCCGTGTTCGGGATACTGGGGGCGCTGACGGCGTACTTTTTGGCGCATCGGGACTTGATGGGGGATGTGGGCAGGCAGAACTTGACGGGTTTGGCGGTGGTGGTGGCGCTCAATTTTGCGGTGGGGCTAATCATACCGGGCATAGACAATTGGGCGCACTTGGGCGGGCTTGCGGGCGGCTTCGCGTTGGGGTTGGCGCTTGCGCCGCGCTATCGGTACGAAGCGGTTGAAACGCCGTTTGGCGTAGGGCGGCGCATAGCGGGGCAGCGCTCGCCGGGGATACGCTGGCTCGCGGTGGGTGTGGCGCTTGCGGCTATCGTGGGGTTGGTGCGGTTGGGGGACGCGCTGCCTTGACGCGGGCGGGCGCTATGCCATCGGGTTGACATCGGGCAGGTTTAGCAGGGCAGCGCCGTGGTGTTCCAGCGCGATGCCGCTTGGGTTAAGGTGCTGTGCGGCGGCGTTGATGTTTCGGAGGCAGCGCTGGAGCGGGCTGCCGTGGAATATGGCTTCGCCGCCGGCGTAGCGGAATGCGGTAGTAACCACATCAAGGGCGACGCGGGTTGTATAGGCTGATACGCCGCGCATTTCGGCTTGGGATGCGGCGTCGGGAATGCGGCCTTGGCGGGCGACGGCGTAGGCGCGCTCGAAGACGTCGTGGGACAGCATACGGGCGGCGCGCAGGCGAAAGTCGCATTCGGCGATGTCTAGGCGGAATGCGCCGCGGTCTGCGACGGATGTGGGCGGGCGGCCGCGGCGCTTGGCGGGGGCGAAGGCTATGATTTCGTCTAGGGCGCGTTGGGCTACGCCGAGCGCGAAAGCGGCGTGTTCGTTTGCGACGAAGCCGGGTCTGCCCATGCGGTAGATAGCGCCGCCGCGCTTGGGTTGGAACGCCAGCGAGTCCCAGGTGAAGGCTTGGGGGACGAATAGGTCTGATACGGATATGTCGTTGCTGCCTGTGCCTTCCAGACCGAATACCTGCCAGTTGTCGTGAATGCGGGCGCTTGCGGTGGGATAGACTAGCGCTAGTGAGATGGGCGGCTTGTTGGGGTCGTCGGCGGGGATTATGGCGCCGGCCGACATCCATTCGGCGTGGCGGACGCCGCTTGCGAACGGCCATCTGCCGCTGAGAATGTAGCCGCCGTCAACGGGGGTTGCCTTGCCCATAGGGGCGGTGGAAGTAGCGCCTAGCGGGATGTAGCCGTTGGGGAATATCTCTGCGATGGCTTCGTCGGCGGCGTATGCGCCGGGCTGTCCGACGGCGGTAGCGCCAATCATAAGGCACCAGCCGGCGGCGGCGTCAATGTAGGATAGCGCCTCTATGACTTCTATTTGGGTTACGGGGTCGGCTTCGGCGCCGCCAAGCGGGCGGGGGAGTTTGAGCGCGAAAAGGCCGGCGCCGCGGATGGCGTCGACGGATGCGGTGGGCAGGGTACCGATGCGCTCGGATTCGGCTGTGTTGGCGCTGACGGTGTGGCGCACGGATTCCACGGCGTCGAGCAGGAACTTTCGTTTTTGCGCGCGGTCGTCGGGGAATTCGGGCAGCATGGGATTTGCACCTCATTGTGTCAGCGGTCGGGGTTGGTCTGCTGCTGATTTTAGCGCAAAGGCGTGGGGGCGCAAAGGGTTAGGGGAATGCGCGGTAGATGGCGATGCCGAAGGTGTCTATATGCAACTTAAACGGGGCGTAGCGGATGGTTTCGTAGGCTACCATGTGGCGCTTTGGGGGATGTTGGCGTCGTCAAGGTCAAGCGCAAGCCTGCCTAGCCGATGTTCGTCCACAATTCCGAAAGTGGCTAGGTCAATGTTCGAGCGCGGGGACGCCTTGCCGGTGGCGCGCGAACCGAACAGCTTGACTTCAAGCAGTTCGGGGTATGCGCCGAAAATGCGGGCGAGCGTTTCAAGCGTCGCGGCGGGCAGGTCGGGGGCGGTTAGGGTTGTCATTGCGGCAGCGCCTCCGGCAATAGTCGATGATAGAGGGCGTCCAAGATCGCCAAGTAGCGAGAGTGTATCCGTAGGATGACGGCTTCGAATTTCTCGAAGTCGTAGGTGTGGGACATCGTGTTGCGGTCGGTCAGCATCTCAAGCCATGTTTCGCAGTCGTCAATTAGCTTAGATTGGAATGCTTGGCGAATGACGGCGCGCGGAGTTATGGTTGGCAATATAACGCCGTCGCGTTCCAGTTTGTCTTTCAGAATCTTCCATGATAGTTCGAAGGTGTACTCAAAGCGGTGAATTGTTCCCTCGCGCTCTAGTTGGTTTAGAGATTGGACTCCGTCTTCAAGCGCCTCGCGCAGCAGTGAATAGGCGCGGGAGAAATTTGTGAAGCGGTAATGCCATCGTATTTCTTGGGTCATATATCCCTTCCTTCTGACGCGCGGCGGTTTTGCGCGGCGCTAGCTGCGGTAGCGCAAGCCTACTTGCGCTTGCTCTAGCAGGCGGCCGTCGCGGATTTCTTTCACTTCGTCAGCCATAGACAGCAGGGTAGAGTCGTGGGTGGCGGATACTACGCTGATGCCCTGCTTGATTACCATATCTTTGAACAGCCCGAATATGGCGTGAGCGTTGTTGGAGTCTAGTTCGCCGGTGGGTTCGTCGGCTAGGATGAGCGAGGGGCGTATGACGATGGCGCGCGCAATGGCGACGCGCTGCTGTTCGCCGCCGCTGAGTTCGTAGGGGCGGTGCTTGGAGCGCGTCCACAAGCCTACGATGTCGAGCGCTTCGCGCGTGCGCTCGGCGCGCTCGCCGGCGGCTACGCCGCTGATGCGGAGGGGTAGTTCCACATTCTCAAACGCCGATAGCAGGGGCAGCAGTCCGAATGATTGGAATATGAAGCCGATGCGGTGGCGGCGCAGGTCGGTGAGTTGGCGCTCTGTCATTTGGGCGAGGTCTTGCTCTTCGAACAACACTTTGCCTCCGCTGGGCTTGTCTAGGCCGGCCATAATGTTGAGCAGGGATGTTTTACCGCTGCCGGATCTGCCTACTACCGCAATGAATTGGCCGGGGAATACATTTAGGTTGACGCCGCGCAGGGCGTTGACTTCTTCGGAACCGAGTTTGTGGGTTCGGAAGACATCTACGGCGGCGAGAAGCCTTTGGATTCTGCTCAATTTGGGCTGCTCCTGTGTGGGTTGGCGCTTCGGGCAATGGCATATAGATGGCGGCGGTATGCTGTTGCGCGGCGGGCTATTGGGTGTCGTCGGGGGTTAGGGTTACTTTGCCGTCGACGGCGTCGATGCGCGCGCGGGCGCCTATTTTGAGGCGGTCGATGATGTCTCTGGGTATCTGCACTCTGCCGCTGCCGTCGACTAGGATGAATTCTTCGAGGGGTTGGTCGGTTTCGGCGGCACCGGATAGGCGCTGATAGGTTACGCGGCGGCGCACTTCGGTAGCCATTTTGCCGTCGCGGATCATTACCACGCGGCCGACTTTGTAGGCGATGTCGGGATCGTGGGTAACGATGAGGATGGTGGTGTCGAGTTCATTGTTGATAGCGCCGAACAGGTCTAGGATTTCGGCGGCGGTGGCGTCGTCTAGTTCGCCGGTGGGTTCGTCGGCGAGCAGCAAGGGCGGATGATTGGCGAGCGCTACGGCGATTGCGACGCGCTGCTGTTCGCCGCCGCTGAGTTTTTCGGGGGTGTGTCCCATTCTATGGCTTAGGCCGACGAGTTCCAGCAAGTCTTCGGCGCGCTTGCGGCGCTCGGCAGGCGATGTGAAGGTTAGCATCATGGGCAGGGCGACGTTTTCAATGGCGGTGAGGTAGGGGAACATATTGCGGCTGGTCTGCTGCCAGATGAAGCCGACTTCGTCGCGGCGATAGGTTTCGACGTCGTTGGGCGTCATTCGCAACAGGTCTTTGTCGCCGACGGATACGCGGCCGGCGGACGGGGCGTCGTAGCCGGCGAGTATGTTGAGCAGCGTGCTTTTGCCGCTGCCGCTTGCGCCCACGATTGCGACGACTTCGCTGCGGCGCACCTTGAGGTCGAGTCCGCGCAACGCCACCACTTCGAGGTCTGCGATTTTGTATATTTTGAACAGGTCTTCGCAGACGATATAGGCTTCGTTGTTTGCGTAGGTCAATAGCCGCTCCCGATGGCGGTCGGCGGCGGATGCGCGCCGATGCGTTGGGTTAGAGTTCGCCGAGCCGCAGGATGCGCTGCAGCGATATTCTGCGTATGAACCAGATCATTCCAAGTATGATTAGGGTAAAGACAAGCACCATAAAGCCGTATGTGAGAGCCAGCGTTCCCCAGTCGATTTCGAGGACGAATGGGGGCAGCACTTGGGCGCCGCGGTCGTTGTGGCTTAGGAAGGGCATGATGATAGCGCCTAGCCGTCTGCCCATTTCAGCGCCGAGCGCCATTCCGGCGGCTATGACTAGCGCCTGCTCCAGCCATACTAGGGTTATGAGTTGGCGCATTGAGAAGCCGACGGTTCGCATTAAGCCGAACTGCATTTCGCGCTCGCGGAACGATACATATGAGTGTACCAGAAAGCCGAGGCAGCTTAGGATTAGCACCGCGCCGAATGCCATAAACAGCAGCGCGCGCCAGCCGGCTTGCACAAGCGGGTCGACGGACGATTCGTTCAGCGCTTCTATGCGGTCGTGGACGGCGCGGCTGTGGAAGGGGGCGGCGCCGTCGCGGAGTTCGTGGACGAATGCGGCGCGCGCGCTGCCGTTGGATGCGGTGGCGAGCCAGATTTCGTTGGGCTTTACTTCGGCGGAGGTGGCTTCCAAGTTGGTGTAGCGAATGACGGACGCTATGTCCGAAATCAGGTAGCGCCTGGTGTGGGTGTCGAGCGTGGGGAAGTAGTAGAAGTAGTCTATGATGCGAATGGGGACGCGGTGGCCTGAGACGGATACGGTGAACTCTTCGCCGACGCTGTGGCCGGTTTCGGCTAGGAATAGGCTGCTGGCAAGCACGGGCAGCGGGCTTGCGGGGGGGCCGTGGTATATGCCGCGTCCGGTGAGCGGCGAGCCTTCGGACCATATGAATTGGGCGGCGTCTTGGGCGGCGGACGCTGCGCCGCTTGCGCCGACGGGCTGCAGGATGTCGGTTATGGATTCGCGCGCGCCGCGAAGCGCCGTCCACTCATCCACGGACTTGAAGTCTTCCAAAGTAGTCTTGGCGTTGGACGCGTTTCGCGTCCAGATTTCGTCGATGACGATGCTGCCGGCGCGCAGTCTGCCGCGCGAGTTGGTGTCGTGAATGGACAGCGATACTAGGGTAAGCGGCGCTGCGGGCTGCAGGGGCGCTCGGCGGCGGAAGCTGCTGCCGCGCGATAGGCTGCGCTCTAGGGTTATCCAATCGCCGCTGCCGCCAAGCCTGCCGATAACATAGGTGAAGTAGCGGTCGTTGGCGTCTTTGACGCGCAGCGATACGGCGATGCTTTCGCGCGGGCGGTCAGGCTTGAGGCGCATGCCGATTGCGCGGGCGTCGGTTGGGATCGCGACGCCGATGGGCGGGTCGGGATGCTCCAGCTTGGTGAGCAGATCGGCCATTGGGCGCTCTGAGAAATCGTCGCGGAACCAGCCGACGCGGTTCATTGCATCGCCGTCGACGCCCACCATCGTGTAGCTTTCGCCTAGAAGCTTGGACAGATCCGTGCCAAACGCCTTTATGACGGGGGACGCTTCGCTGACGATGGGCAGCACTTCGTATGAGTGGGCGAATGGGATGCTGCTGCCGCGGCTGTTGAGCGTAACGCCTTCGATGCGGATGTCCGCGCCGGCGGCGTATTGCGCCTGTTCGCGGAAGCTGCGCTCTAGCGTGCCGCCGAAACTCGCGGCGAATATGCCCAAGCCCGCCATTAGGATTAGCAGCAGGGACATTCGGGCGTAGTGGGTTGGGTTGCGCGCCATCTGCCACATGCCCATAGAAAAGCCAACGGGCGCGCGGGCGGCGAATGCGCTGAACGCCAAGAACGCCAAGCCAAGCGGCAGCGGCGCGAACACGGATGCGCCCGCCGATACGCTTACGACGAGAACGCCGCCGATGATGCCGGGCGTTACGGCAGTAGCGCCGCTTTGGAAGGCTAGGAACTCCAATACGGGGGCGTTGAACGGGCTTAGCATAAGCGCTGCTACGACGGCGGTTTGCGCGGCTAGTCCGAGTACGCGCAGGCGGGCGTTGGGAGCGCGCTCGGTTGCCCAGTAGAGCGCGGCGGGGACGGCAATGGCGGCGAGCGCAATGCCGCGCAATGCCCAGGCATCGCCGCCGCCGCCGAACAGGATTGCGGCGGCTTGCACGGCGGCGACTACGCCGATTATGAGGTGCATTAGGTTGGGGGAATCGCCGCTGATGAAGCGGACGGCGAGCGGAAATAGGCGCAGCAGCGCCACCGCAAATGCAACCAGTATGAGCGCGGGGACGGCGAGCAGCGCCTGATTTACCGCTACATCGCCGAATAGTCCGGTTGCCACTACGGAGCCTTGGTCGTAGAGCTGGCGGAACAGGAATATGCTTACGATTAGCAGCATCACATCCAGGTAAAAGCGCTGGTAGAAGGGCTGGCCGGCGGGGCGGGCGGACTGCTGGCGGTGGCGCGCGACGCCGATGTGGGACGCGCGGACGGCGGGTATGAGCAGCGCGGCGAAGCTGAACAGGCCGCCTAGCGCGCTCATCATATAAGCGCCGCCGGTGATGAAGACGCCAAGCCTATCGCCGCCGCTTAGGCCGCCGAATGCGGGCGTGTAGCCGAGCATGCTGATGATGGCGGCGGCAAGCAGGGGCGCCGCTAACACGGCAAGCAGCGATATGGCGGCGCCCTCCAGCACGAACACCGCGAGTATTTGGGCGGAGCTGGCGCCGCGGCTGCGAAGCAGCGCCAGTTCGCCGCGCTGCTGCTCTACTAGCAGCGACGAAAGCGTTATGACATAGTATAGGATTACTACGGCAATCAGCACCATCACCACGAACATCGGGATTTTGCTGAAGAAAAGCCGCCGGTCGTAGTCGGCTAGAGTAGAGTCGAGTTCGGTTATCTGGCGAAAGCCGAAAAGGTTGGACGAAAGCCGCGAGCGCATCGCGCGGATATGCAGGTAGGTTTGGGTGGTGTTGGCGGCGTTGAGGCGGGTTCGGTCGACGTCCAAGTGCCAGGCGTAGGATGCGTCCATATCGGTGAACTCCGAGCCCAGAATGTTGAAAAACATCTGCTCGGAGACATAGAAGGGGACGGTGCGAAACGATCCGGATGTAACGGTTTGAAACAGCGCGTCGTCCTGGTACCAGAATTCGCCGTCGGGTTCGTTGCGCTCGAATAGGCCGCTGATAACTACGCTTGCGTAGGGGATGCGGTCGCGCCAGTACGGGACGGCCGAGAGTCGATCGCCCACGCCTACGCCGAATGCTTGGGCGGCGTGGGCCGGCACAACGGCTTCCAACTCGATGGGCGCCGCGGGGTTGGCGATGGGCTGCTCGCTGGGGAAACGGCCGCCGGGGAGCAGGGTTATGTTGTCCGCGAGACGTGGGTTGAACGAAAAGAATGCGCGCGCGTCTCCGTCGCCGGCGGCGTGTTCTTCGCCCGGGAACGCAAGGTAGAAGGTGGCGGTCTTGGCGCTGCGGCGCACATCCTTGAATAGCCAACCCAGCCGCGCCTCAAACTGATTTTGGGTTGCGTTGGCTACCTTTTGGTATTCGTCGACGGTTGTGGGGCCGCGCTCGGCTTTTATGAGTATGTCCAGGTCTAGGTCGTGGACGCCGGCAAGCGTGTTTTTGAGCGCGAGCTCGCGCAGGGCGTCGAAGTAGATAACCGTGCCTGCCATCACGGTGGACGACAGCAGCACGCCGATGACCACGGTGGACAGCAGCCGCCAATGCGATAGGCTGCGCTTCGCCACCATCGGCCAGGCTGCGATTATTGCGGATATGACTTGACGCATGGGTTACTTGCTTTGCGGGCGCATAGGTTTGCGCGCGATAGGTTTATAGGCGATAGGCGATAGGTTGCAAGGGCGGGCATAGTTGCGCTTAGTTTGGGTTTGAGTTGCGCTTGATTGCGTTGGCGCTATTCCTGTGTCCCCCCTTGATTACCCTCTTGGGAGTTGCTCTCTTGGGCTACTCTAGGCGCGATACGGCGTGAAAGTCTAGGCGGCGCATGCTGCGGGTGAGGCGGTATATCGCCAGCGCGAATATGGTTATCAGCGCGGCATAGAGCGGCAGCAGGAAGCGCAGATCGGTTTCCAGGATGAACGGCGGTATGACCTGCCCGCCGTCTTCGGTTACCGCAACGGATGATACCATAAGATCGCTCATAACCCATCCGGCGGCGCTGCCGAGTCCGATGCCGATAGCCACGATGATGAGGTGTTCGAGCGCCAGCATAGCCGCCATTTGGCGGGGGGAAAGCCCGACGGACTGCAGAAAGCCCATTTCGCTGCGGCTGCGGTTGGCGAATGCGAGCAGGTAGGTTATGTATCCGAGCGCGGCGGTGAAGACGATTATCGCCATGGCAAGCAGCGCAATCGCCTGCCAGCCGGCGGTTATGAGCGGATCGAGGCGGACGCGTTCCAGTTCTTCGTCGCGGTCGCGCACAAGGTTTCTGCCAACAAGCCGATTCACCACTTGGCGCACGGAGTCGCCGGCGCCGGGCGCTTTTTGGATGAACATTTCGTTGGGCGCCGCCACAACCGCGGGGCTAAGGATGTTGATATGGCGTATGAGCGTTTCCAGGTCGGCTAGGATGAAGCCGGCGCCGCGCGGGTCTAGGGTTGGGAACAGATCCACCGCATCGCGCACTTGGATGGGGACGAAGCGGCCTTTGATTTCCACTATCAGAAAATCGCCGATGCGCGCGCCGGACGCCCGCAGGAACGAACTGCTCGCCACCACGGGGACGGGGCCGCCGCTTGGACTTTTGTATATCCCGCGCAGTCCGTTGTCGGTGTCCTTGCCGAAAGTGAATACGCCGGCGCTATCGCCGTAGAGCGCGTCTTCTTGCGTGATTTGGAGCGAGTCGGATGATAGCGTGGATGTGGCAAGCGGCAGCCAGCGCGAGGCGGCGTCTTCGAAGTCTTCCAACGGACGAACCGCGCCGCTTGCGCTGATGGTGTGAACTTCGTCTATTAGCAGCGAGCCGGCGGTTCCGGCGGGGCCGAATACGGGTTCGTATATCTGTATCGAGACGAGTTGAACGGGGCGCTTGAGCGCGCGCGGTATCTCGATGGCGCGCTGATGCCATTCGGGGGGCCCCATGTTGCCGAAAGATTGGGTATCCAATGCGCCGTCGGCATCCTGCAGCACAACCCACATGAACATATTGGGATAGTTGTCGGCGGGCTTTGTCCAGAGGCCGATGGCGGCGGCGTCTTCGGGCAGGGTGAGCGGCTGATTGACGGTAAGCGGGTTCAGCGCGCGCATGACCTCCGGCAGTGGGTTGCGCGAAAAGTCGTCGCGGTACCACGAATTGTATTGAAAATCGTCGGACTCCACCGCAAGCAGACGGAATGAGCGGCCGGTGTAGTTCGCGCCCAGGGAGCCGCGGTCGCGCAGTGAAAGCGAAACCGATGTTACGCCGGGGATGGTGGAATAGCGGCGCTTAATGCCGTCCACGCTGCGCGATATGTAGCCGGGGATACCGGTTACGCGCATATCGGTGGCTACATCGTACAGGATGCGCTCTTGGTAGCTTCGGTTGAGCGTGCCGCCCACGGTGGTGGCAAGCACGGCTAGGCCGGAGACCATCACAAGCAGCAGCACAAGCCAGCTGTATTGCAGCGGATTGCGCGCCATATGCCATAGGCTCATTGACACCCATACGGGCGCTATTTGGGATAGCAGCGCGAAACCCAAGTAGAGAAGCTGCAGCGCTATTGTGAGCGCAAAGGCGATTGTGGGCAGAAAGGCTAGGGTTCCCGGCGTGGGCGTGTAGAGCAGCAGCAGCGCCGCAGTCAGCGCGGCTTGCGCGCCGAAAGCGTAGAGTTTGGCGCGGCGGCGTTGGGCGCGCCGTATCGCCCAGTACGCCGCGGCGGCGGCAAGCGCTATCGCAAGCGGCGGGACGGCGGCGGCTATGTCGCCTTGGCGCAATCCGTCCAAGAGCAGCGCAACGGCAAGCGCGGCGGCGGTCGTCCATACATAGAGATGGATTAGCGCGGGAGATTCGCCGCTGATGAAGCGCACGAATAGCGGGAAGAAGCGCATGAATACCAGCGCTACCAGCGTGAGCAGCAGCACCGGCGCGAACAGCAGCGCTTCGTTTATCTGTACGCCGCTGAATAAGCCGCCGGATACTATCTGCCCCCTGGCGTTGAGTTCCCAGAACACAAGCCCGCCGATTGCCAGCACCATAAGATCGAGATAGTAGCGCTGAAAGAAAGGGACTACGGGCGGGCGTGAAGAGCGGAGTTTGTGTATGACCAGGCCGCTGCGCGCGCCCACCACGCCGGGGACGACGAATATGGCAAGGGTGAGCGCGCCCACGCTGGCGGACACGATGAAGGGCGTCCAATGCCAGTTGATTGGCAAAAGCGCGCCGTCGGTTATGTCCCGGAAGTAGGGCAGCATCCCGGATACGGCGACGACGGCCATAGCGAGCAGCGGGGCGGCGACTACGGCGGTGGCGGTGATTAGCAGCCCCTCTATGGCGTACAGACGCACAAGCTGCGCCATGCTGACGCCGCGGCTTCGCAGCAGCGCCACATCGTCTTCGCGGCTCTGCACAAGGTAGGACACCATCATCGCTAGGTAGTACAGCACGGTGATGACCATAACGGTTAGCAGCAGCAGCAAGGGTATGCTGGTGAAGAAGCTGCGGCGCTCGAACTGCTGAAGCAGCGCCTTGATGCCGGTGAACACGGCGGATCCCTGCATCCGAACCGCCATCCCGTTTTCCATATTGTCGAGGCGGCGGCGCAGGTCGTCGGGCGGTATGCGCTTGAGCGGATCTTTGTCTATGAACACGAACCACGATGATGACACAAGGCTGCCGGGGTATGCCTTGCCAACGCTGTCGAGCAGCGCGCGGCGGGTAACGAACAGCGCTATGGGCGGCTCCTCGGGGTCGATCTCTATGCCGACGTCGGGGATTTCGTCAAGCGGGGCGGGCTCTATGAACACATTGGCGTTCTGCTGCCAGTATAGGGCGGTGGGATCGGCGGGATCGATGATGCCCACGATTTCGACGGTAACGGACAAGGGCGTTCCCAGCGATGGCTTCATCTCCAGAACATCGCCGACTTCAAGATCGAACACATTGGCGGGCGCTGCGCCCACTACGGCCTCTACATGGGGGCCGCCGTCGGTCTGCAAGACGTCGTCGGATGCCATTCGGCCGGCTTCGAAGATTACATGATGCTCCACATTGGACAGGTATTGCAGGTAGCCGCGTGATACAAGCCCAATGCCGGCGTTTTCGAGCGGGCGGTATTCGGTGCCGACGAGCATGGTGGAGCCTCTGAGATAGCGCTCGCGGCTGATGTAGAAATCGGCGATGTTGTCGTCTATGAGGCGGTCGATTTCGGCGTCGGTTACCACTAGGCTGTCTTCGTCAAGGGGAACGTTTGGGGCGAAGGCGAATATGTTCAGGAAGAGAAGTGATGAGCGGTCGATGGATGTGTTGAGCGTGAGGCGCGCAAGGGAACTGAGATAGACGGGGGCGCCGGCGACGAGTGTGGACGCGATGAGGATGCCCGCGAATATGCTGAGAAGGAGCTTCCAATCGGAAGCCAAGCGCCTGAGAATGAAGTTCAGGGTTGAGAAAGAACGCATTGCGGGCATCTCATCGGAGCGCCGAACTATTGGCGGGCGCAGGGCTTGCGCGCGGGCCGCGTTTGTGGGTTGACTTGGCGCAATGGTAGCACATTATCGGCGTAGCGCAACGGATACGCCTGCGATAGCAACGCAGCGCCCGTTAAGACTTATGCGCGAACACGCTCTTCGCTTGGTATTTTGGGCTTGGTATTTGGGCTAGATTTTGGGGCGACGCGCCAACCGATAAGCGGGGGACGCGCCGCGAGTCGAGCGATTGGCGGGATGCGGGGTTGGCGGTTGCTGTGTCGCCGGGCATACGCCTCTGAGAACGGCTTAGCGGCATATGCGCGGGGCGTTGAACGCGTTACGCCGCAGTCCGCATTTCCCGCCTATATGCCAAGGCCGTCCGCCACGGTTTCCAGATGGAAATCGGTATCGCCGAAGGCGAGTTCGGCGGCTTTGGCGCGGCGGGAATAGAGTTGCATGTTGTGTTCTTTGGTGAAGCCGATAGCGCCGTGGCACTGGTGGCCGAGCGCGCAGATGCGACGGTATGCGTCGCTGACCCATGCCTTTGCCATAGCGACTTCTTGGGCGGCGGCTTCGCCTTCGGATAGCAGCCAAGCGGCTTGGTAGGTGATGTAGCGCGAGCCTTCCACATCGGTTGCCATATTGGCGCAGTGGTGCTGTATCGCCTGAAAAGAGCCGATGGGTCTGCCGAACTGCGTGCGCTGCTTGGCGTACTCCACGGTCATTTCCAGCACCTGCTCTGCGCCGCCCACCATTTCGGCGCACTTGCCGATTGCGCCCCACGCCAGCACCTTCTCGATGGTGTCCCAACCCTTGTTGACTTCGCCAAGCGCCGCTTCGGCGGGCAGGGACACGCCGTCTAGCGTTATTTCGGATTGGCGGTCGGACGCGATGGTTTTGAGCAGGGTTTGGGTAACGCCGTCCGCATCGCCGGGGACGAAGAACAGGGTGATGTCGCGCTCTGAGTCGCCGGTGCGCGCTGCGACGATGTAGGTGTCCGCGACGTGGGCGTTGGGGACGAAAAGCTTAGTGCCGTTGAGCGTCCACGATCCGTCGGCGTTCTGCGCGGCGGCGGTCTGGATGCCGGCGGCGTCCCATCGGGCGCTGGGTTCGGTGAGCGCGAGCGTAACGATGTGCTGTCCATCGCAGATTTGGGGCAGGAGCCGCCGCTTCTGCTCGTCGGTTCCGGCATCCATAATCGCCATGCCGCCCATAACGATGGTGGAGAAGAACGGACCGGGGAGCAGCGCGCGCCCCATCTCTTCCAGCAGCACTGAGAGGTCGAGGTAGGTGAGTCCTACGCCGCCGTACTCTTCGGGGAAGATGAGGCCGAGCCAGCCCTGCTCTGCGATCTTCTGCCACATATCGGGGGTATAGCCGCGCGCGTCTTCTTCCATAGCGCGGACGTAGGTGTCGGGGCATTCGGCCTGCAGGAATTCGCGGGCGCTGTTCTTGAGCATCTGCTGAGTTTCGTTGAGTCCGAGATCCATTGTGACGTTTCCTCCGATAGGTTGTTTTCGGGTATTCGGCATTAAGAGACTGCGTCAGCCTGTCGTCGCACTTTGAGGATTTGGTTTTGGAGTCGTAGATATTTCGGATCGGGCTTGCCGCTTGCGCCTAGGCTGCCGTCGGGGGCGCGTATTTGATGGACGACCGCGATTATCGTGCCTTGATTATCGATATATCGCACAATCTGCCCGCGGCTGCAGTATTGAAAACCTCTTTTCCGCGCTTGGCGTCTTGTAAAGTGGATATTATCTTTTATGGTAACTCTGAATTCGCCTTGCAGTGCCCTTTCCCAATAGTTCCCTGAGTTGAAGGCTTCCCTTATAATGTCCTCTGAGACTATTATAGTTTCAATTTCGTAGTGGAAAGGATTAAAGGGCATGGCTGAACCTACGATTTACGAGCAATCTGACCGCTACCTTGTTGGAGAAGTGTCTTATGGAGAACTTCATCGCTGGGTGTATGACAGGATTGAGCGCTATTTCCAACTCAAACTTGACGGATCTCCCGACGCCGATCTTGCCTCCACGCTTGTATTGCTGTTCGCTGAGGGCGACTTGGACATAGAGATGTTCGGATGCGTTGACGAGGAAGAGTTTCGCAAGGGACTTGCCTCATATCTGTACATGGAACACCTCAACGCGCAAACGCGTCCTGCCGCCGCCGTCTCAGTGAGTTCTCATAGTTCTTAGCCAACCCTCCTAACGTCGTCTAGCGCGGCAGCTCCAGCCCGCGCGTGGCGATGACGTTGCGCTGGATTTCGGATGTGCCGGCGGCGACGGTGCCGCCGTGGGAGCGCATCCAGCCGTTCTCGATGCGGCCGCGCAACGGCGCCCAGGCCGATTCGGGGTCGAGCTGCCCGTAGAGTCCCATAACCTGCATCCCAAGGCTGTACAGGCGTATCATCATTTCGGTGCCGTACGCTTTGGTGATGGACGCTTCGCGGTTGGGTATCATATCTTGGCTTTGCATCCACGCCACGTTGTAGCACATCAGGCGGCATGCCTCTATCTGCACCGCCATTTCGGCGAGGCGCCGGCGCACCGAAACATCTTCGGCGAGGGGCTTGCCGTTGCGGTTGTTCGCCTTACAGAAGCCTACGATGTCTTCAAGCAGCCGCTTCGCCCGCGCGGGGCGGTCAACGCCGGAGCGCTCGAAGTCCAGCAGCGCCGCGCCTACATACCAGCCGCGGTTCAGCTCGCCCACAAGGTTCTTTTTGGGGACGCGCGCATTCTCGAAGGTAACCAGCGCGCGGTGGGCGTCCCACATCATCGGTATTTTCTCCACGGTAACGCCTTCCTGCTTCATTTCGGTGAGCAGGAAGCTGATGCCGCGATGCTTGGGGGCGTCGGGATCGGTGCGCGCCAGCATGAACATCCAGTCGGAGCCGGAGTGCGCGCCGTTCCATATCTTTGAGCCGTTGATAACGAAGTCGTCGCCGTCTTCCACGGCGCGCGTCTGCAGGGACGCCAGGTCGGAGCCGGAGTCGGGTTCGGAGTAGCCTTGAGACCAGTCGATTTCGGCTTGCGCGATGCGGGGCAGGAAGTATTGCTTCTGCTCGTCCGTGCCGTAGAGCATCAGGATGGGGCCTACCATTCGGACACCCGAATCGCCGGCGGGGACGCCTCTGTACGCCATCTCTTCGTTGAAAATCATCTGCCGAATGTGCGGCGCCGCTTTGCCGCCGTACTCTTCGGGCCACGCCATCGTGAGCCAGCCGTTGGAGGCGAGCTTCTTCTTGAACTCGCGCACCAGTCCGGCGTCCTCCGGCTCTTCGGCGTCGACGGACTGCTCGCGCCAGTCCCATGGGAGTTCGCTGTCGACGAACTCGCCTACCTCTTTGCGAAAATCGTTGTCATCTCGGCTGAAGCGGAAGTCCATTATGCGTACCTCAACTCAATTAACCTGCTAGGGGCGTTATCGGCGTAGCCGGGGAATAGCCGCCCGTATGCCTGTCGGTGATTAGCCCAAGAAGCGCACGATGGCGAACACTGCGCCCACGACTGCAATGGCAGTTCCTATCTGCCACTTAATCGTATCCGCCCGCAGACGCTCAACATCGGCTTTCGTCGCCAGATGCGGCAACACGGCTTCTATTGAGCTGAGACGCTCGCGTTCCGTGGTGGGGCGTTCTGTGGGAGTTTGCGTTCCAAGCGCCATATTTGGCCTCACTTTGCTTCTGCTTGCGTAAGAATCGACGGCTATCCTGATGTTGCCGCGCTGCCCGTTAAGCCGCGGCTGGCGTTAGCCCAAGAAGCGCACGATGGCGAACACCGCGCCTATGATGGCAATCGCAGTTCCTATACGCCACTTAATCATATTCGCCTGCATGCGCTCAATTTCGACACGCACGCGCTCAACGTCGACTTTCACATCTGCGACGTCGGCTTTCGTCGCCAAGTGCGGCAACACGGCTTCTATTGCAACGATGCGCTCGCGTTCCGTGGTAGGGCGTTCCGTAGGGGCTTGCGTTTCGATTGCCATACCTGGCCTCACTTATGCTTGCGTAAGAATCGACGGCTATCCTGATGTTGCCGCGTTGCTCGTTAAGCGGCGGTTGGCGCATACGGGCAGCGTATCTACCCGCCCGTATACGCGTTAGCGTTAGCCTAAGAATCGCACGATGGCGAACACTGCGCCTATTATGGCAATGGCAGTTCCTATATGCCACTTAATCATATTCGCCTGCATGCGCTCAATATAGACTTTCACATCTGCGACGTCGGCTTTCGTCGCCAAATGAGGCAACACGGCCTCTATTGCTACGATGCGTTCGCGTTCCGTAATAGGGCGTTCTGTGGGAGTTTGTGTTCCAAGCGCCATATTTGGCCTCACTTTTGCTTGATACATGAAATCGATCGGCGAATGCGCCGGCTATCGTGTCTTGTATCGCTATATCGTTTCAATAAGGTTGTTAGTTAGGCGGCGGTTGGCGCATACGGACAAGTAGATACACTGCCCGTATGCGCGTTGGCGTTACCCTAGGAAGCGCGCGATACAAGGCGCAATCGGCGCGCGCAATCACCAGTCGGTTAGCGCGGGAGGCCCAGGCCGCGCGTGGCGATGATGTTGCGCTGGATTTCGGATGTGCCGGCGGCGATGGTTGCGGACACGGATGTCATGTAGCTCTGCTCGATGCGCCCCTGCAGCGGGGCGTACTTGGAGCCGGGCTCAAGCTGTCCGTATAGTCCGAGGATTTCCATACCGGCGCGCGCCACCGCTTGCTGTAGCTCCGTGCCGAATGACTTGCCCATGGACGATTCCTTGTTGGGGACAAGCCCGGCACTCTGCATCCACGCGATCTGATATGAGATGAGGCGGCTTATCTCCGTCTTGACCGTGAGGTCGGCGAGCTTGCGGCTTACGGCGGGATCGTCTATGAGACGGCGGCCGTTGCGCTTGTTGTCCTTGCAGAACTGCACGAGCTCTTCCAGCGTGCGCTTGGTGCCGGCGGAGTACTCTACGCCGGAGCGCTCGAAGTCCAGCAGCGTAGCGCCTACATACCAGCCGCGGTTCAGCTCGCCCACTAGGTTTTTCTTGGGGACGCGCGCATTGTCGAAAATGACCATATTGAAGCTATGGTCGTTTGCCATATTGATGATGGGGCGCACCTCTACGCCGGGTTGCCGCATATCGGCGAGCAGGAAGCTGATGCCGCGATGCTTGGGGGCGTCGGGATCCGTGCGCGTCAGCACCATCACATGGTCGGCGTGGTGGGCGTTGGACGTCCATATCTTTGTGCCGTTGATCACGAAATCGTCGCCGTCTTCAACCGCGCGGGTTTGCAGCGACGCCAGATCCGAGCCGGATTCGGGTTCGGAGTAGCCCTGACACCACTGCACTTCGCCGCGCGCTATGGGGGGCAGGTATTCGCGCTTCTGCTCTTCGGTGCCGTGGATCATCAGCGTGGGCGCGAGCATCTTTGTGCCGAACTGGTCGCGGCCGGGCGCGCGCTGGTACGCCATCTCTTCGGCGAATATGAGCTGCATCATATGCGATGCGCCCTGTCCGCCGTACTCTTCGGGCCACGCCATCGTGAGCCAGCCCTTGTCGGCGAGCTTCTTGCGCATTTCCAGCGTGAAGTCCCAGTCTTCGCCCTCGCCGTCCTCGCCGCCGCCCGTCCAGCCGTCGGGAAGCTCTTTTGTCAGGAATTCGCGCAATTCGGCGCGGAAGTTTTCTTCCTCAGGTGTGAACTTAAACTGCATTGGCTTTCCTCCGTCTTGTTGGTGTCTTATGGTTGGGCGGCGGATTGACGCCGCCGACGGCTTGGCGCGCGCCTTTATGCGCTGCCGACCGAAAGGCAGGTAACGGTGCGCACGATGCCGTTGATGATGTGTATGCGACTGGTAACCAGATCGCCGATCGAGTTCAGGTCGGGCGCCGCTACGATAGCGATAATGTCGTAGGGGCCGGTAACCGCATCGACCGATTCGATGCCTTCCAGGGAGCGCAGCGAATCGGCGACGTCGCGCGATTTGCCGACGGCGGTTTCAATCAGAATGTATGCCTTGGTGGACACAGCGCTAACCTCCTAGTTATCAAGCGCGTCTGCTGTGAATGAGCGCTTGCGCAATGGCGTGGGCGGCGGTTTGAACGGCGGGCGCGCAGCCCATTCGCCTAGTCTGAAATTGCTTGTATTCTATAAGGGGATAAGAATGCGTGTCAAACTAAACGGCGGCGCCGCCGCGCGCCTGCGTATGGCGGCTACGGCGTGGATGCGCCGTTCAAAGCACTCTCGATTCGCGCTGCTTCGGCGCTGATTTGGGGAAATTCCGCTTGGTGATGTAGGGCAGCAGAGGGCGCATCCATGCCGTTTTATCCAACTATCGTATCGGCATTGGAAACGCCCTCTATCCCTAGTAGCCCCTATATCGCTAGGCTTTGCGCGCGGTTCGCGAACCCCAAGACATCCTGCCAAACCCTATACCCTGTTGCCATCCGTTGGCGCTGGCTTGGGGCGCTGCGGTTAGCGAAGCGTGCGGAAGAAGGCGCGTATGTTGTCCACAAGCTGCGCGGGCTTTTCGAGCGCGGCGAAGTGGCCGCCGTCGGGCATTTCTGTCCACTGCTGCAGGTTGAACATCCGCTCCGCCCATTCGCGCGGGGGATAACTGATGTCTTTGGGGAACACGGTAACCGCCGTGGGCGCGGCGATTATCTCGCCCTGCGCTAGGTTCAGCGGATCGCGCTGCGATTCGTAGTAGATGCGCACCGATGAGCTTATGGTCTGCGTTGCCCAGTATATCGTGATGTTGGTCAGCAGTTCGTCTTTGGTATAGACGCTTTCCACATCCCCGTCGCAGTCCGACCAGGCGCGGAACTTCTCCACAATCCACGCCGCCAAACCCACGGGCGAGTCCATAAGCCCATACGAAAGCGTCTGCGGCTTGGTGCCTTGGATGTGTCCGTAAGCGCCTTCGTATTCGCGCCAGTGAGCGCGCGCGTCGATGAACGCCTGCTCCGCGGCGGTGAGCGGCGGGCTGCCTTCGCCGAGGTAGGGCATGCCGGACGCGGATGTTACATGTATGCCGATGAGCTTATCGGCGTGGGCGTATCCCAGCCGCGCGGTAACGCCTGCGCCCCAGTCGCCGCCGTGCGCCGCGAACTTGTCGTAGCCGAGCGTGTCCGTCATCAGCGCCGTCCAAAGATCGCCCACGCGCGAAAAGCTCCAGCCGCGCTCCGTTGTGCGGTCGCTGAAGCCGTAACTCGGCATAGACGGGACTACGACGTCGAAGGCGTCGGCAGGATCGCCGCCGTGCGCCGCCGGGTCGGCGAGCGGCCCGATTATCTTGTACATCTCGAAGAACGTGCTGGGCCAGCCGTGCGTCAACACGATGGGAATGGGGTTCGGCCCCTTGCCGCGCTCGTGGATGAAGTGGACGCCCATGCCGTTCACATCGGCGCGGAAGTGAGCGAATTCGTTCAGCATAGCCTCTTGCGCGCGCCAGTCGAAGCCGTTTGCCCAGTAGTCCGCGAGTTCGCGCACATACGCCATATTGGAGCCGTAGTCCCAATCGGAGTTGGGGATTTCGTCGGGCCAGCGCGTATTGGCGATGCGCTGCCGCATATCGTCCAGAACATCGTCCGAAACGCTAATCCGGAAGGGTTGAACCGCCATCGTTATCCTCCTAATGTCTATGTCTATCGCTTATCGTTATCGTGTATCGTTCTGCGCGGCCTTGGATACGCGCGCGCCGAATTTGGGGCGGCCGTATGCGTGCCTTGTATCTTATCACGGCGGGCAATCGCTTATCAGGCTTGCGGGGCAGCGCATCCGAGTCGAATGGCGCGGCTAACGGTTTGGGCGCGACGGCTTGGACGCTTTGAGCGCGCGGACATATCGACGTATCGGCGATGCAAGTCGAAGAAGCCACTGCTTGAGCGCTGCAAGCGCGCGGCGGATGCTGAAGCCTTGTTTTGACGGCGGCTTCGCCATCAGAAACATTGCGCCGCCCACGAAGTTGAGCGCCGCAAGCGATAGAAACGCCGTATTGTAGCTCCCCTGCATGTTGTACAGAATGGCGGGATAGATGGGCGCTATGAGCAGCATCATATTCATCGGCACTTGGGACATGCCCATTATCTTGCCGAAAGAGCTTCTGCCGAAGTATTCGCCGCGTATGGATGTGCTGAGCGGATTGCGCCCGCCGAATCCGATGCCGAACAGAACGGCGAAGGCGAACACCACCGCCAGGCTCGGCAAGCCTACAAGTTCGGCGATGTTCGGCGCGAACACCAGTATCGCCACCGCGCCCGCCTGAATGGATGTGAAGCAGAAGTACGCCACGCGCTTGGAGATTAGATCGCCCACATAGCCGCCCACTATTTGGAACAGCATAGACATTGCGGTGTAGGTGGACACCACCCAGCCCGCCATCGGCACGGATACGCCTTGGTCCCAAAGCATCGGCGCCAGGTGCGCCATCATCGCGATTAGCACCATCGAGGTGAAGCCCTGCCCAAACGCTATGAGCCAAAATGTGGGGGTTCGCATAGCCTCTCTGAGCGTGAAGTCCTGCTGAGACGGCAATGCGCGTCGGGCGGACGGACGTCCCGCGCGGCTTGCGGATCGGGCGCTTCCGGGCTTGTCCCCGTCGGGCAGCAGTCCGAAATCTTCAGGGCGGTCGCGTATCACCTTGACGATGGGCAAGACCAAAACCAGCGTAACTATGCCCAGCAGCAGCGCGGTCATAGACCAGCCTAGGTTGTCATGCTCAGGGTCGACCGCCCATGCGATTGCGGGTATCAACACAAGCGCGCCTAGCCGCCCGATGGAGCTGGAGTAGCCCATAGCCTTCGCTTTGTGGCGGTTGAACCAGTTGTTGAGCATCGTGTTCATCGTCAGCCAGCCGGACAAGCCCTGCCCAAGCGCCATAATCATGAACACGAAATAGAACATCAACGCCGGCTCTATCACCTGCATAAACTCCGGCAGCAGGTGGAAAGGCAGATCGCGCAGGATGGGTATGTCTTTGGTGTCCCGCACTTGGCTGAACAACAGAAAGCCGCAGCCCAGAATGGACAGCCCGATTAGTACCATTCGGCGCACGCCCATTCGGTCGACCAGATAGCCTTCGATTGGGCCTAGTATGCCGCCCTCGACGCGAGTGAAAGAGAACGCCAGCGACAGTTGAGTGCGGTTCCAGCCGAATGCGGACTCCAGCGCCACGAACCACAAGCCCATAGCGTGAAACAGCGGCACACTGGTGAGCATATGCACCGTGCCGCTGATAGGCACAAGCCACCAGCCGTAGAACACGTTTTGCATGCTCGACCGCGCGCGCGACGGACTGAACGCTCCCGCTCCGAATGCCACCGATTTCGTCCCCTAGACTTGGGCTTGGGCTTGCCGCCGTTATAGACGCTTGGCGATGCGCCGCAGGCAAGTCTATCACAAGCCCCGCTTATCCTGCGTAAGTTTTGACGCAGCGGCGCACGGACGCAGACGCAAAGGGGGACACAGTTGGCTACGCCACTTTGTACACCTGTATGCGGTGGCGGTTGCTTTCGGTTACGAACAGCCTGCCCCTGCCGTCCAACTTCACGGACATAGGGGACCAGAAGAACTTTTCTATGTGCGACGAAACTTCATGCGGATCGGCGTCGTCGAAGAAGGGGACGTCGGGCTCAAGGTTTGCGCGGGAGCGCGCTTCGCCCTCTTCGCGGTTGATTTGCAGGAAGTTGACCGCCCACTTGGACAGCGTCGCCTCGCCGCGCAGCAGTTGGACGAAATTGCCGTCTGCGTCGAACGCCTGCACGCGCTCATTGCCCCAATCGGTGACATACATATTGCCGCGCGCGTCCACCGCGACGCTTGCGGGCTTGGTGAGCCGGCCAGGCGCCCGCCCGGATTCGCCGTATGCCGCGACGAACTCGCCGTCCGCGGTGAAGCGCGCTATGCGGTCGCCGCCCCAATCGGCGACATACACATCGCCGCTCGGCGCGACGCAGACGCCCCAAGGCATCGAAAGCGCATCGCCGCCGATGACGTCGAGCAATGCGCCGCGCGCGGTGAACTTCTGTATGCGGTTGTTGTAGGCATCGCTCACATAGAGGTTGTCTTGCGCGTCGAAGGCTATACCGGCGGGACAATCGAGTTCGCCGGCGCCGCTGCCGCGCGTTCCCCAGCGGAACAGATAGCCACCGTCCGCGTCGAAGGCGGTTATGCGGTGCAGGTATTCGTCGGCGACGAATATGTTGCCGCCGCTGTCTTCGGCCGCGGCGCCCATCCAAATGAATTGGCCTTCGCCATCGCCGTATGCGCCGAAAGTGCCGTAGAATTCGCTGTCCATATCGCAGATGGTAACGCGCACGCCGCGATCCACGCTTTCAAGCGAGCGGTTGACCACATAGAGCCGTCCGTTGCGCGCGGGCACCATATCGCAGGGATAGTAGAAGCCGCGCCCTTCCATCGTGGAAAGCCCAAGCGTGCATTCGTACTTCAGCAGTTCGGTTTGGGACATAGTAGCGGTGGCGGTAGTGGTCATTGCGCTGCCTCTGCGGTGGTGTGTTGGAACGGATAGCGGCTTGGTTTCGAGCAGATGAGAATGCGGCCGGCGCATCGGCGCGATTGGTTTGCGCGCAACGCTAAACCAATCGATAGCCGATATGCCAACCGATTGTCCGACTTGACTTAGCTCCGCTGGAATTCGTGCGTGGCGGCGGTTAGGCGCAGCATATTGGCTACCTTATCGCGGTCGCGGCTGCGCGTATCGCCGCTCTGTTCGGCGAACCGCTCCAACGCCTCGCGCGTCTCGTCGGATACCGCGATTACGCCGAGCTGATCCAGGCATGCGTCCACTAGGCGGGCGGGCGATGCGGCGTATTCGTCCGCCATAACCGCGTCTATCATCCGCTTGACGCCGGGGCGGCTTGCGTCGCCGAACTGCTCGGACGCGAAGTTGATGCGCTCCACCAAGGCGCCGGTGTCCACCCACTCAAGCCCCTGATGCCAGCCCTCAACGCTGGGCGGATTGTTGAGCTGCTGCCCCATAAATGCCATCTGCTGCGTGCGGTCCATAATTTCGCGGCGCGGCCGGTCGAACTCGCCGGTGAGCCGCAGTACGCCCGCCACAAGTTCGGCGGGGCTTTTCACCTTTTCGTAGCGGACGGCGGCGTTCTTGAAGAAGTCGGATGTGAACAGCGCGCGCAGCATTGCGCCCACGTCGTAGCCGCTGTCGAAGTATGCGTCCGCGAGCGCCTGCACGGCGTCCGGATCGCGCGGCGGCGTGTAGGGCCAAGACGGCACGGGCGGTTCGTCCGCCACGAAGAAGTGATACATATGGCGCGCGATGAACTGCGCCGTTGCGGGTTGGCGGCAGATTATCTCCACGATGTCTTCGCCGTTGAAGTTGCCGGTGTCCCCCAAGAATGTCTTTTCGCCGTCGTCGTGGTCGTCGGTGCGATAGTCGAAGTGCCACGAAATCCTGCCGTAGGGCCAATCGGAATCGCGCTCGGAGCGCAGCACCATATACTCGGTGTTGCCGATAGTCCAACCGGTGAAGGCGCGCGAGGCTTCCTTGATGTCCCCCTCGCTGTAGCTGCCCACGCCCATGCTGAAAAGCTCCAGCAGTTCGCGCCCGTAGTTTTCGTTGATGCTGCCCTTGTGATTGTCATAGTTGTCAAGCCACACAATCATAGCGGGATCTTTGGAAAGCTCCACCAGCAGCGTCTTGAAGTTGCCCATTCCGTAGCGGCGAAACATCCGTATCTGGTTCCAAAGAACCTTGCCGTGTATGACCTTGGGGTAGCCGGTGGCGAATATGCTGTGCCAAAAGAGGCACATCTTTTCTTGGAGCGGCGCGGTTGAGGTTACCATTCGGTAGAGCCAGTTTTCGCCGGACGCGCGCGGGCCCATCATCCCGGACTGTTCGTGATGAAAGCGCCTGACCATATAGTCGCCGAGCCACTGCGGATCGACGGGATTGAGCAGTTCGTCTAGGGCGTTATCGTAGCCCTTTTCGGCGAGCGCTTCGATTTCGGTTCGGTTTGCCCCAAAGCCGGCGCGCCGCATCAGATGCGCTATCAGTTCCAAGTCTCGCTTCGTCTCAACAACCATAACAACGCCTCCTTAACTGCGATTTGCGATTGCGGTGAATGCCGGCGGCTTGCCCCGCTTGAATGAAACGGGTTTATCCTAATTGCGAATGGAGTATATCACAATTTGGGAATATGTCAGGCTTTTGTGCGGCGGCATCCGACGCAAGCGCGTTTGGGATTGGCGTTTCGCGCTTGCGAACAGTATTATGCCGCCCGTTCCTGCGCCCGCTTGCCGCGCTAGTTGCTGCCGCTTGGCAGGAACGGCATGAGCTTGCCGGCGAGCGATGCCAGGTTGCGTGTCTGCACCCACACATGGCCGTTGCCTTTGAAGCGCATCACCAGGCCTTCGCCGCCGGCGATGAGCGATCGCAGGCCGCCCACCTTGCCGATGGTGTACTGCACATCATCGCTGAACGCGACTAGATGTCCGGTGTCAACCACAAGCTCTTTGCCCGGCTCCACGGCGAGCTGCTTGATTGCGCCATATGAGTTGTAATAGACCACGCCCGAACCGCGCTCGGTGTACGCGCGGATGAAGAACAGGCTCTCGCCGCTGAAGAAGCCTCTGAAGCCCTGAAACTTGGTATCGGTCTGCACATTGTCGGTGCATGCCAGGAATGAGCCGCTCTGAATGAATAGGTTCTTGCCGGGCTGCAGGTCGAATGTGAAGATGTCCCCCGGCGTGGAGGGCGCAAGGCTAACCCAGCCGCCGCTGCGCTCTGCGGTGAAGGTGTTGACCGCGAAGGATTCGCCGGAGATCATCCGCGATATGCCGCCGAACAGCCCGCGCCCGCCCATGCCGGTCTTCATCTCTACGCCCTGCTGCGCTATCATAGCGCCCGCCTCCGCCTTGATGGATTCGCCGGGGTCCAGCTCCACGCTCAGCATCGCGAAACTTGGCGTGAACTCTATGTCCGTTCTCATCGGATACGCTCCTTTATGCGATATGTTAGAGTGTAATTCGCAGTTCGGCTTTGGCGTGTCATTGCGCGCGCCAAAGCGTTTTCGCAAGTATATCATTTTCCCTAAGCAAGCCTCGGACGCCGTCGGCGCTAACCGCATTCGGGGGACATCGGCGACAGCAGTATCGGCGTTAAGGGACGGCGCGGCATATGGCAAGCGATAACGGCAGCGGCGGCGGGCGGCAGAGGCTCTACTACGGCTGGGTGATTGTGTTCGTGATGGCGACGGCGGGCGCCGTGAGTATGGCGATGGGTTCGCTCAACTTCGGGCTGTTCATCAAGCCGATGGGGGATCAACTAGGCATAGGGCGGTCGTGGTTCGGATGGGCGCAGACGGCGCGCCAAGCGTCCAGCTCGGTAACAAGCCCGGCGGTTGGATGGCTGATAGACCGCTACGGCTCGCGCGTGATGCTGCCGGCGTCCGCAATCGTTACTGGCGGCGCTATGATTGCGCTGGCGTATATGACGGACGCTTGGCATCTGGTGGCGCTGTTCGCGGTTATGGGATTGGTGGGAATGAGCGGGCCGGGGGCGCTGGTGACGTCGGTGCCGGTGCTGAAGTGGTTCGTGCGCGATAGGGGCAAAGCAATATCGTATATGGCGCTGGGCATTCCCATCGGCGCTATGGTGTTCGTGCCGCTAACGCAGATCTTCATAGACGAATGGGGCTGGCAGAACGCTTGGATAATCCTGGCGTGCATCGGCATCGGCGTCATCGTACCGCTCGCCGCCGTGTTCGTGAGACGTCAGCCGGAGGATATGGGACTGCTGCCGGACGGAGACGCGGCGCCGCCGTCGGACGGCGCAAATGCCCACTCGCAAGGCGCCGCGCCCGCGCTGCAGCCGGCGCAGATCGAGGTTTCGTGGACAGTGCGGCAGGCGTGGCGCTCGCCCGCTTTCTGGAGCCTGGTGGCGGTGTTCAGCATGGTCGCGCTCGCGATTGGCACGGTGGCGGTGCATCGCATAGCCGACTTCACGGACAGGGGGTTTAACACCACGCTAATATCGTACGCCACCGCCTTTGACGCGGTGTGCGCCGGCGCCGCCACATTCGCATTCGGGCGGCTGGTCAGATGGGTTGCGGCGCGCGTATTAGGCGCGGTGGGCTTTGCGCTGCTGGCAATCGCAAGCGTGATGACCATCTACGCCGCGTCGGACATCACGATGTTCGGCTCAATGGCGATATTCGGGCTTGGCATCGGCGGAATGATGTTCCTGCAGAACTTCATCTGGGCGGACTACTTCGGGCGGGAGCATGTGGGCAGCATTCGCGGAATAGCGATGCCGATAAACCTGATTGTGGGCGGTATCGGCGCGCCGATTGCGGGATACGCGCACGACTGGACGGGCTCGTACAACACTATTTGGTGGATAGGCGTGGCGCTGATGGTATGCTCGGCGCTGCTAGTGGCCGTTACGGTTCCGCCGAAGCCGCCCCGCGCTGCGCCGCCGCAATGATGGACTCCAGTTGCGCTATGAGCGGCGGGATGTCATCTTGAACAATCCGCCATATCCTGTTCATATCAACTTGGTCGTATTCGTGAATCAGGCGGTTTCGCGTAGCCACAATATCACTCCACGGCACTTGCGGATGGAGCGCTCGAAAATCGCTTTCTATCCACGAAGCGGCTTCGCCCACAACTTCCACCAGCCTTACGAGCGCAAGGTTGAACATCCTGTCCGTATCCAAGTCCGCCCTGACGCGGCCTTGCGTCATATCCGCGGCTTCACGCGCGTAGTCAAGCATATGCTGAACTCGCGCGAGCGCGTCAATTTCGCCCGTCATATATCAGCTCTGTACGGTAGAGCGCGACCAGGAGCCAGTTGCTCATCTGCTCCCCGGTTTTGAGGCATATTTCCACGCCTAGAATATCCCGCAGTTCGTCCCGCATAGCGTTCAGCTCCGATTCGGAACGGCGCTCATCCCTGTTCTTGAAATCCACATATATGTCGTTGTCGCCGAGCTCGAATATGTCGCGCGTAACATCGGCGAAAGTCGCCAGCGCGCGTATGTGATGGCGGCGGCAGAAGTTGGCTATGGCGTCCCTAGGCATTTCGCTGATGGCGTTGCGCCGGCAAAACTCGGCCACGGCGTCCGGCGGCGGTTGCGTTTCGTGTCTTATAACCATAGATCGCCTCCGTATTTGGGCTATTGGGCGTCGGGCATATCGCTAGGTTGCGTTTAAGCGGTTGGGCGAATTGCGCTATTCGTCTATTATAGCAAAGCGCGTCAATTTCGCTCTGCATACATCAGCTGAGTAGAGTAAAATGCGACGACAAGCCAGTTGCTCATCTGCTCCCCGATTTTGAGGCATATTTCCACGCCTAGAATATCCCGCAGTTCGTCCCGCATAGCGTTCAGCTCCGATGCGGAACGGCGCTCATCCCTGTTCTTGAAATCCACATATATGTCGTTGTCGCCAAGCTCGAATATGTCGCGCGTAATCTCGGCGAAAGTCGCCAGCGCGCGTATGTGATGGCGGCGGCAGAAGTCGGCTATGGCGTCCTTTGGCATTTCGCTGATGTCGTTGCGTTGGCAAAACTCGCCGACGGCGTCGGGCAACTTCGTTTCGTATCTCAGAGTCATAGATCATCTCCCGTCTTTGGGCTATTGTGCGTCGAGCATATCGCTAGGCTGGGCGTATAAGCGGTTGGGCGAATTGCGCTATTCGTCTATTTTGTAGCAGAGGTTGCGGGAATGCCCCCGTGCGGGATGCGCGCTATGCTATGCCCTCTACTACGCCTTCACCCGCGCGCCGGAAAAACCAAGATGCTCAAATCGCTGAACTCCGCGGTTTGCGCCGCTAAGGACGCGATGCTGTATTCGACGACGCTTTCGTCCGGCAGGGTAAGGCGCTGCAAAGCGTAGAGCGGCGTTTCGGGCGGGATGCCTCTGTTGATCAGATGGGCGGCGATGGCGGCGGGCATTAGGTCGAACGGACGCGGCAGTACGATGAGATTGCGGCGGCGCGTTGTGAGATGCTCAGCGAGTTCACGCAAGCCGGCCTCGTGGCCGTCCCGCGCGTGCAGCGTGATGAACAGCGATGCCTCCATCGCAAGCCCAAGCCGCGCGCACGCCACCTGCACCGAACTTATGCCGGGGATGAGTTCAACATCGGCGCGGCGGCGCACTCTGTCCAAAAGCTCTTTCGCCGAAAAATTGAGGTCGCCCCAAGCGCACACCACGCAGCGCTTGCCCGCATCCGCATGCGCCGCCAACCGCTCCAGCGCATCCTCCTGATTGCGGTAGCGCATCGGCATCTCTTCCCCGCCAATCCAACGGCGCACCGGCTTTAGCACGGTTTCGAAGCCCGCCACATAGTCGGCGCTGCGGATCGCATCGCGCGCCTTCAGCGTCAGCAGATCGGGGTCGCCGGGGCCCACGCCCACGATGGTTATGCTTGCCATAAGAATGCCTCCCGCATCGGCGGCGGCGAATTAGCCCTCTTGGATGGTTACGCCGCCGCTCACAATTCGCCTGTTGTATATGCGCCTTACGCCGCTCAGCGTCTCTCGCGCGCGCATCGCCGCCCACGCTGCCCGCTCGGCGTCGTCGTGCAGCAGAACGCCCAGCATCGTGCCGCTATGCGCCGCGTTCACGCCCACAGCGCCCACCCGTTTCGCCAAGCGCAGCGCCGCATCCAACTGAGGCTTGCGCAGTATCCGCTGATTGGCGATTGCGCTGACCGTTGCGCCCTTGCCCACGTCTGCCGCGCTGCCGCCGCGAATGCCCCGCCGTATGAGCGCCAGCGCCGCCGCCAATTCGGGCTGCAGCCGTTTTAGCGCCTCATCCCGGTTGACGCCGTTGAACGCCAGCGTATCAACCCCGCCGCCGAAATCCAGCGCCACTACCCGCATCGGCGGCGGCGGCCCAAGCGATTGCGCCAACCTGCCGCGCTTGTGGTCGAACACCGCGATGTGGGGCAGCATCACGCCGTCGCTGGGCTCCACTTGCAGCGCGATTTGGGCTATCAGCGCGGGCGTCATAGCGGCGGATGCGCCCAGCGCCGCTGCGGTGGCGGCGATTGCGGCGGACACATCGGCGGTGCTGCTCGCCATCCCCTTGCCGCGCGGCAGCGGACTGGACAGCCGCAGTCGAGCCCCCATATCGCCGCGGCCGAAATGCGCCAGCGTGAGCGCAACCGCGCGGCGCGATTTGGGCGCGTCCGCGGGAGCGTCTATGCCGCGGACGCCCTGCGTCAACTCAACTTGCGCGTCGGCGTACATATCGATAGGGCAGGTTACCAGGAAATAGTCGCCGTCCAACATCCCTTGCGCCAGTTCGCCGCAAGTTCCGGGCGCGCGCGCCGCCGCTTTCCCAACCGATTTTGCCGTTGCCGTCTGTGTCATCCGTCAGCGTCCCCGCAATCCGGCGCTAGTTCGGAGATATGCCGCGCGCCCAGCGCCTTGAGGTCAAGCGCAAGCCCGGCGGACATAAGATATACCTTGTCGGCGCGCGCCGCCACTAGCGCGTTCACCCGCCCAAGCGCATCGCGGTAGGCGCGCCCCAACGCCGACGGCGGCACAACGCCCTGCCCAACTTCGTTGCTGACCAGTATCCATGCGGCGCTGGACGCTTCGTAGATATCGAGCAGCGCGCTTGCGGCGACTAGGATGTCGGCTTCGACATTTGACACGCCTTCGCTTTTGAGCAGCATATTGCTGACCCAAAGCGTGAGGCAGTCCAGCAAAACCACATCGTAGGCGTTCACAACCGGGCGCATAGCGGCGGCAAGGTCAAGCGGCTCTTCCAAGGTATGCCAAGCCTTCGGGCGGGCGCTGCGGTGCGCGGCGATGCGGCGCGCCATATCATCGTCCAGCGCCTCCGCCGTGGCGACGAACAGCGCGCGGCGGGCAGGCATAGCCAAGCGCTCCGCGAATGCGCTCTTGCCGGAGCGCGCGCCGCCAAGTATGAGGATGAGTTGTTTGTTCATTATGCGCATCTATCTCTTTTGATAGCCAAGCCCCGATAACCCATTATAAGCAAAAATCCCCCCCTTTGCGCCCCTGCGCCTTTGCGTTAAAACCCATCCCCAAATCAACCCTTGACATATCCGTACATATATTCTATATTGGCTAACAAGGGACGCCGCCCAACGCGGCCCGTCCCGCCAACCCAAGCGACCACGACGACGATGACGACGACGCGGAGGTACGGAAAGTGTCGAACCGAAAAGACTTCTCCAATGCTAACAACAACGACGGCTTCGCGAACAGCGACGGCGGCTCCCCCCACGACGACGGGTTCGCGCACGACAACGGCGCCCCCTACCCCAACATGCCGCCGCCGCAGTTCGTCCGCGAAACCCTCGGCGACAAGCCCTACGATAAGCAAGAAGAAATCCTGAACAGCAACCGCGATTTCGCGCACAACAGCAGCACCCCCCACAGCGGCGACGGGTTCACCAGCGACGGGTTCACCGGCGACAGGCTCGCGCGCGACATCGGCGTCATCGGCGGCGGCGCCCCCTACCCCGATATGCCGCCCCTGCAGTTCGTCCGCGAAACCCTAGGCGACAAGCCTTACGATAAGCAGGAAGAAATCCTGCGCGCAGTCGAAAAAGCCGCCAACGCATCCGACGGCATCCGCCGCGTGTCCGTCGTAGGCTGCAACGGCTCCGGCAAAGACTGGGTCGCCGCGCGCGTCATCCTGTGGTGGATGAACACCCGCGATCCCGCCAAGGTCGTCATCACCGGCCCCACAACCCGCCAAGTCACGGACATCGTATGGCGCGAACTCCGCGCAGCCTATAAAAACTCCGCCAAACCGCTGCGCGGCACCGTCCGCCGCGCCGTCCTCTACGAAATAGACGACGAAAGCTTCGCCAAAGGCTTCGCATCTAACTCACCCTTCAACTTGCAAGGTTACCACTCGCCCAATATGCTGGCGGTGGTAACCGAAGCGCACGCCGTCAAGGACGCCTACATGGACGCGCTGCTGCGCCAAAATCCCGCCCTGATTCTGATGGTCGGCAACCCCTCCAGCGCCGACGGCGTGTTCTACGATTCGCATCATTCCAAGCGCGAACAATATCACGCCATCCAAATCAGCGCCCACGACACGCCCAACATCCAGGAAGGGCGCGTAGTCATTCCCGGAATGATAACCCAATTGGACATAGACGACCGCAAACTGGATTGGGGCGAGGATTCTGATAGCTACATCAACTCCGTTCTGGGCGAATTCACCGAAAATCCGGACAGCGTAGTAGTGCCGCTATCCGTCGCCCGCGAAGCCGCCGAGCGGCATATCGAGCCCGAAGGCGAAGTAATCGTAGCGTGCGATGTGGCGCGCGGCGGCAACGACAAGACGGTGGTAGTGAGACGGCAGGGCGGCAATGCCGAAATCGTTCACTCGCAGCGCGGCAACGACTTGATGGAAGTAACCGGCGTTCTCAAGCGCTACTGCGAAGAAAACCACGTCGACACGCTGATTGTAGATGATGTAGGCATAGGCGCAGGCGTAGTCGACCGCCTGCGCGAACAAGGCGTTCCCCCCGTCGGGCGCCTAATCCCGTTCAACGGCGGCGCCCGCCCCAACGATGCCGAACACTTCTACAACCGCGGCGCCGAAGTGTGGTGGGCGATGCGCGGGCGCTACATGGACGGCAGCATCAGCGCCCCCGCCAGCGAAGCGCTAATCGGGCAAGTGGCCGGCCGCAAATACACCATCAACAGCAACGGCCGCATCCAACTCCAGCGCAAACGCAACCTGCGCAACTCCCCCGACGAAGCCGACGCTTTGGCAATGACCTTCGCCGCCACGCCGGCATTCAAAAACGCCGCCCCCGACACCACCCCCGCGTTAATGATCTGGGTCTAACCAACACGCCGAATATGGGTCTAGCCAAGCGCCAACCCTTTGCGCCCTTGCGCCTCTGCGTTAAAACCGCTTGCCAAACACGCCCTTGCGCTAATCCCGCGCGCGCATCACAGCCGCCGCATCCGCGTGTACAGCAGCGCTATGGCGGCGGCTATGGCGACTAGCGCTATGCCGTTGGCGGTCAGCGCTATGCCCACGCCAAAGGCGGCTACCGCAGCGCCCACCTGAACGCTGCCGAGCGGCGCTGTGCCTATGCCCACTACCCAGGCGCCCATAGCCCGCCCGCGCTGTTCGTTTGGCACGATGTTTTGCATTAGGCTTTGCGAGAACACATCCGATAGCGCCATTGCGCCGCCTATGACCATTATCGCAACAAGCGCGACGGCGTACATGCCGGACTGCCCCAGCAGTACCAGCGCCGCCCCGAATGCCACTATCGTCGCCAGCAGCAGCGCGCCCTTGCGCCCAACCTCGCCGCACACGGACAGCAGCAATATGCTCAGCACTGCGCCCACGGAGCGAAAGGCGTTCATTTCGCCCAAGCCGTCCGCGCCCACATTCAGCACATCGCGCGCCAGGCTTGGGAAGGCGGTTGCGCTTGAAAAGCCCAGCACTTCGGTCGCGGCTACTATGACCATCAGCATAAGCAGCGCGTTGTTGAGGCGCAGTTCGCCGGCGAACTCGCGCAGGTTTTGCAATGCGGAACGGCGCTGCGTAGGCGCCGCCTGTCCGCGCGAGCGTATGAAACTCAGCATCGCCACCGATACAAGGTAGCCCGCCGCAAGCAGAAAGTACGCCGACGCCGCCCCTTGGGACAATGCGGACGCAAGCCATTCCAAAACCGAATTCAACCACGCCCAACTCATCCAACTCGGCAGCGCGTCTATCAGCGATTGCACTAAGTTAGCGCCGTAGCCCGCGATGAGGTAGCCCGCCGCAAGCGAGCCCACCAGGCCGCCCAAGCGCATCCCAAGGCTGACGTACGCCAAGCCGCTGACTAGGTTCTGTCTGCCCACCACGTCGAAGGCGAAGCTTTGGCGGGATGTCTGATGCAGCGCGGATATGCAGCCGCCCAGCACGGCGAAGGCGAATATGTGCCACACTTCCAGCGTATCGTAGTAGATGAGCGCGCCTACGCAGCACATCACCGCGGTCATAGCGAGGTTCAGAACGCGTATGAGGCTGCGGCGGTCGACCATATCGGCGATTGTGCCGGCTACCAGTCCCAGAAAGAAGAACGGCGCAAACCGCAGCCCAAGCGCCACGCCCACCATGAACGGGTCGTCGGTTATCTCAAGCACAAGCCAACCTACGATGACCTGCTCGCCCATAAAGCCGATGGAGTCGAAGAACGACGCGGCTACAAGCAGCCGAAAGTCGCGGTAGCGCAGCGCGGGCGCGCGCAGCGTGTTGCGCACGATGGCGGCGGAGTTGGGCGTGATGCGGGGGCGTCTGGGCATATGCACAATGGCGCTATTATGAACGCCTATCGCACAATGCACAATCCCAAAGGGGGCGCATTGTCTTTTTGTCTTTGGATGAAGAGATGAAGATGAAAGGCTAGGTTAGGGGCAATGCTACTTACCCATATTTGCGCGGCTGCGTCTTTGCGTTAAACGCCGGCGTCAGTCAGCGCTCTTGACGGGGGCGGCCGCCTTGTCCACCGCCGCCGATACGCCGCGCTCCGGGGCGGATGCGCCGCGTATGAACGAAAACGCCGCGCCCACGCACACCAGCGCCGCCACTATCAGATAGGCGAGGCGCAGGCCGGACACGAAGGCGTCCAGCAGTCCATCGCCGCCGGATTCGCCGACCGCCGCTAGGTTGGGCAGAAAGCCCATCGACACCATAACCGCCGATACGATTGCGGTGGCGATTGCGGTGCCGGTGATGTTGGACGAGTTTCGCACAAGGTTGATGAAGCCGGACATCACGCCGTATTTGCTCTCTTCAACCTGCTTCATTATGGAGGCGTTGTTGGGCGGATAGAATGTGCCGGTGCCGCCCGTCTGCAGCACCATTCCGGCGACGACTATCCATACGGATGATTCGGTGGTCAGCGTGGACAGCAGCAGCAAGCCGCATACCGAAAGCAGCAGTCCGCCCACGGTGAACGGCCGCCATCCGAAGCGGTCGGATAGCCGGCCGCTGAGCGGGCCGGTGAGTATCATCGCTATGGAGCTTGGCACGAATATGAGCCCAATCTGCTGCGGCGAGTAGCTCAGCACCGCCTGCAGGTAGAAGGGCAGCAGAAAGCGCATTGAGGAGTTGCCGATGAACGATATGAACTGCGCCGCCACCCCCAGCGATACGATGCGCATCTTGAATAGGCGCAAATCCATCATCGGGACGCTTGCGCGCAGTTCCCACCAGATAAAGCACGCCACAAACGCCGCAAGCGCCGCAATGCCTACAAGAACGGGGGCGTAGAGCCAACCCAAGCGCGGGGCGGTGGTCATTACCATCAGGAAGGTAACCAGGGCGGCAGTAGAAAGCGCCGCGCCAAGCCAGTCGAAGGATGCGCCGCCGTCGCCGCGCCGCGAAAAGCGTTTGCCGTCCAGCGCAATCGCCACGCTGACTATCGCCAGCAGCGAAAGCGCCACGCCTAGGTAGAATACCCACTGCCAGCCGAAAGTCCCCACTACGAAGCCGCCGAGCGCGGGGCCGGCGATGTTGCCGGATCCCACGACGGTTATGAACGAACCCAGCGCCTTGCCGCGCTCTTCGTCGGGGAAGGCGGACAGCACCATCGCCATGCCCGTCCCCTGCGTCATGCTTGCGCCGATGCCCTGCAAGACTTTGAACAGGATGAGCGTCAGGATGGTGTCCGATACGGCCGCCAGCAAGCCGCCCACGGCGAATATGGCGAAGCCCGCGAGATAGACGCGCTTGCGCCCGATGATGTCGGACAACCTGCCCATCGGCAGCAGCAGCGCGCTTATGGCGAGCGCATAGCCGATAAGCACCCATTGCGTAGTGGGCAGATCCGTGCCGAAATGTTCGGCGATGGTGGGCAGCGTAACATTCAGGCTGCCGAAATCGGCTACCGATGTGAATGTGCCGATGGCGAGCGCGAGGAATACCCACCACTTGTATCGAGGGCTTTGGGATATGTTCGGTCGAAGAAAAGACATAAGAGGCTCGCCAATCATTGTACGCCCGCCGCCCTATGGCGCACAACAGAAAGCGAACTTGCGCCGATGGGGCTGGCGCTCTGTCTTTGCGTCCATTCTAATCTAAATCTAACCCCCTTTATGTATGCCCCTGCTCCTTTGCGTTGAAAGCGCATTAAGGCGCGCTTTGCGCTAAAATTCGCCGCCCAAGCGCGCGGGTTTCTCACATCGGCGCAATTCTGTTATGATATGAGGCGCGGGGAGCGATGCGTTCCGATACTGCGGGCGCTGATATGGCACAAAACGCAAAAAGGCGGGTGTTATGCTGAGACTGGTAGAGGAAATTATACTGCTGCTGCTGCGCGATGACGGAAGGTTCGTGCGCACGCCCAACTGGTCTATGGACTATGCGGTGGCGGGCGCCGTGCTGATGGATTTGGCGATGGAGAACCGCATAGACACGGATCTGGACAACCTGATTCTGCTGGATTCCACGCCGCTTGGCGACGACCTGCTGGATCCCACGCTGGCGGAGATAGCGGAGGGCGAGCAGCGGGATACGCGCTACTGGGTGGAGCATACCGCGGAGCAGGCGGCGGTCATTCGCGAAAACGCCATCACGCGGCTGGTGGACATCGGGATACTGGAGCGGGAAGACGACCATTTCCTATGGGTGTTCCGATCGCGGCGCTATCCGGTGATCGACGGCAAGGCGGAGCGCGAGGTCAAGCTTCGGATTATGGGCGTGCTGTTCAGCGAAGAGATACCCTATCCGCGCGATATTATGCTCATATGCCTCGCCGACGCCTGCGACATATTCCGCCAGATCCTGACCGCGCGCGAGCTGACCCAGGCGTCCGACCGAATCGAGGTTGTGCGCCGCCTGGATCTCATCGGGCAGGCGATGTCCAAGGCAATCACCGACATCGAGATTATGGTGGCGTCTTCGGTGCAGCGCTACATCCACTAAGCCGCAGGCCGCGCGCTTGTCGACGGAATGCGCTTGATATGCGCTATACCAGGGTAGGCTACACCAGGGCGTTGTGTCCGGTGATGTCCCGGCCCAGGATAAGCGTGTGGATGTCGTATGTGCCTTCGTAGGTGTCCACGGTTTCCAGGTTGAGCATATGGCGTATGGTGGGATGCTCTAGGGTGATGCCGCTGCCGCCGAGTATTTCGCGCGCGCTGCGGGCCGCGGTTAGCGCCGCCCGCACATTTTGGCGCTTCGCCATAGACACATGCGTATGGTTCAGCGCGCCGGCGTCTTTGAGCGCGCCAAGCCGCCACGCCAGCAGCAAGCCGTTGGTGTGGTCGGTTACCATATCCACAAGCTTAGTCTGCACAAGCTGACGGGCCGCTATGGGCTTGGCGAATGTGCTGCGGGACTGCGAAAACGCCAGCGCGTCTTCATACACCGCTTCCAATGCGCCCAGCGCGCCCCAAGCGATGCCGTAGCGCGCCTGCGTCAGGCAAGACAGCGGCGCAGACAAGCCGCGCGCGTCGGGCAGCATTTGGGACGCTGAAATGCGAACTTCGTCCATCACAAGCTCGCTTGTTACGGACGCGCGCATGCTCATCTTATGCTTTATGGCGTTTGCTTGAAAGCCCGGCGCATCCGTGGGAACGATGAAGCCGCGCACAACGCCATCGTCGTCTTTCGCCCAAACGATAGCGACGTCGGCGATGTCGCCGTTGGTTATCCACATCTTGACGCCCGAAAGCAGATACGATTCGCCGTCTTTGCGGGCGCGCGTCCTCATTGCGCCGGGGTCGGAGCCGCCGTCGTGTTCGGTCAGTCCGAAGCAGCCCACCATATCGCCCGCCGCAAGTTTAGGCAGATAGGCGCGGCGCTGCTCTTCGGAGCCGTAGCGGTATATGGGATACATCACAAGCGCCCCCTGCACGCTTGCGAAGCTGCGAAAGCCGGAGTCGGCGCGCTCCAGCTCATACATAATCAGTCCGTAGGCGATGTTGTTGACGCCGCTTGCGCCGTATTCGGCGGGCAGGTTGGCGCCCAGAAAGCCCATCTCCCCGAACTTGGGTATGAGATGTTTGGGAAATTCGCCGCTCTCCCACCAGTCGAGTACGCCGGGCATCGCCTCTGCGTCCATAAAGTCGCGCGCCGCCGCCTGCGTCTGCCGCTCTTCCGTCGACAGCGCATCCATCATTTGAAAATAGTCAAGCATCCAATCCTTCCTTCGATATGCGATATATCTTGCGTTCTTGCGTTAGCCGATAGCGCGGGGCGTTCTGCCTAGCGTAGGTCGAGGTTGCCGATATGTTGACAGAACAACCCGCAAGCGGTGATGATTGCGTTAGGGTGAAAATCATATCACACGCCGCGCGAATATCATAAGAGAGGTGAAGTATGGCAGGATATGTGATAGCGGATGTGGAGGTAACGGACGAGGCGCTGTTTGACGAGTACCGCAAGCTTGTGCCGGGCACGGTGGCAGCATACGGCGGCAAGTATTTGGTGCGCGGCGGCGAATGGGAGGTGCGCGAGGGCGAATGGACGCCCACCCGAACGGTGGTGCTGCAGTTCGACAGCGTAGAGCGCGCCCGCGAGTGGTACGATTCGCCGGAGTACGCCGCGCCCAAGCAGATGCGGATCAAGTCCACGAACAGCAGCGTCATCATAGTGGACGGGGTGTAGCGCGCGCTTTGAGGGAACTCTTACTTTGCGCCTCTGCGTTAAAACCCTACGCAGACCGGCCCCTTTGCGCCCAAAATCCCGGCTCAAACACGCCCCGCCGCAATCTGATACACTTGCCTTCCACACTACTCAAAACGCAGGAGGCAAGATTATGGTTAATCAGGTCAAAGGCGTTATCTCGGCGGGCAAAGGCGAACCCGTCTCTGTCGAAACCGTCATCGTCCCCGATCCCGGCCCCGGCGAAGCGCTCATCCGCGTGCAGGCGTGCGGCGTCTGCCACACCGACCTCCACTACCGCGAAGGCGCTATCAACGACGACTTCCCCTTCCTGCTCGGACACGAAGCGTCCGGCACAGTTGAAGCCGTCGGCGACGGCGTAACCGCCATAGCCCCCGGCGACTTCGTCATAATCGCATGGCGCGCCCCCTGCAGTAACTGCCGCTCCTGCCTGCGCGGCCGCCCCTGGTACTGCTTCGACAGCCGCAACGCCGCCCAACCCATGACCCGCGCCGACGGCAGCCCGCTCTCACCCGCGCTGGGCATCGGCGCTTTCGCCGAACTCACCCTAGTGGACGCCGGCCAAGCAGTCAAAATCGACCCCAACGCTTCGCCCGCCGCCGCCGGACTCGTCGGATGCGGCGTAATGGCGGGGCTGGGCGCTGCCGTCAACACCGGCGGCGTATCCCGCGGCGACTCCGTTGCGGTGTTCGGCTGCGGCGGCGTAGGCGATGCCGCCATCGCAGGCGCAAGCCTCGCAGGCGCTCACACCATCATCGCCGTCGACATCGACGCCCGCAAGCTCGAATGGGCAACCGAGTTCGGCGCTACCCACACCATCGACGCCGCCCAAACCGACCCCGTAGAGCGGATACGCGAACTCACCGACGGCAACGGCGTGGACGTCGCCATCGAAGCCGTCGGCAACCCCATCACCTACGAGCAGGCATTCTACGCCCGCGACCTAGCCGGCACCGTGGTGCTAGTCGGCGTCCCCGACCCGCGAATGAAAATCGAGCTGCCCCTAATCGAAATCTTCGGCAGAGGCGGCGCGCTCAAATCATCGTGGTACGGCGACTGCCTACCCACCCGCGACTTCCCGATGTTCATCGACCTATACATGCAAGGCCGCCTCGACCTCGACCGCTTCGTATCCGAAACCATCGCGCTCGACGAAGTAGAGGAAGCCTTCCACAAAATGGAACGCGGCGAAGTGCTGCGCTCAGTAGTTATGCTCTAGCGCCACGCCCGCCCAGCGCCAACAGAAAGCCCACGCATATGCAATACCGCACGCTAGGCAAAACCGGCCTAAAAGTATCCCTAGCCGCATTCGGCACCGGCGGCCCCAGCCAATTCGGCCAGCATAAAGGCTTGCCCCAGCGCGAGCAGACCGCCCTTGTGCGCCGCTGCCTTGAACTCGGCGTCAACCTGTTCGACACCCACGAAGCCTACGGCGACAGTGAGCGCATCCTTGGCAGCGCCCTGAGCGGTATCCCCAGAGACGCCTACCATCTTGTAACCAAATGGGCATACCACCGCGGCGGCGCAGACGGCGCAATCCCGGACGCCGCCGCCCTCCAAGCGTCCGTGGAGCGCAGCCTAGCAAGACTGCGAACCGACCATATCGACATAATGATGATCCACGGCATCCTAGCCCCCGACTACCACGCCGTCGTCGAGCGCTTCATCCCCGCTATGGAGCGCCTGCAGCAACAAGGCAAGATCCGTTTCAAAGGCTTCAGCACGCGCTACATTGCCGACCCCGCCCAAGAAATCCTGCCCCTCGCATTGCGCGCTCATCCCGAACTATGGGATGTTGTGATGCTCAAATACGGCATCCTCAATCAGCATGCCGCCAAAGAGGCGCTGCCCCTCGCGCTGCGCCATCATATCGGCGTTCTCAATATGGCGTCCGTGCGCGTCAAGCTTCCCAACCCCACGCTGCTGGAAGAGCTCATAGCCGACTGGAAGCGCAAAGGCTACATCAGCGCCGACAGCCTGCCGCCGCGCGATCCGCTGGGTTGGCTTGTTCGCGACGACGTGGACTCCGTGATAAGCGCCGCCTACAAGTTCGCCGCCGACCATCCCGCCGTGGCAAGCGTAATCACCGGCACATCAAGCGCCGCCCATCTGGAAGCCAATATCGCCGCGCTGCGGAACCCGCGTCTGCCTGCCGCCCACGCCGCCCGCCTCAAGCGCCTATTCGGACACATCGTCGAGTACGCATAAGAGTACGCCTAGCGCAGGCCTATGCCCAATCCTGCGCCGCCGCTATGCGTCCAACTCATGCAGCTGCCGCGCCATAAACCAGAACGCAAGCCCAAGCGCCGCGCCCAAAACGCCCATCGCCGCCAGCGCTATGGACACCGACGTTAGCTGCGCGAACCATCCGATAACGAAGCTGGACACGATAACGCCGCCCATGCTGTAACGCTGCAGGCTTGTAACCCGACTCCGCATATCGTCCGAAACCAGCAGCTGCATCAGCGTGCCGTTGGTAGTTCTGAACGCCGATTGGCTGGACGCGAACAGCATTATCAGCGCAAACGCCAGCGGCAGTATGAACGCATGCGAAAACAGCAAGATTATCACCGAGCTCGCAATCGCGGTTACCAGCACAATCATCCCCTTGCGGAACACGAACCCGAAAGACGCTATGAACAGCGCCATCAGCAGCCCGCCCAAGCCGTTTATCGCCAGAAAATACCCGCCCACATCAGCGCCGCGCCGCAGTATCTCATCCGTGAACACCGGCAGCAGAAACATCACCGGTTGCAGTATCGTGTTCGGGATGAAACCCAGCAGCGTCAGGTAGAGCAGAACCCGCTTGTCCCGCCAAATATAGGTGAAGCCCGCCAGCAGATCGCTCATAAACGATTCGTTTGCCGCCGCCCGCCGACGCTGCTGATAGGGCGTCTTCATCGGCAGAAAGGTCAGGATAGTCCCCAGATACAGCAGCGCCTCAAGCGTGAAGTTCCAAAAGAAGCCCAGCGTGGTTATCAGTATGCCGCCTATGAACGGGCCTATCATCCGCGTGCCGGGGATGGTCAGCACATTCGTGGCGAAGGCGTGCGCCAGCGCTTCCCGCGGCACCGTGTTCGCCACCAGCGCCATGCGGCTGTTCTGACTGATGGACACGCACACGCCGCTCACGAACACATAGATGTAGGCGTGCCAAGTGGTAACCAGCTGCTGCCCCACCATCACCGCGAACAGAAACGAAAACGCCGCCATAAACGCTTGTATGCCGATTACCAGTTTGCGCCTATCAAGCCTATCGCCCAGCGTGCCGGCGATTGGCGCCATTAGCAGCCCCGGCAGCAGGCTCATCCCACCCACGGTTATCACGAACAGCGTGGATGAGGAAGAGCCCGCCGTTAGCCCGCGCATCAGCCAGCCCACCGTCAGCAGCTGCAGCCACTGCGCGCTGTTGGAAAAGAAGTTGCCCATCCACAGCAGCCGATAATCGGGATATGCGAATGAGTCGAATGTACGCAGGCGCGGCAGCCGCATCCTGCCGCCCGACGCCCGACGGGGGGTTGCGCGCGGTCTGCTTGAGCGCCCCTTTGCGGCGTCCGATCTCTCCATTCTTATGCGTCCAGCTCGCGTATCTGCCGCCCGAATATGTAGAAGGCTACGCCCAGCGCCGCGCCTATCACGCCGATAGCCGCAAGCGCTATGGACACCGACGTGAAGCCCGCGAACCAGCCCACCACAAGCGTGAACAGCACCACGCCGCCCATGCTGTAGCGCTGCATGCTCATCACGCGCCCGCGCATCTCATCCGGCGCTATCAGCGTCATAAGCGTTACCGTGGCGGTTCTGAACGCCGTTTGGCTTGGCGCGAACACCATTATCAGCACAAACGCCAGCGGCAGAATGAACGCCTGCGAGAACAGCAGTATCACCACTGAGCTGACTATGGCGCACACCAGCACTATCATTCCCTTTCGGAATATGAAGCCGAAAGACGCGATGAACAGCGCCATCATAAGCCCGCCGAAGCCGTTTATGGCAACCAGGTAGCCGCCCACATCGGCGCCCTGATTCAGCACCTCGTCGGTGAACACCGGCAGCAGAAACATCGCCGGCTCCAATATCGTGTTGGGAATAAACCCCAGCAGCGTTATGTAGAGCAGCACGCGCTTGTCCCGCCATACATAGGTAAAGCCCGCCACCAAATCGGACAGGAACGATTCGTTTGCCGCCGCCGTGCGCCGCTGCGTGTAGGGCGTGTTCATCGGCAGATACGCCAGCACGGTGCCCAGATACAGCAGCGCCTCAAGCGTGAAGTTCCAAAAGAAGCCCAGCGTGGTTATCAGAATGCCGCCCACGAACGGGCCTATCATCCGCGTGCCGGGAATGGTCAGCACATTCGTGGCGAAGGCGTTGCTCATAGCCTCGCGCGGCACCGTGTTGGCTATCAGCGCCATTCGGTTGGTCTGCGTAATCGCCAAGCAGATGCCGCTTATGAACACATAGGCATAGACATGGACAAACGACGCCATCCGCATTCCCACCATCACCGCGAACAGGAAGGCGAACACCGCCATAAAGCTCTGTATGCCGATGACCAGTTTGCGCCTATCCACCCTATCGCCCAGCGTCCCCGCTATGGGCGCCATAGCAAGCCCCGGCAGCATCGCCATACCGCCCACGGTTACCACGAAGAAGGTGGAGTAGGGCGAGTTTTCGGTCAGGCTTCGCATAAGCCAGCCGGCGGTGAGCATCTGCAGCCACAGCGCGTTGTTGGAGCAGAAGTTGCCCACCCACAGCAGCCGAAAATCGGGATAGGCGCGCAGCGAATCGAATGTCTGCAGGCGCGGTATGCGGAAGCTTCGCGCGGCCGAGGATTGCCCCGCTATCGGTTCGGAGCGGTTCATGCGGCGCGCTGACCCACGGCGGACAGCGCGCCGCAACGACGGGTGGCGGCGATAGCGGCGAGCTTCATATGGCGCATATGGCGGCGGGTCTCCGTGATATAAGCCGTTTGGCGGATGTTCCAGGCGGGCGGGCAATCCCAAGTCATTTGGGCATTAGGTTGCCAGCGTCAGCGCGAATGCCCTAGGCGGGAACACACGGCAAAGTATATCACTATTGCGCGGCGGCCGTGCGTAAGCGGCTATATGGGCGGGATGCGCGCGCTATGCTCACGCCACCCGGCTGCGCCTACGCCGTTGGGTTTGCGGCGCAAGCGGGCGTGGGCGCGCGATAGGGATGCGGGGCGGGGGCGTGGTGCCGAAGGTCGGATTCGAACCGACACGGGATCGCTCCCAACGGTTTTTGAGACCGTCGCGTCTTCCATTCCGCCACTTCGGCACCGCTGATACATCTATTATTATTGAGCGTTAGGGCGGCGGTCAATAGTATGGCGCAAAGCGCTTGGGGGTTTTAACGCAGAGGCGCAAAGAGATTTTAGCATAGCATCGCCGCTTGGGGGCAAGCAGAACTTTTTCATTGATAAATCGGCAACAGCGAACTACAATGCGATTGTTGCGCAATGCAACGTCCGAATGCGGTTCGGATAGCGAATGATGAACGAATTAAGGGGGAAATATGACTATCGAGATGGTTGCGGAAACGGGCACTTTTCTGGTGAAGAGCGGGTTGGCGCAGATGCTCAAGGGCGGCGTGATAATGGATGTGGTTACCGCCGAACACGCCAAAATCGCAGAAGACGCCGGCGCCGTGGCGGTGATGGCGCTTGAGCGCGTGCCGTCCGATATTCGCAAGGCGGGCGGCGTGGCGCGCATGTCCGATCCGTCTATGATCGAGGACATCATAGACAGCGTTACCATTCCGGTAATGGCGAAGGCGCGCATTGGGCATTTCGTCGAGGCGCAGATTTTGGAAGCGCTGGGCGTTGACTACATCGACGAGTCCGAAGTGCTGACGCCCGCCGACGAGAACAATCACATCAACAAGCACGATTTCAAAGTCCCGTTTGTGTGCGGCTGCCGCGACCTGGGCGAAGCGCTGCGCCGCATCGGCGAAGGCGCCGCTATGATACGCACCAAGGGCGAGGCCGGCACCGGCAACATCGTAGAGGCGGTTCGGCACGCCCGCAAAGTGCTTGGCGAAATGCGCCGCATCCAAAATATGACCGACGATGAGCTTATGTCGACGGCGCGGGATCTGCGCGCTCCGTATGAGCTCGTGCGCGAAATCCACGATACGGGCAAACTCCCCGTAGTCAACTTTGCGGCGGGCGGCATAGCGTCCCCCGCCGACGCCGCGCTGATGATGCAACTCGGCGTTGACGGCGTATTCGTGGGCTCCGGCATATTCAAGTCCGAGCGCCCGCAAATTATGGCGGAAGCCATCGTCAAGGCTACCACGCACTACAACGATGCCAAGATTTTGGCGGACATATCCAAAGGCTTGGGCGATGCGATGCCCGGCCTCGATGTGCGGACGATGCCGGAGGAAGAGCAGCTTGCGGTGAGAGGCTGGTAGGTTGCCAACGATAGGCGTGCTTGCGATACAGGGCGATTTCCTAGAGCATCGGCAGGCGCTCGCGCGGCTCGGCGTAGAAGCGCCCGAAATACGCCTGCCGCATCAGCTTGAGGATATCGACGGACTGATTATCCCCGGCGGCGAAAGCACAACCATAGCCCAACTCATCGACATCTACGGCTTTCGCGAACCACTGCGCGATCGGGCGCGGCAGGGAATGGCGGTCTGGGGGACTTGCGCCGGAATGATTGTGATAGCCGATAGGCTTACCGACGCCCGCCCCGAACCGCTGCGCCTTATGGACATCGAAGTCAGCCGCAACGCCTTTGGGCGGCAAGTCGACAGCTTCGAGGCGGACATAGAGTTCCAAGACATCGAAGGCGCGCCGTTCCACTGCGTCTTCATACGCGCGCCGGTGGTCAACCGCGTGGGGGCGTCTGTGCGGACGCTTGCGGCGCTGGACGACGGGCGGCCGGTCGCGGTGCGGCAAGGCAGGCTTTTGGCGACGGCGTTTCACCCCGAACTCACCGGCGATTCGCGCATCCACGAACTCTTCGCGCGAATGGCGTCGCAGGCGTCGACAGAGAACTGACCGGACGTCGATCGGCTAATCGCGGGAGGGCTGCTATGAGCAATGCAGGGTCCTCTTTTGGAAACGGCGGGCGCGCATCGGTGCGCCGCCTATCGCTGTTGGACGGACTGCGCTGCGCCGCCACCGGACAGCCGCGCGCCGCAAACCGCGCATGCGCGCTGACAGCGCTGGCGTCCGAAAAGCCATTCGGCTTGACGATGCTAAGCGCGGCGTTGGACGACGTGGCGCTAACGCTTGTGGGGGAGGGCAGTACGCTCGCAATCGCATCCGCAAGACGGCGCTCTGCCGCCAAGTGCTGGGAGATAACCCGCCTGTTCGCGCGCGACGGCGTGGATGCGCTGCTGCCCGATCTGCTTGAGGGCGCATCGGCTTTCGCCGCCAAGCGCGGCTGTGAGCGCATCGTACTGCGGCTGCGCTACGATGATCCGCTGGTGGACGTCGCGCGGCGCGGCGGCTACTTCCCGCGCATATCGCAGACCTTGTTTCGGCGTGAAAGCGCGCTAGAACGCAAGCCGCCGCCATATATCGCCGCCGGCGCATCGATGCGAAAGCGCGCGCGCTCCGACGACTACGCGCTGTTCCGCTTGTACAACGCCGCAACGCCGCTGCATATACGCACGCACATCGGGATGAGTATAGACCAATGGCTTGCGTGGCGTGAGCGCGCGGGGCGATCTTGTGCCGAGTTCGTGCGCGAGCGCGACGGCGGCGCTATCGGCAGCGTGCGCCTATTTCGCATAGGCGGCGTCTGGGCGCTTGAGGTCGAGGCGCATCCCGATTACGCGGGGATTGCGGCAGCGCTGCTGGACTTCGGCTTGGCGCAGGTCAGTACGAATGCGCCCGTGATATGCTTGGCGGCGGCGCATCAAGAGGCGCTTGCGAGCGCGCTAATCGAGCGGGGCTTCGCTAATCGCGGCGAGTTCATATCGGTAATCAAGGTTATGCCGCTAAGCGTAAGGGATGGCGTGCGGGTGAGGGTTGGCGCGCATAGTGTATAATCGGCGTATCAACGCCTGCGTTGCTGGGGCAGAAATCTGCGGCGCTGTGGTAAAGTGGCAGGCAACGGCTTGATGCAAGGAGGTGGATTGAGCTCATTGTTGACAGCAACACCATTGGACACCGATCTTCAATCCCTGATTGACACGCTTCCGAATCACATCCGCGAACCGCTGCTTGAGCGCGACGACATACTCGAGCTCCTAGAGGTGGTGCTGGATTTGGGGCGGCAGCCTGAAGCGCGCTTTGTGAGCGAAAGCGTCGTGATTGACGATGAAGAGATAACCGAAGCGCACATCGGGCATGTGATTCAGAGCGTAAGCGCATTCGGCGAGGACAACCGCGCCGGCATTGAACGCACGCTGCATCGCATATCGGCGCTGCGAAACCGCGCCGGCAAGATAATCGGGCTCACCCTGCGGGTCGGCAGGGCGGTGTACGGCACCATACGCATCATCGAAGACCTTGTTCTCAGCGGCAAAAGCGTGCTGCTGCTGGGCAAGCCGGGCGTGGGCAAAACCACTATGCTGCGCGAAATCGCGCGCGTGCTGGCGGACGACGCTCTCAAGCGTGTCATCATCGTTGACACATCCAACGAAATTGCGGGCGACGGCGATATACCGCATCCGGGCATCGGCAGAGCCCGCCGAATGCAAGTGCGCTCCCCCGCGCTGCAGCACGCCGTTATGATCGAGGCTGTGGAAAATCATATGCCCGAAGTCATCGTCATCGACGAAATCGGCACCGAAGCGGACGCCGACGCAGCGCGCACAATCGCAGAGCGCGGCGTTCAGCTTGTGGCGACGGCGCACGGCAACACCCTCGACAACCTGATTATGAACCCCACGCTGTCCGACCTTGTGGGCGGCGTAGAGGCGGTTACGCTTGGGGACATCGAAGCGCGGCGGCGCGGCACCCAAAAGACGGTGCGCGAGCGGCGCGCTCCGCCCACATTCGACATTCTGGTCGAGATACAGGGTTGGAACGAAGTCATCGTTCACGAAGATGTGTCCGATGTGGTGGATAGGATGTTGCGCGGCAATCCCATATCGCCGCAGCTTCGCGCGATGGACGATATGGGACGGTTGCAGCGCGGCCGCGCCGAAGCCAAGATACCGGCGGTGTTCAGCAGCCGCGAAACGCCGCTGCGCTCAATGCCAACCCCCGTTCCCGAAGATCCCGCCTACGATGCGCCGCACAAGACGGTCAGCATCCTGCCCTACGGCGTGAACAAGGGCAAACTGCTGCAAGCCGTGCGCGGCGTCAACGCCGCCATAGATGTGGTGGGCGACCTCAACCGCGCCGATATGCTGCTGACCACAAAGAACTACTATCGGCGCAGCACGCAGGCGCTGAAGATGGCGGAACGGCGCGGCAAGCCCGTCTATGTGCTGCGCAAAAACACGCTGGCGCAGATGCAGCAGTTCGTTCAAGCGCTTATGCGCAAGCAGTCCCAGGACGCGCGCATGGAAGACGAACACTCCGACGCCGTGCAGGAAGCCGAAGAGGCGGCCACGCGCTTGGGCGAAGGCGGCGAAGTCCAGGTCAACCTGAACCCGCAGGCGGCGTACATTCGCCACTTGCAGCACAAGGTAGCCAACCGTTACGGCGTATCGTCAAGCAGCGAAGGGCGCGAGCCCAACCGCCATGTGGTCATGTATAGGCGGTGAGCGATATGGCGCTGTTCATTTCGTTTGAGGGCGGCGAAGGCAGCGGCAAATCCACTCAGGCAAAGACGCTTGCCGAGCGGCTGACACGCGTCGGGTTTGATGTGTGTTTCGTTCACGAACCCGGCAGCACCGAACTGGGCGGCTATGTGCGCGAATGGCTGAAACGCGGCTTACCCGGCGGCGATGCCGTATCCGATAACGCCGAACTGCTGCTGTTCTCGGCGGCGCGCGCCGAACTCGTATGCAAGACGCTGAAGCCCCATCTTGCGCTGCACAACGGCGTGGCGGTGGCAGACCGCTATGTCGACTCCACAACGGCTTACCAAGGCGGCGGACGCGGCATAGCGCGCGAACATATCGAAGTGGTGAACGCGCTTGCCACCCAGGGCGTTATGCCCAACCTGACATTCCTGCTGGACATAGACCCGCGCGCAGGCTTGGATAGGATGGGATCGCTCCAGTACGGCTTGCCCCTGGCGGACGCCCCCAACGGCGCCGGAGCCAAATCAGAGCGCCATATGGAAGGCGGCCGCTTCGAAGACGAACCGATGGGGTTTCACAAGCGCGTGCGGGACTGCTACCTAGCGCTGGCGGCCGCGGAGCCGCATAGGTGGCGCATCCTGGACGCCGCGCTGCCGCGTGAACGCTTGAGCGCGCTGATTTGGGATGCGGTATGCGCCCGTTTCCCCCAAGTAGCGGCGCAAGCCAAGCACGCCGATTAAGCCGCTAACAAATCAAGCCAAGCGAACTAATGCAAACTGATAGAGGTAAAACCGATGACGCCTGAACAGATTGACGCTTACCTAGGAGAGCCGCGCATTGCGGACCTAGCCACGCTGAACGCCGACGGATCGCCGCATATAGCGCCGGTCTGGTATCGCTATGACGGGGATGTGGTCAAGGTATTCACGCAGACCACGTCGGTGAAGGTGCGCAACATACGGCGGGATCCGCGCGTTGCGCTATCGGTGGCGGCGCAGGAAGCGCCCTACGGCTATGTCATCGTGAACGGCGCGGCGGCGATTTCGGACGACGGCATCCCCGACGAAGTGCGCGCTATGGCGATCCACTACAAGGGCGCTGCGGAAGGCGAAGCCTACATTCGGCAGGCGCTCGCCGAAATAACCTTCTGCCTCATCACCATCACGCCCACTAAGATAATCGGCTGGCTGGAAGAATAGCGGCGGCGGCTTGGCGCTCAAACGGCACTGCGCCCAGGCTTGCCGACGGCATCGGCAGATCATGGACGATAGCGCGCGGCATATCCGTTACCATACGCAGCGCCGCATCTTCACCCACCACCTCGGCCGCGATGCGGATAGCGCGCCCTAGTTCGGGCGTGCGCGGCGGCTTGGGGGCGTGCGTATCGGACGATAGCATGTGCGCCAAGCCTTGCTCCAGCAGATCCAGCGTGAATTGGCGGATGGGTTCGCCCCAGTGTCCCAGCAGACTTCCGCGCGTAATCTGGCTCAGCATTCCCATCGCGAGATAGCGCTTGAGCAGCGCGGGGCGGCGCTGAAACGCCTCTATGCGCTCCGGATGCGCGAACACCGGCGTCAACCCCTGCGCCTGCAGCGCCGTCAGCGCGCCTTCCACGAAATCGTGCTGCCCAAAGAACGGCATCTCAACTAGGATGTAGCGCGATCCGTTCATCGTCAGCGCGCGCCCGTTGGCGGCATCGCGCGGCAGCGTTTCGTCGATGTGGTTTTCCATACCCAGCGCTAGGGTAATGGGAATGCCCTCAGCGTCGATGCGCCGCTGCAGCTCGACTGTAAGGTTGCGTATATGCGGCACGCTCCAGTTCTCTGTGATGTCCTTGCGGTGGGGCGTTGCAAGCATCATGCGCGTGCCGTTGGCGGCGGCGATGCGCGCTATGGCGACGGCGTCCGCGATATGGGCGGGGCCGTCATCCACGCCGGGCAGGATGTGGGAATGCAGGTCGTAGTACATCGGCGGGGACGCGCTTAGCGGCGGAACTGGATGCGCCGAAAGCCTTCGGCATAAACCATATTCGCCATCTGCCCCTGCCGCTGGGCGTTCTCTTTGACGAAATGGTCGACGTTCCGGCCTCCCCCAGACACTTGGCTGGCGTGCTTTTTGAGCGCCGTTATTTTCTGCTCGATCGTATCGGTGATGTCTATGAAAGTATCGGGGACTTCCGTTCCCCACATAAGCACATCGCCAACCTTGTGCGTCTCCAAGCCCGCTTGAATGTGTTCGTTGTAATGCAGAAAGTCGCGCGCATAGGGAAACACTGCGTCAAGCGTAACCTGTCCCGATATGCGGTGATCGCGGTGCAGGTAGAATGTCTGGCGAAACGGATCGGTGCAGAACACCACGTCGGGCTTGTGCGTCCGTATCGCCTTGACGAGTTCGCCCCTGAACTTGCGCGTGTCTTCCAGTTCGCCGTCGCCGTATCGCAGGTAGATGACCTCTTTGACGCCCAGCGCGGCGGCGGCTTGATCTTGTTCTTGTTCGCGAATGGCGGCGAGCTTTTCCATCGTCATAGCCGGATCGCCGGTGCCTTTGTCGCCATTAGTGCAAAGCACGAACACGAACTCCGTGCCTTCGCCGATCCACTTTGCGGCAGTCCCGCCTACGCCGCCTTCGCCGTCGTCCGGATGCGGGATGATAACCATTGCCCTTTCGGGTCTCTCAATCATATGCGTGCGCGCCTCTCTCAAGCGTGTGTGTAGCTAGAGATTATTTTAACGCAAAGGCGCAGGGGCGCAAAAGGGAATAATGTTGCGGGCATTCCTATCAGGCGCAGGCGCGCCGGAATTGAGTTGAAATTAGCGCCTAAATCATGCTCATAGCAAGGCTCCCTCTATGCAAAGAGTATATCGCGACGATGCGCAATGCCCGCACTGCGGCTCCGGATTAGCCGCCCAATGCAAGTACTCGCGCGAGGCAAGCAGACATACCGCCGCGGCGAGCGCATCCATCGCTTTACTTCCCCACGAAGGGATGCTGCAAGATGGATGGGATTCCGATGTTGTCTGCTTGCGTTGGTATGGCTGAGGTTGGGTTGGTTCAACATAAATGCACGGTTGGGAATGCCACGAAGTCCTGCGTTCCCCCAACACTCGGCATATCCCATCGGCTAATCCACGCTCACCGGCCGCCGCGCCGCCCTTCCACAAAGCGCCTATACCGCCCAAGCGCGGTGAGCGGCCAATATATCCTGTACATATGGTAGTTAATCATAAAGCCGGCGGGCAGTTCCCTGCCTTGATATATCAGGTCGTCGGGCGTGGGATACCTGTTGAGCCGCTCGCCGGTGCGGTAGCCGGGAAACCCTGTGCCAGTGAAGTACGGCTCATCCCAGGAGCCGTCGGCTTCTTGGCGCTCTATAAGGTAGGCTATTCCGCGCTCGGTGGCTTCGCGCGCGCCTTCGCCGGCCGCAAGCAGTCCCATTATAGCCCACGCCGTCTGCGAAACCGTGCTTGCGCCCTTGCCGCGAAACTCCGGGTCGACGTATGAGGCGCAGCTTTCGCCCCAACCGCCGTCCGCGTTTTGGCGATCGATGAGCCAGCGCACCGCGCGGCGCACGCATTCGGCGCTCATATCGAAGCCGACGGCTTCCAGCGCGGGCAAGGCGGCGCCAACGCCGTAGATGTAGTTCACGCCCCATCTGCCGAACCAGGCGCCGTCCTCTTCTTGCTCCGAAAGGATGTAGTCCACCGCTTGCCGAACCGAGGGATGCTCTAGCGAATAGCCGCACTGCCCCAGCATTTCGAGTACATGCGCGGTTACATCTACGCTGGGCGGATCGATAGTTTCCCCGAAGTCCGCAAAGGGGATCTTGGCGATGATTCTCAGCGAATTGTCTTTGTCAAACGATGCCCAACCGCCGTTGGCGCTCTGCATTCCAAGCAGCCAGCGTATCGCGCGCTCTATCGCCTGGCGCTTGTAGCCCTCGGTTCCCCTTGATGGCTCGCCGCCGTTATCGTCGGCGGATTGCGGCATTCGCGCCTTGTCTAGCGCCATAACGATTTCGGCGGTATCGTCCAAGTCGGGGTAGTGTCTGTTCTCAAACTCAAACGCCCAACCGCCGGGCGGCACGCCTTTCGCCTTCACCTGCCAATCGCCGCCCGCCAATATCTGCTGCTTCAACAGGTAGTTCGCCGCGCTGGCGAGAGATGGATGATCCGAGGGCAAATCCGAATCCAGCAGCGCAATCATAGCGAGGCAGGTGTCCCACAGCGGCGAGACGCACGCCTGAATGCGAAGCGTATCGTTGTCTTCAATCGCGAATGTGTCGAAGCCGCGAAGTCCCTTTTCCATAACCGGATGGTCAAGCCCGTATCCGAGCGTGCGCAGCGCCATAAGCGAATAGACCCACGGCGGTTGAATGCCGCCCCAGCTTCCGTCTTTCTCTTGGTGCGCGATAATCCAATCGGCGGCGCGCTTGAGCGATTGGCTGCGCGTGGGCTTCCACGGCAGGCGCTCGATCTGGCGCAGCACCGCATCGCCGGCGTAAAAGAAGGTTTCCCACGCAATCAGACGGCTCGGCCGCTTGATGGAGTAGGAAGTTTCGCTGCGCGGGAGCGGATAGAGTTCGTCTATATGCGCCCACTGCGGTATGTCCACCACGGGCTTGCGGTCAAGTATCGCAAGCAGCGGCACAATCGTGGCGCGCGCCCAGCTGGAGAAGCTGTAGATGTTGATGGGCAGCCACTCCGGCAGCAGCATAAGTTCGGCGGGCATAGCGGGTATGCCGCGCCATGCCCATTGGCGGAACAGCGCAAGCCATATCTTGGTGAATACCCTGGTATTGGGAACGCCGCCCTTGGATACGATGAACTCGCGCGCTTTTCGCATAAATGGCTCGTCGGCCGAAACGCCCGCAAGCTTCAGCGCGAAATAGCATTCCGTCGACGTGCTTAGATCGCCCGGCGCGCCGTAAAACTGCCCCCAAGTTCCGTCGTCCCGCTGCTGACTGATGATGTGATTGGCGAGCTTGCGTATCTTGCGCTCTTCCGCCGTCCCCAGAAAGTAGTTCAGCAGGATGAACTCCGCTTCCATCGTGGCGTTGGACTCGAGTTCGCCCCACCAGTAGCCTTCGGCGTACTGGATATTCAGCAGGTAGCCGTGGCACATTTGGATTGCCCTGCCGACTTGCGCCGACAGCGCCGGCTTTGGGCGCGCTTTTCGCATATATGGCTTGGCTATGTTTCCCACAACGATACTATAGCGTATTTGCGATTGCGATTTCAGTTCCAGGCGCGCGGGGCGCTGCCGTTCCACGACGAAACGCCGCGCGAATTCGGCGCAAGCGGCCGCTGTCGGCAATCGTCGCGTTGCCGCCGATGCGCCGCAAACCTACGCCGTGCCTATGCCGCTGTTCTGCGCGCCGCCTCTGCGTATCAGGCTGATGGCGTCGCGCGGGCGCTCCAGCGTGGCGAATATGGACGCCGACTCGAAGCCGCAGTGCATCAGGCAGTTGGCGCAGCGCGGATCTTTGCCCACGCCGTAGTTGTCCCAAACCCGGTCGGTGTAAAGATCGCCGACGCGCTGCGTATGCCTATCGCCAAGCAGGTAGCACGGCTCGCGCCAACCCAACACCGTGTAGGTTGGGTTGGACCAGGCGGTACAGTCATACTCGCGCTCGCCGCGCAGAAAGTCCAAGTACAGCGGGTTGTTGTAGAACCGAATGCCGCGCGCCGGATCTAGGATGTTCTTGAACACTTTCCTGGCGCTGCGTCGCGATATGAACAAGTCCTGGTTCGGCACGCTGTCGAACTGATAGCCCGGAGACACCATGCAGCCTTCGACGCCCATCTGCGTTAGCATCGTGAACATCTCGACAAGGTCGGCTTCATCCACGCCGTTGAACACGGTGGTGTTCGTGGTAACGCGATAGCCGGCGTCCAGGGCGTTCTTGATGCCGCGCACCGCAATCCGAAACACGCCCTTGCGGTACACCGACTTATCGTGTGCCGCTTCCATCCCGTCCATATGCACCACGAAGCAGAAGTATTTGGAGGGCGGGATCTTCTTCATCACGCGTTCCATTAGCAGCGCGTTGGTACACATATAGACGAACTTTTTGTCCGCCGTTATGCGATTCACAATATCGTGGATCCGCGGATGAAGCGTAGGTTCGCCGCCCGCGATCGACACAATCGGCGCGCCCGATTCCGCTACCGCCGCCAAGCACTGCTCCACGGACAGCGTGCGGTCAAGCACGCGCTCATACTCGCGGATCCGGCCGCAGCCCTCGCACGCGAGATTGCACTTCTCAAGCGGCTCCAGCATCGTTACCAGCGGGAAGCGCTTTCTGCGCGCAATCTTGTTTTTGAGGATGTACAAGCCCGTTCTGACTGCCAATTCAAGCGGTCTGCCCATCGCGCAATCCCTCGCTCATTCGCCGCGGCGCTGCGCCGCCGAATGCCAATAGCGTCAATGCTCTCTCACCAGCAGGAACTCGATAAGATCCTCGACTGCGCCCAGCGTCTTGCCGCCCAGTTCCACCGACGCCAGCGCGTTCAGCGCAATTTCGCCGTGTTCGGCGGCAAGCGCATGCGCGTATTCCCGCGTGTTCACGCCGTCTAATATATGCAGCACATCGGCCACATCCGCATCGTCCGGTTCGTCTTTGCGGTAGATATCGAGCAACCGCCGCTTAGCCGCGCCTTTCGCCTCGGACATCGCATATACCACGGGGAACGAATTTTTCTTGCGGCGAATGTCGGCGCCCACCGGCTTGCCGGTGCTTGCCTCATCGCCCCACACGCCCAGAATATCGTCCCGCACCTGGAATATGAACCCCAGCGCCTTGCCGCTTTCGCGAAACGCCGCCGCCGCCGCAGGGTCGTCCGATCCGATGAGCGCGCCTATGGTGAACGAGCAGCGTATCAGCGCTCCCGTCTTGCGCGCAATCATATCCAGATAGCGGTTCAACCCTACATCATGCTGTCCTTCAAACGATATGTCGAGATATTGTCCTTCGATCATCTCAAGATACGCCTGCGTCAGCTGATTCACCACGGGCAGGATGCGCCGCCGCTCCAAACCCTGCGCGCGTAGCGACTCCAGCGCGGCGTCCGCCGTAATGCGCAGGATATTTCCCGCGACCAGCGCTTTCGGCACGCCCCACACCGCCCAAAGCGTCTTGCGATGGTGGCGCGTTTCGTCTTTGTCTTGAATGTCGTCGTGGATAAGCGAAAAGTTGTGAATCAGCTCCAGCGCCACCGCGGCCGGCATAGCCTGGCGCAGCGCTCCGTCGGTGGCGTCGCAGGCGAATAGGCAGAGCGTCGGGCGCAGATACTTGCCTTCGGCGCCGGCGCAGGGTTCGCCGTTCACATCCACCCAGCCCATGTAGTAGCGCAGCATATCGTACACGGGCAGGCTGCCGCAAAGCGCATCCCTCAGCGAAGCGCCGATAGCGCCTCTGTACTCGACGAACATTGCGGGGAGCTTCGTCGGGCGTTTCAGGGCTGTGTTGGCGGTTGAAATAGTCAAGCGTTAACCCATAGGCGCATAGCGCGAAAGCCGCCGAAACCGCCTGCGCGCCATACGGAAATCGTGTGCCGCTGCGCGGAAATCCTAGCATTGCGCTATATGGCTGTCAACAAGACCTAATCAATACGGGGATCCCTAGAAACGCTTCAATCTAATAAAGCGCTGCAATTTGAGAATGCCTAACGCAACGGCAGTCGATTGAAAGCCGCTCGATGCGCGACGCATTCGGGAATTGGCTTGCAAGTGGAGATGAGGCTATTCTTCGGCATCGATCTGCAGCCGCATTATGGGATTGCGCCTTATCAGCACATACACCGTCCCGTCGGTGTCCATCCCGAATGACAATATCGAACCTTTCAACCGCGGCGCCACTATGCGCGTTTGCCAGCCTTCCCTCTCGTCTTGTTCCAGAAGCCACACCCGTTTGCTGCAGAAATCGCCAAATAGGAAGCCATTGTTCAGCCACGGCACCGTTACGCCTCCGATAATCGCGCAGCCGTCTTCTCTATCATATGTGTATATCGGCGCTGTGAGGCCGTCCGCGTCCGCCTTTGTTCCCTCTTCGCAAGCATTGCCTTCGCATATCGGCCAGCCTAGGTTAGCGCCCGCGGCGGCGAGCGATACCTCTTCGTGAGGCCAGTCCCCTACATCCGCGATAAATAGCCTGCCGTCGGGCGCGAAATCCATACGCCACGGGTTTCGCAGTCCGTATGCCCATATCTCAGGGCGCGCCTCAGGGTTGTTCACAAACGGGTTGTCGGGTGGCGCTTGGTAGGGCTGTTCAGGCGTGGCGCCGCGCACGTCTATCCGTATAACTTTGCCGAGCAGCGTGTCTAGGGATTGGGCGTCTTCGTGATTTGAGTTATCGCCAATGCCTAGATACAGCATCCCGTCCGCGCCGAAGCGGATAGCGCCTCCATAATGATATTTTTTGTAGGTTGACACCTCCAAAATAGTCAGCTCTGAATTCCTAATCGCTTGCCCGCCCTCAATGCGGAAACGCGCCAACCGGCTCGCCAATCCGGGCATATTCTCGCCATAAGCAGGCCGGTTCACCAATCTGTAATACACATACAGAAACGGAAATTCCTCAAATTGCGGGTCCAAAGCAGCGCTGAGCATTCCATTCTCGCCTTTGCAGCATATTGTCTTGTTAGTCAGATCTAGCATCGTTTGGGGCGGCGCGGCATTCGGTTCGTCGGAGTGCGCCGCGATAAGCCCTTTGCGCTCCACAACGGCAAGCCTACCGCTTGGCAAGGGAAAGAGTTCCACAGGCCAATCAAACTCGACGCCGCCAAACGCCTCAGGCAGTTCTGATAGATTCTGAAGATCGGGTTGCTGCCAGCAGACTGCATGTCCGTTGACACGCAGGGCGCAAGAGTTGCCCCGGCCGATGGCGAGGGCATCGAACTTGCCTTCGGGCGCGTTCAGCCGCTCGCCTGGCGCGCCGCGCACGCCGCTGCCCCAGCACTCTATATCGGATGTTTCGGTTATGCCGCAGGCGTGATGCCAACCGACGGAGATTTGGGCGAATTTTGTGGGTGGTGGATACGCGAGGCCCCTGTAGAGATTAGTAGATCTCTCACTGCAAAAGACGCTGTTGTCGGATTTTATAGCGCAAGCGTTGTTCAAGCCTGTCGCTATATCGACAAAAGGACCAGATGTGATTGAAAGTTCGTTGCGGCCGTTGTTCCAACACGCCATATCGGCGTCGGGCGTTAGGCCACAGGTGAAGTCTCCGCCGGCCTGAATGTTTGAAAGCGGAGGGACTTCTTGGATGGTCACGGCGGCGCCTTCGGGAAAATCCCTGCCCCAGCAGATTAGAGCGCCGTCGTCTAGGGCGCAGGCGTGCCTACGCCCGGTGGCTATCTCATCGAATCTGCCATTGGGCGGCGAGGCCTGTCCGAATTTGTTTTCTCCCCAACAGGCGATAGCGCCGGCGATGCGCAACCCGCAACTGAAATTCTCCCCGGCGGAAATCCGAGTGAAACTCGGATTTCCGCCGGGGAGTTCCAGACTGCCGCTAATGTTGCGTCCCCAGCACAGCGTCGTCCCATTGGCTTGCAGTCCGCAGGCGTGATGCTCGCCGGCGGTTATCTGAGTGAACTGCGCATCGTCGGGCAGCGACACAAAGTCGGGGACGGGCGTGGGCGTAGGCGCAGGCTCCATTGTCGACTGCGGCGTTGGAGTTATAGGCGTGGGCGTGGGTGTGAGTGTAGGCGTAGGCTCTATTGTCGACTGCGGCGTTGGCGAGGCGGGAACAGGGATTGCGGCGGCGATTGCAGGGGTTGGCGATTGTGGCGCGCGCGCTGCGGGAACTCCGGGGGATGCTGTTGCGCCGTCCACTAACGCCGATTGTGGCGTGCGCGCTGCGGGAACAGTAGTTGGCGCGATGGCAGCAAGGGTTGGCGGCAATGGCGTGGGTTGCTGTTGCGCGGGGGGCGGTTCGCTGCAGGAATAGAGCGCCGATGCGAGCGCAGAACACGCAATCAGCACGCATATTGCGTCGACGCGGAGCTGCGTTAGCCCACGCGCAATCGCTGTAATCCGTTTCGCATTCATCCAGCGCATTATACCTAATCAATCGGCATATTGACAGGATTAGTTAGCGTCAGACTTGCGCCGCGAACAATGGGATACGCAAAGAGCGTGGAGACTCTGCTGAATTTGTTTGCGCTAATCTTCCGCAACAAGCTCAAGCTTGATGCCGCTTATAATACCGATTAAAGGCAGGATCGATCGTGAACCGTTTCACTTGCAATCCCCGTTTGCGCTATGCTATATTCACCGCAATTCAACGCGCGAAAATTTGAAGGCTTGCGGCAACGGGTTATGCTGGACGACTACTTCCGACAATACGGCTATATCGCCATATTCGCGGCGCTCGCGGTAGCAGTCCCCGCCGGGATGCTCATCATGTCTTGGGTGCTGTCTCTGCTCAAAATTCGCCCTCAAATCCCTAGCGCCGTCAAAGAGAGCATCTACGAATGCGGCTTCGAAACGCTATCAAGCCGCTGGAGCCAGTTCAACTTTCGCTTCTACGGATTCGCGTTGCTGTTCGTGATATTCGACGTAGAGGTCATATTCCTGTTCCCTTGGGCGGCAAGCTACGGCTATCTTACCCGCCAGTTCGGGCTGTTCATATTCGTGGAAATGCTGGTGTTCATCGCCATCCTAATCATAGGCTGGCTGTACGCTTGGCGCAAAGGCTCGCTTGAGTGGAGTTAGCGATGATTGACAACGCCGCGCGCGATGCCCAACCGCTCGCCATCCCGCTGTTCCAAAAGACTTGGGATGTGGACAGAGACGAGGGCGACGCTATCAACCATATCAAGGCGACGCACCTCCAGCCGCTCGCCGAACCGGTCATCGAAGTCCCCGACGACCTAGAGCGCAATATCGCGGTTACATCGATCGACGCCCTGCTCAACTGGGGCAGAAAGTCCGCCGTATGGCCGCTCTCGTTCGGCTTGGCATGCTGCGCCTTCGAGATGATGGCGAGCGCAATGTCCCGCTTCGACCTGGCGCGCTTCGGTATGGAAGCATTCCGTCCGTCGCCCCGTCAGGCAGACCTTATCATCATCGCCGGCACCGTTACCTGGAAGATGGCGCCCGCCATTCAGCGCGTCTATGAGCAGATGGCGGAGCCCAAGTGGGTCATATCTATGGGCGTGTGCGCCACCAGCGGCGGCCCGTACTACGGCAGCTACAGCGTGGTTCCCGGCGTCAATCACATCATACCCGTCGACGTATACGTCCCCGGCTGCCCGCCCCGCCCGGACGCGCTGCTCTACGGCATTATGCAGCTTCACGAAAAGATCAAACGCTACTCTATCGCTCAAAAGAAGTGAGGCTCGCTACGCTATGACCCGAATCCTCGAAGCGCAAGACATCGCGGCGCGCATCCGCGACGCTCTGCCCGACGCGGTGGTGGGCGCTCACGGCGGCGATGTATGCGTCGGCGTCGACTACATCGGCGAAGTGTGCCGCTTTCTCAGGGACGCGCCCGGCTTAGAGTTCTCTTTTCTGTCGTCCATAACCGCCGTGGACTATGTGGAATACTTCGAACTTGTCTATCATCTGCTTTCGCTCAAGTTCAATCAAAGCGTTGTGCTGAAGGCGCGCTGCTTCGGCAGGCAAGAATTGCAAGCGCCGTCGGTCTGCGGCGTATGGCGCGGCGCGGATTTCCAAGAGCGCGAAATCTGGGACCTTATGGGCATTCGCTTTGACGGGCATCCCAATATGAAGCGCATAATGCTGTGGGAAGGCTTCCCCGGCCATCCGCTTCGCAAAGACTACCTTGGCCAAGACGCCTAGGAACGAACTATGACCTCAGTCAGAACTGAGCCCGTTACCATCAATCTGGGGCCGCAGCATCCCAGCACGCACGGCGTTTTCAGGCTGCGCGTAACCTTCGACGGCGAAGTCATCGTGGACGCGGAGCCCATACTCGGCTACCTGCACCGCGGCTCTGAGAAACTGGCCGAGGGCAGGACTTATGTACAAATCGTTACACTAACCGACAGAATGGACTACATAGCGAGTATGTCCAACAACCTCGCCTATGTGCGGGCGGTGGAGCGCATCGCGGGCATACCGGTGCCTGAGCGCGCGCAGTACATTCGCGTCATAAGCGCCGAACTCCAGCGCATCGCAAGCCATCTGATGGCGACCGGCTTTCTGCTCAACGACCTGGGCGCGCTCGCCACGCCGCTGATGTACTGCTTCCGCGAGCGCGAGCGCATCCTGGATCTCTTCGAGATGCTATGCGGCGCGCGCATCACGCTTAGTTATATGCGCCCGGGCGGCGTGTTTCAAGACGCGCCCGCCGACTTTTGGATAGCGCTTGACGCTTTCGTATCCGATATGCCGCGCTACATCGACGAACTGGAAAGCCTCATATCCGGCAATGAAATCGTTCTCACCCGCACCCGAAATGTGGGCGTTCTCAACGATGAAGACGCCGTCGACTATTCCATTAGCGGCCCTATGCTGCGCGCCGCCGGCGTGGAATGGGATCTGCGAAAAGCCGCGCCATACGAAATATACGACCGCCTGGACTTCGACATCCCAATCGGCGCGCTTGGAGATACTTTCGACCGCTACATCGTCCGCATCCAAGAGATGCGCGAAAGCATCCGAATCATCAAGCAGTGCGTAAGGGACATACCTGAAGGCTCAATCAGAACGCCCGCGCCGTATTTCGTAAGGCCGCCCGTCGGCGACGTCTACGCCGCCGTGGAATCCCCCAAGGGCGAGCTGGGCTTCTACATCGTCAGCGACGGCGGCATATCGCCGTATCGCTGCCACGTGCGCGCGCCGTCTTTCATCAACATAACCCCACTCCGCGATATGCTGATAGGCTGGAAGATGAGCGACCTCATCATCATATTCGGCTCCATCGACATCGTGCTTGGCGAGGTTGACCGCTAAATGGAAATCTTGCAAGACGGCGTATTCAGCTTCCATACGCTATACGCGCTCTTCGACGCATTCCTGCCCAGCTGGATGGCATACGGCGCGGCGTGCGTGGCGCTGGCGTTCATCGTCATAAACGCTATGGTGATGTCCACGGCGCTTTACACTTGGTTCGAGCGCCGCACAATCGGCAGGTTTCAAGCGCGGCTGGGGCCCAACCGCTGGGGCCCCTTCGGACTGTTTCAGCCGTTTGCGGATGTGATTAAGCTCATCGTCAAAGAGGACACCACGCCCGCATCGGCGGATCGCATCGTATTCGCCATAGCGCCCATCATCCTGTTTGCGCCCACCGTGCTGGTAATAGCGGTGATTCCATTCGGCGAAAACTCGTTCCTGGGCCAGCTCAACATCGGCATTCTGTACATTGTGGGCGTTACATCGCTCAACACCGTCGCCGTGCTCGCGGCGGGCTGGGCGTCCCGCAACAAGTACGCAATGCTTGGCTCTATGCGCGGCGTGGCGATGCTTTGCAGCTACGAAGTCCCTATGGCGCTCGCCATAACCGGCGTGGCGCTAATCGCCAACTCGCTATCGCTGTATGAAGTGATGCAGGCGCAGAGCGTCCCGTTTCTGCTGGTGCAGCCATTGGGATTTCTGGTATTCCTAGCGGCGGCGTCCGCCGAAATGAGCCGCACGCCCTTCGATCAGATCGAAGCCGAATCCGAACTTGGCGCGGGCTACCACACCGAATACAGCGGGATGAAGTTCGCCATATTCCAGCTCGCCGAATTTATGGCGCCCATCGTAACCGCCATTATCGCGGTGGCGCTGTTCTTCGGCGGCACGCGCGGCTTCGATCCAATCCCCGGCCAGGTCTGGTTCGCGCTCAAAGTGGTGGTGGTCATATTCGGCTTGCTCTGGATAAGGGCAACCTGGCCAAGACTGCGAATCGACCAAATTATGGCTTTCGCGTGGAAAGGCTTGTTCGCGCTGGCGCTGCTCAACATATTCGTGATAGCGATAGAAGTGGCGCTGTTCCAAGACGCAAACGGCGCAATCTCCGCGCGCGGCATGTGGACGATGGCCGCCGTCAACTGGGGCCTCGCCATCGCCGCCATATTCGTTATGGCGCGTCTGCTCGGCGGCAAGAAGCTGCGCCGCCCCGCTCCTAGACCATCACCCCTTGCAAATATGTATGCGGAGGCAGACTAGCCATGTATGGATTCGGACTGCTCAAGGGACTCACAATCACGATGCGCAATCTGGTTATGCCCAGCCGCATGTTCACGCTGCATCAGTACCCCGACCGCAAGGTGGGCGTCGTCGGACTCGCGAAATCCGAAGGCGTCAACCCCATTGCGTTCTGCATACAGCAGCCCGGCAGGGCGTTCAAGGCGATGCTTGGCTTGGTCAGCGTCGCCGACCGCATGCCGCAGCACGCGCGCTTTCGCGGCGAAGAGTTCAGCTGGTACGAACAGCGCTGCACAGGCTGCGCCAGCTGCGCCAAATACTGCCCGCTCGGCATCATCCGCATCGTTACGCATCCTAGCATGCAGCAGATCCCCGAAGGAGACAAGTACAACATCGACGTGTTCGACATAGACATCGGCAGGTGCATGTTCTGCGGGCTCTGCGTGGAGGCATGCCCCTACGACGCGCTGCATATGGGCAGCGGCTTCGAGGAAGGCAAGTACAGACGCCGCGACCTAATCATCAACAAGCAGATGCTCAACGAATCCCCCAAGCATCCAAGCGCGTGGTTCCGCCCCCAGATCGAGGGCAAGGCGTACCATCCGCACACGCACGTCCCGCTGGAATGGCAGAACGCCGGCCGCCACGAAAAGCCCACCGAAGAACAGCAGACCGAAAGGTGGATTGAGCGCTAATGTTGGGCCAAGGCACAGAGGCAAGTCTGCTTGCCGACATCATATTCTGGGTAATCGCCGGCTCCAGCATCATAGCGGCGCTGGGCGTGGTGCTGCTCAGAGACCTGTTCAGATCCGCGCTGTTTCTGATAGTATCGTTTCTCGGCGTGGCGGGTATGTTCGTGCTATTGCGCGCCGAATTCCTCGCGGTGGTGCAGGTGCTGGTCTATGTAGGCGCAATATCCGTGCTGATAATCTTCGCCATCCTAATGACCCGCGACGTAGAAGAGGGCAGCCCCACGAACAGGTTCAGGCTGCCTATGGCGATATTCGCCGCCCTGTTCGCCGCCGTCGCCGTGTTCGTGGCGCTCACAACGAACTGGAACACCATAGACGCCGCAATGGCAAGCGGCGCAATCACCGCGGCGACGGCCGACCGCATAGCCGAAGTCTTCTCCAACACCATCCCTTGGATAGGCCGAATGCTGTTGCGCGATTTCGTGCTGGCGTTCGAAGTGGCGTCCGTGCTGCTGCTCGCCGCGCTAATCGGCGCGCTCGCGCTCATACGCGAAAGGTGAACCGCCCGCGCAATCGCAATCATCATCCGAATTCTCTGAATTCATAGGAAAGGCTAGAGCGGGACAGCGTCCCCAAACGACGAGAGGCTAATAGTTGAGCCTAGAGAGCTTTCTGATAGTATCGGCGATAATTTTCGCTATCGGGCTGTACGGCGCGATAACGAAGCACAACGCCATCACCGTGCTAATGTCCATTGAGCTGATGTTCAATGCCGTGAACATTAGCGCCGTGGCTATGTCGCGCTACATCGTCCCCGCAAGCATCATCAACAACCCGCAGGCGCCCACCGACGAAGTCATCCAATTCCTGCTCACCGGCCAGGTCTTTTCGGTGTTCATAATCACCGTGGCGGCCGCGGAAGTAGCGCTTGGACTCGCCATCGTTCTCACCATATTCAGACAGCGCGACAGCATATTCGTATCAGACGCAAGCGAACTGAAGAATTAGAGGCTTTCCCCGTGTGGACTGACTACAAAAAGACATCCAACCTTATGGCGGCGCAGATGTGGAAAGACGTGCTGGAAGGCGACGGATTGCCGACCAAAATCCTGCCCGACGGCGACATCCTGACCTGGGGCGAGCGCGCCGCATTCCGCGTCCTTGTCCCCAAGGGCCGCGAACACGTCGCCGACGAAATACTGAGGAAGCTTTAGATAATGCCCGAAGCAGCCGCTTGGCTCATCCTGTTCCTGCCGCTGGCGTCTTTCGCGCTCATCGCGCTCGTCGTCAGGCCGTTGCGCGGCGCGCAGGCGCAGGAAGCCGCATACATCACTATCGGCGCAGTGGCGATAGCCTTCCTGCTGTCCGTATGGGCGCTCGCCGATACTATCGGCACGCACGGCGGCGCGGCGTATCCCGTCCACGAATGGATTAGCGCCGGCGATTTCACTTTCGCCGTGGGTATCCTAATGGATCCGCTCACCGCCATAATGCTAGTGGTGGTAACCGGCGTAAGCCTGATGGTGCAGATCTACTCCGTGGGCTACATGCGCGGCGATCATGGCTACGCCCGCTACTTCGCCTATATGTCCCTGTTCACCTCAGCGATGCTGGGCTTGGTGCTTGCCAACAACCTCATCCAAATGTTCGTGTTCTGGGAGCTTGTGGGCTTGGGCTCCTACCTGCTAATCGGCTTTTGGTTCGACCGCCCTGCCGCCGCTGCCGCCGCAAAGAAGGCGTTCATCATCACGCGCTTCGCCGATTTCGGCTTCCTGCTCGGCATCCTATACCTGTTCTACAACGGCGGCGGCTTTGCGGGCGAAGGCTTGAATGTATTCGTCATAACCGACATCTACAAAGGCGTTGAGCTTGGCTTGCTGACCGCATTCGCGGCGCAGTGGGTAGCGCTTGGCATATTCGCGGGCGCAATGGGCAAATCGGCGCAGTTCCCACTGCACACCTGGCTTCCCGACGCCATGGAAGGCCCCACGCCCGTCAGCGCGCTGATACACGCCGCCACTATGGTAGCCGCCGGCGTATTCCTAGTAGCGCGCTTCTTTCCCGTATTCGAACTTTCGCTCAACGCAATGAACACGGTTGCGATAATAGGCGGAATCACCGCCATATTCGCGGCGTCTATGGGCTTGGTGATGAACGACATCAAGCGCGTTCTGGCATACTCCACGGTGAGCCAGCTGGGGTATATGATGCTTGCCCTGGGCGTGGGCGCATACGGCGCCGCCATATTCCACCTGTTCACGCACGCCTTCTTCAAGGCGCTGCTATTCCTAGGCTCCGGCAGCGTCAATCACGCCACAGGCACCTTCGATATGCGCTATATGGGCGGACTTCGCAAGATTATGCCGTGGACATACGCCACATTTCTCATAGGCAGTCTCAGCCTAGCCGGCATATTCCCGCTCGCCGGTTTTTGGAGCAAAGACGAAATTCTCACCCACTCGTTCACAAACGGCGACCCGGTCAGCATAACCGTGTTCGCGCTGGCGCTAATCGCCGCCTTTATGACCGCCTTCTATATGTTCCGCGCCGTTTTTATGACATTCGAAGGCGAATACAACGGCGGCGCGGCTAACGATCCCGACGCGCACCCGCACGGCGAACCGCACCTAGCCGAATCGCCCAAGCCTATGGTATGGCCCCTAGCCATCCTGGCAGTCCCCGCAATCTGCGCGGGCGTTCTGGTCAACCCCGTCATCGACCTGGGCGTCATACCCTCGCACTGGTTGGCGCACTTCCTAGACTACAACCCCGCCGTCTATGTCAAAGCCGAAAGCTTCAACATCGTCATAGCGGCAATATCGTCCGCCGTAGCCGTATTGGGCATAGCGCTCGCCTATCTCATATACGGCAGGCGCGCCATATCCGCCGAAACGCTGGGCAATGCGCTGCGCCCCGTTCACACCTTGCTATACCGCAAATACTATATGGATGAGCTCTACGAAACGCTCATCGTAAAGCGGCTATTCTACGGCTGGCTCGCATACGGCTTAGACTGGGTGGACAGATCCGTGGTGGACAAGATCGTCTATTTCTGCGGCTGGCTCGGCGCAAACACTGGAACCGCCATCCGCCAAACGCAGACGGGGCAGCTTCAGGCTTACGCAATGGGCATATCCGTGGGCATACTCATAATCTTCGCATTCTTCCTGTTCATCAGATAACTTAGAGGTTCAGTTTGGAGTTCACAGGACTACTAACCGCGGCGGTCTTCCTGCCATTGGCGGGCGCGCTTGTGATTGCGTTGCTGCTCAGAAACGCAAGCCACGTCCGCATATTCGCGCTTGCGGTAGCCGCAGTCGACTTCATCCTGGCCGCCGTCATATTCCTCGCCTACAACACCGACGCCGGCGGCATCCAGTTCGTCGATCGCATCCCCAACTGGATCCCCGGCATCGACGCCGACGCATTCGCCGTCCAATACTTCCTGGGCGTGGACGGCATCAGCGCCCCTATGGTACTGCTCACCGGACTGCTTGGGCTGGTAGCCGCGCTGGCGTCGTGGAGCATAAACAAGCGCGTGCGCGAATACTTCATATGGCTGCTGGCGCTCCAAACCGGCGTTATGGGCGTCTTCACATCGCTGGACTTCCTGCTGTTCTTCCTGTTCTGGGAACTTGAACTCATACCGATGTTCTTCCTAATCGCCATCTGGGGCAGCGAGCCGAAGAGCAAGCGCGAATACTCCGCGATGAAGTTCCTCATATTCACCATCCTAGGCAGCGCATTTATGCTGGTGGGGATCCTGGCTCTGTTCTTTTCCACCGGCACCTTCGATATGACCGCGCTGCCCGACGCAATCCAAGGCGCAAAGCTCCTGCTGCCCGCCGGCGTCATATTCGCGCTGTTGTTCATCGGATTCGCCGTTAAACTGCCGTTGTGGCCCTTCCATACCTGGCTGCCCGACGCGCACACCGACGCCCCTACCGCCGGCAGCGTTATGCTGGCGGGCGTGCTGCTAAAAATGGGCGGCTACGGCATGATCCGCGTATCCGTCAGCATGTTCCCCGAAATCATAGCCGGCGCATCCGTCCTGTTCCAAGCCGCCGCCATCATAAACGTCATCTACGGCGCTATCGTGGTGATGCGCCAAACCGACCTCAAGCGCCTAATCGCCTTCAGCAGCATCAGCCATATGGGGTTTGTGATGCTGGGGCTTGCGTCCGTTACCGCCGGCAGCGGCGCCGTGTCCACGCTGGGACTCACCGGCGCCGCGATGCAGATGTTCACGCACGGCACGATAACCGGCTTGCTGTTCCTGATAGTGGGCTTCGTCTATGACAAGGCGCACACCCGCTACATTCCCGACCTCGGCGGCCTCGCCAAGCGAATGCCTATACTGGCGTCCGCGCTGCTTGTGGCGGGACTCGCGTCGCTAGGCCTGCCCGGCACAAGCGGCTTCGTCGCCGAGATAATGGTATTCCTAGGGACGTTCAAGCACTTCCCCTATTCCACCGCGATAGCCGCATTCGGCGTAGTGCTTGCCGCCGGCTATATCCTGTGGACTACGCAACGCGTTATGTTCGGCCCAATCAAAGAGCGCTTCGCCGACATAACCGACGCTTCCGGAATGCAGTACGCCCCGATTGCGCTGCTTGTAATCGCCATAATCGCGGTGGGCGTCTATCCCGCCTTTATCTCGGATGTAATCGCAAGCGGCGTAGAGCCCATTGCCCAGTCCATCGAGCGCGTGGCGCAGGCGCGCCTGCCCTAGCGCCGCCTAACTACCATCGGAGCAGCGGATGACCATATACGACCTGTACTTGCTATCGCCTGAGCTAAGCCTCGCCGCGCTTGCCGGGATTCTGGTACTGCTGGACTTGGTCGTCAGAAACAAGACCGTACTTCCCATCCTGGCCGTGCTGGGGCTTGCCGTCCCTATCGTCCTCAGCCTGCTGCTCTGGTTCGACCTGTCATACGGCGGCCAAACCCAATTTAGCGGACTTTTCGGCGCTCTGGTGGTCGACAAGTTCAGCCTGTTCTTCAAATTCATAGTCGTGGGCGCAGTCGGCGTAGTAATCCTATCGTCCACCGACTACGTCAAGAAATTCCCGCGCTTTCAGGCGGAATACTACGCGCTGCTGCTCTTTTCCGCCTGCGGAATGATGCTGCTTGCATCCACAACCGAACTTATCACCATATACATATCGCTGGAGCTCACCGCGCTGCCCCTAGCGGCGTTGGCGGCGTTCCTGCGAAACCCGCGCTCCACCGAATCCGGCATGAAGTTTCTCATACTCAGCGCCGTCAGCTCCGCCGTGCTGCTGTACGGAATGGTTATCGTATATGGCTTCACCGGCAGCTCATCCCTGCCCGAAATCGCGCAACGCATCGCAAGCCTCAACCTCAGCGGCGGCGTCCCGTTCGGCAGCAACGCCCTGCTGTTCGGCGTGGTGCTGATGATTGCCGGCTTCGGCTTCAAAATCGCCAGCGTCCCCTTCCAAATGTGGGCGCCCGATGTGTACGAAGGCTCCCCAACGCCCGTTACCGCATTCCTATCGGTGGCAAGCAAAGCGGCCGGTTTCGCAATCCTGCTGCGCGTATTCTATATCGCATTCCCCGCCGATACGCTCAGCCTCGACTGGCGCGCCACATTCGCCGTGCTCAGCGCGCTGTCTATGACGCTGGGCAACCTCGTCGCCATTCGTCAGAACAACATCAAGCGCATGATGGGCTACAGCACAATCGCGCACGCCGGCTATATCCTAATCGGGCTTGCCGCCGTCGCCGCGGGCGGCGCGTCTCTGGGCCCCACCGGCGCGCTGTTCTACATAGGCGGCTTTGCGGCAACAAATCTAGCGGCGTTCTCGGCGATAATCGCAATCTCCAACCGCATCGACAGCGATCAAATAGACGATTACGCCGGAATGGCGCGCCGCGCCCCCTTGCTTGCAGTGGTTCTCACCTTGTCTATGATTTCGCTGACGGGCATCCCCCCCGCCGTGGGTTTCTGGGCAAAAATCTACCTATTCGGCGCAGCGGTGGAAGCCAACCTGGAATGGCTTGTAGTCATAGGCGTGCTGAACAGCGTCATATCCGCCTACTACTACCTGCGCGTAGTCAAGGCGATGTTCCTATCCGAACCCGCAACCGATGAGCGCGTGCATTTCGCCTTCCCGATGCAGATCGCCGTCGCGCTCGGCTTTCTTGCCACGCTCTTCTTCGGCATCTACCCCACGCCGCTGTTGAACCTAGCCCGAACCGCCGCCCAAGCGCTGCTCTCATAGCCCGCCGCAAAGCCATTGCGCGCCTTTCCCACGCTTGCGCCCCTGCGCCCCTACGTTGTATTGTATCCGCATCCCTTAACGCAGGCGCGGATGGCGCATCGTATAAGCGTAACAACCCGTCTTGCGCGGCGCGCATCCGTCAACCGCAATTCGCAATCGACCTGATAAATGACTTCTGCTAACCTAATAGGCCTAGTACACAACGGGCAGCATCCGCCCGCCTTGGCGATGACCAAAGCGATTGTACGCTCGCTCGACCTGAAGCGCGGCGACTACTGGCTGAGCTCGGCCGGCTGCCTCGCCGCTATGAGCGACCGCCTTCCCCAAACCCGCCTTATCATCGTCGCCGGCGGCGACGGCACCATCCTGCGCGTCGTCCGCATCATCGCCCAATACGGCGTTCCGCTTGTGGGCATCAATATGGGCAGAGTGGGCTTTATGGCTGAACTCAAAATAGACGAAGCGATAGCCCAACTCCCCGAATACCTGAGCTCCACCAACGATATGCGCGTGGAAGAGCGCATGATGCTTGAGGTAAGCGTGCAGCGCCCATCCGAAGAAGCGCCCCGTCTCACGCTCCACGCCCTCAACGACGCCGTAGTCGGCAGAGGCGGCATCGCGCATCTGCTTGACATCGACGCCGTCATAGATAGCGTCCGTCTCACCGCATACCGCGCCGACGCCGTCATCGTATCCACCGCAACCGGCAGTACCGGATACGCCTTGTCCGCCGGCGGCCCCATCATGTACCCCGAAACCAAGGCGATGCTCATACAACCCGTCGCGGCGCACACCGGACTCCGCAGCGGCCTAATCCTGCCCGACTACGCCCATATCGAACTGCGCGCAAGCAACGACCACCAAGCCGTTCTCAGCGTGGACGGCTTCACCGATACCCGCCTAGCCCCCGACGACATCGTTGCCATACGCCGAAGCCCCTATGTAACCCGCTTTCTGCGCCGCCACGCCCCCACCACCTTCTACGCTGCGCTCACCCGCAGCCTGCGCCTAGACCCGCGCGCTCCCCAAGCCGACGCTCCCGCGCAATCGCCGTAAGCCAACCTTGTAGCCCAAAATCTCAAAGGTGCAGCCATATGCAGCCCGAAGAACAGATAGCGTCCCGCGAAATCTACGACGGTCGAATAATCAAGGTGCGAGTGGACGACATACTGCTGACCGAAAGCGGCAGGCAATCCGTCCGCGAAGTCGTCGAGCACGCCCCCGCCGTGGTCATCGTCCCCGTCGACTCCGACGGTAACGTGCTGCTAGTGCGCCAATATCGCTACGCCGCCAAGCAAACGCTGCTCGAAGCGCCCGCCGGCATCGTGGAACACGGCGAAGATCCCGACGCATGCGCCCAGCGCGAGCTCGCCGAAGAGATAGGGTTTGCGTCCCGAAACCTGCGAGCGCTAGGCGGCTTTTGGGCATCCCCCGGATTCTGCGATGAATTCCTGTATGCGTATCTCGCCAAAGACCTTGTCCCCCACAAACTCCAAGCCGATGGCGATGAGAACATTGAGGTGGAAAAAGTCCCGCTTGCGCGCATCCCTCAACTCATTCGGCTAGGCGAAATCCAAGACGCCAAGAGCGTCGCCGCCCTGCTTATGGCAATCTGCATCTTCGACGCCTAGCCCGCCCAGCGCCGCTTAGCCTAATTCTGATAAGGAGCTGCCGCAATATGCCAAACCTAGACGAACTATTCGCCCAAGTGGACGCCCAGCGCGCCGACATCATCGCGCTTGAACAGGCGCTTGTGCAAATCCCGTCCGTCAACACCGGCTTTATGCCCACCGGCGACGAAACCCCCGTCTGCGAATACATCAGCGATTGGCTCGCCCAAGACGGCATCCAATCCGAAATCCTAGAATCCGCCCCCAATCGCGGCAACATCATCGCCCGAATGGAAGGTAGCAGCCGCAGCGCCGGCCTGATGTTCATGTCCCACACCGACGTAGTCCCAGTGGAAGAGGCGGACAAGTGGCGCTTCCCCCCGTTCAGCGCCGCAATCGCCGCCGGCCGCATCTACGGGCGCGGCGCATCCGACTGCAAGGGCTTGCTCACCGCTCAGCTCTACGCAATACGCCTGCTCAAGCGCAACGGCGTGCAGCTGCGCGATAGCCTCATACTTGCGTCCGGCGCCGACGAAGAACACGGCGGACGCTACGGCTTCGGTTGGCTCGCAGACAACCATCCCGACAAAATCAGCGCGCCCTTCGCCGTCAACGAAGGCGGCGGCGTTCCAATAGAATCCCCCAGCGGCTTGACATACCTGCTTGGCACGGGCGAAAAGGGACGCCTGCAAGTGGAAATCGAGGTTAAGGGAACCAGCTCCCACGCATCCGTCCCGTGGCAAGGCACAAACGCGCTCTATCGCCTGCAACGCGTCTTGCAGCGCATCGAAGAGTACGAACCTGAGCGCGATACATCGACGAGCGTCTTCGACTACCTGTCAACATTCGCCATAGAACACAAGCCTTCATCCGAAAATGTGGACGAAATCATCGCCGAAGTGGAGCCGGACAACCCCCGTTTCGCGTCCATGCTGCGCGCGCTGTCCCGCATGACGCTCACCCCCACGATGATTAGCGGCGGCATCAAGTCCAACAGCGTCCCCGAATCCATACGCCTCACCTGCGATGTCCGCACGCTGCCCCACCAGAGCGACGACTACCTCCGCAGCCAACTCGACGCCATCCTGGAAGGCATCCCCGGCGTTAGCTACGAAATCGATTACATGGCGGTTCCCAACTCGTCCGATTTCCAAACCGAGCTTGGCAGAAGCATACGCGAGTCCACCGCAAGGGCGCTTGGCAGGGACGACATCCAATGGGTGCCCGCAATCAGTACCGGCTTCACCGATTCGCGCTTCACCCGCCCGCTTGGCACAATAACCTACGGCTTCTCCGGCTCCCATCCCGACGACGACCCCATGCTCAGCCGCGCGCACGGCACCGACGAATCCGTGGGCATCAGCAGCCTAATCAGCGGAACCAAAATCATGCTCGCCCTAGCCATCGACATCCTAGCCGAAAGGTAAGCCCAACTCCCCCATCGTCTCTTTGCGCCTCTGCGTCTTTGCGTTAAAAATCTTTTGACGCGCACTTATGGCGTCCAAAACCGCCCATATCGCCGCACGATCGCCTCATTCAGCGCCGCGCCCAGCCCGACGCCCGACGGAAGCCACAGCCGCCCGTTCTCGACGCGCTCATTCGGCAGTACGACCTCTGCCCGCCAGTCCGCCTCATATACCGCATGCTCCAAGGGCAGCGCCCCCGCCATCGCCGCCGTGGCGTGTCCGCCCATAATCAGCGATACCGGCCCCGACGGGCTGTGCAGCGATACATTCCCGCCCGCCGCCATCGCCGCCCTGCCCGCGGCGCACGCCTCCGCCACGCCGCCGCAGTAGTTCACATCCGGCATCACAACATTCACGGCGCCGCGTGCCGCCAGCGCGCCAAAGAATTCGCTGCCGTATCCTGACTCGCCGCCCGCCACAATCATCGGAACGCGCGCCGCAATATCCGCCAGCGCATCAGCGTCCCGCGTAGGCTGCACCGGCTCTTCGAACCAGCCGATATTCGAGAGCGCAAGTTGCTCGGCGACTAGCGGCGCGGTATGGCGCTCAAATCGGCTGTGGCAGTCCACCAGCACCCGCACATCGTCGCCCACCGCTGCCCTGACTGCCGCCACCCGCTCGATCCCCGGCCGCGCCAACTCCAATATCGCATCCTCGCTCGAAGGCGGCGCAACCTCGTCGAACGGCGCGCACTTGACCGTTCTGAAGCCGTTTGAGACCGCCAACTCCGCCGCCCTGCCGAAAGCCGCCGGCGACCTGTCCCGCGTAAGCAGATGGCGGTTGATATTGGCGTACAGCTCAACGCTATCTTGCGGCGTCCCCCCAAGCCATTCGGTCAGCGTTATGCCGCGCTTCTGCGCCAGCAGATCGCACGCCGCGCTGCGTATCGCGCTCACCGCCGTCGCCAGCGCAATGTCCGCCTGCATATCCGCCGTCGCCAAGCCTAGCAGCCCTTCGATATCGCAGTCGTCCGCAATATCCGCTTGCCCAAGCCGCGCGGCGAGTTCGGCCGTCAGCCGCGCCGCCTGCGCCGTCGCAGCCCCGCAGGTGATTTCCGCAACGCCGCGCAGCCCGTCGCCGTCATACGCCTCAACGAAAGTCCATGTCGTCTTTTCGGTTACGCTCACCGCCGCAAACCGCAGGCGCGCTATTCTCACGCTATCGCTCACATTCTCACCTCAAATCCGTTGCCATCACCCGCCAATCATACCTTACGCCCCAACATATTGGAAATTCCCCTTTGCGCCTCTTGCGCCTTTGCGTTAAAATAGCATCATCCTGAACGGCTCATCCTAAGCGGGAGGCTCTATTCCAAGTGCTTCATATACGTATAGATATGCTGAATTTTACCCCCCCCCCCCCCCCCCCCCCGCGATAGAAGCCTAAGGAAACCGCGCCGCGCATCGACGCTACTCGCCCTCAGCGTCCTAATCGCGCTCGCAACCCTGCTATCCCTCACCACATCCGCCGCCGCGCAAACACCCGCAGTCGACTACGATACCAACGACGACGGCTATATCTCCGTCGCCAACCTAGCCCAACTCAACGCCATCCGCCACGACCTAAACGGCAATGGCGCGCGCGATTCCATTACCACCACCGTTTGGGCAAACTACACATCCGCCTTCCCCAACGCCGCCACCGGCATGGGATGTCCCGCTACCGGATGCGTCGGCTACGAACTCACCCAAAGCCTCGACTTCGACAGCGATTCCGACGGCGATGTTGACGCCAACGACCACAGCGGCAACTACTGGGATAGTGGCAAGGGATGGCTGCCAATCGGCAGTTCTTCAAACCAATACTCAGGCGATTTCAAGGGCAACGGCAACACCGTCAACAACCTGTTTATCAGCCGAAGCTCTGCCGCCTACCAAGGATTGTTCGGCGTCATTGCATCCGGCTCTCGCATCGAAACCCTTGGCGTAATTAACGCAGATGTCCACGCAAGCGATCGCGTCGGCATTCTAGCCGGCCAAAGTTACGGCATAATCGTCGCCTGCTACACCACCGGCAAGATGAAAGGGTCAACTAATAGCGGCGGATTAGTTGGCAGAGTAGAAAATTCAGCAGCGGCTATCTACTCTAGTTACTCTACAGCCTACGTCGACGGGGGCACCGCCTCCGGCGGGCTAGTGGGAAATATGCAGGCAGGCAGTGTAAGAGACTCCTATGCCACAGGTAGAGTCGTCGGAACATTTCTTATCGGCGGGTTAATAGGAAATAGGCATGCCGCAGCCACCGTAACCGCCAGTTACTGGGACACCTCCACTAGCGGCCAAACAACCAGCGCAGGCGGCAGCGGCGTGGTGGGCAAGACTACCCGCCAGCTCCAAACCCCCACCGGTTACACCGGCATCTACGCCAACTGGAACATCGACCTAGACAACGCCGACAGCGATAACGACGCAGCAACCGGCAAGGACGATCCCTGGACTTTCGGCAACAAGATGCAGTATCCCATGCTCGACTACAAGATGATGAGCACAAACCCGCAAGGCGGCCAAGCCATGGGCATCCCCGACAACTGGAACGCCCCAATCGTGGGCGAGCGCGTGGGCGTATGCCTAAACGCCACAACACGCCCCAACCGCAGCGGCAAATGGATATGGGAAAGGTCAGACAACGGCGATACTTGGGAAACCATCAGCGGCATCACCGCCCCAACCTACGAATACGCGCCCACTACCTCCGACGTCGACCACTACCTGCGCGCCAAAGTGGCGCTCACTGGCGGCGGCTTCGCCTACACCCGCGCATTAGGCGGCCGCGTCAAGAACGCAAGCGCCGCGACCGCAGGGTCTGCGATAACCTTTTACAACAGCGGCAACGTAAGCCCGCGCGTGGGCGAGCTGATAATAGCCAACGATCCTAGGCCCAGCGGCGCGGTGGACGCCCGATTCGCGTGGCAGCGCTGCGACAACGCCGATACTACCTACACCGATTGCGAGTACATCTTCGACGTCTGGTGGACCAACTACACGCCGGTAACGGCGGATGTAGGCAAATACCTGCGGATGTATGTCTATTACGAAACAAGCGCGGGCGTGTGGACGCGCCACGCGAGCGCCTTCACCGGCCAAGTAGCCGCCGCATCGCAGTAAAGCCTAGCCTAAATCTCATTGCGCCTCCGCGTCTTTGCGTCTGAGGTTTTAACGCAAGGGCGCAGATACATCCCCCCCTTTGCGTCTTTGCGCCTTTGCGTTTAGAATTACTCCAAACGCCATCGAAGCAAGGACAACCCCGTTTTGACTGAACGCGCTGACCCGAACAACCTCACCATCGGCGTAATCGGCCTCGGCCATGTGGGCTTGCCGACCGCGCTGGGGCTCGCCGATCTAGGCTGGCAGACGCTCGGCGCCGACGACGACAGCGCCAAAGCGCAGCGCATCGCCGACGGCGATCCCACCTTCTTCGAGCCGGGACTGGGCGAGCTTCTGCGAAAGCATCTCGACACCGGCCAATTCAAAGCGCTGCCCGACAGCGCGTCCGTCGTTCGCAAGGCGTCCGTGCTGATGATATGCGTAGGCACGCCGCAGCAGGAAGACGGCAGCGCCAACCTGTCTTACATTGAGCGCGCCGGCAGAACTATCGCCGCCAATCTCAACGGCTATAAGCTTATCGTGGAGAAAAGCACCACACCCGTGCAGACCGCCGAGCGCCTGCGCCAAAGCATCCGCCGCTACTCCGCCACGCTTGCGCCCGATGCCGACGACCCCGCCGCGGCGTCCCCTGACTTCGACATCGCCGTCAACCCCGAATTCCTGCGCGAAGGCACCGCCCTCTACGATTTCTTCAACCCTGACAGAATAGTCATCGGCATCGGCAGCCAACGCGCCGCCGATCTGCTGTCCAAGATATACCGCCCGCTCTTCGAGAGAGCCGCCAAATCGCCGCAAGAGGCGATGGTCATCACCGACATCAACACCGCCGAAATCATCAAGCACGCCTCAAACGCCTTTCTTGCGACCAAGGTGTCTTTCATCAATATGGTTGCCGATCTGTGCGAAGCCACCAGCGCGGACATCACCGACGTGGCGCACGGTCTCGGGCTGGATCCGCGCATAGCGCCCTACTTCCTGCAAGCGGGCATCGGCTTTGGCGGCTACTGCCTGCCCAAAGACATCAAGGCGTTTGAGAGAGCCGCCGCCGAAAACGGCGTGGACTTTTCGCTGCTGAATGAAGTCAATCTCATAAACCGCCGCCGCATAGACGCCTTCATCAAGAAAGTTCGCCAGGCGCTCTGGGTCATTCGCGGCAAAACCGTCGCCGTATGGGGATTGTCCTTCAAGCCCGGCACCGACGACATCCGCGACGCCCCAAGCCTATCCGTCGTGGAGTGCCTAGCCGACGAGGGCGCGCTGCTGCGCCTGCACGATCCCTACGCTATGAGCGCCTTCCAAGCCCGCTTCCCGCAAAACCCGCCGCAAATCGCCTACACCGATTCCCCCGAAGACGCCGCCGCCGGCGCGGACGCCATCCTTGTGCTGACCGAGTGGCGGCGCTATCGCAAGGTGGACATGCGCGCCGTGCGCGGCAAAATGTCCATGCCCATCATCGTGGACGGCCGCAACCTAATGGATCCCGCCGCCGTCAGAAAACTAGGCTTCGAATACTACAGCATGGGCAGACCCTAGCCTTGCCGCCCCGCTTTGCGCCCGTGCGTCTCTGCGCTAATATCCCTATCTTTGCGCTGCTATGTCTAGCCACCGCAGCGCTCCAAGCCTGCCACCGCGCCGCTATGCCAGTGCCCGAACCTGCGCCGCCGTCCACAGCGCCCGCCGACATCGCCGCCTACTGCCCCGCGCTGCGCCAAAGCTCAGATCCGTTCTTTGGAACGCAGCAGCGCCAACGCCTGTTAGCAGAAGTCAGCGCCCCCTCATACGATACCCATTCGTGGCGCATATCCATCGCGCGCGAACTGGCGCGCGACCACCTGCGCTTTGGCGAAACCTCCGACGCAATCCGCATCCTATCCGATGCGCTAGACGCCGAACTGAGCGCGCAATCCGACGGCAGCCGCGAAGCCGATCTGCTGCAAGACCTCGCCGTGGCGCATCTCAAGGACGGCGAACTGCGCAACTGCGTCAGTCCCGAAGGCCGCCTCATATGCGCGCTGCCGCTCGACCCGTCCCTAGCGCACGCCGACAAGCGCGGCTCCGCAAGCGCAGTCCGCCGTCTTACCCGTTTGCTGGAGATCGAGCCGCAAAACCTGCGCGCCCAATGGCTGCTCAATATCGCGCATATGACGCTCGGCGCATACCCGCACGCCGTCCCGCCGCGCTTTCGCGTCCCGCAAGCCGCGCTGCAGTCCCCCCAATACCGAATGCGCCGCTTCGACGAGATAGCCCCCTACGCCGGCCTATACGCCGTCAATACCGCCGGCGGCAGCATCATCGAAGACTTCGACAACGACGGCTTGCTCGACATAATGACATCCACCTGGGATCCCTGCCGCCCAATCGCCTACTACCGCAACGAAGGCAACGGCCGGTTCGCAGACTACACGCAGCTCGCCGGACTCGACGGGCAGCTGGGCGGGTTGAACATCGTCCAAACCGATTACAACAACGACGGCTTTGCGGACGCGCTGATTATGCGCGGCGGTTGGATGCGCCAGCGCGGGCAGATGCGAATGTCCCTGCTGCAAAACGATAGCGGCGGCGCCTTCACCGACGTCACGCACGCCGCCGGGCTGGCACTGCCCGCATATCCAAGCCAGAGCGCCGCCTGGTCCGACTACGATGTCGACGGCGATCTAGACCTGTTCTCTTGCAGCGAAACCGCCACCGAAGCCGGCGTAGAGGCGGGCGCGCTCATATTCCCAAGCCGCTTGTTTCGCAATCACAACGGCGTCTTCACCGACGTGACGGCGGACGCCGGCGTCGCCAATATGCGCTTCTGCAAGGGCAGCGTCTGGGGCGATTACGATAACGACGGCGATCCGGATCTCTACATATCCAACTTCGGCGAACCCAACCGCTTGTATCGCAACGATGGCGGCATATTCACCGACGTAGCGCACCAACTAGGCGTGGAGCATCCGATAGACAGCTTCGCCGTCTGGTTCTGGGACTATGACAACGACGGCTGGCTTGACATATTCGCCGCCGGCTACGGCGATAATATCGCAGACGTCGCCGCCGACTATCTAGGCTTGCCCAACAACGGCGCCCGCCCACGCCTATACCGCAACACCGGCGGCGGCTTTCAGGACGTCACGCAAGCCGTCGGGTTGGACAGAGTACATCTTGCGATGGGCGCGAACTTCGGCGATCTGGACAACGACGGCTACCCCGATTTCTACCTTGGCACGGGCTATCCCGCATATGACGCGCTTGCGCCCAACATTATGTACCGCAACGATAACGGCATCCGCTTCCAAGATGTTACATTCGCCGGCGGTTTCGGGCATCTGCAAAAGGGACACGGCGTATCATTCGGGGACTTGGACAATGACGGCGACCAAGACATATTCGCGCAGATAGGCGGCTTCTACCCCGGCGACGGCTTCGTGAACGCGCTGTACCGCAACCCCGGCGGCCCCAACCGATGGCTGTCCGTCAAACTGGTTGGCGCGCAGTCCAACCGAGCGGCGATAGGCGCGCGCCTCAAGCTCACGCTTGCAGAGCCCGACGGCGGCGAGCGCAGCATCCATGCGCTTGTCGGCAGCGGCGGCAGTTTCGGCGCATCCACGCTTACGCAGGAAATCGGGCTTGGGCAGGCGCAGCGCATCATATCGCTGGAGGTTCACTGGCCCGCCACGCACATCCGCCAAACATTCGCCGACGTGCCTATGAACGCCCACATCCGCATCCGCGAAGACGCCGCCGCTTACGAAATCCTGCATCGTCCGCCAACACCACTTGGCGTTGCGCCGCCCAACTAACTATCTTTGCGCCGTTGCGTTTAGCGCCGCGTCAAGCGCGCCCCTCGGCCGCCGGCGGCTTGCCGCGCGCGCTGCGCCCCTGCCATATCTGAACCGCCAGGAATATCACCGCCCCGACTGCGATGACGCTCACGAATGTTATAGAGCGGTCAACCAGCGCCACTGATACGGCGTCCTGACGCCCCATACTCAGCAGCAGCAACCCCACTATGCCCGGCTCCACGAAGCCCACGCCGCCCGGTATCGGCACGGTGCTCAGTATGGCGGCGCACAACGCCGTAATCGCTATCAGGGAAAGAGGCGCGCTCAGCCCCAGCGCCTCTATCACCAGATACATCCGCGCTATCTCCAGCAGCCAGCCCACAACGCCCGCCAATGTCAGCGCGGGGAGCTGCTTCATGCTGCCCAGCGTGCCGCTTGCGAACCGATGGTATTCCGCCTCGACGCGGGACGGCAGAAACCGCGCGACGCGCTCCCCCCATACGCGCATCAGCAGCAGCGCGCATATCATCGCCGCCACCACGCCCGCCGTTATCAGCGCCACAAGCAGCGCCGTTTCGGCAGCGCCGCCCGCCGTCGCCGCCAACAGCGCAGCCCCCGCCGCAAGCAGCAGCAGTATCGCCATCGCCGCTATGTCAAGCGCGCGCTCTGCCACCACCACGCCCAAACTCCAAGAGAAGCTTCCGCCGCTGTGGCGCGCGAAAAGCCACGCGCGGTAGCCGTCCCCCAGCCGCAGCCAAGTTACCGAGTTCACGAACCAGCCGATGATTATGTACGCCGCCGAACTCGCCATAGAGGGCAGGCGGCTCTGCGCCAATCCGTCCAGCTCGCCCGTGTTGCGCGCGAGCATCCGCCAGCGCTGCCCGCGCACGCTGAAAGACAGGTAGTACGCCGCGAAACCCAGCGCGTACAGCCACGGGTTGATATGGCGGATGTTGTCGAAAGTGGCGCGCCAGTCCATATCGAAGCGCGTTGCAAGGAAGTATGCGAAAGCCGCCAGTATCGCGAACAGCAGCAGCGTGGGCAGCGAAAATACGCCCCGCCTAGTCAGCGCCGGCGCGCCCTCATTCGCGGCGTCCCGCGTCTTGTTCAACCGCGGCAAAAATCGCTTCATATGCGGCAGCGCTCACTTATACGCACGCTAGGACAGCGCCTAATCATAATCAACTCAGCGGACGCTTCGCGGGCATACCGGGTCGGCGCGGAAACTTCGACGGCGTAGCGCCAACCTTGTCCAATGCCACAAGCGCCCTGCCGCCATCCAGATGCGCCGCCGCGACCCGCTTGACCTCGCGCAGCCGGCCGCCCAGCGCGCCGATAGCGCCCTCAGCGCGATCGAGTTCGGCCGCAATGTCCGCCTTCTTGTGCAGCGCTACGATCCCGCCCATGCGTACAAACGGTAGCGTTAGCTCAGCCAAAACCGCCGTATCGCCCACCGCGCGCGCCAGCGCCGCATCGAAGCACTCGCGCAGAGCCGGCTCATGCGCCAGCGTCTCGGCCCGTCCCGCGCGCACTTCTACATCCCGCAAGCCCAGCGTATCGCACACTTCGCGCAGAAACGCCGCCCGCTTGCCGCGCGCCTCAATCAGCGCAAGCCGCATAGACGGATACGCCAGCTTCAGGGGTATGCCAGGAAAGCCCGCCCCGCTGCCCACATCCACCACCCGGCCACCTTCAAGCGCCGCTTGCGGAAGCGCCGTCGCCACTGACAGCGAATCTACGAAATGCAATGTCTGCGCCGCGTCCCATTCGGTTATCGCCGTCAGGTTCACCCGCCGATTCCAGCGCACAAGTTCGGCGTAGTATCGCGCAAACCCGCGCGCCGCCGCATCCGTCAGCCGTATCCCCAGCGACTCCGTCCCCTCAAGCAGCAGCGTAGGCGCACCAGCGTCGACATCGACGACCGCAGGCATTTCCGTTCTTAGCATCATCGCCGCATTATACCACTAACCGCCGCATCCCTGCGCCAAGCGCCGCTGATATTATCGCCGCAACCCCCTTTGCGCCTCTTGCGCCTTTGCGTTAGAATACCCCCATCACCCCCACAGGCGCGCCGCCGAACCACGGCGGCTTGGCAAGCGGAGGCAAGCCAATGGTCACAAAGCTAATCGCCGCTCCTAAGCAAGACGCTCATCAGCAAGTCGAACAGGACGAATATCTTGCCGTATTCCCCGAATATCCCCCAAGAGACGATATGCAGAACTCGCTCTACCTAAACCGATTTGCCCATGTAACCGCCCTCGAGGTTCACCTAGGCAACCCTGACACTACGCTTGTGCTGGGGGAAGTATCGGTAGCGCCGTCCGCCGCGGCGTCCAAAGAGCATCGCCGTCCCGACCTGATGGTTTCGTTCAACTGTGACCCTGAGCTCGCCATTCGGCAAGACGGGTACGCGATAGACCGTCAGGGCAAGCCGCCCGATTTCGCGCTGGAGGTGGCGTCAAAGACAACCGGCATAATCGACGAAACCGAAAAGCGCATAGACTACGCCGCCTACGGCATACGCGAATACTGGCGTTATGACCAGACGGGCGGCGACTACCATAAGGAGGCGCTTGCGGGAGATCGGCTGGTGGACGGCGAGTACAAGCCGATCGACATAGATTGGCTTGACGCTAATCGTTGCCGCGGGTACAGCGCGGTACTGGATCTGTATGTGTGCTGGGAGTACGGCAATCTGCGTTGGTATGACCACCACGCCGGGGAATACCTGCTGACATTTTTCGATGAGCGCAATATGAGGTTGCAAGAGACTGCGCGCGCCGACGAAGAAGCCGCCGCCCGTCAGCAAGCCGAAACCCGCGCCGATCAAGCCGAAACCCGCGCCGCCCAAGAAGCCGCCGCCCGCCAGCAAGCCCAAGCCCAAGCCCGCAACCTTCGCGCGCAACTCGACGCGCTACGACGACGCGACGACAACCGGGACTGACCGAATGTCGCCAACCCAAAACGCCCGCCCAAAATATCTTTGCGCCTTGCGCGCCTTTGCGTTAAAATACATCCCGCACTAAAATCCATATGGGAGGTCAAAGTGCTAATATGAAGCCCACGCGAACAACCCAGCCTACAATTCTACCCCCCCCCCCCCCCGCAATACCACTGCATTGCAAAGACGGACGCGCGCAAACGCGGCAAGTCTTTGGATGCTGTTCGGCACGCGCGGGTCGAACGCCTCCAATGCGTTGGAATTCGCCATCATCGACGCGAACCCACGCCCGCGCCAAGCCCAAACACGCATTCTTGTTACGCCCCTGACCGCATAGCGCGCGAACCCTTTGAGGGCGCAGCGCTTTCTGCGTATTGTCGCGCTGGTTCGCCAACACAACCTACATAGTTCCAAACCGATAACCGATGCAAGGTGATACGCCGAATATGAGAAACGCAACTACCGCCACAACAACCCGCCGCGCCTCTACGCGGCTTGCGCTAAGCGTCCTGATAGCGCTTGCCGCTATGCTGTCCCTCGTGGAAGTCATTCCCGCCCAAACCACCGTCGACTACGACCTCGACAACGACGGCTATATCGACGTATCCACCCATGCCCAACTCAACGCCATACGCCACGACCTAGACGGCAACGGCGACGCTACCCACGCCGATTACGTCGCCGCATTTCCCAACCGCGTTACCACTACAACGGGACGCATGGGCTGCCCGTCCGGGACATGCACCGGCTACGAACTTCTGGATAACATCGATCTGGACACCGACGGCGACGGCTCCGCCGACTCCGGCGACGCCTACTGGAACAGCGGCAACGGCTGGGAGCCCATCGGAACTTATCATTCAACAAATACTGCAGTTCGGTTCAACGGCGATTTCAAGGGCAACGGCTACGTAGTTGAAAACCTGTTCATCAGCCGCACCTCCACAGACCACGTCGGGCTGTTCGGCGTCACTCACTCCACTTCCCGCATCGAATCGCTCGGCGTAACCGACGCCAATGTCACAGGCCAGCAATATACCGGCATCCTCGTGGGCACTAACTACGGCGAAGTCGTCGCCTGCTATACCAAAGGCGCGGTGACGGGCACATCAAGTGTGGGGGGATTAGTAGGCGACCACTTTGGAACTATCACCACCACCTACTCCACCGCATCCGTCAGTGGAACCAGGACTCTCGGCGGCTTGATAGGATATAGAAGCACTGGCGGCACAACGGCGAACTCATACTCCACCGGCGCCGTCGGCAGCGGCAGCAGCACCGGCGGTTTCCAAGGAGACTATGTAAGCGCGCACGGCGTAACCGCAAGCTACTACGACAATCAAACCAGCGGAAAGACCACCAGCAACGGCGGCTCCGGGCAGTCCACCAGCAACCTCCAATCCCCTACCGGCTACACCGGCATCTACTCCACTTGGAACGCCAACATCGACGGCGTAACCGGCAACGACGACCCGTGGGATTTCGGCGCCTCATCGCAGTACCCCGTTCTGAAGTACGGCGGCCATTCCCGCGTCACGCAGGGACGGCCGGCGATTGACTACGACACCGACGGCGACAACTACATTGAGGTGTCCACCCACGCCCAACTCAACGCCATACGCTACGACCTCAGCGGCGACGGCAATCCCGAAAGCGGGCGTACCGCATGGAGATCCGCATTCCCCAGCGCCGCCGCCGACGCGGGCTGCGCCGCAACCTGCACGGGCTACGAACTCACCGGCAACATCGACTTAGACACTAACGGCGACGGCAACCATACCTCGGCCGACGCCTACTACAACACCGGCGCAGGCTGGGAGTCAATCGGAACCGACAACCCGCGAGCCAACAACTTCCAAGGCGATTTCAAGGGCAACGGATACGAAGTCCAAAACCTGTTCATCGACCGCAGTGCCGGCACCTACCAGGGACTGTTCGGCGGCATCAGCGCCACATCGCGCATCGAATCCCTCGGCGTAACCGACGCCACTGTCATCGCATCGAGCTATGTCGGCGCTCTAACCGCCGCCAGCCGCGGCGAAATCGTCGCCTGCTGGTCCACCGGCAGCGTTACATCAGCCAACGAAACCGCCGGCGGACTGGTCGGCTGGACCCTCGGCTCCATTACCTCAAGCTACTCCACCGCATCCGTCACTGGAGAGCAGCACGTCGGCGGACTGCTGGGAGCGGCCCAAGGCTCCGTCACCGTAACCAATTCCTACGCCACCGGCACAGTTACCCGCGAAACCGGCAGCGCGCACACAACCATAGGCGGGTTGATTGGATCCGGCGCCAGCGCAAGCGCCACCGCAAGCTACTGGGACACTCAAACCAGCGGTTGCGCAAGCGGCGGCACGGCCGGCTGCACAACCAGCGCGGGCGGCAGCGGCGCCACCGGCCAAACCACCAGCGCGCTCCAAACGCCCGTCGGCTACACCGGCATCTACTCCACCTGGGACGTCAACCTTGACGGCGTAACGGGCAACGACGACCCGTGGGATTTCGGCACGACGTCGGACTATCCCACGCTGAAATACGGCAAAGCCACCGACTACGACGAGGACAACGACGGCTACATCGACATAACGAGCCACGCTCAGCTCAACGTCGTCCGCCACGACCTAGACGGCAACGGCGATCCCGCGAGCGGCGGCGTCACCGCCTACGACGCGGCGTTCCCCGACCGCGACAGCTCCGCAGGGGGGCGCATGGGCTGCCCGTCCGGCGCCTGCACGGGCTACGAACTGCTCGCCGACATAAACCTAGACACCGACGGCGACGGCTCCGCCGACTCCGGCGATGAGTACTGGAACAGCGGCGACGGCTGGCTGCCCATCGGCACAAGCTCCGCTAGATACACAGGCGATTTCAAGGGCAACGGCTTCGTTGTCGACAACCTGTTCATCAGCCGCAGCAACACAGACTACCAAGGCCTGTTCGGCGCTACTGCAGGCAGCGCCCGCATAGAAACGCTCGGCGTAACCAACGCCAATATCACCGCGAAGGACTATGTCGGCGTTCTAGTAGGCCACATTAACGGCGATGTCGTCGCCTGCTACACCACCGGCGCGATAACCGCCGGCAGCTATGTCGGCGGGTTGGTGGGCTACATGGGCTCATCCGGAACAAGCCCGTCCATCCATTCCAGCTACTCCTACGCTTCCATCACCGCAAATTTCAACAAGGGCGGGCTTGTGGGGCGTCTCAACCTCGGCTCAATAACAAACTCCTACTCCACCGGCAGCGTTCCGGGATCCATATCCCTCGGCGGGCTGGTAGGAATTGTAACGGGGTTCAACGCCGGCAGCATCAGCGTAACCGGTAGCTACTGGGATACGCAGACCAGCGGACGGGCAACCAGCCCCCGCGGCACAGGACAGACCACCAGCGGCCTCCAAACGCCTACCGGCTACACCGGCATCTATTCCACCTGGAACGCCAACATCGACGGCAACACCGGCAACGACAACCCGTGGGACTTCGGCACCTCATCGCAGTACCCCGTACTGCGGTACGGCGGACACTTCCTCTCCAAGCAGGGCAGAGGCGACTACGACGCGGACAACGACGGCCTCATCGACATAGCGAACCTCGCTCAGCTCAACGCCATACGCCACGACACCAACGGCAACGGACAGCAAGACTCCACCAGCGCCACCAACTGGGCGACCTACGCCACCGCCTTCCCCAACCGCGACACCCGATCCGGCAGTCTGATGGGCTGCCCGTCCGGGACTTGCACGGGCTACGAACTCATCGCAAGCCTGGACTTCGACAGCGATGGCGACGGAGATGTGGACGCCAGCGACCACGGCGGCGCGTTCTGGAACAGCGGCGCAGGCTGGACGCCCATCGCGGCCGATAGCCCTCCCAGCGACCGCTTCGCAACCACCCTCAAAGGCAACGGCTACACCATCAACAACCTGTTCATCAACCACACCGGCAACACCGGCAACCTAGGGCTGTTCGCCGCCGTCGGCAACGGCGGGCGCATCGAATCGCTCGGCGTAACCAACGCCAGCATCAACACAGGCGGAACTTATAACGGCATTCTAGCCGGCAACAACTACGGCGAAATCGTCGCCTGCTATACCACCGGCTCGATAACCTCCAACGATTTTGTCGGCGGGCTGACAGGCTTTCAGAACGCCAGCGCCAGCGCTACAGTCACTATAACATCAAGCTACTCCACCGCTTCCGTCACCGCAGATTCAACCGCAACGAATGTAGGCGGACTTGTGGGGCGCACCAGCGGTAACTCTACCATAATAAACTCATACTCCACAGGCGCGGTTAACGCAGGCGGCGGACTGGTAGGCAGCAATAATGGCGCCAGCGCCACCGCAAGCTACTGGGACACCGTAAGCAGCGGCCGCTCCAGCAGCGCGCTCGGCACGGGCAAAACCCCCCGCGAGCTCCAAACCGTCACCGGCTACACCGGCATCTACTCCGCTTGGAACGCCAACCTGGACGGGCAATCGGGCAACGACGACCCGTGGACATTCGGCAACAACATGCAGTATCCAATGCTCGACTACCAGGGCATGAGCACCGTCCCGCAGGGCGGACAGGCGATGGGCATTCCGGACAACTGGAACTCGCCCGTAACGGGGGAGCGCGTGAGCGTCTGCCTAACGCCCGCCGAATTCCCCAACCGCGCAACCGTGTCCGGCCAAACCTACTATGTGGGCTGGATCTGGGAAAAGTCCACCAACGGGGACACTTGGGCGGCAATCCCCGGCGTGGGCACTCCGCCGGGCGCGCCGGCCTACGAATCCCCACCCACCTACGAATACAGCCCCACGTCGGCCGATGTGGGAAGCTACCTGCGCGCCAAGATGACGCTCACCGACGGCAGCGTTGCCTACACGCGCGTATTGGGCGGCCGGGTCAGCGCCACCACCACGGCAACCGCCGGCGCAGAGATCGACTTCGTCACCGGACACGCCGCGCCGCGGGTGGGAACCCGAATCGTGGCGTCCAATCCGCTGCCGTCCGGCGCGACGGACGTGCGCGTCGGCTGGCAGCGCTGCCCCAGTACCACGACCGCGCCGCACAGCGATTGCACGGCGATACTCGCCATCCCCGGCTACTGGTGGACCAGCTACACGCCCACCGCCGCCGATGTAGGCTTCTACCTGCGAATGTACGCCTACTACGAAACCAGCGAAGGCACATGGACCCGCCGCGTAACGCCGCTCACCGGCGCTGTAGTGGCATCGCAGTAAGCCAAGCCAAACCCCTATCTGCGTATCTGCGCCCTTGTGTTAATCCCGACGCAAGGGCGCAGCGCTATCTCTTTATGTCAAAACCGCCAAACATCAGACGCTCTGAAACAGATACACCCGGCTCTTATAAACCTCAAAGGCGATGCCGTTCAGCGCCTTCTGATTTGGCTGATCGACCGCAAGCCGACGCTCCAGCGCCTTGCCGCCGAACTCGCGGATGCAACGGCAGCGCTGCGCGAAGCCCGCTAGCGTGCCGCCTTCGCCGCCTAGCATAATGTAGTCGAGCTCGAACGGCGCAAAGATGGTCCGCGCGGTTTCGCATGTCTTATCGTATAGTTCGCGAACCAGACGCTCGCGGCTGCGCTCAAACCGCCGTTGCGCCTGCCCGCCCGCGCGATGGCGGTTCTTCACATAGCGCGCGCTGGTCTTGGACGCCAGCAGCCGCTCGCCGCGCAATACGCCTATCGCATACCGCCCAAGCCGCAGCAGTACCACGCCCACCACGAATTCGGCGCGCAACAACCGGCGCAGCGGCGCGGCGTCCATCCCGTCCCGCCGCGCATCGACGCTTAGAGGAAACGGCGGACACACCGCAATCGCCCGCCGCTCCCCCAGGAACAGCGCCAAGCCAGTGTCCGTCTGCCCCGCGGCGTCCATCGCCAGGCGCAGCGCCTCATCGTCAGCGCCCACCGCCCTAGCGCCCCGTCCCGCCTCGACTTGCGCCGCCGCCTCAGCCGTCAAGTAGATAGTGCGGCAGACCCAATCAGCGCCCGCCGCTTCATCTAGCAGACGCAGCAGGCGCGCCTTGCCGGTGCGGTGGCTTTCCACCAACTCCAGCATCGCTATCTACCGCCCGTTTGCGGCGAAGTAGTCGTAGCGCACCGCCGCCTTTCGCACGCAGTCGGCTATGTCTTCGGCGAGCATATAGCCTTCGCCCGTCAGCTTCTCGGCGGATTGCCGAGTCTGCGCCATATAGTCTTCGCGCGATGCGTAGCGCTCTGCGATCGACGGGCGCGGATCGCCGGCCGCCGCGCGCGCCGCGCTTGTGGGGGCGAATGGCAGCACCCAGCCCGCCAATCCCCCCGTGATGCCGATGACCAGCCCCGGCGTTCCAATATCAGGATGGCGCAAGTTCCAACCGGTGTAGGTCGCAATCGGCGTGGTCAAGTCCGGCAGCCGAATCCCGCCCACTTCGTTGCAGTCGTCGTCCACATTGGACACCAGCGCCGGGAACTCTTCCCCCGCAATCGGCGGCAGCGTGGTCGTCCTGCCCAAGTGCGCCTCAGTCCCATAGTCCAGGCGCATAGCGCGCGTAACCCTTTCGGGGAACTCCACGCCCGGTATGCTGCGGAACTTGGCGGCAAGCGTGTGCGATTCCACCGCGCTGCCGTCCGATATGCGCGGGTGTCTGCTAGGCGGCGCAGGCTGTCCCGTCCGAACCCAGGTGTCGAGGTTGTCCAAGATAGCGCGCAGCAGCGGGTTGTAGTCGATGATGTTGAACGGAAGCTGCCCCCGCACGCCGTCCGACGGGCGCACCCTAATCGGCGGGAACGAACCCGATCCGTGCGGCGAGCCGGCGAAGTGGTAGCGCCGCACATATTCGCTCTCTTCCGGCGCATCGCTCATATCCGCGAAGTTGGTGTGTATCAGCGCCGCGTCGCCCCGCCAGTATTCGGCCGATGTGTTCACGAACATCATCTTGGGAAGCTGCCCGCGCTCGCTCAAGCGGTCGAGCAGCGAACCCGATTCGCCCGTAACCGGGTCGGACTGCTCCGTGTCGGCGAACGGGAAAAGTTCAGGTATGATGTAGCACACATCCTTGGACGGCTGCCCGAAGCGCAGGTTGAACTCGCCGCGCATCCCGCCGGCGACATGCGATATTATGCCGTCCAGCGCCATATTGCCGTCTTCGTCGGCGTTCAATCCCGTGTGAATGTACTGCCGCAGAAAGCGCCCGCTCTGCGACGCCCCGAATGCGTGCGCCCGCTCTATGCCGCCCGCGCACGGGTTGGCCTGATCCGCCGTAGCGTACTTCAGATACGCCACGATGTCCCGCATCGCCGCGAACCCCAAGCCCACGACCTTGCTGCCGCGCGTGGTATAGACGAGCTGATAGATGCGCCCCGGCTCAAAGCCGTCTTCCATATAGATATGGCACGGATCCGGCTCGCTCGACTCGTCTTCGAAGCGCATAAACCGCCACTTGTGGCGCGCAATCGGCGTGGCGGGTTCGTTGGGATGATCGCGCACCGTGAGCGCGGCGTCCGCCTCGTCCGGATCCACGGCCGGATGCGGTGCATGCTGCCTGTCCGCAAGCAGGAAGTAGTCGGTGAAGTGCGTCGCCTGGAACTGGCACATAATCCTGCCGGCAAGCGGTCGCCCGTCCGCGTCCAGCGCGTCCGGCGCCTGAAGCCCGATGAGCCCCACACCGCGCGGCACATCCGCCTGCCAGCCGCCGAACAGAACCGAATAGCCGTGCCGCATCAGAAAGCCGTTGCCGGCGTGCAGCGGATCCAGCGGCATCGTTGGGCGGCCCGAATCGTTGAACCGCCCCAGCACCGTCTTGCGCCCGCGGTTGACCACATCGTAGAGCAGACTGCCCCTGCCGCGCTCCATATGCAGCGGCTTGAGCAGCGTGAAATCCGACGAAAACCAAACCCTGCCCTGCGAATCGCGCGGCGCAAGCTCAAGGTCGACTATGCCGTCATTGTTGGGATGCAGCGGATCCACGGCGTAATGCGCCACGCCGTCAATCTGCTCATACTGACCCACATCGCCGAAAGACTCACCGTCGGCATAGAGCGCGCGTCGGTTGATTTCCAGTTTGACTACTGCCATTTGCGTTAGACCTCCCGCAACTCGCCGATACAACTTGCCGTATTAGATTGATAGCGCAATAGCGCGCCGCATAGTGCTGCGCCGCCGCTGTGAACGGACTTAAATCGCGCTCGAAACGCGTTTCGCTGATTGTATCACCACGCCCGCCATTTGACATACCTAACCCTTGTAGCATAAAATCGTTGCAACTAGCGGACGCTTTCAAGCAACGCAAACCGAAAGGCGAACTGATTCATAAGCCTCGAACTGCCGCATTCGCATTCGTCTTTCCCTCGAATACGCCAAGATATGCCAAGACCCCGAACAATAACATCATCCGCGGCAAGCGCAAGCCGCCCGGCTGCATCCCGCCCCAAAAGCGGCGTGTTCCATAAAAGAGGCAGCAGATGACTCAGGACAACGGAGCGCCCCATATAGAAGTCAGAAACCTCTGGAAGGTGTTCGGCAGCAAGCCTGAGCTTGTGTTTCAGCCGCAGTACGCCAACGCAAGCCGCGCCGAAATCCAGGATGAGCTGGGGCTTGTCACCGGATTGCGCGACGTCTCTTTTGATGTGGGCAAGGGGCAGATATTCGTGGTGATGGGCTTGTCCGGCAGCGGCAAGTCAACGCTTGTGCGCTGCCTCATTCGGCTCATCGAATCCACGCGCGGCGAAGTGTTCTTCGAAGGCGAAGACATACTGCAATACTCATCCGAGCGCCTCACCGAGTTCCGCCGCCAAAAGATAGCGATGGTGTTTCAGCACTACGGACTGCTGCCGCACCGCCGTGTGCTGGACAACGTGGCATACGGCTTGGAGATACGCGGCGTGGACAAATCGGAGCGCTACGAAGCGGCGCTGGGCGCAATCGAAACCGTGGGCTTGAAAGGCTGGGAAACTTACTTTCCGCGCGAAATGAGCGGCGGCATGCAGCAGCGCGTCGGGCTCGCCAGAGCGCTCGCCGTCAACTCCGAAGTGCTGCTTATGGACGAACCCTTCAGCGGCCTCGACCCGCTCATACGCCGCGAAATGCAAGACGAACTCATATCGCTGCAAACCGAAATCCACAAGACCATCGTCTTCATCACCCACGACCTCAACGAAGCGCTCAAACTCGGCGACCGCATCGCCATTATGCGCGACGGCGAAATCGTGCAGAACGGCTCCCCCGAAGAGATAGTTACGCTGCCCGCCGACGACTATGTAACCTCTTTCGTGCAGGATGTATCGCGCGGACGGGTCATTCAGGCGAAGGCGATAATGCAAGAACCCGAAGTGGTGGTCAACGACTGGCAGGGACCCCGCGCCGCGCTCCATGTGATGCGCACCAACGACGTGGACGCCGTGTTCGTGCTGGGACACGACCATATTCTCAAAGGCAGGCTTACCGAAGACCAAGCCGCCGGACTGGCGCGCCGCAAATCCGAAACGCTCCGCGACGCGACGCTCGGCAATGTGATGACCGCAAACCCCGACGACTACATCGAAGACCTTATACCGATGGCGGCTCAAACCGAGCATCCCATAGCCATCGTCAACGAAGACGGGCGGCTCATGGGCGAAGTCCACAGAGGCGCGCTGCTGACCGGAATGTCGGACGAATCCTCGGAGGCTTAAAATGGCGCAAGCTGAAAACGTAGGGTCATCCACAGACGCGGCGCAGGGCGTATCTATGTCCAACCTGCCGCGCATGTACTACTGGCTCATAGGCGGCGGCATTGTAATCATCGTGCTGCTCGCAAGCCTGCTCATCTGGGGCCCCGGCATGGAATACCCCACCACGATCTCCAGCTCGCAGGTCGCCACAACCGGCGGCAACACCATCACTATCGACAGATCGTTGCGGAAGGCTACCGGCGACGCCATAGACAATGGAGTGGACTGGCTCACCACGGAAGCGAGATGGCTCTTTAACGGCATAAAAGCCGGCGTAACCTATGCGATTGTCTTCATCGAGGATGTCCTAAAATGGATACCCTGGCCCGCCATTGTGGTAGGGCTTGCGTTGCTATCCTTTGCCGTGGGGCGCTGGACGCTGACGGGCATCACCGTAGTGGCGTTGCTATACATGGGCTTTATGGGTCTATGGTCAAACACCATAGACACCTTGGCGCTGATGGTGATAGCGGTAATCGTATCCGTTGCCGTCGGGTTGCCGTTGGGCGTGCTGGGCGCGCGCAACCAAACGATGGACAACATAATGCGCCCCGTTCTCGACGCTATGCAGACGATGCCTAGCTTCGTGTATCTGCTGCCGGGCATCCTGTTCTTCGGGCTAGGCAAGCCCGCCGGCATATTCGCCACGCTCATATACGCCGTTCCGCCCGTAATCCGTTTGACCAACTTGGGCATTCGCCAGGTTTCGCACGAAACCGTTGAGGCGGCGCGCTCATTCGGGGCATCGCCCTGGCAGGTGCTGACCAAAGTCCAAATCCCGATGGCGCTGCCCACAATAATGGCGGGCATCAATCAGACCACGATGATGGCGCTGGCGATGGTAACGATTGCCAGCATGGTGGCCGCCGGCGGCTTGGGCGATAATGTGCTACGCGCGCTTCAAAAGAACGAAGCGGGCAACGGGCTAATATCTGGACTCGCAATCGTGTTCCTCGCCATCATCATAGACAGGCTAACCCAATCCATTGCCGCCAAGCGCCAAGAAGCGCTGAGCGCGGGATAAGACAGCATTAGCAGGAGGCGTCAAACTTTGACTTAGTGCAATCCCCACCGCGCTCGCAGCGCGAGCGCAAGCCGGATGAACCGCCGCGGCGGCACATCCGAATCAACGGACGCATACAACTAAACGCAATACATCCAACTAGCAAGGAGGAGATTGATTTTGTTCACCAAAGGCAAGTTAGTGTCAGTTACGCTGATTATGGCGCTGGTAGCCATAGCGGCGTCCCTGGCGTGTTCCTCGCAGCCTGCGACGACCCAGATCGACGACGCGCAGGCGCAGCGGATAGCGGCCCAGGCGGCAGAGGCCGCGGCGGCAGCCGTGTCCGCCCAGGCTCAGCCCCAGGTAACCGCCGAAGAGATACAGTCCATGGTTATGTCCTCCATGGAAGGCATGGCCGAATCCCAAGTATCCGCTGAAGACATTCAGGCGATGGTGGAAAGCGCGGTTAGCGACGCCGCATCCGAAGGCGCTAGCGCCGACGAAATCGCCGCGATGGTAGAAAGCGCCGTAATGGCCGCCACCGAAGACAGCGTAACAGCCGCCGATGTGGAATCCGCCATATCCTCAGCGGTTATGGAAGCGCAAGAGAGCGTAGATCTGGATGCGGTAATATCCGAGGCGCTTGAAGCGCGCGCTATGATGGAAGCGGAGCAGCTCCGCAACATCACCATCACATTCGGAGACCTCAACTGGGACAGCGCGCAACTGCAGAACCGCATCGCGCAGTACATCGTCGAAAAAGGATACGGCTACTCCACCGACACCAAGTTCGGCAGCACGCTGCCGCTGTTCCAAGGCTTGCGGAACGGCGACACCGATATTGCGATGGAAATCTGGCTGCCCAATCAGAACGACACATGGGCAGACGCCCGCGCCGCCGGCGAAGTGGTATCCGTAGGACGCAGCCTCGGCGACGACTGGCAGTCCGCTTTCGTAATTCCCAAATACCTGCAAGAGCAGTATCCTGAGCTGGACAACGTGGAAGACCTGAAAGACGATCAGTTCAAGGCGCTGTTCCAAACCGCCGAAACCGGCGACAAGGCGCGCCTAGTGTCCTGCATCATCGGTTGGGCTTGCGAAGAAGTGAACGCCGCTCAGGTAACCGCATACGGGCTTGACGACCATGTCCAAATTGTCAACCCGGGCGACGGCGCCGCGCTGAACGCAGACCTCTACGGCGCATACGAAAGAGAAGAGCCTTGGCTCGGCTATCAGTGGGGCACCAACGCCCCCGCGCTCGAGCTCGATCTCGTGCGTCTCGAAGAGCCGGCCTACTCCGACGAGTGCTGGCTCACCACCAAGGCATGCGCCTATCAGGACGCCACCATCCTTATCGCGGTCAACCCCGACCTGCTGACAAGGGCGCCGGACGTCATAGCGATGCTCCGAAACTGGGACCTCGGCATAGACACCTACAAGGCGATAGCTCGCTGGCAGGCCGCAAACCCCGACGCCAAGGCTGAAGACACCGCCGTCTGGTGGCTAGACAGCAACCCCGACATCTGGGGCGGCTGGGTAACCGCTGACGCCAAAGCGGGCATCCAAGCGGCGCTCGACGCCGAAGAAACCGCCGACGGCTGGCCCGTAGAATAGCCCACACAACACAGAGCTCGCCGCCCCGCGCCCTCATCGGCGTAAAGGCGCGGCAAGCTCACAGGCTTAACGGCTAAAACACAAGGGAAGGCGTTCACTTCGGACGTCTTCCCTTCGTTTCTGCGGCATACCATACTGCAGCCGCGCAAACTCTCCGCCTGTCTGCGCTCAAACGATGCCGTCGGAGCAGACGATACGGATTATCTGCGGTTCGGGCGAGGCCGGTTCGGAGTCGTCGTCCGGCGGATTGAGGCGGTAGCGCTCCCGCAGCGCATGCAGCCGCCGCACAAGCCCGTCGCCCTCAATTCCCATATTGCGTATTTCGGTCAGCGCAGTCTCTACTTGTTGCGGCACGTCCGCCAAGAAAATGCGGCGCAGCGTGTCTATGCGGCGCAGATCCACGCCCGCCGCCTGCTCCCGCGCAATGTTGAGCCGGCGGGATATGTAGCGGCGGTTGCGGCTATCGGGACGTCTGCGCGGAGCGCTTGCCCTGCGGCTCAAGTCCGCTTGGAACGCCGCAAACGCCGCCATAACGCGCTCGTTGGTGTCATCGGGCAGCGGCCGAGTGGGCTCATCCGGGCCGCATTCGGCGGCGGTTATGAGTTGCGCCGCGCTTATCGGGCGCGGGTTTAGGTCGCCGCCCACGGCATAGCAGCCCTTCACATCGCCCTGACTCAGCAGTACCAGCGTCTCGCCCTGACGCGGTTCGTCGAAGGGCGAGGGCATTGCCGCCTGAATGAACGGGGACATCAGCGGCGGTTGAGCGCCGTCCACCGGCAGCGTCGCCTGCGAACCGTCCATAGCCGTCGGTTCGCCGCCACCCGCCGCGCGTTGGCGCGGGGACGCCGAAAGCGCAGAGCGTATCCCGTCCGGCAGGTTGGTGATGATGTTCCACATATCCGGATCGCTGTTCTGTATGCGCTGTAGCAGCGATATGGCGCGCTGGTTCGCCGCCACTTCGTCCAAGCCGTCGTCCAAATCGGGCAGGCGCTTGTCCGCATATATGCTGTACATCGCATCGGCGTTCAGGTGCTCCGCCTCGGATAGCAGCCTGCTGTCAAGCCCCACAAGGTCGTGAAACGATTGAATGCGGTTGTTGAGCCGTTCCGTGAGATCCAGTTCGGCATCCACTTCGGTGTCGGGCCACATGTTGTGCAAGTTGATTTGGGCGTGTTCCGTGCCGATGCGGTCTATGCGCCCGAAACGCTGAATCAGCCGCACCGGGTTCCAGTGCAGGTCGTAGTTGAGGATGCGGGCGCAGTCTTGCAGGTTCTGCCCTTCGGACACCACATCGGTTGCCAGCAATACGCGGATCTCAGGTTCGGCGGGCGCTGACGGCGGAGCGGGGTTCCACGTCGGAGAGAAGCGGCTAAGTATGGAGTCGGCGTTGGCGGCGAATTTCCCCGTTAGCCGCGCAATCTCGGGATCGGCATCGTTGAGGTTCAGCTCGCGGTATAGATACTCCACGGTGGTTTCGGCTTCGGAGAATATGAGAACTTTGCCGTCCTTGACCTGCGGGTCTGCTAGGAACTGCTTCAGCGCTGTGAGCTTGTCGTCGTCTTGCGGCGGTATATCCTGCACGCGGCGATGCGCCTCGTTGAGCGCGTCATAATCGGCGTCAATGGCGGCAAGCCAGTCTGCCGTATTGAAATCGTCCGCGGAATGGACAAGCGCGGGGTTGCGGGCGTTGGATTGGCGTCTGAGATCCTCTTCCTGCTGCAGGACTTCCAGCGCGTCGGCGGCGTCGAAGGATTCGCCTTGAAGCAGGCGTGTTGCCGTGCCGCCAATCGGCACATAGCCCTGTTCAAGCGCCTGCCTGAAGTTGCGGTTGCTGCGCATAAGCGAACTCAGCGTGGCGCGAAACGCCGCAATGCTGGACTCCAAGCGCTTGAACAGCAGCGCGCCCATAAGCCGCGCAATCCGATTTCGGGCGCGGAACAAATCGCGAAACTCAGTCTTGTCCGCGGCTTCGGGCTTTATGAAGTCGGTTGCCCGGTAGCGCGCCGCCGTATGATCGCGCAGCAACTTCTGTAGTTCGGTGAATTCGCCCGCCTTCTCATACACATTGTCCAACCGATAGTGAACATTGGAAAGCGTCGGCTTGGGAAAGTGTATAGGCTTGCCGTTAATGCTTGCGCTCTTGCCGTAGAGTTCGGCTATGTCCTTGCGGCGGCGACGAATGAAGACGTGCGTCAGAATGCGCGCTATATCGGCGTATGGCGCTGCGGGATGGGCGGGCGCAACCGGAGGAGCGCCAACCTGATGAGCCTTCCACTGCTGAAAGTCTTCCGGATAGTTCTCACATTCGGCGCGGTATTTGTGCCAGGTTTCGGCGCTGCGGAAGTAGTCTTCCAAGCCAAGCGGCTCTATGTTCAATCCGTGTTCGGTTTCGTGCAGGAACAAGCACAGTTGGCGGTAGATGTCGCGCGGTCCCAAGTTCTGCGGCGTGGCGCTGAGCAGAACTACCTTGTGATCGCCCGCGTCCAAGTAGCGTTGCAGCCCGACGGAGCGCTTGTTGATATTGCGAAAGTTGTGCGCCTCATCCACCAGCACGGGCCCGCGGTTGGGATACGCGTCCCCAAGTATGACGCCGTGCGCCGCGCCCGATGGCTCCGCATCCACATACCTGCCTAATTCTTCGTCGAACTGAGCGTCCGCCGGCGCCGCTATGAGGTTGTGGGACACCACTTCCGCGCCGAGCGCGAACTCTTCGTTGACGCGCTGCCACATCGGTTTCAGGCGGGCGGGACATAGGATAAGCGGCGGGCCGTCGTGCGGGTAGCTCACGCGCAGTTGGCGCAGCAGTTCGGCTCCGATGTAGGTCTTGCCCAATCCCACAACATCGCCGATATAGCAGCCACCGTGTTTCTCTATCATTCCCAACCCGCTGCTCACTGCGTCCATCTGAAAGTCGGCGAGCTGCGGAGCGCGCGGGGATTGGGGCAGGTCTGGACTGCCGCCCATATCGGCGTGGTAGAGTTCGTACAGCGCTTTGAGATAGACATGGTACGGCGGCGTTTTCGCCAGCGCCCAAGAGCGTCCAAGCTCAGTTATGAGCGTGTCGCCGATGTCGGTCGACTCATCCCACAGCGCCTCGAACCAGTCGCGCAGCGCTGTCATTTCGGCGTCGCCGGTAACGCGCACATTCAGTTCGGTGTTGCCGCTAAAGCCCGCCAGCGTGAGATTGGACGAGCCGACGACCGCCGCGCCCGGTTCGGCGTGTCCCTCGTACCAGCACAGGTATGCCTTGGCGTGGAGCGGGCTTTTGGGATATGAGCGCACCTGCACGCGGCCGACCGCAACCATATCGCGCAGCCGCGCAACAGCCGCTTGCCCCGCCCGCGATTGGGGCAGCGCTGCGACGCCGTCCATTATGTTGGCTACCGCCCGCTGCGCTATTTTGTCGACTTGACGGCGCGGCACGATGTCGTCGCGGCTCAGATGCGCTTGAATCGCCTGCGGTTGCCGCAAGTCGCGCGCCACCGCTTCCACCACTCGGCGATCACTGCGCCCGACGAGGATGCGAACTTTATCCAATCGCGCCAAATCGTCCGCTATGGCGTCGAAACCGCTCATAAAGAAGTAGCCGACCGCAATATCGGCGCGCGCCGAGCTGCGGAGCATCTCTTTCAGGCGGGTGAGCAGGTCGGGGTCGGTGTTAGCGTGTAGGATGTTCACGGGGTTATGTGATGGGATAAGTAGATTGGATAATGGATGATTGTAGCGCAGGGTTGGAACGGGCGGACTTGTTGTGTTGTCGGTTTGCCTATGCGCATTCTACCACACCTGCCGTCGCCCGCTGGCATCCAATCCAAGCGCTTCTTCATACACGGCACGCGCCCACAAAGCGTTCATCAGCGCTAGAAGCCGTCAATCAGCGCTTAGGCGTAAGTAGTTGCAACACAGACGGGCTATCCGACGCGCGGGCGTGGCGCGGCGGTTAGCGGGCGAGCGCTTGGAGCTGCGCTATCACGGCGGCGGGGGACGGCCTATCGGTTTTGTTGCCGCCTATGTAGCGCCAGCGGATAGTTCCGCTCTTATCTATTACAAAGGTAGCGGGCGTAGCGATATTGCCCGCGCGGACGCCGTATGTGTCGATGACGGTCTTGTCCGGATTGTAGAGTATCGGGAAGGGCGGACCCCAGCTCTGCGCGGCTTCCTGAGCGCCCGACAGGTCGTCGGCGCTGACCGCCAGAACAATGGCGTCGTGCGCCTCTATATCGGCGTATTGCGCTGCCAACTCGACGAGTTGTTCACGGCAGAAGGGTCACCAGAATGCGCGGTAAAAGACGAGGACGACGTTCTTGGCGCCGCGGTAAGCACTGAGATTGTGATCGCCGCTCAGCGCGCTCGGCAGCGTGAAATCGGGCGCAACATCGTTGACGGCAGTGCCGACCGATGGCGCGGGCAGTTGCGTGGGAGCGATGGTAGGCAGCGGTGCCGCGGTGGGCGGCGGTTGTGTTGGGACGGATGTAGGCGCTTGCGTGGGAACGGCGGTTGCCGTCGGTGGCGGCGTATTGACAACCACGGGTGATTGCGGAGGAGCGGCGGCGGTTTGCGGCGGCGTGGTGGCAGGCACTTGGGTGGGCGCAGCGGTGGCTTGTACAGGAACGGCGGTAGGCCGCGGCGGCGTAATGGCAGTAGGCGCTTGCGTCGGCGCAATGGCGGGTTGCGCGGCGATAACGGGCGCTTGTGTAGGCGCAGCAGTAGGCGCTTTCGCAATCACAGCGCCGGGTTGCGCGGGGACGGCAGTTGACGCCGGGGACGGCTTGGCGATAGCGGGCGCTTGCGGAGATGCGGCGGTTGACGTCGCCGGCGCGGTGGCAGCTGGCGGCTGAGTAGACGCAGAGACGGCGGCGGGCGTGTGCGTTGGAACCGCAGCCGCGGGTACACTTGCGTCGCACGCAAACGCCGATACGCACAGCAACGCCAGCGCCGCCGCAAGTATGGCGCGCTTGGGTATATTGAAAATCTTTGCCGACGCCGCGTCGCGCAAATCCGCTTCCTTCTATTATGCTATGACGGCACAAAATGTCAGCATAGATTATGAATTATACGATGATGATTATCAAGCGATCGGCGCAGCGCAATCGCATCTTGGTTGCAAATCCGCATAGATAGCCGTCGGCGTATGCGATAACGGCGCTAGATGCGTTTGGCGCTGACAACGCGGCGGCTTGACCATACGATAGGCGGCGCTTACACTTTCGGGGATGTTTTGACCCGGAGGGGTTGGGTGAACCTGTTCACGGACTTGTATGAGCTGACGATGGCGCAGGCGTATTGGCGGGCGGGCGCAACCGCCGATGCGCGCTTCAGCATGTTCGCGCGCCGAATGCCGAGCGATCGCGGCTATATGGCATTCGCCGGGCTTGAGGATATGCTGGATGCGCTGGCAAACCTGCGCTTTTCGGCGGATGATATAGAGTATCTGCGCTCGCTGGCGCTGTTCGACGCCGAGTTCCTGGACTATCTGCGCGGACTGCGCTTTACCGGCAGCGCGCGCGCTATGCCCGAAGCCACGCCGTTCTTCGCCGACGAACCCGTCCTTGAGGTCAAAGCGCCGGTCATAGAGGCGCAAATCGTCGAGACGCTGCTGTTAAACCTGTTCAATCTGCAAACTATGCTTGCCGGCAAGGCGGCGCGGGTTGTAACGGCGGCGGGCGGCAGGGCGGCGGTCGACTTTGCGGCGCGGCGCGCGCAGGGATTGGACGCGGCGGTGAAGTTTGCGCGCTCATCCTATATCGCGGGCTTTGCGGGAACTAGCAATGTACAGGCGGGCAAGCGGCACGGCGTACCGCTGTTCGGCACTATGGCGCACTCGTTCATCACTTCGTTTGAGAGCGAACTGGACGCCTTCAACGCCTACGCCGCCGCATTCCCGAACAGCAGCACATTTTTGGTTGACACCTATGACACCATCGCGGGCGTTGAGAACGCTATACGGGCTGCCAAGCGCATGCGTGAAAGCGGCTGCGAACTGCGCGCCGTGAGATTGGACAGCGGCGATCTGCTGGATCTGTCGCGCAAGGCGCGCGCAATGTTGGACGCCGCAGGGTTGCCCAATGTGCAAGTATTCGCGAGCGGCGGCTTGGACGAATACGAAATAGAGCGGCTGGCGGCAAGCGGCGCTGCAATAGACGGCTTCGGCGTGGGGACGATGGTGGGCGTTTCGGCAGACTATCCGTGGCTCGACTGCGTCTATAAGATGGTGGAATACGACGGACGCCCCGTGCTGAAGCTCAGTGAAGGCAAACAGACTTTGCCGGGCGGCAAGCAGGTCTTTCGGCGTATCGACGATGCGGGCATGTATGCGGGGGATGTAATCGCCTGCGCCAACGAGCCTGCGCCGCCGGGCGCCGCGCCGCTGCTGCGCGAAGTTATGCGGGACGGCGCGCGTCTGACCGCTGCGCCCGCGCTTGCCGAACTTCGCGAGCGGTTCGCGCGGGAATTCGGGCGTCTGCCGCTGGCGCACAAGCGATTGCGATCCCCGGCGGCGTACAGCGTAAGCGTGAGCGATCGGCTAAGCGCGCTTCAGCGTCGGGCAACACAAGCGGCCTTGCGCCATATGCCCAAATCGAAGTGAATTGGATGAGACTAAACAAGACTAAATAAGAGAGGCGATAAATGGCGCGCGTTCCGTATGTTTCAAGGGATGATTTGGCGAAAGACAAGCAGCCGATATACGACCGCATCGCAGAGACGCGGGGAAGCATCGAGGGCGGCGGAATGCCGAAGTCGTTTCGCTTGCTGATGAACAGCCCGGCAGCGGCGGAGGCGGTTGGGCATTTGGGCGAATACATCCGATTGCATTCCACGCTTGACCCGGCGGCGCGCGAAACCGCGATTTTGGGCGTGGCGCGCGCGCTGAACAGCCAATACGAATGGGCGCACCACGAGCCGGTCGCGCGGGCGGTGGGCGTGCGCGATGCGGTCATAGAGGCGATACGCAGCGGCCGCGCGCCGATGGGACTGCCGCCCAAAGAGGGCGTGTTCGCGCAAGCGGGCAAAGAGTTGGCGCAAAACGGCGCGCTAACTGAGCGCACATTTCAGGCGGTCGAGCATCTGCTGGGCGCGCAAGGGGCGGTTGACCTTGTGGTAGCCATTGGATACTATGCGATGCTGAATGCGGTATTGGCGTCGCTGGGCGTGGAGCTTGAGCCGCATCTTGCGCCCTCGCTGCCCGTGTAGGCGAGGCGGCGTCAAACGCAAGCGCGCAGTGTCACAATGCGACTAAGGGGCATACCGCATCCGTCATCCTGCGTGGCTTGTCCGTGTTCGCCCATAGGTTATTTTCACTACATAGGCGCGATAGTCAGCGAGCAGCGATTTCAATGCCAAACTCATCCGACGGCGCGCCTCAGATAGATTTGCCGCCCGCAAAGCGCAGTTTGCGCGAGCGATCGTCCACGCCCTCTTGGGTGCTGTACGATTTTTCGGACACGATATTTTCGGCAAGCATCCTGACCTTCTTCTTCCCCTTGTGGATAACCGAGGACGCCGGCGGCAGCGATGCCGACTTTGCGTTTGCGCTGTCGCTGTCCGCGTTGCTTGTAGCAGTAACCGCGCCGCTTTTGGGCAGCATGTCGGATACGCTAAATCGGCGTGTGCCGCTGCTTGCGGTGTGCGTGCTGCTGTGCGCGCTCTGCACCGCGCTGATAGGCTCGCTCGGCGGGCTTTGGATGGGCATAGCGCTGTTCTTCTGCGCCAACTTCCTGTATCAGATAGGCTTGGTGTTCTACAACTCGCTGATGCTGAATGTGAGCTCCGAATCGGGGCGCGGCGTCATATCCGGCATAGGCATAGGCGCCGGGTATGTAGGGCTGTTCGTGGCGTTTCTGCTGCTTGGCCCGCGGGTCGAGCAGTACGGCAATCAGTGGGCGTTCATGCCCACCGCGCTTATGTATGTGATGTTCGCGCTGCCGCTGCTGCTAATCGTGAGAGACGCAGGACGTCGGCGCGGCATATCGCTGCGGCTCATAGGCGAGTCCTACATGCAGCTCTACGCCACATTCAAGAACGCCAGGCGGCACACCAACTTGTTCCGCTTCATCATCGCTAGACTGCTGTATATGGAAGGCATCAACACCGTATCATCGTTCTATGTGATATACCTTGTGAGCATCAACGCATTCACGGATGACGAAGCGGTGGATATGGTAACGAGGCTGCTGGTGGTAGCGGTGATAGCATCCGTGATTACCGGCTTTCTGGTCAGCAAGTTCGGCTCCAAACGCGTGCTGCTGGTGGGCTTGAGCGGCTGGGCGGTGGTCGTAGTGGCGGCGTCGCTGGCGAATGCCACTTGGATGTTCTGGGCGGTAGCGGTGGTAACCGGCTTCTTTTGGGGCGCGCCGCAGATAGCGGACAGGGTGATGCTGACGCGGCTTGCGCCGCCAGAGCAGGTGGGCGAATTTTTCGGCTTGTTCCAAATGTCCGGGCGGCTGTCGGCGGTGATAGGCCCCGGCTTGTGGGGACTGACCACCACCACGCTGATGGATCTGGGCGATACGCGCTTTCGCATCGCGATGCTAATGGTATCGCTGTTTCTGCTTGGCGGCTTGCTGCTGCTCATTCGCGTGCGCGAGCGGCGCGAAGAGTCGGATATAGCGCCCAACGAAGCCGCCTGATCGCTATGCGGCGGGCGAGCGAGGGGCAATGCGCTGGGGGAGTTTTAGGCGGCGGGGTTGCATTCCAACACCCCCTAACGAACTACTTGAAGACGCCAACGGATTTGAGAGCAAGATATGGCGCAGAATACAAACAATCCGAGTCCATACAAAGACTTTACAAACCGCTTAAGGTTGCTTGTCAGCAAAAATCCCGCGCTCATCACAACCACGCTGAGCAACATCTTTACCATGCGCCTCATTGGGAATAAAACCCACGGCGACTTGGCGGAAATAGCGATTGCGGAGTTCATCAATCAGTACATGTATGACTTCCGTTCAGTTCATGTCGGCAAAGACCTGTATCGCGCCAAATCCAAAGAGGAAGACATCACCATAATCAACGAGATTACCAACGCAGAGTTTCCCGTTAGTCTCAAAGCCTACGGCGACGGCCCGCTTCAGCTTTCCACTGACAAGAACTTCCGTATGTTCCCAAGACTGGAAAGCGAAGGCTCCAAAGTAATCGAAGGGAGCGCAGCTCAGAACATTCTAAAAGCCCCTGCTTTCGCCGAGTTCGGCGGCACTAATATATTGGCGCTGATATATGACGAAAAGAAAAAGAATAAAAGGTGCAACATTCTTGTGTTCGATTATGAACGGGCACTGAGCGAGGTTGCGCGTATTTCCAAAATAGAAAGCGGCAGGGGAAGAAAGTACCCTGTCTATCGTTTCTACAACTCAGACGGGGGCTACATCTGCGAAGTCCGCTACGGCGATGCGGCGGCGAATGCGCTTCAACGCGGCTTGTGGACACACACTAAGAACGGATTGCAGTACTTCGAAAGCGTCACGGACGGTTGGATAGACTATTCGCGCAATCATACGCTTGTCGCCCTCTTTTCGCGCGCGCTGGTGGCGTCAACCGACGGACACGCCGCGGCGCTTGAGCGAATCAACGCCGATATTTCGCGCTTAAAGCGAATGGCGGATCTATGAATATGCAAACCCTGCCGCTGCTTGCCGACGCCCCTGCGGATGCGCCCCCGACGGAAGGCGTTAAATACGTCGGCTCTAAGCTAAAGATACTGCCGCACATACTTCGGCTCGTCAGAAAAGTGGGCGCTGAAACGGTTCTGGACGGCTTCTCCGGCACGACTAGAGTGTCCCAAGCGCTCGCGAAACTTGGCTGCAGCGTGGTATGCAACGACATTGCCGTGTGGTCTCAAGTTTTCGGATCGTGCTATCTGCTCAATACTAAGAAGCGCGAAGCGTATCAGCCGCTTATCGACCACCTCAACGCCGTTCAGCCGATAGACGGCTGGTTCACCGAACACTACGGCGGGCATCCCAACGGCGGCTGCGCTATACAGCAAGACGGGCGCAAGAGGTTGTGGCAAATGCGCAACACCCGTAAATTGGACGCGATAAGACGGGAAATAGAAGCGCTAAACCTAGATCCCGTCGATAAAGCGGTGGCGCTGACAAGCCTGATGATTGCGCTGGACAAGGTGGATAGCAGCCTTGGGCATTTCGCATCGTATCTCAAAGACTGGGCGCCAAGGTCTTACGCAGAACTGACTCTCAAAACGCCAAATGTCTTTGCTTCCTCAAAACCGCATCAGGTGCATCGAGCCGATGTGCTTGACCTTGTTCGGAATGTAGAGGTTGACCTCGCCTATTTCGATCCGCCTTACGGCTCCAACAATGAAAAGATGCCGCCGTCGCGAGTGCGATACGCGGCGTACTATCATATATGGAAGAGCGTCTGCCTATTCGACGAGCCTGAACTGTTTGGCAAAGCCAAGCGGCGCAAAGACACATCCGACAGAGTCGCAGCGTCGGATTTTGAAGAGTTTCGCCGCTCCCCCGACGGCAAATTCATCGCAATCGAAGCGATTGACAGGCTAATCCAAGCCACGCGCGCGCATTGGATAATTCTCTCATACGGCTCCGGGGGCAGGGCGACGGCCGACGAACTGAACGAAGTGCTGCAAAGCCATGGAAAGCTCCGTGAAGTGGTTGAGATAAACTACAAAAAGAACGTTATGGCGAATATGAGATGGACGCATCAATGGGTTGACGAATCAGAAAAACCGAACATCGAGTTTTTGTTTCTGCTAGAAAAGTGAAAGAGAATGCTTTTAACCGCGCGCGTTGACTGAAATCGGGCTTGCTGATAGACTTTTGGCATACGCAGCGCCAGCGCTAATCCGTATGCCCGACGCGGACGGCAGCGGCTATAATATGCGCGCAGAAAGCCGCTATTGCGGCGGGCGTATATCAAGAACGATTTCGCAATGAATCCGGGGAGGTCCGATATGACAACCGTGCAGACGAAACAGGATGTGGCGCTGATGGCGCATCTGCTGAGGCGCGCCTCTTTCGGGGCTACTAGGGCGGAAGTGGAGCGCCGCTTGGAGGTGGGATATGAGGCTACCGTGGAGGATATGCTGAACCCGTCCGCCCCGTCCGCGCTGCCCGACGACCTCATCCGCCGTTACCACGTCGACCAGTCCGACCTGCGCAGCGGCATAGCGGCGGGCGCGCACTGGGTATATCGCATGGCTACTACCGAAAACCCGCTGCAAGAAAAGATGGCGCTCTTTTGGCACAGGATATTCGCCACCGCCGCCACTAAGCTTATTCAAGCGCGAATGGTGGTCAATCAGGTTGATATGTTCCGCGAGTGCGGCATGGGCAACTTCCGAGATCTGCTGGTGAACCTGTCCCGCGATCCGGGCATGCTGATGTGGTTGGACAATCAGGACAATCATAAGGACTCCATCAACGAGAACTACGGCAGGGAAATACTGGAGCTGTTCTCGATGGGCGTGGGCAACTACACGGAGGAAGACATCAAAGAGTGCGCGCGCGCCTTCACCGGTTGGAGCGTGGTGAACCCGGACTATATGTCCATAAAGATGCGCAACAACACCGCGCGCCCCTACGGCTACATCGCTTGGCAGTTCAACTACGATGAAGCCGACCACGACCACGGCGATAAGCATTTCCTCGGCGAAACCGGCGATTTCAACGGCGAGGATGTGGTGGACATCATATGCAAGCAGGAAGCCACGCCGCGCTTTATCGCGCGCCACCTGTATCACTTCTTCGTCGCGGACGAAGCGCCCGTCCCGCAGTGGCCGTATGAAGACCCCAAAGATCCCGAAGCCATCGACATTATGACGCAGGCGTACTTCGATTCGGACTACGATATATCCGCGATGCTGCGCGCGATGTTCAACTCCGACTTCTTCAAGGATGAAGCGGTGCGCTTCGCCCGCATCAAGTCCCCGGCGGAAACGGTGGTTGGAACGCTGCGGCTTGCGGGCGGCTTGGAACTGCCCTCTATGGAAACCTACGCCGCCGCCGGCGTGTGCGCTCAGATGGGGCAAAGCCTCTATGCGCCGCCCAGCGTTGAGGGCTGGCAGGGCGGCAGCGAGTGGATCAACACCGGCGCCTATGTGCATCGCGTCAACTTTGCCAGCAAAGCGCTGAGCAACCCCAACAAGCCGGGCATGCGCGCGCTGATAAACCAGGTGCGGGACGCCGCGTATGACGGCGCGCTAGACCCTGAGACGCTGGTGGACGCCTGCCTCGACGTCATCGGGCCGATGCCGGTGCTGGACAGCACGCGCGAGGGGCTGATCGACTACGCCGAAAAGTGGGGCGATCTCACATTCGACGACGATGACAGCGCCGCCGACTCCGAAAGCAAAATCGTGATTATGCTCCAGCTCGCGGTAACCACGCAGGAGTATCAGCTGGCGTAAGAACGTCGCGCCGCTGATTGCGGGGACGCGGCGATGCGCTCGCTTGTCATCGGATGCATCGCGGCGTTCACATCGGCGAATGTGATTGCGCGTTTTTCTGAGTAAGGGCGCGCAGACGAACAGAAAGCAAGCGCATTCCCGTGCAGGCGCATTAGCGCAAGCCGTCGATTCGGATGCCGCTAACGCCTTTCCGGGGATGCCAAGCCTATCAGACTACAAGTAATGCAAGGATAGAGTGATGGTAGCGCAAATAGAGACAAAGCCCTTCACGCTGGAATATGTCGACACCATCGGATTCGTCGCCGACCAAGGCGGCAGGGGTTTCCATATGCCGATGGATATGCAGATACGCGGCGACGGCAGGATATTCGTGGCAAGCCGCAGTAACACCACGGCCTTGGACATCGTGGGCATTCAGATGGTTACGGTGGATCACGGCTTCTTCGGCCAACTCTACGGCTACGGCAGCGGGGACGGGCAGATGATATGGCCCTCCGCGCTCGCTATGGACAGCCAAGACACGCTGCTTATGGCGGACGACTTCCTGCAGCGCGTAACCATCTACGATGCGAACGGCGAATTCGTGTCCAAGTGGGGGCAGGTAGGCAGCGGCGACGGCGAATTCAACGGCCCGTCGGGGATGATATTCGACGCCGATGACAACCTGTTGCTGGTCGACCATCGCAACCATCGCGTTCAGAAGCTGACAAAGCACGGCGAGTTCATCAGCAAATTCGGCTCGTTTGGCGATGGCGATGGCGAGTTCAACCTGCCTTGGGGCATAGAGTTGGACGCCGAAGGTTGCATCTACATCGCGGATTGGCGCAACGACCGCATACAGAAGTTCACGCCCGACGGCGAGTTTATGGCGGCGTTTGGCGAAAGCGGCGACGGCGATGGTCAGCTCAGCCGCCCGTCCGGGCTTGCGGTGGACTCCGACGGCAATATGTACATTGCAGACTGGGGCAATCAGCGCGTCCAAGTTCTCGACGCAGACGGCAACTTCATCGCCAATCTGCGCGGCCAGGCGACGCTCTCCCCCTGGGCAACCGAATACCTGGAAGCGAACGCCGATGAGCTTGACGCCCGCTCGCGCTTCGTTCCCGAATTCGCGGTGGATGTGAACGACGAGCATGAGATTTCGGCGCGCGTCGAGCCGTACTTCTGGGATCCGGTAACCGTAGCGCTCGACGAACAAGAGCGGGTGTATGTGCTGGAAACCTGCCGCCACCGCTTCCAGGTGTACAGAAAGGCGTAGGCGATATGAACGCAGTGGAACACCGCGATACTGCCCAAGAATTTCTTGCCGTGTCGGCGGAAGAGTTCGCCGAAGGCAAGACTATGCAGGCGTCGGAGAAGCTCTGGGGGGCGGCCGCTCACGCCGTAATGTCCATCGCGCAGCAACGCGGCTGGGACTACGGCAAGCATCATCACCTCGCGGCTTGCGTCAACCGCCTCTACCAAGAGACGGGGGATGCCGATATTCGAGCGGGATTCGGCATAGCGCGGCAGTTCCACGCCAACTTCTACCACGATTTCCTGGAAGACTATGAGATAGAGATGTTCCGCCCGCTGGTAGCCGCATTCGTGAACAGACTGACGGCAATGGACGGGTAGGTTGCCCGCTCATACGGACAACCGCCTGCCGAATGCCGAACAAAGAGCGATGCGATGATGCGATAAAGCCGGCGCAAGCGATCATCTCAAAATTACGGATAAAGGCGTTATAATGCCGAACCCTCTGCATAAAAATGAGCGCATAGGGCGCAAAATCGCCGGCGTATCCCGAAAGTTGGCCGATGCGAAACCGTCTTCAATCGGAATGGATGCGGGACGCAAAGCGCTCGCCGAAATGAACCCGTCGGCGCTGACCCGTCGCGTGCGCGGCGGTCTGATTTCGGCGAAAGCAGGCGTTGGGGACAAGCGCGCCATAAGCGTCAAAGAGCAAATATCGGCCGTATCCCTTGCGCTCCACCAAGTCGTCGACAATGTGAGCTACGCCGATTTGAGCGCGCAACTGCAGCGTAAGTTCATTTCCGCAGGAATGCGGGGCGCCAGGCGCACGCATGCAGGGGCAAGCGATTTCTATGACGCAAGCATTCCTGACGCAGTGAAAATGTCGGGCGAGAATGGCGTCTGGGAATTCCTCGACGGTAAAAACGCCAGTCATATCAAATCGGTGGCAAACTCGCCAGATCTCGCCCGAACCGATTCCAATATGCTCTGGGAAAACATCGATGCCAACCGCGCCAGGGGATCGGCTGACATGTCGGCGTTTGAGCAGCTGAATGTGCGGCTCGACAACGGATTTGACGCATTTAGGCTGACAGCGGTGAAAATCGTGCCGCGCGCCGTGTTCTATGCCATCGTAATCGAGGCGAGCGTCAGCATAGTTGAGAACGGCATCTATGTGTACAGAGGCAAAAAGGATGCGCGCGCCGCTTTGCAGGATACGTCGCTGAATGTGGCTAAGAGCGCCGTTGTGGGCGCATTGGCCGGCACCACAGTGGCGGGCGCCGTTGCCCTAGGCGCCGCTCCCGTGCTTGCGACCGCCGCGCCCGCGCTGGGCGTAATCGGCGGCTGCCTGCTGGTGTATTCTGCCGCCGATCGCATACACACCGCCGCAACCGTGCCGCTGGACGATGCCGCGCGGCGCTGGCGCGATGACGCCTCCGATGAAGCCCTGCTTGCGCCTTTGGACGAAAATTTGGAACTGCTGAACGCGCTGAAAGCGGAATTGGCTAGAAGCGTTCCAACGGACGAATGCGAACAATTGAAACAACTATGAGAAGGAGCAGATTCCTATGAGCAGTAACGGCAAGAACCGCAAACTGGTGGTGGCGCAGCTTTCGGGCGGCAACGACTACCTCAACTGCGTTGTGCCTTACAACGATCCGCAATACATCGACAACCGCCCGCGCATTCGCATCACCGAAGACCGCGTCCTGCCGATAGACGGCGATTACGGCTTCAACCCCGGCATGGCGCCCATCAAAGAGCTTTGGGACGACGGCAAAGTGGCTATTCTGCACGGCGTCGGCTACCCGGTTCCCAACCGCTCCCACTTTCGCTCGATGGACATCTGGCACACCGCAGAGCCCACTAAGGTCGGCGACCAAGGCTGGCTTGGGCAGGCGCTGCGCGAGATGGATCCGCAGGGCGAAAATGTAGTGGGCGCAGTCAACTTCGGAGCAGGACTGCCGCGCGCGCTGGTATCGCCGGGCGTTCCCGTGGCGTCGGTCACCAACCTCGAAAGCTACGGACTGCTGAACGACATAGACGACGCCGACCGGCGCTCAGAGGCGCTCGAAGTGTTCGCCAATATGTACACGCAGGCTATCGGCAGCGGGCCTGTGATGGACTTCCTCAGCAAGACAGGCTTGGACGCCCTGCGCGGCGCGGACATACTCGGCAGCGTCCCGCAAAAGTATCAGTCCGATGTGGAGTACGGCGCGGACTCATACGGGCAAAGCATGAAGGGCGTGGCGCAGACGCTGCTGGCGGATATTGGAACACGCATATGCTACACGCAGCACGGAAGCTTCGACACGCACACCAACGAAGTCGCGCTCCAAGAACGGCTGCTGTCCGACGTATCCGGCGGCATCTACGACCTGTACACCGACCTCAAGCAGCACAACGCCGCCGATGATGTGCTTATGCTGGTGTTCACCGAGTTCGGCAGACGCGTGAAAGACAACGGCAACGGCTCCGACCACGGTTCGGGCGGCGTGGCGTTCCTGATAGGCGACGGCGTGCAGGGCGGCCACTACAGCGAATACCCATCGCTGGACGCCGATAAGCTCGTAGAGGGCGACCTCGCCTTCAACTTCGACTTCCGCGGCCTCTACACCGAAATTCTGGAGGACTGGCTTGAGGTGGACGCCAAGCCCATCGTCAAGGGGACATACGAAAAGGCGGGCGCGCTGAGGGTGTAGCGCTATCAAGCCGAATGATACAAAACGGGGGCGGATGCTTGAACCCGCCCCTGTCTTGCGTATGCGCCGGCCGCTTGACGATGCGCTAGATGCGCTATGCGACCCGCGCCGCCACCTTGTCCGCGAAGTGTTCCAGGATGCGGATGCACTCGTCGATGTCCGATGTGCGAAAATCGTATGTGAGCTGATGGATGCCGATGTCGGCGCACTTCTTCACATCGTCCACTACGAACTGCGTAGCGCCCGATAGGCCGCCGCCCGCCGGCGTCCCCCCTTCGCCCCCGCCAGACACGCCTATGTCCGATATATGCAGGCTGCGCTTGAGCGAAATGGTGATGTCGTCGGGGTTTCTGCCCTCCGCTTCCGTTTGGCGGCGCAGATAGGGCAAGTTGCGCGAAACGAACTCCGGCGTCTGACGCGATGGATGCCAGGCGTCGCCGTACTTTGCCGTGCGGCGCAGCGCGCGCCGAGTGTGTCCGCCCACCCATATCGGTATGCGCGGCTGCTGAACCGGCTTTGGGCTGAAGTGAATGCCGTCGTAGCTATAATACTCGCCGCTATACGAAGGCTCGTCTTCCGTCCACAGGTTGGCGAAGATTTCCAACCATTCGTTGGTCATAGGCCCGCGCTCGGAGTACGGTACGCCCAGCGTCTCGAACTCTTTCTCAAGCCAACCCACGCCTACGCCGCAAATCGCTCTGCCCTTGGATAGCACGTCCAGTGATGCGAACATTTTCGCCTGCAGGATGGGATTGCGGTATGGGATGATGACCACCGTGCTGCCGATGCGTATGCGGCTTGTGCATGCGGCGACATAAGCAAGCGTTGTCAGCGTCTCTAGGAATGGCGCGTCATGCGGCCGCGTGAACGAGCCGTCGGCGGTGTAAGGATACTGATTAGTGGGCTCAATCAGCAGCACGATATGATCGCCAATCCAAACCGATTCGAAGCCCAACTCCTCCGCCTTCTGGGCGAACCTGCAAAGCTCATCGCCGTCCATCGTGTTAGGCAACCCAAATCCGAACCGCATAGCGCGCTCCCTCCGCTTATGTGCTTATAATTGGTAAAAGGCAATGCTGCGGCAAGAGTATATCAAAATCGGCGTGAGTTGCGCTTGCTGATGCGCCTTGCGCGGATGTTGGCGCGTGAGTAGCCCTTGCGGATATGTTGCGCCTGCGGATGCGAGTTGCGCTATAAAGGGCATAACGCGTCAAGCCGATTGTGGTCTGTATCTGACGCAGCGGCTTGCGCGGGAACAAGCGTAACCTGATGCGCCTATCCCTAAGGCAACGGGTAAAGCGGCGGGCGTAATCGCGGGGACACAACGCAATATCTGGAGGTGAATGAATAGGGCTGCGTCGGACAGGCGGGTGGTGGAGATAGGGGGACTTGAACCCCCAACCTCGGCATTGCGAACGCCGCGCTCTCCCAGTTGAGCTATATCCCCACGCAACTTGCATTCGGAATTATAACAATGCGCGCCAAGTGGTGTCAATTCGGACTGAGATTTGGGTATTCTTAACGGTGAGTGGCATTGAGTTTGAGCTTATGGCAAAAGACTAGCGCAAGCAGATTCACCGAAATCTCCACGCTCTTTGCGGATCGCATCCATTTGTCCGCCTTGCCAACCTGCCCAATTTGCCACGAAAGCGAAGTGGGAGAAACCATCGTGGCTTCTCCTACTTTCGCTTGCCCACGTCCCTTGCAGACCCTACATGCAACCCCCTTACACCACCTTATATCCTATACCCCGCCGTATGCGCACCCGCCAGATCCCCTCGTCCTACGGATGCGCCCGCGCAACCTCTTCGTTGATGCCCGCGCCGCAACGGGTTATGCGTAGCCCGCTCCTGACAGAATAGCCGTAAATAACTCCCTGTCCATTCATCATTCCCCTGTATTTTCATCAAGCGCAGGTGTCCATAACCTAGTTGAATTTGACGCCTAAACGCGAGTTTGCTCATTTTATCTCGTCTAGTTATACTACTCTAACTACGGGGCGATTGATCTCGACGGCGTTTCGCCGTTCGTGCCCAGCGATGGGCTCCATTCGCTACATACAGCAGGGTGCTCTGTGTCTTCATCAGTCGCTCAGCGCCTTCGGTTGGAATTGCCCCGTAGCATAAAATTATCATTTGTGAATGCGATTACTAAAGTAGCCTAATAATGCCTAATACTTCCTCTTTTCTCAGACCTCAATGGGTTGCAATAACTCAGGAAGATTTTCGCGCCCAATACAGAAGTCTAGATTCACTTCGCGCCCTTGCCATGTTTTGGGGGCTACCTCTCCGCCAACTCAGCTATTATAAGTACCATATTGATAAGCGGAAGGCTTACAGAACCTTTTTTATACCTCGGCGTAATGGCGGAAAAAGAAAAATAGAAGTCCCAAGCAGTACGCTAAAGTATATCCAGCGCATAATGCACGAGTCATTGACTCGAATCTACGGCCCGCATCCGGCCGTTCACGGCTTCGTGCCTAATAAATCTATTGTTACAAACGCGAAGCGCCACTTGGGACGGCAGTATGTCTTGAACATCGACTTGGCAGACTTCTTCCCCAGTATAACAAGGAAAAGAATCTACGGACGGCTGGTAGAGGCGCCGTATTCATTTCATCGAGAAGTAGCGATTCCCGTCGCCACATTGGCTACCAATGCTTGCTCCCAACTACCCCAAGGTAGTCCAGCGTCTCCCGTTATCGCCAATATGGTAGCCGCAGAATTGGACGCTGATCTTGCTAAACTCTGCAGATTGCATGGTTGTTGGTACACTAGGTATGCCGATGATATTACTATATCGACGGCAAGTAATGAGATGCATCCCCAAATCGCCAAATACCCGAGCGCGCAAGGCACAGGGCAAGTTGTTGTTGGGGATAGGTTGATGAACATCATTGAAAAGCATGGGTTTAAGCTAAACCATAGGAAGAGCCGATTACATAGTTACTGGACTCGGCAAACATGCACTGGTTTAGTTGTCAATGGCGACCGTATCTCTCTACCGAGGCCTTACATCCGCCGGCTACGGTCATTGATTGACCACTGGCAGAAGAACGGCTGGGAAGACGCCGCTCAAGTATTGTCTTCAAGCGAAAATCGCCCTCTATTCGAGGACAGGCAGAGACTCTTGAACCACGTTATTGGCAAGATTAACTATTTGAAAATGGTGCGTGGGCAGGATGATCCTATCGCTCAACGGATGGAAAGTAGTGTAGCGTATTTGCCATAATGCCATTAGGTCATAGATGGACCTGAGTTATAAAGCTTTTGTAATCAGGAAGTAACCGCGAGTTCAAAAATGGAAGAAATGGATAACTGCTCCGTCTATACCGCGGCGTCTGTACAGGAATTCCTTAATTATTTGCTTCCTAACGCGAAACATTGGAATTCGGCTAGCCGCGGTGAACTGGCTTATCGTGGGCAAGCGTCCAGTCGCTGGGCTCTTGTCCCGAAAGCGTTTCGCAAAACCCAGAGAGTCGGCTACGAACCCTACGCGCCAACCGGCGGCGCCAACCGCATCGTTCCACAAGTAAAGGCTGAATTCCGGGCAGTGCATCAATTCGTAAAGGAAGCCGATAGAGCTGGATTTCAAATTACTGAAGCGAGCAATCGCATGATACTGCAAGAAAATCCGGACAAAATTTTCGGAGATGTCAATTGGATGTATAATTGGCCACAAAACGACATCCTTGAAACCCTTGCATTAGCCCAGCATCACGGCGTGCCGACTCGGCTTCTGGATTTTACTGAAGATCCCGAGATCGCGGCTTATTTCGCCGCCAGCTCTTTGTGGGACACCAGGGAAGACCGCGTGGACAGCGGTGAGCATGGGGAATATCTGGCTGTTTGGGTGATAGACCTCCGTTTCATTCGGACCATAAATAAAATTGTCAATCGTTATCCTGAGAGGATCGGCGAAGTCCGAGTTCCTAGAGCAAACAACCCATATCTGCGCGCCCAACTCGGCTTTTTCTTGATTGATCGCGGCGCCAACGATGTCATATCACGAGGCGAATTGTTATCTCTAGACGAAGTCATAAAGGAGCGTGCGCGTTTTTGGAATAGAAAAGGCATCGAACAGACTTGGTTTGACGAGATACCTGTAAGAAAGGTCAGAATACATAACACGCATACGGGTGATCTTCTTAGGGGGCTAGAAAATCGCGGCGTCACGAAGGGAATGCTAATGCCTAGCCTAGACCGTATCGTAGAGTCATTAGAATTCCAAGTGAGCGTCGCCAAAGGCATCGCTCAACAAAAGGGCTAGTAAGGTATCCGCCTTTGTAGTCCAAGCATTGCGTATTCGCGCCGCGCCAAAATCGTTTTGAACGAAACGGCGCAGCACTGATACGATGTCTGCTTGCAACCCCAGCAGTCCTACGCCCCCCTACACCACCTTGTACCCCGCAGTCTGAACCGCCGCCAAGCTCCCCTCGTCCCACGGATGCGCCCGCGCTACCTCTTCGTTGATGTCAGCGCCCCAGCCGGGCCCGCTCGGCACCGTCATATACCCGTCCGTGATTTCGGGAACCGCCGTAGTCAGCTCATCCTTCCACGGCACGTCGTCTATGTCGATCTCCATTATCCGCACATTCGGCAGCGTGGCGCACAGGCTGGCGCTCACGAAGCTGGACAGGTGGCTGTAGTAGTTGTGCGGCGCTACATTGTGTTGATACACCTCCGCCAAATCCCCCACCTTCTTGGACTGGCTGAACCCGTTCCACGGCACGTCTATCATGAACATATCCGCCGAATGGTTCTCGAAGTACGGAATGTAGTCGCGCATATAGAACAGGTTCTCGCCCGTGCAGATGCGCGTTGTGGTGGAATCCTTTATCTGCCGCAGGCTCTTGGGTTCGTACATATCGATCTCCAGCCACAGCATATCGAACTGCTCCAGAACCTTGGCGATCCGCAGCGCCCCTTCCGTCTTGAAGTGGAAGTTCAGGTCCAAGTTGATGTCGATATCGTCCCCCACCGCGTCGCGGAACGTGCCGATGAGCCGCTCCACATGCGGCACAAGCCACTTGGGCGCGTACTGATCCGTCGACCCAACGCCGCCGCTGAACCCGCCCCCGAATGTGGCGTTCTCGCCCGGCATTATGATGTTCGTCTTCAGCGCCGTGAACCCCCGCTCCTTCACTTCATGCCCCAAGTTGGTTATCGCATCCCACGAATCGATCGGCGGCGTCCCCAGAATGTCGTGATGGCGCACCCGCGAGCTGCCGCAGTGCGACCAATACACCCGCACCTTTTCGCGCGTCGGCCCCCCGAAAAGATCCGCCACCGATATGCCCAGCGCCTTCGCCTTTATGTCTATGAACGCGCAGTCCAACCCCGCGATAGCCTTCGCCGCTATCCCGCCCGGACTCTGCCGCGTTATGCGGTACATATCCTGAAACCGCATCTCAAACGCGCGCGGATCCTGCCCTATCAGCAGCGGCTTCATATCCCGTATCGTCCCCTCGATCCCGTGCGGCGACCGCCCGTCGCTGCATTCCCCCCAGCCCGTTATCCCTTCGTCCGTCTCCACCTTGACGAACATCCACGGACGCCAGCCCGCATCCACGATAAAAGTCTCTATGTTCGTGATTTTCATTCCTGTGCAACCTTTCTTGTCTGAGTTTTGAACCTGATTTGAAACCGCCCCGATAATACCACAAACGCGCTACGCTGACACATCCAGCGCCGCCGCTTGACACGCCTGCCCCCGCTAACTACGATACGCACAGCGCAAAGCCCAAGCGCCGCCGATTACACTGATTTAGACTAAGGAACGCAGACCAATGGACGAAAACATTGCATTCGCCCCGGCCTCCGAACAGCGCCAACTCATAGCCGACAAGCAAGTATCCCCGGTTGAACTCACCGCGATGTACTTGGAGCGCATCGAGCGCCTTGACCCGCAGCTCAACGCCTACCTGACCGTAGCGCGCGACGAAGCGATTGCGGCGGCGCAGACGGCCGAAGACGCCGTCATGCGCGGCGATGCCGACGGCGCGCTGCACGGCGTCCCCATATCCGTCAAAGACCTGGAAATGACCAAAGGAATCCGATCCACAAGCGGTTCGCTGCCCTTCAAAGACCGCATTCCCGAAGCCGACTCCGCCGTTGTTGAGCGCGTCAAAGCCGCGGGCGCAGTCATACTCGGCAAGACCAATACCCCGGAGTTCGGACACCGCGGCACCACCGAAAACCTGCTCGGCGACGCCTGCCGCAATCCATGGAACACTGAGCGCACCCCCGGCGGCTCCAGCGGCGGCGCGGCATCGGCACTAGCGGCCGGCCTCTGCGCCATATCCACCGGCAGCGACGGCGGCGGCTCCATTCGCATCCCCGCCAGCTTCTGCGGCGTGTACGGCATCAAGCCCACGCAAGGCAGAGTCCCCCGCTACTCCGGCATCCCCGCAGCGCCCGTAGCCAATCAGATTAGCCAGTCCGGCCCCATCACGCGCACAGTGCGCGACTCCGCCATCCTGCTGCAGGCGCTAGCCGTCCACGACATCCGCGACGCCGGCTCCCTGCGCCAGCGCCCCGGCGACTACATAGCGGCGCTGGATCGCGGCGTCAAAGGCTTGCGTATCGTTTGGAGCCCCGACTACGGCTATGCGCCCGTTGACCCCGAAGTAGTGGATATATGCGGCAAGGCGGCGCGCCAGTTCGAGACGCTTGGCTGCAATGTCGAGGAAAGCCGATTTGCGCTAAGTTCGCCCCAAGAGGCGTTTCGCGTCATATTCGCGTCCAACACCTACGCCGCATCGGGATACCTGCTAAACCAAAACGCCCACGAACTCACCGACTACTTCCGCGAGGCGATGGAATTCGCCGCCACGCTCACTGCCGCCGACTACGCCCGCGCGCTCGGCGAAATCGACGCGATGAGAGCGCGCTTCGACCTAATGTTTGAGCGCTACGACCTACTGCTATCCCCCACAATGGCGGTTCCCGCCTTCCCGATAGAGCGGCATCCCGCCCAAATCGGCGGACGCGATGTCGACCCCTTCTTCGGCTACCTGCCCTTCACCTACCCCATCAACGCCATAGGACACCCTGCGGCAAGCGTCCCCTGCGGCTTCTCATCCGACGGAATGCCCATCGGCTTGCACATAGTCGGCCGCAAATACGACGAAGAGACCGTGATCGCGGCCTCATCGGCATTCGAGCGCGCAATGCCTTGGGCAGACAACCGCCCCGCCGTATCCTGACTCGGCCGCATGAATGAGGCGCTCATAGGCGTTTGCATCTAATCTCATTTCTTTGAGCTAACACAAGCTCCCTTCCCTCTAATAGGAAGGCTAGGATGGAGGCAATCCCGCATCAAACAGCGTTAGGGTGGCAGGAAACCTTTCCTCTAATTCTTTGCGCCTTTGCGTTAGACTTAGCGCCGCGGCGGCAAGCAGCGCCAAACGGCATTGACACCCCCACGCGCTCAATGGCAAAATAGCGCCCATCCTAACAAAGCGAAGTCCGCGAAAGTCCAGGGAGGTCTGAAAGTGCAATTCTCAGGAAGACTGGTCATCATCATCGCCCTTTCAATAACCGTGCTGCTGGTGAGCAACATCATCGCAAGCAAACTCCTTGTGCTGGGCAACCTTCCCTTCCAATTCCTGGGCAGCTCCGAGATAGTGGTGTCCGTGTCCGTCATCTGCTTTCCGCTGGGCTACATCATCAGCGACGTGCTCACGGAAGTGTACGGCTTCCGCGTGGCGCGCGGCGTAATCTGGCTGGGCTTCGCCTGCAATCTCACGATGGTCATTCTGTTCTGGATCGCCATAAGCATACCGCCCGCGGGTTTCTGGGGAAATCAAGAGGCATACGCCCTCATACTGGGCTCGGCGGGCTGGCTGCTGGCGGGCAGTTTTGTGGCGTTCATAGTGGGCGAATTCTCCAACGCCGCGGTTATGGTAATCCTCAAAAACACCACCGAAGGGCGAATGCTGTGGCTGCGAACCATAAGCTCAACTGTGGTCGGGCAGGGACTGGACTCGTTCCTGTTCTACGCCATCGCATTCGGCGTATCCGGCGCGGCGCCCTGGTCGGTCGCAATCGGCGGCGCGGTAACCGCTTGGATAGTCAAGACGCTCTACGAAATCGCGGCAACCCCGCTGACATATGCGGTCGTGGGCTGGCTCAAGCGCACTGAGCGTATGGACATCTACGATGCGCCGCGATCGCTCAACCCATTCGGCATATTCGGCAACGAAGACGCCGCAAGCGTCAACGCCGCGGCGCGCTAATTCGCGGCGGCCGCGTACATTCAACCGACCGCTATCCGCTATCTATCCGCCATTAGGGAGAAACATATGAGACTCGCAAACAAGGTAGCGCTCATCAGCGGCGGCGCGCGCGGAATGGGCGCAGTGGAGGCGCGCCTGTTCACGCAAGAGGGCGCAAAGGTGTGCATCGCGGACATCCTAGAAGAGCAAGGGCGCGCGCTGGCGGCTGAGATAGCCGACGCGGGCGGCGATGCGATGTTCGTCAGACTCGACGTCAACAGCGAGCGCGAGTGGGCGGAAGCGGTGGACGCCGCGGTGAGCGCCTACGGCAGGCTGGACATCCTGGTGAACAACGCCGGCATATACCAGCGCGCCAATGTGGAAGAGACGAGCGCCGCAGATTGGGACAGGATGCTCAGCATCAACGGCAGGGGCGTGTTCATAGGCACAAAAGCCGTCATTCCCGCTATGAGAGCGGCGGGCGGCGGCTCCATCGTGAACATATCGTCCGTCGCCGGCATCATCGGCAGCGCCGGATCCACCGCCTATAACGCATCCAAGGGCGCCGTGCGGCTGCTCACCAAGTCGACCGCCGTTCAGCACGCCGCCGAAAACATACGCGCCAACTCGGTGCATCCCGGCCCGATAGAGACGGATATGTTGGATCTAGTATTCCCCGAAGAGGGTATGCGTGAAGCGCGCGCCATCAACATACCCCTAGGGCGCATGGGCAGAGCCGAGGACGTCGCCAAGGGCGTACTGTTCCTGGCGTCCGACGAATCCTCATATATGACCGGCGGCGAGCTTGTCATAGACGGCGGCTTTACCGCGACATAGCATTGCGCCTAGCCACGGCGACGGCGTATGAGCGGCGCATCTATCGACTGGCAGTTCGCCCTTTTCCTTAGCCAATGCAAATATCCGCTTTAGCCTCACAGCAGGCTAGACTGCGCGCCGTCGGCCGTATCGGCATTCCATACGCTTACCTTGCCGAATACGCCGTCGTAGCCCGGCTCTATCGCAATGTCCCCGTTGCGGACGCGCTGCACGCCCTCGGCGATGCGCTCGCCGCCGACCGCCGCTATGTCAGCGATTGCGGCGTCCGTCAGGATGTATAGTTCGCTGCCCAGTTCGCTCACTAGCCGCCGATACTGCGTCTGTACGCCCTTTGTGTTGACGCCACGCCCCAGGCTTTCGGCGACTATCTGCTGCAAGCCCACCAGCGACTTGAACGGCGGCCTAACGCCTTCGCCGCGCGCCGAAGCGATGCCGTCCCCGGCGACGTCCGCCTGCCGCTGCGCCAGCTCTTCGACGCGCTGAAGCACGCCCGGCGTCAACCGCCTGCCGCACACGGGGCAGACGCCGTTCACCGCCGCCGCTTGCCGCGGGGACATATTGACGCCGCACTTGCGATGCCCCGAATTGTGATACTTGCCTTCCTCCGGGAAGAACTCCACGGTGTAGGCTATGCGCTGTTGGCGCAGCGATTGGCGCAGCCCTTCGTAGCTTAGATCGCCCTCGATGATGGTAAGCTCGCGCCCCATCTTGGGCAGCGAATGGGCGTCGGAGAACGATACTATGCTAACGCCGTCGAGTTCGGGGATGCGCCAGTTCATAGCGGGATCGCTCGACAAGCCCGTCTCTATTGCGTAGATATGCGGCGTCAGATCTCCGAAGCACTCCGCCAGCGAATCGAAGCCGGATTTGGAGCCGTATATGCCGAAATGCGGCGTCCAAGCGTGCGCCGGAATCAGCATAATGCGCTCGTCGATGTCAAGCAGCAGCGCAAGCAGATCGCGCGGCGTCATATGCAGCGTGGGGCGTCCGTCCGCCGCCAAGTTGCCCTTGCCGTCCAGCGCCGCGTTGACGCGCTCCGCCGTGGGGATGTTCGGCGCGAACATTAGCATATGAACGCGGCGGTGTCTGCCGCCCTGCGCGCCGCTGCAGTTCACTTCCGTTCCAATCACGAATTGAGCGCCGCCGTGTTCATACAAGCCGTTGCCCACCGGGCGCAGCGTCCGCTTAGTATCGGCGAACCAGGCGGGATGCGTGAAATCGGCGCTTGCGAGCAAGTCTATGCCTTTGACGCGCGCCCATTGCGCCATATTGTCGAGGGTCAGCTGGCGGCTTGTGGCGCGCGCGAACGGCGAATGCAGATGCAAATCGGCGGCGTATCTCAAAGTCCGTTCCTCAGATGCCGGCATACGCTAGGCGCTGGGCGGCGTTGAACGCGCCGCGCTTAGCCGAACACGCCGCCGCTTTGGAACACATCCGCGAGTATCGCCACGCCGTCGCGGATCTCTTCGGGCGTGTTGTGGCTGTATGTGAGGCGCAGGTAGTCGTTGCGGTCGCGCGCGGCGCGGTATATGCCGCCGGGGTTGTACTTCACGCCCGCCTCGACCGCGGCGTCAAGCGCCGTCCATGAGTCAGCGCCCTGCGGCAGCTTCACCCACGCCATCATCCCGCCATGCGGCGTTGTCCATTCGCATTGCGCGGGGAAGTTTTCGCCCAGCGCGCCAAGCAGCGCGTCCCGCCGCGCAAGCAGTGCCTTTCGCACGCTTTCCACATGCGACGGCTTGTGATTTCGCAGATATTCGTAGATCATCATCGTGGTGAGATGACTGGGCATGCCGCCGCCCAGGACGTCCTGCACCTGCTGCGGCGCAACGCAGAAGCCCACGCGCAAGCCGCATCCCATAAGCTTAGTGTACGACGACACATAGATGACACGCCCGTCGTCGTCCATTCCGTACATCGCGGGCGGCAGCGGATCGCCGTCTATGCGAAAATCGGCGTAGGATTCGTTCTCTACGATGGGTATGTCGTATTCGGATGCGATTGCCAGCATGCGGCGGCGGCGCTCGGCGCTGAGCGTGGAGCCGGTGGGGTTCTGATACACCGGTATGGTGTAGATGAGCTTGGGCTTTCTGCCGCGCGCCGTTAGATCTCTGACCGCGTCAGCCAGCGCGTCGGTATTCATTCCGTCGGCGTCGGATGCGATGTGTACAACATCGGCGCGCTTTTCAAGCAGCATCTTGAGCGTGCCGGAGTAGGTGAACTCTTCGGCGATTACTACATCGCCCGGATCTATGAATGCGTCCACCAGTTTGCGAATAGCGCCGCCTGCGCCATCCGTCAGAAAGATGTCGTTGAGGTCGGCGTTCACGCCGCGCTTGTCTTTGAGTTCGTCCGCAATCAGGCCGCGCAAGCCTTCATGCCCCTTCATCCCCGGATAGCCCGCAAGCGTACTCGCTTCGCGCGCCAAGACGCTGCCCATCGCTTCGGCATAAGCGCCGCCGTCTATGCACTGCGGCACTGCGTTGGTTACCGAGAATATGTGCGGCACGTCTGCGCCCAAGCCGGCCGGCATTTCCACCGCGGCGGGCAGATTGTTTGAAAAGAACTGCGAATAGTCCATTAAGCGCTCCAATCGTGATACTATGCGTGGCATTATGAGCGCCGCCGAGTGCGCTCGGCCGCGCGCTCGCTAATTATGCAAGGGGGACGCTGCTATGGCAAGATACATCGTTTTGATAAGCCTCACGCCCGAAGGCAGGGAGAATGTGCTGCAAGATTCCAATGTCATCCTGAACGCCGAAGAGGACATCGGAGCGCGCGACGCGCGCATTTTGGGGCTGTACGCCGTGCTGGGCGGTATTGATTTCGTGGCTATTATGGACGCCGACGACAACGAATCGATGGCGCGGTTCGCGTTGGATTTGGGAGCGCGCGCAGGGTTGCAGACGTCCACGTTGCCCGCAATATCCATAGCGCGGCTGGGCGCAAGCGGCGGCGAGCGCAGCGCCGAAGAGACGCATCTCTACACATCGCAACCCGGCGACGATTAGCCGCCGGGGATAACGGGATCAAGTAGCCGGCCGGCGGCGGTGAATTGCCAATCGCGCAACGGCGCAAGGGGTTGCGTTGACGCCGCCGCCCGCCAAGCGCTTGCGCCTTACAGCGGCAGATGCACTTTTTCGCCGGACTGCGCGCTGATGGTTACGGCTTCGGTGAACTCCATATAGCGCACGCCGTCCGCAAAGTTGGTGTGCGTTATCTCTTCTTCGCCGCGAATGGCGTTGATGAACTCTTCCTCGACCCGCCAAGCGCCCTGATCTTCGGCGGGGATGTCGATCTCAGACATTTCGCTATCCTCGCGCCGCCCGCCGTAGAGCGCCATTCCCGGCGATTCCACGAACAGCGTGCCGTCCGTACCGAAAATCCAAGCGCCGTTCTGCGGCGAATGCCCGGTTACCGCGCTCATACGGATGTGCAGCAGCGGCCCGGAGTACATTTCGCACAGCACCTCGATATGGTCGGGTATGGTGATGACCTGAGCGTCGCCGTTGGCGTCCAGCCGGCTCTTGACATGCACGCGCGTAAGCGATTGAACCGTTTGCGCCGGCCCGACCCAGCGCATCATCGCTTCGTACCATATGCCCATCTGCATTATGTTGTAGCCGCTGAAGTCGCGGTTGTGCCGCCAATGGAACGGCGCGCTCGGCTCGACGAAGCCGGCGGGGTGCATCGTGCGGTCGTTGACCACGAGGTTCACGGACAGCACGTCGCCGAGGTAGCCTTCAGCGATGAGGCGCTTAACCGTCTTGTCTACCCGCAGCGTCATGGGCGAAGGCACAATCTGCGCTACCAGATGCGGCGCGAGTCGGGATGCGTCCAGCATTTCGCGCGCCTGCGCCGCGTCCATCGCCATGCGCGCCTCCGTCTGCACATGCTTACCGCTCTCAAGCGCCGCCAGAACCATATCGCGGTGCATATACGGCCATGTGCCGATGCAAATGGCATCCGTATCGTCCGCCTCTATGAGCTCAACCCAGTCGTCGTACACCTCGGACAAACCGTACTTGTCGGCGATGCGCTGCCCCGAGGCGCGGCTGCGATTGGCGACGCTCACAAGCTCCACGCCCTCAATCGCCTGAAGGCCGGGAATATGCCGAAGTTCGGTGTTGCCGCCCGCCCCCACGAAACCTATCCTGATAATATCGTCTGCCATCTGCGAACTGCTCCTAGTTTGTTTTCGATCCAAAGAACGGGTCAGTCCCCGCGCTTTCGGCGCGCGCTGGACGCATTCCTGCCGTGCGCCCAATTCTGCGCCAAGCGATGCAGAAATCGCCTGATGGGATTATAGGCTACACGGCGGCGGTAGTCTAGTTTCTCAGCAATGCGGCATTCACAAAGTTGAGTGGCATTAGATATAATGATACCCAAATCACTATCTATGAGGCGATATATGGCGCGCGATCGGGCATATCGACACGATGTCATATGCCGATGCTGCGGCTCCAATTGGATGCCCCAAGAGCGTGTGGATGCCCCAAGAGCGTGGAGATACCAGTGAACTACTTGCTTTGTTCTTCTGCGACGAGCTAAAACTCAATACCACTTAGCTTTGAGAATACCAGTCCCAAATAAGCCTTGTCTTACCATTCGGCATAGTGTTATACTTTGCCCGCTTTCAGCCGTTAGGGTGGTGGAAATTGAGGAGGACACTTGTGGAACAGTCATGGCCCGAATGCCAAGCATGTCCGGACGGCAGCCTGCTCCCCCTGTCAGACTTCGGAAGCCAGGGCGCGCCCATTCACTACAAGGCGTGGGTTTGCAGCAACCCCGATTGCGGATTCAACATCAAAATCCGCAACGGCGATGTCTATCTGAACGAGCCCATCGCCAACGGCGCAAGACACGTGCCCCGCGTCCGTTAGCCGCCCAACAAGCAGTCCGATTGCCTCCGTTCACATTGGGCGCAACAGCGCGCAGCGCTACCCCTGTGCCGTTTTGCGCCCAACGCCCCCTTGCCCGATTCAACCCCATTGCCGCCGCATATGCTATAATCTGCGCTATAATCAAGCCACACGCTTAACCCCGATACTCTATTCGGCGCAAGCCTCGCCGCAAGACGGGATGCCCCTATGAACAACCGCAGTCAGCGCCCCCAACCGCCCCGCAGCCGTCGCCCCGCCGCATTGCTCGGCGTCGCGCTGATAGCCGTCGGCGCCCTAATGCTCGTCGCCGGCGGCGGCTACTACGCCTACTCCGCAAACGCCCGCTCCCAACTCGACCACCTCAACTTCACCGTCGCCGATGCCGCACTCGCCGCCCCGGCCCCGTCAGCGCGCGCATCAACCGCAAGCCTGCCGCACAACGCCGCGCTCCAATCGCCGCCCCTAGCTCATCCGCAGATAGCAGCCCCCGCCGTCGACCGCGGTGCATCCCAAGCCGCCGACTCGACGGCCGCAACCGCCGCATCCCAAGCGCCCATTCCCGCCGCCGCCAATCCCGCAGACACGCCGCCCTCCGATTCCACGGCGCAGCAGTCCGAAACCCGCGCTCCGCTGCCCCCATCGAGTTACGCCGCGCTATACCCCGCAACGCAGATCCACCCCAAGTTCTGGGGCAACCCGCTTTGGGCAGACTCGGAGCCGTATCTCTACGCCGCCGCAAGCCCTGCGCCCGGTCTGCCGCCTGGCTTTCGCGCGCTATCCGCCACCGATGACGCTCTCACGCCCGGCGAAGGCGCATTCACCACCCGCATGACCATCCCCGCTATCGGCGTCGACTCCGACATCACCGAACTCGCCATCCTAAACATCGGCAGCGCCAACGCCGCATACGAAACGCCCGCCCATCTCGTCGGCCACATCCCCCAGTCCCCCAACCCCGGCGAACTCGGCAACGCCTGGTACTTCGGCCACCTCGAAAGCCCCATCAGAGGCGAAGGCAGCGTATTCAAGCGCCTGCCCGAAATCCCCGCCCTGCTGCGCGACGGCGACGACGTGTTCATCCAACTCGCCACCCAAGACGGCAACACCTACCTCTACAAAGTGTCCGAAACCGAAGTGATGCACCAAGACGACCTGCGCATGTACACCGCCGATGCCGCCCGCATAACCCTAGTCGCCTGCGTCCCCCGCCTCGTCTATGACCACCGCATCCTGGTCACCGCCGAACTTGTAGGCGTAGCCGACGCCCCCGAAGCCGTCCACTAGCGCCCCGCCGCATTCGCCGCTATCGGCGCGAGCCCGCTGGCGCAAGCACATCCTGCATCACCGATATGAAGTTGCGCGTGGGCGTGGACACCGTCTTCCCCTTCAGCATCACGATGCCCGCCTGATCCACCGGCAGAAAGTTCGCCAGGCTGATAACCCCCAGATTGCGCGAATCGTCCGGCTCGATAGACAGCCGCGGCCCCACCGATATGCCCATCCCCAGCGCCACATACCGCTTTATCATATCCATGCTGTCCAACTCCACCACTACATCGTACTCCACGCCCCGCCGCCGAAACTCATCCTCCAATATCTGCCGCGTGTATGTCCCACGCCCCATCATTATCAGCGGCCACTTCGCTATCTGATCCAGCGTCTCCAGCGGCTCACGCATCAACGGATGATCCGGCGGCGTCAGCAGCACCCGCTCATACAGGAACAACCCCAGAAACTCCAAGTCGTCCCGCTTCTCCGAATGCTGTATCACCCCAAGATCAACCTCCCCGTCCTCAACCATCTCCAGCACCTCCGAGCGCGTCCCGGAGCGTATCCGCATATGCACGCGCGGGTAGCGGTTCAAGAACACCCGCACCACCCGTATAAGCGTATGCGGTATAATGTCCGGCGTGGACGCTATGTTCACCGGCCCCCGCTCCTCCGCCATCGCCGTCATCGTGGGCAGCGAATCGATCCCCTCCACAAGCGGCAGCGCAATGTCCGCCAGCCGCTGCCCCGAAAGCGTGAGCTGAATCGGCCGCTTCACCCGGTCGAACAGCGTCATCCCCAATTCCTCTTCCAGCTTCTTGATGTGCGTGGTAACCGTCGGCTGCCCAAGCCCCAATTCCTGCGCCGCCCGCGATATGCTTCGCAGCCGCGCCGCCGTGCAAAAACTCCTCAGTTCGCGTATCTCCATTAAAAGAACCCCTTCCCGCAATCATTATCAAATCGGATAGATTATATCAGGCAATATATCTTTATGTAATGCAATTGCTTGTCTATGATGAATATGTGATGCCCAACCCGCGGCGCGCAGCGGGCGGCAAACACAACAAATAGCATACGCAGAAGCATCAGCGAAGCATCAGCAAGGAGACGCAATTTGCTTAACAAGTTCGTAGTATCGCTGCGGGGAATCCGCAGGCGCAGCGGCGGGTTCGACTCGTACCTCGCCAACGTCCAGTCCTGCAAGGGCTACGGCCGCCCCACCATGGACGAGGCGCGCGCCGACTTCCGCAGCGCCGTCAGCAACAGATACAAGGGTTTCCTCAACTAACAACCGCATGCGGGGGCAGCCTTCGGGTTCGCCCCCGCCGCTTTTCCCTCACACGCCCGCTTTCCCATCCGATACCATCTAGCTCCACTTGCCCGCGCTTTCCCACGCCTTCAATCGCACAACCGCCGCCGCACGCCGCCTCGACTTGCCTTGTTGCGAATAGCCCAATGGTGTTACTCTCTCTAGTAAGCAATCGCACACTAGGTAGGCAATTGCGCAAACCAAGCAATCGCAACAAAGCGGACAAGCGCGCAAGCCAATTTCGGCAAGCCCGCTTTCGCATCTCACACACCGGGAGGCAATTCCTATGGGCAAACTAAGCGCAGACGCCCTCAGACTGCTCGGCGAAGGCAAGAACATGGCAGCCGTCGCCACCATCATGCCGGACGGCTCGCCCCAAGCCACAGTGGTTTGGATCGACACCGACGGCGAGCATGTCATATTCAACACCGCCGAAGGGCGCGTCAAAACCAACAACCTGCGCCGCAATCCCCGCGTAGCCGTCGCCGTGCTGAACGCCGACAACCCCTATGAGCAGGTTACAATCCGCGGCCGCGTAGTCGAGATGACCAATGAAGGCGCAGACCAACACATCGACGCCCTCGCCCAAAAGTACCTCGGCCTAGACCGCTACCCCCACCGCCAGCCCGACGAGCGCCGCGTCATCGTCAAAATCGCCCCCGACTAAAACCTAACGCCATCCGGCGCCGCAACCCTGACGGACTAGCCCAATATGCTCAGATTATTCCGCCGCTCCAACCCGCAAGACGAAGCCAAAACCGCGCAAGCCGCCGCCAAATCCCGCCAAACCTTCTTTGGGCGCATGTCAGGCATATTCCGACGCGCCCGCATCGACGACGCCCTCTGGGACGAACTCGAAGAACTGCTCATATCCGCCGACGTAGGCGTAGAGACCACCTTCAAGCTCATGGACACACTGCGCGAAGGCGTGCGCCAACAGCGCATATCCGACCCGCAGCAGGCGCTGGATCTGCTCAAAGATGAGATGACCAACCTCATCGACTTCGACGCCGTAGAAGACGCGCTCAGTGTCCCCCAAAAGCCGCTCATCATCCTGATGGTAGGCGTCAACGGCGCGGGCAAAACCACCAGCATCGCCAAGCTCGCCAAACTCTACGCCGACGCCGGACAAACCGTGCTTGTGGGCGCCGCCGACACCTTTCGCGCCGCCGCCATCGATCAGCTTCAAGTCTGGGGCGAGCGCCTCGACATAGATGTAATCGCGCACCGCCAGGGCGCAGACCCCGGCGCCGTCGCCTTCGACGCGCTCCAAGCGGCGCGCTCCCGCAAATCCGACGTGGTCATCATCGACACCGCCGGACGCCTGCACACCAAGTTCAACCTTATGGAAGAGCTCAAGAAAATACAGCGCATCCTAGCGCGGCAGGGCGCCGACTCCCAGCGCGTTCTGCTCACCATAGACGCCACCACCGGACAGAACGGCCTATTCCAGGCGCGCGCATTCGCCGAAGCCGTTGAGTGCGAAGGCGTATTCCTCGCCAAACTGGACAGCTCATCCAAAGGCGGCATCGTATTCGCAATCGCCGACGAACTCGACATCCCCGTCCTATTCATCGGCACCGGCGAACAGCCCCAAGACATAGCCCGCTTCCAACCTCGCCAATTCGTCCAAAGCCTATTCGCCGACGCCGAGCGCCAACCCTAAACCCCGCGCATCCCAAACCGCCCGCCCGCATACGGCGGCCACAAGCCTTTGACACCACCGCCGCATACCATTATCATCTATCATCAATCGCAGTGAGCAGATTTCACGATAGGGACACAGAACGGCTTGCTAACGAAGGGCGAGCGCGGCGATTGCCGCCCGATGTACAACGTCGAGCGTATCAAAAGGTGCGTAGAGTGCTTGATGCGGTTGATTTAGCCGACTTGCAATCGCCGCCATCCAACAGATTAGAGGCTTTGCGGGGAAATAGAACCGGGCAATACAGCATACGCATCAACGCCCAATGGCGTGTCTGCTTTCGCTGGACGCAGGTGGGCGCAACCGATGTGGAAGTAACCGATTACCATTAGAGAGAACCCCAATGACCGTTTTAGACCCCATCCACCCGGGCGAAGACCTAGCGGAATATCTCGAGGAATACGGCATAAGCCGCCGTCAATTCGCCAAGGCTATCGGCGTATCCCCGGCGCGCGTTAACCGCATCCTCAACCGCCGCAGTCCCATCACCGCGGACATTGCGCTGAAAATCGGACGCGCATTTTACACAACCGCAGAGTTTTGGATGAACCTGCAGCAAAGATACGACCTTGAAATTGCACGCGCCGAAATCGACGTCAGCGGCATCCAACCGATAGCGCCGCAGCCCCGAAAGAGAACTTCAATGACCGTTTTAGACCCCATCCATCCGGGTGAACACCTGGAAGAATTTTTGAAAGACGTTGACATAAGCCGCCGTCAATTCGCCAAGGCTATCGGCGTATCCCCGGCGCGCGTCAATCGCATCCTCAACCGCCGCAGTCCCATCACCGCGGACATTGCGCTGAGACTAGGGCGCGCATTCTATACAAACGCAGAGTTTTGGATGAACCTGCAGCAAATGTACGACATTGAGGTTGCGCGCGCCGAAACCGACGTTAGTAGCATCCAACCGCTAGTCCCCAACCCGAAAGACGATCCCGAATTTGTGGCGCTATTAGCCGCCGCCGATAACGCCGCCGCATCCGACGCCCAAGCGCCGCCGAAAGCCGCGCAAAGCGAAGTGCCGGCGGCCGCTGCGAGCCCATAAGTGCCCCGCAATAGCGCGATACGCTGCCATACGCCTTGCGCCCCAAACCCATCCCACCCACGGAGGACAAACTATGACCACCGCCACAATCCGAGACCGATACGGATTGCCGCTTACCACCGCATCGACCAAAGCCGCCGAGCATTATGTCGAGGGCGTGGATCTGCTGCTCGAGCAGTGCTACGGCCCCGAAGAGCGCTTTCAGCAGGCAATCGACGCAGACGAAGGCTTCGCGCTAGCGCACGCCGGCTTGGCGCTTATGCAGATGTTCCGATCCGCCGCGGACGACGCCAAGGCAAGCGCCGCCCGCGCCCAAACGCTTGCCAAGCATGCAACCCGCCGCGAGCGCCAGCACGCCGAAGCCATTGCGCTGTTCATCGGCGGCCAAGGCCCGCAATCCCTCGCCGTCATACTGGATCACCTTGACGAATTCCCGCGCGACGCCCTGATGATGCGCGTATCCAACCGCCTCTATATGCTCGGCTGCAGCGGCGCCGGCGTCAAGAACTTCCCCGACGAACTCTACGCTATGCTCCACAAACTCGAGCCAAGCTACGGCGACGACTGGGCGTTCCTGGGGCAGTACGCCTTCGCGCACCACGAAATCGGGCGGCTCGACGAATCGCTTTCGCTTGCGGAACGCTCCCTTGCGGCGCGCCCCACCAGCGCACACGCCTCACACTCCGTCGCCCATGTCTATTTCGAAAAGGGCAACGCAGTCGACGGCGGCGATTTCCTAGGCAATTGGCTCAAAGGCTACGATAGCCGCGCGCCCTTCCATGTGCATCTGTCTTGGCATCAGGCGCTCTTTGAGTTGGCGCAGGGACGCTACGCCCACGCCGTCGGGCTATACGAAGACACCATCCGCCCGTCCGTAGTCAAAAAGAGCGCCGCATCGCTTGCCGACAGCGCCTCTCTTATGTGGCGGCTGCGGATGTACGGCAACTGCAACCCGCCCTATCCCATAGACGAAATAGGCGATCAGGCGGCGCCCGCCGCAAGCACGCCCGGCCCCGCGTTCCGCGACGCCCACGCCGCGCTCGCATTCGCGGCCGGCGGCGACACTGGCCGCCTTCACAACCTCAAGCGGCGACTGCGCCAACGCGCCGCGGACGGCGACGCCCTAGCCGGCGAAGTTACCCTGCCGCTTGTGAAAGGCATCGCCGCATTCGCCGCCGACGACTACGCCGCCGCCGTGCAACGCCTAGAGCCCGTATTCCCGCAGCTTGCGCGCATCGGCGGCAGCCACGCCCAGCGCGAAGTCTTCGAAGACACTTTGCTCGAAGCCTACCTGCGCGCCGAGCGGTTCGACAAAGCGGAGGATATGCTGCGCGAGCGCCTCAACCGCCGCTCGTCCGTGCGCGACAGCTTCTGGCTTGGCAGAGCGCAGGCGCGCGAAGGCAGCGATAACGCCCGCAACACGCTCCAAATGGTGGCGCAGGACTGGCAGAGCGCCGATCCCGCATCGCCCGAAATCGCCGCGCTCAACAACCTGCTCGCCGCAACCCCTAACAACTAGCCGCAGCGCAAAGCCCCTCTTCCCCTTGCCTAAATGGACGGGGGAAAAGGGAGACTGATTGCCCGCTGCCAATAACTGCCTGCTAACGAATGCTTGACGCTTTTCGGTGGCTGCTCGCCGTAGAAATCATAGGGCTTGCAGCCTTCCCACTAATCTATTATCTGCTCCCACGCCTTGCCGATAGAGGCTACGCCTTCAGCAAACCCTTTGGCATCTTGCTGACGGCATACCTCTTTTGGGCGCTTGGCATAGCGCAAATCCCCACCGTCCGCGCTACCGCCATTGCGCTCGTGGTCGTGATGGCGGCGGCATCGGCGCTCTACGTCTATCGCAATCTTGACGAGTTCAAGCGCTTCCTGCAGCGCGAATGGCGTACCATAGCCATAGCGGAAGCGCTATTCGTGGCGTTCTTCGTCGGATGGGCGCTCTTTCGCGCGTCCGACCCGTTCATCAATCACACCGAGCAGCCCATGGACCTGGCGCTGCTCAGCGCGTCCGTCAACTCGCAGTTCGGCCATCCCGAAGACCCGTGGCTGCGCGGCGAACCCATCAGCTACTACTACTTCGGCTACTGGATGATGGGAATGCTGAGCCGCCTCGCCGACGTCCCCACCAACATATCCTACAACCTGTCTATGGCGCTCATACCCGCAATGGCGGCGGCCGGCGCTTTCGGCGTTGTGCTGAATATGGCGCGCGCCGAATGCGCCCGGCGGCGCAGCGCGATTATCGCCGGCATCGCCGCCGCTATGCTGCTGGGCGTAGTCTCCAACCTTGAAGGCGTGCTGGAGTTCATGCGCCTCAACGGAATGGGATCGCAAGGCTTCTGGGACTGGATCCGCATAGAGGGACTGACCGGCGCAAACGAAATGCCGCCGCAGAGCTGGGCGCCCTCCGAACACTGGTGGTGGTTCCGCGCGTCCCGCGTCATCAACACCTTCGACGGAAGCTACTTTATCGACAACACCATCCAGGAGTTCCCGTTCTTCAGCTTCATACTGGGCGATATGCACCCGCATGTGATGTCCATACCCTTCGTGGCGCTGTTCATAGGCATCGTCTTGAACCTGTCCCGTCTGCCGTCGGACTTCTGGCGCTCATACCGCAATCCCTACGCCTACGCCGTTATAGGCGCTACGGCGCTTGCGCTAGGCGGGCTTGGCTTCAACAACCTCTGGGATATGCCCACATTCGCGGCGCTGCTCATAGGCGCGCTTGCGCTGAAAGCGTACCGCGACGGCGCAGACCTAGGCGCGGCCGCCGCAAGAGCGCTCTTCCCTGTGGGCGTCATAGCATTCGCGCTGGCTCTGCTGCTCTACTCGCCCTATCTGCTGAACATCAACGCCGGCGTGGAAGGCATCGGCGTGGTAATCACGCCCACGCGCCCCGTCCATATGTTCATCGTTTGGGGACTCTTCCTGACCGCCATAGTCCCCTTCCTGCTGATAACCTTCTGGCGCACCACCGTGCAGCGCGATTGGAAGGCGAGAGCCGTCGCCGCCCTGTCGCTAGGATTCGCCCCTTGGGCGCTCTGGACGCTGGCGTATCTGCCCAACGAAGGCAGCGCCGGCGAAGTGGTGTCCCGTCTGTTCGCCATACTGCCGCTCGGCATATACGCCGCGCTCGCCGCCTACAACGCCATATGGCTGGCGCGCCGCCCCGACTCCGCCGGCAAACTCTACGCCACCCTGCTTATCCTGCTTGGTCTAGGGCTTATCATCGGCTCCGAGTTCCTGTTCATACGCGATTTCTTCAATAACCGCGGCAACACGGTGTTCAAGCTCTACTATCAGGCGTGGATCCTGTTAGCCGCTGCGTCCGCTTTCGTTATCTACTACTGGCTGACCACAATCAAGAACCTTTCGGGTTGGCGCTCGACGCTCTCGATCCTGTGGGCGGCGGCATTCGTGGCGCTGCTGACCGGATCGCTCTACTACATAATCGCCGCGCCCAAGACCAAGCCCGACAGCCCGCCCTACGGCAGCACGCTCGACGGCTTGTCATACCTGCGGATAAGCGCCCCCGCCGAATATGAGGCAATCGCATACCTCAAGCAACAAGCGCCCAAAGACGCCGCCATCGTGGAAGCCGTGGGCGAATGGCACGACTGGGCGATGATTTCGCGCGCCACCGGCTTGCCCACAATCGTCAACTGGCTCGGCCACCAAAAGCAGTGGCGCGGCGGCTGGAGCCTATTCGACGCCCCAACCCCCGACGAATCGCGCCAACTCCGCGACCAATACTTCAACGACAGGGCGGCCGAAGTGGCGCTTATCTACACCACAACCGACGCGGCGCAAGCGCAGGACATACTACGCAAGTACGATATCGACTATGTGTACATCGGACGCCGTGAGCGCGAAAGCTACGGCAGCGACGGCTTGGCGAAGTTCGCCGCTTTCGCCGACGTGGTGTTCAGCAGCGGCGAAGGCGCAAACGAAGCCCTCATCTACCGCATCCGCTGACGCCGTTCACAAAGCGCTTGCCGGTAGAAAGCGGCATCACTATCGCTTAACGCCCGCCGCCGCTCCGAAAACCTGAAGGCAATACGGTAATAGAGACAATAGAGGGGATGATGCGAAACGCCGCCGGCGCATCTAGCCGGCCGACGGCGCTCTATACTGATTGACCGCATCCCACAGCCGACGGAGCGCCCAGGCGGCAATCACCGCCCCTACCAGACCCAGCGCCGCCCCCAGCGTGTCCAGCGCCAAATCGCCCAGCGTGGCGCTGCGCCCCGGCACGAACATCTGATGGAACTCGTCCGTTACGCCGTAGCCTACCGCGAAAAGCAGCGCGCCGCCCAGCGTCCACCTTCGCGGCAAGGTTTGGTAGGATGCCAGCAGTCTGTACGCCAGCGCCGCCAGCACGCCGAACTGCGCCATATGCGCGAACTCCGGCGACAGCAGAAACGCAATCGGGATGAACTGCGCGGTTTCGTCCACAGTGGTATCCAGGGTTTCGCCGCTGGTGTGAGACAGCGCGAATATCACGCCCGCCCACGCAATCACCGGCAGCCAGTAGTACGCAAACCGCCACAGCCTACTCGGATTGTTCACTGCCAGGCGCTCCATACGCTGCCAAACCTTTGCGCTATCCCGACGGGAGACGTAACCCGCTTGCCTACCGGCCGGCTATTCGACCCGCGCGAACTTCTGCACGCGCGCGCCGTCCAGCGTCTCGCCCACATACAGATCGCCCTTGGAGTCCATCGCGACGGCGTGGCCGGCGATAATATCGCCCGGCGTATCGCTGCTCATCCCCCAGCCGCCGAGCCACTGCCCCGTGGGCGTCAGTATCTTCACGCCCGCCGGGTGAGACAGCGCATTCGGCGAAGGCGCATCCGCCCCAAGCCCCTGGTGAAAACCCAGTTCGGTTACGAACATATTGCCGTCCGGACCCTGAACGATGTGATCCGGCCTATGCACGCCGCCCCATTCGCTCATATATTGCCCGTCCGGGGTGAATATCTGAATGCGGCTGTTCTCGCGGTCTGCGATATAGACGCTGCCCGCATTGTCGAGGCAGACGGCGTGCGGTATGCGAAACTGCCCTGGCCCGTCGCCCGGTTCGCCCCAAGAGCGGATGAGCTGCCCCGTTGCCGTGAAGTGATGCACGCGCGCGTTGCCGTATCCGTCGGCGATGTACAGGCTGCCGTCCGCCGCAACCGCAATGTCCGTCGGGCGGTTGAACGGCTCCCCGCTAAACGCCTCAGGCGGATCATTCGGCGTTCCCAGCGTCATCAGCAGCTCGCCGTCCGCCGTCCACTTGCGAACCGTATGGTCGCCGATGTCAGTGGTGTACAGACTGCCGTCCGGCCCCGCCTCGATATGGTGCGCCGATCCGAACTGCCCCTCGCCCCAGTGGCTCAGCACATTCCCATCCGCGTCAAGTACGATTATGGGATGCGCGCTGCGGTTGTACACAAACACCCTGTCCTGCCCGTCCACCGCCACGCCAACCGCGTGATTCCACTCCCAGCCGTCCGGCAGCTTGCCCCATCCCGGCACATGCTCATACACATACCTGCCGTAGCTAACCCGCAATGCCTTTGTATCCGTCCCCATCCTTGCATAGCCTCCTAAGTCTAATCCTATCGCAGCCCTATCGCGCTGCAGCAAGCCGCCGCCGGCGCAAGCAATGCCCGCCGCCGTGTACAATAACGGATGCGGCGCTTGCGCCCCCAAACCGCCCATAATCGCCCAACCTTGCCCGATGCGCCACAACTAGGCGGCATTATAACACGCTTTCGTGATAATATGGTGATGCAATGCAGCGCCTAAGCGTCTGATTGGCGCAAAACCGCCGCCGCCCGCGCAGTTGGGCGCATTCACGGCGTTGTTGGCGGCGTTCACGGCGTTCACATTTCACAATAAGGGCAGTTCGCAATAGATAATCAACGCAGGGACGGCACATAGCGCCGTTCCTATCGGCAGGCAAAAGAGAGGTTGAGTATGCTTGAACGATTCAAAGTGCCGAAGCAAGACGAAGTGCGCGTCCCAATCGAATCGCTGCAAGAGGTGATTCGCGGGATATTCGAGAAGATGGGCGTATCCGAGTCCGACGCGCTAGAAGCGTCCGAAGTGCTGTCTATGACCGACCTGCGCGGCGTGGAGACGCACGGCGTATCCAATATGCTGCGCGCCTATGTGAATCAGTACACCGGCGGCCAGGTCAACCCCACGCCCAATTGGCGCATCGAGCGCGAAACGCCCGGAACCGCCGTCATAAACGCCGATAAGGGGCTTGGCGTTGTGCTTGGCAAGCGCGCTATGAACATCGCCATAGAGAAGGCGCGCAATGTTGGCATGGGCGTGGTTACGATGAACAACGGCGCGCACCTAGGCGCAGTCGGCCACTTCTCGATGCTTGCGGCGCAGCAGGACATGGTAGGAATGTGCGCCACATCCGCCGGCAGAGGCGTGCTGCCCACTTTCGGCGCGGAAGGGCGCTTCGGCACAAACCCCATATCCATCGCAGCGCCCGCCAACGAAGAAGCGCCCCTGCTCTTCGACGCCGCTACATCGCAGATTGCCGGCAACAAGTTCTCGCTCGCAAGGCGCGTCGGCTCCAACCTGCTGCCCGGCTGGGTAACCGACGCCGAGGGCAATCCCATTATGGAAGAAGTCCCCGTCCCCGAAGGCGAGAATGTGAGCTACGGCAGCCTGCTGCCTATGGGCGGCACGCGCGAAAACGGCTCCCACAAAGGCTACGGCTTCCTGATGATTGTGGACATCCTATGCGCCTTCCTGTCCGGCTCCGTCCCCGGCGTGTTCGACTCCGAATACTTCGAGACCGGCTACAAGCACTACTTCGCCGCCTACAACATAGCGTCCTTCACCGACGTCGACACATTCAAAGACAATATGGACCAAATGCTGCGAACCCTGCGCGAAACGCCGCCCGAACCCGGCAGCGAGCGCGTGCTGTATCCGGGCTTGTCCGAATACGAAGAAGAGCAGGATAGGCGCGCCAACGGAACGCCGCTGCACACCGAAGTCATCGGCTGGTTCACCGACATATGCAACGAACTGGACATACCGCACCTGCGAACCTACTAGCCCCGCGCGCAACGCCCCCGTCCCGCTTGCGCCTTGCGTAAGTGCGGGATGGGGGGGCGCAAACCGCGCTTGACATAGGCTAACGAAACGGATCTGAGCGAAAGAGATGGCAATGAGCGGCATATCCGAAATCCAACAAGCGATTTTGGCGCTATCCGACGACGACTATGACACCTTTAGTCGATGGTTCTCCGCGCTTGATTGGGAAAGATGGGACGCTGAAATCGAAGCCGACGCAAAGGCGGGCAAGTTGGATTTCCTGATTGACGAAGCCCGCGAAGCCAAAGAGAACAACACGCTAACCGATCTCTAATCGCAATCGCGCTGAATCATCCTGCAGGAATGAAATCTGCAGGGATAAACAGAGGTGAACTATGGGCAAGCTTGACGGCAAAGTAGCGCTCATCAGCGGCGGCGCGCGCGGGCAGGGCGCCGCCGAAGCCCGCCTGTTCGCGCAGGAAGGCGGCAAGGTTGTGCTGGCGGATATACTCGACGAGCAGGGGCAGCAGGTAGAGGCCGAAATCAACGAACTCGGCGGCGACGCGCTCTATATCCATCTGGACGTCACCAGCGAATCGGACTGGCAAAACGCCGTTCAGGCAACCGTCGACAAATACGGCAAACTGGACATTCTGGTCAACAACGCCGCTATCATCATAGAGAAAGCCGCCATTGAAGACCGCACGGCCGCCGAATGGGATCGCGTGTTCGAGGTGAACGCCAAGGGCGTGTTCCTGGGAACCAAGCACGCCATCCCCGAAATGCGAAAGGCGGGCGGCGGCTCCATCGTGAACATATCGTCGGTGGCGGGCATAGGCCAAAGCCTTCACCAAGAGCCCGCCTACGCCGCAAGCAAGGGCGCCGTCCGCATATTCAGCAAGGTAACCGCATCCCAGCACGCCGCCGACGGCATCCGCTGCAACTCCGTTCATCCCGGCCCGATAGACACCGATATGCTCGCCGGCGCTATGGGCGATGAGGCGCGTTTGCAGAATAGGCTTGAACGCGTCCCGATGCGGCGTATGGGCAGCGTGGACGAAATCGCCAAGGGCGTGCTGTACCTCGCATCCGACGACTCTTCATATGTAACCGGCTCCGAACTGGTCATAGACGGCGGCGCAATCTCTATGTAGCGCCGCGCGCGCTGTCCCAAATTCGGCAACCGATCTGCAATACCCAGCGCCTAGGGAGGCTTTATGAGCGCCAAAAACCTGTCCCTGACAATATCCATCCTGGCACTGCTTCTGGTAATAGCGTCCGGCGCAGTCTATCTGATGACCGCCAACGCCGACCGCAAAGCGCACAAAGCGCACGAACTCCGCTACCGCTCATACCTGCTGGCGGACGAACTGCGCCAAACCTCCGACGACCTAACCCGAATGGCGCGCACCTACGTCGTAACCGGCGACGACCGATTCGCCGAACACTTTCGGCAGATACTAGACATCCGAAACGGCATTGCCCCACGCCCGCTAGACTACAACGGCATCTACTGGGACTTGATAACCGACTCCGGCCAGCCCCCGCGCGGCACTGCCGAACCGGCGGCGCTTCGCGCGCTGATGCAGCAGACGGGCTTTACCGCCGAAGAGATCGCTTGGCTGCAGCGCTCCGAAGACGAATCCAACATCCTTGTGGAACTGGAAACCCGCGCAATGAACGCAATGGTAGGCTTATATCAGGACGCCGCCGGCGCCTACTCGGTGCGCGACGACCCCGACCAGCAGACGGCGATCGATCTGCTGCACGGCAGCGAATACCACAGAGAAAAGGCGCTCATTATGTCCCCGCTGAACGAACTGTTCGTAGAGTTGGACGCGCGCACCGCCGCCGCCATCGAGCAGCAGCACTACCGAGCCGCAACGCTCCGGGGCGTTATGGCAATCACGCTGGGACTCGCCGCCCTGCTGCTGATAGTCTCCGTCGCGCTCGCCGTCCGCGACAGACGGGCGTCGTAGATGCGCCGGCTTGTGTCTAACTGGCGCTTGGCGTTCCAACCCGTGAGATGCAAGTCGAAATTTCCCGCGCATCTGCTGATACGCAGAACCAAGCCGCTCTACTCACCTTCACTCTTGAACTAAGGCAACAAAGGACTTTCGCATGACTACCGCCGCCCCATACCCGCCGCCGCGGCCGCAGCGCCCAACCTATCCCGATACGCTGGACGCGCAGCTGGATGCGCTGGAATCCGACGCCTCGCTGCAGGCTTTCGCGGACGCGCGCAATCAGCGGTCGATAGATCCGTACCGCCCGCTGTATCACTTTTCGCCGCCGCAAAATGTGATGAACGACCCCAACGGCTTGTGCTTTTGGCAAGGGCGCTGGCATCTGTTCTACCAGTTCCGGCCGGCAGGCAGACACGACCGCGTTCACTGGGGACACACCGTCAGCGACGACCTTGTTCACTGGCGCGATCTGCCGCTTGCGCTCTACCCCTATGCGGAGAAAGACTGCTACAGCGGGCAGACGCTTGTTGAGGATGACCGCGTTATCGCCATCTATCACGGCACGCAATCGGGCAACGCCATCGCCACGGCGTCCGATCCGCTCTTGCTGAACTGGCGCAAGCATCCCAACAACCCCGTCATCCCCATCGTCCCAATCGATGATGACGGCGCCCCCTACCGCGTCTTCGATCCGTGCATATGGAAGCAGGAAGACGGCTACTACTATTCGCTGTCCGGCACCTACAAGGACGGCGAGCGCGGCGTGGACTGCCAAGGCATTGCCCAACTCTTCCGATCCGCCGATCTGGCGCAGTGGGAACACATCGGGGCGCTGCTTGAAGACAAGACATTCGCAGAGCGGGGTGAAGACGCCGCCGTCCCTAGCTTTTGGCCCCTGAGCGACGCAAGCGGCGCTCCAAGCGGCAAGCATATGCTGTTGCTGTTCAGCCACAAGCGCTCCGGCCGCTGCTACATCGGCGACTACGATGCCGACACCCAGCGCTTCACGCCCGACGCGCACTATCGGATGAACTACGGCGCTTGGATGATGGGCAGCCTGCATGCGCCCTCCGCCGCTATCGGCCCCGACGGGCGCTTCATCGGCATATTCAATGTCAAAGAGTGCAGAACCGCCTACAAATGGGACAACATCATGACGCTTGCCCGCCAATACTGGCTCACGGACGACGGCGAGCTGGGAATGGCGGTCGCGGGCGACGTCGAATCGCTGCGCTTCGATCATCGGCAGATTGATGCGCCCCTGCGAATACCCGCAAACGACGAGATAGTCCTGGACGGCGCATACGGCAAAGCGGTTGAGATCGAGGCGGTCATCGAGCCGGGCGAAGCGCGCGAGGTTGGTCTGAATGTGCTGCGTTCCCGCGACGGCGCTGAGCAGACGCGCATATCGCTGTATCCCCAGGCGCATCGCAGTTTCGGCATAAGCGAATTGCAGATCGACGTATCTGAGGCATCGCTGGGCAGAGACATATTCGCGCGCGCGCCCGAAATCGGGCCGCTGCGCCTGGACGAAGGCGAACCGCTGCGATTGCGCGTGTTCATTGACCGCAGCATCGTTGAGGTGTTCGCCAACGACCGCCAATGCCTCACGCTGCGAACCTACCCCCGCCGCACAGACAGCGCCGGCGTATCGGTGTTCGCGCGCGGCAACTCGGCCCGCCTAGCGTCCTTCGACATGTGGCAGATGCGAAGCATATGGCCCGAAATGGCGCGGATGGAAGGCAAGTAGAAATCGATGGCGCAATAACCGCAAGCGCGCAAAGCCGCAAGCGTTTTAGAGATAGCGCTACGATTTTGACAGCGTATTCTATTGGCGTAAGCGGCTTATCTACCATCCGCCGCAATCTCATACAGCAGCCGCAGCGCAACCGTCATATGCGTCCCCATTATGGACGGCTCCACGAACTCCAGCGTATCGTCCGGCGAGTTTATCCGCGAAAAGTCGTCGCCGAAAAAGAACAAGACCGGAACGCCCGCATCCCGAAACGGCGCATGATCGCTGCCGCCCCCGCGCATGCCCTCGGATTCGCCCACGATCAGCCCGTTCTCAGCGGCAATCCCAAGCGCGGCGTTCACCAGATCGCCGTCCCCTAGGATAGACGCATTGCCCGCCCCCATTGCGTCGAAGTTCAGCATCGCCGTTATGTCCCACAGTTCGGCATCGGTCAGGCTTTCTACATAGTAGCGGCTTCCGCGCAAGCCAATCTCTTCCACGCCAAAGAATATGAAGCGCACCGTGAAGGGAAAATCCGCATCCGAGAGTTCCTGCGCCATCAATACAAGCGCCGCAACCCCAGTCCCGTTATCCCCCGCCCCCTGCGATTTCGGCACGCTATCGTAGTGCGCCCCCATCACAACAACGCCGCCGTCCGCCGCCGTCCCGCGCTTCTCCGCGATGATGTTCTGGCTGCTGCGCCGTTCCACCTCGACCCTGATATGCGCCTCGACCCGAATGCCGCTTTCAAGCGCTTCGAGCATCCGCAAGCCGTCTTCGCGCGATATGGACGCCGCCGGTATGGACGCTTGGCGCATCAGCGTCCCCCCGAATTCGCCGTCCGCATTGTTGTAGATGATTGCGCCCAGCGCCCCCGCATCGGCTGCGCGCGTTGCCTTTTCCTCGAATGTGATGCTGCCCCGTTCTATCAGCGCTATCCTGCCCGCCAGTCCGTCGGCGGGTATGTCCGATTCGAGCGCCTTGCCCGCATACGCAAGCGGCGCCACTACATCGCCCGCCCCGCTCATCCCAAGCGGCCGTGAACGCAGCGCGCGCGGTTCGGGCGCTACGATAGAGACCGGCTCGATATCCCAATTTATGAGCGCGGCGGTAAGCGGCTGTTCAACCACATCATACCCAAGCCGCCGCATTTCGGCCGCCAGAAACTCGGCGGCGGCGCGCTCCTCGTCCGTGCCGCTTTCGCGCGGACTGAACCGCTCCGTGAACGCCGTCAGATACGCCAACCCCGCATCGGATAGGCGCGCGCTTGTTGCCGCCGCGTCTGCGTCATCCGATACACTGAGCGGCGGCGCAATCGCGGGCGCTGCAATCGCGGCCGATGCGCTTGGCGTTGGGGATGCTATCGCCGCGGGCGCAATCGACGGCGCAGACGTCGTAGCGGTGGCTATCGGCGCAGATGCGATAGGCGTGGGCGCGATCGCAGACGTCGCCGGGGATGCTATCGCGGCCGATGCGCTTGGCGCAGCGATAGGCGTAGGCGTGAACTCGACGAAATTCGGCGGAGGCAAAGCGCACGCCGTCAGCGCAAGCACTGCAAGCGCGCACGCCAGCAGACGGCGGCGCAGCGTCCCCTTCAGCGCAACCATCCCGCAGCCTTTGCCGCTTGATGCCGTTTGCGCCCGCCCGTTGTCCCGCATTTGCGCGCTATCGCCTGCGTTGCCCCGCATGCCCAGGTTCGGCAAGCGCCACAATCAGCGTGTCAAGCGCCGTCTGTTCGTCCGCCGCGCCCGTCTTGATGGACAGATCGGCTTCCAGCAATCGGCGGTGCATCCCAACTAGCTGCTGCGCGCTGAAGCGCCCCTCTTGCTGCAGCGTCTTGGTCAGCGGATAGCCGCGCAGCGACATCCTTTCGCCAATCTCATCCTGCCGCAATCCCCTGGACTTCAGGTCTTTGGCGAGTATCAGAAAGCGCACTTGGCGCGCTATCATCGTGATGAGGTATATCGGCGAACTGCCCGCCTCCATAAGTTGGTGTTTCATGCGCAGCGCCACACCCGCGCGCCCCTCAAGCGCCGCGTCCACCGCCGCGAATATGTTGGCTTCCTTCGCATACGAAACCAGCGCCTCTACATCCTGCCGCCGTATGCGCTGCCCGGAGCGGTATAGCGCCAGTTTCTGCAGTTCCATATCCACTAGGCGGGTATCGTTGCCGATAGCCTCCGTCAGCGCCGCGATTGCGCGCGGCTCTATGGCGGCGCCCATCTTGTCGGCGCGCTCCCGAACCCACTGCGGCATTTCGCGCGCCGACGGCAGCGCGAACCGATGCACCTCGGCAACCTTGCTAATCGCCCTGAACAGCGTATTGTTGCGCGCTACGCTGCCCTCGACGAATATGAGCTCAGTCGACGGCGGCGTATGGGCGAGCCGATCCGCCAATCCGTCCCATTCGGCGGCCGCCTTGGAGCGCCCCCGCGATGATGCGCCGCGCGCTCGGCCCCGCCGCGGCTCGAAGCGCGCAAGCAAGCCCCGCACAACCACTATGCGCTTGTCCGCCAAAAACGGCGCCGCGCTCCATGCCATCTCGAGCTCGATCAGGCTTGCGGACGCCCCGTCGATCGTGGTGGAGTTCACATCGTAGAGGTCGTCGGCCGCATTGATTGCGCGCAGCGCCGCCAACTTTTCGTCCAACGATAGCGTGTCTTCGCCGTAAAGCAGATGTATCAAACCGGTTTGCCTCGAATGAACCGCCGCAAGCGGTTATGCGTTATAATGGATGTCAACTAATCGTATGTAGCGATGGAGCGCGCGCTATGCTAAGACCGTCTCTGCTAATGATGCTGGCGCGCTCCGGCATCGGTCGGCTAATCCTGCGCCTGATGCTGGACCGCCGCGTGTCTATCTGGTCCAAACTCATAATTCCGGGCGGCATCGTCTATATGGTGTCCCCGATAGATGTGCTGCCTGACATCATACCAATTATGGGTTGGATAGACGATATGCTTGCGATAGTTCTTGCGGTGACTTTGTTCCTGCTATCCGTCCCGCGCGACATCCTGAGAGAGCATACCGGCGGCGGCAAGGCAGCGCCCCGCGACGGCAATGTGATAGACGGATCGGCGCGCGTCGTGGACGACGAAAACGATGATAAGCGCAATCAGCGCCCGCTATAACCTGAACAACGGACGATTGACGAATAAGTTATGGAAATCGGAATAATCGGATTGCGTCAAAGCGGCAAGACCACCATATTCAACGCCGCCACCAGGGGCATAGCCCAAGTCAACGCCTTCAACAACAGACCCAACCTTGGCGCCGCAAAAGTGCCGGATGAGCGCTTGGATGTGCTGAACGGCATATTCAAGCCGCGCCGCAAGGTGAACGCCGAGGTTACATACGTCGACCCGCCGGCCGCGCCCGAAGGCTTGGGCAAGGCGCAGAGCATCGCGGGCGAGTGCCTCAACCTGCTGCAGAGCGCCGACGCGCTGCTCATCGTGGCGCGCGCCTTCGAGAACGCCGCCGTGCCGCGCATCGCGGACAGCATAGACGCCCACCGCGATATCGACACGATGCTGTTCGAACTCACATTCGCCGACCTCGACATACTGGAACGGCGGCTTATGCGCCTCGCCGAAGGCTTTAAGTCCGCCAAGGCGGCCCAACGCGCTGCGCTCAATGCCGAGCGCGATACGCTGGCGCGCGTGAAAGACGGCCTTGAGGCGGGCGTTCATATCCGGGACCAAGCGCTGTCCGCCGACGAACTGAGGCTGCTGTCCGGCTTTCAGCTCCTCACCGCCAAGCCGCTTGTGGTGGTGGTGAATGTGGGGGAAGACCAACTCGACCAAATCCCCGGCGTGGAAGCGCGCCTCGCCGCCGAAGTGCAGACCGCGCGGGTTCGCACCGCGGCGCTCTGCGGCAGCCTCGAGATGGAACTGGCGCAGATGGACGCCGCCGAAGAGCAGGAGTTCAGGGCGTCGCTTGGCGTGATTGGCGAAACCGGCCTAAGCCGAATGATACGCCTCTGCTACGAAGCGCTCGACCTCATATCGTTTCTGACCGTGGGCGATGACGAAGTGCGCGCATGGCCCATAGCCAGCGGCACATCAGCGATAAAGGCGGCCGGCAAGATACACACCGACCTCGAGCGCGGCTTCATTCGCGGCGAAGTTGTCGCATACGAAGATATGGCGCGCTGCCGCACGCTCGCCGAAGCGCGCAGAAACGGCGTGCTGCGTCAAGAAGGCAAGAACTACATCGTCCAAGACGGCGATATAATGCACGTCCTGTTCAATGTGTAAAGGCATCGGCGCATATGTCCAACGCATTATCCATCGCGCTATATGTACACATCCCGTTCTGCGAAACCAAGTGTCCCTACTGCGATTTCAACACCTACGCCGCGATAGAGCCGCTAATGCCCGCATACGGCAAGGCGCTGCAAGCCGAAATCGCGCTGTGGGGGGCGCTACTGCATAACCCCGAAGTTTACAGCGTCTTTTTCGGCGGCGGCACGCCCTCATACCTGCCCGCCGAGCGCATTCAAAGCGCGATGCAGACGATACGCAGCGCCTTTCATTTGCAAGCAGACGCAGAGGTAACGCTGGAAGCCAACCCCGGCGATTTCACCGCGCGCAAACTCGACGCCTACCTAGCATGCGGCGTCAACCGCCTCAGCATCGGCGTTCAGAGCTTCGACGACGCTCTGCTGAAAATCCTAGGTCGACGGCACACCGCCGCCGACGCTATGGACGCCTATCGAATGGCGGCAAGCGCCTGCTTTCGCAACATCAGCATCGACCTAATGTACGGCTTGCCCCATCAGCGCCTTGAGCAGTGGCAATGCACGCTCGGCAAGGCGCTTGAACTAGCGCCGCCGCACATATCTATGTACTGCCTCACGCTTGAAGGCAACACGCCTATGGAGCATTCGGTAGCGCAAGGCAATCTGCCCGAACCCGACGCCGATCTTGCGGCAGATATGTACATCATGGCGCAGACCGATATGGCGCGCGACGGCTACCGCCACTACGAAATCTCCAACTGGGCGCAGCCGAATGCGCTGAGCCGCCACAACCTGACATACTGGCGCAACGAACCCTATCTAGGCGTTGGGCCGGGCGCGCACTCCTACCTATGCAAGCGCCGTTTCTTCAACATCAAGTCCCCGCGCGAATACATCCGCCGAATGCAGACGGCGCCCATCCCCGCGCGCGCCGCGTCGCCGCAAGACGCAATCGCCGCCGTCCCCGTCGTAGAGGACGTCGAGCGCATCGACGCCCCGATCGAGATGGCCGAAACGCTGATGATGGGACTGCGCCTTGACAGCGGCGTGAGCATAGACGGCTTCACAAAGCGATTCGGCGCCCCGCCCTCGCGCTACTACGCCGATACGCTTGCCGATCTGACGGCGCTGGGCTTGCTGCATACGCAAGGCGCGGCGCTGCGCCTAACGCAACGCGGCAGGATGATGGGCAACGAAGTGTTCAGCCGCTTCTTCTAACGCCCCAACAAGCCGATGCGCCCGCCAAACAACATACTGCCGCCGCTATTGTGCTAAAATGCCTAGAAGTATGCGCAAAGCGGACAATACACTATTCAATGAGGTTGATTTGCGATGAGAGTTGTATTTCTGGAAGACGTCGCCGGCGTAGCGCAAGGCGGCGACGTCAAAGAAGTCAAGAACGGATTTGCGCGCAACTATCTGATACCCAAAAACTACGCCGTGCCCGCCACGCACAACGCCCTGCAGCGCGTCAAGCAGTACGCCGAGCAGGCCGAAAAGACGCGCCTCAAGCTGCTCCAAGATATGCGCGAGCTTTCCGAAACGCTCAACGGCAAGCGGGTAAGCGTAGAAATGCGCGCCGGCGCAAGCGGCCAGCTCTACGGCTCGGTCACCAACGCCATTATCGCCGACAAGCTCGGCGAGATGTCGGACCGCGAAATCGACCGCCGTTCCATCGAAATCGCCAGCCCCATCCGCCAGCTGGGAAGCTTCGACGTAACCGTGCGCCTGCACCCCGAAGTCCAAGCGCATATCGATGTGCTTGTGCATCCCACCGGCATGGACCCGGACGAATGGCTGAAGTCCCTTGAGCCGGACGCCGGCGACGATGCGGACGCGGCTGAAGAAAGCGCCGCCGAAGGCGAAGGCGCAGTTGCCGCCGCAGAAAGCGCTGCTGAAGCCGAACCCGCAGTTGCCGCCGCCGAAAACTCCGCCGAAGGCGAACCCGAAACCACTGCCGCCGCCGAATAAGCGCGCGCAGCAGTCGGCAGTCGATTATCGGCGGATCCGCAGCAGTCTTTTAGTCGTCATTGCCGCCGTTGAACATCGGCTAAACATCGGAGGAAACGATGGTGTACGCAGAGCGCTTGCCGCCGCACGACACCCAAGCCGAAGAGTCCGTCATTGGCTCCATCCTCATTGACGGCGACGCCCTCTCGCGCATAACGCAGTTTCTGCGCCCCAACGACTTCTACGGCGAAAAAAACCGCTGGTGCTTCGAAGCGTTCATCGCGCTCTACGACCGCAGCGAAGCCATCAACCAAGTCACCGTGGCGCACGAACTATCCCTTCAAGACCGACTCGAAGGCATCGGCGGCAGCGCCTACCTGGCGCACCTAGTTCTGGTGGTGCCGACGTCCGTCCATATCGAGTACTACGCCCGCATCGTGCAGCGCACTTCCATTATGCGCCAGCTCATAGATGTGGGCGAGCGCATATCGGTCATCGGCTACGACGGCGCCGCCGATTCGGACGAAGCGCTATCCCGCGCCGAAGACCTGCTCTTTCGCATACGCGCCGGGCGCGGCTCCGGGGACTTCATCCATATCCGCGATGTGCTGGACACCTATATGGAAGAGAGCGTGGCGCTGCACGGCCCCGACTCTTCCCACATATCGCCGGTGGCGTCCGGCTTTCAAGGCATAGACAACCTGCTCGGCAACGGCATGCAGCGCTCCGATATGATTGTGCTTGCGGCCCGCCCAAGCCTCGGCAAAAGCACCCTCGCCTTCAACATAGCGCGCGCCGCCGCCATCAACGGCAACTCCGTGGGCATATTCAGCCTAGAAATGAGCCGCGACCAAATCGGCATGCGTCTGCTTGCCGGCGAAGCCGACGTCGATAGCTACCGCATACGCATCGGCTTGCTCAACAGCGACGAAGAATCGCGCCTGTTGGACGCCATCGGCACATTGTCCGACCTGCCGCTGTTCATAGACGACACGCCCATACAGACCATCTCGGATATGCGCGGCAAGGCGCGCCGCCTTCAATCCGAGCGCGGGCTTGACCTGCTCGTCATAGACTACCTCCAGCTCATCGGCGGCGGCGGGCGCATAGACAACCGCGCGCAAGAGATGGGCGAAATATCGCGATCCATAAAGGCGATGGCGCGCGATCTGGATGTCCCTGTAATCGCCTGCTCGCAGCTCAGCCGCGCCATCGAGCAGCGCCCCAACCATCGCCCGCTGCTATCCGACCTGCGCGAAAGCGGCAGCATCGAGCAGGACGCCGACGTGGTAGCCTTCATTCACCGCGAGGATGTCTATGTAACCCGCGAAGACTGGGAAAAGCGCAACCCGACCGAACCCTATCCGCAGAACATCGCGGAGATTATATTCGCCAAGCACCGCAACGGCCCCGTGGGAACGGTGCCGCTCTACTTCCGCAGCGACCTTGTGCGCTTTGAAAGCCTTGAAACCACGCCTGCGCCGGAGTACGCCTACAATGAAGTTTAGCGGCTTTCCAAGGCGGGTTCGCAGCATCCCTGCGCCTGCGCCGCTGTTCGGAGCGCTGCTTGAGCAGATTGACGACCTCGCCGAACTCAAATGCACGCTGCGCATCCTATGGCTGCTGCAGCAAAAGAAGGGCTTCCCGCGTTTCGTAACGCTCAAAGAGGCGCGCGCAGACCGCACGCTCGCCAACGCGTTGCCGCCCGAACCGGACGCCATACCCAAAGCGCTGGACGCATGCGTCCGTCGCGGCACGCTGACGATGGCGGTATCAGGAAAAGGCGGCGGCGAAGAGAGGCTGTATGCGCTCAACACCGAAACCGACCGGCTCGCCCTATCGCGCGCCGCCGCCGATGCCGTAGTCATCGGGCATTCGCAGAGCCGCCCCGTCCAAGAGCCGTGGGACGCAAGCGTAGAGCGCCCCAACATCTACGCCCTCTACGAAGCCAACATCGGAATGCTAAGCCCAATCATCGCCGAAGAACTCAAAGAGGCGGAAGCGCTCTACCCGATGGAGTGGATCGAGGAAGCCTTTCGCGAGGCGGCGGCGCAAAATGTGCGCAGCTGGCGCTACATCGCGCGTATCCTGGAACGCTGGGAACGCGAAGGCAGAGGTGCCGGCAGCGCGGACAGAGTGATATTGACGCCGCTCGGCTGGGAGCGCGAAGGCAGATATTCCAGAAAGGCTAAGCGCTACTAGGCGGCTCCCCAACGGCGTATCGCAGCATCCCGTCGCAGGCGAACCGCCGCCGCCAACATTGCAATCTTAGCGCCGCTCACTCTTGAACTTGGATGCAGGAGGCTAGAATGGCAACAACGCAGACACTCGTCAGAACCCTCCCCGACATCTTCTACGAAGACCCCGAACCGGTGGAGGATGGAATGCAGCAAGCAAAGCCTCTTATACGCGTCGCTTACCTGCTCTACGAATACTTCGCCGACCGTCCGGATGTGTATATTGGCGGCGGCGGCTTCGTTATGTACAACGAAAAGGACGGCAATGAGCGCATTGCGCCCGACTGCTACATCGCCTTCGATGTGGACGCAGCGCGCATCCAAGAGATGGAGAACTTCTGGACATGGCGAGTGGGCAAGGTTCCGGACTTCGTGATGGAAATGGCGTCGCGCAGCACGGCGGCAAACGACCTGGGACACAAGCGCGATCTGTATGAGAGCCTAGAGATAGCCGAATACTGGCGTCTCGACCCCACCGGCGGCGAGTTGTACGGACAGCCGATTACGGGCGAGCGCCTGGTCGACGGCGTCTATGAGCCGTATGATATTCAGATTAGAGCGGACGGCTCGGTTAGATCCGACAGCGAGCTGCTCGGCTTGCGCTTCTATTGGGACGCCGACTATGGATTCGACATATTGGATCCTGAGACGGATATGACGATAAACGAAGCCGTAGTAGAGCGGGAAGCGCGGCTGATTGAGCAAGCGCGCGTCGCCGAAGAACAGGAAGGACGCTTGGAAGAGAAAGCGCGCGCCGACGCGGCCGAGGCTGAGACCCGCGCGCTACGCGATGAGCTTGAGCGTCTGCGGCGTCAGCAGTCCGGCCAATAGCGTGAACAAGCGCAAGATGCGCCCACAAGCCGTCTTAGCGCAGGCAGCAAGTGAAGGAGCGTTGCCTTATCCGTAAGAATGCGCCAAAGTGCTCTCTCAGTTGCGCCAAGTTTGATCTAATGGTTAAGATGGGCATTGCGGCCGGCGCTATATCGCGCGCATCCTAGAACGCCGGGAGCGGGAAGGCAGAGGCGATGGAAAATCTGGCGGATATTCTAAAAAGGCTAAGTGCCGCTAGGCAGATCCCCAACGGCGTATCTCATACTGCCCCGGGCGAACCGCCGCCGCCAACCGACGCGCAGGGCGCCGACGCCTGCCCAATATGCGGCGGGCGCGGCTGGTACACGCCCGAAGTGCCGGCCGGCCATCCCGATTTCGGACAGATAGTAACCTGCCGATGCCAGCAGCAGCGCCTCTCCATTGAACGCCTCGACCGCTTGCTGCGATACAGCAATCTAGGCCATCTCAAGCGCTTCACATTCGCCGCGCTGAACCCCGACGGCATAGCCGCCAACGCCGATAGCCGCCGTATGTTCGCGCACGCATGCCGCGTCGCCGCGGAGTACGCCGAAAACCCCGACGGTTGGCTTGTCCTCGCCGGCCCCAACGGCAGCGGCAAGACGCACCTAGCCGCCGCAATCGCCAATCACCGCATCAAGGCGGGGCAAGTCGTGTTCTTTATGCATGTGCCGGATCTGCTCGACCACCTGCGCGCCACCTATTCGCCCACAAGCGAACTCACATACAGCGATCTGTACGCTCAGGTTGTAGATGCGCCGCTGCTCATTCTTGACGGCATAGGCGCGCACAGCTCTACGCCTTGGGCGGAAGAGAAGCTTCAACAGGTCGTCAATCACCGCTTCAACGCCGAACTGCCCACCATCGTTACCACCGCAAGCGATCTAGCAGACCTGGATCCGTACATCCGCAGTCGGCTCGAAGCCGTAGGGCTAAGCCGCATCGTGCATACGGGCAGCATGCAGCCCGCGTCGGCGCATCGGCTTGGGCGCATCCAGCCCGATATGCTGCGGCGCATGACCTTCGACACATTCAACCCCGGCGGCAACAACCCCACCGCGGCTCAGCGCGCCAGTCTTGACGCAGCGCTACGGGCGGCGCGCAACTTCGCCGCCGACCCCGACGGATGGCTGACGCTGTTCGGCGAAACCGGCGTGGGCAAGACGCACCTAGCCGTAGCCATAGCGGAGCGGCGGCTTGCCGACGGCAACCCCGTCTTCTTCGCATTCGTGCCGGATCTGCTTGACCACCTCAGGGCGGCGTTTGTGCCGGACAGCCGCATACGCTATGACAGCATCTTCGACGAAGTGAAGAACACGCCGTTGCTTATCCTGGACGACCTTGGGCAGGAACGCTCCAGTTCGTGGTCTGACGAAAAGCTCTACCAGATAATCGTGCATCGCCATAACAGCCGTCTGCCCACGGTCATAACCAGCATGCAGGATTTCACCGAGCAGATAGGCCCCATCGGCTCCCGCATCCGAGACCCGTCCGTGGCCCAGCTCATACGCATCGACGCCCCTGACTACCGCATCAGCATCCCGCGCTAACCCGCCCAACGCCGGTTGACGGCGCATCCGCGCATTTGCAAGAATGCGGATATGAACTACTTGGTTATACACAATTCCGCCATCATCGCCGTTTTAATGGACGAACCTGAGAAAGCGGCTATCGTTGAACTTATTGAAGGCACTGAGCTTGTTGCGCCTCGATCCGTTCATTGGGAAATTGGCAACGCCTTTTCCGCAATGTTCAAGCGCAATCGCATTACGCTGGACGAAATGAAGCGGGCAGTCCCTGCAATGTATGAGCGGATGTCTATCAGGTTTGTCGATATTGACATGGTTCAAGCGCTGGAGTTGGCGGAACGGCTGAACATTTACGCATACGACGCCTATATGCTGGCGTGCGCGTTGGATTTGGATGCGCCGCTGCTTACGCTGGACAAGGGGCTTGCGAATGCGGCAAACCTAATCGGAGTACAAGTTGTGGAGGTCAACCGATGAAGATACTTACCTGTTTGGAAGCAAGCCAAGACCTTGAAGCCGTTTTGGATATTGTCGAGAAAGACGGCGCGGTCAAAATTCGGCGCAGGGACGGCAAAGAGTTTATACTGCAGCCCGCCAGGTTCCGTAGTGAACTACTTGAGGCTGAACCCACATCGTCGAAAGGTTCGCCGCTTGATGCCGACGCTAAGCGTAAAGGCCCTAAGATCACCACCGAAGAGATTGTGGAAATAGTGCGCAAGGGCAGAGAGTGGGATCGTTGGTAGCATCGTCTTACCTGCGCTTACGCTGTGAGCGATAGCCTTTTGAGCGCCGCTTCCTGCGTGTTCTGCGATATTGTGGCGGGGCGAGAGCCCGCCGTAGTGCGCTATGAAGACGAGCGGGTTATCGCGTTCGACAACCTGCTTGACTGGGTTGCGGTTATGCTGCTGCTCATCCCCAAGGCGCATATGTCTCAAACGGAGTTGTGGCGCAGGGGGGAGTTGCTGGCGCATATGGGCGCAGTGGCGGCGGAGCTGGGCGCGCGGCATTGCCCCGGCGGCTACCGCATCCTGTCCAACTTCGGGCGGGACGGGATGCAGAGCCAGCCGCATGGACACCTGCATATCATCGGGGGCGAGCCGCTGGGGTTGTATGTACGGCAGCGCAGATAGATAGCGCGCGGCTAGAGCGCCATAGTGTAGCCGATTGTGTTCTTGGCGGACGCGGCGGCGCTCATAACGCCGGTGCTGGCGTCGCGGCGTATCGCCATCACTTTGCCGTTTGACCAGCCGCTCACCCGCTCTATGTCGTGGCCGCGCCGTCGGAGTTCGTCCAGCGCTAATGCGCCTATGCGCGATTCGGCTACCACGCGCGCGGGGAACGCCTCGCGCGGGTAGAACGATGAGGGGAAGTGAACGGCGATGCTCTACTACTCCGAACCGCCATCGGCGCGCCTCTGCAACCCGCCCCAATAGCATCACTCTCTCCCGCAAGCCCGATGTAGATGTAGGTTTGATGGTTGGCGGTAGTGGTAGTCATTGGGTGAGATCCTAAGTTGTGTTGGCAAATACGCAAACTATTGCCATGATACGACAAATGCTAACTCCACGCTATTGGACAAAGATATACGCGTTCATCAAAGAGCAACCCGATGTCTATGCCAAATCCGAATGCAAATGCAAGCGATATTCTCAGCGCGTAGGTGTACTATAAAAGCGAAAGTCTGTAGCCGCTCCAATTCGAAACCATTTAGCCCCCGCACTAAATCCAACCTAACCCCCTTTGCGCCCCTGCGCCTTTGCGTTAAAACATCCTTTACGCGCGGCTAAACTGCCTTTATTCAGTTTGCCGACCTTCCTATAATGTGAAAGCCTAAAACCCCCGAATTAAAGGCTTACTCATATGATCGCTCTCGCCCCCGAACCCGCAATCCAAACCAAGCCCAACCTAGTCCGCCCGAAAGCCTATCTGGTCACCAAGCCCGCCGTGGACTGGGCCCAGCTCGCCGCCTTTCTCGCCGACGAAGGCGCCCCCGGCGTCCCCCGGAGCATCCGCGCCGGCGGCGACGAGTCCGCCGCCATCGCCGAAGCCGCCGCACGCATCTGCTACATGAGTTACGGACGCGGCCGACGAGACATCGCCGACTTCATTGAAAACCTGTTGCGCTCCAAAGACGGCAGCGTGTTTGAGCATATCAACTACGGCTTTGCCTTCACCGGCGTATCCCGCTCCCTCACCCACGAACTCGTCCGCCACCGCGCCGGCTTCGCCTTCAGCCAGCGCAGCCAGCGCTACGTGGACGAAACCGGCGGCAGTTTCGTCGCCCCGCCCGCGCTCGACGACGACGCCGACGCCGAAGCAAACGCCATCCTGCAAGACGCGCTCGCCAACGCCGCCCTAAGCTACGACGCCCTGGTGGACGCGCTTGCCGCCGCCATCCCCAGAGAGCGCTTCGCCTCCGCCACCGACCACCGCAAGGCGATACGCCAAGCCGCGCGCGCCGTATTGCCCAACGCCGCCGAAACCAAGATTTTCGTTACCGCCAACGTGCGCGCCTGGCGGCACTTCATCGAAATGCGCGCGTCCAAATACGCAGACGAAGAAATCAGACGCCTAGCGCTGCTTGTGCTGAATATACTGAAGGACGAAGCGCCCCTGCTGTTCGGCGATTTCACCATCCACGAACTACCCGACGGCGCTAAAATCGCAACGCCCAAATACTCCAAGGTTTAGCAGGCTTTAGCGCGCGGCGTACATATTCGGCGCGCGGATTATCGTGAGGCGCATATGCTCTTTCGCAAACGCATAGTCATCCCCGTTCTGCTCATCCTGGCGGTTCCCGCCGTAATGCTCGCGTGGTGGCTGCTATCGCCCCTGTTCATGAACGAGCGCGTGGACGAAGAGTTCCCGCTCGCCGCCAACGCCGTCATCCCCGCCAATATGACGATGGCAGAGGCGGAGCAAGTCATGATTGAGGCGGCGGCCGACAACAATATGTACGATGAGTCCGTCCCGCCGCAAATGGCTATGCCTGCCGATTCGTCCAGGATGGACGCGTCCGTTACGGCGCTCAAGAGCGGCAGCTTCCGCGACGCCGACAGCTTCCACCGCGGCAGCGGCTCCGCGACGATATACCGCACAGCCGACGGCGAAACCGTCCTGCGCCTCGAGGACTTCAGCGTCACCAACGGCCCCGATCTGCGCGTGCTGCTTGTGCCGCATCCCAACCCGCAGAGCCGCGCCGACGTCGAAGGACACCTGCACTTGGCCGAACTAAAAGGCAATATGGGCAATCAGAACTACTTCCTGCCCGAAGGTGAAGACGGCGCCGACTACGGCAGCGTAGTGATATACTGCCAGCCCTTCCGCGTGATTTTCAGCGTCGCCACGCTGAACTAGCCGCGCCGTCCCCCATGCCCTAGCCTAGCGCCGCCTAATCGCCGCGCCGCGCCCACTTGCCCGCCTCAACCGCGGTCAGGAAATCCAACACGCTGCGGTTGAACAGATCCGGATCCTCAAGGTTAATGGCGTGTCCCGCCTGCGGAAACATCACAAGCCCCGATGTCGGAATGCAGCGCTTCATAAAGATGCTGGGCTCGATGCAGGGTTCGTCTTCGTCCCCCAGCATTATGAGCGTAGGCACCGCCAGCGCCCGCATCTTGGCTTCCAGCGCGAACACCGGCGGCCGCTTGCCCTGCACCCCGCGAAATGTGAGCGCGGAGCCGATGTGCGAATGCGCCAGAAACTGGTCCGCGAACTCCCGATAGCCGCGCGGATCCTTGCGCCGCAACTGGACGCGCGCCTCCCCCTGCGAATAATCGTCCATCGCCGCCATTCCCTGCGTTTCCATATTGCGCGAGCGCTCCGCCACCCCCGCGCGCCACGCATCCACATCGGTTGAGCCGCTGCCCGCCGCCGCCACAATGAGCGATTTCGCCATATGCGGATACGCCAGCCCAAAGTTAAGCGCCAGCGTCCCGCCCATAGACAGCCCGCCTATATGCGCCTTCTCGATGTTCAGATACTCCAGCAACCCGCGCAGATCCTCCACCGCGTTATCCTGCGAATAGGCGGCTTCATCCGTCGGCGTATCGGTCGGCGGATAGCCCCTTGCGTTGTAAGTGATAACGCGATAGCGGCGCGAAAAGAAGCGCGCTTGCGGCTCCCAAGAGCGAAAATCGCCCGCGAACTCATGCGCCAACACCAGCGGGAAGCCCTCCCCCGTGGATTCGTAGTAAATCTCTATTCCGTTTGCCGCCGCCTTTGGCATATCCTACCCCCTTGCAAGCCGTATTGAAATCAGCGCAAGTATAATAGCCGCCCAACCCGTCGGCAAGCGTGCGGCGGCGGATGGCATTCTCAATGTTGAGTAGCATTGAGTTTGAGCTTGTCATAGAAGACCAACGCAAGCAAATTCACCAGCATCTCCACGCTCTTTTCGCATCTATTTGTGCGACGAACCGGCCTGTTCAGCTTGCCGCGCGGCTTAGAGCGCTGCCCTTCGTTCCAGTTCACAACGCCGTACTTCCCAACTACATTGCTTGTTGACGGGCAACGCGCCCCGACACTCCGCAAACGTCTGTCTCGCGGCGCTCCGTATCCGGCAGCCGCTCCAACAAGCGCAATGGTATAACAGACTTATCGCACTACCAGCGCAAAGCAAGGGGAAGAGCCTAAGCGCCAGGCGGTTCGGACGCTTTACATACGGCGCAATCTGCTCTAAACTCTAATCGGGACGGGACTGAGAAATCCAATGCCAATTTAGGGAGGTGAAGGGTCATGCCAAGAGGAAGTGTCCCTAAGCGCGAGGCGAAAAAGCCCAAAAAAGTCGAGCAGAATAAGGTTGTGGTTTCCGCGCCGATAGCCACTTCCGAGGGCGTAGAGGTTACGGGCAAGCGCCGCAAACGCAAGAACGATGAGGATTTCTAGCCCGCCAACAAGCCCGACGAAGTCCCGCGTCCGGCGGAATACTTCCCCATGTCTATGAGCGCATTGGGGACGCGTCCGTACTGATGCGGGCAAGCGGTAGCCGATGTATCTGCGCCATATCAACGGCAGGACGCGTCCGTGCTGATGCGGGCAAGCGCCGCGGGGAGTTCGGCCAGGCTCTCAATGCGCGCATGCTCGGCGTAGCCCTTGTGGTTGCCGTCCCTGTCCAGCAGCACGGCGTTTATTCCCACATTCACCGCGCCCGTCACGTCGGATGTGAGCTGATCGCCCACATGCACGGCGCATTCGGGTTGCGCGTGCGCGCGTGTCAGCGCATAGCGAAATATGCGTGGGGCAGGCTTTTCAGCGCCGACGTCGTGCGATGTTATCGTGAAGTCGAGGTGGGGCAGCAGTCCAAGGCTTGCCGCCAGCTCGTCGCCGCCCTGATTTAGGTTGCTTATCAGCGCAACCGTCAGCCCCTGCCGTCGGCATTCTTGCAGAGCCGGCACGGCGTCGTCGTACGGCGCAAGCGCATAATCCACTTGACGGACGCGCCGCCATATTTGCGCCGCTTGCTCCAATGACACTTCCACGCCTGCGCCCCGCAGCACGCGCCGCTCATACTCGGCGAAGAACGCGTTGCGCAGCTCGCGCTCAAGGCGTCGGACGGGCTTGGCGGCGTTCTGCTCCGACATAAAGGCGTCCGCCAGATGGTAGCCGCTGATGATGCCCTGCGGCGTTACGCTTATGCCGAAATCGGCGAGCGCCTCGGACTGAATTTCGTAGCGCGACGGACGAAATCCCGCCAGCGTGTTGTACAGGTCAAAGAATACCGTAGTTATCATTGGAAGTCGGCCGGGGTTAGACATTAGAATACATAGAATAGAGACGCCGCCTATTCTACTCTAATCCGCGTCATCTTGCTAATCCTGCCTAATTCTACGGACAAGATGTTCGCGCAACCCGTCCACTAATAGCGCGGCGCGGCGAATTTCGCTTGAGGCGCTGAAAGGCTGCAAATGCTGCCCGGAAAGCTTCCGTTAGAACTGCTTTCGGATCTGTTAGGCAAGATAGATACGCGGGATCCGCGCGTTGCGCTGGGCGCGCGCGCCGGCGAAGACGCGGCGCTCATCGATATGGGCGATCGCTATCTGGCGGCAAAGACCGACCCCATCACATTCGCAACCGACCTGATTGGCTGGTATGCGGTACAGGTGAACGCCAACGACCTCGCCGTTATGGGCGCAACGCCGCGCTGGTTGATGGCGACGCTGCTGCTGCCCGAAGGGACAAGCGCCGACGATGTGCGGGCGATATTCAACCAACTGCTTGAGGCGTGCGATGCGCTGGGCGTAACGCTCATCGGCGGGCATACCGAGATTACGCACAATCTGCCGCGCCCGATTGCGATAGGCGCAATGCTGGGCGAAGTGGCAAAGGACAGGGTTGTGCTGACATCGGGGGCGCAAGTAGGCGATAGCATAGCGCTTACGCAAGGCGTTGCGATAGAAGGCGCCGCGATTTTGGCGCTCGAAGCGGCCGACGCGCTTGCCGCCAAAGGCGTATCGCAGGATGTCATACGGCGGGCGCAGGAGCTGCTGTTCACGCCCGGCATAAGCGTCGCCAAAGCCGCCGCGATAGCCTGCGACGGCGGCGGCGTGAACTCCATGCACGACCCCACTGAGGGCGGGCTTGCAACCGGACTGCTTGAGATTGCCACCGCCGCCGACGTGGGCATCGTTGTGGATGCCGACCGGATCCCTGTGCTGCCGGAGTGCCGCGCCGTGTGCGATGCGCTGTCGCTGGATCCGCTGGGCTTAATCGCATCGGGCGCGCTGCTTGCCACGCTGCCGCCCGCGGACGCGCGTAGGCTTACGGCAGCGCTGCGACGCGCTGGCATCCCCGCCGTCGAGATTGGGCGCGTAACGCCGGCGTCGGAAGGCTTGCGGCTCATATCGAACGGCGCTGAACGCGCGCTGCCCACATTCGAGCGCGACGAACTGGCGCGCTTCTTTGGGTGAACGCAGCAGTTACATTTTACAACTCACGCAGCGCAATCCGAATGCGCGCCAAATAACGGCGCCGGGTAGTTTGCGAATTAGCGATTTGGATTTGAGTATCGGGGCAGGTGGATATGGCTTGCCCGTTTAGTGTATGATTTTCAGCGCAAGACTGCGCCTGCCGATGCTGCGAATATGACGGGGTTCGGCGATAGCGATATATCGGCGCTATACCAAGAAACGAGGGCAATAGACTTTTGACTACTCAGGCTGCCAATCAAGGGCTTTCACTACACGATGCGGCGCGCGCTATGGGCGTGCAATTCGCCAACGATAATGCGCCGCAAGACAAGTTCGTTACGGCAAACGGCATGCGCTTTCACTACCTAGAATGGGGCAGCGCAGCCAATCCGCCGATGCTGCTGCTGCATGGCTTCGCGCAGACCTGCCATTCGTGGGACTTCGTGGCGCTGGGGTTCAGCGACGACTACCGCGTCATCGTGCTTGACCAGCGCGGCCACGGCGACAGCGATTGGGCGGCCGACGGCGATTATTCCCCGGAGACGCAGCAGAACGATATATCCGCCGTAGTCAGCGAAATCGGCTTGGAAGACTTCACGCTGATGGGGCTTTCAATGGGCGGCCGGAATTCGTTCACATACGCCGCCAACAACCCGGACAGGGTGCGCGCGCTGGTCATAGTGGACGCCGGCCCGCAGAATATGCAGCAGGGTACGCAGAACATCCGCAACTTTGTGCAGCAGGACGATGAGCTGGACTCCGTGGACGCTTTCGTGGAGCGCGTGCTGAAGTACAACCCGCGCCGTCCGCCGGAGCAGATCCGCGGCAGCATAATGCACAACCTCAAGCAGCTCCCCAACGGCAAATGGACATGGAAGTACGATAAGCGGCTGAGAAGGCCGGGCAGGCGAATGGGCAGCGATCCCGAAACTGAGAAGCGCTTGTGGGGGTATCTGGAGGCGCTGCAATGCCCCACGCTGCTTGTGCGCGGCGGCGCAAGCGACATCATCGCGATGGACACCGCAGACAAAATGCGCAAAGTCATTCCCAACAGCCAAATGGCGACTATCGAGGGCGCCGGGCATCTGGTTATGGGCGACAGCCCGGCCGGATTCCAGCGCGCGGTTACGGAGTTCTTGGCGGAGATCTAGCAAATGCGCCGCGCTCAACTCAGTTAGGAATTTGCGGGGACAAGCGATAGGCGGCGCGTTGGCATTGCGCGGCATGCGGCGCTTTTTATTGACACCCCCCCTTCAGATTTGCTAACCTCGTTGTGTTGGACTAAATCGCATATATCAGACGCGGCGATGGGGAGTAGTACGGGTGGCGCCGGCATCAGAGAGTCGGCGGCGCTGAGAGCCGACGCCAAGGCCCGCCCGGAACTCGCCCCGGAGCGCCCATTCTGAACGGCAAACGAAAACGGAACATCGCCCCCATAGAAAGGGCGTATTTCGCGCGCTTCATCTTTCATATGGAAGCGCCGCCGCTAGGGGTGGACGGGTTGGCGCCCGTTATCAGCCGTAGAGCGGCCCCACTGAGTTGGGGCAAATTGGGTGGTACCGCGAGATTTTACATCCCGTCCCTTTGTGTGGGCGGGATTTTTTGTTGGAAATTGCCGATAAGCGGCTTTATGCCAGTCCGTTGACGGGCGAAGTCCAAGCCGCAGGCTAACAACCGGGAGGTAAGCAATATATGAAGATGAACGGCGGACAGATGGTTTGCGAAAGCCTCATCCGCGAAGGCGTGGATGTGATATTCGGGCTTCCGGGCGGCGCGATACTGCCGCTTTACCAAACCCTGCCCGAATTCCCGCAGCTGCGCCACATATTGGTTCGGCACGAACAGGGCGCGGCGCACGCCGCCGACGGCTACGCGCGCGTTACCGGCCGGGCCGGCGTGGCGTGGGCTACATCCGGCCCCGGCGCCACTAACCTGGTTACGGGCATAGCCACTGCGCAGATGGACTCCGTGCCGATGGTCGTCATAACCGGACAGGTCGGCAGAGCCGCCATCGGCACCGACGCATTCCAAGAGTGCGACACCACCGGCATAACGCTGCCCATCACCAAGCACAACTACCTTGTGATGAACGCCGCCGAAATCCCGCGCGTCATCAAAGAGGCGTTCTATATCGCCAACACCGGCCGCCCCGGCCCCGTGCTGGTTGACATACCCAAGGACGTGTTCACCGAAGTGGCGGAGTTCGAGTATCCCGGTGAGATTAGCCTGCCCGGCTACAAGCCCACGCTGACGCCGCACCGCCGCCAGATTAAGCGCGCCTCCGAACTCATCGCCGAGTCCAAGCGCCCCGTCATCATCGCGGGACACGGCGTCATCATATCAAGGGCGTATGACGAACTGCTGGAGCTGGCGGAAAAGGCGCAAATCCCGGTCATCACCACGCTGCTGGGCGTGAGCAGCTTCCCGACCGGGCATGTGCTGTCCGCCGGCTGGCCCGGCATGCACGGAATGGCGTATGCCAGCCTCGCCATAGAGGAAGCCGACCTGCTGATTGCGCTGGGAATGCGCTTCGACGATCGCATCACCGGCGATCCCGCCACATTCGCGATGGGCGCAAAGAAGATACACGTCGACATTGACCCCTCTGAAATCGGCAAGAATGTGAAGGTGGATGTGCCGATTGTGGGCGATCTGAAGCTTGTGCTGCAGGCGCTCAATAAGAGCGTGAAGCCGCTGCTGCACGGCGATTGGCTGAAGCGCGTGGACGAACTTCGGCGCGAACATCCGCTGCAAGATCCGGACGGCTCCCACGCCCTAGAGATGCGCTATGTGGTCAAAGAGATTGCCGAAGCCACGGACGGCAACGCCGTAATCGTTACCGGCGTGGGGCAGCATCAGATGTGGGCGGCGCAATACTACCCGTTCAGGCAGACCTGCTCGCTGGTATCATCCTGCGGTTCGGGCGCAATGGGCTATGAAGTGCCCGGCGCTATGGGCGCTCAGGTTGGGCGCGCCGACCGCGTCGTCTGGTCGGTGGCGGGGGACGGCGGCTTTCAGATGACTATGGTGGAACTCGCCACAATCGTCGAGAACAACATCCCCGTCAAGTTCGCCATAATGAACAACAACTCGCTCGGCATGGTTCGGCAGTGGCAGGACTTCTTCTATCACAAAGACCATGTGGCGACCGAATACAGCGGCAACCCCGACTTCGTTAAGCTGGCGGAAGCCTACGGCATGCTGGGCATCCGCGTTACGGACAAAGACCAAGTGCGCGCCGCCGTGGATGAAGCGATGGCGCACAGGGGTCCGGTCATCATCGACTTCATCGTGCAGAACGACGACAATGTGTATCCGATGATACCCGCCGGCCAGTCCGTAGATATGCTCATCGAAGAGCCGGAACCCGTGCTAGAGGAGGTACGATGATAACCGCCGCAGAAACCAACCGCCACACCATAACCGCGCTGGTGGAAGACAAGCCGGGCGTGCTGAACCGCGTCGCAAGCCTGTTCAGGCGGCGGGGCTTCAACATATCCAGCCTCGCGGTGGGCAACAGCGAACTCCCAAACCTGTCCCGCATGACCTTCGTGGTGGAAGGCGATAGCCGCGTCGTGGAGCAGGTTACCAAGCATCTGCACAAACTCGTCGACGTCATCAAAGTCTCCGACGTCTCAGACTATCACGCCGTCGCGCGCGAACTGGCGCTAATCCGCGTGAAAATCAATGTTCACACACGCAGCGAGGTTATGCAGATAGTCGATCTGTTCCGCGCGCACATCATCGACGTCGCGCCCGACAGCGTAATCGTAGAGGTGGTGGGCGACGAAGAGAAGATCGACGCGCTGCAGGGCTTGCTCAGCCCATTCGGCGTAGTCGAGGTTATGCGAACCGGCATCGTGGCGATGACGCGAGGCATGAACTCCGAACAGAACGGCCGCAGCCGAAACGGCCGCCAATCCAACAGACCCGTCATAATGGAAACGGGCAGCGTGTAGCGAAATCGGCAGCGCCGCTCCAACCAACGAAAGCGCTAACTAACCCAACCGAAAGGAACTCCGAATGGCAAAGATGTACTATGAGGCGGACGCCGATATGTCCCTTGTGGACGGCAAGACATTCGGCATAATCGGCTACGGCAGCCAGGGCCACGCCCACGCGCTCAACCTGCACGACAACGGGCTTGATGTGATGGTCGGCCTGTACGAAGGCAGCGCCAGCATCGCGAAGGCGGAAGCCGACGGGCTGAAGGTCGGCATCGTGGCCGACGTCGCCGAGCAGTCCGACATCATAATGATGCTAATCCCCGACCATCTGCAGGCAGAGGTGTACAGAGAGTCCATTCAGCCGCATATGCTGCCCGGCAAGACGCTGATGTTCGCGCACGGCTTCAACATTCACTACAAGACCATCGCCGCGCCCGAAGGCGTGGATGTGTCTATGGTAGCGCCCAAGGCGCCGGGACACCGCATGCGCGAAGTGTTCACTAAGGGTTCGGGCGTGCCGGGTCTGCTTGCGGTGCATCAGGACGCCACCGGCAGCGCGCACGGCGTCGGGCTTGCGTATGCGCGGGGCGTTGGCTGCACGCGCGCCGGCGTGTTGGACACCACCTTCAAGGAAGAAACCGAAACCGACCTGTTCGGCGAACAAGCGGTGCTGTGCGGCGGCGTAACCGCGCTGGTCAAGGCGGCGTATGAGACGCTCATAGAGGCGGGCTATCAGCCGGAATCGGCGTATTTCGAGTGCATGCACGAGCTCAAGCTCATCGTCGACCTGCTCTACCAAGGCGGCATGGGCTATATGCGCTACTCCGTCAGCGACACCGCCGAATTCGGCGACTACACGCGCGGCCCCGTGGTGGTGGACGAAAGCGTGAAAGAGAACATGAAGCAAGTGTTGGCGCGCATACAAGACGGCAGCTTCGCCCGCGAATGGATAGCCGAAAACGACGAGGGACGCCCCACATTCTACCGAATGCGCGAAGACAACGCCGCCCACCCCATAGAAGAAGTCGGCAAAGAGCTGCGCGCGATGATGCCCTTCTTGCAGGATGTGGATTAGGGGAGAATGCGCCGCGCCGGGGCTCGTGATATGGCAAAAATACGAATGAGCGTTTCCTATCTCGAGGACATAGATACGCTGTTTGTTCATTTCGAGCTCAAAGCGGGATTCTACGACCTCATATCGGAAGACGACGACCACATCTGGGCGCGATACGACGAAAACGGCAAAGTAATCGGCTTTATGATAGACGGACTGAAAGAACTCAAAGACCTGCGCGGCTTTGAGTTGTCTGACATCACGCGCGAAGAGGTTATGCGTTCTGCTGAGCCCCTGCCAAAAGCGCAGCGCGCTAAAGATTGGACGGCGCATATGAGCCTAGCCGACGACATCAGACAATATGCAGCGAAGCGCTACATCGAACCTGCCCGTAGAGAGGGATGCAGCGCCGTATCAATTCGTGCCGGCGATGTGCATAAAGCCATGGATTTGACAAATCGTATGCCGGCGGTTTGCAGCGCTATGGGGACGAAAAAGTTCCAGGATATGGCGCATGTGAAGGTTGAATCCATAACTGGGCCAAATCAAGGCGCTACAACGACGTTCCACTACAGGATTCTCTAAATGGCAGGGCATCGCAAATTCAGCGAACTCACCAAGAACTTCTCGCCGGAGCGCAAGCGTTGGATCGCCGCGAAAACGGCGGAAGCTATTGCTGCAATGGAGCGTGAAAAGAAATCTCCACCAACTTGTGAGACAAACAATGGCCGTAACCCAAAAGATAACCGCCAATGAACGCCTCGCTAAGGTCGAAGCCACCGTCGAAGCGCTTGTGCGCGATGTAAGCGCCATTAAGCAGGATATGCGGGCTTACTTTCTCATGCTGCTGACGGTGATAGTAGCGATGTGTGCGATGCTGATTGCATCCATCCTTCTGATAAATTAGTGAAAGGCTAAACGATGGCAACAACTCAAAATGCCACAGACAACGAAAGACTTGCCAAAGTCGAAGCCACCACTGAAGCGCTTGTGCGCGAAGGCGTTGACAACAGACAGGCTATACGCGATCTCTCCATCAAACTGGACAACCTGATGCTGGAATCTCAGCGTAACTTTCGCTGGACGGTCGGGTTGCAGATTACCATATTGATACTGCTCGTCATCGGCTTGTTTCTGCGAACTTAACCGAAAAGCAATGTCCACACCAGAGACACCGCGATAACTCCACACCTCAAACTTCAATTGGAGATGAACGCTATGAACCGCACGGAGGCATCCCACGCAGTTCGCCGCAAAGGCCGGGTCTTGGCATGGCTCGGTCAGGCGGACTGCGTTGCCCTTCGGTAGCCGCGCGCGCAAACCATCCCACGGCTGCCGATAACCCAACACTGACAGGAGACGAATATGCCAGACGACAAGGTAATCATTTTCGACACCACGCTGCGCGACGGCGAGCAGTCCGCCGGCATCGGGCTGACCACGCAAGAGAAGCTGGAAATCGCGCGGCAGCTGGACAGGCTGGGCGTGGATGTCATCGAAGCGGGCTTCGCCGCAAGCTCCCCCGGCGACTTCCAAGCAGTGCAGTCCATCGCGCGCGAAGTGCGCCGCCCCGTCATAGCGTCCCTGGCGCGCTGCGTGCTGCCCGACGTGGACGCCGCATGGGACGCCATCAAAGACGCCGAAAACCCGCGCATCCACGTGTTCATTTCCAGCTCCGATGTGCAAATCATGAACCAGCTCCGCAAAAACCCCGAAGAGGTTATGGATATGGCGATAGCCTCCGTGGAGCGCGCCAAAAGCTACTGCGACGACGTAGAGTTCTCGCCCATGGACGCCACCCGCACCGATATGGACTACCTCTACAAGATGCTGGAAGGCGCAATCGCCGCCGGCGCCACCACCATCAACGTGCCCGACACCGTCGGCTATGTGATGCCCTGGGAGTTCCGCGACCGCATTCGCCTCATCAAAGAGAACGTCCCCAACATCCATAAGGCTACGCTGAGCGTCCACTGCCATAACGACTTGGGGCAGGCGGTCGGCAATAGCCTCGCCGCCGTTGCAGAGGGCGCGCGCCAAGTGGAAGGTTGCATCAACGGACTTGGCGAGCGCGCAGGCAACGCCGCCCTTGAAGAAGTCATCATGGCGCTGGAAACGCGCAAGGATATGTACGTCGTATCCACCAACATCAACACCCGCCAGATATACCGCACCAGCCGCCTCGTCAGCGACATAACCGGCTTCCCCGTGCAGCCCAACAAGGCGGTTGTGGGCGCAAACGCCTTCCGCCACGCATCCGGCATCCACCAAGACGGCGTGCTGAAAGAGCGCACAACCTTCGAAATTATGGATCCACAGACCATCGGCTGGCCCAGCAACGAACTGGTACTGGGCAAGCTCAGCGGCAGAGCCGGACTGCGCGCCCGCCTCGACGAGCTGGGCTATCACCTGGACCAGGACGACCTGAACGAAGCGTTTGAGGCGTTCAAGAGCCTCGCCGACCGCAAGCCTGAAGTCACGGACGTCGACCTGATTGCGCTGATGTCCAGCCAGCGCCGAATCGCCGACGTGCCGATAACATACACGCTGGAGCATGTGCAGGTTGAGTGCGGCAACCACGCCGTCCCCACCGCGACCGTTACGCTCATAAACCCCGACGGCAGCAGCGCCACCGACGCCGCCACCGGAACCGGCCCCGTGGACGCCGTCTATCAGGCGATCAACCGCCTGGTGAACGTCCCCAACACGCTGACCGAATACCGCGTGGAAGCCGTTACCGAAGGCATAGACGCCCAAGGCGACGTCACCATCCGCATCCAGAAAGACGACCACGCCTATGTTGGGCGCGGCTCCGACACCGACATCATCGTCGCCAGCGCCAAGGCGTACATGAACGCCCTAAACCGCCTCATCGCCACCGAAGACCTGCGCCCGACCGAGGAAATGCCGATTTCGTAGGCGCAATGCCACGCGCTGCCTCTCCATCCCAAACGCCGTAAGGTTGTATGCAGAGGGGAGGCAGCGCTATAAAGACAATGATGCTCGATTCTAAGCGCCGCTATTCCGATTACTATGTTGACCTGATACATGAGTTGCGCGCGTCGCCGAATGAGACCGAGTGGTTGGAGTTCAAGGTCAACAATATAAAACCCGAGATGATTGGACAGTGCCTCTCGGCGTTGTCGAACGCCGCCGCCTTGATAGGCAAACCGCGCGCCTACATGATTTGGGGCATAGACGACGCCAGCCATAATGTTGTTGGTACCAACTTCGTGTTGGCTAGTCAGAAAAAAGGCAATGAGCAACTGGAGAACTGGCTTCTCAGGTCATTGAACCCCGGCATAAACTTTCGTTTCCACGAAGTTAGCGTCGATGGGAAGAGTGTAGCAATTCTGGAAATTGATTGCGCATCGCAACGCCCGATAGCCTTCAAAAACGAAGAGTTCATAAGGGTTGGCAGCCTTACCAAGAAACTCAAGGAATATCCTGAAAAAGAGCGCGCTCTATGGCGTGTTTTCGATAGAGTGCGGTTTGAACAGGGAATAGCCGCAGAGCGCCTAGACAGCGATAGCGTTCTATCAAAACTTGATTACCCCTCGTATTTTGAACTGCTCGAAATGCCTATCCCCGACGGGCATAACGCAGTTCTTGATGCGCTCCGAAACGACGGCTTGATCACTCTCTCCGAAGCCGGTAGTTGGAACATAACCAACTTGGGAGCGATTCTATTCGCAAGGGACATTAGAGAGTTCCCTCATATCAGACGAAAGGCGATGCGGGTCATCCAATACAAAGGCAGCGGTCGATTCGAGACACTGAGGGAACAGTCAGACGTGAAGGGCTACGCCGTTGGGTTCAGTGGACTCATTGATTACATAATGGCGCTTCTGCCTTCAAACGAGATGATAGAACAATCCCTTCGTAAGACTACGCCGATGTTTCCCGAACTTGCGATACGCGAGCTGGTGGCTAACGCGCTTATTCACCAAGACTTTCTTGTTACGGGCGCCGGACCTATGGTTGAACTGTTCGACGACCGTATCGAAATCACGAACCCCGGCAAGCCGCTGGTAGATACAGACCGCTTTGTGGACAGCCCACCGAAGTCGCGCAATGAAGATTTGGCAGCGTTGATGCGCCGCTTTCGCATCTGCGAAGAGCGCGGCAGCGGGATCGACAAAGTTGTATCACAAGTGGAACTATTCCAACTTCCCGCGCCGCTTTTCGAAGCGCCAGGCGAGTCCACGAGAGTAACTATGTTCGCTCGCAAATCGTTGTCTGATATGGACAAAATAGAGCGAGTGAGGAGTTGCTACATACACGCATGCTTGCGCTATGTTACCGGACAACCTACGAACAACACGTCGATTCGGGAAAGGTTCGGAATACTAGAAAAGAACGCCGCCACCGCAACGAAAATTCTTAATGAAACTCTGGAAGCGGGTCAGATAATCATCCGCGATCCTGCGTCAGGATATAGAAACCGCGCATACCTGCCTTACTGGGCCGGTTAAACCTCCGCAATTTTATTTGATGGTTGTTTGATGAATATTCTCGAAAATTGATATGGAACCTTGAATTATTATCCGTAGGAAGGATATTTACGCTAAAACCATGGGGAAACAGAGCAATAAACTGGTTCCTGCGTTTCAATTCTGTCCATGGTTGTTTGATGGTTGTTTGATGAAGACTCCCGAAAACTGATATGGAACCTTGAATTATATCCGTAGGAAGGATATTTGCTCCAAAACCACGGATAACATAGCAATAAACTGGTTCTTGCGTGGTTCCTGCTTTATCAATTCTGTCCATGGTTGTTTGATTGTATCCCATCTTATAACATATCCTAAACCGCGCATTCCATATACCCCATATATCAAGGAGAACAAACAATGCCACCCAAGACCATGTTCGAAAAAATCTGGGACACCCACGTAGTCCACGAAGAGCCCGGACAGCCCACCATCCTGTACGTCGACCTGCATCTGGTTCACGAAGTTACATCCCCGCAGGCATTCGACGGGCTGCGTATGGCGGGACGCAAAGTGCGCCGAACCGATCTCACCGTCGCCACCGCCGACCACAACACGCCCACATGGGATCTGTCCCTGCCCATCACCGACCCCATCGCGCAGCAGCAGCTGGACGCCCTCACCCGCAACTGCGAAGAGTTCGGCGTAACCCTATACGACAGGTTCAGCCCGTTGCAGGGCATCGTTCATGTCATCGGGCCGGAGCAGGGTTACACGCAGCCGGGCAAGGTTATCGTATGCGGCGACAGCCACACATCCACGCACGGCGCTTTCGGCGCTTTCGCCATAGGCATCGGCACATCCGAAGTAGAGCATGTGCTTGCCACCCAAACCCTGCGCCAATTCAAGCCCAAGACGATGGAAGTTCGCGTCAACGGCAAGCTCGCCCCCGGCGTTACCGCCAAGGACGTAGTGCTTGGTATCATCGGCAAGATAGGCGTGGCGGGCGCGACCGGCCATGTCATAGAGTACACCGGCGAAGTCATTCGCGCGCTGTCTATGGAAGGGCGCATGACCGTCTGCAATATGTCCATCGAAGGCGGCGGACGCGCCGGCATGATTGCGCCCGACGACACCACCTTCGAGTACATGCGCGGCAGAGCGCAAGTTCCGCAGGGCGACGACTTCGACGCCGCCGTGCAAGAGTGGCGCAATCTGGCAACCGACGATGGCGCGCAATACGACAGCCTAGTCGAGATTGACGGCTCCGCCCTTGAGCCGCATGTTACTTGGGGAACCAACCCCGGCATGGTAGCGCCCATTACCAGCCGCGTCCCGGATCCCAACTCATACGCCGACGCGGGCGAAAAGGAATCCGCCGAGCGCGCCCTGCAGTACATGGGCTTGCAGCCCAACACCCCGATGCAGGACATATCGTTGGACAGGGTGTTCATCGGTTCATGCACCAACTCCCGCATAGAAGACCTGCGCGCCGCCGCCGAAATCGCGCGCGGCAGAAAGGTCAACGACAATGTCTATGCGATGGTAGTCCCCGGCTCCGCCGCCATCAAGCGGCAAGCCGAAGAAGAAGGCTTGGACGCCATATTCAAGGACGCCGGCTTCGACTGGCGTGTAGCCGGCTGCTCGATGTGCTTGGGAATGAACCCCGACATCATCCAACCCGGCGAGCGCTGCGCCTCCACCTCCAACCGCAACTTCGAGGGACGGCAGGGCAAAGGCGGCCGCACCCACCTAGTCAGCCCCGAAATGGCGGCCGCGGCGGCCATCGCCGGCCACTTCGTCGACATCCGCGAGTGGTAGGCGAAAATCGACGATGGGCGGCAATTGCCACTTCTGCGAGATTGGCGATGTAAAACCGGGGACTGCCACTATGCCTTCGCACCGTAATGGTATGGTCGTAGTGGTGAAAAATGTCCCTGTGGATGTTTGCGCCAACTGCGGCGAAGTGTACATCTCGCACGAAATCGGCGTCCAACTAGACGCCATAATCAAAGACGCCGAACAAGACGGCGTAGAGATGCTTGTGCGAAAATACCCGCCCGTCAAGGTAGCAGAAGAAGATCCGAGTGAAACGAATACCGCTATTATAGCCGCGGGCCAACCTGCCGCTATTCTCGAGTGATAGGCGGGCGGGGACGAGGTAGGCTTACGGATAGCGCGCTGGAATTTTCGCGCCATGCGCGCGCGGCTGGGACAAAGGCTCATCACCGAAGCGGAAGTGCGCTCAGTAGCCGATATTGGTGAAGTAATAGAAACCTACCCGGACGATACGCCGCATCCAAGCGAGTTGATATTCGGGTTGGCAAATTCGCGCCCCCTGCACATAGTTCTGGGGTATGATGCGCTTGAGAATGAATACATCGTAATAACGGCGTATGAACCTGACCCTGAGAGATGGCTGCTGAATTTGAGGGAGAGACGTCGATGAGAAAATGCTACTTCTGCAAAATCGGCGATGTCAAGCCGGGATTCGTAACCGTGCCGGAGACTACCGCATCCCTAACCATCGTGTTAAAAGAAGTGCCTGCTAAGTCTGCAATAATTGCAGTGAACACTACTTCGACTCTGAGGTTGTCGCGGGATTGGAAAAGATAGTCTCCGACGCCCAAAATGCAGGCATCGATACGCTTGTGCGAAAATACCCCGTAAAGCCGTCGCCGCCCCAACCGATCGAGCGCGAAGCGCATACGCCCGCATCGGCGTCTCAGACGGCGGCGCAACCCGTGCCGGCGGCAGGTGATTAGGATGAACAAATCGCTGCATAAGCACATCAGCGACTCCGCAACCCTGCTGAAAGTAGCCGACGAAATGGACTGCGCCCTCTGCATGCACGGCGCAGTCAACAAAACCGGCGCCGCCGCAACCGTAACCTTGGTGCGCGGCGATATGGTCATCGTAGTCAAAGGCGTCCCCGTCGATCTGTGCGACAACTGCGGCGAAGAGTATGTGCGCCCCGAAACCGCCGCCGAACTTGAGGCGCTGACCGACGAAGCCGAACAAGACGGCGTAGAGTTTATGCAGCGCAAGTACATGCCCGCCGAACCGTCCGCCCAAGACGCGCCGCCGCAATCCCAACCTACAAGCGAGGATCGAGCGTGAACCGAATTAGCGTGATACTGCAGGCGTTTGTAGCGCTGACCTTGTTGGCGCTGTTGAGTGTTGCGTGCGGCTCGCCGCCTCAGCCAAACGGCGCAGACCTGTTCGCCGCCAACTGCGCCCTATGCCACGGCGCGCAAGCCGACGGCACATTGACGGGCCCGCCCCTAGTCCATCGCCTCTACGAACCGGGGCATCACCCCGATTTTGCGTTCCAAAGCGCCGTCGCCAACGGCGTACTAGCGCACCACTGGGACTTCGGCGATATGCCGCCCGTCGCCGGCCTGTCCCAAGACGATGTAGCCGCGATTACCGCATATGTGCGCCGGTTGCAACAGCAGGCGGGCATAGGTATAGTTGAGTAACATCTCGATAAGTTTGCTGGCAAAGAGAGGATTCTAAATGACCGCGCGCACAAAGCAACTAGGCAAACAAGCGATGGACGCTCTGGAGAAGGCGGTTCTGAGTGCTTTGGTAGATGCCGAAAACGGTGAATGCTTCAATGTCACGAATTGTAAAGGCAACGATGGGCATGGTCCAGCGTGCATTACTAAGATAACCGGTATAAGCCATGGTATAAACCCTGGACGTCGTCGTTTGAATGACGCTATCGCGGAAGGAACACTCCAATACCTTGAGAGCAAAGATCTTGTGGATAAGCCCCGTGGATATAGACTAACTGCGCTCGGACGGAAATCGCTTGATGGTGAAAATTAGTCTGTGGACTAACCCTTGCCATCTTGCCCATCACAGCAACCTACACATCAAAGGATGGAAACTTCAATGGATCCCTTCGTAAAGCACAACGGCATCGTAGCCCCCATCAACCGCGTCAACATTGACACCGACCAGATTATCCCCAAGCAGTTCCTCAAGCGCATCGAGCGCACCGGCTTCGGGCAATTCCTGTTCAACGACTGGCGTTTCAACGAAGACGGCTCGCCCAAACCCGACTTCATCCTGAACAAGCCCGGCTATGAAGACGCATCCATCCTAGTCGCGGGGCGCAACTTCGGCTCCGGCTCATCGCGCGAACACGCCCCCTGGGCGCTGCAAGACTACGGCTTTCGCTGCATCATAGCGCCCAGCTTCGCCGACATCTTCTTCAACAACTGCTTCCAAAACGGCGTGCTGCCCGTTGTCCTGCCCGAAGATGTGGTCAACCGCATCCTGGACAAGGCGGAAGCCAAGCCCGGCTATACGCTCAACGTCGACCTAGACGGACAGCGCGTCTGGGATTCCGACGAAGAGATTTCGGCGGCGTTCGAGATAGAATCGTTCCGCCGCTACCTGCTGCTCAACGGCTTGGACGACATCGGGCTTACCCTAGCGCAGGAAGACGCCATCAGCGCCTTCGAGTCCAACCGCAGCCCCCACGGCGGCACTCTCGCCGTCGGCGTCAAGTAGCGCAGGGACGCCGCCCTTGCCGATACCCGCCGCCGATCCCATCGTAGTTGCGCCCACGCCCACGCCGTTCAGCGCAGACGACGCCGTCGACCTGGACGCGCTCGCGCGCAACATAGAGCGCTGGCTGGACACGCCCTTGAACGGCTTTGTGCTTACCACCGCAAACGGCGAAGAGCTGGCATTAAGCGAACAAGAGCGCATAGACATTGTGCGTATTACATCCCAAGCGCACGGCGGGCGGCGCTTCACCATTGCGGGCATAGACAACCCGTCCACGCGCGAAACGCTGCGCCTCGCCGAGCGCTACGCCCGCGCCGGCGCCGATATGGCGCGCGTGCGCGTCCCCAGAGCGCTTGCGGACAACGCCGTCGCAGCCTACTTCCAAGCGGTTGCCCAACGCTCTCCCATACCCGTCATCGTCATTCACCAGACATTCGGCGGCACACCCGCCGCATCGCCCGAAACGCTGGGCGCAGTTTGCGCTCAAGACAACGTGTTCGGCTACATCACCGACCACGATATTCGCTTCGAGGCGTACGTGCGCGCTTGCGTCCCCGCAAACCGCCGCTTTTGGATATGCAACGGCGGGCTGCTCGCATACGGCGCGCTTATGGGCGCAAACGGCGCCTGCATGTGGCTTGGCAACATTGCGCCCGCCCTGTGCATGGACATTATGGCGCTGGGAACGCAGGGACGCTTCGCCGAAGCAATGGCGCTGCAGACGATTGCGTCGAACCTGGACAGAACCATAATCAAGCATGGAACGCCCGGCGTGAAAGAGGCTCTGGCGCTTCTGGGCTTTGAGGGCATGCGCCCGCGCGCTCCCTTGTTCGCAGTCGACGCCGTTGCCCGCGAAGAGATCCGCCGCGCGCTTGCCGATGCCGACCTAATGCAATGACGCCGTAACAGAGCGCATGCCGCTCAGTCGTCGCCGTTTGCGTTGGCGGCGGCCTGCGGCGGCTCCGCATTCGGATGGCGGCGCGCGATACGGCGCACGCCCGTGGACACAAACCCCTGCAGTGCGCTCGCTTCGCGGTTGATGGCGGCGCGAAAGTACGAATTGTACTCGCCCATATTGCGAAACTTTTTGTAGCGCTCTTTCAGCAAACTGCGGCGCGGCTTGGCTTGCAACTCCGAAAGCTCTTGCAGCAGCGCACGCTTGAGCTGCCTAGCCGCTTCATCCGGATCGGCGTGAGCGCCGCCCGCCGGCTCCTGCACCAGCAGATCCACGATGCCGTATTCGCGGCAGTCATGCGCCGTCAGCTTCAGCGATTCGGCTATCTCATCAGCGCGCGCCTCATCCTGATAGATGAGCTCGGCCGCCGCCTCCGGCGATATGACGGAGTAGATGGCGTTTTCCAGCATCAGCACCCTGTCCGCCACGCCAAACGCCAGCGCCGCCTCGCTGCCGCCCTCGCCTATCACCACCGCGATTGACGGCGTATCCACGCCGCTCAGGTTGGCGATAGCGCTGGCAATCGCGCTGCCAAGCCCGTGTTCCTCTGCCTCAATGCTAACATCGGGACCGGAAGTGTCTATCAGCGTTACGATTGGCAGCCCGAACTTGTGCGCCATGCCGAAAGCGCGCTGCGCCTTGCGAAAGCCTTCCGGCGATATGCCCCTGTTGGAGCCTATGCGGCGTTCCTGCCCCACCGCCATTAGCGTCTGCCCTCCCATCTGCCCAAAGCCGCATATCACCAACGGATCGTCCGCGCTTGCCCTATCGCCGTGGATTTCTACGAAATTGTCCAGCGCGCGCTTTATGTAATCGGACGCCGTAGGCCGCGCTTCGTGTCGCGCAAGCCGAACCGAGTCCCAAGCGTCCGTGCGCTGAGGCTCCAGCGGCGGCGTGCGCTTTCTGTCCCGCGAAACCAGGCGATACTGCTGCCCCAGCAAGTCTAGGATAACCGCCAGCAGGTTGCGAAGCTTGGAGCGGTCGACTATGCCGTCAAGCAGCCCGTTTTGCATATGAACTTCGGATGTCTGCGATGTATCGGGGAGCGGTTCGCTGCCGGACTCTTTGAGAGCGCGCACCGGCGAAAAGCCGATGATCGCTTCTGGTTCTGCGATGATGATGTCCGCCAGACTTGCGAAACTTGCGTATGTCTGCCCGGTTGCGGGGTTGGCAAGAACCACTATGAACGGCAGCCCCTTGTCGGCGAGGCGCACGGCGGCAATAGTAGTCTTTGCCATTTGCATAAGGGACAGCACGCCCTCTTGGATGCGCGCGCCGCCGCTTGTTATCACCGCTATAACCGGCAGATTGCGCTTAGCGGCGTCTTCCAGCGCCAGCGCTATCTTTTCGCCAACCACGCATCCCATCGTGCCGCCCATAAACCCGAAATCCAGCGCAATCAGCATCAGCGGATTGCCGCCTATGGCGCATCGGCCGGTGACCACCGCTTCGGTGAGCCCGGTGCGGCGCTGATCGCTGAATATGCGCTGCTTGTACGAACCGCGCGACGAGAACGAAAGCGGATCGAGCGATGTAATCGAGCGGTTGATTTCGCGGAAGCTCTCAGCATCCACTAGCGATTCGATGCGCTCGCGCGCGGTCAGGCTGTAGTGAAAGCGGCAGATGGGACAGACGCGCAGGCTTGCGTACAGATCGGATAGCGCCATATTTTGGCTGCATACCAGGCAGACTTCGCGCACGGACGCTTCACCCCCCCCGTTGCCGGCGCTGATTACGGTGTTGAGGATGTCCGATATGTTGCGCACCATAAGCCCACGCTCCCGCCCATCTACGGGCTGCCGCGCTTCCGCCGCCTTCCCCCAATCCGTAGGGCAATGCTGACACGCTTGGCTGCGGACGGGACAGCGCCTAACGCCGCCGTTGGGAAGGGTTGAACAGGGATGTCAGCCGTTCATCGGGCTAGATTATAGCACATCCCTTGAGCGCGATCCGTCGCTTGGGCCTACGATGCCGTTTTCCTCTAGTTCGTCCATAAGCCTTGCGGCGCGGGGATAGCCTACGCGCAGCCGCCGCTGCAAGAGCGATGTGGAAAGCTTGCGCTGCGTGCGCGCCAGTTCCACCGCCTTGTCGAACAGCGCATCCGTGGAGTTGGACGCATCCTCATCCTCTTCGCCGCCATCATCCTCGGACACCGCGCTTAGGCTGACATCCTGCATCCAAGCGCGCGGCGTGTTCTGCCAGAAGTTGATGATGTTGTCCAACTCTTCGTCGGATATGAACGCGCCTTGAGCGCGCAGCGGGCGGGCGGCATCGCGCGGCAGATAGAGCATATCGCCCTTGCCCAGAAGCTTTTCAGCGCCGTTGACATCCAGGATGGTGCGCGAATCGGTGTGCGATGTAACGCCGAAGCTGATGCGGCTAGGGAAGTTCGCCTTGATAAGCCCGGTAACCACATCCACCGAGGGGCGCTGCGTCGCCAAAATCAGGTGTATGCCGGTGGCGCGCCCAAGCTGCGCCAGGCGGCAGAGCGATTGCTCCACATCGGCGGCGGCGGTCATCATCAGGTCGGCGAGCTCGTCCACCACCACCAGCAAAAACGGCATCGGCTCGTCGGGATTGCGCTCGTTGTACGCCTCAATGTTGCGCACGCCAATATCTTCCATTTGGCGGTAGCGGTTCATCATTTCGTTGATGACGCCCTTGAGCATCCCCACCACTTCATCCACTTCCACGATGACGGGGCAGAGCAGATGCGGGACGCCGTTGTAAGGCGTGAGTTCCACGCGCTTGGGGTCTATGAGCAGCATACGCAGTTCGGCGGGCGAGCGTTCCATCAGCAAGCCGGCTACGATGGCGTTCAGCGCCACGCTCTTGCCCGAACCCGTAGCGCCCGCTATGAGCAGATGCGGCATCTTGGACAGGTCGAGCGCGATGTTTTCGCCGCCCGTTCCCTTGCCAAGCGCCACCGGCAGGTCGGACTTGGAGCGCACCTTCTTGTATTCGCCGGTTTCCATTATGGAGCGCAGGGTTACGGGCGCGGGCTGTTCGTTGGGTATTTCGATGCCCACCTGCGCCTTGCCCATCACGGGCGTTTCGATGCGCAGACTTGGCGTTCTCAGCGCAAGGGACAGGTCCTTTTCTTGGCTCAGGATAGCGCCCACCTTGACGCGCGTCTTCTGCTGTTGGCGGGTGGTAATCTGCTTGCCGCGCTCATCCAGGATAGGGTTGCCTTCGTCATCCTCAAGCCTGACCTGCTTGTAGCGGCGCGTCCAACCGGGTATAAGCCCGTACATCGTTACGGTGGGTCCGTACTTGATATTCCCGATTTGCACTTCGACGCCGTGGTCGGCGAGCGTCTGACGGATGATTTCGGCGGTTTCGTTGATCTGCTCTTCGGGAATGCCGCGGTCTTCCACGCCTTGCAGCATCTCGATAGAGGGCTTCGCCCACTTTTCGCCGCGCTTGCCCAGCATAGTCTTCAAGCCGGACGGCTTTGAATCGCTATCGACGGCGCCGACGGGGGACGCCGCGGCCGCTAGGTTGGTGTCCGTGATGCTCATACCGACGGCGATGCCATCGTCGTCTTGTGCGTCGTAGTCGTCGTATCCGTCGTCGTCTTGCGGCTCCAGCCCGTCGTCGGTCAAGTCGGCGACGGGGGCAAGTTCGTCGGCGCTGTCCGTCATATCGTAATCGGCGGCTTGGGCAACGCCGTTTGTATGCGGCGTCTCTTCGGCGACGGCGTGTTCGGCGTACTCTTCGAGCGCATCTTCCGCTACGCTTGCTACGTCCTCGATATGATAGCCGTTTGTTTCGGCGGCGTATGGCGGGGCGTCATCGTCCGTATCATAATCAGGGTCATCGTTCTTGGGGGGCAGCGTGGCGACGCCGCCCGATTCGTATGAGCCGCCTGCCGCAGATTCGGTTGCCAGTCTGCCGAAGGCGTGTTCTGAGTACACGCTGTTGTGCATAGCGGCGGGTTGGGCTTCAGCATCGTCGAGAGTAGGCGTATCCTTGGGCTTGCGCTTGAAGACGCCGCCGATGGCTTGGAACACAAGAACCAAGCCGATGTAGGCGTACAGCAGCAGCCTGCCGAGCGTCATAGCGAAAATGCCTATGAACACGGGCGATAGCAGCGCAACCGCGATGAACGCCAGCCCGCCAAGCCGCAGAACCTGCTGCAATGTTGTATCGCCGGCGATTGTTTCGCCGACCATGCCGCCCATGGACACATAGCCTTGCAGTGTGAACCACGCCAGCGCGCCGTCAAGCGGCCGGAAGAACGATAGGACGCCGAACGTCAGCGCGAGCAGCGGCACGGACGCGAGCCAAAGCTTATAATGGCGGACGAACCAGGCGGGTTTGAAGAAGAGCGTCCCCAGCGCGGCGCACATCCACAAGAGCAGCGGCGCTACGCCCGCGCCCAGCATAAGCGCGGTGGCTTCGTGCGCGGCGTTGAACGATGCGGCGATTTCTGCCCTGAACAAGTACACCGCCACGGCCACCGCTACCACGGGGATGGCGAGCAGCTCATACCAAGTGAACCTTGTGAAAATCGCCGTGAAGGAGTTGCCTGATGACTCCGCCGCTGCCGGAATGCTGCTGCTCTTTGCCATATGTGCCTGACCTCGCTCAATGAAAGCCGTTGAATGCGCTTCATAAGGGCGAGTCAGGCGCATGCGTCCGCGCTGCGCTATTGAGGGCAACACCGCTCTGCATATGACGGCGGCGCTGCGGCGAAACTTAGCCTATATTTGCTCTATGAGCGTGAGAACCGTAGGCCGTTTGCCAGTCTCTTTGTGTAGGAATTTGGAGATCGAATCCCTGACCCTAACCCTTACCGCATCCAATCGTAGGACGTCGGGGTCGGCTTCTTCTAGTATTCTTAAAACCTCTTTTGAAGTTTTTTCAAAAAGTTCTTGGGATTCGTCCAATTCCACAAAGCCTGAAGAGGCTATTTCGGGGGGCGCGAGCGCGTCCCAATCGAGCGCGCTGACGGTAGCGGCGACGACCACCACGCCTTCGCGCGCAAGCCGCCGACGTTCGCTGAACACGCTGCTGTCCATATCCCACATCGTTCTGCCGTCCACGAACACGCTGCCCGCCGCTACCTTGTCCACCACCACGCCTTCATCGGCGGTCAGCGCCAGCACATCGCCGTCCTCCAGAACGAATGTGTTTTGCGGCGGCAATCCCATGGACTGCGCCAGCGCGGCGTGCGCTATCAGATGGCGGTACTCGCCGTGTACCGGCACGAAAAAGCGCGGGTTGACCAGGCGCAGCATCGTCTTGAGCTCTTCTTGGCTGGCGTGTCCGTGTACATGCACGGTTGCGATACGGCTGTATATCACATTCGCGCCCTGCCGAAACAGGTTGTCGATAGTCTTGGCAACCACCTTTTCGTTGCCGGGGATTGGCGACGCCGATATGACAACGGTATCGCCGGGAACGATCTCGACATCGCGGTGTTCGCCGTTGGCGATGCGCACCAGGGCGGATGTGGGTTCGCCTTGACTGCCGGTCGCCATAATGATGACGCGCTCATGCGGGAGCTGGCGCGCTTCGTTCATTGACACGATAGCGTCGGGCGGCGCATCGAGATAGCCCATATTGATAGCCATCTTGACATTATTGCTCATGCTGCGCCCTACCACGGTTACCTTGCGGTTGTGGCGCGCGGCGGCGTCTATGACCTGCTGAATGCGCGATATGAGCGATGCGAATGTCGCCACCATTACCCGCCCCTGCGCCTCTCCGATAACCCTGTCCAGGGACGCCCCAACTACCTGCTCGGATTCGGTGTAGCCCTTCACTTCGGCATAGGTGGAGTCGGAGCAGAGCAGCAGCGCGCCGTCGGGCGCAAGCCGCGCGATTGCGGCTAGATCCATAGCGCGGCCGTCGGCGGGCGTGTGATCGATCTTGAAATCACCGGTGTGTATGACCGTTCCGATGGGCGTTGTAACCGCTATGCCCATCGCGTCCGGTATGGAGTGGCAGACGCGAAAGAACTCGATGCGAAATCGTCCGATGTTGAACGGCATATGCGGCTCGACCACGTTCAGGCGCGCGTCTCTCAGGCGGCCGCGCTCGCGAAGCTTGACGGTGATTAGCCCGTGCGTCAGCCGCGATGCGTACACGGGGACGTCGAGTTCGGGCAGCACGAATGGCAGCGCGCCGATATGGTCTTCGTGTCCGTGCGTGATGAGGATGGCGCGCACCCTATCGCGGTTCTCCACCAGATAGGATATGTCCGGCACGCCGAGGTTCACGCCCGGCATATCCTCTTCGGGGAACAGCAGCCCGGCGTCTATGACGATGATGTCATCGCCGAACTCCAGCGCCATCATATTTTGTCCGATTTCGCCCAGCCCGCCAAGCGGAATGACCAGCAGGGGCGTGTCCGAATGCTGCGTGATTGTCAGTTATGTCCTTTCTTATTTGGCGCTTGGCATTAGACTGCTTGGATCCGCCGCAAAGACGCTTGCTATCTGCGTTGCGGCTTTGCGCCGTCCCCGCCCTTGGTAATAGGCAGCGATTGCAATGCGGGGATTTGCGCCGTTACCGATTGGGGGCGTATATCTGAATGCGGTGGCGGTTGCTTTCGGTAATGTACACTCTGCCGTCAGAGTCCAGTTTAATCGACGTAGGCGCCCAGAAGAACTTCTCGATGTGCGATGATTCTTCGTGCGGGTCGTCGTTGAAGAATTCGATTTGGGGCGCGAGGTTGGAGTTGGCGCGCGCCGCCGCTTCTTCGCGGTTGATGCTGAGAAATGCGTCCGCCCACTTGGAGTCGGTGGCGTCGCCGCGAATGTTCTGCAGGAAATTGCCGTCAGCGTCCAATACCTGCACGCGCTCATTGCCCCAGTCGGCGACGTAGATATTGCCGCGCGCGTCCACGTCGACGGCCGCGGGTCTGTGGAACTGCCCGTCGGCGCGCCCCGGTTCGCCGAATGCCGCTATGAATTCGCCATCGGCCGTGAACTTTTGAATGCGGTCGTTGCGCCAGTCCGCGATGTAGATGCAGCCGTCTGCGTCTATGGCGATGCCCCAGGGCAAGTTGAACTGCCCCTCGCCCTCGCCCTCGCAGCCGAATGCGCTCAAGAAGCGGCCGTCGGGCGTGAACTGCTGAACGCGGTGATTCTGATGGTCGACCACGAACAGGTTGCCGTCTGCGTCAATGGCGATGCCGGACGGCCCGTCCAGTTCGCCCTCGCCGCTGCCGAATGCGCCCCAGCCGGGCAGCGGATCGCCGGCGGCGTTGAAGCGCACGATGCGGTTGAGGTATTCGCAGGCTACATAGGTGTTGCCCTGCTCGTCGCGCGCAATCGCGGTGGGCCAAACGAACTGCCCGTCGGCGTGGCCGTACTCCCCGAATGTGCCGTAGTATTCGCTGTCTATATCGTATATGGTGACGCGAAGCCCGCGGTTATCGCCGTCAAGCGAGCGGCTCACGGTATAGAGTTTGCCCTCTGCGTCAAAGGCGGTGTCGACGGGGTAATAGAAGCCGCGCCCTTCCATCGTGGAAAGCCCAATGGAGTGGCTGTACTTCAGGATTTCTGCGCGCTGCATTGTTGTTGTCATCGTTACACCTCCGGGGAGTTGGCGCATTATGCGACGGTTCGCGGGACGGGCGGTATGTTATGCCGCCCTACCCTACCCGTTCAGTCGAGGCAGACCGACGCGCGGCAAGCCGATCCGGCCCACGAACCGATAGCCGATTACGCCCGTTGGAATTCGTGCGACGCGCCCACCATCTGCAGCATCTGCGCGATGCGCTGCTCGGCCGCATCGCCGACGTCGGCGGCGTTCACCTGCAGATCGCCGCCGCCCGCCGCAAAGTTTTCGAGCGCTTCCCTCGTATCATCGGACACCGCCACCACGCCCATAGCGTCCAGGCAAGCGTCAACTAGGCGCGCGGGCGATATTGCGCCGCGGCTTTCGGACGCCACGCGCTCGATCATAGCGCTGACGCCGGGCTTGTGGACATCGCCGAGCTGCTGCGTAACGAAGTTAAGGCGCTCCACAAGCGTGCCGGTGTCGATCCAATCCACGCCCTGATGCCAGCCCTCTACGCTAGGCGGGTTGATGAGCTGCTGACCCATGTATGTCATTTGCAGCGCGCGGTCGAGTATCTCGCGGCGCGGCCGATCGAACTCGCCGGTGAGACGCAGCGTGCTTGCCACAAGTTCGGCCGGGCTCTTGACGCGCACGAAGCGGATGCTCTCGTCGGACTTGAAGAAGTCGGATGTGAACAGCGCCTCAAGCATCGCCGAAATCTCATAGCCGCTCTCGAAGTAGGCGTCAACCAGCGTTTGAATCGCCTGCGGATCGCGCGGTTCGGCGTACGGCCACTGCGGCACGGGCGGCTCTTCCGCCACGAAGAAATCGTACAGATGCCGCGATACGAAGCGCGCGGTGGCTTCCTGTTCGCAGATGATGTCTATGATGTCTTCGCCGTTGAAGTTGCCCGTCTGCCCCAGGAAGGTCTTATCGCCCTCATCGTGGTCGGCAGGGTTGTAGCTGAAATGCCAAGCGATTCTGCCGTAGGGCCAGATGGAGTCGCGCTCCGCCCGCAGCGCCATATACTCGGTGTTGCCCAGCGTCCAGCCGGTAAAGGCGCGCGACGCCTCTTTGATGTCTTCCTCAGAGTAGTTGCCCACGCCCATGCTGAACAGCTCCAGCAGTTCGCGCCCGTAGTTTTCGTTGATTGCGCCCTTGTGGTTGTCGTGATTGTCCAGCCACACAATCATAGCCGGATCGCGCGATAGTTCCACCAGCAGCGTCTTGAAGTTGCCCATTCCGTAGCGGCGGAACATCCGAATTTGGTCGTTGATGACCTTGCCCTGCGTGATTTTGGGATAGCCCGTAGCGAATACGGTGTGCCAGAAGAGCGCCATCTTTTCCTGCAGCGGCGCTTTCGTGGAAATCATCTTGTAGAGCCAGTATGCGCCCGGGTTCTGCTGCCCCATCATCCCGGACTGCTCGTGATGGTAGCGCCGAATGAGGTCGTCGGGCATAGCGCCCTCTTCGGCGGGGTTCAGCAGCTCCGCCACGACGGCATCATAGCCTTTTGCCTCAAGCGCATCGAGTTCGTCGCGCGTTGCGCCAAAGCCGGCGCGCCGCATCAGATGCGCTACCTGTTCAACCGCCTGCGTAGTCTTGACAACCATAGTAGCCTCCTTATGAGTAGCGTCGCCGCGCGCTTGGCGGCGCATCGGCTTATGGGTTGGTAACCTATGGCGTGGATGCTCAAACTTTATCGCAGTATAGCATACAAGATCGGCGTTTTGGCAATATGCCGCCGCCATTCGCCCAATGTCCGCAAAAGCCGCTTGACTGCGTCAGTTAGCCGCAAGCCCACCTTCCAAAATCGCGCTATCTTTGCCGCATATATGAGGCGCAGATCGGCGCTTGAAAGCCGTGTTTTACCTTGCCGCCGATTGCAAGTATAATTCGGCGAACTTCGGCAGTCCAACCTGAACAGTCCCGAAAGGAGATACCGATATGCAGTTCGGCTTGTTGTATGAGACGCAGCGCCCCTTCAAGGGGACGGAGATTGACTGGAACACGCTCTATAAGGAAACGCTGGAGCAGTGCGAGCTTGCCGATAAGGTGGGTTTTGACGCGCTCTGGTTCGTGGAGCATCACTTCTTGACCGGCTTCTCAGGCTCGCCCTGCCCTGAGGTGATATTCGGCGCGCTGAGTCGGATAACCAAGCGCATCCGCATCGGCTTCGGCGTGTCTATCCTGCCGCACGCCCACCCCGTCCGCATAGCCGAGCGCGTGGCTATGGTCGATCAGCTCACCGATGGGCGCGTGGAGTTCGGCACCGGGCGCTCCAACGCCTATGAGCAGCTGGGACTGGGCGTTGATCCGCGCGACACCCGCGATATGTGGAGCGAGTCCATCTCGATGCTGCCCAAGATCTGGCAGTCCGACGAGTTTTCGTGGGAGGGCAAGTTTTGGAATGTTCCCCCGCGCCGCGTGCTGCCCAAGACCTACCAAAAGCCCCATCCGCGAATGTACCTCGCCTGCACCTCGGAGGATAGCTTCCGCTTGGCGGCCGAAAAAGGCATCGGCGTGCTGTCCTCGGCGTCCTACGCCGTGGATGTGCTGCGCGACAAGGTCAACATCTACCGCGACGCGCTGAGGAACACCGAGCCGGTGGGCGCATTCGCCACCAACTTTTGGGGCAACAATGTACACGCCTACTGCGGCGCCGACAACGCTGAGGCGCGCGCGCTTGCCGCCGATTCTATGAAGACATTCTTCGGCCCGGACAAGCCTTATATCGCGGGACGCATCGGCGCATACGAGCAGCTTCTGGAAGACTGGGGCGGCGTGCCGGACCACCTGCAGGCGGACTTTGGGCGCTGGCTGCGGCAGTCCGACGAGGCGCACAAAGAGCAAGCGGCCGAAGTGGGCATATCGCTGGACTCCGGCCCCGGCGCCGCAAGAGCCGCCATAGCCGAGCTCGACCCCGACACGCTCGCCGACCGCGGCGTCATAATCGCCGGCGATCCGGATAGCTGCCTGCGCGCCATCAAGATGTACGAAGACATCGGCGTCGACCAAGTGCTGATGATAATGCAGACCGAAACCATCCCGCACGACAAGGTGATGAGCTCCATCGAGATGTTCGGCAATCACGTCATCCCGCGCGCCCGCCAAGGCGATTGGCCGGCGGGGACAGACGCCGCCCGCGCGCCGGAAAAGGCGGCGCAGTCCAATATAGCAGCGCAAGCCAAAGTAGCGCAGCCGGCGGACTAGGCAGCCCGGCGGACTAGGCATCCGTTAAGCAAGGGCGGCGCGCGGCGCTGAAACGCATGCGCCGCCCTTGCGATAGCGCGATGCGGGCGAGGTTGTGGCGCATTGGCGCTACTCTGTAACCTGGACAAAGTCATTCAATCCGCCAAATCATTCCGGCCGCAACTGCCTGCATATCGGCATTGCTATACCTCTAGATGTCAACCTAAAGCCCATATATGAATACGGAAGTATGTGACCGAACAGCAAAAAGAGACTGCCAAGCAGATGGCGCTCGAAGTCAAGCCCATTGCCCACGTTAGCGAAGAGCTAGCAATGTCTTTGGGTGAAGTGTCCGAATATATGCGTTCCGTCGATGCACTCAGTTGGAAAGGCGCAAAGATGAGCATAACTAATCGGCTTAATCGTCTCAAGAGAGGGAGAAAGACCAATCCAAAAGGTAACAGTTGGTGGCAGAGGCGGCTGATCTAGTTAATTACCTCTACTACATCGGGAAGAGTCTAGGCGCGAAGATTGGCCGCGCCCGCGAGGCGCTTGACGATTAGCGATCAGGCTTGCCCCCGCTACATCGGCGAACATCTCATACCTCTCTTCGGAGGATTATCGGGGTAGCCACTCTCATGTCACGCATATCCGCCGCAGAAACGGAGCGTTACGATACTGACGCTTACGGAGTGTATCGGGCTCTGCCGGTCAACAATCATGTGATTGGGAAGCGCCGCGCAGTGAATTGGAACGAAGGTATTGCGCTTCGGCGTGGAGTTGATTAATGATTTCTGAAACTGGAACGGGCGGGTTTGCGATTAGGCGGGCGGCGGTATTGGGCGCGGGCGCTATGGGCGCGCAGATTGCGGCGCATATCGCATCGCGGGGGATCGCCTGCGATCTGCTGGATTTGGACGCTGAGATTGCGGCGCGCGCCAAGCAGCGGCTGCTCGCGATGCGTCCCTCGCCGCTGGAGGACGCCGCGGCGCTGGAGATGATCCGCCCCGGCGGTTTCGATCGAGACTTGCCCCGTCTCGCGAAAGCCGATTGGGTTATAGAAGCGGTGGTGGAACGGCTTGAGCCGAAGCTTGAGCTTTGGGCAAAGGCGGCGGCGCATCTGCGCGGCGACGTCGTCCTGACCACGAACACATCGGGCATTCCGATTAGGCGCATAGGCGAAGCGCTGCCCGCAGCCGCGCGCCGCCGATTTTTGGGGACGCACTTCTTCAATCCGCCGCGCTATCTGCCGCTGCTGGAGCTTATACCCACCGCCGACACCAACGCCGACGTTGTGGCGGCATTGCGGCGCTTCGCCGAGAGTACGCTGGACAAGCGCGTGGTGATCGCCAAGGACGTGCCGGGCTTTATCACCAACCGCATCGGCTGCTTCTACTTTCTGGCTGCGATGCGGGCGGCGGACGAATACGGCTTGACGCCGGATGAAGTCGATGCCGTATCGGGGCCGCCTATGGGGCGGCCGGGCAGCGCCACCTATCGCACGATGGATCTTGTGGGGTTGGACATCCTGGCGGACATATGCGACAACACGCGCGCGGCGGTTACGGATGCGTGGGAACAGAGGGCGTTTGAATTGCCCGCCTACATTCGGGATATGCTACGGCGCGGATGGCTTGGCGGCAAGACGGGGCAAGGCTTTTATAAGCGCGACCGAGTGAACGGCAAACGGCGCATTCTTGTGCTGCATCCGCGCGATATGCGCTATCGCGAAAGCGGCGCTACTGAGATGCCGCCGCTTGCTCAGTTAGGGGCAATCGCGGACACGCGCGAGCGCATTAGGGCGCTTGTGGCGTCCGATACGGCGGCGGGAAGGTTTGCGTGGCGCACATTGTCCAAACTGCTCGCCTTCGCCGCGGCGAAAGCGGGCGAGGTGGCGGACGATATAGTTAGCATAGATAGGGCTATGCGCTGGGGGTTCAACTGGGAGCTTGGTCCGTTCGAGACCTGGGATGCGCTGGGGGTTGCGGCATGCGCGCGCCGAATGGACGCCGACGGGCTTACCATACCCGCGTGGGTTCGCGCGCTTGCGGACGGCGGCGGCGCTTTCTATCGGCGGGAAGGCGATACGTTGCTGCAGGCGATGCCGTCGGGCGGTTGGGCGGTTGTCCCGGATGGGGCGCAATTGTGAGCGGCGAATGTTGCCCGCTCTGCGGTTCGGCCGATACGGCGCTGTTGCACAAAGGCGGCAAGGGATCGGGATACAGGGATTTTCTGCGTTGCGCGGCGTGTGATATGGCATTCGTTCCGCGCCGGCAGCAGCTTGACGCAGCGGCGCAGAAGGCGCGCTATCTTCAGCACAACAACGATGTGAACGATCCGGACTATCGGCGCTTCTTGGGGCGGTTGTACTATGCGCTGAAGCCGCATCTGAAGCGCGGCGCGCGGGGGTTGGACTACGGCGCGGGGCCGGGGCCCGCCCTGCAGCGAATGATGCTCGAGGACGGCTTTGACGCGGCGATATACGATTTGTACTTTCATCCGAATGCGGCGGCGCTGACGCAGACTTACGATTTTATTACCTGCACTGAAACGGCGGAACACTTCGCTGATCCGATGGGCGAGTTCGCGGCACTGGACGGGCTGCTTCGGCAAGGCGGGCGGCTGGGCGTGATGACGGGGATGCTTGAGAATTGGGACGATTTCGCATCGTGGCACTATCACCGCGACCCTACGCACATCAACTTCTATAGCCGCGCAACGATGGAGTGGATAGCGAAACGGCACGGCTGGGATGCGGACTTTCCCTACCGAAATGTGGCGCTGTTCCACAAGCGGCGGGCGTGATGTCGGCGGGGGCGCATCGGATTCGCGGCTTGTGGTAGAATTGGCGAAACGATAGCCAACGGCGTGCAGGTTGGCATCATACTTCAACATAAGGGGGATACGATGGCAAAGCCAAAGCAGTTGGGGCATCTGGTGCTGCGGGTGCGCGACCTTGAGGCGTCGGAGCAGTGGTACTCGGAGGTGCTGGGGCTGCATACCACCAACAAGCGGCCGGGCAGCATGACCTTTATGAGCGCCAAAGAGGGCTCATCGCACGAACTGGCGCTGGTGAGCGTGGGTCCGGACGCGCCAGGGCCGGAAGAGACGCGGGTGGGGCTGTATCACTTCGCCTGGGAGATGGGGTCGTTTGAGGATCTGCGCGAGCTCTATGAGCATATGAAGGCGAAGGGCGCGAACATACGGGACATAGGCGATCACGGCATATCGCTGGGGGTCTATCTGTTTGACCCGGACGGCAACGAAATTGAGGTGTACTATGAGATGCCTCAAGAGCAGTGGCCGGCAGAGGGCGATCTGTTCGAGGGCGAATATCCCGCCAAGCTGGAAGCGGTGGGGGCGAGCGCCTAAATCGCCGACGGACGCGCGCGGCGGCGGGGCTAACCACTGCGAAAGTGGTCCCAGCCGCCGCTTGTCACGTCTATGGGGTTGCCTTGCGCGTCGAGCAGGATTGCGCCGGGTGCTTCGTCGGCGGCGCATTCCACTACCCTGCCGATTACGGCGGGCGGTTCGGGCAGCGCGCCTGCCGCTTTGTCCATCAGTTCGGGCGGCGCTGTGAAGAGAAGTTCGTAGTCTTCGCCGCCGGCGACGGCTAGGTTGAGCCAGTCGTCGGGGAACGCCGATTTGAGGCGGCGGTCGACGGGGATGCGGTCGGCGTGGAGCAGCGCCGATGCGCCGCTTGCGCGGCAGAGTTTCGCTAGGTCGTCCATAAGGCCGTCACTGATGTCCATAGCGCAGCGGACGCCGGCGGCGGCGAGCGAAACGCCTTCGTTCACGCGCGGGACGGGGCGGTTGTGGGCGCGCGTCAGGTAGGCGGCGGCGGCTTGGGGGGATGCGCCGCTCATCAGCAGTCTGAGGCCGGCGGCGGATGCGCCAAGGGGGCCGGTAACCGCGATTAGGTCGCCGGGGTTGGCGGCGTGGCGCATCAGAATGGGCGCATTGGGGGCGGGGGCGGCGCCTTGCAACGCGACAGTGATGAAGAACGCGGGCGATTTCACGATGTCGCCGCCGACGATAGCGCCGCCGAAGCGGGCGGCGACTTCCATCATCCCTTCATAGAGCGCCTCCAAGCCGTCGACGGGCAGGTCGGGGCGCAGTCCCAAGGTTACGATGGCGTAGGTTGGGACGCAACCCATAGCGGCGATGTCGCTGATGTTGGTTGCGAGGCATTTCCAGCCGAGACTGCGCCAATCGGTGTAGCTCAGGTTGAAGTGAACGCCTTCGACCATCGTGTCGGTGGTGATGACGCGCGCGCCTGCGGGGGCGTTCCAGGCGGCGGCGTCGTCCCCGATGGCGCGCAGGATGCGGAAGCCGCGCGCTTCTACCGCTTGGATGCGCCGGGCGTTTTGGCGCGATATGACGGCGGCGAGGCAGTCGATTAGGTTGAATTCGCCTAGTTCGCTTACTAGCATAGCGTTTGCATTATAGCGGGCGTGGGGATTTGGGCGCAAAGTGAATTTGGGGCTAGGATTACTGCGATGCGGCGGCTATCTGTCCGGTGAAGGCGGTGGCGTGGCGCGTCCATACGCCGCCGCTTGTGGCGTAGCGCGCATACATTCGCAGGTAGTTGCCCACATCGTAGTCCTCCTACTACGAATGCCGCACCGCAAAATCCTCTTCCGGCGAATACACCAACCGCTTGCGCCCCACTAGCGCGAAGTACAACAGCCCGGCGCCGAACCATACGGCGCAGCCATATACCCCGAAGCGGTAGTCGGCGTTCAGGAATAGGAAGCAGAGCGTCGCAAGCGCTATTACGCCCGCGAATGCCGCGCCCGCGTTGCCTAACGGACTGACATACGGGCGTTCGATCAGCGGGAAGCGCAGCCGCAGCCGCACAAACGCTATCATCTGCATTATGTAGGCGATTACCGCGCCGAACACCGCCATATTCAGCAGCACAGCGCCCACAGGGGCGTCCGCGCCGAACCACGTCTCGCCGAACTCTATCAGCAGCGCCACGCAGTAGCCTATGACAGCGCCCGCTATCAGCGCCACATACGGCGTCTTGCGGCGCGGCAGCGTTACCGACAGCCACTGCGGGAAGTAGCCGGAGCGCGACAGCGAGTATATGTTGCGCCCGTATGCGTAGATGATGGTGTGGAAGCTCGCCACCAGCCCCGCGACCGCCACCAGCGCCAAGAACGACGCCCCCACGCCGCTGCCGAATATCGTGGTGAACGCAAGAAACAGCGGCTCGTCCGACTGCCCCACCGCCGCCGCGCCGGGCGCTATGCCGGCGTTCAATAGCAACGTCAGCGCCGACGCCGCTATCAGCGTCAGGATGCCCCACAACAGCGCCTTGGGCATATCGCGCTGCGGGTCGCGCGACTCCTCCGACGCCAACGGAAGCTGCTCTATGGCAAGATAGAACCATATCGCAAACGGCAGCGCCTGCGCCACGCCGAGCCAGCCGAATGGCAGAAAGCGCGAATTGTCCCCCTGCGGCTGGATGTTCAGCGCCATATCCCAGCTGAAGTGCGGTATTGCGCCTATCCAAAACACCAGCAAAATCGCCAGCGCCACGAAGGTTATGACCACCGAAAACTTGAATGTAACCTCAACGCCCACGATGTTCAATCCCACGAACAGCGCATAGAAAATCAGCCACCACGCCGGCGCGGGGACGTCGATGCCGAATATGCTGTTGAACACGGCGCCCACATAGCCGCCTATCCCAACCACTATGACGGCGGGCGTGAGTATGTACTCTATGTTCTCCGCAAGCCCGGTGATGAAGCCGCCCCAAGGCCCCATCGCGGTGCGCCCGAATGAGTACGCCCCGCCGGTGTGCGGCAGCGCGGGTGACATTTCGGCGATTGAGTAGCATATGCCCAGATACATCAGCGCCACGATGATGGTGGCAACCGCAAGCCCGCCGAAGCCGCCCACGCCGAGCCCGAAGTTCCAGCCGAAAAAGTCCCCCGATATGACTGCGCCCACGCCCAGCGCCCAGAGCGACCACACCCCGGCGTAGCGCCGCAACCCCCGCCGCGCGAAGTAGTCCTCGCCCGCCACATGGTATTCCACCGAACCTAGCTTGCGCCTGTCCGCGTCTTTCATTCCCGCTCGCCTCGATCCGCTTTGCGGCATCCTGCGCGAGTTGCGCCGCCGCCGCCAAAGCGCAATAACGCCGATGAACGCCGCCCCTGCGCGCGCTCACCGCCTATATTATGCGCTTGCCCCGATACGCCCCGCAAGCCGATTGCGCGCGCTATGGGGTACAAGGGGGATGCGCCGGGATGCGCGGCTGCCCGCGCATCCCCCGGATTGCATGCCCCAAATAACTGCATATGCGCCGCCGTTCCGAAAGTTCCTATGAAATGCAATTCGGGCGTGATACAATGCAAGCGTATGCCGATGCTGTGCCGCATCCACGACGGACGCGCGGCACGGCGAAGCGCGAACATTACGCCAACATACGCCCGCGATTGCCACAAAATCCCATAATACGCCCAAGATATGGAGGGACGCTATGACCAACACCGCAACCGTTACGCTGGACGATGTGTATGAGGCGCTCAGAGATGTCTATGACCCCGAAATTCCGGTGAACATCGTCGACCTTGGGCTGGTGCGCGATGTGTCCCTGGTGGACGGCAACATCGCGATGGAAATGACGCTCACATTCGCCGGCTGCGGCATGGGCCCGTACATAGCGCAGCAGGCGGAGTGGCGGCTTGCCGAACTGGAAGGCGTGGATGACATCAAGGTCGACCTAGTGTTCGACCCGCCGTGGACGCCCGACGAAATCACCGACGAAGGCAAGAAGCTTCTGGGACTCGACTAGCCCTTTTCGGCAGACTGCCCCGCCGCATAACCGACGCAAATCCTACGCCAGCGAATGGAGTTCGCCCCGATGACAATGAACCCCCAGCAGACAGCGCAGGCGCGCGCGCGCATCGAGGCGATGAAGCGCCAGTTCGAGCAGAAGCGCCAGGTCGCCGCCGCCCTGTCGCAAATCAGATACAAGATTGGCGTGTACAGCGGCAAGGGCGGCGTCGGCAAAACCACCGTCGCCGTCAACCTAGCCGCCACCCTTGCCCACCAAGGCGCAAGCGTGGGCATCCTGGACGTGGACATCGACTGCCCCAACGTGGTGCGCGCGATGAAGGTCGCCGAGCGCCCGCAGGTCGGCGAAGGCAACCGCATGCTGCCGTCGGAGCGCTTCGGCGTCAAGATAATGTCCATGGGCTTCTTTCAGCAGAACGAAGAAGAGGCGATAATCTGGCGCGGGCCGATGGTGCATAACGCCATCAACCAACTGCTGCAAACCACCGATTGGGGGACGCTAGACTATCTGGTGATTGACCTGCCGCCCGGCACATCGGACGCGCCGCTGACGGTGATGCAGACCTTGGACTTGGACGGCTTCATCGTGGTAACCACGCCGCAGGAGCTCGCCAAGATAGACGCCAAGCGCTCCATCAACATGATACGCAAGCTTCAGGTCAAGGTGCTTGGCGTGGTGGAAAACTTCTCCGGCGACATATTCGGCAGCGGCGCCGGCGAGGAGCTCGCGGACGAACTAGGCTTGGACTTCCTAGGCAGGCTGGAGCTGCGCCCCGACTACCGCGACACATCCAAGCCCACCGCGCTGCTCAGCAACGCCGTGCTGGGCGAATACGCCGGCATAGCCGCCAAGGCGACGGCGGCGCTGGAGCCGGAGTAGCCTAACCAGCGCGCGCCTTCAAGCCGGTGCGCCAACCTAGCGTACACGCGCCCATATAGTTCGCATAGCCCAAAATCCCAATCCGTCGACGGAGTATCCCGATGGGAACTTTCAGCGTTCCAATCTACATTGGAGACGAGCGCCGCCGCAACTGGACTAGAGTGGAGGCGCTGGTGGACACGGGCGCATTCGTCAGCGCGCTGCCGGCGTCCATGCTGCGTTCCCTAGGCGTAACGCCCACGATACGCCAGGACTTCCGATTCGGTCAGGGCGAAGTGCGGCGAATGAACGTCGGGCAGACCTGGGTTCGCGTAGCGGGGCGCGAGGCGATAACGCAAGTGTTGTTCAACGAAGAGGGTACAACGCCGCTGCTGGGCGCATTCACGCTAGAAGCGGTGTACATGGGCGTCGACCCCGTAGAACAAAGGCTAATCCCGCTTGAAGCGCCGGTGATGTGAGATGTCTTCTTAACGCCAGACGCACAAAACACCAGCAACGGCATGCCATGCTGGTGTTTGATTAGGTTAGTTCCTGGTTGATTTGCGAGTATTACCTAGCCATTTCCTCATTTCCCTCCTTTCGTCCATACTCTTTGCTTCCCGCTTTACGGCAATCCTGCTTTTAAGCATAATCAGGTAGGGTACCCATATTGGGATCAGCCACCATGGGGTTACCATCTGGAAGAATAGTATGGAAATGATGAATTGTATGGCAATAAGAATGGTCGTAGCGATACAGGAATACAACATCTTATCAGCGTATTCCTCATCGCGTTTCCGACTAAACTTTATGAAGTAGTATATGTTGGCGAACACACTGAAGAGTATCGTCCACCAGAAACCACTTGATTTGAGCATATCGCCCATTATTTACCGCCCTTCTTATTGAGCCTTAGGTTAAAGCGCTTATTAACCATACCATACTTCTGGCTACAGACCAACTTCTTCCAGTTCTTTGGCTAATTTACTAAACTGGGTTGCGAACTGGTCATAGGCATTCCAACCATAACGGTATGCGCCTCTTCTATCCAGTTCTCTAACCATACTGCGTTGCGCTGGTAGTAGATCGTAGTCGTGTATGCCCATACATAGAAGACCAGTTGTCCAATGTCCAGCGTGAAAGTATTTTAGCGCAATCAACTGATTTATGTACTCGGAAGCATCCAGGGTTCTTGCGGTTATTACCATACAGGGCAGGCAAAGAATATCTGCGCCTGTACCTTGGTGAGGATATAACTTCCTATCTAGTGCAGCCCCACTTTTTACAACCAAGTTGAGCAGTTCTGATGGCTTTACGGGTAGGGGTACCTTGGCATCCATCTCCGTAGGTTCCTCTGCATCTGGAAACCTACGCAACCCGCGTAGAGTATGCTTCAACATACGCCCTGTTATAATCCTATGGATTACATTCACGGACAACCCGTATTTATTTGCCAACTCTTGATAGGACTTATCCTTCATTAGGTTATAGTCCACAAGGATATACCCTACGAGGTTATTGTTCAACCTCGAATGGCGTTTTATCTGGTTTATCCGAGACTTATCCGCCATATTTTCTCTATGCGTACCTATACGCAGGTGCTTGGGGTTCACACACCAGCGGTTATCCCAGCATTTCCCGGAATGCAAAATCATCTTGTCGCGCGTGAGGGGTTCATATCCTGCTCGTTGCGCCTCTCCGATGATATGCCTGTTATCATATAACCAGGTAAATATGTGCATACCCAAGCCATTATAGGATACACCATCTATCGTTATGGACAGGCTAGAGTAATCTTTACCGAATATATCGGCATTAGCCGTTGCCATACATCCCTTGTAACCATAGTCATCAGGGCGGTCAATACCGAAATCCCTTTTTATGTCCAGGTAATCTTTACCCTGTGCTATGTAGTGGTTCGTCACCTTTATGTATTTACCCCATTCAGTCATTATGTATTCCTTTCATCGACAATAAGCCTTGCGGTCTATAATCGATTGCTAAATAGGCTTCATGCGTCCCCACCCCGCCCCGCCAACACAACGCCACATTACTACTATATCAAACAGTGTCAAGCCGTACCGCCCCAAACTCCCCCTTTGCCTTGACAGCGCATCCCCACTTTTGACACCACTCCCCCATCAGCGTAAAATTGCGCTATCCGAGGGACAACCCCCGCCCATCCAAAGTTCACGAGTCGACTATCCGAATATCGCAGGACAATCCATCGACGCGGGGACACCGCCCCATCCAACGCGCAACCCTAACCAAGTATGAGGCGCATATGTTTTACAGGCTCTACACAGGGGACGACGGGCAGTCGCATATGGACGAAGGCTACGAACCGCCCGATACGCAGGACGCCACCGGCATTGTGGTTCGCAGGCAGCCGCCGGGCTATTTCATCGATTGGCATCCCGCGCCGCGCCGCCAGTACATCATCACGCTGTCCGGGCAGGTGGAAATCGGCTTGGGCGACGGCACGGTGTACACGCTGGGCGCAGGCGATATGATGCTCGCCGAAGACACCACCGGGCAGGGACACACCACCCGCGCGATGGGAGACGAGACGCGCGTGTCCGTGGCGCTGACGCTGGACTAGCGCGGGGACTAGCGCCCCTTTTTGACGCATCCCTTTGCGCTGAACTATACTTGGCGGCGGCGCAGTTCGCGCGACGCGCATTGCGTCGTCGCGCAACGGCGTGTCTGCCGCCGAAAGATTTTCGTATCGCCGTATCGCCGCATCACCGCATCACTACATCACCGCATCATCAATAGCGCTTGGAGTTTCAATCGTGAGCTATCAGGACATCGTTGTTACAAAGGATGAGGGCGTGGGCGTGATTCGCTTGAACCGCCCCAAGGTGCTGAACGCGCTGAGCAAGAACTTGTATCGCGAGGTGGACGCCGCCGTCAGCGATATGGAGGCGGACGCCGACGTCCGGGCGGTCATATTCACCGGCACGGGCGAGCGCGCGTTCTCCGCGGGCGCGGACATCCACGAGCAGCTTCGGGACGCCGAAAATCCGCAGCCGCCCGATCCGAACCGCCCGGAGCAGGCTTGGCACATCGCGGCGTGCGCCAAGCCCACCATCGGGGCGCTCAACGGGCTGGCATACGGCGGCGGCGCGGTTATGGCGTCCAGCTTCGACATACGCATCGGCTGCGCCCGCACGCGCTTTCGCTTTCTCGCGGCATCATACGGCCGCGTCAACTCCACCTGGAGCCTGCCCATGCAAGTGGGCTGGCCCAAGGCGAAAGAGCTTCTGTTCAGCGCGCGCGTGGTGGAAGCTGAGGAAGCGTTCCAAATCGGCTTGCTCAATCACCTGGTAAGCGCCGACGAGCTCATGCCCAAGGCGCTGGAGATCGCGCGCCTCATCGCCGCCAACGACGCGCGCATGGTGCAGGGCATCAAAGAGCTGATGATGGACGATGTGGGCGAAGGCTGGCGCCGGATGTACGACAACGAAGCGCAGGCGCAAAAGGGCAAGCTCAGCCCAACGCCCGTTGAGGAAGGCTTCGCCGACTTCATCGCGCGCAAAGGGCGCAAAGACGCATAACATCAACCCGCGTGAACAATCCGCATGAAAAGGAAGTATTCGATATGGCTGACAACAACGGGAAGCTGAACTCGCCGCTTGAGGGCATCCGCGTGCTAGACCTAGGGCGCTATCAGGCGGGGCCGCGCTGCGCCCTGATGTTCGCGCGAATGGGCGCTGAAGTCATCAAGGTGGAATCGGTGCGCGGCGACGAAAGCCGCGCCAACGGGCCGCGCGTGCGCGGGCAGTCCGCCTACTGGGTGCAGTACAATAGCGGCAAGAAAAGCCTCGCCATCAACCTGCGCACAGACAAAGGCAAAGAGGTGCTGCGCGACCTGGTCAAGGTGTCCGACATCCTCTTGCAAAACTTCCGCCCCGGCACAATCGACATTATGGGCTTCGGCTATGAGACGCTCAAGAAGCTGAACCCCAAGATCATTATGATAAACGTGTCCGCCTACGGGCAGTACGGCCCCAACCGCGAAAAGGTGGGCTTCGATCCCATCGGGCAGGCGATGGGCGGACTGATGTCGCTGACCGGCTACGGCGATTTGCCGCCAATCAAGACATACTTCCCGCTCATAGACCGCATAACCGCGCTGCACGCCTGCATCGGCGCGCTTGCGGCGCTGCGCGAGCGCGAAATATCGGGCGAAGGACAGGCGCTTGAGGTCTGCCTCGCGGACACCGGCTTCACCGTGAACGAAATCCCCATATCGGCGTACCTCGGCGGCGGCGTAGAGACCGAGCGCCCCGATACGGCGGTTGGCGGCGGCGGCACGCCCTTCGGCGGCATGTACGAAACCGCCGACGGCTACATCATCCTAGCGGCGGGCAACGACAATATGTGGCTGCGCATCTGCGAGGCGCTTGAAAAGCCGGAGTGGTTGGAAGACCCGCGCTTCGCCAACCGCGAGCTGCGAACCCAAAACGGCGCGGCGCTCGAAGACGCCATCAGCGCATGGCTCAAGCGGCGCACAACCGCGGAGGCAAACGACGCGCTGTCCGCATTCAGCATACCCTGCGCGCCCGTCAACACCACCGAGCAGGCGGCAAACGAACCGCAGCTCCACGAGCGCGAAATCATGATGGAAGTCCCCGACCCCGTAGCCGGCAGCATGTGGGTAACCGGCAAGATGATAAAGTTCAGCCGCACGCCGATGGTGGTAGGCTCCGCCCCCACCGTAGGCGAGCACACCCGCGATCTGCTGACCGGCCTGCTGAACTACTCCGACGCCCAAGTGCAGGCGCTGATCGACGAAGAGGTAGTGGGGGCGTAGGGGCGCTCAAGACTGCTCGACGCAATGCTAACCCGTGTTTGGCGGCGGTGTATGGGGCATAAATGCGCCGCTCTGGAAGTTGTGCTTTGCCGATGATATGCTCGCCGCCAATGCCGCCAATCAAGAACGCAGTGCTAATATGGTGAAACGGCCGGGTTACAAGCGCGTAATTTCATAGGGCGTCCGAAATACCTGCCGAATATGCCAATTTATGAACTGAAGCGCGGGACGGGATTGAGCGGCGTCAGGCAGAACACGCAACGCTTCGCCGTGATACTTCCCTAGCGCCTCTTCAAAGCCACGCCCGCCCGCTGCGCCGGATACGAACACTTTCAAGTCGGGCAGAAGCGTAAAAGCGCCGTAGTCGAAAAGTTTATGGTGAAGGGAGCAGAGAACAAGCCCGTTTCGTACATCCGTAGGCCCATTGGCGGCGTGCCAACGAATGTGAGCGGCTTCAATGGCGACGGGGGAGTCCTTAACGCGAACTGCGAACTCACATACGGCGCATTGGCTGCCGTAAGCCGCTAACGCCATTTCACGAAAACCGCTGTCCCGCTGGCGATAGCGAGTATATCTGTAGGCTTCCAAATCGGTGGACTGTTCCCTTTCCTCTTCAGTCAACCCTAATTCGCGCAGAATGTCATCGTGCAGCGAATACGGAAAGTGTGAGGCAAGCAACGCATCCACGATAGTCAGCGCTAGATTGGGATTGCCTTGGAGTTCGTTGTAATGCTCTTCAATTAACCCGCCGTGTATATTTTCGCGAAACAGGTCAGTCCTGAATGCGTCGCCGCTTGCCGTAACATTAACAAGGTGAGGTCTGTCAATTTCCCATACACCATCGTTTTGCAATCGCCAAAATGGATGATGCGTGTTTATGTTTCGCCGATGCGGCCCAAATCGACGTATCAGCCGGGCAAGTTCGCGATCGACAAGTTCGAAGGAAGCCAAACGCGGTTCGCCATTGAGGCAACGCCCAATCGCCCATATCACCAGCAAAGGCTTGTACGGCGAGCGCCAGCCGCGATTGGTCCAAACCCTGAACCGGCTAAATCGCTCCAAGATATTTTCAGCGTTCATTCTGTTCAACGCCCATCCTTGTTGCGCGATATATGCGGCATTCGCCCCAAGTCTATAATATAAGTGAGCGAAATCAAACCCATTCTCATCTGCGTTGTGTACAATTAGCGCAGAGCGAAAGGGGAAATCAGCAATGGTAACGATGGTTCCCGCATTGCGCGGCAAGTTTGGCGAAACCGAGTATTTTCTCTCTAGTATGCGCGTGGGCGAATTTCTCAAGTTTGCCTGCTTCCCAAAAGAAATTTCGGATTGGGAAGACCCCTCTATAGAGGAGCGATACCATAAGGACATCAACCTCGCCAATGTCCGCAAGTCTATAGCCCCATACTTTGCGATGGACGAATACCGCTTCTCCGGCTCTTTGGTACTCGCGGTGATGGACCATGAGAAGATGGTGTTTGAGCCGTTGAGCAACTTCGGCGGGCGCTCAAACGTGCCGGCTCTCTATCAAACTGCATCCGAGGATATGGGCTTCCTAACCCTGCAGGGCGGCGAAACCCTGGTTCCCTTGGACGGACAGCACCGCGCCAAAGCGTTCAAATTCGCGATAGACGGGGCCGACGACAACAATCGCACAATCGAGGGAATGAAGAGCAACCCTGATCTGTCAAACGATCAGGTTAGCGTCATACTTGTGCGCTTCGAACCCACCCGCGCTAGACGCATATTCAACAAGATAAACCGCTACGCCAAACCCACCGTCAGGGCGGACAACCTCATCACCGACGACGATGACGCTATGGCAGTTATGACAAGGTCGCTGATAAGCGAAAAAAACGGCGTCATTTCATCCAGTATGGTCAGGATAGGCGCCAACACACTCAACAAGAAAGTGCCTGAGTTCACCACGCTATCCACATTCTACGACGCCACAATCGCTATCGTGGAAGGCTTGGGCTATGCGGGAAAAGGCCCCCTAAGCTCAATGGAAGAAGAGCAGCGCGAATTAGCCAAGGAAGACGTCGAACCCATATGGGAAATGCTGCTGTCTGGCATAGACCTATGGCGCAAAGCGCTTGAAGACATATCCGAAGACGGCAATGACGCCAGATTCAAAATTCGCGATGAGACGCTGTTGGGCAAGCCCATCGGCCAACTGTCCCTGGTGCGCGCATTTATGCTTATGCGCGAAAGATGCGAAGGCGTTCCTATGGAAGAACTCTACGCGCGCCTAAACGCTATAGACTGGGATGTCGGCAACGAAATGTGGCACGGCGTTCTGATGAACCCCAACGGGCGCGTTATGTCGGGCAAGAACACCGTCAACCGCGCCACTCAGTTCATCGCCCACTTGGGCGGCGCAAGTCTGTCGGACGAAGAGATCGAGGCGCTGCTAGATCACATATACGGCGAAGATTGGGAAAGCCACGAGCTGCCTGCGCCCGTCGCATAATGCGCAACTCCGATGCCCACGCAAAACTACTTCCACGCCAACGGCTTGCGCCTGCACTACCTCGATTGGGGCGCGCCCGCGCCTGACGCGCCCGCTATGCTGTTGCTGCACGGCTTGCAGGACTGCGCCCGAAGTTGGGACTTCTTTGCGGCGGCGATGCGCTCCCGCTTTCGCGTCATTGCGCTCGACAGCCGCGGCCACGGCGACAGCGCCCATTCGCCCAACGCCGCATACGGCTTCCGCGACTATATCGCAGACGTAGAGGCGCTCGCGGCGCATTTGCGGCTGAGGGACTTTGCGCTAGTGGGACATTCGGCGGGCGGGCGCTACGCCTTCACATTCGCGGCGGCGCATCCCGAACTTGCGCGCGCGCTGCTGGTGGTGGACATCGACCCCGACGCCGTGAACGCCGATTCCGCCGGCATGTTCGCGCGCTACAATGCCGAGCCGGACGAGTGGGCGTCCATCGACGCCGTGGTGGAGCGATTGCGCCGGCGGCAGCCGCGGTCCACCGACGCTATGCTGCGGCATCAGGCGGCGCATATGACATACGCGCTTGCGGACGGACGCCGCGCGTGGAAGCGCGACCGCCGGTTGCTTGCGGCGTATGAGCGGCCGGATTTGTGGGCGCAATGGCGGCGCATCGCCGTCCCCACGCTGATTGTGCGCGGCCGCCAAAGCAATTTGCTGACGCACGAAGTAGCCGTCCGCATGCGCGAGACGCTGCAGCAGACCAACCCGCATACGCGGCTCGCAGAGCTTGAGGGCGGCGGCCACTGGTTCTATCAGGAGTCGCCCGCCGCATTCGAGGCAACCGCGCGCTGGTTCCTAGATACCCTGGACACGCCGGCGGGCTAATCGTCCTCGTGCGGCGGCGCTCCGATAATCTCTTGGGCGCGCTGAAGGCTATGCTGCGGCACAACTACGCGGTGGTGTATGAACTGCGTTGCGCCCACGCCGCCGTAGCCGAACCCCAACGGCTGAACAAACGCCGCAACGCCGTTCTCTTCCAGAAGCTGCGCCGCCAAGTGCGCCTCGATTTCGTTGGGATAGGTGGCAAGCGGAACGGGGGTATCGTTGTTCATATCAATCCGCATTTCGGTTGTATCTTTGCGTCTCTGCGCCTTTGCGTTAAGCCTATCTATCTGCCCACATAGCGGGGTTGGCGCTTTTCCACGAAGGCGCGCACGCCCTCTTGGTGGTCGGCGGTGCGGCGCGCTATGTTCTGCGCCGGACCGGCGAGCCGCAGGCTTTCGGCAAGATCGGTACGCAGCGATTTGTGGACAAGCCGCTTTATCATCGCCATTGAGTAGGTCGGCCCCTGCGCGATGCGCGTTGCCAACTCCAGCGTGGCGTCCATAAGCTCGGCGTGCGGCGCAATCTTGCTGACCATCCCCAGCCGATAGGCTTCCTGAGCGTCCACGGCGTCGCCGGTGTACTGAAGGATGAAGGTGCTACTTAGCCCAATCATTCGCGGAAGCTGCCAACACGATCCGTCGGCCGGAATAAGCCCGCGCCGAATGAAGGTTTCGGAGAAGCGCGCCTTATCCGATGCGATGCGAATATCGCAGGACAGCGCGATTCCCATACCCAAGCCCATAGCGTAGCCATTGACGGCGGCGATTGTGGGCTTCTGCAAATTGTGCAGCGTGAGCGGCAGAAAGCGCACGCCGTCCATGTAGCTTGCGCCCGGCGCTTCCGATTGCCACTGCTGATCGAGATACTCCCACGGCGTTAGGTCGGCGGGAATGGGCGCCGCTTGGCGGGTTTCGTTTGCCTCGTTCATGCGCTTCACATTCGCGCCGGAGCAGAAGGACGGATCGCGCCCGGTCAGCACCAGCGCGCGCAGGTTGGGGGACGCCTCCAGCCGCTCAATTTCGGCGTTGATTTCCGCCGCCATCTCGTCGCCTATGGCGTTGCGGGTGGGCGCGTCGTCCATCGTGATGACCAGCGCGCCGCCTACTTCCTGCGTGTCTATGTAATCGTATGGCATATCGCCTCCGCTGCGAATGGTAGGTTATCGGTTGGCGGATATGAGCGCCGCCGTACTGCGATTGGCGAGGGGATTTGGCGTGGTTTAGGGCTGCGGCGCTTCCACTTTGGATTTGAGGCAGTTGAAGAACTGGTTCATCAGCATTCGGGAGGCGTTGCCCATAAGGCGCTGTCCCACGCGCGCCACTACGCCGGTTACCTGGGCGTCGCCGGATACGCTGACGCGGGTTGCGCCGCCGTCGCCGTCCGCGAATGTGAGCATGCCTTCGCCGCGCACGCTGCCGCCGGAGCCTCTGCCCTGCACAATCATCCTGTACGATTGCAGATGGCGCTTGTCCGCGATGGAAACGCTGCCGCTGTAGTTGCCGCGCACCGCCGCCACGCCCACACGCATCACGACCTTGTAGGCGTCATCGCCCGTCGGCTCGAATTCCTGGCAACCGGGGATGCAGTCGGCGAGCGTTTCCGGGGACTGCAGCATATCCCACACCTTTTGGCGTGTGGCGTCGAATACGAAATCGCCCTCTATTTTCAAGCGCGCGCCCTCCCTGTGTATTTTGCTGCGCGCATTTTAGCACATTGCGGGAAACACAGGCTAACTGGGGCAATGCCGTCGGCACTTCGCCGTCAAGCGGAGCGAACAGGAATGCGGCGGAGACGCGCGGGATTGCGGGCGATATCGAGCGCTATGTATGCGTTACGCAGATATGCCTTCGGCGGCGAGCAGCGCTTGCAGTTGGCGGATGGTCTGGGCGTTCTCTTCGAGCGTAAAGCCGTCCGCCTTATATTCCTGCTTGGCGCTCATTCCGTCCACCGCGCCGATGTCGACCGTCTTGCGGATGACCGCCATATCCTCATCCACGGACGGCAGCAGGTTCTTGCCGCTGAGCTTGGACAGCGACGCCGCCAGTCCGTAGCCGCCCCAGTTGGACACGCTGGCGAGTATGAGTTCGGACACTTGGGTTACGCAGGGGATTTTGACCAGCGATTCCACGCCGGTTACCTCTTGCGCTAGGTTGCCCATGCCGATTTCGTTGCCGCCGTCGCCGATGCCCACGCTGCGCGGGTGGTTGGAGAACAGGTAGTCAATGCGGGCGTTGTACGGCGTGATGTCCCTGCCGCGCATATTGCGGAACTTGCGCTCATCGGTGAAGCCGCAGCGCTCGATGGCGATGACAACGGACGGGTTCAGATCCGCGATGAGGCGCTTGGCGAATTGTTCGCTCTCGGCGTCGTCTGCGATAGGGAATTCCACCACGCGCGACGTAGCGCTCTTTGTGCCTTCCATCACCGCCAAGCCGTGCGCATCGGTTACATAGACCACATCGTAGCCGAGCTTTTCCAGCGCGCCGCCGATGGCGATTGCGCCGGGCGGGCCGTCCGTTTCAACCAAGCCGGCGTCCAGGATGTAGAAGCCGGTTGCGATTAGCGCCACACCGGGGTTGTCCAAAATCAGCCGCGCCGCGCGGTCGCAGAAGTCGGCGGGCAGATACTGCCGCAGCTGCGATATGCCGCGCCGGTCTCTGTCAAGAATGATGTCTTCGATGGTCATAGCAGCCCCTCGCGTGAAGTAGATAGGCGTTTGTGTTTGTATCGGGGAACAGGATAACACAAGCGCGCAAGCGGGGGGGCTTGCGGCGGCTAGAACTCATCGGACCAGCGGTTGCCCTGATGAATTCTGTTTTGTATTTTCTTGTCGAGTGGGGAGCTGATGACCAGCCGCGTTATCGATTGAAAGGCTTTGCGCGTGAAACGCCACAACGCAGACACAGCGTTTCGCAGGCGTGTAGGCTCAGGCGATTTGGGCGCTTTCACCGCCGCTTTGTAAGGTCCGTCCTTGCGCTTGGCGTACTTCAGCGGCAAGTTGCGCGTACTGCCGGCCGACCTATAGCGCGCCGGAGTTGTTGGGCGGTTGCGTTGGCGCATAGCATTGCCCCCTTAGTTATCATAGCGGATTTGGATAGTCGCAATATCAAAAGAGTTGCCTATCGCGCAAACAGCGGCGGGGCGGCAAGGCTATTTCATACCGGCATTGCGCGGCGTCCAACGGGTGGTGTCGTGATATATTTTGTCTGTCTTACGCTCTACAGGACTGGGAAGCAGTACCATCATCAGCGCCTTGAACGCGAAACGCGCGGAAGCCCATATCAGTTTGGCTGCGCGCTTTGCGAACAGAACGATTTTGTGGCTGCGCCGCTGCCGGCGTCGGGCTTGCGCGCTTGTATATCGCCGGTAGCGCGCTGACGTTGTCCACCTGTTTAGAGGCATATCACACCAATCCTTTCGCTCAAACGGCATTATATCACAACGAGCGATTGCGATAATTTCTTCTGAAAACAGAGAAAATAGGGGTTGACGCGCGGGGGGGGGGGGGTAATATAGACTAAACTAATGCAAAATTCTTTTGGCCTGCGCTATTCACAGGTCTAGCAGAAAGGCGAGAGTATGTCTTGGGGCGAAGCTATAAGCCGCGCATTCAGAGCAGTTATGTCAGCCATAGCAATCTTCGTACTGGCAGCGATTGTTATGGCAGTCGGTAACTTCATTCCCTCGATATTCGGATACTCATCGATATCCGAATCATCCTCGGATATCCCACTCATCGACAGAGTGGGGCCCCTCATTACTATACTCCAAGCATACGAAGCATGGACGTCGGGCGATGTGGCCGGATCGGTTATACATATGGTCGCCGGACTCGTCTATCTGTGGGGGATGTTGCTGTTGATGCTGAATTTAATGATGGTTTTCATTAAAACGCTCACAGACGCCGTTGTAGCCACCTTAAATCCGGCAGTACGCCGACGTCTGGCATGGCAAGGATCTGTGGGCCGCGCTATCGGTATGGTAGTCGAGATGCTTGGCATTTACCTCATGCTAGCTGTGGCGTTCATCATCATCGGGATTGTTGCAATCGCAGAATTCGATCCATGGCTTGGAGCATTGCTCATCATCGCAGGGCTTCTTATACCGATAGTGGGGATTTTTGCGGTTGTCATAAGGTCCATTACGAATTCAGTCGTGGATCATATGCCTGAGTCTGATACGGTCTCGCGCATATCCCGCCGTGAAGCGATGCGCCGCGCATTTGTCTTGTTTCTATCCCTGATTTCAGTGTACGTTGCGGGAGGGGGACTCGTAGTGATTGGCGGCGGCATTGTAGTTGGTGGCGTCGGCTTTGGCGCATTTCAAGATTCGGCCATCATAGGATTTCTAGGAATCCTGGTAGGGGGGCCGTTGTTTATACTTGGAATCATTGCGACGGTGGCAGGACCTCTAGCAAATGTAATTTGGCAAATTTCCTCTAGCGTCGCAGACCATGTGACAGGCGACATCAGAATCTCTTTCAGGATCAAAACCACCGACCGGTTTGGTGAAGGTTTGAAGTGGTTCACCGGCCTGTTTTTTCAAATAGTGGCGGTGTACATATTGGCGGGCGTTGGCGTTGCCATGGTTATCGCGGTTATCGGCGGCGGCCTCTTCTTGGTAAGAGATGTCCTTCCTCTTGGTGAGGGGCTAATCGTTGTCGTTTGGTGGCTAATAATCATGCTGTCTGCAATTGCGATTATTGCAATTATTTGGGTGGGTAATTGTGCGATCATCATAAGGGGCGTCTCAAACGCCGTGACGGACATCGCGAGCAACCGCGCTCGATCGAATTCGTGATTCATTAACATAACTAGGGGCAACGGCGGTTGGCGTTGCCCCTGGCCTGCAGATCGCTACTACGCGTCTTTGCGTTAATTGCAATCCCGGCCGAGCATAGCGCCTAAAACACCGCCAAATCTTCATCCCGCTTATCGGTGATGAACATATGACCCGGCGAGTGCGTTATCATCAGCGGCGGCTTGACGCTCATTGCCACCGCTTGGGGCGTTACGCCGCACGCCCAGAACACCGGCACCTCGCCATCGCGAAACTCCACCGGATCGCCGAAGTCCGGGGCGTGGACGTCGTCTATGCCGATGGCGTCGGGATCGCCGATGTGTACGGGCGAGCCGTGAACCGCGGGAAAGCGCGATGTTACCTGCACGGCGCGCACAACCCGTTCCTGCGGGATGGGACGCATTGACACCACCATCGGGCCGGAGAACGCGCCCGCCGACGCCGCGGGAATGTTCGTGATGAACATCGGCACATTCGTATCGTTCTCTATATGGCGCATTTGTATGCCCGCGCGCATTAGCGCCGTCTCGAATGAGAAGCTGCAGCCCAGCAGAAACGATACGAGGTCGTCGCGCCAGAATTCGGACAAGTCCGCAACTTCGGCGGCAAGCTCGCCGCGCTCATAGACGCGGTACAGCGGCAGATCGGTCGACAGATCCGCGCCCGGCGCGAACTCGCGCGGCTCGGCATCGCCCGCTTCCACCACTTCCAGCAGCGGGCAGGGCTTGGGATTGCGCTGACAGAACAACAAGAAGTCGAAGGCGAGATCGCGCGGCAGTATGGCGAGGTTCGCCTGCACATAGCCGGGCGCCATGCCGCTTGTGGGCTGTACAATATCGCCGCGCCGCATCAGCGCGCGCAGCTCAGACGGAGTTTCGGGCAGGGCGGTTAGTGTCATTGCGTCGCCTCTCTCATACATAGTTGGAAATTGCTAATAGCGTCCGTCAAATCGATCGAAATCGGGCGTATAGGCTATGCGGGTTAGGGTATATGCAGACGGATTAGCAGTCAAGGCGCGGGCGGCTATCGGCTATTCGCAAGGCGGGCGCGGCGGGCATTCTGAAGTGTAAGAATGCGATAGGCGCGCAAGAAATGAACGCCGCTTTCGGGCACTGCGACGGAGCGCGAATGAGAGCGCCGCCGCCGCCAGTGGCAAGCCAATAGGGCGGCGGTGCATAGTTCGGGTGTGTTGGGTTGGCTAACGAATACGGCTATTAGCGTTTAATGCGCTAGGGCGTTTCGTAGCGGCCGGTAGAGGCTATTTCGCCGTCCTTGATTGTCCATATCTCTATGGAGTTCAGCACATCGCCGTTTTCGTCGAAGTTTTGCGAACCGCCTACGCCTTCGTAGTCGATGTCTTCGCCGCGCCCAATGAGCTCGATCGCCTTGGCGAAATCGCCGGGGCCGACCTTGATGCCGGGCGGGTTGGCTACTTCGCGCATCGCGTCGCGCACGGCTTCGCTCTCATAGACGCCCGCCTTCTCGATCGCCAGCGCCACGATGGTGAAGGCGTCAAACGATTCGCCCACGAAAGGCTGCGCGGTGTAGAAGCCGTATGCCTTTTCGTACTCGATTTGGAATATGCGCGTGTCGTCGGTGAAGGGCGTGCCGGGCGCCGTCCCCATCATCCCCTCAAAGTTGTCGGCGCCGATGCCGTCGAACAGATCCTGGTTCTTGGTGGCGTCAACGAACAGGAATGTGTCGATGTAGTCCCCCTCAATGGCTTCGCGCAGATACACGCCCGCGCTGACGGGGTAACTCATGGTGATAAGCACATCGGGGTTGTCTTTTGTGGCGTTTTCCAGCTCAGACAAGTAGGTGGGCTGATTGGGTTCCTGCGGCACAAGCGCGGTTACCGTGCCGCCGAGTTCGGTGAAACTGCGGTCAAACACATTGGCGAGCCCTTCGCCGTAGGCGTTGTTGACATAGATGGCGGCGGCGCTGTCATAGCCAAGTTCGCGCGCCAGCCGCGCCAGCACGACGCCCTGCGATGCGTCCGATACGGCGGCGCGGAACAACAGGTCATTATCGTCAAGCACGGTGAGCGCGGGCGATGTGGCGGACGGCGATATTTGGAGTATGCCCGACGGAATGGTAACGGCGTTGGCGATTGCCAGCGTAAAGCCGCTGCCGATGCCGCCTACGATAGCCTGAACGCCGTCGGTCTTGACAAGCGCGTTTGCGGCGTCTGTGGACACCTGCGCGCTGGATCCGCCATCCTTATGCACCGCCTCAACCGGCCTGCCAAGCACGCCGCCGCCTTCGTTGATGAGCTTGACGGCAAGGTCAATGCCGCGCTGCATATCGCGCCCGTATGGGCCCAGATCGCCGGTGTAGTCCATAACCGTGCCTATCTTTATCGGCTCGCCGCTTGGGCCTTCCATCATCATCATAGCCGGTTCGGGCGTGGGAATGGCGTCTATCGCGGCGGCTACTATCGCCTCGACTTCGGCGGCGCTGAGCGGCTCCGCCTGCGAATCGGCGGCTTCCATAACCGCCTTTTGGACGATAGATTCCACATCGGCGGTAGTCATAGCCGGCTCTGCGCTTGCGTCAACGGCGGATTCCACCGCCGCCATAACGATGCCCTGAATATCGGCCGTCGACGGCACATCGGGCGCGGACGCCGCTACCGCTTGCTGCACCATAGCCGCGATTTCGTCGGCCGACGGGCCGGCGGGCACGGCAGCCGGGGCGGGCGCGCGCTCGACGGCTTCCTGCACGATGGCGCGGATTTCGTCGGCGGACGGGCCGGCGGGAGCAGGCGCAGGCGCCGGGGCGGGTTGGCTGCATGCGGCGGCGAACAGCGCCACCGCGCCGACTAGCATTATCAGCCTTGCCAGGGATATGCGATTGACGGACATTCCATCCTCCTTGTTTGGACAGATATTAAATAGCGAATGACGCGGTTTGCGCTTGGGCGTAATTAGGCTGTGCTTTCGTGATGATGCGCTACATATAATCTTATCGTATCGCTACCCTATATTGTGCCAATAGCGCGCGCCTATTTTCAATAGCGAAAGCGCGAATTCGACGGGAAAGGCGCAGATACGCGAATAAGAACGCCGCCGTCCCTTTGGCGCATAGCCAAGGTTCGGCGGCGGATTGTTCGGGATTATTGGGTAGCGTATTCGATTAGGGAAGTTCGAAGCGGCCGGTGGATGTTATCTGACCTTCGTCGATCATCCATATCTCGATGGTGTTGACCACGTCGCCCTTGGCGTCGAAGTCGTGCGAGCCGGATACGCCTTCATAGTTGATGTCCCTGCCGCTTTGGATTAGTTCGATGGCGTGATCGAAGTCCTCAGGCCCAACCTTGATGCCCGGCGGCGCCGCCACTTCGCGCATTGCGTCGCGGATTGCGGTGGAGTCGTATTCGCCCGCCTTCTCTATGGCGAGCGCGATTATGGCGAATGCGTCGAAGCCCTCTCCGATGAACGGATTGGAGGGAAGCTGCCCGTAGCGCTCTTCGTACAGGAAGTTGAACAGCGCCTTGGCGTCGCTCTCTTCGGCGCCCGGCGCAGTGCCGTATGAGCCTTCCAGTCCCGCCTGATCGAGGTTGTCAAACATCTCTTGGCTCTTCGTGCCGTCCACGAACATGAAGGTGTCTATGATGCCGCCCTCGATCGCTTCGCGCAGATACACCTCTGCGCTGACGGGGTAGCTCATGGATATGAGGACGTCGGGGCTGTCTTCGGTGGCGTTGCCGAGTTCGGATAGGTAGGTGGACTGCCCCTCTTCGTGGGGAACCTGCGCGGTAACCGTGCCGCCTGCCGCCTCGAAGCTTTCGGAGAACACCCTGGAAAGCCCTTCGCCGTACTGGTTGTTGATGTACAGCGTGGCGGCGCTATCGTAGCCAAGTTCGCGCGCCAGCCTTGCCAGCACTACGCCCTGAGCGGCGTCCGATGGCGCTGTGCGGAACAGATAGTCGCCGTCTTCCAGCACGCTGATTGCGGGCGATGTGCTTGCGGGGGACACCATCACGATTTCGTTGGGAATGGTTACAGAGTTCGCCACCGCGATGGTGATGCCGCTGGCGAGCGATCCCACGATAGCCTGCACGCCTTCGGTGTTGACCAGCGCGCGCGCGCCGTCCGTGGCTATCTGAGCGCTGGTGCCGCTGTCCTTGTGCGCCGCTTCAACCGGCCTGCCCAGCACGCCGCCCGCATCGTTGAGCAGCTCGGCGGCGAGGTCCGCGCCGTTGCGTATGGGCGGGCCGTAGGTGGCAAGCGCGCCGGTGTAGTCCAACAGCGTGCCTATCTTTACCGGATCGCCCGTAGGCCCTTCCATCATCATCATAGCCGGTTCGGGCGTGGGAATGGCGTCTATCGCGGCGGCTACTATCGCCTCGACTTCGGCGGCGCTGAGCGGCTCCGCCTGCGAATCGGCGGCTTCCATAACCGCCTTTTGCACGATAGATTCCACGTCGGCGGTTGTCATAGCCGGCTCTGAGGTTGCGTCCACTGCGGATTCCACCGCCGCCATAACGATGCCCTGAATATCGGCAGTCGACGGCACATCGGGCGCGGACGCCGCTACCGCTTGCTGCACCATAGCCGCGATTTCGTCGGCGGACGGGCCGGCAGGCGCCGGGGCGGGCGCGGGAGCCGGCGCGGGCTGCGGCGCGTTCTGCACTTCCTGCTGCACGATTGCGCGAATCTCATCCGCGGACGGACCCGCCGGCGCAGGCTGGCTGCAGGCGGCGGCGAACAGCGCCGCTAAGCCCGTCAGCATCACAAGCCCAACCGCAAGTATGCGTCTGTTTGACATCTCATTCTCCTTTTGAGTATATGTTTTGCTTGCGTATCGGCGGCGTCTCCATCGGACGCGCGCCAACCCCTATATTATGCCAATTCGGTTGACGCATTTTCAATAGTAGCAAGCCGCATTTCGGCTCATAGGGCGGCGCTAACTTATCAGCCGTTGATTAGTATGATACGCAAGACGATGCTGCTATCATTGCTCAAAACTCAGATGGGAATTGCGCGCGAACTGCGAATTGGCGTTGAGCGCGGCTATTGGATGCGTCAACGATATGCCTGTGTATTATAATAAGGTTCGCTGACCGCAAACGGACAAACAGAGGTTGAGATGACGACTATTTCCGATGTGAGGGCGAGAGAGGTTCTTGATTCTCGGGGCAATCCCACGGTCGAGGTGGACGTGGCGCTGTCCGACGGGACGCTTGGGCGGGTGCTGGTGCCGTCCGGCGCAAGCACCGGCACGTTCGAGGCGCTGGAGCTGCGCGACGGCGATGCGGCGCGCTTTCGGGGGCGCGGCGTGAGCGATGCCATCGCCAATATCCACAACAATATCAAGCCCGCCGCGCTGGGGCATTCGGCGCTGGATCAAGAGGCGCTGGACAATCTGCTAATCGATCTGGACGGCACGGCGCTGAAAACCAAGCTGGGCGCAAACGCCGTTCTGGGCGTGTCCATGGCGGTGGCGCGCGCCGCCGCCCAAAGCAAGGGCAAGCCGCTGTATGAGCATATCGGCGGCAGCGCCGAATTCACGCTGCCCGTGCCTATGCTCAACATCATCAACGGCGGTAGGCACGCCGAAAACTCCACCGATTTCCAAGAGTTTATGGTAGTCCCGCTTGGGTTTGACACATTCAAGCGGGCGCTGCAGGCGGGCGCAGAGATATATCAAGCGCTGTCCGACGCATTGCGCGACCGCGCGCTCGGCACCGCCGTGGGCGACGAAGGCGGGTTTGCGCCGCCGCTGCAGACCAACCGCCAAGCGCTCGACCTGGTGATGGAAGCGATCGAGCGCGCCGGCTATCGTCCCGGCGTGGAGTGCTTCATCGCGCTCGACGTGGCGGCGACCGAACTGCGCCTGCGAAACAATCCCCGCCGCTACAACCTGCGCCGCGAAGAGATCAACTACTCCGCCGATATGCTCATCGACATCTACAAGAACTGGATTCAGGACTACCCGATTATCAGCATAGAGGACGGCATAGCGGAGGACGATTGGCAGAGCTGGAGCGCTATGACGGCGAGCATCGGGGACAGCGTGCAGATAGTCGGGGACGACCTCTATACCACCAACACGCAGCGCATCCGCGAGGGCATAGACACGAATGCCGCCAACGCCGTGCTTATCAAGCTCAATCAGATTGGCACGGTTACCGAAACGCTGAACGCAATCAGGATGACGCAGAACGCCGGCTGGGGCGTGGTGATAAGCCACCGCTCCGGCGAAACCGAAGACACCACGATTGCGGACTTGGCGGTCGGCACAAGCGCCGGGCAGATAAAGGCGGGCGCTCCGGCGCGCGGCGAGCGCACAGCCAAGTACAACCGCCTGCTGCGCATCGAAGAGGAACTCGGCGGCAGCGCGCGCTTCGCCGGACCCAGCGCCTATGAGCGCCTGCTCAGCAACCGCGCATAGGCGCAATCAAGCGATCAAGCGAAAGACGGCGAAAGGCGTATAGATATGGCTACTTCGTACTCTTGCATAACCGACGAGCAGGCGGCGCTAATTCGCAGCGCCCCCGTGTTCTTCATAGCCACGGCGGACCCTGCCTCGGCGGATGCGGACGCCGTGAACCTGTCCCCCAAAGGCGGCACGCCGCTGCATATCATCAGCCCGAACCGTGTCGCATACCTGGACTATACCGGCAGCGGCAACGAAACCGCGCGCCACTCACACGTCGGCAGCCCGGCGACGCTGATGGTGTGTTCGTTCGAGCCGGACAACGCCGCCATAGTGCGCTTGTACGGCTATGCGCGCTCCACCCCGATAGCCGATTCACCCATAGCGGACTTGCTGCTTGAAAGCCCGGCGGACGAGATGCGCCTGCCGATGCGCCAGGTGATTGATGTGCGTATCGAAAAGACCGCCACAAGCTGCGGCTACGGCGTTCCCGTGATGGCTTTCGTTAGCGAGCGCGGCATCGCCAATCGCGGACGGCAGTACAAGGGCGCGCCCACGCCCGTCAGGTAAGCGCGCAGCGTAGCGCATACCGTCGCCCGTTTGTGATGGCGGCGCATTAAGCGATATAATTGAAGCCAAGTGTAAGCGGCAACCTAATTCGCGGCATCCCGCTCATCGCGGCGCAAGCCGAAGGGCATAGATGGCAATAGACAGCAGGAAAGGAATTCGCAACGCTATGGCAACTCGCATAGGAATTAACGGATTCGGGCGCATCGGCAGGCAGGTGTTGCGCGCCACTATGGAGCGCCACGCCAATATACTTGAGGTGGCGGCGATAAACGATCCGGTCGATACGAAAACGAATGCCCACCTGTTCAAGTACGACTCCACATACGGCGTCTTTCCGGGCGGCGTGGAAGTGACAGACCAATTGATTGTGATTAACGAGCGTCCCATCAGGGCGCTGACGGAGCGCAACCTCGACGATCTGCGCTGGGGCGATTTGGGCGTGGACATCGTGCTGGAATGCTCCGGCATATTCACCGACGCGGCGCAAGCGGGCAAGCACATCAAGAACGGCGCAAAGAAGGTCATCATATCGGCGCCCGCCACCAACGAAGACATAACCATAGTGCTGGGCGTGAACGAAAGACGCTACGACCCGCAGAAACATCACATCGTCTCCAACGCCTCTTGCACAACGAACTGCATCGCGCCTATGGCGAAGGTGCTGAACGACAAATTCGGCGTAGAGCAGGGGCTTATGACCACCGTCCACGCATACACTAATGACCAGAGCATTCTGGATCAGGGGCATTCGGATTTGCGGCGCGCGCGCTCCGCCGCCGTCAACATCATCCCCACATCAACCGGCGCAGCCAAGGCGGTGGGCTTGGTGCTGCCCGAACTGAACGGCAAACTCAACGGCATGGCGCTGCGCGTCCCCACGCCCACCGGCTCCGTTACCGATTTCGTGGCGACGCTGAAGAAAGGCGCATCCGCCGCCGATGTGAACGAAGCGTATCTCGAAGCATCGCTCGGCGCGATGTCGGGCGTGATAGAGTACAGCGAAGATCCGCTAGTCAGCAGCGACATAATCAAAAACTCGCGAAGCTGCATACTCGACTCGCTTTCCACAATGACCATCGGCGAAAATATGGTGAAGGTGGTGGGCTGGTACGACAACGAATGGGGCTACAGTTGCCGAACCGCCGACCTCGCGTCGTATCTCGCCGGCAAAGGGCTATGAGCGATACAACGCTTAGAATCGCCGTCGCGCGCGAGCGCCAAATAGCGGCGCAGATAAGGGCGAAACTATGAGCAACGCAGCGCAGGTTAGGGAGCGCATTCAACTTGTGCGCGATCTGTCAAACGAACTTGCGGCGTATCTGCATACGCTGCCCGACAACATATGGCGCGAACCCGATGTCTATGCCAGCGCCTGCGAGGGTTGGAAGATCGCGGATGTGATTACGCATCTGATTTTGGGCGCGAATGTGTTCGGCTTGAGCATCACAAACGCCGTCAAGGGCGTAACCGCGCCGCCGATGGGCTTCAGCCGCGCCGCCACGCCCGAAGAGGGCCTGGCGCGCCTGGTGGACACCCGCAACGCCATTCACGAAGACCTGTTTTACGATTTCAACGCAAGCTGCAAGCGCTTCAACACGCTGCTGCTATCGCTGGACGAATCGGCGTATTCGCTGCCAACCTGGCATCCCTACTTCATCATCAGCGTAGATAGGCTGATAGACATTCGGGCGTCCGAGCTGGCGGTTCATTCGTGGGACATCCGCTATCCCCTGGACCGCGCCGCCGGCTTGAGCGCGCGCGCAAAGCCGTTCATGCTGGAGTTCGTGTGGCGCTGGCTTCGCACCGGCTTCCAAAAGCGCGCCGCGCTCGCTGCGCCCATACGCTACCGCTTCGACCTCACCGACGCAGACGGCGGCTACGACGTGCGTGTTGCCGGCGACAACTTCAGGCTTGCGCCCGCCGACGATTCGACCGCGGACGTCACTTTCACTTGCGATACCGATACCTACATCTTGTTCTGCATGGGACGCCTGCCGCTGCGCCGATCCGTGCGCCGCGGCCGCATCGCGCTTGCCGGCGACGAAACCTTGGCGACGCAGTTCGCCGATTGGTTCAAGGGCATATAGCGGCAGCAGTGAACGATTTATCCGATAAGTCAATCAGCGTACCGGCGGCGGGTTCGGTTGCCGTTCTGTTGACCTAAGTCAGTCTAGGTTCCCGCTAGGTTCCAATCAGGTTTATTTGAAAATAAACCTGCAAACGCCTATGATAAATTACGCTTTCATCAGAAAATTAGGCGTAACAAACCAATAGTCTGAGTAAGGTTTAACAAAATGGCAGTGGCAACTCGAACTAACTTTGACGCAAAGTTAGAGGATGCGCGCAGACTAAACGATAGTTTCCTGTGCGTGGGGCTGGATCCTGACCTAAGCCTGATTTCCCCCGATCAAGTCGTCCGTCTCAACAAAATGCTGGTGGACGCGACTGTGGATTTGGCTTGCGCCTATAAGCCCAATCTCGCCATCTACGAATCGCTGGGCAATGACGCGCACAAAACCCTGCTCAAAACCTTGGACTACATAAGGCGGGAATGCCCCGATGTTCCAATTATCGGGGACGCCAAAAGGGGGGACATTGCGCTATGCGGCGAGTCATACGCTAGAACGCTGTTTGATGTGTATGACGTCGATGCGGTAACCGCCAATCCCTATATGGGGGAAGACGCCTTGGAGCCGTTCTTGAAACGCAGAGAGCGCGGCGTCTTTATCCTATGCCGAACATCCAACCCCAACAGCGGCGATCTGCAAGACCTAAGGCTGGATTCGGGCAAATTTCTCTACGAAAAGGTTGCCGAACTTGCCGAGTTCGCTTGGAACGAAAACAACAACGTCGGCTTGGTGGTGGGCGCAACCTATCCCGAAGACATTCGGCGCGTAAGGGATATATGCCCGGAGATGACATTCCTCATACCCGGCGTGGGGGCGCAGGGCGGCCACCTTGAGCGGACGGTGGCCAGCGCCGTCAATTCCAACGGCGGCGGCTTTACGATAAACGCCTCGCGCCAAATAATGTACTCCGCCAAAGACGCCAGCGGCGAGATTGCGTTTGACGAAGCCGCGCACCTGAGAGTTCGCGAAGCCGCGCTCAATCTGCGGGGCGAGATCAACCGCCAAGTCCGCTTGACTCGCGATCGCGTCGAAACCGCTATCGGATTGCCCGCCGCAACCTAAATCCCCGCGATAGAGGCGCAAGGCGCTGACAGAGTAAAGGTTGAGGCTTGACGCTGCGAACCAAGCTCTAATCCCGTCAGTCCGCCCGTTTCTTTCGGCGCGGCGGCAGAAAGATGCCTATCCCCCAGCTCAGGTGAATCGTAGCTAAGACCAGCGGCACCAGCGCGAATGCGATGTCCCGACGGCGAATGCCTATCGCCAGCGCCCCGCCGAGCAGCGTCAGCAGATACACTATCGGCAGCAGCGCCGCCCACGAAACCCCCGCCAGCGTCGCGCCCGCCGAGGCTATCAAGCCCAGCGCCAGCAGCGGCGGCGCAAGCTGACGCGCCTTCAGCGACGCCGGATGCGCCCGCAGCACCACCGACTTCCAGCGACCGTAGCCGAAATACTGCCGCGCCAATCCCCAAAGGTTCTTGCGCGGCTGATAGTCCACCACCAGCGCCGGATCGAACCAGACCACGCCCCCGTTCTGACGCAGCCGCCAGTTGAGCTCATAGTCTTCGTTTGCCAGCAAAGACAGATCGAAGCCGTCCACCGACTCCAGCGTATTCCTATACCAAGCGCCCAGATAGACCGTGTCCGTGGGGCCTTCGGGTCCGCCCAAGCGGTGGCGCGCGTTGCCCACGCCCAGAAACGTGGTTGTAGCCATAGCCACCGCGCGCTCAAACAGCGTAGTCCCGACGGCGTGCTGTCTGCCGCCCACATTCGCCGCGCCGGTTCTTGCCAGCGCCTCTACTGCGCGCTCCACATAGCCCGGCGGCAGTACCGAATGCGTATCGCAGCGCACCACAATATCGCCCGTGGCCGCCGCAAGCGCGCGGTTCAGCCCCGCGGGAATGGTATGCTCCGGGTTGGGAACCACGCGCACCTGCGGATAGCGGCGGCGCAGCATATCCGCCGTGGCGTCGTTGTCCGATCCATCCGCCACTATCACCTCAATAGCGCCGGGGTAGTCCTGCGCCAGCGCCGAATCAATGGCGGTGGACAGATCGTTTTCCGAGTTTCGCGTGGGTATTATTACTGATACTTTATTCATATTCGCGGGGGGGGGGGGGGGGTAAATTCAACCGATTTCGTCATCGTAATTTCTCCCGCCTGCCTTCCCCGTCCTTTAGTTTGATTGCGATAGGTATATGTCTTGCTGCGCTGCCATTCGCTTGAAGCGGCAAGCGCCGTCGCCGAACTTGCGCCGTGCATCCCGTCGAGTACGGCGGTTGCGCGGCGTTTCATCACGATGCGCCGTTGCGCTTGGCTAACTCGGCGGCTATCCAGCGGTAGGTATGCTTGATGCCCTCGCGCACGGGCGTTTGCGGCTGCCAGCCGATAACCTGGTTTAAGAGGGTGTTGTCGCTGTTGCGCCCGCGCACGCCCTGCGGCTTAGTCAGGTCATAGTCGCGGCGCAGACGCTTGCCGGCGGCGGCGCACACCGCGTCCACCAGCTGATTGACCGTAATCAGTTCCTCAGTGCCCAGGTTTAGCGGCTTGTGATAGCCCGACTCCATTATGCGCCGCAACCCTTCTATGCAGTCGTCGATGTAGCAGAAGCTTCGCGTCTGTTCGCCGTCGCCCCAAACCTCGATCCCCGCGCCGTCTTCTGCCAAAGCCACCTTGCGGCATATGGCGGCGGGCGCCTTCTCTTTGCCGCCCTCATATGTGCCAAGCGGCCCATAGACATTGTGGAGGCGCACAATTCGGGCGTCCAAATGGCGCTCTTCGCGATAATACGAAGTCATCTGCTCGGCGAAAAGCTTTTCCCAGCCGTAGCCCTTCTCCGGATCGGCGGGGACGGCGTCCGCTTCTCTCAGCGCTACGACATCCTCATCGCCCTGCAGGAAACTGGGATAGACGCACGCTGAGCTTGTGTACAGGTAGCGCTTCGCCCCGGACATTCGCGCCGCTTCAAGCATATGACTGTTGATGAGCGTGTTGTTGCGCGTCAAAAAGGCGTGATTGGCGGTGATATAGCCGATGCCGCCCATATCCGCCGCCAGCTGATAGACGTCGTCCATGCCGCTTGTGGCTTGCAGGCAGCCCTCCAAATGGCGCAGATCCGCAATCACGAATTCGTCGGCGTCGCTGTCCGCGAACTCAGGCTGCTTGACATCTACGCCCCTTACCCAGTTGCCCTCCGCCTTAAGCCTCTTGACGAGGTGGTGCCCGATAAAGCCGCCGGCCCCGGCAACAACGATGTTCATTGAATTCTCCCCTTGTGAGCGCCTTTATGCGGGCGGCGCTATGCCAAATCGGCGCATCCTATTCACGGGCGGCGCATGTATTGGAATACCTTTGAGGCGGGCTTCAGAAGCGGAACGAACAACCCGCCCTGCAGGTTGTTGTTCTTCCATGCGCGCGCTACCTCGATATTCGCTTTAACTATGGCTGAAACCGACCTGTTGCTGAGGCCGCCGGGCGCCATATTCACCATCACTCGATTGAGATACTTCACCGACGTTCTGTGCTTGAACAGAAAGCGCAGCATCAACTCATAGTCAGCGGCAATGGGATATTGCAGGTCGAAAGCGCCGTAGCGTTCATACACCCGCCGCCGCACAAAGAAGGTGGGATGCGGCGGCATCCATCCGAAATACCACTTGGCTCTGCGAAAGCGCCCCGCCTTCCAGTATCGGATTACTCTGCCGGCGCGGGTGGTGAATATCTGATTGCCGTAGCAAACATCAATCGCTTCGCTGCAGAAAACGGCCGCCACGTCGCGGATTACCAGCGAATCGTTGTACTGGTCGTCGGCGTTCAGAATACCCACAATATCGCCGGTGGCGCGCTGAACGCCCTTGTTCATTCCATCGTACACGCCCTCATCCGGCTCGCTAATCAGAACGCTCAGCCGTTCCTTATACGCTTTCAAAATGTCGAAAGTGCCGTCCGTGGAGCCCGCGTCCACCACGATGATTTCAAGTTCGTGATCGTGCTGTTGGGCAAGAATGGACTCCAGAGCGCGTTTCACCCTGACATCGTTGAACACGGGCACCACGATGGAGATTTTCATTCGGTATCGCTCATCGCATAGAGACGCCAATCGGCTGCGCCTTCGCACGCGCGCGCCGATGAGTTTTTCGAAAGAGCCGCATATCCGAATAGACACCTGCGCGCCTATGCCGTCGCCCGATGATATACTCGGTCTCAAACTCAAATTATGTATCGGATATGCTTGAGGCTATCAAATGTACAAAATGCGCTAATGATTATAGCGCGATAGGCGGCAATCAATCAAACAATCCGTATGCTCGTAGGGATTTCGAAATGAATTCGGTTCGTCGGCGTATCCGTGTATAATGGCGTATAACCGCAAGTCAGCGGCGCGATTTTGCAGGCAAGCAAAACTTGGAGTGAAACTATGGTCACTACGGCTAACCCCCGCATAAAGTTCACCTACGCAGACTACCGCAATACCCCCGACGACAAGCGCTATGAACTCATAGACGGAGAGTTGATTATGGCTTCCGCCCCGCGCATAATACACCAGCGAACTGAGCGGAAATTGGTAACGCTGCTTGACACATTCGTTGAGCAGAACGGGCTGGGCGAGATTTTCTACGCCCCAACCGATGTTGTGCTGTCCGATACGGATGTTGTACAGCCGGACATCCTGTTCGTATCCAACGCGCGCGCTCACATCATCACCGAAGACAACATCCGCGGCGCGCCCAACTTGGTGATCGAAATCCTATCCCCCTCTACGGCGCAGCGCGACCGCACGCTCAAGCGCGCGCTGTACGCCAAGCACGGCGTACAAGAATACTGGCAGGTGGACACCGACGCGCGCACGATTGCCGTGCTGACCCTCGCCGATAACGGCTTTGAGCTTGCCGCCGTCTATGGCGAAGGACAGACGCTCGCATCGCCGCTGCTGCCGGGCTTTGCGCTAGACTTGGACTTGGTGTTTTAATATGCCAGGCGCGCTAGACGGCTTTCGCGTCTTGGAATTCGGCGGCGGCGCATCCCAGACATCCTACCGCCCAAAGCGCTGACGCAAGCAAAATTTGGAGTAAAACTATGGTTACTACGGCTAACCCGCGCGTAAAGTTCACCTACGCAGACTACCGCAATACCCCCGAAGACAAGCGGTATGAACTTATAGACGGAGAGTTGATTATGTCGCCAGCGCCCCGCACAACGCACCAGGGCACATCGCTAAACATAGTTCTGCTACTCGCTGCATTCGTCCTGGAACGCGCGTTGGGCAAGATTTTCTACGCCCCAACCGATGTTGTGCTGTCCGATACGGATGTTGTACAGCCGGACATTCTGTTCGTATCCAACGAGCGCGCCCATATCATCACCGAAGACAACATCCGCGGCGCTCCCAATATGGTCATCGAAATCCTATCCCCCTCTACGGCGCAACGCGACCGCACACTCAAGCGCGCGCTGTACGCCAAGCACGGCGTACAAGAATACTGGCAGGTGGACACCGACGCCCGCACAATCGCCGTGCTGACCCTCGCCGATAACGGCTTTGAGCTTGCCGCCGTCTATGGCGAAGGGCAGACGCTCGCATCGCCGCTGCTGCCGGGCTTTGCGCTAGACTTGGACTTGGTGTTTTAGAATGCCGGGCGCGCTAGACGGCTTTCGGGTCTTGGAGTTCGGCGGCTACACCGCGTCGCAGGTATTGGGCATGCTGCTTGCCGACCAGGGCGCTGAGGTTATCAAGGTCGAGCCGCCCGACGGCGAGCGGCTGCGCGGCAGCGTCCCGTTTGCCGTCTGGAACCGCGGCAAGAAATCCGTCGTGGTTGACGCCGATGACGATAAGCGCGGCGCAATCATACGCCGCCTTGCCGCTACCGCCGACGTGCTGATAACCGACTTTGACGATACGGCCGGCGGCGTCCCCATTCAGCGCCTTATGGACGCCAACCCCCGCCTTGTGTGCGTGAGCCTGCCCGCATTCGGCGCAAGCCATCCCCACGCCAATGCGCCCCCGCTGGAGCCGCTTGTTGCCGCCGCGACGGGCGTCTATGTCGACAGAGGCGGCGGCGGGCCCAGCCTAATCGCAGTGCCGCACGCCGGCATATTCGGCGCAATCACCGCTGCCCCCGCCGTTGCCGCCGCGCTGCTTTACCGCGAAGCCAGCGGCGAGGGGCAGCATATCAGCGTTCCCTTGTACGACGCTATGTTCGGCGCAATGGGCGCGCATCTAGTACGGTTGCCCGGCGAAACATCCCCATATGTACAGCAAAGCCATCCCGTCATAGCGCGCTTCTACGAATGCGCCGACGGACGCTGGCTCAACATCAACGCCGGCTATCCCCGCGCGCTCAAGCCTATGGTTGAGGCATTCGGCTACCCCGAATGGGCGGCGCCGCTGCTCGACGTCGAAAGCCTGCGCGCTCACCCGGAGGACAGGCAGCTCTGGATTGATCGGATAGCCCGCGTATGGAAGCGCCGCCCCGCCCTAGAGTGGGAGCGCATCATGGACGAAGCCGGCGTCCCCTGTACAATGTGCCGCACAATCGAAGAGTGGATCGAGTGCGACCAAGCGGCGGCGATGGGCGCAGTGATCGAAGTAGATGACCCTGTATATGGGCGAATGCGTCAGGTAGGCGTGCAGGCGCATATGAGCGAAACCGAAGGCGGCGTCCAGCGCCACGCCCCCGCGCTCGGCGAACACACCAGCGACATACTGCGCGCGCTATAACATCCCGCAGCAACCCTTTGCGCTAAAAACCATCCCGCGCGCCCGTCGGCCAATCTACAAAATATCGCCGCGCGTTCCCCCCAGCATACGCTCGCGCGCAAGCGGAATGGGCGGCGCTCCAAACGACAGCAAGCCGTCGTGAAACCGCCGCAGCGTATAGCCGTCCCCCTGCGCCCGACGATAGTCTTCGCGCAGCTTCAGTATCATTAGCTTGCCCAGCGTATAGTTCAGATACATCGGGTCGAATGTGCCGCGCTGCGCCTCTTTGCGGGCGGGCAGCTCTTCCATAAAGGCGTTGTCCATAAAGAAGCGCGTCGCCTCATCGACCGTCATTCCCGCCGTGTGCATCCGAATGGCGCAGATATAGCGGCAGTCGCGAAGCAGCGCCTCCATCAACATCCCAAGCCTGTTGCGCGCGTCCCCGCCCCCGTAGCCCGCCTCGACCATCATCTGCTCAGCGTAGTGCGCCCACCCTTCCCAAAACGAATACGCCCCGAATGCGCGGCTTATCATCGAATCGCAGTCGCGCGTATGCAAGTAGTGGACATAATGCCCCGGATACGCCTCGTGAACCGACACCACTCGCAGCGTGGCGTAGTTGAACGCCGTAAGCCACTGCTCCTTTTCGGCATCGCTCCAACGCTCTTCCACCGGCGTAACATAGTAGTACGCTTCCGTGGCGTGCCGCTCATACGGCCCCGGGAAGTCCAGCGCCGCAAACGCCCAGCGCATAAACGAAGGCGTCTCAACCGTCATGCACCGCACTTCCGACGGCACGCTCACGATTTCGTTGTCTATGAGATACTGCCGAATGTCTTCCAGCATATCCCGCGTCTCAGGTATAAGCGCATCGGCGGCGGGATGATCTGCCGCGATCCGCGCCATCACCTCGCGCGCAGACCTGCTTGGATCTATCGCCGCCGCCGTTTCGTTGAACAGCGCTAGGTTGCGCCGCAAGTCCGCCTCGCCCACATCCAACAGGCGCTCAAGCGGCAAGTCCACCATTTCGCCGTGCTTCAGCAGCGCCGCGAACCTGCGCGATCCGATGGCGAAATCAGCGTCCGCATACGGCTGCAGCGCTCTCAGATGCGCCGCGAATGCGCGCACGGCGTCCGACGCATCCGCCCGCGCCGCATCGAAGCGCCGCCGCAGATCATCGTCCGGCAACGCGCTCGCCGCCGCCGCAAGATCGTCGTCGTAGAACGCCGCCACGCCTTCGTACGATTCGACCGCGGCTTCCAGTATAGGCGCGGCAAGCCGCCCGCTCATCACGCCGCGCAGATTGGCGAGATACGCCGGCACGCCCCCTAGCGCCTGCGTCAGCGCCTCAACGCGCTGCGGCAGTGGCGCATAGTCCCGCTGAATGTAGCCGCTCATATCTATGTGCCACAGCGTCTCCATCGGGTTGGTTTCGTGCCAGCGAAGCTCCCGTATCTCAAGCATTTCTTTGCGCAGCGCCGCCGCCAAGATGCGGTGGTCATAGTAGTTCGCCGCGCTCAGCGCCACGGCGTCTATGCGCTCCAGCGACGCCAGCCCGCGCTCCAGCTCGCGCATCCTGCGTCCCAGCGACGGCTTGGACACATCCGGCAGCCGCCCATCGTAGGCGTGCAACCCCATACCCGACGCCATGCTCGGATACTGCTCCCAAGTCGCCGCCAATATCTGCCCCGCGGCATCCTCAAAGAGGCGGTTTGCGCTGTTCGTCATACAGCCCCCTCATAACAATCCCGAATCGCCCTACCCGCGCCGCAGCCGCTCCAACTCCGCCTGCAGATCCGCAATTCGCGCTTCCGCATCCGTCAGATCCCTCAGATACTCGCCCGTCAGCGGATCCTGAATGTCAAACCGCATGCCGTCCCAGCAGATATTGAGGTCTAGCAGATCGCTATGCCCGCATATGCGCCCGTCAGCGTCAACGCTGAGTTCGTATCGCCTATACTCGTCGTCAAGCAGATATTCCCCAACCAGCGGCTCGCCGTACAGCTCGCCCCCCGTGGCGTCCAAGCGCCAGTACTCGCCTATGCCCATTGCGGCGTACAGAACGCGCTTGCGCCCAATATCGTTTGGCGCGGTACTTTCCGACGCTACCTCCATCACAAGATCGGGCGGCTTGCCCACTTCCCATATGAGATAGCCGTTTCGCCGACGTATCGCATCCGGATCCACGCCGAATGCCACCATGCAATCCGGCGCAAGCCGCGCGTTCAAGTTGGAGCGGTCATAGCACAGAAACCCTGCGCCCGCCACAAGCGCATCCGCGCGGTCGTGAAAGTGCGCCTTCAGCATAGGCAAAATGCGAAACAGAGTCGGTTCCTGCTGCATGCCATCCTCCACAGGTTCAGGATCCGGAACGAAGCTCCAGTCAGGATACTCTGCCTCGACCGCCGTAACCGCGGCTGCAAGACTTGCCGCGCCGGATGTGCTGCCAACCATATGCGCCTCCCATTCTCTTGCTGCGCCCGATATTGCGCCCTGATTGTATCATCGCTTTGCGCCCCTGCGCCTTTGCGTTAAAACCCGCGCCGCAGCCGCTCCAACTCCGCCTGCAGCTCAGCGATTTGCGCTTCCGCATCCATCAGATCCCTCAGATACTCGCCCGTCAGCGGATCCTGAATGTCAAACCGAATGCCGTCCCAGCAGATGTTGAGATCTAGCAGCGCGCTATGCCCGCATATGCGCCCGTCGGCGGCCGCGCTCAGTTCGTATCGCCGATATTCGCCGTCAAGCAGATACTCGCCTGCCAGCGGCTCGCCGTACAGCTCGCCCCCCGTGGCGTCCAAGCGCCAGTACTCGCCTATCCCCATCGCGGCGTACAGAACGCGCTTGCGCCCAATATCGTTTGGCGCGGTGCTTTCGGACGCTACCTCCATCACAAGATCCGGCGGCTTGCCCACTTCCCATATGAGATAGCCGTTTCGTCGCCGTATCGCGTCCGGATCAACGCCGAATGCCACCATGCAATCAGGCGCAAGCCGCGCGTTCAGATTGGAGCGGTCATAGCACAGAAACCCTGCGCCCGCCACAAGCGCATCCGCGCGGTTGTGAAAGTGCGCCTTCAGCATAGGCAAAATGCGAAACAGAGTCGGTTCCTGCTGCATGCCATCCTCCACAGGTTCGGGATCCGGAACAAAGCTCCAGTCCGGATACTCTGCCTCGACCGCCGTAACCGCGGCGGCAAGACTTGCCGCGCCGGATGTGCTGCCAACCATCTGCGCCTCCCATTCTCTTGCTGCGCCCGATACGCCCGATAGCGCGCGCCCTCATTGTATCATCGCTTTGCGCCCCTGCATCTCCAAACCGCGATAGGATGTCAACAAAATCCTCTTTGCGTTCTCTGCGCCCTTGTATTAAAATAACCCCAGTCTGAGATATTCAGGACATCCAGCCAATTGAGAACCCTTCCCCATTTAGGGGGAATGTTAGGATAGGGGACAGCGCCCCCTACACTCATACAGCAACAGGATAGGTGAGCCAAATGGCGCTTATACGTTTTAGTTTTTGTTCACCCCCCCCCCCCCCCCATAAAAATCTAAAAAAGTCAAGCCCACGAACAGCGCCCCGCGCTTCGACGCTACTTGCCCTCAGCGTCATAATCGCGCTAACCGCCCTGCTATCCCTCAGCGCAACCACCGCCGCCCAATCCACCACCGACTACGACAGCGATAACGACGGCTACATCGACGTCAAAACCCACGCCCAACTCAACGCCATCCGCCACGATCTAGACGGCAACGGCGACGCTACCCACGCCGATTACGTCGCCGCTTTCCCCAACCGCGTTACCACTTCATCGGGACGAATGGGCTGCCCGTCCGGGACATGCACGGGCTACGAACTTATGAATAGCATTGACCTAGACACCGACGGCGACGGCAACATCGGCACAGACTCCGGCGACGCCTACTACAATAGCGGTAACGGATGGCAGCCCATCGGCTCTGATTCCGTCAGATATACCGCCAATTTCAAAGGCAACGGTCACACAATCAATAACCTGTTTATCAGCCGCAACGCCTTAGACCAAGGGCTGTTCGGAGCCACCACCGGCCGCATCGAAACTCTCGGCGTAACCAACGCCAATGTCACAGGACAAAGCGTTGCCGGCATTCTAACTGGCGTCATTCGTGGCGGCGCAGTTGTCGCCTGTTACACCACAGGCAAGATTACGAACTTGCACTCCGGCGGAAGCCGTTACGGCGGATTAGCCGGAGCCATCTTCGGAGGAAGCATCGCCTCTAGTTACTCCACTGCCTATGTTAGTGGACCTTCACAAATCGGCGGCTTGCTGGGCTATCGGTATAACGGCAGTGTAACGAACTCCTATTCCACCGGCCGGGTTGCCCGCTCCAGCGGAACGGCAACGAGTATCGGCGGCTTGATAGGGGATAGCCGCGCGACGGCGTCAGGCATCGTGTCCAATAGCTACTGGGACACCTCCACCAGCGGCCAATCCACAAGCGCAGGCGGCAGCGGCGTTGTGGGCAAGACCACCCGCCAGCTCCAAACTCCCACCGGCTACACCGGCATCTACGCCAATTGGAACACAGACCTTGACAACGCCGACAACGACAACGACGCATCAACCGGCAAGGACAACCCCTGGGCTTTCGGCAACAAGATGCAGTACCCAATGCTCGACTACAAAGGCATGAGCACAGACCCGCAAGGCGGCCAAGCGATGGGCATCCCCGATAACTGGAACGCTCCCATCGTAGGCGAGCGCGTAAGCGTATGCCTAAACGCCGCAACGCGCTCCAGCCGCAGCGGCAAATGGATCTGGGAAAGGTCGGACAACGGCGATACTTGGGAAACCATCAGCGGCATCACCGCCCCAACCTACGAATACGCGCCCACTACATCCGATGTGAACCACTACCTGCGCGCCAAAGTGGCGTTATCCGGCGGCGGCTTCGCCTACACCCGCGCATTAGGCGGCCGCGTCAAGAACGCAAGCGCCGCGACCGCAGGCTCTGCGATAACCTTTTACAACAACGGCAACGCAAGCCCACGCGTGGGCGATCTGATAATAGCCAACGACCCTAGGCCCGCTGGCGCTGTGGACGCCCGTTTCGCGTGGCAGCGCTGCGACAACGCCGATACGACGTACACTGATTGCGAGTACATTTTCGACGTCTGGTGGACCAACTACACGCTGGTAACGGCGGATGTAGGCAAATACCTGCGGATGTATGTGTACTACGAAACAAGCGGCGGCGTATGGACGCGCCACGTGAGCGCCTTCACCGGCCAGGTAGCCGCCGCATCGCAGTAAGCCTAGCCCCGCGATCCCTTTGCGCCCCTGCGCCCTTGCATTATCCTCAGCATACCGATACGAAAGGCTGAATACGCTGTTGACAGCTTCCCAAACTTTGTTTAGGATTTAGTCAATCCGTAATTTCACTCTTTCCCGCATCAGAGGCAACAGAGGTAACTAGGATGCCTGACCAATATCAGAGAGAAATCGAGGATATTTTGAAGAAGGCGGAGGCGCAGGCGCCGCTGCCCAAGCCGCAGTCGTCGCGCCAAAGCCTGCGCAGCCTTGTCTGGCGGTACGCGCGGCAGTCCATGTCCAGCAGCGATTGGCCCATATCGCCGGGCAAGCTTATGCTCACGGCGGTGGCGCTGTTGCTGGTCGCCGCCGTTCTGCGCGCTATGCTGCCGATGGTGTTCGGTCCGCTTGCGTGGGCGGCGCTGGTGGTGTTCATCATCGCCTACGCTATGTTCTTCATCAAGCCGTCCAAGCGCGCATCCGGCGACGCGCGCAGTACGCGCAAGATGTGGCGCGGCAACTACATCGACGACGAACCCGAAAGCGCCGCAGATTCGTTGAAAGACAAAGTGCGCCGCATATTCCGCCGCTAACACCCCCGCCACGCCGCAACGCAACGCAAGCGCCGAACTCCAAGCGCAGACGGAAGTCTGGCGGCAAAGGAGTTGCGCGCGTTGAAACATAGTCCATCCCATCAAGCGCAACTGAAACGCTCGTAGGATTAGTACGGCGCATCATCTTGCGATCCCCAATCCCCAAGCGCAGACGAAACGCCCCCGAATTTCTATAGTTCGGGGGCGTTCTTATTTGCTGTAGATATTGCCGAATAACGGCGCAGTTTGGCGGATCGGCGAATTGCTACACGGCGCACTCGCCTTCGCCGCGCTCCAGCACATACTTGACCGTCTTGTCCCAGTCGATGTACTGCTCCAGCGTATCGCGGTTCAGGTCGGGCAGGTCTTTGTACTCGGAGAGCATCTCTTCGAAGTGTCCCGTGCCGACGCGCAGCACATAGTCCTTGAAGAGTTCGCCGTCGTTGCGCCCTTCGCGGTAGTCGGCGATGACACTCTTGAGCGCATCGGGCGCGCGCTTGGCGGGGATTTTCGTCCGGACGCGCTGCCCAAAGCGGGCGTCGTCCTGAGCGTAGCTTCCGCCGAGGAAGAGTTCGTACGCCGGCACTTGTCCGCCCGGCCCCTTCGCCGCCGCGCCGTGAAAGCCTATATCGGCTATGTGATGCTGACCGCAGCCGTTGGGACAGCCGCTCATCTTGATGCGCATCCCGCGCACCAGCGGATCGGACTTGTCCACCGCCTCCACTGCATCCGTCAGCGCCCTGCCTAGCCCCATAGACGAAGTTATGCCGAGCTTGCAGCTATCCGTGCCGGGGCAGGACACGATGTCCGTGATTTCGTGCGCGCCCGCGCCGCCGAAGCCGATTTCGCAGAGGCGCTGCCACACCTCATACAGCGCGCCTTCGGGTACCCAGCGGAACGCAATGTTCTGCTGATGCGTGATGCGCGCGCGGCCGCCGGCGTACTTGCGCGCCAAATCGGCGAGCTGATGGAACTGGCGCGCGTCGATGTCCCCCAACGGCAGGCGCGCGGTTACGGCGTTGTAGCCCTGCTGACGCTGCGCCTGCGCATTGCTGTCTAGCCAGCGCCCAAACTCCGGTTCGCTGCCGAATGCGGCGTAATTCCCGTTCAGCGGCGGGGCGTCCCGCGATTCGTCTTCCACGAACAGCAGATCAGCGGGGTCAAACGACCGCTGCGCCCAAGACTGCCGCACTTCTTCCTCGACCTCTTTGCGGAATTCGTCTATGCCGACGCGCGCGATGTAGAACTTGATGCGCGCCTTCATTCGGTTGCGGCGCAGTTCGTTTGTGCGGTGGAAGATGCGCAGCACCGCTTCGGTAACCTTGAGGTATTCGTCGGCAGGCACGAAATCGTAGAGCGTGGGCGCGATGCGCGGCATAATGGAAGTGCCGCCGCCCACCACCATCTTGAAGCCCTTCTTGCCGCCTTGGACGCGCGGCAGAAAGCCTACATCGTGAATCGGCGTGATGGCGCAATCGTTGTCGCAGCCGGAGAAGGCGCTCTTGATTTTGCGCGGCAGTGATTGGCTGAACGGATGGCGCACGAAGTAGCGCGCATAGGCGGCGGCATACGGCGTGACGTCGAAGGGTTCGTTGGCGCACACGCCGGCGACGGCGCAGCCGGTCACATTGCGCACCGTGTTGCCGCACGCCTCGCGGGTGCTCAGTCCCACATCGCCGATAAGCCGCATAATCGCGGGCGCGTCGTCAAGGCTTATGTGGTGAAACTGGAAGTTTTCGCGCGTGGTGACATGCCCCTTGTTGAGCGGGGCGTACTTGGCGGCAAGCTCGCCCAGGGCGTCAAGCTGATCGGCGTTGACGCCGCCGAAGGGACACTTTATCCGAAACATCTGCGAGTCCGGCTGCCGCTGTCCGTACACGCCTTGCCGCAGCCGAAACGCCATAAAGTCGTTGGGCTCCCAATCGCCCGCCTGAAAGCGCGCCACCTGCGTCTCAAAATCGTCTATCTCTTCCGGCAGTATATCTATTATCCCTTGTGCGCGGGGCTTCCACTCCGTTTGCGTCATTCCGGTCTCTCTCCCTTACTCGCTCTCTCGCTCTGCGCTTGCGCAGGCGCATCCAAATATCCCAAGCGGCTAAACATCGCCTTGACGGGGTTAACGTCGGCGACTTTCTCCCAACCGCTTTACGCAAACAAAAACCCCACTCATTCGGTTCGTGTTGAGCGGGGTTTTGGTTGCGCCTATATTTGGCAAAGCCTAGCTGCCCACTCCCTAGCGGTGGCGGCTCATACAGGCGCAGACGCCGACGAGAATATATTCCAACATATCGGCACTAACTTTATCAACCCGCATACGGCTTGTCAACTTGAACCTGCCAAAGCCTGCACACCGTAGTTGACGGCGTTGGCAGCTGTCTCTGGCTGACGAATGCTAAGCGGCGCTAGAGTATTAGACATAATGGACGGGCTGAACGCAATTGCGGCGCAACCATAGCCGCTAACCCTGACAAACTGCGCCGCTAAATGCTACTATTGCATTATGAACAACACGCCGAACAACGCAAACAACATTCGCAATACCGATGCGCGGCATATCCGCAATTTTTGCATCATCGCGCATATCGATCACGGCAAGTCCACGCTCGCCGATCGGCTGATGCAGCAGACGGGCGCTGTGGATGAGCGCGATATGGTGGAGCAGCTGCTGGACAATATGGACCTGGAGCGCGAGCGCGGCATTACCATCAAGGCGCAGGCGGTTCGGCTCGCGTATGAGAGCGGCGACGGGCAACGCTATCAGCTCAATCTGATAGACACGCCGGGGCATGTGGACTTTTCGTATGAGGTTTCGCGCAGTCTGGCGGCGTGCGAAGGGGCGCTGCTGGTGGTGGACGCATCGCAGGGCATTCAGGCGCAGACGCTCGCGAATGTGTATTTGGCGCTGGAACACGATCTCGAAATCATCCCGGTTATCAACAAGATAGACTTGGATGTAGCGGAGCCTGAGCGGGTGGCGCAGGAAGTATCGCAGGCATTCGGCTTCAAAGATGATGAGATTATCTTTGTGTCCGCCAAGGACGGCACGGGCATTCCTGAGATATTGGATGCGATTGTGGAGCGCGTGCCGCCGCCTTCGGGCGATCCGGACGCGCCATTGCGCGCGCTTATCTTCGACTCCAAGTATGACCCTTATAAGGGCGCAATCGCCTATGTGCGCATAATGGACGGCGAAGCGCCGTCGGGCAGCCGCATTCGGGTTATGTCCACGGCGCGCGCAAGCGAAGCGCTTGAGGTGGGCGTGTTTTCGCCGGAGCCTAGCGGCGTCGGCCGCCTATCCATGGGCGAAGTGGGCTATATCGCCACGGGGCTCAAGAGCGTGGGGGACGCCCCGGTCGGCGACACGATAACGCTGGCGGCAGACGGCGCGACGGAAGCGCTGCAAGGCTATCAGCCGCTGAAGCCGATGGTGTTCGCGGGCTTGTATCCCGCGGACGGCGAAGACTACTTGGAGATGCGCGTTGCGCTGGAGAAGCTGCAGCTCAACGATGCGGCGCTGAGCTTTCAGCCCGAAAACTCGGTGGCGCTGGGATCCGGCTTTCGCTGCGGTTTCCTGGGCTTGCTGCATATGGATGTGGTGCAGGAACGATTGGAGCGCGAATACGACCTCAATCTGCTTGCCACATCGCCGAGCGTCGCCTATGAGGTACTTCAGACGGACGGCGAAGTCTTGGAAATCGACAGCCCGGCGCATCTGCCGGAATCGTCGCGCATCGACGAAATACAAGAGCCGTGGCTAGACTTGAGCATCATAGCGCCCGCCAACTACATTGGCGCGGTGATGGAGCTTGTGCGCGGCAGGCGCGGCGAATACAAGCGAATGGAGTATCTGCAGCGCGAGGGCGCCGACGCCGCGCCGCGCCTGCTGATGGAGTTCGGCGTGCCGCTGGCAGAGGTGCTTATAGACTTCTACGACCTGCTGAAAGCGCACACGCAGGGCTACGCTTCCATGGACTACTCCGTATCCGGCTACCGGCCGGGCAAACTGGTGAAAGTAGATATACTTGTGAACGGGGAGCCGGTGGATGCGCTGTCCATCATCACGCACAGAGATAACGCCTATTATCAGGGGCGGGAGCTTGTGAAGAAGCTGCGCGAACTGATACCGCGCCAGCTCTTTGAGGTGCCGGTGCAGGCGGCTATCGGCCGAAAGATAATCGCGCGCGAAACGATACGGGCGCTGCGCAAAGATGTGCTCGCCAAGTGCTACGGCGGGGATGTTACGCGCAAGCGCAAGTTGCTGCAGCGGCAGGCTGAAGGCAAGAAGCGAATGAAGCGCGTGGGTAGTGTGGAAATCCCGCAAGAAGCGTTTTTGAGCATCCTGAAGGTCAGCCGTTAGCGGTTTCTGCTGGCGCGCATCGGCGCTTGGGCGTTACGCAGTTGGGGATCGATCTGATCGCGAAGGCGCAATGGACGCAAGCGCAACGCAGATAAGCAGAACGATGACGCAGCCAAACTTGCCGCCCGCCGATTTGCCTGCGATAGACTTGGACGCCAAGGTTGACGAACTGACAGCTTCGCCGTTGGGTTGCGCTTTCCTGCTGATTGTGAACGAATCGGGGATAAGCGCGGATGTGGCGGCGACGCCGGCGGTCAGCCTGAGGGCGCTTGCGGACGCTGTGTCCGAAACGAGCATATGGCAGCCGCTCTATCCGCGGGTTGCGGAGTTCATCCTATCGCGGGGACAGCGGCTAAGGGACTTAGCGCGCGCAATCCTGGAATCGCCCGCAAGCGGCTGGTGGTTTGCGCCGGTCGACCGGGACGCGCAGACGTGGGCGGCGCCGTACAGAGCGCCCGCAGACGCAGCGCCCACGCCGATTAAGTTCAATGCGCCAAAGCGTCCGATGACTAGATGGGAACGGCGTACTAACAAGTCTGAGAACGGGCTATACACATCCACGCTGTTGAACGGCACAACCGCTATGCTGTCAGCGCTGGATTCGGGAATGGCGTCGGATCTGATGATAAGCTACCCCGTCCGAAGCTGGCGGTTCCGCGCGGCCGATGCGACGCGGATATATGAGATACGCGGCCCTTTGGATTGGCACAGGCTTTGCGCGCGCTATCCGTCGCAGGGCTTGTTGGACGCGTCCGACGAGCCGGACGTTATCCAGAACGAAAACGTGTATCCGCTGCTGCGCGTAGAAGGCGCAGCGCGATACGCCACCGCCATAGACCGCCTATTAGCGCCGAATTGGGCGGCGGTTGCCGCGGACTGGGACGGCGTTCATATGACTTTCGGGGGGTGCTGACCTGCGACAAGGCGCGGGTGGCATCGGCGGCGGGTTGGTCAATGAACAGGTTTTGGGACTTGGAGCAGACGCTCTGGCTAAAATGGGCATTCGGCGAGCCGCAACGCCTGCCCGACCACGAAAGGGCGGCGCATCTGCCGGTTGACTTGGGCTTCCCGCATAGCGAGATGTGGGACGCCACGGGTATGCTTGACGAAGACAACCCGGGAATCGCGGTGTATCGGTGATGCGGATCCGGGCGACGCTTGCCCGATAGCGCGGGGACGCCGAATGCCCGATGCGCTCACTCGTCGGCTATGTGGAAGAGCCAGTTGGCGGATACCGAACTCGGCAGGTCGGATGGCGCTATCTTGCCGTCCTTCAGCGTTGGCGCTACCGACCACATCGCGAATACGGATATGTAGCGATGCTGAAGCACGGCGGGCGGTATTCGGTGATACTCCGCGAATCCGTCCGCGTTGATGCGCTCGCACGGGTTGGCGTTGGAGCGGGTGCATTCCCAAAACTCCGACTCGTCAAAATCGTACTCTGCATCGGCGGCGGGGCTCAGGTCGTCTATGCCGGCCACCATTATAAGATGAGTGCGCGATCCGGTCATAACTCTAAGCAAGCGGTCGGGGCCAAGGGGCGCAGGCGGGGGCGTTACTTCAGATAGAAAGTCTCGCAGATCGACATCATCGTCTTCAAACTGCGTCTCATCGCGCTCAAGCCATTGCGCAGAGTACACCATGCCTTCGGCAGCCGCTTCGCCGTCGGCGCTTTCGCTGACTATCAGCATCGCGGGCGGTTCGGCGGGAGTGGGCGGGTATCCGTCGATCCATTCGGGTTCGTTTGGCGCAGGAGTGGGCAGAGGTTCGTAGATGGCAACGGAACTATCGTTGGCGGTATAGGCGCTGCGGGCGGGTTCGGTGGGTTCGGGCGTGGCGCTCATAGCCGTAGGTTCGGCTGTGGCTATCGCTATCGGTTCAGGCGTTGCGCTTGCTTCGGCGGCGGATTGCGCTGCACTCGATTGCGGTTGGGACGCAGGGGCATCGGACGCTGGCGGATTGCATGCGATAGACGCAAGCGGGAGCAGCGCGCCGAAAATCAGCGCCGCGAAAGCCTTCCTTAGTTTGGAGTTAGGCATAGCGCCTCTGCTGTGGGGGCGATACGATATGAGCGGCAGGGGTTGTTCATATCGCATTATAATGGTAGTCATAAGCGTGTCAACATTGTGTTTCGTTTCACGAAACCTATGGAATGCAAGGTTTAGGCTATGAACCAGCGCCGCTTGCCGCCGCAAGATATAGACGACAGGGTGGATGATCTAGTCAGATCGCCGCTGGGATGCGCTTTCTTGCTGAGTATGGACTATTCGGGGATAAGCCCGGCCGATGCGGTGAAGCCCGCCGTTAGCCTGGCCGCATTGGCAGACGCCGTATCCGAAACGACTATATGGTCGGCGGATTACGCTAGGCTCATTCGGTATCTTGCGCTGAAAAGCGAAGCGCTTAAGCCGCTGGCGCGCGCGATATTGGAGCATCCGGGCAGCGATTGGTGGTTCGCGCCGATTGATCGGAAATCGCAGGTGTGGGCGGCGCGCGCAGAGAACGCATCCGCCGCGCCCACGCAGGCAAGGTTCGCATCTCCGACGAATAGACGGGGAACATGGGAGAACAGGCCCGGCGGCGGGCTGTACACCGCCACGCTGTTTGACGGCGAGACGGCGCTGTTTGCGGCGCTGCATTCGGGCGTGTCCGAGTTGAGCGTGGACTTCAAAAGCCCGGTCGCCTGCTGGCGGCTGAGCGCGAGCGAATCGGCGCGCGTGTATGAGATAACAAGCCCGTTGGACGCTCACGAACTCTGCGCGCGCTATCCGACGCGTGGGAACGGCCGCGGCCGCTATCTGCGCCTGTTCCCGGTAAAGTGCATAGCGCCTAGCGCCGATACGGATGAACGGAGTTTTCTGACCGTGGACTGGGAAGCCGCCGCCAAGGATTGGGACGGCGTTCACCTCACTTTCGGCGGCTTGCTGACATCGGATAGCGTCCGCGTAGCCTCTTCCGCCGGCTGGTCTATGCTTATGTTTTGGGACTTGGAACAGACCTTGTGGCTGCGCTGGGCGTTTGACGCCGTAGAGCGAATGCCCGATTACCGCGAAACCGAATCAGACATTGACGACCTTATGCTGGGCTTTCCAATGGATTACCGGTTAGATGAAGAACCGTCTTATGAGCGGCGCTCCGATGCGCCAAGCCAAGCCGCGAGCATTGGCGAGAAACTAGACTACCGCCGTCGTGTAGCCTATAATCCCATCAGGCGATTTCTGCATCGCTTGGCGCAGAATTGGGCGCACGGCAGGAATGCGTCCAGCGCGCGCCGAAAGCGCGGGGACTGACCCGTTCTTTGGATTGAAAACAAACTAGGAGCAGTTCGCAGATGGCAGACGATATTATCAGGATAGGTTTCGTGGGGGCGGGCGGCAACACCGAACTTCGGCATATACCCGGACTTCAGGCGATTGAGGGCGTGGAGCTGGTGAGCGTCGCCAAGGATTTAGGAAGGCGTTCACCTCACATTCAGCGGATCGCTGACATCGGATAGCGTCCGCGTAGCCTCTTCCGCCGGCTGGTCTATGCTTCTTATGTTCTGGGACTTGGAACAGACCTTGTGGTTGCGCTGGGCGTTTGACGCCGTACGATAGGGCAATGGCAATCGTATGGCGTTGCGCGCTCAGTCGCATACATCTTGGTTCCCTTTCAGCCATTCCAAAACGGCTTCCGCCGCCCATTGGTGTCCGGTCGGGGTCCAGTGGAAGTTGGAGCGATAGAGACTGTTATAAACGTCGTATCCCTGGCTGACGATGTAATCGTAATCACTGATTACGGGAATGGCGCGCGCTTCGGCAATAGCGTTCAGACGGTCGAACTGCGGATCGCCTCGCGTTCCCATACGCCGCGTCGCCGCCAATATCGCCAGATTCGCGCCATCGCGGTCTGTACGCCGCTTGAACTGATCCATTCCGAAGTCGGTGCATTTCAGCGCTTCTTCCAAGAAAGGCGGCAGATGTTCTTCCCTGAACGGGGCGCCTAAGGCTAGAAGATAGCTATTGCCGGGTTGCCAGCCATCCAGAATAGACGCGCAGCAGGGACGCTCGGCTATCATATTCGCCCACTCCGTAACCTGGGATGGATTGCTGCTATCGTCCCATATATTCTTTGTATTCAGCCATGCTGCGAAATACGAAACTCCAACCAGTCGATTCCAAGCGCTCTCATGCCAGGGAGTCGGCAGCCTCGGCAGCAGAAACCGCTCATATTCCGCATCGGGCGGACGTAGTTCCACATTCCCATAAGCGTCTCTTTGAATGGACATAAACGGCATCCTGTCAGGATCCGCGCCGTAATCTAGCGCCTGCAGCGCTGACGAGTTGTTCAAGAAATCATTGAGGTAGAAGACCAGCATCACCAACTTTGGGCTCATATGCCGAGCGTATTCGTCGTAATATGGAAGCTGATTTATTTGTCCTGTGCCGCCTATTCCGTAAGCCTGCGTGGTGATGTCCAAATGCGGCAATTCGCGCGCCGCCATCTCTTCCAGACGCACATGGAACTTATCGGCTATCGGCACTTGCTGCGCCTCTACGAAGGAATCGCCGATGAAGGCTATATGGCAGCCCTCAGCGGCGCGTTCAGGGCTGACCGGCTCGCGATCAAGAAAGCCTTGGCTGTTAGTGCGCGAAGTGACATATAAATCGTCGTACCAGTCCGCAAAGCGCAGTTCTGCGTTGGGTTCGCGTACAAGCCCAACCCTATCGACGAACTGAAAAGGGATGTGGATATTTATAAACGGCTTCGTCAGCCGAAAGTACGCCTCCCCGGCAATCGCAATCAGGAATAGGGCTGATACTATCAACAGCGCGTTCCAAGCCGACATTCGCAGCGCAAGCCAAGCTGCCATCCGCGCCGCACGAGCATACTTTCGAAGAACAGTAGAATTAGTCGGCGAATTAGTCTGAACAGAACGAGGTTTCATAGTTTCGGACTTTCAACGACGAAGAGCGTCTTTGCCGCGCATGCGATAAGTTTTTTTATGCACAGACAATTTTACGCTATGCTCTTATGCGCGGGCAACGGGCAGACGTATGCGGCTGCGCTCAGTCGCACACATCCTGATTCGCATTCAGCCACTCCAGAAGCGCTTCCGCAGCCCATTGGTGACCGGTAGCGTTCCAGTGAGCGTCGCCACGCCACCTGCCGCCCCAGTCGTCGTATCCCTGTCCGACGATGTAGTCGTACTGGCTGATTACGGGAATGCCGTAAGTTTCGGCAATTGCGCTCAGGCGGTCGAAGTGAAAATCGCCGCGCCTTCCCATATGCGGATGCGCTGCCAAGATCGCCAGCGTAGCGCCGTCGCGGTCCGCGCGCCGCTTGAACTGCTCCACGCCGAAGGCGGTGTATGCCAACGCCTCTTCATGGACGGGCGGCAGACGCTCTTCCTTGAATGGCTGGGCTAGCTCTAGATGATACCTTGTGTTGGGCCGCCAGCCGTCCAGCAGCATTGCGCAGCAGGGACGCTCGGCTATGATATTCCCCCACGCCGCGACCTCGGGATCAGGTCCGGCAGGCGCGCTCCATATCAGCCCTTTTACATCCAACCATCTAGCGAAGTACGAAACCCGAGTCAGCAGATTCCAAGCGCTATAATGCCAAGATTGCGGCAGCCTCGGCAGCAGAAATCGCTCGTATTCCGGATCCGGCGGACGAAGCTTTACAACCCCGTGTTCGTCCGTTTGAGCGGACATGAACGGCATTCGGTCAGGATCCACGCCGAGATACAGCGATTGCAGCGCGGTTGAATTGTTGAAGAAGTCATTGAAATAGAAGACCAGCGCCACCACCTTCGGATTCAGACGCCGGGCGTATTCGTCATAATATGGAAGCTGATTGATTTGGCCTGTGCCGCTCAGCCCATAAGCCTGCGTGGTGATGTCCAAATGCGGCAGTTCGCGCGCCGCCATCTCTTCCAGCCGCGCCTGGAACTTATCAGAAATAGGAACATCCAATGCCTCCACGTAAGAATCGCCGATGAAGGCTATATGGCAGCCCTCGGCGGCGCGTTCAGGGCTTATAGGCTCGCGGTCTAGAAAGCCCAGGCTGTTGGAGCGCGAAACGGACCAGTTGTCGGCGTGCCAATTCGCGTAGCGCAACTCGGAGTTGGGCTTCCGAATGAGTCCAACCCCGTCCACAAACTGAAAGGGTATATCGCCATTTAGAAACGGTCTTGTCAACCGAAAGTACATCTCCCCGGCAAGCGCAATCAGAATCAGGACTGATATGACAAGCAGCGCGTTCCAAGCCGCCATTCGCAGCGCGATCCGAATTGCCGATCGCAGTGTACGAATATATTTCGAGAGGGGTGGAGGAGTGGAATTAGCTAGCGAATTAGTCTGAATAGAACGAGGTTTCATATCTTTCGCTTTTGAATGACACAAAGTATATTCGAAGTGCATGTACGATAAGATTTTATGCGCAAGTAATCATATAGTAGGCTCTTATGCGCGGGCAATCATATGAGACTACGGACATTCTCAACAGGCGCAGGCATGTTGAATCCATCCCGACTTAGCGTCAACTTGTCATATCGCGTGAACACTCTACGATACTGTTTGCCTATGAAACACTCAACCAAGCGCCACTAAACTATGAGGGCGTCTATTGGGCGCTTATCCGAAATTATCCTAACCCCGATCGCATACAAAGCGTTTTAGTCTGATATACTTATACTCTAAGCAGAAAATAGAAACGCGGTTTGCGCGCTTTCCAAGCTTGAGCGCCTGCCGTTGTCTATTCTGTCCGATTGCCGATTTGCGCCGTCTGCGCTGGAGCAGGCGCGCGGGAGTGAAATTATACACGATGAGTCCTCGACTGCTGCGAAACGGCTTCATATACCTACTGATAACCGTTGCCGTACTCGCCATATTCCTCACCCTGTTCTCAGATTCGCTCGGCGGCTCCGAGGAAATCCCCATCAACGAAGTGATTTCACGCTCCGTCCGCGGCGAAATCGAGAAGATCGAAGTCCGCAACGACCGCTTGACCGTGTTCACCACATCAGGCGAGACGTTCGCGTCCCGCAAGGAATCGGGCGCAAGCATGGTGGACAGGCTGCGCGAATCGGGCGTCGATCCCGCCGTATCGGGCGTATCCGTAGAGGTGAAAGGCGCCGGCGGGCTCAGCAGTATATTCGGCGTGCTGCTCAACTTCCTGCCGCTGATATTCTTCGGCGCCGTCCTGCTGTTCATGATGCGTCAAGCGCAGGGCAGCGGCAGTCAGACCTTCAGCTTCGGCAAGAGCCGCGCGCGAATGTTCGTCGGCAACAGCCCGGCGGTGAGCTTCTCAGATGTAGCGGGCGTTGAAGAGGCGAAAGAGGAACTCGAGGAAGTTGTGCAGTTCCTCAAGGTGCCTGAACGTTTCGTGAGCTTGGGCGCGAAGATCCCCAAAGGCGTGCTGCTGATAGGGCCGCCCGGCACCGGCAAGACATTGCTTGCGCGCGCCGTCGCCGGCGAAGCGGGCGTGCCGTTTCTGTCCATAAGCGGCTCCGAGTTCGTGGAAATGTTCGTGGGCGTAGGCGCAAGCCGCGTGCGCGATCTGTTTGAGCAGGCGAAGCGCAACTCCCCCTGCATCGTGTTCGTGGACGAAATCGACGCCGTCGGGCGGCACCGGGGCGCAGGCTTGGGCGGCGGCCACGACGAGCGCGAGCAGACGCTAAACCAGATATTGGTGGCGATGGACGGCTTCGATGTCAGCACCAACATCATCGTGGTTGCGGCCACGAACCGCCCGGACATCCTGGATCCGGCGCTGCTGCGTCCCGGCCGGTTTGACCGCCGTGTAGTGCTGGACAACCCCGACGTGCGCGGACGCGAGCAGATCTTGCACGTTCATTCCAAGGGCAAGCCGCTTGCTGAGGACATAAACTTGGAGAGTATAGCGCGCCAAACGATGGGCTTCAGCGGCGCTGACCTGGCGAACCTAGTTAACGAGTCGGCGATACTGGCGGCGCGGCGCGAAAAGACTACGATAACCGAGGAAGAGTTCGCGGAGTCGATAGACCGCGTGATAGCCGGGCCGGCGCGCAAGAGCAAGGTGGTGAACGCTCGCGAGAAAGAGATAACGGCGTATCACGAAGCGGGGCATGCGCTTGTGGGCTACATTCTGCCGGACGCCGACGCCGTTACCAAAATCTCAATTGTGGCGCGCGGGCAGATGGGCGGCTACACGCGCTTTGCGCCCGAAGAAGAGCGCACGCTGATGACCAAGCGCCAGCTTGAGGCGCGCATCGCGGTGGCTATGGGCGGGCGCGCCGCCGAAGAGATTGTGTTCGAGGACTACACCACTGGCGCAAGCAACGACTTGGAGCAGGCTACCAACATCGCGCGCGCGATGGTTATGCAGCTCGGAATGAGCGGCAAACTCGGTCCGCGCACATTCGGCAAGCGCGAAGAGCTTGTGTTTCTCGGCAGGGAAATATCCGAACAGCAGGATTACAGCGACCATTTCGCCGAAGAGATCGATGAAGAGGTGCGCCGAATTATAGAGACGGCGCACGAAACCGCAACCCGCGAACTGACGAAGCGCCGTGACAAGCTCGACCGAATAGCGCAGTATCTCCTCAAGCATGAGAATGTGGAAGATAAGGCGCTTGCGGCGCTGTTCGATGGAACGGCTGAAACGGACAGCGGCGGCGATGCGCCCGTTATGGAAGCGCCGCCTATCGCTGACGCCGGCGACGACGTGGTCAAGGGAACGCCCGACGTAGCGCCCGCGGATTAGCGTTGCGTTCGAAGCGCATAGCGAAGGCCTATTCGGAACTATCGGATACGCCTAAACTGCGTTTCTTGAACGGATGGCATAGAGAAGCGCAGCGCGCATTTTGGAAGAATGCGTTGCAGATAAACGTAGCGGCCGACTGCGATGGCAGTCGGCCGCTACGTTTCTGCGCTTTAATGAACCCGCAGCATCCGCTCGTCCCCCCCCCCCGTACATAAGTAGGGGCTTGGTTTAGCGCCGCGCGTCAGAGGCCCGCGGTGGCTTCCTTGAAGCGGCGGATGGCGTAGATGTGCGCGTCGGGCAAGTCCAAGCCGGCGCGCATCGTGTTCAGGGACACATGCGTTGCGCCCAGCGCCTTCCATCCCTCCGCCTCTTTCGCCCAATCGTCCACGCCGCCGATGCTTGCGGATACCCAGCCCTCTATGCCGATGCTCGCCGCATCGCGGCCGGCCTCAGCGGCGTAGGCATGCAGCGAGTCGATGGCCGCCTTTGCGCCGTCGTCGGGGCGTCCGGTGAGGATCCAGCCGTCGCCGATGTCCACGATGCGGCGTATGGTGCGGTCGGAGCGGCCGCCGAGCCAGACGGGTATGGGGCGCTGAATGGGCAGGGGCAGGATGCCGGCGTCGGTTATCGTGTGCCACTTGCCGTTGAATGTAATCAGTTCGTTAGTCCAAAGTTGGCGCATAACCTCGATCTGCTCTTCGGATCTGCGCCCGCGGTTGCGCCAGTTTTCGCCCAGCGCCTCGAACTCCACATGGTTCCAACCCACGCCGATGCCTAGTCGAAGGCGTCCGCCGCTGAGAACGTCCACGGCGGCGGCTTGCTTGGCTACCAGCGCCGTTTGACGCTGCGGCAGTATGATGATGCCGGTCGCCAGCTCCACGCTTTCGGTTACCGCCGCCAGATAGCCGAACAGCACAAAGGGTTCGTGGAACATATCGTAGTGGCGGTACGGGCCGGTCAAGTCGGTGTGGGTGGCTTCATTTGCGCCCAGCACATGGTCGAACGCAAGCAGAAAATCGTATCCCAACGACTCCGTCGCCTGCGCGTATTCTTTGATTGCGCCCGTGTCTATGCCGATTTCGGTTTGTGGGAATATAGCGCCTACCTTCACATATCACCTCCGGATCCAGTTCTATCCGTTTAGTATCAGCCCTGCCACGCCGAGCAGCATAAGTATGGTGGTAATCCACATGCCGATCTGCCAGCGCAGCATCCGCGCTTCCGTTTGCGCCATATGGACTTCCATTTTAGCCATATGAGCGTCCATCTGTCTGACCAATTGCGCTGTATGGGCTGCTTGAGCTTCTATCTGCTCGTTCATTTGCGCCATCTGCGCCGCTTGAGCGTCCATCCGCTCGTTCAACTGCGCTGTCTGAGTTTCCATCTGCCCATTCAACTGCGCTGTCTGAGCTTCCATTTGTCCATTCAACTGCGCCGCCTGAGTTTCCATTTGCCCATTCAACTGTGCCATCTGCCCGTTCAGCTGCGCTGTCTGAGCTTCCATCTGCCCGTTCAGCTGCGCTGTTTGAGCTTCCATTTGCCCATTCAACTGCGCCATCTGCCCATTCAACTGCGCCGCCTGAGTTTCCATCTGCCCACTCAACTGCGCTGTCTGAGTTTCCATTTGCCCATTCAATTGCGCCATCTGCACTTCCAGTTGCGCTACATGGGTTGCAGTTTTGGCCATCTGCGCCGCCTGATCTTCCATCTGTCCGGTCATCTGCGCCATCTGCGTTGTCTGAGCGTCTATCCGCTCGCTCATCTGCGCCATCTGTACTTGCGTTTGGGTGGCATGGGTTGCCGTCTCGGCAATCTGCGCTGCCTGAGACTCCATTTGTCCGTTCAATTGGGTCATCCGCACTTCCAGTTGCGCGGCGTGGGTTGCAGTCTTGGCAATCTGCGTCGACTGATCTTCCACCTGCGCGCTCATCTGCGTTATATGCGCCGTCTGAGATTCCAGCTGCGCTATGTCCGCTTTGGTGGCAACGTTGTCCCTTATGTTCGCCTGGATGCCGTCCAAAGCGCCTTCAATTCTGCCTAGCCGCCGCTCGTCGGATACCGGGGTCTCTGTGGTCATAGCCGCCTCTGCTTTCGGATATGATCGCGCTCAATGCGCAATGCCAATCGCCGCGTCGTAGTGTAATATAATGCCATTGGCGGCGGTTTGTCCAACTTGGATATGATGAATGCCAAATCGGCGGGCGAATTGGGCGTGTGATTGCAGGTTGTATGCTGTCCCATCCTCTCACCCGTTTATCATTCACCACCATTCACGCAAGGAGCGCGGCAGGCGTATGGCAAAGTACGATGTGATACTCACGGGCGGGAATGTACTTGACCCGGCCAACGATTTCGAAGGCATAGCGGACGTCGGCATTAAGGCGGGCGCTATCGAGCGAGTTGCGGCAGAGATAGATCCGTATGAGGGCGACGAGCTCATAGACGCGTCCGGCAAGTGGGTTATGCCGGGGCAGATCGACACGCATGCGCATGTGGCGGGACTGTCGCGCAACTGGGATCCGGCGCTCGGCTATGCGATGCTGGCGCGCGCCGGCACCACCACCGTGCTGGATATGGGCGGCACGGGCGCAAGCCTGGTCGACGGCATCAAGCGCAAGGGCGCCGGACTGAACGTCGCCGGGCTGTTCGCGCTTATTCCGGGCGCGACGATTCCTTCAAACGACCCAAGTTCGGCGGCGGCGCGCGACATCGTCGACGGCGCGCTGCGGCAGGGCTGCTTCGGCGTCAAGATACTGGGCGGCTACCATCCGTTCACGCCGGAGACCACATCCGACATTATCCACGCCTGCAACGATCAGTTCGCCTATGTAGCCTTTCACATCGGCACGCGCGAATCGGGCAGCCATATGGGGGGCGTGCGCGAAATACCGATGCTGGTGGGCAAAGGGCGGCTGCATGTGTGCCATGTCAACTCGTACTGCCGCGGCGTGATTGACGCCGCCGACGAAGAGTGCGAAGAGGCGCTTGGCATTCTGGACGGAATGCGCGGTCAGCTGAACTCTGAGGCGTATCACGCCGTTCAGAACGGCACCAGCGGAAGCTGTGATGCGGACGGCAGGGCGCAATCCAATGTGCTGCGAAACTGCTTGACGATGCGCGGCTATGCGCCCACGCGCGGGGGAATGGCGCGCGCGATACTGGACGGCTACGCATCCGTCATCGGGCAGAAGGGCGGGCATGTGGTCTATCTGAAAGGGCGCGAGGCGCTGGCGCTGTATGAGCGCGAAAACACGCAGACCGGGGTGAGCTTTCCGGTGAACCTGCCCTCATCGGCGTTTCGTCTGACCACCGCGAAGAACGCCGCCGGCGAGTTCATAGTGGACGCCGTAAGCACGGACGGCGGCTGCCACCCGCGCAATGTGGCGATACAGAGCAGCATGGCGCTGGTGGCATTCGGCGCGCTGACGCCGCTTGAGATGGCTACCAAGCTATCGCTGACGCCCGCCCGAATGCTGGGCTTGGCGAACAAGGGACACTTCTCCGAGGGCGCCGACGCAGACATAACCGTCATAGACCCTGCAACCAATCAGCCCGCGATGAGCCTAGTCGCCGGCAAGCCGATAATGGTCAACGGGCAAGTGGTAGGCAGCGGCGGCAAGCTACTGGTAACGCCGCCCGGCGAGCGCGCCGCAAGATCGAGCGGGCTGCCGTATCAGGTGGTAGATATGGCGGGGACTAAGCTGTATGAGGGGCGGGGTTAGCCGATCTGAACGCTGAAGCCGTTCACTTTGGATTCGCGCTCTGTCAGCAATCGCCAAAATTCACGGCGGGCTTTGCTAAACGAATCAAGGTCAAAGGCGCTTTGCGATGTGAGCTTCAGTATCGGCTTGGGGTTGTACGCCTTGCCATCGAACTGTACATCTATCAGGTTGGTGTACAGAATTATCTTGATTAGAGCGTCTTTAATATCAAATATGGACGGGAATGAATGCCTGCTGTGCTTCGGCTCTATGCCCAACCGCTTAAACGTCGACCGGGGATTGCGGAGTACATTGCGCCGACTTCACGCCCGACGCCCGATTGACACTTGCGCCGCAGTTCAAACATAATCGTAGGCGTTATGCTGATTGTCAGAGACGCCGCATCCGATTACGCCAACCGCGATTATCTGTCCGTGGTGGAGGTCGCGGCTTACACCGGCTTGCCCGTGCGTGAAATCCATCGGCGGGTCAAATCCGGCGAACTGGCGGCGTTCAAGTCTGCCGGTGGGCAGTATCGCTTTCGGCTGCATGATGTAACGCCCCTGCGCGCCGCCATCCGCCCGTCCGCCATCGACGCGCCGCATCAGACGCCCGTCGCGGTGGACAACGGCGGGACGCGGCAGCTCATCATAAGGGGCGATGCGCGCGATATGTCCGGCGATGTGGACGATGAAAGCGCGCATCTCGCCATCACTTCGCCGCCCTATTTCAACGCCAAGATGTACTCCGATGCGCCCGACGACTTGGGCAATCTGCACGACTTGGACGAATGGTTGGCGCAAGTGGGCAAGGTTTGGAGCGAAGTCCATCGCGTCTTGCAACCGGGTCGAAAATTCTTCCTGAACATAATGAACCTGCCGGTGCGCGAAAATAAATCGTTTCGCACGCTGAACCTTGCGGGCAAGAGCGTTGACTTGTGCGAAAGCCTTGGTTTCGTGTTCAAGCGGGACATCGTGTGGCACAAGACCAACGGCGTGCGGGCGCACTTCGGCACATATCCGAACCCCGGCGGCATCCTAATCAATCATATGCACGAATTCATACTTGAGTTTGAAAAGCCGATGCGCCGCCAAGCCCCCAAGTACGCCCATGTCAGCGCAGAGCAGCGCGCGGCGTCCAAGCTGGACAAAGAGTTCTGGCTGTCCCTCAAGAACTCCGATGTGTGGCTTATGAAGCCCGAAAAGAGCGGGGACAACCGCAGCCACGCCGCGCCGTTCCCCACCGAACTCCCCGCGCGCCTAATCAGGGCGTACAGCTTCGTGGGCGAAACGGTCATCGACCCCTTCCTAGGCAGCGGCACCACCCTAGTAGCGGCCGCGGCGCACGGACGCAACGGCATCGGCTACGACGTGAACCCCGACTTCTGCGCCATCGCCGAAAGGCGGCTGAGGGAGGCGCTGCTATGACGATGCGCTCGCCCAAAATGGTGTACGCCCAATCCAGCGACATTAGGTCGCGCATATATCTAGAGTACCGAAGGGATATGAAGAAAAAGGGCATTGCGGAGTTGGAGTTTCTGCCGTATTTGGAGGGATTACTCAAAGAGCGGCGCGGGGATGGCGGCTTAAAAGTGAGCAAGCACGGCGGCGATGCGATGTTGTGGTTCGCGCGCTCCGGCGGCAATGTAACGCAAGACCCGGACTATCTTGTGCGATTGTCGACGGGCGAGCGCTTCCTGTACGAATTTCAGATAGCCGAAACGGGCGGGTTGCGATACTTTGACTTCAAGGTGTCCAAAGTGGGCAGAAAGCCAAGGGGCGCCGCCGAGCGGGATAGGCGTCCGCATGCTGACCGCGAATTCTTCTACGTCGTCAAAGACGAAAACAGATACGCCTTCTTCACGCCCGGATGGATTATGAGAAACGGCGAATACGGCTTTGTTTCCGCGTGGCGAAGCTGGGCGTATCGCGTGCCGGGCGCTGTGTTCTTGGCGCAGTTTGCGGATGGCGGCGAGCGTCTGCGGGATGTCATACAAAGCGTCGATAACAAGAACGGCCTGCTTGAGTTTCAGCACGACTTTCTAGAGAGCGAAAGCCGGAAACTCTCCAAGCGTCTGCAGCAAGTCGTGGATGACGAAACCCTCTTCAGAATCGTTCCCCGCACATTGGAAGGCTTCTATCAGGTCTGCTATCTGCTAGACAAACTTGGAAAAGAGCCGGACGCTCCGGGCGTTTGGATGGTCTATCTGCTGACATTTTTCAGGGATGATATGCGCTCGATAGACTTCGCCCGCTTCATGTACGCGCTCGACTTCCTGTATTTCAAATGCGTCGACATCAAGCGAAATGAGACGCAGGTTCTCAGACAAGCGATATTGGACGCTTCCGATTATGTCAGGGCGCATGCAAAAGACGACGGTTCCCTCTCAACCGATCCAAGAGAATCGCCGTTAGAGGAAACTCGGCGGCTCATATTCGCCGTCAACCTGTTAGAAGACATCAGGCAAGACGCAGCCGTTTCGTTTGGCATGGAACTGCCGCTAGTAGCGAAAATCTTCGAGACAATTCCCAACGCCGAATTGACCGCAAACTATGTTCGCGCTGCGCTGCGGGGGTAAATCCCGCCCGAACTCCCCTCGCGCCTAATCCGTCGAATTTGCTGCCTATTATAAGCAGTGGTTGTGTAGCATAACATAGGAAACGGGGGGATGATTGCCTCAAAACGGCCTATACCGACTAGCTATCGGCATCCTACGATCCCGCCCAAAGTTGCGCGGCGTTATCTTGATGCCGGGCGGCGATTGGCGGCGCTTGTATTCGTTGCGGTCAACTAGCGCTATCACCCCCCTGACCGTCTCGGCGTCAAACCCCATATCCACGATTTCGTCAAAGCCATAGTCGTCTTCCACATACGCCTTCAGGATCGGGTCGAGCGCCTCATACGGCGGCAGGCTGTCGGCGTCGCGCTGGTCGGGGCGCAGCTCGGCGCTGGGCGGCTTGTCTATCACCGATTGCGGTATCACGGGCGCGTCCCCCCGCGCGTTGCGGTAGCGGCAAAGCTCATACACCAGCAGCTTCGGCACATCCTTTATTACCGCAAACCCGCCCGCCATATCGCCGTAGATGGTGGCGTAGCCGGTCGCCATTTCGCTCTTGTTGCCGGTGGTCAGCGCCAGCCAGTTGAACTTGTTGGACACCGCCATTATCAGGTTGCCGCGTATCCGCGACTGGATATTCTCTTCGGCGACGCCCCATTCGGTTCCCTCAAAGCGCGCCGCAAGCGTGTCCAGATACGCCGCGAATGCGTCCTCTATCGGCAGCGTCCACAGCGTTATGCCTAGATTGTCGGAGAGCGCCTTTGCGTCCAGCAGGCTGCCTTCCGACGAAAAGCGCGACGGCATCGCTATGCCCACCACATTGCCGCTGCCCAGCGCGTCCGCCGCTATCGCAGCCACCAGCGTGGAGTCCACGCCGCCCGACAGCGCCACCAGCGCCTTGCCGAAGCCGCACTTGCGCGCATAATCGCGCGTCGCCAGCGTGAGCGCCTGATACACCTCGCCCACGGCATCGTATTCGCGCGCTTCAGACTGCGCCAGCGCGGGCTTGCTTGCGTCCGGCGCATAGTCCGACACCGCTACTTTGAGCGGCTCCCCGATGTTCGCCAGCAGGCTCGCCGGCTCGCTGCGCGGACGCGGATCGCGCAGCCTCGACCGAAACACCGCCTCCACTTCGATATCGGCCACCAGCAGCTGCTCTTCGAACTGATTGGCGCGCGCCACCACATCCCCGTTGGGCGCGAACACCGCGCTTGCGCCGTCAAACACCAGCTCATCCTGCCCGCCCACCAGGTTGACATACGCCACGAACAGCCCGTTATCGGCGGCGCGCGTGGCGAGCATCTTTTCGCGAAAGGCGCGCTTGCCGGCGTGAAACGGCGAGCCGTTGATGTTGACTATGACCTCCGCCCCCGCGGCGCGCTGCACAACCGTCGGCCCTACGGCGTGCCAAATGTCTTCGCAGATATTCACGCCCACCGCGGCGCCGTTGATGGTGTACACCGGGCATTGAGCGCCCGCCTTGAAGTAGCGCGCTTCGTCAAACACGCCGTAGTTGGGCAAGTACATCTTGCGGTAAGCGCCGATATGCCTGCCGTCGTGTATCAGCGCCGCTGCGTTGTAGATGTCCGCGTCGGAGTCGATATAGCCCACCACGGCGGCGATGCCGCCGCATTCGGCGGCGATGCGCTTGAGGTATGCGTGGTTGTCCCGAATGAACTGCGGCTTGAGCAGCAGATCCTCCGGCGGATAGCCCGGCAGCGCAAGCTCAGGGAAGGCGATAAGATCGGCCGCAAGCGCGCGCGCCTCCCGTATCCGCGCGATGATGCGCTCGGCGTTGCCCGCAAGATCGCCCACCGTCGGGTTTATCTGTGCCATTGCCAGTCTGAACTTACGCATAGCGCCTCGCGCCGTTGTTGCGCCTAAATCCCGCCCTTATCTTGATGCGGGCTAGGTTTCGCTTCTGACGAACCTGTCTATTCGCTCAAGCGCGCGCCCTATGTTTTCGGCCGAGTTGGCGAATGAAAAGCGCACGAACCCGTTGCCGTATTCGCCAAACGATTCGCCGGCGAGACAGGCGACGCCCGCCTCTTCTAACACGCGGTCGGCGAACTCCCTGCTGGACATTCCCGTATCCTCAATGTTGGGGAAGGCGTAAAACGCCCCCTTGGGCGTGGCGCAGCGGATGCCGGGGATGGCGTTCAGCCCATCTACGATGATATGGCGGCGCTTGGCGAACTCCTGCACCATTTCGTCGGACGCGCCTTGCGGCCCCCGCAGCGCTTCGAGCGCGGCGTACTGCGTGAAGCTGGCGGTGCAGGATACGCTGTTCGTTACCAGACGCGATATTGGCTCCACCAGCTCAAGCGGCATCACGCCGTAGCCGGCGCGCCAGCCCGTCATTGCGTAGGTCTTGGAAAAGCCGTCCAGGATAATCGTCCTATCGCGCATATCCGGGAACGCCGCTATGCTGTGATGCGCGCCTTCGTACAGAAAGCGAATGTAAATCTCATCGGACAGCACGATGAGATCATGCTCTTTGGCGAGGTTCGCCAGCGCCTCAAGCGCGGCTTCGTCTATGACGCTGCCGCAGGGGTTGTTCGGCGAGTTCAGTATCATTAGCTTCGTCTTGTCCGTGATTTGGCGTTCCACTTCGTCTATGCGAATGTCGAAGTCGAGCGATTCGTGCAGGCGCATAGGCACGGGGACGCCGCCCGCGAAGCTAATCATAGATTCGTAGATGGGAAAGCCGGGGTTGGGATACAGCACTTCGTCGCCGTAGTCCACCAGCGCCAGCATAATGAAGAACATGATGGGCTTGCCGCCGGGCGTGATTACCACATTGTCGCCGTTCACGGATATGCCGCGCGTCTGCGATATTTCGTCAGCGATGCGCCCGCGCACATCCGGAAAGCCGGGCGACGGCCCGTAGTGCGTTTCGCCCCGCCGCAGCGCATCAACCCCGGCGTCCACGATGTTCTGCGGCGTATCGAAGTCGGGTTCGCCTATCTCGAGATGAATCACATCCATCCCTTCCGCCTCGAGACGGCGCGCCTTCGCCAACACCTCAAAGGCGGTTTCGGTTCCCAATCGGCTCATTCGGTCTGCCAGTCTCATATCAAACCCCTCATATTCCATATCCCGCAATCCCGCATTAGGGCGGCTTTATCGCTGCGGTTTGGCGCTGCAAGTTGAGCGCTTTGCCGCTGCGATTTGGCGCTACAGGTTGAGCGCTTTGCCGCCGCATCTTGGCGCTACAAGTTGAGCGCTTTGCCGCCGCGACAAAACATCAGCGCAAGCGCGTATCGCTATTATAAACAGGTGTTGCGCCATATGAAACACATCTCACGCCGCCGTTGCGATGTGTGATAAGATTGGACGGACATTTTGAGCGGCTTTGCCGTAACGCATGGGAGGCGCTTATCCTATGAAAGTGTACATTGGAACGCCCAGAGGCTTTTGCGCGGGCGTAGTGCGCGCGATAGACCTGGTGGAAATAGCGCTGGAACGGTTCGGCGCCCCCGTCTATGTGAAGCATCAGATCGTTCACAATTCGTATGTGGTGAACTCGCTAGAATCCAAGGGCGCCGTTACCGTCGAGGATGTGGACGATATACCTGAGGGCGCCAATGTGGTCTTTTCGGCGCACGGCTCGCCGCCGGACGATTTCGCCAAGGCGCAGCGCCGCAATCTGAATGTGATCGACGCCACCTGCCCCCTGGTCACCAAGGTTCACAACGAAGCCATCAGATATGACCGCGAGGATAGGCGCATCATCCTGGTCGGCCATCGCGGCCACCAAGAGGTGAAGGGGACGATGGGGCAGACGGATATGTATCTTGTGGATGACAGGGAAGTCAACGGCGATAATGCGCTGCATCTGCCCGATTGGGACGACGCCACGCCGATTGCGGTGCTGACCCAGACCACGCTGTCCGAAGACGACACCGAGCGCTCCATCGCCGACATCCAGGACAGGTTCTCCAACGTCATCGTCAGAAACGACCTCTGCTACGCCACCACGAACCGGCAGGCGGCGGTCAAGGATCTGACGCAGGTCGCGGATGTGGTGTTCGTGATAGGCGCGGACAATAGCTCCAACTGCAACCGCCTGCGCGAAGTGGCGGAAGCGCGCGGCGTTCCCGCCTATCTCATCAACGGCGCCGACGAACTTCGATCGGAATGGCTTGACGGCGTAGAGAGCGTGGGCATCACCTCTGGGGCGTCCACCCCCGAAGAGTTGGTGCAAGCCGTCATTCGGGCGCTTGAGCCGGATGAGGTCATCGAAGTGAAGGGCGCTGACGAAGATATAACCTTCGTGCTGCCCCGCGAACTTCGATAGCCGAATAATCCAGCGCAAGCAAGCGCGCGCGGCGTCATAAGCGCAGCGGCGCGCGAGTTGCGGCGTATGAGCGGCGGCGTCAAATAGTTAAGTCATAGCGCATCAGCAGAACATCAACGAAACATCAACGGGGCGTTAATGGAAATCCGAATAGCAAGTCTGTATGAGGGCGCTCGCAATGCGCGCGGCGTGGTAGTGATAATCGACGTGTTCCGCGCGTTCACCACGGCGGCGGTGGCGTTCCAACGCGGCGCGGTGAAGATAGCGCTGGTTGCCGAAGTGGAAGAGGCGCTGGCGCTGAGAGCGCAGGGCGTCGGCGAAATCTGCATGGGCGAAGTGGACGGCATACGGCCGGACGGCTTCGACCTAGGCAACTCGCCGTATGAGATGACGCAGGCGGACGTCGACGGCAAGACGCTAATCCAATCCACGCGCGCCGGCACGGTGGGAATGAGCGCCGCCGTCAACGCCGATAGCATATACGCCGGATCGCTGGCAATCGCCAAAGCCACCACGGACGCAATCCTGCGCGACGCCCCCGAACTGGTTACCATCGTGGCAATGGGCGCGGAAGCGCGCGTTCACGCCGACGAAGATGAGCAGTGCGCGCTGTATATGCGCAACCTGCTGCAAGGACGGCAGCCCGACCGCGACGTCGTGCGCGCGCTGGTATTGGCGGGCGCCGAAGCTCAGAAGTACGCCGATCCGCGGCAACCGCAGTTCCACCCGCAAGACCGGGATATAGCGCTGCGAATAGACAGCGTCCCGTTTGCCGTCAAAGTGGCGCGCGAAAACGGCTTGCTCGTAGCGCGCCGCCACGATCCGCCTATCGCATAACGGCGAGGTGTCGCCGCAACCGTCGCAGCCAAAACGCGCATTGGGCATAACATACGCATAACGCATACATAACATAAGGGGAATGAACTATATGGAGTACCGCTATCTGGGCAGGTCTGGGCTGCAGGTGTCCGCCATAGGCTTGGGGACGAACAATTTCGGGGGCAGGCTGGACGCCGCCGCATCCGCCGTAGTAATCAATCATGCGCTCGATATGGGCATCAATATGATTGACACATCCAATAGTTACGGCGGCACGTACTCAGAGGAATACATCGGGCGGGCGCTGAAAGGCAAGCGCCACCAAGCGGTTATCGCAACCAAGGTGTCTTCCCGAATGGCGGACGGGCCCAACAACGCCGGCAACTCCCGCAAGCACATTATGACCGAAGTGGAGAACAGCCTGCGCCGCCTGAACACCGACTACATAGACCTGTATCAGATACACTGGCAGGATGCCAATGTGCCGATAGAAGAGACGCTGCGCGCGCTGGACGATCTGGTGCGGCAGGGCAAAGCGCGCTATATCGGCTGCTCCAACTTTATGGCGTGGCAGGTGTGCGAAGCGGTGTGGACGTCGCGCTCCCTGGGCATCGCGGCGTTTGCCAGCGTGCAGCCTTATGGACAGGGCGATTGAAGCCGAACTCACGCCGTTCTGCCGCGAATACCGCATGGGCATTCTGCCGTACTTCCCGCTTGAGAACGGCTTTCTGACCGGCAAGTACAAGCGCGGCCAAGTTGCGCCTCAGGGGACGCGGCTTGCCGAAGGCGATAGAGGGATGTTCACGGACGCCAACTTCGACCTGCTTGAGGCGCTGGAGGCATTCTGCGCCGAGCGCGGCCGCAGCGTGCTTGAGCTTGCGTTTGCGTGGCTGCTCGCCAACCCCGATGTTAGCTCAGTAATCGCCGGCGCTACCAGGGCCGAGCAGGTCGTCGCCAACGCCAAGGCCGCCGCGTGGACGCTGACAGCGCAAGAGCTGGCCGAAGTCAACGCCATCATCGACAAGTGACGCTCATATGCGGACGCCCCGGCGCACGATAATCGGCGAACCCTCTGCCAGGAACGCCGCCGCCGGCTCGCCGCTTATCGCGGACGCGAATTCGCCGCCGTAGAGCCGCTCCACATCGCAGCGCAAGGCGGCATGTTCGGCGCGCCAAATGCGCCAGCGCGGATGCTCCACTTCGTACTCCAGCGTCCCGCCGTCCCGTTGCGCGGCGTAGCCCCAGTAGTGTTCGGCTATGAACTCCTCTTCCGTGTTGTCCCTAAGCGGCGACGGTTCGCCGACTACGCTAACTTGGATGCCGCTATCCCCCGGCGGCTTGCCCCAGCGATAGCCCACGCTGTACGCCGCGCCATCGCGCACTGCGCTGTGGCTCATCGGCATCGCGGCGTAGTTTTCGTTATAGACGGCGCGCGCCACAAACGCAATCGCGCGCTTTGGCACAATCTCTTTGATGAACGCCACGCCGCGCCTCACTTCGTCCCCGATGCGCCGCCGAACATAGAAGCGCAGGTTGACCTCTGCGAAATCGCGATGAAACGGCACGGGAACGCCGTAAAGCCGCGTGTTCAGAAACATCAGCCCCACCACGCTGACATAGCGCTTGCCGTTCCATGCGTCGAGCGTCGTGCCGGCGGGTATATGCGGCTCCAGCGCGGCGGGGTCGATCTCATAGTTGAGCATCGCAAGCCGCCGCCAATCGGTTGTCAAGAATATCGGCGGCTTGCGGCGGCGTGAAGGATCCGCGGGGTTCGAACGGCGCAACCCTGCTAGTTTGCGCTTTCGCTGTATCAGGATAAACATTTGGCGCTCCGTCTATATCGGATTGGCGATGCGGGTTTATAATGCCGCTGACAATAATACTGGACAATAATACTGAGAGTAGGCGTTGGGCGCAAAGCGATAGCGATATGGGCGATAGTATGGACGGGCGCAGGTTTCGGGGCGGCTACGATGCGGTGATAGTGGGCGCCGGGCCGAACGGGCTTGCGGCGGCGATAGCGCTGGCGCTCAGACGGCGGTCGACGCTCACGCTTGAGGCGGCCGACGCTCCGGGCGGCGGCGCGCGCACAAGCGAACTCACGCTGCCCGGCTTTCGGCACGACGTCTGTTCGGCGGCGCATCCGCTGGCGATAGGGTCGCCGTTCTTAAGGACGCTGCCGCTTGCGAACTACGGGCTGGAGTGGGTTCACGCGCCCTATCCGGTGGCGCATCCGTTGGACGACGGCAGCGCCGTTCTGCTGCGCCGCTCGGTCAACGCCACCGCCGACGGCTTGGGCGCGGACGCCGCCGCCTATAGCAGGCTGATGATGCCGCTTGTGGCGGACTGGGACAAGATAGCGGCGGGCGCGCTTGGGCCGCTGCGCCTGCCGCGCAATCCGATGGCTATGGCGCGCTTCGGGATGCGAGCGCTGCGCTCGGCGCGCGGGCTTGCGGAGTCGGCGTTTCGGGGGGAACGCGCGCGGGCGCTGTTCGCGGGGACGGCGGCGCACGCCATCCTGCCGTTGGAGCAGACGGGTTCGGCGGCGGCGGGACTGGTATTGCAGACGGCGGCGCACGCCGTAGGCTGGCCTATGCCCAAGCGCGGCGCGCAAAGCATCTCGGACGCTATGACGGCGTTTCTCAGGGCGCTGGGCGGCGAGATTGCCACCGGCGTTAGCGTTCAATCGGCCGACGACCTGCCGTCCGCGCGCGCTACGCTGCTGGATGCAAGCCCGCGCGCGCTTGCGGCGATAATGGGCGACAGCCTGCCGTTGGAGTATCGGCGCAAACTGGAACGCTTTCGGCACGGGCCGGGCGTGTTCAAGCTCGACTGGGCGTTGGACGCGCCCATACCTTGGGCGGCGCGCGAGTGCGGTAGCGCCGGAACGCTGCATCTGGGCGGCGGCTTGGACGAAATCGCAGACGCGGAAGCGGCGGTTTGGCGGGGGGAGCATCCGGACAAGCCATTCGTGTTGTTGACGCAGCCGAGCCTGTTTGACGCAACGCGCGCGCCGCGCGGCAAGCATACCGCTTGGGCGTACTGCCACGTGCCGGCACATTCCGACGTCGATATGACGGAGCGCATCGAGCGGCAGGTGGAGCGCTTCGCCCCGGGCTTTCGCCAGCGAATAATCGCGCGAAACGCAATGTCCCCGCGCGCGCTGGAGGCGTACAACCCCAACTATGTGGGCGGCGACATCGGCGGCGGCGCAAACGACCTGCGCCAGCTTTTCGCGCGGCCGGCATTGCGCCTCAACCCGTACGCCACGCCCGTGAAAGGCGTGTACATCTGCTCTGCGTCCACGCCGCCGGGCGCAGGCGTGCATGGGATGTGCGGCTACTATGCGGCGCAAGCCTGTTTGCGGGGGCTTTGACGCAGGGGCGCAAAGTGAGCGGAAAAGAAAGAGAGGGCGGCGCTTCAAACTGATGCGTTGCGAGTTGCGCGCTTGGGCTATTCGGGCTTGTGCTTCTCGATGAGCGCCAGCGCCCTATCGTCCAAGTCCGCGCCTTCGAGCGATTTGCCGGCGTCGTAGTAAGCGATGCCAAGGTCGACGTCGCGGTGTATCTTCTCGAAGTCGCGCTTGCCCTGCCATTCGCTTTTGAGTTCGGCGAACAGCGCCTCTATCTGCGGTCTTTCAAACATCTGCTGCTTTCCTTTGGATGGAATAGTTGGAACGCCGCTATGCGAAGCGCAGGGGCGAGCCTCTTTGCCTTTGTTGCATGTTGCGTCAAGGCTGCAAAGAGAGGCGCGCCCCTGCGAATTAGGTTTGCGGGCGGTTACTCGTCGCCGCGGGTGGTGCCGCCTTCGTCGAGGATGCGCTTGAGCTCCACGGCGAAGTCCATAATCTCTTCGGTGGGGAGCATTTCGTTCTCGAGCTTCTCTTTGAACTCTTCGAACAGCCACTCTTCCTTGCGGCCGTGCGGGATTTCAAAGAACTGGCGGTTGAACTGCGGCAGGCTGCCCGGGCCGAAGTAGCCCTTGTCGCGCAGTTCGTAGCCCTCGAGGTTGTCGGTGCCCTTGCCCAGCACTTCGCCGGTGTCGACATAGTGCTGCATAACGGCGGGGGCGCCGTACTTCTGTATGGGGCAGACCTTCATGCAGACGCCGCAGCCTTCGTAGCGCGCCATAACGGGGCGGCAGCGGTCGTAGATGAGCTTGTTCTTTTCGGCGCCGCGCCACCAGACCTTTTCCTTGACCAGCGCGCGGCCGGGGCAGCGGTTCACGCAGACTTGGCAGATCTGGCAGAACTTGTGCAGCCCGTAGTCCACCGGCTCATCGTAGGTTACGGGGGCGTCGGTGGTAATCATCGCGAGGCGCGCCCTGGACCCGAAGTGCGGCGACAGCAGTTGCCCGTTTGCGCCTAGCTGACCGAGTCCGGCGGCGACGAACATCGGGATATAGACGCCGCTGTTGTCGTTGGGGCTGTGAACTTGGGCGTGGTAGCCGAGGCTGCGAATGTAGTCGGCGAGGTCGAGCGCCAATGCGCCTTCGATTTCGTATGTGCCGAAGTGCGCGAATTCGGCTTCCAGGCTGGGGATCGTCTGCGTCTGGTAGTAGTCCTGCTCCAGCGCCAAGCAGATGGTATGCTCATACTTGACCCAGCGCTTCTTGCTGGCGTAGGCGTACTTGTGGTCGAACTTGGTGAAGCCCACTTCGCCGAAGCCCAGTTCGCGCGCCTTGAGGCGGATGACGGATGTCATATCCTTGCCCACTTCGGGCGCTGCGGTGGGCGGCAGGTCGCCGGTTATCAGCGATGCGTCCACGAGAGGCTTGTTGATCTCGTCGTGGCGCTCGCGGTACTTCAGCACCTCTTCGGTATAGACGGTCCAGACCCAATCGCGGTCAGCCGCCTTCTCGATGTTCTGGGACTCTACGGGATAGACGCGGCTGTAGAAAGAGACGTCCTCGACGCGCTGCGGGATGCCCGGCACGGTCGCCAGGTCATCCGCAACGGGTATCTCTACATCCGGCTGTCCGTGGAGCCTCCCCGGCCTGTTAACTACGTGGCTTACGGTCTTCCTAGGCGCTTCTTTGAGCATCGATTATCTCTCCCTCCCCGTAGATTTTTGCAATGCGAATGCTAGTCTATCCCTTATTTGAGAATATGTCAATAATGAATATCAATAATTTTAATTCACAATTCGGGTTTCATTTGACATTCGGCAACGCTGTGCTATATTCCTACACAACTATGAGAAGCGCCGTTATGAATACGCCGCCGCCGCGGTTGCGGCAAGAGAGCGTTAGGAGGAAGTATGAAACGCATTTTCGCGCTTGCGAGCGTGGGCTCGCTGATAGTTTTGTTACTGAGTTTGGGCTGCGCGTCCGCGCCGGCCGAAGTATCGGCGCCGGCGGCGCCTCAGCAGGCGGCCGCGCCGGTAGCGCAGCAAGCGCCCGCCGCGCCCGCGCCTATGGCGCCGGCCGCTCCGGCGGCTCCCGCGCCCGCCGCCCCGGCAGCGCCCGCCGCAACGCCTATCCCGGCGCCGGCGTTTGTGTCCCCAATCAAGCCCGCCCCGGCAGCCGGACGCCGCATCGTAACACAGATGGAAGAGGATGAGGGGACGGCGGTTCAGGGCGGGACGCTGCGCTGGGTCAATCAGGCGAGCATCGGCAACCTGGATCCGGTCAGGAATACCTCTTTCGTTACGCACTCCGTCGTGCAGCACTGGTACGACGTGCCGATAACCTGGGACGGCAGCCTTCAGCCGGCCGTTCAGATGGTCGACTCCTGGTCGGTGGAACCGGACGCGACCTCTTACACCTTCACGCTGCGGGACGGACTGCTCTTTCACGATGGCTCTACGGTTGCAAGCGACGATGTGATAGCGTCGATGCAGCGCTGGAAGAACTATGTGGGCGTGCCGTCGCGCATATGGGAGCTGGCGGAGCCGGAGTTGGAGCGGGTGGATGAGCAGACCTTCAAGGTGAACCCCACCAAGCCGTTTGGGTTGTGGGTGGAGTACTGGGCGCAAAGCCCCACCTTCGTTATGCCGGCCGAAGTGGTTGAGCCGCTGAGCGAAGAAGAGATAATGACCGATTACACCGGCTCCGGCCCGTTCAAGTTCAGCGAATGGCGCCCCGGCACCAAGGTGGTGATGGAGCGCTTCGACGACTATGCGTCGCGCTCCGAGCCCAAGAGCGGCGGCGCGGGCGAGCGCATCGCGTATGTGGACAGGGTGGATGTGCTGGAAGTGCCGGACGCCGCAACCCGCGTGGCATCGCTGCTGACCCAGCAAGTGGAGTTCGCGGAAGGGCTGCCCAACGATTTCTACGATACGCTGAACGACGCGCCCAATCTGCGCGTGGACGTCATCCCGTCGTGGGCGGTGCCGGCGCTTGCCACGAATAAGCTTTGGCCGCCGCTGAACAATCCCAAGGCGCGCCTGGCGCTGCAAGCCGCCACGGATCCGTCCAAGTATATGGCGGCGGGCTACGGCGACGAAGATCTGTGGGATCTGTGCGGCGCGCTGTTCTTCTGCGGCACCACTTGGGCGACCGAAAAGCATTCGGAGAACTACTACGCCGAACCGAATATGGAATTGGCGCAGCGCCTCTGGGACGAAGCGGTCGAGGAATCGGGCTTCGAAGGCAAGATGGTGCTGCTCACCAACACCGACTACTCGGACTTCTACGCCGCCGCGCTGGTTACGCGGGAAATCCTGGAAAGCCTCGGCGCGGAAGTGGACTTCGTGGTCACGGACTGGGCGACGGTCATATCGCGCAAGATAGCCAACCTGAACAAGGATCCGCAGACGGAGCAGGGTTGGCACTTCTACCATACCTGGTTCGGGCCGCTTGACCCGATACAAGACCCATCGCTGGGCCGGGCTTGGAACGGCGGTTGGGGCAACGAAGCGGGGATGACGCTGGTGGAGGATTTCGCCAAGGCGACTTCGCGCGAAGAGGCGATGGGGATAGTGGAAGAGATACAGCGGATCTACTGGGAAGAGGATCCATCGCTGATACGCTACGGCACATTCAGCTTCCTGGTTACCCGCCAAGACTATGTGAAGGGCTACGAACCGTTCCGCCGCATCCTGGTGGACGGCGTGTGGCTTGACAAGTAGCAGGGCGCAGGCTCGCGCTTTCGGCCGCGCGGCTGCCGTCGCTTGTTGGCGGCGGCCGCGCGGCATAGCATACGCCGGGGCGGTCGCGCGATAGCCTGCCTTAGGCTTGCGCTGGTGTCTCATACGCAAGCCTAGCCTTTCCCTTTCCCTTTCACTCTAACCCTCTAAACCCTTATACCCTGACGCCATCCTGAATAGATGCCATCATAGATGCCATCTTGGATACCCTTGCCGATTATTCGCCACCGACGACTTCACCGACGACTTCGAGGAATTGACCATTGTCCCGCTATGTAGCGCAGCGCGTTCTGGCGGCGGTTCCGGTGCTGCTCATAGTAGCGGTCATCGTGTTTTCGCTGATACACATCACGCCTGGGGATCCCGCCACGCTGATGGCGGGGGACCAGGCGCTGCCCGAACAGATTGACCGCATAAAGGCGAAGCTGGGGTTGGACAAGCCGCTTCATCAGCAGTTGGGCATCTACTTTATGGACATACTGCGCGGCGATTTGGGCGAGTCTGTGTTCAGCAGATTTCCGGTGACCACGCTGATAGGGCAGCGGCTGGAGCCTACGCTGTCGATAACCGCAATGGCGCTGACGCTGGCGATAGCGCTAGGCATACCGCTTGGGGTGCTTGCGGCGTGGAAGGCGAACACGGCGGTGGATCGGCTGGTGATGATGTTCGCGGTGCTGGGGTTCGCAATACCCGGCTTTTGGCTGGGGTTCAATATGATATGGGTGTTCGCGGTCAAGCTAAGGTGGTTTCCAGCATACGGGTATGTCCCCATATCGGAGGGGGTATTGCCGTGGCTGATGTCCATAACGATGCCGTCGGTGACGGTGGCATTCGTATCGGCGGCGCTTATCGCGCGGATGACGCGCTCCAATATGCTTGAGGCGCTGCGCGAGGACTACATACGGACGGCGCGCGCCAAGGGGCTGCGCGAGTTCGTGGTGCTGATGCGGCACGCGCTCAAGAACGCAAGCCTGCCAATCATAACCATCATCGGGCTTAGCCTCGCGGGGCTGGTGTCGGGGCTTGTGGTGACCGAGACGGTGTTCGCCATACCGGGCGTGGGGCGGCTGCTGGTGGACGCAGTGCTGCGGCGGGACTATCCGGTTGTGCAGGGGGTAATCCTGATAACGGCGGGTATGTATGTGTTCGTGAATTTGGCGGTGGATTTGACATACGCGTATCTTGACCCCAAAGTTCGGTATAGGGAATAGGCGATGGGATACGGCGGCGGCGATACGGGGCAGTTGGCGGCGGCGGACGCCGGCATAGCGCGGCTTCGGCGGCGGGCGCTTGGGGCGCGGCGGGCGCTGCTGGGCAACCCGAATATGCTGGCGGGGCTGATAATCCTGCTGACGGTAACCGCGATGGCGATATTCGCGCCGCAGATAGCCGCGAAAGATCCGCTGACGCTGGATCCGTTCGGACGGCTGCAGCCGCCGTCGGCTGAAAACTTCTTTGGGACGGACCAGTTCGGGCGGGATGTGTTCGCGCGCGCCATATACGGCAGCCGCTTGTCGTTGATAGTGGGGGCGTCGGTGGCGCTCATCTCAATGACGTTCGGGGCGGTTATCGGCGTGATTTCGGGCTACTACAGGCGGGTTGATGATGTGGTGATGCGGTTTATGGACGGGTTGATGGCGTTTCCGTCGTTTCTGCTGGCGATAGCGCTGGTGGCTACATTGGGGGCGAGTTTGCAGAATGTCATCATCGCCATATCGGTGGTGGATACGCCGGGGATAGTGCGGATAGTGCGGAGTTCGGTGCTGTCGCTGCGGGAGCGGCAGTTCGTAGAGGGGGCTATCGCGGTGGGGGCAACGCCGCGCCGCATACTGGCGTTCCATGTGTTCCCAAATCTGGTGGCGCCGCTGCTGGTGCAGGGGACATTCATATTCGCGGTGGCGATATTGGTGGAGGCGGGGCTGAGTTTCTTGGGGGCGGGCGTGCCGCCGTATATTCCGAGCTGGGGGAATATGATGGGGGAGGCGAAGATATACGCTCAGCTTGCGGTTTGGACGCTGTTCTTCCCCGGGTTGTTCATCACGGTAACGGTGTTGGGCGTGAACTTCATCGGGGACGGGCTGCGGGACACGCTGGATCCGCGGCTGAAGCATGGGGCGTAAATTTTGGGCGCAAGGGCGTATTTGCGGGGAAATTTAACGCAAAGGAGTCTGGCCTAAGGTTTTTAACGCAAAGGCGCAGGGGCTCAAAGGGTCTGGGTGGGATTTTTTGGCGCAAGGGTGTAAGGGCGCAAAGGGGCTTAGGGGCTGCGGGCGTTTGGGGGGATGTCGTCGGGGAAGGGGTATTCGCCGTACTTTTCCTTGTACATTTCGCGGGTTCGGTTGTAGAGGTTTCCCGGCTGCCGTTGGAAGGCGGCCACTTCTTCGGGGGTGATGTGCCTTTTGAGTTCGGGGATTTTGCGAATGTCGGCGTTGCGGAGTTTGGCGTCGCGGATGGCGTCGCTCTTGGCTTGTAGGCGTTGTTTGTATGCTTCGATGTTCGCTATGTCTTCGGGGTACACGCTTCTGGCTGGGGTGTCGGGGCGCTTTTGGACTGCGCGTTTTTGGGCTTTGCGTGCGGCGCGCTTTTGGCGTCGGCGGGATGCGCGGGTTTCGGCGGCCGGAGCGCTGTCGGGGTTGGCGGCGGCGGGCTTTTCGGCGGCGGCGATATTCGCGGTGGCCGCGGCGGGTTGCTCACTGATGGCGCGGCCGGGGTCGACGGCGGGTTGCTTGGCGTCATCACGCTTTTCGGTAGTGATGGCGGGCTTTTCTGCGACGGCCGGGTGCTTTTCGGTAGCGGCGGCAGACTTTTGGGCTTTGCGTGCTGCGCGCTTTTGGCGGCGGCGGGCGGCGCGGGTTTCAGCGGCCGGAGCGCCGTCTGAGTTGGCGGCGGGCCGGTTGGCGTGGTCGGGCTTTTCGGCGGCGGCGATATTCGAGGCAGCGGCGGGTTGCTCACCGGCGGCGTGATGGTCAGCGTTGGCGGCGGGGGTTTGGGAGTTCCGATAGGCTTGGATGTCGTCGGGAGTGATGTGGTCGGTGCGGATGTCGTAGGCGCGGCGCAGGAGCTCGCAGGCGGCCCATACGCGCTGGGATGCGGTGAAGCCTTCGGCGGGCTTGCCTTTGCGCTGGCGCTCGAACTTGGGGTAGGGGTTTTGGCCGCCTTTGGAATCGACCTCGGGGGTTTTGTTTTCCATCGCATCTACGAGGAGATGGACGAGTTCCGCGCCGTCGTTGCTGCAGCCGCGGATGCGCTTTGCCAGGTCTGAGCCTAGATCTTCGGTATCGCCTGAGGGTATGCGGCGGTTGCTGCCGTCGGAGCTGCCGAAGCCTCTGATTAGGAGTTCGCGGGTGGCGCGCATTCTTGCGGCGACGGTGAAGTGTTCGCCTGTTTCCTCAATCTTGGAGATTACCCTGATTAGGAACTCGATGATGGTTTCGCCGTCGTTGGTCTCTTGCTTGATGAGGCGGGCGATGTCGAAGTGCAGGATTTGCTTTTCGGTAACTTTCGGCTTCTTGCCCTGCTTATCCGTCTTTGCCGGCTTGGGTTCGGACTTGGGGCGTGGGCGGATGGAGGCGGATTTGGGGATGGCTGATTCGGGGATGAGGCGTCCAAAGGCGGTAAGCCATTCTGCCGACTTGAGGCGGTGGCTGACGGTGGCGTCGCGGGTGTAGCCTTGCAGGGTATCTACAAGGAATTGGGCGATGATTTCGCCGTCTCCGGTGAGTCGTTGTATGGTTGCGTCGATGGTCATGCGGTCTATTATAGTGAATAGAACGGGTGTGTCAAGGGGTAAATTGGGAAATCGGCGGGAATTTTTGGCGCAAGGGCGCAAAAGGGGCGCTTTATGCGGGGTTGGATGGGCGCAGGGGGACGAATAGCAGGGTTATTGCGCCTAGCGCGAATAGGGCGGCGACGTAGATGAAAGTGGTGTCTGCGCCGCCGTAGTCGTCGTAGAGTTTGCCGGCGATTAGCGGGGATGCGGCACTGAGCAGGAAGCGCTCGAACGAAAGTATGCCCAGCACGGTGGTCGGGACGCGGCCGCCGGCCACATCCAGGGCGAGCGCGGTCAAGATGGGCTGATCGCCGAATAGGAACGTCCCCATAAGCGCGATGATTATGACCAGCAGTATGCCTACGCCGGCGCCGCTGAGCAGGAATGACAGCGCGGCGAGCAGCAATAGGCCGGGGATAAGCACCATCTTTCTGCCAAAGCGGTCGGATAGGTAGCCGACTACGGGCGTGGATACGATGCCAACCGCCATAAGCAAGCCCAAATGCAGGTTTCGCACAAGCGCGGACATTCCCAGGTCGTTTAGGAATATGGGCAGGAATGTGATTAGCGCGATGAACGCCATTCCGCGTATGCCGCCTATGAACGCCACTATCCATAGGATAGGGTTGCGTAGAACTTGGCTTGTGGCTCTGAACTGGCCGCCGCTGCCGTCTGCATCGGCGGCGTCTGCGTCTTGGGTTCGGCCGATGTTTCTGAATGCCCAAAAGACTAGGAAGGCTAGGAATATGGGCAGCGCGGCGTAGATGCTGATGATTTCGCGCCACGCCAGAAAGCCTAGCAGCACGCCGGTAGCGGGCGGGGCAAGCGCATCGCCTATCTGTCCGCCGACGCCGTGGAATGAGAGGGCGGTTCCTTTGCGGCGGGCGAAGTGGTGGGATAGGGACGCCATCGCGGGCAGGTGCCATATGGACGCCGCAAGCGCCACAACCGCCATTCCGAACAGCAGCAGGTAGTAATGCTGCGAAAAGCCGATGATTAGCCAGCCGATGCCGAACAGCGCCATGCAGACGGCAAGCACAAGGCCCCAGTGCTTTCGGAGGGCGTCGATGATTACGCCGCCGGGCAGGGTTACCAGTCCGGACACCACTTCGCGGGTGGCGGTGATGCCGCCTACGCCTACGCCGCTCAGCCCGAATGCGGCTTGGACTTCGGGCAGCATGGCGATTAGGCTTTGGGTGAACCAGTGGAATACGCCGTGTCCGCTGGTGAGGCCGGATATGATGAAGCCGCCGCGCTGACGGATGTCGCGGGGATGCTCCGGGTGGTGGTGGGCGTGCGCCATAAATTTCGTCCTATGGGGCTATTTGGCTTTCGGGACTTTTTGTATCTTTGAGTATGCGCTTACGGCGGCGGGTCTTCTCACCGCATTTTTGGTTGTGTGATGACGCTTTGGATATGCGTATTGCCGATGGGCTTACTATTGAACTTGTGGGGGCGGGTTGTCAAGGGTTGCTGCGGCGGTTTGCGTATGCGGGGGCGGTTAGTCGGTCATGCCAAGCTTTACTACGATGTCCCACTCTTCGGGGGCGACGGGCTGCACGGATAGTCGGGAGTTTTTGACCAGCGCCATGTTTTCCAAGCCGGGGGTTGCCTTGATTTCGCGCAACGGCACAATGCGCTTGAACTCGGCGACGGCTTTGATGTCGACCATGTACCATATGGGGTTGTCGGGCGTACTCTTGGGGTCGGGGTGTTCGGACGCGGGATCCCAGGCGGTGTGGTCGGGGTAGCCTTCGCGGGCGATGACGGCGGTTCCGACGACGGCGCTGGGCTTGGCGTTGGAGTGGTAGAACAGCACGCCGTCGCCGATTTTCATATCGTCGCGCATAGTGTTGCGCGCCTGGTAGTTTCGCACGCCGTCCCATTCGGCGGTTGCGTCGTCTTCGTTCATCAGGTCGGCGAAAGAGTATGCGCCGGGTTCGGATTTCATAAGCCAGTAGCGTTTTTGCGCCATAATTCACTCCGATTTGATGATATGCTATGCAGCGTTGAACTTTTGCCGATAAGCCGATATGCGCAGTGTATCGCAGTCGGCGTTGAAATGGGATTGCTTGTATGACCTTTGGGGAGAATAGTTCGCTGCCTACGCCGTCGGATCACTTGGGGTTTGAGGTTGGCGCAGACCGCAGGTTGGCGGGTTGGGGGCAGATAGTCGAGTACTTGGAGCGCCTAGACCGCGCATCGGATCGCGTGAAGACTTTGGAGATCGGCAGAAGCACTGAGGGCAATCCGTTTCTGCTGACAATCATATCATCGGCGCGCAACATCGCAAACTTGGATAAGTATCAGCGGATACAGAAGCGGTTGGCGGATCCGCGCGGTATCGCAGACGCCGCGGAGGCGGAGCGGCTGATAGCGCAGAGCCGGGCAGTGGTGGCGGTGATGTGCAGCATACACGCCACTGAGGTGGGGGCTACGCAGATGTCGCCGCTGCTGGCGCATCATCTGGCGAGCGCTGACACGGACGAAGTGAATCGCGTTTTGGACGACGCAATTCTGTTGCTGATTCCCTGTATGAACCCGGACGGGTTGATTAAGGTCAAGCGGTGGTATGAAAGCACGCTGGGGGCGGAGTATGAGGGCGCGATGCCGCCGTTCTTGTATCACAAGTACACCGGACACGATAACAATCGGGACTGGTTTATGTTCACGCAGCGGGAGACGCGGCTTGCGGTGGAACATTGCTTGAATGCGTGGCATCCGCATGTGTTGTTGGATATGCACCAGACGCGTCATAACGGCTCGCGAATGATATTGCCGCCGTTTGTGGATCCGGTTGGGCCGAATGTTGACGCAATCATACAGGCTGAGATAGCGATGCTGGGGACGGCGATCGCGGCGGATATGACGGCGCAGGGCAAGGCGGGCGTGGCGGTGAACGCGGTGTATGACGCATACAGCCCGAACCGCACGTATCAGCACTATCACGGGGGGCTGCGGTTGCTGAGCGAGGCGGCGGGGGCGCGCATCGCTACGCCGATCGAGATAGCGGAGCGGGATTTGCAGTCGGATCGGGGGGAAACGCCTACACAGCGGACTTGGAATCATCCGCTGCCGTGGCGTGGGGGCGTGTGGCGGCTGCGGGACATAGTGGAGTATGACTTTGCGGCGGCGTATGCGTGCTTGCGGCATGCGGGGCGGCTGCGGGAAACGCTTGCGCGCAACTTCTATCGGGTGGGGGTGAACGCGGTGAACGCGGACGATGCGCCGTATGCATTTGTGGTTCCGCCTCAGCAGCATGACGCGCACGCGGCGGGCGAACTGCTGGGGGTTTTGCGAACCGGGCTAGTTGAGATACACGAAGCGGTGGAGGCGTTTAGGGCGGACGGCGAGTTGTTCGCGGCGGGCTCGCGGGTGATACTGCGGGGGCAGCCGTACTGGGCATACGCCAAGACGCTGATGGAGCAGCGCAAGTATCCCGAACTGCGAACATATGAGGGGGGACCGCCCAAGAAGCCGTATGATGTAACTTCGCACTGTTTGCCTATTCAGATGGGCGTGAACGCCTACACGATTGGGGGGCGGTTCGCGGCGAAGCTGCGGCCGCTGGGGGACGCAGAGGCGGGGTCGGCGGCATTCGCGATTCATGCAAAGCGGGCTAAGGGGGCGGCTGCGCGCAAGTCGAACGCGTATGTTATTGCGCCGGAGTCGAATGCGGCGGCGAGGGTGGTGAACCGGCTGCTTGCGGCGGGGGCAACGGTGCGGCGGAGCGCGGAGCCGATCGAGGTTGAGGGCGCAGCGTATCGGCGGGGGGCTTTCGTGGTGGGGGACGCAGACGGGCTTGGCGGTGAGATTGCGGGGGATGATGCGCTGCTTCTGAACGCAGTGGAGTCGCCGCCGCAGATGGCGCGCTATGCGCTGAGCAAGCCGCGCATTGGGGTCTATAAGAGTTATGTGCCTGCGATCGAAGAGGGTTGGACGCGGTTTGTGCTGGAAGAGTACGGCTTCGAATATACATCGCTGATGGACGGGGATATGGGCGAGGGGGGATTGGCCGAGCGCTTGGATGCGATAGTTTTGCCGCATCAGCGGGCGCATCATATACACAGGGGACACGGGGCGTATTACCACCAGGACTACGCCGGGGGGCTTGGCGCTGAGGGCTTGGAACGGCTGCGCGAGTTCGTGGAGCGGGGCGGGACGCTGATTGCGTGGGACGGGGCGGCGCGCTACGCGATACGGCGCTTGGAGCTGCCGGTTCGGGATGTGGTGGCGGATCTGCCGCGCTCCGGCTTTTATGCGCCGGGCAGTCTGCTGGGCGTGTTGCTGGACACCACGCATCCGCTTGCCTACGGGATGCCAAGCCTTGCGGCGGTGATGTTTTACGACAGTCCGGCGTTTGACATCCGACGGGGGCGTGTAGTGGGCAAGTATCCGCTTCGCAATCCGCTGTTTAGCGGGCTGCTGATTGGGCCGGAGAAGCTGTACAACCGGGCGGCGCTCGCCAGTGTGCCGCTGGGCGAGGGCGAGGTTGTGTTGATGGGATTTCGGCCGCACTTTCGGGCGCAGGCGAGGGGCGCTTACAAGCTTCTGTTCAATGCGCTGTACGGCAGCGCGCAGACGGATTGCAAGCGCGATTAGGCTAGTTGTTCAACTGCAGGGCGGCAGTCAAGCCGTATTCGTCCGCCAAGCGCTTGAGCGCGTCCCATGTGGCGTCTTCGACGGCGATGCCGTCTTGGAGCAGTTGGCGCTCTTTGAGATGCTCGAGTTCGCCTGGGTAGAACACTTCCGAAAAGCCGGCGGCGGTGGGCGTACTCTTCAGGTATTGGGCGAATTCGGTTACCTCTTGCTTGAACTGATCGATTGGGCGGAATGCGTCCACGTTGAACGCCGCCATAAAGCAGCCGTCGTTGTGGCGGCCGGATGGGTCGTGTCCGAATCCCAAGCCGGTGAGTATGCCGGATAGTATCTCTACCATCACGGACAAGCCGTAGCCTTTATGGCCTTCGGGGCCGCCCAGGGGCAGCACAGCGCCGCCGTTTCGCAGGTCGGCGGGGTCGGTTGACGGGTTGCCGTCTTTGTCTATAATCCAACCTTCGGGGACGGATGCGCCGCGGGCCACGGCTACGCCTAGTTTGCCGGCGGCGACGGCGCTGGTAGCCATATCGATGAACATCGGGCCGTCAAGGTCGCTTGGCATAGCGATGCAGATGGGGTTTGTGCCAAGCCGGGGTTCGCGCCCGCCGAAAGGCACAACGCCCTTGGCGGAGCGGCCGGAGTCGGCGGTCATAACGCCAATCATATCGGCGCCTGCCGCCATAAGGGGGTAGTCGGCGACGCGTCCGACGTGGCTTTGGCGAAACACGGTCGCGGCGGCGACGCCGTGGCGCTTCGCCTTGTCGATGGTGATGTTCATAGCGCGCTCTGACACCACATAACCGAAACCCCAGTTGCCGTCTATGACGGTGGTTGTGGAGGTTTCGCGTATGATGTCGAAGGGGGCGCCGGGCGCAATGTGGCCGCGCTTGACGCGGTCGATGTAGGTTGGGATTTGGATAATGCCGTGCGAGTCGTGTCCCGCGAGGTTTGCGCCAACCGAATGGGTTGATACGATGGCGGCTTCGTGTTCGCTTGCGCCTGCGCCAATCAGCAGTTGGGCGGCTATGTTTCGCAGTCTTTCGGCTTGAACGATGGGCATTGCTTTCTCCTGAAGTTGAGTTTTTTCGATAGCGCTGGCGCTATGCAGCAGCGTTATGGATGCGTCGGATGTATCAGCAGCGTTATGGGATGTATCGGATATTCGAGGTGTATCGGCAATGGCGCATTAGTCGTCGGTTGCCCATCCTTTGGAGCGCTCGACGGCGCGGAGCCAGTCGGCGTAGAGCGCTTCGGCGTCGGGTTGGGGCATTGTCGGGGCAAAGCGTCTGTCGCATTTCCACTGCGCCGCAATGTCGTCGGCGTTCTGCCAAAAGCCTATCGCAAGCCCGGCGAGGTAGGCGGCGCCGAGCGCGGTGGTTTCGGCTATGACGGGGCGCTCAACGGGCATGCCCAGCATATCGGCTTGGAACTGCATCATAAGGTTGTTGGCGCTGCCGCCGCCGTCCGCGCGCATCACGGACGGCATTAGCTCGGTGTCTTTTACCATCGCATACACGACGTCGGCGCTTTGGTATGCGGTGGATTCGAGGGCGGCGCGCGCAATGTGGGCTGCGGTGGCGCCGCGGGTGATGCCCACGATAGCGCCGCGCGCGTACATATCCCAGTGGGGGGCGCCTAAGCCGGTGAAAGCGGGCGCAAGATAGACGCCGCCGTTGTTGGGGACGCTTGCGGCGAGCGCCTCTACCTGCGCCGATTCTTGGATTATGCCAAGCCCGTCGCGCAACCACTGCACGGTTGCGCCGGTTGAGAATACGCTGCCTTCCAGGGCGTAGGTTATTTCGTCGCCTATGCCCCAGGCTATCGTTGAGATTAGGTTGTGGGCGGACGATATGCGCCTATCGCCGGTGTTCATCAGCACGAAACTGCCGGTGCCGTAGGTGTTTTTGGTCATTCCCGGCGCAAAGCACGCCTGCCCGAAAAGCGCCGCCTGCTGATCGCCCGCAACGCCCGCGATGGGGATCGCCTGCCCGCCAAAAAAATTGCCGCCGGTGTAGCCGAATACGCCGCTTGAGGGCAACGCTTGGGGCATAACGCTTGCGGGGATGTTGAGTTCGGCGAGCAGTTCGGCATCCCAGTCTAGCGCATTGATGTTGTAGAGCATCGTGCGGGATGCGTTGGTGACGTCGGTGGCGTGCAGCGTTCCGTTGGTCAGGTTCCAGAGCAGCCAGCTATCGACCGTGCCGAATGCCAATTCGCCGGCGTCGGCTCTGCGCTGGCCGTCGGGGATGGCGTCGAGCAACCAGCGGATCTTGGTAGCTGAGAAGTAGGCGTCGATCGGCAAGCCGGTCTTTTCTCTGACGGCGTCTTCGAGTCCGTGGGCTTTCAGGCGCTCGCACAAGGGCGCTGTGCGGCGGCATTGCCATACGATTGCGTTGTGAACGGGCTTGCCGCTGGTTCGTTCCCATACAAGCGCGGTTTCGCGCTGATTGGCGATGCCGAGCGCGGCTATCTGACGGGGGCTTATTTCGGTCTCTTCGAGCAGTTCGTCCACGGCGGCTATGCAGGAAGCGAAGAGTTCGGTAGGGTCGTGCTCGACCCAGCCGGGCTGCGGGTATATCTGCGTGATTTCGTTGGAGACCTGCCAGACCACGCCGCCGGCCCGGTCAATCAGCATTGCGGCGGTTCCTGTGGTGCCTTGGTCGATGGCGAGTATGTAGCCTTGCGCGCTCATAGCGTAACCTCTGCCCCAAACTTAACTAGCGTGGGGTTGGGTGTCAAGTGTCAAGGTTCTTGGGGGGGGGGCGCTTGGGGGGAAGGTGCGAGTATTCTCACACTGCAGGGTTTATCAATTTGAAAAGATTCTAGGAAAGCCTTGTATTAGCGGGTACTCCGCTGGTTATACACTAAACACTACTTTAGAGTGAGAATACTGTTCCATTCTGGACACTGGGCAGGGCTGAAATCTCTGCTTACAATATCGATAAAACACTTGACAATGTTTACAATGTTCTATAATTATGCTAGAATTAACACATAAAATCTAACACTAATTATTGGAAAGGACACAGGGTGGCAGTGGCGCTATATGGTATGATTGCAATACGAATACAGCGTTATACCAGACAGACAAAGGGGGTGCGAAATGTATGAGACGCTACACGACAGCAGAAGCGTAGCCAACAAGATCATCACTCGACGCCTTGCGGCTGAGAAGCCTGTAACTCACCTGCAGGTTCAGAAGATGGTGTACTACTGCCACGCCTGGATGCTAGGCATTCACGACCAGTCCATGGTTTATGACGCTGTGATGGCGTGGCAGTACGGCCCCGTGTTCCCCAACCTGTACCAGAGCCTTAAACACTACGGCGGAGATCCGATAGACATCCCGATAGACCTGGACGCTCTGGGAATTGGCGAGAGCTCCTACACTGCCGAGCAGTTGAGCATCATTGAGCAAGTGCTCAATATCTATGGCGGCTGGACTGGGGGGCAGCTGTTGGTGGCTACGCATGTGGATGGCACGCCTTGGCAACTGGTGTGGTCTGAACACCGGCGCAACATCATCATCCCCAACGGACTGATTCAGGAATACTATGGCAAGAAAGCGCGTGGAGGTTAGCTATGACCGAGCACGACGAAAATACCCTTGTGATACCGCATTCAGAAGCTCCTACTTCTCCTATGCCGAAAGGCGCTGACCTGGATTTTATTGAGAGGCAGAACGCAGCGAACGAGTTGCGACGAAAGGACTGGATGCACGCCGCTCAGCATTGGGTTCGGATGACATTGATCCTCTTGCTCCCTATGGTAGCTATTGTGTTGGGCATATTGTTCTCCGTTGCTCTCGGTGTGCATTACCTTGGACCTGAGTCATGGACTTGGCTGAGTGCAGAGCAGGTGGAGCGTCTGAAGACAGTCAGTAGCGCTATCGCAGGGCCTGTCGCGCTGGCTTACGCTACCGAAAAGATCAAGACACTGTGGTGATGGCGAAGAGTCCGCCAATCAGTTGGGCAAATCTGATACATACGACGAACTGCGCGCCGGCTCGCGCTTGATTCTGAGCTACGACGCCGCGTCCAACGCCTTTACCGGCACGGTCGAGAACGTCACGGAAGCGCCGCTGATCCGAGTGCGCGTAGAAATACACTTGTCCAACGGCGTGGAGTTGGGTCCGACGCCGGCGGTCGACCTGGCGCCGGGCGCATCTGCGGCGGTGTCTTTGGCGGCGCCGGATCGGCCGTTCGACACATGGAGCGCGCATGCCGAGGTTGGCGGCGGCGATGGGTCTGCGGCGGGCGGCGAACACGGCGGGGGCAGTGAAAACGCAAGCGCTGAGAGTTCGGGCGGCGAGCATAGCGGCAGCAGCGGCGAACATCGCGGCAGGGAAAACTAGGCGGGCGCAATCGGGTATAATCGAGTGGCGCTATCACCATCCCGATAACTCACGGCGGAGGGCTAGGCTATATGGGCTTTTCAGACGATTTGCGGCGCAAGGGCGCCCACATCTGGGACAAGGAACGCAATCACCCGTTTGTCAGCGGCATCGGGGACGGCGCTTTGGAGTTGGACAAGTTCCGCTACTATATGCGCCAAGACTATGTGTTTCTGATTGACTTCTGCCGCGTCTTGTCGCTTGCGGTAGCCAAAGCGCCGCGCGTGGAGGATATGGGTTGGTTCGCTATGCTGCTGCACGAAACGCTGAACACCGAAATGGCGCTGCACATCGGCTTCTGCGAGGATTTCGGCATCACAAAGGCGCAGATTGAAAGCGCTCAACCATCGCCCACCACCATCGCCTACACGCGGCATATGCTGCAGACGGCGTTTGCGGGCGGCATCGGCGAGATTGCGGCGGTCATACTGCCCTGTTCGTGGGGATACAGCGAAATCGGGCAGACGCTTCGGGATAGGGGCGTCCCCGCCAATCAGCCGTTGTACGCGCGCTGGATAGAGATGTATAGCTCAGCGGAGTTCGCCGAACTCGCCGCATGGCTGCGCTCTTTCATCGACCGCACGGCGCTTGAGTGCGGCGCCGACGAACTCCGTCGGATGGAGCGGGCGTTTCTGGTCAGCAGCCGATATGAGTATATGTTTTGGGACGCGGCGTGGCGTCAGGAAGGCTGGCCGGTCTAGCGGCGGTGGCGCTATCCGACGGCTATCGGAACAGATCGCGCGCCCTATCGCGTATGAGTGGGGCGACGCCGGCGGCGTCCGATTTGGCGTATTCGTAGCCGCGTATGATGGCGACGGGGACTTGTATCGCCTTTGCGGTAACAAGTTCGGCGGCGGCGGCTAGTTCGTCGGCGGCGGCGATGGTGGTAACCTTCAGCTCCATTCCGTTCACATCGAGCGTCCCGCGGTAGTCCACCATAGGGTCCATTCCGGCGATGCCGATGGCGATGTTGGCGTGGCCTTCCCGCCAAGCGCGCCCGAAAGTGTCCGATATTACAACGGCTACATCAACGCCGGCGATGCGCGCTATTCGGCGGCGTATTCGGCGCGCGGATGCGTCGGGGTCTTCGGGCAGCAGGCATACCACGTCGTCGCCGGGGACGTTGGACGAGTCTATGCCGGCGTTGGCGCAGACGAAGCCGTGCCGCGTCTCTGCGATGATGATGCCGCGCTCTGCGTCCATCCGCACTACTGAGCGGCTTTCGCGCAGCACAAGCTCCACTAGGCGCGCGTCTTTGCGCGTCAGCTCAGCGAAGTTAAGCGCGATTGCGGACGGCTCTACATCGTTGAGATCGACCAGCCTGAACTCCGCCTTGGACACGATTTTCTGCGTAACCACAAGTGCATCGCCATCCTGCAGCGGCGTCCCTTGCGCCTGCGCCGCGTCCGCTATCAGCGCGCCTAGATCCTCGCCGCCCGCGATTTCGGGCATGCCGGTTATGCCGATGGTCTCTATGCGCGGTATGTGATTCATTCTGCCAATGCTTCCTTTCGGTCGGCTCGACGGCTAGGCTTGCGCGCGGGGTTTGGCGGCTAATCGCGCTGACTGCTCAGATAGTATAAAGCCTTGCCGCCGCGGGCGCACACAACGCCCTTTGGCAACTGAGCATATGGATGCCAAAACGCCTGCCGCTTCGGGGCGCGCGCAACCCGCATCGTGCTATACTCTTCGGGCGAACTGCGCCGCGAATTCCGACGCCAAGCGCATGCCAAGCGCCTATGCGAAACCCGTTCTGCATAAAGCGTCTGCTATCTATAGGAGAGATATATGAGCGTTCTGAGAAGCCTGCTATTCGTGCCCGGCAATCAGCCGCGAATGCTGGAGCGGGCGGCGGGGCTGAAGCCGGACGCCTTTATACCGGATATGGAAGACTCGGTGCCTATAGCAGAGAAGGCGAATGCGCGCGCGGTTACGGCGGCGCATCTGGAGCAGTTGGCGGCGGGCGGCGTTGCCGTGATACCGCGCCTGAATTCGCTGGACACCGGCTTGCTGGACGACGACCTTGCGGCGGTGGTGGGCGCGCATGTATTCGGCGTTTCGGTGGGCAAGATCGATTCGGCGCAAGACATAGCCGTCATATCGGGCAAACTGGATGCGCTGGAGCGAAAGGCGGGCTTGGACGCGGGACGGATTAGGCTTGTGCCGTGGATAGAAACGGCGCTGGCGATAGTGAATGTATATGAGATATGCAGGGCATCGCCGCGCATCGTGGGCGTGGCATTCGGGGCAGAGGATTTCACGAATGATATGGGAATTGAGCGCGGCGGGGACGAATCCGAGACCTTCTTTGCGCGCAACGCCATAAGCGTAGCGGCGCGCGCCGCCGATGCGCTTGCGCTGGATACGCCGTACTTCAGCTTTCGCGATCCGGACGGGCTGCGGCAGAATGCGCTGACGGCGCGGCGGTACGGCTTCAAGGGCAAGTTCGCCATTCATCCGGCGCAGATCGATATCATCAACGAAACATTTTCGCCCTCTGCGGCAGAGATAGCGCAGGCGCGGCGCGTAGTCGATGCGTTCGAAGATGCGGCGCGCGTCGGGCGCGGCTCCACATCGTTGGACGGCAAGGTTGTGGATGTGCCGGTGGTCAAGCGGGCGCAGGCGCTGCTTGAGCTTGCGGACTCGCTGGCGGCGGCAGAATAGCGGGGAATGGGCGATGGTTAGCGCGCGACGGGACAAGATACTGCTGCAGGGCATGATCTTCTACGGCTATCACGGCGTCAATTCGGCGGAGAAGGCGCAGGGGCAGCGCTTCGTGGTCGACCTGGAACTGGAGCGCGACCATCGGGCGGCGGGCGCATCCGACGACATCGCGGACACGGTGAACTACGCCGCCGTCTATGCGGTTGTGCGCGATATTATGGAAGGCAAAAGCCACAACCTGCTTGAGCATATCGCCGAAACCATCGCCGCGCGCGCGCTGAACGAATTCGATGTACGGGCGATTGGCGTGAGGGTGAAGAAGCCGGAAGTGGCGATTAAGGGTAGCATCCTGTCTTACGCGGGGGTGGAGATTTATAGGGAGCGGGGTTAGGGGATTAGCGCGCGGGTTCGACTAACGCGCCGCCGCCAATATCATCGGCAGCGGGTATAGTTCGCGGGCGAGCGGGTTGCGTACCATCCGTATGAACTATAGAATGGAGCATATTGCACCGAAAGGTTAGCGCATCGGTCTGAAATATGGCAGACAGGAAAATCAAATGGCTCATATACACAGTGCTCGTAGGTCTGATACCTGCTTGCATTCGGATTCTGGTATGGGTTATATCCCAGAACCGTGATTTAGACCTTCTGAATACATTGGACTTTGTGGTATTCGGACTGATTCTTCACATATCCAACATAAACGAAATAGAGCATTTCCATGATGACGAAAAGTCATGGAAGACAATCCAAAATGGAACTTCCATAGCCTTCATATCGTTCTACAGCGTTCTGTTCGCATCCTATCTACTAGGCGAAGCGAACCCTGGGTTGATAAACGGGGGCGTCATAAAATTTCTCTCCATAGGCTTGGGGTTGGCGTCATTCGCCTTGAGTTACAATGTATATCATAAAGTATCGAAATTCGACGAGGTGTAAAAATGCTGACCCTATCGCTAGTCATCATAGGCTCCATCATCGGCATAGCAGGGCTTGGCGTTGCCGCGTGGTCAATCATCACCACCGAAAAGCGCCACCGGGAACGCCTCCGCAGGAGCAAAGAAAGCGTAGGCGACTAAATGCCGAACACCCCCAACGCCCTCTACTTCGGGGACAACCTAGAAATCCTGCGCCAACACATTGCGGACGAATCGGTCGACCTCATCTATCTTGACCCGCCGTTCAATTCCAACGCCACCTACAACGTGCTGTTTCGCGAGCGCAGCGGCGAGGATTCGGCGGCGCAAATCACGGCGTTCGACGACACCTGGCGTTGGAGCATAGAGTCCGAGTTCGCCTATCGGGATGTGGTGTCCAACGGGCCGCAGAAGCTGGGCAGCCTGCTGACCGCAATGCGCGAGTTTCTAGGGCAGAACGATATGATGGCGTATCTGACGATGATGGCGCAGCGCCTAGCCGAACTGCGCCGCGTCCTCAAGCCAACGGGCAGTATCTACCTGCACTGCGATCCCACCGCAAGCCACTATCTCAAACTGATGATGGACGCCGTTTTCGGCTACAACAATTTCTGCAACGAGATAGTCTGGAGTTATAGAAAATGGTCAACGGGGAAATACACATTCCAAAGAAATCATGACATCATCCTGTTTTATTCGCGCTCGGCGGATAGAAACAGAACCTTTAACCAACTCTACATGGAACGCTCCCCTTCGACATTGAAGAGGTTCGGCAATTCACGGATCCTATCGGGGCGTGATGACGGCGGGCGGCGCATCCCGTCTCAGACTGAAGAACAGGAATCTCAGGGCGTTAGACAAGATGATGTGTGGCGCATTTCGCGGGTAGCGCCAATCAAGCAATTGTTTCCGACTGAAAAGCCCGCCGCTCTGTTGGAACGCATCATCAGCGCAAGCAGCAATGAAGGCGATGTTGTGTTAGACCCGTTTTGCGGCTGCGGCACGGCAATCGTTGAGGCAGAGCGTCTTAATCGCCGCTGGATCGGCATAGACATAACTCATCTAGCCATATCGCTTATTCGGCATCGTTTGCAGGACACATTCGGCGAGGATATTTCGCGCTACGAAGTGGTGGGCGCGCCGCAGGATGTTGAAAGCGCGGCGGCGCTGGCGGTAGACAGCGAAAACGATGGGCGCTATCAGTTCGAGTGGTGGGCGCTTGGGCTAGTGGACGCGCGCCCGGCGCAAGACAAGAAGCGCGGCGCGGACTCCGGCGTTGACGGCTACATCAACTTCTTCGACGACAACAGCGGCAAGCCCAAGCGCATCATTGTGCAGGTCAAGAGCGGCGGCGTAAAGCGCGGGGACATAGCCACCTTGAAGGGCGATATGGAGCGCGAACAGGCGGCGCTCGGCTTGTTCATAACGCTGAAGCCGCCCACCAATCCGATGCGGCAGGAAGCGGCGGCGGCGGGCTTCTACACGCCCGACGCCTTCCCCGAACACCGCTTCCCGCGCGTGCAGATACTCACCATAGACGCGCTGCTATCGGGCGCGCAAGCCGTCTATCCGCGCTTTGCGCCGAATGCGACTTTTCGGCGCGCGCCGCGGCGCGGCCGCAATCGGGGGACGCAGAGGGAGTTGGGGTAGGGGGCAGATAAGCGCGCTGCCGTGATCAGACGATAGGATCCATGCCAAGCCAAATGATAAATTCTCTGGCAAGGTCTCCTGCGCCCTGAACCGTCCAATCCTCTACCAAGTGGTTCAAGTCAATAGCATTGAACTCTTCATCTGCGCTGATTACCGGAGAAGGGGTTTCGCCCGGGTTGGAGAATGAAAAGGGTTCGCCCACGGGTGGAGCAAACCCTTTGGCCTCAAAGAATTCGAGGATTTTCGCAGGATGAACGGACGGATACAGCGGCATTTTAGGCAGCCACCCCTATCGGGAAAGCGTTTTCCCAATTCGTAGATGACGGCTTGGCGCTAGGCGCTGCGGCTCGACGGCGTTGGGGCGTCGCATGCACCTCTTCCACTTTGATGTCGCCGCTGTATTCGTCAAGCCAATGCCATTCGACGCCTGACGAATTGAGCCACTCTTCGACGTCGTCCTTTGCGCGATGAGCATTCACCATCGACGCGAACATCCTTTTGACTTTAGCGGCCGCCGCATCGAGGGTATCCCCGTAGGCGGTCAAGCCGAGCGGCCTGATGCGGGCTGCATAAGCGTCGGTGGCTTCGTTGTGCAGGAAGTCGGGAGACACCACCACAACCACTTTTCGCATCGTCTCTAGCCTCCTTTCATTTATCGGCACAAAACAAGGCGTGCGCGCCTAACATTGAGCGCACCTTGAATGTGTGTACAAAAGTGTAGGCTACTTGTACATCAATGTCAATATATGGACGTCGCTGCTTTTGTTACGGGGTAGGATGCGCCCCCGATATGCAGCAACAGAAGCCACAGCCGTCAATCCGATGAACGCTCACCCGCCTCCACATACAGCCGCTGCCCCATTGCGCCCATAGCCGCGTCTATCCTACCCAACGGCGTCTTGCGCTGAATGTCCAATACGCTGTTCACTTGCGGCAAACGCCAGCCCAGCCGCCGCGCCAACTCCGCATTGCCAAGCCCCTGCGCGCGCATCTCCTGATACAGCATAACCTTGATTGCGGTGAGCGTAGGGAGTACGGCGTAGGTTGCATGTGCGCCTTGAGACGGTGGTGGAATATCCTCGCCGTAATGTATGCGCGCGGCTATCGCCTCTTCCAGTGCATCGACGGCATGCGCTATCGCTTCCTCGTGGTCGTCCCCAAAGGTAGTTAGCTCAGGAAAATCCGGGGAAGTCGCCAACACCGTGTCGTCGTCATCTTCGAGATGTATCGGATATGCGAGCATCAGTCCAACCCCAAGTCTTTCTTAATTTTCGCGACTAGTCCTCTGCCCAACTCTCTGCGGTTGCCGTGCATCGGAAGCTGCGTCATCCGATTCCCAAGTCGAACCGTGATATGGCCGCTGCCGCCTTTATGAGTGTGAAATGCGCAACCCCGCCTTCTAACAAGTAAGCCAACGCCGAAGTTCGTTAGCGTTCATGGGATTATATGATACACAAATAGCGCATAAATGATACACAGCAAGTACGCCCCTGTGAACATACTTTGCTACACTGCCCCCGCCACTATCCCCATTCGCGCCGCTGATAACGCAATGCAAACTCCAAACCGCGCCCTTTGCCCCCGCATCAAGGTTTGTCAGAACCCCAATTGTTGAAATATAATCAATGTCTGATATACTTATGCCGCTTGTGGGAACATTTTGGGAAACAAGCGCAATGTACAGCGTGTTTTAGACACGAATTTGGGAGAAACAGAGAAAGGAGGTGGGCAATTGCACTGGATAGACTATGCCAGTCCCAACTCGGTGAGCGAGGCGGTTGACCTACTAAACGAAGCGGGCGATAGCGCCCGAATTATGGCAGGCGGCACTGACCTGCTGGTTCAGCTCAGAGGCGGACGGTTCGACAATGTGAACCTCATCGTCGACGGCAAGAACATCCCTGAGCTGAATGAGCTTTCCTATGACGCCGGCAGCGGCCTGACGCTCGGCGCGGCGGTGCCCTGCTACAAGGTGTACGGCGACGCTGAGATTTCCGCCGCATACCCCGGCCTCATAGACGCGGCGTCCCTAATCGGCGGCACGCAGATACAGGGCAGGGCGTCTTTCGGCGGCAACCTGTGCAACTCCACGCCCAGCGGCGACTCCATCCCCGCGATGATAGCGCACAGCGCCGTTGCGAACGTGGCAGGCCCCAACGGACAGCGCCAAATAGCGGTGGAGGACTTCTGCACGGGTCCCGGACGCAATGCGCTTGGGCGCGGCGAAATGCTGGTGTCCATCAGCTTCCCCGCCCCGTCTAGCGGCTTCGGCGCAAACTACATGCGCTTCATCCCGCGCAACGAAATGGACATCGCCGTAGCGGGCGCAGGCACTTCGGTCGTGCTGGACAACGGCAATATCGCATCCGCGCGGGTCGCGCTCGCCGCGGTTGCGCCCACGCCGCTGTTCGTTACCGCAATCAACGACGCCGTCGCAGGCAAGCCCGCCAACGACGATACGCTCGCCGAAGCGGGGCAGATAGCCAGGGACGCCGCCAGTCCCATCACCGATATGCGCGGCACAATCGAGTATCGCAAGCATCTGTGCGACGTGCTGACTCGGCGCTCGCTCAGAATCGCAATCGACCGAGCTAAGGAGAGTGCATAAATGCCCCGAAAGACCTATATTCAGACGACGCTTAACGGCGAAAGCGTGGACTTCCTCGCCGAGCCGCGCCAGAGCCTGTTGGAATGCCTGCGCGATGTGGTCGGGCTGACCGGCACCAAGGAAGGCTGCAACGACGGCAACTGCGGCGCATGCACCGTCGAGATGGACGGCCGCATCGTTACCTCCTGCCTCGTGCTGGGCGTCGAAGCGGAAGGCGCGCAGATTACCACCATCGAAGGCGTAGCCGAAGGCAGCCAGCTTCATCCCGTACAGCAGGCGTTCCTCGAAAACGCCGCCCTCCAGTGCGGCATCTGCACGCCCGGATTCATCGTCGCCACCAAAGCGCTGCTGGATCACAACCCCGAGCCCACCGAATACGAAATTCGCTTCTGGCTGGCGAACAACCTCTGCCGCTGCACCGGCTACGATAAGATTGTGCGCGCGGTGCAAGACGCCGCCGCCCGAATGCAGGAGGCAACCGCATGACGACAACCGAATACGAACACAATGTGATCCTGTCCAGCGTGGACTACAACGTGGTCGGCACGCGCCCCGTCCGCCACGACGGCGCGGACAAGGTAACCGGCCGCGCGCTCTACGGCGCCGACTTCGACACCGCCGGACTGCTGCACGGCAAGGTGCTGCGCAGCCCACACGCCCACGCGCACATCCGATCCATCGACACATCCGCCGCCGAAGCGCTCGACGGCGTGTTCGCGGTGGTGACATTCAACGATTTCCCGAACGTCGCGGACGCTACCTTGGATTTGGGCGAAGAGGTTACCACGCTGCACGACCTGCAAGCCAACATCCTCGCCCGCCATAAGGCGCTCTACAAGGGACACGCCATAGCCGCAGTGGCGGCGAACAACCCCCACACCGCCGAAGAAGCGGTCAAGCGCATCAAGGTGGACTACGAAGTCCTGCCGCCCGTGATGACCGCCCCGGAGGGTATGGCAGCCGACGCCCCCATCCTGCACGAAAGCCTTCGCACTAGCGAGCTTGGAACCACCGTCGCCGACAAAAAGACCAACGTTGCAGACCACTTCCAGCATGTCAAAGGCGACATAGCCAAGGGCTTTGCCGACGCCGACGTCGTAGTTGAGCGCGAGTTCAACACCGTAACCGTGCATCAGGGCTACATCGAGCCGCACGCCGCGTCCGCGCTGTGGAACAACGACGGCAGGCTGCATATCTGGTGCAGCACGCAGGGCGCGTTCCCCGCGCGCGACGCCACCGCAGAGGCGCTGCGAATGCCGGTGTCCCAAGTCCGCGTTACGCCTATGGAAATCGGCGGCGGCTTCGGCGGCAAAATTCCCGTGTACCTAGAGCCGGTGGCGGCGCTGCTCTCCAAAAAGAGCGGCCGTCCCGTCAAGGTTGTTATGAGCCGCGCCGACGTCTTTGAGGCATCCGGCCCAACCTGCGGCTCCAATATGAAGATAAAAGTCGGCGCAAAGAACGACGGCAGCATCACCGCGATGCAGGCGTATCTCGCTTACGAAGCGGGCGCGTTCAAAGGCTCGCCGGTGGGCGCGGGCGCTATGTGCGTCTTCGCCGCCTACGACGTAGAGAACGCCACCATCGACGGCTACGACGTAGTGGTGAACAAGCCAAAGACCGCCGCATACCGCGCGCCAGGCGCTCCCAACGCCGCATTCGCCGCCGAGCAGGTGGTCGACGAACTGGCGCTCAAGCTGGGCATGGATCCGCTCGACCTGCGCCTCAAGAACGCATCCACCGAAGGCACGCGCCGCCCCGACGGCACCGTGTTCCCGCGCATCGGCTGCGTGGAAGTGCTGGAAGCGATGAAGAACCATCCGCACTACAGCGCGCCGCTGGGCGAAAACCAGGGACGCGGCGTTGCGGTGGGCTACTGGTTCAATGTGGGCTTCGAGTCCAGCGTCAACATCGCCGTCAACGCCGACGGCACGATTACCCTGGTGGAAGGCTCCACCGACATCGGCGGCAGCCGCGCCTCCATCGCGATGCAGGCGGCAGAAGTGCTTGGCATTCCCGCTGAAAGCGTCCGCCCGTCCGTCGTGGACACCGACTCCGTGGGCTTTACCGCCGTAACCGGCGGCAGCCGCACGACCTACGCTACCGGCTGGGCAGCCTACGACGCCGCCCTAGACGTCAAGAGCCAGATGATTGCGCGCGCCGCAACGATATGGGATGTGGACGCCGACTCCATCGAACTCAAAGACGGCGTGTTCCAGTCCACCGCCGACCCCGAACTCAACATGAGCTTCAAAGACCTCGCCGGCCAGCTGGGCGGCACGGGCGGCCCCGTCATCGGCAGGGCAAGCCGCAACGCCGGCGGCATGGGCGTGGGCGGCGGCTCTTTCGCGGGCAATATCGTGGACGTGGAAGTCGACCCCGACACCGGCAAAACCGCCGTGTTGCGCTTTACCGTAGTTCAGGACGCCGGCAAGGCGATCCACCCAAGCTACGTCGAAGGCCAGATGCAGGGCGGCAGCGTGCAGGGCATCGGCTGGGCGCTCAACGAAGAGTATTACATGACCGAAGACGGCGCTATGGCGAACTCCACGCTGCTAGACTACCGCATGCCCACCAGCCTCGACCTGCCGATGATCGACACCGTCATCGTGGAAGTGCCGAGCGACCATCCCTTCGGCGTGCGCGGCGTAGGCGAGGCAAACATCGTGCCGCCAACGCCCGCTATCGCCAACGCCATCCACGACGCTATCGGCCTCCGAATGGACCGCCTGCCCATGAGCCCGGTGGCGATTATGGAAGAAACCTGGAAGCAAAAGTAATCCGATGGCAACCGTTTTCATACCCTCCCTGATGCAGAGCCTGACCGAGGGCAAAAGTCAGGTGCAGGTGGAAGGCTCCACCGTGCGCCAGATTATCGACAACCTCGACAGCGAATACCCGGGCGTAAAGGCGCGCCTGGTGGACGACGACCGCGTCAAGCCGAACATATCGGTCGCGGTCGACGGCGAAGTAACGCCGCTTGGGATGCTGCAAAGGGTGGGCGAGAACAGCGAGGTGCATTTCCTGCCCGCGCTGGGCGGTGGCGCTCCAACCGCGCTACCGCCGACGAAAGGCGCTTCCCTGCGATAGCGCGCATCGGACTGGCGCAGAAACACAGACCGGCTTGACGCCGCCGAACTCCAACCGGTGGCGTCAAGCCGTTTGTTCAAGACATATCGTTCAACACAGAGCGAAAGGCGGGCGCGTGCAGAACATCATCCTAAAACCCGGCGCCAGCTTCGCCGTCAACGCAATTCGGATATTCGTCGCCGTCATTGTGTTCGCCTGCCTGCTGTGGGTAGTGATTGGGCTAATCTCGCTGCGCTTCGACATCGCCACCCTGCCCACGCTGATTAACCTGCTCTGGAGCCAGCTCATCATATTCGGCATAATGGCGGCGATTTTCACCAACGCCTACATAATGCGAACTCATGAAGAGCGGGGAACGGGCGGGCATCCCCTGCTGCGATACCTGCCCACAATTTGGGCGGCGCTGATGAGCGTAGGAATGGCGATGCTCATCGTGCAGATATGGACGGACTACAAGACCGGCCCCAACTTTGCGCTGAAAATTATGTACTCGCTGATATGCGTAGGAAGCTGCGGCACATACGGCGGGCTTGTATCGCTTGTCCGCATTGAGCCCAACCCCGTCTATGCCACGCTGCGATACGCCATGTACGCCCTCGCATTCCTGGTAGGCGTGGAGACGCTGGACGCGCTGTGGACGGTGGCTTACCTATCCAGCGACGACACCGGCGCGCGCTTCGGTTGGATTGCGCTCACCGTGGGCATCGTGGCGGGCGTGTTCGGGATTATCGGGCTGGTGGTGTACGAAACATCGCACAAGACCGAAAAGGGGCGCACAATAGGAATGATTGCGTATGCCGCGCTTGGAATGGTGGGTTTCAGCGTAGCCGTATTCGCCTTGTGGGGCGCGCTCGATGCAGGCGCAATGCGCTTCGTGCTGGGCGCCGCCACCGTGCTGACCATCGCAACAATCGCGCTATGGATGCTGCGAAACTTCTACATCAACTCGCTCGACGCGGATACTCCCGAAGATACGCCCCCTTCTGAGAGCAATATCGACAATGAGAGCAACGACAGCGAGGGCGCGGCGCAGATTAGGGAAACCACGCAAGGCTCGCTTCCTACAGGGCAATCAGGGCAATCGCTATAATGCGCCGTCTCAATACGTCCGTCGTATATGTCGCATATAAAAGAGAGTTGAAAGTCCCGACGGACTGCCAATCAACAAGGAGTTCTACCAATGACAGACAAGCAAATCAAAGGCGTGATAGTCCCCATCCTCACGCCGCTCAATCCCGACGAAAGCGTGGATGTACCCTCGCTGCGGCGGCTGGTCAACTACCTCATAGACAACGGCGTACACGGCATCTGGGTGTCCGGCACCACGGGCGAATTCGCCAACCTGTCCGACAAAGAGCGGCTTATAAGCATGGATGCCGTTGTGGACGAAGTGAGCGGGCGCGTGCCGATTATCGGCAATGTATCCGGCGCAAGCACGCAGCTCTCCGTCAACATGGCGCTTGAGGCGCAAGAGATGGGCATGGACGGCATTGCCGTAACGCCGCCCTACTACTACCCCAACGCCCAAGACGAACTGCTTGACCACTACCGCCACATTCGCGCACGCGTGGGCTTGCCGCTGTGGGTGTACAACATCCCGCAGACCGTCAAGACCGCGGTTGCGCCCGGCACAATCGCCACCCTCGCTGGCGAAGGCGCCGTGGTGGGCGTGAAGGACAGCTCCGGCGCCGGCGAACTGCTTGCCGAACTAAACGTGCTGTGTCAGCAGGGCGGCATATCGCTGCTGCGCTTTCTAGGCACCGCGTTTCGCATCACCACCGCCGGCTCCGTAGGCGTGCAGGGCGTCATCCCTGGCATAGCCAACCTAATACCGGCGGCGTGCGCATCCGGCTGGGAAGCCGGCGAAGCGGGCGACGATGAAGGCGTCCGAAAGAGCAACGCCGCCATAATCGCATCCCAGAAGATAGCCCGCCTAGCCCAGGGCGGCGGCCCCAACGCCGCAAGCTTCGCAGGGATGAAGTCCGCCCTCAAGCATATGGGCGTCATCGACCACGCCACCGTATCCCGTCCCCTGCGCCCCTTCACCGCCGCCGAGAAAGCGGCCGTCCCGCCCATCCTGAAAGAGCTGGGACTGGCGTAGGCGGCCATCACACAGCGCAAGGCATCGGTTGACCGCCCGACGCCTTGCGCCAGCATCCCCGATTATCGCCGCGAAAACGCCATTCCCCCCGCCAGCCAAATCCTGCTATGATGCGAACACGAGCAATTCGCGCAACTCGCCAAACACCACAGGAAGTTCAAAATGCCCAAATCCGAAAAGACGCCCAACACGGACGCACCCAAACCAAACGCGCTTATAGAGCGCCGCCGCCCAAGCGCGCCGGCGCAAAGCCGAAACGGAAAGAAGCCGCCGCCCGCGAAAGGCTATGTTATTAACAAGGGGCTTGGCGGATAGAGCGGCACTATCTGATTTATCGCGATCTGTGGCATCAAGCGCAACCGACTATAAATTCACGCTTATTGCCAGCAACGCTATAGCACCAACCTCGCACCAAAACGCAGCCAGCGCCCATTGTAAGTAGCCAGCCTTTTTGTTGAGTATCTGATTGTTATGGCGATAAGCCTCCACCATCCCATCAGCCACCCATTCCATAAGTTGCGCGTCTGCATATTCGCGATTTTGCACATGCGATTGAAGTTGATCAGGGCGTGGGCTTACTTGCCATCGGTTCACAATCATTGCCATTAGTGAAAATACGATTGATGCAGTGAAGCAGCCCACAAGACATATGGCGCAAATTGAGGAAGTTAGCCGCTGTACAGGATTAAAGCCCCATGTGAAATCGGAAACCAACAGCCCCGCAATTCCGAGCAGCGCTATGGCTAATGTCATAACGTTAATAGCTCTGCCCTGAGTTGTTCTCATGCGCTCATTCTGCTCCTGTATCTGCGAATGCGCGTAGTTGTAGTAAAGTTCGTATCTGTCCATGCCCGTCTCCAACGCCGTTGCGCCGCCCGCCCGCTACAGAATACACCACGACAGCCCGTCGCGGTCAACCGAACATAACCCGCTATGACGGATAACCCGCGCCAAGCGCCGCAGCCCGCATCCCACGCCGTCGCCGTGAACGGCATACGCCTGCGCTACGCCGACTGGGGCGGCGACGGCGTAGGGGCGGGCGGCGGATGCGTGATAGGGCGGGGCGATATAGGATGAGTGGCGTCTGAGTGCACAACTTGAATGTGCTACAATCAGTTCATCGTTTTTACGGCAAAGGACGAAAGTAAAAACGGACAAGCCGCACATTAAGGGCAGCGCCGCTGATTGAGAAGAAATGAAAAAGTGTCCCCGCTGCGACAGCCGAAACACGCGCAAGCGATACAGGTTTCACCTGTTCAATAGATACCGCTGCCGCCGCTGCCACAACACATTCGGCTCCGCGTCAGGCATTGCGGCGCTGCTGATAATCGCGGCAGGCGCGGCGGCGGCCTGGTATTACGCCTCTTCGGGACAAGGCTTGCCCGTGCCGACGGCGCTGACGCAACTTGCGCCAATGGCAGCTCCAACCGCTACTTCGACAATAATGCCCGCGAATACGCCGAATGCGCAGGCGACGATAGACGCCAGCGTGCGCGCAACGACCACGGCCGCCGGCGTTCCTGCGCCGCCTACATCTACGCCGCCGCCTACTCCAAGCCCTAGCGCGACGCCGTTCATCATGGTTCCTCCCACGCCGCCCGCGCTGCCGACGTCGTTCCCTACGCCGCCGCAACCGCCGCCCACGCTTGAGCCGCTGCCCACGCCGCCAGCGCCGCCGGTGTTCCCCACGCCACCCACGTTGCCCACGCCGCTGCCTACAATCTCTGCGCCGCCAACGCCCCCACTCTCCCCAAGGCTAGAGGACGTGACAAAAGCCACCGCAACCACCGTCGCAAAAATCATTCCGACGCCAACTTCAACACGCGTTCCGACGCTGCTGACGCTGGACGCTGAGACCACGATTGCGGGTTTCTGGTCTGATGGAACGGCAAATGTGGATGTAGCGCTGTCGCTGCGAAATGAGGGCAGGCTGCCCTATGAGGAAACGCAGCGCATCGCCGTATATTGCGCGCGCGAGGGCAGCCCGATTGAGGATTGCGGCGGGACGACGGAAATAGCGCTGCCCGACGGATTCAGCGCGGGTGAATCCAACCTTACCCTGCGCCTGCCTATGGGGAACGCCACGCTTGATATAGACTACGGCGGCGATGCGGCTTTGAGCGTAGAGGTAGTTGTGCCGGAGCGCATCCTAGGCGTGGAACGGGAAGTGTGGGAATGTTATAGCGATAGGGATAAATCAAGAAACTATGAAGGAAATCACGGATGTTACGGGTGGCGCTCGAACGTCGTGGAAAAGTGGCGCAGCGGATCCGTTGTCAAAGTTTGGGGAGAAGGCCATCCGAACTACATCCGCTCCACCAAAGAAATCTTTGATGAGCGGCTTGCGCCCTTGCTTAACCTTGAGTTTCAGTGGGTCGATAACAAAGCCACCGCCGACTTTGTGGCAACATTCCGAAAACCGCTTGATAATGACCGGGAATGGAAAAGATGCGGATACTGCTGGGGCTTTGGAGGCCCAAACAGCTCTATACGAGACGCTAGAGGCAATTGGTCAGAGGTTGACGGCGGCGCTTTCACTATATTTCATATTGAAGGCGCAGACGCAATCCTGAACGATTATGAAAAGCTGAAGTCCTATATGACGGGCGTGATTCTTCACGAAGCGCTGCATGCGCTTGCGCCTACGTCGCACGCCGAATTTAGCAACGTAATCAGCGTTATGGCCGGTATGGGTTACCTCACATATATGGACAAAGCGATACTCGCGCTTAACTTTCATCCACTGGTTGAACCCGGGATGACCATGAGCGAGGTAAGAAAACTCATAGTTCTCAGGGATGAACTTCTGGACAGCCCGCAGGAAGACTTTGACCTGCATAGATTCGTTGAGCGCACGTACGCCACTCTGCGGCACGCGGGGTCGATGCGAATGAAGCTTAGGGGCGGCTGGCTAGACGCCAATTGCGGCGGATCGTTTGGGTATCCTGACTGGGCTGCATATGAGATAAGCCATTTCCTGCGTTGGGGCGACGGGATCGATGACTCTCAGATAGCCTATTTGCGCGAAGGCGGCAAATCGTTCTTCATCTTTTACTCAGATGAAGCCTATGCTGATGACGCTGACGGTTGGCAGCATTGGACTAAAGTATCAGGTAGTTGGACAAAGATTAGCCGCGAGCAACTCCGTGATTCAACCAATTGGCCCCTCGGAAACGCCAAGATTCACTCATCGCTCGGCCAGTTGCTCTACAGCAACTTCCGATTGACCGATAACAACGGCGGTTTCGCTGACGAATACGATGTGAAAGCGGTGGATAGGTCAGACGGAAAGATAACGCTAGAAATCCGCTATGACAACCCATTTGTTGAATGGGGAATAGACGAAACCCTTGAAATAACGCTAGTCGTAGATGAATCGACTTACGAAGTCGAGCGCTACACCTGGACTCGCACATCCAACGACAGGGACTGGTGCCAAACTTACAATGAAGAAGTGGTAGGCATTAAGTACGGCACAGACCTGAAGGTTCCTGAGGAAATAATCGAGAAGTCAGAGTACGCGCTTCCGACGGAGTTCAGGGTCGAGTAGCAGAGTTTCTAAATCTGGTATGGAAATGGTAAGGCAGCGGCAAAAAGGGAAAGCGTGGCTATGTTCGGCGTCCATCCCGGTAGCGGGACGACGTTGCTCCGACCACTCCACGCTTTACATATCCTATTGTAGAAAAGGCAGGGTTGCCTTGTCAATCCCCTATTTTGCCCAATCTACCCCCTCCCCACAAAATCCGCCAGCCGCTCGCCTATCATCATCGCCGTCACATTCGTGTTGGCGCGCACCGTGTCCGGCATCACCGATGCGTCCGCTATCCGCAAGCCCTCTATGCCGTGTACGCGCAGCCACTGGTCAACCACCGCCAGCGGATCCGACGCCGGCCCCATCTTGCAGGCGCTCGTCAGATGCTGCCCCGTGGTAACCTCGCGCAGCAGCCACGCGTCCAGCGCCTCGTCGCTCGCCAAATCCGCCGCCGTGGGCTGTATGACCCCCTTCACTATCGCCGCAAGCTCAGGATACGCGAAGCATTCCACCGCCAGCCGCGCGGATTCGCGCATGCGGCGGCGGTCTTCGGGATGCTCAAGCAGGTGATAGTCCAAGAACGGCTGCGTGTGCGGATCGGTGGATGTCAGCGTGATGCGCCCCTTGCTTGCCGCCAAATACACCGAGCATGTGATGCGTATTCCCAGCGCATCCATTCGGCTGCCGCCGCGGTTTATGCGCTCCGACGCGAAAGACTGCATCCACATCATCATATCGTTGGGGCGCTCCGAGCCGGCGGCGGTGTAGCGCAGCCCAACCTGCAGGCGCGGCGCAAGCCCGTCCAACTCAACCCAATCCCGCACGCTTGCGTCTATGAATATCAGCGGATGATCGCTGAAGTTCCTGCCCACGCCCGGCAAATCGTGAACCACCGGAATGCCCAGATCTCGCAGATGATCGGCCGGCCCCACGCCCGACAGCATCAGCAGCTGCGGGTTGGCGATTGTGCCGCCGCTCAACACAATCTCGTCGGCCTCCGCCGTGAACTTTTCGCCGCCGCTCTCTACCTGAACGCCCACTGCGCGCTTGCCCTGGAACAGCAGCTTATGCGCCATGCAGTTGGGGCGGATTGTGAGGTTAAGCCGATGGCGCGCCTGCGATAGATAGCCCAGGCTGCTGCTCCAGCGGATGCCGTCCGGGTTGTTGCAAGGGAATGCGCCGACGCCGTGCGCGTCCGGCGCGTTTAGGTCGTCCACCGGCGGAAAGCCGGCGTCTATGCAGGCGTTGTAGAACGCCGTCTGCATTGGCAACCAAGTGTCGCGCTTGAAACGATGGCATATGATTGGGCCGTCGCCGCCGTGAAAATCGTCCGAAAAGTCGGTGTCCGTCTCAAGCTTGCGGAAGAACGGCAGCGCCTTCTCAAACGCCCATTCATCGTTGCCCAGCGCCGCCCAGTCGTCGAAGTCGTGCGTCAGCCCGCGCAGAAACACCTGCCCGTTGATTGCGCTTGTGCCGCCGGTTACCTTGCCCCTTGGAACAAGCATAGGCTCCGCCGCATCGTTGGCTTTGCCCGTGAACTGCCAGTTGTGCGCATCGCTGACCATAATATCGGCGCCGGTGGCATAGCCGTACTTCAGCTCGTCCGGCAGCCGCTCGAAGTCGGGATAGTCCGGCCCCGCCTCCAGCAGCAGCACAGAGCGCTTGGGGTCTTCCGAAAGCCTGCTTGCGGCTGCCGCCCCCGCCGAACCCGCGCCAATGACGATGACATCGTACTTCACCGGACTTCTCCTTATTGGAATTGGATTAGGGTTAGGTTAGGCTATTAGGCTTATGGTATGCGTGTACATGCCCCTTGGCGCTTACTATACGCCCGTTTCGGCGCAAGTCAATGCGTATCAGGAAGTATTCTCGAATCAAGCGTATAACCTGCGAAGTGTCCGCTAATGTAGCGCTTCCTAGTTTCCTAGAAAATCTCAAACCGACATACGCCGCAACGCAAGAATTGGTATTCTCAAATTGCAGTGGTTATCAATTTGAAAATTTCTAGGAAGCCCTGTATTAGCGGATGCTTCGCGGGCTATAAACTTAATACCACTCACCATTGAGAATACCCAAGAATTCATAACCGCGCGCCCGATAGCCCCCTCAGCGCGATATGCTGTACAATGCGCAAAAGGGCGGCCGCGCACTCTAACCCGCGCATCCTAACCGGGGAGTACGAACTTGACCACAAGAGAGCATGAACACACCCTCAATGTGTGGCTTGCGGAGTTTCTGATCCAACGCGGGTTGAATGCCAGGCAGGAACATATGCAGCCGGGAGGCAGGCGCATCGACGTGCTCATACGCATGGGTTCGGTGAGGATCGCGCTTGAGGCGGAGCAGGGGCAGTCCAACGCCAAGCGCAACGAAGCGATTAGAGACGCTGACAACCGCCTCGATCAGAAGCTTGCAGACTGCGCCATAGCCGTATGCTACCCCGACGGCATAACCCGCAAAGAGCAGATGCGAAACTGCCGCGTTCTTTGGACTATTCGCTCGCCGGACAAACTGCATGCGGATAGCGCGCCGACCTGGAACGAAGCGGACGCCGCGGAACTGCCGCGCATAATTCGGCTTGCGCCCATGCAGCTGGGCAACCCCGACCATACGGCAGCGGCGCTGTCTGACAGCCTCGACGTTGCCGTATCGTATCTGAACGAAACGCAGAAGCGCCGGCTCGCTCAACAGATGAATTTGCCGCCGAGCAAGCCAGGCAAGACGGACGCAGCGCGCTGGAACAGAGCCGCCAAGCGCGCGCTGCTGGTAGTGGCGACCGCTGTGATGTTCCACTCACGCTTGGACGAGCATCTAGAAGGAATGCGCCCCGAATGCGATAACCGCATCCCCGGCAACGTCCCATTCGACGGCGAATGGCCGCCCAATGAGGCGCATCTCTGCGTCGACTCCGACGACCCCGCGGCGGACTTCTCGCGCGCTTGGAATCTGATACTGGCGCTGGACTACAAGCCCATCTTCGAGACGGGACACGCCGCCCTCAAAGCCTGCCCTCCGGACCCTGCGTTCACTAACGCTGTGCGCGAAACCGCAAAGGCGGGGTTGGCAGTAGTAGCCAACATCGCTGGACTGCGCCACGACCTTGCAGGGCGCATCTTTCATACCGTTCTGGACACCGCGCGCTACGACGGTTCGTTCTACACCACCACGCCCGCCGCCACGCTGCTCGCCACGCTTGCCATTGATGAGGGTATGCGCGATTGGGACGATCCCGACGCAGTAGCCAATCTTCGCATAGTGGATCCCGCATGCGGCACAGGCACGCTGCTAATGGCGGCGGCAGAGCGCATACGCGATCTATCGCCCCAAACCAGGGAAGACGGCGACTTCGCGCAGGCGCTAATTGAGCGCGTGTTGTGCGGTTACGACGTCAACCTCACCGCAACGCATATGGCGGCGACCACGCTGGGATTGCTGTCTCCCACGACGCTTTTTCGCAATATGCAAATCGGGCGCGCCTTCCTAGGGGTGGACGACGACGGACGCGCGCGGCTGGGTTCGCTGGAGTTCCTGGACAAAAAGCCGTTGCTGATAGGCTGGCCCAATGCGGAGCAGCCGGTAGCGCAGATAGACAGCGCCGACCCGATGAACAACCCCGAACCCGCCGATCTAGTGATAATGAACCCGCCGTTCACGCGCGACAGCCTGCGCCACGACCAGTTCAGCGCCGCCGCTGAGCGCAAAATGAAAGCGCGCGAGAAAGCACTGTTCAGCAACAAGCCCGTGCATCTATCCGGCAACAGCGCCTCTTTCATAGTCTTGGCGGACTTTATGCGAAAGAGCAGGGACGGCAAGATAGCAGCGATATTGCCGCTTGTAACCGCTACAAACGCATCGGCTTTGGAGATACGAAAGTACATAGGCGGCCGCTATTGGGTAGAGTACATCGTAACCTCTCACGACCCTGATCGCATCTACTTCTCAGAGAACACCGCAATCGGCGAAATGCTGCTGATATGCCGCGTTTGGGATTGGCGGACAGGGGGCAAGCCGCCGACTAAGGTGGTCAACTTGGCGATAAACTCGTCAACGCCTGCGGAAGCCTACGCTGCGGCTGAAGCGATTCAAAACGACTCCGTCGCGGCAAGGGGCTTGGGGACGGTTCAACGGGTTTCGGCGATTGACATAGAAACCGGCGATTGGGGAGCGGTTCAGTTTATTTCACCAGTCCTTAGCGGCGATTTCATTTCGCTCTAGCGAAATGAAATCGCCGCTAAATTGCCTTTAGAAAACGTGGCTACCATTGGACCCGACGGAAGGGGCTTGCGCGGCAACTTTATTCGCTCCGATTTTCCCGATGAAATTGGGATGTCCGCGCTTTGGGACCACAAACCGGACGTTACGCAATCAATGCTTGCCAAACCTGACTCCTTTGCGACGGCAAGACACGGCAAAGAGACACAGGCAAAACGCTTGTGGGAACAGCGCGGCACGATGCTGCTGCCAAGAAGGATCTTTCTGCCAACCGTGAGGGTAACAGCGGTGCGGTTAGACCATCCTACGTTAGGATCGGCTTGGGTTCCCTGCAAGCCCGAAGTAGCGGGTATAGACGTCGACACGCTCGAAAAGGCGCTCTGCGTCTATCTCAACTCATCGGTCGGCGTACTGGCGATGCTGGGCGGACGTTCAAACACGAAGCCGACCTATCCTAAGTTCTCAATGGCGGATCTGCGCAAGATCCCCGTCCCCGACTTTGCGGCGCTGGGCGAGCCGGCCGCGCTACGATTGGCGGCCGAATACGACGCGCTGTGCGAACAGACGCTGCTGCCGCTGCCGCGAATGGACGCCGACCCTGCGCGCGCCGCTCTGGACGCCGCCGTGTGCGAGGCGCTTGGCATAGACGCCGAGCTCGTGGCGACGATACGCCGCCATCTGGCCGCGGAGCCGTCGGTTACGGGGCGGCGGTATGCGGGGTTGGGGTGATGGACCCCGCTCCGCCATACGCCTAGCGCATACCTAACCAACAATTCCTGCCGGCAACAACTATCCCTGCGGCAATCGAACGCATGTATCCGATTGCCGCAGGGCTTTTCGCATTATTGTCGCCAACGCCCGCCTGCCGCCGCCATCTGACCGCCGTTATGTGATATTCTGTGAAGGGCAATGATATAGTGCTGCGCCAAACGCGCGCCACCGCCAAACATATACGCAGACGCACACGGAGGCAGGCAGCCGCAGTGAAGCAGGATACTAACCGCATACCCAGGGTGATGACTATCGCCGGCTCGGATTCGGGCGGCGGCGCGGGCATACAGGCAGACCTCAAGGCATTTGCGGCGCACGGCGTTCACGGAACCTCCGCCATTACCGCCGTTACCGCGCAGAACACCGTCGCGGTAACCGATGCGCTGGCGCTGCCTCCCGCGCTTGTGGCGAATCAGATCGACGCCGTCATAGACGACATCGGCGCGGACGCCGTCAAAACCGGCATGCTGCCCAACGCCGCTATAATCGACGTCGTGGCGCAGAAGGCGCGTCAGCACGGATTCGCCGCGCTGGTGGTCGATCCCGTGATGGTTACCAGCGCCGGCGATAGGCTGCTCGAAGACGACGCCATTGACGCCGTGTTCGAAACGCTGATGCCGCTTGCGCTGCTGGTAACGCCCAACACGCGCGAAGCCGCCGTGTTCACCGGAGCGCAGGTGGACACGCTCGCCGATATGCGCCGCGCCGCCAAGTACCTTGTGGAAGCCACCGGCGCGCGCGCCGCGCTGGTCAAGGGCGGCCACCTGGACGGACCCGCAACCGATGTGCTGTACGACGGCGGCGAATTCACCGAATTCACCGAGCGCCGCATCCAAACTACCAGCAACCACGGCACAGGTTGCACGCTTGCATCGTCCATCGCCGCAAACCTGGCGCTGGGCGTCGGACTGCGCGACGCCGTGGCGAACTCCAAGGCGTATGTTACCAACGCCATGCGCGCCGCATCCCCTATAGGCGCAGGGCATGGGCCGCTAAACCACTTCTATATGCTGGACGGCGTCCCCAAAATCAGATAAACGCTTGCTAACAATCAATCTCTGAAACAACCATTTTAAGGAAGCGAATCTAATGAAAACTTCGGTAGGCATAGGGTTGCTGGGCATGGGCGTGGTAGGCGGCGGCGTGGCGCGCATCCTCGCGGACAAGAGCGCGCAGTTCGCGCAACTCATCGGCGCGCCGCTTTCGCTCGAAGGCGTTCTAGTGCGCAATACTGCTCGACGCCGCTCAGTCGCGCTGCCCGACGGCGTTCTCACCGCCAACCCCGACGACATACTCCACAACCCCAATGTGGACATCATCGTAGAGGTTATGGGCGGCGAACAGCCCGCGCTGGACTACATCCTGAAAGCCGTATCGCTTGGCAAGCACATCGTTACCGCCAACAAAGAGGTTATGGCAAAGCGCGGCGCAGACATTCTCACGGCGGCGCGCGGCAAGAACGCGCAGGTATTGTTCGAGGCGAGCGTCGCCGGCGGCACGCCCATCATAGCGCCGCTGCTGCGCGATCTGGTCGCCAACGAAGTCATCAGCATCAACGGCATCATCAACGGCACCACCAACTACATCCTCACCAAGATGGCGCAGGAAGGGCAAGATTTCGGCGTCGCGCTCGGAGAGGCGCAGGCGCTTGGCTATGCGGAGTCGGACCCGACTAACGATGTAGAGGGCATAGACGCCGCCTATAAGCTTGCCATCCTATCCACGCTTGCGTTTCGGGCGCGCGTGAGCGATGCCGACGTCTATCGCGAAGGCATAACCTCTCTTACGGCGCAGGATTTTCGCTACGCCGCCGAACTCGGCTACGCCATAAAGCTACTCGCCATCGCAAGCAAAGCCAACGGCGCGGTGCAGGCGCGCGTGCATCCGGCGCTTGTGCATTCGGATGTGATGCTCGCCAAAGTGGACGGCGTGCTGAACGCCGTTGAGGTGCAAGCCGACCTCGCCGGGCGCGTGCTGTTTCACGGCAGGGGAGCAGGCGATATGCCCACCACCAGCGCCGTAACCGCCGACATCGTGGACATAGCGCGCAATGTGGTCGGCAATGTGTCGCCCCCGCCTCCGCTGACGCTTGCCGATGATGTTCGCGTCAACCCCATCAGCGCGCTGGAGACCAAATACTACATGCGCCTCAATGTAGCCGAGCGCCCCGGCGTATTCGCTCAGATACTCAAAGTGCTGGGCGATCTGGACATCAGCATAGCGTCCGCCATCCAAAAAGAGACCGACGACGCAGCCCGCCGCGCCGAAATAGTGCTAATGACCCACCGAGCCCGCGAAGCGTCCGTCCAAACCGCGCTCAAAGCCATCGGCAAACTGGAGGTAGTCAACGAAATCGGCAGCCTAATCCGCGTCGAGGAGTGGGACTGACCCGCGTCTAAGTTGCGGGACTGAACGCATCGTATAAGGCATAATTGACAACAAAGGCATTGTGTCTTACCATGATAAGCAACATTCGCCCCTTGGCAGTACGCTCTACTCCCGGCAAAACCGGCCATCCTGAGTTGAGCCGATCCCTTGGGGCTTTTTCTTGGATTCGATGCGACGACAGGCAATCTCAATGACAAAAGTGGCAATCTTAATTGACGGCGGTTACTTCCTGAAACGCCTGCCGTCTGTTCGCCGCGATATAGACGCCTCGCAGCCTGATGAAGTCGTAAGAGCGCTTGAGCAGTTGATTCGCGGCCATCTAAACCAATTGAACGCGATACATCAAGCGTCAAATATGTTCGGACTCCTGTACAGATGCTTCTATTACGACGCGTTGCCGTATGGGAATAAAGGGCATACGCCAATAAGCGGGCGCGGAATTGACTTCGCCAAATCGGATGTCGCGGCATTCCGAAATCAATTTTTTGACGCCCTGCGCGCACGCCCCAACTTCGCTTTGAGATTAGGCGAAGTCAAAAAGCCCAGCAATAGTTCATGGATACTGAAACCGAATTCGCAAAAGCGTCTTTTGAGTGGCGACATAGCCGTCTCTGACCTAAACGATGCGGATTTCGTACCCAACTTTCAACAAAAAGGCGTAGATATGCGGATCGGGCTTGACATCGCTTCTATCACGCTGAAGCGCCAATCCGATACAATCGTACTCGTCTCTGGCGACAGCGACTTTGTTCCTGCCGCGAAGCTAGCGCGGCGCGAAGGCGTTACCTTCATTCTCGATCCGCTCTGGCACAATGTGTCCCACGACCTGCTTGAACACATAGACATATTGAGAAGCGGATTTTACAATCCACAACGGTCAGTGAGCGCATCGGACATAGAAGTTTGAACACCGCCAAGCGCATGCGAATAGCCTAATAACCGAATGATTGACTTGTTGACAGGGTTGACCGCCCATTGTAATTAGGAAATCGCTTTGAAAGACGCAGCCCTATTCGCAAGCCCCCAATCCCACGCAGACGCCGGCGAACTCTTGGCGTTCATACGCCGCTTGCAGCGCGATGACCCGTTGTGCCCCGTTACCGTCGTATGCCCGCACGCCTACGCTATGCAGTCGCTGCGCCATACGCTTGGGCGCGCCGGCTTCGCCAATGTCCAGTTCAAAGAGTTCGCTATGCTTGCGGAGTTCCTAGGCGCCCCCGCGCTCGCCGCCGAAAGCCGCCGCCCGCTCACCGCCATATACCGCAGCGCTGTCATACGCGCCGTCGCCGCCCAAGCCACCGGACTGCTCCAACCCCAGCGCGATCATCCCGCCACCCACATGAGCCTGCGCCAAACATTCATGCAGCTCCGCCACGCGTCCGAAACCGCGCTGGACAGCATCGCAGATCGAGGCGGATTGCGCGCCGAATCCGTGGTGCTCTACCGCCGCTTCCGCGAACTTACGCAAGCCTTCTACGACGACGCAGACCTCGCCGAAGCCGCCGCCAACGCTGTCCGAAACAACACCGCCGCCGGACTTGACGATTTGGGCTTCATCGTGTTCTTCCGAGTGCGCGGGCTCACCCGTCCTCAGCGCGAGCTGATGCGCGCCTTGGCCGAAACGCATCGCTGCGCCGTATTGCTCGGCGAAACCGGCGACGTCGAAGCCGACGCATCCGTCCAAGAAATGATAGCCGAACTGCACCCCCTTCTAGGCGAACCGCAACCCGCGCCCCAAACACCGCAAGCCAATTCCATTGCCGATACCGAAACCGCGCAAGCTGATGTCCCCGCCGAAACCGCGCACCTGCTAGTTGCTCCCACCGCGCACGAAGAGGCGCGCTGGGTCATACGCCGAATCGTCCACCGCGCCCAAACCCGCGCAACGCCCTTCCACCGCATCGCCGTGCTGTATCGCAAGCAAGCCCCCTACGCCGCCCTGATACGCGATGAGCTTGCGCTTGCCGGCATACCGGTCGCAGGCGCAGACGCCACGCCCTTGGCGGACACCGCCGTGGGTAGAGCGCTCAGCGGCATCCTGCGTCTGTGGGATGAAGACTTCGCGCGCGACGCCGTGATGGAATGGCTTACCGGCTGCCCCCTGAAACCGCCCGAAGTCATAGACGCAACCGCCTTCAGCCCAAGCCGATGGGACGCCGTATCCAAGCGCGCCGGCATCGTGCGCGGCGCAGACCAATGGCGGCAGCGCCTAGAGCAGTTCGCCGCCGCCGCCGAACAGCGCGCAGAAGACGGCATAGCGCAAGACGAAATCTCGCCCGCCGCCGAAGCCGCTATGCGATTCGAGGCATATACCGCGCGCCAAATCGCGCTGTTCATCACCGACCTAGCCCGAAACTCGCCGCCCAAATACGTCGGCGGCCAACCCTGGCGCGCCTACTCCGAATGGGCGCTAAACCTGCTCGACCGCTGCCTGGCGGACACGCTCCCCGAAGAAGAGCGGCGCGCGCTAGATAAGATCCAAAGCATCCTAAACGAACTGAAGAATGCGGACGAAATCCAACCCGACGCATCTTACGATGTGTTCAAGCTTGCGCTCAGCGAAGCGCTGCAAGTCCCCGCAGGGCGAGGCGGCGCAGTCGGGCAAGGCGTATTCGTCGCCCCACTAAGCCTAGCCGCCGCAATGACCTTCGACGTCGTCCACATCGTCGGGATGATCGAGGGCGCAGTCCCGCCCGCTATGCGCGATGATCCGCTCATATCCGAGCGCGATCGCGAGAGCGCAGGCGGCGCAGAGGAAGGCTTGCCCCTGCAGCGGCAGCGCAAAGCCGACGATCGCCACGCATTCCTAGCGGCGCTTGCGGCGGCGCCCCAATGCACGCTCTCATATCCCCTAGCCGATACCGCTGGTCAGCGCAAAAACTACGCCTCGCGCTGGCTTTTGGAGAAGGCGTCCCAACTCGCGGGACGCCCCATATTCGACTCCGATTTGGCGAAATCAAGCGCCGAACCCTGGCTCACCGTCATAAGTTCGCTGCCCAATTCGCTGGACACCGCCCAAAGCGCCGCCCACGCCGATAAGCACGACTACAACCTAGAACGCCTCCGCCGCTGGCGGCAGCTTGGAATGGACGCCGCGCAGCATCCGTTTATGATGGACCACGCCCTAGCCGCATCCGTCAGGCTTGGCAGAGCCCGAAACGGCAGCGCATTCACCGCTTGGGACGGCAATCTCGTCGCCGAAGCGCCCAACGCCGCATTCGCGCGCAGACTCGTCGAGCAGCCCATGTCCCCCACCCGCCTTGAGCGCTGGGCAAGATGCCCCTTCAGCTACTTCCTGTCCTCCGTTCTGAGGCTGGGCGCAGAGAACAACCCCGAAGACATTCACACAATCAGCCCGCTTGAAAGAGGCGCGCTGCTGCACGGCATCCTAGAAGAGTTCGTGGACACGATGCGCAAGCGAAACGCCTTGCCCGCCCCCAACGAAGCCTGGACGCAAGAGCAGCGCGCTGAGCTGCATCGTATCGCGGACAATGCCTTCAGCGCCGCCGCTGAGCGCGGCATCGTGGGCAAATCGGTAATGTGGCAAATCGTCAAGGAAGATATGCGCATCGACCTGGACGCCCTGCTAGAGGCGGATCTGCGTATGCGCGCGCGGCACGGCGTATCCCCGCTTGCCGTAGAGGTCAACTTTGGCATCGGCAAAGACGGCTGGCGCGAAGCCGAATATACCCTATCGGACGAAGCCGAAACCACCATCAAGTTTAGGGGTAAAATCGACCGCATCGACATATCCCCCGACGGCGGCGAAGCGCTGGTGTTGGACTACAAAACCGGCGGCCGCAGCGCATACGGCGCGCTCAAAGACGACCCTATCGACCGCGGCAAGCGCCTGCAGCTCGCCATATATTCGCTTGCGGCGCAGCAAGGCTTGCAAACCGCCCAATCCGTCAGCGCCGCCTACTGGTTCGTAACCGCAAGAGGCAACTTTGCGCTTGCGCCGTCAGCGCCCGTCCGCATCGGCGACGAAAAGGTACAAAAGCATTTCAACGAAGGCGTGTCAATCATACTCGACGGCATTCGCGGCGGCGTATTCCCCGCAAACCCCGGCCCGCCGTCTTGGGGCAACTTCCAAAACTGCAACTACTGCGATTTCGACTCACTCTGCCCTAGCAGGCGCAATGTGATTTGGGAACGAAAGAGCGCCGATCCGCTGCTGAAAGACTACACCCGCCTAGCCGACGGCGATTACGCTGCCGAAGAGGACTAACCTTGACCCAAACCTACACGGCGCAAGACCAACCCGCGCGCGACAAAATAGCCAAAGCGCTGCGCGAAACCCTGTTCGTGGAAGCGGGCGCAGGCACCGGAAAAACCACAAGCCTGGTGGGGCGCATCGTCAACCTCGTCGCAAGCGGCGAAACCGCGCTTGACAGGATAGCCGCCATCACCTTCACCGAAGCCGCCGCCGCCGAACTGCGCGTGCGCATCCGATCCGATCTGGAAGAAGCTGCCGCCGACGCGTCCCAACCCGATGAGCGCCGCCGCCTCTGCGCGCAGGGCATACAGTCCCTAGACAACGCCTTCATCCAAACGCTGCACAGTTTCGCCGGCGCGCTGCTGCGTGAACGCCCCCTGGAAGCCGGCCTGCCGCCCGCATTCGACACTATGGACGCTATCGAAAGCGATATAGCCTTCGACGAAGCGTGGACGCGCTGGCTCGACGATGCGCTCGACGACAAATCCCTAGAGCGCCTATTCCTAACCGCATTCTCGCTCGGCATGACCGTCGATCACATGCGCCGCATCGCGCAGCAGTTCCACGCCAACTACGACCTACTTCAAGACGCCGACTTCACCCCGCCAACGCCCGCCGACGATACGCCCGACGCATACCAAGCGCTAACCCAATCGCTCGCCGCCGCCGCCGCCGATATGGTAACGCTTTGCGCCTACTCCAAACTGCGGGACGACGACGCTCTGTACGCCCACGCGCAGGCGAAGCTCCCGCTCATACGCCGTCTGACCGCGCTGCCCGCCGATCATACCGCCTACCGCCTGCTATCCAACATGCTGCCCCTATCCTGCGGCCGGGGCAGGCAAGCCGATTGGCAAAACGCTGATGACGGCGTCAACGCCTGCAGCGCGCTCAAAGCGCTGCTATCGGATATAGACAAGCAGGTCAAGCAAACCCTGCAAGCCATACGCAACGATACGCTGTTGGAACTGCTTGAGATGCTCAAAGCATTCGTGTTGGACTACGCCGCAGAGCGCAAGCGGCAGGGACGCGCCGGCTTCCACGACCTGCTTGTATGGGCGCGCGATATGCTGCGCGACGACCTCACCGCGCGCGACCACTTTCGCGATCGCTTTTCGCATCTGCTCATCGACGAAGCGCAGGACACCGACCTCATCCAAGCCGAAATCGCGATGTTCCTCGCCGAAGATGACTCCGAACACGCCGCCGCGGAAGCCCGCCCCACCGATTGGAGCGCCGTATCCCCCAAGCCCGGCAAACTATTCGTGGTGGGCGATCCCAAGCAGTCCATCTACCGCTTTCGCCGCGCCGATGTGCGCCAAATGCGCCGCCTGCAGCAAAATATGCGCGGCAGCGAACTTCACCTCACCCAAAACTTTCGCTCGCAGCGCCCCGTCATTGATTGGGTCAACGCCCTGTTCGCCGAATGGATGAATGAGGGCAGCGATGAGCAAGCTGACTACACGCCCATAACCCACCGCTGGAACGCCGCTACCAATCATCCCGCAAAGCCGCGCGTCCGCTGGCTGGGCGATGCCCAAGACGGCAATATGGAAGCCGTGCGCCGCAGCGAATCACAGCAAATCGCCGCCCTGTTGCGCCAAATCAAAGCCGAGCAGTGGCAGATACTTGACCGCGATAACACCGATACCAAAGACGCAAACGCCATAGAGCGCTACAAGCCCGCCGCCTACTCCGACGTCTGCATCCTAATGCCCGCACGCACAGCGCTGAACATCCTAGAGCAGGCGCTTGACGATGCCGACATCCCCTATCGCTTGGAAGGCGCATCGCTCTTCTTCGCCACCCAAGAGGTCAGAGACATACTCAACTGCCTCAAAGCGATAGACGACCCATCCGACGAAATCGCCATCGTAGCGGCGCTGCGCTCCCACGCCTTCGCCTGCTCCGACGCTGAGCTTATGCGCTTTCGCGAAAACGGCGGCGGCTTCAACTATCTCACGCCCCCGCAATCCGACGTCCCCGCCGTCGCCGACGCCCTGCGCGCGCTCCACGCCGCCCACAACCGCCGCATGTGGACGGCGCCCGCTCCGCTCATAGACGGCTTCATCCGCCAACGCCTGCTTATGGAAGCCGCCGTCAGCCATCCCCGCACGCGCGAGCAGTGGCGGCGCTATCGCTTCCTGGTAGAGCAGGCGCGCGCCTTCGCCGACGCCGGCGGAAGCTCGCTGCGCGCCTTCCTAGAATGGGTACGCCGCCAAGCCGACGAAAACGCCCGCGTCAGCGAATCGCCAGTCCCCGAATCCGACGAAGACGCCGTCCGAATTATGACCGTCCACGCCGCCAAAGGCTTGGAATTCCCCATCGTCATCCTAACCGGGCTGAACTCTCAGCCAAGAGCGAGGCGGGAAGAAACGCTGTTTGACAAGCAGAACAACAGAATCGAGGTCAAAGTAGGATCCGATCCCAAAGCATTCCAAACCGATGGCTACGATGCGCTGCAAGCGGCAGAGGCCGATATGAGCGCCGACGAGCGGGTTCGGCTGCTGTACGTCGCCGCCACCCGCGCGCGCGACCACCTAGTTCTGAGCATGCGCAGACCCGAAAAGAACAACAACTCCGACGCCCACAAGATAGCCGAACTTGCCGAGGGGCGCTCCGATCTCTGGCAAGCCGTTGAGCCGCCGGAATACATCACGCCCGCCGCGGCGTCTGCCAACGGCGCGCCGCCAGCGCCGCCCATCGACGTCGAAGCCCACTCGCTCCAAGCCCGCGCCGAATGGGAACTGAGCCGCGCCGCCCTGCTCGACCAACGCAGTCGACCCGCATCCGTCGCCGCCACCGGCCTCGCCAACATACTCAAATCCGAAGCGGACACATACCCCGCCGCCGAGTTCGAAACCATGCGGCGCGGCCGCGGCGGCACTCCCATCGGCAGAGCCGTTCACGCCGTTCTCCAAACCATCGACCTTGTCACCGGCGACGGCATAGAACACACCGCGCGCGCCCAAGCCGCCGCTGAGGGCGTCCCGCAAGACCACGCCGAAATCGCGCGCCTGGCAAACGCCGCCGTCGACAGCGACATCGTGCGCCGCGCCGTGGCGTCCCGCCGCTTCTGGCGCGAAGTCCCCGTCGCGGCCCCCATCGCCGACGGAACGCTGGAAGGCTTCATCGACCTTCTGTTCGAAGAGGACGGCGAACTCGTCATCGTTGACTACAAGACCGACGCCATAGACCAAGCCCACACCGAAGAGTACGCCGCGCGCTACCACACGCAAGCCGGCTGCTACGCCCTCGCCGCCGAGCGCGCAACGCAGCGCCGCGTCAAAGAAGTGGCATTCCTATTCCTGCGCCCCAAAAGCGAACAGCGCATACACAACCTATCCGCCCTAAAAGCCGCCGCCGAACAAGCCGCCGTCGCCCACCTAGCCGCCCAACTGCCCGCTTAATCCCTTGCATGTATATCCCTTACCCTTTGCGCCCCTGCGCCTTTGCGTTAAAATCCCCGTTCGAATCCCCGCTTGACACCAAACCCGCATTGCGGCATATTCGTTCCAACACATCCCCCGTTTGGACCGCTTGGACTGCGCTCATATGAAACTGACCATCGGCCATATCATCCTGGGCGCGCTGGTCATCGTTGCGATTGCCGGCGGCATACTCTTGGCGCTACGGCAACCCCCGTCCGCCAACATCGAAGTAGTTTCGCTCACGCCCACGCTTGCGCCCGCCGATACCGCCCCCACGCCGTTGCCTCTCGTCGGCGTGTACATCAGCGGCGCGGTAGTCAACCCCGGCGTGTACATCGTTAACGAAGGCAGCCGCCTCGCCGACATCATCCTAATCGCCGGCGGCGCAGCAGCGGACGCAGACCTAACCGCCGTCAACCTCGCTGCCGTATTGCAAGACGAACAGCATTGGCACATCCCCAAGCGCATCCCTAACGCAACCCCGTTAGCCGGCGGACTAGCGGCGTCCGGCGGCGATCCCGTAGCCGCGGACGGCGCGCAGCCGAACCGCCCGCCCAACGACAAGGTCGACCTCAACGCCGCCGACGTGGATCTGCTGAAAACCCTGCCCGGCATCGGCGATACAAGAGCGCGCGCTATCGTCAGCCACCGCGAACTCAACGGCGCATTCCCCAGCGTGGACGCGCTGCTGGACGTCAACGTCAACGGCATCGGCACGCTGGAAGCGCTGCGCAACCTAGTCGAAGTTCGCTAACCCGCCCAATGCGCCGCCGTATCGCCCGCTGTGATATATTTATTGGCGCGATGCAGCCGTTAGCGTGCCGCGCGCATCAAGTCTTGCGCCAAGCGCCCGCATCGCACAACGCGCGCCTATACTTGCATAAATCACGGAGAATCGGACAAGACGGATGCTGCCACCATTCATTAGCGATTCCACCCTTTGGGGAGGCGCCGGCGCCGCCATCGTCTTTGCGGTATTTCTGATTGTGGCGGGCATCGCCAACATCGTCTTTCGGATGGTGACAAGCCGCTGGCAGCGCCGCGCGCCCGATACGCTGGGCGTCCAAATCCTAGCCACGCTGCGCGGCCCCGCCGTGCTGTTCATCGCGATATGTGGCCTATTCCTAGCGCTGCTTATGCTCACCGGCTTGAACGCCCCCGTATATTCGCTCATATCCCACTGGGACGAATGGATACGCAAGGCGTGGCTTGTAACCGCAATCGTCGAAGTAGCCTACGTCGTCCACAAACTCCTTGACAACCTGCTGCGCTGGTACAGCCGCAACATAGCCGCGCTCACCGAGACCAAGATTGACGACCGCCTGCTGCCCCCGCTCAGGCGCGTGTTGCCCCTGCTGACATATTCGCTCGCCATGCTTATGGGCTTATCCGTGTTAAACATCCCCATAAGCCCCATCCTGGCGGGCATCGGCATCGGCGGCTTGGCGATTGCGCTCGCCGTGCAGCCCACCCTCGCCAACTTCTTCGCCGGCACATACGTGGTAACCGAAGGCGAACTCAACATCGGGGACTACATCGAACTCCACGGCGGCCCCGCCGGCTACGTCGTGGAAGTGGGATGGCGCAGCGCCAAAATCCGCACAATGTACAACAACCTCGTCATAATCCCCAACTCGCGCATGGCGGACAGCATCATCACCAACTACTACAGCCCCACGCCCGCGATCGATGTGCTGGTCTATTGCGGCGTGAGCTACGACTCCGACCTGCAGCAAGTAGAGGATGTAACGCGCGCCGCCGCCCAAAACCTTGTGGACGCGTCCCCTTACGCCGTCAAAGACAGCGAGCCGTGGTTCGGCTTCGAAGAGTTCGGCGACTCCAACATCACATTCTGGGTATTCGTGCGCGCCAAAGACAGGCTCGGCAGCTTCTTCCTCACAAGCGATCTGGTGAAAGCCATCCATTCCCGCCTCACCGAAGATGGCATAGAGATAAACTACCCCGTCCGCAAGCTCATATACCCCGACGACAACCCCGGCGGCGGCATCCCGCCCATCCCGCCGCTGCCGCCCGCATAACCGATCCCCAGCCCTTTTGCGCCCTTGCGCCTTTGCGTTAATGTCCCTGATGTATTCTCAATTTGAGAATATCAAGGTATAGAACAACGATGCTATTGAATGCCTTGTGTGATATTATGATGCAAACAATGCTTGAATCCGCAGGGGTTAAAGAGCAATGACGACATCCAACTCCGCCGACCTAGACGGCACGATATTCATCAGCGACAACCTGCCATTTCTCAAATCGCTCGACACCGAAAGCGTGGACTTGGTCTGCATTGACCCGCCTTTCGCCAAGAACGAAACCTTCACCGGCAACCTGCGCCCGCCACTCAGCGAGGAAGAGAAGCGCATCGAACGCGAACTGATGGAGGAATGGGGCGTGTTCGACGAAGAGTCCGCCTACGGCTTGGGCATCGAATATCCCGATCAAGACGGCGCAACCGCCAAGTTCAGGGACATATTTCGCTTCGACCAGGACGTCTATGAGGATTGGATAGACAGCATCGGCGAGCGCAACCAAGGGCTTGCGATGCTCATAGAATCCACGCGCTACACTCACAGCGACTCAACCGCCGCCTACATCGCTTTCATGGCGGAGCGCATGCTGCAAATACGCCGCATCCTCAAGCCCAGCGGCAGCGTATATCTGCACTGCGACCACGCCGCCAACGCCTACCTGCGCCAAATGATGGACGCCGTGTTCGGACACGAAAACTTTCTGAACGAAATTACCTGGCTGCGGACTGCGACTAGGAAAAGCAATATGTCCAAAAGTCTTGCTAACGATGCGGACACTATCCTCAGGTATAGCAAGGACGCCAATCAAGTCATTTGGAACGCAGATGCGGTTACCGTCCCCTACGATTTGGACGATCTGCCAGATAGGACTGCTCGAAAATACTCCAGACGAGATGAGGAGTCAGGCAGATTGTTTCAACTAACATCCATAGCCGCCCCGGCGCAAGATCCGAATTCTCCGAGGACGTTTGAAGTCATGGGAGTTACACGAACTTGGCGTTGGAGCAGAGAGCGAATTGAAAGAGAAATCGCCGATGGGCGGATAGTTCAGCCCGGTCCAGGGATGGTGCCAAGATACAAGAGATACCTCGATGAACAGAGAGGGTTGATGCTAAACAATGTTTGGGCTGACCTGCCCAATCTCAATTCTATGGCAACTGAGCGCACCGGCTACCCCACGCAGAAGCCGCAGGCACTTGCCCGCCGCATCATCGAGGCAAGCAGCAACCCCGGCGATCTAGTGCTAGACTGCTTCGCCGGTTGCGCCTATGTGCCGGTCGCCGCTCAACTAACCGGTCGACGTTGGATAGCCTGCGATATGTCGCCGCGCGCTTGGACGGTCATTCGGCGGCAGTTCCACAAGCATCCGCAGTTAGGCATACTCACCGAAGGCGAACTCGCCGCCGATTGCAACGGCTTGGAAGCGGAGACGCGACTAGAGACCGCCAACCGCATCATCCGCGTGCGCGGCCCGCACGAACTGCCCACGCCATCCGACGACGCCGAGCGCGACGACTCCCCCACGCGCGCGCCGCTGCCTAGACCCAAGTACAAGGTACGCGCCTTTGAGACGGATAGGCAGATATGGGACGCCTTCGTTGAGGAATACGGCACAACCTGCTGGTATTGCGGCGCGGAAAAGATGAACGACCGCCGCGAGCTTCAGCTTGACCATGTCGAGCCCAACGCCCGCGACGGCACAAACGACGACTGCTGGAACCGCGCGCTGGCGTGCGTGGCGTGCAACAGCGATAAGCGGCACACGCTCACGCCCGCGCAGACGATCCATGCGGCGCACGATGCCGGACGCATCGCAACGCCCGCCCGAATGCGCGAAATCAAGGAAACATTCGCATCGAGGCGGCGCTGGGCAAAAGAGCGCTGGGAACGCATCCGCCCAAAGAAAGCGCCGTAATGCAGAGTTTATGAGTGGTTGCCGCGCAACGGGCGTGCGCTGAAAAATATGGCGCTGTGAATCGGAATTCGGATTTAATATGCTTGCGCCTTTGCGCTAATATCCCTGCGTTAAATATCCACTTGACGAATGCTTAAAATTAAGCGAATATATGGGCAAGCGATAAAGGGCGTCAATTTCAGATAGGAGTTATGCCATGGCGACTAACGGCAATGGACACAACAAATCGGTAGTGGTGCTGCAACTTTCGGGCGGCAACGACGCCCTCAACACCGTCATCCCCTACAACGACGAGCGATACTACGACAACCGCCCCTTCGTCAACATCCCGCAAGACCAAGTCCTGGCGCTGGACGACAAGCTCGGCCTCAACCCCGCGCTCGCGCCCATCAAGTCGCTGTGGGACGACGGCAAGGTGGCGCTCATCAACGGCGTGGGCTATCCCAACCCCAACCGCTCGCACTTCCGCTCAATGGATGTCTGGCACACCGCCGAAAGCGAGCAGGTCGGCGATGAGGGATGGCTAGGCCGCGCTATCCGCGAACTCGACCCTAAAGCCGATAACGTGCTAACCGGCGTCAACTTCGGCCGCGGCCTCCCCCGCGCTCTCTACGCCAAGGGCGTCCCCGTGGCGTCCGTAGGCAACCTCGAAACCTACGGACTCTTCCCCGACATCAAGGACGAAGCCGCGCGCAACCTCGCGCTAGAAGCCTTCACCCAAATGTACGGCGGCTCCGGCAAGGACGTCATCGCCAACTTCATCTCGCAGACCGGCACGGACGCCCTCAAAGGCGCCGACACCCTGCGCGTCGCGCCCCGCCAATACAGCTCAAGCGTGGAGTACGCCGACAACCCCATCGCCCAAAATATGAAGTCCATCGCGCAGGTGATGACCGCTGACCTCGGCACCCGCGTGTACTACACGCAGCACGGCAGCTTCGACACCCACGCATCCGAACTCACCAGCCACGCCAAGCTCTGGCAGGACGTCTCCGGCGCAGTCAGCGACTTCATGGACGATATGAGCGAACACGGCAGGGAAGACGACGTCGTAGTGCTACTCTTCTCCGAATTCGGCAGGCGCATCCGCGACAACGGCGCCGGCACCGACCACGGATCGGGCGGCGTGGCATTCGTCATCGGCGGCGATGTCAACGGCGGCATGTACGGCGACTTCCCGTCCCTCGCCGACGACAAGCAGCTTGAGGGCGATCTGCACTTCAGCAACGACTTCCGCAGCACATACTCCACCATAGCGGAACGCTGGCTCGGCATCGACCCCGTCAGCGCCACCAACGGCAGCTACGAACAGTTCGACTTCCTGTCCAAGTAGCGCCGCCATCAGCGCGCCGTCAGGCAGTCAGCGCCGATAAACCGATAAACGAAAGGTATGCCCGCCGACGTATCATACGGATAGTGGGCATACCCTAGTTTTGCGCCTATGTTGGCGGTAGCGGTAGCCGCAGCGCGCAGGCATCGCCAAACTCAACCCCGACTGGCTACTGCCCGGTGACGCCGCCGGATGAGGATTCGAGCGTAGCGGTGGGCGCGATGGTTGGGGTATGCGTAGCGGTTGGCGTGGCGGCAGCGCCGCTCAGCGGCTCCAGGGCGGCGACGGTGGTGATGGCTATGCGGGCGTCGGCGATGTCCCCGGACGCGCCGTATGCGCGCAGGCGGTAGATGTATTTGGTTTCGGGTTGGATGTCCCGCATATCCCGGTAGTAGCCTTCTTCCGTGGTTGGGATGTTCGCTAGTTCGATGAACTCCGAATCGGTTTGCTTGCGGCGCAGTATGCGGTGTCCGGTTACATCAGGGGCGTTAAACGACGTTTGCCAGATCAACTCGATCCAGTTCGGCCTGGTTCTTGCCGATAGATGATCGATTCCCGTTTCCACCGGCAGCGATTCGTCCACGACCATAAATCCGGACAGGCTATTTATCCGCCTTTCCAATGCCGCGTCTGATAGGGATGCAAGCCGTCTCAAGTGCGCCATAGACACCGTGGCGGCAGTAATCGATCCTCTGGATGCGCCCGATGCGCCGCTCCTGGTGTACTCCAAGAAAAACTCATCCTCATCGCTTGCGCTCGCCGCTTCAATCGCTGACATGGATGGCAGCCAATTTCCATGCGCGCCTAATGAGTAACTCGCGCCGCTTTCGGAACTGAAGCGTCCTAATCCAAAGTGGTCTTGCCGCCGTTGTAGGTCGTTATCCCACATGAAGACGATTGCATCCATGTCGTCATCGAGAGCGTTTCGGCGCTCAAAGTAGTATTTCGCCTTCCAGCGCGCCTCTTCTTCGGTATCGCCTTCCGCTTGTTCCAATGCCACATTAGCCCAAATCGGGCTGTGTCCGTATCCGCCTTTCAGATACTCCAGCGCTTCGAATTTGAACTGCATATACGCTCCGTAAGCCTCGTTTTCTCCCGGAGACTTTATGACTTCTTCAACTCCCAGCAGGCGCACTCGCGCGATTACATCCGTCTTCAGGAAAAGTTCCTCAAGTTCATACGGTCTAGACGGATGATGCGACGATATTCCCCCATGAATATCCGGAGCCCACGGGCGTGACATATCCGGCGCCGTATCGCGTAGCCACCACCACGCGCCAACCGTCGCTAACAGAGCTAACCCCAATAGGGATATAGCGCCGTAGATAAGCGTATTGCGCTTGGATTTCGTGTTTGCCATAGTAGGTTCACCTTTGATTATCCGCGCCTAGCGCGTGCGCGCATGCGGCGTATGTTCTGCATACGCAGTGTTTTCGTCCATATCAACCCTTTCTGTTCTGCTTATCGGCTTATCATCGCCTTACCGCTGGAATGCCTGGATGTTATAACCTGCCCCGCATCAGGTCAATCGGCGCGCCAACCGATTGCGCCAACCGCTTATGTTCGCAAGGCAGCCCGCTTAGCCGCTGCCCCGAACAATTCGCGCGGTTTTCTATCCAACGCTTTTGGGATAAACTATGCCAATATCCCAAGACTTATTGAACTTACTGAGATGAGACTTATCGGCGGGCGTGCTGAACGGAGCGTAGCGCACAAGACAGCGTTCAGCCCGCCCGCGCCAAGCGAACACGGAGCGCGCTTTGCAGCAGCAAACACGGCAAACGCAAGACACGCATGAGCAGGCGGCGGCGCACGACGGCGCGCTGTCCCATATTCGCATCCTGGACTTCACGCACTACATCGCCGGCCCCTACGCCACTAAGATTATGGCGGACTACGGCGCTGATGTGGTCAAGATAGAGCGCCCCGACGGCGGCGATCCCGCGCGCCGCATGCCCCCTTTCCCCGACGACATCCCGCATCCCGAAAAGAGCGGCATGTTCCTGCATCTCAACACCAACAAGCGCAGCATAACCCTGAATCTCAAAGACCCGCAGGCGCGCGGCGTCATCATGCGGCTTGCGAAAGACGCCGATGCCGTAGTAGAGAGCTTTCGCCCCGGCCAAATGGCGCGCTTCGGCTTGGACTACCCAACCCTGCGCGCTGTCAATCCCAACCTTGTTATGACATCCATATCCAACTTCGGGCAGACCGGCCCATACCGCGATTTTCGCATATCCGACCTCATCATCTACGGCATGGGCGGCGAGATGTACTCCACCGGACTGGAAGACCGCGAGCCGCTCAAAATGGGCGAAAACCTCACGCTGTACCAAGCCGGCGCTATCGCCGCAACCGCCACCATGGGCGCGCTGTTCGCCGACGTCGGCCAGCGCGTCGACGTATCCCTTATGGAAACGCAAATCGGCTCCATAGACCGCCGCATGAGCATGCTGCTGGCGTATCAGTACAACGGCGAAATCTCCAAGCGCAGCGCGGACGCAACCGCCGGCGGCTACCCCAACGGCGTCTATATCTGCCAAGACGGATACGCCCAAATCGCGGGCGGGCGCAACTACTTCGAGCGCGTGGTGGCTATGATGGGCGCGCCCGACGTCCTGCTCGAAGACCGCTGGTACACCCCCGAAGCCCAGTATGACCCGGACTTGGAGGACGAGTTCAACGCCTACTTCATTCCTTGGTGCTTGGAGCGCACAAAGCAAGAGGTATGGCATTTGGCGCAGGCGGCGCATGTGCTCAGCTCGCCCATCAACACCACGCAAGACTTGGTGAACGACGCCACCTTTCAACAGCGCGGCGCATTCGCAGAGATCGATCATCCTACCGTCGGAACGTTGCTATACCCCGGCCGCCCCTTCATTATGAGCGAATCCCCGTGGCGCGTCCGACGCCCCGCCCCACTGCTGGGTCAGCACACTGCTGAGATACTCATTGAGATAGGCTATGCGCCCACACAAATCGCGCAACTGAGACGCGATGGCGTAATCTAGCCGCCGCCCAATGCGCCAATAATGCGCCCGCCGCCCGCGCTTTCACCCGCCAACCTTGAACCCAAACTCAACCCTACATCACTGCTTACCACTCCATTTGAGGCGCGCTATGACAAAACTCCCGCTTGAAGGCATTCGCATTCTGGATATGACCGTCGTATGGGCTGGCACATACTGCGCCGCGCTGCTTGCCGATATGGGCGCTGAGGTCATTCGGCTGGAGTCCATCAAGCGCCTTCCGCCCATCACGCGCGGCTATATGCCCTATCCGCCCAAAGAGGTCATAGAAGGCTTGCCCGCATTCGTCGCCGGCATGCCCGGCCGCGAACCCGGCGCCCGCCCCTGGAACCGCTACCCGCTCTTCAACGCCCACGCCCGCAACAAGCGCGGCATAACCGTCGACCTGCTGCAGCCAAGCGGACTAGACATATTCAAGCGTCTTGTTGCCGTCAGCGACGCATTCGTGGAAAACAACGTCACCGAAACGATGGACAAGCTCGGCATATCCTACGAAATGATGCGCGAGGTCAACCCCCGCATAATCATGCTGCGAATGCCCGCGTACGGCAACAGCGGCGCATACCGCGACTACCGCTCGCTCGGCGTGCATATGGAGGGCGTTATCGGCCATACCATCACGCGCGGCTACGCCGATATGGATCCATCGTCCAACACCAATGTATTCGCGGCGGATGCCGCCGGAGGCGCGCAGGGCGCTTTCGCTATGCTCGCCGCGCTCCACTACCGCAAGCGCACAGGCAAGGGGCAGCTCATAGAACTAGCGCAAGCCGAAAATATGATAGCCTACACCGGCCGCTTCTTTATGGACTACGCTATGAACGGGCGCAGCGCCGCAACGCTGGGCAACCGCCACACCCGCGCCGTCCAGGGCTGCTATCCCTGCGACGGCATCGACCGCTGGGTCAACATCACGCTCTACGACGAGTCCGACTGGCGCGCCTTTCGCGACGCTATCGGCCGCCCCGAATGGACGACGCAGACGCAGTTCGCAACCCATTCGCAACGCTACGCCAATCAGGACGCGCTAGACGCCCATATCGCCGAATGGACGCAGACGCGCGATCACTACGAAGTGATGCGTCTGCTGCAAGCCGCCGGTGTCGCCGCGGGCCCGGTTATGGATCAGCGCGACGCCTTCGCCGATCCGCACCTCAGCGCGCGCGGCATCTTCGAAGAGGTGTATCACGAAGATGTAGGCGGTTCGCACCTCTATGTAGGCGCGCCCTTCAAGATGTCCGAAACGCCTGCTCGCATACGCCGCGGCCCCGTGCAATTGGGGCAGGACAACGAGTATGTGTACAAGCAGATCCTGGGCGTGAGCGATGCCGAGTACGCCGAGCTGGAGCGCGCCGGCCACATCGGCATGGACTTCCCGCGAGAGGCGTCCTAGCGCATGCCCGCCTACATCTACGCCGACGAATCCGGCAACTTCGACTTCAGCCCGCGCAACGGCGCAAGCCGCTTCTTCCTGCTCACAACCGTCGTGATAAACGACCACGCCATCGAGCCGGATCTGCTAGAACTCCGCCGCCAACTGGCGTGGGACGGCACGGAGTTAACGACGGGATTTCACGCAACCAACGACAAGCGATTTGTACGCGCTAGGGTATTCGACATTCTGAGCAAACACGATTTCAGAATAGACACTACCATCTTGGAAAAGCGCAAAGCCGAACCGCGGATACGCTCCACGGAAGCGGACTTTTACGGCTTCATTTGGTATTACCACTTGAAGCATATCGCCGATGATATAACCTCGCGGCACAGCGATTTGTTAATCACGGCGGCTTCCATCGGCACTAACCCGATGAAGTCTAGCTTTAACTCTGCGATTAAAGCCGTGAACGATGAGGTTATGCCCGAAGCCGTTATCAAGACCGCTATGTGGCCCGCCGCGTCAGACCCTTGCCTGCAGGTCGCGGACTACTGCTCGTGGGCGATATTCAGAAAGTGGGAAAGGGCAGACACGCGCGCATACGAAATTATCGTGGACAAGATAGACTTGGAGAACGATCTGTTCAGCAGTGGGAACACATTCTACTACTGACCAAATGCCCCCAAAAAAGAAGGTGAGCCAGCTATCCAAGTAGCAAGACTTGGAAGAGGCCCCGGGCCTCTTGTCGCCGGCTCGTTTAATGCGCCCATTTTAGCACAGCCACAGCGCTTGTCAAGCCGAACCGCCCAACACTCACGAACAACCCTATCCAACCCTTGCGCTCTCCACGCCCTTGCACCCCTACGTTAAAACCCCCGCCATCCTACTCCAGCGGCGGAATAACCCCATCCGCTCGCAGCGCGTCCAGCTCATCCACCGAGTAGCCCAGCTCCAGCAGTACCGCTTCCGTCTCTTCGCCGAACAGCGGCGTCTTGCCCAACTGCGGCGGCGTCTTGCTCATGCGCGGCGCAATGCCCCCGTGCGTAACCTTGCCGTATGCGCCCATATCCTCTTCCACAACCAGCCCCCGCTCGCGCGCATAGTCCGTCGCCATTGTCGTCGGAACGTCGGCGTTGGCTACCGCATACACGCCTGCCGCGTTCAGTGCCGCAAGCCAGTCCGCCGTCGGCATCCGCTTGAACGCCGCGCTCATCGCTTCGGCGAGCGGCGCATCGTTGGCGGCGCGCAGCGCGGGCGTGGCGAATTCGGCGCGTCCCGCAAGATGCGCCAACCCTGGGATGCTCACCAGCGCGTCCCAGTCCGATTCCGCAATCGCGAACCAACCGTCTGCCGCTTCATACAACCCGTTGAAGGCGTCGATTCGGCGCGCGTCCAAGCCCTCGATTTCGCTGCGTTCATAGCCGGCGTAGTCGACCAGAAACGGCGACGAAAAGGTGGATCCCGTCTGCGCCAGCGATGTGTGCAAAAGCTGCCCTCTGCCCGTGCGCCGCCGATGCAGCAGCGCCAGCATTACGGCGTATGCGCTCATCAAGCCCGTGCCGTAATCGTTGAAGGTGTAGGGCGAATGGATGGGCTTTGCGCCGCGCCCGCCGTTGCGAACCTGAACGCCCGTCGCCGCCTGCGCGTTCTGTTCGTAGCCGGGGCGGTTCGCCCAATCGCCCGCCTGCCCGAATGCGTTGATGGCGAGATACACGATGTCCGGCTTGCGCCGCCGAAGCTGCTCATAGCCGATGCCCAGCCGCTCGGCAACGCCCCTGCGAAAGCCGCCCAACACCACATCCGCCGTATCAACCAGCCGATAGAACGCCTCCAATCCTGCAGGCTTGGTCAACTCCAAGCAGACGCTGCGCTTGCCCCGCCCTACATCGTGAAGCTGCCTATCCGTAGGTGGCCTGTACCAGCTATCCACCTTGATGACCTCGGCGCCGTACTCGGCGAGCGTTCTGCCGCAAGTAGGTCCCGCAAGAATGATGCACAAGTCTATCACCCTAACCCCGCTCAAAGGCGCGTACCTTGCTGCTACCCCGTCGCTCTGCGCCGCTGCCGATGCAACCCGTTCTTGTTTCACTGCGACCGCCTTGTTCAACTAACTGACCCTGCATTCACGCCAATCATACAGCGCCAAGTCAAGCGCGCGCATGCACGCCAAGCCCGCCGCCGAACCGCAACTATGCCGCCCGCCGACCGCCCAAACCGCTTGCCTAACATCCGTCCACTTGCGTATAATGAACTCCGTTGAAACGGACATCCCGCCTATCTTACTCTGCTCTATTCTGCATAGACGGACACAATCTAACAGCGAAACACACAGGAGCGTCCCCAGCAATGGCTAACAACGACCGAAAGCGGATTTCGCGCAGGGGGTTTCTTATCGGCATACCGCTCGGCGTCGCCGGCGCATTCGCGCTGAACGCCATCGGTGGCAGGCTGCTCGCCCCCAAGCGCGACTCGTATCCCAAGTTCCCCGAAGGCTCCATATTCACGCCCGCGGACGACCGCCGCCAAATCTAGCCGCCGCGCACAACGCCCGCGGCGCAAGCGCAATCCGCCATAGCGCCGCATACGCAAAGCCTCGCCCTGTCCGCAGCGCGGGGCTTTCGTCGTAACTAGCGCTCACACGCCGTCGCGGTACGGGTGTATGATGGCAGGCGTAGCCGCAGTCCGAAGCGCATTGCGGCGCGCGGCGAATGTTCGGTATATCCCTTTCTCATATGGAGTAAGGTTACGATGGGGGCAATGTCTCCAAAGCAAAGAGAGTATGCGATATGAAAGTTCTGGTAACCGACGCACATCTTGGGGAAGGCTTTATCGATCAACTGCGCGCCGAATTCCCGCAGGCGCAGTTCACGATGGCAATCAACGCCGCCGATCAGCTGGCGCAAGCGTCCGACGTCGATGTGATATGCGGGTGGCCGTCCGACACCGCCGTAATCGAAGCGGCGGAGCGCCTGCGCTGGATACACTGCCCAGGAACCGGCATAGACAAGATTATGGCGGAGCTTCCGGCGCTCGCCGACAGCGATGTGGTTCTCACAAACGCGCGCGGCCCGCACGCCAACCCTATGGCAGACCATGTCCTTTGGATGATGCTATCGCTGGCGCATAAAAGCAGGCAGATGGCAGACGACCAGCGGCTGCGGCGCTGGGACACCGCCGCCTATTCTCACGCATTCGTGGAACTCGCCGGCTCTACGATGGGAATACTCGCGCTCGGCGACATCGGCAAAGCCGTCGCGCGCCGCGCATACGGCTTCGACATCGATGTGTACGCCGTGGATGTCAACCCTGTGGATCCGCCGCCGCAGGTCAAAGATGTTTGGGGACTGGACAGGCTTGATGAGCTTATGCGTCTCTGCGATTGGTTCGTGGTAACCGCGCCGCTGACCGCCGAATCGCGCGGGCTGATAGACCGCCGCCGCATAGCGCTGCTCAAGCCGACCGCCTATGTGATAGTCATATCGCGCGGCGGCATAGTGGATGAAGAGGCGCTTGCGGACGCGCTGCAGTCCGGCCGATTGGCGGGCGCCGGCATAGACACCACCGCCGTTGAGCCGCTGCCGCCGCAAAGCGCGCTATGGGACTTGCCCAATGTGGTACTATCGCCGCACGCATCCGCGCTCACGCCGCAGATGTACGAAGGCCGCCGCCGCATCTTCACCGAAAACATGCGCCGCTTCCTCAACAATGAACCGTTCATCTACGTCTGCGATAAGCGGGCGGGGTTCTGATGGGGGGCGGCGATGCCCTGATACATCCACGTTGCGAATGCAACGACACAGCAAGCGAACATCGGAAATGAGCGGTCAACAGTATTTTTAACCTGTGGTGATACAAGATACCTTCTCGCTATGGGGGATGTTAGGATGGGGAGCTTCTCTTGCAAATAGATAATCTCCCCCTTTGCGCCCCCGCCCCATTGCGTTAAAATCCCCGTAAGTAAATCACCATGAGTCAAGCATCCGCGCCCCAAAACCACCGAACAAACCTATCCCGCCCGCAATTCCATAATTTGACTGCATATGTTATAATCCGTTGCGTTACCGAACTTCCCTGTATCCTATCCTGTATCGCTTTCCGCATTCGGATCCCTTCGCGGTGTCAATCCAAATTCTTCGAGCGATGAACGTGTCCTGCCGCGAGTGCCGCCGCCTAACGCCGTCTGCGCGCTGATATGCGCTATGCAGCCTGTACATTTGCGCCAATCGCAATTCTCAACCCCTCACAGCATCAAGTCCCAACAGCCGCCTGCGGGTGTGGAGTGTGTCATGAACCTATCTGAGCTTCAAAATCTGAACAACGACGAACTTTTCAAACTCGCGCAGGAGCTTGGCGTCATAGAAAACGGCTCTATGCCGCGCCGCCACGAGATGATGTCCAAAGTGCTTGCCAATATGTCTGAAAAGAACGGCAGCCTCAAAGCCGGCGGCATCCTGTCCATCCTAAGCGAAGGCTACGGCTTTCTGCGGCAGGCGAGCGGCAGCGCTAGCGGCGATGTGTATGTTTCCCAGTCCCAGATACGCCGCTTCGGGCTGCGCAACGGCGATCAGGTCAGCGGACAAGTGCGCCCCCCCAAAGACGGCGAGCGCTATTTCGGCATGGTGCGCGTGGAAGAGGTCAACGAAGCCACGCCCGACCGTTCCCGCCGCCGCCGCAACTTCGAAAGCCTCACCGCCGTATTCCCAACCGAACAGATCAAGCTCGAGACCACCAAAGGCTTGGTAGCCACCCGCCTGATCGATATGCTCTCGCCCGTCGGCCGCGGACAGCGCGGCCTCATCGTAGCCCCGCCCAAAGCGGGCAAGACCACCCTGCTCAAGCAGATAGCCGACGGCATCACCGCCAACGCCCCCGACATCACCATCATGGTCGCCCTAATCGGCGAGCGCCCCGAAGAGGTTACCGACGTCACCCGCTCCGTCAAGGGCGAAGTGTTCAGCTCCACCTTCGACGAACCGGTCGAAGACCACTGCCGCGTCGCCGAAATGGTGCTTGAGCGCGCCAAGCGCCTTGTGGAAAGCGGCCGCGACGTCGTCATCCTGCTCGACAGCATCACCCGCCTAACCCGCGCATACAACCTCGCCGTCCCCAGCAGCGGCCGCACGCTATCCGGCGGCATGGATCCGGTCGCGCTCTACCCGCCCAAGCGCTTCTTCGGCGCGGCGCGCAACACCGAAGAAGGCGGCAGCCTCACCATCCTCGCCGCCTGCCTCATTGACACCGGCAGCCGCCTTGACGACCTTGTCTATGAAGAGTTCAAAGGCACCGGCAATATGGAAGTCCACCTAGACCGCCGCCTTGCCGAGCGCCGCTTCTTCCCCGCCATCGACATCGACCGCAGCGGCACACGCCGCGAAGAGCTTCTGCTCGACGAACACACCCTGCAGCAAGTCTGGCTCATGCGCCGAATGGTCGGCATGGTAACCGGCAGCGGTGATAAGAACCAAATCGAGGTTATGGAAAACATCCAAGAGCGCATCCGCCGCACCAGGAACAACCAAGAGTTCCTAGCAACCCTGACGCAGTCCCAGTAGCGCGCGCCGCCGCCCGCAGTCGACGTCTATGCGCTGAGACACATCCCAAGGCAATCGCATCCAACCGATACGCCAATCGGATGTTGCTGCCATCCCGATTTCCAAGTCTAACCGCCAACCGGGCGCTGACGATACGCCAATCGCACGCCGCTATCCCATGCCCGCGAACTATCCCGCCTTCAGCGCCACCACCCGCATCTCGCGCGGCAGATTCGTCGCCGTCACGCTCAGACGCGGCTGCTCCGCCGCTTCCGACACGCCCAGCTCGCCCAGCAGCCGCGACAGCGGCGCCAAGCCGTCCCCTTCGCCGTCCCCCGCGCTATACCGCACCGGTATCACTATGCGCGGGCTTATCTGATTCACCAGCTGCGCCGCCGCCGCGACCGATAGCCCTGCGCCGCCCGCCTCCACCACCAGCGCATCCGGCTGCCCTATTTCCTGCGCCTGCCGCGGCGTCAGCGCCCCCGCCACAGCCCCCAAATGGCACACGCTCACATCCTCAGCGCGCAGACTGAACACAGTGTTGATGCGCCGCTCGCCGCCCTCGCCGTCGCCTGCGCTCAGCGCCGTCGCCAGCCCGCTTATGTAAAAGCCCGCTATCTCATATTCGCCCGGCCCGCTCAATACGCGCGCATCGCCCGCCGACCGCGCTTCGCCGCAGCTCAGCGTTACGATGTCCGCCGCCAAATCATCCGGCAGCGCATCATCCGCCCCCATCACCACCACCGCATCCCCCGACCGCACCCGCACCGCAGAACCGCCCAGCCATGTTATCTCCATCTATCCCCTCCAGTATGTCAGCGTTTGAGATAACCAGTATATCAGTAGCGCCCGATATACGATAAGCGGCGCGCGGTTGCGATTAGCCTCGATGCGCCCGCGCCCATCTAAGATAGTCCGCCGTGAGCTCCATCCCGCGCTCCAAGCTGAATTCGGGTTCATACCCCAGCAGACGGCGCGCCTTGTCGATGCTGACCGCGCATTTGGCGGCGTACAGATCCAGCAACCTCTTATTCGGCAAAAATTCCTGCGGCTCATCGGATTGGCGCTCAGGCAGCAACCGCCCTTGTTCGTAGAACCGCCGCGCATGCGCCCTGCCGCGCTCGCCCAATCGGCCATACACCAAGCGCGCCACTCGTCTCAGCGGCCGCAGAGGCCCAGCCGCAAGCGTCCGCTGCGGCGTCGGAATGGCGAGCGCCCTACCCGACGATCGGATGCGCCGCTCTATATCGTCGCGTTGCATCAGCCGAATTGCGCCGTCCAACCCCAGCGCGCTTTCGTATGCGCGGTAAAAGTCCAGCCACGTCGGATGCTCCGCCCCCGATATGAGAAAGGCTTCCCCAATCGCTTCACTGCGAGTAGCCGCGAGTATGAGCGCCTGCGCCAAATCGTCCACATAGACGGCGTTGCAAACCCCGTCCCCCGGCGACGGCAGCGCCACTACGCCGCCAAGCAGCATATCCGCCGGCCGATCCGTCCAATGCCCGCTAAACGGCCCATACACGATTGTGGGCTGTATAACCGTCGCCTCAAGCCCATCCTCGCGAACCATCCGCAAGATTTGGCGCTGAGCCGCGAACTTGTCGTCCGAAGCCCGCCGTCCCATTGCGCTCTCTTCGGTCAACGGAGCGTCCGGCAGCGGCTCATACACGCCCAGCGAACTCACATGCGCAAGCCGCGCCCCTGCGCGAATGCAGGCAGCGCCAAGCGCGCGCGCAAAGTCTTCATTCGCCTTATGCGCGTCCATATCCCGCGCCAAGTGAAACACCGCATCGCAGCCCTTCACCAACCCGTCTAGTTCGGCGGCGGCGCAGTTCGCCATATCCAAGCGGCGCATCGACACCGCATCCGGCGGCAACCGCGATATGCGCGCGGCGTTCCTAAAAGTGCGGACGGCGGCTATCGTCTTTGCGCCCTCTTCCAGCGCCAACTTCTCTACTAACCGCCCACCGATGAACCCGCTCGCCCCGGTAACCAAGACCCGCTTGCCCGCCAACGGGCCGTCGACTGAGGCCGACGGAGCGCCGCCCATCCACAAGCGGCGCAGCGGCTCCCGATTGTGATAGCATTCATCTATCACCCCGATTGCCGCCGTCGCCGACGCCCCTGACACAAACGGCGCTTTGCCCGTGCGAATGGCGCGCGCCCAATCCGTCAGTTCGCGCGCGAACATATCCGCCGCATACAAGTCTTCATTGGGCATAGCCCCGCCGTTCACGCCGTCAAGTTCAAACTCAGTCAGATAAGCGGGTTCGGCGGACACGATCGAGTTGCTATGCAGCGCAACCTCAATGCGCCCGCGGCTGCCGCTTATGATTGCGGTATTGCGAAGATCGCGCGTGCGGCTGAGCTCCAAAACGCCCCTTGCGCCGTTGGGTAGCGCAAGATCTATCAGCGCATCCGCCTCCACGCCGCCAACCGAATCATCGCGGTATCTGACCAACCGCGCGTCCCCAATCTGCCACAGCAGCGTATCGAGCGCGTGCGGGGCGGTTTCCATCAGAACGCCGCCGCCCGACGCGTCTGCGGACCAAAACGCGGGGGCATACCGCCCGATGCGTTCCGCAATCCTATACGCAGTCAGCGGCCCGCTCTCCGGCGCATAGTAGTTTTCGCCTTCCCGCGCATCAAACCCTACGATGTCCCCAAGCGCGCCGCTTTCAATCAGCGCCTTCACCCAGCGATTGACGAACAGATAGCGCCGCATATGCCCAACCGCCAAAACCGCCGAATTCGCCGCCGCCGTTCTCACCATGCCTTGGGCGTCCTCAAAAGAGGTTGCCATCGGCTTTTCAACAAACAGATGGACGCCCCGCCGAAGCAGCGGCAGACTGATCCGCGCGTGCGACGCCATATTGGTGGCAACCAGCGCCGCCGCCACTTCGCCATCTGCAAGTTCGGCCGCATCGCTCGCGACGCGCTGAGCCTTAAAGCGCCGCGCCAGATCCGTTGCCCGCTCCACATTGCGGTCAATCAGAACGCGCGGACGCCATCCAAGTTGAGCCAACGCCGGCAAATGCCGATTGGCGACCACATCGCCGCAGCCCACTATCGCCAAATCAGGGAAACTTTTGGAATTGGGGGAAGTATCTGAGTTCAAGACGCAATTTCTTGACTTATCCGTTCACATCGGAAATTATCAGAAACAAACTGTGAATGGCAAATCAGGCATTCCCCTTTTTGCGCCCCTGCGCCTTTGCGTTGCCCACCCCTGTATTTGACCTGCTGCACTCCGCAATTCGTAATTGGCAGTCAGCGATTGCTAATTCACACGGATGCACTCGGTTGTGTTGGCAAATCATCGTAGCCATGCGGGAAGAGATATTGTGTTGGCGCAAGGGAATAGCGGCAAGCAGCGTGTGCGAGCGTGGTATAATTGGGGGAAAGATTGTATGGGTCAAATACAGAGGTCAAAGGCAATTGCTGATAATTAACCCTGATACTTACAGGGCGTTTGTGAAGCCGCTGCTGTTTCGGCTGTCGCCGGAGGGGGCGCAGTCGGCGGCGCAGTTTGCGTTGAAGCAGCGGCATATTTGGCGGGCGGCGTCGGCGCTGCTGACGCTGGAGAATGCGCGGCTTGAGGTGGATTTGGCGGGGCTGAAGCTGCGAAATCCGATTGGGCTGGCGGCGGGCTATGACAAGGATTGCGAATATCTGCCGGCGCTTGAGGCGCTGGGGTTCGGGTATCTGACTTGCGGGACGGTTACGGAAGCGCCGCGCGCGGGCAATCCGTCGCCGCGGGTTATTCGCTATCCCAACGATGAGGCTATCGTCAATTCGCTGGGCTTTCCAAGCAAGGGGTTGGAGTATGCGGCGGCGCAGCTTGAACGGGCGCAACCGCTGCTTGGGGATACGCCGATTGTGGTCAGCGTGTCGGGCGTAACGGCGGACGAAATCGCGCGCTGCCATAGGCGTCTTGAGCCGCTTGTGGCGGCGGTGGAGATTAACATCAGTTCGCCCAATACGCTTGGGCTGCGGGTCTTTCAGCAGCCGGACGCGCTGGGGCGATTGCTGGCGCTGCTGAACGACGGCAGGCGCAAGCCGTTGTTCGTCAAGCTTCCGCCGTACTTGGATTTGCCGTCAACGGGCGGCGAGCAGAAAGATATGGTTTTGGGGCTTGCTCGTGTGTGCGCCGAATACGGCGTGGATGCGGTAACCGCCGCGAATACATGGCCGATACGGGACAGCCGTTTGGCGGTGGGCGCCGGGGGGCTGAGCGGCAAGCCGGTGTTCGCGGATATGGCGCGGATGGTGGCGGACATACGGGCGGAGGCGGGCGCGCGAATGGCGATTAACGCCTGCGGGGGCGTGTTCAGCGGGGCTGACGCGCTGGCGGCGATACGGGCGGGCGCAACAACGGTTCAACTGCTCACAAGCCTGATATACAGGGGGCCGGGCATTGCGCGGCGCATCAAGGAACAGACGCTATCGCTGATGGATGCCGAGCATATAGCGGCGCTGAATATGGGGTAGGGATTGCGCGCTGTGCGGGATGGCGGCGGCACTGTGCCGGGAATTGCGGTCGTGGTTTGCGCGCTGTGCGGGATGGCGGGTTAGCGGGAAAGGCTGATTAGCGCGTCCACTTCTTGGCGTGACGGCATTGCGTCTTGGGCGCCGGGCTTGGTTGCGGCGAGCGCGCCGGCGGCTGATGCGAATGTTAGGGCGTCGTCTAGGGGCTTGCCTTCCGATAGGGCTACGGCGAGGGCTGCGCCGAAAGCGTCGCCGGCGGCTACGGTGTCGATCGCGTCCACGGGGAAGGGCGGCGCATAATGGCGCTGGGTTGGGGTAGCGGCGAATGCGCCTTGTTCGCCGAGCTTGACTACGGCTATGTCAATGCCTTTGGCGAGCAGCGCATCGGCGGCGGCGCTTGCTGAGCGGACGTCGGTTACGGGGATGCCGGTGAGCGTTTCGGCTTCGGACTGGTTGGGGGTTAGGATGTGGGCGGCGGCGAATGCGTCGGGCGGCAGCAGCGCGGCGGGGGCGGGATCCCATATGACGCGCAAGCCCTGGGAACGGGCGTATCGGGCGGCGGCGAGCGATATGTCGGGGGGCGTTTCCAGTTGGAGCATAAGGGCGTGGGCGCCTGCCATAGCGCGCTTGGCGGCGGCGAGTTCGGCAGCGCCGCAAGCCATATTCGCGCCGTACATTGCCACGATGCAGTTGTCGCCGGCGGCGTCTAGCAGTATCATGGCGATGCCGGTGGGGTTGTCTGCGTCAATGCCGATGTGCCGGGTGTCTATGCCGTTGGCTTTTAGGCCGTCGAGCAGGGTTTTGCCGAAAGCGTCGGCGCCTACTCTGCCGACCATACGGACTTGGGCGCCGAGTTTGGCGGCGGCGACGGCTTGGTTCGCGCCCTTGCCGCCGGGGGCGGTGAAGAATGCGTCGCCCATTAGGGTTTCGCCCTGTTCGGGGATGCGCCGCATAGTGGCGACGAGATCCATGTTGACGCTGCCAAGCGCTACGATTGTGGGCGTTTTGGGGTTGGACGGCATAGGGCTATCCTATCAAGCCTTTGTGGAGCAGATCTTCCAGGATGCGGGCGACGCCGTGTTCTTCGAGGGGCGGCGCAATGCGGTCGGCGACGGCGAGCGCTTCGGGGACGGCGTCTCCTACGGCGACGCCTAGGCCTGCCCAGGCGAGCATTTGCACATCGTTGTAGCCGTTGCCGAAAGCGATGGTTTGGGATTGCTGGATGCCGAAATGGGCGCACATCCAGGCGAGGGCGCTGTCTTTGCCGCCTTCGGGATGCAGGATTTCGCAGAAGTGGGGCAGGGATCGGGTTACCAGAAGCTGCGAGTCAAGGCGGGCGTTGAGGTTGGATTCGAGCGATTGTATGGGGGCGTCTTCGCCTACCACTACTAGGCGGGTCATTCCTAGGTGGGCTACACGGCGCAGGTCGGGGACGGCGTGGATGGCGATGTTGTTGCGCTGTCCGTATGCGGTTGCCCAGTCGTCGATGCGGTTCACATAGATGGCGTCGGAGTGGTATGCCACGAACAGCATATCGCGGGCGATTGGCTGCCTGTCAAGGGCGTCTAGGGCTTGGCGCATCATCGGTTGGGCGAGGGGGCAGTGGCGCAGGATTTCGCCGCTGACGGGGTTGGCGATATAAGCGCCTTGCGCGGATGCGATGGGGGCGTCAATGGCGAGTTCGGCGCTGTTGCGGGCGGCGGAGCCGAATATGCGCCCGGTGGCGAGGGTTACGATGGCGCCGGCGTCGCGAACCGCGGCGACGGCGGCGCGGGTGCGGTCGGATATGGGGGTGTCGATGGTGCGGATGGTTCCGTCTATGTCGAGCGCGATAAGTTTGTAGCTCATCTTGTTGTCCGGGTTGTCCGGATTGCCTGCGCGCCGTGATAGAATTGGCGCGGCTCTAGTTGCGCGATTTGCGATTGTTGTGAGAGTAGAAAGGCGTTTGGCGTATGAGTTGGCTGAAGCGGGTTCCGCCGCGCCTGGTGGTGTGGCTGATAATTTTGCCAATCGTGATTTACATACTGCTTACGGTGCTGAATGAGCGCGGCGGCTGACGGGGTGCGTCGATTGGATGCGCGCGGCTAGTCGAACGCCCCCGTCCGTGCGCGATGTGCTGCGCGGGTTGGATGCGCGCGCGGCTAGTCTCTGACCTCTACGACCATCTCGATTTCGACGGGGATGTCGTTGGGTAGGGATGACATTCCTACGGCTGAGCGGGCGTGTCGGCCGCGCTCGCCGAATACTTCCACTAGCAGGTCGGAGCAGCCGTTGGCGACGGCGGGCTGCTGGGTGAATTCGGGGGCGCAGTTGACCATAGATAGGAGCTTGACGATGCGGCTGACGCGGTCTAGGTCGCCGAGGGAGCTCTTGAGGCGGGCGAGCAGGTTGATGCCGACGAGTCGGGCGGCTTCGTAACCTTCCTCTTGGGTTAGGTCTTTGCCCACTTTGCCGTTGGGGGTAGTGCCGTCGGGGCGGGCGGCGGGGCCTAGGCCGGCGACGAACAGCAGGTTGCCGGTTCGGACGGTTGGGACATAGTTGGCGATGGGCTGCGGGCTTTCGGGCAGGGTGATGCCGAGTTCTTGGATGCGCTTTTCTACGATTGCCATATTGAGTAAGCCTCCGTTGGGCGATTAGGATTTGCCTTTCGCATTTTACGGGATATGCGGGCGCAATTACCAGCGTTGGGGGCTAAACGGGACTATGCTTGCGGCTTCGTGGTAAGATGGTGGGCAGAGGCAATGAAAGGCGGCGATAGGCGGCGATAGGGTTGGCGGCAAGGCGGGGCGCCGGCGTTGCCCTTGCGCGAATGGGGCAGTGATTGGCGATTTAGGGTGCAAGGTAACCATGTGGTAGCGCGTTCAGGGCAGCCTATCGAGAATAGCTACTAGGTTAGGCGCGAGCGGCTGCTTGCCTGTGAATGAGCGCAGTGTAGGCATGAGCGGCGCGGTGAACTGGAACGAGAGGTAGCATTCGAGGCTGCGCTGGAAGTTGAACGGGTTGTTGCGTCGGATGAAAGGATACGCAAAGAGCGTGGAGTGGTCGGAGCAACGTAGTCCCGCTACCGGGATGGACGCCGAACATAGCCACGCTTTTCCTTATGAACCAACCCCGTCTAGCGCAAACGCCCCGCCGTCTGCTACGATAGCCCCGGCCGATTGCGCTGATCCCGACCGATGGCGCAATGCGGCCCAAACCGAACCGCCAACCCTAACCCGAATACGGACACACGGACTACGCACGGACGAAACAATGCCCACGCTAGACTTCAAAGGCAAGCAGCACATCTATGCTCACCACCTTGCCGTTCCATATCGACCGCTCATCCCCGACGCAGACAAATCCGCCAAGCGGGACACGGGCAACGGCGCCCCCGCCGGCGCGCACGACGACAACCTCATCATACACGGCGACAACCTGCACGCCCTCAAAGCGCTGCTCCCCCGATACGCCGGCCGCGTCAAGTGCATCTACATCGACCCGCCCTACAACACCGGCAACGAAGGCTGGGTCTATAACGACAAGGTCAACAGCCCGCTTATGCGCCAATGGCTCAAAGACAACGGCGCGGTAGATGGCGAAGACCTAGAACGCCACGACAAGTGGCTCTGCATGATGTGGCCCCGCTTGCATCTGTTGCGCGAACTGCTTGCCGACGACGGCGTCATATTCGTGTCCATCGACGACAACGAACAGCGCCACCTGTGCATGCTGATGGACGAAATTTTTGGGCCGGATAATTTCATTGCTTGCATGCCAACAATCATGAACCTGAAAGGGAACAATGATGAATTTGGCTTCGCAGGCACGCACGAATATACGCTTTCATATGCCAAGGAAAAGCGTCTTGTTCAAATTGGTCAGTTCGCGCTCGATGAAGAAGAGTTGGATGGGTGGCTGTCAGACGAGTACGGATACTACAAGCGCGGGGCAAATCTGAAATCTACGGGCGTTAATGCGCCAAGAAGTAGAAGACCTAACCTTTATTATCCTATCTATGTGAATGAGGATAATGAAGTAACGGTAGAAGAAAGCGTAGTTGCGCTCTCTGATACTGAGTATGAGGAAATTCGCCCTCTTACAAACGGACAAGAGATGAGCTGGCGGTGGAGCAAAGAAAGGGTTGCAAATGCTCCCCATGATGTCATCGTCCAAAGAACGGGCAACGGACTCACGCTTTATAAAAAGCAGCGCCCCGCTGTCGGAGATCTACCGACTCGGAAACCTAAGTCTGTACTCTATAAGCCTGAGTACAGCAGTGGGAATGGCACCGCAGAACTGAAAGAAATTTTCGGTGAAAAGGTGTACGACAATCCCAAACCGCTTAACTTGTTGAAAGACCTTATTTCACTTGTTGCATCCCCCGGCGACATCATCCTAGACTCATTCGCCGGCAGCGGCACCACGGCGCACGCCGTACTCGCGCTGAACAACGAAGACGGCGGCAATCGCAAGTTCATACTCGTAGAGTGCGAAGACTACGCCGACAGCATCACCGCCGAGCGCGTGCGGCGCGTCATCGGCGGCATTCCCACCGCGCGCGATAAGGCGCTTCGACAAGGGCTTGGCGGCTCGTTCACCTATTGCGAACTCGGCGAGCCCATCGAAGCCGAAAGCATGCTGACCGGCGAAGCGCTGCCATCGTATTCGGCGCTTGCGGCGTATCTGCTGCACACCGCAACCGGCGCATCCGTCGGCCAATCCGAACTTGCGCCGCAGAACGATGACGGGTATTTTCACACAATCGACGAAACGGCATTCTACCTGCTGTACAAAGATAGTTTGGAATGGCTATGCAGCAACGCCGGAATGCTAACCGCGGAGCGCGCCAAGCGCATCGGCGACGCCGTAAGCGCAAGCGCCCACTCCAAGCGCGCAATCGTATTCGCGCCCGGCAAATACATCGGCCAGCGCGAGTTGACGGCGCAGCGCATAACCTTCTGCCAAATCCCGTATGAGATGCACCGGGCCGCAAGCGCGCTCTAAGCGCAAAGGGCGCAGGCGGCGAATGCGGCTTGGGCTTGACGCAGTAGCCCGAATAGAACATTCCCCCCGGGCTTGGATTTGAGCGATTCGGGTATGCGCTCGACAAAATTCTCGATCATGTCATTGCCTCGCGATTGTAGCGTCTTGTTTGGATGCGGCGTAGCGCATTATGCTGGATTGTAGCGCATTCATATGCGGCAGCCGGTTCGCCCGATTTGCGCCGAAAGCCCGCAAGTATTACCATAGGGGCGCAAGCCGCCCAACTTATGAGGCGAAAGTCCGTGAGGGTAGCGGCTGACAACGAAATTCATACGGCAAAACGGCGTATCACAGCAGGAGGCGCAAACGGATGCACAACTACACTACCGATATGTATGAAGGGATGCTGGCGGAGACTATCACGATTAACGGGAATAACGGCGATGCGATTAACGCCTACTACGCCCGTCCGCTGGGCGAGGGTCCGTTCCCCGGGATGGTTCTGATTCACCACCTGCCGGGTTGGGATGAGCTCTACCGCGAGTTCACGCGCAAGTTCGCGCATCACGGCTATATCGCAATCTCGCCGGATCTGTATCACCGCTTCGGCAGCGGCTCGCCCGACGATGTGGCGGCGAAGGCGCGCGGCGAAGGCGGCGCTCCCGACGACCAGGTGGTAGGCGATATGGCGGCGGCGGCGGCGTATATCCGATCGCTGCCGTATGCCAGCGGCAAGGTAGGCGTTATCGGTTCGTGTTCGGGCGGACGGCACGCCTTCCTGTGCGCCTGCCGCTCGACGTCGTTTGACGCCGCAATAGAGCTTTGGGGCGGGCGCGTTGTGCAGGCGGCGGACGACTGCCCGCCACAACAGCCGGTAGCGCCGATCGACTATACCGCCGATCTTTCCTGCCCGCTGCTGGGGCTGTTCGGCGAGGAAGACCAGAGCCCCACGCCGGCGCAAGTGGCGCAGCACGAGCAGGCGCTCAAAGACGCGGGCAAGGACTACGAGTTCCATATGTACAAGGGCGCGGGACACGGCTTCTTCTACTACGACCGCGGGGCGTATCGCCAAGAGCAGGCGGTTGACGGCTGGAACAAGGTATTCGCCTTCGCCGCTAAGCACCTGGCGTAGAGAATGCAGTAGCACCGGCGTCGGTAGCGCGCGCTACACCGCTTCCGGCGCTGGCGCTTCGTTAAGCGGGAAAGGCGCAGGGCGTTATGTCTTGCGCCTTTGCGCTGCGGTCAAGAATTGCGCGGTCGACGGAATGAAAGCAACCTGTCCCATTGAGCGGATACCGCTAATCGGGGGATGGGCGAAGCGGCAGCATACTGCGGACGGCGTCGGCGTCTATGACGATCAAGCCGTCGGCGAGTTGTGTGAGATCCCTGGCGACGGTTGCGGGGTTTGGGGTGGCGATTAGCGCTCTTACGCCGAAATCCTGCACGGTGCGGATGACTTCGGCAAAGTCTTGGTCGCCCGATACAAGCACGGCGGTGGAATAGGCGGAGCGGCCGGCTAGGCGCACCATATCCAGCGCAATCAGGGTGTCGACGCCTTTCTGTTGGCGATCCATTGGGAATGTCCAGTTTCGATCAAACTCGGACTGCAGCCTGTCGGGGGACACTTCGAGACTGCGCGCCGTCCTTCTGACTGCCTGCCGAATGGGTTCCGCCAGCGGGGACGGCCGCTCTACGATATGCCCAAGCCGCAGTTGGATGCCGGGGGTTCGAGCGATGATGTGGAAGTATTGACGCTGGCCGTCGTACCACTGGTGCGAGGGCTCGAATGCGCCTTCGTACCAGTAGGCGCGCAGGAATGATTGGTTCATGCCCTCATCCGCCGCCAGCTTTCGCAGCCAATCCACGACGGCGGATGCGTTCATGTGAACATCTCCGCTTCTTTTGCCGATAACGCTTGCGCCCTGCGCGCGCAGGTAAAAGGCGTCAACGAACCCCACTAGCATATCAGCCATACGACGTGCCTTGCCTTGTGAAAATGATGGAACGGGCAAACCGCTTTGCGCCCGGCTCGCCCGTTCCTATATTGTTCATCCCGTTAATTGCCACTGAATTCTCGGTCTAGCGCCAGTAGCGAGAGATAGTCTCTTCTTCCTTGGTCATCATCTCGAGGACGGCGGGGCGGTCTTCTTTGGTGGCTTGCAGCGCGCGGGCTATCGCGGGTCCTACATCGCCAGGCGCGTCTATGCGCTCTGCGTACGCGCCCAAGCCTTCGGCGACTTTGGCGTACTCGCCGCCGAGTTGGTTGCTGCCCCAATGCTCGGTGGCGTGCGGGAAGTGGTCGTAGTAGTGCGTCATCACGCCGTTGTTCAGGATGATGGTCAGCGTGCCGATGTTGGAGCGGGCGGCGGTCTCTATGTCCAAGCCCGCCATGCCGAAAGCGGCGTCGCCCATTATGTTGATAACGGTCTTGTCCGGGGCTGCCATCTTTGCGCCGAGCGCAAGCCCCAAGCCGTAGCCGAGCTGCGTGGACTTGCCCCAGCCGATGTAGCCGCGCGGCGTTGTTACAGGCCAGAAGGGGACAATCTGCTCGCGCGGATAGCCGGAGTCGTGGGTTACGATGGTGTTGGCGACGTCCACATTCGCCATCATTTCGTTGAAGACGCGGTAGGGGCTGATGGGGACTTCGTCGGATGTGAAGCGCGGGCCCCATTCCACCATGTATTCGCCGCGGACGCGCTTGATTTCGTCGCGCACGCCGTTCACATCGCCGCGCCCTTCCGCGCCTAGCTGCCGCTTTGCCTCATCGATCATCTGCGCCAGCACAAGCTTAGCGTCGCCCACTGCGCCGTAGTCTGCGCGGTAGTCCTTATTGACATCCTCGGCGCAATTGGTGATGTGCGCCAGCGTAACGCCGGCGGGCATCGGGGCGTTGAAGTTGGATATAGTGAAGCTTGTGCCGATGCCGGCTACGAAATCGGTCTTTTCCAGGAAGCGGGCGCACATCAGCGTGCCGGACGACGCCCCCGTGCCAAGCGCGAGGGGATGGGTTTCGGGGAAGGCGCTCTTGCCGGCGAGTGTGGTCATCACGGGAATGTTGGTAAGTTCGGCGAACTCGATGAGTTCGGGCGTGGCTTCGGCGTACAGAACGCCCTGCCCGGCGTTGATAACGGGCGCGTCGGCGGCGAGCATAGCCGTGACTACATCGCGCACGTCTTCGGGGGCGGCGCCGGACTTTCGCACGGCGACGGGCTTGTAGTTAAGCTCACCGGGGAATTCGGCGGACGCTACGTCGCCGGGGAACTCAAGCAGCACGGGGCCGAGTCTGCCGTGCTTGAGGTGGGTCATTGCGCGCCCTACCATTTCGGGGATGCGCTCCACCATGTTGACATTCGCCGCCCACTTGGTAATGCCCTGATAGTTGGGAACGGATTCGAAGTTGGGATGCACGCCTTGGCGCGGGGCGGGATTGCCGCCGGGGATGCAGAGGAAGGGGACGGAGTCGGCGAAGCCCTGCGCTACGCCGCCGAAAGCGTTTTCGGCGCCGGGGCCGGTCTGCATCGTGAAGACGCCGATTTTCTTGCCGTTGTGGATGCGGCTGAAGCCGTCCGCCATATTGACGCCGGCGCGCTCTTGGCGGCAGAGGATGGGACGGATGCCCTCGCGGGAGCAGGCGTCAATCAGGGGCTGCGCGGGGAAGCATGACAGCCACTCAACGCCCTCTGCCTTTAATATCTTTGCCATTGCTTCGTTGCCGTTCAATGTTTTCTCCTTGGAATGCGGGATAGGGAATAGAGACGGGTTTGTGGGTTCGGATGCCCGCCGTATCGCAATGGGTAGTGTATCAGGTTTGGCGCGCGCCCGCTTCCAACATCAGCCGCCAGCGCCACATGGGCTGCTTCCAGAACGGCGCGGTGAAGTCGGCGTCGGCGAAGCGCTCATAGCCGCCCCACACATTGTTCACCAGAATGTCCAAGCGGCCGCGCTCGCGGCGTATGCGCGTGAACAGCGCCGCAACGGCAGCGTCGTCGGTATGGTCGCAGCGGGCGGCGATGCCCACGCCGCCCGAACTGCTGACCAGCGCCGCAGTAGCGTCCACGTCGCCGCCGAGCGCTTCGGTGGTGGGCATGCCGGCGGCGCTGCGTCCGGTGATGTACACCGTTGCGTCCGCAATGCCGAGTTCGTGCGCTATGCCGCGTCCAATGCCGCGGCTGCCGCCCGTAACCAGGGCTATCTTTCCCCGCAAGTCAGCCATATCGCCGCCGCCTTCATCCATTGTTGCGCCTCTGCGCCTTTGCGGTGGGGTTTAACGCAAGGGCGCATCAACCTATGCCTATTGCGTCAGTCAACCGATGGGCTTGCGCCGCATGCGGCTATCCGCTGACCATCGGATACACATGATAGCCGCGCTTCAAGTCGAGCGGGATCTTGTGGTTTGTCCATGTTGCGCCGCCGTCCGCGCTGGCGAAGAAGTGTCCGTAGTTGGTGCAGCAATATACCCTGTTCGGCGCGGCGGGATCGATCGCTACTTGGAACATGCGCCCCGGCGGGGTAGCACCGATGTCTAGGCGCTGCCATGTTTCGCCCGTATCGTTGCTGCGAAACAGCGCGCCCGCCTCTTGCGTCCCGTGAGGCGCGCCGCCGCCGCCTGCGCCCGCCGCGAGGTATAGCGCGCGAGGGTCGTCGGGCGCTACGAGCAGATCGCGGCAGTAGGCACCGCCGGGGAACATTTCGCCGAATCGGATATGCTCCCAGTTGCGCCCCTTGTTGCGGCTGCGAAACATCGCCACCTGCGCGATGATGAACACGGTTCCCGGCGCGGCGGCGCTGACTTGAACGCCGTGCAGGTCGACCGTGTGATTGTCGCGATACAGCCCGTCGGTGAGCGAATGCCAGGTTTCGCCGCCGTCCCTGCTGCCGATAAGCCCGCCCACCTCTATTGCGCCATACACATCGGCGGGTTCGGACGGATCGGCGCAGATGCCGATGACGCGCTTGGCGAGCGGCGGCATATAGGTTGTAACATCGGGATAGCGCACGGCGGAGGTGTCCATCTGCCGCCAGGTTTCGCCGCCGTCCGTGGAGCGCGCAACGCCGCACGGCTCATAGCCGGCGAACAGCGTATCGGCGTCGGCGGGGGAGAACGCAAGCGACCAGACATCGCCTTTTGGGGCGTCGAGCCGCTCCCAATGCGCGCCGCGGTCGTCGCTGCGATACGGGCCGTCCTGCGTTCCGGCGAATATGACGGCGGGGTTATCGGGATGTATCGCAAGCGCGCGAACCTGGGGGTTATCCGGCAGCCCGTCCGCGATGCTCTGCCACTCCGAATCGCCCTCCGCGCGGCGCAGCATGCCGCCCGGGCCTATGGTGTCGCCTTCGCCGGCGAGGCCGATGTAGATGTGGGTTTGGTGTGTGGTGGCGGTGGTCATTTGGCGGGGCTCCTTTCGTTTGAACGGCGATTTCACTACTGCCGGCTGTGTTTGCCGATAAGCTTCTGAACGCTTGGGGAATGGTAGTTGTCTCGAACAAGGGTTGCTTGCACGCGCGCCTTGTCCAACATGCTTTTCGCCAGCGGTTCGTTTTGCATCCAGCCTGCCCGCTTGTTTTCCCGCATCAGTCCGCGCATAGTCAGGTCGGCGCGCTTCCTGCCGTTGCATGGACGGCAGATAAGCACGCGATTGGTTATGTAGTTGTCCCCGCCCTCCGCTTTCGGCTGAATATGGTCTAGTTCCATAAACGGGCTTTCCAGGACGCGCCCGCAGCCGGCGCAGCCTATGTTGTCGAAATGCGGCGCGGCGCTTGATGCGCCTCGCATATCGTCAACCGGTTGCTGCGCTTCGCTCAGTATGCCGCGCACAACTCTGTTGGGCAATTTCTGCCAAGCTTCCACAGGGCGTTGAACTCTTAGCGCGAGCATTGGGCTGGCGACTTCGTTGTCGTCGGTTCGCGCGGGCGGCGACTTGGAGTAGGTTACATCTCCGAATGTGAATAGACGCGAGGCGCGCGGATCGTTGTCGTCGACGGCATCCATATCGGGGACTGCCAGACCTGCGTCTGCCAAGCGCTTTAGCACGGTATCGTGCGCCTTATCCCAAATGTCCATTCCAACCCATTGCCGCCCCAAGAGCTCGGCGGCGACGGGCGTGGTGGCGCATCCGCAAAACGGATCAAGAACGATGTCGCCCGCATTGGAAGACGCCAGTATCATCCGCTCATACAGCGCAATCGGCTTCTGAGTAGGGTAACCCGTAGTTTCGGGCTGATTCCCCCTCAACGCGGGAATATCCCATACATCCCGCATTCCGACCATCGTGAAGAAACCTTGGTCGTCTTCGTGGATTTCAACATTCGAGAAACCGTATTTATGAGACAGATACGATTTCTCTTTTTGCCGATTGAATGTGTATTTATCGGATTTGGTGTAGTACAGAATGGTGTCGTGCTTTCGTCCGAACCAGCGCTTGCTGACGCCGCCGGTCTTATAGAACCACACCACCTCGTTCCTGAAATTCTTGTGTCCAAACACGGCGTCCATCAGCGTTTTGACATATGCGTGCGCGGTGTGATCGATGTGCAGATAGACGCTTCCGTCGTCGCGCAGAACTCGGCGCATTTCCAAAAGGCGGACGCCGAGCCAGCAGAGAAAGGCGGCCATATCGCTGCCCCTGGATGTTCGCGTCGAGTCTATCACTGCCCACACCGCCGGCCAGTCGTCTTGGATTTGGTCGACCCATTCGGGATGGACGTCCTCATCCCAGCGCCATCTGTCGGTGAAGCGGGCGCCGCGCGCGAGGCTATCGGGCGTGGCGTGAAAATCGCGGTTCTTGTTGAACGGCGGATCGGTGGCTATCAGATGCACGGCGCCGCTATTGACGCCGCGCAGGAATTCCAGGTTGTCCCCGTGATACAGAGTTCGGTTCTTGAAGTTCATCCGCGCCATTTCGGATTTGCCTTATGGTTTGCTGTCACTGCAGACGGTTCTAATTGCCGTCCGTACTATCGCGGGCGCGCCTGGCCGCACCACCGAACTCGCCCAATCAGGTGGTCATTTGGCGGGTCCGTTCGCTACAAAGTGACTTAGATGGTAAGGCCTAACTCTTCAATGTAAGGCGACGGAGAGATGGAATTCGTTAGGATTGCGATTCGCTTTCGGGCGCGCGTGAATGCTACATAGAAAACGCGCCTTTCAGCCTCAAGCTGTGCGGGAGTTTGGGCATTTTTGTTTGGCCATATATCCACTAGCATACCAAGCAGAACGACGGTGTCGAACTCTTTGCCCTTGGCCCGTAGAGCAGTCATCAAATGCAATGGATGGTTGGGAAAACTATCGTCGCTATTGTCTTCCATCGGTGGCACATAAACGAGCGTATCCTTAGCTAGCTCAATGTCATCGATGAATGATTCGTAGTCATCCCCATAGCGTTGTGCATATTGGGCAAGGTAAAGGAACGGCGGGTCGGCAAAGAATATATCGTCTTCGGCCTTCCCGAAGTCGAATTGCAAACCGGTAAATTCTTTGCTCAACGTCAGAAGCGCTTCCGACACGGTGCCAGCGTCGACAAATGCCCTTACGCAGTCTGCCATATCAAGGCTCATGTTGCCGTCAGGGTTGTTGCCCTTTAATTTTCCTCTGTACTTGGACAAAGCGTCTATGCCTGCCCTTATAGAAGTTGGGCGGGAACGCTGCAAATGAGTTCTTAGCGTTTGGGTGTCTGCCCTGCTCAGGGGATAGCGCTTTACGAGGTTGCACAGATATATTAGATCTTCCACCACTTGCTGACGTCGTTGCCGGCCTTCATTCACTCGCGCTTTAATGTCCAGCAGTTCCAGAAGGCGTTCGAAGGCTTCACTCAAGAAAACCTGCAAGTCTTCAGCCGCAGAAAACGGTATATCTTTTGACGCGAAGTACACTTGATACGGGATGATTTGGCTTCGCTTGCGCCCGATTAGAGCCATGCGGCTTGGGCTTTCGCCTAGCGAAACTGACTCATCTAGTAGTGATTGAACAATGTCCAATTCTTCGCCGAGGTCGTGTGTATCTAGAACCTCAATATGGGCAAGTGAGTTGGAATCAGAGGATTCGATCTGTTTAGGGACGCGGCGAGTATTGTACGCTATCAACCGCTGCGAGCGTTCCACGACGTTAGCAGGTGAGCGGTAATTCACGCCAAGCGTATGTGTGGAAAAATCCATGTCGAAGTGTTTATCGGGGTTGAGAATATACTCCGGCGTTGCGCCCCTCCATTCGAATATCGCTTGATCGTCGTCTCCAGCGATAGTAAGAGTAGCGCGGTTACGCTCTACTATCGCTTTAGCCAGCGCAAGGTCAAGTGGGTTGATGTCTTGGAATTCGTCGACGAAAACATGGTTGTAACTCGCCGCGCCAGACAAGAAGCTTCCACGTTCCATATTTCTGCGTTCGTCGAGATACGCGAAGTACTTCTGGTCTTCCAGAGTAAATGTCGCGCTGTGTATCAAATGCTCTACGGCTTCAAGCCAAAATTCATAGAACACATCATACACCACTTGTTGCTGTGTTCCACGAGTTTGGCGGAAAATTTTGTTATCAAGTATCTCAGACTGAACGAGTTGGTCTATTTGCTCTGACAGCCGCCAACCAAGTCCTTGCGCGTCTAGCTCAGACCATTGCCGCGAGAACTCTGTGTAGTCGATATGCCTTTCGTGATCGAATCCTAAGGATTTGAACGAGTCGAGCATGTTCATCAGAGCCCTAGGCGCGCTACCGCTTATTCGCCTGTCTTTGCTTGTAACAGCGTTTCTTATGTCCTCATACTTTTGCCAAACAGGTTGAAGTTGATTCAACGTAGCAAAATGGTAATCGGATTTGGACGTGATTAGCCTGGGGCTGAAAGCTGCGTTCCTGATTCGGCGAAATCCCCAGGAATTCAGAGTAGTAATTTCCGTGTAGTCGCGAATGTGCGTGAACTCACTATCCGTGTCCAAACGGCTAAGCAATTCATCCCGCGCAGCTCTAGTGAACGTCACGACAAGAAAGCGCTGGCGACTGGGCATAGCTTGCTCCGCAAGATGCTTGCATCTGTGAAGCAGACAAAGCGTCTTACCGCACCCGGCTGGCGCGAGCAATCGTATGTTGGAAGGCGGCGCTTCGCAAAATTCACGCTGGAACTTATCAAGCGTATTCAATACAAACCTCAGTTCCTAATCACGGCGATTTGAGTTTAGCGCTGTCTGTTTTATATTGCAAGTGTCTTAATGATGGATCCGGTAAAACGCTGATAAGTATTTACTGGATAACGATGAAGACAAATGCCCCAAGTTGCCCACTCCCCCGCTTGATGCTATAATCAACCATCACTACCCAACCAATACGCGCGAATCGTCGCCCCCAAACCTTAAACGCCTTAGGCATTAGCGCCATCCAAGCGCCCTAGATTCCCTGGTTACCATAACTAGCGCCGCCCCAACCAATAAGCGCTACGATTGCCATCCCAGCGGCGCATAAACCCGCCGCGCAAACAACCCCAACAATTCGCGCAAACAATCCCGCATCACGGAGGACTACCAGCAATGACGCAGACGCAAGCGCCGCCCCAAACGCTCAACACGCTCACGCCCTATCAGGTGCAGCGCTACAGCAGGCACATCATCATGCCCCAAGTCGGCAGCGTTGGGCAGCGCAAACTGCTGGCGTCCAAAGTCCTCATCGTGGGCGCCGGCGGGCTAGGCTCGCCCATCGCCATATATCTCACGCTCGCAGGCGTAGGCACCATCGGCATCGTGGACTTTGACACCGTGGACGTCACCAACCTCCAGCGCCAAATCCTCCACCAAAACGACGACATCGGCCGCCCCAAGGCGCTATCCGCATACGAAACGCTCAAGGCGTACAACCCCGATGTGAATGTGCAAATCCACGAAGAGCCGATAACATCGGACAACGCCTTCGACATCATCCCCGAATATGACATCATCATTAACGGCGCGGACAACTTCCCGGCGCGCTACCTCGTCAACGACGCGGCGTATCTCAGCGGCAAGCCCCTTGTGGACGGCAGCATCCTGCTGTTCGACGGGCAGGCGACCGTCTATCTGCCGGGGCAGGGTTGCTACCGCTGCCTGTTCCCCACGCCGCCGCCGCCGGGCGAAGTCCCCAGCTGCGCCGAAGCCGGCGTGCTGGGCATGCTGCCGGGCTTGGTGGGCAGCATCCAGGCGACCGAAACCGTCAAGCAGATCCTCGACGTGGGCGAATCGCTATCCGGCCGACTGCTGCTCATAGACGCCCTGGATATGGACTTCCGCGCCGTCAAGATTCGGCGCAATCCCGACTGCCCCTTGTGCGGCGACGAGCCTACCATCACCGACCTGATCGACTACGAAGCCTTCTGCGGCGTTCCCGTGCTGACCGCAGGATAAGCCGCCCCGAAAGCGCCGCGCCCAACCGTATTGCGCCATCTTTGCGCCTCTGCGCCTTTGCGTTAAATCCTACGCAAGCATGCGCCGCGCGCTGTCCCCTACGGTGCGCGCTTGCCGTTTTCTATGCGCAGCCGTCGAAACTCGGTCAGCAGCTGCCGCTCATCGTCGCTCAGATTGGCGGGCAGTTCGGGCTTGACGCTGATGTACAGATCGCCGTATTCGTCCGTAGCGCCGCGCGCGGGCATGCCGTGTCCCGCTATGCGAATGCGCCGCCCCGATGCGCTGTTCGGCGGTATCGTAACCACGATGCGCCCCTTCAGCGAGCGAAACTCCGCCTCGCCGCCCAATACGGCGTCCTCAAACGGCAGGCTTAGTTCTGCGAACAGGTTGTCCCCTTCGCGGGTAAAGCGCGGGTGCGGCGAAACGCTGATGTTGAAGAACACCTGCGTTCCATCGTCAAGCGATATATGCACGCGCGAGCCGCTGTCCACCGCGCGCGGGATTGTAACCTCGATGCGCTTGCTTTCGCCGTTTGCGGCGGCGACCGTCGCCGTGCGCGCCGCCCCGCTAAACGCCTCTTCAAGGCTGATGCTCACCGCCACATCCGTATGCTGAGAGCGCATCCTGGCGCGAGTGCGGGCGCGTCGGCGGCTTGCGCTGAACAGATCGTCCAGGTCGCCGCCCAGCAGGTCGCCCAGATTGCCCAAGTCGAAGTCAAACGTCGTCTCGTAGGATGTGTAGCCGCCGCCGCCCGCGCTTGCGCCGCCGCGCTCCCGCATGCGGTCGGCGTGCATCCAATTATCGCCGTAGCGGTCGTACTTGGCGCGCTTATCGGCGTCCGAAAGCACCTCATTCGCTTCGTTAATCTCTTTGAACTTGCGCTCCGCCTCTTTGTCATCCGGGTTCAAGTCCGGATGATACTCGCGCGCAAGCCGCCGAAACGCGCTCCGAACCGCTTTCTCATCGGCGTTTCGCGATACGCCCAATACCTCATAGTAGTCTTTTGCCATCTCAGCGCCCTTAACTGAAGTTGCGTCTTTTCGTTGACTGGTATGGATTTATTCTATCACATATACGGAGATTTCATAACGAAACTTGACACAATCCATATCATATAGTTATAATGCAATCAGGCAACTCATATGAGCAGACACGGAGCGCAACAGAAAGCGCCGCCGCCTGCCGCAAATGCGCTTAACGCGCGCAATCAACGCACAATAAGGAGGCGTAAATATGGTTATTCAGAGGCTAGACCCTATCCGCGAGTTTCGCAAGATGGATGAGGCGCTCAATCAGGTGTGGCGCGGCTTCGACGACGGCCGCTTCCGCTACGCCGACGGCGAGCAGTTCGAGCAGCGCCGCCGCATCCCCGTGGATGTGATGCGCGCCAACGACGACATCGTCCTGCAGGCGGCGCTCCCCGGCATCGCGCCCGAAGACATCAGCGTTACCATCGACCAGGGCATGCTGACCATCAGCGCGGAGAACGCCGCCGAGCCCAACGCCGAGAGCGATTACATCATCCGCGAGCGGCGCTTCGGCAAGTTCCACCGCATCATGCAGCTTCCCAAGTGGGTTGACGCGGACAACATAGAGACGCGGTACCGATACGGCGTGCTTACCGTAACGCTGCCTAAGACGGAAGCCACCAAGCCGCGCCGCCTGCAAATCAACGCCGGCTAATCCGCCAAGCGGAACGCCCGCCCAACCAAATGCAAGCCCCGATGCCAACCCCGTCGGGGCTTGCGCTTTATCCCACAAAATCCCTATCTACCCCTTTGCGCCTCTGCGCCTTTGCGTTAAATCCCCCGCAAACCTGCGCCGTCGCCAAGTTGCTGGTATAATGCGCCTATGACGATGAAGATATACACCAAATCGGGCGATGCGGGCGAAACCGGATTGCTGTTCGGCGGGCGCGTCCCCAAGAACGACCCGCGCTGCGAAGCGTACGGCGAAGCCGATTTCGCCACATCCGCTATGGGGCTTGCGCGCGCGCTGTCCCAAGACGAGCGCGTCAAAGAGATACTGCTGCAAGTTCAGCGCGATATGTTCACGCTCAGCGGCGAACTAGCCACCGACGCCGCCAACTACGCGCAATACGCCGCCAACTTTCACGCCATAACCGCCGCCGATGTGGACGCCTTGGAGACGCTAATAGACGAACTCGGCGCGCAAGTTCAGCTGCCGCCCAAGTTCATCATACCCGGCGCATCCGCCGCATCCGGGGCGCTAGACCTGGCGCGCAGCGCCTTGCGCGCCGCGGAACGCCGCATCGTAGGCTTGCAACAGCGGGATATGCTGCCCAACCCTGAGCTGCTGCGCTATGTCAACCGCCTCGCCGATCTGCTGTTCATGCTCGCCCGCTACGAAGACAGGGCACTGCCGATGAACATCGTTACCGGCACCCGCCTAGACGAATCCGACGAACCCGCTATCCAACCCGCCGAAGGGGCCGAATGATGCGCGATGCCGCTTCCCCCAACATCGCCGTTATAGATTACAAGGCGGGCAACCTGCGCAGCGTGCAAAAGGCGCTCCAAGAGTGCGGGGCCGATGCGCTGATTACATCCGACGCCAACGATATAGCGCGCGCCCACGGCGTTGTCTTTCCCGGCCAGGGCGCCTGCGACGCGTCTATGCGCAACATCCACGAGCGCGGGCTTTTCAATATCATCAAAGATACTATCGCCGACGGCAAGCCCTTCCTAGGCGTCTGCCTTGGGCTGCAGCTGCTGCTGGAAAGCTCCGAAGAGGGCGAACAGCCCTGCCTAGCCGTACTCAATGGGCGAACCCGCCGTTTGCCCCCCGAAAAGACCGACCGCGTCGGTCTGAAAATCCCGCATATGGGTTGGAACAGCGTTGACTTTCGCATACGGCATCCCATCTTTGAAGGCATCCCAAACAACTCATACTTCTACTTTGTGCATAGTTACTACGCCGATCCTGCGGACGCCGCAGTCGTCGCCGGCGCAACCGAGTACGGCATCGAGTTCTGCAGCGCGGTCGCATGGAACAACGCCGCCGCCGTGCAGTTCCATCCCGAAAAGAGCGGCGCAGTCGGCTTGCGAATATACCGCAACTTCATCAATATGGTGAACGCGAATCGGACGGGCGGCGCATGCAGGTAATACCCGCCATAGACCTGCGCGGCGGCAGGTGTGTTCGGCTCTATCAGGGCGATTACGCCCAAGAGACCGTCTATTCCGACGACCCCACGCACACGGCGCTCCGATGGGTTGATATGGGCGCTGAGCGACTGCACATCGTCGACCTCGACGGCGCGAAAGACGGCAGTCCCGCCAACCTCGCCGCCGTCAAGCGCATCGCCGCCGCAACCGCCGTGCCGCTGCATCTCGGCGGCGGCATACGCGATTTGGACACGGCGCGCGCCGCGGTCGACGCCGGCGTCGACCGCATCATGCTCGGCACCGCCGCCGTTGAGGACACCGCGCTCATACACGAGCTTGTAGCCGAACTTGGCGCGGACGCCGTAATCGTCAGCGTGGACGCCAAGGACGGCAGAGTGGCGCTGCGCGGTTGGACGCAGAGCAGCGGCGCGCTCGCAACGGATCTCATCGCCGATATGACGAACCTAGGCGTAACCCGCTTTCTCTACACCGATATATCGCGCGACGGCACGCTCACCGAACCCAACTTTGCGGCGATTGGCGCGCTCGCCCGCATGCCCGACGTTCGCTTGCTTGCGGCGGGCGGCATCGCGCGCGTGGCGCACCTGGAACGGCTTGCGGCGCTGGGCATAGAGGGCGCAATCGTAGGCAGAGCGATCTACACCGGCGATATCGACCTGCGCCAGGCAATAAGCGCCATTCGTGAACAACAAGCGCAAGCCGGCAACGCAGTGCCCGATTAGCGCAGTGTCCAATGTGTAGAAAAGTACGATGCGTTCCAAAGACGATACGCATTAGATAATATCGCAAACGCGATACGCCTTAGACAAACCCTATATCCCCTATTATCTATCCCCTGTATCAAGGAAAAAGTATGCTCACCAAACGCATAATTCCATGCTTGGACATTGACAGGGGGCGGGTAGTCAAGGGCGTCAGCTTCGTGAACATACGGGACGCCGGCGATCCCGCCGAACTAGCGCGCTTCTACGACAGCCAAGGCGCCGATGAGCTGGTGTTCCTGGACATCACCGCAAGCTCAGACGCGCGGGACATCATCATCGACGTGGTGCGGCTAGTATCGGAGCAGGTGTTCATACCGCTGACCGTGGGCGGCGGACTGCGAACCGTGGCCGATGTGCGCCGCATGCTGGAAGCGGGCGCGGACAAGGCGTCGCTCAACACCGCCGCCGTCGCCAACCCCGCGCTCATAGCCGAAGCGTCCGCATTCTTCGGCGCGCAGTGCATAGTGGTCGCCATAGACGCCAAGCGCGTGGACGACACGCAGCGCGCGGCAGTCGGCGAACAGAGCGCCGCCGCCAACGGCATATCGCCCGCCCATATCGCCGCCGATATTGCGCTTGACGCGCATTCGCGCTGGCAGGTGTATGTTCACGGCGGGCGCACGCCCACCGGCATAGACGCCGTGAAGTGGGCGCAGAAAGCCGCCCAACTCGGCGCGGGCGAACTGCTGGTCACCAGCATGGACACCGACGGGCAGCAGACCGGCTACGACCTCCAACTGCTGCGCGCCATATCCGAAACCGCCACCATACCGCTAATCGCAAGCGGCGGCGCAGGCAGCCCGCAGCACCTGCACGACGCCTTGGTGAAAGGCAAAGCCGACGCCGTCCTAGCCGCAAGCATCTTCCACTACGGAACGCACCCCATCCCCGAAGTCAAGCGCTACCTCGCCGCAAAGGGAACGCCGATACGCCCAACCGCGGCGTCCATCCCATAGCGCCCATTCCAAAATAGTTTAGGATTACATCCGTATCGCTCAAATCATTAACGCCCATTGCCGCCAACCCATATATCGCAAAGCGCAGGTGAATCGCATGCCCGAAGTGAAACTAGACGCCAACGGACTTGTCCCCGCAATCGCTCAGAATGTCAACACCGGCGAAGTGCTGATGCTGGGCTATATGAACCCCGGCTCCCTCAAGCGCACATTGGATGGCGGCGAAGTGTGGTTCTTCAGCCGTAGCCGCTCCGATCTGTGGCACAAGGGCGAAGTGTCCGGCAACTATATGCGCGTCAAGTCCGCCGCCGTAGATTGCGACGGCGACGCGCTCATACTGCAAGTGGAGCCGGACGGCCCCATCTGCCATACCGGCAAACCCAACTGCTTCTTCACGCCCATAGACGAACTGCCCGGCTTCTATCGCGAGCAGAAAGGCCCGGGCGTGCTTGAAGACCTGTTCGCCGTCATACAAGACCGCAAGCGCGAAATGCCGCAAGGCAGTTACACCGCCCAACTACTCGAAGGCGGCAGCGCCCGCATAGCGCAGAAGGTCATCGAAGAGGCGGGCGAAGCCGCTATAGCCGCCGTCAAGGGCGAGGGCGCGCAGCTTGTGGAAGAGACGGCCGACCTGCTGTATCACGCGCTAGTTCTGCTGGCGGTGTCCGGCGCAAGACCCGAGGATGTGTGGCAAACGCTGCGCGCGAGGCACGGCGAATAGTAGGCGGCGATACATCGCAAGCGCTGACGGCGTCGGCAAGGCTATCGGCTGAGAAGCAAGATAAGCGAAAGCCGCCGCGCGCATCCCATGCCCGTCAGCTTTCGGCGGCAAGCGTCCCCGGCGATTCAGCGGCATCAGCGCACTCGGCGTCCGCCGCCTGCGCCTGCTGCATGGCGGCGATGGCGATCTCGATCTGGTCGTCGTCCGGCTGGCGCGTGGTGAGCGATTGCAGCGCTAGGCTGGGCGCGGTGATGAGCGCCACCAGCGGGTTGGCGGCGTGGCGTCCGCTGAAGCGAATCACTTCGTAACTCACCGCCGCAATCAGCGGCACAAGTACGATGCGCGATGCTATCAGCCACCAGAACGGCTCTCTGCCCACGAATATGAACGCCAGTATCGCAACCACCATCACCACCAGCAGAAACGCCGTGCCGCAGCGCGGATGCGCCGTAGGATAGCAGCGGATGTGCGCTATGTTCAGCGGATCCCCCCGCTCTTGCGCGTGAACCGTCATATGCTCCGCCCCGTGATACATGAACACGCGGCGTATGTCGTTCATCCTGCCTATCAACAAGATGTAGCCCAGAAACAGCCCCAGCCGTATGACGCCCTCCGCGATATTCGCCATAAGGCTTGAGCCCAGCAGCCCCTCCAGCCTATCGCTCGCCAGCACCGGCACAAGGAAGAACAGCCCGATGGCTATGGTGAGCGATACCGCCATCATTCCCGCCATAGAGCGGGCGCTAATCTCTTCGCCTTCCGCCTCCGCCGCCACATTGGCGGAGTAGCTCAGCGCGCGCATGCCCAGCGTCAGCGTTTCCGCCATTGCGATTACGCCGCGTACAAGCGGAATGCGGCGCAGTCTGCCGGTAAATATGGGCGTCAGCGGCTGGCGCTTCAGCGCTATGCTGCCGTCCGGGCGGCGCACCGCTATCGCGATATTGCGCTGCCCCCGAATCATCACGCCCTCTATGACGGCTTGTCCGCCGTATGTGTGCGGCTGATTTGCGCTCATTCGCCCTCGCAACCTATTAAAAAGCAGGGGCGGCGCGCGCTAATGCGGCTCGGCCCCCTGCGAATGAAGTGTTCGTGAAGGTAAAGAAGGTAAAAAGGCATCGCCCGGATATATCGTTATGGCGTGATATATCGGGCGACGGCGGCGCAGCGCTATCGCAGGTTGAAGCGCCGCTTGAGGCGTTCCACGCGCCCTTCGGTGTCTATGATGCGCTGCTCGCCCGTGAAGAACGGGTGGCACTGATTGCAGATTTCCACGCGCAGTTCGGGCTTGGTGGAGCCGGTGGTGTAGGTTGCCCCGCAGGAGCATATAGCCACCGCTTCCGGGTAGTATCGCGGATGTATTTCGGGTTTCAATTTCGATTTCCTTATTGAGTGGGATTGAGTGGGGTTCAATGGCGTTCAATTGGCAACGGGGTTAGCGCATAGACAGAGACCGCGCGATAAGCCGCCGGCGCAATCCACGCGCTCACCGTAGCGGCGCTATGGCGCAATTACGCGCGGATACGCAATGCGCTAAACCGCTAGTAGCGGATTTGCCGCCGCTCTCGGAATTCTCCGAATTCTGAGGCATTCGCAGGCTTATTAGTCGACCGCGGGATAGACGCTCGCGCGCTTCTTGGAGCGCGTCTTATGCTCGAACTTCACCTTGCCGTCGATCAGCGCGTAAAGCGTATGGTCTTTGCCAAGCCCGACGTTATTGCCCGGATGGATGCGCGTGCCGCGTTGCCGCACGATGATGGATCCCGCCGATACTAGCTGCGTATCGTAGCATTTGACGCCCAGCCGCTTTGAGTTGCTGTCGCGTCCGTTGCGCGTGCTGCCGCCGCCCTTCTTGTGCGCCATTCCTGCCCCCTTTGGCTTGCCTGCCTCGCTTGGTATTTACTTGCCGTATGAGATGTCCGTTACCCGAAGTTCGGTGAAGTTCTGCCGATGCCCGTTCTTGCGGCGGTAGCGCGTCTTCGCCTTGTACTTGAACACGATGACCTTCTTGCCGCGCCCCTGCGCCAGCACCTCCGCGGTGACCTTAGCGCCGTCGATTGAGGGCGCGCCCATAGTAACCGCGCCGCCGTCGTCGGACAGCATCCGAACATCCTCAAGCTCCACAAGGTCGCCTTCGTCCGCGGGCAGATACTCCACCCGCAGTGTATCGCCGGGCGCTACCCTGTACTGCTTACCGCCGGTATTCACAATTGCGTACATTAGTCATCCTGCCGCTGATTTCGTAGTGGGCGTTAGCGCGCGCAACGCAACCAACCGCTACATTGCCGCTTCAACTGCATTGCCGTTCCAGATAACTATTGTAGGCGTGAAGCGCCCGCGCGGTCAAGTGAAATGCGACGGCGTCGTTCTCACACTTAATTAGGATGTATGGAGTTTGTAGGGTTATGGCAAAGACAGGGCAAGCAGGTGAACCTGCATCTCAACGCTCTTTGCGCATCCCTTCATCAGACGCGCCCACTCGTTCAAGAGGGCGTCAGACTTCATGCCGATATACCCGCCTCGAACCATAACTCACCCCTCTAATACATCGGTTTGCTGTTGTTGTACCTAACGCCACTCAATTTTGAGCATACTGATGAGGTACACCGCCCGCAGCCGCGTATTCCCCCGCCGCTGACGGATGCGCCAACCGGCGCCGCTAGGCGCTTCGCACCGCCTTCGTTACCGCAGTGGAGGACACCTTGGGGCCCCAGCTGGGTATGACGGCGCACATCGTCCGCTCTTCGCCGCCCGCGAACACCAGCAGCACATCGTCCGCATCGGCGACAAGCGGCAGATAGCGCGTTTCGTCTTCGGGCGCAATATCGCCGCCCACCTCGCCCGCGCGCTTGATGTCCGCCAGCGTGCGCCGTATCATCGGCTGCAGCGCCTGCCGAACATCCCGCTTGCTCCAGCCGTCCCAAACCCTGCTTTCGCCCGAAATCACCACTCCAAGCTCGCCCTGCCGCACAACCGCCGATTTGTCATTCGTAGAGCCGACGGTAGAGAGCGATGTCCCCAGCGCGGACGCCACATCCGCGATTGTGGCAAGCATCGTTTGCGGGCTGCCGCTTGCGCGCACTTGGCGGGGCGCTTCGCAGGCGAACACCGTAACGGCGCTCTGCTCCGCCCGAAAGCCGCGCTCGGCGTGCAGCGGCAGCCAGTGCGTCTCGGTTTCGGCTTCCGCGATGCAGTAGCTAAACTTGCCCGGATGCCCCAAGATGCTGCGGTCGAACAACCCAGGAACGGCGGCGCAGGCGTTCATCAGGATGAGGCGCATCGCGCGCCCAATCGTGGCGTTGGCGCGGTTGCCGGGGCCGAACAGGTTGTTGCGGGCGTTGATGTTCAGCTCGCGCGCAATAGGCCCGTTCACCACCGCCAGTATCCCCGAACCGCCGAGGCTGGATGACGGCCCAACAAGGTTGAACTTCGGATCCAGCATCGCTTCCGACGCCGCAAGGACTACGGGCATATACTCCGGCAGGCAACCCGCCATCACCGCATTGGCGGCGACCTTTTCCACGGTGATGCGCCGCCGCCGCTCCGGTAGTTCGCCCACTACCTCATCGGCCGATCTGCCGCCGCGCTCGATGAACTGCGCCACCCTATCGGCCGTAGGGGGCACGACCGGCAGCCCGTCCGTCCACCCAAGCCGATACAGCGCCTCCATCGCCTCAATCGGATCATCCCAAGCGATGCCGTCCGCCGCTGACTGCGTACTCACAAAAGCCCTCCTGCACTCGGTTGAAGCAGGGTGAACCTAGCATACTCACAAGGGAGCGTCAATATACGGAGGGCAGGCAACCGGCCGCCTACTGGCCGGTAACGCCGCCGCTTGATGATTCGAGCGTGGCGGTGGGCGCGATGGTTGGGGTGTGCGTGGCGGTTGCGGTTGGCGTGGCCGTGGCTGTGGGTGTTGGGGTGTCGATTGCGCCGCTGACGCCGCCGGCGGGTGGCGTGGGCGTTAGGGTTGGCGCGGGCGTGGGCGTGGCGGTTGGCGCCGTCGCGGGGGTGTTCGTGGGCGTGGCTGTGGGGACGACGGTTGCGGTCGGCTGCGTCGGCGTGGGGGATGCGGTGGGCGTCGCCGTGGCGGCAGCGCCGCTTAGCGGCTCCAGGGCGGCGACGGTGGTGATGGCTATGCGGGCGTCGGCGATGTCCCCGGACGCGCCGTATGCGCGCAGGCGGTAGATGTATTTGGTTTCGGGTTGGATGTCCCTTCTGTCCTCATAGTGGGAAGATGTATCCGCCGATATGTTCGCTAGTTCGATGAACTCCGAATCGGTTTGCTTGCGGCGCAGTATGCGGTAGCCCGATACGCCTCTTTCGGCAACTTCCGATTTAGACCAAACTAACTCGATCCAGTTGTCCCTTCCACGTGTCTTAGAGCGCGCGGCCAAGTACCCCAAATCCGTCTCCGGCGGCGGCGAGGAATTCACCTCTGCGTAACCTATCACGCTGCGCTCGCGCCTTTTCAGTTCTGCATTAGTCATGCCGGACAGACGTCGGAGCGTAGTCAACGAAATCGTCCATTCGTCAGACGCGCCCGATGCGCCCGAACTTTCAGGCGGAAGCGGTCTATGCGTACTCCATATGAACCTTTGCTCCCCACTCGCGCCGGAAGCTCCGCCTGCTGACGCTAACGGCAAGAAACTCGGCCAAGGGCTCAGAGAATCTCCAATCCATCCAATAGAATAAATTGAGTCGTACAATGGAACCCGCTGGAAAAATACGATAGTTTCCCTGCTATCGTATTGCGAGTCGCGGTTGTCGAAGTAGTATTTCGCTTTCCAGCGCGCCTCTTCCAATGTATCGCCTTCGGCGTGTTCCATGCCTATTGCGCCTTTGATTGCGAGCTCCTCGTTTCCGCCTTTTAGCCATTCCAAGACATGAAACTTGAATATCATCTGAATCGCGTAGCGTTTAGAGTTGCCAGGAGTACGCACTTTTTCTTCCACGCCAAGCAGCCGCACTCTTGCAATGTGGTCAGAGTGCGACGTCAGTTCTTCTGCCGAACGTTGATCAATTATTGTACTGGCAAAGATGTGTTGATTAACCGGCGGCGCCCACGGTTCGGACATGTCTATTGAGTGCGAAGCTATAGCTATAGGGCTTGCGCTGGCAGCCATCTCATGAGTTGATGGAGACCGGGATTCAGACGTGGCTTCGGATATGTCTATCGAGTTCGGAGCCATAGGGCTTGCGCTGGCAGCCATCTCGTGAGTTGATGTCGACCAGGGTTCAGACGCGGCTGTTGAACAACCGATCAGGGCTGTTAGCAGCGCACATAGCAAGGCTATATTGGATACGATTGACGTCATAGCTTCACCTCACTCTTAGCGGCTTGCATTAGCGCACGGTAGGGGTATGCCGTGAATAGATTGACTTTATTTGATCTAAGTCAGAGTCGTTTGGAAGCGCGTTGCTATGCGGGTAGCCCATCACGCCCGTGGTGGAGTGATGATTGATGCCAAAGGTGTGCCCGAATTCGTGCATAATGATGGAAGGAAGGTAATACCACGCGCAGTAGGCTACACCTGGAGGCGGCGTTATGTCATCACTGTCGCTGCATAGTTCTTTCACCCATTTATCGTCCTCGGTATAGGCTGTTTCGTTGACCCACTGCACCCAAATTTTATACCTCTCTGTGATCTGTCCACTGGAGTCTTTCGTTACTCCATACTCATACGCAGGCTCCTCTATTACCATTGTCATATCTCTTTTGTGCCTCTGAAAAAACAGATACGACGAGTTGTCATAAACACAAGCTACCGCGCTGCCGCAGTCGTCATATGTGTATCGGCCAGTCATAATATCCCCGGTATTGTCAGGGTTGCCCGGTATAAATTTTATGCGGGCGTATTTATTATCCAAATTTAGTTTTGACTGGGAAGGCGATACGTTATTTAGCGTAGTGCTGCAGTTTCCTACATCCTTTTCGCAGACGCCTGCATAGAGCGCGGAGGTTGTGCCTGATATAGCAGTGTTCCAAGCGGTAGCGGCTATGGCCACTGCGGTTTTATGAGCAGGCGTGGCGTTATTCGCATTAGCGATCTCATAGCCCACGATGTTGTCTGCCTGGTGAAGATAAGTAGTGTTGTGAACATGGGGAGCCACGCAAACTCCAGCATCATCAGAAGATCCTGACGCTCCGCCGCTAGGGCAAGTGGCAGTGGGGGTTGGCGTTGCGGTTGGCGTCGGCGTGTGAGTGGGCGTGCTTGTAGGCGTGGGCGTGGGCGTGCCCGTGGACGTGGCGGTAGCGGTTGGGGTGGGCGTGGCGCCGATGGTGACGGCGTATTCGTGCAGCACGGCGCTGCCGCTTCCAAGAAGCTGAATCTTTCCGGTTCCCACAGCGCAGCCTTTTAGGTAGATATAAAAGCCGTTGTAAATCCAACCCTTAGTATCGTTCGGCTCTCCGGGACAGGCGGTTTGGTTCTTAAGGGCGCTTTGGGTGACTATTTCGATGTTTAGCGGGCTTCCGACGGGGTTGGCTCTAATCCTGATGGATCTGTTGGATGTCAGCCTGAATTTGTGCCACTGGCCGTTGGGTTGGAAGTTCACGGTGGACGGGTCGGGGGACAGGTATGCGGGCAGGTTGGGCGCGGGCGTATTCGTTGGCGTGGGCGTGCCGGTGGCCGTGGGCGTATTCGTTGGCGTGGGCGTGCCGGTGGCCGTGGGCGTAGGCGTGGGCGTTGCGGTGGGCGTAGGCGTGGCCGTGGGCGTGGCGGTAGCGGTAGCGGTGGGCGCGGCGGAGATCGTGACGGCGTATTCGTGCAGCACGGCGCTGCCGCTTCCAAGAAGCTGAATCTTTCCGGTTCCCACAGCGCAGGCTTTTAGATAGATATAAAAGCCGTTGTAAATCCAACCCTTAGTGTCGTTTGGCTCTCCGGGACAGGCGGTTTGGTTCTTAAGGGCGCTTTGGGTGACTATTTCGATGTTTTGCGGGCTTCCGACGGGGTTGGCTCTAACCCTGATGGATCTGTTGGATGTCAGTCTGAATTTGTGCCATTGGCCGTTGGGATGGAAGTTCACGGTGGACGGATCGGGCGATAGGTAGGCGGGCAGGTTGGGCAAGGGCGTATTCGTCGGCGTGGGCGTTGACGTTCCGGTAGCGGTGGGCGTTCCTGTGGCGGTAGGGGTAGGCGTGGAGGTGGGGTCGGGACGCGGGGTATCGGTTGCGGTGGGCGTGGCTGTCGGCGTGGGGGTAGCGCCGATGTTGATGGTATATTCGTTGCGAACTACGTGCCAGTTTCCAAGTAGTTGAACTTTTCCCGTTCCCTCGGCGCAGCCTGCTAGATAGACATATCTCTCGTTGCCGTGCCAACCCGTCCTTTTGTTGCGCTCGGCGGGGCAGAGGTTGGCACTGCCGCTTTGAGTGGTTACTTCGGTATTTAGCGCGCTTCCGCTGGGGTTGACTTGAATTTTGACGGAGTTCTTAGCGATCAGTTTGAACCTGCGCCACTGGCCGTCGGGCAGGAAGTTCACGGTGGACGGGTCTGGCGATAGATAGGCGAACGGTTCGGGGGTGTGCGTGGCGGTAGCGGTGTGCGTTGGTGTATGCGTGGGCGTGTGAGTGGGCGTTCCGGTCGCCGTGGGCGTGGCGGTGACTCCCGGCTGCGGAGTATGGGTTGCGGTGGGCGTGGGCGTAGCGGTGGCGGCATGCCATACCACTTTGAGTATGTTGGAATGTCTTTTCGAACTTCGGGGCCAGCCAAGGGCGCCAGCGGATTCGTAATAGCCGTGTGCTCGGTAGAAAACGGTCTTTGGGCTTAGGTAGCGCGCCAAAGCGCGGTTGTTTTCAGCGCCGTTGAAGCACTTATTCCGGTAAAGAGACGGGTAAGTCTCTTTCCAGCTACTAGCGTATCTGCAGCGAAGCTCGACGGTTGTCCATTCAGACTCGGCGCAGCCGGCGGCGCCGTCGACCTCTTGGTCGCACTGATCGAAGGTAGTCCAACCTACGCCGCCGTGGTGGGCGTTGTCGGCGGGTTCGTTCGCGCTTAGCACGACGAGCTGACCGACGGATGGATTCGTCGAATCGGCGCTTAACGCCAGCGGGCGCGGGGAAGGCGTGGGGGTTGGCGTGGGCGTGGCTGCGTTTGCCGCTTGGGGGGTGTTCGTGGGCGTGGGAGTGAGCGTCGCCGTTACCGTGGGCGTGGGAGTGGCGGTAGGGGCGGCGGCGCTTGTGGAGATGTAGGACGTCCATGAAGAGCGCAGGACGTCGTTCTTGCTTCTGACGGTGTGCGCGTAGGATGCGCCGCTTTCGAGGCCGCTGACTACGGCGCTTGAGCCGCTGAATGCGATGGTGAAGGCGCGGTTGGCGGTGAACGGCAGGATGCGCCATCTTGGTGGGTTGGCATTGCCGTCCCATTGCATCACTTCGTAGCCGTCGGCGTTTGCGGCGTCGTTCCAGTCGAGGCTTATGCTTTCGCTGCCGCCGACGCCGGTGAGGTTGGTGGGGATGCTGGGCTGCAGTCCGGCGGTTGTTGAGCGGTAGGCGATCCAGGGGGAGTAGCGGCTGCCGTTTTTGCTTCTGACGGTGTGGGCGTAGCTTACGCCGTTTATGAGTCCGCCTACTACGGCGCTCGAGCCACTGAACGCGATGGTGAAGGCGCGGCTGCCGGTGAATGGCAGGGTGCGCCATTGCGGAGTGTCGGCATGCCCGTCCCACTGCCGCACTTGGTATTCGGCGGCGCCTGCGGCGTCTTGCCAGTCGAGGCGTATTGCGTTGTTGGCGCCGACGCCTGTGAGACCGGCGGGTTTCGCCAAGCCGCTCTGGTCTGATGCGCCGCCTACTACGCCGCCTGTGAGACCGGCGGGCTTTGCCAAGCCGCTCTGCCCCGATGCGCCGCCTGCGCCGCCGCTAGTTTGGGGCGCAGATGGGGTAGGGGTGGGGGTGGCGGTACTTTCGGGGGCGTCTTGCCCGGATGCGCCGCCTGCACCGCCGCCGTCTTGCCCGGCCGTGCCGTCGTCGTCTTGGGGCGCAACGGGAGTGGGCGTGACGGCGGGGGCTTGCTGCGCCTGGGCGGCGTAGTTGGGGGAAATCAGCGCGTAGCACAGCGCAAATAGCGCGATTGCGCCGGCCGCATAAAGCAGCGTCCGCAATGCGTTTGTTGTGTGGGGTTGGCGTTTCAATGCGCGAAACTCCGTCGGAGCGTCCAGGCGACGGCGCGTATCGCCGAGCGGTTCGGATGCTCGCGGCTATGTTAGCGGTTGGGGGGAGCGATGGCAAGCGTCAATTTTCTTTGCGCTAAAATCTGCCCCTTGCGGTATAATGGCGTGTGGGGAATATCCGATACATTACCTACATCTACGGCATCGGAGGGGGTTGCAATGGCGATTCAAGAGGTGGCAGCGCAGGCGCAGGATTATTTGCGCGAACAGGGGTTGTGCGGGTGGCTTCTGTACGATTATCGGGGGATGAATCCGATATTTTGGGATACGGTGGGGGATGTTACGCATGTGACGCGCCCGTGCTGGCTTTGGATTGCGGCGGATGACGCGCCGCGCCTGCTAGTGAGTTATGTTGACCAAGGGCGGTTCGCGCATCTGGGGATAGACACCACGCTGTTCGTTAGCCGCGCGGATATGAGCGCCAAACTGGGCGGGATGCTGGCGGGGGCGCAACGCATCGCGATGGAGTATTCGCCGCAGGGGGCGTTGCCGCGCGTGTCCCGCATAGACGGCGGGACGCTGGAGCTTGTGCGCTCATTCGGGGTTGAGGTGGCGGCGTCCGCGGATCTGCTTCAGTACGCCACGCAGCGGTGGGATGCGGCGCAGCTGAGGTCGCATATCGCGGCGGCGGATGCGCTGGGCGTTATTGCGCAGCAGGCGTTTCGGCGCATCGGCGCTTGCATAGACGATGCGCCAACGGAGTTTGAGATAGCGGAGTTCATACGCCGCCGCTTCACGGAAGCGGGGATGGCGGTTACGGACGGGCCGGTTGTAGCCGCCAACGCTCACGCCGCGGATCCGCACTTCGAGCCTACGGAAGCGAACACGGCGGCGATACGGCGGGGCGATTGGGTTTTGATCGATCTGTGGACGCGGCAGACGCATCCGGACGCTATGTTCGCGGACATCACATGGACGGCGTATGTGGGCGACAGCGTGCCGGCGCGCCATCGGCAGGCGTTCGAGGCGGTCATCGGGGGGCGGGACGCGGCGGTGGATGCGCTGGAGCGAGCGCATCGGCGGGGCGAGACGCTGCGGGGTTGGCAGGTTGACGCAGTCGCGCGGGAGCATATCGCGGCGGCGGGCTTCGGCGAGTACTTCAATCATAGGCTAGGGCATAGCCTTGGGCGCGAGGTTCACAGCAACGCCGTGAATTTGGACGGGTGGGAGACGCATGACACGCGGGCGCTAATACCCGGAGTGGCGGTTACGATCGAGCCGGGGGTGTATCTGCCGGGGGAGTTTGGGGTACGCTCGGAGATCGATGTGTTTATGGGGGAAGAGGGTCCGCGGGTTACGACGCAGATGCAGCGGGATGTGGTTCTGATTGGGGCTTAGGGGGCAAGCGGCAGATGCGCGGTATGCTTGCTATGCGCCGTATGCAGTATGACGGGTTGGGGGATACGCCGCTACTTGAGCAAGCCGTGTACGGGGATGAGGCGCTGGCCGTAGGGGTCGACGCCTAGCAACAAGCCTTCTAGGGCGTGCGCGCCTAGCATTACGCCGCCCTACCCTGCGCCGAATATGACCCAGGTGGGAGTGGCGTCGCCGTCGACGCGGACGGTGGCGGGCGCCATATCGAGCTCGACTTGTTCGCCGTTGGCGTACTCGAATGTCTTGCTCTTGGTGGGGGCAATGCCAAGCCGATGCAAGACGGATGCGGGGACTACGATGGGCATTGCGCCGGCGTTGGCAAGCGCTTCAAGCTGCTCGAAGCGGTCCGCCGTGGATGCCGCCAACCACGTGTAACGGCTCAACCTGAAGCGCCGTTTTATCGTCTTCTTTGGGGAAACTGGCAAATCTGCCGCATGATGATGCCGTAGAATCTAAAGCGCTCTCAGTCTGGCAGACGGATATATCTCAAACATGGACACCAAGCCCACTTCCCCTTTGCGCCCCCGCGCCTTTGCGTTAAATCCCCGCGCCCAAACAGCAACAGCGCCCTTGCATTACCACGCCAATCGTCAGCGCAAGCGGATCGCCTACTGCGCCGTATAGCCCCCGTCCACTATCAGCGGCGCGCCCGTAACGAATGCCGATTCGTCGGACGCCAAGAACAGCGCGGCGTTGGCTATGTCCTGCGGCTGCCCCAATCGCCCCATCGGATGGCGCTGCTTGAGCGCGGCATAAGACTCAGGGTCTGAGGTCAGCGCGCTTGTCATATCCGTCTCTACATAGCCGGGGCAGATGCAGTTGACGCGAATGCGCTTGCGCGCAAGGTCTATCGCCAGCGTGCGCGTGAACTGCAGCACGCCGCCCTTGGACGGGTTGTACGGATTGAAGCCGCCGCCCATTCCCGCCGGATAGCCCACCAGCGCCATTATGGACGCCAAGTTGATGATGGAGCCGCCGCCCGCCCGCTCCATCTCAGGGACGCTGTGCCACGATACCAGATATGTCCCCTTCAGGTTCACATCCATAACCTTATCCCACACCGCTTCCGGCGACGCCCCCTCCGGCAGTGCGTTGCGCGCGGTTATGCCGGCGCTGTTCACCAACACTTCTAGGCTGCCGTATGCTTCCACCGCGGCGCGCGCCATTCGCTCGGCGTCCGCGTTAGACGCCACATCGCCCGCCACCGCAGTGGCATCGCCGCCCGCCTCGCGTATCGCCGCCGCCGTCGACACCGCCGCCGCTTCGCTTATGTCGGACACCGTTACGCGCGCGCCTTCCCGCGCGAACAGCAGCGCCGCCGCCCTGCCGATGCCGGCGCCCCCGCCCGTAATCAGCGCCGATTTGCCTTCTAATCGCATAGCATTTCTCCCGCAAGCATTTGGATTTTTTTGAAATTTTGGGGAATACGGATTGTCCGTGAGTGTCAGGGTTGTACTTGGAACTTTTGGAATACGGATTGTCCGTAAGCGTCAGGGCTGCGCTTGGAATTTCTCGGATAGGTTGGCGCAGCAGAGGTTATGTTGTACTTGGAAATTCTTGGACTGCTTGGGCAGCAGAGGTTACTAGGATTGAATACAAAAACTTTCGCCCGCCTCAAAGCACCGCCAGCCGCGCTTGTCATAGACCGTAACAGCGCCGCCGCCCAATACACGCCAGCCGTCGGCGCCGCCGATGCAGCCGCTTGCGCCGTCGATGCCCAGCGCCGTTGCGCCGTCGGGCAGCTCGCCGCTCAGATCTGCAAGCGTTTCGTCGGGATCGCTGCGCTCATGGTGCGGCAGCGCAACCACTTTCGGCGCAACCCCAAGCGCCGCGCTCCACTGCCCCCGAAAGCGCATCCACTGCCCCATAACCATTGCCCCGGCGCTGGATCCCGCCAGAACGGCGCCGCCCTCAAGCGCGCTCAGCATCCTATCCAGCAGCCGCGAACCGCGCAGCGCATCCAGCAGATATGCGGGATTGCCGCCCGTCAGATAGACGATATGCGCGTTATCTACCGCCGCCGTCAGCGCCTCATCGTTGGCGTCCCGCGCGTTGAGCGCCATAAGCGGCGCCGCGTCCGCCCCCAGCGCATTGAAGTGGCGCGCGCCGTTTGCCGCCGCAAGTTCGGGGCGCTCCAGCGCCGCCGCCGTGGGTATGATGAGCGTTCTAGGGCGCTCAACGCCGCTCGCCGCTATCAGCGCAGCGTCCATATCGACGCAAGACGCCCGAAACTCGTCGCCGCCCACAAGCGCTATCTTGCCGCTCATCTATGCCACCTCCAAGGGCGCGGCGAATGCCAGCGCATCGCGCGGGTTCGCCGCCGGTATGTTGTGTATGGTATATGCTGAAACGCCGCGCGCGCTTGCGGCCTGCCGCCGCCGCGCGCCTAATAGCTCGGATCGCGCCACTCGAACGCAAGCGTGGCATAGCGCACGAATACGGCGCCGCCCGGCGCGGCAAGCGGCCCGTTCACCGCCAGCAGCGCGATTGTGTGCGTATCGCCGGGCTTGGGCGCGGCGCTCACCACTACGCGCTGAGGGACGTTGAAGCCCTGCACCGCCCCCTTCGCCGTATCGCACTTGCCGTCGATCCATACTTCGCCGTAGTCGTCGATGCAGGTCTCGAGCAAGCACTGCGTCCCCGCCACATCGCGCCCGCCCACGCTTTGCGGCACCGTAATGCCGATGCGGTACCATATGAACGACAACCCGTGAGAGCGCCATTCGGCTAGGTCGTCGCAGTATTCCCAAGCGGAGTCGTCGTAGTCGGCAAGGCGCGCGGGACTGCCCTCGCTCAGTGCCTCAAGCCCCTGGTTGGGCTCGCCCGGCGTCAACCCCACGGCGAACCGCCATCTGCCCCCAAGCGCCGCAAGCGCATCGGGGTTCTGCAAATCCAAAGATATACGCGGCATAAGAGCGCCTCCTTAGCAGTTATTGGCAAGGCTTAGTTGTAAGAGCAAGCCTTGCCCGCATCGGCATTCGACTTACGCCGCTGATTATAGCGCCCGCGCGCGCGGGTTTGTGTGCGCATCGGCGGCTTTGATGCTAAACTTAGGCGGCTTGGCAATGCCCGCGGCGAATGTCCGATAACCGCCGCGATAACGATAATGTTGATGGGTAGCTAAGAGGTGTGTCCGATGGCTGACAGCGCAGATGCGGTGATTATAGGCGGCGGCGTTATGGGATGCAGCATCCTGTACAACCTAGCAGAGCGCGGCGTTGCTAACGCGCTGCTGCTTGAGCGCGATGTGCTTGCGTCCGGCTCCACAAGCAAATCCCAAGCGATACTGCGCATGCACTACTCCAACGAAGTTACCGCGCGGCTTGCGTGGGACAGCCTTGAGATATTCAAGAACTTCGAGGAACTCACCGGAACGCCGTCGGGATACACCCGCGCCGGCTATTTCCTAATCGTAGGCGGCGACGACAGGCAGGCGATGACTGAGAACGTCGCCATGCAGCAACGGCTAGGCATCGCCACCGAAGTGGTGTCCCCGGAGGATGTGCGCCTTATTGCGCCGATGATTGCGGTCCAAGACGGCGAAGCATTCGCCTACGAACCCGAATCCGGCTACGCAGACCCCTATTCGGTAACGCTGGGATTCGCCAACCGCGCGCGCGATATGGGCGCCCGCATCCGCGACGGCATTGCGGCGACGCAGGTCGAGGTCAGCGGCGGCAAGGTCAGCGCCGTGCTGACGGCGGACGAGCGCATAGAGACGGATTGCGCCGTGATTGCGGCCGGCCCGTGGAGCGCCCCGCTGCTGCAGGGCGTGGGCGTGGACGCGCCGCTAAGCCCGCTGCGCCATCAAGTTGTGCTGCTGCGCCGCCCGCTTGGCGCTGACACGGAGCATCCGATTATCGGCGATGTGGTGAACGATTTCTCGGCGCGCCCCGACATCGGCGGGCTTACGATGATAGGCGTGGGCGAAGACGAGTTTGTAGATGCCGATACATTCAACCAAGGCGTGGATATGGCGATGGTTGAGACGGCGTTTGCGGGCATCGTCCGGCGCATTCCCGCAATGTCGCGCGCGGTGTTTCGCGGCGGCTGGTCGGGCGCATTCACCGTAACCCCGGACTGGCACCCGATTTTGGACAGAGTCGAAGGCGTTGACGGGCTGTATTGCGCGGTGGGATTTAGCGGACACGGCTTCAAAGAATCGCCGATGATAGGCAAGGCTATGGCCGAGCTCATCACCGCCGGCCGCGCCGAATGCGTGGACATATCCGCGCTGAACATGCGCCGCTTCGCAACCGGCGATCTGCTGCGCTCGCGCTACGCGATGCAGGTGCTGGCATAAGACCTGGGACGCTGCCGGCGAGTCGGCAACCGGCCGCTGCGCGATGCAGGCGCAAACCTACTCCGACGGCGACGCTTCTCCCTCGATCGCCGCTATCTGCTGTTCCACGCTGCCCAGCGCCAGATACTCTTCGTGGATTATGTGATAGCAGCGCTGAAGGTAAAGTATCGTGAGCCTTTGCGCGTCTTCGTCCCCATCGCCGAGTTTGATGCTCTGCACGATGCGGTTCGTCTTGTGGTCGAACTCGAAGTGCTGCGAAAGCAAGCCGATGTCGGCTTCGGCTTCCTTCACAAGCGCGTCTTCGTTGTTGTCCACCGCAAAGCGCAGTTTGCCCACAAGCGTGGTCAGCTCGTTTAGCTTATCCGTATCGCTCATCAAGCCGTACATAACGTCGTTGACGCCAAAGCCGCCGCCCGCTTCTTCGGCTATCGCCTCATCCTCCGCCGGCGCGTCGGCAAGCCCGCGCCGATCCACCAGCGCCTTGTACAGCGCGTTGTAGAGCTGAACCGCGTCCCCCACCGCAAGCATCATCGCCGGCACGTCGGATGTGTTGAGCGCCCCGCCGAACAGGATGTCGTCGCCGCGCATTTCCGCCAGCGCCTCCATCTGCTCCCTGCCGCCCGTCTTTTCGGGCGCGGGCGGGAACGCGAACGCCGACATATCTTGAATGCTTGCGTCCCCCATCTGGTTCATCAGAAAGGGCGGCATATATTTCGCTAAGTCAACGGTTATGGGCAGCATAACAAGGTAGCTCGCCCAAACCTCGTCGGGATAGTCCGAACTTGTGAAGTACACGAATGCGTGTCCCTTTGGGGAATCTTGGCTGCCTCTCTCAAAGATGATGTCCATAGTCTTATCCGACTCCCGCTAAAATCCAATTCCCGCCGGCTGCGCGCTGCGCCTAGTATGCCCCCGCCGTTTGCGCCTGCCCATCATACGCTTACGCTACATTATACGCTACTTGGCGGGCAAGCGCATTGGGCAAATGGCGGGTTAGCGATTATAAAGGCTTGCGGACTGCTCAACCCGCGAACCAGCGCTTGCGATTTGGCGAGTTCGCGGAATTCGGCGCAACATCCCGCTGCATACAAAAGTCATAGGAAAGCCGCCGCCGCTCTGCGGTTAGATTGGACTAACGCCTAATTGTAATAAGCGCTAATCAATGCGATTTGCATTGATTAGCGCATAGAGATTTTGAGGTTGATAAATATCATATGTATAATATAATCCAAATAGTTCTTTATGCTTGACTTTCAAAATTAGTATGTACATAATTCATACTGCCTTTGCGCTGAATGTCTATGTGAACATAGGCTTGGGGCGCATTGAAAGGCGTGTCAAGGTATTTGGATTGCATAGACAAATGGACAAGGAGAATGCGCGGATGAGAATTATTCGGACTATAGCCATATTCGCGGCGCTGACGCTGCTGCCGTTGGCGCTTGCGTGCGCCTCGGAGCCGCCCACGCCAACGCCCACGCCGGTACCGCCGCCTACGCCCGCTCCGCCGCCCACGCCGGAGCCGCAGGTCGACGTCGCCGCGCTCAAGGGCGATGTGGTGGCCAACTACGCCGCGGGCGTTCACGCGCTCTACGCCGCCAGCCTGACTTCGGCGCAGGCGATGGACGCCGCGATCGACGGCTTCATCGCCGATCCCACGCCCGCCACGCTGGAAGCGGCGAAGCGCGCCTGGCTGCGCGCACGCGACGACTACGGCCCCACCGAAGCGTTCCGCTTCTACGGCGGCCCTATCGACAATGAGGAAGACGGCCCCGAAGGGCTTATCAACGCCTGGCCCCTGGACGAGTCCTATATTGACTATGTTGAGGGCAGCCCCAACGCCGGCATCATCAATATGCCGGACGAATACCCCACCATCGACTCCGACCTGATAGTTTCGTTGAACGAAGAGGGCGGCGAAGAGAATGTGTCAACCGGCTGGCACGCGATCGAGTTCCTGCTGTGGGGGCAGGATATGAACGCCGGCGGCCCCGGCGCGCGCCCGGTAGAGGACTACACCACCACCACCAACGCCGACCGCCGCGCTACCTACCTTGCGGTTGCGTCCGATACGCTGCTGGGACACCTGCAGGATATGGTTGACGCATGGGCGCCCGGGCAAGCGGGCAACTATCGCGCGGGGTTCATGGCGATGAGCGCCGATGACGCGCTGGTCAACATCATCACCGGCATCGGCGAACTGAGCCGCGGCGAACTCGCGGGCGAGCGGATGACCGTGGCGTATGAAGAGCGCTCGCAGGAAGACGAACACTCCTGCTTCTCGGACAACACCACCGCCGATATAGTGGGCAACGCGCTGGGCATTCAGATAGTTCTGACGGGCGATTACGGCTCGGTTTCGGGCCCGGGCGTGCTTGACCTTGTGGCGGCGCTGGACGAATCGCTTGCGGCGCAGCTTGAGTCGCAGGTGGCCGCGAGCGTGAACCTGGCAAAGCAAATACCGGCGCCGTTCGACAATCATCTGACGAGCGATACGCCGGACAGCGCGCCCGGCCGCTCTATGGTGCTGCGAACAATCGAGGCGCTGGAACGGCAGACGGACACCATCGTTTCGGCGGCAACCACAATCGGCGTTACCATCAGCGTGAGCTAACGCCGCCGCGCGACGGGATTTGATATGCAGCGAAGTCGTATCGCAAAAGCCGCCAAGGATGCGCGCCTGCGTTACGGCTTCGCCGCGTTCATAGCGATAGCGGCGCTGCTGATTGCGGCGGCGGTCTGGCGGCTGGAGCGCGAGCGCTGGCCCACGGACGCCGACGCCGACGCCATCCTGGTAGAGAAGCTGGGCGGCGAAACCACCGCCTTCACCGCTAACCGCAACGCCTTCAGCCTGTCTGCGCGCAACCTGACGAATGCGGAGCGGCGCATCTTCGAGGTGGGGGACAGCTTCTTCAATCAGAACTGGGTAACCGCGCCGGCGTCCACGGAGGCGCGCGACGGGCTTGGGCCCACATTCAACGCGCAGTCTTGTTCGTCGTGCCACACATTGGATGGGCGGGCGCAGCCGCCGCAGAGCGCCGACGACCCGGAGCGCGGGTTGCTGTTTCGGCTTAGCGTTCCTGGCGCTGACGCAAACGGCGGGCCGCTGCCCGATCCCGCATACGGCGGGCAGCTTCAGGATAGGGCTATTCTGGGCGTTCCCGCGGAAGGGCGGGTTATCGCCGAGTGGCGCGAGATACACGGCGAATACGCCGACGGCGAACCGTACACGCTGATTGCGCCGCGGTACACGCTTGCGGACGCGGCGTTTGGCGAACCCAACGCCGAATATATGATGTCGCCGCGCATTGCGCCGGTGGCGTTTGGCGTGGGCTTGCTTGAGGCTATCCCCGATGCCGATATACTGGCGCGCGCCGATCCAGACGACGCCGACGGGGACGGCATATCGGGCAAGGCGAATATGGTATGGGATGTTCGCAAGGGGGCGCTGGCGTTGGGGCGCTTCGGTTGGAAGGCGAATGTTCCAAGCGTGGAGCAGCAGGTTGCGGGGGCGTTTCACGGCGATATAGGCATCACCTCATCGATGTTCCCTAACGAAAACTGCCCGTCGGTTCAAACGGACTGCGCCGCCGCGCTCAACGGCGGCATGCCCGAACTGCCGGACGATAGGCTTGGCAAGGTGGTCTTTTACAACCGCACGCTGGCGGTTCCCGCAATGCGCGATACGGACGATCCGCAGGTGCGGCTTGGGGCGAAGGCGTTTCTGCATATCGGCTGCGCTATGTGCCATACGCCGAGCCACACCACCGGCGCAACCGATACGGCGGCGCTGAGCGGGCAGCGCATCTTTCCGTACACCGATTTGTTGCTGCACGATTTGGGCGCTGGGTTGGCGGACGGCAGGCCGGACTTCCTGGCGGATGGGCGGGAATGGCGCACGCCGCCGTTGTGGGGGATAGGCTTGGTTGATGCGGTGAACGGGCATACGCGCTTTCTGCACGATGGGCGGGCGCGCAATCTTGCGGAGGCTATCCTGTGGCACGGCGGCGAGGCGGCGGCGGCGCGCGACGGCTTCATCGGTCTGACGCGCGAGCAGCGGGAAGCCTTGCTGCGTTTCTTGGAGGCGTTGTGATGCGAATATGGAATGCGCTGATATTGGCGGTCGGGGCGCTTGCGCTGCCGATTGCGGCGGGATGCGCTTCGGCGTCGCCTGCGGCTTCTGCGCCGGCGACGACCGCGCCGCCGGTATCCGCGCCGGCGGCGGCCTATCCGACGGCTTCGCGGCAGGATGTACTTGTGAGTCTGACGGCGGATGTGATAGCGCCGCGCTTTGAGACGGCGGCGGCGGAGATGAATGCGCTGCGGGATTCGCTGCATACGCTTTGCGGCAGTCCGACGGCGGCGAATTTGCAGGGCGCGCGGGACGCTTGGCGTGGGGCGCGCGGAGCTTGGATGCGGTCGCAGGCGATGTGGTTCGGGCCGGTGATGGATAGGCGCTCGCGCTCGCTGGTGGACTGGGCGCCCGTGGATCCGGAGCGCATTGAGGATCTGCTGGCGACGCGGGACGATATTACGGCGGAGTATGCGCGCGAGTTCTTGGCGTCCACTCAGCGCGGGTTGGGCGCCGTGGAGTACATCATCTTCGGTGATGAGGCGGCGGCGCTTGAGGCGCTATCGGCGGATGGCGGCGGGCGCTGCCGCTATCTTACGGCGCTGGGGGATGTGGCGGCGGCCGAATTGGACGGCGTGGTCGCGGATTGGACGGTTGGGAACGCCGAAAGCGGGGCGTATGCGAGCTACTTCGACGGCACGGCGGAGAGCGCGCTGCTTGGCAGGTCGGCGGTGGCGGAAGTGGTGCGGACGTCGGTGTTTCTGACGCGCAGCATAACGGATATGCGGCTGGGCAAGGCGCTGGGCATAGGGGACGATGTTAGGGCGGATCCGTCCGCGATACCGATGGGGGCGGCGCATAATGCGGTCGCCGATATGCGAAATCAGGTATTGGGGATGCAGGATATGTATGTTGGCGCTGACGGCGGGTTGGGGCTTGGGGCGCTGATTGCGGGGCTATCGGCGGCGGCGGATGAACGGATGCGCGTTGCTTTTGAGAATGCGCTTGAGGCAATCGGGCAGCTGGAAGAGCCGCTGCATGCGAATATGGCGCAGAATCCGGCGGCGGCGCAAACGGCGCATGCGCGTCTCGCCGAACTCAAGCGGGCGCTCAACACCGAAGTGGTGAGCCTGCTTGATGTATCGGTTGGGTTTGCGGACACGGACGGGGACGGCGGTTAGGCGGCGCTTTCGGCGGCGTCTGCGACGGCGTTGGGGCAGTATCCACCACTTGGGGGCTATGCCGGGGTTGACGGCGGCGAGGTCTGCGTCGGGGTCGATGAGGCGGGCGTTGGGGCGGCCGTTGAATGCCACAAAGGCGTCTGCTCTGACTTGCGCATCGCAGCCGCGCGCGCGAAAATCGGCGGCGATGATGTGCGCGCCCTGCAGTATCATATCGGGCTGGATCGCCATACGCTCCGTTTGCAGCGGCGTGAAGTATTCCTCCGGGTCGACAAGCCGGCCACGGCCGCTTTCGGGGCAGCGCACGCGGTATTGGGTGTAGCCGACCTTTTCGGTGAGCATCACGCGCCACGCGAAGCGGTAGCCTTCATCGTTCCAGCGCACATTGCCGGGGTAGGCGAAGTGGCGCAGCGGCAGGATGATTTGCGTCAGCGCGAATAGGGATGCGGCGGCTACGGCAGCGCGCGCCGTCCAAGATATGCGCCGCGCGGTTGGGCTTGCTATGGGCTGCTGCTGCGCTTGGGGCTTGCGATTGCGGTTGAACAGACGGCGCGGCCAGTCGGGGGGAAAGAATATGAGCGCGCCGCCTATCATCAGCAAGGGGAACATTCCTAGCCGCGGGAATAGCAGCCAGGTTATCAGGTGGAAGGCGATTAGCGCGATGTACGCCCACGGGCGGGAGCGCCGCCAGAGCAGCCAGCCTACGATGGTGAGGTCGAAGAGAGCGCCCGTCCAGCTCATGGCGTAGGCGGTCCAAGGTTCTTGCAGCAGCGCGCCGATGATGGGGATGTCGCCGCGCTGGTAGAGCCAGATGCGCAGGGGCATTGCGTTGAGCAGCCAGTCGGGGTTGAGTTTGGCGATGCCTGCGAATAGATAGACTGCGCCGATTTGCGCGCGCAGCGTCCATAGCGTCCAGGCGGGTATGCTTGCGGGCATTACGCCGTCGGACGGCGGGCGGCGGCGGGCGTCTATGGATGCCGCGCGGTTTAGGGGCAGGAACGCCATCAGCAGGGTTATGAGTATCATAAGGTAGTGATGGTTGAGGTAGGTTGCGCGGTCAAGAAGCTCAATGTAGGCGAAGCCGATGCAGAACAGGGCGGCGCAGATGCGGTAATAGAAGCCCAGCGCTATGCCGGCGGCGAACAGCGCTAGGGCGGCGAATAGGGCGTACATGCCCCAATCGGGGAGCGGCTGGAGCAGGGTCAAGTCCCAGTGGGGGAAGTGGTGGGCGGGGGCGATGTAGAGGCGGGCGATCCAGTCGTTGCGGAAGTAGCGCGCGACGGCGCTGAACGCTAGTATGCCGAAAGCGATGCGAAAGGCGGCGGCGGACGCTGCGTCCGTTTGTGCGGTCAGGGCTTGGGCGATGCGCTTGAGCATTGGGCGTCAAGCGTATCATATGGGGCGCTGACCGGGGTTTTGGGCGCAAGGGCGCAAGGCGCCGGTTTGCGTCGGGTTTTTGGCGCAGGGGCGTAGGGGCGCAAAGGGGAAGTAGGATTTTGGACGCAAGGGGCCGGTCTGCGTCGGGTTTTTGACGCAGAGGCGGGAAGGGTTGGGGCAGGATTTTTGGCGCAGAGGGGTTTAGGGGCTGCGGGCGTTTGGGGGGATGTCGTCGGGGAAGGGGTATTCGCCGTACTTTTCTTTGTACATTTCGCGGGTTCGGTTGTAGAGGTTTCCCGGCTGCCGTTGGAAGGCCGCGACTTCTTCGGGAGTGATGTGCCTTTTGAGTTCGGGGATTTTGCGAATGTCGGCGTTGCGGAGCTTGGCGTCGCGGATAGCGTCGCTCCTGGCTTGTAGGCGTTCTTTGTACGCTTCGATGTTCGCTATGTCTTCGGGGTACACGCTTCTGGCGGGGGTGTCTGGGCGCGTGTTGGCGGCGCGTTTTTGGGCTTTGCGGGCGGCGCGCTTTTGGCGGCGGCGTGATGCGCGGGTTTCGGGGGGCGGAGTGCCGTCGGGGTTGGGGGCGTTGGGCTTTTCGGCGTTGGGCTGCTTGTCGGTATCACGCTTTTCGGTGGCGCTGGCGCGCTTTTGGCGTCGGCGGGATGCGCGGGTTTCAGCGGCCGGAGCGCGGTCGGCGTTGGCGGCGGGGTTTGCTGCGACGGCATTGCGCTTTTCGGTAGCGGCGGCGATACTCTCGGCGGCGGCGGGTTGCTCACCGGCGGCGCGGCCATGGTTGGCGGCGGGCGTTTGGGCGTTCCGATATGCCTGTATGTCGTCGGGGGTGATGTGGTCGGTTCGGATGTCGTATGCGCGGCGCAGCAGTTCGCAGGCGGCCCAGACGCGTTGTGATGCGGTGAAGCCTACGGCTGGCTTGCCCTTGCGCTGACGGTCGAACTTGGGGTAGGGGGTTTGGGCGCCTTTGGAATCGACCTCGGGGGTTTTGTTTTCCATCGCCTTTACTAGAAACCGCACGGAGTCCGCGCCGTGGTCGGTGTATTCGCGCACTATCTTGGAGAGATATGAGTCGAGCTCTTCGGTCTTGCCGGATAGGATGCGGCTGACGCCGGGGATGGCGCTGCCGAAGCCTCGGATTAGGAGTTCTTTGGCGGCGCGCATTCTTGCGGCTGGGGTGAAGTTTTCGCCTGACTTCTCGAGCTTGGAGATTACCCTGATTAGGAATTCGACGACGGTTTCGCCGTCGTTGGTCTCTTGCTTGATTAGGCGGGCGATGTCGAAGTGCAGGATTTGCTTTTCGGTAACTTCAGGTTTTTCGTCGCGCTTGTCCCGCTTGTCCGGCTTGCCATTCTCAGGTTCGGACTTGGGTCGTGGGCGAATGGTTGCGGATTTGGGGATGGCGTCTTCGGGGATGAAGCCGCCTAGCGCGGAGAGCCATTCGGCCGACTTTATGCGGTGGCCGATGGGGGCGTTGTAGTTGGTTCCTTGTATGACATCTACAAGGAACTGGACTACTACTTCGCCGTCGTTGGTGAGGCGCTGTATGGTGGCGTCGATGGTCATACGCTCTATTATAGATAACAGAACGGGTGTGTCAAGGGGTAAATTGGGGGAATTTTGAGGGATTTTCAACGCAATGGGGATGTGAGGCGAGGGATAGGCGGGGACGCTCTATGAATCGACGCAGATAAACGGGATATGCGGCTCATAGGCCGGCTAATCCCGTTTATCCCGCGCTTGATTGTTATCCCGTCTTTATGTCCCGGCCGCGATGTTGACGCCGAATGCCGGCGTCAGCACGCCCTACAGAGTCATCACCGACTTGATGACTTCGTCTTCGCGGCGGTCGTACATGTCGTAGGCGCGCTGCACATCCTCGAACTTCATCGTGTGCGTCGCCATCTCGCCCGGATCCCACCAGCCGCGCTCTTTCAGATCGATCATCGTCTCGATGTGGGTGATGGGGTCGCCGCTGGTGGCGCCCTGCGTGGGGATGATTGTGGGGGCTTTTCGCAGGAACAGCGATGTGTCCAGCGGCACGCGCTCTTCGCCGGCGTTCTCTTGTATGCCGAATATGATCGTCTTGCCCAGATTGCGAACCAGCCTGAGCGACGCCTCCAGCGTATCGGCGTAGCCCGCCGCCTCCACGCTGATGTCAACGCCCGCGCCGCCGGTGAGTTCCATCACCGCTTCGTCCAGGTTCTCTTTGGACGGGTTGACGGTGTGAGTGGCGCCGAAGCGTTTTGAGAACTCCAGCCGATAGTCGAACAGGTCGGCGGCTATCACCTTGCGCGCGCCCGCCCTGGCGCATATCGCGGTGAAGGACAGCCCGATGGAGCCCTGCCCCATCACCAGCACATCCTTGCCCAAAATCGTCCCCATCTGCTGGCAGGAATACAGCACCGTGCCGGACGGCTGGCACATAACCCAGCTAGAGATGTCGCCGTGGTCGGGCAGCGCCGCCATGCGCCCCTCGTCGCCGTTCATGTACTCCACCAGCCCGCCGGGGCCGTCCCTGCCGGGCAGCACGATGACCCGCTGCCCCACCTTGAACTTGTCGGAGCGGCTTTCCACAATCGTGCCGGCGCATTCGTGGCAGGGGCCGCCCGCGCGCATCGGGTACTCCTCTTCGGGATGAACGGGGCCGTAGGCGTGGCGTATGTCGCTGCCGCACACCGACCACGTTTCCAGCTTGATGAGACACTGCCCGTCTTTCAGGTCAGGCACATCCATATCGATAATCTCAAACTGCTTCGGTCCGCTAATTCGCGCTGCTCTCATATCTGCTCTCCGCACCCTCCTGCGTATCGCATTATCGCTTGATGCTATCGTCAAGCCCGCATATATTAAGCCACAACCCGCCATATGACAAGTAATGTATAATAAGGCGCAGTAAGATTGCGGCGGCGGCTAGGTTGCCGTTGCATTCATCCAACCATATACGCAGGATAGCGATACAGGAGAATAACGCGATGCAAGTTATCCGAAACGGACAGAACGAGGCGGAAGACCGCAGCGATGCGCCCATATTCTACGGCGGCAAGGTTACGGGCGAGGCTATCGTGGGCGGCGGGATGAGCGGCGATTTCAACTTCAACAAGGTGAGCTTCTACAACGGCGCAAAGAACAAGTTCCACACTCACACCAGCGACCAGATCCTGTTCGTGCTGGACGGCAAGGGCTACATCGCCACCGAAGGCGAGCAGATCGAGATTGGCGAAGGCGATACGGCGCTCATACCCGCCGGCGAAAAGCACTGGCACGGCGCAGTCGACGGCGAAGACTTTTCGCACATATCGCTGACGCACCCCGAAAGCCAAACCACCGTGTTCGACTAGGCGGCGGCGCAACAAACCCGTATCTAGGCAAAGGGGATGCGATATGCGCTCCGCACTAATCGTGGCGTTTGACGGACTGCAGCCGGCGCAGATAACCCCGGCGCTTGCGCCCAACCTCGCGGCGTTTTCGGAGCAAGGCGTTGTGTTTGACAATCATCACGCTGTCTATCCCAGCGTAACGCGCGTCAACGCCGCAAGCATCGCAACGGGGCGCTATCCCGGCGCGCACGGCTTGGCGGCGAACGTGGCGGCGATGCGCGACTATCATCCGCACAACGCCTTCTCCGCGATGCAGCCCACGCTGGCGGCGGTGGCGCGCAAGACGGCGGCGCTGCTGTCCCCCACGCTCGCCGATCTGCTGCATCGGCATGGGCGCGAATACATCGCGGTTGGCACGGGGACAAGCGGCAACGCCTATGTACACAACCCCAACGCAGAGCGCGGCGGCGGCGCAACGATACACCCCGAATTCTGCCTGCCCTATGCGCTGCACGCCGATATTGCGGCGCGCTTCGGCGAATGGCCCTCGGAGGGCGTTACCAACGCCGCCAAACTGGAACACGCCGTAACGATACTGACCGAGTATGTGCTTGGCGAGCGCAAGCCAGCGGTGGCGTGTATATGGTTTTCGGAGCCGGATCACGCGCAGCACGCCCACGGCGTCGGATCGGCCGTCGGTCTGCGCGCATTGCGCGAGGCGGACGCGCAGTTCGGCAGGCTATTGGCGTGGCTTGAGGACAGCGGCGCAGCGGCGGATACCGATGCGCTGGTAGTATCCGATCACGGCTACTCCACGATAGACGAAGTCATAGACATTGAGGCGCTTGTTCGCGATGCGGGCTTCCCGCCGGGCGATAAGGCGGGCGGCGTAACGGTCGCCACAAACGGCGGCTCTGCGCTGTTCTACGCGCACGATAGCGATGCTGCCACGACGGACAAACTTGCGGCTTGGCTTATGCGGCAGCGCTGGTGCGGCGCGCTGGTGGCGTCCGATGCGGCGGGCGCTATCGCGGGGACGCTGCCGGCGTCGCTTGTGGGCGCCGAGGGGCGGCGCGCGCCCGATCTTGCTATGTCCTTTCGCTGGGATTCGCGCGCAAACGCCGCGGGCTACGCCGGATACGCTTTCTCAACGGGCGGCGCGCCTGAGCTAGGGCAGCACGGCTCTATGAGCCGCCACGAAATGCGAAATGTGCTGATAGCGCGCGGCAACGGCTTTCGGAGCGGCGCGCGCATCCAAAGCCCCACGGGCAACACGGACATTGCGCCCACAATTCTGCATCTGCTTGGCATAGACGGCGGCGCCGCGATGGACGGGCGCATCCTGGTCGAGGCGCTGGCCGACGGCGCCGATGGCGTGGAATGGCGGACGCATACACACCAAGTCGAGCGCCGCCTGCCCGACGGGGTGTATCGCCAGCGCATCGCCATATCATCGGTGGGCGCGACGACCTATGTTGACGAAGGCAACGGCGGGCTGGAGTAAGGCGATAGCGGGCGACGCGCGCTACACCACGGCTTCGCTGCCAACGATGGCTTCGGCGCTTGCGCGGTCTTCGGCGCTGAGCGCGATTGTGGCGTAGCCGCCGTAGTGGTTGATTATGTGCAGGCTTTGTATGTTGACGCCGGCGTCTTTGAAGCGGCCTGCCACTTTCGCAAGCGCGCCCGGCTCATCGCGCAGCCGAAACACTAGGAAGTCGTCGATTACCGCCTTAAAGCCGGCGTCCGCCAGCGCCACAAGGCTGTTGTCGGGGTCGTCGGTTTCCAGCGTGATTATGCCGGTGTCTTCGGTGGTTTGGGCGTTGATGCGCTCGATGTTGATATGGCGGTCGGCGAGCGCCTTGCTGATGTCCGCCACAACGCCCACTTCGTTCTTGACTGTGATGATGATTCGGCTCACGAAAATCCTCCCTAACTAAGCCACTAAGCCGTCTGCGCGAGGCTGTGATTTAGGCAGTCTTGCGCGATTTGGTGTATGGTGTCTTTGGTGATGTGCTGCATAGCGATGATGTGCGCTATGTCTTCGTATGATGCGAGTTGCCACTTCGCCACGATTTCGGGCGCGGGCTTGGGGAATACCACGGTGACCGAGTTCTTGTTGCGCCAAGCGGGTATGCCGAGTTCGTTGAAATGGTCGACGGCGTATTGAGCGGTGTCCAGCATATCGGCGACGATTTGGCGGTAGCCTTCTACGCCGTAGCGCTGCAGCCCAAGCCAGATGATGAGCGGGGCGATCGCGCTGCGGGAGCCGGACAGGGTGGTGTCCATCACGCCGACGTACTCGATTGAGCGCGATATGCGCGCCACATAGTCGTTCTTGGTTACCACCACGCCGCAGGGCAACGGCGAGCCGATGAGTTTGTGGCCGCTGATGGATACGCTGTCGAAGCCTTCGTGAAAGCCGTAGGGCTGCGGGTCATCCACGAATGGCAGTATCATTCCGCTGAGCGCGGCGTCGCCGTGGATGTAGTATTGGGACACCGCAAGGTCTTTCAGGATGCGGCGCACGGTGTCCACGTCGTCCACAGCGCCCTTCATCGTTGTGCCGATGTTCGCCATAAAGATTACGGGGGCGTCGCGGTTGATGCGAATGGTTTCGTAGAGGTCTTCGTAGTCTATTTCGCCATTGGGCTGGCTTTTGATCATAATGCTGCGGGTTTTGAGGACGCGCATAATTTTGACTACGCTGTAATGCGTGTCTTCGGAGAAATAGACTACGCCGTCGGGGAAGAGTTCGCGCGCGAGGAACAGTCCATACATATTGCCTTCGGTGCCGCCGGATGTGACGTATCCCCAGGCGCGCGCTTCCGGCAGATGCAGCATGCGCGCGAATGCGAGTATGACTTCGCGCTCAATGTCGTGGGTGTTGCTTGCGAAGTTGGTGCCGTGAAAGGGATCGCCCACATTGTTGGCGACATAGTTGAGGAACGGCGTCAGCGCGGCGTAGTCGAAATCCTGGTTGCAGGGGTAGCCGGCGAAAAGCCTGCCTAGATCCTCGAACCTATGCAGCGCTTCGTCAAGGCGGGCTTGGACTTCGGGCGGCGGCGTGTAGTTCGCATACATACGGCGTCTCCTTTCGCTTGCGCTCCAACGGCTGTGTACATTAAAGCGTAACATAGTTGGCGGCGTTCTGCATTGGGATTGGCGGGCAGATGGGGCTTCGACGCCGGGGCGTGTTTGCGGGAAAGGGTTTAACGCAAGGGCGCGGGGGGGCAAAGGGGGACTAGCAAAGGCGAGCCTACTTGTTCACGGGAAACTCCGCAGTCCAGAGGTTTGTAGCTACGCCGTTCTCATCCCAAGTGTACTGACCGGTTGAGATACGCGCTATTTCGTAGCCGGGGAGCCTCACCGTCGCCGCGCATGCGCCGTCTAGCATCCCGCCATACTGTTCAAAATCGAAGTCGAGGTTCTCAAAGCCGTTCTGCCTCTGCTCAACGGGGAGATCATGCACATTCTGAGGGAATGCGCCTAAGAAGAATGTAGCCCTTACATCGGCATAGCCGCACGGTTGCTTGAAGTAATGCAGTTCGCGCCCGTCTAAGTACACATCGAAGTTGGAGCGCGTCGCAGGCTCGATAGTCCGGGTCAATGACAGGGTTTCTTCAAATGCCGCGGCATCCACGCTGTATTCCCTCACGGGAAACTCCGCAATCCAGAGGTTTGTAACTACGTCGTCATCCGATGTGTACTGACCGGTTGAGATACTCGCTATTTCGTAGTCGGGGAGATTCACCGTCGCCACGCATGCGCCGTCTAGCAGCGCGCCATATTGTCCAAACTGAAACTCGATGCTCTCAAAGCCGCGCTGCCGCTGCTCGACTGGGAGATCGTCCGCATTCTGAGGAAATACGCCCAAAAAGAATCTCACCCTCAAGTCAGGCCGATGGGCGCACGGCTGCTTGAAGTAATGCAGATCGCGCCCATCAATGTACACATCGAAGTTGGAGCGCGCCGCGGGGCCGGCAGTCCGGATCAACAACAGGGTTTCTTGGAACGCCGCTGCATCCGCTCTAGCGTGGAGGTGCGTCACAAGCGCCAACCCGACGCTGCCCGCAATGATTAGCGCGCAAATGCCAGTCCAAGGCGTTAGAGCGCTCTCTTTGCTTCCGATGATTCCGACGAAGGCCTTGCGCGCTATGTCGGGGAAGGGAGGGGCTTTTATGCGAATGGAAGGCAGCGCCGCAGCGGATTTGAGCGCGGCGGCCTGTGCCGCTATCTTTTGGCGCGCCGCTGTTTGATCCAGCAGTAGATGCAACGCGTAGAAGAAGCAACAGACGCTGAACAGATACTCGCTCAGTTCCCTAGAATTTAGAGAAATGCCGTGATGGGTCCAGTGGTGATGAAAGACATAATAGGCGCATAGAGAGATCGACAAGGATGCGGCAGCGGCGATGAACAGCCTAGCGTTTCTTGAAAGCAAGGCAAATATGAGCGGCAGCAGAAACAGCGCTCTATATCCATAGAGAGTTAAACTATCGATATCAAAACTGGTTCCTCTGTAATTTATATAAAAATAAGACATCGTGATGAGGAGGGCTAATGTTAGCAGAATTGACGGGGACGGAATCCCCAATATCCTGTTTTTGCGCGCGAAGAAGGCGACGAGGGCTGCCAGGCACAGCATGAACGGCACTGCCGCTTGCTCACTGTACCCAGCCACATCATTAACGGCTTTGATATTGTGAATGTTGAATTCGCCTTGGAGGTTCAAGTCCGCCATAAAATCGGGCGTAGCGAACCCGATTATATGCTGTCCCCAGCTGCTCTCTTCACCGGCAAAGAACAGCAGCGCTATGCCGCCGAGAATATAGGCGCAACGCGGGAATAGACGCCGCTCTGTCAAAGCGGCAACAACAACCGCTATGCCCGCCAGCAGAAACGCGGCAAAGGTGAGGAGCTCTACCGCGCCCTCTCCCATTGTCAGAAAGTCATAGAGGGGCGTATGGGCTACGGCGATATAGCCGAAGAAGAGCGCATGCAGGCACACAAAGATGCAGCAAAGCTGCCCCAGCCTTGCGCTGATTGTTGACTGTTGGACGTCGTCTGCGCGGGCATTCTCGCGCATATCTGTGGGAAGCCTTGAAAGGTTATCGGACATACGCATACTTGGATATGGATCGACACTTTGACCGCGGCGTCAATCGAACCGCCGACGGGAGTCAACTTTGTGTGAGGTTGACGATTTATGAGGAAATTCGAACATCTGCAGATGGCACAGATTATACAAGATAGGGTTATTGCTTGCGCCGGCGTGGTTGAAGTTTGACTGGGATTTAATGTACTTGCACTTGCTGAGAACGCCTATCTAGTTTGATGGAAGTTTCCATTCGGCATGCCGCCCCCAATGCGCCCGCGCGCATCATGCCCTAGCGTCGAGATACGCCTGCAGCATCACCGCCGCCGCCGCCGCATCGACGCGGCCCTTATCATCGCGGCCTACGCGCGCCGATGCGTCCCCCGATTGCGCCAGCATTCGCGCCGCTTGCGCCGAGGATAGGCGCTCGTCCACCTGCGTTATCGGCACTGGCGTGCATGCGTCGAGCGCGGCGGCGAACTCCAGCGTGATGCGCGCTTGAGCGCCGATGCGCCCGGACATCAGGTAGGGTATGCCTACGATTATTTCACTCGCCGAATGTTGTTCTGCTACCGATGCAATCGCATTCACGGCGGCGTCTATGTCCGTTGCGCCGCTGCGCTCGATGGTGATCAGCGGCGACGCAAGCATTCCCAGCGGATCGCTCAGCGCGACGCCGATGCGCCTATCGCCTACATCCAACGCTAGTATTCGCAATGCGTCCCCCGCCTGTTGCGCCCAACCGCTGATTGCCGCTTGCCGCTGCGCTGTTCGGTTGCCACCGCCTATTTAGCGTCGATTGCAATTTGCGATTTTACGCCGTTTTTTGGCGCGCTAGATCGGGGGCGCCGGCGATTGCGTCGTCCAAACGGCTTGCGTCGCGGCCGCCCGCTTGCGCCATATCCGCGCGTCCGCCGCCGCCGCCGCCGATGATACGGCCCAGATCGCGCGCGTATTCCCGCGCGTCGGCGCCCGCCGCCACTAGGTCGCGCGTGATGCCGATGCTGATGGTGGGACGGTCGTTGATGACCGCGCCCAAAATCACGATGCCGCTGCCCATCTTGTCGCGCAGCCAATCGCTTATCTCGCGCAGTGAATCGGCGTTGGAGGCGTCCACGCGCGCCGCAAGCACGGATACGCCGTTCACATCCTGACGCATATCCAGCAGCAGTTCGGCCGCCTGCAGCGCATTGCGCCGCTCCGTAGCCTCAAGCTGCCGCCTCAGGTCGTCGATTTCGGCGAGCAGATCGCCCACGCGCGCTTCTAGTTCGGGCGGGCTTGTTTGCAGCATGCGCGATACGCCGTCTTGTTGGCTGAAGCGTTCCCACACCAGGCGTTCCGCCGCTCTGCCGCTCACCGCCTCAAGCCGCCGCATGCCCGCGCCGATGCCGGATTCGCCCAGAATATAGACGCTGCCCACTTCGCCGGTATGCCCGACATGCGTGCCGCCGCACACCTCGAAGCTGAAAGTATCGCCGTTGGCTATCTCAATCAGGCGCACCCTATCGCCGTAGCGGTCGCCGAAGAACGCCAGCGCGCCGCGCCGTATCGCGGATGCGTAGGTGTCTTCATCCCGCCGCACGCTTGCGTTTGCGCGTATCTTTTCGTTGACCAGAAGCTGCACCTGCCAAAGTTCGGCTTGGGTTACCGGCTGCACATGCGAGAAGTCGAAGCGCAATCGGTCGGGCGCAACCAGCGATCCCGCCTGCCGCACATGCGCCCCAAGCACTTCGCGCAACGCGGCGTGAAGCATATGCGTTGCGGTGTGATTGCGCGCCGTATCCTGCCGCCGCACGGGGTCGACCTGCGCCTCAACCGTATCGCCCAAGCGCACCACGCCCGCGCTGACCTTACCGAAGTGGACGATGACGTCGGGCATGACCGCCTGCGTATCGCGCACTTCCACGGCGCCGTCCGGCCCGGTTAGGATGCCGGCGTCGCCCACCTGTCCGCCGCCCTCGGCGTAGAACGGCGTCTGCACCAGCACAACCTCTACATCCTGCTCGGCAAGCGCTTCGCTGACTGCCGCATCGTCCGCGATAAGCCCCACTATGGGGGATGAGGCGCTGATTTGGTCGTAGCCGAGGAAGCGGGTTGCGCCCACGCCTAGGCTTTCGTAGAGCCGAATTTTGGCGCGCTCTTCGCCGAACTGCGCCGACGCTCTGCCGCGCTCGCGCTGCGCCTCCATTTCGCGCTCAAAGCCCGCTATGTCCACCACGACGCCCTGGCCGCGCGCAATTTCCTGCGTCATCTCCACGGGGAAGCCGTAGGTGTCCCAGAGCCGAAACACCGTATCTCCTGCCAGCGTACTCTCAGCGTCTTCGTCGGCATCGGCGGCGGACGCCTTCGCTTCATCCAGCGCTTCGGTGAGGATGTTGTAGCCGTTTTGGAACGCCTGCTGAAAGCGCTCTTCTTCCAGTCTAATGACGGTGTAGATGAACTCTTGATTGTTGACAAGTTCGGGATAGACGCCGCCCATCTTGTCAATGGTAACTTCGGCGATATTGCCTAGGAACGGATCCTCCAAGCCCAGCAGCCGCCCGTGGCGTATGGCGCGGCGTATGAGGCGGCGCAGCACGTAGCCCCTGCCTTCGTTGCCGGGCACCACGCCGTCCGCAATCAGGAATGTGGCGCTGCGGCCGTGTTCGGCGATTGCGGCGAGCGCATAGTCGGTATCGCGGTCAGCGCCCCAGCGCTTGGCGGCTATCTCTTCGGCGCGCCGCACCATCGGGCGAAAGATGTCGGTTTCGTAGATGGTGGGGACGTCCTGCATAACCACGGCGGCGCGCTCAAGCCCCAAGCCGGTGTCGATGCTGGGCGCGGGCAGCGGCGTGCGATGTCCGTCCAAGTGGTGATAGAACTGCATGAACACGAGGTTCCAAAGCTCCACATAGCGGTTGCAAACCTCGCCTGCGGCGTTCATTATGTTTTCGCAGTTGGGGCCGCAGTCGGACTGCAGGCAGCCTCTGCCTTCGCCGAAATCGTAGTGGAGTTCGCTGCAGGGGCCGCATGGGCCTTCGTCTCCGGCCGGCCCCCACCAATTGTCGGCGTCGCCGAACTTGTATATGCGGCTTGCGGGGACGCCTACATCCTGCCACAGCCCAAGCGCTTCTTCGTCCGTATCGTGGACGGTGATGGCGAAGCGCTCGCGCGGCAGTCCTAGCTTAGTGTCCAGCATATCCAGCGCAAAGCGGATGGCGTCCTTCTTGAAATAGTCGCCGATGCTGAAATTGCCCAGCATCTCGAACAGCGTGAGATGCGTGGCGTCGCCCACTTCGTCGATATCAACCGTGCGGAACGATTTCTGCGATGAGGTCAGGCGTTGATTGGGCGGCGCGGCTTCGCCCGAATAGTAGGGCTTGAACTGCACCATCCCGGCGGTGGTCAGCAGCAGCGTAGGATCGCCCACTGGAATCAGCGATGAGCTCGCCACCCTGCTATGCCCCTGCGCCTCGAAGTAGCTCAGAAACGCTTCCCGAATGTCGTCGCCGCTCATGTAAGTAGGCATAGGCGTGTTACCTCAAACAAGTGTTGTGTCTAAGACAATAGGTTAGCACAAATTGAGGTGCGGGCGCATTGGGGGAATAATAGGAGGCGCGAAACTGAGATTATATTCTTCAGCGCGCGCAAATATGTTAGATCCCGGTGAACCCAAGAGGCTTGGCGCTAGTGATATACTTGGCGCTAAACCGAACCGCTTTGTGAGGGCTAACGCAATTGATTGAGGCGCTGATTTTCGACTTTGACGGACTTATCATAGACACCGAAACGCCCGAATACGAAAGCTGGCAGGAAATCTTTCATTCGTTTGGCGTGGCGCTTGAACTTGATACATGGGAAGGCTTCATCGGGCGAGGCTTTGGGAGCTTCGATGTGTATCGGCATCTAGCCGATTTGAGCGGGCGGGAAATCGACCGCGAAGCGATACGCCCGATGATGCGAAAGCGCTACCTAGAACGCATTGAGCGCAACCCCGTTCTGCCGGGCGTAGAGCGCTGCATACTCAGGGCGCGCGAACTTGGCATACGGCTTGCGGTGGCGTCAAGCTCGCGCGGCGGTTGGGCGTCGGGGCATCTCGAGCGGCGCGGACTGCTGCATAACTTCGAACTGCTGCTGAGCGGCGACGACGTCGCCAATGTGAAGCCCGACCCTGAGATATACACGCTGACGGCGCGGCGGCTGGGCATTGCGCCGCAAAACGCGCTCGCCATAGAAGACTCGTTCAACGGGCTTACTGCCGCGAAAGCCGCCGGCCTACACTGCGTCGTCGTCCCCAACCCGATGACCAAGCATATGGACTTCGCCGCCGCCGATCTGCGCTTGAACGCGCTCTCAGACGTCACGCTCGACGATATGCTGGCAAAACTGAAGCTGCGGGGTTAGGCTCACTATTCGAAGCGCGCGGCATGCGCCCCCCTTTTGCGCCTTTGCGTTAAAATAATCCTAGCCCAAACAACGCCCCCAATCCTTATGAAATCGATAGTTCATATGCGCTATACTCTCTATACTTAGCGCTTAGATCCGTTCACCCGCCACCCAACGGAGGCCCCGCCCATGCCTAACGAATGCAATGTCCCAAGCCGCACCATCTTCACCGGCGATAACCTCGACATCCTGCGCGGCATCAACTCCGATTGCGTCGACCTCATCTATCTCGATCCGCCCTTCAACTCCAATCAGACATACGCCGCCCCGCTCGACAGCGAAGCGAAGGGCGCCGAGTTCGACGATGTGTGGACGCTGGGCGATATGAAGGAAGAGTGGATTGATGAGATTGAACTCCGAATGCCCTCGCTGTTCCACCTCATCAACGGCGCTAAACTGGCGCACGGCGAAAGCATGGCGGGCTACCTCACCTTCATGAGCGTGCGCCTGATTGAACTGCATCGGGTATTGAAGTCCACCGGCAGCATCTACCTGCACTGCGATGACACCGCCGTTCACTACCTCAAGGGCGTTATGGACGCGCTGTTCGGGGCGCAAAACTATATCAACAACATCGTTTGGAAGCGCGCCACATCGCACAACGACCCCAAGCGCTTTGGGCGCATCCTCGACCATCTGCTTTTCTATGCCAAGGGGACGAACCCCAAATGGAACGCCGACGCGGTTGTAGTTCCCAAAGACGATGACCAACTACGCAACGCCTATCCGTCAAAAGATGAACGCGGACACTACCGCAGCGCCGATTTGTCCGGCCCCCGCCATAGCGCGAAAGGGGCAGTCCCAGCACCTTGCCTTGGCGGAATTACGATGTCTATGCGCTGAACCGCGTTTGGGCGGTTCCCAAGACGGGCAAGTACGCGGCGTACATAGAGCGCGAGTTCATACCGGGCTATCGCCAAATCGCGGGCGTTCACGACAGGCTTGACGCGTTGGACAAGGCGGGCTTGATACACCACCCCAAGAAGGGCAAGTGGCCCGGCTTGAAGCGCTACGCCGCCGCCGATACGGGCAATCCGCCGCAAAACCTGTTCACAGAGCCGATGGGCTTCACCAACTACTCCGCCAAAAGCGTGGAATACACCGGCTGGCGCACGCAGAAGCCGGTTGCGCTTTTGGAACGCGTCATCAAGGCGTCATCCAACCCCGGCGACCTTGTGCTAGACCCGTTCTGCGGCTGCGCCACCGCTTGCATCGCCGCCGAAAAGTTGGGGCGCAGGTGGATAGGCATAGACAAAGAGCCGCAGGCGGCCGATGTGCTGCGCGACAGAGCGCGGCGCGAATTGCAGATACCGCTCGCCGACGGCGAGGGCAATGGTTGGGAAGACTGGACGCCCTTCATCCGCACCGAACCCGAATCGCGCACCGACTTGGCGCTGCTGTATCCCGCCGACCTGAAGACCGAAAAGAGCCTGCTGTACGCGGCGCAGCAGGGGCGCTGCATCGGCTGCGAATACGAACTGCCGCCGCATGTGCTAACGATAGACCACATAACGCCCCGTTCCAAAGGCGGCTTGGACGCCTCCGGCAACCTGCAGCTGCTCTGCCACACCTGCAACGCCGTCAAAGGCAACCGCAGCATGGAATACCTGCGGACGCAGCTCAGGCAGCGGGGGATACTGGGGTGAGCGAACTCCGCCGACAGCGCGCAAGACTAATCGTGAACGGCCTAATTCGCAAAACGCTGCATTGGCTGCCCAAGAGCCTTTTCATTCTGCTTCCCATAGCGCTCATACTCTTGCTATTAGCGGGAATCAGCGCGCTGACCGAAACCTCTTACGCAAGCTTGTTGCTGTCGAACAAACTAACTATCGTCAATCTGACGATAGCCAGTTTCGCGATAATCGCAGGCGGCAGTTTCGCATTTTACAGACTGGAAGCGTTCAGAACCTTTCAGCCGCATCTGACCATAGCGCACAAAATCTCGCACAGAGCCATCAGCGCCGAATATGTTCATATCGCGGTAACCGCAACCTTGCATAACAGTTCCAAAGTCAAGATAGACATCCGCGAAGGCTTCTTTCTCTGGCAGCGTATAGCCCCCCTGCCTAATGAGGATGTGGAAGCTCTGTATAGACGAATGTTCGTCAACAAAGAATTCGAGGATATTCCTTGGTCCGTCGGCGATGCGGTTGAGCGGTTTTGGAACAAGAACGAGGTAATTGTCGAGCCGGGCGAAACCCACCAAGAGGTAGGCGAGTTCATTATCTCAACGGATGTCGACTCAATCGCCATCTACACCTACTTCTACAATCCCAAGTTCTCCAAATACGCCGACAATGCACAAGGGTGGGGCGCAACCTCTTTTTATGATATATGATATAGTAAGTCATCCATAACGATGCGCTCTCCAAACATTGCATCACTTGAGGAGGAACGCTATGCCTATAAAAATCGGCGGCAACACGGTTGTCAGAAAGGGAAGCGGCCCGCGAGTAACCCCGCCAAGGCCCGCGCAAAGCGATCCCCGCGCAACGCCTGACAAGCCGCCCCAGCGGACGGTTGCCCCCAAAAAGTAGCCCCCTTGCTTCTTTCTATGTTGCACCACTGAGGAGAAACGCCATGCCTCCCATAAAAATCGGCGGCAACACGGTTGTCATAAAAGGAAGCGGCCCGCGAGTAACCCCGCCAAAGCCCACGCAAGCCGATCCCCGCGCAACGCCTGACAAGCCGCCCCAGCGGACGGCAGCCCCCAAAAAGTAGAGCCCCCCGCTAACGCGATGCGTCAAGCGCGACGTCGTTCTTTCAACCCCCGCTGATAGCGATGACGCCGCGCAACCCCAAAGCAGTGCCATCCCGCCGCCCGCCTAAGGACGTCGCTATGCCATCCCCCCTTTGCGCCCCTGCGCCTTTGCGGTTAAAGCCTTCCTCGAATCGCGGATTCGCGCAACGCAGGTTATCATCCCGCGCTATTCTGTGATATATTGCAGTGAACACACTCTTATAAGGAGGCGAACCTATGCCGAAGGTAAGCGGATTGGGGCATGTGGGGATATATGTGAACGACCTGATGAAGCTACGCGACTTCTATTCGCGCGTCATCGGGCTGCAGATTACGGACGAAGACCTGGAGCAGCGCCGAATGGTGTTCTTGAGCGCCAACCCCGACGACGAACACCACGAGTTCGTGCTGATGGAGGGACGCACCGCGCCCGCGGATTCCAAGATGGTGCAGCAGATTTCCTTCACCGTGGACACGCTGTCCGAGCTGAAGGACTTCTATCACACATTCCGCGATGAGGGCGTGAACATTCAGCGCATCGTGAGCCACGGCAACGCCTTCGGCATGTACGCCGACGACCCCGAGGGCAACACGCTCGAGGTCTATTACAAGACGGGCTTCGATGTGCCGCAGCCGCACGGCGATCATATCGAGCTCGAGATGTCCGACGAAGAGCTGCTTGAGATAGCGAAAGCGGCGGTTCCAAGCTAACCCGTCCGTCGGTTTCACCATCGGCTTGGCGCGCGATGCGGCGTTTGAAGCGGCGTGAGGTTTTGCGTTGGGATCTCGTCTGAACGACCTGCGGATATTTGGGCTGCCGGCGCAGTTCGTCGCGGTGGTGGCAGTCAGCCTTACGCTGACCATCTACTTCGGCGCATACGCCGCCGACGCGAGGGTGAACGCCCGCGCCGCGCAGTCCGACGCCGCGATCGAGCGGCAGTTCGACTTCGGCTCGTCCGCCTCGAACGCGGCCGCAATGCGCTTGTCCGGCAGCATAGCGCAGCGCCCCGACGGATCCGCCGCCACCGCAAGCGCCCCCGAATCCACCGAGCGGCAGGCGTGGGAGTACATGTTCCTAATCGCCTGCCCGTTGCACTAGGCGTTGCCGCTGATTCACCACTAGCCCGAAAGAGGCAAGCAAATGGCGTTAAAGCCGTCCGCAGGCGGCAGCGCTCCCCACAGAGGGCGGCTGATATATGCCCACTACGCTTGGGTTATCGTAGCCATCATCGCGGTTATGCAGATGGTCGGCACATCCATCCGTATGGCGTTTGGCGTGTTCATAGAGCCGCTGGAGCAGACATTCGCTTGGAGCCAGGGATCCATCACGCTCGCCTACGCTATATCCAGCGTGGTAACGGCGTTGGCGTCGCCTTTCGCCGGCTGGTTCGGCGACCGCTTCGGCGCGCGGCGATCTATGACCGTCGGCACGCTGATGTTCCTAGCCGGCATGCTGCTCACCGGCGTCATAAACTCGATCTGGGAACTCTACCTCTATTTCGGCGTGCTGCTCGGCGTGGCGCAGGCGATATTCCTAGTGCCGCTCATACCCGCGGCGATGCACTGGTTTCGGCGGCATTTGGGCATGGGAATGGGCATCATAATGGCGTCGTGGGGGCTAGGCCCCGCGATAGCGGCGCCCATAGTGAGCCTGCTGATAGAACGGCTTGGCTGGCAGGACGCATTCGTGGTTCTGGGAGCTGCGTCCGCCGCGGTGATGCTGGCGCTCATCGTGTTGTTCAAGGACACGCCCGCCGACAAGAACCTGCAGCCATACGGCTATCTCAGGGGCGATCCCGAAACGCAGAAGCGGTTGTTCGAGCCGGAACGCACAAGGCGCTTCAACCGCTATATGCGCCGCACCGCTGCCTTTTGGAATATGAGCTCCATCCACTTCCTAGGCTGCGTGGGACACGCCATCATACTGGTTTATATCGTGCCGCTTGCGGTGAACGCCGGCGTGTCCGCGGTGCAGGCGGCGGGCATACTGACGGCGCTGTCCGCGGTCAGCATCATATCGCGCGTGGCGGTGCCGATCCTGTGCGACAGCGTTGGCACAAAGACGGTGATGGCGGTGTTCTTTGCGCTCCAAGGCGTTATGGTGGTGATGCTCTTTTGGACGCAAGACTTGTGGATGTTCTACCTGTTCGCGGCGCTGTTCGGCATCGGCTACGGCGGCGAAACGGGCGGCTTTCCCATACTCAACCGCCGCTACTACGGGCATGCGCCCAGCGGCTCGCCGTACGGCGTTCAGATGCTAGGCGCCGGCCTAGGGATGGCGCTGGGCGGCTGGATCGGCGGCCCCGTCTTCGATATGTTCGGCAACTACGACATAGCGCTGTGGATATCGATTGCCACAAGTCTGCTAGGCGCTGTCAGCATCGTGTTCTTGGAGCCTACGCACAAGCTTCTGATACCGGATTGGGAAAGGGACGAGCAGGACGAGAAGGATGCCGATGCGCCCGCCGCCGCTGAGCGCGCGCCAGGTTCGTTGCCCGCCGATTGACCTGGTTGTACTTGCGCCTTTGAGTTAGTCCTTTGCCTGCATCAGCCATTGCTGATTGCGCGCGCCGCCCGTCAGCCAAGTCTCGACGTACTGCTGCCGCTCTTCCGGCACCTGAACGCCAAGCCCGTCCGCCAGCCGCGTCATAAAGTTGAATGTACAGGTGATAAGCGTTACCGAAAGTATCTGCTCGTCGCTTAGCCCGTGTAGGCGCAGCGCCTCTACGTCGGCGCGCTGCATATTCGCGGGTTCGCGCGTGAGCTTGGCGGCGAAGTCCAACATAGCGCGCGTTTGCGGATCCAGGTCGGCTTGCCGATAGTCGTGCATCACATGGCTTGCCAGATCAGGGTCGTCGGATGCGTGGCGGAGAAACTCTCCGTGCGCCATCGTTCAGAAGCGGCATTCGTTCTGAACCGAAACCGCCGTGGCGATAGCCTCTTCCTGCGTGCGGGTGAGTGCCGACGCCCCGAAGGTTACGGCGTTGTTCATATCGTTGACCGCCTTCATCGCGGCGGGATTGATGGACATCACATTGATGACGTTCGCCCAGTGGAGCTTCTCTTCACGAATCCAAGCCATCGCAAACTCCTTACCTTATTACGTCGTTGCGTCGTCCCGCTGTCCCGCCGCAATCGCATATCGCGAAAGGCGGGGCGTCTATTCCAAATAAACGCCGTTTATGCCGCCCCAGCAGACCACGGCGCCGTCGTCGCGCAGCGCGCAGGTGTGCGCGTCGCCGCTGCTTATCGATGTGAACTTGCCCTCGCTAGGCGGCGTCGCCTGCCCGGACGCGTTGGACCCCCAGCAGGCGATTGCGCCGTTGGCGCGCAGTCCGCAAACGTGGTTAGCGCCGCTGCTTATCTCAGTGAAACTGCCGCGCGCAGGCGTATTAGTGGGCGTGGGTTCGGGCGTAACGGGGGTGCCCGACGGAGTAGGCTCGGGCGTAACAGGGGTGCCGGACGGGGTAGGCTCAGGCGTGCCGTATGGCGTAGCCGAAGGCGTTGGTTGGAACGGGGTTCCCGTCGGCGTAGGTTCCGGGGGACCGTCCGGCGGATCGGGCATTTTCGCGAATCCGTAGCCCCATGTGTTGTTGGGGACTGCGCCGCGCGGCGATGCGTTGGACTTGAGGTAGTTCGCCGTCTGCTGCGGCGTGTAACCGGGGAAGGCTTGCAGCGTCAGCGCCGCCATTCCCGCGATATGCGGCGACGATATGCTGGTTCCGCCCACATAGCGGTATCTGTGCGTTTCAACGCGGTCTGCGCCCACAATGTCGGGCTTGGTTCTGCCGTCGGGCGTGGGTCCGCGGCTGCTGAAATACTGAATGGTGTTCACATCGTCCCAGCGCGCCGCGCCCACCGCCAGCAGTCCCGGATTGGCGCTCTCCGCCGGGCTTGTGATGCCGCCGCCCGGCGTGTGGAACTGCAGCACTTCGCCGCCGAATGCCTGAAGCTGCACCCAGTCCGGCACATCCCCCGCCGCATGCGCCACCGCGAGATAGTATGTTTCGCTTGCGGGGGGCGTGTAGCGCAGAAACTCAAACGGCGTATCGCCGCGCCTGCCAAGCTGAAAGTCGTCGCTGCGCCTCACCACTTGCCCGCGCGAATCGTACAGAAGCAGGATAAGGTCTTTCTCTGCGCCGAACCAGTTGCCCTCCCAGCGCAGTTGGGCTATGAACAGATCATTCGCCTCAAGATTCACCCCGTTGCGCTCATTGCTGCCGCTGAAGTTCAGAAAATCGTCCGAGTCGGGGTTCGTGAATGGTCCGAAATATGTTGACTGCCCTTCATTCCCGGCCGAGTTCGCCCATACTATCCCGCCGCTCACCGCCATATTCACGCTTCTAAGCGGGCTGTTGGAGTACACCGGAGCGCCGTCGCCGGCCCCGTCCCATATCCAACCGAGGGACTGATTGATGACATCCACATCCTGCGCGACCATCCAGCGCACGGTGTCGCGAAGATCGCTCCAGTTGGGTGGATTGGCGATGTAGAGCGTTACATTCGGTGCTACATCAGCCAGAATTTCGGCGCTTGTGGTGCCGTGAAATCCCCCTGCTTGGCAGTCGGCGATGTCCGATGTGTGTACGCCGATGTCTGTGTAGCAGCGCCCTATCACATTCGGGGGCAGTTCGTTTCCCATCAGATCGGTTAGCCCTTCGAAGCCGGTGTCTATCACGCCCACCTTGACGCCGGCGCCGGTGTAGCCGGCGGCGTGCCATCTGTCCGCGCCGTGCGCCGCGACGCCCTGGCTAAGCGTGCTGCCTCTGAGCGGCTGCGGCGGCACGATGGCGCGCGCGCTCACAACGCCCGTCCGCTCCGACGCTTCCGCCAGCAGATCTACGGGCACATACGCATCAACATAGTCTTCGCCGATGTTGCGCGGGTCAGCGCCGTTGTCATAGAGGAAGCTCACGAGCGGCGCCGTGTTGCCTTGCGTATAGAAGGTAACCGCAACCGCATCGTCCTGATGCAGCGGCGCTTCGGCGGCGGCGGCGTGCGCCGTGGAGTAGCCCTGCCGAACCTGCCGCGCCAATTCGGACAGCGTAGAATCGAGGTTGCCCAAGGGCGGGACGCGCTCCGGCAATTCAAGCTCGAATTGGGCTTCTTGAAAGGTTACGGGCGGGACGGATGCGGCGGTTGGCGCCGGCGTAGGCGTATCGGCGGCTTGCTGCGCCTGCGCGCTGCCCACGCCCGCGCTCGCCAAGCCGATTAGCAGCGCCAACGCCGCGATTGCCGCGACCGACAGCGCAAGCGCCGCGCCGTCCCGAATATGCAGATTGCGGAAGGTAAAATAGCGTTTCAAATTATCTCTCTTATTTATTGGATGCTTATCGGATGTTCTTGCCGAATACCGAACTCGAACGGACGCGCGCCCGTTCACGCATAATCGTTTCGCGGAACGGGGCGTCCCTTTCCTTGTACTTCTTATAGTAAGGTGGGGGCTCCGCCGCTCCAGCCGTCCCAGTGCGTAACCTCGTTCATCGGCTTGCGGCGCGTAGGCCCGTATCTCACGCCGTCGGCGGGATAGCCTATCGGCAGCAGCGCGGCGGTCTCGATATGGCGAGGCATTCCCAGCAGCGCCTTGATTTCGTCTTCATAACGCTTGTGGAATGTGGTCAGCACGCTGGCGAGCCCCAATCCCCTTGCGGCGAGCAGTATGTTCTGCACCGCGGGATAGATGGATGAGCCGGTCATCAGGTTGGTGACGCCGCCGTGTTCGATGCAGGCGAGCAGCAGCACGGGCGCATCGTCCATATGCTCGACCAGGTGCGTGGCGGAGCGCAGGATGCGCGGGTTGTCCTCTTCCAGCCACTGCAGGTAGGGCAGCGCGTCTCGCCCGGCGAGCCGATAGAAGTCCGACAATTTGCGGCGCAGTTCGGCATCCTGTACAATTACGAAATGCCACATCTGGCGGTTCGTGCCGCTCGGCGCTTTGGACGCCGCCTCAAGTATCTTGTCCAGCAGTTCGCGCGGCACAGGGTCAGGCTTGAAGTATCGGATAGCCCGCTGTGTGAGCATCGCCTCGAACAGCCCAATTTCGTCAGTCATAGCGCATCCTCCGTTTTCGTTGAACTGAGTTTGTGAAATTATACTCTAATTCGTTAAACTAAGCCCGTTTTGTGTGCGCGCGGCGGTTTTTTCTGATAGAATAGACGCTTGAAAACGGGGCGCTCACGGATATACCCACGGAGGCGGCGCGAATGAAGGTTGGCACAGGGATGCAGGGCGGTCTGATAGCGGACATTCCGCAGCGGGCGCGCAAGGCCGAAGAGCTGGGCTACGATTTCTTTTCGACCAGCGAAACCAAGCACAACCCGTTCATATCCGCCGCGCTTGCCGCCGAACACACCAAGCGCGCCCAAGTGCGAACCTCGATCGCGCTGGCGTTTGCGCGCAGCCCTATGGACACGGCGTATATGGCGTGGGACTTGCAATCGCTGTCCGGCGGGCGCTTTCAGCTGGGGATGGGCAGCCAGGTGCGCGGCCACATCGTCCGTCGCTTCAATATGCCTTGGGGCAGGCCGGCGGCGCGCATGCGCGAATACATCATGGCGCTGCGAAGCGTATGGGGAAGCTGGCAAAACCGCGAAAAGGTCGACTTCAAAGGCGATTTCTACAACTTCAACCTTATGCCCCCCTTCTTTACCCCCGAACCGATCGAGCATCCCGACATCAAGATATACATCGCCGCCGTCAACACCAATATGCTGCAGGTTGCGGGCGAAGTGTGCGACGGCGTGCTGCTGCACTCATTCGGCACATTCAAGTACATCCGCGAAGTGGTGATGCCCAACCTGCAGAAGGGCGCGGACAAGGCGGGCAGATCGCTGTCCGACATCGACATCAACGGCGGCGGCTACATCATCACCGGACCCAACGAAGAGCATATCCAAAAGAGCCGCCAAGAGGTCAAGAACGCCATCTCGTTCTACGCATCCACGCGAAGCTACGCCCCCGTGATGAACGCCCACGGCTGGAACGACACCGCGCAGAAGCTCTACCGAATGTCCGTCGAAGGCAAGTGGTCCGAGATGGGCGCGCAGATAACCGACGAAATGCTGGACGAATTCGCCATAGTCGGCGCATACGACGAGATTATAGACAAGGTGAAGGCGACCTACGGCCCGTTCGCGTCCTCGCTGAGCTTCTCCATACCCGTCAACTCCGGCGAAGACGAAGAGATCCTAAAGGATATGATAGCGCGCCTTCAGGCGGACTAGACGCCAAGTCCCTCGCGCGCGCGATGCCAAATAAGGCTTGCGCGGGGGGGGGGGGGTAAATTAGAATGTTTTAGATTGCAAAGATAGGCGCGCTACGGCTACCAATCAAGCCTTGACTTTGATTATATTGCCTACTTATAATTCGTTCCCAAGATTGCGATGGCTATGGAGGAGAAGTCACCATGACACGAAATGGTCTCCCTGTAATGAACTCTAGAGGCAGACTTTACGGCTTGCTGGCGATAGTATCGGCGGCGCTTGTATTGTTTGCGCTGATTGCAGGCGCCAACAACGCAGACGCTCAGACGCCGACGGATGTATCCACGCCGGCGCCGGCGTGGTCTGCCGCGCTAAACACGGCTACGACTACGCCGCCCGTCATGCCTATAGGCGCGGGCGGGTCTAATAGCTGCCGGCTGGAGCCGGACGGCACGGCGTCGTGCTGGGGCAACAACGATGAGGGACAGTCTTCGCCGCCTGAAGACGATACCTTCACAACCCTAGCCGTCGGCGATAGCCATTCCTGCGGTCTGCGCGCGGACGGCACGGCGGTATGCTGGGGCAACAACGATCAGGGTCAGGCAACGCCGCCGCCAGGCGAAACCTTCACATCCATAACCGTGGGTGGATCGCATAGTTGCGGGTTGCGCGCGGACGGCACGGCGGTATGCTGGGGCAGCAACGATCAGGGTCAAGCAACGCCGCCATCGGCGGACGCGCCCACCACATCCCAAAGCGCCGACGGCAGTCAGCCTTTGCAGACGAGGAGCCTGACCTTCAACTCCATAAGCGCCGGCGACGTCCACACCTGCGGCGTCCGCCCGGGCGGCGCAACGGTATGCTGGGGCGATAGCAGCGATGATCGCACAACGCCTCCGTCGGGCGAAACGCTCACCGCCGAGTCCCTCAGCGCCGGCGGCAGCCATAACTGCGGACTGCGCGATGACGGAACTCCGGTGTGCTGGGGCAGCAACGCGGACGGCCAATCAACGCCTCCGTCAAGCGAAACGCTTACTGCGCTGAGCTCCGGCGGCAGCCATACCTGCGGACTTCGCGCGGACGGCTCGGTATCATGCTGGGGCAGCGACGCAAACGGGCAATCAACGCCGCCCACGTCAGGCGTCTTCACATCCATAAGCGCCGGCAGCCGCCATACCTGCGGACTGCGCTCGGACGGGGAAGTGATATGCTGGGGCGATAACGCCGCCCAGCAGACAGACGTGCCGCCCAGCACGCCTACGCCCACGCCTACCTCCACGGCATCGCCCACGCCCTCGGCAACCCCTTCCAGCGTGGAAGAGAGAGTGACCAACCTCGAAGGTCGAGCAGGAATGCTGGATGCGCTCATCGCAGAGCTGAGAGCGCTCATCAATGCGCTGACAGGCAGAATACTGGCGCTTGAGAACGCGCCCCCGGTGGAAAGGCCGACGGCAACGCCTACAATCACGCCCACAACGGTGACCGGCGCGACGCCTACAAGGACGGCTACGCCCACGGTAGCGGCGAACTGCATCCAGACCATGGGCTTGGGCTGGCTAACCGGCACATGGCGCGCGGGCTGCGAATCTAGCAAGACGCCTACAAACGCAGAGGCGGGAACCCGCTATGCGCGCTACTACACATTCACGCTGGACACGACCGCGGATGTAACCGTTATGGTCACATCCGACGCCGTAGCCAACCCGTACACCTATCTGCTCCGAGGCGTAGGCAACCACGGCGCGGTGGTGAGCGAGCACGCATCGCGAATATCGCAGCGCCTGCAGCCTGGTAGCTACACCATCGAGGCTACAACCTACAACATAAGAGCCACCGGCGACTTCACGCTCACGCTGGACATAGCGCGGCGCTAACCTCGCCCTAATGCAACAACAACGCTCCCGTTCCCTACAGCAGTCCGTTGTGGGGGACGGGAGCGTTTGCTTCGAACAACGTAACCGGAGGCAGTCAATATGCGATTTACCCGCGCAACGCGCTGCGGGGCGAAACAAAGGGCGTATTAGGTTGCATATTATATCCAAGCGGGTATAAAATTAGCCGAACTTTATACATCAAAGCGCGCTTTGCGCCATCCGGAGAAAACGATATGCGATTTACTCGCTCCCGGCATACGAATTCCAAGTCCGCGCTCTACTTCCTCACAGCGCTAATCGCGGCGGCGCTGCTGTTCACGATGCTGACCACCGCCGATAACGCAAGCGCGCAGCAGTCGGATGGCGATAACGCCGCGCTAATTCCAACGCAACCGCCGGACTTCGTCCCGCCCGTCCCGTCGGAGCGCGCGCCCACGCTGGGCAACCTGGACTATATGCTTTCGCAGCTAGCCTCGAGCGTGCAAGGCGGCTACTCCACGGCGCACGCCGCGGCGTCCCAAGCGCCGATATACGCCGCCGACTCGATCGCGGTTACCTTCTATCTCAACGGCGATACCGCGCCGCTGCTGGCATTCCTGCGCGCCAACGGCGGCGATCCGCGCAACATCGGCGACGACTATGTGGAGGCGTATGTCCCCGTAGATCTGCTGGTGGATGCGTCGGAGCGGCCGAATGTGGTGAACGTGCATGCAATATCGCCGCCCAAGCCGAACAAGGGCTACATCACCAGCCAGGGCGTCGACGCGCATTTCGTAAGTACCTGGCACGCCAACAACTACACCGGCTCAGGCGTCAAGGTGGGCGTGATAGACCGCGGCTTCGAGGGGTTCCGCGCGCAAATGGGAAATGAACTGCCCGCAGGCGTAACGGCGCGCTGCTACGCCGCCATCGGCACATACAGCTCGCTGGTTTCGGACTGCGAAAGCGACGGCGTCCATGGGTTGAGCGTAGCCGAAACGGTTCTTGACATAGCGCCGGATGTAACGCTCTACATCGCGAACCCAATATCGACCGGCGATCTGAAATCCACGGTCGACTGGATGGTGGCGCAGGGCGTAGACGTCATCAACCACTCGCTGAGTTGGACATACGGCGGCCCCGGCGACGGCAGGTCGTACTATTCCAACGACCCCATCAGGAGCGTGAACGCGGCGGTTACCGGCGGCGCTATGTGGACGAATTCCGCGGGCAACCACGCCCGATCCACCTGGTTCGGGTCATTCACGGACAACGACTCTGACAGAACGCTGAACTTCGACGCCGATAGCGAATCCAACGGCGTTTCGCTTACTGCGGGACAGCGGTTTATAGCGCAGCTTCGCTGGGAAGGGACTTGGGGTTCGGCAGACAAAGACCTCGAGTTGATCTTGTACTATCGCGGCACCGAAGTCGCATCCAGCCGCGGCTGGCAACGGGGAAGAACCGGCAATATACCGTATGAAAAGATAGTGTACACGCCTACCACAAGCGGATATTACAATCTTGTCGTGTGGCAAATAGGGCAGGACAGCCATCCGATCTGGGTTCAGCTTCAGGCGTTCACCGGCGAATCGCTGGACATCTACACATCAAGAGGCAGCATTCAAAACCCGGGCGAGAGCGCGAATTCGGGCATGCTCGCCGTGGGCGCCGCCCGTTGGAATACCACAAACGCCATTCAGCCCAAAAGCAGCCGCGGCCCTATGCCCAGCGGCAGAGTCAAGCCCGACATCGTAGGCGCGGACTGCACCAGATCGATCGCCTATGCGGCCGGCTGCGGCACCAGCATCGCGTCGGCGCATGTAGCGGGGCTTGCGGCGCTGGTCAAGCAGCGCTTCTCCACATACACGCCCACGCAGCTTGCGTCCTACCTGAAATCCAACGCATCGGCGCGCGGCGCCGTCCCCAACAACACTTGGGGCTACGGCTTCGCCCGCCTGCCCACGCTGGCGGTTCCGGCCACGCCCACCGGCACGCCCACGGCGACGGGAACGGCCACGCATACACCCACCGCGACCGGCACGCCTACGGCGACGGGAACGCCCACGCCGACGGACACCCCTACACCCACCAATACGCCTACGGTGACCGGCACGCCGCCCACCGCTACGCCCACGGTGACCGGCACGCCGCCTACCGCCACGCCCACGGCGACGGATACGCCCACGCTTACGCCGACTGCCACGAATGTTTCGGCAACGGACGAACCTACGCCGACGCGCACGGCAACCCGTGTGTCCGGCGCGGCCGAACCCACGCTCACGCCGACCGCAACCAACGTGACCGCAGATTCGGGAAATGTTCCCGGCAGGGTAGCCGAACTTGAAGGCGAAGTGAGAACGCTGAAAACCGAGATGGGCGCGCTGAATTCGGTTATAGAATCGCTGCGATCGCTTATTAGAGCGCTGACCGGCAGATTGGACGCGCTTGACGGCGGATCCGCGGAGCCAACGCCAACGCACACGCCCACGGCGACGAATACGCCGGTGACCTCGCTGGATCCCACGCCTACGGCAACGCCCACCACGGCCGCCACGCTGACGCCCACCGCGACGTCGGTATCGGCGCTGGCGCCCGGCTGCATTCGCAGCATCAGCCTGGGCTGGCTCACCGGCACATGGAACGCCGACTGCCTGTCCAACAAGACGCCGCCCACCGCAAAGAACGGAACCCGCTATGCGCGCTTCTACACCTTCACGCTGGACGCGCCCTCAAGCGTAACCGTTAACGTCACATCCAACGATGTAGATAACACATACCTCTACCTGCTTAACGGCAGAGGCAGGGACGGCTCCATAGTGAACCGGGGCGACACGCGAATAGACGAGCGCCTGCAGCCGGGCACATATACCATCGAGGTTACCACATACGACCTGGAAACGAGCGGCAACTTCACGCTCACCTTCGGCGTTGCCGGGCTTTCGCGCATACGCTAGGCGTCTCTGCGGCGGGCGTATCGCGCTAACGCAACAATCCCTTCCCCCGGCAGTTCGCTGTTGGGGGAAGGGATGCGCTATTATGTCATAGGCTTGGCGATTGGCGTTGAGGCTTTCCCCTATCTCCGCAGGGGGATTCGACGGCAACGCTTTACCAATGCTAGCACGCCAATATGGTATGCTACCTATCCGTTGATTTGTGGCGCTACGGCAACATCGGAAGGCAAACATTGAAGCATCTTGTAGCAGTACTTCTAGCGCTTGCGTCATTCGCGCTGATATTGGCAATAGGATGCGGAAATGGAGCCCCGTCGGAACAACCGACGGCGGAAGAGCCGAGCGCGGACGGCAGCGTTGGGGAGCATATAGCGGCAGCGACGGCGGCGGCGCCACAACAGGACGATAAAGCCCCCAAAACGGGAGCGCATCAAACTCCGTCTTCCTACATTCCCGTCGCAGACGGCTCCGCGCCCTACACATTCGCGTCGGTTAGCGTCGGCTTGTGGCATAGCTGCGGACTGAACGCTGACGGCGCGGCGGTGTGTTGGGGGCGCAACAAAGATGGTCAGTCTTTGCCGCCGCCGGACGAAACATTCGTATCCGTTAGCGCCGGCGGGCATCACGGATGCGGGCTGAACGCTGACGGCGTGGCGGTGTGCTGGGGCAATAACGAATATGGTCAGTCTTTGCCGCCGGACGAAACATTCGCGTCGGTAAGCGCTGGCTTGTGGCATAGCTGCGGGTTGCGCGCGGATGGCGCTGCGATGTGCTGGGGGCGTAATGACTACGGCGAGGCTTCACCGCCGCCGGACGAAACCTTTGTATCCGTAAGCGCCAGCTGGGAACATACTTGCGGGTTGCGCGTGGATGGCGCTGCGATGTGCTGGGGGCATAACGAATATGGTCAGTCTTTGCCGCCGACGGCCGTATTTGCGTCCATAAGCGCAGGTGTGAGGCATAGCTGCGGGTTACGCGCGGATGGCATGGCGATGTGCTGGGGCGATAACAAATATGGTCAGTCTTTGCCCCCGGCGGACGAAACATTCGTATCCGTAAGCGCCGGCTGGGAACATACTTGCGGGCTACGCGCAGATGGCGCGGCGGCGTGCTGGGGACGCGACGAACATGGCGAGTCGTCGCCCCCGGCGGACGAAACATTCGTATCCGTAAGCTCTGGCTGGGGGCATAGTTGCGGGCTACGCGCGGACGGCTCGGCGATGTGCTGGGGGCGCGACGAATATGGCGAGTCGTCGCCTCCGTCGGGCAAAAGCTTTGCGTCTATAAGCGCCGGCTGGTGGTATAGCTGCGGACTGCGTGATGACGGCTCGGCGGCGTGCTGGGGATATAACGAATATGGTCAGTCGATGATGCCTTCGGACGAAACCTTTGCGTCTATAAGCGTGGGCGAAGTGCATATCTGCGGGCTGCGCATGGATGGCGCGGCAGTGTGCTGGGGCAATGACTATTTTGGGCAGTCGTCGCCGCCGGGGGGCGTCTTCGCGTCGGTGAGCGCCGGTTGGTGGCATAATTGCGGGTTGCGCGAAGACGGTTCAGCGGTGTGCTGGGGCGCTAACGACTATGGCGAATCCTCGCCTCCGGGGGGCGTCTTTGCGTCGGTGAGCGCCGGCTGGTGGCATACCTGCGGTCTGCGCGAGAGCGGCGCTGTGGTGTGCTGGGGGCGCAACAAATTTGGGCAGTCTTCCGCGCCGGGGGGTGTGTTCGCATCGGTAAGCGCGGGCGGGCGGCATAGCTGCGGTCTGCGCGCGGACGGCGCTGCGGTGTGCTGGGGCGATAACGAATATGGCGAGTCTTCGGCGCCGGGTGGCATATTCGCGTCGGTAAGCGCGGGCGGACGGCATAGCTGCGGTCTGCGCGCGGACGGCGCTGCGGTGTGCTGGGGCGAGGACTTGCTTGGGCAGTCATCGCCGCCTACGAGTGAAACCTTCGTGTCCATAAGCGCCGGCTGGGGGCATACCTGCGGACTGCGCGATGACGGCGTTGCAATATGCTGGGGCGATAGGTCTTCGGTAGTTCGTTAACGGCGCTTTGGCTCCTCAATCCGTCTCCTCACAGATCCACCACGCCCGCCGATCCCGGCGCATTGGGATTATCGTCGTCCGGCCCCGTCGGCCCGCCCATTCGCTCTTTGCCGTTCCATTCGTCGATTGTTACCGCCGCCAGCGTGGTAACGCCTAAGTCCGCGGACGGCGGGGCGTTGTAATCTTTGCCGTGCGCGCGGCCGGGGAAGTAGCGGCGCACCATCGCATCAAAAAGCCTGAACTTCTCCGCTTCGTCCGATACTTCGCGCGAATGCCCGAACAGAATGACGCTGCGGTAGTTCATGGAGTGGTTCATCGCCTTGCGGGAATACACCAGGCCGTCCGCAATGGTTACCGTTACGCACACATCAGCGCCGCCGGCAAGAAGCTTCATAGCGCGGCTGCGTATGGATCCGTGCAGGTAGAGCAGTTCGGGCGCGCTGCGGTCATAGTGGTAAGACATCGGGATGACATACGGCGTATCGTCTTCAACGAACCCCACATGCGCCACGAGTCCCTGCGCCAGAATATCAGCGGCGTTCTGAGGCGCGGCGCGCTCCGGATGATTGCGAATTCGGGTGTGTTCCGTCTGTTTCACAAGTATCCCCTTTCGCAATGCAACAAGCCCGAACTTGCCTAACAAAGCAAGATGGGCTTGTCTGTTTGCTATAGCCGATGCAACTGCGCGGGCGCGGCGCAATTGCCCACCCGTGTCATTGCATTGCCGCCGCTACCCTACCACTACAGGCTGCCGCGCCGCTTCCGCCAGCGCTTCGTGCGCTTCGCGCAGCAGCGCTTCCGTTTCGTCCCAGCCGATGCAGGAGTCGGTTACGGATACGCCGTATTGCAGATCGGCTACCGATCCGTTGATGCTCTGGCTGCCGGAGTTGAGGTTGCTTTCCAGCATGCAGCCGATGATGTCGGCGTTGCCGGCGAGCCTCTGCTCTACGATGGAGTGCAGCGCGATGTTTTGGCGCGTGTGGTCTTTGTTGGAGTTGCCGTGACTGCAGTCCACCAGCAGCCGCGAGGAAACGTCGGACTTGCGCAACAGTTCCTGCGCCGCCGCAATCGCCTCTTCGCCGAAGTTGGGGCCGTCTTTGCCGCCGCGCAGCACTAGATGTCCATACGGGTTGCCCCTAGTATGAACTACGCAGGTCTGTCCGAAGTGGTCTATGCCGAGGAAGGCGTGTTCGGAGCGCGCCGCAATCATAGCGTCCACGGCTATTTGGGCGTCGCCGTCGGTGCCGTTCTTGAAGCCTACGGGCATGCTGAGGCCGCTTGCCATCTGGCGGTGCGTCTGGCTTTCGGTGGTGCGCGCGCCTATCGCCGCCCATGACACCAGTCCGGCGAGATACTGCGGCACGATGGGATCCAGGAATTCAGTGGCGGTGTAGATGCCCATTTCGCCGATTCGCAGCAGCAGCGAGCGGGCGCGGCGCAAGCCTTCGCCGATGTCGAAGGTGTCGTCCAGGTAGGGGTCGTATATCATGCCCTTCCACCCGACGGTGGTGCGCGGCTTCTCGAAGTACACGCGCATAACGATGAGCATTCGGTCGCCCACCTCATCCTGAAGCCGCTTGATGCGCTGGGCGTACTCGACGCACGCCTCTGCGTCATGCACGGAGCAGGGTCCGGTTATGACCATGAAGCGCGGGTCATCGCCCCGCAGGATCGCTTGAATCTGCCGCCTGCCCTCCAGAACGGTCGCCTCAACATCGGGAGTCAGCGGAAGCTCGTTGACGAGCCCAACGGGGCTTATCAGCGGCTCTGTGCTTATCACATTGACATCCCTCGCCGGTGATGGTTGCATTTGGAATCCTTCCTTTCTTGCCTTTCTGACTTGTTGTATATCTATGCCGTATGGCTAAACCCGAATAGCCTTAGTTTGTTAATTCGACGCGCTTGCCGATGGGGATGCGCTTACCTAAATCAGATGCGTATCGCTTGCGCTGTTGCCAGTTGCCGAACAAGCGAAAACCCCAGCCCTGCGTCGGCTGGGGTTTGAGTGTCTTGTGATGGTGTAACTGCGCTGTGTCAGTTCAATAAAGACGCCAAGCCTCCGCCAGCAGTATGCGCGCCGGTAAAATAATAAGCGTAGGTCTGCGAAGCGGTTGAGTTACACATTGCAGACATTGTACATCTCTTCACAAACTTTTGTCAACAAATTGGCGACGAATCTCACGGCGGCGGCGCAAGGCGCATATCGCAAGCGCAAATTGGGGATGCAGCTGCAGCGCGCGAAACGCAAGCGCCGTCAACCCCTATCAACTTAAATCGCAAGTCCGCCGCATATCGATAGCCGTGTATTCCTGTATGTCCGCGTCAGCGCTGCGAGCGTTGCGCCCGCGCCCAGCTATCCCGCAGCGTGGCAGTGCGATTGAACACGAGCCTATCGGGCGTGGAGTCTTCGGTGTCCACGCAGAAGTAGCCTTGCCGCTCGAACTGGTACCGGCTGCCGGGCGCGGCGTCTTTCAGGCCAGGTTCCAGTTTGGCGTCGTCGATGACTACCAGCGATTCGGGGTTTAGGAAGGACAGCCAGTCGGCGCCGTCCGTATCTTCGTCGGGGTTCCAACGCGTGAACAGGTGGTCGTAGAGGCGCAGTTCCGCGTTCAAGGCGTGCGCCGCCGATACCCAGTGCAGGGTTGCGCGCACCTTGCGGCCGTCGGGGGAGCTGCCGCCGCGCGTCTGCGGATCGTATGAGCAACGAAGTTCGGCGATATTGCCGTCTGCGTCCCGTATCACTTCCTCGCATCGGATAAAGTAGCCGTAGCGCAGGCGCACTTCGCGGCCGGGCGCAAGCCGATAGAAGCGGCGCGGCGGGTTTTCCATAAAGTCGTCGCGCTCGATGTAGAGCGCGCGCGAGAATGGGACTTGGCGCGCGCCCGCCGATGCGTCTTCGGGGTTGTTCACGGCGTCAAGCCATTCGGTTTTGCCTTCGGGATAGTTGGTTATCACCACTTTGAGCGGGCGCAGAACCGCCATTGCGCGCTGCGCCGTCTTGTTCAGATGGTCGCGCAGGCTGTGTTCCAATAGCGCAATGTCTATGATAGCGTCGTTCTTGGCGACGCCAATTCGGTCGCAGAAATCGCGGATCGCTTCCGGCGTGTAGCCGCGCCGCCGCAGTCCCGCCAAGGTGGGCATGCGCGGATCCGTCCAACCGCTCACATAGCCGTCTTCCACAAGGCGCAGCAGACGGCGCTTGCTCAGCACGGTGTTGCTGATGTTAAGGCGCGCGAACTCAATTTGGCGCGGGCGATACATACCCAGCGCTTCCAAGAACCAGTCGTACAGCGGGCGGTGGTCTTCGTATTCCATCGTGCAGATGGAGTGAGTGATGCCCTCTATGGAGTCGGACTGCCCGTGCGCGAAATCGTACATCGGGTAGATGCGCCAATCGCCGCCGGTGCGGTGGTGTTCGCTATGCAGGATGCGGTACATCACGGGGTCGCGCATGTTCAGGTTGGGGGACGCCATATCGATCTTGGCGCGCAACACATGCTCGCCGTCCGCGAACTCGCCCGCCTTCATTCGTTCCAGCAGGTCGATGTTCTCTTCGACGGAGCGATTGCGATAGGGGCTTTCTTTGCCAGGTTGCGTTAGCGTCCCTCTGTGTTCGCGGATTTCGGCTTGGCTCAGGCTGTCCACATACGCCTTGCCCGCCAGCACAAGCTGCTTGGCGAGTTCGTAGAGTTCGGCGAAGTAGTCGGACGCGTAGAGTTCGCGGTCATTCCAATCGAAGCCCAGCCATTGCACATCGCGCTTCTGCGATTCCACATATTCCACATTCTCTTTGGTGGGATTGGTGTCGTCGAAGCGCAGGTTGCATAGCCCGCCGAAGTCTTTGGCGATGCCGAAGTTGAGGCATATGGACTTGGCGTGTCCGATGTGCAGGTAGCCGTTGGGCTCCGGCGGGAAGCGCGTATGCACCCGCTTGTCGAACCTGCCGCTTGCGTTGTCGTCAGTGATTGCCTGATAGATGAAGTTGGTGGATTCGGTGGCGGTCATAGTTATGTGCGTGCGTTCCTTTGCATCTAGTTTGCGCGGTCTTTGGCGTCTTTGGCGGCGGCGAGGAACTCGATTAGCTTGTCGAGGCGTTCAGCGTCAAAGAATCGTTCCTCATTCCACAACGCCGTTTTATTCACGCCTGGGATGTTCTCAACGACGGGTCCGAATGCGCTCGCTATTTCATCCCTGGAAACGCCGAAATACTCCGATATAGTGTCTTCGCGCATCCTGATGACAAGACCAGTCTCGGGGGAGCTCCATGTCGGCATAAGCGAAAAGGCCACACGCGATTGTCCGCTATGCGCCAATCTAGCCTTCAAAGTTAAGGTGGTCCGAGAAGTGTCAGTTGTGTTGACCAGCGGACTGATCCCTTTGAACGCCTTATCCCAAAGCGCGCCTACGCCGTTGTTGCGCGCAGTCTCACGCAACTCTTCTTCCGTAGCCTTTGGCTTTCGTCGACTGCCGCTTCCGGTTGCAGCCCGCGCTTGGGCGACTTCCTCATCTATGAGCATGGAGCGTCCGACGAACTCGACCCCGTCGTCGGTTTTGAAGTAGTTGAATGACGCAAAGTTGATGTCAACGCCGTAGGTTTCCGAGAGGTATTCCAATATCCGCTCAGTTGATGAGTCGAGAGCGGACGCCACGATGTACATCCTGTGTCTTTCGTTCACCACTTCGGGCAGGTCTGCGTCGAATCTCTCTCTGAACGCCTGCTCAAGAGCATCATCATTGCCTAAAAATTCGGCGGCAATCCGATCCACGTCTTCGTGTGTCAAAGTCTTGACCCATGAAGCGTAATCTAGCGTCTGCGCCACCACATCGCGCGGCGTCTTGTCTCGCTTAAGCTCCAGAATCACTAGATTGCCGTCGGCGTCCAGCGCCAGCAGGTCGATGCTGCCGGTGTGAGCGGTTAGGACTTGCTGACCTATGACAAGCAGATCGTCGTTGACCAAGCCGACGTCTTTACGCAGCCACTTTTCCAGGCGGCTTTCTAGGTCAAGGCTAGACGAATCTATAGGCTTGAGGGTGTCGTCCGCTATATGCCATAGTTTTATTTCAGCGCCCAATGCGAAACTCCTTACTGGCTTGACTTTTTTGCTTGCATTCCTGTATGCGGCGGCGTTGTCTGTACGCCAAACTTGTAGTTGACTATACCACAGCCGCTTGCCAACCCGCCGTCCCGCTAATCGTCCCCCGCATCCGCCTGCGCGCGCTGCTCGAACTCTATCATGAAACTGAGGGCGATGTAGATTAGGATTTCGATGAACAGCCCGGATATGGCGACGAGTTGCATCTCGAAGAAGGCGAACATCTGCGTGATGAAGATGCCCACCAATGCGCCGCGCTGGAACCATAGGTAGGCGCTGAGGCGCGATACGCGCAGCCGCCAAGCGCCGAACAGGGTCAGCAGCGACGCCACCGCCGCCGACGCCAGCCGCGCGCCGCCGGTGAAGCCGATGTCCACGTCCTGTTGCTGCAACAGCGTGAACATGAACTGGCTTATCTGCGCGACGGACAGCGCTATCAGCAGCGCCACTATCCCGCCAATAAAGTAGCGGTTGAGCGCGATCCGCTCGTAGGCTCTTAGCAGCCTTTCGCGCGAGCGCATGTAGATGCCGGGGTCGTCCGAATGGGATGCGTCGGCGGAGTCGATGTATTCGCGCAGCGTCCGCGCCAGCGGGTCGTCGGCGTGGGCGTTTCGGAGCAGCGCTAGGATTTCGTTGCGTTTGGAGCGGCCGATTGGGCGGCTTCCTATGAGTTCCAAGCGGTTGAGCGCATTCGCCAGCGCCGCGTTGTGGCTGACCGCCCGCCGCCGCACAAGTACGCGCATCACCAGGAATATGGCGATGAATATGATGTATATCAGCCCTATGGTGGGCGAAAAGAAGTAGTTGTGGTCGCTGGTGATGAACTTGCCGAGTTCGTCTATGAATGTGCCGAAGCCGATGCCGCCCAGTATCGCCGAAAGGCGCAGCGAAATCTGCCCAAGGCTGGAGAACAGCAGCAGCAGCGCAAGCAGCATAAACAGCCCGCCCCAAAGCATATGCGCGATGTGCAGTCCGCCGCCGCCGATTTGCGGATAGCCCGCCGCCGCCAGAAACCCGCGAATACCCAGCACGGATGCGGCGCTCGCCACCAGGAACATCTCTATCAGTTCGGGCGCGTATGTGTTGCGGACGAAAATAAGTCGGTTACGCATCTAGCCCCTGCCTTTCGGAATTCCGCGCGGTTCGTTTGGCGTAAGAGGCAGCGCTACCCAACCAACGCCGCCGCGCGCTCAGGTTCGCGCTCTGCTTGCTCTGCCTTGCGCTCAGACTGCGCCGCCGCGCTGCCGGCGTCAATGTCAACATCTTCGATTATCAGACTGCGCCCCACGACGCGCAGCGCTTCCATAATGCGGGTGATGTGGGTGTATCTGTCCGGGTTTATGAGCTTGCGGACGGCGTCGACGTCTATGCCAAGCCGCTCGCCAAGCGCCGCTTCGTCGATGCCCTGCGCGCGCATAGCGGTGTAGAGCGCAAGCTTGGCGGCGGGGATTGGCGGAACTGCCACTAGATAGTGTCCATCGGCGGCGGGGCTTGGAGTAGGAATGTCTTCGCCGCCCTGAACATACATTGAGAGCGCCGCAATCAATGCGTCTTCGGCGAGGATTAGCGATTCTGCGGCGCTCTTTGCGCCGGTTATCGCTTCAGGCACATCCGAGAATGCAACCACAAAGCCTTCGCCTTCCTCATAGTCCAGGACAAGGCTGCACGGATACGCATACTGCATATGTCAGAACTCCCTGCTGTCTATATCCAGTTGTCTGAGCATCGCGCTCAACATACCTTTGGAAATCTCACCATGCTTAACTATCGTGCGCCGCCCGCCTATGTAGAGTGCCCCGTGGCTGCCTTTGCCTCGGCTAGAGTTGAAGCGAAAGTCTTGTCCCGTCCGCCTAGCATAGCGCCTTGCGCGCCTGACGAATTCGCGTCCGTTCATACTTGCCGCAGCACTACCCGACCAACGCCGCTACCCGTTCAGGTTCGCGCTCTGCTTGCTCTGCCTTGCGCTCATACTGCGCCGCCGCTTCGCCGGCGTCAATGCCAATGTCTTCGATTATTAGGCTGCGTCCCACGACGCGCAGCGCTTCCATAATGCGAGTGATGTGGGTGTATCTGTCCGGATCTATGAGCTTGCGGACGGCGTCGACGTCTATGCCAAGCCGCTCGCCAAGCGCCGCTTCGTCGAGTCCCTGCGCGCGCATAGCGGTGTAGAGCGCGAGCTTGGCGGCGGGGATCGGCGGAACTGCCACCAGGTATTGTCCATTGGAAACGGGGCTTGGGATCGGAAGCGGCATATGCTTATGCACATGCACGGCAAGGATAGCCACCAGAGCGTCCTCTGCCATCTCCAACGCTTCAGCCGTGTCAGCGCCGCAGGTCAACGCCCCGCGAACATCGGGGAAGACTACGTAGAACCCGCCGCCTTCCTCAGGATTTAGGACACACGGATACGCATATTGCATCTATTAGAACTCCCTTCTGTTGATATTCAGGTCTCTCAGCATAGAATTTAGCAATCCTATTCCGATTTCGTGATATGGGACGGTGGTTTCGCGGTTGCCTAGACTAAGCGTAACGTGACTTCCTTTGCCATGCCGCGTATCAATATGGAAGTCTTGCCGTGTACGCCTAGCATAACGTCTCGTCCGCCTGATGAATTCGCGTCCGTTCATATTTGCGGCGCCCCTATCTGAACAGCGCCGCAGGGCGTTCTATGAGCTGCTGCAGGCGGCGGAAGAAGCTTGCGGCGATTGCGCCGTCTATGACCTGATGATCGCCGGTGAGGCTGAGCGTCATCATCTCGCGCGCTACTATCTCGCCGCCGCGCACAACTGGCTTTTGCGCGCTGCGTCCCACGCCCAGCAGCGCGTTCTGCGGCGGATTCAGTATCGGCGTGAAGCCGTCCACCACGCCCAGCACGCTGATGGTGAATGTGCCGCCGCTTATGTCCGACGCGGAAAGCCTGCCGGCGCGCGCCCGCTCCGAAAGCCCTTGAACGCCCGCCGCAATCTGCGATACGCTCAAATCCTGCACGCCCTTAAGAACCGGCACGATTAGCCCATCGTCCAGCGCCACCGCAACGCCCATGTTCACTTCGTCGAAGTACATCACATTGCCGTCCACTAGCACGGAGTTGAGCGCGGGAACGCGCTCCAGCGCGCCGGCGCACGCCTTGATTAGCGCGCTCGCCATCGTGATGTTGGCGTCGCCGGCGCGGCTTGCTTCACGGCGCAATCGCTGCGCTTCCGTAACGTCCACATCCAGGAAGTACGAAAGCTGCGCGGTGCCGCTGAGGCTGTCGCGCATGTTCTGGGCGATGCTGCGCCGCATCCCGCGCAGCGGCTCTATGCGCGATGGCGTGGGCAGGCCGGGCGGCGTCTGCGGGGATTGCGCCGTCTGCTGCGCTGCGTGATAGGCGCGCACATCGGCGTCGACCACGCGGCCGCGCGGCCCGGTGGGCGCAACCTGCGATATATCTACGCCAAGGCTTGCGGCGAGGCGGCGCGCTCCGGGCGTAGAGGGCACCATATCGCCGCCGCGACGCGCGGCGGGCGCAGCCGGGCGGCGACGCTGAGACGCTGACGGAGCCGCGGGCGCGGCAGAGGCGGCGGCGGGTTCGGGCGGCGATGGCGGCGCTTCGCCCGCTGCCAGCAGATAGCCGATTACGCCGTCCACCGGCACGGTTGCGCCCTCTTCCACGGCCGGATGGAACACGCCGTCGGAGGTGGCTTCCAATTCGTAGTTCAGCTTCTCCGACTCGATTTCGGCGAGCATATCGCCCTGAGCCACTGCATCGCCCTGCGATTTCGTCCACTTAGCCACTATCCCTTCCGTCATAAAATCGCCCAGGCGCGGCATCACGATTTGGACAGCCATCTTCCGTAACTCCCTGCTGCTATGCGCTTTCCCGCCAGACCGCTAATCGCCGATTGCTGACGGCTAACTTTGTTCAGTTGTCCGTTTGCTCTTTGCCAATATCAAGCGAATAGGCAAAGAGCAAACCATCGTCCGCTGACGGCTACTCCAGCGTCTCTAGCGCCGCCGCTACCACCTGCTCTTTCGTGGGGACGAACAGCGCCTCCAGAGGGCGGCTGTACGGCACGGATGTGTGCGGCGGCGTAACGCGCTTGGGCGGCGCATCGAGGTAGTCAAACGCCTCTTCCGCCACCAGCGCCGCAATGTCCGCCGCCATGCTGCAGCGCGGATAGTCTTCGTCCACTATGACGATGCGCCGCGTCTTGCGAACAGACTCCAGTATCGCCTCATCGTCCATCGGGGACAGGGACAGCAGATCCACCACTTCGGCGGAGTAGCCCTGCGCTGCCAGGTCGTCGGCGGCTTGCAGGCAGATCTGCGTCATGTAGCTTATGCCCAGCAGCGTGACGTCCGCCCCTTCGCGCGCTACATCCGCCTTGCCCAGCGGCACGGTGTAGGATTCCTGCGGCACATCAACGTCAAAGCGTATGCCCATAAGCTGGCGGTTGTTGCACACGATAACGGGGTCGTCGTCCCGTATGGCGGCGGCGAACAGCCCCTTGGCGTTGTAGGGATTGGAGGGCGCAACCACCTTCAGCCCCGGATAGTGCGTGAACACCGAATAGACGGTTTCGGAGTGCTGCGCCGCCGAATTGGTGCCGGCGCCGATGCCCGTCATAATGGTCAGCGGCACTTTGACTTTGCCGCCGAACATGTAGTGAATCTTGGCGGCGTTGTTCAATATCTGGTCGCCGCACACGCCGAGGAAGCCCACATACATCAGGTCGACCACCGGCCGCAGTCCCGTCGCCGCCGCGCCCACGCCTGCGCCCACGAAGCCCGATTCCGCTATGGGCGTATCGCGGATACGCGTCGGCCCGAAGTCGCCAATCAGTCCCTTCGTCAGGCGCATAGGGCCGCCCCAAGCGTCTTGGAACTGCTCGCGCTCGCCGCCGCCGGCGATGTCTTCGCCCATTATGATTACCGCCGGATCGCGCTCAAGCTCCTGCCGCAGCGCTTCGTTCACCGCTTGTATGTATGAGATTTGCCGTGTGGCTTGCGTTGTCATCGTCCCGCTCCTATCTGATGATGTTATGCCGCGCGCTGGCACACCACCACGCACTCTTCGCGCATCGTGGCGGCGGTTCTGCCCGCCACATTGGACGGGCTGTTGCGCGCGGGCATTCGCTTGTTGGGTATGTTTCTCACTATCGTTTCGGTATGCCGAAAGCCTTGCCGCTCAAAGGCGCGCGCCACGAACTCGTCGGTGGGCAGCGTTACGCCCTTCACCGTGCGGTTGCCCACAACATAGCACACCGCCGCGCCGTCGGACATCGCCTCCGCCACGGTTCGGACGCTGCGCTCAAGGTCTATGTAGAACGCCTCAACCTGCCGCGCCCGCTTATCGTCAATCGCGCGTATTTGTCCGATTGCGTCGGTTGCGGGGCAGTCTTGCAGCGCGCCGCCGTTCACCACGCCGCCCATAGACAGGCGGTCGACCTTTTCGGCGGGCAGTCCAATCCACTGCGCCGAAAGCCGCGAAAACTGCCCGTATGCCACGGTTGTGGCTGAATCGCCGTACGGCGGCGAGGTTATCACAAGGTCGAACTTGCGCGTATGCGGCGGGCATTCGCCGTTCGCGGTATTGGCGCAGGACACAAGCGCATCCACATCTTGGCGGCGCTCAATGTAGTCCGCCAAGCCCGCCCGATTTCTGGCGAGCTTCAGCAGGAATATGGACACCGCATCCGGCTTGAAGCGCGCCATCTTGTCGGCAGGCATCCGCACAAGCTTAAACTCGCCGTTCTTGGTGTACGAACAATCTCTGACCGTCTCAGAGAACGCAACCCAAAAGAAGCTGCGAACCGCGCTATCCCGCACAGCGGCAATCTCGCGGCGCATAACCGCAAGCCAGCGCGAAACCTCGTCGGAGAACCAGTAGTCTTTGTTCAGCACATACGGCGTAGCGGCGTCCGTTGGCAGTCCGTCGGCGCCGTAGCGGAACAGCGCGTCCCGCAGAAGCGCCGCCTGTTCGTCGAGCGCGTCCAATCGCAGCAGCGTAGTCTTGGCGCGCGCTATCAGCCGCGCAAGCGGGTTGATGTCGCACCCCACGGCGTTCATCCCGAACAGCGACGCTTCCACAAGCGAAGTCCCCGTGCCGCAGTACGGATCCAGCAGCCACCCGCCCGGCGTTCCGTAGCTCGCCAAAAGCCGCCGCGCAACCTGCGGTATCATCATCGCAGGGTAGTTGTGAAAGCAATGGGTGTACTGCTTGGTGTCTGCATTGCGGAAGTCCCACGCTTCGGTTTTGTACTTTGTGTTGAGCGTAATCACGCCGTCTCTTCCCTACCGCCAACGCGCAAGGCTAAGCAGTTTTGCCTATCCCCCTTGCTAAGCGGTTAAACGCCTAAGCGTTGCCTCCGAATGCAATCGGCGATTACTGCGCCTAGTAGCTCACATACACATCCGTGGTAAGCTCAGCCGCATCCGGGAAGGGGCTTTCGTCGGCGAATGCGGTGGCGGCGGCTACCGCCTGCAGCGCGCGCGCTTCCAGCGCCTCCATATCCCCTTCAGTGGCGTAGCCGCCGTCCGTGATGTGCGCCCGCAGCGATGCGATGCAGTCGCGCGCTTCGTAGTAGTCCTCTTCTTCCTGAGTGCGGTAGCCTAGCGGATCGTCCGCGCCGAAGTGTCCCTGATAGCGGTATGTCTGCGCCTCTATGAGCGTCGGCCCTTCGCCCGCCCTTGCGCGCGCCACCGCCTCTCGTCCCACCTCGAACATATCCAGCGCCGATTGGCCGTCCACCAGCACGCCGGGCATATCGTAGCCCGCCGCGCGGTTCGCCACCGAGCCGCCCGCCACGGCGTACTCGAACGGCGTGGACTCGGCGTAGCGGTTGTTTTCGCACACGAACAGCACCGGCAGCTTCCATATGCTGGCGATGTTCATTGCCTCGTGCAGGCTGCCTTGGCTGGATGCGCCGTCGCCGAAGAACACCACGCTCACCTGATCGCTGCCGCGCACCTTGGCGCTCAGCGCCACGCCCGTGGCGACCGGGATGTTGGATCCCACCACGCCGTTTGCGCCCAGCATGCCCTTGTTGATGTCCGCTATGTGCATCGTGCCGCCCTTGCCTTTGTTCGTGCCGGTGGACTTGCCCAAAAGCTCCGCCATCATCTCTTTGAGATCGACGCCCTTGGCGATGCAGTGATGGTGGCTGCGGTGCGTCCCCAGCACATAGTCGTCGTCCCGCAGATGGGCGCATATGCCGGTCGGCACCGCCTCTTGCCCGATGGACGAGTGCATGCCGCGAAGCTTGCCGGCGTCCGCCTCCCGCCGCGACTGCTCCTCAAAGCGGCGTATCGTTACCATCGTCTCATACATCCACAGCAGCGAATCCTTGTTGAGCTCAGATCGCAAAGTCATCGTAGCCTCCCTTTCGCGAAAGTTTAGTTTAAGTCTAGAGCGCGCTTGCCCGCCTGCCCTCCGATTTTCGGGGATTATATCAGAAATGCGTTAGCGGTCTAGTGGGATGGCGGGGCAATTGAGACGGCGGGGATTTTAACGCAAAGACGCAGAGGCGCAAGAACGTCACAAAGGGTCGTATAATGATGCAAATGACACAAACGCATTGCGTCTGATACAATCCTATTGAGTTTTCAAGAAGGGGATGCGATAGGTAGATATGAGCAGTGAACAAGTTCAGGAATATCGGGGAGTGATGACGCTGCCCGGCGAGCAGGAAGAGCGCGGCGTGTCGCTGTCGCTGGATGCGGCGGCGCCGTCGGTGAGCATACGCTTCGACGAGCCGATTGAGGGCAGCGCCGATTGGCAGGCGGAGGGACTCACGGTAGCCAATCGGCTGAAGTACAACGAAGTGGTGTTTTACACCACCGGGCTGCCCAAAGAGACGGTGCAGGTGACGTGGAAATTCAACAGCAGTCTGCTCGACGACTCGCTGGCGGGCGTGGTGATTGCGCGCCCCAACGCCCTGCGAGTTACGGGTGAAAAGGGCTTTGTGCTGACCAAAGTGGGCTAACGGGATAGGCACTAGTAGGTAGCGCGTTTAATTGCCACTCAGTCCGCAAGTCCGTGGCGGCTATTGGGCGTTCTCTTCGGGGAATAGCAGATCGGCGATAGTTTCGTATGCCTGATCGTTCGCCAAGCCCATCACCACGCCGGCGCGCGCGTCGCGGAAGTAGCGCTCGAACGGCAGCTGCCGCGCAAACGCCGTGCCGCCGAACATCGTCATCAAGTCCTGCGTAACGCGCACCGCCAATTCGGAGCAGACCACTTTCGCTTGAATGTACGGCAGCAGCGATTGCGCTCTGCCGGCGTCCGCCATAGCCGCGGTTGTATGCAGAAAGGCGCGCGCCGCCTCTATCTGCACGCTCATCTCTGCGATGCGCCGCTTGTTGATGGGATTGTCCAACCGCCGCGCGCCGCTTGCAAACCGACGGCTGCCCTCTACGCCCGCCAACTCGAATGCGCCCGACGCTATGCCTAGATACGCCGCGCCGTAGGTCAGGATTAGCACCGGCATCATATACTTCTGCATCACCGGCTCTTTTTCGCCCTCGAGTTCGATGCCAAGCAGGTTTTCCTCAGGCACAACGCCGTTGAACAGCATAGGCGCGCTGCAGTTGCCGCGCATGCCAAGCCCGTCCCACTCGCCGAGCGTCTGCCAGTCCACCTTGTCCGCTTCAATCATAAGCAGATCCGGGGGGCCGTCCATTCGGCCGCCTTCGACGCGGCAGAACATTACATAGTGCGAGGCGTGGCCGGCGGATGTAACATAGGATTTTCGGACATTGTCCAGCAGCAGGCCGCCCTCGACGCTGGGCAGCGGCGTATCGGGCGCGGATACGGGACGCCAGTCAGCGCCGGATTGCCCGCGCGATTCGCCGCCGGCCGCCGCCGCGAACACTTCGCCGCGCGCAAGCGGCTCCACGAAGCGCTCCAGCTGCAGCGCGGTGGGTATGCGGCTGACCGCTTCCACGGACTCTAGGTGCATCTTGTAGCACATCGCGGTTGACGGGCAGCGCTTGGAAATCTCTTCAACGATGAGGCAGGTGGTGACCATATCGCCGCCAAGCCCGCCGTGTTGCTTGTCCACGCGCAGCGCCCACAAGCCCATATCGCCCAGCGCGGCTAGGGACTCTTTGGGAAACTGCGCCTTGCGGTCGCACTCGGCGGCGCGCGGCGCAATCACGCGGTCGGCTACTTCGGCAACGCGCTCTTTCCATTCCAATTGGCTTTTCGTCAAAGGGTAGTAGTTCATAGCGCCTTCTCCGTGCATCCCCGTGTATCCAAAGGTTCGCATATCTACGCCGCGCCGCCATTCGCAGGCATCACGCCGCCGTGTATGTATCAAATCGACCCTGTTTAACCCAATTGACGGCGTGATGAGCGCGCCGCCAATGCCGCGCCGCCCGCTATGAGCGCAATGCCGGCCGCCGTCGCGATAAGCGCAAGCGCGGGGACGGATGCGTCGCCGGTGGACGGCGGATGCGCTGACGCGTCGGCGATCGGAGTGGACTGAGCGTCGTCGATCGGCGGGAGCTGCGCCAAGCCGTAGCCCCAGGTGTTGTTGGGGACGGCGTCGCCGCGCGGTTGGGCGTGCGCTTTGAGGTATTCGGCGACTTGGCGCGGCGTGTAATCGGGGAAGCGCTGGCGTGCCAACGCAGCGATGCCGGCGACGTGCGCCGCCGCCTGTCCGGTGCCGAACCATGGGCCGGCGGTTGCCGAATTCGCGCCGTGAACGCCCACCAAGTCGGGCTTGACGCGCCCGTCCGGGGTTGGGCCGCGCCCGCTAGTGGGATCGATTTCATTGGGCGTCTGCCAGAGCGCCGCGCCTACGGTCAGCATGCCGGGGTTGGCGCTTTCGCCGGGCGTGCGGATGCTGCCGCTCAGCGTGTAGTGGCGCGGCTGTTCGTGGCGCAGCGTCATAAGCTGCAGCCATTCGGGCGCCGCGCCGCTCTTTTGGTGAACGGCTAAACAGAGTTCGGCATCGTCTTCGGGCGTGTAGCGCAGTATCTCATAGGGGTTGTGTTCGGGCTCGCCGCTCTGCGACTCGTCGGCGATTGCGCGTTCTATGAGTTCGCCGTCGCGAGTTTCGTAGATGCGCAGATCGAGGTCGATGGATGCGCCGCCCCAAGCGTCGTTCCAACGCAGTTGCGCTATGATAGTTCTGCCCGCTTCGGTTTTGAGCAACGTGTTGCATTCGACGGCAGGCGCGAATTCGTGGCGTCTGTCCGCGTCTGCATCGGTGAATGCGCCGAACCAGGTATCTTGCGCCCAATTGCCCACGCTGTTAACCCACAAAGCGCCGCCGGCTACCGCCAAATCCACCGCCTTGAGCGGACTTGTATCGGCAGGCGAAGAGCCGTCGCCCGGGCCGTCCCATATCCACGATATTGGATATACGATGACATCCACATCTTCGGCAACCATCCAACGGACGGTGTCGAGCAGTTCGCTGGGCAGGTATGGGCGCGCCACATAGGGTACGATTTCGGGCGCTATGTCGGCGATGGCTTCGGTCATGCGCGTTCCGTGCGTACCGCTGCCGGTGGCGCAGTCCGCGAGATCGGATGTGTAAGCGCCCTCGTCGCCGTCAATGTAGCAGCGCGCCTTCACGGTTGACGGCAGTTCGCTGTCCATAAGCTCGGCGTAGTTGCTGAAGCCGCTGCCGCCGAAGTCGATGATGCCCACCTTGACGGATTGCCCGCGAAAGCCGGCGGCGTTCCAAGCGGGCGCCCCGTGCGCCGCCGCGCCTTCGCCCACAACTAGCGCTTGAGGCGTGGGCGTGGGAGCGCCGCTCTGATTGCGCTGATCCGTAGCATCGCCGCCCTGCGCGCGGTCGAATGCGTATGCCGCGGACGCCGCCGTCAGCAGAACGGCTATCATCAGCGCGAATATGGCGAATGCGCGAATGGGCATTGGGCTTTTCCTCTAAAGGATATACGAGATACGCATAAGAGATACGCAGTTTGAGGGATACTCTAAACGCAGAGGCGCAAAGGCGCAAGGGCAGGTTAAGCGGCGTGAGGGCAATCCGATGGGAATTGCGCTAGAATGGGTTTCATATCGTCAAGTGTTTGAATTAGGGGGGCTTCAAACAGGCGCTTATGTTCAAACTAGGGCTGGTCATAAATCCGATTGCGGGAATGGGCGGCAGCGTGGGACTGAAAGGCACCGACGGCGCTGACGCGCTAATGCGCGCGCGGGCGCTTGGCGCATTGCCGGCGGCTCAGCGGCGCGCGGGCGATGCGCTGCCGGTTATCGCGGCCGCAATGCCGACGGCGCATATCGTAGCGGCGCCGGGCGCAATGGGCGCTGACGCGGCGCGCGCGGCCGGCTTCGAGCCGTGGGTTGTGGACGTCGGCGCATCGGACGCAAGCGCCACCGCCGCCGAACACACCTGCCGCGCAGTCCGCGAAATGGCGCGCTTGGGCGTTGACCTGCTGCTGTTCGCCGGGGGGGACGGCACGGCGCGCGATGTCTGCAAGGCTATGACGGCGGCGGCGCAGCCCATCCCCGCGCTTGGCATACCCGCCGGCGTCAAGATGCACTCCGCCGTGTTCGCGCTCACGCCGCGCCGCGCGGGTGAAACGACGTTGCGTTTCATCAATGGCGAAGCGCGCAGTACGGCAGAGCGCGAGGTAATGGACATCGACGAAGACGCATTCCGTCAAGGCGCAGTATCGGCAGCGCTGTACGGCTACCTAATCGTACCGCAGGACGGGGACGCCGTTCAGTCCACCAAGGCGGGCGGCGCAGACGACGAGCATGACGCAATGCAATCCATTGCGGCGCAGATAGTCGGCGATATGCAAGCCGATACGCTGTACATCATCGGGCCCGGCACAACTACGCGCGCGATAGCGGACGCGCTGGGAATGGACAAGACGCTGCTGGGCGTGGATGTGGCGCTGAACGGGCGGCTTGCGGCGGCGGACGCAAACGAAGCCGAACTGCTGCGATTGACGCAAGACATCCCCGCGAAAATCGTGGTGGGCGTCATCGGCGGGCAGGGGTACATATTCGGGCGCGGCAATCAGCAACTGAGCGCGCGGCTGATACGGCGGGTGGGCGCGCGCAATCTCATCGTGGCGGCGACGCGGCGCAAGCTACTGGCGCTGGGCGGCAAGCCGCTGCGCGTCGACACCGGCGACGGCGCGCTGGACGATGCGCTGAGCGGCTACATCGGCGTGGTAACCGGCTTGCGCGAAACGCATACATACAGGGTTGCTTGTTAGTGCGGGGCATTTAACGCAAAGGCGCAGGGGCGCAAAGGGAAAGCAACGATGTAGAGATATAGAGATATAAGGGGGACGGCTACGCCTTTCGGATTTCCGCCGCCAACCCATATGCCTGGATGCGGTCATAATAGAGTTCGGCTTCCTCTAGCCCGCACACTATCACCACGGCGCTGCCGGTGTTGTGCGCCTCCAGCATGATGCCCATCGCTTCCTCTACAACAAGGCTTGGCACGCACTCTAGCAGCGCCTCCACCACGAACTCCATCGTGTGGTGGTCGTCGTTGTACAGCACAACCGCATACGGCGGCAAGCGTTCCCGCAGCGCGCGCTGCAGTATCTCGGTGTCCGTTGTAACGGTAGTCATTCTCACATCCGCCGCAATCGCTTGGCGCAATCCGTATCAGCGTATCTAACCCGATTATACCCAATCCGTTCAAGTTTGATAGGGTTGGCATAATCGCATCTTATCGGCGCTACGGGACGTTTCCCCATCCTAGCCTTCCCTATTTAGGGGGAAGTGATTGGCGATTAGATGCGATTGCGCGCGATTTGGCGGGCGTTTGGGGTTTGATATATGCGGCGCAAGGGTATGGTATATTTATTATATGGGCAAGATCGACAGGTTTTGCGGGCAAAGCAAAGCCTAATTTCAATCTCAGGAGCGCATCTCAATGCAAATCGGAATGTCGTTGACTACCGCATATCCGCGCAGCCTTGACGCCAAGGCGCTGATGGACGGGCTTATCGCGCAGGTCAAGTCTATGGCGGAGCTTGGGTTCGCTTCGCTGTCGCTGGGCGATCACCATGTAACGCCGAACCACTACTTCCAAGCGCTGCCCACGATGTCGCATCTGTCGGCGCACAGCGGCGATATGCGCCTCATTCCGTTGTTTCTGCTGCCGTTCTACAACCCCATTCTGCTTGCTGAACAACTGGCTACGCTGGATGTGATTAGCGGCGGCCGAACTACGGTGATATGCGCGCTCGGACACCAGCCGGAGGCGCATGCGGCGTTTCAGACTTCGCAGCGCGTTAGAGTATCGCGTTTCGTGGAAACATTCGAGATAATGCGCCTGCTGTGGTCGCAGGATGACGCAACCTATGCGGGCAAGCACTACGCCTTCGACGGCGTGTCCATCAACCCCAAGCCGATAAACGGGCCGCTGCCGATGTGGATAGGCGCAAACGCCGATCCCGCCATACGCCGCACCGCCCGCATCGCGGACGCATGGGTAATCAACCCGAGCTGGATACCGCCGTATGTGGAAGAGCGGCTGGCGTTCTACCGCGCGGCGCTGGACAGGCTTGGACGCAGCGATGATGTGAGCGAGGTGATACTGCGCCGCGATCTGCATCTGTCCGACAGCGAGGCGGCGGCGCGCAAAGAGGCGGATCGGCTGTTTAGAGAGGGCTATCGCGGCTTTGGCGAATGGGAGATGCGCGAATCGCTGATAGTGGGCGGGCCGGAGGAGTGCATAACCACGCTTGAGCGGTTTGAGCGAATGGGCGTAACGCATGTGCTGTTCCGCTGCGCTATGGACGAACCGGAGCCGGCGGCGCAGACGCTTCGAGTCTTGGGCGAACAGGTCATCCCGCACTTTCGGCGCTAATCGGCGTTTGCGCGCGTTAGGCTTGCGCGCTATGTGTATGCGCTGCGGCAATTGCGATAAGCGTCTGCGCGCGGCATGGGGCTATCTCACGGCCGCTACAGCGTGCCGCGCAGCCGCGGGTCGAGCGCGTCGCGCAGTCCGTCGCCGAACAGGTTGAACGCAAGCACCGTGACGGTTATGAACAGGCCGGGGAAGAACACATGCCACCAGAACGGGTATAGCAGCGCCGACGCTTCGCCCAGCATGCCGCCCCAAGTGGGCGTGGGCGGGCTTACGCCAAGCCCCAAGAAGCTCAGCGAAGCCTCTATGACTATCACCGTTCCCAGATGCACGGTGAACAGGATTAGGAAGGGCGCTATGCACTGCGGCGCTATGTGCCGCGTCATAATCCGCATTTGGGACGCGCCGATGCCGCGCGCCGCCTCAACATAGGCGGTCTGCTTGATGGACAGCGCCACGGAGCGTATCACCCTTGCGCCAAACGGCACGCGCGTTACCGCAATCGCCACGATTATCGTCCACATCCCTGCGCCCATCACCAGCACCAGCGCAAACGCCAGTATCAGACCGGGCAGCGCCATTATTATCTCAACGAAGCGCTGGCTTATCATATCGGTCATGCCGCCCAAGTAGCCGCTCACAAGCCCCCACACGCCGCCGATGGTGGTGCCCAGCAGCACGGACGCCAGCGCCACGAACAGCGATATTCGCGCGCCGTAGAATATCCGACTGAGCAGATCTCTGCCGATTTGGTCCGTGCCGAACAGGCTTTGCGAATCGGGGGGGACGCTCATGCGCGTGAAGTCGGTCTTGAGCGGATCTTTGGCGGCCACCACGGGGGCGCCGACCGCAAGCAGGATGAGCGCAAGACCGATGACGCCCCACACGGCCGCAAACGGGCTGCGCTTGATGAACATTCGAACGGCGTCGACGTACTTATTTCTGTTAGCGTTCACGCTTTCGCGCACGGCCACTGATTCCATCGGCACACTCGCTTAGCGCCGCCGCCGTCTTGCATCGAGCATCGAGCGCGGGCGCTTTCGTCCGACCTAACGGCCGGGGTTCTAATTCAGGCGTATTCTGGGGTCGAGCCATCCGTACAGCAGATCGATGAACAGGTTGACCAGCACGAATATGACGGCGTAGAGCAGCACGATGTTCTGCACAACATTGAAATCGCGGTCAATCGCCGCCACCACAAGCGCCTTGCCGAGCCCGGGCACGGTGAACGCCTGCTCCACGGCGACGGAGCCGCCTATCACGAAGCCGAGCAGCACGCCGCTGAGCGTCAGCACGGGCAGTAGCGCGTTGGGCAGGGCGTGGCGCGCCATCACTAGCCGCTCCACCAAGCCCTTGGCGCGCGACGTCCGCACATAGTCCTCGCGCAGCACCTCGAACAGCGATGAGCGCGCCATTCGCGCGATGAACGCCGCCTGCCCAAGCCCCAGCACAACGGCGGGGCCTGCGATTATCTGAATGTTCTTCCACGGATCCTCCCAGAGCTGCACGGACACGATCGGCGCTTTGTACTGAAACCAGGTAATCATCGCCACTACCATAAGCAAGCCCAGCCAGAAGCCGGGAATTGCCAGGAACAGCACGGTGAAGAAGCTGGAGAACATATCCCAAACGGAGTTGGGGCGCACGGCGCTTATGATGCCCACGGGCAAGCCTATGAGCCAGGATATTGCCACGGATATGAGCCCGATTTCGGCGCTGATGGGGCCGCGCTGAACCAGTATCTCGATTATCGGATCGCCGCGAAAGAAGGATTCGCCCAGCCGGCCGGACGCAATATCGCGCATCCATAGCGCGTACTGCACCACGATGGGCTTGTCGAGTCCGAGGTCGCGCAGTATCTCCGCCTTCTGTTCGGGCGTCCAGTTGATTATCGTCTCTATGCCGTAGTACGCCCCCAGCGGATCGCCCGGCAGGATGCGCATAATGGCGAATATGAGAACGGTAATGCCGAATATGGTGGGGATTGCATACAGCAAGCGTTTCAAGATGTAGGTTCGCAATCGTCCACTCCCCCGAATGGGGACGCAACGCCGACGCTGCCGGCGACGCTGCGCCTCCCACTGTGATTAGTTTCGCTTGTGTTCGTGTGCGTTCTTGGCGATTAAGGCGATTAGGCGGCGCTAACGCTGACGCTTGTGCCGCCGCGCTACGCCGATGCGCCTATCTGTCCAACCAGACGTAGTCCCACTTGTGGAGTTCGTAGTTGGCGTAGAAGTCGCTGTTGGCGGGCATCAGTCCCTTCACATGGTCCCAGTAGCCCCAGTATGTGATTTCGGTGGTGTCCAGCGGCACCCACGGCATCTCTTGGTCTAGGAAGTCGGACAACTCCCTGGACATCTCGATCTTCTTGGCTTGATCGAGTTCCAGCTCCATCGCCCTTATCATCTCGTCCAGCGCAGGGTTGTCGTAGAAGGCGGTGTTGTTGTCGCAAAGCCTGTCGCCGCAGCGCCCGAAGAGCTCTTTGATGTAGAAGGCGGGGTCGGGAATGAACGCCCAAGCGCCGCCCTCGACGGATATATCGTAGTTGCCCGCCTTGATCTCTTCGCCGTGCGCCGATACGTCGACCACGCGGATTTCGGTGTCGATGTTCAGGTTCTCTTTGAGCATCGCTTGGATGGCGGGCGCGCGGATGCGCTGATTTATCGTCTCGCGCGTTACAAGGTCGAGCGTGGGTATGCCCTGCCCGTCGGGGTAGCCCGCTTCCACCAGCAGCGCCTGCGCTTCCGCGATGTCCTCAGGCGTGGGATGGCGGAAGTACTTCTTCTGCTTCAGTTCCTCTAGCGGCAGTCCGTAGGGCGTGCCGTCGGTGAACCAGCCGCCGCCGAACAGGGTTGCCTTGACGTCGGCGGTGGTGTCAAGCAGCGCCTGCTGGTCAAGCACCAGCGCGACCGCCTGCCGCACGCGCTTATCATCAAACGGCTTTCGCAGGTTGTTGAGCGGGACGCCGTGCCATATGAGCAGATGCTGGCGGATGCTGTTCAACCCCTGCCGATTGCCGATGTCCTTGCCGTCTTTGGGCGCGAGCCACATAGCCCAGTCGGTCTGGCCGCCCAGCAGCGCCGCCGTGTTTTCGGGCGTCCACGCCTTGAGCCAGATATGCTCGATGCCGTCTATGTACGGCGCGTCCGGGCTCCAGTAGTCCACATTCTTTTCCATTACCCAATGGTCGTCGTTGCGCTCAACATACTTAAACGGGCCCGTGCCGGGATGGTCGTCCACTTCGCGCAGGTTGCCGTCGTACTGCTCAAGCGTCTCTTTCTTGCTTATGAGGTTCCATTCCGTAGAGAACGCCACCATCATATTGGCAAGCGCGCGCGCTTCGCTGAGTTTGAACTCGATTGTGTAGTCGTCGGGGGCGTTGACTTCGGACACGTTGGGGAAAAGTCCCTTACGCAGGCTGACAAGCCCTTCGCGCGGGAAGATTATCCTGTCGTAGGTCGCCTTGATGTCGGCGGATGTGAGATCGCTTCCATCGTGGAACTTGACGCCCTCGCGTATGTCGAAGGTGAAGGTGAGCTGATCGTCGGACACATCCCAGCGATACGCCAGGTCTGGGATTACCGGCACGTCCGATGTGCGCGGATCGCGGCGCAGCAGCGCATCGTACATCGGGGACTGAACGCCGTGATTGGCGATAGTGCCTGAGGCGTACCAGTCGAAGTGCGCGGGCGGGCCGTGCGCGCCGGCGCGGAATATGCCGCCGCTCTTGGGGAACGGGTCGAGCGGGCGCACATAGAATATCTCTTCCGCAGCCGTGGGCGTGGCAATCACCACCTTCTCGATGGGAACCTCTTTGATGACCTCCTTGACCACCTCGACTTCCTTGACGACTTCTTCCGTGACTACCACGGTTTCCACCACGGTAATCACTTGCGGCTCGGCGGCGGGTTGCTCAGCGGCGCCGCACGCGGCGGCGAACAGCGCCGTCGCAATGACCGCCGGCAGCCACAACGCCAACTTTGATGCCTTCAAACCTAGCATCTTGACCTCCTCAATTCGGTTCAACTCGCCCTCGCAGAATTCGCTGTTGACATAATACCGCTTGTGTTGGCGCTATCTAATCATTATTTAGCGATATAGTCAAGAACGAGTTTCAAAACGCCCTGCCGCCGCGAAATCTTGCGCCCTTGCGCCTCTGCGCCTTTGCGTTGAAAAGCCTAGACAGCCGCCTCAACTTGACATCGATAAGCCCATAAGCCACTATTGCATCAGCGCGGGACGCTAGTCTATCCCGCGCTGAGACGCTCACAATTCCCGCTTGGATTATCCCCGTCAACCTATGCGCATACGAACCATACTCGCTTTCGCGGCGCCGTCGCTGCTCGCTCTGCTTGCGGGCTGCGGCGTCATCGGCGGCGCGCCCGACGACCCTACGCCCGCCGATACGCCCCCGACGCGCGACGCATCAAGCATTGCGCCCTTCACCAACATAGCGGCGGCGGCGCTCCAAGACGGCTTTGGGGTGTGGAACGACCGCCCCGGCGTGGCGATATTCGACTACGACCGCGACGGCGATCTGGACTTCTACATCACCGCTGAGGCGGGCAGTCCGAATATGCTGTATCGCAACAACGCCGATCTCACATTCAGCGATGTGAGCGCGGCGGCGGGCGCGGCGCTGACGGATTCGCACAGCACCGGGGCGGTAGCCTGCGATATAGACAACGACGGCTTTCAAGATCTGTATGTTGGCGCTTGGGGCGATCCGGCCGACGGATTGGGCTTTCGCTCGCCGCAGGAAGGCAATATCGACTCGCTGCTGTGGAACCGCGGCGACGGCACATTCGCGGACATCACCGCATCGGCGTTCGGCAGCAGCGTGAACGCGCGCTCCGCGGCAAGCGTCGCATGCGCCGACGTGAACGGCGACGGCTGGCTGGATCTGTTCGTGGGCAACCTTATGGACCAGGATTTTCGCCACTTCGAGGATCTGAATCATCCGGGACACTACAACGCGCTGTACATCAACAACCGCAATCTCACCTTCACCGAAGCGGCGCACGAAGCGGGCGTTCAAGGCCCGCAGATACTTATGCGCTACCCGGACAACACGCCGGTCATCTACCATGATCCGCAAACCGATAAGACATATGAGGGATACAACCCGCACACCGCCGACGAGCAAGGCAACCGCGTGGGCGAACCCACCGGTCAGACGCACGCAGTCTTGTTCTTTGACTATGACAACGACCGCGATCCGGATCTTTGGGTGGCAAACGATGCCGATAGGTTGCATCTATACCGCAACGATTCGGACGATTCGGGCGTGCGCTTCACGCCGGTGGCGCGCAGCATGGGCATCGACAAGGCGGGCGCTTGGATGGGCTTTGCGGTGGGGGACTATGACGGGGATATAGACCTGGATGTGTTCGTCCCCAATGTAGGCTTTCACACGCTCATACAGCCGCCGCGAGAAGTGCCGCGCGGCACATGCGAATACTTCGGGCGGTTCGCGTCGGGCACATGCTCTCACTTCCTATTGCGCAACGATGGCAGGGGCGGCTTCGTGGACGTCGCGCACGCCACCGCGGTTGCGCCCAGCCCTTGGTTCCCGCCCATATCGCTGAACCCTCAAACCATCGATCCCGGCCACCAAATCCCCACCGGCATAGCCGCCTACGATTTCGGTTTCGGCGCAACCTTCTTCGATTACGAAAATGACGGCGATCAAGATCTCTACTGGCTTGGCTCCACGATGGGACGCGGCGGCGGCCCGGGCGGGCATATCTTCCCCGCCGCGGGCCGAATGATGCTCAACCACGGCGGCGGCGAGTTCGAGGACGTCACCGTGCGCGCCCGCCTGCTCGACATCGCGATGGTGAACTATGAGGGCATCGAAAAGGATCCGCTGGTGCGCGCAAACCCCGCGGTGGGGCTGCAGGTGCGCGGCATTGACCGAATGAATCACGAAAACGGCAAAGGCTTGGCGCACGGCGATTTGAACGCCGACGGCTTCGTCGACCTCATCGGCACCAACAGCAGCGGCGATCTGTTCGTGGGTCCGTTCGATCGGCAGGGCAGATCGAGTTACACAGCGCCGGTGCCGGGCCCCGTGTTCGTGTGGCTCAACGGCGGCGGCGGCAATCACTGGCTTACGCTGCGCCTCAAAGGGCGAATGGCGATTGACGGCACAGGCAGCAACGCCGACGGCATCGGCGCGCGCGTCTATGTCTCCACGCAGCGCGCCCGCCAAGCCGCGCCGCATGTGCAAGTGCAAGAAGCGCGCGCCGGCTCCAGCTACCTCTCTATGGACAGCGTGGATCTGGAATTCGGGCTGGGCGATGCGCGCGTTGTTGACAAGATCGAGATAATCTGGCCCAGCGGCGTTACGCAGATAATCCAAAACACGCCCGCGGATCAGGTTTTGGAGGTCATAGAACCGCAATCGTGAACCGCGTCCGCAGGCAAGCCTATATCGTATCCGCAGCATAGACGGACGGCGAACATAGACGGGTTTTGCGAATTATAAAACTAGATATTGACTATTTATTCAACTGATGTTTCAATAGCCCCTGCGCGCTGTGAGCGCCTTATGCGTATTGAAAACTTAATGCTTCATAGTAGCAACGCCGCCGGCAATGCCGCCGTGAATTAGTCAAGCAAGGTTGCCCAACCTAAGCCCTGAAAGGAAGGTGAGGGAATGAGAATGAAACCTTTAATGCTAATCGGTGTCATAGCGATAGCCGCTTTGCTGGCGGCGGCATGCGCGTCCGCGCCCGAAGAAGCGCCGGCGTCCCAAGCGCCCGCCGCCGCGCCCGCGACTCAGGCGCCCGCTCCGGCAGCCGCTGCGCCCACCGCCGCGCCCGCGCCCACAACGCCGCCCGCCGCGCAAGCAGCGCCATCAGGCGGCGGCACGCTCAAAGTGGCTATGAGAACGCTCGGCAACGCGCAAGGACTGCCAAGCCAAGCGTCCGGCGGCACGGGGGACACCATCCCCGGACTCATCGGGCTTATGGAAAGCCTCACCGAGCGCAAGGCGCAAGACCTGCTGTTCTATCCCCACCTCGCAGAATCGTATGATGTAGCGACGGATCTGTCCAAGATAACCGTCAACCTGCGGCAGGGCGTTCAGTTCCACCACGATTGGGGCGAAATGACCGCCGACGACGTCAAGTGGAGCTTCGGCGACGCCGGCGTCGAGAACGAAGAGTCGGTGTTCGGCAATGTTGGCTACCTGCACGAATACCAAGATCCGCATGTGGTCGTGGATTCCCACACCGTCGAGTTCCCGCTCAGGAGCTTCACTTCGGAGTATGAGGGCGCGATAATCGGGCTTGTCTTCGTGTACAGCAAGAAGTCCATCGACGATATGGGACGCGATTGGGCGTTCCAAAATCCCATCGGCACCGGCCCGTTTCAGATGGAAAGCTGGACCGCCAACGACGAGTTCGTAGGCAGCACGTTCATGGACTATTGGGATACGCCGGCGTCGTTTGACGGCATCAGCGTCAAAGAGATACCCGAAGACTCCACCCGCGTGGCGCTCATCAAGACGGACGCCGTTCACATCATAGACCCGGTGCCGTTCAGCTTCCTGCCCGATCTGCTGGAATCCGGAATGGAAGCCAACAGCGATAACCAGGGCGGCGCTACGCAGGCGATCACCTACAGCGGCAACTTCTGGATGTTCGAGTATCCCGAAGGCGACAACAAGGGACGCGACGGGCAGCCGGTAACGCCGCGGCCCGGATTCGAGCCGGACGACGAGCATCCGTGGATCGGCGATCCCAATGATCCGGCGCGAATGGAATCGGCGCGGCTGGTGCGGCATGCGCTCTCTATGGCGATAGACCGCGATCTGATTGTGGAAGAGGTGCTGCTAGGCAACGGCTTCCCCGAATATGTCAACTTCTACTCCAGTTCGCTGCCCGAACACCCCGACCACTGGGTTATACCCTACGACCCGGACGGCGCAGCCGCGATGCTTGCGGAAGCGGGCTATCCGGTGGACGACTTCCCCTCGTTCCAAATCTACGTGCAGCAGCTTCCGAATGTGAACTTCGAGGTGTTCGACGCCGTAGCAACGATGTGGATCAACCTCGGCTTGGATGTAACCGTGGACAGCACGGCGTATCAGGCGTTCAGGCCGCGCTTGGTGGACAGGGAGTGGAACGGGCTTACATCGTGTTGTGCCTGGCCCGGCTGCGGCGGACCGCTGCTGCTGATGGATCAGCCTAGGCTTGCGGCGCGCGAAGGCTCCACAATCGGCGAGGGCGACTGGAACCCCGGCTTCGAGGCGCTGGAAGTGATGACCTATGTCAACGAAGTGGAGGCAAACCCGCTTGACAAGGAAGCGCGCGTAGCCGCAAACCTCAAAGAGGGCGAGTTCCTCTACCACTGGATGCTATCCACCGGCGTAGTTCACGCAGACAATCCCGTCTGGGTTAACCCCAAGTTCGTGGAAGACTGGCAGATGGAAATCACCGGGTTGTTCAACAACCTCGAGACCATAACCCTCAAGCAATAGCAATAACTAGGGCGGGCGCTGTATCGACGGCGTCCGCCCCGCCGCTCCAATAATAATGCGAATCACAACCCCGCTTCCTTGTAGCGTATAACGCCGCCGCAACGCCGCCAATGCGCTTTGGGGGGATGAACGAAACCGCGAAACTGACCGCCTAAACCCATCCTGAACTACAAGAAACTATGACGCAATTTTTGCTGCGAAGGGTCGGCTATTCGCTAGTAACCATCATACTCGCCACGGTCATCGTGTTCGCGCTGTCGCGAATGTCGGGCGATCCGCGCCTTCTGTACTTGAACGCCTTCTCACACGTCGGACCTGAGGTATGGGAGGCTTGGGGACGCAAGCTCGGCTTGGACAAGCCCTTGCCGCTTCAGTATCTCTACTGGCTGCGCGATGCGGCGATTGGCGATTGGGGCGAGTCTATCGACACCGGCATACCGGTGCTGACGGCGGTTGCGGACAGACTGCCGCTTACGCTGAAGTTGACCGCCGGCGGCTTCCTGTTCGCGGTGCTGCTGGGCATCCCGCTGGGCGTGCTGTCCGGCGTGTACAGAAGCACCGGCTGGGACTACCTCGGCAGAACGATGGCGGTGCTTGGGCAATCGGTGCCGGCGTTCTGGCTGGCAATCGTTCTTATCCTGATATTCTCCGTCAGATTGGGATGGCTGCCCGCCGCGGGACAGGGCGGCTTTTCGCACTACATAATGCCCAGCGTCATACTCGGCTGGTTCGGATCGGCGGGCTTTCTGCGCCTGACGCGCTCCGCGATGCTGGATGTGATGGACTCGGAGTATGTGAAGCTTGCGCGCGCCAAAGGGGTGAACAAGTTCACGCTGGTATGGAAGCACGCCTTCCGCAACGCGCTGATAGCGCCGCTCACATACGGCGGCTTGCTGCTTGCGGGATTCGCCACCGGCACCGTGCTGACCGAAACCATCTACGCGCTGCCCGGACTTGGGCGGCTCGCGCTGCAAGCCGTCTATGCCAACGATTTCCCCATACTGCAGGGCTCGGTGCTGATATTCGCGTTCATGTATGTGGTGTTCGCCTTCATCTTGGATATGCTCTACGCCATAGTCGACCCGCGCATAAGATACACATAGAGCCAACGATATGGAACTCCAACAGACCGAAGCGCTGCTGCAAGCCGCTCAGCCATCGCGCATATCGCGGATCTATGCCACGTTTCGCAGATGGCCGTACATCCCCGCGCTGATACTATTCGCGCTGGTATTCGCGGCGATTACGGCGCCAATCATTTCGCCCTACGATCCTGTGAAGGGCGATCTGCGCGCGCGCAGCAAGCCGCCCCTGGGCTTTGGCGGCACCACGGAGCATATATTCGGGACGGACAATCAGGGGCGGGACATATTCAGCCGCATAATACACGGCGCGCGCGTGTCCATCAGCTTCGCGGCGATAACGATGCTGCTCAGCGTGGCTTTGGGCGCGCTCATAGGCGCAATTTCGGGCTATTTCGGCGGACACATAGACGAAATGATGATGCGCCTCGTCGACTTGCAAAACGCCCTGCCATTCATCTTAGCCGCGCTTGTGGTGGTGGGCGTGTTCGGCGCGAGTTTCACCACGCTTCTGATAATCATCGCGCTGTTCTCTTGGGGGACTACCGCGCGCCAAATTCGCGGCGAAGTGCTGCAGCTGAAGCAGATGGACTATGTTGCGCTTGCGCGGGTGGCGGGAGCGTCATCGCCGCGCATAATCTTTCAGCATCTGCTGCCGGGCGTTACCAACACGCTCATCGTGGTAGCCACCTTGGGAACGGGACAGATCATCCTCACCGAAGCCACGCTGAGCTTCCTAGGCGTGGGCATTCCTCCGCCCCGGCCGGCGTGGGGCAGCATGGTCTCTTTCGGCAGAAACTACATCGACTCCGCATGGTGGATAGCGGTCATTCCCGGCATAGCCATTGCGCTGGTGGTGGTGTCCCTCAACTTCCTCGGCGACTGGCTGCGCGACTACTTCGATCCGCGCCTGCGCCAGATTTAACCCGTATAAGCCTGCGCGCTGACTCGCAATTGACTTCCATTCGCCAAGCCGTTCTGGGCATAGATGTAGGGACAACCGCAGTGAAGGCGGTGGTGGTCGCCGCCGACGGCAGCCTGCTGGCGGACGCCGAAGTAGAGCAGCCGATAGCGGCGCCGCGCCCCGGCTGGGCCGAACAGCGCCCCGATATGTGGCGGCGCAATGCCGCGGCCGCGGCGCGGCAAGCGATAGCCGAAGCGCAGCGCGCGCATGGACGCCTCGATATCGCCGCCGTCGGACTGACCGGGCAGATGCACAGCTCAGTCTTCCTAAACCGCGGCGGCGAAGTCATCCGTCCCGCAATCCTATGGAACGATACGCGAACCACGCCGCAGCGCCGCTTCATCACCGATACGCTGGGTATGGACGGGCTTCGCCGCGGCATCGCCAACCTGCCGTTGGAGGGATTCACTGCGCCCAAGCTTCTTTGGCTGCGGGACAACGAACCCGAAAACTACGCCCGACTGCGAATGCTGCTGCTACCCAAAGACTACATTCGCTTTTGGCTAACGGGCGATTACGCCACAGAGCCTTCCGACGCCGCGGGAACGGCGCTGTTCGACGTGCGTCGCCGCCGCTGGTCTCAGCAGACGCTTGACGCGCTGGGATTGGACGCAGACATACTGCCGCCGGTGGCAGGCTCGACCAAAATCACGGGCGCAGTATCGCGCGCCGCCGCGGATGCGCTGGGCGTTCCGCCGGGCATACCCGTGGTGGGCGGCGGCGCTGACAACGCGGCGGGCGCAATCGGCTGCGGCGTTGTGCGCGCTGATGTTATGCAGGTGAGCATAGGCACATCGGGGACGCTGCTGTTGCCCACCGCGCGGCCGGTTGTTGCGCCCGATATGAACCTGCATACATTCTGCCACTGCGCGCCCGATCTGTGGTATCTGATGGGGACTATCTTGTCGGCGGGCAGCGCATTGCGTTGGCTGCGCGATACGCTTGGCGGCGACGTTTCGTATGAGGCGCTGACGGCAGACGCCGCGACGGCGCCGCCCGGCAGCGACGGACTGCTGTTTCTGCCCTACCTCAGCGGCGAGCGCACGCCGCACAACGACGCCAACGCGCGCGGCGTGTTCTTTGGGCTGCATTCGGCGCACAACCGCAGCCACTTGGCGCGCGCCGTGATGGAAGGCGTCTGCTTTGCGCTGCGCGATTCGCTGGAGCTTATGCGCGAACAGGGCACATCCCCGGAGTGGGCGCGCATCATCGGGGGCGGCGCGCGCAGCAGTCTTTGGCGGCAAATCTGCGCCGACGTGTTCGGCTTGCCCATAGCAACCACGCAGCCCAACGCCGGCCCCGCATACGGCGCTGCGCTGCTGGCGGCGGTGGGTTGCGGCATATTCGCAGACGCGCGCCAAGCGGTAGAGGCGTGCGTCAAGCCGGGCGCCGCTGTCCATCCCAACCCCGCTAACGCCGCTTTGTACACCGAACTCTACCGCGCATATCGACGTCTCTATCCGGCGCTGAAAGAGCAGTTCGCCAATCTTGCGGAACTCGCCGAAAGGCGTCGGTCGTGATTGCGGTCTGCGGCGAAGCGCTGATCGACTTCACGCCGTCCGAAATCAGCGGCGAGCGGGCGTACATACCGCGTCCGGGCGGCTCGCCTTGCAACGTCGCCGTGGGCTTAGCGCGGCTTGGCGTTCCCACGGCGTTCATAGGCAGGCTATCTACCGATCATTTCGGCGAGTTGCTACGCGCCTATCTGACGGACAGCGGCGTCAGTCTGCGCTGGCGTTCCCGCGGCGGCGAACCCACCACACTCGCATTCGTCATCCCACGCGCAGGGCAAGCGCACGATTTCGCATTCTACGGCGTGAACACAGCCGACCAAAACCTAGCGATCGCGGATCTGCCGCGCGCATTCCCCGACAATGTGAGCGCTCTGCACTTCGGTTCCTATTCGCTGATGCTCGGCGAAAGCGCGCATGCCTATGAAACGCTCATGCGCCGCGAACATCGCCGCCGCTTCATATCACTTGACCCAAATGTGCGCCCGTCGCTCTTTCCCGACCGCGCAGCATACCGCCGCCGCATAGAGACGCTGCTTGAGTTCGCAACGCTGGTCAAGGTCAGCGCCGAAGATCTGAGATGGCTTTATCCCAACGAACCCCCGTCGGATGTGGCGTATCGCTGGCTGGACGCCGGCCCCGCGCTGGTCGTCTTGACGCTGGGCGCGGATGGCGCAATCGGTATAACCCTCAAGCATAGCGTTCACAGTCCCGCCATCCCCGTAAGCGTCGCCGACGCCGTGGGCGCGGGGGACGCATTCACCGCCGCGCTGCTATCGCATCTCTACAACGCCGGCTATCTGAGCCTAACCGCAGTCCCAACGCTGACGCATCACGCGCTCGCGACGGCGCTGGCGCATGCCAACCTGCACGCCGCAATCGCATGCGCGCGGCAAGGCGCTACGGCGGGCAGCGAAACGGTGCTGCGTGTTATACTTGACAAGCCGAACTCAGGGCAGGAAACAGCGCGGGAATAGATGCAAGACAGAGCGTTAGAGGGCGTGCGCGTCCTAGACTTGACTCACCATGTAGCGGGGCCGTACTGCGCCAAACTACTCGCCGATTTCGGCGCCGATGTGGTCAAGATCGAGCGGCCGGAAGGCGATATTGCGCGCAGCATGCCGCCGTTCTTCAACGATGAAGCGCACCCGGACAAGAGCCTGCTGTTCGCTTATCTGAACACTGGCAAGCGCAGCGTAACCCTCAACCTGAAGACCGCCACCGGCAAGGCGCTGCTCGAAAGGCTCGCCGCCGATGCGGACATAGTAGTCGAGAATTTTGCGCCGCGCGTTCTGCCATCGCTTGGCTTGGACTATCCCGCGTTGCGCCGAATAAACCCGGCGCTCGTGATGGTGTCCATATCCAACTTCGGGCAAACCGGCCCCTACCGCGACTACAAGGCGGCGGACATAGTCCATTACGCGCTGGGCGGGCTAATGTACATATTCGGATCGGCGGAGCGCGAACCGCTCAAGCATGCACTGCGCCAAACGCAGTTCAAGGCGGGCGCCAACGCCGCGACCGCCGCGCTGATTGGGCATTACCATCAGCAATTCAACGGCGAGGGACAGCATATCGATATATCAATCCAAGAATGCGTAACATCGGCACTGCGGGACACCACATCGCTCTACACCTACGCCGGCAGCATCCGCCAGCGCCAGCCCGCCTACACCGGCGATATGCCGCGCAGCCCGGTGCCGACGGCGGACGGCTACATCGTCCCAATCCACTTTGGCGGCGCAGTTGACTGGGATGGCGTAGCGGATTTCATCGGCGAACCCGCGCTAAAAGACGATAGCTTCGCCACGCCCGAAAGCCGTTTCGCCAATCGCAAAGCGCTGCAAGATGCGCTTGAGGCAGGAATGAGCAAGTGGCGCAAGTTCGAGCTGATGCGCGAGGCGCACAAGCGGCGCGGACATATCTACGGCGTAGTTCACAGCCCCGCCGAAACGCTTGCGAGCGAGCAGTACAAGGCGCGCGGCTACTTCGCCGACATAGAGCATCCCGCATTCGGCAACGCCACCTATCCGGGCGCCCCCTTCATTATGAGCGCAACGCCGTGGCGCGCCTCATCCCCCGCTCCCGAACTGGGTCAGCACAATGAGTCGATCTTGTGCGGCAAACTAGGGCTATCGCTATCGGATCTGAACCTGCTGCGCGCGTCGGGGGTAGCGTGATATGCGCCTGCCGTTGGATGGAATACGCATCATTGAGATGGGACAGCTCATCGCTATACCGCACGCCATCAAACTGCTTGGCGATATGGGCGCTGAGGTCATTCGCATAGAATCGTGCGCCCGCTTGGACAACTACCGCACGCATTCGTTGTACGAAAACAGCGCCGAAGGGCGGCACTGGGACAGGGCGGCGAACTTCTATGAGCAGAACCGCAACAAGTACAGCCTGACGCTCGACCTGAGGGACGACGACTGCATAGCGGCACTGCGCGATCTGATAAGCGTTAGCGATGTGTTCGCAGAAAACTTCACGCCGCGCGTTATGCGAAACTTTCGGCTTGAGTACGACGACCTGCGGCGCGTCAAGCCGGACATCATCATGGTGTCATCGACCGGCTACGGCTACATCGGCCCGTGGGCGGACTACGGCGCTATCGGATACACCACTGAAGCCACCTCGGGGTTGGCGCACATCACCGGCTACAAAGACGGGCCGCCCGCATTGCCGGAAATACCCTACGCCGACTACACCGCCGCCGAACACACCGCCTTTGCGATTATGGCGGCGCTCGCCTACCGCGCCCGCACCGGCAAGGGGCAGTTCATAGATGTATCGCAGTCCGAAACGCTGACATCCACCATACCTGAAGCGATTATGGACTACGCCGCCAACGGACGAACCGCCGAGCGCATCGGCAATCAGGACGCCGCAATGTCCCCGCACGGCTGCTATCCCTGCGCCGGCAAAGACAAATGGATAGCCATAGCCGTCGCCGCGAATGAGCAGTGGCAGGCGCTATGCGATACGCTGGGCGGCCCGGCGTGGGCGGCGGATCCGCGCTTCACTGACGCCGCATCGCGCTTGGCGCATCGCGACGAGTTGGACGCGCTGCTATGCGATGCGACGGCGCAATGGGATCAGTACGAACTGATGACGGCGCTTCAGTCCAACGGCGTCCCCGCGGGCGCTGTTTTGGACGGCAAGCGGCTGCTGTTCGACCCGCACCTGCAGGCGCGCGGCTTCTATGAGATAGCCGAACACGACCCGATAAGCGGCATCCCGCCCTTGCCCTACACCGGCCGTCCCTGGAAATTCTCGCGCACGCCCGGCGGACTTCGCAGCGCCGCGCCCACGCTTGGCAAGCACAACCGCTTCGCGCTATGCGAAATGCTGGGAATGCCGCCGGCGCAGGCGGACAGCCTAGAGGCAAGCGGCGCAATCGGCGACGCGCCCATGCGCTCAAGCCCGCCACGCATTGCCTCGATCGAAGAGCAGCTCCAGCGCGGCCAGATAATCGCCAACGATGCCGACTACCAGCGTCGGCTGGCGCAGCGTTTCCCACACAAAGCGGGAATGGGCGATTGAATGCGATTGCCCCTGCTCCCCATCCGCTTGCCTTGACCGCCCGATGGCAGAGTGATACGATTTGTGAATAAGCAGCAAGCGTCTGCGTCTGTGGCGATTTCGCCCCGATTTCACCCTTGGAGGTGTGATGGTGACAACAACAACCCCTCTGATAGAGGTCTCTGAACTGGCTTCGCAGAAGCTAGAGGAAATCCTGACCGAGCAGGGCGAAACGGGCGCGCTACTGCGTATGATGGTGGTGCCCGGGCCGCATGGAAGCTTCCAATATATGCTCGGCATGGAGCGCGAAGCCAAGACGGACGACGTGGTGATCGACACAAGCGGCGTTCAGGTTCTGGTGGACCCGGAAAGCGCGCCGCTGGTCGAGGGCGCGCAGATCGACTATGTGGACGGCTTGATGCGAAGCGGGTTCGTGATTAGCAACCCCAATTTCCAAGCCGGCGGCGGCGGCGGATGCGCCTGTGGCGGCGGCGGGTGCGGTAGCGGCGGCGGATGCGGTGGTGGAGGTGGCGGCGGGTGCGGCTGCGGCGGTGGTGGCTGCGGTGTCCACTAGACGCCATCCTGCTCTGTAATCCCACGCAAGGCGGGGCGATAATTCGTCCCGCCTTGTTGTTGCCTATGAATATAGCCTTTTCTTGGAATAGGACGACGGCTTGCTATTCAACCTGTTAGATCAGCTTCAGATTAACCCGCTCGTTGCGCTCATCAACTTGGCGGCGTTCACGGTTGCGCTGGTAGTGGGCATAACGGTTCACGAATTCAGCCACGCATGGGCGGCGGCGCGGCTTGGCGACCGCACGGCGCAGCGGCAGGGCAGACTGACGCTCAACCCAATGGCGCATCTCGACCCCGTGGGAACGCTGCTCATGTTCATCGCCGGCTTCGGCTGGGGCAAGCCCACGCCGGTAACGCCGTCCAACATACGCATCGGCGAAAAGGCGGGCATGGCGGTGGTGGCGCTTGCGGGGCCTATCTCCAACATCATCGTAGCAACGCTCGCCGCTATGCCCTTCAGGCTTGGCACATTGTCCCTTCCAAGCAGCGGCATAGACGCGCAGATGCTGCAAGCGCTGGTGCTGTGGAATGTGGTGCTGGCGGTGTTCAACCTGCTGCCGATTGCGCCGCTTGACGGCTTCAAGGTGGCGCTGGGCGTTCTGCCGCGCGCGCTTGCCATCCCGTTTGCGCGCACAGAGCGGTTCGGAATGATAATTCTGCTGATGGTAGTCCTAGCGGACGCAGCGCTTAATGTAGGGATACTCAGCCGAATACTGTTTCCCGCCATCAGGTTCACCGTGGGGGCGCTGCTGGGCTAACAACCGCTTTCAACCAAGCCTGCGCCGATTGTGATAGACTTTAGGCATTCGGCAATGCGCGAATGCGCCAATAGCCCGAATGATTTGGCGGGGCATTTTTGCAAAGCGCTGCGGACGGATTAGAGCGGGAGGTGTGCTTTGGAGCGCATAACAATCATAGGCACAAGCGTCGTCGGGGTGTCCATCGGGATGGCGCTCAAGAAGGCGAACCTGCGCAACACGGAGATTGTGGGCAGCTCAGGGGACAGGGACGCGCTGAAGATCGCGGCGAAAGCGGGCGCTTACGACGAGGACACATCCAACCTGCGAAACGCCGTCAGAGGCGCGCAGATGATAATCCTGGACTCGGCGTTCACGCAGACGCGCGAGCTGCTAGAGGCGATTGCGCCGATAGTGGAAGACGGCTGCGTGGTTACGGACACCTGCTCCGCGAAAGTGAAATCGCTGGAGTGGGCGGCGGAGCTGCTGCCAAGAAGCGTTGACTTCGTGGGCGGGCGGCCGCTCATCAAGAAGCCTTCGGTCAACTTGGAAGACGCATCCGCCGAACTGCTGCAAGAGGCGCAGTATTGCATCACGCCGGGGGAATCCGCCAGCCAAGAATCGGTGCGGACGGTGGTGGGGATGGTGGAGCTTATAGGCGCAAAGCCGCTGTTCCTGGACGCCCACGAACACGATAGCTACGCCGTGGCGATGGAAGTGCTGCCCACCGTGCTATCATCCGCATTCGTAACCGCCACCGCGGGCAGCGATTCGTGGCGCGAAATGCACCGCTTGGCGGCAGGCACATTCTCCGAATACTCCCGCTTGGCGTCCGAAGACCCGCTTGACAACGAGGCGTCCTGCTACGCCAATCCGAATGCGCTGGTTCACTGGCTCGACCGCTACATCACCGAGCTCTACGCCTATCGCAATATGATAAACGATTCGGACGATAGTCTGGTCAACACCTTCATAAGCGCATGGGAAAACCGCGCCAAGTGGGACGCCGGCGCTGTGGTCAACACGGGCGAAAACAACCTGCCGAGCGCCGGCGAGTCGATGGCGAATGCGTTCTTCGGCGAGCGGCTTACGCAGCGCTACAGGCAAGCCACCGGCTCCGAAAAGAAGCAGTCGTGGATATACCGCCGCTAACGCCAACGCCGCCTCTGCGGGGCAGCGGGGACACGGCGGACAATTCGGGCAATGGCTAGTTAGTGGCTATTATGGACGGGCGGGATGAACGCAACCGATGCAACTGAGGCGCCGCCGCTGCTGATTGTGCTGTCCGGCCCCTCCGGCGTGGGCAAAGACCTGCTGCTATCGCATATGAGAGCGTCTAGCGCCGCGCCGCGCCACTACGCCGTTACCGCCACCACGCGCGCCAAGCGCAGCGCCGAGCAAGACGGCGTGGACTACCACTTCGTCAGCAAAGCGCGCTTTGAGGCGATGATAGCCGACGACGAACTGCTGGAATGGGCGGCGGTGTATGGCAACTACTACGGCGTCCCCAAGGCGCAGATAGCGAATGCGCTGGCGCAGGGCAAGGATGTGATAGTCAAGATAGACGTGCAGGGCGCGGCGACCGTCAGGCGGATTGCGCCGGACGCGCTGTTCATATTCCTAGCGCCGCCCAGCATCGCCGAACTCAAACGGCGGCTCGACGGACGGCAGACCGAAACCGAAGATGCGCTGGCGCTTCGACTGGCTACGGCGCGGCGCGAGCTGGCGGAAGCGCCGAAATACGACTATGTAGTCGCGCATCACACGCACCAAACGGCGGCGGCGGCGCGCGAAATCGAAGGCATCATCGAGCGCGAGCGCGCCCATGAACGCCGGCCGCTTGCGGGGATGAGCGGCGGGGGCTGACGGGCTAGCGCGTAACGGCGGTAGGCGTGGCGATGGGTATGGGCGTCGTTCCCGGCGTGGGCGTGGGCGTTGCCGTCGGGAGCGTGTCCTCAAGCGCATCCATTCTGACAATCAGCATGCTGATAAGCCGTTCCATTGTTCCCATCTGGGTTAGCAACGCTTCCACCTGCTCTTGCACCGTTCCCATCTCTCCTTCAAGCTCGCTCACTCTGCCGCGAACATCATCGTCGCAGAACCGCAACCCAGTCTCCGGGAAGTCGTTATACTCAATATCGCGCAGGGAAACGGGCAGGCAGCCGCTAAACTGATTGCCTGATATGTACAACGTTTCCAAGTAGAGTCTGCCCAATTCCGGCGGTACTTCACCGGTGAGCTGATTATTTTCGAGACGCAACGCTTCCAAGTAAAGTCTGCCCAATTCCGACGGGATCTCGCCAGTCAAGGAGTTATTATTGAGCTCCAATCTTATCAAGTTGGAGAGGTTGCCTAGCTTCGACGGTATATCGCCGGTGAGCTGATTGTCATTGAGATGTAGCCATTGCAAATTGGAGAGATTATCCAATTCCGCCGGTATATCGCCGGTGAGCCGATTGTATCGGATAGACAGATCTGTCAGATTAGAGAGGTTGCCCAACTCCGGCGGTATATCGCCAGTCAATGAATTGGCATTGAAGTCCAGTCTTTCCAACCTGGAAAGATTGCCCAATTCCGCCGGCAGTCTGCCGGTTAGGTTGCGTCCTGCAAGAAACAGCACAAGTACGCTTGGGGGCGAACCGCCTATTTGGACGCCTTCCCAATCGTATATGCTCGCGTCGGCTGACCAGTTGAGGGGCGGTTCGGCGGCAAGCGTCGGGGCGGCTTTGAGCAACGCGACGCACGCTTCAACCATGTCGGGGTTGTTCGCCGGGTCGTCGACCACGACGCCGTTGTCGCAGCCCTCAGGCGCAGGCGTGCGAGTGGGGCCGGGCGTTAGCGTTGCCGTGGGCGTGTGGGTAGGACTGGGCGTTGCTGTTGCCGTAGGCGTTTGAGTAGGGCCGTGCGTCGGCGTTGCCGTAGGCGCGAGGAACGGCGCGCCCGGCAACGGCAGTCCGGCCGCAAGATGCGCCTCAAAGGATGTGTAGAAGGTATCAAGAGATACTCCATAAATATCCTCGAAGGTTTTGTCCCTAGATCTTCTGAAAAAGTCGGTTTGAGCCCTTGCGCCCGTTTGTTCCAGCAAATACTGTACTGCCAAGAGACCTATTTCGTAGATGACGCTTATGTCCGAACCACGCCCGCCGCGGCCGTGAGTCCTGAGCGGCGGATATGATTGATACCCCTGAATGATGTTTGCGCGAACAGAAGGGGGGAGACTATTGAGATAGTCTCTTATGTCTATGTAGTTTATCGCGCCGATGTGGTGTAGGTAGATGTTTTTGAAGTGTTCGCTGCCGCCCTCGTACAGCCACGATATTCGATTAGTTATCGCATCGTTTTCCAACTCGAAGTGCAGGGCGTGAAAATACTCGTGAGCCATTACAGCGCTGGCGATTTCCGTTACTTCGCCTGTGCCTGAGCTAGACCTACAGCTGTGGACAACAACTATGGTCTGCCTACCCTCAGCGTCCCGGCTATAGGCGACTCCGCATGCCCAATCAAGGGCATTCACTACCTCTACATTAAGTTTAGCGATGTTCACAGAGACGCCAAAGCGCTGTTCTGAAAGTTGGTGCATTACCTCAAAAGCGGCGCGGTACTTGGCTCTCAAGTCTTGGGACATATCGTCGGGGAACGACCATATTGGGCCCGAAGTTTGATCGGCGGATGGTGCTGCGCCGTTTTGCGGGAACGTGGTTTCGCTGTGTTCCCGTTGTTCAGCGTCTATTAGCCCATCAATGATATGTATGCCCGCGTCGACGCTATCTATGAACACGTCATCTGTCTGAGGGGTTGCGACGGCAAACGGCGTCGGCGTAGGGGTGTGTCCGATAGGCGACGACGTGGGCGTGGGAGTGCGCGTAGCAGCGGCAGACTGCTGTGCGTCAGTGCTGCCAGCATTTGCCAGCAATGCGAACAGAAGCAGCGCCGCCGCCGCGAAAGCGGTGAGGAAGTAGAGCGCGGCTTTAGAACTCCAACCTGTGGATGGGGCAAATCGCATATCGGCTTTTCCTCACATAGCAAGTCGAGGATGATTATACGGACTATACGCCTTATACATACAATACACTAGGCATAGCGAAAGTCAAATTGCGGTTGGCAATCAGCATTGCGCCCAACACCGACGCTAACCCTTTTCCCCCGCAATCCGTCCGCTATGGGATTGCTGCGTTAGCGCGCAATGTCCAGCGTTAGCGTGAAATCGCTGCCGCTTCGGGGGGCGTAGGTGGTTGCCTCGATAGTGTATGCGCCCGCGGGCAGCCGCGCGGCTATCCGCGTTTCGTGCTTATGCAACACGGCGCCGTCCACGCCTGCGCCCGCAAGCAGGTAGAGGTATGTGTTGCCCACATCCGCTGCGGTGATGGCAACGGTTACATCGGCGGGGGCGTCCAGCGTGAAGGCGTAGAAGCGCGCATAGCGAATACCGGGCGGCGCGCCGTCGGGCGTCTTGTTGGACAGGCAGTCGCCGTTCCATACGCCGGTGAGCCAGCCCAAGCCTATCGTCCGAATGCAGTCGGACGTGGGCGTTGTGATTGGCGTGGCGCTGGGCGTTGCGGTCGCGGGCGGGCTCTCGAGCGTGGCTATCCTGCCGGTCAGCGCAGTGATAAGCCCGCGCAGGGTAGCGATGAGGCGCTCCAGCGTTCCTATCTCTTCTTCAAGCGCGCTTATCCTAACGCCGCCCAAGGGCGTTGCGGTGGGCGTGGGCGTTATGGTGGGCGTATGCGTGGGCGTGGGTTCGGGCGTTGCGGTGGGCGTGGGCGATGCGGTGATTGCGGGAAGCTTGGCGAAGCCGTAGCCCCAATCGTTGTTGGGGACGATGCCGCGCGGCTCGGCGTTGGATTTGAGATAGTCGGCGATCTGCGCCGGCGTGTAGTCGTGGAAGCGCTCTCTGACCAGCGCCGCCATTCCCGCTATGTGCGCCGACGCTTGGCTTGTGCCGGAGAAGCCGCAGGGCTGCCCGTCCGCGCGCGTTATGACGGCGTAAGTAGATACTGCCACCGCGCCGCAGTCTGCGCCTACGATGTCGGGCTTTGTCCTGCCGTCGATCGCGGGGCCGCGGCTGCTGTACCGCTCGATTGCGTTCACATCGGCGTGGTGCGCCGCGCCCACTGCGAGCATGCCGGGGTTGGCGCTTTCGGCGGGGTTGCCGATGCTGCGCGCGGTCGTATGGAACTTCGGCTTTTCGCCCGAAAGCGTCTGCAACTGCGCCCAGTCCGGCGTATTCTCGCCCCAGCGGACTACGCCGAGATAGTATAGTCCGCTTTTGGCGGGCGTGTAGGATATGAACTCAAACGGCGTGTCCCCAATTCTGCCGCGCTGAACGTTTTCGCTGCTGGCTACGGTTTCGCCGGTGGTGTCGTCCAGCGTCAGGTCAAGGTCAGTTTCTGCGTTGCGCCAGCTTCCCGCCCAGCGCAGTTGCGCCGAAAACTCTTCGCCCGCCTCAAGATAGACTTCGTTGAATTCGTCGCCGGTGGCGCCGTTGTCAAAATTGAGCCATCTGTTGGAGTTCGGATCTGAGAATGCGCCGAACCATGTGGTTTCGGCTTCGTTTCCTGCGGAGTTAGCCCACATAGCGCCGCCGTTAACCGCCGCGTCCACGCTCCTCAGCGGGCTGTTGGAGTAAGGGGATGTGCCGTCGCCGGGCCCGTCCCAAACCCAACTCACGGACATATTGATGACATCCACGTCCTGCTCGACCATCCAGTTGACGGTGGAGCGCAGATCGCCTACCGAAATCGGGTTGGCGATGTACAGCCCCGCATCGGGGGCTATGTCAAGCAGGGTTTCGGCCACCGCCGCTCCGTGGGCAGTTTGATATTCGCAGTTCGCAATGTTTGAGTTGAACGCGCCTACTCCGGTGTAGCAGCGCGCCATCACCTTAGGCGGCAGTTCGGCGGGCGGTTCGTCGTCATCGGGCGCTTCGCTTTCCATCAGATCGCCGAAGCCTTCGAAGCCGATGTCTATCACGCCCACCTTGGTGCCTTCGCCGGTGTAGCCGGCTTCGTGCCAGGCGTTTGCGGCGTGCGCGGCGACGCCTTGGCTGACGACGACGCCCTTGTTCGGCCGCGGCGGCGCTATTGCCCGGACGCGCACAACATTGGGTTGATCGGACGCTTCCGCCAGCAGATCTACGGGGACATAAGCCTCAACATAGTCGTCGCCGATGTTGCGCGGATCGCCGCCGTTGGCTCGCAGGAACGCCAGCAAAGGCGCTGCGTCGCCGCTGAGGTGAAAGGCAACCGCAACCGAATCGGCGGCGTGTATCGGCGCTTGGGACGCCGCGGCGTGCGCGGTGGAGTAGCCGTCTTGGACGCGCGCCGCCAGCTGCGAAAGCATAGAGTCGAGGTTGCCCAGCGGTGGCGTGCGCTTGGTGAGTGCGGTCCGCACGGATGCGGGCGACGATGTAGGGGTAGGCGTGGGTGTAGCGGTGATGCCGATGGGCTGCTGCGCGCTTGCGCCATCCGAGTTCGTCAGCAGCGCGAACAGCAACAGCGCCGCCGCGAGGGTTGTGAGGAAATAGAGCGTGGGTTTAGAACTCATAATATGGAAATGCAAGGCACATATCGTTTTCCACTCAGGGCGCAAAATATAAAGTATCGCAATGTATAAAATCTAGCGAATTTTATGTCCGTTTAGAGGTAATATACACTCAGATCGCCCTTTGCCCCGCCGCGTCGGTTCGCGCTACAATGCTATGCGCGCCAACACGCTGCATCCGCGCGCCGCCGAAAGCGCCAATCCAATGCGGCGCGGCAACGCACAGCGCGCTTGCATACGACGCGACGCCGGCAACTCTAATACTCCTAATACTAAGACATCGCTTATGGCATCCCAACATTCCGACGTACGCTCCAACGTGAATGCGGGCGCGCTGAACGGCGTCCGCATCCTCGACTTTTCTCGCATATGGGCAGGGCCGCACGCCACCAAGCTGCTCGCCGATATGGGCGCTGAGGTCATCAAGGTGGAGTCAACGCGCGCTTGGGATCCGCATCGGATGATTGTGGGCTCCGGCAATCTGCCCGACGGCGAGCGCGGCGCCGATCCGTGGAACCGCAGCGGCTGGTTCAACACGCTGCATATGAGCAAGTTCGGCATCACCGCCGAAATGCGCCACCCGAAGGGCAAGGCGATTATAGAGGAGCTTGTGAGTGTCAGCGATGTGGTCATAGAGAACTTTCGCGCCGGGCTTATGGAGCGGCGCGGGCTCGGCTACGACCGACTGCGCGCGCTGCGTCCCGACCTGATTATGGTCTCTATGCCCGCATTCGGCGGCAGCGGCCCATGGAAGGACTTCATCCAGTACGGCATAGGTCAGGAGCAGCTAGGCGGCATCGCATCTATGAACGGCTATCGCGGCGAGGATGCCCCCGTGAAATCGGGCGTGAACTTCGGCGATCCAATCAGCGGCGCGCATGCCGCCGGCGCCGTTCTAGCGGCGCTGCATCGCCGCCGCCGCACGGGCGAGGGCGCGTTCATAGATGTATCGCAGTTGGAATCGTCCATAATGACCATCGGCGAGCATCTGCTGGGCTTTCAGATGAACGGACGCCCGCCCGCCAATCGAGGCAACCGCCACCCCGTCTATGCGCCGCACGGGGCGTATCCCTGCCGCGGCGCCGACGAGTGGATTACGATAGCCGTCGCCGACGACGCCGAATGGCGGCGCCTCTGCGATGCGATGGATGCGCCGCAAACCGCCGCCGATCCTGCGTACCGCGACATACTCTCGCGACACAAAAACCACGACGCGCTGGACGCGCTCATATCGGATTGGACGCGGCGCAGATCGGCCGATGACGCGATGCGTCTGCTTCAGGATGCCGGCGTCAGCGCCGCGCCGGTGATGACGGGCGAGGCGATATTCAACGATCCGCACTATCAGGCGCGCGGCTTGCTGGAACTGGTTGACCACCCGTCCTGCGGGCTATACTTCATGCCCGGCGCGGCGTGGAAGATGTCCGCCACGCCGGCCGCAGCGCCCCGCCATGCGCCGCGCTTGGGCGAACACAATCGGCGCATATTCGGAGAGCTGCTTGCCTTGGACACCGCCGCCGTCGCCGCCCTGGAAGCGGACGGCGTGAGCGGCAACACGCCTGAGATGTGATGCGCCCAAATCCGACGCTAACGGACTATTGAGGGATTGTCGACCTCAGCGCATTGCGACACCGTCTGCGCGCGCCCCGCCGGTATCAGGAATAACGCCATATAATGCAAACTATCCGCACCCCGTCCACGCGCGCGCCGCAGGTATGCTCATCGCCTGCGCTTATGGACGCGAAGGTTTCATCCGCCGGCGGTGTTGATTGCCCCATATATGCCGCAACATGCCGCCGCGCTATCCTAGCGCAACCTGCAAGCGTACCCACCGACGCTTATAGACACAAAGGATTTCGCCCGTTGGTGTTCTCACCACTATCCATGAGGCTATCTTGGCTCGTGCAAAAGGTATATCGGCACGATATCATATGTCGACGCTACGGCTCCAATTACCACGCAAACCAACAAAAACTTTTGCGATTGGTACGCTCGGAAGAACGAAATCATTCAAAATCTCTATCTATTGGGTGAGTTTGCCGATTTCGCGTCAGTGCGCCATTATACAAGATTGAGCGCCAATTTTGAGTAAATCAGGGCGTCAGGACGTTCTCAAAGTTGAACTGTATTGGATGCAATTGAGTTCAAACCGCTATATCTAGAGAGGTGAATTATAGATCGCACGCGAGCGCATCGGCATGATGTCGGATACCGCCGCCGCGGTCGCGGCTACAATCGGATGCCGAAGGATGGACGCGCGCTCGGGACTCATGCGTATAAATGCGGCGCGCGCTAAAAGAAACAGGCGGCATATGCCGCGCCGTCGCGCTTCCCTTAACATTCCTATAGTATTCCTAACCGCTTTTGCCTTATTGAGTAAGTTTGCTATAATGCGTCCAAGCAAGCCCCCACGCTTGCAGACCGCCCGCTTGCATCACCAAGGGGATAGGGCAATGCGGATACCCGACATATATCGCGACGGATACGACAAGGCGCGCAGCCTCAATCCAAGCCTCGCCGATACATACATGGAACACACCATGATCGGCGATCCTGAGGCGGACGCCGTCATCGAACAACTCGCCCAATTCGACCAGCAGGAAGTCCATCGGCTTATACACGCCTGCAAGCAGCAGGACGCCAAAGCGCTTGCCGACGCCCCGTCCAAGCTGCGGGACTTCTTTCACCGCATCGAAGAGCCGCCCGCGTGGTTCGATCCCGACGCCGTGTACCCCGGCTGCCGCGCGTTTCACGCATACTCAGATCTGTTCATACCCGCATTCTTCGTAGTTACGCTGCAAAACGCCGCCACGCTCATAAGCAAAGCGTTCTATATGACCGGCCGCGTTACCACCGAATTCGGATTGCGCCGCATCAAGCAAAACACACGCCACTTCATAGAGATAATGCTGCCCGGCGCGCTCGACCGCCAAGGCGAAGGTTGGAAGCTTTCCGTCCGAATACGCCTTGTACACGCCCAAGTACGCCGCTTGCTGCGCGAGTCCGACGACTGGGATGAAGCCGTGTACGGCGTCCCCATCAGCGCCGCGCATCTAGGACTGGCGTCCGCCAACTTCTCCGCCACGATGCTGCAGCAAGCCGACAGGCTGGGCGCGCACCTTGACGCCGAAGCGCGCCAAAGCTTCATGCAGATATGGCGCTACGCATCCTATCTCATCGGCACGCCCGAATCGCTGCTGTTCGAAGGCGATGAGGCGCGCACCGCCGAACTTTATCGCATCGCCGCCGTCTGCGAGCCGCCCCCCGGCGACGAATCCGCCGCCATAGCGCACGCCCTGGTCAACGCCGTCCCCGTATTAGCCGGCCTCACCGATACCGGCGAGCAGCGCAAAATGGCGCTCCATACCTACCGCGTATCGCGCGCGCTGCTGGGGAAATCCGTGTCCGACTCCATCGACTTCCCCAAGCAGCAGACCGCCGGACTGCTCACCTGGCTGCAGTGGAAGCGCCTAACCTACCGCGCGGCGCACCGCATATCGCCCCGAATGGCGCAAAAATTTCGCGGGCGCAACTTCGTATTCCTGCTCGACGCATCCATGTTGGAAGACCTAAGCTACCGCCTGCCCGACCACCTGCGCGCTGACAGGGCAACGCCGTGGTAGCCCCCGGCGCGCCCGCCATACCGCCCGTATTCGTGCTGAGCACCGGACGCTGCGGCTCTACTATGGTGTCCGACATCCTAAACCTGCATCCCGACGTTCTCAGTCTGTCCGAGTTCTTCAGCTTCATCGGAATGGGTTCGTTTCGCCGCCCCCGCGTAACCGGCGCGCGAATGTGGCGGCTTTGCAGCGAACAGCAGAACCGCACCCGCCTTATGTTGCGCGGCGATTTCGAAGAGTTCGTCTATCCACTAGAAGCGCCCGGCGCGCGCTTCACGAAAGCCGACGTCCCCCCGATACTCTGCGCCACGCTGCCGCACATCACGGACGAATACTATGACCTCTACGAAGAGCTTGCCCCCGTTGTGCGCGATCAGCCCCGCCAACCGCCCGCCGCGCATTTTCGCCGCCTATTTGAATGGCTGTGCGCCCGCTTTGGACGCAGCGTTTGGGTGGAACGCTCCGGCGGATCGTTGCTGTTCGGCGCAAAACTTCTGCGCGAATTCCCCGACGCACGCATCATCCACGTCTATCGCGACGGGCGCGAAACCGCCCTCTCTATGAGCCGCCACTACCTATTCCGAATGATTGTCGCCACGATGCGCGCGCTCAAATCTTGGGGCATAGACGCTATGGCGTCCATGTCCGGCGGCAGGTTCTGGGACCGCATCAGCCCATGGCTGGAGCTCTTCACCAGCGCCTTGCTCAACCCCGATAAGCTTCCCTACGATAAGCTCACACTCGCCGATTTCGGAATTTTCTGGAGCGGGATGATTAGCAGGGGCGAGCGTATGTTTGGACACTTCCCCTCGGACAGGCTGCTGAACCTGCGATTTGAGGATGCGCAGGCAGACCCCGAACCCCAAATACGCCGTCTCATACGCTTCATCGACCCTGCCTTGGAGAACGAATCGTGGCTGCGAAAGGCGGCGGCCGTCCCGCGTCCCACGCCGTCGAAGTTCGCGCGCCTAGACGCCGCCGACCAAGCCGCCCTCAACGCCGCCTGCCGCCCCGGCCTAGAGCGGCTAGGCTACCCGCTCTAACCCTACACGCTGACCGCATGCGCCATAAGCCATAAAGGGGAATGCCGATGTGCGATATTGACGAAAACGACCGCAAGCCCGACCGCAGACCCAACCCCGTATCGGCAATCGCCAACCTGCGCCGAACCGGCCTACCCTGGCAGCAGGTTCTCACGCTGATGGCAACCAACAACTGGCGCAAACTCCGCACGCTGCAAAACTGCTGCGGCAACCTAGCCGCCCCCGGTTGTTGACGCCGCTAACACCCGTCGGCGTGTCCGACGCTATATCCCATCAACCCTTTGCGCCTCTGCGCCCTTGCGTTAAAACCCGCGCGCTAAAACCTACACGGCGCAAGCGTCAATCAGCGCATCCACATCGTCCGCGCTCCGCATTCCCATACAGATGTCCAGGATGCGCTCCGCCGTTCCAGCGCGCGCAACGCCTTCCACCAGCCAGCGCATCTTGGCAAGCAACTCGTCTTGACTTAGCGGCGCGTCCGGGTGTCCCTTGGGCTGCCGCACCGCCGCCCGCTCGACACGCCCGTCCGCAAGCATCGCCGTCAGCTCCACGCCCAGCGCCCCTTCCCGCGTGAACGCCCGCTCGCGCTCAGGTTCCACCACCAGATCGATCCTGCCCATCACATCCCGCACACTTGGCGTAAGCCAAGGTTCACCCTCATACTCGCGCAGCGTCAGCCTGCCGCGCAGCAGCGCCATTGCCATCACGAATGGAGTGCTGTGATCCGCCGATTCGCGGCTTGTGGGCGCAAACGCCCCGGCCGATCCCTGCACGCCGCCGCACACGCCGCTATGCCCCCGCACCGTCATGCGCTCCACGGCGTCGGCTCGCGCGCCCCGCGCATGCAGCGCCAGCGTCGCCTCTATCGCCGCCTGCGTGTATATCTGCGCTGGATACGACTTAATGGTCTGCCGCGTCATAAGCCAGCGCCGCCCCAGTTCGTCGTAGCGGCTCATATCGGCGGGGACTGCCGCCAGCGGCCCAAGCCGCTCGAACGCCGTCTCAAGCGCGTCATCCGACGCCGTAACGCCCGCCGCCGCCAATTCGGTCGCTTCAACCGCGCGCTGTCCCGCAAGCCCGACCGAAACGCCCTTTATCGTCGGAATATGCGTTGTGGGTTTCAACCAAGTGTTGAATACCATCCCTGTGGATCCGGACAGCGCCGCCGCGCTCACCGCGGCGGACATCGGCGCGCCAATCAGCCGCGACGCCACGATTGGCAGCGTCCACGGGACTTGCGTCAAGGCGTGATAGCCGCGCTTCATAAATTGGAACGATTCGCTCAGCGCGCCCTGAAGTTCATACGCCGCCACTATGCAGGTCAGCAGCTCTTCGCCGCTGCGCCCGTGCCGCTCCGCAAGCGCCAGCAAGGCGGGCAGGGCGTCGCTGAAATGCCCCGAATCCGTATCGCCCTCGCGCGCCACAATATCGTTGGCGTCCAAGTAGCGCGCCATCGTTCCGTTCACCAGCGCCGCCAGTCCAGACGGTACTTTGCGCCGCGTCCCTATCAGCGTGGACTCCGCGCCGCCGCCGCGCCCCAGCGCATACTTCCGAACCGCCTCGATCGTGTCCATCCCGCTTGCGCCCACCATGCACGCCGCGCTGTCCGCAAGATGCCGCCGCGCCGCATACCGCACGTCGTCGCCCAAGTCGCCATAGCGCAGCCCATACGCGAACTCCGCCATCCGCCGCAGCGCCGTCATCCAATCACCACGCTCTCTTCATACAACTCGAAGCGCTGCCGAATCATATCGCAGGCGTCGCTCAGTCCCCGCAGAACCTGCTCCGGCGTCAGCTCCCCCACGAATCTGCCGCTAATCCCTTCGCGCACATCGTAAGACGCCTTGATATGCGCCCGAATCAGCCAGCGGCAATACCCCGGCGCCCAATCCGCGAGGCACGGGCATTCGTACTCCCTGAACGGGATGGCGCGCGTTTGCTCAATGTCCGTTACCAGCAGCCGAAACAGGGTAGGGTAGCCCGTTTGCGAAATCACGCCTATGTTGAACAGCAGCCCCGCCTTGGGGAACGCCAACCCCATATCGATGTTAATGTCAATCGTCTTGCTTTCGCCGTCTGCAACGCCCGTATCGCTTGCGCCGCTTTCTGCGCTTATGCCGCCCGCATTGCCCGTATCGCCTGCGCTTTCTGCAACGGTTTCGCTACATGTCCCGCTTGCGCCCTCTGCAACGCCTTCGCCGCTTGTCCCGCCTTCATCGCTCATAGCCTATCCCCCCTTAATTCATAACCCTTTGCGCCTTATGCGCCTTTGCGTTGAACCCTGCCGGCGCGTCTCACTCGATCTTAATCAGCGGCAGGTTCTTGGATGTGTCTATCGCGCGCCGCTCTATGAACGCCAGCCGCCGTTCCTCTGCCTCATCCGATTTTATGTAGTCCGACGCATACCGCTCGGTGGCGCTCGGAATGCTTTCGGCGTACTCGGTCATTTCGTTGAAGGTGATCTTTTGTAGTTGCAAAATCACCGGGCTGTTGTTCATTATCAGCGCGCAGTATCGCGCAACCTCTGCCTCAAGTTCGCCGTGCGCCACCACCGAGTTCACCAGCCCGAACTCATACGCCTGCCGCGCCGAATACTGCTGCGTCAGCATCCATATCTCGCGCGCCCGCTTCTGCCCCACCACGCTCGCCAGATAGCCCACGCCGAACCCCGACGCCGGACTGCCCACGCGCGGCCCCGTCTGCCCGAATGTGGAGCGCTCCGACGCCACCGTGAAATCGCACATGTACGCCAGTATGTTGCCCGAACCTATCGCGAAGCCGTCCACCATCGCAATCACCGGCTTGGGCAGATTGCGGATGATGTCCATAAAATCGCTTTCGCTTGTGCCGCTGTACTCTGCGCTGGAGCGGTCTTCGGACTGGTCCCGCCCCGAACAGAAGGCGTTGGGCCCCGCCCCCGCAATCACCACCGCGCGCACGTCGGCGTCATCCGCGGCGTCCCGCAGCGCCTCCACCATCTCATCCGTGGTAACGCCCCGCAGCGCGTTATACACCTCCGGCCGGTTGATGGTAATCCGCGCAGCGCCCTCGCCCTTGCCGTATATTATATCCGTGAATCTCACTGCGAGCCTCCCTCAAAATCCGCTGTCAATGTGCGCTAATCATACCCCACAACCCAACTTATTGGAAATCAACGCCGTTGCATCCCACCGATCCCTTGCGTTAGAATACCCTTCATCACCCCCACGGACACGCCGCCAATCCCCGGCGGCTTGGCAAGCGGAGGCAGCCAATGGTTACAAAACTAATCGCCGCTCCCAAGCAAGACGTTCCTAAGCAAGCCGAACAGGACGAATATCTTGCCGTATTCCCCGAATATCCCCCAAGGGACGATATGCAAAACGCGCTATACCTAAACCGATACGCCCATGTAACCGCGCTCGAAGTTCACCTCGGCAATCCCGACACCACGCTTGTGCTGGGCGAAGTATCCGTAGCGCCCACCACCGACTTCTCCAAAGAGCATCGACGCCCCGACCTAATGGTGGCGTTCAACTGCGATCCTGAGCTAGTCATTCGGCAAAACGGCTACGCGATAGAGACGCAGGGCAAGCCGCCCGATTTCGTGTTGGAGGTGGCGTCCTCGACCACGGGCATAATCGACTTCACGGACAAGCGCATAGACTACGCCGCTTACGGGATACGCGAATACTGGCGATACGACCAGACGGGCGGCGATTACCACGACGTCGCGCTTGCGGGGGATACCTTGGTGGACGGCGCGTATAAGAAGCTTGATGTGAAGTGGCATGACGATATGCGCTGCAGCGGATACAGCGAAGTGTTGGATCTGTATGTGTGCTGGGAATACGGCCGGCTGCGCTGGTACGACCCGAATACGGGCGAATATCTGCTCACCTTTTTCGATGAGCGCAATATGAGGCTGCAAGAGACTGCCCGCGCCCAACAAGCCGAAGCCGAAAACCGCCGCCTACGCGCCCAACTCGACGCCCTAAGACGCAACGACAGCCAGGACTGACCGACAACCTGACGCCCTATCCCCAAACAGCGCCGCTAAAATGCCGCCAAACCCTTTGCGTTCCCCGCGCCCTTGCGTTAAAATAACCCCAGTCTGAGACCTCATAGAGAGATACTCTCCCTCTAAAAAGGTAGATTAGGATAGGGGGAACCTCGACATTCCCCCGCTCAAATCAGCAATAGGATAGGTGACTCAAATGCCGCTTATACGTTTTAGTTTTTATTCACCCCCCCCCCCCCCCCCATAAAAATCTAAAAAAGTCAAGCCCAAGAACAACACGCCGAACCGCAGGCGTAACCGTCCTCAGTGTCTTGCTAACGCTAATCGCCCTGCTATCCCTCAGCGCATCCGCCGCCGCCCAATCCACCACCGACTACGATTCCGACGATGACGGTTACATCGACGTGAAAACCCACCAGCAGCTCAACGCCATCCGCTACGACGTCGACGGCAATGGCGCGCAAGATTCCGTCGGAGCAACCGACTGGGCAAAGTACACCGCCGCATTCTCCAACCCTGCCACCGGCATGGGCTGCAAACTCATCGACCACGACAGCAACTCCCAAACCGCCGATCAGCCTACCTGCGTCGGCTACGAACTTATGAATGATATCGACCTAGACACCGACGGCGACGGCAACATCGGCACAGACTCCGGCGACGCCTACTACAATAGCGGCGAAGGATGGCAACCCATCGGCCCTAGCAGCGCCCAATACGCAGCCAATTTCAAGGGCAACGGCAACATCATAAATAACCTGTTCATCAACAGAAGCTCCAGTGACCAAGGGTTGTTCGGTTTTACCCTCACCAGCTCGCGCATAGAAACACTGGGCGTAACCAACGCCAATGTTACGGGAGGCAATTTTACCGCCATCCTGGCCGGAACTAACCGGGGCACAATTGTAGCCTGTTACACTACCGGCAAGGTTGCGGGCGCATCTCGGGTAGGCGGGTTGGTCGCCCAAAACTTGCTAGGAACTATTTCAAGTAGCTACTCCACTGCATACGTTAGCGGCCAAGCCAATGTTGGCGGACTGGTGGGTCTGAAGCAGGTTAGCAGCAGCGTAACAAACTCCTACTCCACCGGCCGGGTTAGCAGGTCCAGCGGAACGGCAACAACTATCGGCGGGTTAATAGGGAATGTGGCAGCTGGCACCGTAACCGCCAGTTACTGGGACACCTCCACCAGCGGCCAAACCACAAGCGCAGGCGGCAGCGGCGCAGTGGGCAAGACCACCCGCCAGCTCCAAACACCCACCGGCTACACCGGCATCTACGCCAACTGGAACGCCAACCTTGACGGCGTAACCGGCAACGACGACCCCTGGGCTTTCGGCAACAAGATGCAATACCCTATGCTCGACTACAAGATGATGAGCACCGACCCCCAAGGCGGCCAAGCGATGGGCATACCAGACAACTGGAACGCCCCCATCGTAGGCGAGCGCGTAGGCGTATGCCTAAACGCCGCAACGCGCTCCAGCCGCAGCGGCAAATGGATCTGGGAAAGGTCAGACAACGGCGATACTTGGGAAACCATCAGCGGCATAACCGCCCCAACCTACGAATACGCGCCCACGACCTCAGATTTGAACCACTTCCTGCGCGCCAAAGTGGCGTTATCCGGCGGCGGCTTCGCCTACACCCGCGCATTAGGCGGCCGCGTCAAGAACGCAAGCGGCGCGACCGCAGGCTCGGCGATAACCTTTTACAACAGCGGCAACGCAAGCCCGCGCGTGGGCGAGCTGATAATAGCCAACGATCCCAGACCCAGCGGCGCGGTGGACGCGCGATTCGCGTGGCAGCGCTGCGACAACGCCGATACTACCTACACCGATTGCGAGTACATCTTCGACGTCTGGTGGACTAACTACACGCCCGTAGCCGCGGATGTAGGCAAATACCTGCGGATGTATGTGTACTACGAAACAAGCGCGGGCGTATGGACGCGCCACGCGAGCGCCTTCACCGGCCAGGTAGCCGCCGCATCGCAGTAAAGCCTAAATCCAACAGCCTAGCCCCGCAATCCCTTTGCGCCTCTGCGCCTTTGCGTTAATATCGCTTATGCAACATACGCAGTAGCATACGAAACGCAGAACGCAGGGCGGACAAATGACGACGGTTTCTCAGCAAGCGGCGGCGCAGCTTCGCTTGGATGCGGACGGTGGCGCGCCGCAAGCGCGGCGTATATCCGAATCGGCGGACTACTTGTCGCGCCAGCTCATAACCTACATCGGCAACAAGCGCGGCTTGCTTGGGCGGATAGGCGCGGCGGTGGAGTACGCCAAGCGGCGGCTGGGCAAGCCTAAGCTTCGGACGCTGGACGCCTTCAGCGGCTCCGGCGTGGTGTCGCGCTGCCTCAAGGCGCACTCATCGCTGCTGGTGAGCAACGACTTCGAGGACTACGCCGCCGTCATCGGACGCTGCTTTCTCAGCAACCGCAGCGAAGTGGACATGGCGGCGCTGACCGAAATCGTGGCAGATCTGAACCGCAGCGCGCAGAGCGACGGCTTTCAGCGCGGCTTCATAGAGGAACTCTACGCCCCCAAAGACGAAGCGAATATCACCGCCGCCGACCGCGTCTTCTACACCAAGCGCAACGCCCGCCTGCTGGACAACTATCGCCGCCTGATTGACCGCCAGCCGCAAGAGTATCGGGACTTGCTGCTAGGCCCCTTGCTCAGCGAAGCGTCCGTTCACTCCAACACGGCGGGCGTGTTCAAGGGCTTCTACAAGAACCGCAAGACGGGGATAGGGCAGTACGGCGGCACGGGCAAAGACGCGCTGACGCGCATCAAGGGCGGCATAACGCTTGCGCCGCCCGTGCTGAGCCGCTTTGAGTGCGACTATCGCGTATTGCAGCTTGACGCCAACGAAATGGCGGGCGCAGTCGGCGAAATGGACTTTGCGTATGTGGATCCGCCGTACAATCAGCATCCCTACGGCTCCAACTACTTCATGCTCAACCTGCTGACGAACTACCGCCGCCCGCGCCGAATAAGCCGCGTATCCGGCATTCCCGCCGATTGGAAGCGCTCCGGCTACAATGTCCGATCCAAGTCATTCGGCTTGCTGATGGACTTGCTTGAGCGCATAGACGCGCCGTTCATACTGGTATCGTTCAACAGCGAAGGCTTCATCCCGCGCGCCGAGCTAGAGGCGGCGCTGGCGCGGCTGGGCGTTGTGCAGCAATACGCCATCCCGTACAATACATACCGCGGCTCGCGAAACCTCTGCAACCGCGCCGTTCATGTAACGGAGCATATGTTTCTGATTGAGCGGGAGTGAGCGGCTAAACTCCGCATACTCACAGCGCCAAACCCCGCAAGCAATCCAACCCCAAGCCAAACATTCGGATATGCCAACACCCATGCCCACCCAAATCGTCGTTCTATCCGATACGCACTGCCACCGCTGGGATGAAGTGCATCCCGCCATACGCCAAGCGGTGGCGGACGCCGACATCGCGGTTCACTGCGGCGATCTTGTGCGCGCCGATGTGGCCGACGGACTGCGCCGCGACGCCAAGCGCGCTATCATCGTACACGGCAACTCTGATCCGCCCGATGTGCGCCGCAATCTGCCGTATGTAGAGACGATAACCGTAGAGGGCGCGCGCATCGGCGTTACGCATCCCGCTTGGGGCGGCCCCGAGTTCCCGCCCGAAGACCTGCTGCCCGATTTCACGGAGCCGCTTGACGCCGTTCTGTTCGGACATACGCACGAACCGATGAACGAACAGCGCGGCGGCATCCTATACCTCAACCCCGGACAGGGCTACCCTTCGTTTATGGTTGCCGCCACTATCGCAATCCTGACGGTTGACGGCGGCGATCTATCCGCCGAAATCAAGGTCATAGTCCCCGCGCGGTAAGCGCTGCTTAGTCCCCCGTTCGCTAATAGTCCCCGCGCGCTGAGTGCCGCTCTAATCCCTGCACATCGCAACTCCACCGCCCGCCGATTGCCTGCTGGCACCAAGAACTAGCGCGCTTGCGCCGTTTGCGATAAACTCCCCTCTGATTTACACTCCGACTTACAATCCCTAACGCATCGGAATTCGGATACCGTTGCGGGTTGTACTATAGAACAAACGCCAATATAATAGGCGTACTGCATCCGTGGGGAGGCTTTACGGTTGACTCAATAAGTATCGCGGGTTACACCCCTACGGATAACAAAGAAAGGATAACTTCATTGTTGGGTGATTTGCTTCTATACATAATTATAGTATCCGCTTTAGTATTTACTATCGTGCTTATCGCAGGCATGGTTTATGTAAGATGGCGGTCAAAAAGGATGTGGTCTGACGTACCGCAGGATGGCGATGCCACTGCATCCTCTCGCAATAGATGCAGAAAATGAGACGGTCAGCGAAATCCCTAGATAGGGTGAATACAGGCCGACCGCAACGCCTGAACCACCACAGCCAACTCAAACGCCGGCGATTGTCGTCGTAACCACAACGGCCGCGGCTTCGGGCGGCGGATGCAGTTCAGCGAGGCAGATGTATGCGGGAACGGCCGCGGCAAACATATTGCTGCTAGTAGTGCCATTAGGTATAATCTGCGACGTCAAGTGGCGCAGAAGGCGCGATGCGAATAGTGCATGTGAAACTTTTAAGTCGCGCTGGGAGGTTGTCTATGCTACCGAAATCGGATACTGAAAAGTCGATAGCCTTCGACGAAATCAAAAAGCGCGTCGACGATAAAGGCGGCGTGCTATCAGTGCAAATGAAAGAACTCCGAGAAGCGCACGGAGCGAGCAAGCTGGGCAATAATGTTGTCAATGAGATTCAAGCCATACTTGCTGAGAAAGGCATCGCACATTCGCCCGCTGATCTTCCTACATCGGCTGTAAAGAAGGTACGGCTGTACACTTTGATGAGCCGTCTCAAAGACAGTGTCGCCGCAAATAACGGCTTGTTCTCAGAGAAAGCAGATGAGGCAGTACGGAAAAGCGTCATGCTTGACGATTATGCCCGTATGGTAGAGGACATAAGGGCGATTGTCAGTCCACAAGACAAGTGACGGCGATTGTGTCCATTTCCACGGTTCACAGCAGAATAGGAAGTGCATAATAATGTGGGTTCCTGAAAAATACTCTGGGAAGGGACAGGAAGTGATGCAAGCCTCCCTAGTGCTTGCCCGTATAGAGAAAGTGAATTGGAACGTTCGGCACGTAGCAATTGCGCTGTTTGAGCGATCTTCAGGCTATGCTGCAGATGTTCTGAAGTCTATTGGGATTGACGCTCAACAAGTAACCCAATGCTTGCAACAAATCAGAGAACAGACGCAGAACAGTTATAGTTACATCCTGGGAATGACTTTTGAGACGCCCGAACTAAAAAAGTTTCTGCAAAAGGCTGAATGCGAAGCTCAGGGTGACGTAATCGGTTCCGGGGATCTGTTGTTAGCGTTAACCGATCCTCAATACGCTCCCGATATAGCACCGATACTTGCCAGTTTTGGCATAACGAAAGAAGCCGTTGAGAAGGCTTTGGCTGACATCCCAAAACCCTAGAAAGGAATAAAACAAGCATGACTAAGGAAGAACTAAAAGAATGGATCGCTGATCTGCGCAAGACGCTCCGATCTCAGAAAGAGACAGCGAACAAAATGCGCGGACAGAGAGATGCTTTGAAGCAATGGGGAGGATTCCAGTCCATTCCAGGATTTGATGCGGTGATTGATAGTTTCGAGTCTAATGAACGGGACATACAACGCGCGATCGAATACTTGGATGAACTAATCCAGTCTTTGCAAGAGTAAGACGTGGTTCGGACTGCAAAGCGCGCACAAGCCTTAGTAACCCTCGTAATAAGCCCCCGCCATCATTGACAGCGGGGGGCATTGAATTTTAGGCAGCCTTGCCCGCGCTACTCCACCGAACTGAGCGGGTTCACGGTTACGCGGCTGAGCGTAACATCGCCCGTATTGCATCAAGCATCACATCATACGATTATAGGAAGGACAAACCGCAAATGCCCAAGCGAATTAACCGAGCGATCGAACTGCTTGAACAGGGACAGCCCATCTACTACACCGGCGGACACACCGGCGCAGACCTGTCTTATGAGGCGGGCAAGGCAATGGCGAACACCTGGGCAGACTACATCAACATCGGCATGGAACACGGCGCTTTCGATATGGCGGGGCTTGACCGCTTTATGCGCGGCTTGGTGGACGGCGGCCCCACCAACAGCGGCCACCGCACGCCCGCCGTCATTGTGGAAGTCCCGGTTGACGGCGGCAGCGAAGACATCGTCCGCTACAACGCCTGGCAGTTCCGCCAAATACTGGCGCGCGGCGTTCACGGCATCCTACTTTGCAACGCCGAAACGCCCGGCGCAGTGCGCGCTTTCGTGGAATCGTGCCGCTACACATTCCAAAACATCGGCGTGGGCGAGCGCATCGGCAGGGGAACGCGCGGCGCAGGCGGGCAGGCATCGGCATCCGATATATGGGGCATCTCACCCGACGAATACCTCGACAGGGCGGATCCGTGGCCGCTCAACCCCGACGGCGAACTGCTGCTTGGGCTGAAGATCGAGAACAAGCGCGCGCTGTCCAACTGCGAATTGAGTACGGCCGTCAGCGGCATCGCATTCGCGGAGTGGGGGCCGTCGGATATGAGCATGTCGCACGGCTACAAGGGCTTGCCCAATCCCATACCGCCGGAGCTTATGGCAGCCCGCGAGCGCGTGTTCAACGCCTGCAGAGCCGCCGATCTCTACTTCCTCAACGGCGTATCGCCCGATAACGTCGCCGATATGCTCGATGAAGGCGTGATGGTATGCTCATCGGGCGGGCCTAGCGGCGAGGAAGCGGCGCGCGTCGGCAGGGCGCACACCAAGCGCGCGATGCCCGTCTAGGCGCTACCGCAGCCCAAGCCCGCGCAGCCGCTTGCCGCCAAGCAGGTGCATATGCAGGTGCATAACTTCCTGCCCGCCCTCTTCGCCTTGGTTGATAATCAGGCGGTAGCCGCTTTCGGACACGCCCTCGCAGTCCGCCATCTCGCGCGCCGCCTTGAACATACTGCCGAACAGCGGGTTAGCTTCCGGGCTCAGCTCAGCAAGTTGGGCGAAGTGCTGCGTTGGGATGACAAGCAGGTGCGTGGGCGCAACAGGGTTGATGTCGCGTATCACAAAGCAGTCGTCGTCGCGGTACAGAATATCGCTTGGAATATCGCCTCGCCCGATTTTGCAAAAGATGCAGTCGTCGTTCATAGTGGCGTTCCTATTCGCTAGGAAATCACGGCGTAGGCTTCTATCTCCACCAGGTATTCGGGGCGCACCAACGCAGACACGATAACCGTGCTGCTCGCCGGCCCGTTTTGCGGGAAAAGCCTCTGCCGCGCCGCCGCATACGCCGGGTAGTCCGCCGCGTTCACCAAAAAGCAGGTTATCTTGGCTACATCGTCCCAGCCGGCGCCCGCGGCGGTCAAAGCCGCTTCCACATTCTTGAAGCACTGCTCCGACTGCGCGCCCGCATCGTCAGCGCCCACCAGTTCGCCGTTGGCGTCGGTCGAGACTTGCCCCGAAACGAATACGCTGCCGCCTATCCGCGCCGCCGGCGAAAAGCCGTTGGGCTTGTTGTTGGGATAGGGAAAGAAAACGTCTCTCGCCAATTCGCTGACCTCCGGAACTACTTGGGGAGCTGCATTATCTCGATGCGCACATCGTCCGGTACCTTTATGAACGCAAGCCGCATCCCGTTTGGGTTATCGATCGGCCCCTCCGCAAGCACTGCGCCAAGCGCCTGAAGCCGCTCCAGTTCGGCGTCCATATCGTCCACCGTGATGCCGAAATGCTCCAGCCCAAAGTGAACGTCGGCGTCGCCCTTGCCCATCTCTTCGCCCGTGCGCGCCCCTGATATGCGCACGATAACCCCGTCTTCCGTCTTGCACTCGATAAACCTATCGCCCGTCGGACGCACGCCCCTATCGCTGAATATCTCGAAGTTGAACGCCTTGACATACCAGTTCGCCGTCTTTTCGGGATCGGGCGCTTTCAGGTGAACATGCTCGAAGTTGTAAGCCACTGCGCCGCTCCTTTCGTTTGCGTCGGTTTGCCGTTTGCTTGCCGTGTTGCGTCGCCTAGCCTAAGTTATGCCGAACAAGCCTGTCAAGCCTGCCGCCGCCTATGCGCAATCGCCTGTCAATTGGCCATACAAGTTGCATTGGAATGCGCTGCGGTTTAGAGTTACAGAAATGAATGCGTCTCAATATGCGTCTTAACTAGGAATATCAAATTAGCGAACTAAACTAGGAGTGGCTATGATTGGCTTTATCGGCGGCACCGGGCCGGAGGGCAGGGGGCTTGCGCTCAGGTTTGCGCTTTCGGGCGAGCATGTGCTAATCGGCTCGCGCGACGCCGGCAGGGCGCAAGAGGCGGCGGACAGCGTGCGGCGGCTTGCGCCTTCAATCGCGATCGACGGCGCGCTGAACGCCGCGGTCGCCGCGCAGTCGGACACCGTGGTTATCGCCGTGCCTTACGCCGCGCAAAAGCCCACGCTGCAATCCCTCGCGGCCGAGCTGAAGGGCAAGCTCATCGTCAATGTGGTCGTGCCGCTTGCGTTCAGCAAGGGCGTTGCGCGCGCGGTTGTGGTGGCAGAGGGATCGGCGGCGCTTGAGGCGCAGGCGATCCTGCCCGATTCCACTCACATAGCGGCGTTCCACAATGTGAGCGCCCCCGAACTGCTGAAGCCCGATAAGCGCTTGGACACCGATATAGTAGTGTGCGGCGACAACTCGGACGCCAAGCGCGCCGTGATGCGCTTGGCCGACACAATCGCGGGCGCGCGCGGCGTGGACGGCGGCGGCTTGGCGAATGCCGTATATGTAGAGAACCTCACGGCGCTTCTGCTGAACATCAACCGCATCTACAAGGCGCATTCTATGATTAAAATCGTGGGCGTATAGCGGCGCCGCTGCGCCGCTAGATTGATGCAAGGGGATAGGATATGCAGCTCCGTGTTTTGGGCGCGCACAATGTCGAGAGCCGCCATACGCGCATGGCGGGCTACCTGATTGACGGCGCGCTTGCGCTGGACGCCGGCTCGCTCACGCGCGCGCTGACGCCCGATGAACAGCGCGGCATACGCGCAATCATCCTATCGCATCGGCACTTCGACCATGTGAAAGACCTGCCGCCGCTGGGCATAGCGATTCGCGGCGAAGGCGCTCCGGTGGATGTGTACGGCATTGCGGACACCATCGCCGCCGTTCAAGACACGCTGATGAACGGCAGATTGTTCCCCGATTTCACGCGCTCCCCAAGCCCCGAAGCGCCCACCTTTCGGATGCAAGTTGTGGACTTTTATGAACCGTTTGAGGTATTGGGCTACACCGCTACGGCGCTTCCCGTGCCGCACTCAGTCCCCGCCGCCGGTTTTCTGGTCGAGTCCGACGATATGAGCCTGTTCTACACGGGCGACGCCGGCAGAGGCGTAAGCGCGGCGTGGCGGCATATAGCGCCCGACGTGCTGCTAACCGAAGTTACATTCGGCAACGCTAACGAAGCCGCCGCCAGAGCGTCCGGACACCTCACGCCCAACCTGCTGATGGGAGCGCTGGACGAATTCCGCCAACTGCATGGACGGACGCCGCAAGTTCTGGTATCGCACATCAACCCGGCGTGGGAAGCCGCTGTCCGCGCTGAGCTTGCCGAAATCACCCGCGCAAGCGGCCAGCGCTTCATCATCGCCGCCGCCGATATGCGAATAGATTTGCGGCGGTTAGCAGCATCTAACCAAGGCTAATGCGGGAAGGACGAGTTATGGCTAGAAAGACGGCGTTTGTGTATGACGATAGGCTTTCGCGGCACACATTGAGCGCAACGCATCCCATGAAACCCGTGCGCCTGCGCTATACCTACGAACTGCTGCAGGCGTACCGCGCCTTCGATGCGCCGAATGTATCGCTGATAAGTCCGCGCGCCGCCGAGTACGCCGATATGCTGACATACCACACGCCCGAATACGCCGACGCTGTGCGCCGACTGGGCGATGGCGATGCGGCGGTCGATCAGATTAGGTTCAACTTCGGCCCCGGCGATAATCCGGCGTATGAGGGAATGTACGATGCGGCGGCGCTGTCCACCGGCGCGACGCTGACGGCGGTTGAGGCGCTGCTTTCGGATGACGCGGACGCGGCATTCAGCATATCGGGCGGGCTGCACCACGCCATGCCCGCATACGCCTACGGCTTTTGCGTCTTCAACGATCCGGTGATTGGCATCAAGCGGCTGCTTGTGGCGGGGATGAAGGTGGCGTATGTGGATATCGACTGCCATCACGGGGACGGCGTTCAGCACGCCTTCTACGATACGGATGCGGTGATGACGATTTCGTTGCACGAATCGGGGGCGTTCCTGTTTCCCGGAACGGGCTATGCCCAAGAGACGGGGGCGGGCAGGGGCAGGGGGTATTCGGTCAATCTGCCGCTTTATCCCTACACATCCGACGAAGTGTATCTATGGACGCTGCGCGAGGCGGTTATGCCGTTGCTGGAGCGGTTTCGTCCCGACGCGTTGGTAACGCAGCTCGGCATCGACTCGCACTTTCGCGATCCTATCACGCATCTTGCGCTTACCACGCAGGGGCATACCGCCGCCGTCGCCGAACTGGGATGGCTGTCCGCTCCGAAGTGGCTTGCGCTGGGCGGGGGCGGCTACGATCTGCAAGCGGTGGCAAGAGCGTGGACAATGGACTTCGCCGCGCTGTCCGAACAGACACTGCCCGATGATATACCGCCGGCGTATAGTAGCGAACACGGCGTCGCATCGTTGCAAGACCAAGAAGAGCTACCCATACCTGAGCAGACGCTCAAAGACACCAAGACATTCGCAGAGGCGAGCGTTCAGGCGGTTCAACGGCTGCTGTTTCCGTCGCACGGGTTGGGGCGATAGCGGCGCATCGCGGCAAGCCCGCTCGAATCTATGGCTTGCCCAGCACATCGCGCAGCGCCTCTTCGATAGTATGCCAACGAAAGCGAAAGCCGCTCTCAGTCAATTTGTGAGGCTGCAACCGCGCAGAACTCAGCACGAACTCCGACATCTCGCCCAGCATAATGCGAAGCACCATTCGCGGGACGCTGAACAGCGCGGGACGCCCTAAGATATGCCCCAGCGTCTTGGTGAATTCGGCGTTGGTTACGGGGTTGGGCGCCGCTATATTCACTGCGCCCTGCAGCGCCGGCGTTTTGAGCGCGTGGATGGCGGCGCTCACCACATCGTCTATATGAACCCAACTCATATATTGCCTGCCGTTCCCAAGCTTGCCGCCCAACCCTAGTTTGAACGGCGTCAGCATGCTCTTGGGCATATCGCCGCTCGCGCTCAGCACGATGCCGATGCGCAGGTTGACAACGCGAATGCCCGCCTGCGCCGCGGGCTGCGTGGCGGCTTCCCATTCGCCGGTTATCTTGGCGAGAAAGTCGTCGCCTTGCGCGCTTGACTCGGTCAGAACTTCGTCGGCGCGGCTGCCGTAGTAGCCCAGCGCCGAGGCGCAGACGAACACGGCGGGCGGCGCATCCAAGCGCGCCATAGTTTCGCTCAGCAGGCGGGCGCTGTTAACGCGGCTATCTCGTATTTCGGCTTTGCGCGCCGCGCTCCATCTTTTCGCCGCAATGCCTGCGCCGCCCAGATGAACCACGCCGTCCGCGCCCGCAAGCGCCGCGCCGTCCAGCGCGCCCGCCTCGGGATCCCAGCGCGTCTCATCGTCGCCGGCGGGATCGCGTCTGACCAGGCGGACGACGTCGTGGCCGTCGCGGCGCAACTGTCGCGCAAGCGCCGCGCCTATTAGACCCGATGAGCCTGCAATCACGATTTTCATTTCGCATCCTTTTCCGCAGTCAAGTCTTGTATCGAGGCGGCATTGCGCCGTATGGCGCCCGCCTCAAACTTTACAGCCTAGCGCCCTTGCGTCTATAATCAGATGTTGAACTTACTGACAACCGCTTATGCTAATTGTAACCCACTTCCGTCCGCTTTGAGGTTTTGCGTTGGCGATTCGAGAGATTTTGCAGCTCCCTCACCCTAAACTGAGGATGCGCGCGAAGAAAGTGCGCTCCATAGACGGGGATGTGCTGCATCTCGCGCAAGATATGGTGGATACGATGCGAAAGGCGGAGGGCGTGGGGCTTGCCGCAAATCAGGTCGGCGAACTGAGGCGAGTTATCGTGATTCAGCTTCCCGGAGAAGATGAAGCGCGCGTCTATATCAACCCTGAGATTTTGCAGCGTAACGGAGAGCGCCAGGTGGAAGAAGGATGCCTGAGCATTGCGGGATACAAGGGCATCGTTACGCGCTCAGTGTGGGTGAAGTTTCGCGCGCTGGATCACACCTCTACGTTGGTGAAGCTGAAAGCCGAAGATGTGCTTTCGCAGGCGCTTGAACACGAAGTCGACCACCTGAACGGTATTCTGTACATAGACCATATGGAAAGCCACGAAAAACTGATAAAAGTCGAGCCTGAACCTACTGATAGCGATAGCGGGGAAGCGCGGCAAGACGACGGCGACGACAGCGCCAACCCGCCGCCCGACAGCGGCTTGTGGCTCCCCGACGACGGCGACGACCCGCGCAATACGCCCGCATCCCTCAAAGTCAAGTAGCCGTGAACCACCCCATTGTTACGGCAACCCGCCCCTCGCGCTCTTCACACGGCCGCGAACCCGCGTCTACGGACTACGCTTCCGTTGCGCCCCGCTTGCCCGATGCCAAGCCCTTGTCCCCGCTAATGAAGCCGATTGCAGACTTCTTTCGGGCAAAGGGCATAAGCGCATATCTCGTCGGCGGCGCAATTCGCGATGCGCTGATTGGGCATCGCGCGGACGATATTGATATTGTGGCGCAATCCGACGCGCTTGCCGTCGGGCGCGATCTTGCGAATGCGCTCGGCGGCCGCTGTCTGCGCCTTCACGACGATTGGGAGATTGCGCGCGTTATCCTGCCGCCCGAATGCGGCGCGGCGCACATAGATCTGACAACGGCGGCGGACGGCATAGAGCAAGATCTGCGCCGCCGCGACTTCACCATCAACGCTATGGCGCTTCCGATCGAAGCCGCAACGCGCGCCGACTATCGGCGTTTCGTACTCGACCCCTGCGGCGGCATGCAGGACTTGCGGCGCGGCGTTGTGCGTATGACTTCGCCCAATGCGCTCAGGGAAGACGCCCTGCGTCTGCTGCGCGGCGCGAGGTTTGCGGCGCAGTTCGACTTTGTGATTGATGACGACACCGCCGCCGCCATACGCCAAGACGCCCCGCTGATAATCACTGCCGCGCCCGAAAGAATTCGCGACGAGTTTATGAAGATTATGCGGACGCCCAATGCGCTGTACGGCGGGCGGCTGCTAGACGATCTAGGCTTGCTATGCAGCGTCATTCCCGAACTGGCGGATGCAAAGGACGTTTCACAGCCCAAAGAACACTACTGGGATGTGTTCAATCATTTGGTAGAAAGCGTAGGTTGGATTGACCGCCTTTTCTGCGCGAATGCCGATTACACGGATTACGCAGACGAAACGCTGAGTCTTGCGCCGCGCTTCGATGGCGTTGACGAATACTTCGGCGGCGAATTGGGGGACGGCTTCGATAGGCTCGCATACCTGAAGCTGGCGGCGCTACTGCACGATGTCGCGAAGCCCCCCACCAAAACGATAGAGGCATCGGGACGCATCCGCTTTATAGGCCATCACATTGACGGCGCGGATATGGCGCGCGATATACTCACGCGGCTGCGCTTCAGCAAGCGCGGCATAACCCACACAGCGGGAATGATACGGCAGCACCTGCGCCCCACGCAGATGGCGCAGAAAGGCGAAATGCCCACCCCGCGCGCGCTGTACAGATACTACCGCGATGCGGGCGATGTCGCCGTCGACACGCTCTATCTGAACATAGCGGACTACTTGGCGGCGCGCGGCCCCTTGCTCGAATATCGCGATTGGGCAAGCCACTGCGCGCTAATTCGGCATATCCTGGAAGCGGGAAAACGCCAAAAAGCGCCCGAATCCCTTCCAAGATTGGTTAACGGATACGATATAATGAAAGAGTTTTCGCTTGCCCCCGGCCCTGCGATAGGCAGGATGCTGGATGTTGCGTATGAAGCGCAAGCGGGCGGCGATGTTACTACAAGAGCGCAGGCGCTGGAACTGGTGAAGTCCAGCCTTGAGCATGGAGGTGACGGTGCGTAGAAACGCAAGAGCGTTGATATTGATTGCGCTGCTGATAGTGGCATCCGGACTGGCGCTAGGCTTCCAGACCATCAGTCTGGGCGGCTTTCAGCGCGGCGGCGATACGCTGCTGGGGCTCAGCCTTGGGCTGGACCTGCAGGGCGGCAGCCACCTAGTCTATCAGGTGGAGCCCGTCTCCGGCGACGACGCATCCGAAGCGGATAGGCCCCAACAGGAAGATCTCACCGCGCTTCAGCGCATCATCGAAGAGCGCGTCAACTCTTCAGGTTTGGGCGAACCGATCATACAGATATTGGGCGATGACAGACTGCTCATCCAGCTCCCCGGCGTAGGCGATCCGGGCAGGGCGAAGCGGCTCATCGGCGAAACCGCGCGCCTGGAGTTCAAGCATCGCAAAATAAACGTCGAGCGCGATCTCACCACCGAAGGCGTCATAACCGCCGCCGACATCGTCAGCGTTACCGCGGAGCCGTTCCCCGAAGAGCTTGCCCCCGACGCCGGCGAGGATGATACGCAAGCAGAGCCGACGCCGAACCCCGACGAAACGCCCGCCTCCGAAACAAGCGCCGACGCCACGCCCGAAGCCGATGCAACGCCCGCCCCCGAAGCGAGCGCCGACGCCGCGCCTGAAGCGGAAGCCGAAGAGCCCCCCGCGCCCGTGATAATCATAGAGTTCACGCCGCAGGGCGCCGCCAAGTTCGACGAAGTGATTGCGCGCCTCAACGAAAGCCTGCAGCTAGTGGCGTTCAACGTGCCGCCAAGTTCGCTGACCATCGCCATAAACGGCAACGAACCGCTTGAGATAGACGCATCGCGTTCACCATCACCAAGCTTCAGGATTCCAACCGCTATATGTTCCTGTATCCGCAGCCGACGCCGGATCCTGACGCCGAAAGCGCCGATTACCACGACCTTGCGCGCGCGCAGAGCGCCGTAGGCAGCGCGCCCACAGTCGAGTTCGTTGAGTTGCAGGGGCAGGTTGACGAAGATTTCGGGCTTGGCGGAGATAACCTGTCCAGGGCATACGCCAGCCTGCACGCTCAAAGCGATCAGCCCATCATCAACCTGGAGTTCGACTCCGTCGGAACGCGTCTGTTCGGCGAAAAGACCACCGAAATCGCGGGCATCAACACCGAGGCAATCGCCATATTCCTAGACGACAGGGAGCTTGTATCGCCGGTTGTGCGCCAGCCGATTACCACCGGCGTCGCGATTATAGAGGGCGGCTTTACGCTTGAGCAGGCAAGAGACATATCGTTGCAGCTTGAGGGCGGACGCCTACCCTTCCCGATAACGCTGATACAAGAGCGCGATGTGGACGCCATACTGGGCGCGGACTCGCTCGCCAAAAGCGTGGTTGCGGGCATAGTGGGCTTGGCGCTGGTATTCCTGTTTATGACGCTCTACTACCGCGTGCCGGGGCTTGTGGCGTCCGTGGCGCTGCTCATATACGCCGCTATGGTGCTGGCGATATTCAAGGCGCTGCCGGTTACGCTTACCCTTTCGGGCGTGGCGGCCACGATACTATCCGTAGGCATGGCGGTTGACGCCAATGTGCTGATATTCGAGCGCATGAAGGACGAACTCCGCAACGGGCGCACGCTGATAAGCGCCATCAACATCGGCTTCAACAGAGCTTGGCCCGCCATTCGGGACAGCAATGTTTCTACGCTGATAACCTGCGGCATTCTGTTCTACTTCTCCAATCAGCTCGGCACAACGATTGTGCAGGGCTTTGCGGTAACGCTGGCTATCGGCGTGATGGTCAGCATGTTCTCCGCCATCGTGGTCAGCAGAACTATATTGCGGGTCATAGCCGCCACCCGCCTTGCAAGATACATGGGCGCTTTCGTGCCAACGGGAGCCGCTGAGCTGCCCCAGCAAACCGCAACCGCAGCCGTTCAGAGGAGCTAGAGATTTGGACTTCGTAGGCAAAAGAAACTGGTTCTTTTTGGTATCGCTCCTGGTAATACTGCCGGGCGTTGCCTTCCTCATAATCAACCCCGGCCTGCGGACGGGCATCGACTTCACCGGCGGCTCCACGATGACGCTGGGCTTCTCAAACCCCGTTACTCAGCAGGCGCTCAGGGAAACGTTGGCGGCGCGCGGCGAAATCGACTCCACCGTGCAGAACCTTGGCGACAACACCTACTTCGTCCGCACCCGCGAACTATCAGAGGACGACAAGGACGGCATAGTCGAGGCGCTGGAAGCCGGCCTGTCCCCTGACGGCGTTGATGTGCTGTCCTTCGACCTAGTGTCCCCCGTAGTGGCGCGCGATACCGTAATCAACGGCATATACGCCGTCATAGCCGCCGCCATCGGCATATTCCTGTATCTGTGGTGGGCGTTTCGCAGCGTGCCGAAGCCGTTTCGCTACGGCGTGGCGGCAATCGTGGCGCTGCTGCACGACCTGCTCATCGTAATCGGCATATTCGCGATTTTGGGCAACCTGCTGGGCACCGAAATCAACACGATGTTCCTGATTGCCGTGCTGACCGTAATCGGCTACAGCGTCAACGACACCATCGTGGTGTTCGACAGGTTGCGCGAAAATGTTGTGAACTACTCCGGCCGCACATTCGCGCAAAATGTGAACATAAGCATATCCGAAACGCTGGGGCGCTCTCTGAACACCAGCATAACCCTGCTATTCACGCTGCTCGCGCTAATCCTGTTCGGCGGGCCCACCATCCGCGCATTCCTGTTTGTGCTGCTAATCGGCGTGATTGCCGGCACATACAGCTCCATCGCCGTCGCAAGCCAAGTCCTAGTAGCCTGGGAATCGGGCGTATTCCGACGATTGATGCCCTTCCGCCGCTCGTCGCAAACGGCATCCGCGGCGCGCTAGGTTTGGGGCTTGGATAGCGGCGTCTGCGTCAGAGCGGCGGGGGGATCAGCGCTATCCGCCCGAAAGCGCTTGCTGAGCGCATAGCGTCGAAGGCGTCCGCCGCCGCCGCGAATTCGTACTGCCGCGACACTATGGGACGAATGCCGCCGCCCGCTGCCATATCGATCGCATTGCGTATATGCCTGAGGGATGCGCCCGTAGCGCCTATCACGCTTGCGTCCCGAAACAGCAACTCAGCGAGGTTGAAGCGCGCGGGTTTGCCGCTGATTTCGCCCAGCGCCACTATCCTGCCGAACTGCGCCGCGCTCGCCAAGCACGAACCGAACAGCGCCGAACCCACCGGATTGAGAACAACATCGGCGCCTTCGTCTTCGGTCAGCGCCAGTACAATCTCCGAAAAGTCAAGTTCGCTATCTGCGAGTATAACCTCTACGCCGTCCAAAGCCTCCAGCCGCTCTACCTTGCTCTCCGAGCCGGTAACCGCAATCACGCGCGCGCCGAGCGCCACCGCCGCCTGCGCCAGGTGAACGCCGAGCCCGCCGCCCGCTCCCACCACCACGGCGGTTTCGCCCGCCCGCAGCCGCGCGACATCCTGCGCAGCGTTGAGCGCCACGCCGATGGGACACGCAAGCGCGCACGCCGCGACGATGTCCAGCGAATCGGGGATGGCGATTGCGCTGCGCTCCGGAAGCCTAACGAACTGCGCGAACCCGCCGTCTAGCGCGTGTCCGAAGCCCCTGCCGCGAATGCAGCGATACTCTTGCCCGCGCGCGCAGCGGCCGCATTCGCCGCAAAAGGCGGTTAGCGCCGCCACAACCCGATCGCCTTGGCGCACATCGATCACCGCATCGCCCACCTCTGCTACCACGCCCGATATTTCGTGTCCCAGCACAACATCGGGCTTGACGCCGCGCCGCAGCTTGCCGTCCAATACCGCCAAGTCGTGATGGCACACGCCGCACGCCGCAACCTGAACTAGCACGTCGGTATCGCGCAGGCGCGGCGTGGGAATATCGCGTTCCTCAAGCGATGGTGCCGCCCCGTCCGTATTGAGAACAAGCGCCTTCATCTCACGCTCCGATTTTGCCGCGCGCGCTTGGACGATTTAGGATGCGCGCTCGGTTAGCGCCGCCGTTTCGGTTTGTATAACATCCAACACGGCGTTTATCGTCTCGCCGGTGGGCCTGGACTTGTCCACGCTTTCGGGCGTTTCTTGCGCGAAGGGCGTTTCGCTCAGCAGCCGATATATCTCGGCCGCGCCCTGATGGAACGATGGCGGAATGCCCAAATTCTCGAAGGTGGCGGCGATTTCGTTCATCTCGCCGATCCAGCGGTGGGCGTTGGGCGGAAGCCGCGATATGCCGCTGTCCATCTGACGAAGCGCGTGGGGCTGGCTAAACTCGAACTCGGCGCGAAGCTCATCCGTCAAGCCCATGGACTGCGCCGCCGTGAGCAGCGCTATCTGAAGCGTCGCCGTTCCCTTGGTCAGCGCCGCATAGCACATCTTGATGCCCGAACCCCTGCCTATCTGCTTGCCGATTGGCTTCACGCTTATGCCCATGCCGTCCAGTTCGGCAACCACGTGGGCATGTTCGCCGGACACATAGAAGCGCGGGGAATCGCCGCGCGCCGGCGATCCGCCGATGATGCCGCTGTCCACATAGCGCCCGCCCGCCGCGCTGATTATGGATTCGATCTTGCGCGTGGTCTGCGGCGAAACGGCGTTGCATTCGGCGTACACGGTTGTCTGCCCGCTTGAGCGCATCGCATCCGCCACCTCGCGCGCGACCGAAACCGCTTGCTCCGGCACCAGAATAGAGAGAATTAGGTCTGCTTGCGAAACTAGCAGCCGCATAGATGGCACGTCGCGGATGCGCGCCCATCCCGCAAGCTCGCGCGTGCGGTTGCTTCTGTTTCTCAAACAGGTTATTACATCGATGTTATGCTGTCCAAGTGCCTGGCCTACGCCCGAACCCATATCGCCGGGGCTGAGAATCGCAACGGTGTGAACTGCCACTTGTGGACGCTCCTTAGTCTTGAAATTCCGATTGCGCTTGCTGGATTGCGCTTATCGATGCTGATGTGAAATCGAGGTTGAAATCCGATATGTTATGCAACAATGTTCGCTGCAGGTTGTATGTACAGAATATCAGAATGCGGCAAAGTTTGTCTTACAAAAGCGCCTTGCGCGATACGCTTGTTAGGTTGCGTATTAGGCACTTGGCAAAATAGCGTCTCAAAACATTTGTTGAAAGACGCTTTGGCGCATATAATTGTTTTGCGTTGCGTTTGCGTTGCAGACGGAAAGACGAAACGCAATCTATGGGGCTTATTATCCGCATTATCTCAATCGGTTTAGGAGGCGGCATATGGACTTGGGAGCGCATGTATCGGCGGCCGGCGGCATAGACAAGGCGGTCGACCGCGCCGTGAAAATCGGCGCTGAGACGATACAGGTCTTTGCCTCATCGCCGCGCGGCTGGGCGTTCAAGCCCATTCCCGACGAAAAGGCGCAGGCGTTTCGCGACAAAGCGGCCGCGGCGGGCATTCGCTCCACCTTTCTGCACGGATCCTATCTAGTCAACATCGGCGGCGCTCCCGAACTGCTGGCAAAGTCGATCGGTTCGCTCACCAATCATATGAACGCCGCGGCGCAAATCGGTGCTGAAGGCGTCATATTCCATTCGGGCAGCCACAAGGGCGTAGGCTTTGACGCCGTGTTCGAGCAGGCGGTCGACGCGCTCCAGCAGGTTCTTGCGAACACCGACGATGGCGTGAAGCTCATCATAGAGAACTGCGCCGGCATGGGCGCGCAGATAGGCGCTTCCTTTAACGAACTCGGCAGGCTTGTGAAAGCGGTGGACTCGCCGCGCGTGAACATATGCCTTGACACCGAACACGCCTTTGCCGCCGGCTACAACATCGCGGATCCGCAGGGACTGCGCGATGCGATGGCAGAGTTCGACGCCGAAATCGGCTTGGATAGGCTTATTGTGGTTCACGCCAACGACGCCAAAGTGAAGTTCGCGTCAGGCATCGACCGCCACGAAAACATCGGCGAAGGCTACATCGGCATAGAAGGCTTTGAGACGATTATGTCGCATCCCGCATTCGCCGATGCGCCGTTCCTGCTGGAAGTGCCGGGCGCAGACAAGAAGGGGCCGGACAAGCCCAACCTCGACCGCCTCAAAGACATACGCCGCCGACTTGCGGATGCGAATTAGCGGCTTGCGGGCGGGTTTAGCGATGCTGCGTATGGTTATCTGCAACTGCTGTGAGAGCGTGTCCGATTGAGCGCCGTTCTAACCAGCGTTATCTACGGCTTGGCCGCCGCCGCCGGCTGGGGCGTCGCCGATCTGCTCGCATCGGCGCTGGCAAAGCGCTTGGGCGTGGTGTACACCGCCACCGGCGTGCATCTCACATCCTGCCTCGCCGCCACCGTGTACTTCATCTGGGTGCATGAGCTCGGCGTGCTGTCAATCGCGAACTGGCTTGAGCTTGCGGGCTTGTCTGTGCTGGGCGTGCTGATGTACATCGCCTTCTACAGCGCGCTGCGAGTCGGCCCCGTTGCCTTAATCAGTCCGATTGTGTCCGCATACGCCGTTGTGGTAATCGCGCTGGCGCTGCTGTTCGCGGGCGAAACCCTCAACCTAGTTCAAATTTTGGGCGCAGTGGGCACCATAGGCGGCATCGTTACATTGTCCTTTGAGCCGGGCGCATTCCTGAACAAAGGCAGAAACAATCGCAGAATAATCCTAGTAGGCATTGCGCTTGCGATAGTTACCGCGCTGGGCATCGGCATATGGCAGTTCACGGTAGGCGTTCTGTCCAGGGACGCCGGCTGGTTCCTGCCGGTGTACGTCAGCCGAATGATGACGCTCGGACTGCTCATCCCTATGACCATCATAATGCGTCAGTGGCGTATGAGATCCCTAACTATTCCGCTTGTGCTGGGCGTGATAATCACCGGAGTAGTCGAGACTGGCGGCTTTTTCGCTTTCGCCAGGGGCAGCGAAATCGGCTCCATATCCATCGTGGCGGCGGCATCCGTTACCTACCCGCTCATACCTATGATGGGCGGCATCCTCATATTCGGCGAACGTCTCACCCGTCATCAGTGGATAGGCTTGGGCGTTACGCTGACCGGGCTTTTAGTGCTTGCGATAGCATCGTGATATACTTTGACGCAATGCGCGTAGCCCGCGCGGGCGGCAATCCGATAATCAAAAATTGAATAGTCAAATAAAGAGGTGAACTAATGGGACTAGACGGCAAGGTGTGCATCGTTACGGGCGGCGGCAGCGGCATCGGGCGCAGCGCGGCGCTGATGATGGCGGACGCCGGCGCGAAAGTGGTGCTGATTGGCAGAACGCCATCCAAGGTTGACGCCGTGCGGCGCGAAATCGAAGCGGCGGGCGGCAGCGCTATGGCGATTGGGCTTGACGTCGCCGACTACGACGGCGTGATGCGTATGGCGGACGACGTTCTCAGCGCATACGGACAGATCGACGTCCTGGTCAACAACGCCGGCCACAGCTCGCCCCACCGCCGCTTGATGACCACCACGCCCAAAGACCTGCGCTCCGTGCTCGACTCCAATGTAACCGGAACGGTGTACTGTACCCAAGCGGTAACGCCGCATATGCTCGCGCGCAAAGAGGGAACGATTATCAATGTATCCTCTTTGGCGGGGGTGAACGCCAGCTTGTTGGCGGGAATGGCGTACAGCGCGGCAAAGGCGGCGGTCATAAACTTCACGGCGTTTCTCAACACCGAACTCAAGAACACCGGCATTCGCTCAAGCGTGGTAATCCCCGGCGAGGTCGACACGCCGATTATGGACAACCGCCCGATAGTTCCATCCGACGACGCCCGCTCGACGATGGTTACCGCCGATGACGCCGCTCAAGCGATACTGCTAATCGCCAGCCTGCCGCAGGGCGCTTGCATCCCTGAGCTGATTATACGCCCCACATACCAGCGCGACACATCCCCGGAGGCGGGCGCGGCGTAGCCAAGCGGCACGCCGGCGCCCGCGTTTCGGTTTAGTCTATGGCAAGGGAGAACGATATGCAGCAACAGCCCCCGCCCTACGCGGCTTCGCTTATGGCAAACGATCCCAAGATGGCGGATATGCTCGCCACGAACCGCGAGTTCATTCTGGCGGACGGCGCGCTTTCGGCGAAAGTGAAGACGCTTATGACGATGCTGTGCGATGCGCTCTTGGCGCACGAAAACGGCGTCAGCGTCATCGCCGACCGCGCCCGCGCTATGGGCGCATCAGAGGATGAGATAGCCGAAACCATTCGCGTCGCCTTCCTGATGGGCGGCCTGCCCGCGCTTGTTACCGGCGTCAACGCCTTCAAGTCCGAATAGCCGCCGCGCATCGCCGATGCCGCAGCGCCTATGCGCCAATATCTTGCTGATTGACGCACCCCGGAATCGGCTCGCCGTTCAGCGCGGCGATGATGTTGTCGGCGGACATCTGCCCCATGCGCCGAACCGTTTGGCGGCTTGCGCTGGCTATGTGCGGCGTGAACAGCACGTTTTCGAGCGCCAGCAGCGGATCATCATGGGGTATCGGCTCAGGATCGGTTACATCCAGCGCCGCGCCCGCGATTTCGCCGCGCGTCAACGCATCGTGTAGCGCGCGCGGATCCACAGTGCGCCCGCGCGTGGTGTTGATGAGATATGCGCCGCGCTTCATCAGCGCAAGCTCGCGCTCGCCAATCAGATATTCCGTCTCAGGCAGCAGCGGCACATGCAGCGATACGAAGTCCGCCTCCGCCAGTACGCCGTCCATATCGGCGCGCCACTGCAACCCCAGGCTTTGCTCAGCATTCGGCTTGCGTGTGCGCGAATGGTACAGCACATTCATATCGAAGGCGCGCGCCCGCCGCGCAACCGCCGTTCCAATCAACCCCAGCCCCACGATGCCTAGCATTGCGCCGTACACATCCGTTCCCAGATACGGAATTTGATCGAACACCGTCCATTCCCGCGCGCGTATGCGGCGGTCGCCGTAGGCGATGTTGCGCGCAAGCGATAGCATCAGTCCCATCGTGAAATCGGCGCAGGATTCGTGCAGAACGCCCGGCGTGTTGCACACAAGAACGCCGTTACGCGTCGCCGCCGGAATGTCTATGTTGTCCAAGCCCACCGCGCGGTTCGCCACCACCTTGAGCGTGGACGCCGCGTCCAACACCTGCTCGTCTATAATGTCCGTTACCTCTGTCAGAAAGGCGTGGCGCTCATTCGCCTTCTGCATCAGCAGCGATTTGGGCGGCGGCGAGTTCTGCTCCCAAACCTCTACATCAAACTTGCCCCGCAGATACTCGATCGCTTCGGGGATTATGTGCGCGCGCGTTACAAATACTTTGTACATTCGGCAGTCCTTATCAGCATATTGTCATTGGCATAGTTTGGCGCAATCGGCGTATTCGGCATATTGGGGCTTCAACTGGTTAGCGGGATTAGCGCCGAATCGCCGCGCAGGTGAAGCGGATGCTTGGGCTGCCCCGACTTGGTAGCGCCGAAGCAGTACGGCATCGTGATGTCGAGCGCCATCCGTCTAACCTCGTCGCCGCGGTTCAGATAGACGCCGTGCGCGCCCCACGCAAGTATCGTGGTGTCCGCCCGCCGCAGCGCAGCGCGTATATGGCAGTCGTTGCGCGCGCCCACCGGATCTGCGTGTTGGCGCAGCGCGCGCGGATACGGCGTTCTGAGCGCGAACAGGTTCACCACCTCAAGCGCGCCGAAACCCCAGCGCCGCGCGAACCCGATGCAGCGGCGTATCGTGGGATCGTCGCGCGTTTCGTCCGCCGTAGATGGGTTCAGCATCACGAACAGCGCCCGCTTGCGCGAACCGCCGATGCGGCGCCGCAGCAGATAGCGATAGCGGCGGTCGTCGGAGAACACGGCGGCGGGAGCGTTCATGCCGACGGCGTCCGCATCTCTTCGAGCGCAAACCCAAGTTCCTCTATGACTTCGGCGTCCGTTTCGCGGGATAAGGCGTCGGTCAGCGCCGCTTCCGCTTGGCTGCCGCCGATGCGCCCAAGCGCCCAAGCCGCATGCGCCCGCACGATGCCGCTATCGCTATGCAGCGCGTCCGCAAGCACCGGTATAGCCGCGCCGTCCCCGATGTTGCCCAGCGCCACGCACACATTGCGCTGCAAGCCGATGCGCTTGGCGCGCTTGATTGGGCTGCCCCGAAACCGCTCGCTGAACTCGGCGTCGTCCAAACTCAGCAGCGGCATTAGCGCGGGCGCGGCGAAATCGTGGCGCTGACGAAACGCCGGCTCCAGGCTCTCGGACGCCTTGCGGTTCACCGGGCACACATCTTGGCATATATCGCAGCCGAACACCCAATCCCCCACCAACGGACGCAGCTCACGCGGGATAGCGCCGCGCAGTTCGATGGTCAGGTATGAGATGCAGCGTCGGTTGTCCAGCACATAGGGCGCTACGATTGCGCCCGTGGGGCAGTCGTCGATGCACATTACGCAGCTTCCGCAGGTCTTCTTCAGCGGCGTGTCGGGCGGCAGCGCAATATCGGTTATGACTTGCGCCAGAAACACCCAAGAGCCGTGGCTTTGCGTCAGTATGTTGGTGTTCTTGCCGAACCAGCCCACGCCGGCGCGCTCCGCCGCCGCGCGGTCGTTCATCGGCCCATCATCCACGAACAGGCGCGTCTTCACCTCGCGCCCCACGATTGCCGGCAACCCGTCCGCGAACCCGCGCAGCCGCTTCTTGATGACTGCGTGATAGTCGTCGCCCCATGCGTAGCGCGCGATTTTGCCGCGCGGCTGCCCGTAGGATGGCGGCGGTTCGCCCGTGTTGTAGGATAGTGCCAACGATATGACCGACGCCGCGCCCTCAAGCAGCGCCTTGGGGCGATTGGCGCGCCGCACGCGCTCCTCCGTGTACCACGCCAGCCCGTCCATAAGCCCGTCGCGCACGCGCGCCACGGCGGCGGCTTCGTCGCGCTCAAAGGCGTCCGCCGTGGTGAACCCCACGATGTCGAAGCCGCAATCGCGGGCATATCGCCGTATCGCCTGCTTCAGCCCGTCGGATGCGGGTTGCGGTTGCGTATCGGTTGTTTGCGTGCCAATCATCTGCGTATCAGTCATAGCGGCGGCGGGCGGCGATTATCGTGTCTGTTGGTATAGCATTGACGAACTTCCATTGACCGCTTGTTAGCCTGCATTATACCATCACAAGCAACTTTGCATTCGCGTTAGACGGAAAGCGTTGGCGCATTTCTGCAGCAAACCCATTTCGTCAAGCGGCGGCGTTGTAGAGCCGTAGCAGAGATAGAGTTGAGGATGTGTGTCAGACTCTCAAATTTATCCTTGAAATAAATTCTTTCGCTTTGATATAGTCCATAGAATTCATCAAAGAGGGGGTCTTACATATGGCAACGCCTCGGATTCGAGAATTGCGAAGAGTTTATGGATTTGATGAGGTAGCCATCGTTCCCGGCGATGTATCGGTCAACCCTGAGCTGACCGGCACGGACTTCCCGATTGATGGCATGACGCTGAAAACCCCGGTGCTTGCGTCCGCGATGGACGCCGTGGTGTCCCCCGCATTCGCGCGCAAGATGAGCGAACTCGGCGGCTTGGGCGTGATGAACCTAGAAGGCGTTCAGGCGCGCTACGACGACCCGGACGAAGTGCTGAACCAGATTGTAACCACGCCTCAGGATGAGGTTACCGGACTGCTCCAAAAACTATACACCGCTCCGATACGCCGCGAACTTGTGGGGGAGCGTGTGGAAGAGATAAAGAAAGACGGCGCCGCGTGCGCCGTTTCGGTTACGCCCGCCAACACCAAGCGGCTTGCGCCCGTCGCCGCCGAAGCGGGCGCCGATATGATTGTGGTGCAGTCCACCGTAACCACCACCCGCCATATCTCCAAAAGCCAGCGCGGGCTTCGCTTCCCCGAACTGCTTGAAATGGTGGACATTCCCGTAGTGGTGGGCAACTGCGTGGGCTACAATGTGGCGCGCGAACTTATGGAAACGGGCATACACGGCGTTCTGGTGGGCGTCGGCCCGGGCGCGGCATGCACAACCCGCGAGGTTACCGGCGTAGGCGTGCCGCAGGTCAGCGCAACCCTGGACTGCGCCGCCGCGCGCGACGACTACTATGACGAGACCGGTCGCTATGTGCCGATAATCACCGACGGCGGCATCAGGACGGGCGGCGATCTGTGCAAGGCATTCGTGTGCGGCGCCGACGCCGTTATGCTTGGCACGCCGCTGGCGCAATCGCAGGAAGCGCCCGGCAAGGGCTACAACTGGGGAATGGCGAACCCGCATCCCGCGCTGCCGCGGGGAACGCGCGTCAAGGTGGGCATCAACGGCAGCCTTGAGGAAATCCTATTCGGCCCCACATCCGTCACCGACGGCACGCAAAACCTGATGGGCGCGTTACAGGTGTGCATGGGAATGGTAGGCGCGCAGACCATCCAAGATATGCACAGCGCCGAAGTGGTGGTAGCGCCCTCCATCAAAACCGAAGGCAAGCACTATCAGCTGGGGATGGAGTAGGGTAGCCAAAGCTCGCAAGGCGGGCGCTATGAATGCTCTGCGAAGAGGCTTTGCGCTGGCGGCGCTGATTGCCATTAGCGTCGCCGCGCTTGCTTGCGACGACTCGCCCGGCGAAGCGCAGTCCCCCGATGCGCTTGCGCCCGTTTTGGTGCCTAGCCCTAGCTCCATAGCGTCCATCTCTACACCCGTGGCAACCCTTCCCGTCCCTATGCCCACCGTGGCCGTTCCCGTTTATACGCCCACTCCAACCATCCCCGTTGTGCCTACCGCAACCGCCCCCGTTCCTGTGCCTACTGCTACCGTTCCCGTTCATACATCTACGAGTGTTCCACAACCCGCAGTAGATTTACAACCTGTGGACAACAACCGCGCCGCCGCTTTCTGCCGTTATGTTGAAGTTGGAGAATTTGCGAAGGCGCGTGCGATATTTGAAGAAGATGGAATATATCCTGACTCCGAGTGCGACGATCGCAGTGAAAGCGTCCCATTGCATTTCGCAGTCGAATACGGGGCCGCCGATTTAGCTCGGATGCTGTTGGATGCCGGCGCGAGTGTAGATGCGATGAATTTCGTCAGTGAAACCCCGTTGCATTTCGCTGCAAAAAAGAACCATGCGGATTTGGCGCGGATGCTGTTGGATGCCGGCGCGGTTGTGGACGCAAAAGATGATGAAGGCAAAACGCCGTTGCACAAAGCGTGTGAAAGCGGCAATGTTGCGGTTGCCGGTGCCCTCATAGAAGCAGGCGCCAACATGTACGCCAGGAATAGATACGGCACTACCATCCCTCTCGCTCTCGCTTTCAGGCGTGAAGACAACATCATTAAAATGGTTCAAGTCTTTATTGCCGCCGGATACGATGTCAACAAACCCGACAACGATGGGTGGAAGCTGGTTCACTGGGGACGCAGATTTGGGAACCGCGAATTGGCGCGAATACTTGTCGACGCGGGCGCGGATGTGAACGCTGTCAACATAAAGGGCGAAACCGCGTTGCACCTGGTCGCGTGGTGGGACAACGCGGACTACGCGCAAGGGCTGATTGACGCCGGCGCAAATGTCGACGAAAAAAATGATAAGGGCGAAACGCCGCTGCATTGGGCATCGTTGTACGCTAAGATGAGCGAAACGAAAGCAATGTCCGCGCTTATAAACGCGGGCGCCGATGTGAACGCAAAAGCCATAACCGGACTGACGCCCCTGCACTACGCGCTCCAAACAAACCCCAACTTTTTATATCTGCATTGGCACTCCGAAGAAGAGCGCAAGAGGCTTGTCGAGGCTTATGGCAAACTTAATGCGCTGGCGCTGCTTATAGACGCCGGCGCATATGTGAACGCTAAAGACAACGCGCGCAGAACTCCGCTACACATCGCTGTAATCGAAGGGGATTACCCTGCGGCAAAAGCGCTCCTGGACGCCGGCGCAGACGTCGCCGCAGCAGACAAGAACGGCCGCACGCCCGCCGATTACGCCGCCGCCCAAGGCTACGACGACCTCGCGGAACTTCTGCGTTAGCGCCGTCGCCGCCGTGCGCCACATCATCCCGCTACCGCGCCCTCACCGCCACGCACCGCGCCAATCCCAGCATATCCGCCGCAACCGATACCGCCGCGCCCGCGAAATGCGCCTGCGCCGTTGCCGCCACATCAGCCGCCTGCTCCGGCGAAATCTCTATCAGCATAAGACCGCCGCTATTGAGCCGCTGCGCCGCCTGCGCTATGAGCCGCCGTATCACGCCCGTTCCGTCTGCGCCGCCGTCCAAGGCGATGCGCGGTTCGCGCTGAACCTCGCGCTGCAGTCCGGGCATAAGGTCAGTGGCGATGTACGGCGGGTTGGATACGATTGCATCCACTTTGCGCGGCAGCGGCGTTAGCAGATCGCCCCGCATAAGCGCAACCCTGTCCGCGACGCCGTGCTTGCGGCAGTTCTGCGCCGCCACTTTGAGCGCGGCGGCGGATATGTCCGTGGCGTAGATATTCGCGTCGGGCAGCGATTGCGCCAAGGCTACCGCTATTGCGCCGCTGCCCGTCCCCACGTCGGCGATTGTGAGCGCGCTTCGCCGTTGCCCGCGCGCCCACTCCAGCGCCTTGTCCACCAGCAGTTCGGTCTCTTGGCGCGGGATTAGCGTATCGGCGTTGACGATAAAGTCCAGCGCATAGAACTCCCGGCTGCCGGCGATGTACGCCAGCGGTTCGCCCACAACCCTGCGCTCTATGAGGCGGTCGAGGCGCGCTTGCTGCCAGCCGTCCAGCGGATCGTTCAGCGATGCGAAGTAGCGCGCGCGGTCATACTGCAGGATGTGGCGTATCAGCGCTTCGGCTTCGATGGATGCGTCGGGGATGCGGTGGCGCGCAAGCGTATGGGCGGCTTGCGCCGCGGCTTGGCGCAGATTCATCAGCCGTCGTGATGAGCAAGCATTTCGGCTTGCTCGCGCTCTATAAGCGCGCCGATAAAATCGTCCAGCTCGCCGTCAAGCACATGGTCAAGGTTGTAGCTGCTGACATTGACGCGGTGGTCGGTTACGCGCCCTTGCGGGAAGTTGTATGTGCGGACGCGCTGCGATCGGTCGCCGCTGCCTATCTGCGAGCGCCGCGCCGCCGATACTTCTTGATGCTGCCGTTCAATTTCGCGCGCCAGCAGCCGCGAGCGCAGCACGCTCATAGCCTTTTCGCGGTTCTTGAGCTGAGAGCGCTCATCCTGGCATGTGGCGACAATGCCCGTCGGGACGTGCGTTATGCGGACGGCGGTTTCTACCTTTTGGACATTCTGCCCGCCGTGTCCACCCGCCCGAAAAATGTCGATATCCAGATCTTCGGGTTTGACGTCGATATCGACCTCTTCGGCTTCCGGCAGCACCGCCACGGTTGCGGCCGATGTGTGAATGCGCCCGCTTGATTCGGTTACGGGGACGCGCTGAACGCGGTGTCCGCCGCTTTCGTGCTTGAGGCGGCTGTACGCCCCCCGCCCACGCAGCTCGAACACAATCTCTTTGATTGCGCCCAATCCCGTCTGGTTCACATCGATGACTTCGGTATGCCAGCCGTTGCGCTGAGCGTAGCGCGTGTACATCCTATACAGATCCGACGCGAACAAGCCCGCTTCGTCGCCGCCTGCGCCCGCGCGTATCTCTAATATGACGTTCTTTTCGTCATTCGGATCTTTCGGTATAAGTGCTAGGCGCAGTTCGGCTTCCACGCGCTCTTTGTCCGCCTGAAGTTCCTGCTCCTCTTCCCGCGCGAGCGCAGCCATATCGGCGTCCGTTTCCTCGCGCATCAAGGACTGCGCATCCTCGATCTGTCGCAGAACGGCGCGATATTGGCGCGAAAGATCCACCAGCGTGCGTATGGACGCCTGCTCTTTGGCGAGCGCCTGTATGCGCGTGTAATCGGCGGATACCGCCGGATCCGCCATAAGCGTGTCCAGTTCGGCGTAGCGCCGCTCGACCGATTCGAGCCTGTCTAGCATCGTCATATGTGATCGCGCTCGCTGTTCGCTTTTCGTGTGCGGTGTAATGCGTAAGTATATCGGCGGCGCCTAGTCGAGCAGGGCGGCAATTCGGCTCGGAAGCTCAGCGATAGGCGCTATGAACTCTTCGCCCGCGCTCATATCGCGAAACCGTATCTGCCCCTGCTCGACGTCGTCCGGCAGCGGTATGACGGCGAACTTGAACCCCTTGCGCGAGGCGTACCGAAGTTGCCTGCCCAGCCGCGCCGTTTCAAAGAATATCTCAGTGTTTATGCCGGCGGCGCGCATTGCGCTTGCCGCCTCAATGGCGGCGCTCATCATGCTTGCGTCCGGTATCGCGACTAGCGCTTGAGCGACGGACGCCGAGCCTGGCTCGACAATCCCCGCATGCAGCAGCTGAGCGAACAGCCGAGTCAGCCCAATGGATATGCCCACGCCCGGCAACGTCTTGCGTATGAAGTAGCCCGCGAGGTCGTCGTACCGCCCGCCGGAGCAGATGCTGCCCAAATGCGTATGCGCCGTGAGCTGCGTTTCGTATATCGTGCCGGTGTAGTAGTCCAACCCGCGCACAATGCCCAGGTCGACGGCGATGTTAGCGTCCGGTATGCCGAACTCCGCCGTGTGCGCGAACACGGTTTTGAGTTCGTCCACGCCCAGCGCGAACCGCTCGCCCACATCGCGCATCGCAGTCAGGTTGTCCAATATCTCCGCCGAACTGCCTTCCATCTCAATCAGCGACAAGACGCTTTCCGCCACGGACGCTTCTGCAGATAGGCTTTCCAAATGCGCCATCAGCGGGTCAGCGCCCTGCCTGTCTATCTTGTCCGCTTCGCGCAGTATGTCTGCGATGTCCCGCTCGCCGAAACCCAGGCTCTCTAAGTAGCCCGTCAGGATTTTGCGATTGCTAATCCTGATGGTGAATGCGCCGATGTCCAGTTCGGTGAACACATTGTAGATAACCGCGGGGATTTCGGCGTCCGCCATAAGGCTAAGCTTGCCGTCGCCCACGATGTCTATGTCGCACTGCATAAACTCGCGAAAGCGCCCGTGCTGCGGACGTTCGCCGCGCCAAACCTTCTGCATCTGATAGCGGCGAAACGGGAATGCCAGGTCGTTGCTGCGCTGCGCCACATACCTTGCAAGCGGCACCGTCAAGTCGAAGTGCAGCGAATAGTCGCGCGCCTCATCCCCGCTTTGCGGATGCAGCCCGGTCAAGCCGTATATCTGCCGCTCCGTTTCAGCGCCCCCCTTGGCAGTCAGCACGGCGTTGCGCTCCACGGCGGGCGTTTCGATCGGCGAAAACCCGAAGCGCTCGAACGCCTCGCGAATGCGGTCGAGCATCCGCTGCTCCAATATCCGCTCAGCAGGCGACCACTCCGGGAAGCCGCTTATAGGCCCTGCGTTTATCCTCTCGCTTTGGTCAGCGCACATTCAACCGCCACGCTCCTTGTGGATATTTGTAGATATAAGGCAGATATAAATCGGACGCAATTCGTATGCTGCGAAATGTCTTTTTGCAGCGCAGACTTGCATATCGCATATTGTAACATATGCCATTATCGGGATATACTATATCAAACGGGTAACGCGGGTAACGCTTAACGATGCAACGCTTGTTGACGCGCGGGGAAGTTATGGTTGACGCTCTGCTGGAAAAAGCCAAAACCTATTTGCCGGAAAACCGACTGGACATCATCGACAAGGCGTACTGCTTTGCCGCCCAAGCGCACGAAGGCCAGGTGCGAAAATCGGGCGAGCCGTTCATTGAGCATCCGCTCCAAACGGCGCTGTTCCTCGCCGACCTGCGCCTAGACTCCAACGCGCTCGCCGCGGCGCTGCTGCACGACGTCGTCGAAGACTGCGATGTGGGCATTGACGCCATTGAGCGGCAGTTCGGCATAGAGATAGCGCGCCTGGTGGACGGCGTTACCAAGCTCACCAAGACCGAAGCCTTTATGGAAGAGACGGGGCGCGGCTTTCCCCAAGAACCCGACGACGGCTTGGCGCAGGCGGCGAGCATACGCAAGATGCTCGTGTCCATGGCGTCCGACGTGCGCGTTGTGCTTATCAAGCTCGCCGACAGGCTGCACAACATGCGCACGCTGTCCCCACTGTCCCCGCTGCGCCGCCGCGCCATCGCGCAAGAGACGCTTGAGATATACGCCCCCCTGGCGCATCGGCTTGGCGTTTGGGAAATCAAGTGGCGTCTCGAAGATCTCGCCTTTCAGCATCTAAACCCCGGCGCGTACAAAGAAATCTCGCGCATGCTGAACTCCAAGCGGCGCGAGCGCGAAGAGTACATCGAAGCGGTGTGTTCCCAACTGCAGGCATACCTTGACGAAGCCGGCATCGCCGCCGAAGTCAACGGCCGCCCCAAGCATATCTACAGCATTCACAAGAAGACCGAAAAGTACAGACGCCAAAACCTCGGACTGGCGGACATCTACGACCTATTCGCGCTGCGGGTATTGGTTGACGATGTGAAAGACTGCTATCTGGCGCTGGGCGTGGTGCATTCCAACTGGCGGCCGTTGCATGGCCAGTTCGACGACTACATCGCCAATCCCAAAGACAACCTGTACAGATCCCTTCACACAACCGTGTTGTCCGTTGACGCCAACCCCGTTGAGGTGCAGATACGCACAACCGAAATGCACCGCGTCGCCGAATACGGCGTCGCCGCCCACTGGCTCTACAAAGAGGGCGAGGGGCGCAGCGCCGACGTCGAGTTCGAAGAGAGCATGACCTGGCTCAGGCAAATCCTAGACTGGCAGCGCGATGTCAACGGCGCGGAAGAGTTCATTGAGGGCGTCAAAACCGACATATTCCAAAATCAGGTATATGTCTATACCCCGAAAGGCGATCTCAAGGAACTCCCAACCGGCGCCACCCCGCTCGACTTCGCGTTTCGCATCCATACCGACGTAGGCTATCGCTGCATCGGCGCGAAAGTGAACGGCAAGCTTGTGCCGCTCACATACCGCCTTCAGAACGGCGATACCGTCGAGATAATGACCAGCAAGGCGGTGAAGGGCCCCAGCCTAGACTGGCTGAACACCAACCTCGGCTATGTTACCACCAACTCTGCGCGCACAAAGGTGCGGCAGTGGTTCAACCGCCAAGAGCGCAAGGTCAACATTGAGAGCGGCAGGGATATATTCCGCAAGCAGCTTCGCCGCTTGCACACCACGATAGCCGATGAAGACATCGCCAAAATGCTGAAGTTCGCCAGCGCCGACGAGTTTCTTGCGGCGCTTGGCGGCGGCGACATCACCGTTCAGCAGGTAGTCGACCGCATCACCAATCACCAAATCCCGCCCGATGAGGACTTCGAGCGCCAACCCGCGCTGCCCGCGAGCAGCCCCGCGTCCGGCGTCGAAGTGCTGGGCGTGGGCGATCTGCTGACGCGCATGGCGAAGTGCTGCTCGCCCATTCACGGCGACAGCATCAGCGGCTATGTAACCCGCAACTCCGGCGTTACCGTTCACAGAAGCACATGCCCCAACGTGCTCGCGGAGACCGAAAGAGAGCGCCTTATCGCGGTTGGCTGGGGCAGAACCCATCCGCTCTATCCCGTGCGCGTGCGCCTAGAAGCGCACAACCGCGTAGGCTTGCTGCGGGACATAACATCGCTTGTTTCCGAAGAAGGCGTTAATATAGATTCCTGCGTATCCGAAGAGAGCGGCGATATATCCATCATATCGCTGACCGTGTCCGTGGACGGCATAATGCAGCTCAACCGCCTGTTCTCCAAGATGGAAGCCGTGCGCGGAGTCGATTCGGTAAGCAGAGCCAGAGCCTAATCCATCGCCGCCAGCGCGCTATGCCTGCGGCTTATAATTCAATCCGATCCAGGAGGACAACACAATTGCCTAGCGCAAAATCAGCCCGCGTAGCCGAAAGACGCCGCCAACGCAATGCGCCGCTGCGAAGCCGCGCCAAAACCGAAATCAAGAAGGCGCGTTCCCTAATCGCCGCCAACGACCTTGACGCCGCAGAGGACGCCGTGCGCGACGCCTTCGTCGCATTGGACAAGGCGGCCCAAAAGGGCGTGCTGCACGCCAACAACGCCTCGCGCCGCAAGTCCCGCATTATGAAGCAGCTCAACAAGGCGCGCGGCGACGCTTAGCCGCCCCCAACGCAGCCGCGCGCAGTCTGCGCGATTGACGCCCATGCGTTCGATGCAAAACTCGGCAGTTGCGGCGGCGCTTTCGTTGACAGCGTTTGCATTCGCGGGCTAGAATCCCTGTGCAGATATGCGTTGCCGCGCCGTTGCGCGAAGCACAACCTTCACCCAAGTTTGGAAGAGAGAACCGATGCTCAGAATGAGATTGAGACGGGTCGGCGCTAAAAATCAGCCAAGCTACCGCATCGTGGTGGCGGATTCGCGCGCCGCGCGCGACGGCGCTTTCGTCGACCACCTCGGCCACTACAACCCCCGCACCGAACCGCCCACCGTGGTCATTGACGCTGAAAAGGCGCGCAAGTGGCTTAGCGTCGGCGCGCAGCCCTCCGACGCGGTTCGGCGCATCATCGACAAGATGGACGACGCCCCGGAGCCGACCGCTACTGAAACCGAGGCACAGGCAGAATGAAAGACATCGTAGAGTACATCGCCAAAGCCATCGTCTCACACCCCGACGAAGTGCAGATTATCGAGGAACACGACGGCAACCTGGTAATCCTCAAGCTTGAGGTTGCGCCCGACGACAAGGGCAAAGTCATTGGGCGGCAGGGCAGGGTAGCGCAGTCCATTCGCGCGCTTATGCGCGTCGCCGCCGTGAAAGACGGCAGCCGCGCCATCCTCAAGATCGACTAGCCGCCGCCTGCGCCACTGGTTTCCCACTGCGTCCGCGCCTGTCCCCATACGAAAGCGCACCCGCCGCCGCCGAAATCCGACGGACGTCCGTCGCGCGCAATCCCGCCGTGCGCCGAAAGCGCCGCCTTTCTTGCCCGCCATCCGCTAATCACACCCGGTCGAGCGCAATGCCTTATAACAATTCCGACGACGCTCACATTGTTGTAGGCAGAATACGCTCCGCTTGGGGACTGCGCGGCGATGTTGGCGTGGAAGTTCTGTCCGATGTCCCCACGCGCTTCGACGTCGGAAGCGTTTTGCATCTCCGGGGAAAGCCTACGCGCGTTCAACGTTCCCGCAGATCCAAGCGCGGCTTGCTAGTCAAGTTGGACGCCGTCCGCGACCGCACACAAGCCGACGACCTGCGCGGCGAAGAACTCACCGTGCCGCCCGCCCAACTAGAGCCGCTCCCTTATGGCGTGTACTACCACTTCCAGATTATAGGCATGCGAGTAAGCGCCCACGACGGCGAGCCGCTTGGCGTAGTCAAAGAGATAATCACCACCGGCGGCAACGATGTGTATGTAATCGCCAAACACGGCAGGCGCGATGTGCTTATTCCCGCAATCCCCGATGTAGTCTTGGATGTCGACCTCGCCAAGAACCTCATGCTCGTCGACCTGCCCGACGGCCTAATCTAGCGGCATAGCGCAGCCATCCCGCGCATGCCGCCGCCCGCGCATCTGCGTCAAGCCTGCCGCGTCGCCGAATGCCCAAACCCGAAATTTCTAATCCGCCTATTGCTTGTCCGCAGCGTTTATGATACGCTGTATCAAAATAAGCCGTTATGCCTATATCACAAGCGGCGCAAACAATGCCTGCGCAGGATACGCCCGCTGGCAGGGAGGCAATTTGAGCATTTCGAAGATGCCGCTAGTGGTGGATGATGTCAGCGTCAATCTCGGCGGCGCGGAAGTGCTTCGGGGCGTGTCTTTCTGCGTAGATGAGGCGGCGCTTATCGGCGTTGTGGGTCCCAACGGCGCCGGCAAAAGCACCCTGTTCAACACCATCATCGGGCTAACCGCGGCGCAGTCCGGGCAGGTGAGCATATTCGGCGAATCCCCCCGCAGCGTGCGCGGCAGAATTGCCTATGTGCCGCAGCGCGAGCAGATCAACTGGCGCTTTCCCGTAACCGCCTTGGAAGTGGTGGCGCTCGGCAGAAACCGCCGCATCGGTTGGCTCAAGCGTCCGTCCCGCCACGACCGCGATATAGTCCGCGGTTCGCTGGAGCGCGTGGGCATGTGGGACAGGCGCGACGCCCTAATCAGCGAGCTTTCGGGCGGGCAGCGTCAGCGCGTATTCGTGGCGCGCGCCCTAGCGCAAGAGGCGGATATGCTGCTGCTCGACGAAGCCTTCAGCGGCGTCGATGTAGCGTCGCAAGAAGGCTTGGTAGCCGTGCTGCTAAGCCTGCGCGACGAAGGCAAGACCATCCTGATGGCAACCCACGAACTCACCAGTTTGGCGCGCCGCTGCGACAAGCTCCTGTGCATCAACTGCCATGTGTGCGCCTATTGCGCCCCCGAAGAGGCGTTCACGCCCACCGTGCTTGAAGAACTCTACGGCGCGCACGGCGTTACCTTCATGAACGGCGGCAGCGCGCATTAGACGCCCGCTTGCGTCAGACGCCCCCATCCTCGGACGCCCCCCGACGGAATTCGGCTATCAGCCGTTGCAGCCGCTCAGCGTCGGCGCGCGGCAGCGCAAGCCGCGGCGGTCGCGGCGCGCCTATCGGCATTCCAACCGCCGCCATAGCGCACTTGGTAGCCGACACATAGCGGTCGCCCGCAATGGCGTTCAGCAGCGGCGTCATCCTGTTGTAGAGCGTCAGCGCCTCTTCCCGCTTGCCCGCGTCCATCAGGTTGCAGACCGCCGCCGATTCCGACGGCAGAAAGTTGCCGATTACCGACACATAGCCCTTTGCGCCCGCCGCCAACGACTCATACGGATGATAGCCCGCAAACACCGATACGCCATTTTCGCTGACCCGATGTATCTCGCGCACCCGCGAAATATCCCCGCTGGACTCTTTGACATAGCGCACATTCGGCAGCGTCCCCAGCCGCGCGATAAGTGCTGGACTGAGGTCGACGTTGGCGGTGTTGGGGTTGTTGTACACCATAATCGGTATGGACACCGCCTCGTCGATGCGCTTGAAATGCTCGAACAATTCGTCGTCCGACGGGCTGGCATAATACGGCGGGATTATCATCAAGCCGTCGGCGCCGATAGCCTGCGCCTCGCGCGAATAGCGTATCGCCTTGTCCGTCCATTCGTCCGCCGTCCCGATAAGTACCGGCGCTCGCCCGTTGGCGGCGTCCACCACCGTTTCGGCAATCACCCTGCGCTCGCTGTCCGTAACCGAAAGAAACTCGCCCGTGCTGCCAAGCGGTATAAGCCCGTGCGAGCCGCTCGTTATCTGCCAGTCCACCACGCGGCGCAGGGTAGGAGTATCGACGCTGCGTCCGTTGGGCGTGAACGGCGTCGCGAGTACGGTATGGCTGCCTGAGAATGGTTCGTGCATCGTGAGTTGTCCTTTTCCTAGAACGGGGATTAGCGGGACTGCATGCGCCGCTCATCCAAAGATTTGGCTCGCAAGCATTGCAACAACCCCCGCGAATGTGGCGATTGCCAACGCTATCAGCAAGTTGGCTTTGCCGTTCAGCCGTCCAACCGCCCGTTCCAATCTAGCGTGTGTATGATTGCGCTCATTGTTGATTAGCATATTCACTTCTCTTCAATCTGCGGCGCATAAGTCTTGACTCAAGTTTGGCAATTAGAACCGCACTTTGAATTGAGACGGAGCTTGCCCTGCGCGCTTGATGATATGCGGTGTATATCTGACTATCTCTAATGCTGTAAGACTCATTTCAAGATATAGTGTTCCAACTGGTCTAGCGTTCTTGAAGGGAGTGCCGCTGGAATGAGTAGGATCAGTAGCTATTATGTAACGCTTTGTGCCTATAGGCACAGGGCAGTGGCTTTCGTTCAGGACATTGTTGTTTATGAGCCATTTGGTGGTCTCAATAAGTACAGAATTCCAGGCGTTTAGCCTAACCTGTTTGTCGTCGGGAAACAGGATCTCTGAAGGCTTTGGATAGAGGCTTTGTGCTAGGTTAGTATCCGTCAATGGTATCCATTCCCTAGCGTCGCTTGTAACGGCAGGCATTTGGTTAGTCGTCGTAGCCGGACTTGGCGCTGCAGGCGATGCAACCGTCGGGCTAGGATGCGACGGACTTTGAGCTATGCTTTGCCTTTGTGTCTCTTCAGCGCCGCCGATGGGCTGATGTCCCGCGCTAACCGCGCCTTCGACTATTCCTGGACGCCATAGCGCCAACGCGTTGAGGCTGGCTTCGGCAAGCGATCCCGCAGTCAAATCAAACGATATGACAAGCATAGAAGCCGCCGGCTTGTGCGTGTCATATATCATCCACTCTTTGCCATTCGTTGCCGTGAAGTAGCGCGCTTGCCTTGACGCATCCATCGCGTAATCTAGCGCTTGTCTTTGGGCGTCGCGTAGAGATACGCCCAGCCTTTTAGCCTCAATTACCATACAAGGCTTGCCGTCCGCTTGCAGCAGATAATCGGCGCGCCCATTGCCCGATCCGTCCTCAGGAACAACCATAGTTGGGTCTGCGGTGTCCCAACCCAATGCTCGCAGCAACGGATCAATCAAGGCGTAGCGAGTTTGCCACTCACTGCTGACTATCGGGGGCTGCAGGTTAATGCGTTCACGCAAGGTTTCTACCAACTGAAGCAGGCTTTCCAACGCCATATGCGCGTCCCCTTTCGCTTGCCGCTTGCGCGCCCGATTATAGCACAGCGTCGTTTCACTTATGTATAATCGCTTGGGCAGCGCGCTCTGCGCCCTGAGTCGACAAGCCAAACACCGCCGCATACTACGCCGCATCCAAACCGACGCTTGCAAGCCGAACACTGGCGCACACTACACCGCATCCAACCCGGCGCCTACAATCCGAATATCAGTGCCTACAAACCGCGCAACCAAGAATTCAGGAGACAGCCGTTGAGACAGCCGCACATATTCGCAGGCAATCCGTTGGACCGCGGAGAGCGCGAGCGCCGCAGCGAAGAGTGGATCAGCGCGCGCGCCAAAGACCCGCAGAGCAAATTCCTGCCGTTCAACGACCTGAACGTGCTGCTTGACGGCGCGGCGCAGCCCGCGCTCGCTTGGCTTGCGATAGACGACCTGCCGCCGAACTCCGCCGCCGCCGTTCTGCTTGGAATGCTGAACGATACGGCGCGCTTCGCGGTCGACCTGTCCGACGATGCCGCCGCTGCCGCTGCGATCGAGGCGCGCGGCGATATGCGCTTTGAGGACTGCCGAACCGCCGGCGAAATGCTGTCCGGGCAGGAAGCGGGCATTGTGGCGCAGGCGCGCGCGCAACTGAATTGGCATCGCACGCATCGCTACTGCTCGGTGTGCGGGCAGCCGTCCGTTATGCGGCGCGGCGGGCAGGCGCGCCAATGCCCCGCTTGCAAGGCACAGCACTTCCCCCGCACCGATCCGGTGGTAATCAGCGTAGTCGCGGACACCGCCGGCGACCGCTGTCTGCTTGGGCAGTCGCGCGGCAGGCTTTCCCGCATGCGGATGTACTCCGCGCTTGCGGGATTTATGGATCAGGGCGAGGCGATTGAGGAAGCGGTGGCGCGCGAAGTGATGGAAGAAGCGGGCATCAAGGTTAAGAGCGTGCGCTATCACTCGTCGCAGCCGTGGCCGTTTCCGTCATCGCTGATGATAGGCTGCATAGCGGAAGCTGCCACCACCGACATCCATATGGACGACGAAGAGATGACCGACGTGCAGTGGTTTGACCGATCAGAGGTATTGCGCGCCCTTGACGGCAAGAGCGATAAGCTGACCGTGCCCGCCCCGATTGCCATAGCGCACCACTTGATTAAGGCATGGGCGACGGGGGATTGGCGATAGCGCCCTTGACAATCGCGAACATCATCCCATGCCGCCGCTCAGCCCTTGCGGTATGCGGCGCGCCGCCTCTTCGGTCAGCCACTTGCGGTCGATCTTGTTCGTCCCCGAAACGGGTATTTCGTCCAAGAAGAATATGCGGCGCGGATGAGCGTATGCCGGCCCCTTCTGAAAGAAGAACTGCTTCAGTCCGCGCTCGTCCGCCGTTTCGCCCTTGTGCAACACAACCCACGCCACCGGCGCTTCGCCCTTGACCTGATGCCGCGCCGATACCACGCTCACATCCGCGACCGCCGGGTGCGTCAAGATGATGGTTTCAACCTCTTTGGGATACACATTTTCGCCGCCGCAGTTGATCATATCGTCCTTGCGCCCCTGGAAGTAGATATACCCCTGCTCGTCGGCATAGACCAAGTCCCCCGACTTCACCCATCCGTCGGGGGTGATCTTCTCCGCCGTAACATCCGGCTGCTTGTAATAGCCAAGCGTGTTGGGCGGCCCCTTGCTCCAAAGTTCGCCGATCTCGCCCGCATCACAGTCACGGCTATCGTCCTCCAAATTTACCACGCGCACCTGCACATCCGGCACGGGCAGGCCGCAGCTTCCCAGCTTCTTCACGCCCCAGCGCGGCGTCAGCACATTGGCGCCCGCTTCCGTAAGCCCGTATGATTCCACCACTTCGCAGCCGAATACGCGTTGCATCTCTTGCATCAACTCTTCCGGCACCGGGGCGGATCCGCACGACAGAAACTCTATTGAGGTTACATCGTTGGCTTGCAGCGCCTCGCGCTCGGCGAGCATAAGGCTGTACATAGACGGCGTCCCCGACATAAAAGTGGGCTTGTATCTGTCTATCGCCTCTATCACCGGCACGGCGTCAAAGCCCGGCAGTATCGCCGCGGAGCCGCCGCAGTACAGCATCGGCATTAGGCTGCCCCAAAGCGCGTTTGCGTGATACAGCGGCCCCACTACAAGCGCCCTGTCCGATTCGATGTGCATCATAGCGCGCGCATTGGACAGCGCTGTCCACCACTTGCTTGCGTGGCTCAGCAGACACCCCTTAGGCTTGCCTGTGGAACCCGATGTGTACATCATCATCGCCACATCGTCGTCGTCAACCGCCGCCGTTTGGAAGACGCCGCGCTCGACGGCCAGCTGCGCATCGTAGTTGAGCGCGCCCCGCATGCCGCCGCCCACATCGTCCTTGATGACTAGCGCATGCTCCACACCGGGGGCGGCGTTCATTATCGCCTGCGCCTTGTCCGCAAGGTCGGAGTGCGCTATCAGAATGCGCGAATCGCTGTGTTCGGCTATGTACGCGAGGCTGTCGTTGCCCAGTTTGATGTTCATCGGAACCGCCACTGCGCCCAGCCGTATCGCCCCCAACAGGCACTCCACGAACCGATAATTGTTTGGCATAAGCAGCAGCGCCTTGTCCCCCCGCGCAATGCCGAGCCGCTGCAGCATCGACGCGACTCGCCGCGTCCGATTCTCTAGGACGGCGTATGTCAGCGCGGCCTCGCCCTGCCGTATCGCTATCTTGTTGGGATACAGAAGCGCCGCTCGCCAGAAAAGCTCGCCGAAGTTTCTTGACGGATGCTTAGGTACGCTCATGGTTTCACGATTGCCTTTCCGAAAATTTCCCGCTCTTCCAAAAGCCTATGCCCTTCTGCCGTCTGCTCCAGCGGCAGAACCGCGCCTATCACCGGCGTTATGCGGCCATCCCGCACGGCGTTAAGCAGATCAATCAGATCCTGCCTGCGCCAGCCGTCGGAGCCGAGTATGTCCATCTCTTTGCGCCAGATATAGCGAATATCCGTCGGCGGATCGAACCCAGCCGTAGCGCCGCAAGTCAGGATGCGCCCGCCGCGCTTCACCGATTTCAGGCTGCGCACCCAGCTATCGCCGCCCGTGTAGTTCACCACCACATCCACGCCCTCGCCGTCCGTAAGCCCGCGCACATAGCGATGAAAATCAGGATGCGCCGCATAGTTCACAAGATAATCTACGCCCAGTTCTTTCAAGCGCTGAAGCTTGTCATCGGAGCTCGCCGCCGCAAACACTACGCAGCCCATCATCTTGGCTATCTGCACGGCGCCCGTTCCCACGCCGCCGCTTGCGCCCAATACCAGGACGCTTTCGCCGGCGCGAACCCTGCCGCGCGTCCGCAGCATGCGCCAAGCCGTGCCGTATGCGATAGGCAGCGCCGCCGCCTGCTCATACGATACATCGTGCGGCAGCGGGATGGCGTTATCGGCGGACACCGTCATATACTCCGACAGCCCGCCCGTTGTGCTTTCGCCGAGCGCCCCCAGCGTTCCGTCGGGCATTCTCACTGCCGGATCAATCAGCAGTCGCTGCCCCACTTCGACCGACTGAACGCCTTCCCCAAGCGCCGCCACTTCGCCCGCGACGTCCCCGCCCGATATGCGCGGCAGATCTATCGGCAAGCCCGGCATCCCCCGCCGCACGAACACGTCGAGGTAGTTCAACCCCACCGCCTTCACGCGCAGCAGGATTTCGCCGCGCGCCGGCGTCGGGTCCGGCACATCGTCCAGCACCAGCTTATCCCGTCCCCCGTGTTCGTATATCACCACAGCGCGCATTATCGCCTCAAACCTGCGCCTTCCCGCCGCCCGTAAGTGTTTCGCGCGGCGGCGCGCTATTGACCAGCGTCGAGCGTCCCACCGCCACCAGCCGGCCGCCGTCCGTGCGTATCTCTACATCGGCCACGCCCACCGTGCGCCCCGCTTTCACCGTCCGGCCCCGCGCTATCAATTCCGTATCCGGCCCAACCATTCGCAGGTAGTCCACATGCAGGTTCATATTCGGGGCGTCGCCGCCCGTGCTGCTCATCATCGCAAAGCACGTGGTCAAGTCCGCCAGCGTGGATATGATGCCGCCGTGTACATTAGCGCGGTCGTCCGACGCCAGGAACTCTTCGCGGAACGGCATCCGCACCTCCACATCGCCCGGCTCGACGCGCGTCAGCTCCACGCCCAGCCAGCGGTGATAGGGCGATTGCCGCATCCGTTTTGCCAGATCCATCGCCGCGCCTTTCGCTGCGTCCGTCATAGCGCGCCGCCTACGATACTACGCTGTGGAATTCGCGCTTCACCAGATCCCAGTCGATCTGATAGCCCAGCCCCGGCTCCGTGGGCGCGTACACCAGCCCCTTGTCGTCCACTTCGATGTCGTTCACCAGCGCATACTTGTTCGCGCCAGTGCAGGGGAACACTTCGTAGTAGTCGCAGTTGCGGATAGCCATCGTAACATGCAGATTCGCCACGTTGTTCAGCGAATTCCCGCCGTGGTGTATCTCGAACTTCATCCCGAAGCCCTCTGCGATGTGCGCTATCTTTATCAGCGGCGTTATCCCGCCCGTTACCGCCACATCGCCGCGCAGAATGTCCGTCGCGTAGCTCTGGATCCAGTGCGCCATCCCGTACAGCCTGCCCGGCGCGTACTCCGTGGACATTATAGGTATGTCCATCTTGCTGCGAAGCTTGACATAGTTGTATATGTCTTCTTCCACCAGCGGATCTTCATACCAGAAGAAGTCCAGATCCTCTATCGCGCGCCCGACCCGCACTGCATCCTCATAGCAGTACGACCACATCGAGTCCAGCATCAGCGTCATATCGCCGCCCACCGCCTCGCGCACCGCTTTGCATATCTCAATGTCCATCTTGGGCTTGCCCTGCGGATGTATCTTGTGCGCCGTCCAACCCAGCGACTGGAAGTGCAGCGCCTCTTCGGCGTATTCCTGCGGCGTATCGTGCCAAGCGGTGCTTGAGTACGCCGGCACGCTGTAGCGGCATGTGCCGATGAGGTTGTGTATGGGCAGCCCCGCCGCCTTGCCCTTGATGTCCCACAGCGCCACGTCGATAGCGCCGATGGCGTTGGTGGACGCCCGTCGATTCTGCCGCCACATATCCCACCATATAGCGCCGCTGTCCATCGGATCCCTGCCCACCACCAGCGGCTTGAGGAACTTCATCAGCGGCCCAACATAGTCGTCCGCCCCCTGGCTAGACGAACCAAGGAAAGCGTGTCCCTCAACGCCCGCGTCCGTCTCAACCGTCAGAATGCCCAGCAGCGTATCCCCGCCGAAGCGCGTGCTCGGGTTCGTGAACCACGGCTCATGCTTCCAATTGAACATCGTTACCTTCACATCGGTTATCTTCATTCGTGAAACCTCTCTTTGTCTTGCTAATCGCATTGCCAACCCGCGCGCGCCCATACGCGGCCGGTCGGGTATTATTCAACGGTTTGTCAAGCCAATATGTTATACACAGCGCCGAATTATTTCAAATCGCCGCCCTGAAGCGTCCCTTGCGGCGCGCATATTCGCTGGGCAGTTGTTGTTATATGGACTATTGTTATAGGATATGTTACACAAGATAAAGATATAGTTTCGCGCTAGAATTTCAAAACGCTTTGAATGCGAGAAAGGATTCAATCTATGGATACCACCGATACCAAATCGAGCCAAGTCGCTTTGCTGATGGACTGGGAAAACATCCATCTAGGATTGCAGGAGGTCAAGCGCTCCCCCAACATCAGCGCCTTAATGGAAGAGGCGGAGAGTTTCGGCAAAGTCGTAATCGCCCGCGCATACGCCGATTTCAGCTACCAGACCATGCGCGTCGTCCCCGAAAACCTGTACAGAGTCGGCGTCGAACCCGTCTATGTGTTCGGCAGAACCGGCGGCATAGCCCAAAAGAACAGCGTTGATATGAAGCTCGCCGCCGACTGCATGGACGTCTGCTTTCGCTACCCCGACATCAATATCTACATCCTGGTCACCGGCGACGGCGACTTCATTCACCTAGTCAACGCACTCAAGCCGCACGGCAAGACAATCGTTATCGTTACTCTAAGCTGGTCTGCATCTACCAGACTTATCGGAAGTGCCGACGTAGTCAAATACTATGACAGAGTCATAGACCCCGTAGAGGATGCCGACGCCGACGCGCAGCCCATCCGCATTGACGCCGTCGCCAGCGCCGAAGCCGCCGAGCCGCCATCCGAAGAAAGCGTGTACGAAGCCATCAGGGGCGTCGTGGAAGAGCAGCAAGGCTCGCCCATACTGCTTGCGGCGCTCAAGCAAGTGCTTGTGCAGCAAATCCCCGACTTCGACCAAATCCAACTCGGCATGGGATTCCCCAAGTTCAAGACCATGATGCTGCACGCCCGGCACAAGGGCTACGTCGAAATCGAAACCAAAGATATGGTGGACTGGGCTATGCCCGTGGGGTCCAAAGACGAAGAACCGGATACTTGGACTGTAGCCGCGCAGCCATCGCCGCAGTATGAGGTGTCCGGGGCGACGGTGACTTACACGCCAGGCCCGGTGCATCTACCCCTCGACGACATCAAGAACATCGTGCGCCTCAGCGACCACCTAGAGCGAACCCGCCCGTACATCACTTTCGGCTACTTGGTGGACAACATCTCGCGGCAGGATTGGGCGGTGCATCTAGAACGCCGCGACATACAAGAACGCCTAGACCTCGCCGTGAACCACGAGCAGCTCTTCATCAAAGAGTCCTATGAGCGCTTCGACGAATATCAGCGCCGAATGGTGGAAATCCCCACTCTCAGGCTAGACCGCGAACACAATCAGGTGCAAGCCGCGCTAGACATGCGGACATACATAATCCCGCAGAACATGGTTCACGCCGGCAGCCAAAGCGGCCAGTAGCCCAAGCATCGCGTGGCGCGGACAACGCAACGCGAATAAACGGAACAAAAGAATGCGCCCGATCCGAGGATCGGGCGCATTCTGATGAGCGAACTAGCGGCTATGCGCGCGGGCTAGTTTGCGGCGTGCGCGTACCACTCCGCCCCCTCTTCGCCCGGTTCGGGCAGCACATGCCCGCCCTCCATAGTCCAAGACGCCGGCGCTTCCGTAATCCGGCCGTCCACCCGCTCCGCGGACACATCCGTTATCCTAACGAATGCGCCCGTCAGGTCGGCGAGCAGCTTTCGCTTCACCTCTTCCGGCCGCCCGGCGCGGTTGCGCCCGTCCACATAGTATTCGGAGCCGTACTCCGACTCGCCGCCCGTGGGCGTCTCGATGAACTCCACATGCACAAACGAGCGCGGCGCGCCCGTGCTGCCGCAGTGAATGTCCGTGAACGCCGTCGCGACTTCCTGCCGCTTGTCCAGCGGCACCGAATCGGTAGGAACGATACAGCGGTAATATGGCATATGCCTAATCTCCTTTAATCTGTCTGAATCCGTCCAGTTCGTCTTTGCCTGCGCCCGTTTTGCCTGTCCGTCTTATCTAGGATCGCGCGCCGAGTCCACAAGTTCATCCGTAGTGCAGCCCGTAAGCGCTTGCCACATATCGCAGATCTGCGTCAGCAGCTCAACCCGCGTGGACTGCTCGCACGCCTGCGCCAACTGCCCCTGCACCATCGACGTGGTAGAGATTTCGCCCCCCCTAAAGCCGTAGCCGTTCCTGACCTCGCGAAAATCCACCTTCACATCGGCAGCCGACCCGCCCAAAACCGAAGCGCTTATGCGCGCCAGCTCGGACGCAAGCTTAGGCCGAAGCTCATCCGGTATCACGCCCTCTTGCAAAGTGCAGTTAAAACTAATCATCTGCGCTTCTCCAACCTTATGCTATCTCTTATCCCTCGCCGTCAATGCGTTTCGTCGAAGATACCATAGCCTTGGTTTCGCTTGCAATCACCCCAAAGACTTTGCGCCTCTGCGCCTTCGCGTTAAATCCTTGAGATAGGCCCAACTCAAACCGCTTTCGCCAAAGACTAGCGATTACGCGCATGGGATTGTAGAATATGCAACTAAGATAATAATCGCAATGCCGTTGCGCCGCCCGTATCCGCATATGGACGCTGACGAATCGGCATTGCGCCGCATAACGCATAACAGGAGGCGTTGAATACGGAAATGATGACTAAGCGCACACGGCATATACGAAACTTTGCGTTTGTAGCGGCGGCGTGCATCGCGCTGTTCGCGATTGCGTGCGGCTCCGGCCAGCCCGAACTTGGCGCGCCCGAACTCCCCGCCGCCCAGCCCACCACGCCGCCAGCCGCTCAGGAACCGGCCCCGGCGCCTGCATTCAAGCAGTGGGACGCCCCCCCATCTATGAGCATCGACACTGCCGCCGACTACCAAGCGGTCATTGAGCTTGAAAAGGGCGGCGAAATCGTCATTGACCTATTCGAAAAGCGCGCGCCCATAACCGTCAACAATTTCGTGTTCCTCGCCAGCGAAGGCTTCTACGACGGCGTAACCTTCCATCGCGTATTGGAAGGCTTTATGGCGCAGACGGGCGATCCCACCGGCACAGGCGGCGGCGGACCCGGCTACCGCTTCGACAACGAATTAAGCCCCGAACTGCGGCACGACGAAGCCGGCGTCTTGTCTATGGCAAACGCCGGCCTGCGGAACGGCAACGGCACCAACGGCAGCCAGTTCTTCATCACATTCCGCGACACCAACTTCCTAGACGGCTACAACCCCGACGGTTCCCCCAAAGACTGCGCCGCCGATTCCTGCCATTCCGTATTCGGCAAGGTGATAGAGGGAATGGATGTAGTGATGGGCATCACACTGAGAGAGCCCGGAACCGCTACTTCCCCCGGCGACGTCATCCGAACCATTCGCATCGAACAAAACTAACCCCACACCCTAATAGCATCGGAGGCAGCGCAACCGATATGAAGTACGCATCCCCGCCGCCAATGGCGATTGACCAAAGCAAGAAGTACACCGCAACCATCGAAATGGCGAAGGGCGGCGAGATAACAATCCAACTCTTCGCCGCAGAAGCGCCCATAACCGTCAACAATTTCGTCTTTCTGGCGCGCGAAGGCTACTACGACGGCGTAACCTTTCACCGCGTAATCCCCGGCTTCATGGCGCAGGGCGGCGATCCCGACGGATCCGGCAGCGGCGGCCCCGGCTACCGGTTCGACGACGAGTTCCATCCCAGCCTGCGCCACGACTCGCCCGGCATCCTGTCTATGGCAAACGCCGGACAGCGCGGCGGACGCGGCACCAACGGCAGCCAGTTCTTCATCACATTCGTCCCCACGCCCCACCTAGACGACCGCCATTCCGTATTCGGCAAAGTCGTCGACGGCATGGACGTCGTGAACGCCATCGCCGTCAGAGACCCCATGCGCCAGCGTACCCCCGGCGACGCAATGACAACCATCCGCATCGCCGAATCCGACTAACCCGCAGCCATCATACATCCGCGCCCATTTCTGTGAGCGCAGCGCAAAGAGGCGTTGGCAGGTGAGTATGCCAACGCCTCTTCCTAGTTTATGGCTTTGTTCGGTTTATGGCTTTGCCGCCCCTAGTCGTCGCCCACGCCGGGCGCAACCGCCGGCTCGTCGCCCATCATGCCGTCCTCAGGCTTAGGCGCAGCCACCGGCTCCGGGCTCGCCATAGGCGCAGTCAGCTGCAGGCTGAAAAGCTTGCCCTGCGTCCCAATCCAAGACAGATTGCCCGCGCGCGTCTGCTCGCCCTCGATCAGCGGCTTGTTGTTGATGCGTATGCTCGGCTCCGTCTGCCCGCTGCGTATGTCAACCTGCCCCTTGCCGAAGAAGAAGGACAGCCCACTCAGTTCGGCTATGCCAAGCTCTTCGCCGCGCACCAGGTTCTTGGACATCACAACCGTGAATGCGCTGCGCTGAAGCGTCGCCATATTGACCAGCAGATTGCCCCCGTCATCGTGCAGATAGCCGTATGGATTCGGGCGCGTTACGCCGTACACGATGTACCCTGCGCCCGCTATGATTAGCGCGCCCGCAAGCGCGGCCAACCCATATATCGCGAATGCCGGGATCCCGCCCCCATCGTTTGCCGTCGGCGCTACCATCGGCGGCGCAGCCACTGCAGGCGCGGGCGGCGGCGGCGCGGCGGCAGGCTGAGGCGCAACCGGCGCGGGCGGCTGTGGCGCGACTGCCGGCGGCGCAGGCGGTATGACCGACGACAGAACCTTCGAATCCGTGGTGAACGAGTAGTCCCGCGAGGCGTACTCCATATTAAGCCGCAACACTAGCGTGTGACGCTCTTCCTCGACCGGCGTGAACATTATGTCGAACGCCGAAGCGTGTCCCGCGTTCAGAAGCTTCTGCGGAACAAGCTCCACAGCGCTCCCGTGTTCGGACGATACGCCCGCCGATATGCGGTCTATCGGTATCGCATATGACTGCCCCTCTATGTTCACCACCGCAGAGCCTATCTTCACCCGCTCGCCCGGCGTCAGATTATCAGTCGCCGTCAGGTTGAGGTCAACCGACGGGAACGCCTGCGCCGTTAGCACCTTGCGCGTGGATATCGAGTGTTCGTACTGCGGCCAGTATAGCTCCAGCTCCACCTGATACTCGCCTGCCGCGCCCAACGGCGGCAACGTAGTGGAGTAGTAGGTGTCCCCGGATACCGCATCGCCCAGTTCGCCGTTATCGTTTAGCGCATGGCTGCTTGTCTTGCCGTCCGGATCGGTGACCGTAGCGCGCACCTCTATATCGGACGCCGCCACCCGCCGCTCGCCGTCGGATATGAACGCCACCAAGTCAACGCGCTGATCGAACGGCACGGAGTCGAACGACACGAAGTCGATGTTGAGCGTATGCTTGGGATAATGCCAAGCCGATATGAAGCCTTCGCTGCCGAGCGCCTCCACCGTCCACTTGCCCGGATCCGGATCCGCCAGCGTCCACACCACCATATACGGTGTCTCGACCACGCTGGACAGCGCGCTGTCCGCCTCCACGCCCGACGGGTTGAGCAGGCTCAACGACCCGGTCGGCCCTTCCTTGAAGAACACCAGCGATGCCGTCGTAGTGCTTGGCGCAATGTTCAGCGTCGCCGTGAACACATCGTCCGCCGCAAGATCGTCGTTGCCTATCTCGAACAACGTCCCCCTTGCGTCCTGGCTCAGAATGCTGTCCGCGATCACCTTGAGCTCGTCGGGCGTCCCAAGCGGAAAGCGGTCGCTGCCCGTGCCGTCGGACACCGCGCTCATAAAGCCGTCGGCGTACGCCGACGAACCCGGCAGCGCGATGCTGACAATCTGCCAGCCTTCCGCGTTGAATTCCCCGATGAGATGTTCCAGCGAAGTCGATTCATCGGGCGCATCGCCCTCAAGTTCGCCGCCCGACACCACATACAGCGTCGAGCCTTCGTCCGCGCCCTGGAACTTCATCAGTTCATGCGCATACGCCAGCGACGCTGACAGATCCGTCGCCGGCGCTGGCGCGGGGTTGCTCAACCGCGCTAAGATCTCCCGGTAGTCGCTACGGTGTTCCACGCTGCCGGACACCGACGGCCCGATTGCCGCCTCATCCCCGGCGGTGATAAAGCCAATTCGCTGACCTTCGCGGAACGTCGACATCAACCCCACGAATGACGCCGCAAGATCCCGGTTTTCCTGCGATGCCCCCGTGGCATGCCTGTCGATAAGCGCCATGTACAGCGGCTCTTTGGAGTCCGCGCTGACCGCCGTCTGTTGGCTTGCCGCCCACGAAAGTAATACTATGGCTATGAGAGTTGTCGCGAATGCAATTTTGCGCATCTTATACCTCCATACACATAGCCCAAAATTACCCAAGCAGCCGTATTAGCGTCAACGCAAAATCAGTCCAATTTTCAACTTAATTCAAAAAAAGCATTAAACAATCGCCAATTTCTATGCGCCCATTCCGTCGACCCCAAACGCCAATCCCGCGCGCCGCCGCGCTTGCGCCCGCCAATGCGCTCATCGCCTTGACGCTGCTTCTGATATGCGCGCTCGCGGCCTGCAGCGCCGACGCGTCCGACGCGCCGACGCTGCCGAGCCTGCAAGCCGTTAGGGGACATGTGTTGCATGTGGAAGCGCGCTCGCTGATTGAGCTGGAGGCGCTGGAAATACAGGACGAGAGCGGCGCAATCTGGCGCTTTGAGGGAAGGGGAAAGGTTATACCGGGCTTTGCGCCCTCGCACCTAAACGAACACAAGCTCCTAGGCTTGTCCGTAGAGGTGACGTACTACCGCGAGGGCGATGCGCTTGTGCTGCACGACGTCACCGACTAGCGTCCGCCGCCTTAGCCCGCTGCTGACGGCGTATGCTGTACGCCACCCACGCCGTCCCGCCGCCCAGCGCCAGCACCACAAGCGCCAGCACGAACACGCCCTCAAGCCCCGGCGCGGACGCCGCCTCTGCGATGTTAATCGGCGTAACCGCCTGCGTTTCGCCGTGCGCTTCCGTCTCGATCTTCACCCGCAGCGACCACTGCCCCGCGCTACGAAAGATGATGTTGCCCTTATAGTGTATCGGCGTAGCCGGATCGTTGAGCGCCGGCGACTGATAGGTCGGTTCGCCGTCCGGGTTATAGGCGACGATAAGCACCTTTGCGTTCTCGACCAGGCTCTGCGTTGCGGGGTCTAGGATAGTTACCGTGAAGTGAACCGTCCCCACCTTAGGCTTTTGCGGCTGCACCGCCACGATAACCTCATACGGATCGGCCGGCCCCTTGTACAGCTGCAGCGGCGCGTCAAATATGGACTCGCGCGGCGTCTGTCCCATAATGAACACGCTCGCCAGCGCGAGCAGCAACATTCGGCAAATCAACCCGTCAACGCCTCCGTTTGTGGATGCGGTAGAGGCAAAGCGGCGCTTCCAAATCAGCGCCCGAAAGAGATGCGGATGCGCCTTTGCGTCGACTAGGTGCGCAAAAGATCCCTTCCCATAAAAAGAGGAGCGTATGAAAGTGGTGGGCTCGCCAGGGATCGAACCTGGGACCAATCGGTTATGAGCCGACCGCTCTGCCGCTGAGCTACGAGCCCATCCAACGCACATTCAGCCTAACGAATATATGCGCCCCCTGTCAAGCAATGCGCCACTCACTCGGCATTCCCAACCGTGCATTCATGTTGAACCAACCCAACCTCAGCCATACCAACGCAAGCAGACAACATCAGAATCCCATCCATCTTGCAGCAGCCCTTCGTACACTGCGCAATCCCGTTCAACTTCCCACTCAGCGTTGAGCGCAATCCCTCGTTCCTGTCCGCCGCTCCGCCCTTGCCCATCCTACGCATGTTCCTAGGCAAGCAGCCATATACCCCGTACGCGTCGGCTCTGTAACGCTCCGTATCCGGCAGCAGAGCCAACAACCGCATGAATGTGTATTCGTTCCACCTCAAAGTCTATCCAACTGCCGCTGTCGCGCTCTTCCACCGCCGCCGCAAGCGTCAATTGCGTTTATCGCCGTGTCTAGCGCCTACATATATCCACACATCGCAAGCGATATGACCTCAACCGACGCTTGCCGCCGCGCGCTCCGCTTGCAGCGCCGCCATAGGCCGGAGCGCCTTTATCCACGAATAGATATTATCGGGCTTGCCGCCGAAAGCCTTAGACATTGCGGAGTATCCCATGTCCTAGGAGCGCATGGCGCTTGATTGGCTCGGGGAGAAATAAAGCGATGGATGCGCTCGCCGCGGCGGTATGTTTGCTTGCCGCGCGCGAGTACTTGCATTGGGCGGCTAATTAGAGGCGCAGTGCGGGCATTGCATATCGTCGTGATAGACCCTTTGCTTGAATAGGGGGAGCCTTGCTATGAGCATGATTTAGGCGCTAATTTCGACTCAATCCCAGCGCGCCTGCGCCTGATAGGAATGCCAGGCTGTGGGCATTCTCGCTTTGCAGCACTTATCGGTTTGAAAGCTTCTAGGAAGGCTTGCACTGGCGGATGTTTCTCATAATATGCGATCAGTTGCGGTCAAATCGAGAATGCCCGGATATGTGTCAGTCGCACACATCCTGATTCTCTTTCAACCATTCCAGGACAGCTTCCGCAACCCATCGGTGTCCGGTGGCGTTCCAATGTCCGTCGGAATGCAGGATACCGTCCTCGGCGTTGTATCCCTGCCTGACGATGTAGTCGTAATCGCTGATTACGGGGATGCCGCGCGCTTCGGCGATTGCGATTAAGCGGTCGAACTGCGGATCGCCCGGCGTTCCCGTAGTAGGGGTGGCTGCCATAATTAGCAGCGTCGCGCCGTCTCGGTCGGCGCGACGCTTGAACTGATCTATGCCGAAAGCGGTGTATTCCAGCGCGTCTTCATAGGCGGGCGGCATACGCTCTTCCAAGAACGGCTGCCCTATATGAGTCCATTCGCGGCCGGGACGCCAGACATCCAACACCCATGCGCAACAGGGGCGCTCGGCTATCATGTCCGCCCACTCCTCAGTTGGTAGAGCGCGGTAGTCCACCAATATCAGACCTTTTGTATCCAGCCATTTCGCGAAGTACGAGAGCTGAACCAGCGCCCCCCATGCCTTGTTATACCACGGCGGCGGCCGCAGAAATAGATCGTATTCAGGATCGGCGGGGCGCAGATTCAGCGCCCCGTTAGCGTCTCTTTGAGCGGACGTGAACGGCATTCTGTCAGGATCCGCTCCAATTTTTAGTGAGCGCAGCGCAGTTGAGTTGTCAGCGAAGTCATTGAAATAGAATACCAGCGCCACCACCTTTGGGTTCAGAAGCCGGGCATATTCGTCGTAAAGCGGGATCTGATTGATTTGGCCTGTTTGGGATATTCCGTAAGCCTGCGTGGTAATATCCAAGTGCGGCAGTTCGCGCGCCGCCATCTCTTCCAGTTGCGCATGAAACTTGTCGGCGATAGGCACCTGCCACGCATCCACAAAGGAATCGCCGATGAAGGCTATATGGCAGCTCTCAGCGGCGCGTTCAGCGCTTACGGGTTCGCGGTCGAGAAATCCCTGGCTGTTGGTGCGCGAAATGACCCAGACATTGTTGCGCCAGTTGGCATAGCGCAGTTCCGAGTTAGGTTCCATGACAAGCCCAACCCTGTCCACGAAATAGTAAGGTATGCGGCTATCTATAAAAGGCTTCGTCAACCGAAAGTACGCTTCTCCTACAAGCGCTATCAGTAGCAGCCCCGCGATGATGAACGCGGCGTTCCAAGCCGCCATTCGCAGCGCCGTCCGAGTTGCCGCCAGCAGCGCGCGAACATACTTTCGGGGGGGGGGGGGTAGAATTAGGTAGCGCATCAGACTGAATGGAACGGGACTTCATAGTTTTCGCTTTTGAACGGCATACGGCGGATTCGGGGCGCAACGCATCGGATAAGATATTATGCAATAGACAATTATATCATATTGTACACTCGGTTGAGCTCGACTTTGATAATGCCGTCGGCGACCGCAACCGTTGCCAATCGACAAGGGGAGACTTGACGGCTTTGGAAATAATCCACGCGGCATATGGGAATCAACGCCCCGCATCCGTCTATGGGCGTCTAGGAGGGAATAGAATGGGCATGTTCAATGTCAAACTGGAGATAGGCAATCCGCAGGGCGAGCGCTACGAAGTGGTGGAAGCGATGGTGGATTCGGGATCCACCTACACCACGCTGCCCGCGGCGCTGCTGCAAAGGCTGGGCGTGTCGCCGCACGACACCCGCGCATTCGAACTCGCCGACGGCAGCCGAATACAGCGCGATTTCGGCAGAACTTGGATGCGCTTGCAGGGCAAAGAGGACATATCCCCATTGTCTTTTGGGACGACGACGTCCCGCCGCTGCTTGGGGCAGTAACGCTTGAGATATTCAGTCTCGGCATAGATCCCGTGAACAGCCGCCTAATCCCCGTGAATAGCCGTGCATAGTTCCGCCGCGCCCGCGAATGCGGCCCGGCAATGCGCCGCGCCAAGCCGATGTCAGCGCAGCGCGTGCGCCAGGGACCAAGACTGCGCCCAACGCTCATGCCATACGCAGCGTCCGCGCCGCATCGTGGTATTGGGAACGGCGGGTTCGGGCAAGTCCACGCTGGCGCGCGCGCTGGCGCGGCGGCTGGATGCCGCGTATGTGGAGCTGGACGCCTTTCGCCACGGGCCCAACTGGCGGGAAACGCCCGACGACATTTTCAGGCGGCGAGCGCGCGACGCGGTCAGCGGCGACGCCTGGGTGGTTGACGGCAACTATACCCTCGCGCGCGACATCATCTGGCGGCGCGCTGCGACAATAGTCTGGTTGGACTATCCGTTCCCGCTGGTGTTCTGGCGGCTGTTTCGGCGCACGATGCTGAGAGGCGTTCTGCGAACACGCCTGTGGAACGGCAACCGCGAGGATCTGTGGCGGCACTTTCTCACCAAAGACTCGCTGTTCTACTGGGCGGTCAAGACGCACTGGCGCAGGCGCAAGACGCTGCCCGCCGCATTCGCGCTGCCTGAGCACGCTCACTTGCAAGTGATTCGACACCACACCGCGCAAGAGACGCGCAGGTGGCTTGCGGGCATAAGCGCCGCGTACGCTGACGATACGCTGAATATGCGGGATGTAGTATGATAGCCTTGCGGCGGCGCTATCACACTGCATAGATGAGTAGTAGCCGCTGATATTGCTACTTGGATGAAAGCGCAGGAAAGCGGGGGACATTATGGCAGAATACAGAATATCCGTGATTCGCGGCGACGGCATCGGCGGCGAAGTGATTGAAGAGGGCATCCGCGTGTTGAACGCCGTGGGCGCGCAGTACGGCATTGGCTGGGATTTCGTGGAACATCCCTGGGGTTCGGACTACTACTTCAAACACGGCGCAATGATGGCGTCCGACGGGCTTGACCATATGGCGGCGTCCGACGCCATATATTTCGGCGCGGTGGGACATCCCGACATCCAAGACCATCTCACGCTGAACGGGCTTCTGCTTCCCATACGACGCACATTCGACCAGTATGTTTGCGAGCGCCCCAGCGTACTATACCCCGGCATCACATCGCCGCTCCGCAATCGGCAGCCGTATGACATCGATATGCTGGTCATACGCGAAAACACCGAGGGCGAGTACGCCGAAGTGGGCGGCTTTCAGTACAGGGGCTTCGACGAAGAGATTGGCATTCAGGCGGGCGTGTTCACGCGGCGCGGCTGCGAGCGCGTCATCGCATACGCCTTCGAACAAGCCCGTAAGCGCGGCAAGGCGAAGCATGTTACATCCATCACCAAGTCAAACGCGCTGGGCTACGGAATGCTTGTGTGGGACAGGGCGTTTGAGACCGTGGCGGCGCGCTACCCCGATATTCAAACCGATTCGCTGCTGATAGACGCCGCCTGCATGGACTTCGTGCGCCGCCCCGAAACCTTCGACGTGGTGGTGGGCAGCAACCTGTTCGGCGACATTCTGACGGACATCGGCGCAATCATAACTGGCAGCATGGGGCTTGCGCCAAGCGGCAATATCGACCCGGAACGCCGCTTCCCGTCTATGTTCGAGCCGGTTCACGGCAGCGCGCCGGACATCACGGGCAAGGGCATCGCCAACCCTATGGCGGCGATACTATCCGCCTCAATGATGCTGCGCCATCTTGGGCATGAAGACGCCGCCGAAGTGGTGGATAAGGCGGTCTTGCATATCATAGAGCAGGGCGAAATCCTCACGCCCGACCTAGGCGGCAGCTCAAGCACGGCACAGGTGGGCGATGCGGTCATCAACGCGCTGGGCAAGGAGTAAGACGCTGATGCCTCCAACCGCCAAGCCCGCGCCCCCGCGCCGCAAGCGCAAACTCACCGCGCAGGATGTTATGGACTATCTCGGGCCGGAGTACGGCCCTATGCAGTGGTTCATACGCTATTCGCCCGCGGAGGAGCTCGTCTATACCATCCTGTCGCAGCACACCTCCGACCTGAATTCGGAGCGCGCCTTCACCAACCTGATGGCTACATTCGAGACACTGGACGCCGTAGCCGACGCATCGGTGGACGCCATAGAAGCGGCGATACGCAGGGGGGGCTTGGCGAAGCAGAAAGCGCCGCGCATTCGCAACGTACTGCGCCAAATACGCGACGAAATCGGTTCGTTCGACCTGTCCTTCCTCGCAGAGATGCCATTGGACGAAGCGAAGGCGTGGCTGAAGCGGCTAAACGGCATCGGGCCAAAGACCGCCGCCATAATCCTATGCTTTTCGCTGGGAATGCCCGCAATGCCCGTGGACACCCACATATTCCGCGTGTCCAAGCGCTTGGGGCTGATAGGCGCCAAAGTCAACGCAGACAAGGCGCACGACATATTAGAGCCGATGGTTGCGCCGACGGATGTGTTCGCCTTTCATATGTATCTCATACAGCACGGGCGGCAGGTGTGCAAGGCGCAGCGCCCCCGCTGCGACGACTGCGCCCTATCGTGGGGCTGCCCCGCCCGTCCGCAGATTGCCAAGGCGGCGCAGCCGAAAAGCGCCGCGAATGGCGGATAGCCTATTTCACCTTAACCCGAAAGGTGTTGTACAATATGCCCGAAGACAGCAACGGCGGGGAGCGCGAAAGCCTATTAAGCATACTGCGCCGCCACAGGGCTTACTACTTCTGGACATTCGTCGCGCTCACGCTGGCGTGGATAGCATTCGCGGGATGGTGGCAGGTGGAACAAGGCTGTCTGCGAATGCACTGGGCGCACTGCGTCGACGGAGTGATGCCGGCGGCAAGCGGCGCAATGCCGTTCATCCTGCCGCTGACGGTAGCGCTCGCCGATATGGAAGTATGGCTGGTCAGGAGGTTTCAATTGGTTTTCCTAAACCTTCCCGAAACAAGAGAAGAGCGCTTGCGGCGCGAGGTGCGCGAAGAAGCACGGCGCGAAGAAGAAGAGCGGCGCATCGAAGTGATTCGTGAAGTACGCCAAGAAGAAGAAAGGCGACGTACCGAGGCGCTTCGTGAGGCGCGTCAAGAAGCAGAAAAGCAGCATCGCGAAGATACGGCGGCTGCAAATGCACGATACGCCGCGTGGTATGCGCGTATGAAAGAAGCGCAAGACAAAGACGAACCCTTCGACGAGCCGCCGCCTTGGGAACAGTAGGCTCGCAAGCGGCGCAATGCCGTTCATCCTGCCGCTGACGGTGGCGCTCGCCGATATGGAAGTATGGCGGGTAAGGGGGTTTCAATTGGTCTTCCTAAACCTTCCCGAAACAAGAGAAGAGAGGTTCCGTCGCAAAGTGCGTCGTGAGGTACTCTGCGAAATACGTCGTGAAGAAGAAAAATGGTGCATCGAGGCAGAGAAGCGCCATCGCGAAGATATAGCAACAACGAAAGCAGCGGCAGAAGCAGCAGGGAAGCAGCGTCTAATGAGCGTTCCGCATCGTGGTACGCGCGTATGAAAGAAGCGCAAGATAAGGACGAACCCTTCGACGAGCCGCCGCCTTGGGAACAATAGGCTCACAGGCGCTAGAATTGCATTTACGCTTATTGCTTCATATTTCACATTCGGGAGGCGTGTTCGGTGAAAGCAGGCATCATCAATGTTACGGGCTATGCGGGCGTGGAGCTGGCGCGCATCCTCGCCCGACATCCGGATGCGCAAATCACATCCGTTACCGGACGCAGCGCCGCCGGGCAGAAACTCGGCGACGTCTTCCCGCACCTGTCGGAGATTGACCTGACCATCACCGAAGAGGTAACCGAAAGCGTGGATGTGGTGTTTTCGGCGCTGCCGCACGCCGCAAGCGCCGAGCGCATCGGGCGCGCGCTGAACGACGGCGTGAAGGCGGTCGACATCAGCGCCGACTTTCGCCTGAAAGACCTCCAAGCGTATGAAGACTGGTACGCCGTGCAACACCCCTGCCCTGAGCATATGGAAGACGCCGTCTATGGCTTGACCGAGCTTCACCGCGACGATATGGCGGGCTGCAATCTGGTAGCCAACCCCGGCTGCTATCCCACGGCGTCCATACTGGCGCTGGCGCCGGCGGTCAAGGCGGGCATCATCGAGCCGGAGATTATCGTCGACGCCAAATCCGGCGTATCAGGCGCAGGGCGCGGACTGTCCCTCAAGACGCACTACTCCGAAGTCAACGAAAACCTAACGGCGTACTCCGTGGACGGCCACCGCCATCTGCCGGAAATTCAGCAAGAACTCGATCTGCTGGACGCTAATGGCGGGTTGAACATAACCTTTATGACACATCTCATACCGATGACGCGCGGCATACTGGCGAGCTGCTACGCGCCGCTGAAGCCGGGCGCCGTCGCCGCGGGCGATGCGGCAAGGGGCGAAGTGCGCGATCTCTACGAAAGCTTCTACTCCGGCGAAACATTCGCCAAGGTGGTGAACGCCCCGCCTATGACCAAGCACACGCTTGGCAACAACGATTGCGTTATCTACCCCACGGTGGACGCGCGCACAAATCGGCTTGTGGTGTTCAGCTGCATAGACAACCTCGTCAAGGGAGCGGCGGGACAGGCGATCCAAAACATGAACCTTATGTTCGGCTTGCCTGAAGATGAAGGCATAACTCAACTGGCGCTGTATCCGTAGGGCGGCGCGTTTTCCGTCGGAAATCCGTATCGCCGGGCAGACGGCGTCGGCGGGATATGGCGCTTAATCGGCACTCTTATCATTGCAGGTTGCGGCTCAACACACTACAATAGATATAGGCGTTCACGTTGCCGCGCTGAGATGGTTTCGTGGCCCCATCGTCTAGGGGACTAGGACAGCGGCCTTTCAAGCCGCAAACACGGATTCGAATTCCGTTGGGGCCACCACTCTTTCCCTCTGTCTGTTCATTCATTCCCCAAGACACGCCCACTTCTATCTAGGGTATTTAAGGCACCTGCGCCTTGTCCAATGACCGCATTAAGCGCGCAATCCAACTGGGCTGGGACGAAATGTCCCCCGCATACCAAGCCGAAACGCGCATCTCTACGGACGACGTCCACTACGCGCCGCTCTGTCCCGGCGAGCGCGAGCTTGCGCTAATCGGCGATGTCGCGGGCAAGCGGACGCTGGAGCTGGCGTGCGGCGCGGCGCAGAACTCCATCGCGCTCGCCAAGTGGGGGGCGCAGGCAACGGCGCTGGACATATCGCACGTACAACTCGGCGCGGCGAAAGCGCTTGCCGCCCAGGAAGCGGCGTCCGTCAACTTGCTGCGCGGCGATATGGAGCGATTGGCGATGTTTCGCAGCGGCGCATTCGACGTAGCGCTGTCTTGCTTTGGATGGGAGTTTGCGCCCGATTTAGCGGCGTGCTTCGCCGAATGCAATCGCGTTCTGAAGCGCGGCGGGCTGCTTATCGTGGGAACGACGCATCCGTTGACCGCCTTCGAGTGGGACGACGACGAGAAGGCGCTGTGGGTTGCGGACTACTTCAACCCGCCCGTTGAGGTGTGGGAAGAGCATTCTACGGATGCCGAACAGCGGGGCTTGACCTTCTTTCGCACATTCGAAGAGATGTTTGGATTGCTGACTGCCGCCGGCTTTCGGGTGGAGCGGGTGGTCGAGCCGTTTCCCTATCCGATACCGGATATGACGGATGATGAGAAGCGCGCCATCCCATACGGCGGGGCGTACTGGGAAAGCCAGTATGAGCGGCTATCGCGCATTCCGTTTGCCATCGTGTACAAGGCGCGCAAACCCGAATGCGGCTAACTTTCGGCCAACTTCGAGTCTATCCGCCGCCCACTGCGCGCACTATCTCTATATGAGCGCCGTCCGATAGCGTTACGGCTCCCCACTCTTCCCGGCGCAGTACCGTTCCGTCGATAGCCACCGCGATCGAGGACGGATTGACTTCGAGCGATTTCAGGTATTCCACCAAGTTGGTGGGCGCATCCAATTGGATCTCTTTGCCGTTGATGATGAGGTTTATCATGGCTGCCTCGCCGATTCGGGTTGTGGGCGCGCTGTCCAGCCCGCCTTCATATTTCGCATCAGCGCGGACGCCGCGGCGCGCGGATCGGGGCTTGCGGTGATTGCGCTTATGACCGCCGCGCCAGATGCGCCCGCCGCGATAAGCGACGCCGCATTGTCAGGCTTGACGCCCCCGATGGCAAGAAACGGCATGCTCACCGCCGCCGCTACTTCTCTCACAAGTTCCAAGCCACCCGTCTGGACGCCGGGGTGCGAACCGGTGGGGAATATAGTACCAAGCACCAACAGATCAGCCCCCTGCGCTTGAGCGGCTATTGCGCCGTCTATGCCGTGAACGGATCGGCTTAGTATGAGATTGCCGCCGCGCGCCGCCGCTTTCGCCGCGTTCAGGGGCAGCGCGTCTTCGCCGAGTTGAACGCCGTCGGCACCGCACGCCAGCGCCACATCGACCCTATCGTTGACGAACAGCAGCGCCCTGCCCGCGATAGCGTCTTTGAGGCGCAGCGCCAGCGCGTATAGTTGGCTTGGCGGCAAGTCTTTTTCGCGCAACTGAACGATGCCAACGCCGCCTTCAACCGCATCGGCAACCACGGACTCAAGCGATCTGCCGCCGCATTGCCGCCTATCGGTTACCAAGCATAGACACGGGAAAGTTAAGCGCATCGGTTTGCGCCTCTAGCTTGAGGCTGCTGCTGCCGCCACGCCTTCGGTGGGACTGCTGGCGATGGCGGACTGCTTGCGCTGAATGCGGCCGGCTAGATACGCCTTGCGTCCCGCTTGCACGCCCAGTTTGAAGGCTTCGCCCATCAGCGCGGCGTCTTCGGCTTGCGCTATCGCGGTGTTCACAAGCACGCAGTCAGCGCCCACTTCCAGCGCTTGCGACGCTTCGGACGGCACGGCTAGGCCGGCGTCCACCACAACCGGCACATTGGCGTCGGCGATTATGAGGCGGATTTCGTCCAGCGTCAGAATGCCCTGTCCGGAGCCGATGGGCGATCCAAGCGGCATAACGGTGGCGCATCCCAAGTCTTCAAGGCGCTTCGCCAGCACGGGGTCGGCGTGGATGTAGGGCAGCACGGTAAAGCCTTCATCTACCAGTTGGCGGGCGGCTTCGAAAGTGCCGATGGGGTCGGGCAGCAGGTGTTTCGGCTCAGGTATGACTTCAAGCTTAATCCAGGTAGATCCCGTAACTTCGCGCGCAAGCCGCGCAGTGAAGAGCGCTTCTTCGGCGGTCTTGCAGCCGGCGGTGTTGGGCAAGATGGTGTAGTCGTTCCAATCGAAGTAGTCGAGGATGTTCTTTTCGGCGGGATTGTCAAGGTCAAGGCGGCGAATGGCGACGGTGATGATTTCTGCGCCGGACGCTTGTATGGAAGACACCATCTCTTCCATGCTTCTGTGCCGCCCGGTGCCCACCATCAGCCGCGACTTGAACTTTTTGCCTGCGATAATCAGGGGATCGTCCATCTGAATGTCTCCTGCTGCGTCTGATGCCATAGTGCAATGTACATCGTAGTATATCACTAACCGAATTGATAGCGCCCCGTCAAGCCGTCAAGCGGCAGCGGGGTTGGCGAATGGCGGCGGCGTATGTCTTTCGGATGTCTGCATATTCCCAATCGAATCTGACTTGCCCCATAGAAATCGGATATATTTGAGAATAAGAATTGAAATATGGCTATTGCCTTGCCAATAACCTTGTGCTATATTTTGTGCGTATGCCAAATTAGGCTAATTCTACATTGTTGAGGTGAGAGGAATCCCTCCGAGAGAGTATCGCGTTAACCATCGCATTCGTGTGCCGGAAGTGCGCCTTGTAGATGACAAGGGCGAGCAGCTAGGCGTTATGCAGACGCGCGAGGCGGCCGCAATCGCCGAAGAGCGGGGGCTTGACCTGGTGGAGGTTGCGCCCACCGCCAAGCCGCCCGTGTGCCGCATAATGGACTACGGCAAGTTCAAGTACGACAACACCCGCAAAGAGCGCGAAGCGCGCAAGGCGCGAAAAGCGCGCGCTATGCAGGAACTGCGGGAAGTGCGTATGAAAACTCGCATAGGCCAGCACGACCTTTCGGCAAAGACGCGGCTTGTCAAGCGCCTGCTCAGCAACGGCGCCAAGGTCAAGGTGTCCGTTATGTTCAGAGGGCGCGAGATCGCTCACCCTGAGCTGGGCATGGAGTTGTTGCGCACCGTCGCCAACGACTTGGTGGATGAGGCGCTGCTGGAGCGGCCGCCCGCATTCGAGGGGCGCTTCCTCGCGATGACGCTTGTGCCGAACGTCAAGGCGGAGTCCGCTCAGCCCAAACAGGAGAAAGAAGTTGCCCAAACTTAAGACACACAAGGGGGCGCGGGCGCGGTTTCGCGTAACCGCAACCGGCAAACTGGTGCGGATGAAGGGGCATCGCAGCCACCTGCGCCGCAAGAAGTCCAACAAGGTCAAGCGCCAATACACCGGCAGGATCGACGTCAGCCCGGCGGACGCGCCACGCATCAAGAAGCTTCTGCCTTACGGCGTGCCGTAGGTGGGCAAAGCCGATGCGGGCGTTATCAGCATTGACGGCTAACAAAGTCGAGTGGGATGTGAGAACGCCGGATAACAAAACCTATACGCACTCTGCTATACAAGATATAATTGTCAGACCATACGCTTGATAGGCGTATGGTCTAGCAGTGTCTAAAACCTAAAAAAGGAGCAACCCGTGACCAGAATAAAGCGCGGCACGAATAAGCGTCGCCGCCACAAGAAAGTTCTGAAGGCTACTAAGGGACACCAAGGCGTGCGTCATACGCTTTACAGGCGCGCCCACGAATCGCTGATACACGCGCTCGCCTACTCATACGCGCACCGCAAAGAGAAGAAGGGCGATATGCGCCGGCTGTGGAACATTCGCATCAACGCCGCCGCGCGCGCCAACGGCACCACTTATAGCCGCCTGATACACGGGCTAAAGCTCGCCGGCGTGGACATCAACCGCAAGATGCTCGCCGACCTCGCCATACGCGACCCGCAAGCATTCGCGCAAATTGCCGCCCAAGCCAAGGCGCAGCTAGAGCCGGCGTAACCGCGCTAGTCCAGTCCGTCTATGCGCCGCCAATTATCAGGGCGGCGCATCTTTCGTCGAGTGGCTACTTTAAGAGCATGCAACCCTTGCCAACATTCGCTCGACAGGGCAAGGGCAATCGTGCGCATATCGTCTGTTAGCCGCCCAGCAGCCGCGCATCGTTCACCAAGTCTTCGGTCTCGAAGGGCATCGTGAACACCACGCGCATAACGCCGTCTGCGTCGATGAGGTATATCGGCGCCGAGTGGATGATGCGCCCGGTCTGCGCCGCAAGCGCGCTCACGCCTCCACCGGACGCTGCCCCTGGTTGCGTCGATGCGCTCTCCGTCGATGCGCCGTTTCTGCCCGGCCCGTGCAGGTAGGGATCGATGTAGTAAGCTGCCCATATTGGGCGCAGCGCCTCTTCGCTGCCCACCAGGTACGCCCAGCGCTCCGACATTCCCCAGCGCTCCGAATAGGCGCGCGCCGCATCCACGCTGTCCCCGTCCGGGTCCACGCTGACCACCACAATCGCAATGTCCGCGCCGTCTTCGGACAGCAGTTGCGATGCTTGGCGCAGGTGATTGGCGGCGATGGGACACACATCGGGGCAATCAGTGTAGAGGAATGTGAGCAGCGCCACTTTGCCCTTGAAGTCGCTCAGCGCCACGGATTCGCCGAACTGATCGGTTAAGCGAAAGTCCGTCGCCGGCGCGTTTGCGGTCAAGACTGTGCCTTCAAACGAATCGGGGGACGCAGACGGCGCGCACGCTAAGAGCAGCGCTATCGGAAGCGGCGCGAGGGATGCTAACCGCAGGCGCAATGAAGGGAACAACGATGCGGTCGGCGGCGGCTACTTCTCTACCGCCCTTTGCGCCATATACGCTATTGCGGGAACCAAGACGACGAATGCCATCCCAAGTATGATGACGCCGAGTTCGCTGTGCATGGCGTGTTCCAGATACATGAACACCACGCCCAGCCCGCCCGCGAACACCGCAATGACCACAATGGACAGCACGGGAATTAGGATTGCAAGCAAGAAGCGTTGCATCATCGGTAGATTTCCTCCAGTCCGGGATCGTCGTCCCGGTCGTTGTCGTCGTTGCCGTAGTATTCGGCGGATTCCTGCTTGCGTTCCGCCTCTTCTTGGTTGAACCACTTGAAGAATATGATAATCAGCAGCGTCAGGAAGTAGATGCCGCTGCCGACCTTCATTATGATACCGCCTAACTGCTGGTCAAGCAAAGGGGTCAGTCCCCAGATGCGCGGGGCGTGAACATAGAAGTCGTAGATCGGCTCTTCGGCGAAGGTTATGATGGCGAACACGATTATCTGCGCCACGGATAGCGCGAACAGGTAGCCCAGCTGCAGGGGGTAGTTTAGGCGGGGCAGTTCGGGCATATTGCTGGTGAGCGGCCACCACATCAGCATAGCGGTCGCCACCATCATTATATGTTCGAGCGCGTGAAAGGCTTCGCTGGTGAGCGAAGAGTCGTAGAGCGCGGGTATGTGCCATATCGAGAAGATGATGTTGAACAGCGCAATCGCCGTTATCGGGTGGGTGAGCATACGCGCCGCGCGAAACGCCCAGTTGGGGCGCAGCATCGGGCGTATAAGCCAAGCGGGCGTTCCAAGCACAAGCAGCGGCGGCGCAATCAGCGTGAGCAATACATGCTGTACCATGTGCATGCTGAACAGAAAGCGCTCGCTTAGGATGTGCAGCGGCGATGTTAGCGCGAAGAACACCACCATCATGCTGGCGGTGAAGGTCGCCACCTGGCGCGAGTCCACGGAGTCGGCGAGGTTGTGGCGCTCGCGCAACGGGCCTACGCCCAGCAGGTATGCGCCCAGCACAAGCGCCATTCCCAGCAACGCGTCCCAGTGGCCTTCCCATTGCAGCCAGAGGCCGGCGGTTAGTTCGTTCAAGATACGCTCCCGGGCAAGCCGCCGCCGTCTATGTGCGGCTCGATGCGAGTCAGTGGCGGTGGGCGGCGGTTTCGGCGCGCTAAGGCGTGAAGAATTCGAACAAGCCCATAAGCGCGAATACCACGCCTGAGGCTACTACGAGTCCGGCTACGAACATTACGGAGAATACGGGGACTTCCCTGCCGGCGAAGTTGATGCCGAGCTTATCGTATCGCAGGTGCATGTAGAACATCGCCACGAGTATGAATTTCGCGGCGGACATCAGCGTCAGGATGGGGATGATGCCGTAGCCTATCCACTCCACGTAGAATATGCCGAACTCCGCCGCCGTGATTACGGAGAGCGTTATGGCGACTTTGAAGTATGTTAGCGGCGTGGGATGGCCGGTATGAACGGCTCCCGCGTCCTCTTCCGCCGCCGTGTTGTGTTCCTGGCTCATACTTCTTTCCTCTTTGGGTTTGGGTCAGTTTTGAATCAGTCTGATGCGGTATCTTGCGCACCGTCCGCGTCTGCTATCGGCGGGCTAGAAGCCGGGGAATACCCCGAATAGATAGACCACGGTGAATATGACGATCCAGACGACGTCCACAAAGTGCCAGTAGAGCGCCGCGAGGTCGACGTCCAGATTGCGCTCCGGCGTAACCATTCCCTTCTTGAATGACAGGAAGAACAGCGAAAGCAGCCACACTATGCCCAGCGTGACGTGCGCGCCGTGAAAGCCCGTCAGCGTGAAGAATGTGGAGCCGAACAGGTTTGTGCGCGGCGTTAGCCCCACAACCTCTTCAACTTTGCCGTCGTGTTCGGCGGGCGTGCCGCACTTTTCGGCGAGCTGCTGCTTGACGGGCGTCAATTCTTCGATGTTCACATTGGCGCACTCTACCGTGAATTCGTAGTTGGCGAATGTGCGGAACTCGAACACCTGAAAGGCGATGAAGGTCATGCCCATAATGGCTGTGGACGCCAGCCAGATGCGAAACGCCTTGATGCTGTTGCGGGTGAGCGCCGAATACGCCAGCACCATGCTCATGCTGCTCATAAGCAGCACGAAGGTGCTTACGGTGGTGATGGGGATGCTGAACAAATCCTCCGGCAGCGGGCCGGCGATGCTGCGGTTCTTGTACACCAGGTAGGTGGCGATTAGGGTGCCGAAGAACATGCAGTCCGACCCCAGGAACGCCCACATGAGCATTTTCCTGTGATTTAGGCCGGTTGTGGTCGGCTCGTGTTCGCCGTGATGCGCGGTTGCTTGCGCCATTTAATATAGCCTCCGGGGTTAGTGCGCCGAGTGGTCGTCGTCGGGATCGTTGACCGGCTCGAATGACCACGCATAGACGGCAACCATGCCGATGAACACGCCCACTGCGGCGATAGCGTAGTACGCGACCGGATACACCAGTCCAAAGCCGCCGATGAGGATGCCGATCGACACCACAAGGGGCCAGTATGAGGGCTGCGGCATATGGATGTCATGCCCTTCTTCGTCGCCTGATCCGCCGCCCACGGGAACGGCGCGGCGCACTTCGCGGCGTTTGCGCGCCCACCAGTCGTCGCGGTCGTGCACGTCGGGAATTTCGGCGAAGTTGTACTCCGGCGGCGGCGACGGGATAGACCATTCCAGCGTGCGCCCGTCCCATGGATCCGCGCCGGCGGCTTCGCCCTTGCGCCAGCTGCGCGCGATGTTGTGCATAAACATCAGTATTCCCACCGCAAGCACAAGCGCTCCCAGCGTGGATACGCCGTTCCACAAGTCCCAGCCCATCGCGGTGTCATAGGTATAGACGCGGCGCGGCATGCCGTCAAGCCCCAAGAAGTGCATCGGGAAGAACGCTATGTTGAAGCCGACGAATATGACCCAGAAGGTTATCTTGCCCAGATTCTCGGCGTACATTCTGCCGGTGATTTTGGGGAACCAGTAGTAGATGCCGGCGAATATCGCGAATATCGCGCCGCCGAACAGCACATAGTGGATATGCGCCACAATGAAGTAAGTGTCCTGCTGCTGCGCGTCGGAGGACGCCATAGAGTGCATGACGCCGCTTATGCCGCCGATGGTGAACATCGCCACAAAGCCTATGGCGAACAGCATCGGCGTCTTGAAGTCCATAGCGCCGCCCCACATAGTCCCCATCCAGTTGAATATCTTGACGCCGGTGGGGACGGCGATTGCCATCGTTGTGATGGTGAACACCGTTACGGGGATGGGACCCAAGCCCACGGTGAACATATGGTGGCTCCACACCATCCAACCCATAAAGGCGATGACCGCGCCCGCAAGCACAATGGCGGGGTAGCCGAACAGCGGCTTTTTGGAGAAGGTGGGAATTATTTCGGACACGATGCCCATAGCGGGCAGTATGAGTATGTACACTTCAGGATGGCCGAACACCCAGAATAGGTGCTGCCACAGCACCGGATCGCCGCCTTTGGCTACATTGAAGAAGTTCATCCCGAAGCCGCGGTCGAAGTAGAGTTCGATTAGCGCCACGGTGATGACCGGAAACGCCAGCACAACCAGTATGGCGGTGATGAAGGTCATCCAGGTGAACAGCGGCAGGCGCATGAAGCTCATGCCCGGCGCGCGCATATTGATAATGGTGACTATGAAGTTGAAGGACGCCGCAAGCGATGCCACGCCCAGCACCTGCAGGCTGATGATCCAGAAGTCGATGCCGGTGCCGGGGTTCTGCTGCACGCTGGTCAACGGGGCGTAGCCGAACCAGCCTGCGTTTGTGGCGCCGCCGGTGAACCAACTTATTTTCAGGATGATTGCGCCCGCCAAGAACGTCCAGTAACTGAAGGCGTTCAATCTGGGGAACGCCACATCGCGCGCGCCAATCTGAAGCGGCACCACGAAGTTAAAGAAGGCGGCGCTCAACGGCATAATGGCGAGGAATATCATCGTGGTGCCGTGCATCGTGAAGAGCTGATTAAACACTTCGGCGCTGATGATGTCCTGGCCGGGCCCCGCAAGCTGAATGCGCATCAGCAGCGCCTCTATCCCGCCGCTCAGGAACAGGATGAACGCCGTAACGCCGTACAGCACGCCTATCTTTTTGTGGTCGATCGTGGTAAGCCAGTCCCAGACGCCGCTGGGGTGAGTCGGCCTCGGTATGGGGAACGCTAGTGTAGTCATCCCTCGCCTCTCAGTGATGCTCCGTTAAGTAGCGCCAAAGCGCCGCCGACCTAAGATCGGTCAACCGCCCGCTACTTGAGTGTCAAAAGATACGCTACTAGGGCGTCTATATCCCTTTCGGACAGCGCCTTGTCCGGGTCTATGTACGGCACGCCGTCGCGCGACATTAGGTTGCCCGGCTTGAGCGCGTCAGGATCGGTTATCCAAGTTTTCATGTTGCGTTGAAGCATGGAATCGCTGACAAACGGCTGTCCGTTGCGCTTCACCGGCATTCCCGCTTCGTTCACGAACAGATGGCGCGTTCCGTTCCCGTCGTCAAACTCCGTATCGGAGTTGCGGAACATTCCCAGGTGACTGACCCGGCTCGCCACATGCGCCAGATTGGGGCCGGTTCTGCCGGGAATGCGCCCGCCGTCCGGGCGAAGCTTGATGATGCTGCTATCGGCGTGGCAACCCGAACAGCCGGCGCTGCGGAAAAGATCCTTGCCTTCGGCCGCCAGCGGATCGGAGGGTTCGGGGGCGCCCGTCGCCTGATGCTGCAGCCATACGTCGAACTCCGGCCGCGGCACCGCTATCACCTTGAAGCGCATATTGGCGTGCGATACGCCGCAGAACTCGGCGCACTGCCCGAAGAACTCGCCCGGCTGATACGCCTCAAACCACATCGTGTTGTCGTTGTTGGGTATCATATCCACCTTGCCGGCGAGCTTGGGCACCCAGAAGCTGTGAATCACATCCACCGAGTCCAGCAGAAACTTGACGGGTTCGCCCACGGGTATGTAGAGCTCATTGGCTACGGCTATCTGTTCCTGCGGGTTGTTCGGGTTGGCGTATCGGAACTCGAACCACCACTGATGGCCGATTACATCCACCTCCATCACAGGCGTTACTCCGTCGGACGGCGGATTGGCGGCGTAGAATATGCCTTGTATAGTGGGGACTGCCGCCACCACCAGCACAAGCACGGGCAGTACCGTCCATATAATCTCCAAGCGGTTGTTGCCGTGCGTCTGCTCAGGATCGCCCTGCCCCGGACGCCGCCTGAAGCGGAATATCATATACAGCAGCGCGCCTTGAACCGCAATGAAGACTACTAGGCCCGCCCAGAATATGATGTAGAAGATAGTCGCCTGATTTTCGGCAACCGGACCGAGGGTATCGAAGGTGGATTGCGCGTGCGACGGCGTGCAACCCGTCAGCAGGGCTATGAGCGCGCCCAATAGAATTATGCCGACGGATCTTTTCATGCTTGCGATGCTTCTGAGCATATTCTACTTACTACCCTCTCAGTTGGTCAGCATGTCCGGTTTTGCGTATTCGGGGCGCATATGCCGGACGCATAAATCGCTCTGTGCGCCGAGTTAAAAATCTATCAGAGCGTTTAATCTCAGTCAAGATAATAGATGCCCACTTAGGTTGCCGCTTAGATTATCGCGCCGCATCCGTCCGTTATATCCGCTATATCCACAGCAACCAATTGAGCTTATACAGGCTGTCCACGATGATTGCCAGAAAGAGCGCCGCAAGATACAGCAGCGAATACAGGTAGAGCGGTTTCGCGCCTTCTATCTCAGGGCGGCGGTTGAGCCGCCACGCGTAGTATATGAACAGCGCCCCCAGGACTACGGCGCTCGCCAGATAGACCAGCCCCACAGCGCCCGTCGCCGCGAACATAGTGGTGAGCGCAAGCATCAGCACGGTGTACAGCAGGATGGTCTTTTTCGTGGCGTCCACGCCCGCCACCACGGGCAGCATCGGCACATTCGCCTTGGCGTAGTCGTCCTTGAGCAGCAGCGAAAGCGCCCAAAAGTGGGGCGGCGTCCAAAAGAACACAATCGCGAACAGGTATATCGCCGGCAGATCGAGCGAGCCGGTTACCGCCACCCAGCCGACCGCGGGCGGGATTGCGCCCGCCGCGCCGCCAATCACGATGTTCTGCGTGGATGTGCGCTTCAAGCCTATCGTATAGACGAACACATAGATAAGGGTGGCGCTCAATGTCAGAACCGCGCTCTGCCAGTTCACCAGCGCGCTCAGCATCGCGAAGGCGATTATGTTCGTGGCGACGCCGAAAGCGATTGCGTGACTGCGCGGGATTGCGCCCACGACCACCGGGCGGCTGCGCGTGCGCCGCATCGCTTCGTCTATATCGCTGTCAAGCCACTGATTGAGCGCGTTTGCGCCCGCCGACGCCAGCGCGCCCGCCGTCAGCACCACCAGCGTTATGAGCGCGTCGGGAGCGCCGCCTGATGCGAGGAACAGCCCGCCCAGCGCCGTGAACAGCAGCATCAGTATGATGCGCGGCTTGGTTAGCGCGACATACGCTTTGAAGACGCTCTGATGCGCCGCTACCTGCTGACCGGTCAAGTCCTCAAACCCTCCGCGGCGGACACATCGGGCGGCAGTTCGGCGGCGGCGCTCGGCTGCTCAAAGCCGCGGGGCGCATACGCCAGCGCCGCCACGAATGCCAGCGCAATCCATACCAGCGTCGCCATACTCAGATGTATCGCCTTAATCTCCGGCGTGAAGCCCATCCACACGGTCAGCGCGCCCACCAGAATTTGCAGCGCAAACGCCAGCGCGAGCAGCAGTCCCGCCCATCCCACGCTTGGAGCGCGAAGCCGCTGCCGCCAAGCGCCGTATGCCACAACCGCTATCAGCGCGCCTACCAGCGCCGCAAAGTAGCGATGCCCCATATGCTCAAGGTAGGGTCTGCCTTCCGGGAACAGGCTGCCGCGGCACAGGGGCCATGTGCCGCAAGACGAGCCGTATCCAGCGCCCACGATGTACGATCCCGACAGGATGAGCAGAAACACGCCCGCAAGCGCGGCTATCATAAGTCTGTTGAAGCGCGCATCGTCGTCTGTGGACACCACAGGGCGCGCGTCCCCGCCTATGCGCCAGGCTACCACCACCGCAATCACTAGCGCCGCCACCACGCCTTCCGCTATGGCAAGGTGAACCAGGCGTATCCACCAGATAAGCTCAGTCAGCACGGTTGCGCCGCCCAAAAGCGCGGCGGCAATCACAAGCGCCAGCGCCGCCGCAACGGAGTTCAGTGCCCACTTGTTGGCGCGATAGCGGACGAAAACCATAATCAGCGCCGCCAGTACCAGAACGCCAAGCACGGCCGCCGATAGCCGGTGAGTGTACTCAATTAGCGTTGCGAACTCAAACGGCGGTATGAGCTCGCCGTGGCAGAGCGGCCAGTCCGGGCAGCCAAGCCCTGAGCCCGTAACCCGCACTACGCCGCCCAAGGTTACCTGCGCGAACGCCGATATGAGAGCGGCGACCGCCAGCGCGCGGAATATGAGGCGGGGCTTGTAATCGGGCGTTGGAGTCTGCATCACTGACACAAATCGCTCTACTTGGCTGCCCCACTTGGTGCTCAATGCGGCGCGCGAAACGGGCGCTGCAGCCTAATTCAACGACGCATCCGATTGCGCAACATTTCACAATGCAGAATAGCATACGCCCTATCTATCGTCAATAAACCGCCAACCCGTCAAGCGCCTATTTGTTGTACGCAGCCGTCGGCAGACGCTTGGAATGCGTCTCTATTGCGCCGTCTGTCCGCCGTCCATAATGAGCGGCGCGCCGGTAACGAAAGACGCTTCGTCGGATGCCAAGAACAGCGCGCCGTAGGCGATTTCGCGCGGATCGGCTATGCGCTTCATAAAGTTGGACGCGCCCGCCTCCGCGAGAAACTCATCTCTGTCAGCGCCCACAAAGCGGCGGTGGCGCTCCGTGGCGGGCGTGAGAACCGCGCCGGGACAGACGCAGTTGACGCGGATGTTGTGCGGCGCAAGATCCAGCGCAAGGCAGCGCGTCAGCTGCATAACCGCGCCCTTGGACGCGTTGTAGGGAATGAAGCGGGCTGCGCGATAAAGCCGCTGACGGATGCGATGTTGACGATAGCGCCGCCGCCCGCCGCCTTCATATGCGGCAATGCGTGCTTGACGCAGTACGCCTGCCCTATCACATTCACGCCGAATACGCGCTGCCAATCCGCGTCGCTGATATTCTCCACTTCGCCGAACACGAATGCGGCGGCGTCATTCACCAGAATGTCGACTGCGCCGTATGCGTCAGCGGCGGCGGCGACCATACGCTCCACATCCGATTCTTTGGAGACATCCGTGGCGACGAACTGCGCATCGCCGCCCGCCGCGCGGACGCTCGCCAAGGTCTGAGCGCCGCCCTCTGCATCTATATCGGCGATAGTGAGCCGCGCGCCCTCCGCCGCGAAAAGCTCGCATATGGCGCGCCCTATGCCGGATGCGCCGCCCGTAACGATGGCAGCCTTGTTCTGAAGTCGCATTGTCCGTCCTTTACCTTTTGCGCTTGATGATAACGATAACGACGTCAATCCCGCCTTCTGCGCCATCGCCGAAAGTCGACTGAGGCTTGATTGGCGCTCAATAACTGAGTAACATAGGCGCAAGAATCACACAAGGGGCGCGCTTGATGGCAGACGATTGGCAGAACAAACTCTACTTCGGCGATAACCTAGAAATCCTGCGCCAACATATCGCGGACGAATCCGTCGACCTCATCTATCTTGACCCGCCGTTCAACTCAAACGCTACCTACAATGTGCTGTTTCGCGAGCGCAGCGGCGAGGATTCGGCGGCGCAGATCACCGCTTTCGACGACACCTGGCGCTGGAGCATGGAATCGGAAGCCGCCTATCAGGACGTCGTAACCGACGGTCCGGACAGGCTCGGCAAGCTTCTGATTGCGATGCGCGAGTTCCTGGGGCAGAACGATATGATGGCGTATCTGACGATGATGGCGCAGCGCCTAGCCGAACTGCGCCGCGTCCTCAAGCCCAGCGGCAGCATCTACTTGCACTGCGATCCCACCGCAAGCCACTATCTCAAACTGATGATGGATGCCGTATTCGGCTACAACAATTTCCTGAACGAAGTCATTTGGTATTACAGAGGCGCCGGCGTGCCAAAGAAGTCCCGCGCCAGACGCCACGATGTCATCCTGAACTACGCCAAAAGAGCGGGCGAACAGTTCTTCAATCCAGACCCTATTCGCCAGCCATACGCAGACGCAACCACATCGCGCTTCAGCCACTACATCGGCAATGTGCGAGACGGTCAAGATTATGGCGAACAGAAGTTGAACCCCAAGGGCAAGCATCCTGATGATGTGATAACCCATATACAGCCGATTGCGCCTTCAGCGCGGGCGCGGCTTGGTTATCCCACTCAGAAACCTGAGGAACTTTTGGACAATATCATAACCTCTAGCAGCAAAGAGGGCGATGTTGTGCTGGATCCGTTCTGCGGCTGCGGCACGGCGGTTGCGGTCGCCGAGCGGCTCAAGCGCAAGTGGATCGGCATAGACATAACGCACCTCGCCATATCGCTCATTCGCCATCGCTTGCAGGACACATTCGGCGCGGATCTTTCGCGCTACGAAGTGGTGGGAGCGCCGCAGGATGTACAAAGCGCGGCGGCGCTTGCGGTGGACAGCGAAAACGATGGGCGCTATCAGTTCGAGTGGTGGGCGCTTGGGTTGGTGGACGCGCGTCCGGCGCAAGACAAGAAGCGCGGCGCGGACTCCGGCGTTGACGGCTACATCAACTTCTTCGACGACAACGGCGGCAAGCCCAAGCGCATCATTGTGCAGGTCAAGAGCGGCGGCGTAAAGCGCGGCGACATAGCCACCTTGAAGGGCGATATGGAGCGTGAACAGGCGGCGCTGGCTTGTTCATAACGCTGAAACCGCCCACGCGCCCGATGCTGCAAGAGGCGGCGTCCGCGGGCGTATATGTGCCTGAACATTACCCCGACCACCAATTCGCGCGCCTGCAGATCCTCACCATAGACGCATTGCTATCGGGCGCGCAGGCGGACTATCCGCGCTTTGCGCCGAATGCGACTTTTCGGCGCGCGCCGCGGCGCGGCCGCAATCGGGGGACGCAGGGGGAGTTGGGGTAGGGGGCAAGATGATTGATTTCGGCTAACTTGCAAGGGAACGCCCTTACCCTTGCCGCAAACCCCCGCCTTGTGGCAACCCTTGCGCTGCGTCTGGTATGATTGGCGTATCCGACGATACCAGAAGTCTGCCAGTTTAGGAGAATGCTATGCCCGGCAAGCCGAATACCTTGGGCGAGTTGCGCGACAGCGGCTATAAGGCGCTCACCATACGCGAAGAGATCCGCAATAACCTCATCGCAAAGATAGAGAGCGGCGCCGAACTTTTCCCCGGCATTATCGGCTTTGACGATTCGGTCATTCCGCAGCTGGAAAACGCCGTTCTCGCAGGGCAAGACATCATCCTGCTCGGCGAGCGCGGGCAGGCGAAGTCCCGCCTCATTCGGCATATGGCGTCCCTGCTGAACGCCGAAGTCCCCGTGATGAGCGGCTGCGAGCTTAACTGCGATCCGCTGGCGCCCATTTGCGAGCCGTGCAAGCGCGCGATTGCGGCGGACGGCGACGACGCGCCTATAGCCTGGCTCGCGCGCGACGCCCGCTACAGCGAAAAGCTCGCCACCCCGGACATCACCGTCGCCGACCTAATCGGCGAAGTCGACCCCATTAAGGTGGCGGAAGGGCGCTATCTGTCCGACGAACTCACCATCCACTACGGCTTGATTCCGCGCACCAACAGGGGCATATTCTGCATCAATGAACTGCCCGACCTATCGGAGCGCATCCAAGTCAGCCTGTTCAACCTGATGCAGGAGCGCGATATACAGATCAAGGGCTATCGCATAATGCTGCCGCTGGACATATTCTTGGTGTCCACCGCCAACCCGGAGGACTACACCAACCGCGGGCGCATCATCACGCCGCTCAAAGACCGCTACGGCGCGCAAATCCGCACCCACTACCCGCGATCGTTGGACGAAGAGATAGGCATTATGGAGCAGGAATACAACCGCTTCGAGGATACGCAGCGCAGCGTCAAAACGCCGCGGTACATGAAAGAGATAATCGCGGAGTTCACGGCGTTGGCGCGGCGCAGCCCGGATGTGAATCAGAGATCCGGCGTCAGCCTGCGAGTGTCCATATCAAACTACGAAACCATTCTGAGCGCGGCGTTCAAGCGCAGCCTGCGCCACAAAGAGGCGGCGTCCCCGCGCATAAGCGATCTGAGCGCTATCGTGGCGTCCACCACCGGCAAGATCGAGTTGGAAAGCGTGGAAGAAGGGCGCGAGTTTCGGGTCATCGAAGACTTGGTCAAGAAGTCCGTCCTCAACATATTCGGGCGCTACTACCAAGCGCGGCAGTTCAGCGATTTGACGGAGCGCTTCGAAGACGGCCTAGTTGTGGAAACGGGCAGCGACATTCCATCGTCGCAATACGCCCAAGCCTACGACAACATAGGCGAAGCGGCGGCGCTCATCAAGGCTATCGAGCAGTCCGAAGAGCCGGCCGCCGTGGCGTCCGCCATAGAGTTCGTGCTAGAGGGACTGCACCTCAACCGCCGCCTCAACTGCGACCGCGAGGGCGGGCAGTACATATACAGCGCTAGATGAACCGGCGGCGTATGCCAATGAGCGACTACCACATCAACATATTCTACAGCGATGAAGACGAAGGGTATATCGCGGACATACCCGATCTTGTTTATTGCTCCGCTTTCGGCGCAACGCCGGAGGATGCGCTCCGTGAGCTGAGTATCGCCAAAGACGCATGGCTGAAAGCGGCGGCAGAAGCCGGCAAGCCGATCCCGCGCCGCTAGATACAAGCCGGCGATATACCAAGCGTCGTGATGCGGCGCAAGCGGCGTTGGGCATAAGCGCCAATATCCTTAATTCACCAGTTCAGTTTAGGATTGAATCACATGCCACAAACCAAATCCCTTGCCGACATCCCCCGCGCTTACGAACCCCAAGCGGTCGAGCGGCGCATCTACGATTTCTGGCTGGACGGCGGCTACTTCACGCCGCGGATCGACCGCGCCAAGCAGCCCTTCACCGTCATTATGCCGCCGCCCAACGTGACCGGCGAACTCCATATGGGACACGCGCTCACTATCGCGATTGAAGACCTGATTGTGCGCTGGCATCGCATGCGCGGCGAACCTACGCTGTATCTGCCCGGCTCCGACCACGCCGGCATCGCCACGCAAGTAGTTGTTGAGCGCATGCTTGCCGCCGACGGCATCACGCGCCACGACCTCGGACGCGATAAGTTCATAGAGCGCGTCTGGCAATGGGTCGATCAGTACGGCAGCCGCATCTACGAACAGATTAAGCGCATCGGCGCATCCTGCGACTGGTCCCGCACGGCGTTCACGCTCGACGAAGGCCCCAGCAGCGCCGTGCGCGCGACTTTCGTCAATCTGTACAAGAAGGGGCTTATCTACCGCGGCGAGCGCATCACCAATTGGTGCCCGCGCTGCCATACCGCGCTGTCCGACCTTGAGGTCAAGTATGGCGAAGAGAGCGGCAATCTCTATCACATTCGCTATCCGTTTGCGGACGGCGAAGACGCGCTCACCGTCGCCACCACCCGCCCCGAAACGCTGCTGGGCGACACCGCCGTGGCGGTCAACCCCCGGGATGAGCGCTACGCCGCCCGCATCGGCGAATCCGTAACGCTGCCTGTGCTGGCGCGCCCCCTGCCCGTGATTGGCGATGACGCCGTTGAGCTGGAGTTCGGCACCGGCGCGCTAAAGGTTACGCCGGGACACGACCCCACGGACTTCGAGATAGGCCAGCGCCACGACCTGCCGACCGTCAGCGTGATGAACCTCGACGGAACGCTGAACGCCAACGCCGGCCCGTATGAGGGGCAGCGTATGCTCGAGGCGCGCAAGAACATCGTGCGCCAACTCGAAGACGAAGGCTTGCTGGAGGGGACGCAGCCGTACACCCACTCCGTCGGACACTGCGACAGGTGCGACGACATCGTGGAGCCTATCGTTACCAAGCAATGGTATGTGCGAATGGAGCCGCTCGCCAAGCCCGCAAAGGACGCCGTCGCAAACGGCGATACGCAGATTATCCCGGAGCGCTTCGCCAAAGTCTATTTCAACTGGATGGACAACATCCGCGACTGGTGCATCAGCCGCCAACTCTGGTGGGGACACCGCGTCCCCGTCTGGTACTGCGAAAGCTGCCCCGAAGTCATCGTTGAGCGCGAAGATCCGGCGGCGTGTCCCGTATGCGATTCGCGCAGCCTTGTACGAGATCCGGATGTGCTGGACACCTGGTTCAGCTCGGCGCTTTGGACGCACTCCACGCTTGGCTGGCCCGACAATACTGAGGATTTGGACTACTTCTATCCCACAAGCGTAATGGAAACCGGCTACGACATCCTGTTCTTTTGGGTTGCGCGGATGATGATGATGGGCATAGAGAATATGGACGCGGCGCCGTTTCACACGGTATATTTGCACGGGCTTGTGCTTGACCCCGAAGGCGTGAAGATGAGCAAGACGCGCGGCAATGTGCTGGATCCGCTGGAGCTCATCGACCTGTACGGTGCCGACGCATTGCGCTTTGCGCTGACCATCGGCACATCGGCGGGCAACAATCAGCGCCTCAACGAACAGAAACTAGAGGCGAGCCGCAACTTCGCCAATAAGCTTTGGAACGCCGCCCGCTTTGTGATGAGCAACCTGCAGAACGCAAGCGCGCTCGAGGATTGGCACACGCCGCCCGCGCCCGTACATCGGCAAGACCGCTGGCTGCTGAGCCGCCTAAACCGCGTCGCGGCGTCGGTTGAGCGTCTAATGCGGGATTACCAGTTCGGGGAAGCGCAGCGCCTAATCCACGACTTTTTCTGGCACGAATACGCCGACTGGTACATCGAGATGGCGAAGATACGCCTGCGATCCGACGATACAACGCCGCTGCCGTACCTGGTGTATGCGCTTGAGCGCTCGCTGCGAATGCTGCATCCGTTCATGCCGTTTGTCACCGAAGAGATATGGCAGGCGCTCGCCGACTACGCCCCGCCGCCGCCCGACGCGCCCGAATCGCTGATGATAGCCGAGTATCCCCAGCCGAATGCGGCGCTCTTCGACGACGAAGCGGAAGCCGAAATGGACACGGTTATGGAAATCGTGCGCGCCGTCCGCAACCTGCGCGCCGAGTTTCGCATACAGCAGCATCAGCGCCTAGAAGCGATAGTGGAATCGCCGCAGATAAGCGTCATAGCCGGCGCCGAAGCCGACGCCATCAAGATGCTTGCGCGCATCGATCCGCTGACCCTGCCCGTCAACGGATCGCAGGCGGCGCCCGACGACAGCGTATCGCTTGTGCTGTCCGGCGGCACCCTAACCGTGCCGCTTGCCGGACTAGTCGATCTGGCAAAAGAGCGCCAACGCTTGAGCGCCGAAATCGACGGCATAGACGCCAACCGCCAGCGCCTCGCCAAGCGCCTGAGCGACGCCAACTTCCTATCCAAAGCGCCCGAAGAGGTCATAGAGCGCGAGCGCCAGCGCCTTGCGGACATAGAAGCGCGCCGCGGCCGAGTGGAAGAGATACTGGCAAGGCTGGGCGGCTAGGCGGGAAACCACGACGGCAAGTGCGGGGACACAGAGAGGGCGTTAGTTGACTGCAGTAGTCAAGTTTCTGCTGATAATATGCCTTGCCGTCCTTGCGGGTTGGGCGGGATTGAACCTGCCCGATGTTGACCAAAGAGTAGCCTGGATTACACACCGATCCATACTCACGCACAGCCCGCTAATCCCGCTTGCGATCTATATCGGCGTGGCGATAGTAGGCAAGCCGCAGGTTTTCAGGCTGCCCGCTATGTACCTAAGCTTGGGCTTTGCGGTACACCTTGCCTTCGATCTATTCCCAAAGGAGTGGATAGGCTTCGCCTTGATAAGATTGCCGTGCTGCTATGAGGGGCCGCTGCCGACGCCGGCGTCCATTCTGCTGATAGGCGGCGGCATGCTGATTTGCGCCGTGATAGCCGCCCGCCTGATACACTCTTTCGCCGACGCCGTTCTGTTCGTATGCGGCGCTGCGGCGATATTCTTCATAGCGTCTCGCAGCGAACACGCCCTTTTGTGGCCGCTTGTGAGCATGCTAGGCGCGCTCATCATAAGCGGCGCGCTTGCGCTGCTGACCGCCGATAAGCGCCCGCAAACTTCGTCGTCAAGCGGCGCTATTTGATGCTCTCCCGCATTGCGCCGCGCATCGGGCGCGACGGCAACATCATCATCGCCGCCGCCGCCCTACGCACGCTCGACTACGGCTTTATCAGCGTGTTCCTGGGCGTGTATCTGACGCTGCTGGAGTTCACGGCGCTGCAGGCGGGCATCGTGTTCAGCGGCATCATGTTGGGCAGCGCGCTGTCCAATCTGCTGGCGACGCTGTGGGGCGATAGGATAGGCCGCCGCCGTCTGCTTGTGGCGATGTCCGCGCTGATGGTGATAGGCGGCGTTGCGTTCCCCGCTACCTCCGATGTGCTGCTGCTATGTCTGATTGGCGTATTCGCGGTTACCACATCCGGCGGCGGCGACCGCACGGCGTTCATCTCGATGGACACCGCGATGCTGGCTCAAACCAGCGCCTCCTCTCAGCGCACAATCGCATTCAGTTGGTACAACCTGATTACCATCCTGACGCGCGCTATAGGGGCGCTGCTGATAGCGCTGCCCGAACTCTTTCAGCGCGGCGCGGGCGTGGGCGAAATAGACTCGTTTCGGCTAATGTTCGCGATATACGCCGCGATAGCGTGTTCGGGAATGCTGCTGTATTCGCGCATATCGCCGCGCGTTGAGGCTCGACCTGCAAGCGGCGCAACCGGGGCGGCGGCGCGCGCTTCGAGCCGTCCCGACGGGCTCATATGGAAGATGACCGGCGTATCCGCCTTGGACGCTTTGGGCGGCGGCTTCATCGTGCGCGGCTACATATCGTTCTGGTTCGTCAACAGCTTCGGCGTCGACCTGTTCTCCATATCCGGCATATTCTTCGCCGCGCAATTGCTGAATGTGGCGTCGGTGGCGCTTGCGGCTCCGGTGGCGGCGCGCATAGGCTTGGTCAACACCATGGCGTTCACGCAGGTCGCCGCCAACCTGATGTTCATCGGAATGGCGTTTTCGTTCAACATTTGGCTTGCGGTGGCGTTCTTTCTGCTGCACGAAATCTGCAACGATATGGACGTCCCCACCCGCCAATCCTACACGATGGCGATAGTCCCGCCCGAATCCAGGACGGCGATGGCAAGCCTCAACAACCTAGGCAGAAACGCGGCGCAGACGATAAGCCCGGTGATGGCGGGCTTCATAGCGCAGGCGGCGTTTCTGGGCGCGCCCTTCCTGCTTGGCGCCGCCACGAAGCTCGTCTATAACCTGCTGCTGTATCAGATGTTCAAGGGCATAAAGCCGCCGGAAGAGCAATAGCCGAAAGCGGGGAGTTAGACGGCGCTAACGGGGATGCGCTTTTACCGCAAAGGGGCGGGGGCGCAAAGGGGGATTTAGAGGACTGGGTTATTCCATTATGGAGGACTGGTTGCGGGCGGCGGCGAGCGCTTGGAGCTGCGCCAAGCCTTTGCGCGTATCGCTTGCCACGCGCGCCTTGTCCGATGTGCGCACGCGATACTTGAACAGCCAATATGTGAACTCTTTGGACTGCGTGAGCGTGAGCGCGTCGGTTTCGGGATAGCCCATATCGCCGCGAAACGCCGCCAGCAGCTCGCCAAGCGGTTTGTGGTAGATGCGCGCAAACGCCTCTTCGGTGAAATCGCTCTGATAGCGGTTGCCGTTGCTGATATGGCGCTTGTGGACTTCGCCTTCCACCGCCAGCTGCAGCGCCTCTTCCACCACCACGCCGTAGAAGTAGTTCAGATAGCCGCTGTGCTTGTGAGCGCCCAGCAGCTCTTTGAAGCGCGCGGCGTCGAATGTATCCGGAAAGCGCCCGTCAAACAGCAGCGCTTCTTGTTCGGCGGCCGGTATCAGATCGCCCGCCGCTTCGCAGAGGCGCTCCGCCATAAGCAGCCAGTCGAAGGCTTCGCCGCCGATGAAGTAGTTGCGCCGATTGCCGTCTATCGTCTCTTGCGGCGCGCGCCAGTACGCCATCGCCTGCAGCATAGCGGTGGGCCAGTCCACGCCGCCGCGGAGCGCGCTGAGCATATGCTCGATCGGATTCACATCGTCCGTATCGTCAGCGCGGGTTTCGTCAGATACGTCGGCGTTAGCGGCGGCATCGTTGACTGCATCGGCGTTAGGATTTCGCAAAGCGCTTCGTCCTTTCGCTCTTTGGCAGACGCAGGAAACTCAGGAATTCGTCGGCGGGCATCGTGTTCAAGATATGGCGCGGTTCGCACCAGGCGCGCCGGGCAAGCGCAGCGCCGTAGCGGGTGTTGTCCAGCGCTTCAGTGGCGTGCGCGTCCGTGCTGATGACCAGCGGCACACCTAGCTGCCGCGCGCGCGCCGCATGGCTGTCTTTCAGATCGAGCCGCTCCGGCGAAGCGTTGATTTCAAGCGCCGTGCCGGTGTCCGCCGCCGCCTTGAATATCGCTTCGTAATCGGCATCGACGGCCTGGCGCTCGCCCACAAGCCTTGTACTCAGATGTCCGATCACATCCACATGCGGGTTGCGCATCGCCGCGATGATGCGCGCGGTCATTGTGGCGCTGTCCTGGCTCATTGCGGAGTGAACCGACGCCACAACCCAATCCAAGCGCTCCAGCACATCGTCGGCGTAGTCCAGGCTGCCGTCTGCGCGTATGTCCATTTCGGTGCCGCAAAGCAGTTTGACGCCGCCTATCGCTTGCTCGACGCGGCGCACTTCAACCATATGCGCCTCAAGCCGCTCCACGCTAAGCCCGTTTGCGATGCCCCTGCCGACGGAGTGGTCCGTGATGGCGAAGTATTCCAAGCCGCGCCGCTTGGCGGCGAGAACCATCGCATCCATAGCATCGCGCCCGTCGCTCCAATCCGTATGGTCGTGCAGATCGCCGCGCAGGTCGGCGGCTTGAACAAGGCGGGGGATAGCGCCCTTGAGCGCCGCGCTCACTTCCGACGTCCCCTGCCGCAGTTCGGGCGGGATGTACTGCATTCCAAGATGAGCGTACAGCGATTCTTCGTCCGCGAACTCGGTGATTTCGCCGCTAGATCTGTCCGTAACGCCGTATTCGTTCAGCGAAAGATTGAGCGCGTTTGCCCTATCGCGCAACAGGATGTTGTGCTGCAGATTGCCGCTAAAGTACTGAAGCAGCGCCCCGAAATGGCGCTCTGCCACCACGCGCAAGTCGATCTGAATGCCGTCGGTGAGATAGACGGACGCCTTGGTATCGCCGTGTCCCAGCGCATCCGCGACATTGGGCATTGCTACAAGCGCGTTCAACACATCGGCGGGATCGTCCGCCGTGCATACCAGGTCAATGTCCCCAATCGTCTCTTCGAACCTACGCAGGCTTCCGCCCGGCAGGATGCGCCGAATGCCCGGACACTGCGCCTTGAGCGCCGCGATGAGCCTATCGCAGATGGGCATTGCGCTCGCGATGGGCATGCGCTTGCTCTTTGTGCGCTGAAATTGGATTTGGCGCGCGATGTTGTCCGCCGTCTTCTTGCCCAGCCGCGGCAGCGCCGCAAGCCGGCCGTCGTCTATCGCGGCCTCTAGCTCAGACACGCTTGTAACATCCAATTCCTGCCAAAGCCGCTTGACCGTCTTGGGCCCAAGTCCGGGTATTTCCAGCACATCCATTATGCCGTCCGGGAATTCGGCTTTGAGGCGGTCGTAGTACGCCAGCGATTCGGTGTTGACGAGTTCGGCTATCTTGTCCGAAATCGCCTTGCCGATGCCGGGGATTTTCTGCAGGTTCTGCTCTTCGCGAAGCATTGCGTCAAGTTCCATCGGCAGGCGCTCGATGGTGCGCGCCGCTCGCTGATACGCCCGAATGGTGAACACCTTCTCGCCCTTCATCTCAAGCAGATTGGCGATGTTCGCGAATACTTCGGATATTTGGGCGTTGTTCATAGTTCTTGTCCAAGCGCCGTTCAGCGTTTTGCTTACGGATTTGCGGTTGTGATGCGCCGCGATTGCGATATGCGGGTTTGCCATCGGCGTTGCGTTCATAGCCAATCGGGACGCCGCGCGCAAGGCTATAAGCGCAATGCGATATTACGCCGCCCCGCAGCAGCGCTTGTACTTCTTGCCGCTGCCGCACGGACACTGCGCGTTTCTGCCGATTTTGCGCGCGCCCGCAGGAACCGCCTCCCGCCTGTTGGGGACGACGTTGGTCATAACGCTGGCGCCGTTCTGGGCGTTGACGCGCGGCCTTGCGGCGACGGCAGCGCCGTTTGCGCGCGGCCCGGCGGCGGCCGCCGATCCGTTCGCGCGCTGCTGCTGCGTCGGCGGCGCTATGCTGCCGTTTGCGCGCGCGTGCTGCTGCGCAAGATCGCCGACGTTGTAGATGCTATGCACGATGTCGCGCTGTATGCGGGACTGCAAATCTTGGAACTTTTCGTGTCCCTCTTTCTTGTACATAACCAGCGGATCGCGCTGCCCGAATGCGTGCAGCCCGATGCCCTGCCGCAGGTTTTCCATCGCGGTGAGATGCTGCACCCAGTTGGTGTCTATCACGCGCAGCATCACCTGGCGTTCCAAGACGCGCATATCGTCCGCGCCAAGTTCGGCTTCGATCGTCTGATAGAGCGCCTCTGCGTGTTCCAACACGGCGCTTTCGATCTCTTCGGACGCGTAATCGCGCAGCGCCTCTGCGTCCATAAGATGCGGCGGCAGCGGCATTATCCCGCCGAGTTCGCGCACAAGCGCTTCGGTCTGCCAGTTTTCGGGCGAATTGCCCTGCAACGCGCCCTGCGCCAACCCCGACAGATCGGCTTCCACCATCGCCTGCACATTCGCCTTCAGATCCGCGCCGCTCAGTACCTTTTCGCGTTCGCCGTAGATAACATCGCGGTGAGTGTTGACCACATCGTCATACTCGACAAGATGCTTGCGTATGTCGAAGTGGTATGCCTCGGTTTTGACCTGCGAGCTTTCGATGGACTTGCTGACCGCTTTGCTTTCGATGGGAGCGTCGTCTTCCATAGCCCAGTTCATGAAGCGCTTGATGGAATCGCCGCCGAAGCGCCGCAGCAGGTCGTCGTCCAGCGCCACATAGAAGCGCGATTCGCCCGGATCGCCCTGCCGTCCCGACCTGCCGCGAAGCTGATTGTCGATGCGCCGCGCTTCGTGCCGCTCCGTGCCGATGATGAACAACCCGCCCTGTTGCAGCACCCTATCGTGTTCGGACTGCCATTCCCGCTCGGATATGCCCAGCATAGCGGGGTTGCCGCCCAAGATGATGTCCGTGCCGCGCCCCGCCATATTGGTGGCGACGGTTACGGCGCCCGGCCTGCCCGCCTGCGCTACGATGTGCGCCTCGCGCTCATGCTGCTTGGCGTTCAATACTTCGTGGTGAATGCCCGACTTGCGCAGCAGCCCGCTCAGCATTTCGGACTTGTCGATATCGGTTGTGCCTACAAGCACCGGCTGCCCGTTTCGGCTGCGTTCCCGTATTTCGCTCACCACCGCGCGGTACTTGGCGTTCTGGTCTGCGTATATCAGATCGCGCTGGTCGTCCCGCACCATCGGCATATTGGTGGGGATTTCCACCACCTCGAGCTTGTAAATCTTCCAAAACTCTTCGCCTTCGGTTGACGCCGTGCCGGTCATTCCTGAGAGCTTCTTGTAGAGACGGAAGTAGTTTTGCAGCGTGATAGTGGCGTATGTGATGGATTCGCGCTGCACGCGGACGCCCTCTTTGGCTTCAATCGCCTGATGCAGCCCGTCGGAGTAGCGCCGCCCGTTCATCAGCCGTCCGGTGAATTCGTCAACGATAACCACTTCGCCGTCCTGCACCACATAATCGCGGTCGCGCTCGAAGATGGCGTGCGCCTTGAGCGCGTTCTCTGCGAAATGCACAAGCTCAAAGTTCTCAGCGCCGTAGATGTTGCTGACATTCAGCATCCCTTCCAACTTGGTGATGCCTTCGTTGGTGAGCGCGGCGGTGCGGTGCTTTTCGTCTATCGTGTAGTCATCCTCGCGCCGCAGCGTGAGCGCAAGGCGCGCGAAGCGCTGGTACTCTTTGGGGGACTGCTGCGCCGGCCCGCTGATGATAAGCGGCGTGCGCGCTTCGTCTATCAGGATGTTGTCAACCTCGTCAACGATGGCGAAACTGCGCCCGCTCTGCACGCGCAGGGACACATCCACCACCATATTATCGCGCAGATAGTCGAAGCCGAACTCGTTGTTCGTGCCGTAGGTGACGTCGGCGGCGTAAGCCTCGCGGCGCTCCACGCGGCGCATGTTCTCCATCCCGCGCTCCGCCGTTTCGGCGTCCGCGTCGAAGATGTACGCCGATTCGTGCTGCAATACGCCCACGGATATGCCGAGGAAGTGAAAGATTTCGCCCATCCATTGCGCGTCCCGCCTTGCCAGGTAATCGTTGACCGTAACGATATGAACGCCTTCGCCGCCGATGGCGTTGAGATACGCCGGCAGCGTCGCCACCAGCGTCTTGCCTTCCCCGGTTCGCATTTCGGCTATCTTGCCCTGATGCAGCGTAATCCCGCCTATGAGCTGCACATCGAAATGGCGCATGCCCAGCGTGCGCTTAGACGCCTCGCGCACCGCCGCGAATGCTTCGGGAAGGACGTCGTCGAGCGCAGCGCCGCCGTCGAGCCGCGCCTTGAGCTTGCCGCGCAGCGCGCAGAGTTCGGCGTCGGGCAGGCGCTCGAAGTCCGCCTCCAGATCGTTGATTTTGGAAACCACGCGGCGGAGCTTCTTGATTGCGCCTTCATTAGAGCCGCCGATAAGTTTCGTGAGCGATTTCAGCATTGGCGTTACCCCCTGTAAAGCCGGGCGATGCGGCGTTGAGCATCGCAAGCCGTAGGTGTCATACGCCTATTATAGCCTATTGCGGGCGTACGCGCTTTGCGGGGGATGCGCCTTTGCGGGGGATGTGCGCATTCGCATCATGCGGCGATATTGGATTTTACCCGCATATGAGCCCCCAATCCCTTTGCGCCCTTGCGCCTTTGCGTTAATCCAAGAGCGTGTTATCATCATACTATCCCAGCCAACCCAACCCGCTACACCGCATCACCCAACCCGCTATGCAAAACCTCGAACTCCCCGACTTCCCCGCATACCCCGCCTACAAACCCTCCGACGTACAATGGCTAGGCGATGTGCCGGCGCATTGGGACGTGCGGTGGCTGAAGTTTTGGGTTGACACCAACAAAAGAACGCTGTCCGAAAAAACCGACCCCAACTTTCAGTTTCGCTACATAGAAATCGGTGGAGTAAGCGCGGGCGAGCTCTTAACCGAACCCGCCGCCATTCGCTTTGGAAGCGCGCCGTCTAGGGCTAGACGCATAGTTCGCCAAGGGGACACCATCGTATCCACCGTTAGAGCTTACCTTAAAGCGGTATGGTTCGCCGATGATGAAGCTGATGACCTAGTGTGTTCCACCGGTTTCGCAGTGCTTACGCCGAAGAAAGACGCATTTCCCAAGTTCGTGAGTTATGTGGTTCAGAGCGCCCCATTCACTCACCAAGTAATGGCCAATTCCGTCGGCGTGGCGTATCCCGCCATTTCTGAGAGAAAGCTCAGAGTGTTGTACGTGCCAGTCCCGCCCCTACCCGAACAGCGCACAATCGCCGCCTACCTCGACCGCAAAGGCGCCATCGCACGCCGATACGCCCATGTAGCCCGCCATATCATCGACACCCTGCGCGAACTCCGCCAAGTCGAAATCCACGACGCCGTAACCCGCGGCCTAAACGAAGACATCCCCCTCAAACCATCCGGCGTAGAGTGGCTGGGCGATGTGCCGGCGCATTGGGATGTGCGGTGGCTGAAGTTTTGGGTCGACACCAACAAAAGAACGCTGTCCGAAAAAACCGATCCCAACTTTCAGTTTCGCTACATCGAAATCGGCGGAGTGTCCGAAGGCGCGCTATTAAATGAACCCGCCGCCATTCGATTCGGAAGCACTCCGTCTAGAGCTAGGCGTATAGTTCGCCAAGGGGATACCATCGTATCCACCGTTAGAACCTATCTGAAGGCGGTATGGTTCGCCGATGATGAAGCTGATGACCTAGTGTGTTCCACCGGTTTCGCAGTGCTTACGCCAAAGAAAGACGCATTTCCCAAGTTCGTGAGTTATGTGGTTCAGAGCGACGCATTCATTCACCAAGTAATGGCCAATTCCGATGGCGTGGCGTATCCCGCCATTTCCGTGAGCAAGCTCAGAGTGTTGTACGTGCCAGTCCCGCCTATGGACGAACAGCGCGCCATCGCCGAGTACCTTGACGCGAAAACCGCCGCCATAGACGCCGCCATAGCGCACTACGAGCGCATGGCAGAGCTGGTAGCCGAATACTGGACGGTTCTAGTCGCCGACGCCGTAACCGGCCGCATCGACCTGTGCCAAGTGGACGCCGAATAAACGCCAACCCTTTGCGCCCCTGCGCCTTTGCGACTTTGCGTTGAAACGCTTGCCGCACGCCAAATGATATGCGCGGGGGTTGGCTAGACCCAGATCATGAAGGCGGGGGTGGTGTCGGGGGCGGCGTTTTTGAACGCCGGCGTGGCGGCGAAGGTCATCGCTAAGGCGTCGGCTTCGTCGGGCGAATTGCGCAGGTTGCGTTTGCGCTGCAGCTGGATGCGGCCGTTGCTGTTGATGGTGTATTTTCGGCCGGCTACCTGCCCGATGAGCGCTTCGCTGGCGGGGGCGCTTATGCTGCCGTCCATGTAGCGCCCGCGCATCGCCCACCACACTTCGGCGCCGCGGTTGTAGAAGTGTTCGGCATCGTTGGGACGGGCGCCGCCGTTGAACGGGATGAGCCGCCCGACGGGGGGAACGCCCTGCTCGCGCAGTCGGTCGACTACGCCGGCGCCTATGCCCACGTCGTCCACTATCAGCGTGTCCACATGGTTTTCTTCGCAGTAGCGCTTGAGGACGCCGGTTACTTCCATCAAGTCGTTGCCGCCGCGCGCCACATCGCACGCTACGATTACTTCGCCTTCGGGCTCGATATGGCGCTCGGCGGCTTCGCGGGCGACGGATAGCGGCACTACCACGCTGTCCGGATTTTCGGTGAATTCGCCCAGAACGGAGTTGATGTAGCTATCCGAATCCTCGCCCCAGTCCAGTTTGCGGTCGTCTATGTCTAGTTGGGTTATCATTCCGGGTATGACGATGCGCCCCTCTTGGATATTGGGCGTGTCGTGGGCGCTGATTTGGATGGCGTGGTACTGTTCGCGCTTGGAGTGGTGGGAATCGTAGAACACGCCGTCGGCGCAGGAAGGGTTGCCGACCATCAGAATCAGGGCGGGATTTTGGCGCAGCACGGCGTCCATGTAGGCGTCCTTGACGGCGTGCGCTTCGGTTACCACAACCAGCATGTTGGGCGAGTGGTAACCTTGCAAGTTGAAAGGTGAATTAGAGGCGAAGCCTTTGGCGAAGCTTTCGTCGTCTATTTCGTAGAGGACGGCGCGGCGGACGGTTCCGCGCAGCGGTTTGGCGGAGTTTTTGTATGCAGTGCGGAGTTCGCGCCAGACGATGTCCGTGACTTGGCGGGTGGTGGGGCCGGTGATGACGACCTTGGCGGGATCGCGGGTGTTCATCCACCACAGGATAACGCGCGCGGCGACCCAGTCCTTGCCGGAGCCGTTGCATCCTACGACGGACACGCGGCGGATGCCGTCGGATGCGTTGGCGGCTTGTTCGACTGCGCGCAGGATTTCTTCCTGCTTGTCGTAGGGCTTGTCGCCGAGGGTTTCGTGGACGAACTGCAGCGGCGGCATGTCGGGATAGGGGGCGCCGCCGCCGAGGATGCCGATGTCGCGGGCGAGCCCGTCGCTGTTGAACCCGTCGTTGTTGTGGGGGGCGTTGTTGTTGTGCGCGAAATCGCGGTTGATGTCCGCGAATCCGTCGTTGGCGTGCGCGAACTTATCGTTGTTGTGGGGGGCGTTAGAGAAGTTGTTTCGGTTCGACACTTTCGGCACCTCCGCGTCGTCGTCATCGTAGTCGTCGCTTGGGTTAGCGGGACTGGGCCGCGCTGGGCGGCGTCCCTTGTTAGCCAATATAGAATATATGTACGGATATGTCAAGGGTTGATTTGGGGATGGGTCTTAACGCCGAGGCGCAGGGGCGCAAAGGGGGGCGGGTTTTGGTATGATGGTTGGGTGAATTGTAAGACGGGTTATGCTGACGGCGATTTAGGGGAGGGATTTTGAGGCAGGGGAGCGTGGCTTCGGAGTATGGGATAGACGTCGGTCGGGCGTTGGTCTGGGCGGTGCGGGTTGGGGTTATGCTGGTAACGCTGACGCCGCTTATCGTAACCGACGGCACTTTGTTTCTGTATATCGTAGGCAAGGCGATATACGCGCGGGTGGTGATTGAGCTTACTTTCGCGCTGTGGCTGCTGCTGATTTTCTACTATCCGCAGCATAGGCTGCCGCGCTCTTGGATATTGGCGGCGTTTGGGCTTTGGCTGGCGGTGTCCTTGCTTGCGGCGTTCACGGGGGTAAGCTTGACGCGGAGCTTGTGGTCGACGTATGAGCGGATGCAGGGCATTGTGGATTTGGCGCACTGGTTCGCGTTCACGCTGATTGCGGTATCGGCGTTTCGCACGTTCGCGCATTGGCGGTTGCTGTTCACAGTGAGTCTGCTGGCGTGCGCGGCGGTAACGCTAGTGGGAATATTGCTGTATTACGGCGCATTGGATTTGGGTTTGCCGACGCACACTGCCAATCGGTTGGAATCTACGCTGGGCAATCCCGCATACTTCTCAGCATACATAATCATCAATACTTTGATTGCGCTCGGGCTCATCGCTCACTCTCTGAGCTGCGATGCCGAGCGCAATCAGCGCGTAGTCGCCGCGGGGGGCGGAGCGCGGCGGCGGCGCAGGCAGCGGGGCGCGGGTGGGGGCGCATCGTCAAGTTCGTTTGATTGGCTGCCGCTGCTGCAGGTGTTTTGGATGTCGTCCATAATGCTGAATTTTTGGGCGTTGTGGCTGACAGGCACGCGCAGCGGTTTGAGCGCATTGGTGGCAGTGGCGGTGATTTTCTCGATTCCGTATATGATATGGGGGCGTATGCGGGTTGTGCGCTGGGCGTGCGCGGGGCTTGCGGCGGTCAGCGCTGTGGCGCTTGCGCTGTTCGTGATATTGAGGCTGGAAGTCGCGCTGCCGTTTGGCATACATAAAGACCCGACGGTTAGGCGAATAGCCGCGATGGGGTTGAACGACCCCAGCGTAATCGGGCGGGTGAATGCGATTGACGCGGGCTACCGCGCTTTTCCGGAGAGGCCGATATTGGGTTGGGGCCCTGAGAACTTCATCGTGCCTTGGGGGCGTTATGTGTTAGAGGCGTCAGTTAATAGGGAGCTGTTTGACCAGGCTCATAACAAATTGGTTGAGGAGCTTGTTACCAAGGGGATAGTGGGCTTGGCGAGTTATCTCTTGCTTTGGTTCGCGATGATGCGGGCGCTGAGTTTGCCGATTGGGCGCGCTTTGGGGTACGAACAGGTAGCGCTGTTCATATTCGCTATGGCGATGTTGGCGTATTTCATTCAGAATTTGTCTTTGTTCGACACGCCTGTGGGGTTGATGCAGTTTTGCATGCTTGCGGCGTTTGCTGCTGCGGCGGAGAGGCGTTTCAGGGAACAGAACGGGCAGGCGCCGGGGGGATGGCTGCCGTCTAGGTGGGCGTGCAGGCTGAGGTTTGGGCGGCTTTCGGCGGCGCTGCGGTCGTCTTGGGGCGCGATTGGGCTGTCGCTGTGCGCGCTTGCGATTGCGCTTGCGGTTGTTGGGCTGCTGAATGTACGGATGTATTCGGCGGCGGCGGCGGGCGCGCAGTTTTTGAGGGCTGCCGAAAGCGAATGGGATGCGCGGGTGGCGCGTTTCAATGAGTCGGTGGCGGTATTTCCGGAGTTGGGGGGATATTTGCGCCTGTATATGATAGGGGAGGCGCAGCGGATTTCCGATTCGCTTTCGGATGAGGAGCTTCACGCCGCGGCGGAGTTGTTTGAGCGCGAGACGCGGGCGCAGCTGAGGTTGGAGCCGTACAATTGGCAGATACTGCTTACGCTTGCGGACTTTTATCAGGAGGTAGGGGAGCGGGACGCGGCGTATGTGCCGATAGCGCGTGAGCGTCTTGAAAGCGCGCGTGAGCTTGCGCCTATTATGGTGGAGCAGAGTTATATTTTTCTAGAGCAGCGCGATCTGGAAGAGATGCGCTGATCGGCGCGCGGGGATTGCGCGGCGGCGGGCGGCGTACACTCACACGCAACTGGCTAACCCGAATTGACGGGCGCACTGCATCGCGCGGGGTTCGGCGGCGTTAGCGCCACTTGTTGCCTCTGACGGCTACAAGGGTTGATAGGAAGAGGATTTTGATGTCGAGCCAGGGGGACATGCGCTTGATGTAGAGGTTGTCGTAGCGGAGTTTGCGGTGGGGGAGCGTGGCGTATTGGCCGCAGACTTGGGCTATGCCGGTGAGGCCGGGGCGGACGGCGAGGCGCGCGCGGAATGCGGGGCATTCGCGCTCGATGCGCTCTACGAGCTCAGGGCGCTCCGGGCGGGGGCCGACTAGGCTGATGTCGCCTTTCCACATATTTATGACTTGAGGGAGTTCGTCTAGGGCGTGGGCTCTGAGAAAGCGTCCGACGGGGGTTATGCGAGGGTCTTTTTGGCGGGCCCAGATTGCGCCGGTGGTGGTTTCGGCGTCGACGACCATGGAACGGAACTTGTAGAGTTTGAAGACTTTGCCGTTTCTGCCGACGCGCTCTTGGATGTAGAAGACGGGGCCGCGGTCGCTGATGCGAATGGCTAGGGGTATGGCTGTCCAGAGGATAAGCCAGATTGGGGAGAGCGCGATATGGACGGCGCACAATACGGCGAGGTCAAAGGGGCGCTTCCACCAGTCGCGGCTTATGCGCTGAGCGAATTCGGGGCTGTCTGCTTGGATGCGCTTTTGTGATTCCATCGCCGGTATATTATACAACCGCAGGCGGGGCGCTTTTCAACAAGTTTAATACAAAGTTTAGCGCAAAGACGCAAAGGCGCAAGGGGGAAGGCGGTTATCGTATTGACGAACTTTGCGCGCGGGGGTATGATTTGTATGAGTTGGACGATAGTTGAGCATAAACATAGATAGGGGTTAAGGGTATGCCGTTCAGACTTGGTCCCGTGGAGTTGATACTGATACTGGTGGTTGTGATGCTGCTTTTCGGGGTGGGCAAGCTTCCGCAGGTGGGGCAGGCGATGGGGAATGCGGTGCGGCAGTTCCGGCAGAGCCAGAATGACGCAAGTAAGGATGACGCCGTCGCCGAAACGGAAGAGGACGCTAAGCAGACGAAAACGCCGGTCGGCTGACTGCGCGCCGGTGAGACGCGGCGTTGAAGCGTAACGCAACGGAAGCCCGATGTTCGCAGGACGTCGGGCTTTCGCGCGTCGGGGGCAGGTTTAACGCGAAGGCGTAGGGGCGCAAAGACGCGGTGGGCGGTTAGCCTTGGCTGCGGGTGGGTTCTGGGTCGGGGGACTGGCTGCGGCGGCGTTGGCGCGCTCCGAGCTTGGCGAGCCATATGCCGACTTCGTAGAGCGCGATGATGGGCAAGGCGACTAAGGTTTGGTTGACGGGGTCGAAGGTGGGGGTGATGATTGCGCCTAGGATGAATGCCGCCACTACGGCGTAGCGGCGCCAGCGGCCGAGCTGCCGCGGGGTTACGATGCCGATGCGAGATAGGAAGAACAGCACGATGGGGGTTTCGAAGACTACGCCCATCCATAGCAGCAGGGATAGCATCAGGTTAACGTAGCTTCCGATGCGAATGTAGGGGGTGGCTACATCGCTGCCGAATGTGAGCAGGAAGTTGACGGCTGGAGGGAATAGGATGCGGTAGCCGAATGCGGCGCCGATGATGAAGACAATTAGGGTTGCGGGCATGAGGGCGTAGAGGTAGCGGCGCTCGGCGGGGTTTAGGCCGGGGGAGACGAACATAACGAGCTGATAGAGCGCGAAGGGCAGCGCTGCGAATATGCCGACGAGCAGGGACGCTTTCATCGCGGCGCTGATGAATTCGGTGAGGTCGGTGTAGATGGGCTTGCCGTTGGGGATGGCGGCGAAGCCCTGCGCGGGCTCCATCAGCAGGCGCAGGATAGGTTCGTGAAAAACGAAGGCTATCAGCGTGGTGATTACCACGGCGATCGCCGAATATCTGACGCGGCGCCTGAGTTCGGCTAGGTGTTCGGCGAATGATTGGCCGCGGTCTGCGTCGGCGCTCATGGGTTGTCCTCCGACGGGGGGCGTGGCGGCGTGGGCGTTGCGTCGGACGGCGGCTTAGGGGGCGATTTGGGCGGCGGCGGGTTGGCGCGGGCGCTGCGGAATGGGACGGGGGCGTCGTCGGCGGCGTTGGCATTGGGCGCAACTTCGTCGTCGGTGGCGTCGGCGGCAGTGGGGGCAGACGGATCGATTGGGGCGGTTGGATGCGTTTCGTCGGGAGGGGGCGCGTCGATATTCGCGTGGCGGGTTTGGGTTGGGCGCGTCGGGGGCGCGGGCTGCGCCGGGGGCGTTGGGTCGTCGGCGATTAGGTCGTCCATTTCGGCGCGGACGCCGGCGGTGGCACGGCGGAGTTCGCTTGTCCATTTGCCTAGCGTGCGGGCGGCGTCGGCCATTCGCTCCGGGCCTAGGAATATGAAGGCTACCAGCAGGATGATGATTATCTCAAAGGGTCCCATTCCTAGGAAGCTCATGGGGCATCGCTCCGAATGTTGGATTGGGGCGCATCCGTTATCGCTGCTTTGGGCGCATGCGCGCTGTGGTTGGGGGGCGATTGTATGGCGGCGTGCGTCGGGGCTGTCCATTGGGCGCAGTCGGGGCAGCCATCAGGGATGCGCCAATCGGGTTTGATGCGGGCGGGGACGCCGAAGTCTGATAGCAGGCGCAGGACGTCGCAGAGGGGCAGGCCGATGACGTTGAGGTAGCAGCCGTCGATGCGGGATGCGGGTTTGAAGGCGGTGTCTTGGGCGGCGTATGCGCCTGCCTTGTCGTAGGGTTCGCCGCTTGCGATGTAGGCGGCGATTTCGGCATCAGTGTAGGGGCGCATATGCACGACGCTCGCGCGGGCGACGGTGGAGCACTTGCCTGTTGCGGCGTCTATGAGGGCTATGCCGCTGACTACGCGGTGGGGGCGGCCGCGCAGCAGCTTGAGCATGCGGGCGGCGTGGGCTTGGTCGACGGGCTTGCCTAGGATGGCGCGGTCTATGGCGACGGCGGTGTCTGCGCCTAGGATTAGGGCGCTGCGGGCGTTGGTGGCGGCAGCGGCGTGGCGGGCTTTGGCGAGGGCTAGGCGCTGTACGTATGCGCGCGCGGGTTCGCCGGGACGGGGGGCGTCTTCGTCGTCGCCGCTGCCTACTATTCGCGCGGGGATGTCTAGCGCGCGGATTAGTTGGCGGCGGCGTGGGGATGCGGATGCTAGTATGAGTTGGCGGGTCATGTGGTATATTTTAACGCAAAGGCGGGAAGGCGCAAAGGGTTAGGGGGTTAGCGCCATTGGGCGGGCTTGTGGATGGGGTAGCCGTCGGGCTTGATTACGGCGTCCGGGAATTGGCTGGCGGCGATTTTGCCGCGTCCTATGGTGAATGAGACGTGGGATACTTGGCGCAATCTGTTTGATATGCGCCCCGGAGGAAATGCGACTACGATTAACTTGTCGGGATATTTTCGCTTTATAGCGGTTATCGGACCTGAAAAGTCGCTATCGGCTGATATGAGAATAGCGACGTCGAATTCGTCGGAATAGGCGTCCCCTACCAGCTCAGTGGCGATGTTGACGTCGGTCATCTTCTCTTCGTGAGTCTGCAAAGTAGCGCCGCATTGTTTGCATTCCCTGGTTTTGGGGAGATGATAGCCGTAGTGGATGCTCAAGTTCGGCAAGGTCGCCAACGCTTGTAGATAGGCGTCTTGGCGCTCCTGCTGTCCGGGCTTTTCTTCATTGGGCAAGAACTCAGTCGTAAAGTATCTGACCTGCGTCAACTGCTGATCCGGGCGCAACAGGTTTTCAGACAGCCGCCAAAGGTTTAGCCAGTAATAGCGCCGCCAGTCTTTGGACCTTAGCCCGTAGTAGAGGTTTAGCCCGTCTATGTACACTGCTACTCGCTGCATTTACGCTCCGATTTTTGTTGTTTCGCAAAATTGCCTTGTAAAAGTGTTGACATTATAAACTGGAACCATTATATTGACTATACCCCCCCGGCGGCGTGAGGCTGCCGGACCGACGCCCCGCAAATGCGCATTACGCGGGGCGTTTCTTTTTGTCCTGATAATTCTTGACGAACCATAGCAGGAACCATTATATTGACTATACCCCCCCGGCGGCGTGAGGTTGCCGGGCCGACGCCCCGCAGTGTGCACTATGCGGGGCGTTTATTTTTGGTTCAAGCGCGATTGCGTCGATTCAATTAGCGTAGGGTTCGGCGGGGGCGCGCTTGTTGCGGTTGGCGGTGGGGTGGAAGGACTGGACGGCGGCGGTTTCTAGAGCGTCGGTTTCGGCGGCGTAGGCGGTGTAGGCGACGCTGAATTGCGCTAGGGGGCCGAAGACGGCGAGCTGCTCGCGCAGGCCGGGGTTGGGCTCGGTGGGGCGCAGGTGGTCGAGCAGGCGGCGGCGGATGCAGCTTTCGGATTTGCCGATGTAGATGCACTCTAGGTAGTCGTGCGTCTCTAGGGTGGGCAGCCAGACGGCATAGACGCCGGTGCGGTTGCGGGGGAGCGCGCTGACTTCCGCGCGGGTGTAGGGGCGGTGGTTGCGGCGCAGGCGGTATTGCGTGCCGAAGGGGGTGGATAGCCGATAGGGGTCGATTTTTTCGTCGTTTTTATCGCTCATATCGCTGTGTTAGCCTTGTGCGTCTAATGCGTTGTGCGCCGTGTTGGTGAAGGGTGGGCGGTGGAGCGCCGTATCGTCCATATCGCTGTATTAGCCTTATGCGTCTAATGGTCTAATGCGTTGTGCGGCTTGTTGTGATGCAGAGAGTATGCGGTCGAGCGCCGTATCGCGCTGTGCGGCTATACTGCCGTCAGCCTTCCCTGCGTCTCTTGGCGGCGGCGCATTGCGCGGTTGGATATGTCCCGCCATTCGGCTACTAGGTTGTTGAAGCGCACGGCGTTTTGGGAGTCGCGGCGGCGGTCGTAGTGGGCGTACAGCAGGCGCGCGAGGCGCTCTACGGAATCGGATGCGCCGCCCATCCACGTCAGCACTTCGGCCGCGCCGGGGCGGGCGCCGCCCTCTTCGTTGGCGATGTCCATATGCCAGGTCATTCTGAACAAACCTTCCCAGGCGGTCATTGGGGCGGACGGACGCTTGCGCTCGCGGTGGTACTCTTCGGGCGGCAGAAGCTGCACGCTGCCGCTTTCGGCGGCGAGCAGGCTGTGGGCGTCGCGCAGGGCGTCTATGCTGACATTCTTTGCCTGCGATAGCAGTTCGGCATCGCCGTATGCGCCGGCGTCGTAGCCGTGCTGCTCCAGCCAAGTTAGGCAGAACTGGCTCTCTTCGTCCAGCTCGCCCTGCTCGCGGCGGTGGTACTGCTCTATGACGCGGTTGATGTTTTCCAGCGCCTCGCGCACGGTTACGGGCTCGCCCGCGATGGTCTGCACGCTGCTGTAGCGGGAGTAGATCTTCATGCCGGGGCCGATGGCCGCCTGCGCCAAGTCGACGGGCGCTATGTGTCCCTCGCTGGTGAGCTGCGCTAGTTCGGCGGGCAGTTCGGCTTCTAGCGCTGCTATGAACTCGTTGCGGTTGGCAAGCGCGGCGTCTTCGGGGCGCGGGCGGCATACCAGTATTACGGATGAGGCAAGCGCGTTTGCGCCCATCGAATTTGACCTTGCTGTCCGTTCAGTACGCATAGGCCAGGTGCCGATGATTTGGAAGCCGGCTTTGACAATTGCGGTGAGCATCGTGTCCCAGCCGGTCGAGGTAACGCCCGCGCGCGTCTCTTCCTGCTGCTTGTAGGCGTAGAATATGGATGAGGGAAAGTCCGGCGTGCAACGCTGTCGAATAAGGCGCAGGGTTTGGTTCATCAGACGCTCGAAGCGCTCTTTGGAGTTTTCGCCGCTTTCCTTGTCAAAGCGGGGCGCGGCTATCATCTCTTCCTGAGTGGGAACCAGAATGCTCGCGAACAGATCGGGGTAGGCATCGCGCAACAGCGGGCGCAGCCAGATATAGAAGAAATCGGATAGTTCGGCGTAACTGATGTTGTCGTAATACGGCGGGTCGGTAACTATGACGGGGCCGCTTTGGGCGTGAATGGTGTTTGTGGCGTTGGCTTGATGCGCTATGCCGGGGTTCACATCAAGCGGGAAACGCTCGACAACTTTTGAAACCCATTCAATTTGTCCCAACCAATTTTGAGACGAACTCGAAAACGGATTCGCTTCCGCGAAATCCCAAACCATCGGAATCGCCTGGCGCGCAAAAACATGGGCGACTTTGTCGCCCATGTTTTGCCAAGTAGCATAACTACAACCGCTATCTGCTAACCTACCGATGGCAAGCGCAAGGTATGTTTTGATGATGTTGGCATACTGCTCATCTGCGCCGTGTTCGCGGGCTAGGGCGGCGGCGGCGGTGGTGAGGTCGCTGAAGGCTGTAAGGGTAGTGAGTTGGCGCTCAGTGAAGAGTTCATGCCAATTTTCGATTCCGTATGCAACGCCGCTTACCTTGTAAGATGTTGTGGGCATTTTCTGCAACGGCCGCCAATCGGGTTTTGCTGAATGGGCGGTTTGGATATGCCCGTCGGTGGGCGATATGAATAGGCGCTTGCGGTCGCCTTCGGCAACGATGCAGGTCATCTTGGCGCTCATATTGCCCGCTTTGGACTGCTCGCGAATGTAGGCGTGGGGGACACCGTCGCCGCAAGCGAGGCAGGTAGCGCCTTTGCCGCCGCGAATAATGGTGCGGGCGTCGGGCGGGACTCCTTCGGGACGCCAGCCAGTTGGGGCGTTGGCGGGTTCGGGTTGAACTTCAAACGATATGGTGGGCGGCTGGGTATCGCGGTGAACGATGGGCTTAATCCAATGCTTGTTGTTGCGCTTTTTGGAGACTTGGAAGGTGGTGATAAGCGGCATTTCGGCGCCGCAGAGGGGGTTGTTGCAGGGGACGGTTCGCGCCCAAAGCCATGCGATAACGGTTGCTTCGCCGCCGTCGGGGAGTTTTGCCTTGGGGTATAGGTGTCCGATTTTCTCGAAGGCTTCTTGGCGCATCCAATTGCCGTAGTAACGGATGTCGTCGGCGAGTCCGGCTGCGCCGCGCCATGCGATGATTTCGGGTTTGCGGTTTTTGCCTCTGCCGGTGGATTTGCCGGTTAGCATACCCATAGGGTCGGCTTTGGGATTGACGGGCGGTTTGTTGGCGAACTTGTGGGGGAGTTCAATGAGCGCCTTGTTGATGAGAACGGCGACGGGGTTGAGGTCGGATGCGATGGCTTTGAGGCCGAGGCGCTGGGCTTCAAGGGGGATGGAGCCGCCGCCTGCGAAGGGGTCGTAGATGGGCTTGGCGCTGTGCGCGAGGTATCGCAGGGTAGCGGCGGGGTCGTCGCGGCAATCGGCGGGCAGTGGTTCGCTGCGCGAGCGTGCGACGGAGCGCGCGATTTCGTAGCGGGCGGTATTGAGCAGCGCGCGGGCTTCGGGATTGCGCTCGTCGGTATTTTCCCACTTGACCAGGCGCTTGATGATGTCGTGCAGGCGGCTGCGCTCGGCGCGCCGGGCTTCCGGAGTGGGGAACTCGTCGGGGCAGGCGTCGGGGTCGTCGACCATGGACGCGAAGATGACGGCGCGGCAGGATGCGAGTGGGCGGCGGGCCCACCAGAGGTGCAGGGTGGATGGGTGTCCGTGGCGGATGGATTTTTCGCGCGATGATTCGGCGTTGATGGCGTCGAGGGGGAGGTCGACTTCGATTAGCTTTTTGCGGTGGGCGGGCGTGGGTTGTGTGGTCATGGTGTGGTTCGGCTTTCGGTTGGGTTGGGATGGCGTCGATATGATAAACGCAAAGGCGGTAAGGCGCAAAGGTTTGGTTTCAGATAGCGCCTTTGCGTGGGGTATGATAGCACACCGGGGTTGAATGCAAAGGCGTGGGGGCGCAAAGGGATGATAGCGCAAAGGTTGGAATAAGAGAAGGGGTTACTTTTTGGGGTTGGCGCCTGGGGGGTTTGGGGGGCATCTTGTCTATGGGCGGCATCATTCTTATAGCGGTGCGATGGCGGGGGATCTTGCCGTCGGGGTAGTCGGGTTCGTGTGGGCGCGCGCGCTTGGTTTGGGGGATTTCGCGCGGGGGCGGTTCGGGCGCTGGTTCGGCTGCTTCGGCGAGCTTCTTGCGCAAGAATCGGATGTTTTTGAGCAACGAGGGTTGTCCTTGGCGGTTGTGGTTTGACAGCGGGCTTTGCGCCTTTGCGTTGGGGCGTGATGGCGCAAAGGCGCAGATGGTTGGGGCTTGGATTGGGTTACTTCTTTCGGTTAGCGCCTGGTGGCTTTGGGGGCATTTCGTGAAGTGGCGGCGATACTCTTGGGGCGGTTCCCCTTTTGGGGAACTTGCCGTCGGGGTAGTCGGGTTCGTGTGGTAGCGCGCCCTTGATTTCGGGGATTTCGCGCGGGGGCGTTTCGGGCGCAGGTTCGGCTGCTTCGGCGAGTTTCTTGCGCAAGAATCGGATGTGTTTGAGCAACGTGGTTGTCCTTGGCGGTTGTGGGTTTGGGTTACTTTTTGCGATTGGCGCCTGGGGGTTTTGGGGGCATTTCGTGGAGGGGTCTCGATGCTCTTGGGGCGGTTCTGGGAGGAATCTTGCCATAGGGATAGTCGGGCTCGTGTGGGAGCGCGCCCTTGATTTCGGGAATTTCGCGCGCGGGAGGTTCCTCTGCGATTCTGTTGCGCTTAGTGCTTTTGAAGAACATATTAGGTCCTCCTAATGAGCTTGCCGATTAACGATTGCCGCTTTCGCGGCATGTCGTAGAAAGTCGTAGTTCCCCATCCGTCGGCACTGTTTTGGGAACGCGAATTATAGAAATAAGTGTACACCAGAACGGCTCGAATATCATCAGATATTATGAACTCAAAAGGTTCGCGATGTGTTTGATTCGGTTCTATTATAATGAGTTCATTCTCATCCCAAGTTCGCGGCGCATTATAGAGCATCTCCCACTGAATATGATTGAACTCGTTGACAACAAACACTTCGGTGTACAACTTCTCTATGTCGTCATCGTGGGTTGGATCTATCTTGTATAGACGAAAGAGCGCGTCGCGGACTTCCACTTTGACTTTTGAGCTGTTGCGGAGTATGGCGGTTACGCCGATGTGGATGTAGCTTTCGCCGATGTGGCGGTGGGAGACTTGCTGCTCTATGGTGAGGTGCGGCTCGAATGTCCTGAATATCTGCAGGCGGTCTTGGGCGATGTAGGCAGTCATGATGGTCGCGACGGCTATGACGATTGCCTGCACGATGCGGGCGGGTTCTAGGATGCCGGCGATGCCGGGGATTAGGGATGCGGCGTACACGGCGGCGGCAATCAGCGCCAAGACGATGACGGTGATTAGTATGGTTTTCCTGATGGCGGCTTTGTTCATGTATTTCTTCGCCGGGGGCGGTTAATGGAGCGCTGCGCCTTTGCGTTGGGGGCATTTTAACGCAAAGGCGCAGGGGCGCAAAGGGTGGCGGGCTATTCGCCGGTTTGGATTTCCATGCCGAGTTGCTTGCTGTTGTCATTGGCGGCGCGCAGGGTGTTTTCGGAGAAGCCGTCGGGCTTGGTTGCGCGCACGATGATATCGACTTCTACTTCGGCGCCGTCGGCGTTGAGGTTATTGACTATCTCGGCGCGGATGTCGGCGAAGTCGTCGGTGGATATGCTGCCGGTGAGGGTTTTGCTTGCCCTGAAGCGGCGCATTACGGGGCGCGGTGGCGGCTCGTCGACGGGCGTGGTCGTGGATGGGTAGCCGCCGGGGCGATCGGCGATTGCGCCGGTAGTGGTGACGGGTTGCGCGGCGGGATATTTGGGCGTGGTTGCCTCAATGACGAGATCTGCCATAAGCTTCTTTACGATTAGGCCGTCGTCGGCGATGTGGAATGCGCCAATCGCATCGTCGCGCATGCGCATGCCGCGGTAGTCGTCTCCGCCGTGGTAGGACGCTGCGTAGCCGAATACGCCTGCGCGGACGCCGTCGGCGACGGCTTGTCGGAGCGTGTCTTTGCTCTCAAGCCGGTGCATGTAGATGTGGGTGCGCATCATTTCCCAGAGTTCGCCTACGCCCACATGGTCGCGCTCTTTGGTTGCATCGCCGCTCCAGACATAGCGATCCAGCATATTGAGCAGCATGCTGGGATGGATGCCTTTTACAAGTGATTCGTTGGCGACGCAGGACTCGAATGCGGCGGCGAAGAGTTCGCCGGTATCGGGGGCTTTGGATTCGGTTTCGGTGAAGTCGTAGTGAGGTTCGGGCGGGTTTGGCTGCGAGGGCGCAAGGACGCGGCTGTATGCTTTGACTAGGGCGGTGTCGAAGTCGGAGCGCGCGCCGTTCAGTTGCTCGCGCGCTTGGCCGGCGCGCTTGCCGGTGAGATTGAACTGGGCCGAGTCGTCGATGATGCTTTGCCATGCGATTGCGCGCTCGGCGGCGTGGCGCAGCGTGCGGATGTCGTCGCGCCTTGAGGTCAGGAACAGCAGCGCGTTCTTGTGAATGCGCGGCGCTGCGTCTTTGTTCCGCAGGATGCGCTCGGCGTATTCGCGGGCGCGGTCGATTTCGGACGCGCGCGAACTGATGTTGATGTCGGGATGAAGCGCAATGAGCCGCAGATCTTCAGTGTCCGACACGTCGGCTGAACCTTCGGGGCATATCAGGATGCCGGGGGACATGCGCGCGGAAGCGATGAGTTGCTCTACAATGAACTTGTCGACGCGCTCGGTGTTCAGCTGACCGGCGCGGTCAATCGCCACCTTGTTGAGGTTTTCCTCCACATGGAAGTAGTAGCGCCCCCTATCTTCGTATAAGTAGTAAAGGCTGTTTGACATGCGCTGCAGGGCGTCCTTGTAGTGGGCTACCTGGTGGCCGGGTTGCATGACGCCTAGCATGATGGTGGGCGTGTTGACGCCGACGGATGCGCCTGAGCGGGCGCTGCCGTAGAATATGGTTCGCGCCAGTCTGCGCGCCGCGCCGCCCATATCCATGAAAGTAGTTGACTGAGTGTCGATAACGTCGGCGCGCGAGCCGTTGCTGTCCGCCTCAGATAGCACGGGTTGCCACTGTCCTTGGCCGAGTAGCTGAGTGAATTCGCCGGACACGCCGGGGTCGGACAGCGGCAGGTTGGCGGGCATGATGAGCGTCGATGGGTCGTTGTCTCTATAAAGGCGGCTGATCCAGTTCGCCATCAGGCGCAGCACGCCGCGGGTGCGCTGGAAGTTGGGGTATGAAGACCAGTCGTTGTAGAGCCGCTCGAATGTCTCCGGGTGTATGGGGTAGCAAGCCTTCATTGCGTCGATGTAGCGCGGTTCGTGGGAACCGGCGGGGTATTCGCGTCTCTGCCTGCGGTAGAGTATGTGAAAGGCTTCGCAGGTTCTGTCTCTTTCGTCCTCGTCGATCTCTGCGCCGAACAGCCTGCGGCGCACGACTTCGTAGGCTTCGTGGACTTCGAGCGGCGTCCAGAATGAGACGATGCGCGCGAATGTATGCCCTAGCGTGTTGAGCGCCTGCTGTCCGCGCTCGCCGCCGGCTTCGCGGTTGCTTTCGGGCAGCGTAACCACTAGCGCCACATTTTCGCTGGCGCTGACCGTCTGCGTTAGGTTCTGAACGAATGTGTATATGGAATCCAAGTCAACGCCCTCGTTGCGGGCGTAGGACACGATTTCGTCCATCAGTATGACACTTGGGCCGACGTGTGCGAACAGCGCGCTGAGTTGAGCGCCGCCCGGGGCGCTGCCCGCGCGCGCGGCGGCCCCGATGATGTCGTAAGCGGCTTGCCCGCCTAGCTGCCACGCCATCTCGCCCCACAATGTGTTGCGCGGATAGCGGTTGTCGTTAGTTCGCTTGTCTGTGGGGGACAGGTGGCTTCCGTCAAGAACGGCTACTTTAGCGTCGATTTCTGCGTCGGGATCTATGCCGGCTTCGGTTATTATGGCGCGGATCTCTTCGGCGACGAGATTGCCGACGACGTCGCCGGCGGGCGTGAGCAGCGCGCGGTGTTCGTTGACGACGTGGTGTATGGCGATGAGGCTGTGCGTCTTGCCGCCGCCGAATCCGGTGCGCGTCAGTATGACGGGATCGCCGCCGTTGCCGGATATGCGCTTGAGCGTGTTGACCAGCAGAGAGCGAATGCCGGCGGTGATGTGCGTCTGCTCGAAGAAGCGCACCGGACTGCGGTAGCTTGTGGGCGCTTCGCCGTCGTGGACTTTCTGCAGATTGGCGGCGTACTCGGCTTGCTTGAACTCGCCGCTCACGATGTCGCTGTTAGGACGGATGACTTCGCGCCAGGGCTTCAGCGAGGGGCCGGCGCTTGCCGCAGATCTGCGGGCGCGGCGCCTGGGCGGCCGTTCAGGGGCCGGCGCGGGCTCAGGCGCTTGGGCGGGCGCTGACTCGGCGTTGCGGCGCAATCTATCGCGTATGTCTTCGACGCGGCGCTTGTTGGCGGGTTCGTTTATGCGCCCAAGCACTTCGGCTATGTCGGTCAGTCTAGCCTCGACATACTGCAAGTCCATATCTTCTATGCCGGGGTGAGATGCGTCGTTGCGCGCGTCCACAATCAGCCACAACATATTTTGCGTGGACCGTTCATTGTTGAATGCGACGGCGAAAGCGTCGCGCCAGTTTTGGTTGATGATGTGAGGGATGTTGTTGAGGTCAATTGCGCCCTCAATGCCGCCGCTTTGGCCCAAGCGATGCTCGAAGTTCGTCAGAGCGCTGGCGCTGCCCCTCATCGAATACTTGAGCAGATCTTCCGCCTGTTTGCCGTGTACGCTTCTCAGATTTCGGACGATGAACGGGCGCATAGCGTCCCGAAAGATGTCCACCGCTTGGATTATGGCGTCCCTGTTGGGGCGGTCTATCGGAGTGGTCATTTGGCGCGCTCCCGCTGTGCGTGGTTGTGTTCAATTGCCTGCCGAAAGTTTATCACAAGGCGGCGGCTTCGCATTGCGGGTTCAAGGGCGGGTTGCGCGCGATTAAGGGCTTGGCGTAGCGCGGGCGTATTATGGCGGCGGGTTATCGGGGGCGCATTAGCGGGGGGCGCATTGGCGCATTGGAGTTAGAGAGCGTGGGCGCGGGGCATTAGCGCCGCTACGGTCTCTATGTGGTGCGTTTGGGGGAACATATCCATCGGCTCTACGGATGTTACGGCGAAGCCGCCGTTTGCGAGGATGGCGAGGTCGCGCGCTAGGGACGCCGGATCGCAGGATACATAGACCATGCGCTTGGGCTTTCTGCGAATGATTGCGCTCAGCGTATCGAGATGGCATCCCACCCTGGGCGGATCTAGGATTAGGGCGTCGGCGGGTTCGTCAAGCGTGTCCAATACATCTTCGGTTCTGCCTTCGATGAACTGCAGGTTGGGGATGTCGACGGTATTGACTTGGGCGTCTTTGATGGCGGCGGCGGACTCTTCGATGGCGATTACGCGGCGGGCGGAGTCCGCCAACAGCGCGGCGAATGTTCCAACGCCGGCGTATGCGTCCACCAGCAGCTCAGCGCCGCTGAGTTCCAAGCGCATACGGACGCGTTCCGCCAGCCGCTCCGCTTGGGGCGTGTTGACCTGCGCGAATGAGGGGGACGCTATCCGCAGCCGCCGATGCAGCAGTTGTTCCCAATAATGGGTTTGGCCGGTGGATATTGGGATGTCGGGGTTATGCAGCGTGGGTTGTATGAGCAGGTCGCCGGTGTTGACGCCGCAGCGAATGGATAGTTGGGTAGTCTCTGCCGCTTTGCCTTGCAGGGTTTGCAGCGTTTCGTTAATCAATGGGTGCATCAGCTCGCACTTGTCGATCCGCACAAAGCGGCGGGTTAGGCGGTTTATGAAGCCAAGCGCGCCTTGTTGGCGTATGTTGAAGCGGGCGTGATTGCGGTAGCCGAACATCTGCTGGCTTGGCAGCGTGGGCGCTACTTCTACGCCGCTGAGTTCGGGATAGGCGCTGATCACTTCCTGCACGAATTGGCGCTTCAGCTCAAGCTGGTGGGCGTAGTCTATATGCTGCCACTGGCAACCGGTGCAAGCGCCGAAGTATTGGCAGGGCGCGGCGACGCGATGCGGGGACGGCTGCAGAACCTGGGTTACGATAGCGGATGTGATTTGCCTGCGGCGTCGGCGGTAGCGGATGATGCGGGCGGTTACCTTTTCGCCCACGATGCCGCCGAATACGTTGATTTCGCCGTCCTCAAAATGCGCCAACGTATCGCCTAGATCGCCCCAGGCATGCAAGCGCAGCAGGGCGGTTTCGGGCGGGCTGTCTTCTGGCGGGCGGCTTGTCATACGGCTGCGTGTCTCTTTGACGGCGAATGCGTTGGTGAATGGGTTTCGCGAATTGCAAGACATATGTTATCAGGTTGTCAATTGGCGTTCAAAGACGGCTACTATCTGTTATCATATGCGGGAAACGGATTCAGGAGGGGCTATGGCGGCTAGACGGCTACCCGAATGGCTCAAGGTGAAGGCGCCCGGCGGGCAGAACTATCTCGAACTGCGGCAGATTATCAGGGCGGAGGGCTTGAATACCGTCTGCGAAGAGGCGCGCTGCCCGAACATAGGCGAGTGCTGGGATAGGAAGACGGCTACCTTTATGGTGCTGGGGGACACCTGCACGCGCGCCTGCTCATATTGCGCTGTCAACACGGGCGTTCCAACTACGCTTGATTTGCAGGAGCCGGTCAGGTTGGCGGAAACGGTGGAGCGGCTTAACCTGCGATATGCGGTCATCACATCGGTTGACCGCGACGATTTGCCGGACGGGGGCGCTTTCATATTCGCGCAGTGCATTCGGCAGATCCGCAAGCGGCTGCCCGAATGCAAGGTGGAGGTTCTGATACCGGACTTTCAGGGCGATGAGGATGCGCTGGCGAAGGTGATGGCGGCGCGCCCGGATACGCTGAACCACAACATCGAGACGGCGCGGCGCATATTCAAGCGGGTGCGTCCCAAGGGCGGCTACGATATGTCGCTGGCGTTGCTTGAGAACGCCAAGCGGTTGGACGCCACAGCCGTAACTAAGTCGGGGATGATGGTGGGGCTTGGGGAGAGCTGGGACGAGGTTTTGGAGACGATGCGGGACTTGCGCGCGGTGGACTGCGATCTGCTTACGATAGGGCAGTATCTGCGCCCGTCCGATAGGCATGCGCCGCTTGCGCGCTGGTACACGCCCGGCGAGTTCGCCGAGCTTAGGCGCGAGGGCGAGGCGCTGGGGTTTCGGCATGTGGCGGCGGGTCCGCTGGTGCGAAGCTCATACCACGCCGATGAGCAGCATGCGGCAGCGCGCGCGGTGGGTGTTTAGCGCGGCGGCGGTCGAGTGCGCTTACTCACTTTCCCTTTCCCCTAATAGCGGGAATGTTGGGATGGGGCCAAGGTTTCTCAAACGGCGAATTGGCGGCAGTTAGCGCGCTGCCAAAGAATTCCAACGAAACGCAATCGCGCGATTGGAATTGAACAATGGCGCAAATCGGGTTACAATATCATCTAACGGCATAAATCGTATCGCGCAATGGCGGATGCGAATGGCGCGGACAGCAGTTGCAAGTTGAGAGGGAATTGCAAGAATGATAAAGGCGGGAACTAGGTATGTAACTCCGGGCGGCGCGGAGCTTGTCGTTACCAAGGGCGGGGACGGCGTGCTGACGGACGGCGAAGTTCCGTTGCGCGAAAAGGACAGCGGCGGCTTCGATGGGGGCGCGGCGCCGAATGCAGAGGCTCAGACAATCAATCTGGGGCGGCGCTATCAGTCGGATGAGAGCGGCGTAACGGTGCTTGTCACCAAGGCGGGCAAGTGCGATTTGCGCTACAACGGGGCGCAGATGGAAGTGCAGCAGCCGCGCAAACTGCCATCGTCGGATTAGCGCTTGGCGGCATCAGCGTTGCTGCCCGAAAGTATGGAAGCCGTCCATTATGGGCGGCTTTTCGCTTTGGTGTGAGCTGCGGCTAGCGCTTATATCGGCGGTTCGGTCGACGGCGGTTTTGCGCCGCGCGGATGTGCGGCTCGAATGCGCTGCAAGGCGTATTGCGCCGCGGCGTAGTCGCGTCGGCCGCCGCTGAGTATGGGGGGCAGCAGGTATATCGTCCGCAAGCCGGCCGCAATGAACTCGGTCAGGGTTTGGAGCGCGATGTCGCCGGGGGGGCGGCCGCGATCCATGTCGTCGCGAACCCATTGCGGGACTTGGGCGAATGATACGCCGTTTTGCGCCATCATCTGCACGCCGAAGAATATGGGAACGGCGGGCGGCGCGCCGTATTCGGCGGCGTAGGCGTCGAGAAAGCGCAGCGGGGTTTCGGGCGTGAATGTGGGCTGCGATATGAAGAACTGCGCGCCCGCCTCTATCTTGCGTCGGGTTAGGGCGCATTCGGGCTTGAGGGCGCGCGCCATATCTATGGACGCGCCGATGCAGAACTGCGTGGGGGCGTCTAGCGGGCGGCTGCGGAAGTCCACGCCGCGGTTCATATCAGCGATTGCGCGTATGAGTTGGGTGGGGGAGTAGTCGCTGACCGCCGTTAGGGTTTGGCGCTCGCGCGGGGTGAAGTCGTCGCCTTTTACCACTACTACATTTTGCAAGCCTAGCAGCGCTGCGCCTAGCAGCAGGCTTTGAATCGCAAGGCGGTTCATATCTCTTGTGGCGATGGTGAAGACTACGTCTTTATGGGCGTGGGTTTTGATGCGGTGGGCTACGATGGTGGAGTTGGCTCTGGCGGAGCGGCCGGGGTTGTACGCTACGGAGATCCAGTCGGAGGGGATGGCGGCGGCGGGCGCAAGCGCGTGCGGCAGGGCGCTTCTTGGGGGGGAGAAGTCGCATATGAACAGCGGCGCTTGGGGGGACGCTGCGTATGTTTCGGCTATGGACGGCATATAGTTTGGCGGCAAAGCAGACGGCCGGATAGGCGGCATATGCGCTTAACCCGTCCGGCCGTTGTCTAATGTGCGGGTTTCGGTTGTGGGATTGGGAAGGCGGTCGCTACTTCCAGCCTAGGTCGTTTTTCCTGCCGGGCATTAGCGATATGCGGTGTCCGTCGGCGCACTTGTAGCGTTCTTCGCGGACTTCGCGGCGCTTGCCGGATAGTGAAGACTGCTCCATATCGTCGTTGCAGAATGGGCAGGTTACTTGGTAGATGGCTCTGTTGCGGAAGCGCACAAGGCGCACATGGGTGAGCGTGTCCGCGAGCTGCGGGAAATCGCCGATGTAGCGCACTACGAAGCGGGTGGCGGTGCTCATCATGTTCTTGGTTTTGTGGGCGTTGGGCGGCACATATCCGTAGTCCACATATCCGCACTGGATGCATTGGGGTTCGTCGTAGTTGATCTGCAGACGGGCGTCGCATCTGGGGCATGTGAGATGGCGTGTTGTGGTGGCGGGCGCCGGAGCGTCTATCACACTGGGGCGGTAGGATTCGAACTCTTCTCTTTGAATTACCATATCCGTTGATTTCCTCCTTCAGCGCTTGCGGGATGCTAGGGAGGCGTCTAAAAAAGGCGCAAAGGTTCCCCTGACAACACCATACGGGTTGAAAAATTCGCCTGCCGCAAAGCAGGGCTTGGGCTGCCGGTTGGAGCGGGACGGTTGTTTGTCCGTCCGCTCGGCGGGTGTTTGGGCGCTGTTTTGGACGCCCGATTTCCGGGGCTATAGTTGGCGTTTCTGCAGTGCGCTTCGGGTTGCCGCGCTTCTGCTGAACTATTTCTAATAAATGTATAAAAACAGATTACGAAACGGCTATTTTGAGTGTCAAGGGTAAAATCACGCAATTTCCGCAAATTCCAGAAAATCGCGGGAACGCCGTATTACAGGCGTTCCTGAGTGTCAATCAGTTAATAAAGGCGTTGGCGTGGCGTGGCGGCCGCGCTGTGATTTTGGTGGGGATCGATGCGCGGTTTGGTGGTATTTTCCGCATTGAGGGGCGTTTGGCGGCGCAGATCGAGGGGATTTCGTGATCGAGAAGACGTGAGGTATTGGAACGCTTAATCGAAAGAAAATCGAGGGTTGCCGGGGGCTTTAACGCGGGGGCGCGGAGGGCTACTCCAATACGGATGGGGACGCTGATCTTGTCCTTGCGCCGCTATGGCTGAAGTTGGGCTGAATTTAGCATAGCTGCTCGTGTTGAAATACCAGGGCTGCGGGCATTATCGCCTTGCAGCGCTTAGCGGTTTGAGATCTTCTAGGAAGTCCCACATCAGCGGACAATTCGCGGGCTATGCAATCAGCGGCGCTAAACTATGCGAATGCCGGACCGCGCTCATTCGCACACATCCTGGTTCGCCTTCAGCCACTCCAAAACCGCCTCCGCCACCCATTGATGCCCCACAGCGTTCCAGTGGATGTCGTCGCGCCATCTGCCATTCGACGGGTTGTAGCCCCGGCTGACCATATAGTCAAAATGGCTGATTACCGGAATGCCGCGCGGCTCCGCAATGGCGATTAGGCGGTCGAACTGCGGATCGCCGCGCGTTCCCATATCCGAAGTCGCCGCCAAGATAGCCAGCGTCGCGCCGTCGCGCTCGACGCGCCGCTTGAACTGATCTATGCCGAAAGCGGTATATGCCAGCGCCTCTTCATAGACGGGCGGCAGATGTTCCTTCGTAAATGGACTGCCTATTATGAATAGCGCATGCGGCGTGTCGGGCCGCCACCCGTCCATCAGCGATACGCAGCAAGAATGCGCGGCTATCATATCCGTCCAAGCTTCATACTGATGATAAAAATCATACATCCATAACCACATTGACGTCCATTTCGCAAAGCGCGAAACGCCAGCCAGCATATCCCGCGCCTTGGCATGCCGAGCCTTTGGCGGGCTTGGCAGCATGAAGCGCTCATATTCCGCGTCCGGCGGGCGCAGTTTCATAACTCCATATTCGTCTCTTTGAGCGGACATATACGGCAGTCGGTCGGGATCCCTGCCGCCATTCAGCGCTTGCAGCGCAGTTAAGTTGTTGCCGAAGTCATTTCGGTAGAAGACCAGAACCACCAACTTCGGGTTCAGACGCCGCGCGTACTCGTCATAAAACGGAATCTGATTGATTTGTCCCGTGTCGCTTATTCCGTAAGCCTGCGTGGTAATGCTCAAGCGTGGCAGTTCGCGCGCCGCCGTCTCTTCCAGACGCACATGAAACTTGTTGGAGATGGGAACCTCCAATGCCTCCACATAGGAATCGCCGATGAAGGCTATATGGCAGCCCTCAGCCGCGCGCTCAGCGCTGATAGGCTCGCGGTCCAGAAACCCTTGGCTGTTGGCGCGCTGAATGACCCAGAATTCGCCTTCCGATAGCCCGTAGCGCACCTCTGCATTGGGTTCAAGGATAAGCCCAACTCCATCGACGAACTGACGAGGGATGTTGGTATTTAGAAACGGCTTTGTCAGCCGAAAGTACGCCTCCCCCGCAAGCGCTATCAGCAGCAACCCCGCGATAATGAACGCGGCGTTCCAAGCCGCCATTCGCAGCGGCGTCCAAGTTGCCGCCCGCAGCGCGCGAACATACTTTGGGGGTAGAGTCGGTAGAATTATGCGGCGCATTAGTCCGAACAGAACGGGACTTCATAGCTTTCGCTTTTGAACAACATAAAGCGTCTTTGGATGCGCATACGATAAGACATTATTCGCAGATAATCATACGATACGCTCTTACGCGCGGGCAATCATATGAAAGCGGCGGGCATTCTAGCCTTGCGCCGCCAACACCACATCCCCCCTTTGCGCCCCTGCGTTAAAACCCAGCGCGACCCACAGCGCCTTTTGACCGATACCTGCCTGCGTGCTAAAATAACCCCGCAGGCACATCACTATTTCAACAGGGAGTTTCCTATGTCGGGTCACTCTAAATGGTCAACCATCAAGCACGCCAAGGCGATAACCGACGCGCGGCGCGGCAAACTCTTCACTAAACTCACGCGCGAAATCATCATCGCGGCGCGGCAGGGCGGCGGCGATCCAACTATGAACATCCGCCTTCGCATGGCGATACAGAAGGCGAAAGACGCCAATATGCCCAACGATAACATCGACCGCGCCGTAAAACGCGGCTCCGGCGACTCCGCCGACCAAGACCAAATGGTGGAGTTCACCTACGAAGGCTACGGCCCCGGCGGCATCGCCATCATGCTGCAAACCCTCACAGACAACCGCAATCGCACCGTCTCCGGCATCCGATCCACTCTAACCAAGGCGGGCGGCAACCTGGCGCAGTCCGGCGCAGTGGCGTGGCAGTTCGAGCAAAAAGGCGTGGTGGTGGTCAACGCCGAACCCGACGACGCCGACGAACTAGCGCTTGTGGCGATCGACGCCGGCGCCGAAGACTTCGAGACATTCGACGACACGCTGCACATCTACTCCGCCCCCGACAAGATCGAGGACATCCGCCAAACCCTCACCGACACAGCGGCGGCGATTGTGTCCTCTGAGCTATCCATGATACCCAGCAACACCGTCGCGCTTGACGCCAAAGCCGCCTCCCAAACGCTGCGCCTTCTCGACCAACTGGAGGAGCTTGACGACGTGCAAAAAGTCTATTCCAACGCCGACTTTCCGGACGAAGTTCTGGAAGAGTACCGCGACCGATAGCCGCCCCCTTGCGCATCATCGGAGTCGACCCCGGCACCTACAATATGGGCGTTGGCGTGATAGACGGCGACGCCGACGACTGCGCGCTTGTGCGCCTAGATGTGCTGAAAGCGGCGCGCGGCAGCCCCCCCGCCGAGCGCCTGCACCGCCTCTATGCCGCGCTGCTCGACTGCATCGCCGAATGCCAGCCCCAAGCGATGGCGATTGAAGAGCCCTTCGTGGCGCGCAATGTGCGCTCCGCTATGGCCGTCGGACAGGCGCAGGCGATTGCGATGCTCGCGGCGGCGGCTTGCGGCGTCCCCGTTCACGCATACGCCCCCAGCCAAGTCAAGCAGTCCGTCGCCGGCCACGGCGGAAGCTCCAAGCAGCAGGTGCGCGATATGGTGGGCGCGCTGCTTGGACTGGACGCGCAGAATTTGCCGCTCGACGCATCCGACGCCCTTGCGGTAGCCATCTGCCACATCAACGCCGGCCGCGCCCAAGACATCGCATTTTTGGAGTAACGCCAAGAATGGTATCCTCGCTGATTTCATCCGTGCGCGGCAGACTGGAATCCGCCGGCGCAGACTGGGCGGACATAGCCGTCGGCGGCATAACCCTGCGCGTCAGCGTCCCGTCATCGTCCGTAGAATCGCTTGGCAACCCCGGCGATAATGTGCGCCTGTTCACCTCAATGCAGGTGCGCGAAGACAGCATGAGCCTCTACGGATTCGAGGCCGTCGACGCGCGCGAAACCTTCGAAGTGCTTATCGGCATCAGCGGCATCGGCCCCCGCGTCGCGCTGAGCATCCTGTCTATGTTCACGCCCGAGACGCTCGCCGCCGCCGTAGATGCCGGCGACCTCAAGGCATTCACCCCCGTGCCGGGCGTCGGCCGCAGAACCGCAAGCCGCATCGTTCTCGAATTAAAAGGCAAGCTCGAGTTCGAGCCGTCGGATGCCGCCGCCGTGCCCGACGCAGACGCAATCGACGCACTCACCGCGCTCGGCTATTCGGCCGCCGAAGCGCGAGAAGCGCTCGCCGCTATCCCGCGCGCCGACGCCAATTCCACCGAAGACCGCGTGCGCCTCGCGCTCGCACAACTCGCAGGCGCATAACCGCTATGACCGCCTTGGACGCATCCCCATACGACGACTGGGCGGACATCTACGACGCCGTATTCTCTTACGTCGTGGAAGACATACCGTTCTATGTAGCCGAAGCCGCCGGCGCAAACGCCGTCCTGGAACTCGGCTGCGGCACCGGCCGCGTATCCGTCCCCATCGCCCAAAGCGGCGTGGACGTCGTAGGCATCGACTCATCCCACGCAATGCTCGACCGCGCTCAGCGCAAAGCAACCGCCGCCGCCGCAACCGACCGCTTCACCCCCGTTCACGCCGATATGCGCGATTTCACCCTAGACCGCACCTTCGATCTGATAATCATCCCCTTTCGCGGCTTCCTATCCCTGTTGTCCGCGCAAGACCAAATCCGCGCGCTCAACACGATAAAGCGCCATCTGCGCCCCGGCGGCAGGCTGATACTCGACATATTCGTCCCCGACATCAATATGCTTGCCCAAGAAGGCGACATCCCCTACCACTTCCGCGATGTAACCGATCCGGCGAGCGGCAACCGCATCGTCATATGGAATCAGGCAAGCTACGATGCCTACAACCAAATTATGAGCATACGCACCACCATCGAAGAACTCGACGACTTTGGCGGAGTGCGCCGCAAACTCTACCGCGATTTCGCGCTGCGCTACATCTTTCGCTGGGAAATGCGCCACCTATTGAGCGCCTGCGGCTACCGCATCCTCAACCTCTACGGCGATTTCGACCGCTCCGAATTCGCCCCCCACAGCGTCGAAATGATATGGATATCATCCCCAACCGACTGAGCGCCCACGCCGCATATGCCGTTGATTGCGCTTGCGTATCGCCCATATCGGCCGCGCGCCGCCCAATTCGCTATCTCGAAGCAACACATCTGCGTTATACATATGCTACGCGCAATACGAATAGCGCAAACCGCGCGCATCACAATCGCCCACGCGCGCATCTGATATAATAAGCGCAAGTCTAGCAGGATGAGTGAGGCACATATGAAGCGCTCTATTGCCAACATCAACCTAACCGTCAAACATACTGCAAGCGCCGCGCTGATTGCGCTCGCCGCCATAGCCCTAGCGCTCACAACCGCGTGCGCCAACGCCCCCGCTGCATCAACTCCGGCCAACGCCGGCGATATGAGCGATACGCAAGCGCAATCAACCCAAGCCGCGCAATCAACCCAAGCATCCCCCGCCGACGCCGCCGCGCAGCCGGCGCAAGAACAAGCCATGCCCACATCCTGGCAGCCCCCCGCCGAGGCGCAGATAGGCGCAACCGCCCCCCCCCAATCCCGCCAATCGGCGCAATCCCACGCCGCAGACGCAGACAGCACTGCCCCCGCATCCGAAACCGCGACTGAGATCGACGCAGACACAATCGTCGCCGCCTTCGAGCAAGTCATAAGCGGCGTGCATACCGATGTCATCCCCTCCGTGGTCAACATCATCGTCATCGACCGCATGGAAGCGGGCAGCATGCCGCCTTGGCTCAACCGCCCCTTCCCATTCGCCCCCCAGCCCAATCCCGACGACCGCAGCGATGAGAATCAAGACGACGAAGCGCAGCCCCAAGAAGACTTCTTCTTTCGCAACGGACAGGGTTCGGGATTCGTCTGGGACACGCGCGGACACATCGTAACCAACCACCATGTAGTCGAAGACGCCCATCGCATCCTAGTCATATTCGCCGACGGAACCGAAGCCTACGCCGAAGTTATCGGCGCCGATCCCGCCGCCGACATCGCCGTCCTCAAGATAGACTACGACGAAGCCGCCCTAACCCCCGTAACCCTCGGCGACAGCAACGCCGTCCAAGTAGGACAGCTCGCCATCGCCATCGGCAACCCGTTCGGCCAGGAATTCACCACCACCATCGGCATCGTCAGCGCCGTAGGCAGAACCATTCGCAGCGGCAGTACGCCCTTTTCCGTCCCCAAAATCATACAGACCGACGCCCCCATCAATCCCGGCAACTCCGGCGGACCCCTGCTTGACCGCCGCGGCAATGTCATAGGCATCAACGCGCAGATAGTCACCGGCACCGGTTCCAACGCCGGCGTGGGCTTCGCCATTCCCATCAACACCGCCAAGCAAATCGTGCCGGCGCTCATAGACGACGGCGATTTCAAATACTCTTGGCTGGGCATACGCGGCGCCAACCTGCGCCCCGAAGCCGCTGAGCTTATGGGCGCCGACGCCGCGACGCAGGGCGCGCTGATTATCGATCTAGCCCCCGGCGGCCCTGCCGAACAAGCCGGACTGCTAGGCAGCGAAGAACTCGAGCGCACCGACGACGGCAATATCCAATACGGCGGCGACGTCATCGTAGCCGTGGACGAAACGCCCATTACCGGCATGGACGACCTCATCATCTACCTGCTTGAAAAAACCATGCCCGGCGATACCGTTACAATGTCCGTAATCCGAAACGGCGGCGACACCGCATCCATCCGAGTTACCCTCGCGGAACGCCCCGAAGCCCTAAACTAGACCGCGCATCCAACCGCGCGCGCAACCACCCCAAAGCGCCAACACACTAAGCACACGGAGCGAAACGCTATGAACCGCGCAACCCTACTCGTCGCCCTAGCCGCGCTTGCAACCCTAGCCGCCGTCCTAATCGCCTGCAGCGCCGCCCCCGCATCCCAAGCCCCCGCCGAAGTAGCGCCGGCATCTCAGCAAGCCCCGGCGCAGCCCGCCTCTATGCAAACTCAGCCGACCGCTGCCCCTCAGCAAGCATTGGATACGACGACTGCTAAGCAAGTCTCGGCACCGGCAACAGATACGCCGACCGCCAAGCAGACCCAGCCGGCCGCAGCTCCCGCGCAAGCGCCACAAGCCCCGGACACCACCACCGCTAAGCAAACTCAGCCGACCGCAGCTCCCGCGCAAGCCCCGCAAGCGCCCGATGCCACTACCGCTAAGCAGACCCAGCCGGCGACGGAAGCGCCCGCGGATCCCATTGTGCGCGAAGTAGGCTACCGCGTTGGCATGGCCGCCCCCGAATTCGGTATGACCCTTGCCGACGGCTCCGAACTCACAAGCGCCATGCTTGTCGACGAAGGCAAGCCCGTTCTGCTCTACTTTCACTCTACCACTTGAGGAAGCTGCCACGCTGAGTTGCAGCGCATGAAATCGGAAATCGGCAGCGATTACGACGACACGGTTGCGTTCTACCTAGTCAGCAGCGAACCCGTAGATCGACTAACCCAAGACAAAGAGCGCAACGGCTACCCCTGGACCGTCGCCCACATAGGCAGAGCCGTTTGGGAAGATCTGAATGTCTTCACGCAAGGTTCCAAGATAGCCTTCAGCGGCGACGGCGTCATACTGCACCGCTACGGCTATGGCAGAGGCGATTTCCCCAGCTGGAACGCCCTCTTCGACGACATCAGCGCGAACTAGCCCGTCGCCTTTGCGTCAAAAAGTCCCCAACAAACCATTCGCAGCCGCTAGGCAAACAGAGCGCTTGCTTGGCGGTTGCCACTTTCCCCTTGCGCCCCGCGCGTTGCCCCTACTCGCCCGCGCCCCCATAGAGCAGCGTATCAGGCTTGAACGCCGCCCACGCAAACCAAAAGTGATTGCCATGCACCAACGGCGTCAAACTTTCGCCCGCCAACTCCCCCTCAAGCGCGCCGCCCAGGATGCTCCAAACGCTGCCCGTTTCAGCATCCACAATCCGCCCGCCCTCAACCCCGAAAGTCAGCTTCCGGCCGTTCAGATTGGCGTCGAACACCGCCGCCGATCCCACATCCCGCGAGCCCGCGATCGATGCTGCGTCCAGCGCGGACGCCGCCCCGAACTTGAACAGCGCCACAATATCCCTGCCGCCCACCGTGTAGTTGATAACCCTTTCTTCCTGCAGAATGCCCAGCGGGAATGCGGCGTCAACGCCGTCTATGCTCACCGCGATAACCCGCTCCACCGGCGTCAGACGGTCGTCGAGAGCGCCCCCGAACAGAAACGGATTGCCCTTTGTAGTATCGTAGCCAACATACGGATTGCGCCCGTATTGGCGCGCAAAGCCCGTGTCCCGCGATAGCGCCCTGCCATCAGGGTAGGCGGCGCGAAAGTCCGCAAAAGACACCAGCAGCGACGGCAGATGCTCCAGCTGCCCGCCCGCATATCGCCCCACGATGCCCTCGCCCGTGAACTGCTGCCACCAACTATGCGTCTGGCGGTCATACATAATCAGGTCCGAGTTTCGCAGATTGCCCGATACGCCAAAGTCCAAAACATCGCCGTCAAACCGCCGATCGAACGCTATTGCGGAATTGCAAAGCGGGCAGAATGTAACCGCCACAGGAACGCCGCCCACCTCGTCGTTCACGATTTCGTGCCATGTCAATATCTGCAGCGGATACGCCCGCGCATCCCCAGCGATATCCAGCGCCACCACCGGCTCCACATCCTGCAGCCATCCCGCCGCCGCGTCCACCGATACGAACTTGGGCGCGTCTATCGCCGGTATATTATCGCGCGGTATCACCGTCCGTATCTCGCTAAACTCAACCGTATGCAGGCTAAAATCCGTATCCCACCCGCTAGTCCTAAGCCTCGCCGCCTCCAACGCCGCCTCATAATCCGGATCCGGCGCAACCCCGCCATTCGCCCCCAAACCGGCCGCCCACGGCGTAGGTTCAGGCGTCGGCGCAGCAGTTGCGGTTGCAGGAATGGCCGTAGGCGCAGGTATTGACGTCGACACAAGCGTAGGCGCAGCTTCAGGCGTTGACAGCGCAACCGCCGTCGGCACAGCAGTAGGCGCCGGCGCAGCCACCGTTACGGATGTAGGCGCAGACGTCGAAGTCGCAACGGCCGCAGGCGCAGCGCTAGGCGTGTCCACAGGCGCAACCGCTACACCCGTCTGCGTCGGCGATGCAACTTGCGCCGCCGGCCGCATTTCGCTCGACGCCGGCGTCGCCGCATCACCGCAAGCAACCCCCGCCAGCGCCACCAAAACAACCGCCAGCGCCCCAACATATCGCATCCCCAAAACCCTATCCCCCTTTGCGCCCCTGCGCCTTTGAGTTAAAACCGCTTGCGCCAACCCCGCTAATGAGACCGCAGCCACTTGCGCCCGTCTTGCGCCAGCAGCGCGTCCGCCGCCGCCGGACCCCAGCTTCCGGGCGCATATCCGTGCAACGGCGGCGTGTTCGGATGCCCCCACGCCTCAATCAGCGGATCCACTATCTTCCACGCTTCCTCAATATGATCGTTGCGAATGAACAGGCTTGTATCGCCGCTCAGCGCATCCTGCAGCAGCCGCTCATAGTCTTCGGGAATGGAATGGTCTTTGAACGCCGACTTATAGTGAAACTCCAAATCCGTGGACTCCATAGAGGATATGTCCGTATCCGGGCTTTTCACCTGAAAGCCCAAGTGAATGCTTTCGTTGGGCTGCAGGCTCAGTCCCAGCACATTGGGCGGAATTTCGCGCGCCGCGTCCGCCATAAACATAGAGTGCGGCGGCTCTTGGAACACGATTACCACTTCGGACACCTTCTCCGCCATTGCCTTGCCCGTCCGCAAGTAGAACGGCACGCCGCGCCACCGCCAGTTGTCCACATACAGCTTGAGCGCGGCGTAGGTGGGCGTGATGGAATCCGCGGGAACGCCCTGCTCCGACAGATACCCGTCATAGCGCCCGCGCACCGCATCGCGCGCCATCTCAGCGCCGCCCGGCCGCCGTATGGCGTGCAGCGCCTCCACCTTCTTGTTGCGCAGCGATTCGGAATCCGCGATATTCGGCGGCTCCATCGCCACCAGCGACAGCAGCTGCAGCAGGTGATTCTGCACCATATCGCGCACCACACCCGACTCATCGTAGTACGCCCCGCGCTCACCCACCGGGATGGACTCGGCGACCGTAATCTGAATGTTGTCGATATAGTTGCGGTTCCATATCGGCTCGAATATGGCGTTGGCGAACCGAAACACCAGCAAGTTCTGTACCATATGCTTGCCCAAATAATGGTCTATGCGATAGACCTGATTTTCGCGAAACACATCGGCCACGAGATTATCCAGCGACACCGCCGACGCAAGGTCATGGCCGAAAGGCTTCTCGATCACCACCCGCCGCCAGCCGCGCGTCTCGTCGGCCAGCCCGTGCGCCCGAATGTTTCGCAGCGACGGCGCGAACAGCCACGGCGCAACCGACAGGTAGAACAACCAATTCGCGGGAGCCTCGGCGCCCCCGTCTATCTCATGCAGCGCGCTCTTCAGCCGCTCCACATCGGCCGCCTGCGTCATATCGCCGCTCACATAGCGCATCCGCTGCGCGAAAGCCCGCCAATCGTCCCGCCGCGTGGCAAGCGCCCCGAACTCGCGCACCTTGTCCCACATAAACTCGCGATACGAATCGTCCGTGTAATCCGAGCGCGCAAACGAAAGTATTCGCAGATCGTCCGGAATGCGCCCCCGGCACGCAAGCTCAAACAGCGCCGGCACAAGCTTCCGCTGCGCCAAATCGCCCGTCCCGCCCACGATTGCCAGCGTTGTTGTGGCGGCGTCGCTCATCACTCCGCCCTCCTGACGCTATGCCCGCCGAACTGATTTCGCATCGCCGCAAGCAGCTTCGCCCCGAACGGCTCGCTTTGCCGCGACCGGAACCGCGCCTGCAGCGACGCCGCTATCACGGGAATAGGCACCGCCAACTCTATGGACTCTTCCACCGTCCACCTGCCCTCGCCCGAATCCTCAACATACGCCGCTATCCCCGCAAGATCGCCGCTTTCCTCCAGCGCCGCCGCCGTCAGATCCAGCAGCCAAGACCGCACCACGCTGCCGTAGCGCCATATCTCGGCTATCTGCGCCAAATCCAACTCCAAATCCCGCTTGGCTTCCATCAGCTCGAACCCCTCCGCAAACGCCTGCATCATCCCGTACTCGATGCCGTTATGAACCATCTTGACGAAATGCCCCGCCCCCGACGGCCCCACGCGCCCGTACCCGCTATCAGCGCTCGGCGCAAGCGTCTGAAATATCGGCTCAAGCCGCGCGAATGCGTCAGCATCGCCGCCCACCATAAGGCTATAGCCTTCAGTCAGTCCCCACACGCCGCCGCTTGTGCCGGAGTCCAGCATCTCAATGCCGCGCGCTTTCACCGCCGCCGCCCGCCGTATCGTCTGCTTGTAGTTGGAGTTCCCCCCGTCTATGATTGCGTCCCCCGCCGACAGCGCATCCGCCAGTTCGTTGATAGTGGCGTCCGTGACATCCCCCGCCGGCACCATCACCCATACCGCCCTAGGCGCAGTCAGCGTAGCCGCCACTTCGGCGATAGACGCCGCCCCGTCGGCGCCCGCATTCTGCGCCGCCCGCCTTGCCCCTTCATCCGGGTCATACGCCACAACGCGATGCCCGCCCTTCAGCAACCGCTGCGTCATATTCCCGCCCATTCGCCCCAAGCCGATCATTCCCAGTTCCAATGTATCGCCTCCTGCGCCCGCTTATCTGATGATTGCCCTGAACCGCCGCTATCTCGAATGAGCCCCGTATCTCAACCCCGCCTCGATCGCGCGAATATCCGACACCCCATCGTCCCACAGCGCCGCGCGCGCCACCCGCCGCCCCTGCGCCGCAAGCGCATCCAAATCCCCCTTAGCCTGCGCGTCCGCCAAAACCCCGAATGTGAACGACTCATCCGGAATCGACACGTCGCTATCCCGCCGCACCGTCAGCTGCAGATGCAGCCCCGTGTTCGGCCCGCCCTTGTGTATCTGCCCCGTTGAGTGCAAATAGCGCGGCCCATACCCCAGCGTTGTAGCCACGCCCCAGCGCTCCCCCACATACCGCCGCAGATCGTCTAGCGCCGCGTCCAATTCGGGCGTCTGCTCCAGATACGCCGTTATCGCCAGATAATCGCCCGGCTCCGCCTTCCTCAGCAGTCCCGAAAGCGAACTCACCGACTCAAGCCGCGGAGCCGCAGACGGCGCCGCCCCCGACGCCGTGTAGTCCGCAATCAGTTCGGTTGTGATGTCCTTAGCCCCCTGCACATCAGGCTGATCGAACGGATTGATCCCAAGCAGCGCCCCCGCCGTCGCCGTAGCGAACTCCCACCGAAAGAACTCGCCCCCTACATCGTGCCTATCGTTCAACCGCAGCCGAACCGACGGCATCCCCGCCGCCTCGACTCGATCCATATAAGCGTCCGTATCCGCAGCGTCATCCCCGTTCAAGCGCAGATACACGAACAATCGGTCATCCCCAACGCCGTCAAGCGCCCCTAGCGGACTGCCCGCAATCGGCACTACGCCCTTGCCCTCTTTGCCCGTGCTTTCGGCAAGAAGCTGCTCCAGCCACAGCCCCAGGCTGATCAGCGACGGCGTGGTTACCAGCGTCAGTTTATCCCGCCCCTTGGCCGCAAGCGCCCCCATCACAGCGCCCAGCCATGCGCCGGGGTTGTCCCGCGCGGATACGCCGCCGCCGCACGCCCCGCCCATTGCGTTCACCCGATCCAGCAGCGCCCCTATGTCTATCCCCGCAAGCGCCGCCGGAACAAGCCCGAACAGCGATTGTACCGAATACCGCCCCCCTATGTCCGACGGATTCACGAATGTTCGCCGAAACCCGTGTTCGCCCGCCAGCCGCTCCAGCGCCGTCCCCCCGTCGCATATCGCGACGAAATGCCCGCCCGCCGCTTCTGCCCCGACCGCCTTTTCGGTAAGCGCCCGAAAATGCTTGTAGAACATATTCGGCTCGATCGTAGTCCCCGACTTGGACGCCACCACGAACAGCGCCTTGGCGCAATCAACGGCATCCGTCGCCGCCTTGACGCTCGCCGGAACCGTGGAATCCAAAACCCGCAGTTTCGGATACCCCGCCGCGTTGCCGAATATCTGCCCCAGCGCCTCTGCCCCCAAGCTGCTGCCGCCCATTCCCAGCACAACCACATGCTCGAACCCCTCGCCCCGAACCTCGTCGGCAAACGCCTGCAGTTCGGCCACTCGAGACCGCATATCCTCGCCCACCGTGAGCCAGCCAAGTCGGTCCGAAATCTCCGTCGGGTCCGGCTTCCAAACCGTATGGTCCCGTCCCCATATGCGCCCCACCACCACCTCGCTCTGCAGCCGCGCCAGCGCCGCATCCACATCGGCGTCGCAATCCCCCAGCGCCGCGCTCGCCGCCGCCCCGCCGCGCGCTATCAGCCTAGCCCGCTTATCCTCGATATTGGCAATCAGCGCGTCAAACGAATCCGCAAACGCCTTCACCCCGTCCGCCAGCAGCGCATCCGTAACCCCCCGCATGCTTATCCCCGCGTCTTCGAGCGCCTCTATCGTGCGAACCGCATCGTCCAAATCGCGCTCGATCGTGCCGCCCACCGGGTTGCCGTGTTCCAAGAACGCCGTCAGCGTTACATCCGGCAGCGTGTTGACCGTATCCGGCCCGATGAGCGAATCCACATACAGCACATCGCTGTACTCCGGATTCTTCGTGCTTGTGCTTGCCCACAGCGGCCGCTGAACACGCCCGCCCCTGCCTTGCAACGCAGCGAACCTATCCGATGCGAATGTGCGCTTGAAATCGCGGTACGCTATCTTGGCGTTGGCTACCGCCGCCTTGCCCATCAGCGCCTCCAGCTCGGACGCCCCCTCGCCGATGCGCGCCTCCAGCTGCCCGTCTATCATCCCGTCCACGCGGCTCACGAAGAACGACGCCACCGACGCCACGCCTGCCGGATTGCCCCCCGCTTGCGCCAAATCCTCCAGCCCGCCTATGTACGCCTCCCGCACCTGAGCGTATGCGTCCAGCGAAAATATCAGCGTGACATTCACATTGATGCCATCGCCGATAAGCGCCCGAATGGCGGGAATGCCCGCGGGCGTCGCCGGCACCTTGATCATCACATTCGGCCGCTCCAGCGCCGCATGCAGCCGCCGCGCTTCCGAAACCGTGCCGGCCGTGTCATTGGCGAGATGCGGGCTCACCTCAATGGACGCGAAGCCGTCCCCGCCAGCCGTGCGCTCATATATCGGGCGCAGCAAATCCGCCGCCGCTTGTATATCCTCCATCGCCAGCCGCTCGAATATCTCCACCGCGTCACTGCCGTTCAGCGCAAGCCCCAGCAGCGCCTCATCGTAATCCGCGCTGCCCGTAATTGCCTTCTCGAATATGGACGGATTGGAAGTAAGCCCGCTCACCCCCAAATCAATCAGCCGCTCAAGCTCCCCCGAATTGATGAAGCCCCTGCGTATATTGTCAAACCACACGGATTGACCCAAACCTTGCAATTCCTGCAGCGAATTCGCCATACAAATCACCTCACGCGCTAACTTCGCCCTTCTGCGGCATATGCCGCAACCCGTTCACGCCTGCTACCTTATTATTATCAGTTACGGAACGCAGTGGCAACACTATAGCCGATAAACGCCCCCCTTTTACGCCCCTGCGACTTTGCGTCAAAAATTATTGCAAATTCTCCCTTATTCCCCCTTGGCACACCGGTTCTGTTTATCTAATGATAGACCATATAAACATTAAGCATACATACAGCAAGCCACCAAACGACGGCAAAATCTTCGTCGACTTCCTTGTTGATAACGTACAAGGCAGCACCCAACACGCAACCGTCAGCCATCGCTAAGTGTTGCAACATGAGAATGCCCGCGTTAATGTGTTGACATCGCAAACCCGCCTGCGCTGTACCCTAGCATTATGTCATTCCCCTTTGCCCTTGCGCCTCTGTGCTAGAATGCCCCCAAACCCAAACTGCCTAAATCTGAGGGGGTGTATTCCCAATGTTGCGTACATTCTTTGACTTTCGCCGCCTATCAACGCTGATAGTGCTGCTTCTCATAATCGCATTGGCGGCGATAATGTTCGCCAGCGCCACGGCAGCCACGCAAACCTCGCCCACAGACGCCGCCGCTACCGGCACGGCAACCGCTACGGCTACGCCAACCGCTACCCCCACTGCAACTGCTACCCCCACTGCAACTGCTACCCCCACGCCCACGGCTACCCCGGATCCGGATGCGACTGCCACTCCAACCGCTACCGCCACGGCTACGCCCACTGCCACGCCTACCCCGGATCCGGATGCGACGGCCACGCCCACCGCTACCGCCACAGCAACCGCCACGCCTACCGTGCCGCCCGCCAACGCCGACTACGACGTCGACAACGACGGCCTCATCGAAATCAGATCCCTCGCCCAACTCAACGCCATACGCTACGACCTCAACGGCAACGGCAAGCAAGACTCCGTCAGTGCCTCAGACTGGGCAATATACACAACCGCATTCCTCAACGCCGCGTCCGACATGGGCTGCCAGCTCACCGACCACGACTCCGATTCCAACACCCCTCAGCAAGCCACCTGCACCGGCTACGAACTGATGATGGACCTAAACTTCGACACCAACGGCGACGGGGAAGTGAATTCATCAGACACCTACCCCAACTGGACGCCCATCGGCACAGACGTCAATCCGTTCAACGCCACATTCAAGGGCAACCTTATCGACGGCGCGATGCCCAAAATCTCCAATCTCACTATAAACGGCGCATCCGGAAGAGTGGGATTGTTCGGCGAAACGGGCGCAAACGCGCGCATTGAAAACGTGGGGATTGTGAATGCTAATGTGAGTGTAACTTCTTCCTCTCAAACGGATATTGGCGCGCTTGCGGGAAGCAACTCAGGCAAAGTAATCGCGTGCTACTCCACAGGCGCGATTACCGCCACCGCCGGCGCTGGAAGCTACGCCGGCGGACTGATTGGCTACCAGACTGCAACGGCGTCCACAGCCGCCAGCTTCTCACGCGCCACCGTCTCTATGACGATAGATCCCGCCGTTACCGACGCCAGCCTTATGTACATCTACGCCGGCGGACTGATAGGACACAACTCAGGAACGATAACCGCGGCCTACGCTGCGGGCGCAGTGAGGGGGAAGGGCGGCAGCAGCAGCTTCATCGGCGGTCTGGTGGGGGACAACAACGGGACGATAACCGCGAGTTACTCCATAGCGCCCGTTACCGCCACTGCTGGCAGCACGATAACCCCCGGCGGGCTGGTGGGCTACAACGACCGCGCAAACGGCTCTATAACCGCCAGTTACTGGGACTTCATGTCCAGCGGCATAGACGACGCGTCTCCTACTACGATGCCGCAAGGGAAATCTACGCGCGATCTCACGTCGCCCACATCCGCCAGCGGCATATACGCGGGTTGGAAAAATCTGACTATCGACGGCGCAGTCGATCCAGCGCCGTGGGTCTTCGACAACGCCCTATTTCATCCGCTGCTGACATACGGCGGACAAACCACAACCATATCGGGCAATCAACTTTTCGTGAACAGCGGCATCGAGGGCCGCTACGGCGGGAACACAATACATCCCCGAGAGGGAATGACCCTATATTCTAATATGAAGTCATACGGGAATGCTTTCAGGGGATTGCGCGGCGGGGGCTGGGATTGGTTGACATCCGCCGACGGAATCACTTGGGAGCATGCGCAACGCCCCAGGGGCGCATGGGGCACTTTCCGTACCATTCTTAAGTCGGGGCAGGTAGGCAAATACGTCCGCGTTAAAGTGGCGTTGACTACGGGCGGCCACGCTTATACCAGGGTGATAGGCAAGGTAAAGCCTGCCAGCACCATTGACACCGTTGCGCTGAGTTTCGCAAGCGGCCACAACCCGCCTCGCGTCGGAACGGCGATAACGTTTGCGGCGTTGCCTAACGCGCCTAGTAATGCTCCTGTGGTGGGGCTATGGTATCGCTGTGATACCGTCAACGACACGCCCCCTGGACCTGAGAGTGTCAACGCGGAAGATCCGGGGTGTGTGTTAGTCGGAAGTCTTGCTTCATACACGCCGGGCAGCGCCGACATAAACCACTACATCCGCGCCTATATCTACTACAAGGACACCGGCGTATGGGAACGCGCATCCCCCGGCGTCACGCCCCAAAAGGTGCAGGAAGTTCAGCGCCCCAATCCGTGGAGGGAGAACTAACGGAACGAACATGACTACTTGGCGGGCGGTTTGGAGACAGCGCATCAAACCATACGCGCTCCGCCATACGGCTAACCTACGTCCAGCCAACAATTTCCCGCCGACGGCAACTAGCCTTGCGGCAATTGGGTACATGCGCCCGATTGCCGCAGGGCTTTTCGCGTTATTGTGGGCGGCGGCGGTTTGAGCGCGGCAAGCCCTGCATTTCACATAATCGAGGCGCATTGATTGCGCTCAACTCTGCGAATGCCCTCCGACCAGCCGAATTGCGTTTGGGCGACGCCTGGTGTAGCCTAATGGCGCAAAGCGGCAAGCGGCAGGCTGCGGCAAGCGCCCCGCAGAACATAGTGAACGGTAGCGAATCATATCTATGAGGTTGGAACTATGACAACGCAAGGCTACGCAAATCCCGATCTGCTGGTGGAAACCGACTGGCTGGCGGAGCGCATCGACGACCCCAACATACGCATCGTGGACTGCGATCCGCTGGACGCCTACGGGCGCGCTCACATCAAGAACGCCATCGGCATACCCGTCCACCACTACATCAAAGAGGAAGGCTACGATGCCGACCCGCGCGCCAATCCATTGGTAGCGCCGCCCGATAGGATGAAGAGCCTGATGGAAGGCATGGGCATCGGCGACGACAACCTCGTGGTGGCATACGATAGCAACGGATCGTTGTGGTCAACGCGCTTCTGGTGGGTTCTCAACTACTACGGACACACCAACGCCAAGGTTCTCAACGGCGGTTGGAAGAAGTGGCACGATGAAGGACGTCCCACTTCCATCGCGATACCGCAGTTTGAAGCGCCAACCTTCACGCCCAAGACCGACGACGGCTTGGTATGCACGCTGGACTACGGCGTCGCCAATGTGAGCAACCCCGATGTGGTGTTCCTGGATGTGCGCTCCGACGGCGAGTGGGACGGCGGCAACACGCGCGGCAACACGCGCGGCGGGCGCATCCCCGGCGCAGTTCACCTAGAATGGCTGAACTTCATCACCGACGACAGCCACCAGACGATTAAGCCGGCGGGCGAACTGCGCGCGATGCTGGAAGCGGTGGGCGCAACGCCCGAAAAGGAAGTGGTAACCTATTGACAGGGCGGCATCCGTGCGGCGCACGGAGTATTCGTACTGAAGCTGCTAGGCTACGATAGGGCGCGCAACTACGACGGCTCAATGGGCGAATGGGCTAACCGCGACGATACGCCGCTTGTGGTGTAGCGCGGCGGCACAACCGGGGATGACGCAATGGGCGCGCTGCCGAACAAGTTCAGCGCATCAGGCAACGGATTGGCGGCGCGGCGCAGACGCTTGTGGCGCAACTACAGGCGCTTGAGCGCCGCCGCCAGCGATTCGCCGAGCTGTCGCCGCTGCCAATCGCGCACGGCATCGTCAGCCATCTCAGCGTCCAGTTCGCGCGGGCGCAGCGATAGCCGATCGAGGCTCGCTAGGGGCCACACCAGCCCGGGATCAAGCGCAAGCCGCTTGGCGTTCGACGCCCGCCACTCTTTGAGCAGACTGAGACGTTTGCGCGCCGAACTGCGCTCATCCGGGGTTGCGCGATGTCCGTTTGCGGCGAATGGACGCTTGGGACGCTTGAACGGGCCGGCGTCAAGCCCCTCGCGCAATGCCCGTCGCACGCCCGACGAGTATCTGCCGCGCGCATAGCGGCCGAGTCCCTTTACCTTGCTCAGATCGGAGCGCGGATTTGCCGCCAGCGCCAGCATCGCGGCATCGGAAAACACCTTGAACGGCGGACGGTCGCGGCGCAGCGCCTCAACTTCGCGGAACATATACAGCGATTGCAGCGCCGCCAAGCCCTTGTCGTCCAAAGCGCCGCTGCCCTTCACGGACAGAAAGCCCATCTCTATATCGGGCGGGACATATTCCACATTGGCGAGCCGCTCGCACTCTTCCGCAACCCAATCCGTTCTGCCCAGTTTGGCAAGCTTTTGGCGCAAAAGCGCAGTCAGGCGTTCGAGATATATCACATCATCGGCGGCGTAGCGCACTTGCGCCTCAGAAAGCGGGCGCAGCGTCCAGTCGGCGCGCTGCAACTTCTTGGATTTGTTCACTTCCACGCCCAGATACTCTTGCAGAACCGCCCCCAAGCCTAGCCTTTCGGAGCCGGCGAATGCGGCGGCTATGCCGGTATCGAACAGCGGCCGAATGCGAAAGCCCCAATCGCGCTGCAAACTTCGCACATCGTGATTGGCGGCGTGAAATATCTTCTCTACGGACGGCGCGGCAAGCAGTTCGCCAAGCGGCGCAAGCTCCTGCGGATCAAGCGTGTCCAGCGGGTCTATGAGGAAGACGCCGTCCGCCGTGGCGAGCTGAACAAGGCATATGCGCTCAGGGTAGCGGTAGAAGCCGTTGGACTCGATGTCCAGCGCAACGCGCGGCTGCTTCAGCGCGGACGCCACAACCGCGCCCAACCGCGACGCCGTTGTGATTATCTCTACTTTGCCTGTATCGCCTTGCGCGGGAATTATGCGGACGCATCCTATCGCTATTAGGGGTAGGTAACAGGGGGCAAAACGCTGGCTCCGCAGGTAGGATTCGAACCTACGGCCGATCGGTTAACAGCCGATTGCTCTACCACTGAGCTACTGCGGAGCGCGCATGCGCGCGTCGGATATGCAACGGACGCGCTGCAACCTGCATTTATGATAGCATTGCCAAAACTTTTGGACAAGGTTTTTGGCGATATTATTCGGATTGCGAATTATAGTGTATGCGACGATGGCGCTATTTGAATGCCGGCGAATGGCAATTTCGTTCAGATAGCGCAGCGCGCTGGGCGGCATCCTCGACGGCGAAATCGGATTTGCGCCTAGTTCTGCGGCAGGAATGCGTCCAATCCCTGGAGCAACCCGGCCGCGATGCGGGCGTCCACTATGAATATGGTGGGCTGCAGCGGCGTTCTGGCGTAGAACGAGACGTCGTCGCGCGGCAGCAGCCTAACGCGCGTGGTGGGAAATCCCGAATCCTCTTGCGTTATAACCCTGACCGATATGCCTTCGGGTCCACTGAAGTCCAAGCTCTGCGTTTCGCTTTCGGGCGCGAAGCCGCTGGCTATCAGCGCCTCAAGCGTGCCAAGAACGGCGTTGACCGCGAACACATCGGCAGGCTCGACGCTATCGCCTTCTTCCACGACCCAGCGCTGCCCTTCCCGTCTGATTAGGAACTCTTCGTCGGGATATGCGAACTCCACCGATTGCACGGCGGCGCGCGGGATACGCGCCACCACGGGGTTGCGCCATCCGTCGGCGTCTGCGTCGAATATGTTGCCGTATGGACAGGGGACGGCATAGACTTCGTTGCGGGCGGGCTTGCGCAAATAGCACAAGCGAACCCGCTGCGTCCACTCGCCGACTATGAACTCTTCCTGCTTGAACTCGCCAAGCCAAAAGGCTACATTGGCGCCCTGCCCTTCCTCAACGCCCATCCGCGCGTGGTTGGCGGGGTTTTGCGCTATGAGCTGCGCGCCGTCTATGTCAAGCGTCGCCGCCCAAAGCTGAGTGAGTTTCGGCGCAAACGCCTCTTCGCGCCCTATAAGCCACACATCGTTGACCTTCTCTAGCTTGGACTGCTGACCCGATGGCGAATCGATCGTTACGGCGTCGATCACATCGGGCGAAACCGGCAGGATGCCTTCAAGCGTAAGTTCGCTCGATCCCGCCGAAATCAGGCGCAGCGCAAGCCCGGCCACGCCGATGATTATCACCGCTATGAACACATAGCCTATCTGCTTACTCTTCACGGGCGTAAGTCCTCAGTCCCTTGCTGCGCCGCGTGATGTAGCGGACAACGCCGAGCGCTATGAACACGATGGGGATGCCCGCCACATTCGCCAGCTGAACGATGCTGCGGTGCGCGGGCGAGCTGAATGTGAGGTTGCGCGTGGTTATCACCTTGGAGCGTATCTCCGCCAGCGCCTCTTCCTGCGCCAGCCAGTCGATCAAATTCAAGCCCAGCGCCAGGTTTTCCTGCGCCTGATTGATGAACGGATCGGTGAGCCATTCCGAATCGCCCACCACCACGATGCGGAACGGGGACGCGCCGCCGTTGGGCGGATTGATGGGCTCCAGCGCAACCGCAATATCGCTCTCGAAGAGTTGGCGGTCGGTTACATCCAGTTGGGGCGAATTGGGCGTAACGTCGCCGTAGGCATAGTCCGCCGCCGCATACGGGGATGTGCGGAGTATGGGAATGACTTCCATCCTGCCAACCTGCGATTCGGCTATGCCCAGCGAACTCGCCCACGGCATAAGCGCGGACTCAACATCGCCCGCCACCTTGCGGTCGACCGTGGGGACGCGCGGCCAGTACGGATACGGCAGGCTTACGCTGCCAAGCGCGGTGTTGAACGGCACCGTTTCGTTGGAACGCAGATCGAACACCAGGTTGTTCTCTACAATCACGCCGTAGCGTTCCAAGAATTCGCCGAAGTGGAACTGATTGGGTATAGCCGTGAACTGCTGCCGCTCTATCACCACCGGGTCGACGAGCGCCATCAGTTTGCCGCCGCCTGCCAAGAATTCGTGCAGCGCCTCATGCTCTTGATCGTTCAATCGCTGCGTTGGCCCCGCGATTATCAGAATGTCCACGCCGCTGAGGTCCAGGGGCGTATCAGCGCCGGATGTCAGCTCAGCAAGCGTGTACTGCTGAGAGAGCAGACCCGCCAGGCCGCTGAAGCTTTCCTGCAGCCGCTTTTCGCCGTGGCCGGTGAGAAACGCGATAGTCTTGCGCTCGACATCGCGCTGCAGCATATTGTAGGCGAGCGTCGCCACGCGGTACTCGAAGCCGTCTATCGAGCGAATGAAGGGGATGGTTTCGCGCGTGTCTGCGTATGTCAGCGTCAAGCCTAGGAAGCCGTTCTTGATTTCCAAGCCGTTGGGCGTCTGCACATTGAACTGCACCGGCGGCACGCCCGCCAGCTGCGCCTTGCGCGCGTCGTCTTCATCAGCGTCGGGGTATCTGTGTACAAGCCTCACCAAGCCGCCCGAACTATTCGTCAGGTCGTCCAAAAAGTCGTTGATGTCGCGCGCCACAAGGTCAACCTGCACCGGCGGCTCTTGCGATTCGTAGAGTTCAATCGTCAGCAGATCGTCCAAGCCGGACAATATCTGCTGCGTGCCGCCGCTGAGGGTGAATATCTTGTCCGCGGTGAGATCGAGCCGCCCCTGCACCGAGTTGCCGAACCAGCCGATTAGCACGCTCAACACTATGAGCGCGGCGGTGCCGAGCTGCAGGTTGCGATACTGAACCGTGCGATGGCTAAGCGTTCTGCCGCGGATGCTCAAGAATGTGGCGCTCAAGAATGTGGAAATTAGCGCAATGAAGTACAGCACATCGCGCAGATCTATGACGCCGCGCGCGATGCTGGAGAAGTGCGTTACCGGGCTTAGCGACTGCAGCAGCGTTGCGATTTGTCCCGGCAGCGTTACGCCCACGGCGTCCAAGCCTATGAGCATCAGCACAAGCGTAACGAACAAGCCTAGGATGAACGATATGATTTGATTGCGCGTGAGGCTTGAGGTGAACAAGCCTATGGCAACCAGCGAGCCGGCGAGGAATACGCTGCCGATGTACTGCGCCGCTATAGCGCCCCAGTCCAGGCTGCCCGCCGTGGTCAGCGCAATCGGAATGCCGAGTGTGGACATTATGGCTACCGATACGAATATAAGCCCGGCGCTGAATTTGGCGAGCAGGATAATCCAACCCTGAATCGGCTGCGTGAGCAGGATTTCGAGCGTGCCGTCGCGCTGCTCTTCGGCGAGCAGGCGCATCGTGGCGGCGGGAACCAGCAGCGCAAGCAGCCAAGGGATGGACGGGCTTTCCACCGCGAAATCCACCGTGAACAGCGGGCGCAGCGACGCCTCTGAGGTTACGAATGCGGAGCGAAAGAACGACCACGACAGCAGCGCCAGGAACACAACGATGAGTATGTATCCCGTGGGCTGATCGAAGTAGCCTTTCAGATCTTTTCGGATGAGCGCCAGGAATGACCGCATCTGCTACTCTTCACCATCCGAACTTGGGACGGACTCGGACTGCCCCTGCGCCGTCAGCATATGGAACACATCCTCCATCCGCGCCCTGTCTTCGCGCAACTCCCACAGCGTCCAGCCGCGCTTTGCGGCGAGTTGGAATATCTGCGGACGCAAGTCGATTTCGTTGTCGGCGGCGGTGATAACATAGCGCTTTCGGCCGTCGATGGGTTCGGCGCGCTCGATTTCGCCCACGCCGGGGACGCCGCCAAGCGCTTTTTCCACTTCGCCGCCTTCCACTTCTATGTGAACCGTGCGGATGCCGCGCGCGCGCTGCAGCAGTTCCTTGACGGGACTATCCGCCACAAGCCGGCCCCTGCTTATGAGCAGAATGCGCTCGCAGGTGGTCTCTACTTCCTGCATAACATGGGTGCTGAGCATCACCGTTCTATCCTGCCCCAGCGAGCGTATGAGGTCGCGGATGGTGAGGCGCTGATTGGGGTCCAAGCCTTCCGTGGGTTCGTCTAAAATCAGGATGGACGGACGATGGACAATCGCCTGCGCCAAGCCGACGCGCTGTTTGTAGCCCTTGGAGAGCTGCCCGATTGGGCGCGAATAGACATCCTGCAAGCCCGTTTCTTCGACCGTCTGCGCTATGTTTTCGCGCCTGCCTCGCTTGGTGAGCCCGCGCAGATCTGCCACGAAATCCAGGTATTCGCTGACCAGCAGATCAGCATACACCGGGTTGTTTTCGGGCAGATAGCCGATGCGCTCGCGGGTGGCTATATCGTGGTCTTTGGTGTCAAGCCCGTCTATGTTGATGCTGCCCACGTCGGGCGTATAGAAAGAGGTGAGCATGCGCATCGTGGTGGTCTTGCCGGAGCCGTTGGGTCCCAGAAAGCCCACCACTTCGCCCTTGCGTATGCTGAATGTCAGGTTGTTCACGGCGGCGAGCGCGCCGAAGAACTTGGACACGCCGCCGACCTCTATGCTGAAATCGGCTTGGGGCGCATCGGCGGCATCGGTTCGCTGCGCCTGCGCGGCTTGTTGCGCCATAGGTTGGATCGCCTCCACAAAGAAACGCGCAAAGTATGGATTAGCCTTGCCTAGTCTTTGCGCCAATTTGCAGGTTCTACAAAGATTATAGGCGCAAAAGCGGCGCTGCTTCAACATCTTTGCGCCGATTTGGGATAGCAAAAGGGGCAGGCGCATTTCGGCCTGCCCCGAATAATTCGGCTTGCGGTTGGCGGCGCGGCCTAGTCGTCGTATGGCGCGGGGAGCTTGGGCGGGTTGAGCTCGGTGATGAGCGATTCGGTGGTGAGTATCATCCCCGCCACGCTTGCGGCGTTTTCGAGCGCGGCGCGTACTACCTTTGTGGGATCCACTATGCCCATATCGAACATGCTGCCGAACTCGCCTATTTCGGCGTCAAAGCCGTAATCGCCTTCGCCCTTGCGGACGGCGTCCAGCACGACCACGCCGCTGTAGCCCGCGTTGTCGGATATGAGCGTAAGCGGGGCGTCGGACGCCGTGAACGCCACCTCAGCGCCGGTGCGCTCGTCGCCGTCGCCCGACGCCTGCGCGCGCGCCGCCTGAGCCGCCCGCACAAGCGTGGTGCCGCCGCCCGGCACGATGCCTTCGTCCATTGCGGCGCGCGTTGCGGCGAGCGCGTCCTCTAGGCGGTCGCGCTTTTCGCGCAACTCGATCTCAGTAGCCGCGCCCACCTTCAGAATGGCGACGCCGCCGCTGAGTTTGGCGGCGCGCTCTTCCAGCTTCTCGCGGTCGTAGTCGGACGCGGTGTCCTGCGCCTGCTGCTTAATCTGATGGATGCGCGCCTCGATGTCCTGCGGATTGCCGCCGCCGTCCACGAATGTGGTATCGTCCTTGGTGGCGCTCACCCGGCGGCAGCGTCCCAAGTCCCCTATTTCGGCGGAATCCAGGTTGCGCCCGATTTCTTGGCTGATGACGTTCGCGCCGAACAGGATAGCCATATCGTCCAGGATAGCCTTGCGCCTTTCGCCAAAGCCGGGCGCCTTCACGGCAAGCACATTCAGGTTGCCGCGAAGCTTGTTCACCACCAGCGTGGCAAGCCCTTCGCCCTCGACATCGTCGGCTACGATGACCACGTTGCGGGTGATGGCGTTGAGCTTCTCAAGCAGCGGCAGCACATCGGACAGCGAGGATATTTTCTCCGACGTCAGCAGTATGTAGGGATCCGAAATCTCCGCAACCATCTTTTCGGCGTCGGTTACGAAGTAGGGCGAGAGATAGCCCCTGTCGATCTCCATTCCCTCTACATACTCCGTTTCGTAGCCCATAGACTGGGACTCTTCCACGGTGATAGTGCCGTCGCTGCCCACCTGTTCCAGCACATCCGCGATAAGCGAGCCCATCTCTTCTTCGTGCGCGGCGAGGATCGCGATTTGCGAAACCTGCTCTTTGTTCTCGACGGGGACGGACATAGCTGCGATTTCGGCTTTCATCGCGTTGACGGCGCCGTCGATGCCGTTCTTCAGGGACATCGGATTAGCGCCCGCCGCCATATTCTTGAAGCCCTGCTGTATCATGCTTTGCGCCAAAATCGTAGAAGTAGTGGTGCCGTCCCCCACCACATCGTTGGTCTGGCTCGCCGCCACCTTGACCAGTTGAGCGCCCATATTCTCGAACGGCTCTTCGAGCTCGATCTCTTTGGCGATGGTAACGCCGTCGCTGCATATCTGCGGCGGCCCGAACTCTTTGTCCAAGACCACATTGCGGCCGCTCGGCCCAAGCGTAGAGCCTACCGCCTTAGCCAGTGTGCCTACGCCGTCCAAGATTTGACCCCAGGCATCCTCTCTAAACTGGAACTGCTTTGCCATCTATGACACCTCGTCGCTGTGTTTGTTTTGATTTCGTTATCATCATATTACGGCTGTGATTGAACGCTTGCGATAGATTCAAATGCAACACGCCGGCGGCAATGAACATCACTCTGCCGCCGCCCCGCTATCGCTTATCGAAAAGCGCCTTCGAGACCGCCGCCGGGGACATCGGGATTTCGCGCATACCCCCATAGCATTATACAAGCCGTTGCCGATTTGCCGCTAGTATCGGCGCAATGCGCGCTGCCGCCGGGTATGCGCCGCTGCATCCGTACAATCGGCACGCCAATTTTATCACAACGCATCGGCGGGGCGCTAAACACGCCCGGACTTGGCTACGCACGGCATTGCTAAGCAATAGCGTTGATTGCCGCCGCCATCTCACTGCGCTAAACACGCTCGCGCGCTTGCCGCTACTGATGCACAGCGCCGCCCACGCCGCCGCCCGTGGCTATCGCTTCGCCGGTGATGGATCCCGCCTTGGGCGACGCTATGAACGCCGCCGCATACGCCACTTCCACGGCGTCTATGATGCGCCGCACCGCTATGCCGCTTGCCACGCCGCTCTCAACTTCGTCCAGCGTAACGCCCTGACGCTGCGCCTGCTCTTCGTACATAGGCGTGGAGCGCTCCGTGCGCGTTGTGCCGGGATGTATCGTGTTCACGGTAACGCCGTGCGGCCCCAGTTCGGATGACATAGTCTTGGTCATATGCACGATGGACAGGTTGCGCAAGCCGCTGTATGTGCCGGAGTTGCGCGCCGCAAGCCCGCCGATGTTGATGATGCGCCCCCAACCCTGCCGCTGCATATGCGGCGCGGCCGCCTTGGCGCAGCGCAGATAGCCCACCACTTTGGTGTCGATATCCGCCAGCAGGTCGTCCGTATCGGCGTTCTGCAGCCCGCCGCCCACCAGTCCGCCCGGCGCGGCGGCGTTGTTCACCAGAATGTCCACGCTGCCCAGCTCCTGCGCCGCTATGTCCACCAAGTTCTTCACATCGGCATCGCTTGTGGTGTCAGCGCGCACCGCTATGAGTTTGCGCTCCGGGCAGTCGACCAGGTCGTAGCGGCGCGCGCTGAGCTCCGGTCCGAATGGGCGCGAATTGGCGCGGCTGCCAATTGCGGCGGCTATCTCGCGCGCCGTGGCGTCCAATGCGCTCAAATTGCGCGCCGCTATAACGACGTCCACGCCTTCTTTCGCCAACTCCAGCGCAATCGCCTTGCCTATGCCGCGGCTGCCGCCCGTTACGATTGCCCGCTTGCCGCTCAGTTCCAAGTCCATAAGTCCGCTCCTATCGCCGTGTCAAGCCCGCTTGTCCAATCGCCCAAATCATACCATATTAGCCCCCGATTAGCGCCCGGCGCAGTGCGCCGTCGCCGCAGCGCCCTCCCCGCATTTGTCAGTTGGGCATTCCTACGGGTATAATTCGGGCGTATCGGCAGACCAACGCAGTCTAAGCGGCGCTGCGACGTATCGCATAACTGGCAGACATAAGACATAGCGGAAAGGAAGCGGCAATGGCGAGCCCTGAGTTTCAAGAGATACTGGATATGCTGGCGGAGCGCGCCGCCGCAAACGCGGGCAAGACGCCCACCCTGGCGGAACGGCGCGAAGGCGCCGTCAAGACGGGCGCGCGCTTCGAGAACCTAGACGGCATCAACACGCAAGCGGTTGACGCCGACGGCGTCCCCGCCGAATGGGTAACCGCGCCCAACGCGGACGCGGACAAGGCGCTGCTCTATCTGCACGGCGGCGGCTATGTAACCGGCTCCATCGCAAGCCACCGCGGGATGGCGGCGAACCTATCGCGCTCGACCGGTTGCCGCGCGCTCATCATCGACTACCGCCTTGCCCCGGAGCATCCCTACCCGGCGCAACTCGAGGACGCCTACACGGCGTATCGCTGGCTGCTCGACAGCGGATTCGACCCATCCTCGATAATCGTCGCGGGCGATTCCGCGGGCGGCGGCTTGACCGTCGCCACACTTGTTGCGGCGCGCGACTCCCGCGATCCGTTGCCCGCCGCCGGCGTGTGCATATCGCCTTGGGTGGATATGGAAGGCATCGGCGATTCTATGACCACCAAAGCGGGCGAAGACCCGATGGTAACGCGCGCCGGCCTACTCGAAATGGCGTCGCTCTTCCTAAGCGGCTCAAACCCGCGTTACCCCTTGGCGGCGCCTCTGTACGCAGAACTCGCCGGCCTGCCCCCGCTGCTAATCATCGTCGGCACAGCAGAGGTGCTGCTTGACGACGCCGTCAGACTGCACGAAAAGGCGCTCGCCGCCGGCGTGGACAGCGCCCTAGAAAAGTGGGATGAGATGGTTCACATCTGGCCGTGGTTCGCGCCCTTCCTGCCGGAGGGCCAAGCCGCGATCGAGCGCATCGGCGAATTCGCGCAAAGCAAGCTTCGCGCGCCGGCGCTCCAAGCGTAGCCGCGCTATAACTGCTATAACTTAGGAGATACGCTCCATATGACAAGCCTGACGTCCGCGCGGATAAGCCACGCCGACTACGCCGCCGCGCAGGAATACTATATGTCCGAAGGCATCGGCGACGGCTTGCCCGTAGCGCCGCCCACCGAAGACAAGGTGCGCGCAATGCTGGACTATGCCGCGCTTGCGCCGTCCGACGTGGTTGCCGAAGAGGGCGTGCGCGGCGTGGCGTTCACCGCCGAAAAGGTTGCCATCAACGCCGTGATGGCCGGCTGCAAGCCCGAGTATATGCCGGTGGTGATTGCGGCTGTTCAGGCGGTCAGCGAACCCGCTTTCAACTTCCACGCCAACAGCACTTCCACCAACGGCGTGGGCGTGCTTATAGTTGTGAGCGGCGGCATAGCGGATCGCATCGGCATAAATTCGTCCACCGTCGCGATGGGACACGGCTTCAGGGCGAATGCCACTATCGGGCGCGCGCTGGCGTTAATCAAAATCAACCTCTACGGCTCCGTCCCGCACAGAATGGACAAAAGCACATTCGGGCATCCGGGCAAGTATTCGTTCTGCTTCGCCGAAAACGACGCCGTTATCCCTTGGGAACCGCTGCGCGTCGAGAAGGGCTACGCCGAATCGGATGACACGGTAACCGTGTTCGCCGCCAACTCCCCGGTGCAGGTCAACACGCAGAACGAAAGCGCCCCCGAAGACTTTCTCAGCATCGTAGCCGACGCATCCGTTGTGCTGGGCGAGCGCCACTCCGAGTTCCTGGTGGCACTAAGCCCTGAGCTTATGGGCTACATCCGCGCCGCCGGCTGGAGCAAGCGTCGCATCAAAGAATTCATATTCGAGCGCGGCAAGCGCACCGGCCGCGAACTCAACGAAAAGCACCGCCGCATCCATCTGTACAAGGGCGCTGACCTGGACAGACAAATACCGGTGGTGGAAGGCATAGAGCAGATAACCGTAGTGGGCGCAGGCGGCGACGCCGGACCTTTCGCATCGCTGGTAGGCGCTTGGGGCGATGTAATATCAATCACGAAACCGATTCATACCCCGGAGGCAAGCCGATAATGACTCAGCAGAGCGAACTTGTAACGCTAGACCCGCGCGGCGGCGCGACGCATCAAAATCAGGGCATAGCGCCCCGTCCCGACACGCTCGACGGCAAAGTCATTGGGCTGCTGTCCAACAACAAGCCCAACTCCGAACTGCTGCTGCGCGATGTGGCGGGCTTGATAGAGGCGCAGTACGCCATCAAGCGCATCGTTGAGGCGAACAAAGGCACCCACCGCATCCCTGCGCCGCCGCAGATTATCGCCGACCTTGCCGCCGAGTGCGATGTGATCATCACCGCAACCGCGGAGTGAGGCAGCTGCACATCCTGCTGTATGCAGGACGCAGCCGCATTTGAGAAGCTGGGATTGCCCTGCTCCGTGCTGGTAACAAAGCCGTTCAACACGCAGGCGCGCGCAATGGCGAACCTGCTGGCGCTGCCCGGCTACGAATACGCCGTAATCGGCCACCCGATGGGCAGCCTCAACGCAGAGCAGGTGATGGCAAGAGCGCAGGAAGCGCTGCCCCAAACACTGAAGCAACTCGTCAAGTAGGCGCGCGCTCAGTATGGCAGGATGGCCGGCGCGCCGCCCCGCGTCGCCGATTGCGGCCGCGCGCCTCTAGCGCTTGCCGACCACAGCGCCGCCGCTTGACACGCGCGGCGATTGGCTTGGCGTTCCCTAATCCGAACAAAGCCCATAACCCAATCCGTCAGCGCGCCGCCCGATATACGGAACGCTATGAACAATCGCCTCAAAAGCGGCGTACAGCGCCTCGACCCCGCCGCCGTAGCCTTTGCCGCCGTCCCCGCCTTGCTGTACATCCCGGCGCTGTACTACTCCCTCACCACGCCGTTTTCGCTGGTGGACGACTATGTGCTATGGAAGTATCTGCATATATTTGACGGACTGCATACGCTGTCGGACGCCTTGGGCGCGAAGGGCTATGAGGTCTGGGGGGATGTGCGCTACAAGCCCGCCTGGGATTTCTACATCGGCGCTACCTGGAAGATTTTCGGCCCCGCGCCTTGGCTGCATCACCTAGCGCGCTGGGCAATGAATTTCGGCGCGGTAGCCGCATTCGCCGCCGCCCTGCTCTGCTTTCAGCGGCGTAATGGCCGCAACGAAAACGACGATAGCGCAGCGCCCAACCGCCTCATTCGGCTGCTGCCCCTGGCGGCGCTGGTCTATCTCTGGATATTCTTCCCCAATCAGCCGGCCGCCACGCTCGGCCCGCAAGAAGTTCAAACCGTATTCTTCCTAGCCATATGCGTTTGGATGACGGCGCTGACGCTTACGCGGCAAGACAAGCCGCAAACCCGCCGCGCGGCGCTGCTGATATACGCCGCATTCTGCGTAGGCTTTTGCGGGCTTGCCTGGAGCAAGGAAACCAACCTCATCGCCGAATTGTGGCTGCTGCTCACATACTACGCGCTGCCGGTTATAGCGACGCTGCGACGGCAAGCCGGCCCGCGCATGAGCGCCGTCCGCGCGCTGAAAAGCATAGGCGTATGGCGGGCGCTCGGCGGCTTGCCGCTGATTGCGGTGTTTGTGCATACGCTAGTCATCGTGTATCTCATAGCGCCGGTGGAAGGCTACGGCCGCGCGCCGCTAACCCTCGAACTGCTCATAAGCAACGCCGCCTGGCTTGCCGAAACGCTGTTTCAGCTTAAAACATCGCTAATCATCACCGCCGGCCTGGCGCTGCTCTCAGCCGCGCTGCTGCTGTTCGTCGCCGTGAACATCGCCAAGAGGCGCTTCAGCGATGAGCTTGTTTTCACGCTGTTCCTGCTAGGCATATTCGCGAGTCTGTACTTCGCCCTCTGTACATCGTGGACGCAGGCGCTCCGCTATTCATACATTCTCCTACCTGTATTCACCGCACTGCTTGCATTCTCGACCAAGTTCATACTAGAGTTCACCGCTCGCTTCAATCTCAATGATCGCCCGCGCAATCTAGCGGCATTCACGCTAACCGCCTTCATCGCATTCTTCGTCTGCTGCAACTACTACAACTTCCTGTATCAGACCGCCGCGCAGCGCATAGCCCGCCACAACGATGAAAGCGTCCTCGCCGAAATCACGCGGCTTCTTGAGCAGGGACAGTATGTCCAAGTCTTGGACGCGCGCTATGTACACTCACAAGAACTCATCACCTACTTCCACGAATTTCTGCCCTGGTTCTACGGCAGGAAGCGCGATATACATACACGGCCGCCGCAAGGAGCCGGACGGTCGTATCACATCGTCAGACACACCAATATCGACGCATCCGAAACGGTGAGCCGCCTGCCGCAAATCGAGGAAAATTACCGCCCCTTGGCATACGCCTATCGTGTGGCGAACTTCTTGCAGTCGGGTGGCGCATACCGCGCATCGGACAAAGGCTTCGCCATATCGCTATGGCAAATCTACGATGACAAGGCCAACCGAATTTGGCTGAACGGCGATATACTGGATACTCGGCGAACAGCCTGGAATGCGGGCAACCCGCTAATCCGCTCCGACTTCGACGTCTATCTCAACGCCCGACGACTGATATACATAAACGAGCGATGCAGCGCATCCGACCTTGGCAACACCTTCTTTTTGGCGGTGTTCCCGATTGACGCCGCCGACCTTCCCCAAGCGCGAAAGACGCACGGCTTCGACAACCTGGACTTCGAGTTTGCGGATTACGGGTTCGGCAGCGCCGAAAGATGCTTCATCGTGCGCGAACTCCCCGAATATCCCATCGAACGGATCCACACGGGTCAGCTCATAGCCGCGGAAGGCGGCTACCATCACACTTGGGAGGGCGAAGCCGTTTTATCCTACGAATAGCCGAATACGCGCAAACAACCCGCCGATGAACGCATCACCCGCGCCCGCCGAGTTCACCGCACCCACCCACACCCATCTATGCGAAACGCTATGAACAATCGCCTGAAAGCCTGCATACAGCGCCTTGACCCCGCAGTGATAGCCTTTGCCGCTATCCCTGCTCTGCTATACCTACCGGTATTGCGCTACTCCCTGGACACGCCGTTTGGCTTGATAGACGACTACCTAATATGGAAGTTTATCCATATATTTGACTGGTTCCTGCACTGGCTTTATATCGAGTTTCTTACATTTGACTACTCATATAGCCAGCCGGATATAGAGTGGATTGGCGGGCCTTGGGAAAATTTGAGGTATCGCCCATTTTGGGAGCTCTACAATGCGGCTACATGGAAAGTTTTCGGGCATATTCCCTGGCTGCATCATCTAGCGCGCTGGGCAGCGCATTTCGGCGCAGTAGCCGCTTTTGCCGCCGCGTTCCTCTGCTTTGATCGACGCTATCGGGATGACGATAGCATCGCATCGCGCCAACTCATTCGATTGCTGCCGCTGACGGCGCTGGTGTATATCTGGCTATTCTTCCCTAATCAGCCGGCGGCGCGGCTAGGGACGCAAGGGGCAATTAGCGCCTTCTTCCTGGGGTTGTGTGTCTGGCTGACGGCGCTAATGATATTGCGGCAAGGCAAGGCGCAGAGCCGCCGCTCGGCGCTGCTGACATACGCCGCATTCTGCGTAGGCTTCTGCGGCCTAGCGTGGACTAAGGAAACCAACATTGCCGCCGCGCTGTGGCTGCTGCTCTCATACTACGCGCTGCCGCTGATTGAGGCGATGCGGCGGCAAGGCGGTTCGCCCATAAGCGCCCTCCGCGCGCTGAAAGGCATAAGCGCATGGAGGGCGCTGGGCGGTCTGCCGCTGATTGCGGTGTTCGCGCACACGGCGGTCAAGCTATATTTCGTGTCTCAGGAAGGCGGCTACGGCGCTGCGCCTATAACATGGGAGCTGCTCACGGGCAACGCCGCTTGGATTGCCGAGGGGCTGTTTCAGGCGCGCACTTCCCTGATTATCACAATCGGCTTGGCGCTGCTCTCGGCCGCGCTGCTGCTGTTCGTCGTTGTGAATATCGCCCGCAAACGCTTCAGCGCCGAGCTTGTTTTCGCGCTGTTTCTGCTGGGGCTGTTCGTGAGTTCGTATCTCATATTCTGCGCGTCTTGGATACGAGCGATCCGATACTGGCACACCCTCATACCCGTGTTCACCACGTTGCTTGCTTTCGCAATCAAGTTCATACTGGAATTCGCCGCCGAGCGGCAGCAGTCCAAGCGCGCCGCTCGTTCCAATTTTGCGCGCATCCGGCTTTCACAGCGCAATTTAGCCGCATATGCGATAACCGCCTTCATCGCATTCTTCGTTTGCTGCAACTACTACAACTTTCTATATCAGACAGCAGTGCAGCATATAGCCCGCCACAATGACGCAAACCTTATCGCCGAAATAACTCGGCTTCACGACGAAGGTCAGTATATCCGAAACTTGGATACAGACTACTACTACACGCACGAACTCGCCACCTACTTCCATGAGTTTCTGCCTCGCTTTTATGGTAGAGAGTACGATATACACAGCGAGCCGCCCCAAGAAGTGGGGCAGCCGTATTACATTGTCAAATACATCAGAGACAGAAAGGACACATACTTCAGACAAGTGAGCCGCCTGCCGAAAATCGAAGAAGGTTACCGCCCTATGGCATACGCCTACCGCGTGGCGGATTTCCTGCAGATGGGCAGTCCGTACCGCGTACGCGACCTCGGCGGCAGGGTGGCGCTATGGCAAATCTACGACGACAAGGCCAACCGAATTTGGCTGAACGGCGATATACTGGATACTCGGCAAATCGCCCGGAATGCGGGCAATCCGCTAATCCGCTCCGACTTCGACGTCTATCTCAACGCCCGACGGCTGATATACATAAACGAGCGATGCGGCGCATCCGACCTTGGCAACACCTTCTTTTTGGCGGTATTCCCGATTGACGCCGCCGACCTTCCCAAATCGCGAAGACCGCTCGGCTTCGAAAATCTGGACTTCGATTTCGCGAATTACGGCTTTGTCAGCGACGAAAGATGCTTCATCGTGCGCGAACTCCCCGAATATCCCATCGAACGGATCCACACGGGCCAGCTCATAGCCGCGGAAGGCGGCTACCACCACATATGGGAGGGCGAAGCCGTCTTATCCGACGAATAGCCGAATGCGCGCAAACAACCCGCCGCTAACCGCATCGCCCGCGCCCACCGAGTTCACCGCATCCACACACACCCTGCTACACCAAACGCTATGAACAACCGCCTGAAAGCCTGCGTACAGCGCCTTGACCCTGCAGCGATAGCCTTTGCCGCTATCCCCGCTCTGCTATACCTGCCGGTATTCTACTACTCCCTAGACACGCCCTTTGCCCTAGTGGATCACTATGTAGAATGGGTATTTCTACGCATATTCGACCACTTCAATCACTGGCTCTATGCCGAATTCGTCATACTCGGACGCTCCCAGCACTGGCTAGACGTCGAGTATCTTGGGCGTCATTGGGAAAATTTCAGATACCGCCCATTCTGGGAATTCTACATCGGCGCTACCTGGAAGGTTTTCGGGACTGCCGCTTGGCTGCATCATCTAGCGCGCTGGATAGAGCATTTTGCCGCCGTAGCCGCATTCGCCGCCGCCTACCTCTGCTTTCAGCGGCGCAATAAGCGCAATGGGAACGGCGACGGCGCAACCTCTAGCCGCCTCATTCGGTTGCTGCCATTGGCGGCGCTGGTCTATCTATGGCTATTCTTCCCCAATCAGCCGGCGGCGCGCCTGCAGCCAAACGAAGTTCACACCGCATTCTTTCTGGGACTATGCGCTTGGATGACGGCGCTTATGCTTTCGCGGCAGGGCAAGCCGCAAACCCGCCGCTCGGCGCTGCTGACATACGCCGCATTCTGCGTAGGCTTCTGCGGACTAGCGTGGACTAAGGAAGTCAACATTGCCGCCGCGCTGTGGCTGCTGCTCGCATACTACGCGCTGCCCGTGATAGCGGCGTTGCGGCGGCCGGCCGGCCCGCGCGCAAGCGTCGTCCGCGCGCTGAAAGGCATAGGCGTATGGACGACGCTCGGCGGTCTGCCCCTGATTGCAGTATTCGCGCACACGCTCGCCAAGGTGTACGCCGTATCCGAGGCGGGCAACTACGGCGTGGAGCCGGTAACGCTAGATCTGCTCGCGCGCAACGCCGCCTGGCTCGCCGCTGAGCTGTTTCAGGCGCGCACATCGCCGATTATCGCCGTCGGGTTGGCGCTGCTCTCATCCGCGCTGCTGCTATCCGTCGTCGTCAATATCGCCAAGAGGCGCTTCAGCGCTGAGTTAGTTTTCACACTGTTTCTGCTTGGCATATTCGCAAGCCTATACCTTGCGCTCTGCGCATCTTGGGCGCAGGCGCTCCGCTACTGGTATATCCTCATACCCGCATTCACCACGCTGATGGCGTTCTCTGCCAAGTTCATCCTAGAGGTCGCCGCAGCGCGATTCAATTCTGCGCGCAACTCGCCCGCGCCGCCAAACCTAGCCGCGTATGCGCTGACCGCCTTCATCGCATTCTTCGTCTGCTGCAACTACTACAACTTCCTGTATCAAACCGCCGTGCAGCACATAGCCCGCCACAACGACCAAACCGTTCTAGCCGAAATCACGCGGCTTCTCGATCAAGGCAGTTATGTCCAAGTATCAGACGATCACTATGTGTACGGTTACGAACTTGTCGACTACTACCGCGAGTTTCTGCCTCGCTTTTACGGCAGAAAGTACGCTATACACAGCGCGCCGCCCCAAGAAACGGCCGAGCCGTATCACACCGTCAGACTCTTCAGAAAGACGAGCCGCCTGCCCGAAGTCGAACGAAACTACCGCCCGCTGACATACGCCTACCGCATAGCGGATCTCTTGCAGGCAGGCGCCCCCTACCACAAGATAGACGACGGCTCCAACATATTGCTATGGCATATCTACGATAACAACGGCAACCGAATTTGGTGGAACGGCGAAACGCTGGATGTTCAACAGATAGTCGCGGACGCGGGCAGCCCGCTAATCCGCTCCCACTTCGACGTCTATCTCAACAACCGACTGCTGATATACATAAACGATAGCTGCAGCGCATCCGATCTCGACAATGCGTTCTTTCTGGCGGCGTTCCCTGTCGACAACGCCGACCTCCCCGAAGATCGACGACCGCACGGCTTCGCCAACCTGGACTTCGATTTCGCGGACTACGGATTCGGCGGCGGCGAAAGATGCGTCGCCGTGCGCGATCTGCCCGCCTATCCCATCAAGCGCATTCACACCGGACAGTTTATAATTGCGGAAGACAGCTATCGCAACACTTGGGAAGGCGAAGCCGTCTTGTCCGACGAATAACCAACGAAAAGCAATGAACGACCGCTTGAAAAACCGCGCGCAGCGCCTCGACCCCGCAGCGATAACCCTCGCCGCTATCCCCGTTTTGCTCTACATCCCGGTTCTGCACTACTCCCTAAATACGTCGTTTGCCTTAGTGGACGATTACATAATATGGTCGGGACTCAACATATTTAACCGCTTCTATGAGTGGCTTTCCCTCGAATTCCTAGGATATGATTGGGTAGATCCGCGGTATCGCCCATTTTGGGAGTTCTACTCCGGGGCTACCTGGAAGGTTTTCGGCGCTACCCCTTGGCTGCATCACATAGCGCGCTGGGCAATGCACTTGGGCGCAGTCGCCGCCTTTGCCGCCGCATTCCTCTGCTTTCAGCGCCGCAATCGGCGCAATAGAGACGGCGATAGCGCAGCATCCAACCGCATCATTCGGCTGCTGCCGCTGACCGCGCTGGTCTATCTCTGGATCTTCTTCCCCAATCAACCGGCCGCCAAACTAAGCCCGCAGGAAGCTCATACCGTCTTCTTCCTCGCCATATGCGTTTGGATGACGGCGCTAACGCTTTTGCGGCAGGGCAAGCCGCAAAGCCGCCGCGCCGCGCTGCTGACATACGCCGCATTCTGCGTAGGCTTCTGCGGCCTGGCGTGGACTAAGGAAACCAACATCCCCGCCGCGCTATGGCTGCTAGTATCGTACTATGCGCTGCCGATGACAGCGGCGCTGCGGCGGCAAGACGGCACTCGCATAAGCGCTGTCCGCGCGTTCAAAGACATAGGCGTATGGAAGGCGCTAGGCGGACTGCCGCTGATTGCGGTATTCCTGCATACGCTGGTCAAAGTGTATGTCATATCGCAGGTGGACGAATACGGCAGAGCGCCGCTGACGCCCGAACTGATCGCAAGCAACGCCGCCTGGATTGCCGCAGGGCTGTTTCAGGTTCATACTTCCCTGATTATCACCGCCGGCCTGGCGCTGCTCTCAGCCGCGTTGCTGCTGTTCGTCGGCGTGAATATCGCCAAGAAACGCTTCAGCGATGAGCTCGTTTTCACGCTGTTCTTGCTGGGCTTGTTCGCGAGTCTGTACCTTATCCTATCCGCCTCTCCGTATCAGGCGCTCCGATACTGGTATATTCTCGTACCCGTATTAACCGCGCTGCTTGCCTTCTCCGCCAAATTCACGCTGGAGTTCGCCGCCAATTTCGATAGCGCGCGGGTATTTACCCACCCGCGAAACCTAGCGGCGTATGCGCTAACGGGCTTCATCGCGTTCTTCGTCTGCTGCAACTACTACAACTTTCTGTATCAAACCGCCGTGCAGCACATATCCCGCCACAATGAGGCGAACCTTATCGCCGAAATGACGCGGCTTCTCGACCAAGGACGGCATGTCCAAATCTCGGACATAAGCCCCGGCTACACATACGAACTCACCATCTACTTCCATGAATTTCTGCATCATTTTTATGGCGAAAAGTACGCCGTGCGCCGCGATCCGCCCCAAGAAGCGGGACAGCCGTATCACATTGTCAGGCACTTCGATACGGTGAGCCGTCTGCCGAAAATCGAACGGAATTACCGCCCCCTGGCATACGCCCGTCGCATAGCGAATTTGCTGCAGTCCGGCGGCGCATACCACGCGCTAGACGGCGGAGCCGGCATCGCGCTGTGGCAGATCTACGACAACGAGTTCAACCGAATTTGGTGGAACGGCGATACGCTGGATATTCGGCAGATGATAGCGGATGCGGGCAATCCCATAATCCGTTCCGACTTCGACGTCTATTTCAACGCCGGCCGTCTGATATACATAACCGAGCGATGCGGCGCGGCAAACCTCGACAACCTTTTCTTTCTAGGGGTCTTCCCGGTCGACAACAACGCCCTTCCCGAAGCGCGCAGAGCGCACGGCTTTGAGAATTTCGGCTTCGACTTCGCCAATCACGGATTTATCGACGGCGAAAGATGCTTCGCCGTGCAATATCTCCCCGAATACCCCGTCAAACGAATTCACACGGGGCAGTTCATAGCCACGGAAGACGGCTACCGCAACACTTGGGAGGGCGACGTCGTCTTGCCCGACGAATAGCGGCGCACGCGTCCGTTAAAGCGCGCAGAGATGTTTTGCAGACAGGGGACGGCGCTCCAACGCTTGCCAAAGACATACTCACCGCAAAGCAGGCGTTGTATTGCCATCATCGTTTCCCCAAGCGCAACTACCTTAGTCATCAACCGCTCTCAATTGCCTTGTGAAAATCCATTCGTGGCTTCATCATATAAACGGATAATCGCAATCCGAAACCGCGCGCCCAACTATACGAAACTATGCGAAACCTATGAACAATCGCTTGAAAAGCTTCATACAGCGCCTTGACCCCGCAGCGATAGCCTTCGCCGCTATCGCCGTTTCGCTGTACATCCCGGTTCTGCACTACTCCCTGAACACGCCGTTTAGCCTGATAGACGACTACGCATCCTGGCGGTTTATAAATGTATTCAACCGATTCTACCAATGGCTCGGCAGCGTATTTCTTGGATACGATTGGGGATATGACTGGTACGCCCCTTGGAGGCACCGCCCTTTCTGGGAGTTCTACAATGCGGTTGTGTGGAAAGCCTTCGGCCCCGTCCCTTGGCTGCATCATCTAGCGCGCTGGGCAACGCATTTTGCCGCAGTCGCCGCCTTCGCCGCCGCCTTCCTCTGCTTTCAGCGCCGCAACGGGGACGGGAATGTCGACAACGCCGCATCCGGCCGCTTCATTCGACTGCTGCCCCTAACGGCGCTGGCATATCTCTGGATGTTCTTTCCCAATCAGCCGGCCGCGCGGCTGGCGCCCCAGGAAGTTCACACCGTCTTCTTCCTCGGCATATGCGCTTGGATGTTGGCGCTAATGCTTTTGCGGCAGGGCAAGCCGCAAACCCGCCGCGCGGCGCTGCTGATATACGCCGCATTCTGCATAGGCTTCTGCGGCGTCGCGTGGAGCAAAGAAGCCAACATCGCCGCCGCGCTATGGCTGCTGATAGCGTACTTTGCGCTGCCCGCGATAGAAGCGCTGCGGCAGCAAAACGCCTCGCGCAGCAGCGCCGCCCGCGCCCTGAAAGACATAAGCCTATGGAAGGCGCTGGGCGGACTGCCCCTGATTGCCATAGCCTTGCACTCCCTGGTCGAAGTGTATTTCGCATCGCAAGTTGGCGGCTACGGCGCCGGAGCGGTAACGCCCGAACTGCTCGCGAACAACGCCGCCTGGATTGCCTCCGATCTTTTTCAGATTCATACTTCCCCCATTATCGCCGTCGGCCTGGCGCTGCTCTCAGCCGCTCTGCTCCTTTTCGTAGCCGTGAACATCGCCAAGAGGCGCTTCAGCGACGACCTCATTTTCATCCTGTTTTTGCTGGGGCTGTTCGCAAGCCTGTATCTCATCCTATGCGCCTCGCCGAATCAAGCGCTCCGCTACTGGCATATTCTCATCCCCTTGTTCACCACGCTGCTCGCCTTCTCAATCAAGTTCACGCTGGCATTCGCCGCCCGTTTCAATTTCGCGCGCATGCCTATCCGCCCACGAAACCTTGCGGCGTATGCCTTAACCGCCTTCATCGCATTCTTCGTCTGCTGCAACTACTACAACTTTCTGAACCAGACGGTTGTCCAGCACATAGCCCGCCATAGCGAGGCGAACCTTATCGCCGAAATCACGCGGCTTCTTGACCGCGAAGAGTATATCCATATCTCAAACGCGCGCCCGCATGAGCATGACGAATATCTGATTCTGCTCACTCTGTACTATCAAGAATTTCTGCCCCAGTTTTACGGCAAAGAGTACAATGTGAGCGCCGAGCCGCCCCAAGAAGCCGGACGGCCGCATCACATTGTCAGACACTTCGCCACGGTAGCCCCGCCGCCGCGGATCCAAGAAAATTACCGCCCCCTGGCATACGCCTACCGCGTGGCGAATTTCCTGCAGACCGGCAGCCCATACGACAAGCGGGACGCCGCCACAGGCATAGCGCTATGGCATATCTACGACAACGAACTTAACCGAATCTGGTGGAACGGCGATGCGCTGGATGTTCGGCAGCTTATCGTGGATGCCGGCAGCCCGATAATCCGCTCCGACTTCGACGTCTATATCAACAACCGACGGCTGATATACACAACCGATCAATGCAGTGCCGCCAACCTTGACAACGCCTTCTTCCTGGGAGTATTTCCTGTCGACGACGTCGTTCTTCCCGAAGCGCTAAAACCGCACGGCTTTGATAATTTCGGCTTCGATTTCGCGGATTACGGATTTAGAAGCGGCGAAAGATGCTTCGCCGTGCGCGATCTTCCCGAATACCCCATCCAACGGATCCACACAGGCCAGTTCGTAGCCACGGAAGACGGCTACAATAACACTTGGGAAGCCGATGCCGCCTTGCCGTCGATGCGAATCGGCAATGCGGCGGATATTCAGCGTCTACTAGCCGGGGCGGGCGGCCCGATAATCCGATCCGACTTCGACGTCTATCTCAACGACCGTTGGCTGATATACACAACCGATCAATGCAGCGCCGCCAACCTTGACGATACCTTCTTCCTAGGGGTTTTCCCCGTTGACAACAACGACCTTCCCGAAGCGCGAAAACCGCTCGGCTTTGAGAGCATCGGCTTCGATTTCGCATACTACGGATTCAGAAGCGGCGAAAGATGCTTCGCCGCGCACGATCTCCCCGAATACCCTATCCAGCGGATCCACACAGGGCAGTATGTAGCCGCGGAAGACGGCTGGCGTAACACTTGGGAGGGCGACGTCGTCTTATCGGGCCAATAGCCGCGCGCATCCGTTGAGCCTGAGCAGCCTGCGGAGTTCGGCGAGTTTGCCGCGAACAGCCGCGCGCGCATCCGTTGAGCGTTCAATGCGGTTTAGCGAACAGCAGCGCCCCATCCCTTCGCAAACAACATACCGAGTATCGCAGCGCAGCCCCCGCACCTACCCGCCCGCCCCCGCGATAAACCGCCGCGCCTCGTCCCGCGACGGCATTGCCGCCGTGTCCCCGTGCCGCGTGCAGGTCAGCGCCCCGCAGGCGTTGGCTAACCGCAGCGCCGCCGACAGCGTATCCGCGCGCTCGCCCGCATCCGCCGCCAAGAACGCCCGCAAATCGCCGCGCTCCAATATCCCCGCAAGCAGTCCGGCCACGAATGCGTCCCCCGCGCCTACCGGATCCACCGCGTCAACGCGATAGCCTGGATGCTCGACGAAATTTGCGCCGTCAAACGCAACCGCCCCGTTCTGACCGCGCGTTACAACCGCAACGCCGCCGTTCAAACCCTGAAAATAGCGCGCGTACTCTGCCGCGCTCCAAGCCTTGCCCCAAACCGCCTGCGCCTCATCGTGTCCCAGCTTGAACGCCGACGCATATGCCGCCATCCGTTCAAACACATCCCTTGCCGCTGCCGCCGACCGCCAAAGCTGCTCGCGATAATTCAAGTCGAAGCTGACGGGCATTCCATTGGCGGCGGCGCATTCCAGCGCGGCGAAAGTGGTATCGCGGCACACCGCGCTCAGCGCGGGCGTGATGCCGGTCACATGCAGCGCATCGGCGGAGCGCAGATGCGGCTCCACCTCCGCGAATGTGAGACGGCTTGCGGCGCTGCCCTTGCGAAAGTAGGTCTTGATATGGCTGCCGTCGGCGTGGTGGTTCAGATACGATATGCCCGTCTTTTCGCCCGCAATCGCCGCCGCCGCCACGCCAACCCGCCCATCCAGCTCCGCCAGCGCGAACCTGCCGGCGTCATCGTCCCCTATCCTGCTGACCCACACAACATCGACGCCCGCAACGCCCAGCCGCACAAGGTTCACCGCCATATTGGATTCGGCGCCCGCGCAGTCCGCCATATGCTCCCCGCGCGGGTCATATTCCCCCGTAAAGCGGGCGTTGTACTGCACCATCGTCTCGCCGAATGTAACGACCTTTGTCATTCGAGCGCCCCTAATCGGCTTGTGAAAATCCGCCCGCCGCTTCATCATACAAACGGATACTTGTAATCCGATTATATTGCTTGCAACCGATTTGCCGCAATCTTATACTTCGCAATGCTGCATAACAATACCTGAAACATACTGCATACATGCCGTCGACGGCGTAGCCTGCATAAGCGCGCAATCTAGCCCATCCCGCGCCGCTTAGCGCCTATCCCGCAAGGAACCCCGCTTTGGCACAAAACATCGGCAGAGCGCCCTCAGTCGCCGCGCCGCCGCCGCCATCCACCGCAACGCGCGCCCGTCCGCGGCCGTCGCATTCCCCCGTCCAATCGCTGCTGGACTCCCCCATCTTCGAGACGCTGCAAATTCGCGACTTTCGCTGGATATGGATAGGCTCGTTCATATCGTTCATGGCGATGAACATGCAGATGATAACGCGCGGATGGCTTGTGCTGCGCTTGGAAAACGACTCCCCGCTGGCGCTTGTGCTGGTGATGGTGTCATTCGCCGCCCCCATGACCATCGTATCGCTTGTTGGCGGCGCGCTGGCAGACCGCTTCTCCAAGAAATACCTGATTATCATCAGCCAAACCGCCAACGCCGTGATGACTTTCGTACTCGCGATGATGGACGCAAGCGGCGCTATCTGGTTCGGCGCGGTGCTCATAATCGGCGTGGTCAACGGCGCTATGATGGCGATAAATATGCCCAGCAGACAGGCGATAATCTCCGACATCGTCCCCGAAAGCCGCCTTATGAACGCCGTGGCGCTCAACAACTCCGCCATGAACCTCACCCGCATAATCGGCCCCGCAATGGCGGGCTTCCTGATTATCTTCATCCAAACTTCGGGCGTTTTCTACCTCATATCGATAATCTATGTATTCTCAGCGCTTTCGCTACTGATGGTACGCGTCGACACCGCGCAATCCAAGTCCGCCAAAAAGAGCGTAGGCAAAGACATCGTAGAGGGACTGCGCTATGTGTGGAACGACGTCAACCTGCGCGGCTTGATACTAATGGCGTTCATACCCTCGCTGTTCGGCTTCACCCTGTTCGCGCTGCTGCCCGTATGGGCGCGCGAGGCGCTCAATGTCAACTCATCCGACCTAGGCATACTGATGACGATGATGGGCGTAGGCGCGCTCATAGGCACGCTCGGCTTGGCCGCGATACGCAGGTTCAGCCATCGCGGCCTGTTGCTGCTTGGATGCGGCATAGTTTGGGGCATAATGCTGGTGGGGCTCGCCAACTCGCAGATATACCCCGTGGCGATGCCCTTCCTGCTGATAATCGGGCTCATAAGCTCAGTCTATATGTCGCTCAACATGACGCTCACTCAGCTCTCCGCCGCCCCCGAAATGCGCGGCCGCGTGATGAGCATAATGATGATGACATTCGGGCTAATGCCCATAGGCGCGCTGCCCTTCGGCACAATCGCCGAATACATCGGCACCGCCAACTCGCTCACCATCAGCGGCGCGCTGCTCGCGCTGCTCATATTCGCATTCGGCTTGGCGTACCCCGCGTTTCGCCGAATATCCTAGCCCGCCTGTGTACGGAACGCCGCTTGCGGCGCATTCCTTACCCGCCCCCCTTTGCATCCCCGCGCCTTTGCGTTAAAATGCGCCAAAACAAACCGCAGGAGACGCGACTATGCCATCCCCGCAAACCGGCCTAATCCAAACCGTGCTTGGCGCAATCACGCCGGCCGAACTCGGACCCGCCACCACGCACGAACACCTGATTATCGACTTTTCATTCATGTTCCGCCCGCCCGACGCCCAAGCGCATATGGCGGACGCCCCCCTCGCGCTTGAAAACCTAGGTTGGATACGCCACAACCACTACAGCAACCGCCCCAACCTGGAACTGCTGGACATAGACGCCGCCGTAGCGGAAGCGGCGCGCTACAAGAGCGCGGGCGGCGGCGCTATCGTGGACGCCACTACCATCGGCATCGGGCGCAACCCCCAAGCGCTTGCCCACATAGCGCGCCAAACCGGAGTCAACATCATCATGGGCGCAGGCTTCTATGTGGACGCCGTGCATCCCCCCGATATGGACGCCCGCTCCGAAGATGACCTAGCCCGCCAAATCATCGCCGACATCACCGACGGCGTGGACAGCAGCGGCATAAAGGCTGGCATAATCGGCGAAATCGGCTGCACCTGGCCCCTCACCGCCAACGAGCGCAAATCCCTGCGCGCGTCCGCCATAGCCCAGCGCGAAACCGGCGCGGCGATACTCATACATCCCGGCCGCCATCCCGACGCCCCGCTAGAAATACTGCAAACCCTATCCGACGCCGGCGCCGACATCGAGCGCGTCATTATGGGACATCTCGACCGCACCGTATTCGATTTCGATGCAGTTCGGCGCATAGCCGAAAGCGGCTGCTATCTCGAATGGGACTTGTTCGGCAGCGAATCCTCATACTACCCGCTCGCCGACATAGATATGCCCAGCGACGCCCAGCGCCTAGATTTCGTCAAGCGCGCCGTAGAAGACGGCTACGCCGACAAGATAGTCATAGCGCAAGACATCTGTACAAACCACCGCCTAACGCGCTACGGCGGCCACGGCTACGCCCACATCCTAGAAAACATCGTCCCCCGAATGCGGCGCAAAGGCTTCTCTGAGGATGCGATCCAGGCAATCATCACCCACAACCCCGCGCGCATCCTAGCATTCGCATAAGCCAACCGCATCTGCGCGCACGGCGGCATTGCGTTAAACCCGTCCCCGCCCCATTGCCCACGCAAATACGCATACCAATTCGGAATTCACAGCGCCTATGCGGCATATACAAAATTTTGCCCTTGACAAGCGCCCAAATGCTTGCAACACTGGATACAAGTTTCCTGTGGGTCTCGTGACTGAACAAGCTGCTACGCAGGGTTAAGGTGACGGCGTCCTCGGCGATGAGTCGAGCGTCCACGGGGCATCCAGAAAGCCCAAATACTGGACGTGAGGCGGGCCGATACGGCTGGCGTCGGGCTTCGGAGCCATTCCTTGGGCAGGTACAACAGCGGGTTCGATTCCCGCGCTACTGCGGAGGCTCCATAAATTGGGCGAGAAGTTTCGCCGGCGGGGGGAAGCCCTCAAAGGTAGAAAGATTCGCCCCGAGACTCCCCAGGAAACTTACCCAAACACCACCCCAAGGCGGGCTTATCCTATATGCCCGCCCCTTTTCTTGCCCCACTTTGCGCCCCTACGCCTTTGCGTTAAATCAGTTCCCCCCGCGCATCGGAAGCCGCCCGCCCCCCTACACCAGCACCCCAAACCCCGACTTAGTGCAAATCTCGATGCGGTTGCCCTCCGTATCCGATATGAAGAACACCCGCTGCCCATCGTTGCGCGTCCCAATCTCCGCGCTCTCGATCTTGACGCCCTTCGCCTTGAGCAGTTCATACGCAGCGTCAATATCCTCGACCTCGAACGCCCCGTGATGCGATGGCTCCGATATGCCGTCCGCGTTCTCGATCAGATGCACCATCGTGCCGCTCGGCAGCTGCAGCCAGATGATATGCTCCCCGTCCACCGCCTTCGGTATCTCTTTCACGCCCAGCACATCCACCCAAAAGCGGGTAGCGCGCTCCTTGTCTATCACATTGTAAGTCAGGTGATTCACCGCCGTAAGCCTAACCGCCGCGTCCGTCAGCGCCATATCCGTATCTCTCCCTAATAGTATTCTGCGCCGCCCAATGAATAGCGGCCGCTTTGCATTATGTATCGCAACTTTACACCGGGGACTATGATAGGGACAACCGCGCTTATGCCTAATAGACCCTGCGCGATAGTTGCCCGCCGTTCTGCGATTACCCCGCGATTATCCCGAAACGATATGAAGCCCGCTAATACGCCCGAAGTGGCTGCGATTATTCGTCAAAAGCGTGAGATTGCGGCGCAGCGCCGTTGCGTCTATGTCTATTAGGTTGTGTTGGCATATACGCAAACTATTGCCATGATACAACAAATGTAACTCCACACCAATGGACGATATGCGCCTTCCTAAAAAGAACAGCCCAATTTGCGCGCCAAATCCAAAGACAAATGCAGAAAGTTCATTGAAGCCATGGTATGGATAGCGCATGTTCTGCTAGTTCACTGACGATTCGATAATTCAGGCTCATCTAATCGCGGCGGGATTGGTGCATAAAACGCGGGAACAAGCCGCAAGCGCTAGGCAAAATCAGGGGTGGTCGAAAATTCGCATAAGCGTGGACGTGTTGTGCAATCCGTTGCAGTTCATCTTGACGGGCGGAGAGAAGCATGAATGACATCACATAAGCGGCTGAGCTGATAGACGGATTTGAGAGCGAGTATGCGATATTGTGAGCTCACTTATATGGTTGCGATGATTGCCAACACAACCTTAAAAACAAGCACTAGACCAATATGAAATATTCTCCGGAGAGTGCTTGAAAGTCCCGTTCACTGCCTAAAAATATAACCGTAATCACAGTTACTGCCGCCAACGCCGCGCCAGTGTGCGCTGTAGGCCGCGCGCCAGCATCTCCAGAGGTTGGTATGCGGGGGAATCTATGTGATAGCCGGCTATGATTAACCAGCAAATGGCAAAGAAGCCGAGAAGCATTATCGCGACTCATTGCATATTAGAACCTCCGTTATCCTATCCCGAACCAGCGCGTAATTCACTATATCATAAGTTCCCCAACGCCAACACTAACGGACTTTTCGCATCCCCAAGAACTGCGTCCCATACTGCCCGCGCTATCCCACACCCTCGCGCCCCCAAAAGAGGCGCAGCAACAACCCGCCCAGGAAGAAGACGCCGCTGGCGAGCATCATTCGAAAGTTAAAGTCTTCAAAATTACCCGACGACACCGCCCTTGCGAACAAGATGCCGGACGCGCCCAAACAGGCCGTTACCAGATAACCGGCGACGGGGCTAATCCACCCGTAAAGTTGCCTTCCCAAAATCCTGAAGCGCTCTCTCATCGCTTGAACACCGCAGTTACTAGGGCGGCTATTATGATCGCGAAAGACATAACGGTTATCGGGTAGGCGGTGGGAAGGATGAGATCGACAATCGAAAGCCTATCTATGCTGCGAAAGCCGGCAATGTCCAACTGGTGCCCAACCACCGTTACCCAGCACGCAACCACAAAGCAGATTGCGAATAAAATTAGCGCCCCTTTCAGCATCATCCGCAGACCTCCGCAAGCGTATAATCCGTTAACGATCTATCCAGCCTAGTTTCAGTGTAGCACAGCGCAACCCCGTTTTCTCACGGCGTTATACGCTTGCGCCCATCACACCAACGGGCGCAAGTTGCCTTCCCAACTATGAGCCCCTTGCGCCCTCATATCCACAGCGGCGGCGCATCTCCGTCGGCGGGGTAGCCGCTAGGAAGGGCACTTTGGCGCGCGAATGCGATGCCCCAGACGGATAGCGCGCCCGCGCTCTTGAGCGCATCGGCGCAGGCGGACAGCGTGCTGCCGGTGGTAGCAACGTCGTCAATCACGATTATGCGCTGCCCGCTCATATCCGCCGCGCACTCAAACGCCTCGGCTATGTTGCGCATTCGCTCGGCGGGCGATTCCATCCCCACCTGCGGCGGCGTGTTGCGAATGCGGCGCAACGCGTCCTCACGCAACGGAATGCCGCTCAGCCGACTGAGTTCGCGCGCCATCAGCGCCGATTGATTGTAGCCGCGCCCGCGCTCACGCCACCGATGCAACGGCACCGCAATCAGCGCATCGGCGGGATAGGGGTTGCGCTCAAGGTATGCGGCGAGCAGGCGCGCCATGTACGGCGCCGCGATGCGTATGTTGCGATACTTGAGGTCGTGCGTCATCTGCCGCGCCACGTCGCTATACAGATACGGCGCGCGTATGCTGTCGAACGCCGGCGCAACGCGTCTGCATCCATAGCAGAGCTGCGGAACGCCCGGACTGGCGCATATGAAGCAGTACGGCTTTCGCAACGCCGGAAGCTCGGCGGCGCAACCGGCGCACAGATATTCGCCCTCTCTATCGCAGCCTACGCAGCGCTCCGGAATTATCAGGTTCAGCAGCGCAAGCGAGGCTTTCTGCATCAGAGAGGCGGCGGGCTGCATCTACACGCGCTCGAACTTGGACACGCGCTCGCCCTGCCCGATTTCGGTTACATAGACGCTGCCCTTGGAGTCCACGCAGATGCCGTGTCCGCCGATGACCGAGCCCTTGCCGGCGCCCTCTCTGCCGCGCCAACGCGTGATGAGCTCGCCGTCCAGCGTCCAAATGCTGACGCCGGTTCCCGGTCCCTGCTCCACCACATACACGACGCCGTCGCGAATCCAGAGGTCGCCGGGGCTTTCCATGTCTGTCCATTCCTCGATGAAGCCGCCGTCTGCGTCGAATATCTGAATGCGGTGATTTTCGCGGTCGCAGATGATGACGCGCCCGCGCTCGTCCACCCAGATGTTGTGCAGCAACGCGAACTCGCCGGGCCCCGTGCCTTGCTTGCCCCATGAAAGCAGCAGCTCGCCTTCGGGGCTGAACTTGTGGACGCGATGCCCGCCGTAGCCGTCGGACACGAACAGGTTGCCGTCGGGCGCAATGGCGAGCCCGGACGGCATATTGAACGGCATCCCTTGGAATGACGGCGACGGCGCGAGCTTCTCGCCGAGCGTCCGCAGCGTCTCGCCGCCGGGCGTGTACTCCGTGGCGATATGGAAATCCCTGTCCACCAGCCACACATTGTCGTTGGGCGCGATGTATATGCCGTGCGGGTTGGCGGAGAATGTGCCTTCCCCCCACGACGATATGAAGTTGCCGTCGGTGTCCCATATCGTCAGCGGATGCGCCCCCCTGCTGAAGATGTACACCTCGTCCTTGGAGTTCACAGCGCCGTCGGACGCCGCCCCGAAAGCCCAGTATTTGGGCATATTCGGCCACTCGGTAACTCGCTCGTATCTGTAATCGCCCGAACCCACAACAGCCATATCAAGCGCCTCCAATCCGTTGTCAAGTAGTGTATGGGTTTGCATTGCACCAATTTTGGCAACCGCAATTGTATGGGCGCGCGGCGATATAGTCAAATGGGATAGCCGCATTGCGTTGCGTAAGCCAAGCAAGTGTTGCAAAAGGCGCAATTTGCATTATACTTGGAATATGGGATAGGGTAACGGGCAAGCGGCTAGGCAACTATAAAACCAATCGCAATTCTCAAACGATTAGACGGCTTGGATATGGGCGTTGCCAAACCGGATGCGTAGGGTAATTGAAGATATGAAGAACCCCGTGGACAATGGCGATGCAGAAGACGAATACGCCAGATCCTGTGAACGCCACTACGAAGCTAAAGTCTTTCGGATTATGCCCCACCGCATCTGGGAGGTGGCAAATCTAAATAATCCGCGAAGTGTGTTCCAGGACAAAGAGAAGGAATCTGCTCTAGTTGGGTTCATTCGGCGCGCCCTCGACAACGGCGTAATATCACATGACCAGATGGTCGAACTCATGGACGCCGTCGTAATCTATGCCGACGACAACCACCACCACGCCGTCGTCGAGTCGTCCATAACGCTGGCAGAGGGTGCCATCAACCGCGCAATGGAGCGCGCAGCCATTATGTCGAGCGCCACAGAAAGCGAGACCATCCCCGTCGTGGCATCCGCCAACATCGCCGACGCGGAACGCTCTTTCGCCGAAGAGCGCGGCGTCAGCATCATCCGCATCCTGTATAGATAAACCTTCACACAAACACAGAAAGCGAGGCAGTTGTGCGTTTGAAAGCGCGTAGAATTATCGTTACCCCCCTGATAATAGCGCTCACAGCGCTTGCAGCATTGGGTTGCGCGTCCGACGACCCAAGTGCGTTTATCCTAAGGGAAGCCGTTCATGTGGCGATGCTCGATGTCAAAGCCATGCGCGGGGCAAATACTGCGCTTGCTCAACGGATAGACACGCAATTCGGGGATTGGAGAGCTGATACTTTACGTCCCGAATCCCATATCAATCAGATATGGGGAGTTCGCACCGAGCGTTCTGGGAATTATAACCCTGCATCTTATAAGGTGATTAAGGGTGACTTTGACGCCAGCGATATGACGAAGAACCTAATGATAATAGGGTTTGAGCCCGTTACTCACCACGAGCGCACAATACTGGACGGACGTTCCAGCAGAACGGTTGCGTTCTTCAAAAACTCTGACCTTTATGTGGACGGCGACCGATACGTTGTTCGAAAGATAAATCGACTTATCGACGAAGATAGAGGCTTTATGCAGGCAGCCGACGATCTACGCTATGCTATCGACAAAGTGAAAGATGGCGCGTTGTGGATGGTCGCATCTACCGACTGTTCGCTCTCTTACTATATTTCAGATACTACGGATTGCCGCGCGAGCGCATTTGCTGTCACCGGCGGTGACAAAAACTCCACAGATTATAATATCGTCGGCGTGTTCACAGATGTGCGTCGCGCTGAAATAGCGCTGGAATACATCAAAGAAGATTTGGAAGGCGCTATCGACTTTGGCGCTAATATGGACATACATCAAATTGATAGAAGTGATGAAATAATCACTTTCAGGATAACTATCCATAGATAAGGAAACGCCCATGCCCACCCTCGAGAAATACCAAGTGCGCCAACTAGCGCATATTGCTGGCCTCGATCTGGACGAACAGCGCGCCGATCTGGTAGCCGCGCGCCTGGGCGCTGTGCTGAGTGCGTTGGCGGAAATCCCCGCCGATGCGCTGGCGGCGATAGAGCCGGCTACCGCCTTTACGCCGCTTGCGCCAAACTATGACTCCCCGCAAGAGGCCGCCGATGACTAGCGCGCTGCTGCACTACCTATCCATCACCGAAACCGCAAGCCTGATCCGCGGCGGCGAGGCCTCGCCCGTCGAGGTAACGCAGGCGTATCTGGATCGCATCGATAGCCTCAACGATGAGCTTGGCGCATACATCAGCGTTATGGGCGAGCAAGCGTTGGCGCAGGCGCGGCAAGCCGAAGCCGATATACAGGCGGGCGCATACAAGGGCGCACTGCACGGCATACCCATCGCCATAAAAGACATCATCTATACCAAGGGAACGCCCACCACCGGCGGTTCAAAAGTGCTGGCGGACTTCGTTCCCGACGAAGACTCTACCATTGTACGGCGTTTGGATGCGGCGGGCGCTGTGTTGCTTGGCAAGCTCAACCTCAGCGAATTTGCCATCGGCGGCACGATAGACCACCCCTTTGGAACGCCGCGCAATCCGTGGGACACGCAGCACACCGCGGGCGGCTCCAGCAGCGGCTCCGGCGTAGCGGCGGCGGGCGGACTGTGCGCCGGCGCGCTCGGCTCCGACACCGGCGGCAGCGTGCGCGGCCCCGCCGCCTTTTGCGGCATCGTGGGATTGCGTCCCACATATGGCAGGGTAACGCGGCACGGCGTCCTGCCGATGTGCTGGTCTATGGACACCGTCGGCCCTATGACGCGCAGCGTCGCCGACTGCGCCCTGATGCTGAACGCCATTGCGGGACACGACCCGCGCGACCCCACTTCCGGCCGCGCGCCCGTCCCCGACTACGCGGCGTCCATGTCCGACGGCGTGCGCGGGCTTCGCATCGGCCTGCCCACGGAGATGTTCGACTTCGAGGGGTTGAACGCCGAAGTGCGCCAGTCCGTTATGCGCGTGGTGAGCGTACTGGAAGAGCAGGGCGCGACTGCTGACGAAATATCTCTGCCCACATCGGCGCACAGCGGCGCGGTGTTCATCGCAACCGCCGATGTGGACGCCGCGGCGTATCACCACGACTGGCTGCAGACGCGCGGCGACGACTACGACTGGAGCACCCGCGCGCGCTTGGAATCGGCGGCGCTGACACCCGGATGGGCATACCTGAAAGCGCAGCGCGCAAGAACGCTTATCGCCAACGAACTGCAGACGGCGCTGGAACAATTCGATGCGCTCATCCTGCCCAGCGGCCCCGTAGCCGCGCCCACCATAGCGGCGTCCACCGGCAGACCGGGCGGCTACTATCAGGGCAAACTGGATATGGGACGGCGGCACTACACCAGCCCGGCGGCGCTTGCGGGATTGCCCGCCATATCAGTCCCGTGCGGCTTTTCGGACGACGGCTTGCCCATCGGCCTGCAGATCATCGGCAGGCGTTTCGCAGAGCCTACGCTATTCCAAGTGGCGCATGCCTATGAGCGCGCTACGGACTGGCATGAGCGGCATCCCGCGATGTGAGCCGTAGCCTCCGGCGTCTTGCGGTTCTTGAACTTATAGTGCAGCCCAAGATGCCGTCGGCAAAACCCGATTATGGCGTTGTCGATTAGCTTGGATTCGCTCGTCGCCCATCGCCCCTTGCCCACGTAACTCGACAGGTCAACCTGTTGCGCTATCCGCGCGAAATACGGAAGCATCGTCTTGAAGGCGGCTTCCTGATGGTACTGAAACTGCGGATTATGATAGCGAAAGAAGGTCTGCGTATATTCGCGGTCAATCGGCGGCAGCAGTTGCGGCAATAGGTGATGGAGCGCCTTTGCGCCCGTAACCGTTTGGCTTTGGGTTTGAGAGAGTTGCATTCCTTGGATTATCCGCCAAAGCCTATGCGCGATGTCCGCATCTATCTGCGAAAGGCTGATGCTCTCCAAAGACGCAATGGCGCCCTTGTATGAGCGAATGGATGCGGCGAACTTGTCATAATCCTGCATCTTTGCGCCCTTGTTGTTCATTCCCCACGCCTCCAGCGTGAAGTACAGCGCATACAGATACCCATCCGAATCGATGCTCTTTGCCGCTCCCCCAAGCTTATCTCTCAGGTCAAGCGCCGTTATGTGATAAGACACCTGCGTATCGGTGAACGGCGGATCGTCGTTGAATTCCGTGAGATAGGCGGTGAAATTCCTGCACAACTCATCCACCTGCCGATCGAGCGCGAAATTGCTTGTCTTTCCCGCATTCGCCGCCGTCCCCAATCGTCTAGCCATAACAGCACCTCCGCCTTGACTTCGCTTGATTTCAGCAACCCTAACGATATGCCAAGCCCGCCCGCTTGACTCGCCGCTTGCGATTATACATCCCAGCCTTCCCTTGTCAACGCGCGCCCAACCGCTTATCATCTTTGTATGGGCGCGCGCAACCGCAGCCGCCAGCTTGACGCTCCAAGCAACGGCAAATGCGGCAGCGGCAATGTTTGTATGCCCGTCGAGTCGGGGTGTAGCGCAGCGGGAGCGCGCTTGCTTTGGGAGCAAGAGGTCGCCGGTTCAATCCCGGCCACCCCGACCAGCGCTTGCTTTAATGACCCCATTCCGGGGCGCGGCGGCCGTCCAACGGCAACACGCTCATCACGGAGGGGTTTTTCGGGCGAATGTTTCAGGTTACGCCTGAAGGCGAGGCGGTTTGGGAATACATCAACCCATATTTCGCAGACGGGCCGCTGGGCGTCTGCAACGCCGTGTTTCGCGTTGAACACTATGCGCAGGGAACGATAGCGCGCTTGTAGCGTATCCTAACGGGATTGATGCGGTATATTGCGCCCGCGCTGCCAACTGCGCTTATCTAGCCAGCGCCGCAGCGCCCCAATCTATCTATCCCCGGCCGGCGCTGTTATGAATTCGGCGGATGAAGTGGGATACACCTCCCCGATGTCTTCCTGCAGCGTGATGCCGCCGAACAGGAAGATCCTGCCGGCCGGCAGTAGTGTTGCGGTGTGGTCGTAGCGCGGTTCTGCCATATCGGGGCCGGGCAGCCATTCGTTGGTCGCCGGATCGAATATCTCGGTTGTGTCGAGCGGCTCAAATAACTCGACTTCCATACCGCCCACTGCGATCACTCGTCCGTCGGGCAGCAACGTCAAGGTGTGGGACAGCCGCGGTTCGTTCAACGGTTCGGTGGATTCCCAAGCGTCTGCGGCGGGATCGTATATCTGCGCTATCTGCTTAGATTCGTCAATCTCATCAAACTCGCTGATGCTCCATCCGCCGGCGACCAATACCCTGCCGTCAGGCAACGTCACCGCCACGGGCGTTAGGGGCGTCCAACCGTCGGCAGTGTCCGAAGTAAGCGTCCACGAATCGGCAATCGGATCGTATATCTCTGCGCCGCCAATGCCGCCGTTCACAACCATTACGCGGCCGTCTTGCAGCGCCACTATCGCCTGGCTTTCGGACGCCTCATTCATATCGGACGCCGATTGCCATTTCTCTGCGCGCGGGTCGAAAATCTCAGTCTCTTTCAGCGGCGCTTCATGATTGCGAAAATCCAACCCGCCGGTTACAAGCACACGCCCGTCCTGAAGCGCCGCCACTTTCGGAAAGCTACGAACTGACGCAAGCGGGGGCAGCAGCGTCCAAGACTGCGTCGCCGTATCGAAGATGCTGGCCGCCCCGGCAAATTCGCCTTCACTTGCCCCAAGCCCAACGGACATATATCTGCCGTCGGACAACCCGACCGTAGTGGTCATCGCAATAATCGCTTGTTCTTCCTGCGGCGCTATCCAAAGCCACAAGCCGCTCTCGGGATCGTAAATCTGAACATCGAACAGCGGAATCGGAACGACCACATTGTTGTTGGCAACGCCGCTTAACCCGCCGCTGATTAGGATTCGCCCATCGTCAAGCAGCGCCGCTTGATGTTGATAGCGCGGGGCTGCCGCCTCATCCGACTCCGTTGGAGGTGGAAATTGCAGTTTTGGTTCAGCTGTCGGTTCAGGTTGAGACGGCGGCGCAGGTCGGGGCGTGGGCTCAGGGCGCGGCGTATTATGCTTGGGGAGGGCGGTCGGCAGCCACTGCGGACCGGACAATGTAAGCGTGGGTGTGGGCGCAATGGTCGCGGTTGGCGTGGGATGCGGCGTTGCCGTTGCTGCAGCTGTGGCCGCCGTAGCCGTCGGGAGCGTATCTGGGATGCCGCCGTCCTGTGCGCCGCACGCCGCCAACAGCAGCGCAAGCGGCAAAACTATGACGCACGCCAATCTAATGCAAAATCTCATACAATCTCCATGCAAGGCTAATCGGTTTGGGCTATCAGCGAATTCAACGAACATAGTCAAGTTCGGCAACGCCGCAAAGAACGCAGACCCTGCGCGCCAAAAAGCGGCGGCGCACGGGCGCAAATACGGCAGGAAACGTCGTCTTGGGTCTTACGGCAGGAAGTGCTGTTCGAAGACGATTATCGCGGTCATCACGCCCGCAATGCCAATCATCAGACCGCCAAGCCACAATGTAATACGCAGTTCCATTGCGCGCATTTCGGCTTTGAGTTCGTCTGTTGATTCAGCGATGGCAAATTTGAGTTCATCCTTCGCTTCTGCGATGTAGGTTTTGGATGCGACAATCTCTTGTGCGCCTCCAGGCTCGCTAACGCTCTCTTGGATTATTGCCATTACCTTGCCCCTTAAAGTGAACACTATCGGCCCGCAGTCCCTTAATTACAGGAATCGCTGTATCGCGATAATAAGCCCAGCAAGCGCAACTATCAGACCGCCAAGCCGCAGGGTGATGCGCAGCTCCATTGCGCGCATTTCGGCTTTGAGTTCTGAGATGTCGGCTTTGGATGCGGTATGTTCTTGCGCGCCCTCAAGCCTGCTGACGCGCTCTTGAATTGTTGCCATTGTATCGCTCCTAAAATTGGTATTTACGCGCAACGCCTCTGCGCCAATAAGAATACATTCGCATTCTATCAGATAAAGGCGCTTATGTGGACGGACAGGCGCTATGCGGTGGGGATGTGGACGAAGCTCGCGCGCCTTGCCCATAGGTCGACGCCGCTGAGCTGCAACTCGACCCGCTCGCCGGGGTTGATTGCGTTGGGGAGCTGCGCCCTGACCCTGAACGGGTAGTCCGCAAGCTCCAGCAGCGCGGAGCGGCGGGGCTGGTTTTCCAGCGCTATGGCGTCCATATGGGGGGCGTCGGCGTCTTTGGATATGGACTGCTTGAGGAATTTGAGGAACCAGTATTGTTTGCGCTGCGCCTCCAGCTTGCCGAGCGCGCGGAGCTGAACATCGGCGCGCGCCGCCACGGACGCAATCTCTTCGTCGGAATAGAGCGGTTCGCCCGCGCTGAGGAAGTGGCTTATCTGGCGCTGCATCACCATATCGGGGTATCGGCGCAGCGGCGAGGTAGCCTGTATGTACGCCGCCACGCCCAAGCCGTTGTGCGGGGCGGCGGCGGCGCTGATGTCCGCGGGCGCAAAGCGGCGCATCATCAGATGCCAGCGCAGCGGGCCGTCGCTAAGATCCACGCCCGGCGGCAGGTCTGCGCCGATGTCGCTGAGGTCGGGCGCAGGCTGAGAGCGATACGCCGCGGGGATGGCGTTGTCGCGGCAGAACGCCGCCAGCAGCGAATTGCACAGCACCATGCACTCGGCTACCATTTGGCGCGCGGGCGTGGCGCGCTCTATGACACGCACTTCGATATCGTCGGGCGAGTGTACCTTGACCTGCATTTCCGGCCTGTCTATGTTGACTGCGCCGTTTGCTTCGCGCCGCCGCTTCAGCGCCTGCGTCAGCGTTTGCAGATCGGCGAGCATAGTGCTGTATGGGCACGCGGGTTCGGCGATTGCAGCATCGGCGTCATTGTAAGACAGCGCCGCTTCGCTGCGAATGACGGACGGCTTCACCGCGAAATCCAAGACTTCGCCGTCGGCGGTGAGGCGCACAAGCAGGCTTAGGGCGGCGCGCAGTTCGCCGCTTTCAAGACTGCCCTTGCCGTGCGAGACGGCGTTGGGCAGCATCGGTATAGCGCCGTCGGGGATGTAGAGCGTCGCCATACGGCGGTTCGCTTCGTCGTCGAGCGCGCTCTGCGGCGGGATGAGCGCGCCGGCATCCGTGATGTGTATGCCCAGCCGATAGACGGCGACGCCGTTATGGGATTCGTCCGTCCGCTCCAGCGATAGCGCGTCGTCTTTGTCGGCCGTGCCGGCGTCGTCGATGGTAACGATAGGCGCTGTGGTCAGGTCAAGCCGATGCGTTTCGGCAAGCAGCGCCGCGTCGGTTATCGCATCGGCGGCGGTGAGCGCCTCATCGCTGAACGCCTCTGCGATGCTTTCGCGCCTAAGTTCCAGCGGCTCGTCGGGCGCAAACTCGCCGATGGCAACCAGCGTCTCAAAGGCGAGCCGCTGCAGGTTGCCCATCTTGCGCTCCATCTTGTTGAGCAGCGCCTTGACCGTGGCGCTGCGGGTATAGTCGTCCCCGAAAACGGCGTAGTCGCGGACGCTTTCCATCAGCATTTGTTGGTGCGGCGTGAGCGCGGGCGGCAGGCTGCCGTCGGTCAGCGCGGCGGCAAGCGCATCGGCATCGGCGGCGTTTTGGGCGCGTCGGCGGCGGCGGGCGAGTGTCTCTTCGACCGCTTCAGGCGCGCGCGGCGTGTAGCCCGATTTGCCGCTCTCGAAATGCAGATCGTCCTTGTCCACGCAGATAAGCAGCGCAACCCGCTGCGCCGCGTCCGCGTCTGATCCCCAGTAGAGATCGGCGAGGTCGTCCGGCGTGAACGCCGTCTGTTCGTCGCACACCACTTCCCATAGATCTGCGAGGTCCATATCGGCGGCGAGCAGTTCGGCGCGCTCGCGGAATGCCGCCAGTTCCTCTTCATCCGATACGATGATTTGGGTGGACAGGATGATGCGCTCCGCCGGCAGGCGCGCTTCGCGCTTGCGGCGCACGGCGACGCGGACGCGCGATGCGTCCACTTCCACCACCCTAGCGACGGCAATGCCGCCGCTCATACGCGCCGCAACGAGTTCGCCGGGTTTCATAGTGTCCCTTCGTTTCGCATTTCGCTTATCTGTGGGCTATGGGGATGTGCCTATGCCATTGAGATAACCGCCGCTGATGCTGCCCACCGACGGCTTATGACCGATTGCCGGCGGCTAATCCAGATCCGCCAGTTGGGGCAGCACATCCTCTTTGAGCATCGTCATGGACTTGAGCCACTTGCCGCGCGGCTGCCATTCGTGTCCCATCGCAAGCAGCGTGCCGAAGCCGCCCACCCGCTCATACATATCGCGTATCTTAGCGGCGACATCGTCGGGACTACCCACTATCCAAATGTTGTCTAGCAGGTATTCGGCGGTTACATCGGCGTCGGGCATATCGGGGTCTTGCTTCATCAGTCCGAGCTGCCCCATGTGAGACAGCAGCGGCTTGAAGTAGTTGTTGAAGTCGCGCGCGAATACGCCTTCCAGCATATCTTTGCGCGCCTGTTCGGTGGTGTCCGCTACATAGACTTCGCGAGCTATGCGCCATTCAGCGCGGTCGGGCGTGCGGCCGGTGCGCGCCGCCCCTTCGCTCACGGCGTCCCAGTGCGTGGCAAGCTGATGTACGGGGACAAGGTTGATGCTCATCGGAATCCAGCCGCGCTCGCCCGCCAGAAACAGCGTTTCGGACTTGGGCGATACGCCCGCAACGCCGATGGGCGGATGCGGCAACTGATACGGCTTCAGGTGGAAGGCAAGCCCTACCTCTTCCACAGGCTCCGGTATGGTGAAGCGCCAAAACTTATGCTCATAGACGCCCGGCTTGGGATCGTTCCATATCTTCAGGATGACCTCCACGGCGTCGCGCGCCATGCCGCGATGTTCGCCCGATTCGGGGTCGAAGCCGAACACCGTGAAATCGCCCACGAATCCGCCGGAGCCTACGCCCCACATAAAGCGCCCCTGCGCCATCTGGTCAAGCTGCGCTATGCGGTGCGCTATCATGAACGGGTTGTGATTGGGCATGCAGGTAACGCCGGTGCCAAGCCGTATGTTCTGCGTCCTGCCCAGCGCCATTGCGATGAACAGATCGGGCGCGGGGATGTTTTCCCATACGGATGTGAAGTGTTCGCCTATCCACGCTTCGGAGTATCCGAGCGCATCCAGCGCCACAAGCTGCTCCAAGTCGTCGTCCAATGTCTGCGCCACATCGGAGCCGGGCGGATGCAGCGGCATCGTAAAGTAGCCGAGTTCCATAGCGAAAACCTCCCCTTGGCGTACAAGCGTATATCGCGGGCGTGTATCGGCGCGCATGCGTTGGCCTTGTACGCAGTATAAGCCGCATTGCTTAGGGGCGCAACGGGCGGCGAGATACAACGGATGCGTTACTTGGCGTGCATGCGTTGCCGGGACATCCGTCAGCGCGCGATTGCGGTGGCCGGTTGGGGAACGGCGGCGTCTCGATGCGCGAGCCAGTACTCGAGGCTGTCGGCGAGCGCGAGCCAGCTTGCCTCGATGATGTTCTCCGACGAACCCACCGTGCGCCATACGCCGCGCCCGTCGGTGGACTCGATCAGCACGCGCACCACTGATCCCGTGCCGTGTTCATGATCCACCACGCGCACCTTGTAATCAAGCAGGCGGACGGCGCGCATATCGGGGTAGAACTGTTCCAGCGCCTTGCGGAGGGCGTGGTCGAGCGCGTTGACGGGGCCGTTGCCTTCAGCCGCGGTGTGCATCATTTCGCCGCCCACGTTTACTTTGAGCATCACCTGGGAGCATATATCGGGCGCTTCGCCGTCGCCGCTTGCGCCGTTGCTGCTGTGATTGCCGCCGCCGTTGCCGCTTTGAGCGTAGGCGTGGGAGCGCTTCTCTACGATGGACACGAAGTCCACCAGCGCAAACGGCGGGGCGTATCCGTCCTGCATACGCCGAACAAGCAACTCAAACGACGCCTCTGCGCCTTCGTACTGAAAGCCTTGGCTTTCCAAATGCTTTATGCGCTCCAGCAGTTGGCGCGCCTGCGTCTGGGACAGCGCCACGTCGGGACACATTTCGCGCGCCTTCCAAAGTATGTTGCCTCTGCCGGACAGATCGGACACCAGCACGCGGTTGCCGTTGCCGATATGCTGCGGCGGTATGTGCTGGTAGCTATGCTCCACTTTGGACACCGCCGCCGCGTGCAGCCCGCCCTTGTGCGCGAATGCGCTGCCGCCAACATACGGCTGCGAGGCGAGCGGCGGCATATTGGCGACTTCGGCCACATAGCGGCTGGTTTCGGTCAGCGCCGCAAGCTGCGTATCCGAGATGCAGTCGATAGCCATCTTCAGCTTGAGGTTGGCGATGACGGACACCAGGTTGGCGTTGCCGCAGCGCTCGCCGTAGCCGTTCATCGTGCCTTGTACCTGCGAACAGCCGGCGCGCACCGCCGCTATTGCGCCCGCCACCGCCATATCGGCATCGTTGTGCGTATGGATGCCAAGCGCTACATCGGCATTGCGGCGTACTTGGGCGACGATTGCGGCGATTTCGTCGGGCAGCGCGCCGCCGTTGGTATCGCACAGAACCACGCACTCGGCGCCCGCAAGCGCGGCGGCGTTCACCGCTTGGAGCGCATACTCGGCGTTTGCCTTGTAGCCGTCGAAGAAGTGCTCGGCGTCAAAGAACACCCGCCTGCCGCGCTCAACCAGAAACGCCACCGAATCGGAAATCATGGCGAGGTTCTCTTCCAGCGACGTCTCAAGCACGCGCGTAACATGCAGATCCCAGCTCTTGCCCACAAGCGTAACCACCGGGGTTTCGGCGTCAAGCAGGGCGGCGAGGTTGGCGTCTTGGGCGGAGTTGATGTTGGCGCGGCGCGTGCTGCCGAATGCGGTCAGCGTGGCGTTGGCGAGCGTCAGCGACTTGGCGCGCTCAAAGAACTCGGCATCGCGCGGGTTGGATCCGGGCCAGCCGCCCTCGATGTAGTGTACGCCCAAATCGTCTAGCTTGCGGCAGATGGCGAGCTTGTCTTCCACCGACAGCGATATGCCTTCGCCTTGCGCGCCGTCCCGCAGCGTGGTGTCATAGATTGCTACATTAGACATCCGTGTGTATGCTCCTTGCGTCCGTGAGTTTGTGAATCGTGTTGTATGCGCTTCGCATTCGGGCGGTTGCTCGCCGATGCTTGCCGTCGGGATACGCTCTATACGCCAATAAAAAACGCCCGCCCCCAATCGTGTAGGGACGGGCGTTCAGTCGCTGCGAAAGAGACAACCGGACGGGATCCGCGGTACCACCCTGCATTCCCCGGCGCAGTGGCCGGAGCGCTCATCGGAGTGCGTGTTCACACCCCCGCCCTGGTAACGATGGGCGAATCCGTCGCAGCCTACTTGCCGCCGCCGATGGCAACCGGGCGCATCGCTTTGCGCCGATGCGTTGCCGTCTGCGGGCTAAAATCTTTCGGTGCGCGGCTCAGGAGGGATTTTCCGCAGGGCATCCTAGGCGTCCGCTCTCACCATTGCGGCGTATTGGCGTAAAGCCGCCGCCGCGTCGGACTCGCTGTGCCGGATAGCGCCTCGTACTCGTCTCCGTCTTAGCCTTTGAACAAGTTTTGTTAATGTTGCTATAAATAAGGTTAGCGAATGCGCCGCCGCCGTGTCAACAATTTTCGCGGCAGAGTTAGGCTTGGCAAAGGCAGCAATCGCAGTCAACGAAAGCGCTGACTGCGATTGCCTCGGTGGACGTCATCCTGAGCATATCGAATCGACGGAAAGTCTATTGCGTGAATGTGTTGTTTATGCTGCCCCAGCACACCACTGCGCCGTCGTTTCGCAGCGCGCAGGTGTGCGCGTCGCCGCTGCTTATCGATGTGAATACGCCGGTGGTTGGCGGCGTTGCCTGCCCGAATACATTGGAGCCCCAACAGGCGATCGAGCCGTTGGCGCGCAGTCCGCAGGCGTGATTGGCGCCGCTGCTTATCTGAGTGAAGCCGCCGCCGCCCACCGGCGTCGCGCCTCCAACCGGCGTACTCGAAGGGGTAGGCGAAGGCGTGGCCGGCGTTCCTGTGGGCGTAGGCTGCGGCGAAGTTTCGCCGTCCGTCGGGGCGGGAAGCTTGGCGAAGCCGTGGCCCCAATCGTTGTTGGGGACTGCGCCGCGCGCCTCAGCGTTGATCTTGAGATAGTTCGCAATCTGCGCCGGCGTGTATTCGGGGAAGCGCTGCTTGACCAGCGCCGCAAGCCCCGCTATGTGCGGGGACGACTGGCTTGTGCCACAAAACCAATAGCGCTGCCCGCTTGTAAGCGTGTTCCCTGTGCCGTGAGTAGAGGTTGCGGCGCAATCAGCCCCTACGATGTCGGGCTTTATTCTATCGTCGGGCGTGGGACCGCGGCTGCTGTAAGACGCTATTGTGTTCACATCCCAGTAATGCGCCGCGCCCACGGCGAGCATGCCAGGATTGGCGCTTTCGGCAGGATTGAGGATGCCGTGTCCTTGTGTGTATGAATCCAGATCTTGGCCTGTGCGAGAATGTAGCTGCACCCAACTCGGAACGGTACTTCCCACGCTAAAACGCTGCACTGAAAGCTCGTACAATCCGCTTCGCGTGGGTGTGTAGATAACCCATTCATGAGGGGTCTGTCCGAGTCTGCCTTGTTGGTAGTTATCACTCGCGGCGACTTCATTACCGTCGCTATCATACAAAATCAAATCGAGGTCTATATTGGCCGCAGACCAGCTATCGTTCCAGCGAAGTTGCGCCTGAAACGGCTGTCCAGCCTCAAGACGAACTTCGTTGGCTTCGTCAGCGCCTACAAAGTTCATCCATCTATCAAAATCCGGATCTGAGAATGCGCCGAACCAGGTTTCACTGGCGGCGTTTCCCGCAGAATTAGCCCACATCGCGCCGCTGGTAACTGCCGCGTCCACGCTCTTGAGCGGGCTGTTGGAATAGGGCGATGTGCCATCCCCGGGACCGTCCCAAATCCAGCTTCCCGTGTGATTGATGACATCTACACCCTGCGTGACCATCCAGTCAACCGTGGATTTCAGATCGGCAGATGATCTGAAATTGGCAATGTAGAGCGTCGCATCCGGGGCTATATCAAGAAGCGTTTCGGATACCGCCGTGCCATGCCTCCTATTGGATACCACCGCACTATCTTTTTCGCAGTCCGCAAGATTTGAGGTGAACACGCCGATGTCCGTATAGCAGCGCGCCGTTACATTGGCAGGCAATTCGCTTCCCATCAGCGCGCTAAAGCCTTCAAAGCCGCGGTCTATCACGCCCACCTTGACGTTCCGTCCAGTATAGCCGGCGGTGTGCCAAGTGTTTGCGGCGTGCGAGGTTACGCCTTGGCTTATAACGGCGCCCTTGCCTGTCGGCTGCGGCGAAACAATTGCCTGGACGCGCACAACATTCGGCTGCTCTGACGCTTCTGCCAGTAGCGCCACCGGCACATACGCCTCGACATAGTCGGCGCCGATGTTGCGCGGATCGCCGCCGTTGGCGCGCAGGAACGCCAGCAGTGGGGCGGTATCGCCGTTGAGATAGAAAGTAACCGCAACCGAATCGGCGGCGTGCATCGGCGCTTGGGACGCCGCGTCGTGCGCCGTGGAGTAGCCGCCTTGAACGCTCGACGCCAGCTGCGAAAGCATCGAATCCAGGTTGCCCAGCGGTGGCGTGCGCTTCGCGCGTTTGGGCCGGAAGTCGGGATCGGGCGTCGATGCCGCGGGAGTGGGCGTAGATGTGGCGGCGGTTGCCTGCTGCGCGCTTGCGTCGTCGGAGATCGTCAGCAGGACGAACAGCAACAACGCCGCCGCAGAAAACGCGGTTATGAAGTATAGTACGGATTTAGAACTCATATTCTGGGGGGGGGGGGGGGGGTAAATCTTATGTTCGGCATGTTGTTGCTCCATTCGCTAGTGTTGAAGGCTTTGACGCAAAGCATTGGCGTATATCGATATGTTGCGCAAAGCGCAAGCTTGCGGGCAATCTTATACCATTGTGAGATGATATGCAACCCGCGCGGGCGCGGAATTCGCGCGATTGCCTGCATGTGTTGAGAATGTCTAAATTTGGCTTGGGATTATGCTAAACGCCGCCGCATTATAATAGCGCCCGTTCTGCGCGCCGCAAGTTAGATTTGCGATAGTCTGATAGAATAGCGTCAATAAGCGTCAGCATAGGCGCTGCGTTTGAGTATGAGAGAGCGGCGGTTACATCCGTCGGCGGAGGGTGCGCTATGAAGTGGAGTTCAGCGGTATCGGAGCGCGAAACGCTGACGGATGCGTTTGCGGAGTGCGCGGACAAGGTTTTGGGCGAACTCGGCGGGTTGGAGGCGCATCTGATAGCCGCGTTTGTATCGCCGCACTATTCGGCGGAGTACGGGGCGTTGCCTGCGCTTGCGGCGGAGCGCTTCGGGGACGCGCTGCTTGTGGGCTGCAGCGGCGGCGGCGTCATAGGCGCATCCACCGAAGTAGAGAACCGTCGCGGATTCGCGCTCACGGCGGCGCATATGCCGGGCGTTAGTCTCACGCCGTTTCATATCGGCGACGAAGGCTTGCCCGACGGCGACGCGCCGCCCGACGAGTGGAGCGCGCTGACCGGCACGCCAATCGGCGAAGAGGCGCATTTTCTGCTGCTGGCGGATCCGTTCAGCGTGCAGGGCGAGCAGCTTCTGATGGGGCTTGACTACGCCTTTCCGTACAGCGTCAAGATAGGCGGGCTTGCGAGCGGGGCGCAGCAGCCCGGCGGCAATGCGCTGTATCTGGACGGCAATGTCTATACAAGCGGCGTGGTGGGCTTGGCGTTTGCGGGCAATGTGGAGATTGACACCGTGGTGGCGCAGGGTTGCCGCCCCATCGGGGACACGATGCACATAACCGCCTGCCGCCGCAACATTCTGCTTGAGGTTGACGGACGCACGCCGTTCGAGATACTGAAAGAGATATTCCTGAGATTGGACGACCGCGACCGTGAACTGGCGCAGCACTCGCTCTTCTTGGGCGTGGTGATGGATGAGCTCAACGAACTGCCGCAGCTAGGCGATTTTCTGATACGCAACATCATCGGCATAGACGCGCAGCGGGGGGCGCTTGCGGTGGGCGAAATGCTGAAAGAGGGACAAACCGTGCAGTTCCACCTGCGCGACGCAGAGACTTCGTCGCAGGATTTGAGCGCGATGCTGGAGCAGTACGCATCCGGGTTGAGCGCAATGCCCGCCGGCGCGCTGCTGTTTCAGTGTCTTGGGCGCGGTTCGTATTTGTACGGCCGCCCCGACCACGACACCGATATGTTCGGCGAAATGGTGGGTGGCTTGCCGCTGACTGGCTTCTTCTGCAACGGCGAAATAGGCCAGGTTGGGGATGCTACATTCCTGCACGGCTACACAAGCTCATTCGGGATTTTCAGACCGAAATACGCAGAGTAACGCAACTGAGCGGCGCATAGACGCAACAGCGGCGGCGGCATTCGGCATCGGGGATGCCCGACGTTACTGGCATTATCGGACGCTTGGGCGGCGGCTAACGAATACAAGCTGCCGCATCAGTCCCCAACCTTGACGCGGCGTATCCTAACTTGCGCTACATTGCCGAAAACGCTAACAATAGCCCCGTATGAACGATAGCCTGAACGATGTCCCCATAGCGAAAAGGAGCAAGACGATGGCGGAACGCATCCCAACAATTGATTGCCAAGTGCATGCCTTTGAGCGAAACCACCCCGGGCGGCCTTGGGCGGGGTTCTTGACGGGACCCGACGAGGTAACCGGCGACGATATGGTTGCGGCGATGGACGCGGTCGGCGTGGATGGCGCACTGCTGGTTTCGCCGTTTTCGCTGTATCGCTACGACGCTAGTTACGCCCTCCAAGTTCACGCCAAATACCCGCATCGGTTCGGGCTTATCAGACCGTTCGATCCGCAATCCGAAACTATCGCCGCCGACGTCGCCGAGTGGACTGCTACGCCCGGCGTGGTGGGCGTCCGCATAATGCTTGCGGGGCAGGAATATGCGGCAGACCACCCCGGGCTAAACGGCATATTCGCCGCCGCCGCTCAAGCGGGCGTTCCGGTGAATGTTATGTGTTCGGGCAGCTTGCCTCTTTTGGGCGAGCTTGCGCGCCGCAATCCGAATGCGCGCGTGGTGATTGACCATTTGGGCTTGGCTCAGCCCTTTGAGCCGCCCGCGCCGCCGCAGCCGTTCGCCGACTTGGATAGCGTGATTGCGCTTGCGGCGCTGGACAACGTCGCCATCAAGATTTCTGGCGCATGCACGCTATCGCATGAGCCGTTCCCGTATGCGGACATCTGGCGGCCGCTGAGCAGGATATTCGCGGCATACGGCTTTGAGCGCTGCATGTGGGGCACCGATTGGACGCGCGCGGTGAAGCTGCTGACCTACGAACAGGGCGTAGAGGCGTTTCGTGTCGCCGACGCGCTTTCGGACGCCGAGCGCGCTGCGCTTATGGGCGGATCGCTCGCCAAGATATACGATTGGACGCCCGGCGTGGGCGAGTAGGCGGGCGTTCATATTCCCAAAGACGGACACACAAGCGGACGTGTGGCTGCCGGATGCGGAGCGTTGCGAGATAGACGCTTACGGAGTGTACGAGGCGCTGCTAGTCGCAAGCATGTGATTGGGAAGTACGAGGTGGTGAACTGGGACGATGGACGGCACTCTATTCCGCGCGGCAAGTTGAACAAGTTGGCAAGGCGCACAAAAGGATACGCAAAGACCGTGGAGATGCCGGTGAATCTACTTGCGCAGGTATTCTGCAGCAAGCTCAAACTCAATACCACTTAACTTTGAGAATACATGAGAGTGAGTATGTGGTAGCGGATCGCGAAACGGGATACTGAGGAGTGATAGATATGGCTAATTCCGATTGGGCTGAGATTTACAAGGAGCTGGGCGCTACGCCGGTGATAAACGCTATCGGCAGCGTAACGATGCTGGGCGGCTCAACGCCCGCGCCTGAAGTGCGCGCCGCAATGGAGATGGCGGACGCGGCGTATATCCCGCTGATGGACTTGCAGGAACGGGCGGGGCAGGCAATCGCTGATATGGTTGATGTGCCGGCGGCGTACATCACATCGGGCGCCGGCTCCGCGCTGACGCTCGCCACGGCGGCGCTTATGGCGGGGGACGACGACGACAAGATACAGCAGCTGCCGAACACGGCGGGGATGAAGAACGAAATCCTGATACAGCGCCGCCAGCGCTATACGCAGCATTACTGGTATGACCGCTGCTTGGAGCTTGCGGGCGCCAAACTGGTGGACTTCGGCTCCGATGAGCGCACCACGCGCCAAGACCTTGAAGACGCCATTGGGCCGAACACGGCGGGCGTACACTACTACGCCGTGGAGCAGTCCCCCGACGCCAATGCGCTATCGCTCGAAGACACCATCGAGATAGCGCACGCGCGCGGCGTGCCGGTTACGGTGGACGCGGCGGGGCAGATATACCCCTTGGAGAACTTCGGCAAGTATGTGCGGATGGGCGCGGACTTTCAGTGCATCGCCGCCAAGTACATGGGCGCGCCGCAATCGGTTGGGCTTGCGCTGGGAACGCAGGATATGATCCACAAGCTCGGACTGCAGGCGTTTGCGTCGTATGAGGGCAGGCGCGTGCGGGGCATCGGCAGGCCGCAGAAGATCGACCGCCAAGAGATGATTGGCGCGGTTGCGGCTACGCGGCGCTGGATGACGATGAACCACGAAGAGCGCCTCGCCGAAACGGAACGCCGCACGCAGGTTATCATCAACGCCGTCGCGGGAATCGAGGGCGTAAGCGCCGCGATGCTGGACAACATCATCGGGCATCAGCCGTTTGGCTTGGATCTGCGCGTGGACGCGGCGGTAACCGGTATGACGTCGGCGGATGTGGTAGAGCGCCTAAAGGCGGGCGATCCGCCGATATGGACGCGCGTGCGCGACTGGGAAGACTGCATAACCATCCATGTGTTCGGGCTAAACGAAGGCGAAGAGCGCATCGTGGGGGAGCGGATAGCGGCGCTGTTCGGGTAGCGCGCGCGGGATGCGTGGGCGAGCGGGTGTCGACCTGGGATGGGGTTGAACGCAAGGGGCGCTAGGGCGCAAAGGGCAGTTGGGCGCGCGCAATCTGCGCTTTCTACGAACAGTAGTCAGGCAGCATTTGGCGCACTAGGCCGTCTATGCGGGCCAAGACGGCTTTGACGGCGGCGTCTGCGAGCACATCTTTGCGCGTGGTACGCAGGTTGCGGTTTTGGCGTTCAGCCTGGGACCGTGGTCAGTTCGTAGCGCATGCGGCGTTTGCGGCACCACTCTTCGGCGGCGCTGCGCTTTCGTCGCACTGACGGCGAATCCATCATGGCGGGGTTCTTGACTTCGATTAGCGCCTTGCGCCCGTCGGCGTATTCCACTAGAAAGTCGGGACGGTAGTTGCATTCGCGGCCGCGCGCGTCGATCCAGCGTATCGATATGCCGTGCCGCTTCTGCCACTTGGCTACCTCGCCGTCCGCCTCCAGCTTCGCCATCATTCGGCGCTCAAGATCGCTGTCGTAGCGCTCGAAACTCCACGGACTCTTTTGGGGCGCTTCGTATATGCCGCGCTTACTTATCGCCATGCTTCACCATCCCTTGAACTAGGCCGGGCGTGGCGGCGATTTGGCTTTCGACGGCCGGCAGCATTCGCCAGGCGTACTCCAAGCGCGGAACGTCGGCGAGCCCAAGCGATGCGCCGTCTAGGAACTTGACGCGGACGTGGTTCAGCAGGATGGCGTAGATTTTGCCTTTGAAGTGCGCGGTGTGGCCGGCGCGCTCCAGCAGGCTTTCGGACATCGCCATAAGCGCGTCTTTGACGGCGTCGGCTAGTTCGTCGGGATCGGTTGGGATGCTGACGGCGTGGGCGGCGTCTTGCGGGGCGGACTCCAGCGTGAGCCAGCCTTCGCCGGTGAGTTCGCGGCGCTCGACGCCGGTTATGGTCTGGTCGGTTATGGCGACGGTTTCCGTCCGATACGCAATGCCTTCGAGTATCTCGCGCCAGTTCTTGAGCGGTTCGTCCTCGGGTTCGGATATATCGACTACGAATTCGCCTTCATCGTCATCGATGGGATCCGGGATGTCGATGTTGTTGTGAGGCTTGTCCCGTTCCTGTTTGGGCGGCGGTTCGGGCAGGTCTTCCTCTTCGTCAAACATATCGTCTATGCCGACGTCGGTTCGCACCTTGCTGCTGAATATGTTCCACAACCATTGGTGTTCCAGCTTGGGATGGTCGACGACGGCGCAGATTTGCGGTTCGTCTGCGCCGACGCCGCGGGTTCGCACGCGGCGCAGCCCGCGGCCGATGACCTGCTGTCCATAGACGTTGCTGCCGAACTTGCGCAGCAGCAGGATGACGCCCACTTCGGGGACGTCCCAGCCTTCGCGCAGCATCATAACGCTGACCACCGCTTTGTACGGGCTGCCGCTGCGCCTTGCGCTCCCCAACTCGGTTGCCTGGCGGCGTTCAGTGTCCGAGCTGTCTTCGGTTACCAGCAGCGTCTTGATGTTGAAGTGGGACTCGAGCGTCCTTTTGGCGCGCTCTGCGTCCAGTTTGCAGACGGAGACCACGAATAGTATCGGCTGATAGCGGCTTTTGGCGCGGCGCTCCTGCTCTTTGAGGCGCTGCAATGCGATAGCCATCTGCTGCTGCATCGGCTTGTCGTCGGTTACCCACTGCGTTGCGTTTAGCCCAAGTCTGTCCACTTCGGACCAGTCTATCTCCTCAACGGAGCGCGTCTCGCCCGTGCGCCCGTCGGTGTAGGTGAGCTGCACGGTCTCTATGTTGGGCTGATAGACTACGGGCGTTTTGACCAGTCTGTCGGCTAACGCGTCCTGAATCAGGTATTCGTAGATCATGCCGCTTTCGGGGGATTTGCCGTCGGCGCGGTCGGGCGTGGCGGTGGTGTCCACGCGCAGCGCTATCTTGGGGCGCATCTTTGCGAGCGTTGCATCCCATTCGGGCGCGGGCGAGTTGTGCGCCTCATCGTTGAACAGCGCGAATTCGGGGCCGTTCATTAGGCCGGACAGGTTGCGCTGCCCGGCGGCGCTGCTGCCGTAGAACTGGTGGATGTTGCCCAAGATGACGGATGCGCCCAGCAGGTTCGCCCAACCGCTAGGGTGGTCGCTGCCGAGCGTGGTCAGCGCGAAATCGTCTTTCGTAACCACGGAGCCTTCGGGTATGAGACGGCGGTCGGTGAACACCTTGCCGTTCTCAAAATCGTCTTCCAGGCGGTCGCGCACGATGAGGTTGGGGCAGAGCATCACGAACTTTTGGACATTGTGGGCGAGGCGCAGCCAAACTATGAGCGCCGCTATGATGGCGGTCTTGCCGCCGCCGGTTACCACATTCAGCAGCACGCCGTTGGGCTGCGCCAGCTCAGCGCGACTGATTTCGTGGGCGTATATGACGCGCAGAAACGAATCCCACTGATGCCGCCACAGCGTCCCTTCGCGCGGCATTCGGTCGTCCGCAGGGTCGCTCAGATGGCGTATGTAGTCCAGCGTTTCGGGCTTGGCTTCGGGATAGCCGTCTCTGACCCACTGCTGAAATTCGTCTTCGTATTGGCTGAATTCGTTGAACATCTAGCGCGCCTCCACTTCGCCCGTCCACATGCATTCGCCGCCGCGGCTGTCCTGCACGCGGCAGGCGACGCGGAACTTGCCCGCGCGGTTGAACTTGTGCGTTACCCGAAGCTGCGGCTTCTTGTTGCTGCCCCTGCCCTTTTGGAATGTGTAGCCCTGCGCCGCCGTGAAACGCGCGCCGTTATAGTCAAAGTCCCACTGCACATTGATTATTTCGGCGTCGGAGTTGACCACCACGGAGTCGCCGGCGTCGAAGGTTACGGCGCGGCCGCCGTTGGCGCGGTGCGCCACCTCGACTACGGGCGGTTGAATGAATGTGAGGAACTCGCTGTAGTCGGCGCGGTCGGTGGAGCGGCCGATGATATGCTCGCGGAATTGGGCGTCCCCGATGCGTATCCGCTTGAGGCGAATGAAGTTGACATCCACCTTTTCGCGGCGGCGCAACTCATCGGCGGCAGCAACGGCGTCAGCGCGAAAGCCCCACGCCAGCATTATGCCGTCGCGCAGGTTCGCCTGCTGATACCGCGCCGTGCGGCGGACGGCGTTGGCGAACTCGCGCACATCCGCGGCGGTTGCCTGCGAATCCAATGCGGGTTCGCCAACCCAGATGGGGAACTGATTGCGCCAGCCGTGAATGAACTTGCCGTCATCGTCAGTAGCGCTGCGGGTCGCGCCGTATGCCTTGAGCGCGAACTCGCGGAACTGGTCGGCGGGCATCGCGGACAGCCGCTCGGCTTCGTAGATGCCCCACTGCTCCACGGTGAAATCGGGGTAACTATCCGTCAGTTCCTGCGCGACCGCCGCACGCTTCAGCCGCTCGGCGGTAACCGCGATCGCGACGCGCGACTGGTCAATGCAGATGAAGCGCCGTTGCAATCTCATAGCCGCTTCGGCAGCTGTGCCGCCGCCGACAAATGCGTCTAGCACCATATCGCCCTCATTCGACGACGCTTTGGTGATGCGTTCGAGCAACTCCATCGGTTTTTGTGTAGGGTATCCGATGCGTTCTTTCGCTTGAGAATTCAGATAAGATACGTCCCAGACATCGCGCATAGATTTTTGCCTTGACGTATCATCGGTATAAGTTTGCGTTAGGTTGCCTGTACTATCTACCTTCGAGAAACGCCTTCCCTTATGCTTGGACTTATTACTATATGCTTCATACTGTCTATTGAATGTGTAGTTGGCTGATTTAGAATAAAACAATAGTACGTCGTGCATCCTCTGAAAGTGTGATGTGCCGCCTGTCCAACGTTGGTAGGCCCAGATAACCTCATTTCGAAGGTTATCGTATCCAAAGATCTTGTCCATCTCCACTTTGATGTAGTGGCTGGCATGCCAATCGCAGTGGACATAGATGGAGCCGGTGGATTTGAGAATGCGCTTCATTTCGTAGAGGCGGGCGTTGAGCCATATGAGATAGCCGTCCAGTCCGCCTTCCCAGATGTCGTTGAACGAGCGCAGTTCGTTGTTGTCGCCCCATATCACATTGTACTGCCTGCCGGAGAAGAAAGGCGGGTCGATGTAGATGAGGTCGACGGAGTTGCTGGGGATTTGGCGCAGGATATGCAGGTTGTCGCCCCAGATGAGGCGGTTAGGTTCGTGCGCGTCCCGCCTGCCGAGGGATACGCGCTCGGTGATTTGGGTGGGCAGGTCGACGCGTGGATAGTGCTTCTCGAAGCGCTGGCGTCTGTCCCAGCCTTTGGGTTCGGCGTCCACCGGGACGTTGCCGAAGCGCGCCGGCGCTCGCCAGAGGGCGTCCTGCTGCGGCAGCGGTTCGGGGGCATCGGCGTCGTGTGGGATGTGGGGATTGGCATCGTATTGGTTTGGGTGGGTCATGGCGGGTGGGGGCGTCCTTATCGGGATACTTGGGCATGAATGGATATATTATACATCGGCGAATTCAATTCTAGCGATTAGGATCAATTAGCGCAAACTAACGATATTTACTAAATCAGCGTAATGTATTATTATAGATACATATTCCAAACTAATCCTGAACCATAGGCAACCATAATGGTTTCTGAAGAGCAAATAAAAACCTTATCCGATGTGGAAAAGGAAATAGACGGCTGTGTTGACGCCATAGGCAAGAAGCTGGGAGAAGATGCCGCCTGCTTTTTGCTTGCCGGAGATCTCTTGCAGTCTAGCGTAGATTCAGTGTACGGTAGATTGCAAGACCGCTTCAGTTTCAGACCGCCGGGTATAGAATTGGTCGTCATACTAGAGTCAAGCGGCGGCGACATAGACGCTGCTTACAATCTAGCGCATCTTCTCAGAAAATACGGCGACAAGGGGCTGAGATTCATAATCCCGAGATGGGCTAAAAGCGCGGCTACCCTGTTGGCGTGTTCTGGGAATGAAATCTTGATGTCCCCCGTCGCGGAACTGGGTCCGCTAGATCCGCAAATCACCGCTACGAATCGATTCGAAGGGCGCAGAGAACAATTTTCGCCGCTTCACATCGAATCCACATTGGAACTCATCAGGAATGAGTATCACAATGGACACAAAGAACTAGCGGAAGGATTGATGCAACGCCTTCAGTATCCGTTGACTTTGGGAAGTTTCAAGAAGTCTCTGGAACTTTCCAAGCAGTATATGGAAAAGTTGCTGACCTCGGGAATGTTGAAGGACAACCCGTCAGAGGTTGCAAAAGTTGCCGAACGGCTCACTGAAGGCTATGCGGACCATGGGTTTTGCATCAACATTGAGGAAGCCCGAACCATTGGTTTGGCGGTCAATGAAATTCATGAGGCGTACCGGCCCGACGCTTGGAAGATACACAATCTTTTGCGTGAAAAGCAAAGGTTAGAGGAAGAGCGCCGCCGCGAAGAAATGAAGAATCGGATAAGCGACTTGCCGCCGGAGCTACGGGATATACTGCTGGATGAGTAACGCAAGGCAGCGGCAAACTGCCGAACTGATTGGCAATTGAGAGGGGCAGACATGACAGAATTGCGCAACTTCAACCTGCGATTGGCGGCTATGCTGTTGATCGACAGCGGCCGCATTTCCGTTGACGAAATCAGAGCGCTTCCCCTTGTTGAAAGCAGAGCGGAAGCCCTAAATATCGCTCAGAAGATATACGATGTGTTTTCTGAACGCTACGACGTAACAATGGAAGGCGAATGCATCGTCCTATCCAGCCCTGAACTAAGAAGCGAAGCCGCAGGCATGCGCTCTGATCCTGTGCTTGCCAGGTAGCTCTGCGCGAGCGATTTAGGCTCGCCCCCATATCCCGACAACCGCCCCTAGACAGCGCGCTGAACGCCGATATGCCTTGCAGAAGCGTTTGGCGCTTCAGCCGCTCCCCCCAATCACCCCAACCGCCCCAGCGCCTCCGCCACCCCGGCGTCGATCACGCGTATAAACGGAAACGGAAACAACCCCACCAGCAGCACGAATGCGGTCAACACCGCGGCGGCGAATGCTTCGACGCGCGTGGCGTCCATTGGCTTGGACGGCTCGCCGTGGGAGGCGTGTTCGGCGGCGGGCGTGGAGGTTGCGATGGCAGTAGCGTGCGGGGCGGTTGCAGTATTCGGGGCTGCATCGGCGCTTGCCGCATCCGTATCGACAACATCGACGTCGGCTATCGCTGCAACGTTTGCATCGACGCTTACGCCATCCCCCCGAGCGGCGGCTTGCGGCATCGGCTCTAGCGGCCCAAAAAACACCTTCGCCAGCAGTCGCAGGATGTACACGGCGGTTATCGCCGCGCCTATGATGCCGAGCGCCCCCAAGATGGGGTAGGTTTGGAATAGCCCTAGGAATACCAGCAGCTCGGCGACGAAGCCGCTGAGGCCGGGCAAGCCTAGCGATGTTAGGCCGGCGATTGTGAAGAACACGGCGGTTACGCCCATGCGCTTGGCGAGTCCGTTCAGCGCCAGGATGTCGCGGGTGTGCGTGCGGTCATAGACTACGCCCACCACCGCGAAGAACAGCGCCGTCATTATGCCGTGCGAGAACATCTGCAATACTGCGCCGCTTAGCCCAAGCGGGTGCAGCGTGGCGATGCCCATCATCACATATCCCATATGGCTGACGCTGGAATAGCCTATCACATACTTGAGGTCGGACTGCCCCATGGCGGATATTGCGCCGTAGATTACATTGACGGTTCCCAGTCCAACCAGCGCGGGCATCCAGAAAGCGGCGCCTTCGGGCAGCAGGCGCATGCCGATGTGGATTATGCCGAAAGCGCCCAGCTTCATCAGCACGCCGGCGTGCGCCATGCTGACGGCGGTGGGCGCGGCTACATGCCCGTCGGGAGACCAGGTGTGAAAGGGCCAAAGTCCCGCCAGTATGCCGAAGCCTATCGCCAGGAACGGGAAGAATACCTTTTGGAACGAGGGCGAATACTCTACTGCCGCAAGCCTTTGCAGGTGGAATGTGCCTAGTCCCGCCTCTATGAATATCGCCATGAACGCAATCCATATCAGCACGCTGCCGGCTACCAGATACAGCGTGAGCTTCATTGCGCTGTACTCTTTGGTGCGCGCGAACTTGGGGAAGCGGCTACTGCTGCCCCATACGCCGATAAGCAGATACATCGGCAGCACGGATAGTTCGTAGAAGAAGAAGAAGAAGAACAGATCCAGCGCTACGAATACGCCGAACACGCCCGCAAGCAGCAGGAAGTAGAGGATGAAGAAGTCTTTGCTCCAAGCGGTTATTGACCACGAAACCAGCGTGCCGGTGAACATCACGATGCCGGTGAGCAGCACCATCGGGGCGGCGATGCCGTCGACGCCGAGCGCCAGGGATATGCCGATGTCGCCGAACTGCCAGGGTCCGGGCAGGCTGAGCCAGCGCCAGGCGGCGCTGAAGCGCTCTCCGTCGCCGTCGATGTAGAAGCGCAGGAATACATAGAAGGACAGCAGCATCGCGACTAGCGCGAATGCGGTTGCGGTGCGCCGTATCGCGGTTGCGCGAGCGCCGGGCGTCGCCATAATGAGCGCGGCGCCCAGTAGCGGCAGCGCGATGAGCGATAGCAGTATGTAGTCGTCGATAATCCGCATTTGCGCCGCATCGCCGCCGCTTGTTCGTGCGCGCCGGGGTTGGAGCGTTCTCACGGCCGCGCGTGTGAGTTGGTAGGGGATATGATACAGCATTGGGGGGCGCAAAGCCAAAAGAGCGGGGGTTAGCGCAAGGGACTGCGTAAGGGTTTTAACGCAAAGTGTCTGCGTAGGATTTTTAACGCAAAGGCGCAAGGACGCAAAGAGGGGATGTTGACATAAGGGCGGTGCGCATAGAAAATTGGCGTTGCCTTAGAATTGTTGGCGTATTGAGTTAGAGCGGTACGGCTGATGGCAGAGTATTACAGGACAAGATTTACGATTGAAGGCGCGGTTGAAGACTCCGAATTGCGCGGGGTTGCGCTGCTTGAGGCGGCGGCGGGCGTGGCGCATGAATGGGCGGAAGATCGGTTTGGCGAACCGCTTGGGGATGATGCGGGCAATTATAAGGCTGACAACGGCGCTGCGGTACATATCGACAGGGAGCGATTGGAAGAATCGGGGTTTTGGGGTTTGACGCTGGAGCATCCTAACAGGGATACGGACGGCGTTAGATGGCGCAGCGATTTTCGGCTCGCTACGGAAGGCGATAGAGTTGACGCCGAAATAGATGTGAGCTTGCGAAGGGTGGGCGGCGCGCCTGATTCGTCTAATTCGCTTGGGAACGCAAGTTATCCTAACGCTTTGGCGGCTTTGTTCAGGAAGCTTGTCTGCAAGTCGGCGGGCGAAGCGCTCACGATTAGGGCGAAGCGGGTTGCCGCGAGCGATGCGGCGGCGTTTGTGGATGACGCGATTTTCGGCTCCGAAAGGCTGATGCCGCTGGTGGTGGTGTCTGAACGGTGGGGAAGGGTTCTTGTTGACCCGGACTATCTGCAGTGGCGGCTGTTGGGTTTGGCAACAGTGGCTACCTACGATGATGATGCGGCGCGGGCGGCGCGCGAGCGGCTGGGAAATTCTCCGATAGGGTGTTGGGGCGGGTATATTCGGGCGTACAGGCCCGGGTGTTTGCCGGACGATGATTTGCCGGGGACGCCTTGGCGAAACCGGTACTGGACTTGGCAAGAGATGATCAACATCATGCGGCAGAATCCCGAGGATCTGCTGCGCGATATTGGGGATGAGTGTCTGGGGCTTGCGCTGCCCCGGCCGCGGCCGCGCCCGTATGAAGAGGTGTCTTCACGGATTCGGCGGCTGAGATATGAGCGGCTGTTGGAGAGGGCTGATGGCGCATCGACAAACGCCGCCGAATACAAGGCTCTTTGGGATTATGCCGATGATGTAGCGCGTGAGAATGATGCGTTGCGAAAAACCAGAGATGAGTTGCTTGACCAGATCGACGATCTAAAGTTGCAACTTTTAGACAAAGAAGCCGCCGTTAAGGAACTCAGTGTAGCTCGGCAATCATCAGAAGCCGAGGATGCAAATTCTGAACTAGATGATTCGGACGAACTGCCGCCTGCATTCGGATCAGTTTGTGATGTGGTCGAATATGATAAGGCAACTATGGATCGACTGCGCTTTTTTCCGAATGCGGTTAAAACGGCTTGTGAATCACACTTTCAGCGCCCTGATGATGTGCATGATGCGCTTAGGGTGTTGAATGAATGCGCTGAAGAGAGGATAAGCAGTTCGCTGGGTATGGATGTGGGGGACTGGTTGAAGAGAAAGGGCATTGACTACGCTCCTCATGAAGGCGAAACCACTAGGGGGAAGTTTGGTGACGAGCGTACATTTCAGGATGATTTAAGAAAAACTCGCGTGCAGATGCCGGCGCATATCAAATTGGGGGGTGGTGTGCGTGGGCAGAACGTACTTAGAATTCATCTCATTTGGGGAGAGGATGCAGGGTGCGGCGAGCAGAAGTGGCTGATAGGCTACATTGGCACGCATCTTACAACTTAGACATAGAACAGAAAGGGCGACGCAATGACACTTGACGGCAGGGTTGCGATTGTTACGGGGGCGGGGCGCAATATCGGGCGGGCGACGGCGCTGGAGTTGGCGCGGCGTGGGGCTGTGGTGGTGGTGAACGCACGGGCTAATCGGCTTGAGGCCGAGGGGGTGGTCGGCGAAATCGAGGCGCTGGGCGGCAAGGCGATCGCGGCGGTCGCGGATGTGGGGGATCAGGCGCAGGTGAATGCGATGGCGGAGCGGGCGCTTGAGGCGTTTGGCAGGGTGGACATTCTGGTCAATAACGCGGGAATGCGGGCGGCGCAGGGCATCGCGGATATGACGGTGGAGCAGTGGCGGCAGGCGCTGGCTGTGAATTTGGATGCGCCGTTTTTCTGCGCGCAGGCGGTTGTGCCGGGGATGATGGAGCGCGGTTGGGGACGGATTATCAATGTGTCGGGGCTGAACGCTTTTAGCGGCAGGGCGGGCTGGGCGCATGTGTGCGCTTCCAAGATGGGCGCGCTGGGGCTGACGCGGGCGCTGGCGGCGGAGCTTGCGGAGTACAACATTCTGGTGAACCATATCGTGCCGGGGGCGTTCGACACTACGCCTCCGCCGGAGCAGGCGGGCGGGGCTATGCCGCCGGCCGCGGCGCGCGCCGCGGGGATTCCGCTGGGCAGGCTGGGGATGCCGCAAGAGATTGCTACTACATGCGCGTTTCTGGCGTCGGATGACGCATCGTTCATCACGGGGCAGACTATCCATGTGAACGGGGGCGCGCTTGCGTACTAGGGTTGGCGCGGGCGTGGTATAATTGGGCAAGCGTGGGGATGCGGGGCATCGGCATAGGCGTCATAGTTGCAAGCCTGAGAGACAAATATCTTGGGCTGGGAGTGATGCGCTGATAGTTAGAGTTAGGCTTTTCGCGAGCTACAAAGAGAAGGCGGGCAGGTCGGATATTGAGCTGAGCCTGCAGCCGGGCGCGACGGTGCGGGATGCGGTTCGGGAAACGCTGCGGCTGTATCCGGCAGTTACGCAGGATGGCTCGCGTCTGATGATTGCGGTGAATCAGGAATACCAGGCGCATGATTATGCGCTTTCGGACGGGGACGAAGTGGCGCTTATTCCGCCTGTGAGCGGCGGGGGATCGGGCTAGGATATTTCGAGAAAGGGCGCCAAAGGGCATATCGTTCGAATGGACGCCATAAGCCTTGGATATTTTGAAGGCGCAAGGCAAGGGCGCAAAGACTGCAAAGGCGTTGGGGTTATGATACAGATTACATATGAGGCGCTGTGTCCGGATGCGATTACGGCGGGGGTTAGGGGGGACGGCAACGGCGCTGTGGTTACTTTTCTGGGGTCGACGCGCGATTCTACCGGCGATCGCCGGGTGCTGCATCTGGAGTATGAGGCGTATCGGCCGATGGCGGACAATCAGCTGAGGCGCATCGCGGCTGAGATCCGCGAGCGGTGGGGGATAACGGATGCGGCGATAGCGCATCGGCTGGGGCGGCTAGAGATAGGCGATGTGAGTCTGGTGGTGGCGGTGGCGTCGCCGCATCGCAAAGAGGCGTTTGAGGCGTGCGCCTATGCGATAGACCGCATCAAGCAGATAGTGCCGATATGGAAGAAAGAGTTCTTTGAGGGCGGCGAGGTTTGGGTTGGCAGCCAAGAGGATGCGCGCGCCAAGCGGGGCAATGCGGCGGCGGTGGGATCGTAGCGCAATCTCCCCATATCGATCGCCGGGATAGCGGCGCGCGGGCGGTCAACTGCATCGCGGGCTTGCGCGGGAAATCTGCGTTAATTCGCATATCTTTGCGTTAGAGTAACGATATTCGTTGCGCCGGCGGTCTTTTATGCGCGGAATTCTTTGATATGGCGCGTATGCTTGTGGAAATCCGAATCATCGTCTTAGATAGTTCCGAAAATCACAATGTTTATGATTGCCAAGTTTGATTGGCGTCTGCTATATTTATGTATCAAACTTGGACGGGCGCAGACGGAGGGATCGCATAGAGGTCTAGTGCGGCCGCCTGCTAAGCGGTTAGGGTGCGAAAACGCCCTCATGGGTTCGAATCCCATTCCCTCCGCCATATTCGCAGTTCACCCGAATTTCACTCCGATTTCACCCTGACATTGAGCGAAGTTTCACAAATGGACGGATACTATATTTGGACTGTGGGCTGCCAGATGAACAAGGCGGATTCGGAGCGTCTTGAGAGCGCGCTGGGTCAGCTTGGGCTTGCGGCGCGCCAATCGCCGCAGGATGCGGATGTGGTGGTTCTGAATAGTTGCGTTGTGCGGCAGAGCGCCGAGGATCGGGTTGTGGGGATGATGACCAGCCTGAAGCCGCTGAAGCATGGTAGCCCGGACAAGGTTGTGGCGCTGATGGGCTGCATGGTGGGGCCGCTGACGGCGGCGCTGCAAAAGCGCTTCCCGTATGTGGATGTGTTTATGCGGCCGCAGCAGTATGAGCCGCTGCTCGATCTGCTGGGCGAGCGTATGGGCGTCGATCCTGAGGGGTGCGTTGGGCCGCTGACGGCGCGCGCCGATGTGGCGACCTATATTCCGATTATTCACGGGTGCGACAAGTTTTGCACGTTTTGCATTATTCCGTATAGGCGCGGCAGAGAGGTTAGCCGGCCGGTGGGCGAGATTGCGCGCGAGGCGGAGATGCTGGTTCAGCGCGGCGTGAAAGAGGTTACGCTACTGGGACAGAATGTTGATTCGTATGGACACGATTTGCCCGGCGATGTGGATTTGGGCGATCTGCTTCGGGCGGTGAACGATGTGCGCGGGCTTGAGCGCGTGCGCTTTCTGACTTCGCATCCGAATGATATGAGCGATCATATCATTGATTCGGTGGCCGAGCTGAACAAGGTGTGCGAACACATCAACTTGCCGTTTCAGGCGGGGGACGACGGCGTGCTGGCGGATATGCGGCGGGGCTATACCAACGATGACTATCGGCGGCTGATCGATAAGATACGCGCGCGAATTCCGCGGGTGTCGCTGAGCACGGATGTCATCGTGGGCTTCTGCGGCGAAACGGACGCTCAGTTCCGCGAAACGCTTTCGCTCATTCGGGACATCCGATTCGACAAGGTGCATGCGGCGGCGTACTCCACGCGCGAGGGGACGATAGCGGCGCGCATGCTGACCGACGATGTGCCTCAGGACGAAAAGAAGGCACGCCTGAATGAGCTTGAGCGCCTGCAAGAGGGGATAGCCGCCGAAATCAACGCCGCGCTTTTGGGGGAAAGCGTTGAGGCGCTGATTGAGGGGCGCCGGAAGGGCAAGTGGTTCGGGCGCAATCGCAACGATAAGCTTGTGTTCGTCAACGGCGACGGGGTCGACGTAGATACGGGACGGGATATGTCGGGCGAACTGGTCAGCGTCAGCGTTGAAAAGACGGGTCCCTGGTCTCTACAGGGCAGGATTATGCCCTGACGCCCAAAGGCGATAGGCGCATCAACGGAGGGATCTATGGTTGTTAAAGAGCGAACACCGACCATACCTATTACCGAAATCGAGCAGTCGGCGTTCTGCCGTACTGACGATGAGCTTAGCGCCAAATCGCTTGAGGATGAATTCAACGCCGGCGTGCGCTGGCAACGGCTGCCGGTGAGTTATATGCGAATGTCCCCGGCCGAGCTGGACGAGCGCATCGCGGCGGCTAGGGCGAAGCTGGGCGATTGCGCTGTGGTGCTGGGTCATCATTATCAGCGCGATGAGATAATAAAGTACGCCGATTACCGAGGGGATTCGTTCAACCTGTCGCAGTTCGCCGCATCGCAAGCCGCCGCCGAGTATATTATCTTCTGCGGCGTTCACTTTATGGCTGAGACGGCGGACATCTTGAGCGCCGCCAATCAGCAGGTCATACTGCCGAACCTTACGGCAGGCTGCTCTATGGCGGATATGGCGCGTATCGACGATGTGTTGGACTGCTGGGACGATCTGCAGGATACGCTGGGGGACGACGGCGCTATCATTCCCATCACATATATGAACTCCACGGCGGCAATCAAGGCGCACTGCGGGCGCAACGGCGGGATAGTATGCACTTCGTCTAACGCCCCCGCCACATTCCGCTGGGCGCTGGAGCGGGGCAAGCGCATTCTGTTTCTGCCGGACCAGCACCTAGGCAGGAACACGGGGCTGCGAATGGGCATCGGCTTGGAAGAGATGGTGGTGTGGAACCCGTTCAAGCCGCTGGGGGGGAACACAGAGGCGGACTTGCGGCGGGCGCGCCTGATTTTGTGGCAGGGACACTGCTCGGTTCACACGCGCTTCACCACGCAGCAGATCGAGCAGGCGCGGCGGGCGCATCCCGATGTCCATGTGGTAGTTCATCCCGAATGTACGATGGACGTTGTGCAGGCGGCGGACTCCGACGGCTCTACCGAATACATCAAGAAACTGGTGAACGATGCGGCGGCGGGCAGCGTGATAGCGGTGGGGACTGAGATTAGCATGGTCAGCCGGCTGGCGGCCGAAAACCCGGACAAGCGGATATTCTGCTTGGATTCGGTGGTGTGTCCATGCTCTACGATGTATCGGATACATCCGGCGTACTTGAGCTGGGTGTTGGACGGGCTAAACGAAGGCGTGGTGGTGAACCGCATAAGCGTCGACGCGGACACGGCGGAGCAGGCGCGGGTTTCGCTGGATCGGATGCTGGCGGTGGTGTAGCGCGAATGACTGCGCCGCTATTCTCGACTTATGCGCCGGGCGAAAATCGCGCTGCCGCCGCAAAGACAAGAACTGCGACTGTGCGCCTCTCACATTCGGTCAACCCGTGTATGCAACTTTGGAGTCTCTAAAAGAGGCGCGCAAGACAAGTCAACTTGCCAATATCTGACGGAGTCGTCGATGTTCCATATGACCCCCGACGCCGAAGCGCTGATAGACAGGGCGTTGTCCGAAGATCTGTCTATCGGCGATCCCACCACGGACATACTGATACCCGATGATATGCTTGGGCGGGCGGACTTTGTGGCAAAGGAAGCGGGAGCGCTTGCGGGCGTCGATGTTGCGCTTGCGGTGTGCAAGCGGGTGGACGGCACGCTGGCGGTCGATGCGTTTATGCGGGACGGCGCTGCGCTGAAGCCGGGCGATGTTATCGCGCGCGTATCGGGACGGATGGCGTCCATACTGAAGGCGGAACGCACGGCGCTGAATTTCATTCGGCGGCTGTCGGGAATAGCCACGGTCACGGCGGCGTATGTGAGCGCCGTAGAGGGCTATCCCACGCGCATTGTGGACACGCGCAAGACTACGCCGGGGCTGCGCGCATTGGAAAAGTACGCTGTCAGAATGGGCGGCGGGCATAACCATCGCCAAAACCTAGGCGACGGCATTCTGATTAAAGACAACCATATTCAGGCGCTTGCGGGGCTTGGAATGAGCCTTGGGGATGTGGTGCGAAAGGCGAACAGCGAAAAGTCGCACACCATCAACGTCGAAGTGGAAGTAGAGGATATGGCGCAGGTCGAAGAAGCGCTTGCGGCGGGCGCTAGGCTCATTCTGTTGGACAATATGGATGCTGAAGAGATGGCGGCGGCGGTTGCGGTTGCGCGCGGCAGAGCGGTTACGGAAGCGTCCGGGAATATCACGCTGAAGACGGTGCGCGCGGCGGCGGCGGCGGGCGTTGACATTATCTCGGTGGGCGCGCTGACGCACTCGTCGGGCGCTTTGGACATAAGCCTTGACCTTGCGCGCGTGAACGATTGAAGGGCGCAAGGCTGCTCATCGGCATAGCGGCGCTCATTCTGCCGCTTGCCGCTTCATATGTCATAGCCGATGTTCGTCCACGCGCCGCGCCTGCGGTGAACCTCATCGCCTTTGTGGATGCCGACGGCGCAGTGAAGACGATGCTACCCGACGGTTCTGGCATCAGACGCATAAGCCCGGCGGTCGAGGGTTTCTTCACATGGCCCACATGGTCGCCGGACGCGCGGACTCTGGCATATTCGGGCGTGGTGAACGCCGACGGAATGGCGCAGCTAAACTTGTACGCCGCCGAACTAGATGGCAGCGGCGACGATGACGGCGAACTGCGTAGGGTAATCTATGCGGCGGAGCCGGGCGATGTGGGCTTGCTGGCGCAGGGCGTCATACACTACCCGCTGTGGTCTCCGGACGGGACGCATTTGGCGTTCATCGCCGCGGGCTCAGATGGGCTTAGCCTTTACATCGACGACCTGAGCGACAACCCCGGCGCGCTTCATCTGCTCGACGACGGGCCGCTATGGATGGCGTGGGCTGACGACGGCGCGGCGCTTGCGGTTCACCGCGGCTCCGATCATTTTCTGGTGGACGCGCGGGACGGCTTTCACGTAAGCGAGTTGGACATTGCGGCGCAAGGGTATCGGGTTCCGGCGTGGAAGCCGTCCGCCAGCGCAATCACGGTATTGGCGGGGGACGACGTGGCGACGGCGAATGTAGTCGACGGCGTGGTCGAAGCGCCCACGCCACTGAGGGATGCGCGCGGCGAAGCGGCGTTTCTGTGGTCGCCTTCGGGGGCGCATCTGGCGGTTTCGGACGCAGCGCGGCGCTTCTTGTATCGGGGTGCCGTTATGTCGGCGTATCGGCGGCTTGCGATAGCCTCGGAGGCAGCGCCGCAGAGCGCGGATGAGATCCGTCAGCCGATACTTGCGTTCTTTTGGTCGCCGGACGGTTCGCGCTTGGCGTACATTACGCTGTCCGATACGGAAGGGGCGCTGCGCTGCATCGTGGTTGATATGGACAGCCGCGAGCGGCGCTCCGCATTGGACTTCGTGCCGTCGCCTGAGCAGCAGACCTTGTTTCAGTTCTTCGATCAGTACGCCTACTCGCATAGCGTCTGGTCGCCGGACAGCGCGAACCTGGTGTTCGCGGGCAATATAGTGGGGAATGCGGCGACGGCTTCGAGCGGGGCGCATCCGGGGCATCGGGGGTTTCACATCATCGTGGCGGATGCGGATGGCGCATCTACGCCGCAGCTTGTGGGCGAAGGGATTATGGGGTTTTGGTCGCCGCGATAGGCAGTCTAAATGCAAAGGCGCAGGCAGCAAAGAGTGAAGGGATTGGGCGCAAAGGCGCAAGGCGTGATAGAATAGGGTTAGGGAGGTTGCGCGTATGAGCAGCAAGATGCGCGTGCGATTTGCGCCAAGTCCGACGGGCGAGCCGCATGTGGGCAATATCCGCACGGCGATATTCGATTGGCTTTTGGCGCGGCGGCACGGCGGCGATTTCGTTGTTCGCATAGAGGACACGGATCAGAAGCGTGCCGTAGATGGCACGTCTGAGATAATCCTAGAAGCGCTGAAGTGGCTGGGCATAGATTGGGACGAAGGTCCGGGCGTGGGCGGGCCGCACGCCCCCTATCGGCAGTCGCAGCGGCTAGAACTCTACCAAGACGCCGCGGACAAACTGCTGCGCGAAGGATTCGCCTACAAATGCTACTGCAGCGCCGAGCGGCCGGATGCGGCGCGAAAGGCGCGTTCTAAGGGCGAAATCGGCTCTGACTGTCACTGCCGCGATCTGATTGACGCTGAGCGGCAGGCGCTTGCGGCGAATGGGGATGCGACGGCGGTGCGCTTCAAGATGCCCACGGACGGAACTACCACGGTGAACGATCTGATACGGGGCGATGTTACCTTCGAGAATCGGCTTGTGGATGACTTTGTGATGCTGAAGTCGGACAGCTTCCCGACGTATCATCTGGCGCATATGATTGACGACCGCGCAATGGGGATAACGCATGTGCTGCGCGGCGAAGAGTGGCTGCCGAGCGCGCCCCGCCATCTGCGCCTGTATGAGGCGATGGGATGGCAACCGCCGCTGTTCGCGCATCTGCCCATCATACTTGCGTCGGATCGCTCCAAGCTCAGCAAGCGGCACGGCGCAACATCGTTGCTGGACTATCGGCGAATGGGCTATCTGCCGCATGCCTTGCTCAACTTTCTTACGCTTATCGGCTGGTCTCTGGACGATAAGACTGAGCTTTTCACGCGGGACGAACTGATAGCGAACTTCTCCATAGAGCGCATATCCAAGGCGAGCGCGATATTCAACACGGACAAACTCGACTGGATGAACGGCCACTACATCCGCGAGATGAGCGCGGCCGAGTTGGCGGATGCGCTGCTCGACTTCTGGTCTGCCTATCCACCGCCGGAGATGGCTGAGCTGCCTGAGCGCGGCTTGGCGCTGCAGATAGCGCCGCTGGTACAGGAACGGCTCAAGACTTTGCGGGACGCCGCGCCGCTGGTGGCGTTTCTGTTTAAGGACGAAATCGAGTATGACGCCGCGGATCTGGTTCAGCGCGGGATGGATGCCGAGGGGACGCGCCAAAGCCTTGCGGCGGCGCGCGATGGGTTGGCGGCGCTGCCGGCGTTCACGGCGGATCCGATAGAGGAATTGCTGCGCGGTATGGCGAAGCAACGCGGCATGAAGGCGGGGCAGCTTTTCGGGGCGCTGCGCGTGGCCACTACGGGGCAGCGAGTAGCGCCGCCGCTGTTCCAATCGATGGAAGTCCAAGGCAGAGAGCGCAGCCTCAGCCTGATAGACGCGGCGATTGAACGGCTTGTGAGTGTATGATTAACCCGTAACCCGCCGCCCGCGCTTTGCATCAGAGCAAGCGGGGGCGTGGCGTAGGTAGTCAGGTGCGACGCTATGACACTGAAAGATAGATTGAACGATGACCTCAAAGACGCGATGCGCAGTCGCGATACACTGCGGCGTAACACCATCCGCCTGCTGCTGTCGGCGATAGGCTATGAAGAGATAGCGCGGCGGGGGGACTTGGACGATGACGCAATTACGCAGGTGCTGACCAAGCAGGCGCAGCAGCGGCGGGACAGCATAGAGGCTTACACAAAGGGCGGACGCGCGGATCTTGTGGCGCAGGAAGAGGCTGAGCTTGCGATAGTAACGGCGTATCTGCCTGCGCCGCTGTCCGCCGAAGAGATAGGCGCAATCGTGGATGCGGCGATAGCGGACGCCGGGGCAAGCGGCCCGCAGGATATGGGCAAGGTGATGGGCAGGGTTATGCCGCAGGTCAGGGGGCGCGCCGACGGACGGCAGGTGAGCGCGCTGGTGAATCAGCGGCTTCGCGGGGCGTGAGCGAATGAAGTTCGGCGTTGTGGTGTTCCCCGGCACATGGAGCGATGTGGACTGCTTCGATGCGCTGCGGGATGCGCTTGGGCAGCCGGTAGGGTATGTGTGGCACAAAGACGCGGATCTATCGGAGTATGATTGCGTCGTGCTGCCGGGCGGCTTCTCATACGGCGATTATCTGCGTCCCGGCGCAATAGCGCGCTTTTCGCCGGCGATGCGCGCGGTTGCCGATTTCGCGGCGCAGGGCAAGCCGGTTATCGGCATCTGCAACGGCTTTCAGATCTTGTGCGAAGCCGGACTGCTGCCGGGCGCGCTGCTGCCCAACGATCACCTGCAGTTTCGCTGCCAATGGACGACGCTGCGCGTGGAAAACGCCGATACGCCCTTCACGAATGCCGCCGCCGATGGACAGACTTTGCGTGTTCCCATATCGCACGGCGAGGGCAACTATTTCGCCGACGCCGCTACGATCGAGACGCTTGAGGCGAACAACCGCATCGCCTTCCGCTACTGCGCTCCCGACGGGGCGATAACCGCCGCCGCCAACCCCAACGGCTCGCTGGGAAACATAGCGGGCATATTGAATGAAAGCGGCAATGTGCTGGGGATGATGCCGCACCCTGAGCGCTGCTGCGATGCGCTGCTGGGCGGCGAAGACGGCAAGGTGATATTCCAGTCCATCATAGACACATTAAGCGCGCCGGGGAGTGAGCGCGTCAACGGGGTGAACGGCTGATGCTGGGCGCGGGGTTGGCGCTGGCGGCGGCGCTTGGGTTCGGCGCAAGCGCGGTGTTCGCGCGCATCGGATTGCAGCATATGCGCCCCACAACCGGGGCGTTCATATCGCTGCTGGTGGGCATCGCGGTTACGCTGACGATTGCGCTCGTGTTTCACTTCGACGACATTCTGGCGCTGGGCGGCATAGCGTTTGCGTGGTTCTTGCTGTCCGGCACGCTGAACTTCCCGCTTGGGCGGCTGCTAAACTTCACAAGCGTGAACAAGATAGGCGTTGCGCGCAGCGCCCCGATAGTGGGGGCGTCGCCGCTGTTCGCCGCGATACTGGCGGTAACGCTGGGCGGCGAAAGCATGAACCTGTACATATTCGCCGGCACGCTGGTAATCATCGGCGGCATTGCGCTGATTGTTGGGCAGAAATGACTATAGGCGGCATCGCAAAGCGCGAGGCGATCATCGGCTACGGCGCTGCTATCGGGGCGGCGGCGTGCTACGGCACTCTGGCGGTGCTTGGGCGCAAAATCGTCAGCGATGTAGCACCGCCATTGGTTGCCAATTCGTTCTCAATGATACTGGGAACGCTGGTGCTGGTAATCGTCTTCCAAGGGCAGATACGCGCCGATTACAGAGTGCGCCCGTCGTGGAAGGGTTGGCTTTTCGTGGCGCTTGCGGGCGGCGCATCCACTTGGGGCGTTACATTCTGGTTCCTGGCGCTGGGCGAAGCGCCCGCCATTCTGGTAGCGCCGCTTGCCGCGACGCATCCGCTCTTTTCGGTGCTGCTGACGCTGGCGTTTCTGCGCGGAATGGAGCGCGTAACCGCAAGAACGGTGATAGGCGCGCTGCTTGTGGTGTGCGGCGTGGCGCTGATTACACTGGGCATAGAGTAGATCAGGATTAGCGAAACGATGGCTGTGTCAAAGCAAACGCTGGACGAACTCGCGCTCACAGAGGCGGAGTATGAGGCGATAGTTGAGCGGCTGGGCAGAGAACCCAATCATTTGGAATTGGGGCTGTTCGGTTCGCTGTGGAGCGAGCATTGCGGCTACAAGCACTCCAAGCCGCTGCTGCGAATGCTGCCCGGCGACAGCCCCCGCCTGCTGATTGGGGCGGGCAGCGAAAACGCCGGCGCGGTGGACATCGGCGGCGGGCTTGCGGTGGTAATGAAGATCGAATCGCACAATCATCCGTCGGCGATAGAGCCGTATCAGGGCGCGGCGACGGGCGTGGGTGGCATCGTGCGGGACATATTCGCTATGGGCGCAAGGCCGATAGCGCTGCTGAACTCGCTGCGCTTCGGATCGCTTGCGGATGGGCGCAACCGCTATCTGTTCGGCGGCGTGGTCAGCGGCATATCCGGCTACGGCAACTGCATCGGCGTCCCGAATGTGGGCGGCGAAGTCTGCTTCTCCGATTCGTACTCCGGCAACCCGCTTGTGAACGCAATGTGCGTGGGCATATTGAGAACGGACGAACTTGCGCGCGCCACCACCGGCGGGGCGGGCAACCTGCTGATGCTGGTCGGTTCGGACACGGGACGCGACGGCATTCACGGCGCGTCGGGCTTGGCATCGCGCACGTTCGAGGAAGAGCGCGAACTGCGCCCCACGGTTCAGGTGGGCAATCCGTTTATGGAAAAATCGCTTATCGAGGCTTGCCTTGAAGCGGCGCAAACTGACCATATCGTAGGAATGCAGGATTTGGGCGCTGCGGGTCTGACGAGCGCAAGCGTGGAGGCGGCGTCCAACGGCGGCAGCGGCATTCGGATTGACGTCGCCAAAGTGCCGCGCCGCGAAACCGATATGACGACGTATGAGGTGATGCTGTCCGAATCGCAAGAGCGCATGCTCATAATCGTCAAAGACGGACATCAGGATGCGGTGAAGGCGATATTCGACAAGTGGGACTTGCAGTCAACACTGATTGGGCGCTCAACCGACGACGGACTGGCGCGCATATTCGACGGCGCTGAGCTTGTGGGCGAACCGCCGGTGAGCATACTGACGGATGCGCCGCAGTATCGCTTGCAGGGCGTCAAACCCGAATGGCTGCCCGCGCTGCAATCCTATGACTTGGCAAGCCTGCCAATGCCCGACGCTTCGCCAAGCGAAACGCTGCTTCGGCTGCTGGCGTCCCCGAACATCGCAAGCAAAGAGTGGGTGTATCGGCAGTATGACCATCAGGTTCAGACGAACACGGTGCAGCCGCCGGGCGGCGATGCGGCGGTTCTGCGCATCAAGGGGACGGGCAAAGGCATTGCGCTTGCAACCGACGGCAACGGGCGCTTGTGCTATCTCGATCCGTTTGTGGGCGGGATGATTGTGGTGGCGGAAGCTTGCCGCAATGTGTCCTGCGTGGGCGCTGAGCCAATCGCATTGACCGACTGCCTGAACTTCGGCAACCCTGAAAAAGCGGAAATCTACTACCAACTTGAAGAGTGCATTAAGGGTATGGCGGCGGCATGCGGGGCGCTTGCGGCGCCGGTCATTAGCGGCAATGTCAGCCTGTACAATGAGACGCAGGGGCGGGGCATATACCCCACGCCGATAATCGGTTGCCTAGGGCTGCTTGAGGATGTGAGTGCCAATGCGGGCGTGGGCTTTCGGCGCGCGGGCGATGCGGTGGCATTGCTGGGCGCGTCCGAAGTGGGCGCAGACGCAGCGGCGCTTGCGGGCAGCGAATATCTTGAAGCGATGCATGGGCTTGTGGCGGGAATGCCGTCGATTGACATTAACGCCGAAGCCGCCTTGCAGCGCGCATGCCGCCGTCTTGTGAGCGAGCGCGTCATAGTTTCGGCGCATGACTGCTCCGACGGCGGGCTTGCGGTGGCGCTCGCCGAATGCTGCATAGCGGGCTGGCGCGGCGTGGATTGCGCGGACATAGCCGTCGGCGGTCGCTGGGACGCGGCGCTGTTCGGCGAAACGCAGTCGCGCATCGTGGCGTCGCTGCCGCCGGATCGGCTGAGCGCGCTTGCGGCTATCTGCGCCGCGGAAGGCGTTCCATGGACGACGCTGGGCTATGTGAGCGATACGGACTTCAGGATTGGCGGGCTGATCGACATGCCGATGTCTGAGATAGCGGACGCATGGCAAAACGGATTGCAGCGCGCGCTGGAAGGGTAGGCGCTGCGTAATAGCGTCTTGATGCAAGCGTATGATTGCAAGCGCATAACCGCGGCGCATATCAGAAAGTTGGGGCCGCCGCGCGCTCTAAAAGCGGGGCGCAAGCGCGCAACGGGTGTAGTGCCATTTGATTTGACAGCGTTTTAGCGTAATGCTACATTAGTAGGCGTTGGCGCTCGCGGCTTGGCGCTGCCAACGATGGATGTGATTGGAGTGTCTATATTGCCTGCCTACGATTACAAATGCAACGATTGTGGTCATCGTTTTGAAGAGCGGCAGAGTTTCTATGCCGACCCTGTTGCCGCCTGCCCGCTGTGCGAAAGCGCGGCGAGCCGCCAGTTCGTGGCGGTGCCCATCGTGTTCAAGGGCAGCGGCTTCTATGTGAACGACTACGGCAAGAGCAGCAGCTACACCAGCGCTAAATCCGAATCCAACGGCGCATCGTCCGATTCCGGGGAGAAGGCGGAAACCGCCGCAAAGACGGATGGCAAGACGAAGGCCAAGGCTAAATCGGGTTCCGCAAGCGCGGACGAGTAAGCGTTGCGCGCGCTAGTGCAACGTGTATCGCATGCGTCCGTCAGCGTGGACGGCGCTGCGCTCGGCAGCATAGGCGCAGGGCTTGTCCTGCTAATCGGCATCTGCCAAGACGACGATACAGCGGATGCCGATTACATCGTTGGCAAGTCCGTGAACCTCCGCATTTTCAGCGACGAACAAGGCAGATTCGACCGCTCGGCTCTCGACATCGGGGCCGAGCTCTTGGTTATAAGCCAGTTCACGCTCTACGCCGATACGCGGCGCGGCCGACGCCCTAGCTTCTCAGATGCGGCGCATCCCGAATATGCGGCAGAACTTTTTCAGAACACGCTAGAGCGCTTTGAGCAGACCGGACTTAAGGTAGAAACCGGGATGTTTCAGGCGCATATGGCAGTGTCCATTCACAACGACGGCCCCGTTACCATAATGCTTGACTCCGCCGATAGGCATCGCGCTAGACGGGGCTAACTGCGGGGCAAGCGAAACGCAAAGGCGCGCGGGCGCAAAGTAGGGTATGTAGGGTTAGGATGTGAGAGACTGCAGGAATGCCTGCAGTTCGGGGGGCAGGGGCGCGCTGAACTCGCGGTATTCGTCATCGGCGGGATGGCGAAAGCCTAGCGCCCATGCGTGCAGGAAGTGGCGGTTGAGGCGCGGGTGGGGCTTGCCGTAGGTGGCGTCGCCCACAAGCGGATAGCCCAGCGATGCGAAATGCACGCGGATCTGGTGCGTCCGTCCGGTTGCGGGGCGCGCTTCCACAAGCGTATGCGCCGAAAAGCGCCGCATTACGCGGTAGCGGGTTGTAGCGTCGCGGCCGCCCTGTACTATCGCCATTCGCTTGCGGTCGGAGTTCGCCCTGCCGATGGGCGCTTCTATGACCGCTTCGCTAGGCGATACGCTGCCGTGAACCAGCGCTATGTACACCTTGGTAAAGGCGCGCCGCTTGAGCTGCTCCGCAAGACGTTTGTGCGCTACGTCGTTCTTTGCCACCACCATAAGCCCCGATGTGTCCTTGTCAAGCCGATGAACGATGCCGGGTCGAATGCTGCCGCCGATGCCCTGCAGATCAGGACAGAGCGCAAGCACGGCGTTGACCAGTGTGTTGTCCGGGTGGCCGGGCGCCGGATGCACGGTGAGGCCGGCGGGCTTGTCCACCACAAGCAGATGCGCGTCTTCGTAGGCGATGTTCAGGGGGATGCGCTGCGGCGTTAGCCCGCTTGGGGCTGGTTCGGGGATGCGCAACTCGACTATCTGGCGCTGCTTCAGCCGTGTTGATGGCTTGGCGGCGTTTCCGTCGACTGTAACGCAACCTTGCGCTATGAGCGCCTGCAGACGCGAGCGCGATAGATCGGGACAATGCCTGTCGAGAAACTTGTCGAGGCGCTCCCCGCTTGCATCCACATTGAAGGTCAGCGCGGCGCTCAATTTGGGTCTTTCGCGTCGGGCTCTGCCGCCGCTTGCGCCTTTGGAGCTCTGTCGAAGAGTATTACTACGATTGCAAGCGTCGCCATTCCCACGCATATGGACGAATCGGCGATGTTGAAGATGGGCCACCAACCGACGTGAATGAAATCGGTTACCGCGCCAAAGGCTATGCGGTCGAACAGGTTGCCGAAAGCGCCGCCCAGTTGCAAGCCGATGGCAAAGCGCAGGATGGGCTTGGGCAGGGCGTATGCGCGGTAGAAATAGACCAGGAAGCCGATGGCTATCAGCGATGCGAATATGAGAAAGAGCGTCTGATTGGGGAATAGCCCGAATGCGGTGCCTGTGTTTGTGCCGTGCGTTATCCGCACAAGCCCCTCGGCGGGCCACGATTCGCCGATACGCATATTGGACTTGATGATGAACTTGGTGAGCTGGTCGGCGGCGAACACCGCCGCAATCGTGAGCAGCAGCAATCGATCTGCGCTCAGTGAACGGCAGGCGGCGGCGATGCTTGACGCCAAAGCCGCAATCGTGGGCAGCAAGCGGTCTCTGCGCCAAGCGCGGCGGGGCTTGGCGTCCGCCGGGGTTTGGGTTTCTAGCGCGGTGCGTTCTTCCATATCGTCCTTGATTGCGTAGGATTGGATTGCATGCGATTGTGTTGGATTATGCGGCGGCGATGCCGTTGATGCACGCATTGCCAATCGGGGCGTGTGCCGTGATTGGATGCTTAGATAGGATAGCATACTGCGCGCTGCGCTTACATCAACCCGGTGCGCAGCCAGTTGCCCTTGAAGTAGTACCAGGTGAAGGCGATTAGGCGCAGGGACATTCCGCCTACGATTGCCGCCGGTATGCCGAACTGCCCCAGCGGAGTGAAGTTCGCCAGAATGAATGTCAGCGGTATCTCGAACGCCCACATGGTGGCCACCGTGATGACCATAGGCGCGAAGGTGGAGCCGGATGTGTTGAACGCCTGCGTGAATATCTGCACCGGGCTCATTGATATGTAGCCGATTGCGGCGATTATCAGCCATTGGGACGCCGTGGATATGAAGTCTGGATCGGCGTTGAAGAAGCCCGCCGTTGCGTCGGAAAAGACAATCAGCAGCGCTATGAATGGGCCGGTGAGGCTTAATCCGAACAGCATTGCCCATCGGACGGCGCTGCGGGCGCGTTGGGTATTGCCTGCGCCTAGGTTTTGTCCCGCCAATGCGCCGGCCGCCCGTCCCATTCCGCGCGCGCTCTGATTGACCACGTTTTCGGCGCGCCTCGCCAGCGCAAACGCCGCAAGCGCAATGTCCCCGAACTGCGCCGCCACGCCCACCACTACGAGTTGGGACACGCCGCGCTGCATATTCGTAACGGACGCGGGGACGCCCTGCCGCACAAGCCCCCATATGAGCGGCAGGTCAATCTTGTACTCGCTAAATCTGAGTCTGAGACGAGATCGATCGCCGCGCGCGAGCGCCCAATATGTCATTGCCGTGCCCAGAATTTCGGCAGCTAGGCGGGCATAGGCAGCGCCGACAAGCCCAAGCGCGGGCAGTCCAAGCCATCCGAATATGAGCAGCGGGCTGAGCGCGATGTGTATGGCGCGCGACGCCAGCGCCGCTTTGAGCGGGGTTATGCTGTCGCCGGACGCCTGCAGCGCGCCGCCGAATAATCGGTGGTAGCTTAGGCACACCATAGCAACAAGCTGAACGCGCATATAGCCGACGCCCTGCTCGATAGCGGCGTCGCTTAGCCCGATGATGCGTAGCAGCGGTTCGGTGAGCAGAACGCCGACCGTTACCATCAGCAGCGCGAGGGCGGATGTGAGGGTGAGCGATTGCAGCAGGACGTGGTTGGCGTATGAGATGCGGCGCGCGCCGATTGCGCGGGCGATCATGGAGCGCATGCTGGAATCCAACCCCATGCGCGCCATCATAATGGTGCTGAGGTATGCCTGCGCCGCGCCAAGCCCGGCGATAGCGTGAAAGCCGAGCCGTCCCGCCCAGACAAGGTCGGCTACTTGGTCTATAACGCCTAGGAAGCCCTCCGTCACTTGGGGCCAGCCCAGATACCAGATGTGGCCGCGTATGCCGCCTTGCGTAAGATCGCGCCCGGATCGGGTTGCGCGGCGGCGCGGCGCGGCGGGTTGGGATTGGCGCATGCGCGGCGGCGGGGATGGCTGCGTTGGCGGTTCGTCCTCTTGCATTCAAGCCTTTCGGGATGGCGCGCGGCTTCCTGCATTCGGCGTTGCCGCGCCTTTTGGGTGCGTATTCAACAATAGGCTAACGGGGCGCATTCAGTCAAATTGCGTTAAGAGATAATTTAGGGATGTCTAAACGCAAAGGCGCAGAGGCGCAAAGGGGGATTTTTGTTTGGGCAAAATCGTAAGTTTATGGACTTTCAAATTCGGGCTTGCATAGATGGTTGAATGTAAGTATAATTATGTGTAATATGTAATTCACATATGGAATTATGCGAAATAAGCAAACGGATAAGAGGCAACGATATGACTGACAAGCGTACTGAAGAGCAGAACGGGGACGCCAACTGCAACACGGATGCCAACGGCAATGCGGGCGCAGACAGGGATAAGCGCAGGCTGTCGGACAATGTGGAGGGGATTGTGGAGGATGTGAACAAGGTGGTGAAGGTGGCGATTGAGCGCGGGACAGACGCCGCGGAGTCGCTCGGCGAAAACATTCGGGACACATTCCATGGGATACGCTCCAGCCGCGACAATGTGGTGATGGTGCGGATTGACGCCGAAAGCCTTGCGCGGTTGGATGAGCTGGTGGACGCCGGCATAATGGGCAGCCGCTCCGAGGCGGCGGCGTTCCTGATAAGCGAAGGCATCAAGGGGCGTCAGCCGCTGTTCGACAGGATCGCGGAGAAGGTTCAGGAGATACGCAGGGTGAAGGATGAGCTCCGCAACTTGGTGGATATAGAAGGAGAGGATATGCCAAGGGAAAAAACGCACGTGCAGTACAACTATGGAAAGGCTAGGGATGAGTGGGGCCCGTCGGTGGCTGACGCCATCTGGGATAAGTTCCCAAGCGTCAAAACTCAAGCCAGGGCGACGCTTGCAGAAGACGAGCGCCTCAAAAGAGAGCCTAAGGCGGCGTCTGTGCGGTCTGTGATTGACGAAATCGTCAATAGGTCGCTGGGGCGTGGAGATTAGGGTTAAGCGAATGTAGGGGCGGGTCGAGATCTGTCTCGAGATCCGTCTCTACATTATTGGATGCCATCGGAACAAAGCATTGATAGTCAGCGAACAACAAACAAAGAAGGGGTGAGACTATGTCTATTTCAACCGAAGTTCCATCGGTCAATTACCATCTGTGGAAACCCTGCAACATGCGCTGCGGCTTCTGCTTCGCCACATTCGATGATGTGAAGCAAGATACGCTGCCGAAAGGCCACTTATCGCAAGAGGATAGCCTTCTTCTTGTGGATATGCTGGCTCAGTGGGGGTTTGAGAAAATCAATTTCGCGGGCGGCGAGCCTACGCTCTGCCCGTGGCTGTCCGATCTGATTGCGCGAGCAAAAGAGCGCGGGATGGTTACATCCATAGTTACCAACGGCTCGCGAATTACCTCCGAGTGGTTGGATGAACTGAATGGCAATCTTGATTGGATTGCGCTGAGCATAGACACCGTTGACCAGGAAAAGCTGAAGCGGTCGGGACGGGCGGTTCAAAACAAGCCTATATCCCGGGACGGCTACCTGCGAATCATCGGCAGGATAAAGCGGAACGGGATACGCCTGAAAATCAACACAGTTGTAACTTCCGCAACATGGGAAGAGGACTTTGCCGACTTTATAAGGGCGGCGAATCCTGAACGCTGGAAGATACTGCAAGCGCTTGCCGTTGACGGGCAGAATGACGGGCGCATCGATAAGTACGCAGTCGACGCAGCGCGGTTTGAACGATATGTCGAGCGCAATCGCTCCGTTGAAAGTGAAGGCATCGTCGTGGTGCCGGAGAACAATGAGATGATGACGGGGAGCTACATTATGGTTGACCCCGCCGGCCGCTTCTTCGACAACACGCAAGGCGCTCACACTTACAGCAGCCCCATTCTTGAGATGGGGATCGAGGATGCGCTGAAGGAAGTATCCGTAAATGCCGAGCGTTTTCGCCAAAGGGGCGGGCGATACAATTGGTGAATCAGGTAAGCGGGAAGGGTTTTAACGCAAAGGCGCAGGGGCGCAAAGGGAATGCTCAAGGAGGGCAAGTATGGCGCGTAGGCAACGCTTTGACTATATGGAGCCGATACAACCGGAGTGGTGCGCGGCGGACAACAAGTATATCTACCTGAATAAGGTTGAGGCGGAGCGCGCTGCGGAACGCGCATTCGCGGAACGGGGGGACGAAGTGCGGGTGTATCAAGGTACCCCGTGCGGGCATTGGCATCTGACTAAATCGGCGCAGTGGTGAAGGGCAACGCTTGCGGACGGGTTTAACGCAAAGACGCAGAGACGCAAAGGGAAAGATAAGAGTGATGCGCCTATTGCTTGGCAAGCCCTGCTCACGCCGTTTTCACATATCCGAAACTTTCGTGTATAATACGCCGCAGCGAATAATGATTATTCCTGCGGCGTATGCTTTTGGGCGCGCAAGGGCGCATCTGCGCGCTGCAGGTTTGCGGACGATAACCGATTGGCGGCGGCGGAATGCCGATTGCTTGTTACTAAACTACGGAGGCAGACGATGACCACTTCTTCCTTCCCCACTATCACCAAGCCGGCGATCGAGGATATGGCGGTGAAGCCGAACCTCGACTATGACAAGACGCGCGGCGCCTTCGATTGGCAGCAGATGTACGATGAGCTGGACTGGCTGCCGGGCGGCGGGCTCAACAAGGCGCACGAAGCCATCGACCGCCACGCCAACGGGCGCGACCGCGATAAGATAGCGATGATTTGGGAAGGGAAGAACGGCGAAAAAGAGACCTACACCTTCGGGCAGATGAAGGAACAGACCAACAAGTTCGCCAATGTGCTGAAAAGCCTCGGCATTGAGAAGGGCGATCGCGTGTTTATCTACATGGAGCGGCTGCCCGAACTCTACATCGCCTTCTTCGGCATACTGAAGGCGGGCGCAATCGCGGGGCCGCTGTTCTCGGCGTTCGGGCCGGATCCGGTCAAAGACAGGATGCAGGACAGCGCCGCCAAGGTGCTGGTTACGCAGCCGGATTTGCGGCGCAAGATTACGGGCATCATTCCCGAACTCTTTGAACTGCAGCATATGCTCATCGTCAACAAGAACAACCGCGATCCCGTGCCGCTGATGTCGGGCGATCTGAGCTACGAAGAAGAGATGGCGAAGGCTACCGCCAACTTCGAAACGGTGGTTACCAGCCAGTATGACTACTCCATTATGCACTACACATCGGGGACGACGGGCAAGCCCAAGGGCGCGGCGCATCGGCATCAGGCGGTAGTTCAGCAGTACGCCACCGGCAAGTGGGCGCTTGACCTGCAGCCGAACGACGTGTATTTCTGCACGGCGGATCCGGGCTGGGTCACCGGCACATCCTACGGGATGCTCGCGCCTTGGACTAACGGCGTTACGCAGCTCATATATGAGGGCGGCTTCCGCGCCAGCAAGTGGTATCAACTGATACAGGATTACAAGGTAACGGTCTGGTACACCGCGCCCACCGCCATCCGAATGCTGATGAAGGCGGGGGACGATATTCCCAAGCGCTACGATATGTCTTCGCTGCGCTTCATCGCGAGCGTGGGCGAGCCGCTGAACCCTGAGGCGGTGGTGTGGAGCGACGCGGTGTTCGGCATGCCTTTCCACGACAACTGGTGGCAGACGGAAACGGGCGCTATCCTGTGCGCCAACTACGCCTGCCAAGATGTGAAGCCCGGCTCCATGGGACGCCCCATTCCGGGCGTGGAGCTCGGCATCGTGGACGACGAATACAAGCCCGTGCCTGTGGGCGAAGACGGCAATCTGGTTGTGCGCCCGAACTGGCCGTCTATGTTCCACACATATTGGAACAACACCGAAATGTACAATTCGCGCTTCCGTCAAGGGTGGTACATCACCGGAGACCGCGCCCGCGTGGATGAAGACGGCTACTACTGGTTCGTTGGGCGCGCCGACGACGTCATCAACACGGCGGGGCATCTGGTCGGGCCGTTTGAGGTGGAAAGCGCGCTGATCGAGCATCCGGCGGTCGCGGAAGCGGGCGTCATCGGCAAGCCGGATCCGATAGCGATGGAGGTGGTCAAGGCGTTTGTGTCGCTGAAGGACGGGTATGAGGAATCGCCCGAACTTCGGCGGGACATAATGCGCTTCAGCCGGCAGAAGCTGGCGGCAGCGGTCGCGCCGCGCGAGCTGGACTTCGTGCCGACGCTGCCCAAGACGCGCAGCGGCAAGATCATGCGCCGCCTGCTGAAGGCGCGCGAGCTTGGACTGCCTGAGGGGGACATCAGCACGCTCGAAGACGATTAGGGAATGCGCTATGACGCTTAAAGAACAGCCCATAGAGAGCCACGAAATCCACAGCCGTCGTCTGTTGGCACACGCCGAAGAGTGGCTTGAGAAAGGCGATCGCCTGCAGGCTTCCGAGAAGGCGTGGGGCGCTGTGGCTCACTACTTCAAGGTCATCGCGGATAGGCGCGGGTGGGAGTACGAAACGCACGCCGACGCCTTTGAGGTGGCGCGCAGTTTCGCGATTGAGCAGGATAACCCCACGATAAGAACGCTGTTCGATGTGGCGCACGGCTTGCATATCAACTACTACAAAGACGCCAAGACGCTTGATTACATCAGAAGGCAACTCGACGATGTGAAGGCGTTGCTTGATATACTGCAGCGCGCGGAGCCGCCGGTTGCGCCCGAAGGCGACGACGGCGGCGCTCTCAAATACAACTAAAGCGCTACGTGGGATGCCCAAAAGCCAAGCAACCGGGAAAGTGAATGATATGCGGCGTGAACAGATAAGCGTGTGGTGGGATGGCGATGGCGATTTTCTGTATGTCGCTTTCGCGGACGGGGACGGCGATATGGTTCGCACCCAGGACGGCAAAGCGATGGTCAAGGTTGACGACGACGGCAATGTTCTGGGCTTTCAACTACTTGGCGTGTCCAAGCGCGGCAAGGGGCGCAAGCCGCTGAGTGTAACGCTGACGCCTGAGACCGATTCCGACGCTGATGAATTCGTTTCGTAGATAGCAGTCCAAGCCCTGAAGCTTTCACATATCAAACCAAACAAGAGATGTTTCAATGACAATCAGAGAGCGGCCGATAGAAAGCCATCTGGTACACAGTCGGCGTCTGTTGGCGCATGCCGAAGAGTGGCTCGATAAGGGGGACAGACTGCAAACATCCGAGAAGGCATGGGGCGCTGTGGCGCATTACTTCAAGGTCATCGCAGATAGTCGGGGATGGGAGTATGAGACGCACACCGACGCGTTTCAGGTGGCGCGTAACATTTCCATAGAGGAGATGAACCCTCGGATAAGGGAACTCTTCTCTATCGCGCACGGAATGCACATCAACTTTTACAGAGACACCAAGCCGTTGGAATTCCTTCGCGACGAGCTTGAGAATGTGAAGGAACTGATGGATATTCTGGAGCGTATAGACATAGAATAGGCCGGTTCGGCGTTCCATCGGAATGCGGCGTTAACACAAACGGACAGAGAGGTTTTCAATGAAGATAAGTTGGTTCCACCTGATGCCCTATCGCTTCCTGCCGAAAGACTTCGAGGATAAGTATCGCAGCGTCTGGGTGGATGTCCCCAGCCATCTGTTTGAGGCGAACAAGGCGCATCAGCTCTACAACGAGTATCTGGATGAGCTCGAGTTCGCCGACGAAGTGGGGTTCGACGGCATCTGCGTGAACGAACACCACAACAACGCCTACGGGATTATGCCCTCGCCGAACATCACGGCGGCGACGCTGACGCGGCGCACATCCAACGCCGCCATCATCGTGCTTGGCAACAGTCTTGCGCTGTACAATCCGCCGCTGCGCGTCGCCGAAGAGTTCGCGATGCTGGACTGCATCAGCGGCGGCCGGCTTGTGGCGGGCTTCCCGGTGGGCACGTCTATGGACACCAACTTTGCGTATGGGCTCAATCCGGCGACGTTGCGCGAGAAGTACTATGAGGCGCACGACCTCGTGATGAAGGCGTGGACGGAACCGGAGCCGTTTGCGTTCAACGGCAAGTACAATCAGGTGCGCTACGCCAACATCTGGCCGCGCCCGTTGCAAAAGCCGCATCCGCCGGTGTGGATTCCGGGAGGCGGCAGCGTGGAAACCTGGGAGTGGACCAGCCGAATGAACTATGTGTACTGCTACCTGAGCTACTCCGGCTACATGCGCGGCATACAGGTTATGGACGGCTTCTGGAAAGAGATGGAGCGTCTGGGCGTTGACGATAACCCGTACCGCGCGGGCTTCCTGCAGCTGGTGTGCGTCGCCGAAACGGACGAAAAAGCGAAAGAACTTTACGCCGAGCATGTGGAGTATTTCTACAAGAAGTGCCTGCATGTGTATGAGGGCTTCGCGGACGCGCCGGGCTATCGCACGGTTCGCACGCTGAAGGCGGGCGCGGTGGCTCAGCTTGGGGCGGCCGCCAACAAGAAGCGGCAGTCGATGACTTGGGACGACTTCGTGGAGCAGGGCTATGTGATCGCCGGCAGTCCCAAGACAGTCATAGAGAACCTGCGCAAGGCGGTCAACGGGCTGCGCGTGGGGCATCTGATGGTGCTGCTGCAAATCGGCAGCATGCCCAAAGACCTCACTATGAAGAACACCGAGCTGTTCGCGACCGAGGTGTTCCCCGAAGTGCAGGGGATGTGGGACGAATACGAAGACTACTGGTGGCCTGAGCCGATCGAAGAGCGCGAGGTTGCGGGCGCGGCGTCTGCGGGCGCCTAGATCCGCCAATTCACCGAACAACACACAAAAGAGGTAAATCGCAAATGTCCAATCGGCAGGAAGACATAACGCTGAAGGTGGACGGGCTAGAGGCGCGGGTTGCCGCGAAAGGCAACGGCGAGCCGCTGGTCTATCTGCACGGCGCATTCGGCTATCAGGCTTGGCATCCCTTTCTCGACAGGCTGGCGGCGAACTTCAGGGTGTACGCGCCGTTGCATCCCGGCTTCGACGAGAACGCCACAGTCGACGACATAGACGACGTGCTTGACTTGGCGCTGTATCACTACGACTTGCTGGATGCGCTGGGCTTGGATGCGCCAAGCGTGGTTGGGCATTTCATCGGCGGCATGATAGCGGCGGAGATGGCGGCGATACGGCCGGGCAGCGTGCGCAAGCTTGCGCTGGCGGCGCCGGCGGGCATATGGCGGGACGACGCGCCCGGCGTGGACTATTTTGCGACGCCGATGGACGAACTGCGCGGCGTTCTGTTCGCCGACGCCAACTCCGACGCCGCCAAGGTGCTGCTGCCGGAGCCGCAGGACGACCTTGAGCGCGGCACGCAAATCATAGCGCGCGCGCGATCGCTGGCGACGGTGGGCAAGTTTCTGTGGCCCATACCGGACAAGGGCATCAAAAAGCGGCTTGGGCGCATCACGGCGCCGACGCTGGTGATGGTTGGCGGCGAGGACAAGGTTGTGCCACCCGCATACGGCGACGAGTTCGCCGCGCGCATAAACGGCGCATCGCTGCAACGCATCGACGGCGCGGGGCATATGCTGATGCTGGAGCAGCCAGACAGGTTCGCGGATGCGATAACCGAGTTCCTGCAAGCGTAACGGTAGCGCTTATCCGCTGATGGCAGCGGCGTATCTTTGCCGACGGCGCAAGAGCATTGACAGAATAGATAAGAGCGGCGGGCGCTTGAATTGCGTCCGCCGCTCTTGGTTTTGATTCGGATGCCGCCTTGCCGCCTTTGGGTTTGCGGCAGGGTGCCTGGGTTTAGCGATTCGCTTCGAGTTCGTAGTATTGGATTTCGCCGGCGTCTATCGCTTCGCGGGTTTCATTGTCCACGCGGACGCCTACGATTATGGGATATGCTGGCTTGCCGCTGAAGCGGGACAGCAGCCCGGCCGAGCGGATGGCGCGCGTGGTCTCTCTGCCGTTCGCGGTGTACGATGCCTCTACCACTACATAGCACGGCGCGTCGTCGTCCGGCTCGACCGCCTCTGCGATGATGTCCGCCCCGCGGTAGCTTCGCAGGTGGCCTCTGGGAATGCCTTGTATGTTGGCGGCGCGTTCCAATGCGTAGATTTCTTCGCGGTCAAGGTTGCGAACCCAGATCTTGCCCAAATCTTCCACGATGTTGGCGATTTCACGCGCGGCCTTTCGCTCGGCGCTGTCTCCTTTGATGTCGGAGTTATCTCTTTCCATTCGGTCGAAACGCGCATCGATGTTGTCGAGGCGTCTGTTCACAGCCTCGGCGAATGCGCGCATCTCTTCGGCGAATGCGCGCATTTCCGTTGTGAATGCGGCCAATTCGGCAGTGAGGGCATCCACTCTCGCGGTGAGCGCGTCCACTCTGGCGGTGAGCTCGTCCATCCTGACGGTGAGTGTATCCACTCTGGCGGTGAGCGTGGCGACATTATCGGCAAGCGTCGCGTGCTTTTCGGGGAGTTCCAAGAGTTCTTTGGTCAGGATTTTAGCGCGCAGGGCTTCCAGCCATTCGGGGTTTTCGTCCAGAATGCGAAAGAGGTCTTGCACGGTGTCGATGTTTGTTGTTGTCATTTTGTTGTCCGCTTTGGGAGCGATTAGTTAACGGGTATGCGATTGGCGCAGTCCATTATAACATAAGCGGCCGGGCTATCGTATCCCGCTATCCCACGAACCATTGCGCCAGTTCGTCGCGGTTGCGCTCCAGCCAAGCGTGGTTTAGGCGGATGCGCTCCAAGGATTGGCGGACGGTGCGTTCTGCGCCGGGGACGGGGTTGTCGGTGAAGAAGCGCTCCACATCCTCGCGCATTTCCAGCGTGGTAAAGCCGGATGTTACGCCCACAAGCCGCATTATGGCAAAGCCGCCTTCGCCGTAACGCCTGTCCAGCTCGGCCCAGTTGTCTTTCATGAACTGCCAGGCAAGGGAACGCCCCTGCCGATTAGCCGCCACTAGGGTTAGCACGGATACGGTGTCGTGGACGCGCACTTCGTCGCCCAGCGATCGCTCTAGCGTTTCCGTCAGCAGTTCGGGCTGCTCGAAGCCGCTCAGTCCGTATAGGAAGCGCATCTTCTCTTCGGGCAGGGTCGCGGCGGCGCGGAGCTGCCACATCCGGTCGTACATCGCGCGCTCGCCGCGCTTTGCCGCCAAGCCGAATACGATGCCGCGTATGTCAGGGTTGACGGCGGCGGGATCGTCGGCGTACGCGGCGAAACGGGCGGCGGCTTCGCGCAGGGTGGCATCGTCGTCGGCCGCGCCCATATGGCTCAGCAGCGTGCTGCGGAGCAGGGCGTCGGTGTGAGATTCGCCTTCGCGCGCGTCCCAGCCTACCTGCTGCGCTTCGTCGCGGAATATGCCGCGCGAGAACGCCTGAAAGCCGCCGTAGAAGGCTTCATTCCAAAGCAGGTTGTCCAATCCGCCAAGGTTGGCGGACAGGTCGGCGCAGACTGGGGCGCTGTCTTCGTTCTTGTACGCCTCTGCGATGGTGAGGAAGTCGGTTGCGGGTATGATGCCGGCTCTGCACAGCGCGAATGCGTCGTTCTGAATGCCAAGCCTGTCGGGCGCTGACAAGGTTTTGGCGCTGATGGGCGCGGCGAGACGGCGCAGGTCTTCGTGGGCGTATTTGACGCGGTAGAAGCCAACCTGTTCGGGATTGAGCTTAGTCCACGCGGCGTTGTCCGCGCCGTCGTCGGGGACATCCCACGCAAGCAGGCGCGAGTCCATCAGGGTTGTCGCCTTGTCTGCGCCGCCGCTAGTGTACACGCCGATGGGTAGTTTCCAAAGGGTTTCGTCGGCGTCGGCGCTCTCTGTGATGGCGTCGTATAGAAAGCGGCGCTGCATCATATGCAAGTTGATATTGCCGCCGCTGCGCTCAATGCCAACATCCAGCACGGGGTAGCCGGTCTGCATAACCCAGGTGTCCATAATATCGGCTACGGGCTGGCCGGACACTTCACCTAGCGCGTCCCAAAGATCGCGCCTCACGGCGTTGGCGTATTGGTGCTTGGTGAGATAGGCGTTCAAGCCCTGCCGAAATGTCTCTTCGCCCAGGAAGCTTTCCAGCATACGCAGCACGGACGCGCCCTTGCTGTAGCTAATGGCGTCGAAGAGTTCGCCGATTTCGGCGGGGTTGTGAACTTCTTGCTCGATAGGGTGCGAGTTGCGCAGCCCGTCTAGGCTGAGGGCGCGGTTGGTGTCGCTGGATACGAACTGCGTCCATACTTCCCAATCGGGGAAGAGGTTCGCGGTGGCTTTATCGCCCATCCAGGAGGCGAAGCTTTCGTTGAGCCAGAGGTCGTCCCACCACGCCATAGTTACTAGATCGCCGAACCACATGTGCGCCATTTCGTGGGCGATGATGCCGGCGACGAGCTGGCGGGTGCCGGCGGATGTGTTCTGCGGATCGACTAGCAGCGCGGTTTCGCGGTAGGTGATAGCGCCCCAGTTTTCCATAGCGCCGGCGGCAAAATCAGGTATGGCGAAGTGGTCGAGCTTGGGAAGCGGGTAGGGAATGCCGAAGTAGTCGTTGAAGTATTTGAGCAGACGGGTTGCGGTTTCGAGCGCGAACTGCGCCTGCTCTTCGCGCCCGTGCGTGGTGAAGACGCGAATGAGCGTGCCGTTATCGCCAACCTGCTCTATGTGCGTCAGTTCGCCGATGATGAAGGCGAGCAGGTAGGTGGACATAACGGGGGTTTCGGCGTAGGTTATGGACTTGACGCCGGGGCGGGCTTGGGTTTCGCTGACGGCGGGCATATTGGATACGGCGGTCAGTTCCGCGGGAACAACCAGCGTGAGTTCGAAGGTTGCCTTGAGTTCGGGTTCGTCCCAGCAGGGGAAGGCGCGGCGTGCGTCGGTGGCTTCCATCTGCGTGGTAGCCATAATGCGCTCGCTGCCGTCGATATCGGTGTATGTACTGCGGTAGAAGCCGCGCAACTTATCGTTCAGAATGCCGGTGAACTCTATGTCTAGAGACGCTTCGCCCACGGCTAGATCGGCACCGAACTCGAAGGTGGCCGTTTCCGCCTCTTCGTCGTAGGATATGCTTTGCGCGGGCATTGACGCGCCGCCGTCGGGCGCAATCGTGCAGGATTGTATCTCAATCTCAATGGAGTTCAGCGTGATGGACAATGTGGGGGACATCACCTGTATCCGAATCGCCTCGCTGCCCTTGAATGTGAAGGCGGTGAGGTCGGGTTCTAGGGTGATGGCGTACTTGAGCGGCTCGACGGTTGTGGGTATCAAAACTGCGGTGTATTCGTGCATAGTTCCTCTCGGCGCTTGGTGTCTTGGCGCTGTATCAGTGTTATCGGATGAAGGCGGGGACGGCGTATAGCGCAAGGCTAGGGTTGATGAACGACGTCCGCCGTATGTTAGCTTGCGGTCCAGTTGGGCTTGCGCTTTTCGGCGAATGCCTTGGGGCCTTCGACGAAGTCGTCGGATACGGACGCCTTGACCTGCTCGCTGAATGTGCGGTTAAGGGATACGTCCAGCGGCCAGTCAAGCCCCTGCGTAGCCATCTGCTTGCTTGCGCGCGCGGATAGGGGGGCTACTTCTAGGATTTCGTTAGCCCAGCGCTCGGCGGTTGGCATAAGGTCTGCAAGCGGCACTACTTCGTTGACAAGCCCAAGCCGGTAGGCTTCCTGAACCGATATGCGGCGGGCGGTGAGCATCATTCCCATCGCGATTTTGAAGGGAATGTGGCGGGGCAGGCGATGCACGCCGCCGGCGCCGGCTATGAGTCCTACGCGGGGTTCGGGCAAGCCTACTTGGGCGTGGTCGGCGGCGATGATGATGTCGCAGGCGAGCGCGAGCTCGAGGCCGCCGCCGAGCGCGTAGCCGTTGACGGCGGCGATGATGGGCTTCCAGCATTCGAAGTTGGAAGTGATGCCGCCGAAGCGGGCGATTTCGCGCGATCGGTCGCGTCGGCCGCGCTCGGCGGTGTACTTGAGGTCGTTGCCGGCGCTGAAGGCGCGCTCGCCCGTGCCGGTGATTATCGCAACCCACGCGTCGGGGTCGTCGCGAAAGTCGCAGAAGGCGTGGTAAAGTTCGGCGTTGGCGGGCGGATGCAGCGCGTTGAGGCGCTCCGGGCGGTTGATGGTTACATAGGCGATGCGCTCTTTCTTTTCGTAGGTGATGAATTCGTATGACATAGGGCGCTCCTTGCTTTGCTGCGCGGCTGCGCGCGCGTAATGTTGCAGGCGAGATTATATCAGGTTTGATTTGGGTGAACACGATGCTGTTGGCGGCGGCGGGTCGGTAAGCGCAAGGCAACCCTCACCTAACCTTCGCATAGTAGGGAAAGGGATAGTCCGTCGTATCAAAAACTTTACCAGGGTTTCCCGCAAGTTTTCGTTGCGCGGCGATTTCGGATGCCGATTGCGGACTGATAGAGCCGGCAATCGCATTGGCCGGCTAGTAGGTTGCTCTGCCGCCGGTGCTGAAAGAGCATTCGGGGGATGCGAGCCATGCGGCGAGCGCGGCGATTTCGGCTATTTCGCCGGTGCGCCCAATGGGGATGCGCTCTACCATGTACTGCACTTGTTCGGGGGTGAGTTCGTCTAGGATGCGGGCATGGACTACGGCGGGCGTAACACAGTTGACGCGGACGCCGCTTTTGGCGAGCTCTTTGCCGACGGATTTGGTCAAGCCTATGACCGCCGCTTTTGTGGCGGAGTAGGGAACCATTCGAGGATTGCCTTCCTTGCCGGCGATCGATGCGATGTTGACGATGCGCCCGTAGTCGCGTTGCAGCATATAGGGTATGACGGCGTGGCAGAATGCGAATACGCCGCGCAGGTTTATGCGATATACCCTGTCCATCTCATCAAGCGGAAGTTCCCAGATGCTGCCGTCTATGCCGGTGATGCCGGCGTTGTTGACGAGTATGTCGATGCGGCCCCATTCGGCTTGGGCGGCGGACGCGGCTTGCTCAGCGGTTGCCTGCTCGGACACATCGCCTACTATCAGTTTGGTCTGCGCGCCGCGCGCCGAAAGTTCGCTTGCGGACTGCTCGCCGAGATCGCCGTCGATGTCCACGATAACTAGGCACGCGCCTTCGCTCGCGAGCCGCCGCGAGGATGAAGTCATCAAATCGGTGATGACGCTGTAGCGCGCATCCGCGCATCGACGTCGGCATTCGGCGTCAACATCGCGGCCGGAATATAAAGACGGGATAACAATCAAGCGCGGGATAAACGGGGTTGGCCGGCGTATGAGCCGCATATCCCGTTTATCTGCGTCGATTCGTAGAGCGTCTCCGCTTAATCGCTCTGCGACTTCGGCCTTACCTGCCACACAATCAATCGGTGGTCGATTCCCACATCCCGGTTCGGTAGCATCTGCGATAGGGCGGGACGCGTCCAGTCGCCGGCATGTCGCCGCAGTTTATCATCTTTAGGTATTTTGGCATCCGATATTTTTTGCTCTTTCGGGTACAGAAGCCAATGAAGTCCATTGCAAGGCTCGTTGAAATACTTGAGCATTTTCTCAGCGGTCAAGTACACCACAAAGCGTTGGGCATTAGGAAAGTCCCGTAGTCTTGCGAAGTCCTTAAGCAGTTCACCAGCAGACATTGCAGTCGGAATGTCATTTGGATGATACTTGAACTCAATGGCTGTTTTCGGCTTGCCGTTCTCATCCAGCAACACGGTATCTATCTTTTTGCCCTGTAATTGTGGGTTCGGATGCGGATATTCCAGCGCAAGCCGTACAACGTCCATTCCTGACTTGAAAAGTCCGTGAAAGACAAGATAGCGGAAGTTATCCTCGCTGAACGGCGCTTGCATTTCCAGCCGCCGCTCGATGAGTGGAATTGCCGTATCAACGGCTGCGTTTAGGGCGTTCATTAGCAATACTCCAATGCTTCACTTCCCCGCTTCTTCATATTCGTACTAGCGGGCGCTTGCGGCGGTGGATATGGGTACGCCCTGCCACAAGCGCTTCAGCTCTTCATCCGTGCAGCAACGCTTGACTACCGCCGATTCGCCGTATGTATCGCCGTGAAAGTCCACGGATGGGGTGTAATATGACGATGCGTCCGGCGGCATCCTATTGGTTGGGAGCGGCCTGTGCGGCAATGGGATAACGGGTATGGGATCCACAGAGCCGGGCGGCGGCGCTACGCCGTCATCCAATGCGGGAGCGGTTTCACGTCTGCTAGGCATGAACTCGACGTATTGCTCATAGTATCTTGCGTACTCTTGCGGAGTAAAATACCCGCGGCAGGCATCAAAGGTCGGATTTACCCAGCCGTTGTTGGCGTACACGAGGTACTCCGTTCCTACTTGGTAAATATAGAAATGGGGATAGAGAACTATTCCCTCATCTGCGTCTAGTTCATAGACTTCCCACCTCAATAATTTGTAGTACGCCGTTTCCTGAGCTTGCCCTGCCAATACGTTGCTTACATTGAACTCCACGATGTACGCCATATCGAAAACCCAAAGACGCCCGTGTAGAAGCTCCGGCAGGATGCCCTGTCTCAGGTCAGCAATGGGGCGATGCGCTGTCCATTCCGAGCGAACTGAAACTACCTCGCCCACAAAGATAGTGTCGGCCCAACCCCTCCACTCTTCGAGTCGTGGCGCTGCCGGGCAAGAATGAGCTTGCGCCGTATGCAAGTGAAACCCTGCGATGATGGACAACGCCAGTGCCGCTAGTATCGCAATGCCTACTCTAATCATAACGGCTCTTTCCCTTTCTTTCCCGCGCGCCAAGCGGCCGCTTCGCCGCGCAGAATGGGCGGGACGCGGCTTTGGCTTGCAAGTCCCGTCCATTCTGCCGATGCGCTGATGCGCGCGGGTTGCGCGGCTAGTTGCCCATCTCTTCGTGGTAGCGGGCGATGGTGGCGTCGGTGGGCGGGTAGTATTTGCCGGGCGCGACGTTCTCTTGCTCTATCAAGCCCTTGATGTACTCTTCAACGGCTTCGTGTTCTTCCACCCAGTCGATGACCTGCTCCACGATGCGCTCCGGCACCACAACCACGCCGTCGTCATCGGCGACGATGAGGTCGCCCGGGCGCACCGCCACGCCGCCGCAGCCGATGGTGACGTTCGCCTCGAACGGGTCGATCTCGTCTGCGCCGCCCATAGGCGTCCTGCCGCCGGCGAACACCTTTAGGCCGTAGTCCGCCACGATGTTCAGGTCGCGGATGGATGCGTCGGTGACCAAGCCCGCCGCGCCCTGCATCTTGAGCTGCAGAAGCTTGACGTCCCCGCCGATAGCGGCGTACTTCTTGCCCATTCCGTCTATGACCAGCACATCGCCCGGCTCGCATGAGCCCATTGCCTGATACTCCGGCGAGTCTGCGCCGCGGTGCGTCTCTGCGATGATGTCGGCGCGCGGCGGGATGAAGCGCAGCGTCTTCGCTCTGCCGACCAGCATTTCGCCGGGCGTAAAGGCGTGGACATCGCGCATAAAGCACGGCTCGTAGCCAAGCATGCGCACGGCGCTGTACACGGTAGCGCCCGCCACCTTCTTGTATCGCGCGATAATCTCCGGGGTAATCGGTCCGTCTGCCATAATAAACCTCGCTTCATATGCGGCGCTAATGGCGGTTCGCCGCAAGCGCCGAGCGTCTGATGGATGCGCCGCAAGCGCGGCGACGGGGGCAATTATAGCATTGGGGGGATGGGGTGTCAGTTTGTGGGGGTTATGGCGGCGGGTTAGCATGCGCCGCCGGTTGGCGGGTGAAGCGGGTTGATTAGGGCGGTGGCGCTGCATATGGCGGCGCATCACCACGGCAAGTCGTCGCTTTGGTATCTGCCGGCGTATGCGATTTGCCCGTCGAGCGTTAGCCTCGCGAAATAGTCAATAGCGGGGGCGGCGGCGCTTAAATTGAACACCAAAGAGTTGTCTGCATCTAACGCCTGCTCTTCCAAAGGAAATTGTTTGCCGCTCAATGTGTCGGTAACAGAGACTTTGGCGTGAAACGGTCCGGGATGTTCGGGGGACTTGTTGAAGTGGAATGATATATGCGAGCTGTCCAATTCGACGGATTCCACATACGCCCAGAGCTTAAAGAATAGACGCGTCCGGTGGTTGTCTATTATTATTTTGTTTCGCCAATGCGCGCGGGCGTTTCGGGGCAGGAGGTGTAGGAAGGTTTCGTATTCGGCTTGGCTTCTGCATACGATATATCGCAACGCGCTAAGTCCCAACTGATTTGGCACAATGACTTCGGCATTCTTATGGAATGTAATCTGCGCTCGCGCATCTTTACGAATAGAACCTTCATGATAGATATGCTCAAAGGGCATCTTTTCCAAGTCTGCCGCTGCGGAGAAGACGTTAGGGTTGGCGGCAGCCAAATTCCCATCGGAAAAGCGGCAGCCGGGGAGCGTCAGGATTTCTTTTGAGTCAAAGACGAAGTAAATCGGCAGTGGGCAGTGAGCGTTTTGGTACCGGTTTTCTATCGGTCTAAACCCCTCATTGCGGAACTGCGTCGGAGTTTTGGGGCGAAAATAGAGCCGAACATAGTCTTTCCACTCATCGTTGGTGTTGTCGATGATATTTGGGCTTGCGTTGTCCGTGGACATCAGCCCGCGACTTTGGGCTTCGTTTCGACTGAACAGCGCGCCTTCTCTGATGATAGACAACGCGTTCTCTATGTCCGTGTAATGAAACAGATAGTCCGGCCAGCAGCGCGTAGCGGTTCCCAGCCAAGCCGAATTCTTCAGGTCGACTAGAAACCGCGATATTCTTCCGGCATCGGAGTTAGGTCGTGTTCTCATACCAGCGCCGGTTGATTGGATTCGGATGCGGCGGCAACCTGCGCTTCCTGTCTTGAGTATAGGCTTAACAGCAAGCCTATTGCGTTCTTTGTCAGCATAGTATCCCTGTTGGCTTGGCGTATGAGTTTCAGATACGGTAGTTGGGCAAGCAACGGAAGCACATATGTGGAGTGAAAGTCTAGTCCGCTGGGCATTATGTCCGGTATGCAGATGCCCGCGCTCCGTATTTGCTGCCACAAGTCCAGAAACTGCTCTCTGCGCAGAAAGACGGGATTTTCGCTGCCGTCTATCCGTATGCCGCCGCCTTCGACGTCGTGAAAGACTTCGGCCGTAAAAGCCTCTTTGCCGTCCAGTGTGTTGAACTGCCGCGCGGCGTTAACGGCGGCTATTAGGTCGTCCCATACTTCGGTGAACGCCAACGATTGGGGCTGCGATCTGAGCCACTTCTTCATCTCGGCGGGGACGCGGTGTTCGGGCTTTGCCGCAGCGCGCGAAGGGGTGATGTGAATGAAAATCTCGATTGGGAGCGGCTTAAGGTACTCGTTCATTAGGGGCTTAACTTGCGCGTCCCAGTCCAGCTCGCCGTTTCCGCATCCGAGCATTGGGAACGAAATCGACGTTATTCGGGCTTCTTGGTAGATCTGAGCGAACTTGCGCAGACCGGCTTCCAGATACTCCGGCTTTGACGGGCTGCGCCAATGCTTTTTCGTCGGGAAGTTCAATACCCACTTGTGCGGCGTCTTGTATATCCACAACTTCCCGATGTCGATCTGCTCACGCTCACAGAGTTCCTGATACCGAGTGAACATATCAGGGTATATTCCCTTGAACTCTTTGGCTATGCCCTTTCCCATAACGCCAACGGTGTTGATGGTGTTGACCAACACCTTGGTAGGGCTCTCGAAGAGGCTGAAGTCCACATAGGTAATCATCGCAAAACCCTGATTAAGAACTATTGTGCGCGCAATTCATTCTTGAGTATAGCCTATTTTGCGTACACAAACAAGCGTTCTTATTGTGATTGCGGCGCAACAAGCGCTAGGCTGCGTATCGTTTATCAAAGTACGGGGTTCGCCTAATCATTTCTAGCGCGAATAGCCGCGCTTTTGTGTGAAAGCGGCGAAGCGTATAGGCGTTAGATTGTTGTGTACGCGCGGGTTGCGCCGCTGCATTGTGGCGCTTGTTATTCGCCCCCTACCCCCGCGGCGGCGCGCCCGGCGTGGTCATTCGCAGGCTGTATATGGATGTGTTGGCGGTGAAGTAGAGCGTGCGGTTGTCTGCGCCGCCCCAGCCGCAGTTGGCGGGGTATTCGGGAAGTTCAATGACGCCGAGCAGATCCCCCGACGGCGCGAATACCCAGCAGCCGCCCGGCCCCGTGCAATAGACGCGCCCTTCCATATCTACCTTCATTCCGTCGGGAACGCCGTTTGTGGAGTCGGCGGACGGCATGTCTGCGAAGTGGCGCACGCCCACTACCGCGCCGCCGCCGTCAAGGTCGTACGCCATTATGTACTGGCCGGGCCGCGTGTTGGACACATACAGTACGCTTTCGTCGGGCGAAAATGCGATGCCGTTGGGATATTCAAACGGCGCTATAAGCTCCACCACGCCATCAGGATTGATGCGGTGAACGCCGTTGAATTGCATGTCCACATCGGGTTCTAGGCGGTCGCGGCCGGGGTTGGTGAACCAGAGGCTGCCGTCCGATTTGCATACGACGTCGTTGGGGCGGTTCAGCCGCCTGCCGTCCGATCTGTCGGCGACGACGGCGAAGCTGCCGTCGGGTTCCATGCGTGTCAAGCGGCGGTTCACCATTTCGCAGACTACCACGCGTCCCTGCGAATCCAAGGTCATCCCGTTGGCTTCGCCGCTGTTTTCGCGGATAATCTCAGGCGCTTCGCCCGGGACGAGCCGCAATATCTGAGAGCGGCGGATGTCCACGAACAGCAGATAGCCGTCGGGATGCCAAAGCGGGCCTTCGGTGAACACGAAGCCGGTTGCGAGCCGTTCCGCCTGCGCCGATTCCACGATGCCGAATAGGTTGTTTGCCATTGCAGCCTCCTGCGGTCTGTGTATGGGGTATGCGCTAGATTGGGTTGTGAGCGCGGCGATTAGCGGCGGGTGTATTTGACGATGCGCCGTCCCGCGCTGCCTTCGCCGGATGTGGGCTGCACGAAGTAGATGCTGCCGTCCGAATCGCCCGCCGCGCCGTGGCAGCTTCGATACTTTGCGTCGCCCCAGCGCGCCAACAGTTCGCCGTCGGCGTTCAGCACGCTGAAGTAGCCGCCGTTGTGTTCGGCGACATAGCAGACGCCGTCGTCGTCCTGCCATACCACTGCGGGGCCGATGAGTTCGGTAGGCCATTGCGATACGAATTCGCCTTCTTGGGTGAAGGCCTGCACGCGGTCGTTTTCGCGGTCGGCGATAAGCACATGGCCGCGCTTGTCCACATACGCGCCGTGCGGCAGCATGAACTCGCCGGGGCCGTCGCCGGGTTCGCCCCAGGATTTGATGAGCGCGCCATCCGCCGAAAACTTGTGAACGCGCGCGTTGGCGTAGCCGTCGGCGATGAATATATCGCCTGAGGGCGCAACCGCAATGCCGGCGGGCATATTGAAGGGTTCGCCGCCATGCGTAACCTGCGTATAGCCGCTTGAGCCGAAATCGGCGGGATCGGCGCCCGTATCGGAGCGGTAGCCCTTTTCGCCGATGGTCATAAGCAGCTCGCCATGCGGCGTGTACTTCAATACCTGCTGGTCGTTTCTGTCCACAATCCAGATGTTGTTTTGCGGATCGGCGTAGATGGCGTGCGGGAACGAAAAGGCGGTTTCGCCCCAGTCGTAGAGGTATTCGCCATGCTTGTTGAACACGATGACGCCGCGCGCGCCGCGATTGAAGCCGTACACCCTGTCCTGCGAATCCACCGTAACCGCCGCCATAGGCGCATGCCAGCCGTCGGGGACTTGCGCCCAATCTTCGTTCACCGCGTAAGTGTGCTTGCCGCTGCCAACTGTGGCTGTCATGTGGGGTTCTCCTTTTAATAATAGACGCATCATTGCGCCGATTATCGCGCGAGTCTGCCGCGTAGTATGGTTACCACCGCCTCGACTATTTGATTGAACTTGTCTGCTTGGAGTATGCCTGCTTGTGTCGACATTAGACTTCGATGCGCTGTGAAAAGTTTGCCCGGGCGAGCATAACTTACTCTGCTCAGCGAGCCTTCTGCGAAATTTTCACCAACAAGTTCTATGGCTTGCGGGTCTCCGTATGGGTTGCTGGTAATCTGACACAAGATTGAATCGTCCCTTCCTGCGTTCGCCAGCAGAACGGCGGGCCTTAGATTGGATTGGGACAGATCGGAGAAAGGAAACCACACTAATACGACCGCTCTTGCTGAAGATGCGCCCACGCTTCACCCTCATCTTGGCGATTCCAATCTTCTGCCAGCGCCGCTTCGCTCATCAGCGTCGCATCCTGAACGGGTGGGATTTCGTCCTCTAATATAGTTACCAGCGCGCGCCTTGCGGCTGCCAGTTTGAGCGGCGTCAACAGACGCACTTGCCCTTGTTCGTCTATGACGGCATCTACGGTGTGTGGCATTTTCGCCTCCGATATTTCTGCCCGCCGCAGTTGCGCGGATTGCTTTCGGCTTGGGCAAGCGCTTCTTGGAACAACCTGACGGTCTCACCATCGAGCGGCGGTCTAGCGCGCAGTCTCTTTGCGGCGGCCGCGACGGATATAGCGCCTTTGGGGTTGCGTATAGATTCCACCAGCGCGGCAATATCGTCGGGCAACGGCTCCAAGCGCTCTTTGGCGAGCGGCTCAGATCCGTCAGCGTTTTCCGATTTCAGACGGGGAAATTGGTGAATCATAGCGTCTGATTTCTCTGTGTTCGTTGCGGTTCGTTGCGCGCTAACTGCGATAGCCAATTCGCTTAGGCTAAGCGGCGCTTTGGGGAGCGCATGCCTGCATCACGGCGCGCACGGAGTCGATGCCGGGCCGCGCCGCCACTACGCGCACGATAGCGATGTCCAGTCCATCGGCTAGGCGCGCGAACTCGGCGGCGGCGTTTTGCGCGCTGCCGTAGTAGCCCACGGTTCGGAGCAGCGCGGGCGGGAAGGCGTCCGCCACTTCGTCGGCGCTTGCGCCGCTGCGGCGCATATCGTCAAGCGCGGCTAGTTCGGACGCAAAGCCCATACGCTCGAAGTGCGCGCGATAGCCGAGCTGCCGCTCGCGCTCGGTGGGGACGGACGCCCCCAGCGCGTAGTTCATCGTCGCCTTGGCGAAAGCGCGCCGCGCGGTGTCTTCGTCATCGTCGACGCAGACGCGAATGTATTCGGCAAGCTTGATTTCGGACGGATCGCGCCCTGCGGCGGCAGCGCCCTTGTCGACCTGTTCGCGGCTCCACGCTATCTGCTGCGGGCTGCACCAGTTGAGGCATGCGCCGTCCGCAAGTTCGCCGGCGAGCTGCAGCATCCGCGGCCCAAGCGCGCCCAGATAGACGGGCGTCTTGGGTGGCGGGTTTATGGCGAGGCGCGCGCCGCGCAATGTAACAACTTCGCCTTCGTAATCCACTGATTCGCCTGCCACAAGCGGGCGTATGGTGGATAGGTAGTCGCGCATCAGCGCCAGCGTGGAGAAGCGCGGCAGTCCAAGCGCGCGGCGGTCGCGCGGGCGGTACGAACCGCCGGAGCCGATGCCCATTATGAAGCGGCCGCCGCTTATATCGCTGACGGTGCCGCCGGTCATCGCAAACGCCATCGGAGTGCGGTACATCACGGGCGATACGGATATGCCGGTGGTCAGTCCGCCTGCCACCACTTCGGCACTTGCCACCCAGCGCTGCAGGCAGAGCTGATACGAATCCGTCCCTGCGCCTTCGGGCGTCCATATGTTTGTGTAGCCCTGCGCCGCCGCCTCTTTGGATAGCGCCGCCTGCTCAGCCCAAGACAGGTTGAGCGTGGCGTCCAACCCAACGCCGATTTGCATTTCATAGCCCCCTTGCGCGCTGATACGCCGCCCGATTGTATGCGGATGATGTGATGCCCCGCATTATATTGGCGCAAGGCGCTAGTGGCAAGCGGGCATTTTCGATACAGGGGATTAGTCCATTGGATTTGTGCAAGGCTGAGACGGCGCATCCGCGCGAAAGCGGGACGCATCCGTCTGCGTAATCCCGACTCTGAATGTATCGCGGGCGTATCCGCGCAGACGCGGGGCGCAAGCCGTAGGGGATAGCAGGGGATGGGCTTGCGCTGGCTGCTAGGGAATGCCTGATAGCGGGTAAGATGGATATACGCAATGCCTGCGCCGTGTTGCAGACGCAGGCATTTGGTTGGCGGCAGGCGGGGCGACGAAACGCCGCCGGGGGTTATTCGCGCGAGGGCAGCGCCACGGTTGCGGCGCCGGGCGTGGTCTTTTTGCCTTCGTGGTCTTCAAGCCAGATGTCGCAGTCCACAAGGTTTTCGCCGTTTTCGGTGTACTTCTTGGTGACAACGCCTTTGCCGAACATAGGCGTTCCCGGCACATCCATGCCGCGATACTGCGTCGTGAGGGACTTGAGCGCGCCTTCCTCGCCGATCCAGTCGGTCATGAGCTGGCCGAGCCATGCGCCTTTCAGCGCGCCGTGCAGGATAACGTCGGGCAGTCCGTTGCCCTTGGCGTAGTTCAGGTCGTAGTGGATCTGATAGTAGTCGCCGGAAGCGCCGGCGTACTTCACGAGCTGCTGCGTGGTGGGATCCTTCCTGAGCGTGGGAACCGCGCTGCCTTCTTGAACATCTTCGAAGTAGATCTGACTGGTCATCGCAACATCCTCCTGTGTTTGATTCGATGCTTGACGCGTGAGCGCTAGACGCGCTTGGGCGGCCGAGTTAGGGCTGGTAGCTTATGCCGGTGGTGCGCTGAATGGCGACGGTTTGGCCGAATTGGTTCACATACTTGGTTTCGCGGACGCTGAACAGCATATTGCCAAGCCGTCCGGGGCGCTCGAATAGATTGGCGAGGCGCGTAGAAACGGTGATGCGGTCGCCCGGGCGCACGGGGTAGAAGTATTCCCATTGGCTGCCGCCGTCTAGGTTCGCCGGATAGGGGCTTTTGAAGGCGGGCGCGGGATTGGATATGAGAGAGCGCATAAAGGTTGGGGGCGCAATGAGGCCGCCGTAGCGTGTGCGGCGCGCCGCCTCTTCGTCGTTGTAGAGCGGATTGGCGTCGCCGATGGCCTGCGCGAATTTGACAATCGCGCCCTTCTCCACATCGTAAGTAATGGGCTCGGAATCCACGCCGATAGCGGCGCGCATCTCATCCGTTATAACCGATTCCTGCGTCATATGGCTTGCTCCCTTGTTGCCCTTATCGCTGCCCGCCGCCGCATGGCGTCTGTGTGTGTATGCTGTACGCGGCCCGGCTTGTGATGTGTGCGAATGTATCCGAAGTATGGCAAAAGTTTAAGCCGCCGCCGCCCAAGTGTCAAGAACGCCGCTCGCCTATCGGCATAACCCGCGCATAAGCATTCGGCGGGCGTATAGCGCATAACGCCTTTAAGCGCTATCATCGGGATACACGCAAATCACAAATTAAGGGAGTATGAACAATGGACATTGGCGCAATCGGACTGCTTGGGGCGATTACGGTGTATATCACGCTGATAGTGTTGCTGCTAAATAAGCGGATTGACGACCTGAAGGCAGAATTCAAGGACGATATGAGCGAGGTCAAATCCGATGTGAAAGCGCTTTCCGTCCGTCTTGACGCGCTTCAGGAAGGACAGATGAAGCTGATAGCGTCGGTAGCGTGGCTGATGGCTAGGGCGGGGGCGACGCCCGATGAAGTATCTAGGCTATACGAAGATCCGCAGTCCGGTGATGATTAGCGACGAAAAGGTCAGGGAATTCTAAGGGAGCGTGAACAATGGACATTGGCGCAATAGGGCTGCTTGGGGCGGTTACCGTGTTTATGGTACTGATAGTGGTTCTGCTGAATAAGAGGTTTGGCGACCTAGGGTCAGATTTCAGCGGCATCAAATCCGATTTGAAGGCGGTTCGGGAGCGCCAGGATAGGTTGATAGCGGCGGTGGAGTGGCTGATGGCTAAGTCCATGGATACGCCCAATAAAGTGGCGAGCCTATACCAGGACCCGCAATCCGACGACGACTAGCGGCGTAGGATGCGCATTCCGCCGACGGTTGTTCCCGATTCGGCGTATCGCTATATCGCTATTAAGGGATATGAAACGATGAGCGGGCGCATCGCATTTTCAGCAAAGCAAACAAGGCATACATATACATTAAGTACACTAAAGAGGAGAATAGGCGTATGAGTTCAAACGGCAAGGCGGCTATCGTTACGGGCGGCGGTTCGGGGATCGGCAGGCAGAGCGCGCTGGCGCTGGCGCGCGAAGGCTATTCGGTCGCTATCGGCGGCAGGCGCATTGAGGCGCTGCAAGAGACTATCGCGCTGGCGGGCGACGACGGCGCGCGCATGCTTGCGGTCGCCACCGATGTTACGGACGTGGAGTCCATCCGCAACCTGTTCGCAAAGACCAAAGACGCTTTCGGCAGGCTGGATGTGCTTTTCAACAACGCCGGCATCGGCGCCCCCCGCGTGCCGCTGGAGGATCTGCCCGTCGAAAATTGGAAGGCGGTCGTGGACACCAACCTGACCGGCTCGTTCATATGCACGCAAGAGGCGTTCAAGATTATGAAGAGCCAGCAGCCGATGGGCGGGCGCATCATCAACAACGGCTCGCTGTCGGCGTATGTGCCGCGCCCCGATTCCATTGCCTACACCGCCACCAAGCACTCCATGACCGGCTTGACCAGGGCAACATCGCTTGACGGGCGCAAGTATGACATCGCCTGCGGGCAGATTGACATAGGCAACGCCGCAACGCCGATGACGGCTCGGATGAGCGGCGGCGTGCCGCAGGCGCACGGCGATGTTATGGTGGAGCCTACCTACGACGTGGAACACGCGGCGCAGGCGGTTGTGTTTATGGCGAACCTGCCGTTGGACACCAATGTGCAGTTCATCACCATAATGGCTACCAAGATGCCCTTCGTGGGCAGAGGGTAGCGCGGCGCGGAGGCGGGCGATTTGCGTATCACTAGGCGGCACGGCTTGACCAAGCGGCAGGCGCGCGCGTGGGTGGACGAAAAGGGCGCTGAAATGCTGGCGCAGTTCGGGGACAGCGTATCGAACGCCTCGCACCGCTGGAACGGCGATACCCTGGAGTTCGGCTTCACGGCGGGCGGGCTTATGGCGTTCAAAGGGACACTGCGCGTCAGCGAAACCGATCTTGCGCTTGATATGCCGTTCCCGCTACTGGCAAGGGGCTTCGAAGGACGCGCAAGGGCGGAGCTCAATCGCTGGCTCGACGAAAACCTGCCATCCGCTGAGTAGCCACTTGGCCGCCATACGCAGCGCCATATCTCTGGACGCAGCGCGCCGCAAAGCGCTAACCTACCTTTCAATCGCAGCGACGGCAACGATAGGCGGGGGCAGTCCGTATGATTATCAGGGTGGAGCCCAAAGACTGGAATATGCACGCGGTAATAATGTTCTTCAAGAAAGAGCGGCCGCATACCGAAGACGCAGACATCCGCCGCTATCTCGATGAGCATCGGCTGCAACCGAAACGGCAGTATGACACAGAGCTTGAGGGCGAACCGTTTGAGGTGCTGACATTCGGGGGCTGCTACCTTGGGCGGCATATGAGCGCGCTTGCGGACATACAGCGCGGCGTTGTGGAGCGCGAGCTGCTGGCGGAAGTGATACCGGCGCTGCTGACAAGCGGCCCCGATGCCCACGCCCGCGCGCTTGCCGCCACACTGACCGACGCTGAGATGCAGAAGTACGCCGACGCGCTGACCGATGCGCTGCATACGCCCGCCAACTTCGGCACAGACGCAAGCGGCGAACTTCAGGCGACGCCGGACGCCGCCGACGCGCAGGCGCGCTTTCTGGCGCTGACCGCAGACGCCGAATGCGGCGCGCAAATGCGATAAACGAACTCACGCGACTTAACTCATACATTACGCATACTAAGGGAGACGAAAGATGTATCTGATACGCAGGACTTACAAGACAAAGCCGGGCGAAGCCGCCCGCGTGGCGAACCTGGTGCATAAGCAGGTTCAGATCTACCACGACGAGGGACACAGAGGCGAATTCCGGGTGGCGTTCAACGGCGGCACGGTGCCGGGCGAGCCGAATGTGGTGATACTGGAGTGGACGGACGACGCCTTTCAGTCGCCGATGCGCGGCGGCAACAACATCCCGGCAGCGGCTAGAGAAGCGGGCGCAGCCTATCGCCCCTACATCGAAAGCACGCGCATAGAGTTCTGGGAGCTTCTATCCCCGGACAAGCTGCAGGATTAGCCCAAGCGCCGCGCCCATAGCATCGCAATGGGACGGATGCGACGGCGGGACTGGTTTCTTTAACGCAGAGACGTAAGCGCGCAAAGAGTTGCAACGGTAACAAGCGCATTGCGCGTTACTACCGACTAACTAAAGGGAGACGAAAAATGTATCTGATACGCAGGACTTACAAGACAAAGCCGGGCGAAGCGGCCCGCGTGGCGAACTTGGTGCATAAGCAGGTTCAGATCTACCACGACGAGGGACACAGAGGCCCGTTTCGGGTGGCATTCAACGGCGGCACGGTGCCGGGCGAGCCGAATGTGGTGATACTGGAGTGGACGGACGAAGCCTTTCAGTCGCCGATGCGCGGCGGCAACAACATCCCGGCGGCGGCTAGAGAAGCGGGCACAGCCTATCGTCCCTACATCGAAAGCACACGCATAGAGTTCTGGGAGCTTCTGTCCCCGGATAAGCTGCAGGATTAGCCCAAGCGCCGCATAGCAGCACTTAACATAACGGGGATGGACAAGATTTGCGGGACGCTTGGATAGCCGCATCTTGCCCATCCCCGTCGGTCTTGGCGCTCTTCATACTATTCGTGTTACTGCCCATACTGCGGCGTGAGCAGGCAGCGTGCGTGTGGTCTTCTGTGATGGCGCGAAGTCGTCTATGGCGAGGGGTTTTAGTGCAGGGGCGCAAAGAGGGACGGACGAAGGCGCGCCTACTTATTCACTGGAAAATCCGCAATCCAGAGGTTTGTAGCTACGCCGTTCTCGTCCCAAGTGTACTGACCGGTTGAGACTTTCGCTATTTCGTAGTCGGGAAGCATCACTTTTGCCGCGCATGCGTCGTCTATCACCTGTCCATATTGTTCAAACGCAAAGTCGTTGTTCTCAAAGCCGTACGGCCTCTGCTCAACAGGGATATCATCCACATTCTGAGGGAATACCCCTAAGAAGAATGGCGCCTCTGCGTCGGTATGAACACACGGCTGCTTGAAGTAATGCAGATCGCGTCCATCAATGTACACATCAAAGTTGGAGCGAGCCGCAGGCTCGACAGTTTGAGTTAATAACAGGGTTTCTTCGAATGCCGCAGTATCCACTACCCCGTACTCCTTCATGGGAAATTCCGCAATCCAGATGTTCGTAGGCACGCCGTCCGAATCCCAGGTGTATTGTCCGGTCGAGATACTCGCTATTTCGTAGTCAGGAAGCCTCACCGTTATGGCGCACTCGTCGTCTATCTTTTGGCCATATTGTCCAAACGCAAAGCCTTTGTTCTCAAAGCCGTGCGGCCTCTGCTCAACAGGAAGATCATCCACATTCTGAGGAAATATCCCTAAGAAGAAAGTCGTTGTCGCGTCCTCACGTGTGCAAGACTGCTTGAAATAGCGCAGATCGCGCCCATCAATGTACACATCAAAGTCGGAGCGAGCCGCAGGCGCCATAGTCTGGGTCAATGACCGAGTCTCTTCGAATGCCGCGGCATACGCCTCATAGTCACCCGTGCTATAGTAAGGAAATTCCGCAATCCAGATGTTTGTAGCTACGCCGTTCCAATCAAAATTGTACTGACCGGTTGAGACGCGCGCTATTTCGTAGTCGGGAAGTCTCACCGTTATCGCGCACGTCCCGTCTATCCTTTGGCCATATTGTCCAAACCCAAAGTCGAGGTTCTCAAAGCCGTGCTGCCTCTGCTCAACGGGGAGATCATCCACATTCACAGGAAATACGCCCAAAAAGAAACTCGTTTTCGCGTCATTACGGGTACAAGACTGCTTGAAGTAGTGCAGATCGCGCCCATCAATGTACACATCAAAGTCTGAGAGAGCCGCAGGCGCCACAGTCCTGGTCAATGACCGAGTCTCTTCAAGCGCCGCGGCATCCGCCTTATAGTGAAGGTGCAGCATAAGCGCCAACCCGACGCTGCCCGCGATAATCAGCGCGCAAACGCCTGTCCAAGGGGTTAGAGCTTCCCCTTTGATTTTGATTCCGGCGAAGGTTTTGCGCTCTATGGCGGGGAGGGAGGGGGTTTTTATGCGAATTGAAGGAATCGCCGCCGCAGGCTTGAACGCGGCGACCAATGCCGCTATCTTTTGGCGCGCCGTCCTTTGGTCTAGCAGCAGATACAGCGCGTAGAAGAAGCAAAAAAGGCCAAACAGATACTCGCTTATCTCCTCAAATCTTATATGGTCGCCGTGATAACGCACTTCGTGGTGACGTAGATGATCGATAACTAAAGAGATCGACAGGGACGCGGCGGTGGCAATGAACAACCTAGCGTTTCCCGAAAACAGCCCAACCATGAGCAGCAACGCCAACAGCCCTCGATATCCATAGTTGAATGAACGATAGATATCGATGTTCGCTGTATAAAAATAGGTCATCGTAACTAGGAGCGCCAATGTCAGCAAAATTGGCGGCGTGGAAATCCCCAATATCCTGTCTTTGCGCAGAAAGAAGGCGGCGCAGGCTGCCACGCACAGCATGAACATTGCCGCCCTTTGCGCAAGCGCATCATTAAAGGTTTCTAAATTGTGTATGTTGAATTCTCTTTGGACACTCAAATCCACCAGAAAATCGGGCGTCTCGAATCCGATTATGCGCTGCCCGTAGCTAATCTCTTCGCCGGCAAGGAACAACAGCGCAATGCCGCCGAGAATATAGACGCCGCGCGGAAATAGACGCCGCGCCGCCAAAGCGGCGGCGAACAACGCCACGCTCCCCAGCAAAAACGCGACGAAGGTGAGATTCTCTACTATGCCATCTTCATCTACCAGAGATATGTAGAAGATGTTCGGATTGACAACGCCGAGATAACCGAAGAAGAGCGCATTCAGACAGAAAAGGATGTAGCAAAACTGCCCCAACCGTGTCAGATGGCGGCCCTCATCTGTGCAAGCGCTCTCGCTTTTACCTGTGGGAAGCCCCGAAAAGTTATCGGACATACGCATACTTAGATACAGGACGATACCCTGATCGCGGCGTCAATCCGGCCGCCGACGGGCGTCAATTCTGTACGATTGACAGTTTGTGAGGAAATTCACGCCTCTGCATAACATAGATTATAATACGATAAAGTTATTGTTACAATAGACACATGTATTCCCAACACGTGCAGGTGTATTAAATCCAGCCTAATTTCAGTCATGCCAGCGCAAGCGGGCAAAGTCAGCACTCCATCCGTCTTAGAGTAGCCATTAGTACGCCTCACTAGCCTGTCAACATGCCGCGTAATACCGAGCGCAATTCCTCTGTTCCTGTTCATTGCGGTGCCCTTGCAACGGGCTGAAGTCCAATCGCCAAACAATGACCAAACTTCGCAGCGATAATTTCAAAAGCGGCTATCTTTCAACGCGGAACCACCCGATAAACCTGCAAGTTACAGGCGCGTGGTGTCGGCAAAGGCTTGCGCTAGAAAGAGACTCGTCGCCCCATCAGATTAACTGCGCCGGCGCATAACATAACTAGCGGCGCCGAATTTATCGCATAACCCCAAAGTTAAGATGCGCCGGCTTTGCCCACTCAGCCCATCGCGCTTTCGCCGCAACTCAACGCGCGCTCCACCCCGCCTGCTATGGGCTGCAAATCGGGGGAGCGCCAGTCGGGCTCCAGTATGGCGTTTAGGGGCGTGATGGCGATGCGGTTGTTGCGGACTGCCCATATGTCGGTGTCTTCGGGGACGGGGCGGCTGACAAGGCGGTTGTGCTTGATCCAGTAGTGGGTTCGGCGGCCGTTGTTGCCGCGCTCCACATTCTCCAAGTAGAGACGATGCCCAAGCCGCGCAATCGCCGCGCCTTTTATCAGCGCGGGCGCTGTGTTGGGCAGGTTGACATTCAGGAACAGAGGCGCTTCAAAGCCGTTTGCGGATATTGCCTCTGCGATAGCGCGCGCGCTGCCTGCGGCGGCGGCGAACTGCACGTTGGTCAGCGACGCCACGGACATTGCGACGGAGTGTATGCCGCGAAAGTATCCCTGAAACGCCGCGCCCACGGTGCCGGATGTGAGGATGTCCAAGCCCAGATTAGAACCTTCGTTTATGCCCGAAATGACGATGTCGAATTTGCCGGGCGAGAGGGTTTCGGTTGCGAGTATGACGCAGTCTGCAGGCGTGCCTTCGACAGCGAATGCGCGGACGCCGCCAATGGGCGGGTTGGGGATTTCGCGCGCTTTGACTACATCAAGCAGCGTCATTGATGTGCCGATGCCGCTCTGGTCGCGGTCGGGCGCTGATACTACGATTTCGCCCAAGTCTTTCAGCGCGTCAGTGAGTTTCCATAGGCCGGGGGCGTTTATGCCGTCGTCGTTGGTTATGAGGATTTTCAAAGCATCGCTCCAAACGGAATTGTTCGGAGTTCATAGTATCATATTGTCTATGAGGCGGGTTTTGCCGATGCGGACGGCAAGCGAAACAAGCGCGGCATCCTCAATGCGCTCAAGTTCGGTCAGGTTTTGCGTATCGGCGATGCTGATATAGTCGATGGACGCAAGCGGCTTGCGCTCGATGAGTTGGCGCATACGCGCGCGTATGAGCGCGGCGTCGGATACGCCGTCGCGGCGCATATCGGATGCCAGTGTTAGCGCGGCGTTCAAGGACAAGGCGGCTTTGCGCTCGGCGGCGCTGAGATACACGTTGCGGCTGCTGAGCGCCAGTCCGTCAGGATCGCGCACGGTGGGGCATACCACTATGTCGGCGCCTAGGTTGAGGTCGGCGTTCAAGCGCTTCACCACAAGGCATTGCTGCGCGTCTTTCTGCCCGAAGTACGCTCTATCCGGGCGCGCAATCGTCAGCAGCTTGCATACCACGGTCGCCACGCCGTCGAAGTGTCCCGCGCGATGTTCGCCTTCCAAGCGGCGGCCGATGCTACCCACGTCGATCGTGGTGTCGAAGCCGGGGGCGTACATCTCTTCCACGGACGGCGTGAACACAAGGTCTACGTCGGCGCTCTGCAGCAGCGCTAGGTCTGCGTCCATATCTCTGGGATAGGATTCGAAGTCTTCGTTTGGGCCGAACTGAGTGGGATTGACGAAAATGCTGACTGCGACGGTTGCGTTTTCGGCGCGCGCGCGGCGCACAAGGGACATATGCCCTTTGTGCAGAAAGCCCATCGTGGGAACAAGCCCAAGCGGTTTGGCGGCATCGGCATGCGCCCGCCGAAACGCCGCTATGGTGTCTATGACCTGCATCGGCGTCACAGATCGGCGCCCGCGCGGTCTGCGACGGCGGTCTGCGCGCCGGTCAGCTCGGCAAGCACATCGTCGGATAGCGTGAAGCTTTCGTCTTCGGATGGGAACGCCTCTGCGCGCACGTCGCCGATGTAGTCTGCGACGGCGGCGGCGATGTCGTGGGATAGGTTGGCGTACTTGCGGGCGTGCTTGGGCGTGAAATCGTTGAACAAGCCCAGCATGTCGTGGAACACCTGCACCTGCCCATCGCAATGTACGCCGGCGCCGATGCCGATGGTTGGAATGTCGAGGCGCTGCGTGATGATGCGCGCCAGTTGGGATGGGACGCCTTCCAGCACAAGCGCGTATGCGCCGGCGTCTTCAAGCGCTTTGGCGTCTTCGATGAGGCGCACCGCCGCCTTGGTGGTTTTGCCCTGCACGCGGTAGCCGCCGAGTTGATTGACGGCTTGGGGGGTTAGCCCTAGGTGTCCCATAACGGGAATGCCGGCGTTCACGATGCGGCGCAGCGCCTCGGCGATGTGGCTGCCGCCCTCCAGCTTGACGGACTGCGCGCCGCCCTCTTTCAGCAGGCGGCCGGCGTTGCGGACGGCTTCGGCAGGGTCGGCTTGGTAGCTCAGGAAAGGCAGATCGCCGACTATGTGGCATTTGCGGGTGGCGCGCGCTACCGCCCGGATGTGATGCAGCATATCGTCCATCGTAACGGGGACGGTGGAATCGTAGCCAAGCACCACTTGCCCAAGGCTGTCGCCCACAAGGATGATGGGAACGCCCGCCTCTTCCACGATTCGGGCGGAAGTGTAGTCGTAGGCGGTTAGCATTGCGATCTTTTCGGCGCGCCGCTTCATCGTTTGCAAATCGCGAATGGTTGTACGCATCGGTTTGCCTCCTTCCGAACTATTTCCGTATCCCTGAGTATCCCTAAGTCCAAATCACAGCGTCTTACACGCTGACGGGCGACGCTAATCGGGCTGCGTTGCGGTCAGCATTTGGCGCATTTCGGTTGCCTTTTCGGGGGGCAAGCCCTGCTCTACGGCGAGCGGCAGGCCGGCGAGCGCCAGTTCGCGGTATAGGGGCAGCAGCGCAGGATGGCGGGACGCCAGCGCGTCTATGTGCTTGCGAACCGTGCCAATATCGCCCCTAGGGTATGGTCCGGCTACGGCGGCGGGAATGCCGGACGTCTCTATATTGCGCGCGACGGCGTACATCATCGGCGCAAGCGCGTTCACGCCGTCCGCCCGCGCATAGCCGATATGCTCCCACACTTCGGCGGATATGCCCACAAGACAGGTGAGCAGGTTGCCCATCAGCACGCCGCTTATGTGGTAGAGCGCCTTGTCTTGCGCGCTGAGGAACACGGCGTTGCCGCCGACGTCTTGCGCTATCGCCGCCAGGTATTCGCGCATATCAGCGCCGCCCTCTATGCCGAATGTGATGCCGGGGATGCTTTGAACGCCGTTTTCCACGGACGAGAACGCCTGCATGGGATGCAATGCGCCGGTGAGCGCCCCTTGCCGCGCGGGTTTGGCGAATACATCCAGGGACGCCGCGCCTGAGCAGTGCGCTACGCCCTGGCCGGCGCGCCACTCCACGGCATCCGCTATGGGCGCTATTGCGTCGTCGGATGCGGTGATGAACAGCATATCCGCGGCGTCGGCGGCGTCCTGCAGGCGCGCGTATGGGACGCAGCCGTCTATGCGCGCGGCGAAGCGCTGCGCTGATGCGGTTGTGCGGCTTGCCACGGCGGTTATGCGGTAGCCGGCGGCCGACATTGCGCCTGCAATCGAACCGCCGACCTTGCCGGCGCCGATAAAGCCGATACTTGCCGATCGATCAAGCGTTGTCATTGCGCGCTCGATTCTTCTGATGCGGTTGATGCGGTTGATGCGGTTTGCCGAATATCGTTTGCGGATGGGATGCCGCCCAGCGTTTCGGCCGTCTCCACGCCGCGCGCGATGGCGCTGCTGACGCAGAGGGCGGCGGCGGCGATTAGGCGGTTCATATCGGGTTCGGCGGCGTCTGACTTGCCGGTTGCGAGCGCGAACATCGTATCGCCGTCGGACATCAGATGCGCCGGACGCACCGCGAGCGCCACTCCGTCTTGCGCCGCCGATGCCAGCTTATTCGCCTGCGCTTTGGTTAAGCGGGCGTTTGTGGCTACTACGCCGATGGTGGTGTTGGATGGCGGGACGCGGCGGGATGCGGCGTAGGCGGCGTAATCACGGGACGCAATCAGATCTAGCGCGTCCAGCATTGCGCCGTTGCGCTCGCTGCGGGGGCCGGCGATGATGCGCCCAGCGCTATGCTCATAGACGCCGCCCACTGCGTTGACCGCCGCTATTGCGCCCACTATTACGCCGTCGCCCAGATCCAGCGCCGCCGAACCGATGCCGCCTTTTACGGCGCGCTGCATTCCAAGAAGCTTGGCGACGGTTGCGCCCGTGCCCGCGCCCACGCTGCCCTCAGCCACGCCGTCGGACGATGCGTTCAGGCAGGCGGCGTATCCGTCGGCGGCGGCGGGGCGCGCATCGCCGCGTATGACGCTGAGGTCGAACAGGATTGCCGCGGGGACGATGGGGATGACGGCGCCACCGAATTGCAGACCGACGCCGCGCTCTTCGAGACGGCGCATTACGCCTGCCGCCGCGTCCAAGCCGAATGCGCTGCCGCCGCTGAGAAGTACGGCGTGGACTTGGTTCACAAGCGCGGTTGGGCGCAGCAGATCTGTTTCGCGCGTACCAGGGGCGGAGCCGCGCGCATCCACGCCGCCAACCGCGCCGTCTTCGCACAACACCACGGTGCAGCCGGTAGCCGCCGCCGCGTTGGTGTAGTGGCCTACGCTGATGCCGGGAACATCGGTGATAGCGCCGATTTTCACATCAAGCCCCCCAAAGATGGCAAAAGCCTTCCCGCGATTGACGGAAAGGCTTTTGAGCGCAAACGGCAACGCCGCCGTCTATAGCGACGGCCGCATCTGATACGGGTTGACCTAGCTCACGCTCACCGTTCCGTGCAGGATTGGCTGCGCGCGTATGGTAGCAGAAATTGCGCGGCGCTTCAAATCTAGGGTAGGATTGGATCAACGCAAAGGCGCAAGGGCGCAAAGTAGATTAGGATTAACGGCGCAAAGGTGAAAGGGGATAAGCACGATGCGAATTGCGATAGGGGCGGATCATGGCGGGTATTCGGCGAAAGCGCCTTTGAAGCAAATGCTTGAGGCGCAGGGGCATGAGGTCGTCGACCTTGGGGCGCATTCGTATGATGCGGTGGACGATTACCCGGACTTTGCGGCGGCGGTGGCGCAATGCGTGGCAGCCGGCGATGCCGATAGGGGCGTGATGCTGTGCGGCAGCGGCGTGGGCGCATCGGTCGCCGCCAACAAGATACGGGGCGTGCGCGCAAGCGTGTGCCACGATACCTATTCGGCGCACCAAGGCGTTGAACACGATGATATGAATGTGCTTTGCCTTGGCGCGCGCATCATCGGCGAAGAGCTCGCCAAAGAGATTGCGGCGGCGTTTGCCGCGGCGCAGTTCACGGGCGAAGAGCGGCATATGCGCCGAATGCAAAAGGTGCTTGATATGGAAGCGAACTTTTAGCGCAACAGCGTGGCTTGGATAAGCATTTAACGCAAAGGCGCAGCGGCGCAAAGTGGGATGTGCAAGTAGGCGTTTAGGTTAGCAGAAGCTTGTCTTGCGTATCGCCCACTAGGGAGCGCGGGTCGACGGGCGGAAGCTTGGGGCGCTCATCATGCTGCAGCATCTCTTGGACGCTGAGAGCCTGCATCACGGGGTATTCCTGCGCGCCGCCTTCGAGCGTGGTGAGCGTTACGCGCCCCTGCTGAGCGGCGAATGCGCGCGACGAATCGGTGGGCGGATATAGGCTCACCATCAGCGACATCGGGGCGTGCAAGCCGCGGTTATTCAGCGCCGTTTGAACGCCTAGCAGCCTGTCCATTTCGGGGCGTCCAACGGGACGGTCGGTGCGCCACATCTTGACCTGTATCGGGATGATGATGCTTTCGTTGCGCGCGGTGTCCATCGCGCCGAAATAGCGGGCGTCTATGCCGCCGTCGCCGGTCTTAATTGTGTTCGGCACCGCGTTGAGCAACGCGGCAACCTTGTCTTCTGCCCACTGCCAGCCGGGCGTTCCGTCCTCCGCGTCGTCGCGGTGCATCAAAGCGCGCCGCTCGAACTCCCGCCAGTCGAAGTCTGTCCACTCCAAGCCATACACAACCGGCGATACGGCATCGCCGCGCGATTCTAGGCGCTGCTGCATCACGCGCACCGCAATGCCGCTGATGTCTATGCCAAGGTATTTGCGCCCCAAAGACGCCGCCGCGTCGGCCGCTGTGCCGCAGCCGCAGAACGGGTCAAGTACAAGATCGCCGGGGTTGGACGACGCCTTGATGATGCGCTCCAACAAGGCTAGAGGCTTTTGGGTGGGATAGCCTAGATACTCAGACCTTAAGCGTCCCGTAGGGCTCATGCCGTCTCTATCTTCAAGCCAGTAGTCCTCGGGAACTTTACCCCTTTCTCTGAATTCCTGTACATTTTCGGGGGTGAGACGTCCGCCAATTCCCGTAGTAACTTCGCTATCCGAATGCTGTATGTTCAGTTGCTTGTAAGAGATCCGCACCTCATCCCGATTGAATGTAGATGCGCTTTTATCGTCCTTGCAATAAAAGTACAGCGTATCGTGTTTTCTAGGAAACCACCTTCTCGTATTGCTAGGACCCGTGTAACACCAGACGATCTCGTTACGGAACTGATCCTCTCCAAAGACGGCATCCATCAATATGCGTAGGTATGCGTTGGCGTGTGGATCGCAGTGCAGATAGACGCTGCCGGCCTGCTTCAGAATGCGGCGCATTTCCATTAGGCGAGGCGCCATATACAGAATGTACGCCGCCATATTGGAAGTTTCGCCGGCTTGCAAGCGCACGCCTCTGACGCAGTCCAATAGGCGCTGATGTTCGGCGCTTCGAAAGGCGAGAGTTTCCAGATTGTTGAGCGCCAATTCCGATGCGGCGTTCCAGCGCCAGATGTCGCGAAGCTGGGCGGCCACTCCGCCCTTGTCGCCGAATGCGGCTACATAGAACTGGTTGGAATTGAAGGGCGGATCTAGGTATATGAGGTCGACGCACTCGTCGGAAAGTTGCCGCAGGACGTCGAGGTTGTCGCCGCGCACAAACGCGTTGCCCGCGAGGTATCTGTGGATGGGGGCAGTTTGACTTGCGGCGCTGACGCGGCGGGGCATTATGGGAACCTCGATGATGGGATGCTTGGATTGGACTTTAGCGCAAGCGGGCGGTGGTGTCAAATCGCGCGCTAGGTTTTGGCGCAAAGGCGCGGGGGCGCAAAGTGGGGAATGGGTATGCGAACAGGCCGTCGTTGGGGACGACCTGCTCGCGGGGAGGATACGCCCGGCCTGCAGGCGCAGGCAGGCGACTGCGCGGTTAGCGGCGGCGGGGATTGGCGGTCTTGGAGTAGCGCCTCAGGAACGGGGGCAGGTCGAGCTTGCCGCTGTCGCTTTCCATCGCCTCTATAAGCATATCGGCGTATCCCGAATCGGTGTGCTGCACATCTTCCGGATGCTCGAAGCCGGTGGCGATGATGGTCAGCTTAATTTCGTTCTCCATCTTCAGGTCGGTCGCCATCCCGAAGATGATGTTGCAATCGGTGTCCACAACGCGCTGAATGACTTCGGCGGCTTCGTGGAGTTCGGCGAGCGTGAGATCGCTGCCGCCGGTGATGTTGAACAGCACGCCGCGCGCGCCCTCTATGGACACATCCAGCAGCGGGTTGGTGATGGCGGTTTGGGCGGCGTTGCGCGCTCGGTGTTCGCCCACGCCCCAGCCGATGGACATCCAGGCGGGGCCGGAGTCCTGCATAATGGACTGCACGTCGGCGAAGTCCAGGTTGATTTCGCCCGGCACGGTGATGAGTTCGGCGATGGACTGCACGCCGATGCGCAGCACGTCGTCCGCCATCATAAAGGCGTTCTGCGCGGTGATTTCCTCTTCGCAGATGATATGCAGGCGCTCGTTGGGAATGACGAGTAGCGTGTCGACGTGGTGCTTGAGGCGCTTGATGCCTTCTTCGGCGGATTCGGCGCGGCGCTTGCCTTCGAAGCTGAAGGGGCGGGTTACCACGCCCACGGTGAGCGCGCCCGTCTCTTTGGCGATTTCGGCGATGACCGGCGCCGCCCCGGTGCCGGTGCCGCCGCCCATGCCGGCCGCCACGAACACCATATCGGCGTCGCGAATGGCTTCGTAGAGTTCCTCGCGGTTCTCTTCAGCCGATTTCATGCCGAGGTCGGGGTTGCCGCCTACGCCCTTGCCGCTCGTAAGTTGGTCGCCGATGCGCATCTTGAGAGGGACATCGCAGGTAACGAGCGCCTGCGCGTCGGTGTTGACAATCATGTATTCCACCGACGGGACGCGCTCTCTGAACATGCGGGACACGGCGTTTGAGCCGCCACCGCCGACGCCTATCACCTTGATGCGAGCCAGCCCTTCCATTTCCCTGACATATGCCATTTCCGCGGTAGCTGTGGCCATTGTGTATCCTCCCTAATGATTCCTTGGCGTATGAGTGTGTGTTTCGTTGTGTCGGCAGGCGGGGCGCAAGCCGTCTATCTGCTGAACAGGCTGAGAAGGCGGCCGGCGCGGCGGGGTTTCGCCTCTGCTGCCGCCGCTGCCGGTTTGCGCTCGGCGCTGCGCGGGGTTCGTTTGATGGAGCGATGGGGAGCGTCTTCGCCGTAGCGGTATGACGCCCAAAGCAGCGCTCCCACGCCGGTGCTGTATTCGGGGCTCTGCAGCTCGACGGGGATGCCCATGTAGCCGATAGGCTGCCCGCGCCGCACATCGGCCGAAGTGCCAACCTTGAACAGGTCGATCATCCCCTTGAGATTGGACGCGCCGCCGGCGATTACGATGGGATAGTCCACTAGGTCATGCACGCCGCCTTCGCGCAGCTTCAGCAGGATGAGGCGCAGCAACTCCACGGCGCGCTCGCGGGTGAGCTGGCAGATTTCGTGCAGGGACACCTTGAGCGGCATATCGTCGCGCCTGTCTATGGGAAGCTCGATCTCATCGTGGACGCGGCCGGTGTCGAGTTGTACGCGGGCGTGCTTGAGTTTGGCGGCTTCGGCGGCTTCGTAGGTTGTGTTATAGACGAGGCGGATGTCGTTGGTGAACTGAAAGCCGCCGATGGGAATGACGGCCGAATACTGGATGTTGCCGCCCTTGTACACGATGACGTCGGTGGTGCCGCCGCCGATGTCCACCACGGCGGCGCCGCGGATGCGCTCTTCTTCGGTGAGAACGGCTTCGCTGCTTGCCAGCGATTCCAGCACAAACGATTCCACTTTGACGCCGGCGCCTTCGACCGCCTTGGTGAGCCTGCCGATGTCGGTTTCGGACGCCGCGACGAGATGCGTCTCCACGTCGAACTTGCGGGCGTGCATCCCGATGGGGCGGGCGACGCCGGCGCTGCCGTCGATGGAGAACTTTTGAGGGATGGAGTGTATTATCTTGCGGTTGTGTCCGTTGCTCTTCAGTCCGTTCTTGGCAATGGCGCTGGGGACGTGGTCGAGGTCTTTCGCGGTGATAACGCCGTGTTCGCCGACCCAGTCGATGGTGTCCACGCGGTTTTCGTAGGATACGCCTGCGCCGCTGATGCCAACATAGGCGGATTTGACGGTAACGCCGCTGTCGCGCTCGGCGGCTTTGACGGATGCGCGCACCGCCTTCTGGGTGGCGTCGACGTCCGCTACAACGCCCTTTCGCAAGCCGCTGCAGGGCGCTGCGCCGTGTCCGATAACCTCTATATGGCCGTCGTCCGCCGATTTCCTGCCGATAATGGTAAGAACCTTCGTCGTTCCGACATCTATCGCCGTAAAGGATTTGGAGTTCTGCATTGTTACTCCATACTTCGTTTAGTGAATGTTTGACCGATTCGGCCGCCGCGTTTGGCGCATGCGGCGGGTAGATTTAGATGCGTTCAGCCACTCTTAGGCGGGCGCTTCGGCTTCGCGGGTTCGCCCGTATCTCATCCGGGGAAGGCTTGATGACGCGCCGATTGACGAGCCGAATTGCGGCGGCGTGGCTGCATACGCACTGCGGGGTTTCGGGCGGGCATACGCAGTCTGCGCTTTCGCGGCGCAGGGTGGTCTTCACTATCCTGTCCTCGACGGAGTGATAGGTGATTACCGCAAGGCGTCCGCGTTTGCCCAGCGTTTGGATTGCCCCGTGAAGTCCTCGCTGCAAGTTGTCCAACTCCCCGTTCACCGCGATGCGTATTGCCTGAAAAGTCCTTGTTGCGGGGTGTATGCGTCCCCTTGGCCGCCCAACCGATTTTGCGATTATGTCCGCCAGCTGCGTAGTGGTTCGCACCGGGCGGTTGCGAACTATCGCCCGCGCGATTCGGCGCGAGCGGCGCTCTTCCCCGAACCTAAATATGATGTCTGCGATGGCTTGTTCCGCATAGCCGTTCACAACTTCGTGGGCGGTCAGCGCTTGGGCGGCGTCGAAGCGCATATCCAGCGGCGCTTCGTGGCGGAAGCTGAAGCCTCTTGCGCCCACATCCAACTGCAGCGAGGACAGCCCTAGGTCGAGCAGCGCTCCGTCGGCGTTCCCAAACCCGCTTTGCGGCGCAAGCGCGGCGACGTCGGCGTAGTTGGCTTGGGCGAATGCGACGCCGTCGAATGTCCGCAATCGGCTGCGCGCCGTCTGCAGCGCCTGCCCGTCCATATCCAGGCACAGAACGGACGGCGGCGGCGCGGCGGCGTTCAGTATCGCCAACGAATGCCCGCCTTCCCCGCAGGTGCAATCGATGTACTTCCCGGCGGGCTTGACGCGCAAGGCGGCTACCGCTTCCCGCGCCATAACCGGGGTGTGATGCGCACTCGGCCGCTGCGGTGAAGAAGGGTGCTCGCCGCTCATAAACGCTGCTGAAAATGGCTTGTCCTTCCTGCCGCCGCGCCCAAGTTTGTAGTATGGGAACGGCTGCGAGTGATAGAATATGTCCGCTGCCAGGAATGCGCCTGCCGCATCCATCGCAAACGAGTTTCGCAAATGGCTGCGCGCGCCTGCAAGGACTTTTTGTGTATATGTTTGCACTATTTCTAATACTATTCCAATACAAGTCGCATATCCGAACCCTCAATTGCGCCGCTTGACAGCGCTGCCGCATAACCGCGCGCAACCGCATAACCCGCCCCTAACCGAATGGCATACAGCGCCGTCGAGTGGTATATTGTCCACAAGCCGCTTTCAATCTACGCATTGAGTCTATCTATGAGACTATGAGAGGTCAGCGATGGCCACGAGAACGATTACGCCCCCCATAAAGTCAAGCCCGAACACAAACGGGTTGCTCAAAACAAACGGGACGCTCAAGGCAAGCGATGCGCTCAATACGAACGGGGCGGCGCTCGCGCAGTTCCCTGAGTTCCCGCCGCGCTACGATATGCAAAACATAGGCGATCTCCACGAAATCGGTTACGTCCCAACCCTCAAACGCCATTTCGGCGCGCGGGACACGACGCTAGTGTACGGCGAAGTCCCCATAGGAACCACGCTGAGCGTCCGGCTGGGCCTCCGCATACCTGACCTCATCATCGCGTTTGACTGCGATCCTGAGCGTGCGATCGAGCGGCAGGGCTACGATATAACCGAACAGGGCAAGCCGCCGGACTTTGTGATGGAGATAGCGTCCAAGACTACGGGCAGGGTCGACTACACTGAGAAGCGCGTTGACTATGAGCGCTATGGCATACCTGAGTACTGGCGGTTCGACTCCACCGGCGGCGATTATCACGATGCGGCGTTGGCGGGCGATAGGCTGGTGGACGGGCGCTATGAGCCGATATTGATTGAGCGGATGGACGGCGGTGGCGTCCGTGGCTACAGCGAGGTTCTGGGGCTGTATGTGTGCTGGTTGGACGGCGATCTGCTCTGGTATGACCCTTGGACCGATAGTTACCTTCTCACCTTTGACGAAGAGGCAGACCGCGCTGATAGGGCTGAAGAGCGCGCGGCAAGGGAAGCCGCTGAGCGGCAGTTGGCGGAGGAGCGCGCAGCGCGCGAGGAGGCGCGCGCTGAACAAGAGGCATCCGCGCGACGGCAGGCGGATGAGCGCGCTGAACAAGAATCGGCGCGCGCTGACAGGGCGGAAGCAGAGTTGCGCCAGCTTCGGGAACGTCTAGGGCGGCTTGGGGACGATGAATAAGCGCATGTGCTTTCAGCGCCGATATGGGCGTTTGCATGCTGCCTTAAACGCGCTGCTCTGCGCTTCTACATTCTCGATTCAACTACATAAAGCGCTAATCCAAGCAGAGTTCAGGATGGGTTCTTAACTATGACAAGCGGCAAATTCAGGCTAGGCGTGCTGACTATCAGCGATACGGGGGCTAGGGGCGAGCGCGCGGTGGACGGAAGCGGGGACGCCATATGCGAGATTATGGCGGCGCAAGGCTATGAGATCGCGCTTCGCGGCATCGTCGCCGACGAAAAGACGGACATATCGGCGAAACTGAGCGAGTGGTGCGACGGCGGCGGCTTGGATTTGCTGCTGACCACGGGCGGCACCGGGCTAGGCCCCCGCGATGTTACGCCGGAAGCCACGCGCGCGGCGCTGGACATCGAAGCGCCCGGCTTCGGAGAGGCTATGCGTATGCAGACATTGCAGTTCACGCCGTTTGCGATGCTGAGCCGCGCCACCGCCGGCGTGCGCTCCGGCTGCCTCATCGTCAACCTGCCGGGCAGCGAAAAGGCGGTGCGCGAAACGCTGGCGGTGGCGCTGCCGGCGCTGGCGCATGGGCTTGAAATGGTGAAAGGCTGGCGCACTCACGCCATCCCCTAGCGTCGGCATATACGGCATCGGCGCCGCTGTTCGCAGCCGCAAGTTGCCTAGCCAGTCGACGTTCTACGCTATCGCCGTTCATCGCAATGGGCTTTCGTTCACTGCCGCGAAAGCGCTGGGCGGATAAGCATAGGCGGGCGGCGCAATCCGATAATGCGCACGCGCCGCAAGCCCGCCGTATTCGCCTAACTGCCGAAAACTCAAACTATGCGTTTCCATGTGCTTACCATATTTCCCGCTATGTTCGACAGCCCGATGTCGGAGAGCATCATTGCGCGCGCGGTCGCCAAGGGGATTGCGCGGATTGATGTCCACAACATCCGCGACTACGCCACGGACAGGCATCGCAGCGTGGACGATTACCCATTCGGCGGCGGGTATGGGATGGTGATGAAGCCCGAACCGCTTTTCGACGCTGTGAACGGCGTAAAGGCAAGCGCAAATCTCGACGACTCCGTTCCCATAATCCTGCTTACGCCACAGGGCGCGCCGCTGAACCAGCCTCTTGTGGAGCGGCTGGCGGCGCACACCGATTTGATGCTGATATGCGGCCGCTATGAGGGCGTGGACGAGCGCGCGCGGCGGCATTTGGCTACCTGCGAGGTGAGCGTCGGGGATTATGTGCTGAGCGGCGGCGAACTCGCGGCGATGGTTATCATAGACGCCGTAACGCGCCTGATACCGGGGGCGCTTGGCTCTATCGAGTCCACCTATGACGATACTTTCACAACGGGATTGATCCAGCATCCGCAGTACACGCGTCCCGCCGATTTTCGGGGTTGGGATGTTCCGGATATGCTGCTGTCCGGCAATCACGCTGAGATTGCGCGCTGGCGGCGGCGGGAATCGCTGCGCCGCACGCTTGAGCGCCGTCCCGAACTGCTGGATGCCGCTGACTTGACGGCGGATGATAGGGTATTCCTTGAAACGCTGCGAAAAGAAAGCCCGCGATAGGCGGGGCGTTGGCGGCATGGCATACCGCGTGTCCGCATTGTTCGGCGTGGTTCATATCTATCGCCGTTATACTGATGTGCCTAATAGAGATGGGAGCGAATAGATATGAGTAGTGAATCGAAATCGAAGCGGCCTAGCGCTTGGCTTACGCGGCTTACTTGGCCGCAGCGGATTGCGCTGTCCGCGCCTATGGGGGTATGCCTGCTGGCGCTGTTCGTAGGGATGCGATACGACAATGTTGGGCTGATATTGGCGGCGCTGGCGCTTTCCATTCCGGCGGTCGCGTGGTGGATAGTGGGCGTTCTGCTGATAGTGCGAAATCGCAAGAAGCGCTTCTGGCGGTAGCGGTTTGGGAAGGGCTGGTCTTGATGAAGAAGGTTAGGCTTCGCATTGGGAGTTGTCCGATAGAATGCTAAAACGGGGGGATTTGCGAATGGACGCTATTGAATTTGTGGACGCGCATGTTCACTTCTACGATATGCGGCATCCTGATTTGTTCTATGGGCATTGGCAGCCGGATGTGAACCCGCCGCTAATCGGGACGCAGATGCGGAAGCTGGGGGAGCGCAACTTTTTGGCGGAGGATTTTGTCGAGCTGACGCGTGGCGCGAATGTTACAAAAGCGGTTCATGTACAAGCGGCTATCGGCTCCGAGGATCCGGTCAAAGAGACGGAGTGGCTGCAGGATGCCGCCGACCGCACGGGCTTTCCGCAGGCGATAGTGGCGCACGCCGATTTGCGCGCGCCGGATGTGGAGTCGGTGTTGGAGCGGCACTGCGCGTTTCCGAATATGCGGGGCATACGCGACTTTTCGTACGGCGATTTCCTGGTGGCGGACGATTTTCGGCGGGGATACGCCTTGCTGGAGAAGTATGACCTCAGGGCGAGCATTGCGGCGCAGTGGCAGGATATGGAGAAGCTGGCGGCGCTTGCGAATGCTTTCCCGAACATAATCATCGTGATAGACCACGCCGCCACGCCCGCCGAGCGCACGCCTGAGTACTTTCGGCTGTGGCGCAAGGGGCTGGCGACCGCCGCCGCCGCCGACAATATCGTCTGCAAAATATCGGGCTTGGGGATGGGCGACCACAATTGGACGGTGGACAGCATCCGTCCGTATGCGCTGGGCTGCATAGAGGCTTTCGGGGTAGAGCGCTGCGTTTTCGCCACGAACTGGCCGGTGGACGGGCTGTTCAGCGGGTATGACGAACTGGTCGACGCGTACAAGTCGATTACGGCGGACTTTTCGGATGACGAAAGGCGGGCGCTGTTCGCGGGGAACAGCGAGGCGCTATATGGGATTTAGGTTTGGCGCAAGGGGGCGTCAAGGAAAGCGCATTAGATTTGCGTAACGGCACGGCGACGAGTATTCTATGTATAGTATAAGGTTGGCGCGAAGAATTTGTCCCATCGCAGATGCGCTAATTTCTTCACGACCCACTAGCCACGCAGAATTGACCATTAGCCGGCGATTCGGGTTGACTCAGGCAAAACCTGTTCGCTCAAAGTATGCGTATGTCCGGCAAACCTTCGGAATTTCCCGCAGTCCGGCGCGAGAATGTCGGCGCAGACGATAACCCAACAATCAGCGTAAGGTTGGGGCAGATTTGCTACATCCTTGTATGTCTGCAGATACTCTTCTTCTGCTATCTCTCCATCGCCGATTGGAATATCTATGTCTCGGTTATCAGGGAAGACGGTGGGATAGAATATCTCACCGTTGTCGCATTTCTACTGGCGGGCATCGTGTCGTTCGCCGCGGCTTTGATAGAGCGGCGTCTCTTCCCGCGCTGCGTCTACGTTCTCGGCGGCATGGTGATGATGATGTTCGCCGGCGAAGAGATAAACTGGGGACAGCGCATAATAGGATTTGATACACCCGATTTTATGATGGATCTTAACTATAAAGGGGAATTCAACCTTCACAATATCATTGGAAGTTCCGCCTACAGGTCCTATTATGTGTTATCCACGCTTTGCATAGCGGCGGCGGCGGCCTTCTTCTGCGGCAAAGGCAGGATATTCGGGATTCCAGCGCTGCCAATTACCCTGACGTTAGCCGTTCTTGCTATGATGTCTTACGTTCCTGTAGAAAGAGTAGGACTCTTGGAAATCCTGCGGTTCATTGTAAGCCCGCATCATGGGTTGCTCCTGCTCCTGCTCCTATTTGCGTTGTTTTCCCAGAACGCTAGGCTGTTCATTGCTACTGCTGCATCAATGTCACTCGCTTTGTCCGTTTCCTATTTAATTAATCAAAATGAATACATAGATTATTTAGAAGTGTACGAGTATCTGCTCAGCGTTATTTGTTTCATCTATGCGCTGGCAGCGTTGCTAGATAATGGAGTGGCGCGCCAAAAGATAATGGCAGCCGTCGCCGTCCTCAAACCTGCGGTGGCGCTTCCTTCCGTGTTCATAAAATCCCCCCCCCCCCCCGACAAAACAGGAACGGTTTTGTGGAATATCAAGTGGAATCGCCTAACGCCTTGGACACTCATTTGCTTGCTCATTATAGCAGGCAGCGTCGGGTTGGCGTTCACGACGTACTTCAAAGATAGAGCGGAACTCGCCGCCGTCAAAGAGATCTACCTGTTAGCCCAAACTACTGAGCCGACGGCGCGCTCCAATTTTGACTTGTACATAGATGGACGAGATCTGCACTACTTCAAACAGCCGTGCGATGCGAGTGACGTGGGCGCGCCGTTCTTCCTAGGCATATTCCCTGATGATATAGACGTTTTACCCAACAACCAAAGGCGGCACGGCTTCGCCAACCACGACTTCTATTTTATCCGCTCTAACGGACCAACAACTCGACGTGGAGGAGAATACGGATATATGTTGGACGGCGCCTGCATAGTAACAGCGCGTCTTCCAGACTATGAGATAGCGAGCGTCTCAACCGGCCAGTACACCTTTGACGACGACGGCGTAGCTACAAACCTTTGGATTGCGGAGTTTCCCGTGGGCAGTGAGTGAGCATTCGGCATAGCTTCGCGGCGTTGCGCTCGGCTTGCGGCGGGATTTAACGCAGGGACGCAGGGACGCAAAGGGGGCTGGAGTAAAGAAAAAGGGTGTCCGTTCAAATAGGATGGATTGGGCAGGGGTTTAATAAGGTGTTTATTAAGGTCCGCCCCCATCCTTACCTTCCCATTCAAGAAGGAAGGGATATTTTCTTGGCGCAAAGGGCGCGCGTCCTTAGACGGACGCTCCCACCGAAGCGCCCGAACCGCCCACGCAGACGCCGGCAGTCGTAGTAGTGGTGGTAACCGCAACGCCGGCGGCGGACGCCCCGGCCGGTGGCGGATGCAACTCGGCGGGCGCGCGGCTGCCGATGGGCGCAACGGCGGGCAACCTGCTGGCGTTGATTGCGCCGCTGATTGGGCTTGCGGGGATACGGCAGGCGCGGGCGTATCGGGCGCAAGGATGCAAGCGTCGCCGCGATTGACGCACTGAGCCGCCACGCCTACGGGCATCTTGGTGAACAGCGCTCAACGCGCGCAAAATGCGGTTAGCCGGGATGCGCCGCGCCCCTGCCGTCTAAGTCCCGGTTGCGCCCAGCCGATCGAGCACATTCGCCATCATTCGCCCCCACTTGGCGCAGGTGTCTTGAAACTCCATGCGCGCGGACTCCGCCTCTATTTCGTCTTCCATCCTAGCCCACGCAAGCAGCATCGCCCTGATGCTCACCGCCGCCTTGCGCGCCACTTCGTTGCCTTCCGTACCCACTTCCCGCTCGATGATGTTCAGGAATTCGTAGATGGGATGGTTAATGTTGAGCTTCACAAGCAGCACCCCGCCTCTGCTGGCTACGCTGTACACCTGAATAGGCGCTCAACTGCGTGGGGACGAACTCGAACCACTTGTCCGCCTTCACCGCCTCTTCGGCGCGCGCGAAGGCGTCATCCTCAGGGATGCCTTCGCGGACGAGATGCTCTTTCACTTCTTCCCTGCGCGTGTCTGCGTCAAGTTCTTCGTGGTCGCGGTCGGTGGGCGTTTTGGGAATAGCGCCCGCATGCAGCAAGCCTTTGACCACAGCAGTCGCTACCGCTTCGGATTCCTTTTCGATGGAATCAGGCGCATCCTCGTTTGGGGACGGAGCGATTGTATCTTTTAAGGGAATTTGATAGCATGCGCATATTCAGGGAAGGTGAACAAAGAGTGGGTAATCGTCTATGCGTTGCGGGCGGGCGCATCAAAGAGGCATGTTAGGCGAATCGCCTGACACTGACCTTAAATTACTTGTGGCAGTTTCTGCTAGACCCAGCAGTATAATATGCTAGGCAGTTGGCAAAACTGCCTAGATTGTCTTCAGATAATAAGAGGTTAATATATGGAAGGTTACAAGAGACGCTTCTATTAGCGCAGACGTAATATCCGATAGTAGTAGCGAAATAAAGATACCTAATCCCAGAGAAGAATGGGTACAGAGTTTTATGCGGGAAGACGCGCTAAAACTTATTGGTGTGAGGCGCGAGCGCCACATTATCAGGATGTACCTGACGAGCAATTGTTGGATACATTCTTAATATACACCGCTAACTTAGCATCCAGCCTTCTATGTACAGATGCAGATATACGCCTTGAAATTATAGAAGGTGTATGTTGTCATGCAAACTACTACCCGATAGAACAACCAAAACAAAATAAGCCGGACACGCCTCCTTAGTCTATCTGCCAAGCGCATAAAGGCATGGACAACCGAACTCTGTACATACACGATAATCTCGACATCCTGCGCGGGATGAACAGCGAGAGCGTCGATCTTATCGCCACGGACCCGCCGTTCAACAAAGGGCGGGACTTTCACGCTACGCCGGATAGCCTTGCGGCGGGGGCGCGCTTTCAAGACCGCTGGAGCTGGGAAGCCGATGTCCATGAAGATTGGGTAAGCCTGATACGGGATGACTACCCGCAACTCTACGAATTTATAGACTTCGTGGTAGCGGGGCTTGGCAACGATAGCAAGATCCGCAAGAAGAACGGAGGCAGAGAAGACCTAGCCGCGTTCTTGTGCTGGCTCGGCGTGCGCGTGATCGAGATGCGCCGCATACTCAAACCCACAGGTTCACTCTACCTACACTGCGACCCTACCGCCAGCCACTACATAAAGGCGATGCTGGACACTATCTTCGGGGTTAAGAATTTTCGAAATGAGATAGTGTGGGGGCGTTCACCAGGGCGTTCTGACGGACTTCATTGGGGCAATACCCACGACCTCATCTACTACTATACCAAGTCTGACAAGCGGGTATGGCACGACACGCTTATACCGACTGGCAATACCAAGACCACGGCGGTACCTCTGACGGGTCCAAAAACCAGCACGGGAGAGTCAGGAAAAGAATGGCGAGGTTATGACCCTACTAGGATAGGTAGATGCTGGTCTGTTCCTAAGAAGGGGCGGCTTGCTGACTGGCTAGACGCCAACAAAATACCGGGTTACAAGTCCATACAAGGTATCCACGATAGGCTGGACGCCCTATATGGCGCAGGGTTGATAGCCTTCTCCAAGAATGGCACGCCTACACTGCAACGCCCGCCCGAAGCGGATGCGGGGGTAAAGGTCAACAGCATTTGGTCAGACATCAAACTGCTGAAATCGGCCGATAAGGAAAGGCTAGGTTACCCGACGCAAAAACCTGTCGACTTGTACAAGCGCATAATCGCCGCAAGCAGCAATGAAGGCGATTTGGTGCTGGATCCGTTTTGCGGCTGCGCCACAACGCTTATCGCCGCCGAAACGCTCAACCGCCATTGGATTGGCATTGACTTGTGGGAACACGCCGCGACTACGCTGCAGCAGCGCATAGGGTTTCCGGTACACGCCCGCCGCGAGCCGCCGGTGAGGACGGACGATGAAGCGGATGCGGGCGTGAGTTTGCCGAGCATCAATCGGCGGCAGCGGCGGGCGGAGCCTTGGATGCGCCTGTCGCACGCCGATATGCGCGATATACTCTATGCCGCGCAGGACGGCGTGTGCGCCGGCTGCGGGCGGAAGCTGCACATCCGATTTATGCAGCTCGATCATATGCAGCCGCGCGCCGAGGGCGGCGCCAACACGATCGATAACAGGGTGATGCTGTGCAGTCCTTGCAACGGCGCTAAGGGCGCTGTGCTGACCATATTGGGGCTGGCGCGGGTGAACAAGCGGGATGAGTGGCTTGAGGATGAGGGGCGGCGGCGCATCGCGTATGACCGCGCTAGGCTAGTCGGGGGGATGTTCAAAGAGAAAGAGCGTGAAGCGCTGATTAGGCTGGTAGGCGAATTGCCGATCGATGGGGAGCGCAAGGCTGCGCTCGAGCGGCTTCTGGCGCCGATCGAGCTGGCGCCGGGGGGGTGAGCGCTAACAAAGGGGGCGGGTGTCATACAGAAAGGGTGAGAGATAATGAATAACGATGCGAAGCAGGTTGCCCAAGAGATAGTCCGCGATTGGGCGCAGGCAAGGCGTGAGCGCAAGGACGATGCTGAAGTCCAGGGCTTGCGCCTATATCAGAAAACGCCGAGATCGAGATCTAAATTGCATATCGCTTGCGTTGACAACGACGGCGAGCTTCTCTGGTGGCGCGTCGAGCGTGGGCGGCAAGTTCTATACACATTCATAGAGCAGCGCTATCATTCACGCGCATGGGCAGCGCTGAAGCATATCTATGCGAATGCGGATATGTACGAAGCGAGGCACGGCTTTGAAATACGCCTGCGCGTCAAGCCGTCGATGCTGACGCTTGATATGAGCGTCCCCGCCCAAGCGCGGCGCTGGGTCAAGCAGTTGGCGCATCAACTGGCAATGGACAGCGGCGTCTATAAATTCGACGGCTTGAGGTTAGTCCAGCAACGCGGCGGCGATTGGGCGGTGATCGACTGGTGGTGGGAACTCTCGGACGTTGATGACCAGCTCATGATGTTGGAATATGCCCGTTTCGGCAGTTTAATTGACTGTGTGGGCTATGCGTATCGTGATGCGCTCTTGGATGGCGTTGCCCGGCAGCGCGCTGAGCGCCCGCCGCGAACATTCAAGCGCCGCTATGAAGTCCTGAAATACATAGGCAATCACGCCGCCGAGTTCGAGAACGAATTCGGCATAACGCTGGTGGACAAATCCGATGAGGCGCGGCGCTGGCTTGCCGGCGAGTGGGTAGAGCCGCCGCATATGAGCGAAGCCGAACTTGACGAGTGGGCTGTATATCATCGCCTCAATGGCAATGTCCCGCGCCTTAGAGATGGCTAGGAAGCCGTCAATCTACCCCGCAAATGGAACAGAACCTATCAGGGCAACATGCGCTGATTCCAGCTAACCATCGCGCGCTTCCCTCAGGGTGAATGCGTAGCCGTCGATGTCGGCGTCGGAGACGATTTTGAGGACTATGCGCTCGTTGGCGGGCGGGCGGCAGACTATCGCGCCGTTCTCAACACGCAAGCCTATGTCGATATCGCTATCCGTATGCGCTTGGATGATGTTCAGCGCGGTGGGACGCGCGTCTGCGCCGCCGGGGTGGCTGTCCGCGCCGGCGGGGGCGAGCGCGATACGGACGGGTTCGTCGGACGCCTGCGCCGCGGTGAACGCCAGAACGCCTTGCCTGCTTGACTGCGGGATGAATTGGGGATTGGTTAGCGTGGGCGGGCGGCGGCGAGGATTCTGGTCGCCGCCGTTGTCGTTTCGCCGACGCTTGCGGCGGTTTGTGGGCTTGGCGCTAGAACCGTCTTTATCGCCGCCATCGTCCGCGCCGTCGTGGTCTTCGCTGCCGGTGTCGTCGGTCTGTATGGGCGGGCGTTGCGTCTTGCGTTTTCGGACGGAAAGCTCGCGGTCGCCGGGGTTCGCGGGGTCGGTTTCATCCTGGAATAGGTGCGCCAGTTCGTCTAGGTTGGACTCTTTGCCGTATTGGGTTATGTCCGCCTTGTCGTCGATGATTTCGCGAATGGCGCGGCGTGCGGATTGGAAGGTATTATTCGCATAGCGAATACTGCCCCCCCCCCGATTTGTGTAGATGATATAGAGTCGTGGCTGGGGTTTTCCATGCGGCGTATCCAGGCGTCGCCGGCGTCCGAGTCGGCGATGGCGACGGCGGCGTACTTGGGCCATATCGCTCGGCGGCGCGGCGCAAGGGGGTTGACGCGCTGTTCGCGGCTGTCGGTGATGAGCATGCCGTTGCGGTTGATGTACGCTAGTCTATCGGGCGCGCCGTCCGAAAACGCCGCATAGACATTGAGGCGGCCGAGCTCGCCGAGCGCTTCGGTGCGGACGACGTCGGCGGCGCCGTCTCTAATGGCGCGGTAGTAGTATGCCGCGTCGGACTTGTCTGCGCCGAAATCGCTGAACGCGCGGTCGAGCGTTTCGTGATTGATGGAGGCGCTTTCGTCGTTCATAGATTCGACTTCCACGCGAAGCCGCCGTTGGTGGATGGCGCAGAAGAAGTTTTCCGCCGTGGCGCGCGCCACATCCTTGACCCAGCTATCGCCTTCTGAGCGGGGATTGAAGCCCATAATGAAGACGCCGGTTCCGGGTTCGTCCAGTTCAAAGCATGCCGGCATAGCCCTGCGCCCTGTGATGGGTTCGCCGTCGGGGGCGGCGTAGAAACCGATGTGCTGGAGCATGCCGGCGGCGCCTTTGGGGGCGGGATGCGCCATAAGCGTCGCCTTGCCCTGCAGCAGATCTATGCGGCCTCTGCGCCCTGCGATGTAGCGCGTGCCGTAAAAGACGGTCTGCAAATCGGACACATTGAGCGCGGCGTTCTTGCCGATGCCGTAGGAGCCGCCGGCGGATGCGTCCGCCTTGTTCACAGCGCCTTCCTGCCTGACAAGCGCGTCCCAGTGCGGGCCGATAAGCCCGGTGGTGCCGGCGTCTTGTATCTTCAGGCAGCGGATGCGCGCGTGGCCGGCCGTCTTGAGCGCATTGCGGTAGGCGTCGATAGGGCCGGGGCGGCCGAGTTCGTGGGCGCGCGCTAGGCAGGATTTGAGGTGTTCGGAGAGCGCCTCGCCGCCGATGCGCTTGCGCGGCACTTGGATTTCGGAGAACTTGACGGTCACAGGGTCGTCGAAGGCGCGGTCTTTGGCGTCCAGGGAGTTTTGGATGACCTCGCGCACAAGCTTGGGTATGGGCAAATCGCTGAAATAGGCGCTGGACGGCTCTGTGACATACTCCGGCCCGCTGCCTATGGGCGAGAAATGCCAGCGCGGTCTCTTGCTCAATCTACGACCTCAGTGTGCGATTGCAAAACGCCTTCACCTTCATATCTTACAACAACTTGTCAATCGGATAATAGCCGTGATAATGCCCGTTATGGGAATATCGGGTGGTTAGTTGGCCGATATTCAAGGGCTATGCAACCGCGCGCAGGTACTAAGTCATTGGAGGATGGCGTTTAGACGGGTAGCTGTACAGTCGGAAAATTAGGGGCGCAACTGGGTTCCGTTGGTATTTGTTGTGCCATGACAATAATCTAGCATATCTGCCAACAGAACCTAAAAACTTGACACGGATGATATAGAAGCCATGGACTCACCCACTTCTATGCCTTGCGCCTTGAATGAGGGACATGGACAGCTGGTATGCGGTATGAGTGGGCAATAGACATCCACGCCCTCCGCAATTGAAAGGCTACTTGCCACATTACTTTGTGTTGTGAATGCCAATGCGTTCCTCTTATTGGATATTGGACGCTGCGCCGCCGCTGTGCTATTCTCCAATCTAATCTTGACGCAGGAGTTCAGAATGGAACGCCCGATAATCAAACCCGTGGGAACGCCCGTTGCCGAGCTTGACACGCCCGCCCTCGTGGTGGATATGGACATCATGGAATCCAACATAGAGCAAGTTCACGCCCGCTTTCGCGATAGCGATGCCAAGCTTCGCCCCTATGTCGAGGCGCACCGCTGCCCCGCGATAGCGCACAAACAGTTTGCGGCGGGCGGCGCCGTGGGCATCGGCGTCGCAAGCGTGGGCGAAGGCGAAGTGTTCGCGCAGAACGGCTTTCGCGATATACTCATCGCCAACCCCGTAGCATCGCCGCCCAAGATTAGCCGTCTGTGCGCGCTTGCGAATATGGCGAAGGTTACGATAGCGGCAGACAACGCCGCCAATGTACGCAGCCTTTCAGACGCCGCCGTAAGCAGCGGGGTTGCGCTTAATGTGATGGTGGACATCAACGCGGGGCAACCACGCGGCGGCGTCAATCCCGGCCAGCCTGCGCTAGAGCTTGCGCGCGCAATCGTTCAAGCCGACGCGCTCAACTTCGCCGGCTTGATGTGCTGCGACGTCCCCGATTTCACCGCCGATGCCGATATGCTCGCCGCCGATGCGCGCAATCGCATACAACAGACCTTGGACACGCGCCAACTGCTGGAGCGGCAAGGCATCGCAGTCGAGTCCGTCATCGTGGGCGGCGATAGCTGCCTGGAGCGGGCGGCCGATACGGACGGCGTAACCGAAGCGCTTGCGGGCGCTTACGCGCTTATGGATCAGGCGCACACGGCGCTGCTGCCGCGGCTTCAGCCCGCCGCTTGCGTGATGGCGTCCGTTACAAGCCTGCCCGAACCCGGCGCTGCAATCCTAGACACCGGGCGCAAGGCGATGGGCGAAGATTTCGGATTTCCCGCGCTTGCCGACCTCCCCACCCTGCAGGTTGCGTCTATGAGCGCAGAACACGGCAAGATCCAATGGACGGACGACGCCCAAGTATCGCTGGCGCTGGGAGACAATGTGCGTCTCATCCCCCTGGAAATCGGCGGCTGCGTCAATGTGTATGACTACATCCACGCTACGCGCGCCGGAAAACTCGAAGCCGTATTGGACATATCGGCGCGCGGCAAATATCGCTAACCCGCACCGCGCGTCATTGCCCCGCCGTATCCCACGCATAGCCCGCCGCAAAGAGCGCAAGAGTATGGAGTAAAGAGCATATGGAGAACTATCGCCCGCTCATAGGAACGCGCATCGCAGACCTTGACACGCCCTGCCTGCTGGTTGACATAGACGCGCTTGAGCATAACTATCAGGTTATCGCTGACACCTATCGCGATACCGATTGCAAGATGCGCGCTCACATCAAGAACCTCAAATCGCCGCTATTGGCGCATATGCAGATACGCGCGGGCGGCACGGTCGGCGGCGTCTGCGCCGCAAAGGTCGCCGAAGCCGAAGCGATGGTGGAAGGCGGCATAGACGATATACTCATACCCAATCAGATAGTCGCGGCGGACAAGATAGCGCGCCTGTGCGCCCTCGCGAAGCGCGCAACCCTTATGGTAGCCGCCGACAACCCCGCCAACCTGCGCGCCATATCCGATACGGCGAGCGCAATGGGCGTCCAAATCGGCGTGGTCATCGAGGTCGATACGCAGATGCAGCGCGCCGGCATCCGCGCCACCGAGCAGGGCGTAGCGCTTGCCAAGCTCGCAACCGCGCTGCCGGGCATTGCGTTCAAGGGCGTTATGTCCCACCAAACGCTGCCCGGCCACCCGGACAGAGAGACGCGCTTCATCGAGGGGCCGCGCTTCATACAAAAGACTTTGGATGTGAAGGAAGCCATCGAAGCCGAAGGGATAGCGGTCGAAGTGGTGTCCGCCGGCGAGAGTTGGACATACGATATATGCCCCACCATTCCGGGCGTAACCGAAGTGGAGGGCGGCACATACGCGCTTATGTCCCACGCCTACGCCTATATGGACGATTTTCGCATCGCCGCCAAAATCCTAGGCACGGTGATAAGCGCCCCCCGTCCGGGCGTTGCCATCGGGGACACCGGATCGCGCTGCCTAGCGTCCCCCGGCGGCGTTCTGCCGATGCTTGACGACGTCCCTGGCGCGCGCGTGGACTCGCTGCATCCCAATCACATCGTACTCAAGTCCGACGGCGATATGCCGCTGCAACTCGGCGACAAGTATATGCTCATATCCGGTCAGCAGGACATTATGGTGAACAGATGGGACCAGTACATAGCGGCGCGCGACGGCGTAGTCGAAGCGGTGTGGGACATCACGGCGCGCGGCTGCCACAACTAGCGCGCAAACGCAGCCGGCATATACGCGCGCGCAAAGCGGCGGTGAGTGAGTAGCGGCGTTGACGATTAGCAAGTGGTTGTTCGCCGCGGGGTATGATCTGCTGAACGCCGGCGTAGAGGGGCGCGTAACGCCCTATCGCCGACGGACGGCCGGAATGGCGCACGGCGATGTGCTGGAAATCGGGGGCGGCACGGGCGCAAACCTGCCCTACTACCCGCCCGACGCAAGCGTCACGATGCTGGAGCCGGATCCGCATATGATTGCGCGCCTCAAGCGGCAGGCGGAGCGCAGCGGCAGGCGCATAGACATAGTGCGGCAATCGGGCGAATGCCTGCCATTCGCGGACGGTACTTTCGACTGCGTGGTCAGCACCCTGGTTCTGTGTATGACGGCCGATGCGCGCAAGGTAGTGTGTGAGGCCCGGCGGACGCTCAAGCCCGGCGGCGCATTCCTGTTCTATGAGCACGTGCTGTCCCCTAGGGCGCGCGGGCGCTGGTGGCAGCATCGGCTTAACCCGATATGGCGCTGCATCACAACCGGCTGCAACCTGAACCGCGATCTTGCCGCCGATATACGCAGCACTGGGTTCAGCAGCGTAGAGATCGAGGCTTTTGACCTTTCGGTAGGCTTGCCTGTTACAATACCCAACATAGTCGGCGTGGCAAAGGCGTGAACGAAACGCCCCGCGGAGGCGCTTAGATATGAGTTCCCGCCCCGATTCGGACGCTGCGCCGGCACTGCTGGGAATTGCGGCTATGCTGTGCGTATTCGCAGTTGCGTGGCTCTTAGAGGATCGGATAAACGCCCTGCTGCAAGTTCCGGGCGCGTGGTTCAAAGGGGACGCCAACCCTGCGCTAGGGATGATAGGCGCCGCGGCCGTCATCGCCGCCAACCTGCTTTGGCTGCCGGGCGCTATGGTAGGCGCATGGGTTCTGCTTGCGGCAGCGGCGGCGTGCGCTCTAGCGGCGGCGTATGTTCGCTTGCGCGCATCGAGAAAGCGTCGCTAAATCGGACAGCGCGACGATTGACCGCTAAATCTTGACTGCCAAACAAGTCCAAACTCCAAACAAGCCTAAACCAAAGGGGATGCAATGAACTTTGAGGATGTCCGCCCATTTATGGAAACGCATCACAGGGGCGTAATAGCCACTCAGCGGCCGGACGGCGAGGCGCACTCCAGCATAGTGGTGTGCGGGGCGTATGAGGGCAGCGCCGCATTCGTGTCCGTCTATCCGCGCTCGCAGAAGATACGCAATCTGCGCCGCAATCCCAACTGCACCGTGCTTGCCGTGCGCGAAGACTGGCGCGAGTGGGTGTCCGTCGAGGGAACCGCGACGCTCTACGACTACGCCAATACCGATGCCGAAGAGTTTCGGCTTATGCTGCGAAAAGTCTATATGGCGTGCAGCGCCACCGAACACCCCGATTGGGATGAGTACGACCAAGCGATGATAGACCAAGAGGCGGTGATTGTACTGGTCAATCCCAAGCGCGTGTACGGACTATTGCGTTAGCCCCGACATATCTTTGCGCCCCTGCGCCTTTGCGTTAAAACCCCTGCCGTTATTAGCATCCCCACATGCCTCGGATATGCTACAATGCTAATCGGATCGTCGCGGAGAGATGGCTGAGCGGACGAAAGCGCCGGTCTCGAAAACCGGTATGGGCGCAAGCTCATCGTGGGTTCGAATCCCACTCTCTCCGCCACGCGCGAGACGGCAAGACACAGCAAGGCGGCGCATACGGACACAACGGAGCGCGGCGATGGATCGGAAGCTCAAGCATCTGGAGTTCATCCAAACCGCCGTCAACCGAATGGCGCGCAACTCGTTTGTGATAAAGGGCTGGACGCTGCTTCTAGTCGCGGCGTTCCTGGCGTTCATTGCGCGAATAGGCGACGCAAACCTTATGCTCATAGCCGCCGTTCCTGTTATACTTTTCTGGGCGCTGGACGGCTACTACCTTCATCAAGAGCGGCTGTTCAGAGCGTTGTACAACAGCGTGCGCGAGCTGGACGAATCCGATATCGACTTCTCTATGGACACAACCGAACTTGGCAACGGCGGCTTGCTAGGCGCGGTTTTCTCAAAAACGCTGCTGGTGTACTACATAGCGATTTTGGCAATCCTGATACTCGGAATGATATTCGCCGGCTAGGTTCGTTATTATCCCAAAGCGCGTTCCATACCGCCGCATTTTCGGTCTGCGCGCCTACCCAACCCACGAACTTGACCCGAACTTACACTATGGCAAGAAGCAGCGCATCCACAGTTGAAGAGTATCTAGCCGAACTCGATCCGGATCGGCGCGAGGCGATGACGGCAGTGCGCGATCTGGTGCGCGGCAGCCTGCCCGACGGCTACGGCGAGGCGATGAACTGGGGCATGATTTCGTGGGAAGTGCCGCTGGCGCGCTACCCCGACACCTACAACAATCAGCCGCTTATGTACGCCGCGCTGGCGTCGCAGAAGAACTATATGTCCCTCTACCTTATGAGCGTGTACGCCTACTCCGACGACAAGGCGTGGTTTGAAGCGCGCTACAAGGCGAGCGGCAAGCGCTTGAATATGGGCAAATCCTGCGTGCGCTTTAAGCGAGTGGACGACCTGCCGCTAGACCTGATAGCCGAAACTATCGCATCGACTACGGTGGAAGAGTACATCAGCCGCTACGAATCGGCGCGTAAAAAGTAGCAGTCGCGGCCATATCGCAAACGCCGCGCATTCCCCAAAGATGCTATAATCGCTTGTAGTCGAACGCTTATCACTGACAACTAACTAACGCTAACAATCAAGCACCGACGGCTATTCGCGCGGAGAGGTGCTGGAGTGGACGAACAGGCACGACTGGAAATCGTGTGCGCCTGCAAGGGCGCCAAGGGTTCGAATCCCTTCCTCTCCGCCATACATCACAATCGCTTTATCCCGCCACGCTATCCCACGCCCGATAACTAGCCTATGAACTGGCAGAACAACCCCAACCTCAGCGCGATGAGCGACAACGACCACCTGCGTCAGATGGTCGACAGCCTCACCGATACGTTGCACGCCGCGCCCGACGACGCCCGCGCTTGGTTTCTCAGAGGCAACGCCTATCTTGACGGCGGCGCTCTGGATTTCGCCATCAGCGACTACGACAAGGCGCTGGCGCTCAAGCCCGACGACCCCATAACCCACAACAACCGCGGCATAGCGCATCGCAACAAGGGCGAAACCGACCGCGCCATCGCCGACTATGAGCGCGCGCTGGAGCTCGACCCCGCCTACCGCGATGCCTATAACAACCTGGGAATGGCGCTATCCGACAAGCGCGAGTATGAGGCCGCTATCCGCCACTTCAGCAAGGCGATTGAGCTTGACGCCGATTACTGGTACGCCTACAACAATCGCGGCATGGCGTTATGGGCTATCGGACGCCGCGAGGACGCCGTCCTCGACTACGAACAGGCGAAGCGCCTCGCAACCGCCTAACGTTCTGCCCGCTTATCCCCCGCCGTTCCCTGCGCCCGCATCTCCGCTTGCCCGCAACATTCGCCAAATCTTGCCTAAAATTGCCTTGACACGAACATTATATCGTTCTAAAATTGTTCTTAACAATCGTTCAATAAGAACAATGGACGAAAAACCTTATCCAATGGGAGAAGAAAAGTATGGGAAATCCGGTTGTCCACTTTGAGATTGCGGGCCCAGACGGCCCTGCGCTGCAGCAGTTCTACCGCGACCTGTTCGGGTGGAACATCGAGGCGCAGGGCGAAAATATGGGCTTCTACGGGCTGGTTCAAGCCAACGAAGGCGGCATCGGCGGCGGCATTATGTCCACCACGGACGAAATGCCCGTCGACAACTATGTGAGCGTCTATGTGCAGGTTGACGACCTGCAAGCCACGCTAGACAAGGCGGCGGGCATCGGCGGCTACACCTGCATGCCGCCTATGGAAATAGCGCCCGGCATGGGCTCCATCGCAATGTTCGCGGATCCGGCGGACAACGGCATCGGGTTGTATGAGATGCCGTCCGAATGGAACGGCGAAATGCCGCCTAAGGGCAACGCTCCGCCCGTGGTGCATTTCGAGATAGGCGGCAAGGACGCCGCCGCGCTGCAGGACTTCTACGAGTCCATGTTCGGCTGGCAGTTCCACTTCCACGAAGAGATGAACTATCGGATAATCCAGCAGGAAGGGGGCGAAATGGGCGGCATCGGCGGCGGAATGTTCGAACACACCGCCGAAATGCCGCCCAACGCCCCGTCCATCGGCGTGATGGTGGACGACTTGCAAGCCTACCTCGACAAGGCGGTCAGCCTGGGCGGAACCGCTATGATGCAGCCATCGGACATCCCCGGCGGCTTCGGTTCTATAGCCATCTTCTACGACACCGCCGGCAACCGAATAACGCTCTTCAAGCCCGCCGCCGACCACGCGCATCCCCACTAATAGCCGTATGCAACAGCCCTGCCTTTCTCTGTATCTGTATAAGAATAAGAGAAGGGTAGGGCAAACACTTAACCCTTTGCGTCTCTGCGCCTTTGCGTTAAATCTAAACCGTGACAAGGACATTCTTATGCTCAGACATTTCGCCAGCGTCGCCGAGATTGTGGAAGATGTGGACGCCGCCGTGAGCTTCTACCGCGATACGCTTGGCTTGCCGGTGGAACGCCTAGACGAAGGCTATGCGCTGGTCAAGATACCCGGCATGCTGCATTTCGGCGTATGGTCACGGGCGTCCGCCGCCCAAGCCGCATTCGGCAGTCCCGACGCCGCCGAGCAAATACCGCTTGGCTTCACCATCGGCTTCGAAGTGGACGCCGTAGATGCCGCCGCCGAGCGCATATCAGACAGCGGCGTCCAAATGCTGCATCCGTCCAAAACCGAACCGTGGGGACAGACAACCGCCCGCTTTCTCACGCCCGGCGGCGCGCTGTTCGAAATCGCCGAAACCCCATGGGCGCGCCAAATTACGCAGCAACTCGAAGCGAAGTGAACGCCGCCCTGCCGGCCGCTACCACCCCAAGGCGCAGCCGTCGTTGCGCGGTTCGCTGCCGCCGGTGAGAGTCCCGCTGTCTGCGTCCCGCGCGATTATCTGCCCGCCGCCAAAGTACAGCGGATGCGGATCCTTGACCACTATCCTATGCCCCAGCGCTCTCAGCGCATCCGCAACCCTGCCGTGAATGCGCCGCTCCAACCCTATCTCGCCCTCAAGCGGCCGATAGCTGAAGCGCGGCGCATCCAGCGCTTCCTGCGGCGTCATTCCGAAGTCGATCATATTGGACAGCGCTTGAAGCTGCCCCTGCGCCTGCTGCACCGTCCCCATCACGCCGTAGCTTAGCCACAATCGCCCGTCTTTGGTGGCAATCCCCGGTATCAATGTGTGGAACGGACGCTTGCGCGGCTCCAATGCGTTGGGATGCGCCGCGTCCAGCGAAAACGATGCGCCCCTGCTGTGCAGCGCAATGCCCGTCCCCGGCACAACAAGCCCCGTGCCAAAGTCCGAAAACACGCTGTTGATGAGCGAACAGGCGTTGCCCTCGCCGTCTATGCAGCTGACATACACCGTATCGCCGTCCGGGGGTTTCACGCCAACCGGCACATCCGCGATAGCGCGGTCGCCGCGAATAAGTTTGCGCCGATCAGCGGCGTATCGCTTGGAAATCAGATAGTCCACATCGATGCGCATCCGCGCCGGATCGGTGATGTGATACATGCCGTCCGTCAACGCAAGCCGCGCGCACTCGATAAGGTGATGATGCCGCTGCGCCGAATGCGCCCCCACAGCGCCGATGTCGAACCCTTCCGCGATATTCAGCGTAAGCAGCACGTTCGCGCCCTGATTGTTCGGCGGACACTGCCACACATCCACGCCGCGATAGTTGGCGCTAATCGGCTGCTCCCAAGTGTGCGTATGCCGCGCCATATCCTCAGCGGTAAGCCAGCCGCCCTGTTGCTGCACGAACTCCGCTATTCGCGCCGCCGGCTCGCCCTCATAGAACGCCGCCGCGCCGCCGTCCGCTATCGTCCGCAGCGTGTCGGCGAGCGTAGGCATTCGCATCGTTTCGCCGCGCTTGGGCGCTCTGCCGTTGAGCAACAGTTCGTTGCCCGACGGATGGCGCTTCAGCCGATCCGCTGCGCCCGCCCACTGAAACGCTATGATTTCGGACACCGGGTAGCCGTTAGCGGCGTACTCGATTGCAGGCTGCAGCGCATCGGACATAGACATTGCGCCGAACCTGTCCAACAGCGCCTGCCAGCCGCTCACGGCGCCCGGCGCCGTTACCGCATACGCGCTATCGTCGGGTATGGCGCGCAGTCCCTTGCGGCGCAGAAAGTCGGCGTCTGCGGCGGCGGGCGATCGGCCGCTGGCGTTCAGCGCATACACCCGCTCATCGCGCGCGCTCCAAACCAGCGCGAACACATCGCCGCCAACCCCGGTCGAGAACGGCTCCACCACATTCAGCGCCGCCGCCGCCGCAACCGCAGCGTCCGCCGCCTTGCCGCCCGCCATCAGCATGCGCATTCCCGCCATCGCCGCCAACGGCTGGCTTGTGGCAACCATCCCGTTGCGCGCAATCACATTGGAGCGTCGAGAATCAAACTTCATAGCGTCTATTCCAATCCTCTGAATACGCCGTTCAGCGCCGCTGCGCGCAACGCTGCGTCGATCGACACCACGCGCGGGCCTCGATCGCTCAGCGCCACATGCGCCCGTTGATTCGGCGTCAAGCTGAAGGCGCGCTCTCCGTCCAGCGCCACGGTACAAGGACGCAGCTCGATCGGCGCGCTGTCCCCGATGCCCATCTCAGACCAGCGCTCTATGTCGACCGAAATTACCATCCCCGGCGCAACCGGGGCGGTTACCCTTGCGCCGCCCGCGCCCAATCGGATGCGAAGCCCTTTGCCGTCGTTGACGCCCACCGGCGTAAGCTGCGCCCCAATCGCCGACAGCCCGATGCTTGCGGGTTCGGCGCGCGCAAGGTAGAGTTCGTGAACCGTGTCCATATCCCATATGGCGCGCGCGCCCACAAACCGCTCTTTGGATATTGCCACATCCACCAGCGCTATATCTTGCAGTTCGCCGTCGATATACACCTCAAGCCGCTTGCTTGGCGTAACGGCGTCTTGGAGCGCTGCCAGTCCGCGCGCCACTACGCCCGCCGCAAGCCCCGCAAGCGTCCCCTCTGCCATCACCGGGAACACATTGTTCGTCCCGGTGGACAGCGGCACAAGTGGGACGTCGCCGCAGCCCTTTGCCGCCGCGCGGTTTGTGCCGTCGCCCCCAAGCGTGATTAGGCAGCCCACGCCCATAGCCGCCATTGCGCGCGCCGCCCGCACCGTGTCCCGCTCAGCGTTGAACACCGGCATATCAACGAATGTTGTCTCAAAGGCGAACCTTGCGCCGTCAAGCGCGCCCTTGCCCAGCATAGCGGCGTCCGGCATCATAACCACGCCGTCCACGCCGGCGGCGTCAAGCCCCGCCAGAATGCGCTTGAGCGTGTTCACCTTTTCCTGATTGGGAACGAACCTGCCCTGCGCCACAAGCCGCCGAATGTCCTTGCCCGCCGCAGGGTTCGCTATGATACCTACACTTGCCAACTAAACCCTCGCATCCTGCGCCAACGCGCTTGCCTATGCGCTTATGCCTTTGATTGCGCCTGATTGCGTCCCCGCTTTCTTCCAGCGCCGCCGCGCGATCCGCCCGCAAGCTTCCCGGCCGATGACGGCGCTTTGACTGGTTGACGCCAAAACGATTGCATATCTAGCGGCTAAGCACTGTCTGATATACTACCACTTTGATGACCGAATTAGGGGTATGCAGGGGTGAAATATGACGAAGTACGCTCTTGTAGCCGATATGGGCGGCACGCAGACGCGGGTTGCGCTGATTGACGGCGCGGGCAATATCGCGCACAGGCAGTCTGCGCCCACGCTTGAGCGGCAGGGCAGAGACGCCGTGATGCAGCGGCTCGCAGACGCGCTCAAACAGGCTACCGCCGCGGTGGATACGGCGCTGATTGCGGGCGTCGGGCTTTCGGTGGCAAGCCCCATCGACCCCGCAAGCGGCGAAATGTACAACCCGCCCAATCTCAGCGGCGAGGAATGGCATCTCTACTCCCCCGTGCCTTTTCTGGAAGAGGCGCTTTCCCTGCCCGTTTGGGCGGCAAACGACGCCACGCTGGGCGCAATGGGGGAATACGCTTTCGGCGCTGGCAAAGGCTGCCGCAATATGATATATATGACCGTCAGCACCGGCATAGGCGGCGGCATCGTCATAGACGGCAAACTCTACACCGGCGCAAGCGGCTTCGCGGGCGAAATCGGACACATCACCATCGATCGCAACGGGACGTCGGACAACTGCAACTGCGGCAATGTTGGATGCTTGGAGGCGTTGGCGTCCGGCACGGCGTTGGCGCGCGCCGCCCGCGAGCGATTGGCGGCCGGTGAGCAAAGCGCGCTGACTGAGCTTGCGCGCGGCGATATTGCGAATGTGGACGCCCGAATGGTGGCGGACGCGGCGCACACCGGCGACGCCTTGGCGCTGGCGCTGATGCGCGATATGGGCGACAACATCGGCGCAGGCGTGGTAAGCCTGATGAACATATTCGACCCCGACCTAATCGTCATCGGCGGCGGCGTTTCGCGCAGCCTGGACCTGCTGCTGCCCGCAATTCGCAATCAGATTAGCCGCCGCGCAATGGCGCATCTGCGGCACAGGATGCCCGTTGCGCAATCGCAGCTTGGCGACGACGTTGGCTTGCTGGGAGCGGCCGCCCTGGCATTCACTAACGCATCGACCGCCGACGAATGAACGTCGACGTTGACCGCCAATTAGAACCTGAAATCCAACGGTTCGTCGTCGAATTCCAGGTTTGCCAGTGCCTCGCGCGCCGCTTCTGCCAGCGTGTCGTCGTCCATGCTTGCGGCGCGCATCAGCGCACGACGCGCCAGCGCGCCGCCGATGTTGCCCATAGCGTTCAGCGCCGCCGACTGCACCTCCGAGTCTTCGTCGGTTATAAGCGGCATCATATGCGGTATGACCGACTCGTCGCCCAGCAGTCCGCAGGCATTCGCCGCCTCATAGCGGATTGCGGGATTGTTGGCGTTAATCTCTTCCAACACGATGGGCAGCCAATCGCTGTTGGAGCTTCGCCCCATAGCGTATATGGCGCTCTGCTGCATCATCGGATCGCCGCTCTCATATGCGTCGCGCACGATGCCGCCGATTTCGGGCGAGTCCAGGCTTGCCACCGCCTCGATAGCGCGCCGCCGCACGTCCACCGCTTCGCCGCGCTTGGATATGACCGCGAACAGCGCCTCGCGGATGCGGTCTTCGTCGCGCGACATAAGCTTGCCCTGCTGCGCCATATCGGTGAACTTGGACAGCGACATCGCCGCCGCCGCACGCACCCTGGAAGAGGGATCGTCCGTCAGCAACCCCACCAGCGGCCGAATCACCATTCGGTCATCCGTCTCCAGCAGCCCGCGCGTCGCCTGTTCGCGCACCACTTCGCACTTATCGGACAGGCACGAGCGAAACACCCCGCTGAAGTCCAACTCTAAGTTGTCCTCGCTCAATTCTACTAGCAGCGCCAGTATCTCGCGCCTGCGCGCCCGCGTTATGCTGCCCCAAGCGCGCCTGAAATCTTGAAGGTCTTCTCTAGCAAGACTGGAAAGTTGAAGCAGATTAGAGCGGCGCAGCGGCTGCGCCTCGTCTGCTATTTCCGTCATAAACTTGTCAATTGTCATTGTGTCCACCCGTCTGCTGCATCATCCGTCAATTCGGATACTCATTTTGAGATTAAGTTAGTTCTCAAAATCTTGTCAAGCGGTTACAGGTTAAAATCCCGCGCATCCGCAGCGGCGCATCTGCTTCGGTTTCCCTGCCGCCCCCCGCTTGACACGCTCATTAAGCGCCCGTAACATTCGCCCCAAATCCTGATGCCACATTTGCGGCTATCCGTGATACACTATTAGCTAAGTTATCGTCAGATGAAGTTGAGGCAGACTGCCAATGCCCGAAGTGATGACAGCGAATATGCAGAAATCTCGGCTGTCCTTATCGTACATCGAAACCGTGGCGTCTCACGCAGGTTTTGGGGTCGATGAACCTAAAATAGATTATGACAGCGTTGACGGAACTCTGAAAGCAGACTTTGGCAAAAGGCCCCGCATAGAGTTTCAAGCTAAAGCGACATCGCAAGACGTCGTTAGAGAAGATTACATACACTTCTCTCTGCCGGTAAAGACTTACAACGATCTGCGCATCGAGGCCATCAACCCTAGAATTCTGATAGTTCTAATCATGCCGCAGCCGCCGGACGAATGGCTCGAACAGACGCAATCCGCCCTTTGTATCCGCAAGTGCGCCTATTGGATGTCCCTCAAAGGGCGCTCCGAAACCTCGAATGCCTCCAACATTACGGTTCAGTTGCCGCTATCCAACGTGTTTAACGTTGAACAACTTACCGATATGATGCAGAAGACTGAAAGCACAGGTGCGGTATGCTAGTCCAAATACGCGACAGCGCGGCATTGTCTTCCATATCGATAGTAAGCCTGCGCGCCTACCTCAATTCTCGCGAGTGGACGGACGCAGGCGTATGGGGCGAACGTCCCATTACCATATTCGCGAGGGAACACGACGGCAGAACCTGGGAAATACTTGTTCCGCACAAAGACACCATAGCGGGCTATGCCGAAAATATGGCGGAAACCGTGGCGGTTCTCGCAGATGTGGAAGGCCGCTCGCAGCTGGAAGTGTTCTACGACCTGTCGGCTACATCGTGCGATGTAGTGCGGTTGCATTCTCTAAACGGCGTTGCCAAAGAACCCTTGTCGCTGCGGCGCAGCGCAGACCTATTGCAAGGTTCTTATAGCATGCTTGGCTACGCCGCCCGCTCAGTTGACAATCCTAGCGCCGCGTATCGCGGCGGCCCAAATGCGGAAGTTGCGGACTACCTAGACAACGTTCGCCCGATCCCGGGATACACGGAAGGCTATTCGCTGACACTTCATTCATCCGTGCCGGTGGGGATAGGCACGCAGAAAGACCTTTGGGGAAACGAACAGCTTCCATTCGCGCGGCGTGTCACAAACAGGCTGGCGGAAGCGCTTAGATACGCCGAAAATGCGGTGTCAGAAACTATAAGGCAGGATAATCCTGATCCTTTCGTTGACGCGAAAAATCATGGCGTAAGCGCCAATCTGTGCGATTCAGTGGCCGATTTGGCAAAAAAGGGAAAGGGAATTGAAATCAACCTAATTTGGGCGGGAAGCAACCCCACCAATGTACAAACCGCGCGATTCCCGTTTTCCAAAAATTCGGCGGAGATTTTGGATGAAGCTGCGAAGTTCTTGAGAACCAACGAACCCTCTTACGCTGAGCGAATAAGGGCTCAAGTAGTGAAATTGGAGCGTGAGCCGGATGAATTCGACGGGCGCGCCGACATACTGACCTCGCGCGACGGGCAATTGACGCGAATCAAAGTAGAGTTCCATGAGTCGTCTTACGCCATGGTGATTGAGGCATTTCGAGATCATAGGCTAATTTCGCTGACCGGCGATATACACAAAATAGGCAACAGGCACGAGCTTCGTCAGCCTCGCGGCCTATCCATTGTGTCAGAGTAGCCGACGCTTGCCCACGATACTCACTCCGAAGCCGATGGAGAACAAACTGCCCTTAACCTTGACTGACAGAGGTTGAATGCCAAACCTCGTGCACCGAATTTCTGCCCAAGCGCGTCACGTAATACTGCTGCCATCCGCACCCCGCTTGACACGCCCATTGTGCGCCCGTAACATTCGCCCCAAATCCTGATGCGGGATGCAGGCAAGATGAATGCAGGAGGGCGGCTATGGTTGACATTATCATTCACGGCGGTCAGGTTGTAACGCCCGCCGGCGTGGGCAACTGGGATGTGGCGGTGCATGGCGAGAAAATCGTGGCGGTTGCGGAGCCCGACGCCTTCCCTGCCGATGCCGCCAAGCGCATCGACGCAACGGGCAAACTCGTCGTACCCGGCGGCATCGAACCGCACGCCCACATCGGCGGGCCGCGCCAGCCGGAGCGCTCCGGCGCAGAACCGGTATCGCTCGCCGCAATTCACGGCGGCACCACAACCGTGCTGGACTTCGCCACCCAAATCCCCGGCCACGACCTGCGCCACGCGCTCGACGAAGCGGCGGATCGGTGGCGCGGCAGCGCATACACCGACTATTCGTATCACCCCATCTTCACGCAGGGCGCGGACGACCACGCCATCAATCAGATTCCCGAACTCGCTCAAGACGGCTTCGCCAGCTTCAAGATATTCACCACCAGCATCAGGCCGCCAAGCCCGCAGATGCAGAACAACAAGACCGATTTCGGCAGGCTTTCGGCTATTATGGATCAGGTGGCGGCAAGCGGCGCAATCCTGATGATCCACTCCGAAGACGACGACATTGTCTTCTACAACTATGACCACGCCGAAGAGCGCAATCAATGGGATTGGTGGAATATGCACCATATCCACTCCAACCTGTCGGAGGATGTGTCCTTTCGGCGCGCGATACGGCTGTCCGAAAACAAGCGCTGTCCCGTCTATTTCGTGCATGTGAGCGCGCGCGAAGGCGTGGACGCCGTGGGCGAAGCGCGCGCGCAAGGCTTGCCGATATACGGCGAAACGCTGCACAACTACGCCTGCTTCAGCGCCGAAAACTACCGCGAAGCCAACGGAATGAAGTATCACACATACCCATCGCTCAAAGACGCCGCGGACGCAGATGCGCTGTGGGACGGACTGCTCGACGGCCGGCTTTCCACGGTCGCCACCGATCTTGTGTCCACCACTTGGGAAGAGAAGATCCGCTTCAAGACGGTGGCCGATGTAACCGGCGGACACAACGGCATAGAGACGCGCATGGGCATCGCCTACACCGAAGGCGTGGTCAAGCGCGGCATGTCCCTGCAACGGTTCGTGGACATCACATCGGCCAACGCCGCCAAGATATTCGGCATGTATCCGCGCAAGGGCGCTATCGCCGCCGGCAGCGATGCCGACATCACCATCATCGACACCGCGATAGACGAACCGCTTTCGCTCAACGACCTGCATCTCGAGGATTACAGCATCTGGGAAGGCTGGCGCATTCGCGGCTGGCCCGTTACCACGCTACTGAGAGGCAAGGTGATGGTGGAAGACCGCATTCTGTTGGGCGACCCGCAAGACGGCAACTGGCTATCGCGCAAAATAGCGCCCGAAATAACGCAGAAACCCGTATGCTGACGCCGCAGGAACGGGCGCAATTCGGGCGCATGCCTAGCGCAAATCGCTCGGCGAAACCCGCGCGCCAATCCCATATGCCGATAAGCGGCAGATACGGCATAAAGCGTCGGCGCAATCGAAAACATAGCCGGTTTCGGAACGGCAGAATCGACATAACCAGCAGATTAAGGAACACGCATATGGCATCACTCACACTGGCGGACGCAGAGCGCATTATCGCCGGCGCGCGCTCAAAGATGGACGATATGGGCGTCAAGCTCACCATAGCGGTGGTGGACGGCAGGGGCGATCTCATCGCCTTGGCGCGCGCGGACGGCGCATCGTGGCGCACGCCGTACATAGCGCAGGGCAAGGCGGTTGCGGCCGCCACTTGGGGCTTGTCCAGCGCCGATATGGCGGCGCGCGCCCAGGAACCCATCTTTCAGGGCTTTATGGCGCTGCAAGGCGGCCGCTTCATCCCCGGTCAGGGCGCATTGCCCATATACAAGGACGGCGAACTCGCGGGCGCGGCGGGCGGCAGCGGCGGAACCCCGCAAGAGGACGAAGACGCCGTGCGCCTCGGCATCCAAGCCGCGGGACTGGCGATAGCGCCGTAGCAAGCGGGCGCGGGTTCGGGCATAGCCGCAGCGCCGCCCAAGCCCGCCTACGCCTGCATCCCGCCCACAACCTCAAAGGCGCGCGCCGCCAACACGCGCACATCCTGCGGCGGCGCAATCGCCGCGCCCTCGGCAGTACGCAGCGCTACGCCGTCCGCCAGATCGCGACGGCTAATCCACAGCCAGCCCGTGTTGACGCGCGTCGGACTGCCCACCGGCTTGCAGAAGTAGATCATATCTATGTGCTGATGGTAGCCCTGCGCCGGGTCGTCGATATCCTCAATCATAATAGCAACGGGCGCATGGACGTGCTTGGGATAGTCCAGCGACGGCGCCGCGCTTGTAGGCACAACCTCAGCGCGCACGCCCGTTTCCTCTTGGATTTCGCGCAACACGGCTTGGACGGGGTCTTCATTCGGCTCGATGTGTCCGCCCGGAGGCAGCCACATTCGCACCTTGCGATGCCAATGCAGCAGCGCGCTATCGTTGTGAATCACGAACCCCGTCGCCGTGAAGTGCCGAACTATCGCCATATTGCGCCTATTCTCCGCTGCCGTTGCATGCCGCCAAGCCCGTCGCCGTCAAGCGCCGAATCATCGACGCATTACGCCTGCGCCTCGCCGTCAGTTGTGCCGCCGCTTTGCGATTGCCGCCGCAGTCTGAGCGCGTTCTGCTGCTGCCGTCGGCGGTTGTTGAGCCGAATCACCACGAACACAACGCCGCCCACGATGAGCCACGCCGGGCTGAATATCGCAAGCCATATCAGCGCGGATCCCAGCGCCTGCCCCACGACGGACAGCGCGCGCACTGCGGTCTTGGCGGTATCCCCCGCGCTCCAGCCGCCCACTATCAGCCCCCTAGACTCGCTCACATACACATCAAAGCTACTTGCGCTGTGAACGCGCCCGGCATCGCTCTCGGCGGTTATGGTGAGGGTTGCGGCGTAGGGAATTGGGCGTGAGTTGGCGTAGATGTGCTTCGCGGATACTCTGGTTTCGCCCTCAACCGGAATGCCGGTTATTGCGCGCGATCCGTCCCCGAAATCCCACTTGTATCGAAGATCCCTCAAGCCGTCCGGCCGCGTGAAAGATCCGCTGTACTCCACTTCTTCGCCCTCTTCCACGCCGCCGTCTTCATAGATAGCACCGGCGTCCAAGAACACCTCAATGACCGGTATTCGGGTAACCGTGGCTATGAATGTATCGCTGCCTTCCGCCAAGCCCGCCTTGCCCGTGCCGACTATCTTCACCTGCGCGATGTACGGCGAATCGCGGTCGTCATCGTAGGTATGATTCACCGTAGCGGTAGTTCGCTGACCGGGATCGGCACTGGCGACGCTGGTGTAGATTGTAACCGGCGGAGCGCCGTCCCCGAAATCCCATGTAGTCGTGAATTCGTCTATGCCCTCCGGCTGATAGAACTTAGCGCGAAACCGCGCGAATTCGCCCACGCTTAAGGTTCTGTCCGTTCCGGCGCTAACCCGCATATCAAGCGGCGCAACCGTCAGGCTGATGTTGACAAGCGAAAACGCCGAGGTCTCTTCCAGCAGTTTTATGCGCCCCAGATGCGCCTCGATTTCGGCTTGCAGCGCCGCGAGTTCGCGCTGCACTTCGAGCGCGTCTTCGACATCCTCTGCTCTGTCGAGCAGCCGAATCAGCGCGCCTTCGGTGGCCTTGAGGCTATCAACGCGCGCGTTCAGGTCATAGTATTCGTCGGTTACATCCGTACTGGTGGAGTTGTGCGTATCCACTTCCAGCGCAATTGCGCCTATGCGCGTATCCACGAAATCGTCCAGCATGCTTGCGGGGACGCGCACCGCGATAAAGCCTGAGTGCGTGGAGCTTCTGTCAGCACTGACCACCCAACCGCCTTGCGCGGCGGCGGCGCGCCCGATTTCGGCGATGGCGTCGGACACATTGGCGACCACGATGCCCATGTTCACCGTGCGAACAATGATGCGCTTCTGCGCCACAAGCGCCGCCTGCTCTTCGCTGAACTGCGCCACGGGGGAATCGGCGAATTCGGATGCTGCGCCTACCGATGCCGCCACTTGTGGCATTGCCGCCGCTGCCGGAGCCGCGGGGGCGGGAGCTGCTGGCGGCATCGCAGGAGCCGCCGGTGCCGCCATGGCTTGCGGAGCGGGCGCAGGGGCCGCCTCTTGCGCTACTGCCGGAGCCGGGGCTGCCGGGTTTCCGGGATTTGCCGGCAACCCCGGCGCGCTTGTTGCAATGCTCTCTGCAGACGACGAGCATCCCGCAAACGTTAGAACCAGCGCCAACGCGCAGATTAGGGTTGTAACGAGTTTCATAGCATTCTCCTTCATCCCCTAACATTAACACATACGGCGGGGCAGTTTCTGCGAAACCTTCGCTGCCTGCTTGTTGTATTAACGCCTGCGCGCGCCGTTTTGTTCCATCCAAATGCTCTTAACTCTAAAACCCCCTTCTCTTTTCTTTGCGCCCCCGCGCCTTTGCGTTGAAAATCTTATGCAATCCCTTATGATGCGCGCGCTATTGCGAATGTCAAAAATTCGTTGACACGCTAATCGCGCTTGGATATAATCGTTAGCGATAAGTCCTTTGGTGGTTCTAGCTAGGCGGCCCCACCCGTTCCCATCCCGAACACGGCAGTGAAACGCCTCAGCGCCGACGATACTGCATTCGCAAGGGTGTGGGAAAATAGGTCACTGCCAGGGGGCTTTCTCACGTCAGGGCTTATATTGTCGGATGCGTCCCCAACACGTGCATTCATGACAGGATTGGGTAGAAATTAGCGCATAATTCATATTCATAGGCAAAACCCCAATTCCTCGAATAGTAGGCATTCTCAAAATTGCGCGCAATTTAGCGTATAATCCGCGAAATATCCGCTAATAAAGATATTCCGAGAAGGTTTCACATTGATAAGCGCCGCAAGGTGAGAATATCCAGTCCCGCCGACGCCATAGCCTTACTCTGCATTCTGTGCGCCGCGCTTGCAGTTGCCGCATGCGCGCAATCTATGCCCGCCGAGGATGCGCCGTCAGTTGCCGTTTCGCCGACGTCCTCGCCCTCTGTCAGCGAAACGGCGGCGGCTTCGAATCCTGATAGCGTCAGCACGCCGACGGCTGTCGCGTCGGCGACGGTTGCGCCTGCTGTGAGCGAAAAGCCGACGCCTTCGATTTCTGAGAGCATCAGCGTGCCTATCGAACTGCCTACGCGCGATCTGTTCGCTATAGCGCAGCGATTGGGGACGGCGGCGCAGGGCGGCGAACCGCTTGAGCGCACAGTACCCGCGGATCCGGATTGCTGCAGCGTGGGGCATCGGCAGCGGTTTTTCGTTACCGATCTTTATGCGGAGCGCGTCTATGAGGTGTATGCGCGGCTGCGGGCGGTTAGCGAGAACGCATATTGGTATGTGGATGAGGCGGCGGCGGATAATGTTTCGGATGCGCGGATAGGCGCTGTGGCGGATGCGTTTGAGCGGCGGATACGCCCGGCAATCGTGGGGAATATCGGGGATATTTGGCGGCCGGGCGTTGACAACGATGCGCGGCTTACGGTGCTGAATGCGCCGCTTAACGGGGCGGCGGGCTATTTCGGCGCAAGCGACGAGTTTCCGCGCGCAACGCATCCGTATAGCAATCAGCGCGAGATGATCTATATGGATACGGGCGTCCTGCGCTACGGCGGCGATGCCTATTTGAGCGTGCTGGCGCATGAGTTTCAGCACGCCGTTCATTGGCATTTGGACGCAGGCGAGGATGTTTGGGTGAATGAAGGGATGTCTGAGATGGCGGCGCACCTATCCGGCTATAGGCTCGGCTTTGTACGGGATTTCCTGGAAACGCCGGAAACGCAGCTAAACTTTTGGCCGGACGATCCGTCCAAGACGGCGCCGCACTACGGCGCCGCATCGCTGTTTATGGCGTACATCGCGCAGCATTACGGCGGGTATGCGGGGCTGTCGGAGCTGGCGCGCGAACAGGGGGACGGCGTGAACGGCGTTGAGCGATACTTGGCGCAGTTCGGCGCTACTTTCGCGCAGGTGTTTGAGGATTGGGTTATCGCCAACTACCTGGACTCCGATGATGGCAAGTACGGGTACTCCGAATTCGATACGCAAGCGCTGCGGGTCGAATCGATTGAGACGGATATAATCGAGACGCGCGCGCAGCCGCAGTTATCGGCGCGCTACTATGATATTCGGTTTGAGGAAGGCGATGCGTTGGTGCGCTTCGATGGCAATGCGCTTGTGAAGCAGGTGAATACGGATTGCCGCAGCGGGCGGTTCTGCTATTGGAGCGGGGCGGGCGATTCGGTGGATACGCTGCTGGAGCGCGAGTTTGACTTGTCGGATACGGACGATGCTACGCTGGAGTTTTGGATGTGGCGGGATATCGAGACGGATTGGGACTACGGCTATGTGAGCGCATCGGCGGACGGCGGCGCAACCTGGGCGCTGCTTGAGGGCGAGCGTACCACGCGCTCAAATCCGCTGGGCAACAACTTCGGGGCGGGCATCACAGGCAAGGGTGGTTGGGCGCGCGAGCGAATGGACTTGTCCGCATACGCCGGCGAGGGCAGCGTTACCGTGCGCTTCGAGTACATCACGGACGAGGGCGTGAACCTGGACGGGTGGGTTATCGACGACATCGCTATACCGCAGATAGGCTACTTGGATGACGCAGAGAGCGGCGGGGAATGGCGCGCCGACGGATTTCGGCGCATAGACAATAGGCTGCTGCAGACATTCGCGGTTCAGATAATAGAGATAGGCGTCGACGGGACTGCGGCGGTTCGCAAGGCGGCGCTGGCGGCGGCGGGGGATACGCAGACGGGGGAATGGCGCATCGCGGGGTTCGGGGGCCGCATCGAGCGCGCGGTTGTGGTGGTATCGCCTATGACGCACGCCACATATCGGCCGGCCGAGTACAGGCTGCGGATCGAGGCGGTTGGGGACGAATAACGGCGTGGGCGCAAGCAAGGCTATCGGCGCTGCGTGGCGGGAATGCCGGGCGATTTCAACGCAAAGGCGCAGGGGCGCAAAGGGTTGCGGGTTTGCGCTGCGCGGGGGTGGCGCTATAATTGCGGCATTAGTAGCCTAACGGGGCGCATATCGCTATAATGTAGGGGCGGCGATATGCCCGTCGGATTAGGCGCGCGGCGGGCGGCGAATGGCAGCGCAGGAGGCTTGAAATGGCATCACAAGACTTTTCGTTCTCCAAGTTCTCCCAGAATACTTTCTATGAGACGCTCAACGCGCACCTTGTAGATATGGCGGACATAGGCAACGACCGGCGCATCGTGGATTTGGCGTGCGGCACGGGCGGCGTAACCCGTCTGATTTCGGAGCGGCTGCAGAACGCCTGCGAATCGGTGGTTATCGGCGTTGACCATTCGGCGAGCGCCATCAGGCAGGCGATGGAAAACTTTCGGGGACGGCGGGATTCCGCCATCCAATTCGTGCATAGCCAAGTGGAGCAGCTTTCCGGATCGCTCAAGGAATCGGTGGACGCCGTGTTCTTCTGCAACGCCATACACTACATCCCGGACAAGGATGCGCTGCTTGCCGACATATCCAGTTCGCTGAACCCCGGCGGCAAGTTCGCTTTCAACACATCGTTCTTTGAGGGCAGCCATCCGCCGGAAAGCCTTGAGTATTACCGCAAATGGATGTTCAAGTCCATCCGCACGCTGCGGCGCGAATACGGCTTGCGTCCGAACAAGGCGGACAAGGTGGAGTCCCGCAAGCAGCTGACGGTCGAGCAGTATCGCGAGCTGCTGGAGAGTCACGGGCTTACCATCGTTAAGCAGCAGATAGACACGGTGCAGGTGCCGATAGAGGGCTGGCTGGACATTAGCGGGTTCAAGGACTTCATCGAGGGGACGCTGCCCGGCGTGCCGCTGGACAAGGCGAGCGCGGCGCTGCAATCGGGCGTGCGCCAAACCTTCGATGAGATGAACATAACGCATGTGCCGCGCAGTTGGCTGGGCGTCATAGCGGTGCGTTCATAGCCGTTGCGCCGCAGCCGCGCAGGGGCTGAACGCTGCGCTGTCCATCATTCTGATTGCGCGCAATGCAACACGCCGTCCACAACTTCGGTTGGCCGCCGAAACGGGGGCGGCCGCATTGTGGGATTGCGCTAAAACCACGTCCGTCAGGAGGAGGCGCGCGCAATGCGCCAAGACAGCCCGCTGTGGCTCACGGATGCCGATGTGGAGCGCCTGCTGAGCGTCGAGGATGCGATACTGGTAGTGGAGGCTTCACTTGTGGAGCAGGCGGCGGGGGATGCCGTCAATCTGCCGCGCGCGCATGACATTGCCGCTGAAGGCGTCTTTCTGGCGGGGATGCAGGCGGCGCTGTATGCGCAAGGCGTTGTGGGCTTCAAGGCGTACTCGGCGGCGGGCGGCGTGTATCGCTTCTTTGTGCTGCTCTACGATATGGATACGGGGGCGCTGCTTGCGGTGATGCAGGCGAACTCGCTGGGACGCATACGCACAGGGGCGGCGAGCGCGGTGAGCGCGCTGCATATGGCGCGCGCCAACGCCTCGGTTGTGGGAATGCTGGGCAGCGGGTTTCAGGCGGGCGCTCAACTGGAGGCTATCTGCAATGCGCGTCCAATCACGGCGGCGCGCGTGTTCAGCCCGAATGTCGAACGTCGGGGGGCGTTTGCGCGGCGCATGGCAAGCGCGCTGGGCATAGACGTGCGCGCGGTGGATACGCCACGCCAAGCGGTCTCGGACGTCGATATTCTGGTTACGATTACATCGTCGCGAACGCCGGTATTCGAGGGCGAATGGTTGCGCGCGGGGATGCACATCTGCGCGGTGGGCGGCGCAAACGCATACGCTACTGAGCTGGACGACGCTACTATTCGGCGCGCCGATGTTATCGCGGTGGACAGCATAGCGCAGGCGAAAGTTGAATGCGGCGAACTGCTGATGCCCGTATCGCGCGGACTGCTGCTCTGGGAACAGGTCGGCGAACTTTGGCAGGTGGTAGGCGGCGCAAAGCCGGGCAGGCGAAAAGCCGACGACATCACTCTGTTCAAATCGCTTGGGATGGCGATGTGGGATGTTGCGGCGGGCAAGGCGGCATATGATAGGGCGGTGGCGCAGGGCGTCGGCGTCCGCATCGGCGGTTGATGCCGGCGGCGGGCGGGCTTGCGCTGCGGGTTTATGCCTCATCCATTTTGTACATCACAAGAACGGCGGATGGCTTGCGTCGAAATCTCTATGCCGTCTATGCTGGATCGGCGTGCGGCGCGCGTATCGGCGGCGGGCTTGCGATACAAGATTTTACGCTGCGGCGGGCATACGGCGGCGCATAGGCGAATAGCGCAAACAAAAGGGAATGGGAAATGACACTCAGAGCGATAACGCCGTTGGACGGGCGCTACGCCGCGCAGGTTAGCGGGCTTGCTGATCACCTTTCGGAATGGGCGCTTATAAGGCGGCGGGTTCAGGTGGAAGTGGAGTGGCTGCTTGAGATGGCGGACTGCGACGCTATCGCGGATATGCGCGCGCTCACTAGCGGGGAACGGTCGCTGCTGCGGGCGCTTGCGGATGATTTCGACGACGATGCGGCGATGCGCGTCAAGCAGATCGAGCGCGCCACCAATCACGATGTCAAGGCGGTGGAATACTACATACGCGAGCGGCTCGCCGAAACCACGCTGGCGGATGTATGCGAATGGGTTCACTTCTGCTGCACATCGGAAGACATCAACAACCTTGCCTATGCGTTGATGCTGAAGGGCGCAATGCGGGAAGAGTGGCTGCCGCAAGCGTCGGCGCTGGTGGACGGCGTGGCGGCGCTCGCCGATGATACGGCCGCTACGCCGCTGCTTGCGCGCACACACGGGCAGCCGGCGTCGCCGACTACGCTGGGCAAAGAGCTGGCGGTGTTCGTGTATCGCTGGCGGCGGCAACTGCGTCAGATACAAAGCGCCGAATATCTGGGCAAGTTCAACGGCGCAGTGGGCAGCTACAACGCCCACGCCATCGCATATCCCAACGCCGATTGGCAGGGCATTGCGCGGCGCTTAGTGGAGCGGCTGGGTTTGACGCACAACCCGCTCACCACGCAGATCGAGCCGCATGACTACCTAGCAGAGATATTTCACGCCCTAATGCGCTTCAACGCCATCACGCTGGACTTTGACCGCGATATGTGGGCGTACATATCCATAGGCGTCTTTCGGCAAAAGCCGGTTGCCGAAGAGGTGGGATCTTCCACGATGCCGCACAAGGTCAATCCCATCAACTTCGAGAACTCTGAGGCGAACATCGGAGTGAGCAGCGCGTTGCTGGAGCATCTGGCGGCCAAGCTTCCGGTGTCGAGGCTGCAGCGCGATCTGACCGATTCGTCGGCGCTGCGAAACCTTGGTCCCGCCATCGGACACGGCGTTGTGGGACTGCGGTCGGCACTGCGCGGCTTGCGCCAAGTGTCGGTAGATGACGCGCAGCTCGCCGCCGAACTCGACGACGCATGGGAAGTGCTGGCGGAGGCGGTTCAGACGGTTATGCGAAAGCGGGGCGGGGAAGACGCCTATGAGCGGCTCAAGGCGTTCACGCGCGGGCGGCGCATTACGCAGGCGGATCTGCGCGCTTTCATATGCGAGCTGGAGCTTCCCGCCGACGACAAGGCGCGCCTGCTGGAGCTGACGCCGTCGGGCTACACGGGCATAGCGGCGTCGCTTGTGCAATGCGCTAGGGCAACGGGATGAAGTTCAACGCAAGCGCGCAGGGGCGCAAAGGGGTAAGCGGGATGATTCTGAAATCGCGGCGCGGCGGAGGCCTGGCAATCCTGCCGTTGTCCGTGGTTTTGGCGCTGCTGCTTGTGGCGCTGGCGGGATTCGAGGCGCGCGCCGACGGCGAGACATCCACCTTTGCGGGCAGGGGAAGCGGCACGTATGAGGTAACCAACCCCGAAGACTGCGCCGAAACGGGCATATGCAAAGGCGAACTGCGCGGGGACTTTAACGCCGCCGGTTCGGACTTGAGCGCGGCGGGCGAGGTGGCATTCAACTTTGTGGATGACCGCTCGCGCGCGGCGGCTCAGTCCGGCGCCTGTAGCGCGGCGGCGCCCGGCCCGCACACCTTCGTTTGGACGGCGGGGGAAGGCAACCGCCTGATTATGTCGCAGACATTGGGGTTTATGTGTCCGTCGGAGAACGGCGAGGCGGGCTACTGGAAGCGCTTTCTGCGCATCGACAACGGCAGCGGCAGGTTCGACGGCGCAACGGGTTCGGTGTTCATATCGGGGACCACGGCGTTAGAGACGGGCGAGACGAGCTGGTCGTTCAGCGGCAAAATCGTGGTGCCGGACGAGCCGCGGCAAGGGTGCTACCGCGCGTACTTCATCGGCAGCGCGATACTGATTCCGCCGCGCGACGCGCCCGCGCCGCCGTACGCCGACTTCCTGGTCTGGCTATGCGGCGACGACTTCAGCCTAATCGGCCCCAACGCGCGCGAGGGGTATGAGATATTCAATCCGCTGGGGGAGCGGTAGGGGGATGTGAAGTCGGGTTATCATAAGCGCAACGGCGGGAGCCGGCGCAGTTTGGTTGCTTCTCTCGCAGAGGGCAAAAGACGGCGGCAGCGCCAAATCCGTCGCCGAGATAGCCAAACTTGACGCCGCCAATCAGCGCATCGCCGATCAGACCGACATCGAAAAGACGATGCTCAACAGCTTCAAAGTTATGGCGAACGACGTTCTCAAAGAGAAGATCGGCGCGCTTGTAACCCAAGCGAGCAAAGACTTCATACGGCGCGCAGCTTCCCGGGGCGCGGAGTCCCGGCGGGCAAAGAGATGCCTTAACCGAGAGAAATAGCCACTCACGCGCATGAGTTCAGATAAGCCGAGTTGCGCGAAGCGTCCGACGCAATTGCCCGTTACAGATCCAGGTAAGTACGCGCAATAATGTCCGGGCGGGGTAGCACGCCTGCACCGCTCATATCAAGAAAACGCTAGGTTGTGTTGGCAAAAATGTTAAACTATTGCAATGACACAACAAATGCTAACTCCATACCGATGGTCAAAGATATACGAGTTCCTCAAAGCAGCCGAATTTGCATACCAAATCAGAAGACAAATGCAGAAAGTTCATTGAAGCCGTGGTATGGATGGCGCTTTCAGGCGCCAATGGCGGTTGCTCCCGTCCGAATACGGCAACTGGAACACGGTCTATTACAGAGTCTGGGGCGACAAGGGCATATGGCAGCGCATGTTCTGCCGCTTCGCCGACGATGTAGACATGGAACATCTGATAATAGACAGTACGATAATTCGGGCGCATCCAAGCGCGGTGGGAGCGGCGCATAAAAAAGGGGCAAAGTTCGCAGGTGCTAGGCAGAAGCAAAGGCAGTTTCACAACTAAGGTACACATGAGCGTGAACGCGCTGGGCAATCCGTTGCGGTTCATCTTGACGGACGGCGAAAAGCATGACATCACGCATGCGACTGAGCTGATAGAGGGGTTGGAGGGCGAGTATGTGATAGCGGCTCGCGGTTATGACGCTGATGAGTTTCGGGGGAGCGCGGTAGAGCGGGGCTCTATACCGGTGATACCGCCTCGCCTGAATAGGAATCGTGTGATTGAGTACGATGAGTATCTGTACGGCGAGCGCCGCTTGGTAGAGCACTTCATAAGCAAGATCAAGCAGTATCGTAGGGTGCTCACGCGATACGACAAGTTGGCGCAGCGCTATCTGGGCCTTATCCAAGTTGTGAGCTCATTTATATGGCTGCGATAATTTGCCAACACAACCTAGCCCCCCAATCTTAAAAAAACCGGAGCGTAATACTGATAAATTAGCGCTTGATTGGAGAAAATGAACTATGGACTACTTAACAAACGAGTCATTCGTGATGACATCAGGCGTTATTATTGGCGCAATCGGTGGAAGCATATTGGTTTGGATAACGTTAAAAAAATAAGTCCAATCCCTACATGCTCAATGGATACATGCCTTCGTGGACGGCAACGGACGAACTGCAAGACTGCTGGAACGCCACATCCTACTCTCCAGCGGCGTTCCCGAAACCGCAATACATCCATTGAGCGACTTCTACAATAAAACCAGGGCGAGCTACTATCGCATTCGCCCGCCCGCGCAATCGCATTCTTCAATTCTCGTCTTCAAACGGCATTTAACATAACTAATGTTCTGCTATTGATATTCACAAAATCGAGTGGTATTAGATATAATGGCGCTCAGACCACTATATTGGGAGGCGATCTATGGCGCGCGAGCGGTCATATCGGCACGACATCAGATGCCGACACTGCGGCTCCAATTGGATGCCCAAAGACGGACACACACGCGGCAGGCAAGTGTACAAGTGCGGCGATTGCAAGCGGAAGTACACGGCGTACGCAGCGCGGCCGCGCTTCCCGGAGCAGACCAAGCGGCAGGCGGTTCAGATGCGCATAGAGGGCGCGAGCATATCGGCGGCGGCGCGCGTAGTGGGGGCAAGCGCTGCATCGGTGAGTGGCTGGGTCAAAAAGGGGGGCGATAGCGCTTGAACGGATGCGCGCAATAAGCGCGTGGCGCGCAAGCGGCAGAGTAGCGACAATCGTTGCGTCAACGATAGCGCTTGACGAAATGTGGACATACTTGGGCGCTAGGAAAGCAGAAAAGCGCAACGACCTGTGGGTATGGACGGCTGTGGTGGAAGAGCGCGATGGGAGCAGGTGGATGGACTTTGAGGTGGGCGGCAGGAATGAATCCACATTCTTGCGGTTGTTGGAGCGTCTGCCAGACGCGGAGCGCTACGAGACAGACGCCTACGGAGTGTATGGGGCGCTGCCGGTCAACAAGCATGTGAACAAGCATGTGGTTGGGAAATACGGGGCTGTGAACTGGAACGAGGGATTGCATTCGATGCTGCGCGGCAAATTGAACAGGCTGGTTCGTCGGACGAAGGGGTACACAAAGAGCATTGAGATGCTGGTGAATCTGCTTGCGCTAGTCTTCTGCGCCAAGCTCAAACTCAATACCACTCACCATTGAGAATACCCCAATTATTTAGTCCCGTGCAAAATGAAGAGCGTTGCAGCGTTACTTCATGCTATCTTTACATTCCTGGGCGTCAGTCGACATTAACCCGCCGTTCTGAGTATTCATTGTTCACCATCCTTGCAGAGCGCTTTCGGAAGTTGGTTGCTACCCATTCCCGCCGAATACCTCAGGATAGCGCGCAACCTGCGCCGCGAAATCCGCGTCGTGTCGGATGGCGATGACTTTGAAGCCGCGCTCTTCCAACTCTTCCCGAACCTCGGCGTCGTTGACTTGGACTTCGGGCGTGTCGTGGCTGGGTCCGTCGATGAACACGCAAACTCTGCCCCGTTCATAGTAGAAATCGGATTGGGCGTACACTTGCTCGCTAGGGCGATGCTGCGCTCGATCAGGGAACGAGTGTCCGTTGTGGTACAGATGGCGTATGAAGGCGCGTTCCGTCGCAGAACGCGGATCTGCGCTTTCAAGCAGCGCCATAAACTGCCCTTCGCGTGTCCGCTCGCCGGACAGCTTCTATGTTTCGGCGCGCGTTAGGCTCAACAGAAAATCCCTAATCAGATTCCTGTCTAGGCTCTGATGCTCGCGCTGATTGCCGTAGTTCATTAGGCACATGTAGCATGCCTTCACGCAATCGGCGGGGTTGTGGGCGGCGCTCTGCTGTCCGGTATCGGGGTCGTAGTGGCATATCGCCAGCGCGCGCCGCGCCGCATTGCCAAGCGCTTTGGGCTCTTCAACAAGCATTTCGGCGATACCCACGCCGCCTTCAACCGCTTCCCACAGCAGGATTGTTTGACGCTCGCCTTGACCTAGCAGTTCCACCGCGCCTTCGTTTTCCTCAACTTGGCATTCCATTTGGATGCCGCGCTGCAGCGCATGCGCCAGCGTAATCAGGAAGCTTTCTCTGTCCACGGATGCGTCGGTCGGCTTAATCAGCAAGATGTCTCTGGCGTCCTGGACGAAGGGCTTCACGCCCGTCAGCGGCGGCGCGTCAGCGTCAATATCGTCATCGTCGTTGTCAGACAGGGCGCTTTGCTGCTGTCTCCAGCGGCCGGTTTGAGTGTCCAACGCGAACCCGATCCGGTCGCCGTGAGAACGCCATCCGTGGTTGATGCGCCACACCTGCGCCGCCGGTCCGTAGGTGAGTTCGGCAAGCGGCGCATTGTCCGCGCTAACCGCTTGGGCGGCTTCGGGCGGCGCTTGAAAGCGATAGTGCGTAGATAATTCGTATCCGCTGCGGACGCGCTCTTCTTCCTCCGACGAGATGCGCTCGCGCGGCAGCGTCCGCACGGTGGGCATGTCCAGCAAGCGCTGCGGGAAATCTAAGTTGTAGCCGTCCAACCGCACTTTGCAGCGCTCGCATATCTCGATCGATTCAACATCGCGGTCATGGCAATAGCCGCATCTTTTGCACAACTTAGCCGATTTCAGCAGCGAGTCGACACCGTCCACCGGCAGCGCTATGGAATCGGCGCGGCGCTTGCGCCCTTCGTGGTATATGGTGTTGTGGGGTCCGAACTCGGTCAAGCCTAAGAAGCGCGGGCGGTGTATGGAGTCGGTGCGCTCTGCCGGGCGGCGCAGCGTCAACGCTCTCACCGGCAAGCGGGTGAAGTTGTAGCCCGGCAGAAAGCCCTGCGATGCGAGGTAGCGGTAGGGATAGAAATCGGCGTCCGCGTAGTCGCCGGTTTCGTTGAGCAGCAGATGGAGTTCGTGCCGCGCCTGACAGCCGCGGCGCTCGGCGTTATCTTTCTTTCGCCGCGACGCGGACGGCGAAACGGATTCGCGGTATGCGATTGTGGCGGCGTGGAGCGTGGCGCGGTAGAGGTCGCGCCAATAGTTGAATGCCTTATCAAACTCGATCAGGCTGCCGGCCACCACGCGCTCAAGCCACTCGGCGGCGTACCAGCGCGCTGTCTTCACTTCGGGCGTGCGCTCAATTAGGGCATAGGCGGCAGACAGAACCGAATGACGCGAAACCTGTTGCAGCTGGGACAGGATGTCAGGTTTGATGGGATAGTCGTCGCTTCCCTCCAAATCTAGGACGTCCTTGGCGGAATTTTTTAGAGAGACGCCGATTTGGGCGAGCCAGACGGAGTGGATGTGCGCCTTTACGAGGTCTTGGTTTTTGAGATCCATTCGGGCGGGGGAGACGGCGCCGGCTATCATATCGGTGCGGTTGCGGAAGTAGTGCTGGTCGTGCGCGCTGCCCTGCCCGGCGAATGCGGCGATTAGCGCGGGCCGTCCGCCGCGGCCGGCGCGTCCGCTGCGCTGCGCGTAGTTGGCGGGCGTGGGCGGAATGTTTCGCATATGGACAAACTGCAGCTCGCGTATGTCCACGCCCAGTTCCATTGTGGGCGAGCAGAACAACGCGGGCAATTCGCCGTTTCTGAATTGGCGCTCGCGCTCTTGGCGGTCGGCGATGTTGACCTGTCCCGTGTGTTCGCGGGACAGCATTCGCTTCAGATCGCCGCCGCGCTTGCCGTAGAGGTTGTAGAAGTAGCGGTTGCGCTCAGGCTGAGACTGCCGCAGGTGAAGGTTCGGGGTTCGCACGGGGTCAGGCGCGGCGGGACTGCCGTCGCCCGTCGTCCAGCGCAGCGCATTGGACAGCAGACGCACGCCGCGCTCTTCGCCGTTCTCGCCCACGGGGATGAGGATATGCCCTTTCAGGTTTTGGACGATTTTGCGAATAAGCGCTTCGCCCTGCTGAGCCGAATCGGGCTGCGATTCATCTACGCCCCAGGTGCACGGGTTTCGCATATAGCGGGCGACGGCGCTGCGCTCGCTCAGGGACAGCGCGCGCCGCTCATAAGGCGTTTTGGATACGCCGGGCAGCAGCGCCATTGTCATGCGGTCATCACGGCGATCGGCTTCTTCCATCGCCCAAGGGTCTTTGAGGATGTTGTCCGTTCTTTGGGAAAGCCGGCGGATTTCATTCCGTCTCAGCTCTTTCGTCTCTATCGCCAGCTGCGTCCGCAGATGGTCCAGGAAGGCGGACAGCGCGCGTATGCGAACTTCGGGCGCGGCGTCCGCGATGCGCGGTGTCCCCGCCCACAGCGCCTCGTCGGCCGCGAGTTCGTCCAAGCCGGCGTAACGGATCTTCAGAGATCCGGTCTGCTCTAGGTTGGGCTGCACGATGCGCCAGCCGCGGCCGAGGTCTTCCAGCGTGCGATACTGCAATACGCGAATGACTGCTTCTTTGGCGTCTTCCAAGCCGGGGCCTCTGGCGACCGGCTGCGCCATGAAGTCTTGCGGGCGCAGCTCAAGCGCCTCGAATATGGCGTCGCCCACGTCGTCGTAGCGCAGTTCGGGGCGCTTTCGCAGGGCGGCTACTAGACCGGCGCAGATCTGCGCGGTTTGCGCGAAATCGTTCAGATGCCCGGCTTGCAACGATGCGTCCTGGCGGTTGTCGGTGAAGGATAGCGCCTTGCATTCGTCCGACGGGGCGCCCTGCGCCAGCATGCCGGACACGCCGGCGTCGACCGCTATCGTGGCGGCGGTGGAGCGCCCTATCTGCCCCAGCGACGCCAGCTTGCGAAACTCCTGCCAGCGCCGCCGATTGTACGCCGCCTTGCAGCGCATGCAGAAGGTCAGCGGCGACGGCTGAAACCAGCCGCAGACTGCGCCGCCGTTAGCGGATTTGGGCGCTTCTCTTCCGTCGGCGTTGACGGTTAGCCGCTGCGGGATGTGCGGCTTGAAATCGGGCTTGGCGTTCCAGCGCCCGGTTTTGCCGATGTTGAACCAGGTTTCGGGCAGGCTTTCGTTATCGCCGTCCCACAGATCGCCTTCGCCGTCGAGCGTGAAGTAGCCGACTTGGGCGTAGTCTTCGATTTCGCCGCCGTACAGCGGGGAGCGCGGCTTCAGGCGGCCGTTTATGCGCTGCACAAAATAGTAGTCCTGCCCGCATTCGCGGCAGAACGACAGCGGGAACAGCGGGCGGCCACCGTCTAATTCGTACTGCCCTTCAAGGCGCAGCTCGCGGCGGGCGGCGTCTTCAAGCGTGGCATAGACATTGCCGCCGGACGCAAGGAACTGGTGCAGCCGAAAGGCGAACAGCGAATCGTCGGAATTGGGACTGCGCGCCTCTACGCCGAGTTCCAGGACGGCTTTCAGCGCCGTGTCGCAGCGATTGGCGGGCAGATCTGCCGCTTTCGCCAAGCGCTCCACCGCTTCCGTGAACGTCTGCGGCTCGGCGCGGATGAGCTGCCCGTCTTGTTCGGACATGCCGAAGGTTTCCTCAAGCCACGCCGCCAGCGGATGATCGACCACGTCGGCGGGATTGGCGGGCGGCGGCAGCGTTACGGCGCGGCGCAGTTCGGCGGCGGTTTGCGGCTTGGGCGCTTTGGCTATTCGCACCAGCGTTTCGTCTATCACATTGTCGGGGCGAACTTCTGCGCCGAATAGTTTTTGCGCCACTTCCGCTATTTCTTTGCGGCGTTCCGCTCTATCGCCCTCCGTTGTTACGGTGGCGGATGTGCCTATGTATTGAACACGCGCATGCGCTTGGCGGGACAGGCGGCGTATCAGCATCACCACATCGGAGCCTTGGCGGCCGCGGTATAAGTGCAGTTCGTCCATCACGATGAAGCGCAAGTCCTTTGTGGCTTTACTTAGCAGCGATCTGTCCGCCGGACGCAGCAGCAGGTACTCCAGCATCATGTAGTTCGTCAGCAGGATGTGCGGCGGGTTGTTCTGTATTGCGTTGCGCTCTTCGGTTGTGGTCGGACCGGTGTAGGCGGCGAAGCGCACAGGGTTTTCGGCGAACTGCTCAGCGTAGCGCTGCAGCGTGTCGAGTTGGCTGTTAATCAGCGCGTTCATCGGATAGATGAGGACGGCGCGAGTGCCGCTGCGCTCAGGTTCGTCGCGCATTATGGCGTCGTATATCGGGACGAGGTAGGTTAGGCTTTTGCCTGACCCGGTGCCGGCGTTGACTACATAGTTGTCGCCGCGCTGAGCGGCGTCTAGCGCGTCCCGCTGATGGCGATACAGCCGTATGCCGTGACCGAAGAAGGCGGCGGTCTTTTCCCGAATGACGCCGCTTGCCCCAAGCTCGCCCAAAGTCTGCGCCGGTTCGTAGGCGGGGTTGAGCTGCAGCGCAGGGTCGGGCCAGAGCTCGCCCTCATCCAAGCGCTTCTCTACGAACCGCCTGACCTTGTCGTCGTGTATGTTGACGAAACTATTCACATAGTCGGCGTATTCGCGCACCACGGACTCGCGCAGTTGGAACACATTTAGCGGCATTGCGGCGCTCCTATTCGCTATCGGGAATATCGGGCGGTTCGCCGCGCGCTATGCGGTCATATGCTTCAAGCGCATAGCGCTGCGTGCGATACTCGCCGAACTCCTTCAGTTCGTTGTTCTTGAGCGTGGGGAAGGATTCGCTGGGATCGTCGGCGTCCAGTATCCATTCCAGGTCGGCGCGGTCGAGGCGGTACATATCGCGTGATGCGCGTCGCGGACGGCGACGATGCATGCGGGCGACTTGCGCCCATAGAACAAGCGCCCATATAATAAGGGAACCGAACAATCGCAACGTCTGCTAATTAAGGACACTCGGATGACAACCACCTCGCGCCAAGCCGAATCAGGCGCAAACGCCGCGCTTGCCGCATTGCTGCAGGGGATGATGAGCGGCGCATCCGTGCGCGCCGAACATACGCAGGTCGTCGAAGGGCAACCGGCGCTGCGTCCCGACATCATCATCACGGACAGCCGCCGCGCGCCCGTGGTGGTAGAAGCCGAATATATGCCGGCGCGCTCGGTGGAAGCCGAAGCCTTGGAACGCTTGGCGTTGCCGGTGGTGGGCGATACGCGCGTCATAGAAGCCGCAATCGCGCTGCGCTATCCGGAAGACTTAGAGAGCGCCCCCAACATTGCCGAAGCGCTGGCAGCAGCGCGCTCCGAGTACTGCGTTCACTACAAGGACGGCGGCCGCTTTCCCGCATCGGGCTGGATAAGCGGCGGCGCATCCGACCTCGCCGACCTCATACGCCTGGTGTCTGTGTCCGAAAGCGAGGTTGACGCCGCCACGGACATTTTGGAGCAGGGCATAGACCGCGCCGTAACCGTTCTGGACGATGTGGGCAGCCTGCGCCCCCGCATCGCGCAGGAAATAGAGCGGCTGCTTGGAATGCCCGATCCCGCCGCCGCCCGCCGAATGGCTTGCGCCATCATCGCCAACGCCCTCATATTTCACGAGCGCATCGCCGGCATGCGCACTGACGCCGATGTGCAGCCGCTCAATCTGCTTTGGGGAACCGCCGCCGACAATCCGCAGTCCAAGATAAGCGCGGCGTGGGATGACATTCTGCAAATCAACTACTGGGCTATATTCGCAATCGCGCGCGACATCGTGAACCAGCTTCCGGCGTATGACGCGGCGCAAATCCTCGACCGATTGCGCGACACCGCTCAGAGCATTAACGCGGGCGGCGCTATCTTCGCGCACGACCTCACCGGGCGCATATTCCAGCGGCTCATCGCCGACCGCAAGTATCTCGCCACATTCTACACGCTGCCCGCGTCCGCAGCATTGCTTGCGCGGCTTGCGGTTGCCAAGTTGAACGGCATCGACTGGGCGGACGCAAACGCCATAGGCGAACTGCGCGTGGCGGACTTCACCTGCGGCACGGGCGCGCTGCTGTCCGCCGTGTATGAGCAGTTCGCCGGCCGCCATGAGCGCGCGGGCGGCGATCCCACGGCGCTGCACAAGGCGATGATGGAAGACGTCCTGTACGGCTGCGATGTGATGCCTAGCGCCATTCACATCAGCGGCGCCACTTTGTCCGGCATTCAACCGGGTTTGGGCTTTGATCTCTCGCGCTTGTACGCAATGCCGTATGGGCGGCAAGTCGACGGCAGCATACAAATCGGTTCGCTTGAGCTGCTGCAGTCTTCAAGCGTGATGACGCTGTTCAACATGAACGATCCCGCGCGGCGAACCGGCAGCCGCGGCGAAGAGACCTCGTCCCAAGTCCCCGTGGAGTTCCCGGACGAATCGTTCGATATAGTGATAATGAACCCGCCGTTCACTAGATCGACCAATCACGGCGGCGCGCACCACGATGTAGTCAATCCCGCATTCGCCGCCTTTGGCGCGCCCGCCGCTGACCAAACGCGAATGGGCGATCGTCTAAACAGACTTGGATCGGACAACTGCTATCACGGCAACGCCGGGCTCGCGTCGGCGTTTTCGGCGGTGGCTAATCGCAAGCTCAAGCCGGGCGGCGTGTTCGCGTTTGTGCTGCCGTTGGTGGCGGCTGCCGGGCAGTCTTGGGACAAGTTTCGGCGGATGCTTTCAGAGGATTACGCCGAAATATCCGTCATAAGCATCGCCGCCGCTAACTTCGACTCAATATCATTTTCTGCGGACACTGGATTAGGCGAATGTCTCATCATAGCCCGCAAGCGCGTTGGGGATGAGCCCAAGGCGGAGCGCGCGCAATTCACATCGCTGCGCCAACGCCCGCAAGATATAGCGCAGGCGTCCATTGTGGCAACCGCTATGCTAGACAATCCCGACGTTCGCAGAATAGAGGATGGTCCTTACGGCGGCGAGCCGCTTTCGCTTGGATTTGAGAAGATAGGCGAAACGCTTGATATGCCGCGAAGCGCCGACGGCAAGTTAAGCGCGGTGCGGCTATACGATGCCGCCGTAGCCCAAACTGCGTACTCTTTGACGCAATCAACGCTATGGCTGCCGGCTCAACCTCAACCGCTGGAACTCAAAATGGCGCGACTTGGAAGCGTGGGCAAGCGCGGGCTAGTTTCTAGGGACATAATCGAACCTCCAACCCGCGGGCCGTTCGACAAGATAGAGCCAAGCGCCACCGCTACCTACCCTGCGCTATGGAATCACAACGCCAAGAAAGAGACGCGCATAATTTGCGAACCCGATTCGCAATTGCAAGTGCGGCGTGGGTTGGAAGACAAAGCCGCTGCGGTTTGGAACACCGCAAGCCGCGCGCATCACAATGTTGAGTTTGGGTTCGCTTCGCAGCCGCTGTGCGTGGCGATAACCGAATTTCCTAGCATCGGCGGGCGGGCGTGGCCAAATATACAATTCGCTGACGCCCGCTTCGATTACGCCTTTGCGCTATGGGGCAACAGTACGCTGGGCATTCTGATGCACTGGTGGCACGCAAGCCTTCAGCATGCGGGCAGAGGCGCAATCTCAATCCGCGCCGCCGAATCGCTCCCCATCCTAGACCTGCGCGCGCTCACCGACGCTCAGCTTGCGACGGCGCAAGAAATCTTCGACGAGTTCCGCGAGTTGGAGCTGCAGCCGGCGTATCTCGCCGACGCCGACGCCAACCGCGCACTGCTGGATCGCCGCGTGGTCTGCGATATGCTGGGCTTCGACGACGCCGTGTATGAGGGCGTGCGGATGCTTGCCGCCAAGTGGTGCGCGGAGCCGTCGGTGCACGGGGGCAAGCGGCGGCCGGCGTGGGCGCGGTTGGTGGTGTAGCGGGTCGACTGCGCCGCTGCACCGCCCCCTGCCCCCGCTTGCGTGGTCGTCTATGAAGGTGGACAAATTGAACACGGCGTTCAGCAGCGTGCGGCTGGCGATGCGCGGCGGTCAAGCGGCTGTTGGCAGCCTACGATGTGAAAGGGCGGCGCGTCCGGGGCGGCGCCCGCAGTGGCGTATATCGGATACGACTGCCCGCCCGCCTCTAGCGGGGACTGCGCACGCTTCAGTTCGCCGTATCCCAGCAGTTCGGCGAGTTTGGGCAGCCAGTCTTCCCTCGTGATGCGCGTCGCCGACAGGGGCGAAGTTTGCAGACGGCGGCGGTATGAGTCCCAGTGCGCGCGGGCGTCCGAAAACGCCGATTCGGTGGCGGCGGCAAGCCTGGCGGGACGCGCGCTATCGCCGTCGAGCGCAAAGTCCGCAGGACGCTGCCCAGTCGCCTTGCCGCTTGCGATGCGGTCAAGTAGATCTGCGGGGAACAGCCCGCCCTCTACGGTTATGGATGTGTAAGCCATATGTTCATCCTCCCGCCGGCACAAGCACATAGCAGCCGATGATGTCCGGCGGCTTGGCGTCTATGGTCAGGGACGCTCTGCGGCCAATTACGCCGCGCACCGCTCATGCGACGCCGAAAGCGCCGCGCTGCGCTGCTCGAGTATCGGCCTCGCCCATTCGGGTTGCCGTTCAAGCAAGTCTAGCATCTGCGCTATATGACGGCTGCGCTCGGACGCCGCCATATTCGCGGCGGGCGCGGCGTCGAGCAGCGCAAGCGCGGTTTCGCGCGTCTCGCCGTCTCCATCGTCCTGATACAGCGGCAGCCATTGTATCTTGCCGCCCTGCCGTTGAAACGCCGCGCTGACTATCTCTTCGGCGTATGTATGGCTGCCGCCCTCTGTCAGCAGATAGCGCAGACGCAGCAGCAATGCCGTTGTGCGCCGCTCGACGGCATGGGTGTAGATGGCGCTGCAGCGCGCGAATTGGGCACTGTGTTCGTCGGACATTGCGCGCTCTAGCACGCCGTCGGCGAGCGCCGCCACGACGGGATGGCTGCGGCCGACGGCGTGGGCGTTGGAGCGCGGGTTGTTGTCGAAATAGACGCGCATCGGGAAGGCGGCGTCCGGCATCGCCTCTTCCAAGCGTCGCCTCAAGTCGCCGGGGTTCAGATCGAAGACGCCGGGGATGTTCGTCGGAGTCAGCGCGCCGTTGAAGCGCTGCAAGCCTTCGGTCATAAACCGCTGAACGTCGGCGGATGCGCCAAGCGCCGGCTCCAGCTCTTTCAGTTCGCGCGCGATTTCGTCCGGCTGTATGGAGCGCTGCGCGAAAAGTGTGCGTAGCCGATTTTCGCGATTGGCGGCTGCGTCCAATTCCTGGTGATATTGGCTCACTTCGGGCGGCATGCTCAGCTCCATCTGCACGCCTGATCCGCTGAGCGTGAGTATGTTGTTGATTACGGCGTTCAGCACGGCGTCCGATTCCACGGGCGCCGCCACGGATATGCCTAGCCGCTTTCTGATTTGGCGCGCCTTGCGTATCAAGACGTTCAGCACCGTGAGATCCACTTCGTTGTTGGAACCCCACAGCATAACCGTCTTGACCGTGGGGGACGCCTGCCCGTAGCGGTCGACGCGCCCTTCGCGCTGCTCCAATCTGTTGGGGTTCCAGGGCAGGTCGTAATGCAGAACGGCGTTGAAATGTTCCTGCAGATTGATGCCCTCGCTGAGGCAGTCCGTCGCCACCAGAACGCGGCGGTCATACTTAACAAGGTCGTCTATAATCTCTTTGCGTTGCTCGTCGTTGCCGTCGCCGCCCGTAACCGATCTGATTTCCACATCCGGATGCGAGTCTTGGAGCAGTTCCTCAAGCTGCTCCGCCACATACTTGGCGGTGGCTATGAAGCGGCAGTAGATTATGGGCGTATAGCCTTGCTCCAGCATTTCGAGCGCGGCGTCGATGCATTCTGCTAGCTTAGCGTCCACGTTTGGGCCGCGCAGTTCATGCGCTTGATCCAGGAAGTCGTCCAACCGGCGTATTTCGCTTGCGGTCAGATCGGCGTCCGGGTGGTCCAAGGCGGCGGTTGGGGCGTAGTCCGCGGGCGAATCTATATCGGCGTCCAAGTCCATAGTTTGGGCGGCGAACTCGTCGTCGGTGGGCGTTGCTTCCGGGTCATTCGCGGCGGCGGATCGCAGGCGGTCCGCTTTGGCGCGCAGCGTGGCTTCGGCGGCGGCGGGACTGGACAGGACGCAGCGCAGGATGGACACCGTCGCCCAAAAGCGCACGCGCCGCCGATTGCCGGCGCTTGTGGACACAATGCGGCGGCAGAACTCTAGGATGCGGTCATACAGCGCGCGATACTCGGCGGACATGCTGTACGGGCGCTCCTGATTGTCGCGCTCCGGAAACGGCGTGTTATCGCCAAGCCAGTTGGTCAGATCGGAGCGGCGGCGCCGCACTAGATAGGGGACTAGCCGCCGATTGGGGATGCTGCGCTCAAGCGGCATATCCAATTCGGGCTTCAGCAGTCCCAGCAGCGACCTGAAGCTCTCTTCGACGCCATTGTGCGGCGTAGCGGTGGTTAGGATGATATGGCGATTGGGATCGGCGGCGAGCGCGCTCACAAGCCGATGGCGCTGCTGCCGGCGGCCGCTTGCGTCGCCGCGCGGTCGAGATGCGGCGTGCGCTTCGTCCACGATGATTAGATCCGGGGCGTTGTCCGCGAAAGACCTATGGTGATGGTCGGACTTCACATAGTCTATTGAAGCCACGATATGCTTGTAGTGCGCGAATATATGAATGTCTTGGCGGGGCAGCGCGCGTTCCAGCCGCGCCATCTTGGAAGACTGAACTACGGCGGCGTCAATGCCGAACTTGTCCCGCAATTCGTTCTCCCACTGCTCGCACAGATGCGGCGGACACAGAACTCCGACGCGCTTGGCGGCGCCTCTGTCCAGCAGTTCGCGCGCCACCAAGCCGGCTTCGATGGTCTTTCCCACGCCCACGTCGTCTGCGATGAGCATGCGGACGGGGTTCATTTTCAGAGACATCACCAAGGGGACGTACTGGTATGGGCGCGGCGCAAAGGCTACTCTGCCGACAGAGCGGAATGGGCCCGCGCCCGCCCTGAGATTCAGGCGAAAGGCGTTGCGGAGCAGACTTGCGCCCGAAAGATCGCCGGCGCGTTCGGGGACGGGCTTGGGATACGTCGACGGGCTGATTGCGTCGGTATTCTGAAATTGCAGTGGTTATCAATTTGAAGCCTTCTAGGAAGCCCTATATTAGCGGACACGTCACGGATTATAAACTCAATACCACTCAAAACTGAGAATACCGATTGCGTCCGGTTCTATGCGGGTGTATATGCCGATCCTGTCATCTTCGGAGCCGTCCGCCGGGCGCAGCAACGCCAACTCTTCCTGATCAGATGGCATAACAACCCAGTTGCGCCCACGGCAAGCCACAAGCGAGCCCGGCGAATGGCGGGAATTATCGTTGGCGGCAGTCAATCGAACACCTCGCTCTCAAATTAGCGGTTGGCTAGGCGGCGCGTATCGACTAAAGCGCCGCTTAGGCAAGCGGCGCTATGATACAACACTCCGTCAAACGCGCGGGTACGGCGGTGAGGACTTCGCAGGGCAACCGCGTCTTGACTGCAAGCCCGCATAGACGGATGGCGGCATATGCAACCGTTATGCGCGGCGACAGCGCGCCAAAACGCCGTAGTCAGACTCAGGCTAACCATCCGCCCTATAATCGAGCGCTATACCGCCCTGCTTAACGGCAACGGACGATACGCTGTTAAGAGAAACGCCGCGCAACCCGCAGCCGCGCCAATCTTGAAACCTGCATTGAAGATAAAAGGGCTGTCAATGCCGCCCCACACAACAAAAAGCGGCAGCGCCGAATATCCCAATTATGCGTCTAAAAGGATTTGTAGGCTTCGTTGAAGAATTGCGAATCTACCCAGTTGCGAAAGGCTTCGCTTTCGGAATAGACCTTGTACAATTCGGCGCTGCTGCCGACCATGCCGGTCATTGCCTTTAGCAAAGCTCGATGATGTTCGACGCGGGCGTTTTCTTTGTCCGAGTTGCCCCGCGCGCTTAGGAACGATTCATCCGCTTTGGCTTCGACTGCGATGTTTTCAAGCATCCTGCCGGCGCCGTCAGGGTCGGTGAAGCTCGAGCCGAAAAGGCTGTTGAACTGCGCGATGATGTTGGAAAGCGCGTCTAGCTCAGGCTGGCGCATATGCCCGCCGCCGTCGGACGGCAATGGGTCTACCTCGGCGTCTTCGTCGGCTAACAGGATTGCCATCGTGGCTTGCTTTTCGGCGCGGTAGCTATCCATGTCGACGGTGTCTTCTATGCCAAGCGAAAGGTCGTCGGACGCGGGGGCCGGAAGCTTCCGGATGAGAAAACACAGATAGACGAAAAGCTTTTCCCACTCCGCTTCGCCATAAGGGAGTATCTGAGATAGGAAAGCGTATGAACGCACAAACGCCTTGGCGTCCCCCTTGAACGCCACTTGCGCGTCTTCGTCCAACTCTTTGCGGTAGCGCTGCACGCAGACGTCTAGGATATGCTCGAATGCGGGGCGCTTTTCGCCGTCGAGATAGGCTTTCACCATTGCGCCGACCTCTTCGGGCGTGTAGAGCCGCTGCGCGTCCAAAGCGGCTTTGAGGTCGTGCAGCTTATTGGGATCGGTTTCGTCAGCCAAGACAGTTGCGCGGTAGTAGTCGGCGAAGGCGGCTTCTATGTCGTCGGATTCGTTCATGAAGTCCAGCGCGAAGACGTCGGTTTTGCCGCTGTGAGCGCGGTTGAGGCGGGACAGGGTTTGCACCGCTCTAACGCCGAACAGCGTCTTGTCCACATACATCGCTTGCAGCAGCGGCTCATCGTAGCCGGTTTGGAATTTGTCGGCGCATATGAGGATGCGGTACGGATCTTCGCGCAGTTTGTCGGCGGTTTGCGTCTCAGGGAAGCCGTTCAGGAAGGTTTCGCTCACTGTCTTGCCGCCGTACTCGCGCTCGCCTGAGAACGCCACAAGCGCCTTGTGCAGGCTGCCGCGCTCGCGCAGGTAATCGTTGATGGCGGTGAAGTAGTCTATGGCGCGCTCTACGCCGTCGGTTACCACCATTGCGCGCGCCTGTCCGCCGAGTTTGCGCGGCGCTATCACGCTTTCGAGGAAGTGGTCGACCATAATCTCCGCCTTGGCGCGGACAGCTTGGTCATGCCCTTCCACATAGCGGATGAGCTTGCGCTGCGCGCGCTTGGCGTCAAACTGCGGATCGTCCTCGACCGTCTTCACCAGCCGATAGTAGCTCTTGACGGTGGTGTAGTGCGCCAGCGGGTCGAGTATGAAGCCTTCCTGTATCGCCTGCTTCATCGTGTAGGCGTGGAACGGGCTATGCTTCACCGCGCCGTCCGGCTGGGGATGCGGCGCGCCGAACAGTTCCAGCGTCTTGTTCTTGGGCGTGGCGGTGAACGCAAAGTAGCTGGCGTTGGTCAGCATTCTGCGCGATTCGATAATGCGGTTTATTTGGTCTTCATAATCTTCGTCATCATCGGCGGCGGCGCTGTTGTTCGCTCCGAGCGTTTTGGACATTGCGGCGGCGGCGCGGCCGCCTTGGCTGGAGTGCGCTTCGTCTATGATGATGGCGAAGCGGCTGCCGCGATGCTCCGAGCCGATAGCATCCGAGATGAACGGAAACTTCTGCACGGTGGTTATGATTATCTTTTTGCCCGCGGCTATGAGGCGGCGCAGATCGGCGGCGGATTCGGCGCGCGCAAGCGTGGAGCGAACCTGCGTGAACTGGCGTATCGTGTCATTGATTTGGCGGTCGAGTATGCGGCGGTCGGTAACCACGATGACGGAGCGAAATTCGGGTTCGCCGCGGCGCTGCAACTCCACAAGGCGATGCGCCAGCCAAGCGATAGTGTTGGATTTGCCGCTGCCGGCGGAGTGCTGCACAAGGTAGCGCTGTCCTGCGCCGTGCGTCCGCACGTCGGCGAGAAGCTTTCGCGCGGCGTCCAGTTGGTGATAGCGCGGCCATATCTGCGCGCGGGCGTTTGCGCGCTTGCCGTCGGTTTCAAGCAGCAGCGCGTAATGCTCTATGATGTCGGACAGGCTTTCGGGGGTGAAAGTTTCCTGCCATAGGTAGTCGGTCATCAAGCCGCCGGGGTTGACGGGATTGCCTGCGCCGCCATCGTAGCCCTTGTTGAACGGCAGAAACGCCGACTTTTTGCCGTTGACGTTGGTACAGAACTGCGCTTCGCCGTCGTCCACGGCGAAATGCGCGAGGCAGCGTCCGATGCGAAACAGCGGCTCGCGGCGGTCGCGGCGCTTGTACTGCTGCACGGCGTCTGCGGCGGTCTGCTTGGTGAGGCTGTTCTTCAGCTCGAATGTAATCACAGGCAAGCCGTTGACGAACAGCGCAAGGTCAATAGACTCGCGCCGATTGCGGGCGCTGAAGCGCAGTTGGCGACTGACCGAAAAGCGGTTTTGGCGGTAGCGCTTTTCTGCCGCGGTGTTGCCGGGCGTGGGCGCTGCGTAGTAGAGCGCGATTTCGTGTTGGCGGTGCTTGACGCCGTTCCGCAGCATGTCCACCACGCCGCGCTTGTCCATATCGCTATTCAGACGGGCTAGGAATTGATTGCGCGCAGGCGTATCGGCGTGCAGTGATAGCGCTGCGGCGGTTTCGGGCTGAGTGGCTTCGAGGAAGGCGGCGAGCTGCGCGAGGTCGACGCAATGTTCGGCATCGTAGTCCGCCGCGTCGCCGCACAGCCAGCCGGCGGCGTACTCGGCGGGACGCTCGCCGAGGGCGCTTCCCGGCGCGCCCGGTTCGCAGTCGACGCCGGTGAGGATGCGGCAGATGCGGCTCTCTAGGCCGCGCTCGGTGATGTCGGTTACGCTGCGGCGCGCGCTTCTGAGCTTATCCAGGGCACTGGCGCGCTCTTCGGTCGACATATGCAAAAGCCCGCGCACAGAGTTAGACCAGTCAGTGACTTCGGGGATGTCGGAGGTGTCCACGCGCTCATCGGCAATTGCGTCAAGCGCTGCCAGTTCTTCAATCTGGGCTTGCGTGAGTTCAAAATCTGCGTTCTTCATAATTCTCTCGCTCATAGCGAGTCGGCATTCTGGCGCTGATTATTCGTCCGTACTCGCCGGCGGCGGGATACTTCGTGTCCAAGATATGGAGCGCCAATATAAGATAAGCCTGCCGAGTGTCATTTTGAATTCCGTAGATGCCGTACAAAGACTTCTCATCAGAATTATTCTCATATTAGCCAAAAAGTGCGCCATGCGTCAACACGCCGCCGCAAAGAAAGTCCCAACGCAAGGACGTGTTTGGGCTAAGATTTTAACGCAGAGGCGCAGGGGCGCAAAAGGTTGAGGGGGTGGCGTTTGGGTGCGAATTCGATAGCGCCGTAGGCAGGAATGCGCGTCATTCGGGCTGCGGCGCGGCCTCTTGGCGCAGGTCGATGCGGCCGGTTACGGCGTCGGCGACGAGAACGGTCCAGTATTCGGCTACCAACTCCGCCATGCGCTCGTAGTGCGCTATCGCGGCGTCTATGGCGGCGGTTTTCGCGTCAAGGTACTCGGCGATGGCGCGCTGCTCGGCGATAGGCGGATTGGGAATAAACAGCGTGGAGAATTTCTCAACTGTGAAATGCGCTATCGTCGCCTTGTTGTTGATTGCGTCAAACCATCCCATCGTATCAATTGCGTTCATTGTGTATTTTAGGTAAGCGTTGCTGTCGTCGCGCAACGGCCTAACGCGGTGCAGGGCGTTTTGGATGATGCAGTTGGGCGGCGGCTCTTCTTCGAGAATGGCGCACCGCCCGCCCTCGCCGCCTTCGCAAACCAGCAGATCGCCTTTTCTGATGCTGTATTGTTCTACATCCCTCGGGCTTGCGTACATCGTTTGAGCGTCGGCAGCGCTGACACCCGCCCATTGGACATTCGGCACCTTCAAATAAGGCACGGCAATATCCGTTTCGCGCTTGGGGTAGTTTTGCAGCATTTTGCCAAGCTTTATGGCGTACTTGCGTTTGACTTGGCACACGTCCCAATGCTCCGGCACATCGCGTAGCCACTCTACGCCGGAGGGCTTGAGGGGCGCGTCTTCGTTTAGGCCGCGGGTTACGGCGTCGTGGATTTCGACTTGGCGGAGTTCGCGCAGGGTGTCGATGATGTGGCGGGCTACATGGGCGTAGCGGCGGGCGATGGCGCCTTTGCGGTCGAGGTAGGCGGCGATGGCGCGCTGCTCGGGTAGGGGTGGGAGTGGCAGCCACACATTGCCGATGAAATTCCAATCGGCGCGCGGCATCTTTGCGCCTACCGCTGATGAGTCAATCAAGTCTATGACGTACTTGCAGCGCAGCAGATATTCCAAGAACCCCGCAACCATTATGTTGCTTTTGGAGCGAAACACCAGGAAATCGCCCATGCAAAGCCCGGCGCGATCCGGGCGCGTTACTTTGGCTAGGTATGGGCGCAGTTTGCCGAAAAGCACATCGTCGGGTTGAAAGCGTTTCATTTTGCTTTCAAAGCGAACATTTTCTGCGATTTCGTATTTGCCCGTCCAACTTTCTACATGCTCAAGTCCAAGCCGCAACTCGCCTTCAACTCGCTCGCTGGTGGGTTGTGAGATATTCCGCGCAAGGTATTTCAGCCGCCGCACTTCCCAATGCGCGGGGATGTCGCCTAGCCATTCTACGCCGGATGGTTTGTAGGCGGGGTATGCGGGGAAGTCGGTGGGGGCGTTGGGTTGTTCGGATTGTTCGGGGTTTTGCATGGCGGGTTTGGTTGGGTGATGCGGTTGGGGTTGATTTGCCGATGCAGCGCTATTCGTTAAGCGCTTTTAGCCGCGCTTGCGCCGTTAAAAGCGCCGGCGAAGCGGGCGATGTCTGCAGGCGCGCTTTCTCTGAAGTCGACCAAAGCCGGATATTGGCGGTCGGCGTTCTTGGTGAGATAGAAACTCTCTTTTCTGCCGAGATCTTCCATATTTTCGTGAACCACGAGACTGATGAAGGGCATGTGGGCGTTGCGGCATTCAAGCAGGGCGATTGTTACATCGCGCGCCTTCATATCGCTTTGCACTCCGAATACATAGAACGAGCGGTTGTTGTGGGACAGCGCCCAATCTACGCTGACGAGGGAGTTTGGGATAGGGGCGAAGTCGGGCGTTGGAGAGAAGCGTTCCAAATCGGCGAGGATGTAGGATTTCAGGTCGTCGTTGAAGGCGTTGCGCACGGCTTCTCTGTTCCAAAAGCGCATGTTGCACACCTTTTGGACGCAGCCCGCGAACTGCATCACGCCTTCATAGAGCGCGTCCAGACGCGCATCCAAATAGAGGTTGCCGTCGTCGTTCTCAACGCCGTTGTTGATGAGGATGCTGTCGAAGATGCGCCGCCTGGCGTCCGTGTTTATGTCGTATGTGTATGACAGCCGCATCAGCGCCATTCCGAAGTCGCAGATTCGCGCCCAGCCATCGCCCTTGGGGCTTTCAGTGAGGTAGATGTCCACCATATCGCCGTCTTCGTGATGGATGGGAATTATGAGTTGATGCTTGCCCGGGCTGCGCTCGTAAAAGTCGAACCCGGCAGTCAGACGGCTCGCCAGCGATGCCCTAACGGATTCGATATTCATCATAGCGCTTTGCCCACTTTACGGATTATGTATTCAATTATAGCGCCTTGCGCGCTTTAAGGTTAATGGGGACGGGCTAACGCGGCACAAACCCCGCCAGCAGCGCCTCGCCTTCGCGTCCAAACGCCGATAGGTCGCCGCCGATGTCTGAGCGCGTGCGCAGGCGGTCGGACTTGTAGAAGTAGCGGTTGAAGTTGATTTCGTAGCCGAGTTTTACGGTCTTGGGGACATGCCACGCGTCGGGGGCGTAGGGCAGGATTGAGCGACGCATGAAGCCCTCTACGCCGTCCTCGCTCAGCAGCGGGGCTTGTTCGACGTCGCGCATATCGAGGTCGGGTTCGTACTCTACCACTACTTGCTCGCCGCCGATTTGGCGCGCGAACAGGCCGGCGATAGGGTCGGGCGCGATGTCTTTGCGGATGCGTCGGATGACGGGCGGGGCGTCGGGCGTAGGTTCGCGCTCCGCCATGATGCGCCTGATTTCGGCGGGCTTGTAGGCGCGCTCAGGGTCTATGCCGGGCAGGCGCAGGGGATGGTCGACTTGCGCTCTCAGGTAGCCAAACGCGGCGTTGGGCAGTATCGTGGATTGCGGCGTTTCCTCAAAGGCGATGAAGGTTTGTATCACCCGTTGGATGTCCGCTTGGGATAGTTCGCAGTTCTTGCTGCCGAGGTTCTTTCGCAGCGGCGTATGCCATTCGGATGCGTCTATGAGCTGAACGTAGCCTTGGCGGTGTTGGAGTTTGTTGTTCGCCAGTATCCATATGTAGGTTGCGATGCCGGTGTTGTAGAACATATTAAGCGGCAGCGCGACCACGGCTTCCAGCCAGTCGTTTTCGATGATCCAGCGGCGGATGTTGCTTTCGCCGGAGCCGGCGTCGCCGGTGAACAGCGAGCTGCCGTTGTGGACTTCGGCTATGCGGCTTCTCAGCGCGGTGGTGGTCTTCATCTTTTGGAGCATATTGACTAGGAACAGCAGCTGCCCGTCGCTTGTGCGGGTGAGCAGCGATAGTTCGGGTTCGTCTTCGTGGCTGACGATAAAGCGCGGGTCGTATCCGAAGCGCTTGCCGCCGAGTTTGTCCAAATCGCTCTTCCAGCTCTTGCCGTAGGGCGGATTGCTGAGCATAAAGTCGAAGGTGCGGTCTGCGAACGCGTCGTTGGACAGCGTGGAGTATTCGGGGCCGCCCACGATGTTTTCGACGGAAGCGCCTGCGCCTTTGAGCAGCAGATCCGCCTTGCAGATGGCATAGGTTTCGGAGTTGATTTCCTGCCCGAACAGGTGGGTGGACACCCGCAGCCCGCGCTTTTCGGCTAGGTTGCGCAGAGTTTCTTCCGCCAATGTGAGCATGCCGCCCGTGCCAATCGCGCCGTCGTAGAGGGTGTAGGTTGTCCCCCGCAGCGAGTCCGCCACCGGCTCGAACACCAGGCGCGCCATCAGTTCCACGGCGTCGCGCGGCGTCCAGTGTTCGCCCGCCTCTTCGTTGTTCTCTTCGTTAAAGCGGCGCACCAGATCCTCAAAGACGCTGCCCATCGCATGGTTGTCCAAACCCGGCAGACGCTCTGATTCGTCGGCGTTCAACACCGGTTTGGGGCTGAGGTTGATGTCGGGCGATAGGAAGAGCGTGATGAGCGTTCCGAGCGCGTCGGCGTCGGACAGGCGGCCAATCTGCTGGCGGAACTGGAACTTGTCCAGGATGTCCTGGACATCGGGGGAGAAGCCGTCAAGGTATGCTTCGAAGTCGGCGCGCAGCTTCTGCGGCGTGGCGGCGGCGGTCAGATCCGACAGCGTGAACGGCGATGCGTTCCAGAAATTGTGGCCCGCGGCGGCTTGCAGCGGGGCGTCCTGCTCGGTGATGTCGGCTTCGTCTAGGATGCGCTTTTGCTCCATTACGGCGGGCTTGGTGTCCACAAGCACGGCGTCTAGGCGGCGCAACACGAGCATCGGCAGAATGACGTCGCGGTACTTGCCGCGCACATACAGATCGCGCAGCACATCGTCGGCGATGCTCCAGATGAAGTTGGAGATACGGGGCAGCTGAGTATCCTGCATTGGGGAGGGCTCCTGTTCAAAGATTGTCTAATCGTTGCCGTCGGCTACGGCGCTAAGTCTATTTCGTACAAGTCGTAGTGGGATTTTCGCATTCCCAGATTGGCGTAGGTCTGTTGCGCGACGGCGTTGGCGCGCTCAACATACAGCCGTATGCCGCAGATGTCTTTGCGCGCGTTGACGGCGTCGAGAACATAGGCGTACATACTGCGATAGACGCCTCTGCGCCGCCAATCGGGATGCGCATAGACGCTCTGGATCCACCAGAATGTGGCGTTGCGCCAATCGCTCCATTCGTATGTGATGAGCAGACTGCCAGCTACTTGTTGGGCGTGGGCGTCATCAGCGCCGCCCGCATCGCCGTTTGCCACGGCGACGATGTAGAAGCCTTTGCGCGGGTCTTGGAACACGGCGGCGATGCCCTGCCGCAGCGTTTCGGGGTCGAGCGTCTTGCCCTCGGTTTCCAGCGCCATCGCCTGCTGAAACGCGGCTATGCGCTCTGTATCGGCGGGATTGGCGCGCCGCGCGCTTATATCGCTCATGCCTTGTAGTCTATGATAAGCGCAGCGAAAGATAAAGAGCGCAAGGGGGCGAAATGGACATTTGGGAGATTGGCGATCTGACGGCGGCGCAGCGGCAGTTGGGCGAGCGCTACTATGAGTTCTTTATGGCGGACACGCTGAGTTTGGGGCTGTACGCGCTGCCGGCCGGGGACGCGGATCCGCAGCAGCCGCACACAGAGGACGAAATCTACTATGTGGTTAGCGGAGCGGGACGGCTGCAAGTGGGCGATGAGGATAGGGAAGTGCGGGCGGGTTCGCTAGTGTTCGTGGGGGCGGGCGTATCGCACCGCTTTCACTCCATCAGCGAGGATCTGACGCTGCTGGTGGTGTTTGCGCCGCCGCGCAGGTCGCGGGCGTAGGGGCTTGCGCGCGCGGGTAGGCGGCGGATTGCCGCGGGGAAGGGGACGCCCCAAGCGCATCCCTTCCCCCATTGAGGCGAAGGGATGCGCTTGCGTTATAGGGCGTGGGTTAGCGGGGGGCGCCGGCTGCGGCGGAGACGCCGGTGGCGGCGATGTCCAGCGTTAGGGTGAAGTTGCCGGCGGTTTCTAGGTTGTAGGTGGTTGCTTCTATGGTGTAGGTTCCGGTGTCGAGCTGCTCGACTATTTCGGAGTCGCCGCGGTTGACGATTTCGCCTGCGTTGCCGCTGCCTCGGAGCAGGTAGAGGTAGGTGTCCCGTACGTCTGTGGATGAGATGGTTACGGTTATGCGCGATGGGGCGTCTAGGGTGAAGGCGTAGTAGCGGGCGTAGCGGGTTCCTTCTTTTGCGGTTGGGGGCGTCTTGGCGGACTGGCAGTCGGCGTTCCATGTTCCGGTTAGCCAGCCTAGGCCGATTCTGCCGATGCAGCCGGGGTTCAGGGTCGACCTGGATGCGCGCGTGGGGGTTGAGGTGGGTATGGTGGTAGATGTGGGGGTGGGCGTGGGAGCGCCGTCCAACACGGTTACGGGGGTGTTAGTTGCGGTGGGCGTGGGTGTATGGGTTGGCGTCGCGGTGGGCGCGGTGGAGCCGCCGTCTAGCAAGTCCAGTCGGGCGGTCAGCGCTCTGATAAGATCGCGCAGGGAATCGATGAAGCCGCTCTGGGTTTCTATTTGGCCTTTCTGGGTTTCGATCTGTTCTTGCTGCGTTGTGACCTGGTTTCGCAGCGTCGTTATCTGCTCTTGCTGCGTCCTCGACTGGGCTTCGAGTTGGCTTATTCTGGCGTTGGCGTTTCCGGATGTGGTGACCGTGGTTGCGGTGCGGGTGGGCGTTGGTGTGGCAGTGGGCTCGCCTGTTCGCGTTGTGGTAGACGTGGGCGTAAGGGTGGGTGTGGGGGTGATTGGCGCGCCGCTGTCGTCGCGCGCCACGGTGGGGGTGAGGGTAGGCGTGGCGGTTGGCGGCGTTCCCGTCGCCGTGGGTGTGGGCGTATCGCACACAAGGGGGCTGGGAGCAATGGCGCAGATGTCTAGGATGGGCGTGTTCGTGGGCGTGAGCGTAACGCACCCAAGGTGGTCGGGAGCATAGGCGCAGTCGTCTAGGATGGGCGTGTTCGTGGGCGTGGGCGTGTCGGTCGCCGTGGGTGTACTCGTGGGCGTAGGCGTGCCGGTTGTCGTCGGCGTGGATTCGGTTGGGAGAGTTACTTGACCGAATTCGTTACTCCCCCAACACACCGTAACGCCATTTTTCTGACTTCCGCATACATGGCCCGAGCCCACGCTTATAGACGCGAAAGTCGCGTTAGTAGGCGGTGTCAACTGACCATAGCGGTTATCCCCCCAACACACGGCCGCGCCGTTGGTGCGCAGTCCGCAGGCATTAAAGCTTCCGGCGCTTATGGATGTGAATGTTTCATTCGACGGCGGAGTTGAATTACCGTAATAGTTATTCCCCCAACACACGGCCGCGCCGTTGGCGCGCAGTCCGCAGTTATAGTGCCCTCCGGCGCTTATGGATGTGAATGTACCCGACGGTGTCGTCGTCTGACCCTCTCTATTCTGTCCCCAACACACGGCCGCGCCGTTGGCGCGCAGTCCGCAGGTATGCCGCCATCCGGCGCTTATGGATGTGAATGTACCTGACGGCGGCGTTGACTGACCGTAGAGGTTATACCCCCAGCATGCCGCAGTCCCATTGGCGCGCAGTCCGCAGGCATGATCCGCGCCGACGCTTATGGATGCGAATGTACCCGTCGGCGGCGTATTCACCCTGTGGGTATTAAACCCCCAGCATCCCACCGTACCGTTGGCGCGCAGTCCGCAGAAATTATGTGAGCTGGCGCTTATGGATGCGAAGGTTTCACTCGTAGGCGGAGTGAAGCGAGCTACATCATACACCTCCAAACGCGTTACATATCCCCACCACTCCGCAACGCCATTCGGGCGCAGTACGGCGGTGTTACTGCCGCCGGTTGTTACGGCAGTAAAAGCATTGGGGGAGGAGCTTGAGGATTCGCGAGTGATGGGAGTGGCGGTCGCGGCTTGCTGAGCGCTTGCGTTGTCAGAGTTCGGCAACATTATGAGGATCAGAAGCGCGGCTGCGATGGTTGTTAGGGAGTAGAGGGCAGGTTTAGGCGGGGCAAATCGCATATCGCATCTCTTTCTTTGGGTTCTGTCTGATTTTGACAATACGCGAATACTGCAAAGTGGGGGGGGTAATTTGCGCTAACGGCGGATGGGTTGCCGCCGCTACTCGCTAGCTGGTGGCGGGTTGGACAGCAATAGGCCGCGGTTGGACACGGGCGTATGCGTGGGCGTAGGGGTAGCGGTTGGCGTCGACGTGGCTGTGGGCGTGGGGGTTGCGGCGGTTCTTATGCGGGGTTGGCGCTTCATAATTCGAAACCTCGTCGGATCTCGTCCCTAATAAAGGTGGGACAATCCGAAAGGTTTCGAATTGCATTCGTCTATGTTAGCAGGCGGGTTGAATGATGGCAAGAGTGGGTTTGCCTAGGTATTCTCAAATTGCGGCGCTTATCAGTTTGAAACCTTTCTAGGAAATGGTGGATACATCCAACGCAACCCTATGTCCGGCGCTGCGCGGCGGGGGACAGCGCTTGCGCCAATGGGCTATAATAGGTGGCGCTGCGGGCGAGGGTTGCGCTTGCTCTGTTACCGCGCTGTGGCGGGCGGGATTTGCTTGACGGAGGCGCTTGGCGTATGGCGATAAATAAGGTTGTGGCATCGTTCGATGCGGCGGTGGCGGACATTCCGGACGGGGCGACGCTTATGATAGACGGCTTCGCGGGGCCGGGCGGCACGCCGCAGAACTTGATACGCGCGCTGCGCGACCACGGCGCGAAAGACTTGACGATTATCAGCAATACGGCGGGGCTTGCCAGCGTCATCGGCTTCGGCACTATCCCCGGCGACCGCCCGATAGACATCGGCATTCTGGTGGATAACGAACAGATTAGGAAGGTGGTGGCGTCGTTTCCCGTATCGCCTTCGCCTTCGCGCCCGACGTCGTATGAGCGCGCCTATCGCGAGGGCAAGGTGGAGCTGGAGCTTGTGCCGCAGGGGACGCTTGCGGAGCGCATTCGCAGCGGGGGGGCGGGCATAGCGGCGTTCTACACGCCCACCGCCGCCGGCACGCTGCTGGCGGAGGGCAAAGAGACGCGCGTGTTCGACAGCAAGCCGCATGTGCTGGAGTACGGGCTGCGCGCGGATTTCGCGCTGCTGCGGGCGCACAAGGCGGACACGCTGGGCAACATCGTCTATCGCGGCACATCGCGCAACTTCAACGGCGTTATGGCGACGGCGGCGCGCGTCACGATTATGGAGGTGGACGAGGTGGTGGAAGTGGGCGAGCTGGACGGACACGCCGTTCATACGCCCGCTATCTATGTGAACCGCGTGGTGAAGATATAGCCGGCCGGTTGCGGCGTTATCGGCGAAGCGCGCGGCGTTGGCGGCATTCAGGAACGGCGGGGTTAAGCGGCAGTATCGTCTAGGAATGGGTAGCGATAATCGGGGATAAGAGCGGCGCTATCGGCGGCGGGGTTGGACGCGCGGGCGTCCGAGCGTGAGTATCATCGGGACGGCGATAAGCACGCTGAACGCCATTAGCGCGAAAGGCTCGCGGTAGTTGCCGCGCACGTCGAATATCCAGCCTACCAGCACGGGGCCTATCACGCCGAACACGGCGCTGGTGGTCATCAGCGATCCCATTATGCTGCCGTAATGCTGCCTGCCGAACAGGTCCGCTATAAGCGCGAAGCGCACGGGGATGGACGCGCCAAAGCCGAAGCCCCAGGTTATCACGAACAGCGCCAGGTGCCATATCTCGGAGCTGAAGGCGAATATCAGCGTTCCGACGAACTGGAACAGCAGCGCGACCGCTATGACATGGCGCTTGTCTAGGCGGTCGCCCACGAAGCCGCAGCCCAAGCGGCCGGCTACGCTGAACAGCGATACGCCCAAGATAGCCACGCCCGCGATTTCGCGGCTCATGCCGAAACTGGCTATGGCGGGTATCTGGTGTATGGACGCCGATATGACTAGGCCGGATATGCCCATCGCCATAGCCAGCTGCCAGAATACGCGGCTTGTGAGCGCCTGCCGCGTGGTGAAGTTGACTTCGTTTAAGAGCGCGGATCTGCGTCTGGCGGCCGTCCCCGTCGCATCGGCTTGGGCGGCGGGCTGGGCCGCGCCGTCGGGCAGCATGCCGTACTCTTCGGGGCGGCTCTTCATCGTGAGGGACACCGGTATGCCCACGACCAGATAGCCGATGCCGATGACCACCAGTCCGGTGCGCCAGTCCGTGGTTGCGATTAGCCATACAATCAGCGGCACCAGAACGCCGCCGATGCCGGATCCCGCCATGGTGATGGACAGCGCGCGCGACCGCTGCGCCACGAACCAGTTGGCGACGGTGGTGGTGACCACTAGGAATGTGCCGAATGAAAGCCCCAGCGTCAGCACAAGGAAGGCGGCGTAGAACTGCCATTGGCTTTGTATCATGCTCAGCAGGATGAAGCCCAAGGCGGTGAGCGCCGTGCCGAACAGCATCACATTGCGGGGGCCGAACTTGTCGATGAAGTAGCCCACGAATGGGGAGATAGCGCCCGATTCGGTGCGCTGCAGGGACATTGCGGCGGCGGTGGAGGCGCGGCTCCAGCCGAACTGCTCCACGATGGGGTCGAAGAATGCGCCGAAACCCTGCCAGAATGTGCCGGATGTGTATGCCTGGCTCACGGAGCCTGCGCCCACAATCCACCAGCCGTAGAACACGGACTTGCGGCGTGGCGCTGCCGCTTCGGACGGCTGCGAATCCGCTTGCGGCGCTGATGCGGCGGCTTCTTCCTCGTTAGGCTTGGAAGGCTTGGAGCGGGAAAGAAACCTTAACAAAACTTCTCCGTATCAGCGGCGTCAGCGCGAAAGGGATCGCTTGTCCGTTGAATGCGTGAATGCGTGAAGCGCGCTTCATATTTTATATGGCAGGGGCGGGTTTGGCAAAGAATTTGAACGCGAATTTAACGCAAAGGCGCGGGGGCGCAAAAGGGGGGATAAGACATAGGACATAGGAATTGGCCGCTAATTGTTGAAGCGGTATGTGTCTTCCCATATGTGGGCGTATCCGTCCGCCGTTGCTGCATACTGCCCCGCGTGTATCTCTTGTATGGGATAGCCTGGCAGATTTAGCGCCGCCCAGCAATTCCCGTCGGCGGCGATTGCGCCGTAGTCGTTGAAGTTGAAGTCTATAGTTTCGTAGCCGCGTTGCATGATAGGGGTGGGCAGGTCAGCGGATTCGACGGGGTATATGTTTGCGAAGAAGCGTTCCTCAACATCGGCTTGGTCGCATTGGCGCTTTGCGTATATGAGGCTGGCGCCGCTGAGATACACGTCGAAGTCGGATCGGATGATTGGCTCGGCGGATACCGTTAGATTGGCAAGATAGGCCAAGGGCGCTATCTTGACTTGCGACGGCTGACCGTCGCCGCGCGGCATAACGCGCTGCGCGACGCACATATTCGCGCGGCTTCGGTATAGGCTAGGCTCTATGAGAATTCGTTCACGCTTTTGCTCGCTCCAAGTCCATACCATGGGCTCGCCCTGCGCGCAGTCTTTGGCGAATGCCTGAGCCGTTCTTCCGTTCAAGACAACCCCGACGCCGTCTGACGAATAGTTTAGGTGGGGCTGCAGGCTATTCCAAACTCGCTGAGAATAATCTACTTCAACATATGTCCTCACGCGGGGGGCGTATGTCCAGAGCGTAAAATGATGCTCAACGTCGTCACTCCAACCAAATGGGGCGCCTTCAAATATCACATTGTTCGGAGTTTGGTCGTGCCGTCGTCCGTTGGCGAAATGGGTAATGCCGTAGCGCCGATAGAAATCGATGGTTTCCTTTGGCTGGTCTTCTTTTAATTGTATGGGGCGGGCGTGAAAGTAGTCGTAGGAGTTCACCAGTCCGTCCAGATTCACCACGGGAAAGCGTGAGAAGTAGCCGATGACGCCGGCGTCCCATGACCCAATTACGCTGCCTTCCGGAAGCGCGCGATCCATAACCTGCGCGCCCATATAGGACGCCACGCCCCAATCGAGTCGGCTTGATTCACTCACATGATCCACCCATCTGAACGGCGCGGCGAAGTCCGCCCTTGCAAGCAGAAGCGCCGCGCCGATAACAACAACGGCCGCACTCAACGCATTAGCCGCTATGCGCCATCGCGGAGACACGAAGCTCCGTATGAGATAAATTGCTACATACAGCCTTATGGGGATGATGAGCGCCGTTATTAGATACGCGGGGACGAAGTACCATACTTTGCTTCCATAGTAGGGCATTATGAGAACGATTTGCGCGAACTTGGCGATATGCCCCGCCGCCAAGCCGAATACGCCTATCAGGAACGCCACTAATAGCCAGTCCCGCCGCTCGTTGGAACGCAACGCAAGCCGCCATACAATCAGCAGGTAGGCGCATATCTCTAACGCAATCAGAAGCTCATTGTCGAAGACGTTATGCCGCAGCGTTTCCCGAAAGCTTTGCATGAAGTCGTAGCCGCCTTCTTGCGCCACCCGAGCTTGCGACCACGCCTGTCTGATTGCAGCGCTCACGGGCAGCATGCCGCCGAATGCCAGTCGGTTGTAAGCGAAATAGGCCAGGATGCCGGCGATTGCGCTGATTAGCGGGATGTACGCATACCGAATGTTCGCCAATTCGGATAGGCGCAGCGAGCGCCGCTCCGGGCGCGACCATTCTATAGCGCATAAGGCGGCGGTTACGGCAAACGATATGGCGATGTACTCTATCCGAACCCAAGGCAGCGCGAATGCGAGCGCGGCGAGATGCCACTTCCAGCGCTGCGGATCGCGCATATAGACGCAGACGGCTAGTATGAACAGCGATAGAGTGAACATTGCCGCCGCCGCTTCCAACCCGAACAACAGCCTGGCGTGGTTGTAATAGAGCATAGGCAGCGCGGCGAACAGCAGCGGCCACGCCAGACGCGACAGCCACGCCGCCGTTGCGATGAGCGCTGCGCCGCCGGCGACGAGCATAATCTCAAACGCTTTGATGCCGAACAGCGCGGTTTCTTTGTCGGACAGCCAGTAGAAGGGCGTTATGAGCAGCAGCCAGACGGGGTGGTAGCCGTTGGTTTGGGTGATGCCGTCGAATGTTGAGAACTTGCCCTGCGCTAGGTTGTAGGCTATCTGGAAGTAGTAGAACGAGTCGTCGTAGTTAGCGTCGCGTATGAGGTTGACTAGGTCGAAGTTGATTAGCATATGCCACGCAAAGGCGGCGGCGTATGCCAGCAGCGCGCATATGAACAGCGCAAACGGCAGGCGTCCAGCTGCGGTGGTTCGGCTTTCAGACCATAGCTTGGCTATCTTGGATTTCCAAGACGGCATAGTGGACATTGCTACTCCAAGCGGTAAGCGCCTTCCCATATATGGGCAAACCCGTCCGCCGTTGTTGCATACTGCCCGGCGTGTATCTCTGCGATAGGATAGCCCGGCAGATTTAGCGCCGCCCAGCAATTCCCGTCGTCGGCAATTGCGCCGTAATCGTTGAAATTGAAATCTATGATGTCGTAACCGTACTGCTTGCGGTCGTCGGACAAATCATCCGCATCAACGGGGTATATGTTCGCGAAGAACGTCGCCTCGACATCCGCTCCGCCGCACTGCGATTTTGCGTATATCAGGCGGTCGCGGTCGTTTATGAGATACACGTCGAAGTCGGATCGGATGATTGGCTCGCGGGACGCCGTCAGATTGGCGAAATAGGTTTTCAACGGCGCTATCTTGACTTGCGCCGGCTGCCCTTCGCCGCGGGGGAGCGCGCGTGAATCGATGCACATATTCGCGCGGCTTCGGTATAAGTTAGGCTCTATGAGGATCCGTTCACGCTTTTGCTCGAGCCAAGTCCACACCAGAGATTCATCCGGCAGGCAGTCTTTGACGAATGCCTGAGCCGTTCTTCCGGCCAACACAGCCCCAACGCGGTTTGAGGAATAGTCGAAGCGCGGTTTCATATTATCCCAAATTTGTGTGTCAGACGTGAGAGGATCATATGTCCATATCATAAATCTGGGTTCACCCGGCTCACCGGCAAATGGCTCGCCCTCGAATATCACGTTACTTAGTAGGGAATGGTCGATGCGACGCATGTTGGCGAAATGGGTAATTCCGTAGCGCCGATAGAAATTGTAGCCTTGTTTTAGTTGGATATGTCGGGTGTGAAAGTGGTCGTATGAGTTCACAAGCCCATCCAGATTTACCACCGGAAAGCGTGAGAAGTATCCGATGACGCCGCTGTCCCACGACCCGATTACGCTGCCTTCGGGAAGCGCGCGGTCCGTAACCTGCGCGCCCATGTAGGAACCTATCTTCCACTCGAGGGAGAAGATGTCCTTGCCGCTTATCCGATCCACCCATCTGAAAGGCGCGGCGAAGTCCGCGCTTCCAAGCAAAACCGCAGCGCCGATAACAAAGACGCCTGTACTCAACGCATTGGCGACTGCGCGCTGGCGCGGAGCGACGAAGCGGCGTATGATCCGAATTGCGACATAAATCCTCACGGGAATTATGAGCGCCGCCATCATATAGGCAGGGACGAAGTACCACTTCTCAACTGCATACGGGGGATATGTGGCAAGAACGGTTTGCGCGAATTTGGCGAGATGCCCCGCCGCCAAGCCGAACATGCCCACCATAAACGCCAGCAACAGCCAGTCCCGCCGCTTTTTGGAGCGCCGCGCAAGCCGCCATACAATCAGCAGGTAGGCGCATATCTCCAACGCAATCAGAAGCTCATAGTCGAAGACTTCTAGCCGCAGCGCTTCCCCAAAGCTTTGCGCGAAGTCGTAGCCGCCTTCTTGCGCCCAGCGGTCTTGCATCCACGCCAGTTTAGTCGCGGCGCTCACGGGCAGGACGCCACCGAACACTATCCCGTTATAAGCGAAATAGACCAGTATGCCGGCTATTGCGCCGATTAACGGGATGCACGCGTGCCGAATGTTCGTCAATGCGGATAGGCGCAGCGAGCGCCGCTCTTGCCGCGTCCACTCTATAACGCATATCACGGCGGTTACGGCAAGCGATACTGCGATGTACTCTATCCGAACCCAAGGCAGCGCGAATGCGAGCGCCGCGAGATGCCACTTCCAGCGCGGCGGATCGCGCATATAGACGCACACGGCGAGGATTAGCAGCGCAAGCGCGAATAGCGCCGCCGCCGCTTCCATCCCATACAGCAATTCTTGCGAGTTGCGATAGAGTATCGGCAGCGCGGCGAACAGCAGCGGCCACGCCAGCCGCGCCAGCCACGCAGCAGCGGCTATGAGCGCTGCGCCGCCGGCGATGAGCATAATCTCAAACGCCTTGATGCCGAACAACGCGGTTTCTTTGTCGAATAGCCAGTAGAAGGGCGTTATGAGCAGCAACCAGACGGGGTGGTAGCCGTTGGTTTGGGTGATGCCGCCGTCGAATGTGGAGAACTTGCCCTGTGATAGATTGTAGGCTATTTGGAAGTAGTAGAAGGCTTCATCGTAGTTCACATCGCCTATGTGGTCGACCAGATCGAAGCTTGTGAGCATATGCCACGCGAACGCCGCGCCGTATGTGAGCAGGCCGCACGCGAACAGCGCAAACGGCATCCGCCCCGCCGCGGCTTTCTGGCTCTCAGACCATATCTTTGCTATCCTGGATTTCCAAGACGATGCTGCTGAGATCATCCGTTGGCGCGTTCCTGAGTATCAGCGCGAATGCGCTCCGCTTGTCTGTGAAGCCGTGAATGTGTGAAGCGCGCTTCATATTTTATATCGCAGGGGCGCATTTGGCAAAAATTTAACGCATAGGCGCAGAGGCGCAGATGGCGCAAAGAATTCGCAATCCATAGATATGCGAACAGGTTTTGATGTACACTTTTGCGCGGCAAACGCATCGGCAAACCGCGCCGCCCGCCCAAATCCGAAACGAGGGACAATGCCAAAGCATCCGCATCTGACCGCCACCAGCCAACTAGACAGAGCGCTCATAGAATCGGTTCTGTTTCCGCTTGCCGACGAGCTTCGATCGGGCAATGGGAATGCCTCGCCGCTGAGCGGGCGGGCGCTGTATTCGCTGTTCTACGAACCGAGTCTGCTCACGCGCACATCATTTGAGCGCGCTATGGGACTGCTGGGCGGGCAGGTGTATCAGACCGAAGACGCATCGCAGTTCTTCCCGATTGCGAATACGGATTATGTGGACAACATCATCAACATCTTGGCAAGTATGCGGATCGACGTGGTGGCGCTGAGAAGCAGCGCGCCCGGCGTGGTGGAGCGCGCCGAGTTCGCGGACGCGCTGACGGTCATCAACGGGGGCAGCGCCGACGACCATCCCACGCAGGCGCTGGCGGATCTGTACACGCTGCGGCGGGAGCTGGGCGGCGTGGACGGCGCGGAGGTGGCGGTTGTGGGCAGGCTGGAGCATCGCAATGTGAATGCGCTGCTGCGCGGGCTTGCGCTGTTCGACGGCGTGCGGCTGACGCTTGTGCCGGTGAGCGGCGGCGTGGATCCGGATACGCTGAGCCACTGCCGTCGGCGCGGCATGAGCGTCGGCGTGGAGAAGAGCGTAGAGGCGGCGCGCTCGGCGGACGCGATCTATCTGAACGCGCCGCGCACGGTGGCGCATTCGCAGCTGCTGCGCTCGCGGGGGGCGTTCAATCTGCGGATCGACGCCGCGTTTATGGCAATGCTCAAGCCGCGCTGCGCGATACTGGACCCGATGCAGCGCAGCGGCGATTTCGCGGTAGAGGTTCAGGATGATCGGTTGGCGTTCTATCGGCAGTCCGAGAATGCGCTGTATATGCGAATGGCGATACTGGCGCATCTGCTGGAGCAATAGGCGGGGGTTTTGACGCAAATGCGCAGGGGCGCAAAGAGGGATAGGGATTGTCCGCTACTTGAAGCGGTAAGTGGATTCCCAGGGATACTGGTAACCGTCATCTGTGGTTACATACTGCCCTGCGTGTATCTTGGCGATGTGGTAGTTGGGCAGTTTCACGGCTGCCCAACACCGCCCGTCGTGGGAGAATCTGCCGTATCGCGCGAATTCGAAATCTATGGATTCATAGCCGCGCAGCCTGTTGATGGTTGGCAGGCTGTCCGGGTAAGCGGGGAATAGGCTAGCGAAAAAGCGCGCATCAACATCCGATTGGCTGCACTGTGATTTTGCGAATATAAGGCGTTCGCCGATGATGTAGACGTTGAAATGGGAGCGAATGATAGGCTCGCGGTCAGCGAGCGTCGCGAAATCGAGGTCTTGGTTGAGGCTGTCCGCGTGTGATGCGGTTTTGTAAGTTTCTTCCCAAGCGTAATAGTAACCGTCGTCTGTGGTTACATACTGCCCTGCGTGTATCTCGGAGATGGGGTAGTTGGGGAGCTCAATAGCCGCCCGGCATATCCGTTCATGGGTGAATGCGCCGTAGTCGTGGAAGTTGAAGTTGATGGTGTAGTATCCGCGTTGTCTGAGATGTTTGGGTAGATCGTCAGGGTTGATGGGGAATATGTTGGCGAAGAAAGTCGGTTCCACATCGGTTTCGCGGCATTGGGTCTTTGCGAATATCAGGCTGCGGTCTATGAGATAGACGTTGAAATCGGAGCGGATGATAGGCTCGCGGTCAGCGGTGAGATATGAGAAGCGGTCGTCCGAAGTGGTCGAGTTGAGTTTCGCGGTTTGCGGGGCGCTGTGAGGTAGTATGCGGGAATCGACGCACATGCCGGTTCTAGTTTGGTATGGCATGGCTTCCAGTCTGACGGTTCTTTCCTGCTGTCGCCAAGTCCAGATGAGCGGTTTGTCGGTCGCGCAGTCTATGGCGAAAGCTTGGGCGGTTCTTCCGGCGAATAGAACGCCAAAGCCGTCGGTTGAGTGGTCGAAGTGGGGTTTCATATTGTCCCAAATCTGCTGGGAATAGTCTATATTGCCCTGCGTCTCAGGCGGGGAATCATATGTCCAGATCATAAATCGGTCTTTGCCTGCCGTATCGGTAAATGTAGCGTCTTCGAACATTACGTTGTTCGGAAGCGGCGCGTCGATGCGCCTAAGATTGGCGAAATGGGTAATTCCGTAGCGCCTATAGAAATTGTAGTCTTCTATGCCTTGGATATATTGAGCGTGAAAGTAGTCGTAGGAGTTCACGAGTCCGTCCAGATTCACTACGGGAAAACGGGAGAAGTAGCCGACAATGCCGGCATCCCACACTCCGATTACGCTGCCATCAGGAAGAGCGTGGTTCAAAACCTGCGCGCCCATGTAGTGTCCAATCTCCCAGTCGATTTTGATATACGCCCTCATGGAGTGCACCCATTTGAACGGCTGCGCGAAATCCGCGCTTCCAAGCAAGACCGCCGCTCCGATAGCTACGACGCCTGCGTTCAACGCATTGGCGGCTGCGCGCCGTCGCGGGGCGAGGAAGCGGCGTATGAGATAAATCGCGACATAGAGCCTGATGGGAATAATGAGCGCCGCCATCATATACGCCGGGACAAAGTACCATACCTCGAATCCGGGTTCGGGATACGAGGTGAGAACGGTTTGCGCGAATTTGGCGAGATGCCCCGCCGCCAAGCCGAACATGCCCGCCAGAAACGCCACAAGCAGCCAGTCTCGCCGCTCTTTGGAGCGCAGCGCAAGCCGCCATGCAATCAGCAGATAGACGCATATCTCCAACGCAATCAGAAGCTCATAATCGAAGGCTTTCTTATACAGCAGAGTATGCCAAAAGATTTGCGCAAAATCGTATCCGCCTTCTTGCGTCCAGAGATATTGCGCCCGCGCCAGTTTAGTCGCGGCGCTGACGGGCAGGATGCCGCCGAACGCCAGCTTGTTGTATGCGAAATAGAGTAATATGCCGGATATTGCGCCAATCAGCGGGATGTAGGGGTGGCGCATGTTCGCCAAAGCGGATAAGCGCGGCGCGCGGCGCTCTTGCCGTGACCATTCGATAGCGCACAGCGCAACGGTTACGGCAAGCGATATGGCGATGTACTCTATGCGCGCCCAAGGCAGCGCGAAGGCGAGCGCTGCGAGAGTCCACTTCCAACGCTGGGGTTCGCGCATATAGAGGCATGCGGCGAGGATTAGCATCGCCAGCGCGAACATCGCCGCCGCCGCCTCCATCCCCAGCAGTAACTCTTCCGGGTTGTGATAGAGCATCGGCAAGGCGGCGAACAGCAGCGGCCACGCCAGCCGCGCCATTCGCGCCGCCACGGCGATGAGCGCTGCGCCGGAGGCGACGAGCATAATCTCAAACGCCTTGATGCCGAAAAGCGCGGTTTCTTTGTCGAATAGCCAGTAGAAGGGCGTTATGAGCAGCAGCCAGACGGGATGGTAGCCGTTGGTTTGTGTGATGCCGCCGTCGAATGTGGAGAACTTGCCTTGCGATAGGTTGTATGCTATTTGGAAGTAGTAGAAGGCGTCGTCGTAGTTGGCGTCGCGTATCAGGTTGATTAGGTCGAAGTTCGCGAGCGTATGCCACGCAAACGTGCCTCCGTATGCGAGCAGTCCGCATATGAACAGCGCGAAAGGCAGAGGTCCCGCCGCGGCTTTCTGGCTCTCAGACCATATCTTTGCTATCGTGGAGTTCCAAGTTGGCATATTCGACATCGCTACTTGAAGCGGTAAGTGGATTCCCAGGGATACTGGTAACCGTCATCTGTGGTTACATACTGCCCTGCGTGTATCTTGGCGATGTGGTAGTTGGGCAGTTTCACGGCTGCCCAACACCGCCCGTCGTGGGAGAATCTGCCGTATCGCGCGAATTCGAAATCTATGGATTCATAGCCGCGCAGCCTGTTGATGCTTGGCAGGGTGTCCGGGTAAGCGTGGAATAGGCTAGCGAAAAAGCGCGCATCAACATCCGATTGGCTGCACTGTGATTTTGCGAATATAAGGCGTTCGCCGATGATGTAGACGTTGAAATGGGAGCGAATGATAGGCTCGCGGTCCGCGAGCGTCGCGAAATCGAGGTCTTGGTTGAGGCTGTCCGCGTGTGATGCGGTTTTGTAAGTTTCTTCCCAAGCGTAATAGTAACCGTCGTCTGTGGTTACATACTGCCCTGCGTGTATCTCGGAGATGGGGTAGTTGGGGAGCTCAATAGCCGCCCGGCATACCCGTTCAAGGGTGAATGCGCCGTAGTCGTGGAAGTTGAAGTTGATGGTGTAGTATCCGCGCTGTCTGAGATGTTTGGGTAGATCGTCAGCGTTGATGGGGAATATGTTGGCGAAGAAAGTCGGCTTCACATCGGTTTCGCGGCATTGGGTCTTTGCGAATATCAGGCTGCGGTCTATGAGATAGACGTTGAAGTTCGAGCGGATGATAGGCTCGCGGTCAGCGGTGAGATATGAGAAGCGGTCGTCCGAAGTGGTCGAGTTGAGTTTCGCGGTTTGCGGGGCGCTGTGAGGTAGTATGCGGGAATCGACGCACATGCCGGTTCTAGTTTGGTATGGCATGGCTTCCAGTCTGACGGTTCTTTCCTGCTGTCGCCAAGTCCAGATGAGCGGTTTGTCGGTCGCGCAGTCTATGGCGAAAGCTTGGGCGGTTCTTCCGGCGAATAGAACGCCAAAGCCGTCGGTTGAGTGGTCGAAGTGGGGTTTCATATTGTCCCAAATCTGCTGGGAATAGTCTATATTGCCCTGCGTCTCAGGCGGGGGATCATATGTCCAGATCCTAATTAGGTTTTCATCCTTCCAAACATCAAATGGAGCGCTTTCGAATATCAAATTGTTCGGGATTGGCTCATGCCCCAGGGTGTTGGCGAAATGGGTAACTCCGTAGCGTCGGCTGATCTCTTCTACCCTGGGATCGGCTAGGCTGACATACTTCCCCAACCCAAGCCCGTCCTGCTGCATGATCTTAAAGTAATCGTAGGCGTTCATCAGCGCAAGCCCGTCCTGCCGTATAACGTTAATGTACTCGTAGGAGTTCACGAGTCCGTCCAGATTCACTACGGGAATGCGGGAGAAGTATCCGAGGACGCCGGAATCCCATGATCCGATTACGCTGCCGTCGGGAAGAGCGTGGTTCATAACCTGCGCCCCCATGTAGGAAGCGACGCCCCAGTTTAGTTGACTCGATCTACTCGCCTGATCCACCCACTTGAACGGCGCGGCGAAGCCTGCTGTTGCGAGCAAGACCGCCGCGCCGATAGCTACGACGCCTGCGTTCAGCGCATTGGCGGCTGCGCGCCGTCGCGGGGCGAGGAAGCGGCGTATGAGATAAATCGCGACATAGAGCCTGATGGGAATAATGAGCGCCGCCATCATATACGCCGGGACGAAGTACCATGTATTACTTCCATGGTAGGGCATGATTAGAACGATTTGCGCGAATTTGGCGAGATGCCCCGCCGCCAAGCCGAACATGCCCGCCAGAAACGCCACAAGCAGCCAGTCTCGCCGCTCTTTGGAGCGCAGCGCAAGCCGCCATGCAATCAGCAGATAGACGCATATCTCCAACGCAATCAGAAGCTCATAATCGAAGACGTTAAGCTTCAACGTTTCCAAAAAGCTTTGTATGAAGTCGTATCCGCCTTCTTGCGATACTCGGGCTTGTGACCACGCCAGTCCGACCACGGCGCTGATGGGCAGGATGCCGCCGAACGCCAGCTTGTTGTATGCGAAATAGAGTAATATGCCGGATATTGCGCCAATCAGCGGGATGTAGGGGTGGCGCATGTTCGCCAAAGCGGATAAGCGCGGCGCGCGGCGCTCTTGCCGTGACCATTCGATAGCGCACAGCGCAACGGTTACGGCAAGCGATATGGCGATGTACTCTATGCGCGCCCAAGGCAGCGCGAAGGCGAGCGCTGCGAGAGTCCACTTCCAACGCTGGGGTTCGCGCATATAGAGGCATGCGGCGAGGATTAGCATCGCCAGCGCGAACATCGCCGCCGCCGCCTCCATCCCGAACAACAGGCCTGCGTGGTTGTGATAGAGCATCGGCAAGGCGGCGAACAGCAGCGGCCACGCCAGCCGCGCCATTCGCGCCGCCACGGCGATGAGCGCTGCGCCGGATGCGATGAGCATAATCTCAAACGCCTTGATGCCGAACAGCGCGGTTTCTTTGTCGAATAGCCAGTAGAAGGGCGTTATGAGCAGCAGCCAGACGGGATGGTAGCCGTTGGTTTGTGTGATGCCGCCGTCGAATGTGGAGAACTTGCCTTGCGATAGGTTGTATGCTATTTGGAAGTAGTAGAAGGCGTCGTCGTAGTTGGCGTCGCGTATCAGGTTGATTAGGTCGAAGTTCGTTAGCGTATGCCACGCGAACGTGCCTCCGTATGCGAGCAGTCCGCATATGAACAGCGCGAAAGGCAGAGGTCCCGCCGCGGCTTTCTGGCTCTCAGACCATATCTTTGCTATCGTGGAGTTCCAAGTTGGCATATTCGACATCGTTACTTGAAGCGGTAAGTGGATTCCCAAGGGTAATGGTAACCGTCATCTGTGGTTACATACTGCCCTGCGTGTATCTCAGAGATGGGGTAGTTGGGCAGTTTCACGGCTGCCCAACACCGCCCGTCGTGGGAGAATCTGCCGTATCGCGCGAATTCGAAATCTATGGATTCATAGCCGCGCTGCCTGTTGATGGTTGGCAGGCTGTCCGGGTAAGCGTGGAATAGGCTAGCGAAAAAGCGCGCATCAACATCCGATTGGCTGCACTGTGATTTTGCGAATATAAGGCGTTCGCCGATGATGTAGACGTTGAAATGGGAGCGAATGATAGGCTCGCGGTCCGCGAGCGTCGCGAAATCGAGGTCTTGGTTGAGGCTGTCCGCGTGCGATGCGGTTTTGTAAGTTTCTTCCCAAGCGTAATAGTAACCGTCGTCTGTGGTTACATACTGCCCTGCGTGTATCTCAGAGATGGGGTAGTTCGGTAGATCAACGGTCGCTCGGCATACCCGTTCAAGGGTGAATGCGCCGTAGTCGTGGAAGTTGAAGTTGATGGTGTAGTATCCGCGTTGTCTGAGATGTTTGGGTAGATCGTCAGGGTTGATGGGGAATATGTTGGCGAAGAAAGTCGGTTCCACATCGGTTTCGCGGCATTGGGTCTTTGCGAATATCAGGCTGCGGTCTATGAGATAGACGTTGAAGTTCGAGCGGATGATAGGCTCGCGGTCAGCGGTGAGATATGAGAAGCGGTCGTCCGAAGTGGTCGAGTTGAGTTTCGCGGTTTGCGGGGCGCTGTGAGGTAGTATGCGGGAATCGACGCACATGCCGGTTCTAGTTTGGTATGGCATGGCTTCCAGTCTGACGGTTCTTTCCTGCTGTCGCCAAGTCCAAATGAGGGGTTTGTCGGTCGCGCAGTCTTTGGCGAAAGCTTGGGCGGTTCTTCCGGCGAATAGAACGCCAAAGCCGTCGGTTGAGTGGTCGAAGTGGGGTTTCATATTGTCCCAAATCTGCTGGGAATAGTCTATATTGCCCTGCGTCTCAGGCGGGGGATCATATGTCCATACCCTAAATTGGTGTCCAGTTTCATATGCAGGAACGCCTTCAAACATCACATTGTCCGGGGCTACTTCATACGCGTGATTGTTGGCGAAATGGGTAATTCCGTAGCGCCTATAGAAATTGTAGTCTTCTATTATACCTTGGATATATTGAGCGTGAAAGTAGTCGTAGGAGTTCACGAGTCCGTCCAGATTCATCACGGGAAAGCGTGAGAAATAACCGATGACGCCAGAGTCCCGTGACCCAATTACGCTGCCTTCAGGAAGAGCGCGGTTCACAGCTTGCATGTTCATGTAGGAAGTAATCAGCCAATGGGAATGGATTGACGCGCTATTGGAGTCCACCCATCTGAACGGCGCGGCGAAGCCTGCTGTTGCGAGCAAGACCGCCGCGCCGATAGCTACGACGCCTGCGTTCAGCGCATTGGCGGCTGCGCGCCGTCGCGGGGCGAGGAAGCGGCGTATGAGATAAATTGCGACATAGAGCCTGATGGGAATAATGAGCGCCGCCATCATATACGCCGGGACAAAGTACCATATCGAGTATCCAATGCCGTGGTGCATGATTAAAACGATTTGCGCGAACTTGGCGAGATGCCCCGCCGCCAAGCCGAACATGCCCACTAGAAACGCCACAAGCAGCCAGTCTCGCCGCTCTTTGGAGCGCAGCGCAAGCCGCCATACAATCAGCAGATAGACGCATATCTCCAACGCAATCAGAAGCTCATAGTCGAAGGCGTCAAGCCGCCGTGTCAATAAAAAGCTTCGTTCGAAGTCGTATCCGCCTTGTTTCACCCATCTGATTTGCGACCACACTCGTTTGGTTACGGCGCTGACGGGCAGAATGCCGCCGAACACTATCCAGTTGTAAGCGAAATAGACCAGCATTCCCGCAACTGCGCCAATCAATGGGATGTATGTATGCCAAATGTTCGTCAATATGGACAGCCCCGGCGCGCGACGCTCTCGCCGTGACCATTCGATAGCGCACAGCGCAACGGTTACGGCAAGCGATATGGCGATGTACTCTATCCGCACCCAAGGCAGCGCGAAGGCGAGCGCGGATAGAGGCCACTTCCAGCGCGGCGGGTCGCGCATATAGAGGCAAACGGCGAGGATGAGCAGCGCCAGCGTGAACATCGCCGCCGCTGCCTCCAACCCTAGCAGCAACTCTCGCGGGCTGTGATAGAGCATCGGCAGCGCGGCGAACAGCAACAGCCACGCCAGCCGCGCCAGCCGCGCCGCCACTGCGATGATAACAACACCGCCGGCGACGAGCATTATCTCAAACGCCTTAATGCCGAACAGCGCGGTCTCTTTGTCGAAAATCCAGTAGAAGGGCGTTATGAGCAGCAGCCAGATAGGCTGGTAGCCGTTGGTTTGTGTGATGCCGCCGTCGAATGTGGAGAACTTGCCTTGCGATAGGTTGTATGCTATTTGGAAGTAGTAGAAGGAATCGTCATCGTTGACATCGCGTATTAGGTTGATTAGGTCGAAGTTAGTTAGCATATGCCACGCAAAGACAGCGGCGTATGCGAGCAGTCCGCATATGAACAGCGCGAAGAGCAGGCGCCCCGCTGCGGCGGATTGGCTCTTTGACCACAGTTTGGCTATTTTTGGTTTCCAATCTGGCATTGTCGACATCATTCGGCGGCGCATTCCTGACGGATTCGCTAGTTCGTGGTTCGCAGCTGGCTGACCAGGCGCGCGGCAAAGGGTGCCGCTCCCGGGCCCAGCGCCTTGAGAACGCGACCTATGTGGGCGTAGCGCAGCACGGACATTATGACGCTGCTGTGCCAGTCGAACTCCAAGTCGTCCCCGCCGAAAATCTCGGTCAGCGCCTCAGCGCGTAGGAACTCTTCCATAAGACGCTCGATCTGCGAATCGTTGAGCGCCTCGAAGAGCATTCGGGCGTAGTATCCGATTTGCAGTTCTCTGCCGAACAGGGGCTTCCAGCGCTTTTCGTATGCGTGGAGTTGTCTTGCTGAGAAGTCGCCGTTGTGGAATGCGCGTCGCGCGGTTTCGGCGGCGATGCGCCCGGATATGAAGGCGTAGTATATGCCGCCGCCGCTAGTGGGTTTCGCGAATCCGGCGGCGTCGCCTACCGCAAGCGCCCTGTCGCCGTATGTTCTGTCGAGCGGGCGCATCGGTATGCCCCAAGCGCGCGGCTTGCCGATTGCGCAACCGACTTTGCCGTCCGAATGCAGCCGCCGAATGAAGGCGTCGGGCCGCTCTTTGGCGCGGCCGCGCAGCGCCATGCCCGCCAATGCGCGCGAATCGGATAACGGCGCAAGCCACGCAAACGATTTGGGCGCAACCTGGCTGCCCACATACACTTCGGTCTCTTGCAGGGCGCTTGCCTTCACCTCGGCTTGGCAGCCGGTCATATACTCCACTGCGCCGCGCTCGCGCAGTCCCGCCATTCGCAGCAGCGGCGTGCCGAACCCTGCCGCGATGATGACGAGCTTGCAGCGATACGCCTTGTTAGCGCCGCCGCTGACCGCGACGCTGACGCCGTCCGCAGCAATGCGGATGCGGTTGACGCGCTCGCCCAGCATGTACTCTGCGCCGGCGGCTTGCGCCTGCTGCGCTATGCCGTTGATGTAGGCGATGCGGTTGACGATGTACGCCTGCGGGCGCGCTCTCTCGACGCGGTAGCGTCTGCCGGACGGCGCTACAAGCGTGGCGGCGCTCGCATCGCGGTAGATGTGCGCCGGATCGGGCGGGAAGAGCGCGGCGCATTCCCTGCCGATTATGCCGGTGCAGAGCTTATTGCCGATGTCCAAGCGCGAATCTATCACTCCGACCTTGAAGCCCGACTGCGCCAGCTCCAGCGCCGCCATATTGCCGCCGGGGCCTGCGCCCACTACTATCAAGTCATACAAGTATGAAGTCCCCCATGCCGTTGCCGTATGGTTGCCGCGCGCCGAAATCGCCGTGTCCCCCCGCCGATGCGCCGCCGCATAAAGGGCGTGGTTGCGCGCGCTGATTGGCGTTGCGAATTCGCAGCGTATCGCTACTTCGAAGCCTGCGCAGTTTCCGCATAGATAGCGTCCGTCTTTGCCGCCATAACGAAGTCGTTGCGGTGCAACGCGCGTATCTTGTGCGTCCACCACTCGACGTTCACCCATCCCCACTCCACTACTAGGCGCGGATGGTGTATCTCTTCGTCAGACGCCTTGCCTAGTTCTACTGAGAACTTCATTGCGCCGCTGAAGTCGCTGAACCTGTATCGCTTTTGCAGGCGCGGCATTCCGTCGGCGTGCGCAATTTCCCAGCCTTCGATCTGCGAATGGAGTTCGGCGATTTCGGCATCGGTTGCGGGCGTGGTGTTTCGGCGGGTTACGGCGCACTTCTCTTTTGAAAGCGGTGTCATATCGGAGCGCCTCCTTATAGATAGACAGTGATTATGATAGCGATATAGCGGGACTATGATAATCTATCGGTTAATTATCCCACTATCGGCAACGGATTTCAAAAATTTCGTTTGCGCTTGGCGGCAGCGGCATCCGAATGTGGCGGCAAAGCGCCGATACGGACGGGACTGCATCGCTATTGACGGTTGCGTCCTGCGCTAATACACTGCGCCCGTGTAGGGATAACAGGAATTCGCGCATCCGAAAGTCCGTTGTGAAAGCCTATCGCGAAAGCGCGAAAAACGTGAAAGGAAGGCGAGCGCTATGCGCCAAAATCGCGTCAAGAACATTATGCGGCAGGGCGGGCTTGCGCTGGGCAAGTATGTGAGCCTCGCGGATCCGCAGGTAGTAGAGATAATCGGCATAGCGGGCTTCGATGCGGCGTTCATCGATATGGAACACACCGGCTTTGACCTGCGTCTTGTGGAAGAGATGATACGCGCGTCCGATTTGGCGGGCGTAACCTCTATGGTGCGCGTGCCGGACAATGACGCTAAGCTGATACTGCGAATACTTGATATGGGCGCTGAAGGCATAATCGTGCCGCATGTGGACGGGCTTGAGGGCGCAAAGCGCGCGGTGGACGCTGTGCGCTATCCGCCGCTGGGCGAGCGCGGCGGCGCAGGCGGCACGCGAGCGGCGCAATTCGGCGCTGTCCCCTGGAACGAGCATACGCAACAATCCAACGATGAGATTATCCTATCCGTGATGACCGAAGACGAGCGCGGCATAGCCGATATCGAATCTATTGCGGCGCTGGACGGCGTGGATCTGGTGTCCATCGGCCCTACGGATCTATCGCAGGCGCTGGGCGTAACCGATCCCGCCGATCCGCGGCTGCGCGCTAAGGTGAACGAAATGGCGGACGCCGTCAAGCGCATTAGCAAGGCGAAGCTTCAGATACCGCTGAACCACGCCGCGTTGCCGCTGACGCCGCAAGACCTGGTGGCGCTGGGCGTGGGCTACACGCATGTAGCGCCTGCGCCGCCCGCCATCCTGCTGAATCAGATGCGCCAAAGCGTGAGTGCCATTCACAGCGCGCTGGGCGGATAGCGCAAGCGAATAGCGATAGGAGCAAGACCGATGCAAGCGCTGGCATTCGGAAGCGATAAGCAGTTCGCGCTGCGGGAACGCCCCGTGCCGGAGCCTGACGCCGGCGAGGCGTTGTTGCGCGTACACTATTCGGGCATATGCGGCACGGATCTTCACGCCCAATCGCTGGGGCATTACGGCGCCGATGTGGTGATTGGACACGAATTCGCGGGCGAAGTGGCGGCGGTCGGCCCGGGCGTATCGGGCTGGCAGGCGGGCGATAGGGTTGCGGTTCATCCGCGCGGCAACGCCTGCGGCGAATGCGCCGAATGCCGCGCCGGCTGGGTGAACCTGTGCGGCGATTGGGATACGCTTGCGCCGCCCGGCAGCGCGCGCGACGGCGGGATGGCGGCGTATGCGGCGCTGCCCGCGACGATGCTGCGACGGCTGCCCGACGAAGTGTCTATGCTAGAGGGCGCATGGGTGGAGCCGCTCGCGGTGGCGCTGCGCGGCGTATCACGATCAGGCTTCAGCGTAGGGCGGCGCGCGGCGGTCATCGGCGCAGGGCCTATCGGACTGCTCACAACGCTGCTGCTGCGATACGGCGGCGCATCGCACATCGCCGTGCTGGAGCCGAGCGAACAGCGCAGATCCAAGGCGTTTGAACTTGGCGCGGACGCGGCGATCGACCCGCTTGCCGACGACCCTGCGTCGATATTCGGCGGCGATCTGCCGCTAGTCGACTTTGCGCTGGAGTGTTCGGGCGCGCGCTCCGCCTTGGACACCGCCGCGGACATAGCGCGGCCGCATGGGCGCATAACGCTGGTGGGCGTCGCCACGGGCGCAGTGGCATTTCATTCGCACAGAGCCATCAACAAAGAGCTGACGATACGCAGCAGCGCCAGCGCCGTCAAAGAGTTTGAGATTGCGATAAGCCTGCTCGCGCGCAAAGAGTTCGACGTCGGCGCGCTCACAAGCGATATTCTGCCGTTGGACAGCTTCGCCGAGGCGTTTCGGCGGCTCAACGACGGAAGCGCGGTCAAGATACTGATGCGGCCGGGTCCGCTTGACTAACCCCCACAATTTGCCCCCGCATACGCCCCCGTGCTAAAATCGCTTGCGCGCAAGCATCGCATTCGGCTCACATCGACACACACGCTTTCAACCCATTCAACTCACATCTACAGGCGCGCTTTCAACTCACCGCTACACGCACGCCAAGCAAGGCAAAGGACTGCAATATGACACTGCCGGAGCGCATGAAATTCGGTATCTTTATGGCGCCGTTCCACTGGAAGGGCGAAAATCCCACTCTCTCTTTGGAACGCGATCTGGAAACTATCCAATGGCTGGACACGCTGGGATACGATGAGGCGTGGATCGGCGAACACCACAGCGCCGGCTGGGAAATCATCGCATCCCCCGAAGTGTTCATGGCGGCGGCGGCGGAACGCACGCGCAATATCCGACTCGGCACCGGCGTCATCAGCCTGCCCTATCACCATCCGCTTATGGTCGCCAACCGAATGGTGCTGCTCGACCATCTCACCCGCGGCCGCGCTATGCTGGGCGTAGGCCCCGGCGCGCTGGTCACCGACGCCGCTATGCTGGGCATCGACCCCGTTGTGCAGCGGCGGCGCATGGACGAAGCTATGACCATCATCATGCGCCTGCTCACCGAACAGGATCCGATTACCTACAAAGCCGAATGGTTCGAACTCGCCGAAGCGCAGATACACCTGCGCCCATACACCAAGCCGCACTTCCCCATCGCGGTTGCGGCGGCGCAGTCCCCCTCCGGCATGGTATTGGCGGGCAAACACGGCGCGGGCGTGCTGTCCGTCAGCGTAACCCGCGGCGACAGCATCGCCACCAACCTGTCCGACTTCTGGCGCATCGCCGAAGAGACCGCCGCCGAACACGGCAATGCGATGAACCGCAACGAATGGCGGCTTGTTATGCACGTCCATCTCGCCGAATCCAAGAAAGAAGCGATGGAACAGGCGCGCGTCGCCGCCGGCCGCTATCAGTACGACTACTTCGTCAAAACCCTGGGGCATCAGCTCAACTTCGATGTGAACAGCGCCAAAGACAGGGACAAGATAATCGATGTGATGACCGAGCGCGGCGCCTGGTGCGTGGGAACGCCCGACGACCTCATAGCCACCATCAAGCGGCTCGACGAAGAGAGCGGCGGCTTCGGCGGCTTTATGATCCAGTCGACGGAATGGGGAACCCGCGAGCAAGTATTGCATAGCTACGAACTCGTCGCCCGCTATGTGATGCCCCACTTCCAAGGCTCCCTGGAAAGCCTCGACAAGTCGCAGGCGTGGTCCGAAGGCAAAAAGGACGAACTGCTTGAAGCGCGCGCCGTGGCTATGGAGCGGGCGCGCCAAGACTACGCCGCCGCGCGAAACTAACCGCTATCCGCTTATGCCAAACGCCCGCGTCGCTGAGACGCGGGCGTTTTGTTTGATTTTAGACGCCGCTAATCGTATAGTCATAACAGCCATTAACAAGACATTCATCAAGAAAGGTGTCAGCGAAATATGCCAAAGATGACCGGCGGACAGGCGCTTGCCAAGCAGCTCCAGCGCGAAGGCGTGCGCGTCATATTCGGGCTGCCGGGCGTGCAACTCTACCACGCCCTAGACGCGCTCCACGACGAAACGGACATTAAATTCATCACCACGCGGCACGAACAGGCAACTGCGTATATGGCGGACGGCTACTCGCGCGCCGGCGACGAAATCGGCGCGGCGCTCGTAGTCCCCGGCCCCGGCTTGCAGAATGCCTCCGCCGCTATCGGAACCGCCTATGCCGCTTCATCGCCCATTATGGTCGTCGCCGGCCAAGTAGAGCGCGATCTTATCGGCGGCGACAGAGGCGTGCTGCACGAAGTCAACGACCAACTCGACACCATCCGTCCCGTTACCAAGTGGGCGCAGCGCATCCTAGATCCCAAAGATGTGCCGGAAGCGGTTCACGAAGCATTCTATCAACTCAAGTCCGGCCGACCACGCCCCGTAGAGGTGGAAATCCCGCCTGAAACGCTCGCCGAAGAGGCGGACATAGAACTGCTTGAACCCGTCAGTTATGAGCGTCCCGCCGCAAGTCAAGACAGCATCCGCGAGGGCGCGCGCATCATCGCCAACGCATCCAATCCGATGATATACGCCGGCGGCGGCGTCAACCTGGCAGGCGCAAACGATGCGCTGCTAAAGTTCGCCGAATTCCTGCAAGCGCCCGTCATCGAGACCGCCGAAGGCAAAGGCGCTATATCCGACCGCCACTATCTCTCGCTAGGCGTGCCGCGCCGCATAGATCCCTTCCACGACTATATGGCGAAACACGACGTCATAGTGGTGGTGGGCAACCGCATACAGACGCCGCAGATATTGCGCGGACAGCGCGTCGTGCAGATCGACATAGACGAAGCCGAACTTGGCAGAAACTATGAGAACACATTCGGCATCGCCGGCGACGCCAAGCGCACGCTCGAAGAGATGCTGACCGTCATATCCTCGATGCGCCCCGCAAGCGAAAGCCGCCAAGCCGAAATCGAAGCGGTGCGCGCCGAATTTTTCGGCAAAGAGCGCGAACTGGAGCCGCTGCATTCGTTCAACAACGCCATCAGAGCCGCTATGCCCGACGACGGCATTCTCATAGCCGGAATGACGCAGGTGGGATACTACAGCCGCACGCGCTTCCCCGTCTATGAACCCAAGACATACCTCACATCCTCCTACTTCGGCAACCTTGGCTTCGCCTATCCGGTTGCGTTGGGCGCAAAAGTAGCCTGCCCGGACAAGGCGGTGGTAGCCGTATCCGGCGACGGCGGCTTTATGTACAATGTGCAGGAATTGGCGACCGCCGTTATGTACGGCATCAACGCCGTGGTGGTGGTGTTCAACGACGGCGCATTCGGCAATGTGATGCGCGACCAGACCGACCGCTTCGACGGCCGGGTGTACGGCTCCAAGCTCCACAACCCCGACTTCGTGAAACTCGCGGAGTCCTTCGGCGCAAGAGGCGTGCGCGTGGAAGACCAGAACGCCGACGCGCTGCAGGCCGCCCTAGGCGAAGCGCTGGAAACCGACGCCCCCACGCTCATCGAAGTCCCCGTAGGCGTGATGCCCTACCCGTACTAAGCGGCGCTCGTCGGCGGCAAAGCGCGAATTAGCGAACCCGTTAGAGAATAATCCAACGGATGCTCCCAACAACATCAACTTGGAAGCCCAAGATAGCCAGGCTATGGTCGAAAAGCCAAACCGCCGCAGAGTGGCGCCTGCCGTTTGCGCTGTTCATATGCGGATTGCTCGCATACGGCGTCGCGTTTGCGTGGCACACGCTCACCACATTCGATTTAGTCAACATCTTACGCGATGTGAACACCGAGGATTCCTTCTACTACTTCCAAATAGCCTATAACCTATCACAAGGCAAGTTCTCCACATTCGACGGCGGCATCACCCAAACCAACGGCTACCACCCCGTTTGGATGCTGCTCATAACGCCCTTCTATTGGATATTAGACAAAGAAGCGGCGCTGTTCGGCATCAAGGCGTTTGAGATTATGCTCGTCGCCGGCGGCGCAGCGCTCATCGCTTTGGCGGCGTGGCTGTCGCGCCTGTCCTGGCTACTGCTGTTCGCAGCGCTGCCGATGCTCTATCGCAAGCCACTCGAGTTGCTGCTTGGGTTGGAAGCGGCGGCCGCGATGTTCGCGCTGGCGCTGCTCATACTCGCCGTCTGCGTCTATATGCGCGATCCGCCGCGCCGGAAATGGCATCTCTTCGCAATCGCATTCGCGCTACCCTGGGTTCGGATAGAGTACATCGCCATATCGCTTGCCGCAACCGCTGCCTTGTGCGCTATCGAATGGTCGCGGCAGGAACGGTGCTCGCTGCGCCTATCCGCATTGGCGGCCGTTCGGCATGCGTACATCCCGCTGATTGGCGCAATAGCGGGAATGCTGGCTTATTTCGCATACAACGGACTGGCATTTGGCGGCATCCTGCCCGTTAGCGCCGCAACCTGGCGGGCGTGGGCGCAAAATAGATGGGCTGAAGAAGGCGGATACAGCCTCATAGAAAGCTTACGCGGGACGCTGCAGCTTGACGTCTTCGACTATGAATTTCTGATTGCGTTTGAGATATGCGCCTACCTGCTGCTAGTATGGCGGCTTGCGCTGCGCTCCAACAAGCGGCGGGACTGGTTGCTGACGGCGTTTCTGGTAGGCATATTCGGCTTGGCGGCGGGACATCTCGCCAAATTCGCGCAAGTCGTTCTCATTTCACATCCCGAATATGGAGACAAGATATGGCACTTCGTCCCCGCGTACCTAATGACGGCGCTCATCATTCCCGTAAGGTGCTATGTCGCAAGCCATCTTATACTACGCTTCCTCGCGCCGCGCCGCCGCGCCGCCGCCAGCGCGTTGAGCGTAGGCGTCTTTGTTATCGGCGCGGCGGTTCTGCTTGCAGGATCCGGCTTAGCCGAGCCGTTCAGATGGGTGGATCGTATGAGTGTATCAAGCCGACACGACTCGGCTATCACTTCCTACATGGGAGCGCAGGTTATGAACCGCGCGCTTCCCGAAGGCAGCGTAATCGGGTCGAGGGACTCCGACGTCATCGGCTACTTCTCCCGCTTTCCCGTGGTGAATCTGGACGGACTGGTGAACTCATACGAGTTCTTTAACATTGCCAACCGCGACAGCCACGCGATTTGGCAGAGCTGGCGTGCGATGGAAAATAATCGTAGCCTATCCGATACTCAAGTGGCGAAGACAATCCGGCGCTACGGCGTTACCCATTTCGCCAATATCCGATGGCGCGACCAATCCCCGAACAATGTGATATTCCAAGGCGTTCCGTTTGACTCTTGGGACGGTCAGCGCCAATTTAACATTTGGCCACATAATCCCCCCTCCCGACAAACATGGGACAAAATATATCATTCCCACTGGGTTTGGGATAATCTGAAACCCCACTTCGACTACTTATCGGACGACGTCGGACTTCTCTTGGACGGACGAATAGCGCACGCATTCGTCAAAGACTGCGCGCCGGACGAAACTCTAGTATGGAATTGGCAAGAGCATAAGCATGACAGATCCGTCAGACTGGCAATCAACCCCTACCGAAGCCGCGCGAGTATGTGCATAGACGCCCGCGTGCTCCCCCGCAACGCCCATCTGCCGGTGCAAGTCAAGACGATGACGCCGCAGAATGCAGACTCCGCCAACTTGCCGGACTCACTAGAACCACTGGACTCCCTAGAGCCAATCATACGCTCCGACTTCGATGTGTACATCGCCGACCGCAGCCTCATATACACGAAGCCGCAGTGCAGCGACTCGGATGTGGCGGAGCGATTCTTCGCAAGCATAATCCCAGTCGACGCCAATGACCTGCCCGCTTACGCCAGAGAGAATGGCTACTACATCATTGACTTCAAATTCGACGAGTACGGCGCAATAGACGCCGACGGAAGCTGTTGGGCGGATGTGGCGCTGCCGGGCTATCCCATAACAGAGATACACACAGGTCAGTATGCAGCGGCCGAAGACGGCTACCGTTATCTATGGGAGGGCAACGCTTATCCGATTGGCTTGGGGTTGGATGCCGATTTTGAGAAGCTGGCGGATCGCGAGCCAATCATACGCTCCGACTTCGATGTGTATATCATCGGCGGCAGCCTCATATACGCAAAGGAGCGGTGCATCGAAGGGGACATTGAGGCGAAGTTCTTCGCCAGCGTATTCCCGCTTTATAGCGATGATTTGTCCGCGCGCGTCGGTCAGGACGGTTATGAACCGTTAGATTTTGACTTCAGGCGATACGGCGCAATCGCCGACGGTGGATGCTGGGCGAAGGCAGCGCTGCCGGACTACCCCATCGCCAAGATACACACAGGGCAGTATGTAGCGGTAGAGGACGGCTACGCCCACATATGGGATGGGACTTACCGCTTCAATGAATAGCAGGCGATTCCTAACTACTCCCCCGGCCGCATCAATAATCTTGACCGCGCTTCCGTCGTTGAGCCGCCGAAACGCATCGGCGAAGCTGTCCAATGGCAGAATATCGCTTGTGAGCGCGCCGACGTCGAACTCTTTGCGCGCGAGCAGGCTTATCGCTATCTCGAACTCTTTGACGGCGCTGGCGCTGCTGCGTATCGTCAGCTCTTTGTTGATGGCTCTGTGCGAATGAAAGACCACTGCGCCCGTGGCGACGCCCACCAGCGTTATGCGCCCATGCGGACGCGCTATGTCCGCGGCGGTGTCCACGGCGGAGCGCGCGCCCGAACACTCCAGCGCAAAGTCGACTAGCGGCAGATCGCTGCCGAATATCGTCGCAGGGTCGTCGGCGAGCGGGTCGATCGCCGCGTCCGCGCCAAGTTCCAGCGCCTTGGATCTGCGCTGTTCGCTCGGCTCCAGCACGGCGATATGCGATGCGCCGCCGTATCGCAGCAGCAGCGTTGTGAGCAGCCCGATAGGCCCGGCGCCGATGACCGCCGCGCGCCGCCCTACGCTGAATCCTGAGCGCGATACGCCGCGCAGCGCCACCGCGAGCGGCTCCACCCATGCGCCCTCTAGCATAGACACTTCGTCGGGCAGCCGTCGCAGCATCGTCGCGGGCAGCGCCGCATACGCCGCCATCCCGCGCCGCCGCCGCCGTCTTGTTGCGGTTGTTCGCAATGCCCAATAATTGAAAGCAGTTTATGGGCAACATATCAGTTGGCGTCCAGATGCGCCATTCGGTTGCGGGTAGCGTAAGCCACATATGAGCCTACCAAGCCATAGCGGACGCGCCGCTTGTTTGAATGCTATGGAAGCAGGCGCTTGGCGGTCTTAGTGTCTATCAGCCGCTGCGCATAATCGGCGGGGATGCGCCGTCCGGGATAGCGTCCGCCAAGCCGCCGCCCGGAAAGCGCAGCGCCCAACGATACAGCCGCTGTACATCGGATCTCGTCGCGCCGTCAAGCGCTGGCGCATCTTCGCGCACGGCGTCCAGCAACTCTATGACCGCCGCCGCAATCCGCCGATGGAAGCGCGCGGTAACTTCGTCTGCTCCGCCGCCCTGTCTGTGCGCTTCCTGATACCATTGCATGCCGTTCAAATGCAGTATCCGCGTGCGCGGAAAGAAGGACGCCATCAGATTCCACGGATCGCCGCCCTTTTCCTGGTCGCCGCCGTGCCGAAAATCGGATCGCAGTATCACGCAGGGAATATCCAGCATCTTAGCATACACATACTCCACAATCTGCCCAGGATCCAGATCCGCGCCGTCGAAGTTGAACAACCCAAGGTCGCACTCCATCACCATGCGCAGATCCTGGTTTCGTATATCCACCGCCCTTGCGCCCGTCTGCTCCAAGTCTTGGGGCAATATGCAACCGTATCGCCCCTCGGAGAGCTGCTCTATGCGCTCGGCAAGCAATGCGTTGCCGCCCAAATGCTTATGGTCAAACAGCGCGCCTGCGTAATAGATAGTGTATTTCGTAGTCATATTCTCACAGCCTTTGCGTGGTTAGCTCATAATCGCCGATATTCGCCGTCAATCGGATGCTTCCGATCAATTATAGCGCACTTGTACATGTTGGGAATACCGATCTTCTCATATGTCGGTTGCGGGTTGCCGGTTGTGTTATAATGAACGACAGAGAGACGGAATATGACTGCTCCCAACACGCTGCAAGACCTGAACGGAGAGTTGCGCGAGAACCCTGATCGGCGAGTGACTAGCGTTTCGATCGACGTTGCGATAAGCAATATGGACTAGACGCATAAATCTTGCGTATGCGGCGGCGTTGGCGATACAATGCTATGGTGATTTAGACACACCAAGTCCGCAAGGCAGGCAGATTGAGATGGAAGCGCACGAGCTCATACAATTGGAAGCGAACCCCAACATCGAAGAGTTTCAGCCCGGCGACACGGTGCGGGTTGAAATTCGGGTTACGGAAGGGGAGCGCACACGGACGCAGGCGTTTCAGGGCGTTGTGATTCGCAAGCGCGGCGGCGGGCCGGGCGCATCGTTCACGGTTCGGCGCGTTAGCTACGAAATAGGCGTGGAGCGCACCTTCCTGATGCACTCGCCCAATGTGGAATCCGTCAAGGTGATGCGGCGCGGCAAGGTTCGCCGAGCGCGGCTATACTATCTGCGCGGGCTATCCGGGCGGGCGGCGCGCATCAAGGAACGCCGCTAGTCTTTCGCGCAATCCAGGCGCAGGCGCTACACGGGGCAGAGCCGATTACGGCCTGCCCCGTTTGGCGTCGACGCAATCCGCGCGCTACTACAATCCGCCCGATAATGCGCCTATCGCGCCGGGTGAACTACGGCAAAGGTTTGCTAGAATAGCGTATGCCATATTTGCGCCAAACCATACGGACGCTAGGGATTGCAGGATGAGATTCGCTGAAGTCGCAGTGGACGCGCCTACGGGCAGCGGGCGAACGTTTAGCTACGCCATCCCCGACGGAATGGACGCGCGCGCCGGACACCTGGTTCAAGCGCCGTTTGGGGCGCGCATGCTGCAGGGCATCGTGTTCGCGCTCGCCGACGCGCCGCAGGTTGCTGAGACCAAAGACATCGCCGCCGTTCTGTTTGAGGATACGCTGCTTGACGATGCGCGGCTGCGTCTCGCCGAATGGATAAGCGAATACTATATGTGTTCGCTGTTCGAGGCGGCCGCGCCCATGCTGCCGCCCGGCGGCCGCGTCCGTCCCAAGACATCCCTCGCGCTTGTCAATGCCGATACGAATACGGACGCCTTGACGCCGCTTCAGAAGCGCGTCGTGGAGTACATCGGCAAGCGCGAATCCGCCGGCAGGGTTGCGGCGCAGGAACGGCTTGTCAAGGCGCTGGGCGATTCGGCGGCGGCATCGGTGGCGAGTCTCGTCGGCAAGGGCATCGTGCGCCGCGACTATTCGCTTTCCAAGCCGTCGGTGCGCCACAAGCGCAGTACAACGGTCAGTCTGAACGCAGACAAGGCTGCAGAGATCGTCGTGTGGCTGAACGCCAAGCAACTCGTTACGAAACGACGCAACTTGATTGAGCGGCTGCGGCAAGACGGCGGCGCTATGGACGCGGCGGCAGCGCGCAAAGAGTACGGCGCAAGCGCGGTGAAGGCGCTACTGGATAAGGGATGGCTTGCCGCGCAGACGGCGACGGTCGATCGCGATCCGCTTGACGGCCGGGTGTTTGAGCGCGCCGAACCGCTGCAGTTGACGGATAGGCAGGCGGCGATAGCGGCGGATATTCGCGCGGCGATAGCGGACGGCTCCGATGGGCGCAAGTCATTCGTGATACAGGGCATAACCGGCAGCGGCAAGACGGAGGTTTATTTGGACGCCGTAGCCGAATGCCTGCGAATGGGGCGGCGGGCTATCGCGCTTGTCCCCGAAATCGCGCTGACATATCAGACGATAGAGCGGTTCGCTGCGCGGTTCGCGGGGCGAATTGCGGTGCTGCACAGCGGGCTTACGGACGGCGAGCGCTTCGATCAGTGGTGGAAAATCAGGCGCGGCGAATACGACATCGTCATCGGTTCGCGCAGCGCGGTTATGGCGCCCGTGCCGAACTTGGGGCTTATCGTCATAGACGAAGAACACGAATGGACATACAAGCAGCATGACGCAATGCCGCGCTACCACGCGCGCGATGTGGCGCTGCGCCTATCCGAGCTGACGGGCGCCGTGGTGGTGATGGGAAGCGCATCGCCCGATGTCGCAACCTACTTCGACGGACTGCGGCGGCGGCATAGCCTGCATCTGCTAACCGAGCGCTTTGCGGATAGCGGCGGCAGCGCTGATGCCAAGCGCGCGGCGCTGCCGTCCGTCAGCGTGGTGGATATGCGGCGGGAGCTCAGGGAAGGCAACAGCGATATGTTCAGCCGCGCGCTGAGTTCGGCGCTTGACGAATGCCTGGCGTCGGGCAGTCAAGCGATGCTGTTCCTCAATCGGCGCGGCACGGCGGCGTTCTATCAGTGCTACAGCTGCGGCTACAGCCTCAAATGCCGCCGCTGCGATGTGAGCGTTACCTATCACGCCAAGATAAAGCGCTTCATCTGCCACTACTGCGGCAACGGGCGCAAGCCGCCGGATATGTGTCCGCAGTGTCTCAATTACCGAATGCGCTACTACGGCATCGGCACGGAGGCGGTGGCGGATGAGGTTGCGCGTCGCTATAAGAATACGGGCGTATTGCGCTGGGACAGGGACGTCGCCGCAAGCCCCAAGGCGCACGAGGATTTGCTGCGCCGCTTTCGCTCCGGGGAGGCGCGCGTTCTAGTCGGCACGCAGATGATAGCCAAGGGCTTGCATTTCCCGGAGGTTACGCTAGTGGGCGTGGTGTCCGCGGACATCGGGCTTAGCATTCCGGACTATCGCGCGGGCGAGAGGGCGTTCCAACTGCTGTATCAGGTGGCGGGGCGCGCCGGACGCGGCAAGCGCGAGGGCAGGGTCATCATACAGACGTTTCAGCCGGACAACTACGCCATTCAAGCGGCGGCGGCGCAAGACTATCAGGCGTTCTATACGCGCGAAATGGCGTATCGGCGCGAGCAGGCGAACCCGCCGTACAGCCGCCTAATTCGGTTGCTTTACGCGCACACGAATCAGGCGCGCTGCGAGGGCGAGGCGCTGCGATTGGCGGGGTTGCTTCGCGAGCAGCAATTGGCGTGGGGATACAGCGATGTTGAGGTGCTTGGGCCGATGCCGGCGTATCCGATGCGGCTGCGGGGGCGCTATCGGTGGCACATAGTCTTGCGGGGGGCGGAGCCGCGCGCGCTGCTGGACAAGGTGGATGCGCCGCGCGATTGGAGCGTGGATGTCGACCCGGTGGCGCTGACCTAACGGATGAGGCGTCGATAACGCGGGATACACAGAACGGGGATAGAGCATAAGCGAAACGCCTTTGCCCTATCCCGTATATTGCGTATGTTCGGCTTGGCTGTCGCCCGTGATTGCCGCCAAGGGCTGCCCAAGATCTACAGGTTGAACTGCGGATCCATGTAGTCCTTTTCCTTGGCGTATATCTGCAGGCGGCCGCGGGTGCTGTCGGTGATGATGATGTTATCGTTCTCATCCACGGCGAGCCCACCCGGGCGCTCGAACAGACCAAGCGGGCGAGTGTCCTTGACGCGGCGATACGCCTTCACCACATCGGGGTTGGACTCCACAACCTCTTTCGCCCACTTGGAGAACTCCACGGCGTCGCCTTCTAGGTAAGTGAGCGCAGAGCCGTTGCTTTCGTAGATTTTGACGAGCTTGTTGCCCCAATCGGACACATAGACATCGCCTTCGCTGTCCACTGCCACATCGGACGGATGGTTGAGCGCGCCCGCAAGCCCGCTGGTCTCTTCGCCGAATGTGAGCAGATGCTCGCCATCCGGGGAGAACTTCTGAGCGCGGTTGTTGCCCCAGTCTGCGACGTAGATGCTGCCGTCGTCGCCGATGGTGATGCCCCAAGGGCGGTTGAACTGCCCGGCGCCGCCGCCTTCGCTGCCGAATGCGAACAGGAACTCGCCGTCCTTGGTGAACTTGAGCGCCTGATTCGCCACGGCGTCGGTAACATAGACGTTGTCGTCGGCGTCGCAGGCTATGCCGGAGGGACCCAGCAGTCTGCCGCCGCTGTCCCATTCGCCGACGCGCTGGCCGTCGACGTCGTAGATCTTGACCTGCTTTTCAAACTCGTCGGTGCAGTAGATATTGCCAGCGCTATCCACTGCGATGCCCATGGGCCAGACGAGCTCTTCGCGGCCGAAATCGCCGATGAAGTCTTCGCTGATGGTAACCTTGCCGATGCGCTTGTTGGGCGCTTGCACGCCGCCCGCGCCCTCTTGGCCTCTGCTGAGTACATAGATGACGCCGCCGGGCGCTACCGCCACGTCCATAGGCTGAGTGAAGCCGTTGCCGGCGGCGGCGTTGCGTCCGATGGCGTGGCTGAAGTTCCAAGTTCGGCCTGATACGGTTGTCGTAAGCATTGTGCCACCTTCTTGAACTTGCTCGGTTGGGTGTAGCCGCTCCCCGCAGGATGCGCTGCCGCGCTGGGCGCTGCGGGGAGCTTGCTGATTGGGTTCGTCTTGCGGCTTAGTGGCCGTTGCCGTTTGCGCGGACGAATGCGGGCTTCTCGAAATGCCCGTTGACGATGCTGGGCGCTTCCAGGTGCATCCAGTCTTCCAGGATGGTGGAATAGACGCCGCGGAAGTCCTGATTGGGAACCAGGTCGCCCTGCTGCAGCGCTTCCGGGCGGGTTTCGGGGTACTCGCTGTACATGCCGCCGTCCACGCTGGGGCCGATGGCGAATGCCACGCCCGCCGCGCCGTGGTCGGTGCCGGAGCCGTTGTCCCGAACCCTTCTGCCGAATTCGGAGAACAGGAACATCACCACATTGTCATCGGCGTCGTGCTCGCGCAGGTCATCCCAGAAGTCGGCTATCGCTTCGGAGACGTCCGTCCATAGCTGAGCGTGGGTCGTAGCCTGCGCCGCGTGGGTGTCGAAGCTTCCGTGGTCGCAGTAGAACACGCGCGTGCCGACGTCGGCGGTGTGTATCATCGCGATGTCCTTGAGCTTCTGCGCTATGGGGCTTGCGCCGTACTCCACGCCGGAGTTGTACTTCTGCGGCGCAACCTTCAGGATGTCCGCGCCCTTGAGCGCGTCAAGCCCGGTCTGCCCCAGGTAGTCCATCACCTGGCCGCTGCCCACGGCGGGGGCGTACATATTGGCGAAGCGTTCCAGGACTTGCTGGCGCTGCTCTTGCTGCTCGATGTTGGTGAGCAAGCCGTAGGTGGAAACGTCGGCGACGGACGCCACGGACACGCCGGGCGCAACCAGCGCGCGGGGCAGCGCCTGTCCTACATTGACGCCGGTAACAGGGTTTTCGGACTTGGGATCCAGGTGGCTAAGAGCGCGCCCAAGCCAGCCTTCGGTGCCCACCTTGTCCGGCTCGCAGGTGTGCCAGATGTCCATCGATCGGAAGTGAGAGCGCGGCGAGTTTTCGTAGCCTACGCCGTGGATTATCGCCATATCGCCCTGCTCGTAGATGTCCTTCATCGGCGCCATTGCGGGATGCAGGCCAATCTCGTCGTCCAACTTCAGCGCGCGGTTCTCAGGGATCTGCAGCGAGCGGCGGCTGTCGTAGTAGTTGGCGTCGGTGTACGGGATAACCGAGTTGAAGTAGTCGTTGCCACCCGTGAGTTGCAGCACAACCAGAACCGGCGGCTTGTTAGAGTTTGCCATTATCGCCTCCTTGGTGATTTGGGAAGTTGCGTCGGGCGGCTTTAGGCTTACCCGAACTGATACTCGCGGGTTGCGCCGATGAGGGCGAGCATTTCGCCCGTGCGGCGCGCGGCGTCATCGTATTCGCTCTGCCAGTTCACCGCGCCTTCGCTCTGCGCCTGCGTGAGAAGCTCGCGGCGCGTGCTGTCGGACACGGGAAGCGGCCCCATCTGATCGAGGCAGTTTTCGACCAACTCTTCGGGCGTCATAGTCGGCCCGTTGGCGGACGCGATGCGCTCCACTATGCGCTTGACGCCGGGCAGGTCGGTGTCGCTGATTCGGTCGGCGACGAAGTTGATGCGCTTGACTAGCGAGCCGCTGTTGATCCATTCGTGGCCGGTGTGCCAGCCTTCCACGCTGGGCGGATCCAGGATGTCCTGCCCCATGTAGCCGGGCTCTCTGGCGACGGCTTCTAGGCGCGGATCCGGGCCCTGCAGGTCGCCGGTGAGCCTGAGTGTCCCCACTACGACTTCGGTGGGGTTCTTGACCTTCTTGTACATCGCCGCCTTGAAGAAGTCGGAGTTGAACAGCGCGCGCAGCACGGGCTTGATGTCGTAGTCGTTTTCCACGAAGGTTTCGGACAGCATCCGAATGGCTTCGGGATTGCGCGGCTCTTCGATATTCCACGCCGGCACTTGCGGCTCGTCCTCTACGAAGAAGTTGTAGAGGTGGCGCGCGATGAAGCGCGGGCATGCGGGCTGCTTGAGGATGATGTCGATGATGTCCTCGCCGTTGAAGTTGCCGGTGTAGCCGAGGAAGGACTTGTCCGTCTCATCGTGGTCTTCGGCGCGGTACTCGAACTGCCACGGGTGGCGGCCGTAGGGATAGCGCGGCATCTTGGCGGATATAGTCCAGCCGGTAAAGGCGCGCGAGCATTCGTACACATCTTGCTCGGTGTAGTTGCCCACGCCTAGGGAGAAGAGCTCCAGCAGTTCGCGCCCCCAGTTTTCGTTGGGCGCTACCTTATGGTTCTCATTGTTGTCCAGCCAATATATCATGGCGGGATTGCTGGCGAGCCGCACAAGCAGATCGCGGTAGTTGGTCATTCCCACGTCGCGGAACATTTGGATCTGCTCCAGCAAGTGGTTGCAGTTGTCCACCTTGGCGTTGCCGGTGGCGAAGACATGGTGCCAGAAGAGCGCCATCTTTTCGTTGAGCGGCCGCTCGGTGTTGACCATAAAGTAGAGCCAGTTCGCCTGGCCGGGCGCGGCGGCGCCGCCGGGAACTTCGGTGATGGGGTGGTAGCGGTAGAGCAGGTGCTCATCCACGGCGGGCTGGCTCTCATAGTCGAGAAGCTTTTCCACCGCGGCTTCGTATCCCTGATCCGCCATAGCCTCAAGCTCGTCGCGGGTTGCGCCAAAGCCGGCGCGCCTCATCAGGTGGGCAAGCAGCGCAACATCTTCTCTGTTGGACATACATTTCCTCCTTTCGTAACGGGCGTAGCAAACGCTTGCATTATGAGAGTATAGTGAGTGCAATTAGCCGCATAAGCGCGTATTTCGGAACTACGCAAACCCCCTTTCCGCCGCATTCGCCGCATCCGCACGGGGTTCGCGGAGGCAGTCGGGGCATGTGCCGTAGTAGTCGGTTCGCAGGCGCACGATGTCGTAGCCGGTGGCTTGCGATACGCGCTCCAGCTCCAAAGGGGCATTCGGCGCGGCGGCGTCCATATCTTCCACCTTTTCGCACGCTAGGCAGACCAGATGCGGATGCGAGACCGGGATCCTGCCGTCGTAGCGGTTGGCGGACGCGCTGAACTCGATCTCCAGCGCCTGCCCCGTCTCTTTTAGGATGTCGATAGTGTTGTAGATAGTGGCTAGGCTGGTGCCGGGATAGAACGCCTTGACGCTTTCGTGGATTTCGCTCGCAGTGGGATGGCGGTCGCTGGCAAGCAGCGCTTCCAGGATTTTGGCGCGCTTGCGGGTAATGACCACGCCCTTATCTCGCAACGCCGCCTTCATCTCTGACAGACGCATCCGAAACCGCGCCTCATCCATCGGCGCGCTATCCCGGATGTTATCAGGGTTGTCCCGATTATCCTGCGCTTTCAACATATGCCACTCTGCGTTTGGCTATCTATCTTGACGCCTTTGACGCCTTACAATGTGAAATTCTTAACGAATTAGAATGATTCTAATGCGCTTGTGTGTAACTTACGGCAGACTGCGCCAATTGTCAAGCGCCAAATTCTCAGCGCGGGCAAGTACGTTTACAATCGCGCTAAAAATTCCACAAAATAACCATTAGTATATGTGCTCTACCATTTATAGTAGATCGTATAATACTATATGCACATAAGACCACTTTCCTTCTCGCTCATGGGTAAGACTGGGAATGGAAGGGGGCCTCTTTGCGCCCTTGCGTTAAATCCTACGCAAACACGCCTCCGCCCCCAGCATCCCCAGCCGATACCCCACTATCCCCATCCCCGTTACCACGCCCCGGCAAGCGGGCCCAATCTCGGAGACCCGCCCTCTGCTTGCGGGGTTGGACATATGCACCTCCAGCGTAGGATACGCCTGCGCCCGTATCGCTTCCGCAATCGACGGATGCCCCGTTGTGTAGCCGCCGGGGTTTATCAGTGCCGCGTCCGCGTCCGTCCCCTCCAGTTTGGCGATGACGTCAGACTCTTCATTGGAATGAAAAATCTCCACATCAACGCCCAATTCGGCGGCGTATCGGCGGATATGCTCATCGTATTCGGGCAATGTCATCGTCCCGAATATCTCCACATCCACCTTGCCCCGAAGCTCCATCCCCTTGCCGTGAAGCACAAGTATCTTGGTCATATTCAACCCCCATCAGTCCGTTGGTATATCCGTAAATTAGCGGCAGCGCAGCGCAACGGCGCGCTCACACAAACGGGCGTAGATCAAGTTCACGAAGCGCACGCACGCCGTTCACCGCAGCGCTCATTTCTGCAACCGCATCGGCGCGCGCCGTCAGCTCCCCGCCGCCTGTTCGCGCTCTATGAGCAGCCGTCGCAGGATTTTGCCCGACGGATTCTTCGGTATTGCGTCCACGAACTCCACCTCGCGGATGTGCTTGAATGTGGCTACCCGCTCCGCCACAAAGCCCATCACCTCTTCCGCGGACACCGCCGCATCCTGCCGCGAAACCACGAATGCCTTAGGAACCTCGCCCGCCTCGACATCCGTCTTGCCTATCACCGCGGCGTCCGCTATCGCCGGATGCTCCAGCAGCAGCCCCTCCAATTCGGCCGGCGGCACCTGAAAGCCCTTGTACTTGATGAGCTCTTTCTTGCGGTCCAATATCCACACCTTGCCCGCCGCATTCATTCGCACTATGTCCCCGGTATGCAGCCAGCCGTCCGCCGTAATCGTTTCGCGCGTGGCGGCGGCGTTGTTGTAGTAGCCCTTCATCACCTGCGGCCCGCGCACCAGCAGCTCGCCCACTTCGCCCGCCGCCACATCGGTTGTCCCCGCATCCAAGTCAACCACGCGCGCTTCCGTGTCCGCCACCACCGTCCCGACCGAACCCGCCGTCATCCTGTCCGCCTCGATGTAGTCAATATGAGACACCGGCGAAAGCTCAGTCATCCCATACGCCTGAAACACCGGGAAGCCGCACGCCTCTTGAACGCGCAGCTGCAGATCTTCCGACGCCGGCGCGGCCGCAAGGCATGCGGCGACCATCGACGACAAATCATAGTCGCCGATGTTCGGATACTGCGTAAGCCCAAGCCCCACCGGCGGCACGGTGTAGAGATGCGTAACGCCATACGTTTCTATCAGCCGCAGCATCTCTTCCATATTGAAGCGCGCCATCAATACCTGCGTGCCGCCCGACGCTATCACGCCGTTCATCAGCACCTGCATCCCGTAGATATGAAACAGCGGCAGATGCGCCAGCAGGACATCGCTTTCGGACGGCTCAAGCGCTTCGCCCGGCCGCTCCAAGAACTGCCGCAGGTTGGCAGTCAAGTTGTAGTGCGTCAGCATCACGCCCTTGGACAACCCCGTTGTGCCGCTAGAATAGGGCAGCGCCGCCAAATCCTCCATCGGGTCTATGGACACGGGCGGCGGCGTTGCGGGCGCGCGCTCGATCAGCCCCCAAAACTTGCTGGGATCCCGCGACGTCGGCTCCACCGCGATAATGCGCTTCAGCGCCGGTGTGTCGCCGCCGTCCGTTTCTACCAGATGCGCCAGCGATTCGTGAACTATCAGCGTCGCCGCCCCGCTGTTGTTGAGCTGATGCGCCACCTCGCGCTCGCGGTAGCCGGAGTTGATTGTGGTCGCCACGGCCCCCGCCTTCAGTATCCCGAAGAACGCCACCTCGAACTCAACGCAGTTGGGCGTCAGCAGCCCGATATGCTCGCCCTTGGACACGCCCAGCAGCGCAAGCGCCGCGGCGAAGCGGTCGCTGTACATATTCAACTGCTGATATGTGTACTTGTACTCGCCGTCTATTATCGCCGTCTTATGCGGCAAGCGGCGCGCCGTGTTCGCCAGAATATCCTGCAGCGGATGAACGGGGTAAGGCGCAAGGGATTGGCGGGCGGTAGAATGGCTGCTCATCGTTGCCTCCTAAGAACAAGATGCTTGCTGACGCTCGATGCGAACCGAACTCATAATAGCGCGATTTGCGCCCGTTTTGCAAAGCGCGGCTAGATGGCGCAGCGTTGCGGCGTTAGAGATAAAGACGATAAGTATAAAAGTAAGTGTAAAGCGAGATAAGAGGGCGCTTAAGTGATAGCCGTTTCGCCAAATGCGCGCCCCCTACACCGTGGCGGCCGTCCCCGCGATGAGCGTGCTTGCGGCGGCGAACATCCCGCCCGGCCCGTGCGCTATCCCAACCTCTGCGCCGCCAACCTGACGCTCGCCCGCCTCCCCCCGAAGCTGCCGCGTCAGCTCGATCAGCGTGAATATCCCATACATCCCGGAGTGCGTGTACGAAAGCCCGCCGCCGTTGGTGTTCATCGGGAAATCGCCGCCCGGCGCCGTGCGCTGCCCCTCAACAAACGCTCCGCTTTCGCCCGGCTTCACGAACCCCAAATCTTCCAGCGCAAGCATCGGCGTGAACGCGAATGCGTCATAGAGTTCGGCGACATCGATATCCGAATGCGATACGCCCGCCATCTCGAACGCCGCCCTGCCCGAAACCTTCGCCGCCCGCGATGTGGTCATATCCGCCATCATGCTGACCATATTGTGTTCGGTAGCCTCCCCCGTGCCGAGTATGTACACCGGCGGCTTTCGCAGCGCCTTTGCCCTGTCCGCCCCCGTCAACACGATTGCGCCGCCCGCGTCGGTTACCAGGCAGCACATAAACAGCGAGTACGGCCAGCAAATCGGGCGCGAGCTCAGCACATCATCAATCGTTATCGGCTCTTTCATCATCGCCAACGGGTGCATCGCCGCCCACTTGCGATTGGACACCGCCACCGCCGCCATCTGCTCGCGCGTAGTGCCGTATTCGTGCATATGCCGCGTGGCGGGCAGCGAAAACAGCGTGGTGGGCCCGTAAGTTCCATATGGCGCTTCGAACTGCCCCTGCGGCGAATCCGGCGCAACGCCGCCGCCGCCCATTCCCACGCGCGAGCGTCCGCTCTCGCCGTGCGTTATCAGCGCAACCTCGATTATCCCCGCGGCTATGGCGAGCAAGGCGTGTTCCACATGCAGGATAAACGAACACCCGCCCACATTCGTGCCGTCGCTGTATCGCGGCACAATGCCCAGGTATTCGCCCAACTGCCCGCTTGTAACGCCCGCCGTGAACAGCCCGTCAACATCGTCTATCGTCAACCCGGCGTCATTCAGCGCGTTGCGCGCGGCTTCGGCGTGCAGCGTCAGCGCCGACTTATGCGGAACGACGCCTATCTCATCCGACTCCGACGCCCCCACGATAGACACCTTGCCCCGAAGTTCGCTTGCTGACGAAACCACTTGCCCGGCCTCCAGTTGTCTTGCGCGCGGCTATACAATCGTATGCCGATGCGCCGCCGTTAGCGCATCCCGCTTGCGTAATAGCCGATAGCCCCTTAGCGGCGTTGCGCTATCGCTAGGCTTGCGGCTCGGCGGGACGAAACTTTGGCAGCGTAACATCATCGGTTACATCGTCAAACACGATTTCCACCGCCATATCGCAGCGCACAAGATCAGGATGCGGCTCCACTCCCACCAGGTTGGTCATCATCCGCGGCCCCTCTTCCAATTCCACCACCGCGATGACATACGGTGCTTCAAACCCCGGCGGACTGCGATAGTTGATGACGAATGAGTACAGCGTCCCCCTGCCGCTTGCCTCTTCCCACGCAACATTTGCGGACAAGCAGTCCGGGCAGAACGGGCGCGGATAATAGTACGCCACGCCGCAGTCGTTGCAGCGCTGAATCAGCAGTTTGCGCCGCCGCAACCCGTCAAAGAACGGCTGCGTCTCCGGCGTAGGCTGCGGCAAAGGCGCGCGGTAGGCTGTCAAGGCTATTCCCCCCGTCTAGTTCGCTATGCGCCAATCGTGATTGCGTCCCGCAAAGTGTATTCGCACAACGGCGCATCGTCAAATCGCCAGCCAGCGCCATCGTGATACGGATGCGATGCGGCAGCATTTCGCAAGCGCATACTGAAGTATGGTAATCTGTGCGCTAACACCATCAAACTGAGAGGCAGCGCAATGAAGCTTAACGAATTCGTAGAACAATGTTTGGAAGACTATCGGCGGCGCGTCTATGCCGCCACTGCGCCGCTGTCCGAAGACGAAATGCACTGGCGCCCCGACGCCGAATCCAACTCGATCGCCTTTCTCATATGGCACGCCGCGCGGGTAGAGGACAGGCTTGTTCAACGTTTCGCGCGCGGCGAGCCGGAGGTTTGGCTCCGCGACGGCTGGCACGCCCGAATGGGCGTCCCCGAAGCCGATACGGGCGTCAACTACACCATAGAGCAAGTGGATGCGTTCCCCGCCGTTAGCAGAGATACGCTAGTGGAATACTTCGACGCCGTCCGCGAAGAGACGCTGCCCTATGTGCGCGCGCTAACCGACGCCGACTTCGACCTTGTGCCGGACAGGACGCCCTTCCCTGAGTTCGCGGCGTCGGCGCGCTACTTTCGCGGGCGCAGCGTCGGCGGCATATTCCGCCAGCTCATCGGCGAACAAGACCAGCACCTTGGGCAGATAGCCTTCATTCGCGGCTTAAAGCGCGGCTTTGGCAAGTGAACCGCCCGCGCGCAAAGCCCGCCCCGTCGGATACGCCAAGCGCCGTATCGCCCAAGACGCGGCGCATCCTGCTGACCACGCTGCTCAAGAGCGTATCTCGGGCGTTCTACCTGTCCCTGCGCGTACTGCCCGCCGACCTGCGCGAACCGATCGGCTTGGCGTATCTGCTTGCGCGCGCCGCCGACGCCATCGCCGATACGCCGCTAATCCCCCCTGAGCGGCGCTTGTCCCATCTGCGCGCATTCAGAGCGCGGCTTGCCGGGGAAGTCGCCGCCGCCGATCCCGCCGATATGAGCGCCGAACTGAACACCGCATTCGCCAACCCCGCAGAACGCGCGCTGCTGCAAGCGCTGCCCCACGCCTTTACGCTGCTGCAAGCACTGAACGCATTCGACAGAGAACGGACGCGCGCGGTGGTTCTTACGCTGACGCGCGGAATGGAAATAGACCTGACCGCTTTCCCGCCCGCCGAATGCAGTGCCGTAACCGCGCTGAAAACCCGTGAGCAGTTAGACGACTACATCTATCACATCGCCGGCTGCGTGGGCGAGTTCTGGACTGAGATTTCGATAGCGCATACGCCGGCGCTTGCTGGCTGGGACAGCGCGCGAATGTCTGCGCTCGGCGTGCGCTTCGGCAGCGCGCTGCAGCTCACGAACATCCTGCGCGATGCGCCCAAAGACCTGCGTATCGGCAGATGCTACCTGCCCCACAGCGAACTGGCTCGCGTCGGCCTACGCCCCGCCGATCTGCTGGACGAGCGCAACGCCGCCCGCGCCCGGCCGCTGCTTGCGTGGGGCATCCGAACCGCCTTGACCGACTTCGCCGCCGCAGAGCGCTACATCCTCGCCATACCCCGCCGCTGCCTGCGCCTGCGCCTCGCCGCGCTTTGGCCCGTCCTCATCGGCTTGTCCACGCTGGCGCTGCTTGCGCGCGCCGATAATTGGCTATGCCCCGACAAGCCGCTTAAAATGCCGCGCCGATCCGTCTATGCCATAATGGCAATATCGCTGATATGCGGCCGCTCCAACCGCCTGCTGGCGCTCTGGATTGCGCGGCTCAGACGGCGGGTTGAACGGGCGCTCTGTTCTCACGCATAGCGCGATAGTGTTAGAATTGCGCCAACCGCGTACATCGCACACACAGAGCGCATTCCCGCTCAAACGGATAAACCGATAGGCAACGATATACGAATAGATAGCGAATAAGAGGCGAATGATGATAAGCGAAATCAACCGCAAAGTGGTTCTGAAGTCCAGGCCCGACGGCTATCCCAAGCTCTCCGACTTCGATCTAGTGGAGCAGCCCATCCCGCAGCCGCGCGAAGGCGAGGCGCTCATACGCGCCATATGGCTTTCGCTGGATCCCTACATGCGCGGCAGAATGCGCGACGCCGCATCATACGCCCCCTCCGTGGCGCTTGGCGATGTCATCGTGGGCGGCGTTGTGGGGCGCGTGGTGGAATCGCGCACGCCCGCATTCGCCGTCGGCGAAATCGTGGAAGGCCCGCTCGGTTGGCAGGAATACGCCACATCCGACGGGCGCAACCTGCGTCGCGTCGACGAAACGCTTGGCCCGCTTTCCACCGCGCTCGGCGTATTGGGAATGCCGGGAATGACCGCCTACTTCGGTTTCCTCGACATATGCGATCCCAAGCCCGGCGAAACCGTGGTGGTGTCCGCCGCGTCGGGCGCGGTCGGTCAGGTGGTTGGGCAGATAGCCAAAATTATGGGCTGCTATGTTGTCGGCACAGCCGGAACGCCCGAAAAGGTGGATTACATCGTCAACGAACTGGGCTTTGACGCCGGCGTCAACTACAAGACTGAGAATGTGATGGACGCGCTTGCGGCCGCTTGTCCGCAGGGCATCGATGTGTATTTCGACAATGTCGGCGGCCCGGTCACCGATGCGGTGATGGAAAACCTCGCCGACTTTGCGCGCATATCGGTATGCGGGCAGATTTCGCAGTACAACGTGGAGCGCCCCGAACTTGGCCCGCGCAACATTCGCGCGCTCATAACGCATCAGGCGCGCATGGAAGGCTTCCTAGTGTTCCAATTCCAAAACCGCCACGAAATAGGCAGACGGCGCATCGCCGCCTGGATACGGGAAGGCAAACTCAAGTACCGCGAAGATGTGGTGGAAGGGCTTGAGAACGCCGCGCGCGCATTCATCGGCATGATGCGCGGCGAAAACTTCGGCAAACTCCTGGTCAAGGTTTCCGACGAATAGGGGGACAACGCAAATGCGCGAAACCGCGCAACGCGCAAAGCAGGGCTTGGGGCTACGGCGGCGTCAGTATGTAGTAGATGGACGCCGGCGCCGCAAGCCAACCCGCCGCTCCGATAACCGCAAGCGCCACCTCGCCCATGCCGATGCGGGACGGGGATGCCGCCGCCGAAACCGATTGCCAATAGCGGTTGATGTTGGACTGCGCGGATACAAGCAGCCAAGCGATAACGCCCGTGAAAATCAAGTCCGTGATGAGACTCACGCCTGCGTCGGTTATCAATCGGTATTCATGCAAAGTGCATCCAACAAACACCCCGCGCGGCTCATCGCAGAAGCCGCGCAAGACGCTCTTGTACATTGCCAATTCGGCAACGCCGTCCGAGTCTTGCGCGAATATCAAGTCTCTCAAATCATAGCCGGGCTCTGCGTTCAGGTAGTATGCGAAATACGGAAAATCGCTCCGCGCGCTCAGATTAAGCGGCAGACCGCGCGGGTCGACGCCCAATAATCTAACAACATCCTGCTCTCTATTCGACATCGTGAAGTTCATACTGACGGGCGTGAAACTCCAAACGCCGTGATAGTGAAGCTGCAGGAACGCCACCGCGACCACGGCCGCCCAAGGCGCTATGGCAGTGGCGACGCCGCGCCCAAGCATCGCCTCTTTGTAGGCGCGCATATGGGCGTGCGTTCTGAATGCGCCATACACGGGAACCAGCAGCGCGAGGGCGTGCCAAACGGGATAGGCGTTGTCGTCCGCCTTGAAGTGGTCATGGTACTGCTTCCAAGTGATGTAGTGCCAGTAGAAAATGTACAGCCCGCCCGACAGCGCCGTCAGCAGCGCGATGCGGCGTGTGGATATGAGGTTGCGCAACGGCGGTTCGCCGGTCGCCGCGCCGCAGCCGCCGCAAAACCTGTCGATCGCCTGAAGTTCCCGCCCGCACTGCGAGCAGTATCGCGGTTGCAATGTATAGCCCCTTCCGAATGCCGCGCCGTCCGCAAGAAATTGTATAGTTGGGATATGTTATTGACAAGCGGCAGCCGATTCGATTGCGCCCTTCATTCACGCTGGTAAAGCAGCCAAGTGCTGCTTACAAACACTCAGATAATCCCTTGCCAAGTCGTTAGACGCAGCAACCAGCGCCATCTGTTACACTTGGGAATACTCCCTATAAAACCCATATCAACTACACCCTAATCGTTGCAAGTCAACCCGTCGCAGCAATCCAAGAAAGGCAGTGCCAATGCGAACTATCGACGCTATCGCCCAAATCCTGAAGCGGGAAGGCATAGAGTATCTGAGCGCGTTCCCCACAACGCCCGTCATTGAGGCGGCGGCGGATGCGGGAATCCGCCCAATCATCTGCCGCCAAGAGCGCGTAGGCGTGGGCATCGGCGACGGCTATGCGCGCGTAACCAATGGCCGGCCCCCCGGCGTGTTCGCTATGCAGTACGGCCCCGGCGCAGAGAACGCCTACGCCGGCGTCGCCACCGCATTCTCGGACGGCGTCCCGATGCTGCTGCTGCCCCTCGGCCACCCTCGCGAGCGCGATGGCGTGTTCCCCCATTTCAGCTCGCTGCGAAGCTACGCCTCCGTTACCAAGCAGATTGAACAGATAAGCGTTCCTGAGCGCGTCGCGGACACGATGCGCCGCGCATTCGCCGCCCTCAAGCGCGGCAGGCCCGGCCCCGTTATGGTGGAAATCCCGGCGGATGTGGCAACCGCCGAAGTCAGTCCGTCCGTCTTGGACGGCTACACGCCCGTAAAGCCCGCCGTCGCCGCCGCCAATCCCGACGATGCGCTTGCCGCCGCAAAAGCGCTGTTGAACGCCGCCAATCCCGTCATCCACGCAGGGCAGGGCGTTCTGTACGCAGACGCCACGGATGACCTGGTCGAACTTGCCGAACTCACGCAAATTCCGGTTATGACCACTATGGCGGGCAAGAGCGCCTTTCCCGAAAAGCATCCGCTTGCGCTTGGCAGCGGATCCGGCGTTATGAACCGCGCGTTGCTGAACTTTGTGCGCAAAGCCGATGTGATGCTTGGCATCGGCACAAGCTTCACCACGCACGGCATGACTATGCCCATTCCGCCGGGCAAGACGCTCATCCACGCCACCAACGACCCTATCGACATAGACAAGAACTATTCCGTCGACTACCCCATAATCGGGGACGCCAAACTTGTGCTGCGTCAGCTCATCGATGCGTGCGCCGATCTGCTTGGCGGCAAGCGGCGCGACGACGGCTCTGTCGTCGAAGAGATAGCCGCCGCCCGCCAAGAGTGGCTCGACGAATGGATGCCCAAGCTCACATCCAATCAGAAGCCCATCACGCCCTACCGCGTCATATGGGAGTTTATGCAAAACATCGACTCCGACCACGCCATCGTTACGCACGACTCCGGCAGTCCGCGCGACCAAATTATGCCCTTCTACCAGGCGGGCGGGCCGCGCACCTACCTGGGTTGGGGCAAATCGCACGGGCTTGGCACCGGGCTTGGGCTGAACATCGGCGCAAAACTCGCCGCCCCGGACAAGTTCGTGGTCAACTTTATGGGCGACGCCGCCTTTGGAATGACCGGGTTGGACTTTGAGACCGCCGTCCGCAGCGGCATCCCAATCCTGACCGTGGTGTTCAACAACTCCACTATGGCGATAGAGACGTCGGCTATGGCGCGCTCGCACGAACTCTACGGCACGCGCGATTTGGGCGGCCGCTACGCCGATTTGGCGCGCGATATGGGCGGTTGGGCAGAGCGCGTAGAGGATCCGGGCGATGTCGCGGCCGCCATCCTGCGCGCCAAAGCCGCCACTGAGGACGGCAAGGCATCGCTGCTGGAGTTCATCACCAACGAAGAGCAGGCGTTCTCTCACCGCCGCCCATTCTCATAAGAATATGGTAGAGACAAGGCGTTGCGATACTACATAATCGTTGCCCGCCCCCAAGACGGCGGCGTAGCGCTTATTCGGAGCGGGCAAGATTGGACGCTGCCCAACTTTGCGCCGCAGATAACCGACGCCCGCCAGGTCGACCACATCATCGCTGAAATGCGCCGCGCGCTTGGCTTGGAGACGGTTACCCTGCGTTGCGCTCAAAGCCATATCGGGGACGATCAGCGCGATAGTTGGCGCGTGTTCGTCGCCTTGGCGCGCACCTCGGACGCCCAACTGCCGCCCGGCGCGCGCTGGGCAGCGCAATCCGACTTGCGCTCAACAGAGTTCACGCCGCCCAATCTCGCCGACGCCGTGAATGCGTGGTTCGCCGAAAGGGACAACCCCCCGCTGAAGCGCGCCCCGTGGCATTCGGCGGCCTGGTTTGACGGCGCATTAGACTGGATTCACGCGCAGTTGGATGCGCTCGGCATGCCCGCCATAGCGCCCGTCCGTCAGTTGAGGGCGTGGGGGTTGTCTTGCGCTATGCGGGTTGCCACCGCCGGCGGGGATGTCTATTTCAAGGCAGCGCCCCCGTTTATGGCGCACGAAGGCAGGGTTATGCGGGCGGTCGCCGAACGCTATCCGGCGCTGCTGCCGCCCCCGTTGGCAGTGGACGCGCAACGCGGCTGGCTTCTGATGCCCGACTACGGCAACGCGATGCTGCACAAGTCGACCGACATCGCGCGCTGGGAAACGGCGCTGCGCCTGTTCGCGCGGATGCAGGTTGAGCAGGCGGCGCATACGCCGGACTGGATCGCCATAGGCTGCCCGGATAGGAGACTTGCGCGAATGGTCGATCTGATAGACCCGCTGATTATGTCGTCGCAGCTACTCGACGGCAAGCCCCATGGCTTGACCTCTGATGAAATCGACCGCCTGCGCGCGCTGTCGATGCGCCTCAAGATGATGTGCGCCCGCTTGGCGCAATACGCCCTGCCGCAAACGCTGGTTCACGGCGATCTCGGCGGCAACATCCTGATGAACGACGGCGGCTATGTCTTCTTTGACTGGACGGACGCCTGCATATCGCACCCGTTCTTCGATATGGCGACCATATCCGGCGCATACTTCGACGAAAGCGCGCTGAAGTTGGATGCAAGCGTCGCCGATCGGCTGCGCGACGCCTACCTAGAGGCGTGGATGGCGCACGAACCGCGGGAGCGGCTCATAGAGGCGTTTGAGACGGCAAAACCCTTAGGCGCGCTGCACCAAGCCATGACCTATATGTGGATCCTGACCAACATAGCCGAGGATGAGCGCGCCGAACTGGAAGGCGGCCTAACGCACTGGCTGCGAAACCTGCTGCGGCTGTGCGGGTGATGCGCGAACCGCAAGCGCTTGAACGCCGCTTGGCGCTACCCCCGCTTGTCCGACACGATGCGCCCGTCCTTTATCACCAGCAGCAGCTTGCGGATGTTGTGAATGTCATCCAGCGGGTTGGCGGCGACGGCGATTAGGTCGGCGAGTTTGCCAGCTTCCAGCGTCCCCAGCGCGTCGCCCACGCCGCACAGTTCGGCGGAATGCTTGGTGGCGGCCTGGATCGCCTGCCAAGCCGTTGCGCCGTCGCGTACCCACAGCGCCATTTCCAACAGCGCCGCTTCGCGCAGCGGGCGTATGTCCGACCCCAGTGCCATATTCACCCCGGCGTCCAGCGCGCGCTTGAACCAGCGGCGATGTTCATCGGACGCCGCGTCCGCGCGCTCCAGCAGGTCGGCCGCGATGTTGCGCCGCTCCAGCCAGCGCCGCTCCCAATCGGTAGTTGCCTGATTGGGCGTGAGGTGCGATATGGCGAGCGTTGGGACATACCATGCGCCGCTTTCGGAGAACATGCGGATGCACTCATCGTCCATAATGTAGCCGTGTTCGACGCTGTGCGCCCCTAGCCGTATCGCCGTCTTCACCGCATCGGGATTGGCGGCGTGCGCCATTACCTTGAACTCGCGCTGACGGCAGATGTCGAACGCCGCTTGAAGTTCGTCTTCCAACAGAAACGAATGCCGATGCCTATCCCACGCCGGCCCCATTATGCCGCCCGTCAGATTCAGCTTGATATGGTCGACGCCGTTCTTCATCTGATCGCGGATTGCCTGAACGAAGCCATACGGACCGTCGCATTCGCGCGCCTGCCCCGAAGTGAGGAAGTGTCCGCCCGTAGTGGTGAGGAAGTAGCCGCTTGCGAATACGCGCGGGCCGATGAACTTGCCTGCGTCGAATGCGCGCCGCCACGCCACATCCATAAAGTCGGCCGCTCCGCCGCAGCGCACCGCGGTTACGCCGCCCTCGGTCAGCGCCTGCGACAGCGCGTAGCCGAAATCCGCCATCCGCTCTGCCGGGGTGCTGCCTGGTAGAGGCGGATATTCGGGATGGATATGTACATCCCACAAGCCCGGCAGCAGGTATGCGCCCTCTAAGTCAATAACGCGGTCGATAACGCGCGCATTGCGGGTATCGACCGATGCGCCACCACCCGCCACTTCTGCGATGCGCCCGTCTTCTATCGCAACGCTTGCATCGTCAATCGGCGTGGGATTGACGCCGTCTATGATATTGGCGTTTGTGAGAATTAGACGCATATCGTTGCCTGCCAATTTTCGGATTTGTGTATAAAGGTTGGACGTCCGTCGCTGCTGCATTCGTCCGTATCTGCATATGGAATCAGCGCAGATACGGCTTGCCGCAAGCCGCGAATATGGCGGGGACGACGGCTCAGGGGGATAGCGGCGAGCGCGCCAAAATCGCCTAATTGTCTGAGAAGGCGTCCCCGAATATGCGGTCGAAGGCGAAGCCCCAGGGCGGACGCAGAAATCCCAACGCGCGCACGTCGTCCAGCCAAAAGCCGTACGGCGAACTGCGCGAGTATGCGCCGCCGCCCACAACCTTGCTTATCCTGAGCAGCGCCGATTCCGCCAGCTCCGCCACCGCCTCTTTGCACAGCAAGCCGCTGCGCGCCGCGCGTCCGTTGCCGTCCTCTACATCGCGCAGCACGCCTTCGTAGGCTTGGCGGATTAGCCAGCATTCCATCTCGACGCGCGCCCACTCAACCCGCTCGAAGGCGCGCATTGAATCGCGCTTGCCCTGAAGCTGCCGCCGCGCCGTCTCTACCGCCGCTTCCACTATGCCCACGATTACGGATGTGAACAGATGCCCCGTCGGCCGTCCCGCCTGTTCGCGCGCGCGCTGCCGTGAGCGGTTGTCGGGCCAGGCGGCGCGTGTGGCGGGCATATCGTCGAAGCGCATGCCGTGGCTTTGCGTGGCGGTCATGCCGTGTCCGTCCCACGGCGCTGTCAGCGTTGCGCCCGCCGTGCCGTCCCATGGAACGCCGCGCATATCCATATAGAACACATCGGGCGCTGACTCGCCTTCGGGGACGGCTTGGGTAATCATAAACGAGGTTATGCCGCTGCCGCTGCCAAAATGCTTCTGTCCGGTGATGAGATAGCGCCCGTCCGATGCTGTGGGTTTTGCGACGGCTCTGCTTTTGGACGGATCGCCGCCGCTGCCCGGTTCGGAGATTATGGTTCCCCACCAGCGCTTGTCGAGCGCGGTCTCGAACACGCTGCGCCGTTGCTTTTCCCACGCCTCTGTGTATGGCGGGGGAGCGCGCTCCACCTCCAGCCAGCCGCCTATCACGGCGGGGTGCATGGACGCCACCAGCGCAACGGACGGATCTCCCTTCGCCAGGATGCGCAGCATTTCGCACAGCGGCCGTGTGAACGCCGCAACGCCGCCGTTTATGCCGCCCATATCCGGCGGAACGCCCGTGAGGTGAAAGCCGGCGTCCACCAGCAGATCGAAGTCGGCCGTATCAAGCGCGCGGCGGCGCTGTCTTTCGGCGCGATCCGACGCAAAGCGGGCGGACACTTCCTCGATGTTGCGGACTACTTCCTGGACACGTTTGGCTGGAATATCCATATTCGTCCCTTGTTATGGGCCTATGGCAAGGCTATGGCGTTGCGGCAAGCGCGGTGCGGCGCGCGCATCAGTCCACCAGCGTGCGTTCCATATTGGCGGTGGGGAATATCGCCAGCACGCGCGCCGCCGCGCCTGAGCGGTTCACGAAGCCGTGCCGCACGCCCGGCGGCGCAAGCACCGTTTGGCCCACGCCAACCCTGACGACCTCATCGCCCAAGATGGCGTCCATTTCGCCTTCCAGGATGACCATCGCCTCTTCCGTGGGATGGATGTGCGTAGGGACTGCGCCGCCTGCGCCCACCACCACATCGCCCACGCTGGTGGATTCGGCGCCCTTGTCCCCGTCAACCAGCGCCCAGCGGTCAACGCCCGGCGAGAGTTCCTGTTTGTCGCTGTCATCGCGGTTCAAAATTGGCATTATGGCAAGCCTCCGTGTGCCGTAGTATGTAGGCGGCGCAAGCCTAGTTCGTGAAAGCGCCCGATACGCTGCCCCAGCAGACCACAGCGCCGTCGTTTCGCAGCGCGCAGGTATTTGTATCGCTGCTGCTCACCGATGTGAAGCTATTGCCGCTTGGCGCTGTCGCCTGTCCGTAGGCGCTGTTGCCCCAGCAGGATATTGCGCCGTTTGAGTGCAGCGCGCATGTATGATTCGCGCCGCTGCTGATTGCGCTAAATCCGCTGCCGCTCGGCGGAGTTGTCAGCCCGAAAGAGCCGCTGCCCCAGCAGGATATTGCGCCGCCGCTGTCAAGCGCGCATGTGTGCGCGTCGCCGCTGCTGATTGCGGTGAAGCCGCTGCCACTCGGCGGCGCTCCCTGGCCGAATGCGTTGCTGCCCCAGCAGGCGATAGTTCCATCTACTCGACGGATGCTGCAGGCGTGGCTCGGCCCGTTGCTGACCGCCGTGAAGCCGGCGCTAGGCGTCGGCTGCGTTCCTGCCCCGCCAACCGGGGTTGCGGACGGCGTAGCGGTGGGCGTCGCGCTGCCCGGTATGCGCGTAGGCGTTGCGGTAACAGCAGGCGGCGGCGCAAGATCTGACGGATCCGGCAGTTTCGCAAAGCCGTATCCCCAAGTGTTGTTCGGCGCAATCCCGCGCGCCTCTGCCGTGCGTTTGAGGTAGTCGGCGGTCTGCTGCGGCGTGTAATCGGGGAATGCCTGCCGAACCAGCGCCGCAAGCCCCGATACATGCGCGGTTGCCTGGCTCGTCCCCATCACCCAGCATCTTTGCCCCGCCGGGTGCTCGATCTCGCTGCGGCTGACGGCTGCGCCGCAGTCGGCGCCCACGATTTCGGGCTTGGATCTGCCGTCGGGCGCGGGCCCGCGGCTGCTGAACGGCTCGATCGTGTTCGTGTCCGCCCAGTGCGCCGCGCCCACCGCCAGCAGCCCGGCGTTGGCGCTCTCCGCCGGATTGGCGATGCTGCCGTTCAAGGTGTGATACTGAAGCGTTTCCCCGCTAAACGCCTGAAGCTGCACCCAGCGCGGCGCATCCCCAAGCACATGCGTTATCCCAAGCGAGTAAGTCCCGCTGTATCTTGGCGTGAACGCGAACACTTCGTAGGGCGTGTGCGCTCTGTGTCCAAGCTGGAAGTTCTGACTGCGCGCAACCGGCCTGCCCCAGTAGTCGAACATGTACATATCCAGGTCGCGGGACGCATAGGGCCACCTATCTTCCCAGCGCAGTTGGACGATGAAACGCTTGCCCGCTTCAAGATAAACGTCGTTGCGCTCATCGTTTGCATTGAAGTTCAGCCAGTCGTCGGAATCGGGATTTGAGAACTCGGCGTACCAAGTTTTCATTGCGTTATTGCCGGCTGAGCTTGCCCACATAATCCCGCCGTCCACCGCCGCGTCCACGCTCCTGAGCGGGCTGTCCATAAACGGCGATGTGCCGTCGCCCGGCCCGTCCCAAGTCCAGCCCGCCGAATAGTTGACGACGTCAACGCCCTGCGCCACCATCCAGTCGACGCTGGCGCGCAGATCGCCGAATGAGTTGGGATTGGATATGTAGAGCGCCGCATCCGGGGCGACGTCGACTATCGTCTCGACGAGCGCGGTGCCGTGTGAAGAGCCTATTTCGCAGTCGGCAATGTCCGATGACGCGCTGCCGATGCTGCGATAGCAACGCGCGGTTATGGCGGACGGCGCTTCGCTTCCCATCAGATCGCTCAAGCCCATAAAGCCGGGATCTATGATGCCGATACTGACGCCCGCGCCGCGATAGCCGGCGGCGTGCCAAGCGTCTGCGTTGTGAGCGCTCACGCCTTGGCTCACGACCGCCCCTTGCGCCGCCTGAGCGGGCTGCGGCGGTATGATTGCGCGCACGCTGACAACGCCCGGCTGCCGCGATGCGGCGGCAAGCAGGTCTATCGGAACATACGCCTCGATGTAATCAGCGCCGATGTTGCGCGGATCGCCGCCGTTCTGCCGCAGAAAGCGCGCGAGCGCGGCATTGCCGCCCTCTGTGTAGAAGGTAACCGCTATGGAGCCGTTATGATGCAGCGGCGCATCGGACGCCGCGCTGTGCGTGGTCATAAAGCCGCGCTCCACGTTTTCCACAAGTTGGGACAGCATAGAGTCAAGCGTCCCTTGCGGCTTGGACGCCTGGGCGCCGCCCAAATCGGGCAACGGCGTATGGGTTGGCGCAGGCGTGGGGGTGTCGGCGGACTGCTGCGACTGCGCGCCGGCCGAACCCGCCACCGTCAGCAAGCCGAACAGCGCCAACGCCGCAAGCGCCGCGCCCAGAGTTGCGACCGTCCTTTTGGAGCCTATGTGTATGGAATGGATCATCCTCATTATTTCATTTCTCCGTCCATTCAGCGGGGTGTAGAATTTAAGCGGGGATCCGATCTCTGCGGTTGCGCCGCCGAACTTTGAAGCGTCAGACTGAAATCAAGCCTGCGCCGTCGGATAAGCAAAGCGCGTTCCCATAGGATCTGCCTCGTCTGCGGGCTAGGGCGCTAGCGCCTTTCGCCATATTCAACGCTGCTGATTTTATCAGGTTGGCGGTTTTCACTCAATACCGACGGGCGGCGGCGGGTTAGCGCCTTGCCGGATCCGCATCCGGGCCGTATGCAGAAAAGCCGCAGTGTGTCATACTTGACAGCGGCGGATGATGCGCCCGCCAAACCAGACTGCAGCCGCGATCGCGATATGGATACGCAATACCCAATACGGATAAGATACGGATAGCGAATAGGATATTAGGAGACTAAACGATGCCGCTTACGCCTGTGATTTTGGAAATGGGAACCGGAATTGACCTGCACGGACGCGACTACACCGAAGCCGCCAAGCGCGCCACATGGAACGCCGTTCACCAGAGCAGCCTAATGTTCCTGGGACTGCTTGGCGAAAACGCATCCAAAGAGATGATAGTCGAGGTTACGATTGGCATACCCAAGCCCGAAGCGGTTCGCCCCGGTGATGTGCTGAGCGTGCTGCCGCACGGCAACGGCGTGCTGAACGTGGTGAACGGCGGCTTGGAAATCGAGCCGCGCGAGGGATCCGGCGATGTAACCGTAATGGCAAACGCCGCCGTAGTGGTAAAGGTCAACGTGGACTAGCCCGCCGCTAGTTGACGGGTTTGATGCGCCCCGCCATTCCCTCGTTCCAATGCGTCCGTGTGGCTTTGCCAAGATGCGGCTTTGGGCGAAAAGCAATCGTCAGCCGCATCAGAACGCGGCAAGTCTATCAATGGACTGATTGACATAGTGATATACTAGGCTATTAAGCTATGGTCATAGATGCTGACGCCCTGGAGGCTACAAGAGTGAAGCCGCAGCCCAATTCGGTTTGGTACAACGATTGGCGGCAGGTGGACGTGGAGCCGCTGGATGCCTTCACGCCCACGATGCCGGTCAGTGTCATCATTCCGTACTATCAGACGCACGCCGCCACGCTGGGAATGACGCTTGCGACGCTTGAACGCCAAACCTACCCGCGCGATATGTTTGAGGTGATTATCGTCGACGACGGCTCCGATCCGCCGTTAAAGCGTCCGCTAGACACTGCGCTGGAGGTCAAAGTAGTGCGTCAGGAACGCCGCGGTTTCGGGCTTGCCAGGGCGCGCAACAACGGCGCGCGCGCCGCCGCGCACGACATACTGCTCTTTCTCGACAGCGATATGCTGACCGAGCCCAGGTGGATGGCGGCGCATGCCCGATGGCATCACGCCGTCTCCGACGCCTTGACTTTGGGCCCATTTCCCTATGTAGCGATGGACGGCATAGACTTGGATGTCATTCGGCAGTGGAACGGATCGCTGAAAGAGTTGCTGGCGGACCGCCCGAAGACGGATCTCTGGACGCAAGACTATCTTATCAGCATCGACAATTTGATTTCGCGCGCCGATAACCTGTTTCGGTTAGCGCCTAGTGGGAACTTGGGCATTAGCAGGCGCTTCTATCAGTTAATAGGCGGATATGACGAATCTTTCACGCGCTGGGGGATGGAGGATATCGAGTTTGCCTATCGCGCATACACTCAAGGCGGATTGTTGGCGCCGGATCTTGACGCTTTCACCTGGCACCAAGGCGCTTTGGACGAGGATATAGACGCCAAGCAACGGAGTGATTGGCTTCAGCGGGGGAAAGCAGCGAATTTGATCGCGCACCCCGACTTTCGAGGCGTTAGTTCGGGCCGAATCTTTAAGACGCCTCAGTATGTAGTAACCGTGGATGGAAAGTATGGCTCGACAGATCAACTTATATCGATGGTGATAAACATCTTGGAGGATCGTGCGCATGACTTGGTGGTCAGGATTGAGATGCCTGATGATGTAGATAATGAGCGGCTTGAGCAGCTGCGGGAATGGTTTTGCCCGGATCCGCGGGTACGGGTCGCGCCCGCCCGCTCCGCGCTTGATGAATTTCCGTCGACGCCGTTCCATATAACGCTTCCCACCGCCGTGTTCGCTAGGGGCGTAGTGCATCGCCTGCGGCTCGGATTGGAAAACGCAGTTAGTGCCTCTGCGACCTTTCCCGACGGAACGCAAGCGTCAATCACTCGCGCATGGGCGCTTAACCGCGCGCGCCGCACGGGAAGACCGCCTACCGACTTCGGAGAAGCGCGGACGCTATCCACCAGGAGTTTGAAGTTCAAGTCTGCCGCCGCTGCGGACGCCCCCACTATTCCGGATCTGGCGAGATACTCAACAAGGTGGGAACGTCTGATTGTCAGGGCGCGAGATATTCGTAGCTTTGGGGAGGGCTGTTTGTTCGTTAAGTGGATGGCATGCGCAACGTGGTATAAGATAATTACTATGCGTCGAATAATGAGATGGAACCTACGAACACGAGTCGACGCATTGTTCAGCAGGCGAAGGAATCAAAGTAGGTGATTGCAATATCTGACGAATACCCGGCGCTTCAGGAATCTGGTAAATGACAGGATCTGCTGCCTCGTCGTTGCGTTACGCAACATCAGATCAACCTATAAGGTTGCTACTCGTATCGCCGCTCCCGCCGCCGGTCAGAGGGATACAGACCTGGACTCAAACACTGTGGGAGCGCGGGTTGCCTGCGCCTTTTGAATTGAAGCTTATCAACACTCGGCCAGTTCGCCAATACTCCGATGTGCGTCCGAAGTTGAACCTGGCAGAAGTAAAGCGCAATGGCGGCATCATGTGGCAAACATACCGCGCGCTGGCGTCCGGGCGATTTTCGGTTATGCACCTGAACTGCGCGCTGCCTTTCGCAAGCGCTCCCCGAAACTTAGCGCTGGCGCTGATTGCCAGGCGGACGAAGACGCCGTACATAGTGCACCTGCACGGGACATTCAAAATCCCTCGCGGAAGCAGCCCGGCCGAACGCTTCTATCGCTGGGCGTACAGAACCGTATTTGCCGGCGCGGCGCGAATTCTGGCGCTTGGCAATCTAAGTTACCAATCTATATTAGAATTGGGGGACTTCGCGCACAAAACCTATCCGCTAGTGCACAACTTCGTGGACTTTCGCGCCGTTCCCGATAGCGCCCCCACGTCGTATAGCCGTGGGCATCTGAGAGTCATCTTCACCGGCGCGCTTATTGAATCAAAAGGCGTGTGTACAATTATTGAAGTGGCTAACCGCTTCCCTGACGCGCGCTTTCAGTTGGTGGGACACTGTTCCGACGACCTCCGTGCGAATTTTCTGAGACGCATCAAGGAATTGGGTTTGGAAGACAGAATGCAACTGCTCGGCCCCGTAGCGAACTACGAAATTCTCAGGATGCTGTCAGAGAACGATGTTTTCCTGTTCCCGTCCCGCTTCAAGTATGAGGCGCTTCCGTATAGCATAGCAGAGGCGATGGCGGTCGGTTTGCCGGTAGCGGCGTCCAATGTAGGCGCTATTCCGGAGATGGTTGATGTTCCCCAAGGCGGTTGGCTGGCGGATCCGGATGATGTAGGCGCATATGTGAATATGCTTGCCCGTCTGCGCGACGATCCGGACTTGATGCGGCGCATGGGACAGTACAACAGGCAAAAGGCGCTGCGCGAATATGACTATGATGTTGTGATACAGCAACTCTGCGGCATCTGGCGTCAAGCCGCGGCAGGGTCGTCCATCCACAGAGTAGCAGCTGATGGATAGGACGGATAGCGGGTCTATTGGATATTTGAGCAAATCGTCCGTTTGCCCTGCGCGCCTGTACGATACTGTAGGTGTTGGGAAAGAAAATTATGCCTGACATACGGCGGGTTACACTGGTTACTGACAGACTTTGCTCCGGCGGCGCGGAGAGGCACCTGGTCAATCTAGCCATGGGCCTCAAGCGCCGTGGATGTGATGTGTTGGTATTGGTATATTGGCCGGATGATTTCTTTGAGAGAGTGTTGAGGGAAGCGGGCATCTCCGTGAAGCTCATCGTCGCCCGCAATCGGCTGCATCTCATATTCGCTATGAGGCAAGCAATTCGACAAAGCCGGCCCGATGTAGTCATCGCCTTCAAGGGATTGGCGAATGCGCTTGCAGAGTTGGCGGGGTTGCCCCGCCGGGACTTCGCGCTCATCACATCGGAACTCAGTTTGGACGTTTTTGGCAGAAGTCCGAAACAGCTCGTGCGCCATAATTTACACCGCCTCGCGGATATGGTGGTGAGCAATTCCCACGCCCAGCGCAAGCGCATTGCGGAACTGGCTCCCTACCTAAATGAGCGCATCAATATCATTATCAACGGCGTGGATCTTGAGCGCTTCTCCCTTCGTCCCGACGACGGGCAAACGCAGAAGCGTTCTGATGATAGGCTACGGGTGTTGGCGCTGGCGCGGGTAGATGAGAACAAAAACCTGCATGGGCTGCTTGAAGCCGTGCGCATCGTTCACAAGAAACGCCCCACCATCGATTTGATAGTGGACTGGTACGGAGATTCCGTCTCATCCGCAAGCAAGCGCGTTTCCAAATGGGAGCTTCCTTACCAACAAGGGTTGGTGGAGTACCATAGCCGCTTGAAACGGCTCATTGCTGAACGGCGTCTTCAAGATAGCTTTCGTTTGCATCCTGCCGTAAAGGATGTCGTGCCGCTCTACCATACTGCGGATGTAGTCTGTCTGCCGTCGTTCTACGAAGGGACTGCTAATGTCATCTGCGAGGCGATGGCTTGCGGTGTTCCATTGCTGGTTAGCCGAGTAAGCGACAATCCCCGCTTAGTGCGCGATGGGCGAAACGGATTCTTGTTTGACCCGAAATCCCCTGAGGATATTGCCTCTGCTATAATGCGCTTTGCCGATACGCCCCCTGAGACTAGGCGCAGGATGGGACTAGAAGGGCGTCGCGTGGCGGAAACGATGCTGCAGGAAAGCGCATTCGTGGAGCGCTACATCGACCTAATGGAAAGGGCGCTTTTGCAGAGGCATAGAAGAGGAAACTCGCATTGATATGCAGTATAAACTGGATGGATGAGAAGAGAACCACTTTTTGTTCCTGTTGTGATTAGGGAAGATTAAGGTTAACTTGAGGAAGATTTTCTACTTCTACTAGGGGCAAGAGCGGCAGTTTTGCGAAGCCGGGAAGCTCTTCGCAATCAGTCATCCCAGCCTTTTCCCTCAATGGAGAAAGAACTTTGCGCCACGCTGCTAAATTGAGGCGCTTGCTTAAACATGTATGGGCAATTCGCCGCCCCGGAGGAGCGTCGGCGTTCCGCCGGCTATTGATTGTTGCGTTGCGTCGGGAGATTGATAGGCGGCGGGTGAAATGGTGGCATATGCAGAGCGAAATGATCGGACGCCTGTTGCGCGCCAAAGATGCGCGATCTATGCGAGCGAATAAGCGTCGCGGCGAATCGCTCCCCGCATTCGATCTGCGAGCGTACAGCCCAATTGGGTGGCAGCGCAACGACGTTATCAAGACGGCGGCGTTAGGCCCGATAGAGCGGCTTCCGTCCAGCGTCAATGCGCAGCACGCAGTACGCCGAAATGACCTGCGCCGCCTTCGAAGTGTCCATCATTTGGAGGATGCGCAGGCGTTTCACTCCGACGTTGCCACTCGCGCCGGCGTCTTATCCCGCTTGGCAGCCTGCGGTGTGGCAATCCACCTGGCGGACCGTGATGAACGACTTAGATTACTTCTCGGTGACGACCTGTATCGCTTGATGACCTCTGATATGAATGGAATGAACGCCGACGAGCGCGAACTGCTGAGCGTTAGTATGCGTCGCGCAGCTCAGCGCGATCACTCGTCGTTCGGCCGCGCGCATCAGAGTAGTCCTGAGCGACTTCCTCTGGTGTCGGTTCTGCTGGCGACGCGCCGTCCCCAATTCTTAGAATACGCGCTTGATAGCGTGGCTAGGCAAACTTACCCCCGGCTGGAGCTGGTCTTAGCGTTGCATGGCGATGGCTTCGAAGATGTTGTGCGGCGGATTGCCGAGTTTCCTCGGACGGTGAAGACGCTGCGGCTGCCTGCAAGCGAGCCGCTCGGCGCGGTACTCAATGCCGCGACGCAGGCATCCGTCGGGACGCTGCTGGCTAAGATGGACGACGATGATGTGTATGACGCAAACCACATATGGGACATCGTGCTTGCTCAGAACTACTCATGCGCGCATTTGGTGGGCAAGTGGCACGAATTTCTCTATCTAGCGGCGTCTGACCGAACCATCTATTGGCTTGATGGAGATAGCGAGCGCTACCATGCGTTAGTCCTTGCCGGGGGTACGCTTCTCATTTCCCGACGTGCCCTCGACCGCGCCGGCGGCTGGCGGAGGGTTCCGGAAGGCGTGGATACCTTCCTTGTGGAAGATGTCTTGCGGATCGGGGGGCGCGTATATCGCACACACGGTTTGGGGTATATGATGGTGCGCCACGGCTTTCGCCATACATGGGACAGCCGAAACGGATCGGATGAGGAGCTTCTGTCCATCGCCGACCGCGTCTGGGACGGCTTCCGTCCGGATCTGGCCGGCATCGATGCGTTGAGCGCGCCGCATCCGGCGTTGGACCGCGCCGCGCTCGCGCCGCTGCTATGAGAGCCTCTATGACCAACAAATTCACTTCCATTCGGAAATGGACACACTTTCCACTTGCGTTGTTGTTGCTTGCGCTGTCAACAGTCTTCCTGTTCGGCGGCGAGCGCGATCGCTTCTACCGGACCGGCATCAACAATACTGCGAACTATATCACCGTCGCAATGAATCTATCTCCGGAGCATAACTTCGTAGGTTACTACTATCGAACCTTGAATGAAGACGGGGAGCCTACTTATTTTCCGTTTAATCGCTTTCCGCCGGGCGCCTACACGCTGATAAAATTGGCGATGATGCCATTCGGCGACGACCTGGGCGCGAGCCTCTATGCTGCGCGGCTGCTGATGTTGACATTTTTCGCTGCCGCTGCGCTGTTCGCCTACTTTGCCCTCAGCCGTCTCGCTGCCAACCGCTGGATAGCTCTGATCGCGACGCTGCTGGCTTTCGCGTCCTATTTCGGCTTGTATTACAACGATATGGTCGCCAGCGACGGAATGCCGGATCTGTTTGTGGTGATGCTGACCTTTCACGGCATGGTGATTTTCGAGCAGGAAGGGCGCTTTCGGCAGCTGTTGGTTAAGGCGTGTCTTGCCTTGCTAATTGGTTGGCATGTGTATGCGCTGCTGCTGCCTTTTATCGTCCTTGGCTTTGGGTGCGAACTGATAAGACTAATCGGCGCTTCCCCATCCGCACGGTCAGCGCATCCGTATCTGGCGTTGCTTCGAAGCCGCTATGTGATGCTTGGATGCGTCTCTCTGCTTGTTGGCGTGGCAGTCTTGATTTTCAACTTCACCAATGAATACATCGCGCTGAATGGCGAAACGCCTCTGACGGAGTTGCGCTCCTTTCAGTCCGCCCTAAGGAGGACCGGCTTGGGGCTTAGCCATACCTACGATAGTGGCATTCTGGAGTGGCAGGCTTTTCTTAAAGAGCAGCTTTACCGCATCGGTTTAGCGTCGGCGCCTTATGCCTTAGCCGAATACGGCGGGTTGCTGATTAGACTCGATAGAACGGCATGGGCCTTGCTGGGCGCGGTTATGGGAGGCGGCGCGATAGGCGTGTTGCTAATCGATCTGAGATTCACTCGGCGCAAGGCGCTGTTTGCCACTTTGGCGCTGTTCGGGCTTTGCTGGGCGCTGTTGGCGCGGCAGCAGATCACCGTTCATCATTATGAAGGCATGTACTATATCGGCATTCCGCTGGCATTTTTCGCGCTGGTTCTGCTGTTTATGCGCAAGCGGTTGGGCAACGGTCCCATAGTGGGTATGGCAGTAGCGGCAGTGGCGATTTTCGGGCTTTCCGGTTATCAGATGAGTTTCGTTGGCAACGATGTCGAAGCATCTGAAATCCAGGATGCGGCATTCAGCGATTTCCAAGCCATTCGTGATAATATGCCACAGGATAAGATAGTGTACGTTCCCATTCGACCTACATGGAAGGCGGACACTGTCTTTGCGGGGACGCCGCGCGCCTCGATATACTACTTATCCGGCCGGATCATTGCGCATAGCAACAATCCGGAGCATTGCCGCTTAGCGGATTTCATTATCACCGCGCAACGGGAGGAAGGGGCGGCGTTGCTTACGCCGAACAATCGATTTCGCTTCCTTTACGAGCGATCGCCTGAGTTGACACATATCACGCATATTCCGGAGATTTGCCAATGGAAGGACGAAAGAGGGCATTAGCTACCAAAGCGCTCATGCCGTATCTGGCGGTCATAGAGGCGTCGAGCGTGCAAAATCCTGCGTTAACCAGCGCCGCGCTCACGGCTCTGTTATAAGAGAGCCTATAACTATGTTCGACAAATTCACTGCCGTCCGGAACTGTCAGTACATTCCACTTGCGTTGTTGTTGCTTGCGCTATCGACGGTTTTCATATTCGCCAACGAGCGCCACCGTTTCTACCGTCCCGGCACTAACGTCGTAACTGCGAATCACATGACAGTAGCGCTGAATCTGTCCTCGGAGCATAACTTCGTGGGGTACTTATATCGGGCTCTGAATCCCGAAGGCGAGGCAGTTTATTTTCCGTACAATCGCCTTCCTCTAGGCGGCTACGCGCTGATAAAATTGGCTACGCTGCCGTTTGGCGATAATTTATCGGCGAGCCTCTATGTTGGGCGATTGCTGGTGTTGGCGTTTTTCGCTGGCGCTGCGCTGTTCGCCTATCTTGCCCTCAACCGGTTCGCGGTCAATCACTGGATAGCCCTGACAGCGACGTTGCTGGCTTTCTCGTCCTTCTACGGCTTGTTTTATAACGATGCAGCCGCGATCAATGGAATGCCGGATCTGTTTGGAGTAATGCTGACCTTTCACGGCTTGGTGATTTTTACGCAGGAAAGGCGCGTTCGGCAACTTTTGGTCAAGGCGTGCATCGCGTTGCTGCTGGGTTGGCATGTGTATGCGCTGCTGCTGACTTTTATCGTTCTTGGGCTGGGAAGAGAACTGATAAAACTATCAGCGCCCCCCCGCGCATCAGTCCGTTCCTATCTTTCGTTGCTTCGCAGCCGCTATGCGTTGCTTGGGATCGTCTCATTGCTTGTTGGCGTGGCGGTCTTGACTTTCAACTTCACTAACGAATACCTCGCGCTAAAAGGCGAAACGCCGCTGGCGGAGCTGCCCTCCATTCAATCCGCTATTAGAAGGACCGGCTTGGGGCTTAGCCAGACCTATGACACAAGCATTCTGGCGTGGCAGTCTATCCTTAAAGAGCAGCTTTACCGCGCCGGTATAGCATCGGCGCCTTATGCCTTATCCGAATACGGCGGTCTGTTGGGCAAATTGGATCGAACGGCGTGGGCATTGCTGGGGGCTACCACAGGAATCTGCGCAATAGGCGCATTATTGATTGATCGGAGGTTCATTCGCAACAAGACTTTGCTGGCATCTTTGGCGCTGTTCAACTTCTGTTGGGTGTTGCTGGCGCGCCAGCACGTCGCCTTTCATAATATAGAGGGTGTGTACTATATCGGCATTCCGCTGGCATTGTTCACATTGGTCCTGTTGTTTATACGCAAGCGCATGGGCAACGGTCTCATCGTGGGGATGGCATTTGCGGCGGTGATGATATTCGGTCTGTCCGCTTATCAGATGAGCCTTGTTGGCAACGACGCCGAAGCGGCTGAGTTTCAGGACGCTATATTCAACGAATTCCAAGCCATTCGTGATAAAATGCCGCAGGGCAAGATAGTCCATATTTTCATACCAAGCAATTGGGATGCGGACACTGCCTTTGCAGGGTCCACGCGCGCCTCGATATTCTATCTATACGGACGGATCATTGCGCACGGCGAGAGACCGCATCTTTGCCGATTAGCAGATTTTGCCATAACCACGCAGCGAGATGAGGGACCCTCGTTGATTACGCCGCATAATCGGCTGCGTTTCCTTTATGCGCGCTCGTCCGATCCGGTGCAGCTCGCGCACTTTGAGAGAATTTGCCAATGGAAGAACGGCTGAAGGCGTTGGCCATAAAAGCGTTGACGCCCCTTCACCTGAGGCGGCCTGTGGGCGTCGTGTATCGTGCCATGGGGCGAGGCTTTCGCTCGGCGACGCGCGCCGTTGCATTTGCCAACCGCCGCGTCGTCAAGCGCTATTTCGCTGAGACGGACGAACCCAAACTGCATATAGGCTGCGGCGACCATCTGCTTGACGGATGGCTTAACTCGGACAAACAACCGATCGCCGCAAATGTTATGTATCTCGACGCCGCGCGCGTCATTCCCTTCCCGGACGCCACTTTCTTCTATGTGTACAGCGAGCATATGATCGGCAGCCTTTCCTTTGAGCAAGCCGGCGCGATGCTGCGCGAATGCTTTCGGGCGCTTGCTCCAGGCGGCAAGATGCGCGTTGTAACGCCGGACATCGCATTTCTAATAGGCATATATGAAGAGCGGCAACCATCGGAGCGTCAGCGGCGATATATGGAGTATTTCAGAGCCGAAACCAAATCGCTGCATAGCGGAGGCATCTTTCTTATCAACGACTTCTCAAAACTGAACGGGCTCGGGTTCGTGTACGACGAGCCAACCCTACGCGAGGCGATGCAGACCGCCGGCTTTTCAGACATAACCAGACGCGACTTGAACGAAAGCGACGACGCGGCGCTGCGAAACCTAGAAAACGAAGGGCGTATGCCTGATGGATTTCTCCGAATGGAGTCATTTATACTAGAAGGGACGAAAACTGCATAGAGTCCATCTATCAGTTAGTTTCCTCTGGCGCTAACCTAATGAAGAGAGGAATTTGTCCCTGCCTTAACCTTCGTTCTTGGAGAAAGAAACGGATCTGCCACATTTATGAGCGCCTTGTTGATGCGCAGATGGACACACAGATTGAAGAAGCTGGCTGCAGTCCCTTTTAACCTGCCCCTCGCCGGGAGCATCGCAGGTACACTGCTTCGCGGGCAATTCAAGGCGGCGCGCGGCATGGCGGCGCAGACGCATGACCTCGGCGCAGAGAAAATCGTCTCCCAAAAGTACCGCTTCCTCTGGCTCTGCAACCCCAAAGCGGCGTCCAGGAGCATCATAGCCGCACTGCGCTGCGCGGATCCGGACGCCGAACTCATCTACGAAAAGAGCGTCTCCGACGTTTACGAAATGTACCCTGAAGTCAAAGACTACTACAGCTTCGCCTTCATCAGGCATCCCTTCGACCGCGCGCTTTCGTTTTACTCTGAGATGCGCTTCTTCCGTGAGCGATTCGATGGAAGGGGGCGCTGCCTAAAAGAGCGGAGGCATCAGTATTACAGCGATATGTTCCCCCGTATGGCGGCGCTGGATAGCTTTGACGGCTATTGCGATTGGCTGAACACCATACAGGGATCAGACCTGCTTGCCGAAAGGCATTTTCTGTCTCAGCATATACAGATACGCCTCCCCGATGGACGCCTGCCCGATTTCATTGGCGCATTAGAGAACTTCGAAGAGGATTTCGAGCGCGTTGCCGCAGTATTAGGGATGCCTGTGCCGGAGTTGCCTATGCTGAACACTATGGCAGGATGGCGGCCGCCCGCAACTGCCGTGAAAGCCGCCAGAGCGGATATGAGCGCCTGCCTGACGGAGCGCAACCGCGCATTGCTCGCGAAACGCTACGCCGCCGACCTTGATCTCTACCGTAGCGTTTTAGCAAGCCCGAAGGCACGCGCATATCGCGCTTTTGAGAGGGCGCAAGTGAAGTGAATCCTAAACCGACAACCGTTCAATACAACAACTGGCGTCAGGCGAAACTCCCGGCGCTAGATATGCGCGCTCCCCCGCCGGTCAGCGTCATCATCCCGTACTACCAAACGCATCGCGTGGAACTGGCGATGACCCTGGCGGCGCTGGAATGCCAGACCTACCCGCGCGATATGTTTGAGGTGATAATCGTGGACGATGGATCTGATCCGCCTCTCGCCTTGCCGTCCTCAGTGCCCCTAAACATCAGCGTGATTCGTCAAGAGCGCCGCGGATACAGGGCATCTCGCGCGCGCGCCGTCGGCGCCCGCGCAGCCGCGCACGACATCCTGCTCTTTCTCGACAGCGATATGCTAGTGGAATCGGACTGGATCGCGGCGCATGCTCGGTGGCATTGCGCCTTCTCCGATGCCGTCACGCTTGGAAACCGCGCCTTTGTGGCGGTCGACGACATCGACGCAGAAACCATCAGACGCCGTCCGGGTTCGCTGGAAGAACTATTTTTGGATCGCCCGGCAGACGTATCTTGGGTTCAAGAGATACTTGACAAGACCGACGCTCTGCATTCGAAGTCCGACGATATATTCGTAGTGGCAGTGGGGGCGAACTTGGGGATACGCAAAGAGTTCTACGAGTTGGTGGGCGGCTTCGACGAATCGTTCATGCGTTGGGGATTGGAGGATACCGAACTCGGTTATAGAGCCTACATCCGGGGCGGGCTGCTGATACCTGTGCGGCAAGCCTTCGGGTGGCACCATGGACGCTGGAATGCGGGCAGAGAAAATAAGACGCGAAACATTCATGTTATGGACGGGAAGATTGCTAATCTAATCGCCCACCCCGAGTTTCGTCCAAACAAGCCCGGCCGAATCTATGCCGTGCCTCAGTATGTGGTAACCGTCGATGCCGCGCATTGCCTCGTAGATAAGGTTGCCGCAGCCGTGGAACATATCCTAGCCGACCAGGTACACGATCTAGTGGTGAGGATCCAAACGGACGCGCTCGACGATAGCGAAAGCCTGGAGCAGATTAGAGATAAGTTCGGACCCGACCCGCGAGTGCGCCTCGCGCCTACGCGCTCCGCCCTTGACGAATTTCCGGCGTCCCCGTTCCATATCTCGCTTCCCGCCGCCGTGTTCGCCAAGGATTTGGTGTATCGTCTGCGCCTCCAGCTGGGGGACGCAGTCACGGTGGTCGCAAATCTTCCCGACGGAAGCGGCGTGTCTATCACGCGCGCATGGGCGCTTAATCGGGCGCAGCGCACAGGGAAGAGCGTAAGCGACTTTGGAGAGACGCGGACGATTTCGGCAAGGGCGCTAAATATAAAGCCAATCGACGCGGAAAACGCTAGTCGACCGCCGGGCAGCATCGCCCGCGCAAGCGAGCGGCTGCGCGCCGTCCAATCGACCGCTGATGCGTGGCTATTCGCGAAGTGGGCGGCAAGCGCGGCCTGGAGAAGAGCGGCCGGCAAAACGGCCGCCAAGTCAAGAAGAGCATAATGCAGAAACGCCATATCATAAGTTTCCCAAAGAGTGCGATAAGGCGCGCCGGTTTGCATAAGCGCATCCGTTCAACCGGGGCAGCGTTTGCCGACGCGGCGCTGGCGCCGATTTACGGGTACAAGGGCAGAAACATCGAGCGGTTTGTTCTGTTCGTCGGGTATCACAGGTCAGGAAGCTCTTTTATTGGCGCAATACTCAACTCGCATCCTGAAATAGTGATTGCCAACGAAGCTTTTAGATACGCGCAAGATCTGAAGAACGCCGCATCCATAGGGAAAGGGCGCATCGTGCGTCGTATTCTGGATCACGACAGGCTAATTCGCGAATCGACATCATATGAACGAATGGGCGGCTATTCGCTCGCAGTGAACACCCATTGGCAGGGAAGATATTCACGGCTGCGGGTAATTGGAAACAAAAGCTCCGATGAATCTACCGTTTGCTTGTATAACCGGCCCAGTACACTCGATTCATTGCGCCGTCAGATGGGAGTTCCGATAAGCGCCTTCTTCACATACAGAAACCCCTACGATATGATAGCGGCGAAATACCTGAGGACGCTCCGAAACGAAAGAGGGAATGCGGATATACCCCTATCGTTTCTGGATTTCAATCCGACGGAGTCCGAAAAGCCGCAAATAGAGCAAGACTTTCTTTCGGCCAACAACGAACATTTCGAAATATCGCGCAAGCTTACCAAAGTCCTCCCTCTGTTTTCAGAAGATGAGATATTCTCGGTGAAACACGAGGATTTCATCGCATCTCCCAGAGAAAATTTGCGCCGCGCTTGCGAGTTTTTGGGCGTGGAATGCGCCGAAGAATACATGGAAGCCTGCGCCGCTATAGCGTATCCGTCGCCCCACAAAACCCGCTTCAAAGTGCGATGGATGCCGGAGCAGAAAGCGCAAGTCGACGAACTCATACGAAAGTATCCCTGGTTTGAAGGCTATACTTATGAGGGCTGAAACATATCTGCCCCAAGATGGCAATTCGCGAGGCGTGGCATGAACGGATTGAAAAGACCTCGCTTGCGGCTCCTGCGCAGAAGGGCGGTAGTGGAATCGGTATATCGCAGCGGCCTATCGGCGGCGATCGGCATCCGTTACGGCGGCATCGGCTCCATCTTTATGTTCCATCACGTCGTGCCCGATGTATCCGCCCACCTGAACGGCGATCTTTATGTCAGCGCCCGTTTCTTCAGCGCATGGCTTGCTTCGTTGCGCAAGTCCAGTGTCGATATAATCTCACTGAGCGACGCCGTCGAGCGCATTAGGGATCCGGTCCCACGCCCCTCAAAGCGGCGGTTCGTGGTAATCACCCTGGACGACGGATACGCCGACAACTTCACCTGCGCCCTGCCCATATTGGAAAAGTTCAATGCGCCTTTTACCCTCTATGTTACGACGGATCTGGTAGAGCGCGGCGGCTTCTTATGGTGGATTGGCCTGGAGCGCCTGATAGCGCGAAACGATGCGATTGAAGTTGCGCCTATGCGGAAACGGTTCGCCATCTCGTCTCTGCGTGAGAAGGCGGCGGCGCTTTATGAAGTAACCGATTGGGTAGCGGCGGACATAGAGCGGCGCGCCCCCATGCTACGCGAGGTATTCGACCGTTACGGCCTATCGGCGCTAGACGCTACCGCCGAAGCCGGACTATCGCGCGAGCAACTATGCGCGTTTGCCCGCCATCCGTTGGCTACCATCGGCGGCCACACTACCGGACACCGCGACTTGACGGGCTTGGATGAACAGCAAGCCTATCGCGAAATATCGGACAACAAACTCTTCCTCGAGAACCTTCTTGATATTCCGATTGAACACTTCGCCTATCCCTATGGCGCTTGTTCAAGGCGCGAAGCCGACCTCGCCGAGCAAGCGGGTTTCGAGACGTCGGTAACTACCCGAATGGGGTGTCTGTTCCCGGAACACGGCGACGCCCTGCTCGCTCTGCCGCGCTGCGAGGGCGACGGCGCTAGAATGTGGCTGAGCTTCATGCACGCCCAACGCCACGGAGTGCGGCGTTTCATAGAGAGCCGCGGCGGGTGTCCGGTGGTCAAGATTTGATCTATGGTCGAGCCAAAAATCGCGCCAAAACGCTGATTGCGCGGGCTATCACCGCTTCGGAGCGCCGTCTGGCGCGTCAAGCGATCTGGATGAACGCCACTTGGGCAATCCGCATCTTGGGCGGCATAGCTACGATGTCGCTGACAGCCCGAATTATCGGCGTAGAAGGGCTAGGCGTTCTGGCAGCCATCGCAGCCGTTTCCGCATTCATATACGGGCTCACGGATATACGCAACGGCGTTGCCCTTATCACATTCGTATCCCAGCGCTTGGCGGAGGGGCGCGCTGAGGATGCGGCGGGCATATTTCGGTTCGTGCTTGCCACTTCATTGGGGCTGGCGCTGGCGGGATACGCCGTCATAGCATTCGCGGCGTTCACCGCCGGCGGCTTGCTGGACGTTGTCGACCGCGAACATCGGGATCTGCTTCTCTTATACGGCGTCGGCGGCATTCTGATGAGCGCGCACGATGTATCGCTGGGGATGCTGCAGCTGGCCGATCGGATACGGCTCTACACCATCATCGCCGCTGCAAGTATGATGCTTCGCTTCAGCCTGCTTATGGCGATATGGTTGGCGGACGGCGGGATAGTAGAGGTTGCGCTTGTTCATATCGCTGAGTCTGCGTTCAGCGGGTTAGCGTTGTTCGCCGCGGCGGTATTGTCCGCGCCGCTGATTGGACTAACTGGTTTGCTGCGCTGGGAAGGGTTCAAAGCACCCCGGGAAATCATGCGCTTCTACGCCGGATCCTTCTGGTTGACGAAGGTAAATATAATAGTGGACAACATGGATGTCATCCTGCTGACGCAATTCACAAGCGCGGCCGGAGTGGGGCTGTACAGCGCGGCGCAGCGAATTGCGAATATGGCGACGGAGATAATCGGCTCAGTGCGCACGGGGCTGCTTGCCGAATACAGCAGGCTATGGCATTCGGGGCAGGGCGCTCAATTGCGCCGCCTTTCGCTGCGCATCTTTATCTTGTTCCTAGCGCTGTTCGGCGCGGGCTTCGCGCTGGCGGCGGTATTCGGCGCTCCCATAATCCGCCTCTTGTTGGGGGACGAATTCATAGGCGCTGCGCCGCTGCTGCTGATTCTGGTATTGAAGGCGTTCCCGTGCGGCTCGCTCCAAGCGCTTCTGCTTGCCACGGGGCGCATCTGGCGCGACTTGCTGGTGAGGATTACGGCGTTGGCGGTTTTCCTAGCAACAATGATGTGGCTTGCGCCCGAACACGGCGAGACGGGCGCAGCCTGGGCAAGGGCAATGTTCACCGTAACTACTTCACTCGCTATAATCCCGTTTGTGGTTGCGATACTGAGGCAAAGCTACCGCCTGCGCCCAAGAAACGCGCAGCAACCCTAGCCGCTGAATGCCCCGATGGTCTGAACGATGCGCTGCTGCTGCGTCGCCGTCATTTCGGGATACATCGGGATGGACAGGATGGAATCCGCTAGCCGCTCCGCCACAGGGAAATCGCCCGCGCCGTATCCGAGCGAGCGAAACGCAGGCTGCAGATGCAGCGGGACGGGGTAGTGTATTCCCACGCCAATGCCGTTATCGGACAAGTATCGCCGCATCTCTTCCCGGCGGGCGCACTGAATCACATAGAGATGGTAGATGTGCCTGCCGCCCGCTATCTCAGCAGGCACCGTCAGCCATGCGAACTCGCCCAGCGCCGCGTCGTACTTTGCCGCAATCGCCCGCCGCGCGGCGTTCCACTCCTCCATATGCGCGAGTTTCACGCCCAATATGGCGGCTTGGAGCGTGTCTAAGCGGCTGTTGACGCCGATATATTCGTGCAGATACTTGTCCGTGCGGCCGTGATCCCGCAGCATTCGCGCGCGCGTTGCAATCTCTTCATTGTTCGTAACAACCGCCCCGGCGTCGCCGTATGCCCCTAAGTTCTTGGCCGGGTAGAAGCTGAATGTCGCCGCGTCGCCCCAACTTCCGGCGCGCCTGCCGTTGTATTCTGCGCCGTGCGCCTGCGCCGCGTCTTCGATGACTTTGATGGAGCGCCGCTTTGCTATGTCCACAATCTCAGCGATAGGCGCAGTCTGTCCGTACAGATGCACCGGAATAACCGCTTTCGTGCGCGGGGTTATGGCGGCGCTGAAGCCTTCGGGCGTCATATTGAAATGCAGCGGATCCACATCTACGAACACGGGCGCAGCGCCCACCGCGACGATGGCTTCGGCGGTGGCGATGAACGTGTTGGCGGCGGTGATGACCTCATCGCCGTCCCCGACGCCAAGCGCCTTGAGCGCCAGCGTGAGCGCATCCGTGCCGTTGCCCACGCCGACCGCGAACCCTGCGCCGCAGAAGTCGGCGAACCGCCGCTCAAAGTCGGCTACCGCCGGTCCGTTTATGAATTGGGCGCTGTCCAGCACTTCGTTGATAGCCGATTGGATTTCGGGCTTGATGGCGGCGTACTGCGCTTTCAGGTCAACTAACGGTATGGAATTCATTACGCAAAACCTTGACTGACTGATAGTGAGATTTGTATCGGCACGGATTCAAGCCTTGCGGCATGCCAAAAGTATATTCCCGCGCGTGGGCTTGGTATGGATTTTCCCCGTGTTGTAGCCGATGATGTACTCTTGCTCGATGGTCAACCCCGCCTGCGTGAACAGGCGCTTGAACGAACTGCGCGAGTATCCGTGCATAAACCCTTCTAGTGGACTGCCGTCCAACTGCGTTGAATAGAGTTTGTCGCCGGCGTCCACTTTGGGGTCGACGACGGATCTGAGATGCTCCCAAACGGCGGCCGTCCAGCTGCGATGAAAGCCTTCGCCTTCTCCCAGATGCCAGCGGTTTATGGCGTCCACGAACAGCAAGCCGTTGGGACGCAGCGTCCGCGCCAACTCACTCGCCGCCTTCTGCCTGTCGTCGGCCGATGTCAGGCAAGAGAACGGAAAGAACAGGCAGGTAACCATGTCGAACGATTCGTCGGCAAACGATATGGCGGTCAAGTCGCACACCTTGACATCGCTGAAGCCGCCGCCTTCGCGGGACATTGCAATTGCGGCCATCTGCGCGCTGGCGTCAAACCCGCTGAGTTGGACTTCGGGCAATGCGTCTTTCATCCGCGACCAGCGCGAACCCGTTCCGCAGGCAGCGTCCAACACCGCAAGCGGCCGCCCCTCGGCCTGCGCGCGCTCCAATACTATGCGGTCGACGGCGTCATTGAACGCCTGCCGCCGCGCGCCTATGGTGTCCTCATAAGTAGCCGCAATCTTGTCAAAGCGGGTTTGGACTATGCGTTTGTGTTTTGAGGAATGCTCGCTGCTCATATGTATTCCTAAAGCGAAACTGCGGTTTCGGATTCGCGCTCATACTCATAGGGCTGCCAAATAGCGGCGGCGGCATTCGTCCCGCGCAGCGCGTCTTCATAGATACTTAGCGTTCTTGCGGCGACGACCTTCCAATCAAAGACTTCCTCCGCTAAACGGCGGGAACGCAGCCGCATATCCGCCAGCCGCGCCGGATCCGACAATATCGAGTCTATCACGCCCGACAGCGAAGATGCGCTGCCCCGCTCAAAATTAGCGCCGTTTTCGTACATAATCAGATGCCTTCCCGCCGCCTTGTCAGGGTGAACAAGCGGGACGTGGCACGCCAGCGCTTCGTTCATAGTTATCCCCGGATCTCCGGGCCAAACCGCTAGATCGGCAGCCGACATATAGTTGGGCAGTTCGGCGTTGGGGACAAGCCCCGTCAAGATGAGCTTGTCCCGCGCCTCCGGACTGGCTATGCGGGTAAGCTCATCGGCTATCCCCGGCATTGCGGGGCCCACCAGCAAAAGATAGGAGTTATGCTTCGCGACAAGCCCGTTCCACGCCTTCACAAGCACGTCGATCTGCTTGCCGCGGTCTATCCGTCCGCCGAAAAATATCACCTTGGCGTCGGCGGGTATTCCCAGCGCGCCGCGGGTTGTCTGCCTAGCGCGCTCATCGTACTTGAACGCGCGCGTGTCCGATCCCAATGTGGAATGCGCCATATGGGAATGCGGTATTCCAAACAAAGTATGCAGCACATCCTCAGGATCGGGGCCCAAGGGTATGTAGCGCTTAATAACGGATGCGTAGTAGGGAAGCAGCGCCCGCCGAAATAGTCCGTAGTAAGCCCGCCTAAATGGTCCGCGGGTGTGCGCCAGGAAATGCCACAGGTGGCAGTCTATTACCGCTGGCAGACCCAGCGCCTTTGCCGCCGCCAGCGCCTGCAGGTTCAGCGTCCCCACCGGTTCGTGCAAATGCACAATATCCGGCTTGATTTGCGCCAAAGCGCTTTTGAGCCCCTTCAGCAAAAACTGAGTGCCCCCTCTGAATTGGAGTATTGCCTTCAACCTGTGTATGCGGACGCCTCTGTCTTCCTGAACGCCGACGCTGTAACGCGATTGAAAGTGCGTCATCCCCTGCCACCACGCCAAGGGCAAATGCGTGGTTATAATGAAAACTTCAGCGCCCAACTCTGCTTGAAAGAACGGCAGATGATTGAATTCATACCCCAATCCCTCTTGGTAGCTAATGACGACGTGCGCGACCCGCATATGGCTACTGCATCCGTCCGCGTTCCATCGACGCGCGCTCGGCGACGGCACCCGGACCGTTCTTGCGTAGTTCGGCTTGAACGCGCTCGATCGTCCTGACCACGCCGACGGCGTGTTCGCCGCCGCTTATAGGCTCGCCGCCATCGCGCGCGCAGTCGAGGAAATACTTCATCTCTTCGGCAAGCGGCTCAGGATAGGGAATGCGCGGAATGATAATGTCGCCGTATCTATGCGACGCCATAAAGCCCCCCGGCCTGTCGGTGGCTTGCGTGCCGCTTGAAATGTCCACGCCCATATCATAGATAACCACCTTGGCGTCGGGCGATGCGTCATCCAGCGTAACCATCTTGCTGCTGCCCACCACGGTTGTAGTTCTGACCTTGTGCGGATCAAGCCAACTCAAGTGGATATTCGCAATCTGCCCTTCGCGAAACTGCAGCGTCGAGAACACCACATCCTCGAGTGAGGGCTGCAGATATGTGCCGCCCACCGCGCTAACCGCTTCCGGTTCGGCGTTCAGCCAATACTGAATGATCGATACATCGTGCGGCGCAAGGTTCCACAGCACATTGACGTCGGAGCGAATGATGCCAAGATTAAGGCGGCGGCTGTATATGTACTGGACGTCACCGATGCTGCCGGAGTCGATCATATCCTTCAGGTAGTTGACCGCCGAATTGAACAAAAATGTATGTCCCGCCATCAGCGCAAGCCCCTTCTTGGCGGCGCAGTCCACCAGTTCCTGGGCGTCGACCGAACTTGTGGCGAGCGGCTTTTCTACAAAGGCGTGTTTGCCGGCGCTCAGCGCCAGCGATGCGGCGCGATAGTGGTCGTTTGCGGGCGTGGCGATCGCCACTGCGTCTATGGCGTCGGACTCGAAGACGTCGCTTTCATTCCCGGATACGGGCAGATCCGGATAACGCGCTCTCACATAATCTTGCGCCGCGTCGGACGGATCCACCACCAGATCCAGTTGCGAGTCAGACAGTTCCATAAGGACGCGCAACAGGTTCTTCCCCCAGTATCCGCATCCCAGCAGCGCGATACGCACCTTTTGATTGGGTGATGTCATAGTGAAATTATGCTTTTACTGACTTTTAATGAGGGGAAGGGACGCGCTAGAAATTCGGTTTCGACATAGCGAAAATTGTTTGCGTCCAGGCGGAATTCGCTGTACGCAACGCCACTAAAGGTAGCATAGCGCCGCGCGCCAACGCAAGCGTCCACGGCTTGCATCGCCTTGTTAAACCTGGCGCAATATGGTAACTTTATCGCACATTCATCGCTATTGCTGACTAGAGGTATCGGGATATGTTCGACCATGACGTGCTGATTATCGGGGCGGGACTAGCGGGCATGCGCGCCGCGCTTTCGGCGGTACAGGCGGGCGCCGACGTCGCCGTGGTAACTAAGGTTCACCCGGTTCGCAGCCACTCCAACGCCGCACAGGGCGGCATCAACGCCGCGCTCACGGACAGAGGCGACGACTGGCGCGAACACGCCTATGACACTATCAAAGGCAGTGACTACCTCGGCGACCAAGATGCCATTGAGGTCATGTGCCGCGAAGCGGGCGGCGAAGTCATCTCAATGGAGCATATGGGCGTCATATTCAACCGCGACGACGAAGGACGGCTTGGCACGCGCGCTTTCGGCGGACAGCGCCAGGCGCGCACATTCTTCGTATCCGATTTCACCGGGCAGGCGCTGCTGCATGTGCTATACGAACAGGTCATGAAAGCGGGCGTGCGCATCTACGAAGAGTGGTTTCTGCTGTCCCTCATAGTTGAGGACGGCGAGTGCGCCGGCGCCGTCATAATGGAAATACGCAGCGGCGAAATCCACGTCGTCCGATCCAAGACGGTTATCATAGCGTCCGGCGGACTTGGGCGCGTCTTCGAGCCAAGCACAAACGCGCTCATCTGCACCGGCGATGGCATGTCCGCGGCGTACAAAGTGGGCGCTTCGCTTATGGATATGGAGATGGTGCAGTATCACCCCACCACGCTCAAAGGCAGCGGCGTGCTGATTACCGAAGGCGCAAGAGGCGAAGGCGCTTATCTGCTCAACTCCGAAGGCGAGCGCTTTATGAAGCGATACGCCCCCAATATGATGGAACTCGCATCCCGCGATGTTGTGTCCCGCGCCGAACAGACCGAAATCAACGAAGGCAGAGGCATCGACGGTTGCGTGATGCTGGACGTGCGCCACCTAGGCGAGCGCGTCATCAACGAGCGCCTTAGTCAGATACGCGAAATAGGGCGCGACTTCGCCAACGTCGACCTGCTCTACGAACCCATCCCCATACGTCCCGGCATGCACTATCAGATGGGCGGCGTCAAAACGGATGTGGATGGACAGACGCAGATTGCAGGGCTTTACGCCGCGGGCGAAGCGGCGTGCGTCAGCGTACACGGCGGCAACCGCCTGGGCGCGAACTCGCTGCTGGATACGCTGGTGTTCGGCCGTCGATCCGGCGAACACGCCGCCGAGGCCGCAAAGACGAAATCGCACAGCGCCATCGTATCCGACGCGTCCGCCGACGCCGACCGCCGCAATATCCAACGCCTGCTCGACAACGACTCAGACGGCGAAATGTTCGGCGCGATTCGGCGCGAAATGGGTGATACGATGAACCAGCATCTCGCCGTGTTCCGCGAACAAAACGGAATGGAATCGGCGCTGCAAGACCTGCGCGGACTGCGCGAGCGCTACAACCGCGTGGCGGTAGCAGACAAGGGCAAGACTTTCAATACCAACCTGCTGTTCACGCTTGAACTCGGCTTTATGCTCGACTGCGCCGAAGCGGTCGCGCTTTCGGCCATAGAGCGCAAAGAGAGCAGGGGTGCGCACACCCGAATCGATGCGCCCGACAGAGACGACGACAACTGGCTGCGGCATATCCTAGTGCGCCACACCGAAGACGGCCCGCAAGTGGACTATATGCCGGTGGTGATTACTGATTGGGAACCGCAGGTGCGAAGCTACTAGCGCGCGCCGGCGTCAAGCAGAATAAGGCAAAGGCAATGCAAGTAACCTTTAGCGTAAAGCGCTTCGACCCCGAAGCGAACAACGCCGCCCCGCATTTTCAGACATACACGCTGGATATGGACGACTCATCCACCGTGCTCGACGGACTGATACGCATCCGCGAAGAGATGGACGGCACTCTGACTCTGAGATGCTCCTGCCGCAGCGCCATATGCGGCTCCTGCGGGATGCGCATCAACGGACAGGCGGGGCTTGCGTGCAACACCAAAATCGTGGACGCAATGCGCGGCGACGCCCCCATATCCGTCGAGCCGATGGGCAATATGCCGGTGGTCAAAGACCTCGTAACCGATATGGCGATCCATTGGGACAAGGTGCGCGCGGTTCAGCCTTGGATCCAGCACGACGGCCCCGAACCCGAAGCCGAATACATAGCGCCCAACGAAGATATGGTGCATCTGGCGGGCGTGATGAGCTGCATAATGTGCGGCGCTTGCGTCTCAGATTGTACATCGCTGGAAGTGGACAAGAACTTTGTGGGCCCCGCGGCGCTCGCGAAATCATACCGCTTCGTGGCCGACCCGCGCGACGACGCCGACGAAGCGCGGCTTGGCAGCCTGAACGAATACGGCGGCATATGGGACTGCACCCGTTGTATGCAGTGCGTCGAAGTCTGCCCTAAGGGCGTTGCGCCTATGGATCGCATAATGGCGCTGCGCGACAAGGCGATAGAGGCGGGCTACACCAACACCTACGGCGCGCGCCACGCCGAAGCATTCGCCAAATCCGTGGAGCATAGCGGCTGGCTCGACGAAACCCAACTCGTTGTCAACACCTACGGCAAGACCAACTTCAAAGAACTGGTCAAACTCATACCGGTCGCCGCGCGCTCTTTCAAGGCGGGCAAAGTGCCGCCGCTGCGCCACAAGCCGCGCCCCGGTGCTGACAATGTGCGCCGCATCTTCGAGAAGATTGACGGCAGCTGACGCCGCCCCCGACGCTTTCGCGCGCATCCGCGTTGCCAGCCGACTTACCCACTTTTCACAACTCAAAGGTTGAAAAAGCATGAAGTACGCCTTTTATCCGGGATGCGTGGCGCAGGGCGCCGCCCCCGAACTCTACAACTCCACCATTGAAGTCTGCCGCATGCTCGGCATTGAGCTTGACGCAGAGCCGATGCGAAGCGCATCCTGCACCGGCGCCGGCGTGCTGCAAGAAAAGAACCGCCGCCTCGGCGATACGCTCAACGCGCGCAACTTCGCGCTCGCTGAACGCTCCGGACTGCCCCTGCTGACCATATGCAGCACTTGCCAAGGCGTCATGTCCCAAGCCAATCAGCGCCTCACCGCCGACGCCGACTACTTGGCGCAAGTCAACGCAGACCTCGCAGAAGAGGGCTTGGAATACAAAGGCAGCGCCGATCCCAAGCATCTGCTCTGGATAATCGTGGAAGAAGTGGGCATAGACAAGCTCAAGTCCTTGGTCGCCCGACCGCTGACCGGCTTCAAAGCCGCCCCGTTCTACGGCTGCTACCTTGTGCGCCCAAGCTCGGCGCTGGGCTTCGCCGAAAACCCGGGACGCTCCGACGCCCTAGAGCAGGTCATCGAAGCGCTTGGCGCAACCGTAGTTGACTTCCCCGGCAAGACGCTGTGCTGCGGCTTTCCCATACTCACCATCAATCAGCCCAACTCAATGAAAATGGTGTCCAATCACACCTTGGACGCCAAGGGCAAGGGCGCCGACGCAATGGTCACGCCCTGCCCGCTCTGCCACCTCAACCTAGACGGCTACCAGCCTGAAGCGGCAAAGGCGGCGCGACAGCCCATAGACCTGCCGATACTGCACCTGCCCCAAATGATAGGGCTGGCACTCGGCATCGACCCCGCCGCAATGCGCCTCAACAAGCACATCGTATCCACCCGCGAAATGCTGTCCACAATAGGCGTATCCCCCTAATGTGCCTATGCCTAGCGCATCCTCGATCTTTCGCAGGGACGCGCTCCAAGCGCTGATTCTTAATAGGCGGCGCGGCGAATTTTACCCCATTCGTCGCGCCTAGAAAGTGAGGGTATGACCTATGCGGTTTATTCACAATGCCGATATGCGCGGCCGCTTCAGTGCAATTTCCCTATTCATCGCCGCCGCGGCTCTAGCGTCCGTTCTGGTGATAGCCCTCGCGCAGTTCAACGCAACCGGCGCGCAAACCGGCGATTACGACGCTGACGACGACGGCCTCATCGAAATCAACTCCGTGGCTCAGCTGAACGCCGTCCGCTGGGACCTCAATGGCGACGGCGCCTCCGACAGAGCCGCCAATGTGGCAAGTTACCGCGCGGCGTTCCCCAACGCGCAGACAAGACTAGGCTGTCCAACTGGCGGCTGCGTCGGCTATGAACTGACGCGGAATTTAACCTCCAGCTCATTCGCCCAATGGACGCCCATCGGCGACAACAGCAGACGGTTCAGCGCCACCTTCAAAGGCAACGGCTATACCATCTCCAACCTAGGCTTTAACAGCGCCGCCGATCCTATGGGATTGTTCGGCGGTTCGTCCGGCACAATATCCGGCGTGGGATTGAAAAACGTCAGGGTAAATGTGAGTACATCGGCCGAATACGTCGACCTCGGAACTCTGGTAGGTGACAACATAGGCGCTGTGACCGATAGCTACGCCACCGGCTCCATATCCGCCACCCTAGGAAAAGGCAGCATGATAGGCGGGCTGTTGGGCTACAATCGCGGAAATGTCTCATCAGTCTATTCCGACGTTTCAATCAACGTAAGAATCTCGGCCGCGTCCGCAGACGACCCGCGCATCTACTTGGGCGGACTTGTGGGCAACAACAGAGGCAGCATAGCCTCAGCATACTCGAAGGGAAGCGTCGGCGGCAGCGGCGGATCGAGCAGCGCCGTAGCCGGCCTTATAGGCACAAATGCCGGCCCGGTAACCGGCAGCTACTCCACAAGCGCCGTGTCTTCATCCTCCACGTCGACGCGAACCAGCGGGCTTATAGGAAGCGGCCATGCCACCGCTTCAACAATCCGCACAAGCTACTGGGACACGCAGACCAGCGGACAGACCGGAAGCGTAGGCGGCGGCATTGGCTATACCACCGCCGAGCTGCAGTCCCCGACCGCTAACAGCGGCATATACTCGACTTGGCCTAACGCCCGCTGGGATTTCGGCGCATCCAACCAATACCCCGCGCTGAAGGCGGACTTCAACGGCGACGGCAGAGCCACCTGGCAGGAGTTCGGCAGCCAGCGCAGCAATACGCCGCCTGCGCGCCCCACCGCTACATCCGTGCCTACCGCCACGCCCACAACCGAACCCACCGCCACGCTTACGCCCCAACCCACTGCAACGCCTACGCACACGCCCAGCGCCACGCCCGAAACTACGCCGGACACCACCCCGACATCCGGCGACGCCCCCGTCGAGCCGACGCCCACACCCACCGCCACGCAGGTCACCGCCGCGCCAACCCCGACGCTGACACCCACGCAAGTCACGCGGCAGTCCGACCCGCCCGCATCTAACGACATCCCGCCCGCCGTGCAGCAGGAGATAACCCGCTTGGAGGGCGTCATATCAACCCTGCAGGGCGTTATAAACGATCTGCGCGCAAACTTGGCAACCACAACCGCCGCGTTTGAGCGCAGGATAGCCGCGCTCGAAGGCTCGACCCCGGCGGCAACCTCGACGCCCACGCCCACCGCCACGGCGACGACCGTCCCCGTCGTGCGCGTTACCGAACCTACGGCAACCCCAACAACCGTACCCACGGCCGCGTCAACGCCCGGTTCGGGCGAGCCCACCGCCACGCCAACACCGGATCCTTGCATCCAAAGAATTGCTGGCATCGGATGGCTCACCGGCTCCTGGGTAAGCGACTGCGCCTCAACCCGAAATCCGAGCGCCGAAAACGCCCCCGCGGGAACCCGCTACGCCCGCTTCTACACCTTCACGCTTGACGCCCCCGCCAATGTAACCGTTTCCCTCGCATCCCAAACCGTCAGCAACACCTACCTATACCTGCTGTCAGGCACCGGCAGAAACGGCGAAGCGCTCCACGAAAACGACGACGTTGATGCCGAAAACGGCAACTACGGCTCCCGCATAAGGGCACAATTGCCCGCCGGAAGCTACACCGTCGAGGCAACCACCTACAAACTGACCACCACCGGCAACTTCACGCTCACCGTGGACATCGGATCGTCCCCCTAAATCGGGTCGACGACGCCAAGCCAACGAAACGATAACGCCGCGGCCCGCACACAGCGCGCGCCGCGGCAAGCAGTATCTGCCACCCGGCTATGAGAACGCCCGCAAGAAAGCGATCCGATGCCATCCAACCGCAACTTCGAAAACAGAACCCTATTCCACTGCGATAACCTGCCCGTGCTGCAAGGCATGAACAGCGAAACGATAGACCTTATCGCAACCGATCCGCCGTTCAACAAGAACAAGGACTTTCACGCCACGCCAGACAGCCTCGCCAAAGGCGCGCGCTTCACCGATAGATGGGACTGGGATAAGGACGTTCATCCGGAGTGGGTTGACCAAATACAAGACGACTGGCCGGGCGTTCACGCCGTTATCGAAGCCGCCAAAGCCGCTTCCGGGATGGACATGGCGGCGTTCCTGTGTTGGCTAGGCGTGCGCCTGATGGAAATGCGCAGGGTATTGAAACCCACGGGCAGCGTCTATCTGCATATTGACCATACCGCGCACGCCTATGTCAAAACGCTGATGGATGCCATATTCGGCAGGGACAATTTCCTGAACGAAATCGTATGGTGCTACAAATCCGGCGGCGCAAGCCCCAAGCGCCACTTCAGCCGAAAGCACGATACAATCCTGTTTTACAGACGCAGCCGTTCATACCACTTCAACCCGCAGCAAGAGAAATCCTACAATCGCGGACTAAAGCCTTACCGCTTCGCCGGCGTCGCGGAATACCAAGACGACGTCGGCTGGCACACCCTTGTTGGAATGAAGGACTATTGGAACATAGATATGGTTGGGCGCACCAGCGCCGAGCGCACCGGTTACCCCACGCAAAAGCCGTTGGCGCTTTATGAGCGCATCATTAAGGCGTCCTCCAACCCCGGCGACATCGTGCTTGACCCATTCGCCGGCTGCGCCACAACCCCCGTCGCCGCCGAGCGTTTAGGGCGCGAGTGGATTGGCATAGACATTTGGGATAGCGCGCACAAGACCGTGTTAGACCGCCTTGAGTCTGAAGGGCTTGCCGTTCCCGACGCCGCCGAATCAGGCCAATCGCATCTACTCACATTCGGGCAGATTCACTACCAAAATACCCCGCCTATTCGCACCGACGACGACGCAATTTCCGTCCCCGACTTGAAACTGAAACTCCAGCGTGCCAAAGAACGCTGGCAGAAACTCAGTCATAAAGAAATGGTTGCGATACTCGCCGACGCCCAATCGTCGGCCGACGGCGTTATATGCGCCGGCTGCGGGCGCGTGCTAGAGGTTGAGTTTATGGAACTCGACCATGTGCAGCCAAAATCATCCCCGCGCGGCACAAACTACATCGACAACCGCGTTCTGATTTGCCGCCCATGCAATGGCAAGAAGTCCAACCGCATGACCCTAAACGGACTTTGGCGCGAAAACGAAAAAGACGGCTGGATACGCAACGCCGCCATCGCCGCCATCGCCGAAAGCAAAGCATACGACCGCGCGCTGCAGGTCAAAGATGAAATGTCCGGCTACCGCTGACATAACGAAATGAACAAAGGCAGACTAGATGAAAATCAGCGCTTTGCTCTCCATAGCCTTGGCTGTAACCTTGCTCGTCACAGTCGTGGCAGATCTGAATGTGGCTAACGCGCAAGCAATCGACTATGACTCCGACGATGACGGACTCATCGAAATCTCATCGTTGGAACAGCTGAATGTCATACGCTGGGACCTTAACGGCGATGGATGGGCGGAAGCCGACGCAGACTCATACGATCTTGCATTCCCTAACGCAGCTGCGCAGATGGGCTGCCCCGGAAATGGTTGCAACGGCTACGAGTTGACGCGCGACCTCGATTTCAAAGACTCGTCGAGTTACGCGTCGGGCGTAATCAATGCTGATTGGGCTAACGGGAACGGCTGGGTTGCGATAGGTTCCTTTGCTAACCCGTTCAGATCTACGCTTGAGGGCAATAAATATACTATATCAAATCTGCTCATCACCCGCAGTTATGGTGGAAACGAACAATACTACGGATCGTCCGGATTATTTGTCGAGAGCACGGGCGTTATTCGACAAATAGGACTGCTCGACGTTCAAGTAACGGGCGAACACAATGTTGGAGCGTTGACCGGTGACAATAGTGGCGTTATCGCGTCTAGTTATGTCACAGGCATGGTGTCGGGAAATAGCACAGTTGGCGCGCTATCCGGCGCCAACGGAGGGAAGATTATCCATAGTTACGCTACCGCCGACGTGTCAGGAAGCTCTTGGCTTGGCGGGCTAGTTGGCGGCAGTGGCACAGCGGGAAATATCATTTCCAGCTACGCTACCGGCAATGTGACAATCAAAGGCGCGACAGAGCGGAATTACTGCGCGGGGGGCTTGGTTGGAGGCAACAGCGGCAGAATTACTTTCAGTTTTGCTACGGGTACTGTGTCCGGCAACAATGTTATGGGAGGCTTGGTTGGATGGAACGATGAAGGCAGTATTATCTCTAGTTACGCCGTGGGCAACGTATCGGGAAATGAAGGCATCGGAGGCTTAGTTGGATGGGTTGGAGCGCATGGTCTCAAAGGTAGCATTGCCGCTAGTTACTCCGTGGGCAAGGTGTCGGGAATTGAAGAGGTCGGAGGACTGCTTGGACATTTAGGCGACAGTTCGGTTGTCAACAGTTACTGGGATGTTGAAACATCCGGACAGTCCGCAGGCGTGGGAGATGTCTTTGCGCAAGGCGCTGTCGGCAAGACTACCGCCGAATTGCAATCACCAACCGATTACGCCGGCATATATGCTCCATGGCGCGCAGACCTTGATAACATCGACAGAGACAATGATCCAACTACCGGCATAGATGATTACTGGGACTTTGGCACATCAACCCAGTATCCTGCGCTGAAGGCGGATGTCGACGGAGACGGAACGCCTACTTGGGAAGAGTTCGGCAATCAGCGCGCGCCCGTTCCGCTCCCCGCTATCGGTTTCACTGCAATCAGCAGCGGGGCGAATCATGTGTGCGCCATTCGCGCCGGCGGATCTATCGCTTGTTGGGGGGATAACAGCTCCGGGCAAGCATCCCCGCCCGCTACTGGCAGTTATACAAGCATTAGCGGCGGCGATAGCCATACTTGCGCTATTCGCGCTGACCACGCGGTAGGCTGTTGGGGCAGTCTGAGTTTCGTATTTCCATAAAACGATCGCCAGGCGCGAATGCAGATCCGTCTAGCGTTTATTCAGGCAACAGAACGCTTCCGCCCGACGCTACTCGCACACATCATCGATCAGCCGCTCCGCCCAAGCGCGCAGCTCGTCGTACAGATCTGCGCCGCAGCGTGGGCATTCCAGGTCGCCGAAGCGCACGCGCACGCCGCATTCGGGGCAGCCCGGCAGGTACGCCAGGTGGTTCAGCGCCTTCTGTATCTGTTCGTCCGTCGCCATCAATATCACCTAAATCCCAATATCGCCATTCACACTATCGCGCGCGCCTATGTCAGCCGTCAGCGCTACTGCAGGGGCAACGGTGGTTGCAACCATTTGCCCGTTGTATTCACCTCAATATCCGTTATCCACTTCACCCACTCAAAGCCGCGCTTGTCATACGCCACTAGCCGCGCGGGAAAGCCGTGTCCGTGCGAAAGCGTCTCGCCGCCCACCTGCGTAGCGATGAGATAGCCCCGCGCCTCCGCCATAGAGAACCTGCGATAATACCCCGTAACCGAGCGCACTGTTACGCTCGCCGCCTCATCCGTGGGCTGCGCCGCCCGCAGCAGTTCGGCGAGCGGCATGCCGCGCCACACCTGCGTCGAGTGCCAACCGCCGGTGCAGTCCAGCGTGGCTGTCATTTCGGCGCTTGGCACGATGTCGCGGTAGGTCAGGCGCGCCGCATTCGCCACTGCGCCGCCGATGTTCAGCCGCCATTCGGATGCGCTGATTGGCGCGGGGTTGTCGTTGAGCCAAGATGTGAGCGGGAAGGCGTTGCCGGAGTAGCTTGCCGCTTCGTATGAGCCGGTGAACCGCCGCGTTGCGCCGCTAAGCCCGCCCGCGCTCGCCGCCGTTTCGCCGATGCGCCAAAGCGCCGCCGACGCAATCGCCAGCGCGCTGAAGCGCAGGAACAGGCGGCGGTCTGCCCAGAAACGCAACGGGAAGCCCCGCGTGTGGTGTACGGAATGCCATATCAGGATGGGCAGCAGCGCCCCGCCGATGTAGATGTGCCAGCTCATCCCGCTGAAAAGCCAGAACGATACGGGGCCCACGAATGACCAGACGAAGCCCAGCGCCAGCGTCAGTAGCAGCGTTGCCAGCAGTATAAGCGATGCGGCGCGCGGCGCGGGACTGCGCGGCCACTTCAGCGAAAACGCTATGTTGCGCGCCTTCCATATGAGTACGGCGATTATGCCCCAGCCCGCTATCCGATGCGCCAGGATGAACGCCGCCTCGTCCTGATCGCCCGACACCAGCCCGAAGAAGCCGCTCACAAGCTCAACGGCTATCAGCAGAAGCAGCAGCGTATTTGCCCATGGGAACTTCATCGCCCGCCTCGCCGACGCGCCAATGTCCGAATGCGGTTTGCGCCCGCGAGAGCGCAGCGCCGCCGCCTATTCGGCGGACGCCATCACATCCACAAGCTCCTGCACTGCATCGGCGGAATGCTTGAGCGCCGCCGTTTCGTCATCGGTGAGCGCGAACTCTATCACTTCCACAACGCCGCCGCCGCCAAGCTTCACCGGAACGCCCACGAACAGGTCGGATATGCCGTATTCGCCTTCAAGCAGCGCGGTGCAAGGCAGGATTTCGTTCTTGTCGAACAAGATTGCCTCGACCATCTGAACGATGGACGCAGACGGAGCGTAGTAGGCGCTGCCGGTCTTCAGGTAGTTGATTATCTCTGCGCCGCCGTCGCGCGTGCGCTGCACGATTTCGGCTAGGCGGTCGGCCGCGATGAGGTCGGCGACGGGTATGCCGCCCACGGTCGTGCTGCCCACCACCGGCACCATCGTATCGCCGTGTCCGCCAAGCACATACGCCTCAACCGAACTGACGGACACGCTCAACTCCGCGGCGAGGAATGCGCGAAAGCGCGCCGTGTCTAGGATGCCCGCCATTCCCACCACGCGCTTCTTGGGAAAGCCGCTGACCTGATACGCCCGCTGCGCCATGGCGTCAAGCGGGTTGGTTACGGGCAGGATGACGCAGTCGGGGGAGCGCTTGGCGACCTCTTCCACCACGCTGCTGACGATGCGCATATTGGTGAGCAGCAGGTCGTCGCGGCTCATGCCCGGTCTGCGCGCCACGCCCGATGTGATGACCACGATGTCGGAGCCGGCGGTCTCATCGTAGCCGTTGCTGCCGATGATGGATGCGTCGGATCCCAGCGCCGGCCCCGATTCCAGTATGTCGAGCGCCTTGCCCTGCGGCAGCCCTTCCACGATGTCGACGAGTACGACGTCGGCGTATCCCTTATCGAAAATGCGCTGAGCGGTAGTCGCCCCGACGTTGCCCGCGCCCACAACCGTTACTTTGCTTCGCATATGCGGTCAAACTCCTGACTTCGTGATTATCCAGGTTTTCCCTTCGCCCTCTCGAATATCTACGCCGTGCGCCTTGCCCAGCGCAACGAATTTGCGGGATAGTTTGGTAGGAGGGTTTTCCATAACGACGCGGAATGAGGGTTCGCTAATTTTCTGAGCGCAGTCTTCTACGACTAAGATGGCCTCGCTCAGAAACGACGGCGAAATTCCGGCTACATCGCTGCAATCCAACACAAGCGGACCATCGCCCTTGAGCAAGGCGTTATGTACTTCGGGCGCGATGTCTCTAGCCGTTTGCCGTGTAACCAGCATGCGCTTGTTGAGCAGTTTTTGTAGATTCAGTTCCATACGCACTTCCTTACGCAGGGATGGAGACATAAGCCAATGTTCCGGGGAACAGACTTGTCCGCCATGGCGCGCTTTCCAAATCTTCAGCTATCTCTAGCGAACCGATCCCCGAATGAATTATAAATCGCTGTCCCGGGTTGTTGAGTGTATCTTCGGCAACGCTGAAAAGCCCGAATCCGCGATAAGAGTCGCCGGTGCCGCTGACTTGTTCCCTCAAAGCGTGCTTGATTGCCAACCAATCGTGTTGGACAACTTCTTTGTGTATGGGGTTTTGTTCCAGCGAATGCCTAATTCCAATACCTGCGTCCGCGACGCCGCAGACGAACCTTTCTTCGCCGCTTTCGGATTTATGGAACTGAATAACGCCGTAAGCGCCTATCGGTGATTGAGCATGTTGTACTGCGTTCATTGCCAATTCGCCGAATGTTTCACTCACAACTGAGTATATGTTGGACGCTCCCAACCCGGACATTTGCAGCGTATCGAGAGCTTTGTCTGCCATCTCCCCAACCTGATATTCGTCATCAAATCGAGTTATCGGAAGAATCAACCCACGCGATTGGGTTTCGGCAACTCTCCTATAATCGACTCTTACGCCGTTTTCTTGCAGGATTTGGAACAACCCTATGGATTTCAGGTAGCTGCAAACTCCCGCGTTCTCAGGCGCCAGGAATTCGCATTCGCTGCCGTTGTTTTTCGCAAGCAGCAGGAAGATCGCGCACCACAGCGCGGCCGGAACTTGTACAAAATCGCAAAGCCGCAGGTCAAGAACCGCTTCGCGCTCTGAGAAGTCGGAGCGGCGCGGATCTTTCTCGTCTAACCAAGCGGGATTGCTTCCCGCATGCTGAAAGTTGCCTTGAAACGGCGCGCGCATGCTTGAAATCCTGCGTGGCTACTCTGCCGCTACATACTCGTTCCAGCGCGCCTCCACATTGGGGTCTTCGACGGTCTGCATTATGTATTCGCCGAATTCGGCGCCGGTAACGCCGGTGTCGCGGCCGGTCATCACCATCTTGCGCTCATATTGGCCGCATATGTCCAGCGCCTTGTGGAGCCTGCCGCCGAGATCCTCGAAGCCGATGTGTTCCAGCATCATCGCGCCGGCGCGCACCAGCGAGCTGGGGTCTGCGAACTGCGCTCTGCCGGTCTCCACCATGCGCGGCGCGCTGCCGTGTATCGCCTCGAACATGGCGTGCCGCTTGCCGATGTTGGCGCTGCCCGCCGTGCCTACGCCGCCCTGAATCTGCGCCGCCTCATCGGTGAGGATGTCGCCGTACAGGTTGGGCAGCGCCAGCACCTGAAAGTCTTTTTGGCGCGCCGGATTTATGAGCGCGGCGGTCATAATGTCGATGTACCAGCCATCCCACTCTATGCCAGGATAGCGCTCGCCTATCTTGCCGGCGATGTCCAGGAACTTGCCGTCGGTGGTCTTAACGATGTTCGCCTTGGTAACGATGGTAACGCGGCTTCTGCCGGTGCGCTGGGCGTGCGCGAATGCGGCGTCTATGATGCGCTCGGAGCCTTGCGTGGTGATGACGCGAAAGTCAATCGCGAGGTCGTCGGACACATTGATTCCCTGGCTGCCCACGGCGTACATATCCTCAGTGTTCTCGCGGAAGAATGTCCAGTCGATGCCCTGGTTGGGGACGCGCACGGGGCGCACATTGGCGAACAGGTCAAGCTCTTTTCGCATAGACACATTCGCGCTCTCGATGTTGGGCCAGCCATCCCCCTGTTCGGGTGTGTGCGTAGGCCCCTTGAGGGTTACATGGCACTGCTTGATTTCCGACAGCACGTCGTCGGGAATGGACTGCATCTTGGCGGCGCGGTTCTCTATGGTAAGCCCTTCGATGACCTTGAATTCGACCTTGCCGGACGCCACTTCGTCGCGCAGCAGATATTCCAAAATCGTCTGCGTTTCGGCGCTGATGGTGGGGCCGATGCCGTCGCCGCCGAGCATTCCTATGACGATTGGGCTGACGGTGGAATAATCCAGCCAGTCGCCTTCCTGTTTTAGCCGATCGACGCGCTCCAGCTGTTGTTGTAAAACCTCGCCGAAATGCTCCTTTGCGGCATCGATTGCTTGCGCGTTGCCCATGATGTCCTCCTTTGGGTTAGGGGAATGATAGGTTTGCGTGAATAGGTTATGCGGATATTACGGCGAGCGGGGCGTCTTTGGCGACGGTTGCGCCCAAGTCCGCCAGCAGCGCCTTGACGGTTCCGCTTACGGGCGACGGCAGAGTATTTTCCATTTTCATAGCTTCCAGCACAACGACGGCATCGCCTTCAGCGACGGTTTGCCCAACCTCAACTTCATAGCGCAGCACCACGCCCGGTATAGGCGCGGCAACAAGCGTATCGTTTGCGGCCAGATCCGCGGCTGCGGGCTGCGGCGAGGGTGCTGCGGCTTGCGTGGCTGCCGGGGATGCGGCGGCGCGCGCCCTGGACGGCGCTGTTGCCGGGGCGGGCGCAACGATCACAGCGCCGGCGGCGGCTATCGGGTCGACCGTAACCTCAAACAGATCTCCGCCGACATAGACGTTGAAACTGCGCGCATTCTGGCTTGGCGGCGGGGCGTCGACGGGCGCGGGCGCGGCTTGCACAGGTTCGGCGGCACTTTCGGGCGGTTCGGGCTTCATATCGTCCGGCATCTCATCCAAGCCGTGCTTGATGCGCAGGAAATTGAGCCCGGTGGCAGGGTATAGCGCGTAGGTGAGGACGTCCTCGATAGCGGATGTGATGGCGGCGACGGCATCGCGCGCGGCGTCCATCTCAGGCGCAAGCGTATCGGCCGGGTTGCCTTGGATGCGCGCTTGCACGTCGGAGAGCGCCTTGTCCGCAAGTTCGCCGTCGATGGCGGCGGGCGGCGCGCCGTACATCCCCGCAGCGTATTCCCGCACTGCGCCCGTAATCATCGCATAGCGCCCGAACAGCACATTGTTGACCGCCTGCGCGCCCGTCATTTGGCTCATCGGCGTTACAAGCGGCGGATAGCCCAAATCTTTGCGCGTGCGCGGTATTTCGGCCAGCACTTCGTCAAGCCTGTCGAGCGCGCCCGCTTCGCGCAGCTGAGAGACCAGATTGCTCATCATTCCGCCGGGGATTTGGTGGTTAAGCACGCGGGCGTCTATGACGGCGGTGCGCGGCGTTTCTAGGTATTGCCGATACTTGGGCAGAACGCCCTCGAAGTAGTCCCCGATTTCCAGAATTTTGTCCAAGTCAAGCGCGGGATCGCGCTCGCCGCCGCGCAATGCGAACAGCAGCGGCTCTATGGCGGGCTGCGCGGTGCGGAGCGCCAGGGGCGCAATGCAGGTGTCCACGCCGTCAACGCCCGCCTCGATCGCCTTGAGCGCGCTCATAGACGCCATGCCGCTTGTGTAGTGGCAGTGGAGCTGCAGCGGTACGCCCACGGCGTCTTTCAGCGCGCTGACCAGTTCGTAGGCGTCGTAGGGCGCAAGCAAGCCGCCCATATCTTTGATGCAAATGCTGTCCGCGCCCATGTTTTCAAGCCGCTTTGCATTGCCTAGATAGTAATCAAGGTTGTAGTACGCCCCGCCGAGTCTGCCCTCTTCGGTTACGGAGTAGCAGATGGTAAGCTGCAGATGCTTGCCGCTGCGCTTGACGGCTTGCGCCGCTCTGTCGAGATTGACCGGATCGTTGAGCGCATCGAAGACGCGGAATATGTCTATGCCCACATCGGCGGCTTGCTGCACGAAAGCATCCACTACATCGTTTGCGTATGTGCGGTAGCCCACAAGCGATTGCCCGCGCAGCAGCATAGAGAGCGGCGTGTTGGGGATTAGCGCCTTGAACGCGCGTAGGCGCTCCCACGGATCTTCGCCAAGGAAGCGGGTTGCGGCGTCGAATGTAGCGCCGCCCCAGACCTCCATTGCGTCAAAGCCCACGGCGTCCATTGCGGCGGCGATGGGCGTCATATCGTCCATGCGCAGCCTCGTTGCCATAAGGCTTTGGTGGCCGTCTCTCAGCGTGGTGTCGGTTATCTTGACGGGATTGGCAGCCATTGTTCTAGCCTATTCGCTTTGCCTTGTCTCTGCCTGTCCAAGTTTGGTTTCGCGCCGCGAATGCGCCGCCGCGCTCAATCGCCTGCAGCCGCCACGCGCTTATGCGGCCGTCGATGCGCTCCGCGGCCGGCCGGTCGACGGCTTGCCGCTCATCGCTCATATACGCCCGAACCGCGGCGGCGATAGCGGCGATGCGCCGGGACTCGAGTCCGTTGGCTTGCGTCAGAGCGGTATGCTCCCGTGCTTGCGCTGCGGCAGCGTTTCGCGCTTGTTCGCCAGCATATCCAAAGCGCCAATTATCTTTGCCCTGGTGTCCGCCGGGTCGATCACATCGTCTATCAAGCCGTGCGCCGCCGCTATGTAAGGGTTGACCAGGCGGTCGCGATAGTCTTGGATGAGCCGGGCGCGCATTTCGTCAGGCTCGTCCGCCGCCTGAATTTCGCCTCTGTGTATGATGTTGACCGCGCCCTCGGGTCCCATAACCGCGATTTCGGCGGTGGGCCAGGCGAAGTTGATGTCGCCGCGCAAGCCCTTGCTGCTCATCACGATGTAAGCGCCGCCGTATGCCTTGCGGGTAAGCACGCTTATCTTTGGCACGGTGGCTTCGGCGTAGGCGAATATGAGCTTTGCGCCGTGCCGTATTATGCCGCCGTACTCTTGGTTTGTGCCGGGCATAAAGCCGGGCACGTCCACAAATGTTATGAGCGGGATGTTGAAAGCGTCGCAGAAGCGCACAAAGCGCGCCGCCTTGACGGATGCGTTGATGTCCAAAACGCCCGCCACCTGCCGCGGTTGCTGCGCCACGATGCCCACCGGCTTGCCGTCCATGCGCGCGAAGCCCACGATGATGTTGCGCGCGAATACCTCATGTACCGCCATAAAGTCGGCGTCATCTACGATGCGTTGGATGATTTCCAGCATATCGTAAGGGGCGTTGGGGTTGTCCGGGACGATATGCAGCAGCGATTCGTCGCGCCGATGCGGGTCGTCGGGCGTATCGGCGCGCGGCGGGTCTTCCATATTGTTCTGCGGCAGAAAGCCCAGCAGGCGGCGTATCTGTTGAAAGCAGATCTCTTCGGAGTCAAGCGCGAAATGGGCTACGCCGCTTCGGGATGCGTGGCTGTTAGCGCCACCAAGCCGCTCATGCGTTATCTCTTCGCCGGTAACCGCCTTGATGACGTCGGGGCCGGTGATGTACATCTGCCCGATGCGCTTGACCATAAAGATGAAGTCGGTGAGCGCGGGCGAGTAAGTAGCGCCGCCGGCAGCGGGACCCAGGATAACCGAAATCTGCGGGATGACGCCGGACGAGCGCACATTTCGCAGGAATATATCGGCGTAGCCGGCGAGGCTGAGCACGCCTTCCTGTATGCGCGCGCCGCCTGAGTCTATGAGCCCTACCATAGGCGCGCCGCTGTTCATCGCAAGATCCATCGCCTTGCAAATCTTCTGCCCAACCACTTCGGACAGCGAGCCGCCCAGCACGGTGAAGTCTTGCGAATAGGCGAACGTCAGCCGCCCGTTGACCTTGCCGTAGCCCGTAACCACCGCGTCGCCGAGCGTCTTTTGGTCTGCCAAGCCGAATTCGGCGATGCGATGCTGCGCGAATGCGTCGAGTTCTTCGAATGTCCCGGCGTCGAACAGCGCATCGATGCGCTCGCGCGCGGTGAGTTTGCCGCGCTGACGCTGCCCTTCGAGCCGCCGCTCGCCGCCGCCGAGCCGCCCCTCTTGGCGCATCTCATTGAGATGGTCAAGCGCGTCATCCACTTTTCTGCGAACTGCCATATCTATGAAACCCAAAGTCCCTTTGGCTATAATGGCAAGGCATGAGGTTCGGGGAATACGCCGAACCGTCCGTATTCATCAAAAGGTATCAGATACCAGCCACAAATGACAAGATATTCAGGATTTGATACAGGATTGGGCGTCGGATCTGATGCCTCCCGGATGGGATTGGCAGGGCGTTCACCTCTGATTCCCATTGATATAGGCAAGCGCCGCTTTCTCTGGGGGGAGCGCACCTTTGTTATGGGCATCATCAATGTTACGCCCGATTCGTTCTCCGGCGACGGGTTGGGGCGCAATGTTGACGCCGCCGTTGAGCAGGCGCTGCGCTTTCAGGATGAGGGCGCCGATATTGTGGATGTGGGCGGCGAATCCACCCGCCCGTCGTCGGTGTACGACGGCGCTGTGCCCGTCCCTGAAGCGGTGGAGCTGGAGCGCGTAATTCCGGTGATCGAGGCGCTGGCGTCTGCGCTTGAAATACCCGTCAGCGTGGACACCTACAAGGCGGCGGTGGCGCAAAGGGCGGTTGAGGCGGGCGCGGCGATGATAAACGATGTTTGGGGCTTTCGGCGCGATGCGGATATGGCGCGCGTGGCAGCCGATGCGGGCGTGGCGGTGGTTTTGATGCACAATCAGACGCACACGCGCTACGCCGATGTTGCGCAGGACGTCGTAGCCATGCTGCGCCGAATGGCGGACGATGCGGTGGCGGCGGGCGTCAAGCGCGAGAACATCATCCTCGATCCGGGCATAGGCTTCGGCAAAACGCCTGAGCACAACCTTGAGATTATGCGACGGTTGGGCGAGTTTGGCGCGCTGGATGCGCCGTTGCTGGTGGGGATGTCGCGCAAATCCACTATCGGCTATGTGCTGGATCTGCCGATAGATCAGCGCGTCGAAGGCACCGCGGCGACGGTTGCGCTGTCCATAGCGGGCGGCGCGGACATTGTGCGCGTGCATGATGTAGCGCAGATGGCGCGCGTGGCGCGGATGAGCGATGCGATTGTGCGCGGCTGGCGTATGCCCGATGCTGAATGAGGCGTATCTGGGACTGGGCAGCAATCTGGGAGACTCCGCCGAAAATCTGCGCGCCGCCCTGGATATGATGCGCCAATTCGCGCGCGATATTCGGACATCGTCGCTGTACAGAACGGCGCCTCAGGGCTTCCGAAATCAGCCTGCGTTCTACAACGCCGCATGCCGTCTGTGGACGCCGCTCGACCCATACGAACTTATGGCGAGGCTGCTGGCGGTGGAAGCGGCAATAGGGCGTCAGCGCACATTTCGCAACGCGCCGCGCGTGTTGGACATTGACATCCTGTTCTACAACCGATTGGTGGTCGACACGCCGCCGTTGACCGTGCCGCATCCGCGCATCGGCGAAAGGCTTTTCGTGCTGAAGCCGTTGGCGGACATTGCGCCACAGCTGACGCATCCCATAAGCGGCGAATCCGTGCGCGATATGCTGGAGCGGCTATGGCCGCAGTCCGACGCTATCGAGGCGGTGGCTTGGCGGGCGTAGATCCGTGGGGAAATGCTATCGCCAATCCCCGCCTAATCTCTGCTAATCCCTGAGGGACGGCGGCAGCATATTCGGGATGGTGTCTTCTATGGGATATGTCTTGCCGCACGATTGGCATTTTAGGCTGCCGCTGACAATCTCGTCGTCCCGCTCTTCGGCAACCGATAGGCTCAGTTCGGAGCGGCACTCAGGGCATACCAGAATGTCCATAAGTTGGCGTCTCATAGGGCATCCTCCGATACGAATATGCAGGGCATTGTAACCCATCGGCTTGGGCAGGATGTAGGGCGGGGCTATCTCATTACTATCTCAGCGCCATCTCATACAGAACCTTGAGCAGGTCGGAGATGAGGAACACGATTAGCCCAAGTATCACCAGCGCGTTGTATCCCGATACGGCGCGCAGTGTCTTGCTCAGCCTAGTTTCGGCGGGCGCTTCTGCGTTGCGGGATGCGTCCGAACCCGGGGTTCGCCGCCGCCGCGACCAAGCCAGCGTGAACATCCAGACGGACAGCGCGATTTTTGCGCCTAGCGCAATCACATACGGCGCGCCCACTACGCCCGGCGTGAGGCGGTTCAGCGTCAGGATGATGCCGGTCGCAATCAGCACATAGATGCAGGTGTCCACAAGCGCGCGAAACTCGGTTGCCGCGCCCCTGAGAACACTTGAGGGGTTAGACGATCGGCGTTGCGCGGGGCGCAACACGACCAGGTAGAATATGCTGCCGCCTACCCACGCGGCGGCGGATACGAGATGCAGCCATCTAACGATTAGCAGAAAGGCTTCGGATAGGCTCATCGGATTGGATAGTCGGCGGCGCGCGGCGTGCGCTAGTTCAGAATTTCGGCGACCAGCTCTTCCAACTTCTCCTCATTCAGCACGCCCGACCACTTGCGCGCGATGCCCTGATTGCGGTCAATGAACACGGTTGTGGGAAAGCCGGTGATGCCATACGCCTGCACGATGCCGCCGTCTTCGTCCGCTCCCACGGGGTAGGTGATGCCCATATCGCTGACGAACCGCTTGCCATCCTCAACCGTGTCAAGCCCGACGAGTTGCACGCCGATGAACTCCACGCCATCCGCCTTATGCTTCTGATATACCCTTTCTAGGTCAGGCATTTCCGCAACGCAGGGCGGGCATGACGGGAACCAGAAGTTCATCACTATCGGCTTGCCTTCCAAGTCGGATATACGCAGAGTTTCGCCGTCCGCGCGGGTTTCCGTGCCGTAGAGCGCGAGCGAAACGTCGGGCACAGCTTCGTTCTGCGCGCCGCACGCCATTGCCAGCGTTAGCGCTATGCACAACAGGATTGCGCGCGCCAATGCGCCGCCGGGCAGCCCGCCCGCGATATGCTTTGCAGATGCCGCTAGTCCGTACACGAAAGTCCTCCAAGTCAGTATAAGCGTTGGCGCATATTATCGTATCTTAATTCTATGATTTAGATGCGTATTAACGCACGGCGGTTCGCGTGGCGCTCATACGCAAGTTCGTTCAGGCTTGTTCGTCAATCAGGCTTTCGGCGTGCTGCATAAGCAGAGCGGCGCGCTCTTCCGGCACATTGCGCGTCTCGAAGTAGAGTTGCAGCGCCTGCTTTGGCGAAATGCCCGTAGTTTCCGCATCGCCTAGCCGCGTTCTGGGTCTGTCCAGCACATTCTTGGATATCGATGCGATGTGATGCGCATTGCCGAGCGCCTGTCGAATATCGGCTTCCCTGATATGCCCTTCCAGTTCGGCGGGCAGCGTCAGCTGCAGACGTACTATTGCGCCTTCTATCGGTTCGGCCTGAATTCGCTTGATGACGGTTGCCGTAGGGTCGTCGTCCCCGGCGGCGAGTTTGACGGCGACGGTAACGAATCTGCGCGCGCTGCTCTTGACGAACTCGAAGTGGCGCAAACGCGAGCCGCGCGGTTGGGCGGCGTCGATCTCTACTATGCAGAAGCCCTTGTCGTCGCGCTCTTCGCCGAAGTCAACGCGCTGAAGGCTGCCGGCGTACACCACATACGGATCCTGGCTCAGGATTTGGTGGCGGTGGATATGCCCCAGCGCTACATAGTCGAACTCCGGCAGCGCCACGCTGCTGTTGAGCAATACATGGTCGTGTCCAAGCATCATGGACTGCTCCGACGCAAGCTTTGATTGGCTGATGGTGATATGTCCCGCAAGCACGGCGGGGATAGCGCTGTCGAGGCTGTCGGCGTGCAATCTGAGGGCGTTGGAGATGCTGCGCTCGATGGCTTCGTTAATCTGATTGTGATCCATACGGGCGGCTTCGGCGCTTGCAAGAAACTCGCTGCGCTTAATCCAAGGCACTGCCACCACCTGCAGCGGCCCGTCTTTCGTTTCGACCAGATAGGTATTCAGTCTATCGCCGATATAGACATTGCGGACATTCAGCGTAGGGAAGATTTCTAGCGCCGTTGCCTGCGCTATCACCTGCGGCGTATCGTGATTGCCCACAAGCAGGAATGTGGGAATGCCGGCGGCGGATAGGCGGGCGATGCGCTTGGCGAATTCGCGCTGATGCGTTTGGGACGGATCGCGGCTCTTATAGGCGTCGCCGCAGAAAAGCGCAAGGTCGACCTGCGTGTCTATGGCGTAGTCCACAAGCTCATCGTAGGTATACAGGAAATCGCCCAAGCGCGAGGATAGCCCCGTGGCGGGATCCACCCTGCCGTAGTTCTCAACGCCAATGTGCAGATCTGCGAAGTGGAGTATTCGCATATGGGGAGCGCCTTTCTTGGGGGCTTGGGGATGGCTTGGGATGGTTGGGATAATGCGCGCCGTATCCGCGCGCCGCCGCTCAGTCCGTTCCCACTGCGCCTACAGCGCAAGCCGGCCGCCGATTTCGGCGGGCAGTTCGGCGATGGGGACGCGCGTTTGCGCCATCGTGTCGCGCTCGCGTATGGTAACGGCGTTGTCGTCCAGCGAGTCGAAGTCCACGGTAACGCACAGCGGCGTGCCAATCTCATCCTGGCGACGGTAGCGTCTGCCGATGCTTTGGGCGTCGTCGTACTGAACGAAGCCACCGGCCGCGCCGGATCGCCTCACCTTGTCATATACATCTCTTGCCAGCGGCGCAAGCCGTTGGTTGCGGCTGAGCGGCAGCACCGCCACCTTGACGGGCGCAATCGCGGGATGCAGCTTGAGTAGCACGCGCTTTTGAACGCCGCCGTCCGCCGTGGGCGCTTCCTCTTCGGTGTAGGCGTCCACCAGGAAGGTCATCGCGGCGCGGTCGACTCCGGCGGACGGCTCCACTACATAGGGCGTAAAGCGCTTCTTGGCAGCCTGATCGAAGTATGTGAGCGAATGCCCGCTGCGCTCCGAGTGCGCCTTCAGGTCGAAGTCGGTGCGATTGGCGATGCCCTGTATTTCGCCCCAACCCCACGGGAACAGATACTCCACATCGTAGGTCGCCTTGGAGTAGTGCGATAGTTCGTCGGCGTCGTGGGCGCGCACGCGCAGGCGGTCGCGGCTGACGCCGAGGTCGGTGTACCATTGCAGGCAGTCTTTTATCCACTGCTCGTGAATGCGCTCGTCTTCGCCCGGCTCCACGAAATACTCGATCTCCATCATCTCGAACTCGCGCGTGCGAAAGATGAAGCCGCCGGTGGTGATTTCGTTGCGGAACGCCTTGCCGATTTGGGCAATGCCGAATGGCAGCCGCTTGCGCGATGAGTTGAGCACATTGTCGAAGTTGACGAATATGCCCTGCGCGGTTTCGGGCCTGAGATACGCCACGGACGCATCATCCTCGACTGGGCCGACGAAAGTCTTGAACATCAGGTTGAAATTGCGGGCGGCGGTGAGTTCGCCGCCGCAGTCGGGGCATTTGCGCTCGGCGAGCTGATCTTCGCGCCAACGCTGATTGCATTCGTGGCAGTCCACAAGCGGATCGGTGAAGCTGTCCACATGGCCGCTTGCGCGCCACACTTCGGGGTGCATCAGGATGGACGAGTCCAGCCCAACCATATCGTCGCGCTCCCATACGAAATTGCGCCACCATGCGTCCTTGATGTTGCGCTTGAGTTCCACGCCCAGCGGTCCGTAGTCCCAAGTGCTGGCAATGCCGCCGTAAATTTCGCTGCTTTGAAATATAAAGCCGCGCCGCTTTGCCAACGATGTGAGCGCGTCCAAATCTACGGATGCCGCTGCCGATGCTACGCTGTCTGCCACGATTGTATCCGCCTTTGCTATTGATTGAGTTAGAGTTTTGATGCGAGCCTACGCCATTATAGCAAAATGCGCGCATACGCATAGCGGGACGATGGCGGGCGGGGCAAATCGATGGCGGGAAAGCGGGGCGTTGGCGCGCGAAAGCCCGGCGGATGCACCGCGGGCGAGAAAGATTCGATAGCCATCCGTATCCGTCCTGATCTTTGAACGCGAGGTGGGCGGGCAGGTGGGAAAGGGCGGATTAAAGGCAAAGCCCGCGATGCTTACGCTTGCATGCGGGCTTTGGAATATATGCTGGAGGCGACGGGCGGATTCGAACCGCCGATAGGGGTTTTGCAGACCCCCGCCTTAACCACTTGGCTACGTCGCCTTGAGTTATAAGAGTTATAACGCTTTGGTGCCGAGGAGGAGACTCGAACTCCTACAGCCTTGCGGCCACAGCGCCCTCAACGCTGCGTGTCTACCAATTCCACCACCTCGGCCCGCCCACGGCTTAAGGTTGCGCCCGCAATCGGGGCGGCTCTTAAACCGCGCGGTCGTCGCTGACGAAACAATTATAGCCAATGAAACGCGCTATGTCCACACTTTGCAGCAAAAGATATTTTTATCTTGCGGCGTTATTAGTTTGAAACTCTCTGCCTGCTACTCTACCTTGCATAGTTCTTAGTGTATAATAGCCCCCAACAATCAACAAACTACTATGTGATATGTGAGAAGAGCCGATATGCGATTTGCCACATTCAATTCTAAACCCGCGCTCTACTTCCTCACCGCCCTCACAGCGGCGGCGCTTATGCTGCTCATCCTGCTGCCCAACTCGAATAGCGCGCGCGTGCAGGCCATCACCACCACTCCCACACCCCGCCCAATGACATTCAGCGCCGTAAGCGCCGGCACGGATCATACTTGCGGACTGCGCCCCAACGGCGCCGTGGTGTGCTGGGGGTATAACAGATACGGTCAATCAACGACGCCGGTGGATGAAACCTTCGCATCCGTAAGCGCCGGTGGATGGCATACCTGCGGACTTCGCGCGGATGGTACCGCAGTGTGTTGGGGATCAAACGGATATGGTCAGTCAACAGCGCCGTCGGGCGCGTTCGCGTCCATAAGCGCCGGGCGGGATCATACTTGCGGACTACGCGCGGACGGCGCAGCGGTGTGCTGGGGGCGTAACACATATGGTCAGTCAACAGCGCCGTCGGGCGCATTCGCGTCCATAAGCGCCGGCTCGTATCACACCTGCGGTCTTCGCTCGGATGGCGCGGCGGCATGCTGGGGATTTAACTACGACGGTCAGGCTTCGCCGCCGTCGGGCGCATTTTCGTCCATAAGCGTTGGTCATTGGCATACCTGCGGACTGCGAAAGAACGGCGCTGCAGTGTGCTGGGGTCTTAACTACTGGGGGCAGTCATCGCTGCCGTCGGGCGCATTTTCGTCCATAAGCGCCGGCGCGCATCATACTTGCGGACTGCGCGCCAACGGCGAGGCGGTGTGCTGGGGCGATGCCTCTGTCCAGCGGACGCCGCCTTCCGGCGAGACTTTCACTTCTATAAGCGCCGGCGCGTATCATACCTGCGGACTGCGCGCAGATGGCGCTGCAGTGTGCTGGGGGAATAACAACGACGGACAATCAACGCCTCCGACCGCATCTACGCCCGCCCCGACCGGCACGCCCACGGGAACGCCCACGGCTACCGATACGCCTACGCCGACTAACACGCCTACGGTGACCGGCACGCCGCCTACCGCCACGCCGACGGTAACAGGAACGCCGCCCACTGCTACGCCCACGGATACACCCACGTTTACGCCTACGCCCACGGGCGTTTGGGCAACAGACGACCCTACACCGACGCCCACAAGTACGTCGGTTACGGGCGAACCCGCCCCTACGCTCACACCTACCGCAACCGGCGTGTCCACGCCCGTAGGCGATGGGCTAGACGAGTTTGAAGAGCAAGTGGGGGCGCTGCGCGACCGGACAGGAACGTTGCAAGATATGGGAACGCTGAATAGGCTTATCGAATCGTTGCGCGGGCTTATCAATGCGCTGACCGATAGAGTGGCGGATCTTGGTGGAACCATCCCGACGGCAACGCCAACCCATACGCCCACGCCGACGAATACGCCGATAACCGTGCTGGAAACCACGCCTACACCCAGGGCGACGGCTACGTCGATACCTACGGCAACGCCAACGCGCACATCGGCGTCGACATTGGCGCCCGGTTGCATTCGCAAGACCAGCTTGGGCTGGCTCACCGGCACCTGGAACGCCGATTGCCTATCGGATAAGACGCCCGCAACCGCAAAGACGGGAACCCGCTATGCGCGTTTCTACACATTCACGCTGGACGCGGCCTCAAGCGTAACCGTCAGCATCACATCCGACGATGTGGCGGACACTTACCTCTACCTGCTTAAGGGCGTAGGCAACGCCGGCTCTGTAGTGAACCGCGGCGACTCGCGGATAACGGAGCAGCTGCAGGCGGGCAGTTACACCATCGAGGCTACTACCTACAACTTGGAAACCGGCGGCAATTTTATGCTGACGCTGGACATCTCCACGGCAAGCGTCTCGCGCTAACGGACGCCTTATTGCAATTGCAAGTGCATCCCTTCCCCCGCGGTTAATCGCAGGGAGAAGGGATGCGTCATATTGCGCCGCTCTGCCGCAGCGCTTGGATAGCGGCGCCGTCTAGGTTCAGCAGCGCTTGCAAGACTTCGCCGGTGTGTTCGCCGAGCAGCGGGGGCGGCTTGATCTGGACGTCGTTGGACGCTATCTTGATTGGGTTGCCGAGCGCCGTGTACCGCCCGCGCGCCGGGTCGTCGACGTCCACCGTCATTTGGCGGGCGCGCAAGTGCGGGTCTTGCAGCACCTCGCAGGTGTCTTGCACCGCGCCGCAGGCTATGCCGAGTTCGCTGAGCTGCGCCATAATTTCGTGCTTGGTCTTCGTCCGCGTCCATTCGCCCACAATGCGATCCACGTCGGCGGCGTTCTCGCGGCGCGCCTCATCGGTGGCGTAGCGCGCATCGCCGATTAGTTCAGCGCGTCCCGCCACCGCCAGGATGGTGTCCCACGAATCGCCCGACAGCACAATCGCGATGTAGTCGTTAGCGCCGCCGGGATGGCACGGGAATATCATAGACGGGCCGCCCCAAAGGCGGTTGCCGCCGCGCGCTACGGGGGCGTTGGTGTTGAAAGTGTCAATCATTCGGATGCGCATAAGGTTGACCACTGCATCCTGCATAGAGACTTCCACCATTTGGCTTTCGCCGCTGTTGTCGCGCTGACGCAGCGCCGCCAGCATCCCGATGGCGCAGTGCAGCCCCGTTCCCGAATCGCCTATGCCGGGCGCCACGAACAGCGGCCCGCCGTTCACTTCGCCGTTGGCGCTCATTGCGCCGCCCATCGCCTGCGCTATCTGCTCGAAGCTTTTGATGCGCGAATAAGGCCCGTATGCGCCGAAACCCTTGATGGTGGCGTAGATTATGCGCGGGTTGGCGGCTTTAAGCGCGTCATAGCCCAAACCGAAGGCGTCCATACGGCCGGGGCCGTAGTTTTCCACCACAATATCGGAGATTGCCGCAAGCCGCTTGAATATGCGGCGTCCGTCTTCGGATTTGAGGTTGAGCGTGATACTGCGCTTGTTGGCGTTGAAGACAAGATAGTAGAAGCTATCGGCGTCCGAATCGGGGGACGCCGCTTGTTCGCGGCGAGTGCGGTCGCCCACGCCCGGCTGCTCTATCTTGATTACATCAGCGCCCAGCCACGCCAAAAGCTGAGTGCAGGACGGGCCCGCCTGCACCTGCGTCAGATCCAGAATCCTCACGCCATCCAATGGACTACTCATCGCCGTCCCCCTCTATGTCTATATCTTGAATGCGGCAATCGGCATAGCAATTATGGTGATAAACGTCGCCGCCTTTTGTGCGCTGCACGAACACGATGGCATCGTCCTGCGACAGGTAGCGGCGGCGGAAGTCTTGGAATAGGCGCAGCCTTTCGGGTTGGAACGGCGCGGGCTTCTCTGCGTCATCAAGCCAGGGATTGGGGAAGTAGAAGCGCAGCAGCGTAGCGCCATCGCAGTCGGACAGGCGAACATAGAAGAGCTTGGGCATCGCTTCGTGTCCGTGGTGCGAGTTCTCTACGAACTGCGCGCCGCACACCCGCTCCAAGTCGAGATGGATATGCCAATCGCGCGCTTCGATGGTCGCCCATCTGTCGTCGAACTCCACTTCGGGCGCTTGATGAAGGCTCATTTCGCTCACAGCGCCGCCGGAGTCGATGACCAGCAGCATCCCATCGACGCGCAGCAACTCGGATATGAGCCGCTTGAGCGTATCCTGATTCATAGCGTCTCTCCAATGCCGGGCGGCGGCGCGTCAAATAGTTGGGCGTGTTCTCTTAGCAGTCAAGCGCATTATAGCGCTAACCGCAATAGCGGCGGCGCATTGTTGCGAACCGCGCGCCTTGCGGACAGGTTAATAGCGGCTTAGCGCTCGCCATTCGTGATAAGATATTGCTATGCCATTGTATTACGATAGGGAAACGCTGGCGTCCGTCGCCGGCAAGAGCGTCTTCGACTACGCCGACGCGCTGAGTGTGCGCGTGCCTACTTCATGCGGCAGAACGGGCGAATGCCACGAGTGCATCGTGGAGATTCGGCGCGGCATGGATGCGCTCACGCCGCTGACGGACGCAGAGGGCTTTCTGCGCGGCGACTATCGGCTGGCGTGCCAAGCGCGCATCCTCGACGCGGCGGCGGACGTAGAGTTTGCCGTATTGCGCCGCCAACCCCGCATCCTGACGCAATCCACGCGCCGCAACATCACGCCCGATCCGATCGCTAAACGCGTCGGCGACGGCGTGTTCTTCGGCGACGAGCGCATAGACGATTACCGCGGGCAGATATACGGCGCGGCGGTTGATGTAGGCACCACCACGGTTGCGCTCAACCTGCTCGACCTAGAGACGGGCGAAATTCTGGGGACGGCGTCCTTTGAGAACCCGCAGCGTTTCGGCGGCAGCGACATTATGCACCGCATATCCTACGACGGCGGCGAATTCGCGGGCGAACTGCGGAAGGTGATGCTGTCCGCGCTCAACTTTGAGGTAGGCGATATGTGCCGCCGCTTGGGGTTTCACCGCCGCCGCATATATGAGGTGGTGATAGTTGGCAACGCCACGATGCGCGATATATTCTTCGGCTTGGACGTGCAGCCAATCGGCGAACGCCCCTACAAGTCGGTTACCGAACTTGAGATGCTTGCGGGCAAGCGGCAGACCACCGCGCTGAATGTGAAGGCGCGCGATATTGGACTGCGCGTGTTCCCCGCCGCCAATGTGTATGGCGGGCCGCTCATCGGCTCGCACGTGGGCGCAGACGTCGCCGCCGATCTGCTCGCCATCGCAATGGACGAACAAGACGATGTGGCGCTGCTAGTGGATGTGGGGACGAACACCGAGGTTGTGGTGGGCAACCGCCATCGGCTTATGGCGGCGTCTTGCCCCGCCGGCCCGGCGTTTGAGGGCGGCCAAGTGCGCTACGGAATGCCGGGTTACGACGGCGCTGTAGAAAGCGTTTCGCTGACCGCGGACGGCGTGGCGTACAAGACTATCGGCGGCGCCCCGCCTGAAGGCATATGCGGCTCCGGACTGGTGGATCTGCTTGCCGAACTGCGGCGCTGCGGGATGATGAACGAACTGGGCGCATTCAATAACGGGGACAGCGAATTCCGTTTTGCGCCGGATGCGGGCTTATCGCTGTCCCGCGCGGACATCAGCGCGCTGGCGCAGGCAAAATCCGCCAACTACTCCGGGCAGTACATCGCGTTGCGAAAGTACGGCGTACCCATTGAGCGCGTATCCAAGATGTACCTGGCGGGCGGATTCGCGAACTACATTGACGCCGCCAACGCCGTGAGCATTGGCTTTGTGGCGAATATGCCCATAGAGCGCATCGTCAAAGTGGGCAACGCATCCCTAGAAGGCGCAACGATTATGCTGCTTTCGGGCGAACTGCGCCGCCGAATGGAACGAATGGCGCGCGGCATAGAGCATATCGAGCTTGAGACCACGCCCGATTTCTTCGACATATTCGTGGAAGGCTGCATGTTCAACCCAATGGGGGAAATCGTCTAGGCGCATAGGCGTATAATTTGGGATAACGATAACTACCACTTTCGGGATGCGGCCGGCTTTCGCGGCGGCGTAGCGCATTCTAGCGATGGGAGAAAGACAAAATGGCGTTCAAAGTGCTGGTTACGGACTATGTGTGGCCCTCCGTGGAGCCGGAGCGCGCCGTGCTTGCCAAAATAGGCGCTGAGCTCGTGGTAGCGCCCGACGGCGAAGAGGATACGCTGGCGGCGCTGGCGGCGGACGTTGACGGCATTCTGACCTGTTTCGCGCAGGTTACGGACAAGGTTGTGCGCGCCGCCCAAAAGTGCATCGTCATCGGGCGCTACGGCGTGGGCGTGGACAACATAGCAGTAGATACCGCCACCGAATTAGGCATAGCGGTTACCTATGTCCCCGATTACTGCGTGGATGAAGTATCCGACCATGTTATGGGGCTGCTGCTTGACTGGAACAGGCGCATCACGCTGTTCGACAAGTCCGTCAAGGGCGACGGTTGGGGCAGCGTGCCGCTCACAATGCGCATTATGCGGCTGCGCGGCAAGAAGCTGGGCATCGTGGGCTTCGGCCGCATAGGCAGAGCGGTATGCCAAAAAGCGCTGGCATTCGGCTTCGAAGCGCTGGCGTATGACCCATTCGTATCGGCGGAGCAGGCGGCCGCTGACGGCGCGCGCCTGGTGGATATGGAAACGCTGCTGCGCGAATCGGACTTCGTCACGCTGCACTCGCCGCTGACCCCTGAAACGCACAACCTCATCGGCGGCGCTGAGCTTGCGCTGATGAAATCGGACGCATTCCTAATCAACTGCGCGCGCGGGCCGCTCATCGACGAAGACGCCCTCTATGATGCGCTGCAGTCCGGCGGCATCGGCGGCGCAGGGCTTGATGTGCTGGTGGACGCGCACCCGTCCCCCGATGCGCCGCTGCTGAAGCTGGGCAATGTGCTTGTAACGCCGCATGTGGCGTTCTTTTCGCAAGAGGCGGTGCTGGAACTGGAAGAGCGCGCCGCCGGGGAAGTCGCCGCCGTGCTGCAGGGCAGGATGCCGGATAACCTTGTGAACCGCGCCGTGCTTTCGCACAGCAGCCCAAGGCACAGCCTCAGCGGTTGACGCCGCGCGCCGATCTGCGGGCTAATTCGGTTGTGAGCGGGCGTTGCGCTTGCTAAACTTTAGTATAGTAAGAGCGCTTTCGCTGCGGCGGCGCTGAGAATGGAAAATTAAGCCGTATGCGCGTGTGATGCGCGCGTAGAGTATGGAGGCTAATGGCGCTATGGAAAGAAACACGATAGTCGGGTGGCTGCTGGGCGGCGGCGGCATAGTGATTGCGATTATTGCGCTGGCACTTGCGGTTGGCGCGCGCGGCGGCGATTACGACGGCGCGGCAAACGCCGAAATGAGCGCAATGACGGCGACTATGGCGGCGCAGGACGCAAACATACAGACGCTTGCCGATCAGGTGAGCAGCCTGCAGGCGGAACTGGCGGCGGCCGATTCCGGCATGGCCGAGATGCAAGCCGCAATGGATGAGATGGGCGGCGACGAAGGCCACACCCACGATATGGACACTGTCGACCATTCCGCCGATATAAAGGCGTTGGAAGACGCCATAGACGAGGTGCGCGGCATGGCGTCCGATACGGCGGATGATTTAATGAAAGGCGCTGACGCCGTGAGCGCTCTGATCGAAGCGCATGTGGACGAACACGCCGACGTTGAAGCAATGATGGACGCGGCGCAGGACGAACACGAAGCCCAACACACCGCGCTAGAATCGACGCTGGAAGATGCCTTCAACGATCTGGGCGATGTTCTGAATGAAGGCGCCGACGCGGTGGACGAGATTCAAGAACGGCTCGATTGGCTCGAAACAGCCGCGGCGCCCGCCTTTACGCAGTCCTATGTAGCCCAAGCGATCCGCCGCTTCGACGCCGACGGGATGCAGTCAACTTTCGACTACTACAACACGATGGACAGCGTAAGCGGCGACCTGTACCTGTTCGTGTTGGATTCGGACTACAAGATAGTGGTTCATCCCACGGTGCCGCTCAACATCGGGATGGATATACGCGGACCCGGCGGCACGGACATCACCGGCTACAACTTCGGCGCAGAGTTCGTCGGCGTGGACGAAAGCGGCAAGTGGATAGACTATGTGTATCTCAACCCCACCGACGACTTCGCCTATGAGCGCAAGCATTCCTGGTTGATGCGCCACCAGGGTTTCATATTCGGCTCCGGCTGGTATGAGCGCGATGTGTCCCTTGATGATAAAGACCCGGCGGCGTACACGCGCGCCTTCGTGGAGCAGGCAAGGGCGCGCTATGACGCCAACGGCCGCGATGCCGCCGTAGCGTACTACAACGATCCGGACAGCGTCGACGGGCAGTGGTATGTGTACATCGTGGACGACTCCGACGCGCTTATAGCGTCCGCGCCGCATCAAAATATCCTGGGCGACGACATAAAATCCATCGTGGACGATGACGGCTACGAACTGGGCGTGGAGATAGCCAAGGCAACCGAGCAGGGGAATTGGATCGAATACCTGTGGCCCAACCCCGCAAGCGGCGCAAAGGAGCGGAAGCGCTCCTGGGTCGTACGCCACGATGGTTTGATATTCGGTTCGGGCTACTATGAAGGCGGCTCGGCGAGCGCTCGGAGATATGTGCGGGACGCCATCGCGCGCTACGACGCCGACGGACGGCAGGCGGCGCTTGCCCATTACAACACGATGGACAGCGTGAACGGCTACTTGTACCTGTTCGTGCTGGACGAAAGCGGCGAACTCATCGTGCATCCCACCGTGCCGGACAATATCGGCAAGAACATAGACGGGCCGCTTGGCACGGATATTACTGGCTACAACTTCGGCGCAGACATCGTAACCGTGGACGAAAACGGCAAGTGGGTGAACTATGCCTATCTCAACCCTGCCGACGACTTCGCTTATGAGCGCAAGCATTCATGGGTGATAAAATACGATGGGCTGATATTCGGCTCCGGCTACTATGACCGCGATTTGGCGCAGGAAAATCTGAAAGGCAATACGCGCGCATACACCCGCGCGCTGGTGGAGCAAGCCATTGCGCGCTACGACGCCAACGGCCGCGACGCCATAGCCGAGCAGTACAACCGCCCCGAAAGCGTGGACGGGCAGTGGTATGTGTTCATCGTGGACGAAAACGACGAGTTCCTGGCGCACGCCGCAACGCCTGAGCGCGTGGGAACGGATGTCAAGGCGCTCACCGACGCCAATGGCTACGCGCACGGGCAGGCTATCGCCGACGCCACCGAAGAGGGCGGCTGGCTTCAGTACACCCGCGTCAATCCCGCCACCGGCATGGATCAGCCTAAGAATTCGTGGGTCATACGCCACGACGGGCTGATATTCGGTTCGGGTTACTACAGATAGCGCGCTTGAAACGCAAACATCGCAGCCCCCGTCTGCGCGGCGGGGGTTGCTTTTGTTACACTGCGGATAGGCTATGTTAACCGCCGCGCGAGCGCATGCCCGCTCAAATCGCTTGCGATAAATCGCGCATACGCCCGCAAGCCAATCTCTGAAATCGACCGAATTCGACAGCGCATATGAAACGCATCGTAATCGTAAAGTTCCACGAACCCGCGCTGAAGGGCAAGAACCGCCCGATGTTCATACGACGGCTTGCCAGCAACCTGCGCCGCGCAGTCAAGGGCGCAGGCGTCCAACGCGTGTGGCAGGCGCATATGATGATATGCCTGGCGCTGCGCGACGAGTCCGACTGGCCCGTGGTGAGGGAACGCGTGCGCGACTGCTTCGGCGTCGCCAAGTTCTTCCTGGCGCGCAAGGTAGCGTTGGATCTGGATGCGGTCAAAGCGGTTCTGCCGTCCGAGCTTGAGGGGCGGCGCTTCGCCAACTTTCGCATCACCGCGCGCCGCGCCAACAAGCGCTTCCCCGTCAAGTCCGACCAAATCAACCGCGAGCTGGGGACTTATGTACAGTATCTCAGCGGCGCATCGGTGCGCCTCAAAGATCCGGACTTGGAGATATGCGTGGACGTGCTGCACGATGGCATCCTGGTCTATTGCGACCCTGAGCAGGGCTACGGCGGCATGCCGGTGGATGTGAGCGGCGCTACGCTTGCGCTGATGTCCGGCGGCATCGATTCGCCGGTGGCGGCCTGGCAGCTGATGAAGCGCGGCAGCCGCGTCAAATTCATCCACTTCCACAGCCACCCGCTTGTGGATACATCGTCCATCGAGAAAGCGAGTGAGCTTTCTGAGATACTAACGCGCTACCAGTACGACGCTGAGCTTTTCCTTGCGCCGTTTGCGGCGGTGCAGCAGCGCATCATCGTGAGCGTGCCGCCGTCCTACCGCGTGGTGCTGTACAGACGCTTCATGGTGCGCATCGCGGAGGCGCTGGCGCGTCAGCAGCGGTTGCCGGCGCTGGTTACCGGCGAAAGCCTCGCGCAGGTGGCATCGCAGACCTTGCAGAACATAGCGGTGGTGGACGACGCCGCGCAGATGCCCATCCTGCGCCCGCTAATCGGCTTCAACAAGAACGAGATAGTCGACCTAGCGCGCCAAATCGGGACATACCCCGTATCCATTCTGCCGGATCAAGACTGCTGCACGCTGTTCGTGCCGAAACACCCGGTAACCAAGGGCGATTTGGATGTTGCGCGCCGCTTGGAAGCGATGCTGCCGGTCTCGGATCTTGTTCAGGATACGCTTGAGCGGATCGAGACGCGCCGCTTTGGGTTCACGCCGCGCGCATAGGATTTTTAACGGCTTTTCTGCTCTGCGCGCCCTTGCGTCGGGCTTAACGCAAGGGCGCATACATAAGGCGCAAAGAGGTTTAGCGTCTGGCTTACGGCGACGCCACCACACCGGTGGTGATGTATGTCTCGCGGCGCGTCCATGTGCCGTCGCTTGTTGCGTAGTAGGCGTACATTCGCAGGTAGCTTCCTACATCGGCGTAGGTGGGCGTGTAGCGCGTCCACCAGACGCCGGGGTCGCCGATTATCGTCGTGCAGACAGTCGGCGTGCTGTACGGGCAGCGCTGCCAACCCACGCGGGCGTCCACCGCGCCCTCAGGCAAAGGGTTGGACGCTACGATTTCGGTTCCCACTTGCGGGCCGATGTGTCCGCTGAGGAATGCGATTTTCGGCGCATCAGGCGTTACGCCGCTGCTCGCCACAACGCGGCCGCCCAGATTCCGCGTGTATGCAGTGCTGCCGTCGGTGAGTTCCATCCTGGCGCGCAGATATTTTCCGACGTCGTCGGCGGTGGGAATGTATTCGTAGGTTGGCGGATTGTTGTACGCCGGCGGATCGCCGCTTGGCATTCCCATGTTGTCCAAGGGAACGGCGTCGCTCCAGTCCACGCCGTCGACGGAGCGTTCCCAGACCCAGCCCACATAGTAGGTTTCGCCGTCCACGACGGCGCGGTCGGGGAAGTCGTCGGGCGTTAGACACACGCCCACGCGCTCGCCCACCACGGGTTCGTTCCAACCGTCGGCTGTGCCCATTGCCTGGCCGCCCTGCGGATCCGTGTTCATGCCCTGGTAGGTTAGCATTGGGTATTGCATCTTGTTGCCGAATGTCCAGGCGTTGCCGGGCTGGGTGTTCCAGTTGGCGTAGATGCCGGTGAAGCCGGTAACGGTCTGCAGCTCGCGGGTGGTCTTGCCAGCGCCGCCGAAGCTTCTTGTACAGCCGTCGCTGCCGCCGGCTACGCAGCCGCTTGTTGAGGTGTCCCAGTAGCTATTGACCGTGTTGGCTGCGCTGGCGCTGCCGCCTAGGGCTCCTACCAGCCCGCCGATGGCCGTCGATGTTCCGGAGGTGCGGACGACTCTTCCGGTGGAGTAGGAGTTGTATATTCTGGGACTGGCTAGATTTATATGACCCACCAAGCCGCCGACCTTATCCGTTCCGGAGACTTGCGCGGTGGAGTAGGACGACTGGACGACGCGCTCGAGACGGGCGACTAGACTGCCCACATATTCGCCCCCCGTAACCTTGCCGGTGACGTAGCAGCCGACGATTGTGCCGTTGTTGGTTCTTACCAGGATGGCGGTGCGGTCGCCTCCGGTGACGTCGGCGTTGGTTATTCCGAGCGATTCGACGCGGCCTTCGGTCCAAAGATGGGCGAACATCGCTTGGTTTAGGGTGCTGGGGCGGTTGATGTATAGGTTGTTGATGGTGTGGCCGTTGCCCCTGAATGTGGTTCTCCATGCCGAGGTGCTGCCGATGGCGCCGATGGGATTCCAGCCCCCGCCGCTGTTCCAGAACGCGCCGTCGTGGTCGTTGGCGTCCACATCGCCGTCTCCGTCGCTGTCGAAGTCCAGGTCGGCGACGAGTTCGTAGCCGCCGCAAGTGGCGGGGCAGCCCATGCCGGCGACGCGGCGGGGAAAGGCGGAGCTGTGGTTTGCCCAATCGGATGCGCTGACGGAGTATTGCCCCGACGCCTCATTCGCGCCGTTGCCGTTGCGGTCGTGGCGCATAGCATCGAGTTGGTGGAGGTTGGAGACGTCGATCAGGTTGTCGTTGTCCAAGTCGTAGTCGACTTCTTCGTGATACACCAGCGTGGGATAGTCCGACGACGTGCCGAAAGCCCACGGGGCGTCGCCGCCGGCCACGCCGTCCAGGTTGGCGTTCCAAGTGGAATATATGCCTGTGTAGAAGGTGGGGGTTTTGAGCGCGCTGGTGGTCTGGGCTGTGCCGCCGGAAATGGGGCTCGAGACGAAGGCACAATTGGACTGGCCGGTGGCATCGGAGTCGCAGTAGCTTGCGGTTACGGTGCCGTTAGCCATCCATCCTACTAGCCCACCGATTGACCCACCGCCGGTGGAGCGGGCAACACGCCCGGCGGAGTAAGAGTTTGTCATAGTGATGTTATGCCCATACCCTACAAGCCCTCCGATTCCCACTACTCCGGTGACGGAAGCGTGGGAGTAGCTAGAGTGGATAATCGCAGCAGTGGCCGTGAAGCCCGCATACCCTACCATCCCGCCAACAAGCCCGCGGTTTGTATTCTGGTTCGTGCCGGTGCCGGTGCCGGTTACCGCGCCTGTGACGTAACAGGCGATGAGTTCGCCGTAAAGGGTGCCTGCCAGAATGCCGACATAGTTTTGTCCGCGGACATTGGCGTTGGTTACTCCGAGTGATTCGATGCGGGAGGTAGTGTGAGTAGCGCCGAACAGCCCGATGTCACTGCCGCTGCCGCGGTTGATGAACAGGTTGTTGATGGTGTAGCCGTTGCCGTTGAAATCGCCTTGGTATCTGCTGGCTGCGACGTAGGGAGTGTCGCTGCCGATTGGCGCCCAGCCTGCGTCGCCGTTCCAATACGTGGAGTCGGCCGAGGTGATTTGTCCATCGCCGTTTTCGTCGAAGTCGAGGTTGGCGGTGAGTTCGTAGCCCGTGCAGCCGGCGCTGGGGCATCCCATGCGTCCGCCCGCGGCGGTGAATCGCAGGGGGAAGGCGGCGGCGTATGCGGCGTTGCTGGAATTGCCGACGCCGGTTAGGTCGTGGCGGATTGCGTCGAGTTGGGCGAGGTTGGATACTTCGATGTAGCGGTCGTTGTCGATATCGTAGTCGATCTTGCCGTATTTCAGGACGGGATACTGCGATGTCGTGCCGAAGTACCAGGGGTCGTCGGCGCCGGTTACGCCGTCGAGGTTGGCGTTCCATGCGGCGTATATGCCGGTGTATCCGACGGGGGTTTGGAGCGCGCTGGTGGTTTGCGTCGTGCCGGCGGCGCTGGTGGTGCAGCCGGCGGTTCCGCCGGATACGCAGCCGCTGGTTGTGCTGTCGAAGTAGCTTGCGGATGCGGTGAAGCCGGTCTGTATCCCTCCTACCAGTCCGCCGATGGTGGTAGCGGTGCCGCTGGAGCGGGTAACCGTGCCGGTGGAGTATGAGTTGGTTATGGAAGCGCTTGTCCCGGCGGATGCGTAGCCTACTAGGCCGCCCACGTTCGCCTGTCCGGTGACGGCGGCGCTGGAGTGGCTTGAATGGATGGTTCCGTTGGCGGTTTGCTGTCCGAACAGTCCGCCGGCGTATGATCCGCTAGCGGTTATGTTGCCGGCGGTAGAAACGGCGACGATTTCGCCCACATTGTAGCCTGCCAGAATGCCCACGTTGTTGTTTCCGGTGACGCCGGTGCCGACGGTGGTTATGCTTAGCGATTCTACGCGCGCGCCAAGGCCGACGAACATGAAAAGTCCGACGGGATTGGTGTGGGTGGCGCGGCTGATGAACAGGTTGTTGATGGCGAAGCCGTTGCCTTTGAGAACGGCTGTGTATCTCTCGCTGGTGCTGAAGCCGCCGATGGGGAGCCAGCCTGCGCCGGCGTTCCAGTATGTGTCGGCGGTGGTCCACGAGCCGTCGCCGCTGGTGTCGAGGTTGATGTCGTCGGTAAGTTCGTATCCTATGCAAGTTGAGGCGCAGCCCATGCCGGATGCGGCGTTGGGGAAGGCGGTATTGTAGGCGGTTGCGCCTGCGCCGCTGGTGGGGGAGCCGTTGCCGTCGAGGTCGTAGCGGATGACGTGGAATTGGGCGTGGCCGGAGATCTCGATTAGGTTATCGTTATCCGAATCGTAGTCCACGCTGGCTTGCGCCGGAACGGCGGCGGATACGGCGGCGGGCGCTGCGTTGGGGACGGCGCCGATGAGGGACAGCGCTGCCGCCAAAGTCAGCAGGATGCCCAGGGCGATTAGCGCGGGAATGCGGCGGGTGGCAGTGGTTCGTGTGATTTTCATATTCGGATGCTCTCACCTTGCAATGATTATGGGTAACCGATTATGAGTTTGGAAATTGGATTGTAGGAAGCTAGTTAGAAGCTAGTTATAGGAAGCAAGGCATATTTTAATACAAAGGCGTGGTAGGATGCAAAGCGGTTTTGGCGCTAATTCGATGGTTGTGGGGAAATTTAACGCAAAGACGCGGGGGGCAGAGGGGGGGTGTTGCCACTCTAGCGCGGTTTGGGGGATGTTTAGCGCAAAGACGCGGGGGCGCAAAGGGGATTTTGGTGGGGCGTTCAGGTTGTTAGTCAGACCTGGCCGCTTATCAATCAGTCTTGGTTGTCGGCGCGTCGTGTTAGGGCGTCGAGTTGCGCGCGCAGGTTGCGGGCTTCGGCTTCGGCTTGTTGGCGTGCAGCGGCCTCTTGTCGGCGGGCGAGGGCTTCTTGGTCGGCGCGGGTTTCGGCTTGTTGGGCGCGAATTTCGGCTTGTTGGGCGCGGATTTCCGCCTGCCGACGCTCATACTCTTCTTGCAGCCTCAGATCGCGCTCTTCGTCTGCGCGCAGTTCAGCCTGGATGGCGCGCAGCTCCGCCTGCCGCCGCTCATACGCCTCAAGCTCGGCGCGGTCATACTCTTCGTCGTGCGTGCGCAGATATGCGCCCGCCTTGGCGTCGAACAGGCGCAACCGACGATCTTCCCAGCACAGCCACAAGTCCAAGACTTCGCTGTAGCCGTAGCGACTCAGCGCGTCCACCACTGTTATTTCGATGGGTTCGTATTTGCCATCGACTAGACGATCCCCCGCAAGCGCGGCGTCGTGGTAATCCCCGCCGCTCGAGTCAAAGCGCCAGTATTCGGGGATGCCGTAGCTTTCGTATTCGTCGCGCTTTTCGGTGTAGTCCACTTCGCCCGTGCTTTCGGACGCAACCTCCAGCACAAAGTCCGGCGGCTTGCCCTGCGTTACGATGGAGTAGCCGTTTTGGCTTATGAGCAGCTCGCGGTCGCAGTCAAACGCCACCATAAGGTCGGGGCGTCGATGCTCCCTGCGTATGGTTGCGGACGTGGATACGGGGACTTCGCTCATCACAAACGTGGTTTCGTCCCTACCAAAGTGAATGGCGAGCGATCGCATATGCGAGGGTTCGTGCAGATAGAAGGGGTTGTTCATATCGCCTCGCGGTGGATACTCAGGGAATACGGCAAGATATTCGTCCTGTTCGACTTCGACTTGCTGCTGAACGTCTTGCTTAGGAACCTTGGGAGCGGCGATTAGTTTTGTGACCATTGGCTTGCCTCCGCTTGCCAAGCCGCCGGGGATTGGCGGCGCGCCTGTGGGGGTAATGGAAGGCATTTTAACGCAAGGATGCAGAGAACGCAAAGGGTAGTTTTGGCTATCCTAGCGCTGTTTGGTGGAAAGTTAGGATGCTGAGAACGCCGATTAGCGCCGGATGGCTGACCGATGGCGAATGCTGTGGTATGCTTGGCGGGCAACTTATGCTTGGGAGGGCGTTATGAGAGTATTGCTTATTGCCACGAATCAGGCGGATCGGTTTATGGACAGGATGGTGGTGCGCCCGGCGCCCATCGGGTTGGCGTATCTCGCCGCCGCCGTGGATGAGGAGCGCCATACGCTGAAGGCGCTTGACTTGATGTTCGCCGCTGACGCCGAAGCTGCGGTCGTCGACGCCGTGAACGATTTTCAGCCCGACCTCATCGGGTTGTCCATCCGCAACCTGGACAATCAGAGCTTCTTCAATCCCGTATGGAACCTGCCCGCCGTGCGGGACATCATCGGGCGCATACGGCGTAGCAGCGGCGCAACCACGCTGGTGGGCGGGCCGGCGTTCAGCATACTGCCCGCCGAATGCCTCGACTATGTGGGCGCGGACTTGGGCATCGCGGGCGATGCGGCGGAGGCGTTTGCGATGCTGGTGGAACGCCTAGAAAGCGGCGCGGACTATCGCGATATTCCGGGCATCGTGTATCGCGGCGGCGGCGGCGCCGACGGGGACGATGCGGACGGCGAGATTATCGTCAGCGAGGGGCGGTTCGCGTCCGCCTTTCACAGAGCGCCACGCCTGGATTTGCTGGACATGCGCGCCTACAACGGCTCCGGCTTTGGGGTGGGCGTCATCACCAAGCTGGCGCAGTCGTACTATCCCACGCCGAACAGCGCCTACGATGGCAGCGATTGGCGCATCCGCCCGCCCGAAGAGGTGGTGGAAGAGATACGCAATCTTAACGATGAGTTCGGCATCAACAAGATATTCTTCATAGATTCGGGCTTCAACATACCCGCCGAACACGCCAAAGCGCTGTGCGCCGCAATCATCGATGCGGGGCTGCGGATCCGCTGGAATAGCTACATACGCCCGGCGCCCGACGCGGACGCCGAACTGATGCGGCTGATGAAGGCGTCGGGGTGTTCGCTGGCGCTGATGGCGGAAGCGGGCAGAGGCGGCGGCGAACTGACGGACAGGCTCGCCGCGCTGGAGCGGACGGCGGCGCTGTGCCGCGACGCCGGGCTGCCGTTCACGATGAACTTGGCATTCGGCGAGCCGTCCGAAACGGAAGCGTCGGTGGAGCAAAAGCTGGCGTTCCTCAAGCGGGTTGGGGCGTCATTCGCGGTACTGCGCGCGGGAGTGCGCGTCTTGCCCAACACGGCGATAGCGCAAACGGCGCTGCGGGAAGGGCTGATAGCGTCGGAGTCCGACTTGCTGCGTCCCACATTCTACATCGCAGAGGGCGCGCGCGCTTGGCTGCCGGATAGGCTGCGCGCAGAGGCGGCGGGCTATCCGCGGTGGAACTTGTCGTAGGGGGATGGGACGGGGACGGGATGCCGATAGTTCTACTAAATGGGCGTCATCGGGCAAATCGCAGCAGGTCATACGCCTACCAACTCCGCAAGCCCGAAAGACTTGATGCACTCTTTGACCTCATTCAGAGCGCCTATACCCGCTTCCCATACATCGTTGGGTTCGTCATAGAATACGAACTCCGCCGTCCCGTCGCCAAAGAATTCGATGCCGGCTTGCCCGATGCCGTCATCTAGCCAGTTGGCGCGCAGGTTGCCGTTTTCGTCAAGAATCAGCGAGGCTCTGCGCATATCAGGGATGGATTCGACAAATCGCCGAAAGTCGTTCTGGGACGCTTCGTTCAGATCGAAGCCATCCTCTAATCCGTATTCACGAAGCTGGGCGATGCGCTGGCGATACCGCCGGATTGGGTCGGGGCGGTCCTGCGCAAAATCATCGGCAGGCGCAATTCGCGGCGCAACCGCCGCCACGCCTGTTTCTTGCGCGCGAGCCATAGTTCACCTCCCATATAGCGATGTTAGCCCCATTATACCTATGCTGCTCAACTTTGAGAATGCCTAAGCGTGTACAAGGAATCCTGACTGAGGCAAGGCTTGCAAAGCGTAATCAAGTCGCGAACCCCAAGCCGGCGGCCACTCTCAGTTGGCGTTGGTCTAGCGTAACAAACGCCAAGCGCGGCAACGTCCTGGCGGCGTACAAAGCGGTTGCGACATGCCACAAATCTGCGCCGCGCAAGTAGCCAATCCGCAGCGCCGCCGCTATTTCGGCGCTGATTGGACGGTCAGGAAAAATCCAGCCTATGCGAAATAACAATGTATGGTTGAACTCACGCGCTTCGCGAGTGTATGCCGCTCGCAACTCCGCCTCAAGCAGGTTCGAAGACACCAAGAACGAAAAGTCTGCAAGCCGCGTGGCAACGGATGGCGCAGTCTGTTCGTCAAAAGCGATTGCAGCCAACGCCGATGTGTCCACATACGCCACACTCGGCTGAATAAGTGTCATCGCCCATCACCCGCGCTCTTTGAGGAAGCGCGCCAACGCCCCGGGTATGCGCTCCACCTTTTGCGGGGGATGCCACGGCTTGTTGCCGCCCACCAGGATGCCGCGCGCGCGGAGTTCGCTAAACCACTCTTCTTCCGTTATATGCGCGTGCGCCCGAAGTTCGTCAATGGTCAGATGCTTGTGCGGGCGCGGGTTTTCGGGCAGCGTCTCATCTTGGCTATCAGGATGCGCTTGGCGGTTCATACTCGCCTCCGTAATCAACGGCGTAGGTGAACATACGATTGTTCAAATATAACAACCGCATATTCGGTATGCAATGGCGGGTTCACGATATGTCAGTGCCTTTTGCCCGTCCGTCTATGCTCTTTTAAGGGCTGAACGCCAATCGCATATCCGCTACCGCCGCCGCGTCCGTCCGCGCAGCGCCGCAAGCGCCAGTGTGCCGCTCACCAGCCCGACGCCGGCTATGGCGGCGACGCTTCCCAGCAGCGCTTGGGCGTCCCAGCCTACGCTGATTAGCGAGCGCAGTCCGTCCAGCAGGTAGGTTACTGGGTTGAATATCGCTATTACGGCGAGCCAGCCGGTCATCGCTTCGCGCGGCACGAACACCGTGGTTAGGAATACGAAGGGGAAGAACAGCAGGAAGCTGGAGTTGACCGCCGCCGGGTTGCCCGTCTTGAAGGCGATCGCATACCCAAAGCCGGTGAACGCCAAGCCCCAGCAGCCGGACAGCAGCGCGAACAGCAACACTCCAATCAGCCCGGATTCGAAGCGCACGCCCACTATAAAGCCGATTGCGATAACGGGCAGCGTCAGCGCCACCACCAGCGCAAAGTCCGCCACCGTCAGCCCCAACAGCATCGCAAGCCGATTGATGGGCGTCATCGCTAGGCGGTCGAAGTAGCCCGTCTGAATGTCGGTTACCAGCGTAACGGCGCGCGATATGCCGGTTACCGCGAATAGGATAGCCACCGGCAGTTGGAACGCCTTGTAGTCTATGCCGGGGATGCGCTCCGCTACATCCTGCAGCGCGCCGATGTTGATTGCGTAGAAGAACACGGGCATGAGCAGCGCCGGGTAGATCGCCTCCGGATCGCGCGGGATGGAGCGCAGCGCCCTGATCGCTACCGTAACGACATCCGCGAAAAAGCCCGCCCGCCTCGCGCGTATCCGCGGTTGTGAACTTGAAACTGCCGCCTGATTCAATTCGTCCTCCAAATCCGTTTCCAACCCGGAGTTATTGCTGAGGTTCCGGTGGGGCGCCGCAGATTTCGTTTATCACGAACCCGCCTCTTGCTCCATTCGGGCGCCGGCGACGCTTAGGAACACGTCGTCCAGCGTGGGCGTGCGCAGCGTCAGTTCGTTGACATGGATGCCGTGTTCGTTCAGCGCCAGCGCGATATTGCTAATCTCCGCCGCGCCGTTTGCCACCTGCACTATGACTTCGCTGCCGGATGCGTCCACATCCGCCACGCCGTCGAGCGCCGCCAGCGCCGCTTTCGCTTCCGACACTTGCCCGTTTGCGCCGGCGTCTAGCTGAACAATCACCACGTCGTTGCTCAGAGAGCGCTTGAGTTCGGCGGGCGTGCCTTGCGCTATAAGCCTGCCGCGGTTGATGATGCCTACGCGGTCGGCGAGCGCGTCCGCCTCTTCCAAATACTGCGTAGTCAGGAATATGGTTACCGCCATCTGCCGATTCACGCGGCGCACCTCTTCCCATACGCGCGCGCGGCTTATGGGATCTAGCCCGGTTGTGGGTTCGTCCAGGAACAGCACTTCGGGGTTGTGGATGAGCGACGCCGCAAGGTCAAGCCGCCGCTTCATCCCGCCGGAGTATGTGCCGATGAAGCGGTCTAGCGCATCGCCGATGTCAACCAGGCCGGCGAGTTCGTTCAGGCGCGTGTCAACATCGCGGCGGGACAAGCCGTAGAGCCGGCCCTGCAGCCGCAGCAGTTCGCGCCCCGTCTGCTTCATATCGAGCGCCGCATCCTGCAGGGCGGCGCCGATGCGAAGCCTAACCTCGGTTGCGTCGCTGACCACGTCGTAGCCGGCTACCGTGGCGCCGCCCGCGCTCGGCATAAGCAGCGTGATGAGCATCCGAACAAGCGTAGTCTTGCCCGCGCCGTTCGGCCCTAGAAAGCCGTATATCTCGCCGCGCGGGATGGCGAGGTCGATAGCGTCCACCGCCTTCACATCGCCGAAACTGCGCCCTATGCCTCGCGTCTGCACTGCGTAATCCATATCGTTACCGCGTCCTTTGCCGCTTGCGCCGCATTCGTCCGTACTTGCCTTGCGCCAAATAATACGCAAGTTCTTTATTTGTACAAAATCAATCTATCAATGAACAAGCCGTGTGTAAATTATTATGAGACTCCACTTTGAGCGGGTTTTGGCGGCGGCGCTATCAGTATGATATGAATATGCGGACAACCGGGCGTAACTGGACGGCGCATCGGACAAAAACGGCGGCGGAGCGCTAAACTAAACGGCAAACTCTACGGCATTGCGCTATTCGGACACATGGGAGGCTTTGAAATGCGAGTCAACAATGTGGTTGCAAAGATGAAGGCGGGACAAAAGGCATACGGCTGCGGCTTTTCGTTTGCGTCGCCCACGCTCATTGAGCTTGCGGGCAGGGCGGGCTTCGATTTCGTATCGTTCGATAGCGAACACGGCCCGTTCACGATAGATATGCTGGACGACCTCTGCCGCTTTGCGGATATGGCGGGCTTGACGCCGATGGCGCGCGTGCCGGACATTGAGAGCGCGACCATTCTGCGCTTTTTGGACAGGGGCGTTATGGGCATAACCGGCCCGCACATCACCAACGGCGCGCGCGCAAGGCAGCTCGCCGACGCATGCCGCTACGTGCCGCGCGGCCACCGCAGCTTCGGATCCGGGCGCGGCGCATACTTCGGAGATTTCCCGTCGGGTCCCGACTATATGGCGAATGCCAACGACAACATACTGGTAATTGCACAACTCGAGGACGTCGAATCGCTGGATAACATCGACGACATCCTAGCGGTGGAAGGCATCGATCTCTTCGCATCGGGAGCGCAGGACATAGCGCAGTCGATGGGCTTGCAGGGACAGCCGAACCATCCGGATGTGCAGCGCTTCGAGGCAACCGTGCGGGACGCGGTTCACGCCGCCGGCCGGCGGATGGCCGACGATGTGATGGCGTCTATGCGCGCCGACAGGCTATTCCTCGACGGAGCGCGCGCCTTCATAGCGGCGCAGGGCTAGGCGAACACATCCGCAACGCGCATACGCCAGCCGGGAACCACATCGCCGCCGTCTATCGTATCGGCTTCCGTCAGCGTAACCACGTCGCGCTGCGGACGGTGAACCTCCACCGCGCGGTTGCGCGGGTTCACCACGATGACCATACGGACGCCGTGCGCCAGCCAGTCCGCAACCTTTTCGCGAACCTGCGTTAGGCGGTCGGTGGGCGATATGACTTCCACTGCCAAATCGGGCGCTGCGGGAAATGCGCGCGCGCGGTCTTCGATCAGATGCAGCCGTTCAGCGCTGACGAATGCGACATCGGGGATACGCGCGTGGTCAGGATCGGTTGCCAGCAGGAATGTGGGCTCGGCGACGAGTATTCTGCCAAGCCCATGAGCTTGCGCATATGCGCCCATACTTATGGTGATATTACCAGAACACGTTCCATGTTCGAATCCTGCAGACATTCGCTTAACCAACTCCCCCCGTATCAGTTCATAGCGATAGCCGTCGGCCGTCGCATTCAGTAGGTCGTCCACCGTCATTAACCGCTCTGTGAGTGTCTTTGTGAGCGTCATTGTCAGAACTCCGATTTGTGCGGATATTGCGCGCAGGGACTTTCGAGTGATGCGATGCTACGAATGAGCGCCGCCGCTTATGCCGCCATAGCGCCGCGCCTTTACGCAGAACAGCGCGGGCAACGCCTACGATATGCGCCGATATACTTGTATCCTATGGCGGTTGCCTTCAGTAACGTACACTCTGCCGGCGGAGTCTAGTTTGACGGACATGGGCGCCCAGAATAGCCGCTCTATGTACGCCGATTGGGTGTGCGGGTCGTCGGCGTCGGGGAGGTCTAGCGCCTGATCCAAGTTCGCCTTAGCCCTTGCTTGTCCCTCTTCCCGGTTGATTTCCAGGAAGTTCGTCGCCCACTTGGACAGCGTTGCCTGTCCTCTGAGACTCTGTACGAACCCGCCCTTAGCGTCTAGTACCTGCACGCGCTCGTTGCCCCAATCGGACACATAGATATAGCCGCGCTCATCCACCGCAACGCCCGACGGACGCAGCAGTTCGCCGTCTGCGCTGCCCGATGCGCCGTATGCGGCGACGAATTCGCCATCGGAGGAGAAGCACTGCACGCGGTCGTTGCCCCAGTCGGCGATATACGCATCGCCGTTGGGCGCAATATGCGCGCCCCAAGGCAGGTTCAGCTGACCCTCGCCGTCGCCTGCGCCGCCAAACGCTAGTATGAACTCGCCCTCCGAAGTGAACTTCTGCACGCGGTTGTTGTGCGTGTCCGATACATAGAGGTTGTCGGCGGCGTCTAACGCTATGCCCGACGGCCCGTTGAGTTCGCCGGGCGCGCTGCCATAGACGCCCCAGGCGCGCGCGAAATCGCCGTTGGGTTGGAAGACGCTGATGCGGTGCGTGTAGTCGTCGCTGACATAGATGCGCCCGCGGCTGTCTTCGGCTATGCACATCGGGGATATGAGCTGCCCTGCGGCTTCGCCGAAATGGCCGAATGTGCCGTAGTATTCGCTCTCGATGTCAAGCACGGTAACCCGCACGCCGCGCTCCCCGAAATCGCGCGAGCGGTTGGCGACATACAGCCGCCCGTTGCTTGCGGCGACCATATCGGTGGGATACTCAAAGCCGCGCCCTTCCATCGCTATGATGCCGAGCGTGGTGACATACTCCAGAACGCCCGCCGCCATCCGGTTGCTCATAACCGCTTCCCCTTCGGTTTCAAGGTTTCAAGGCGTCCGCTATATTCGCTGAAACTCGCGAGACGCCGCGGCAAGGCGCAGCATCTGCGTTATGTTTTGTTCGGTTGCGCCGTCTTCCTGTTCCGCAAGCATCAGCAGCGCGCTGCGGGTGTCGTCCGACGCCGCAAGCGCGCCCATCTGATCCAAGCAGCGTTCCACTAGCGCTTCAGGCGCGGCGTCATTGGATTCGTCGCCGGCTATGCGCTCCACCATCGCGCGCACGCCCGGCTTGCTGGCATCGCCCAACTGCTCCGAGGCGAAGTTTATGCGCTCCATCAGAGTACCGGTGTCCAGCCACTCCAAGCCCTGATGCCAGCCCTCAACGCTGGGCGGGTTGTTGAGTTCCTGCCCCATCCAGTTTATTTGACGGTAGCGCAGTATCATCTCGCGGCGCGGCATCTGGAACTCGCCGCTCAAGCGCAGGATGCCCACCGCGAATTCGGCGGGCCCCTTCACCTTTTCATAGCGCACATCTTCGGACTTGAAGAAGTCCGATGTGAACAGGGTTCGCAGCATGGCGCTAATGTCATAACCGCTCTCGAAGTAGGCGTCCACAAGCGCGTCGATGGCGTCGACGTCGCGCGGCGGCGTGTAGGGCCAAGACGGCACGGGCGGCTCATCCGCCACGAAGAAGTGATACATATGGCGGGATATGAAGCGCGCGGTGGATTCTTGCTGACAGATTATGTCGATGATGTCTTCGCCGTCGAAGGCGCCGGTCTGCCCCAAGAATGTCTTTTCGCCTTCATCGTGGTCTTCGGGGCGGCGCTCGAAGTGGTAGGCGATTCTGCCATACGGCCAGTCCGAATCGCGCGCGGAACGCACCATCATGTATTCGGTGTTGGCGATAGTCCAACCGGTGAACGCCCTGGCGCACTCTTTGATGTCCTGCTCTGAGTAGTTGCCCGCGCCCATAGAGAATAGTTCCAGGAGTTCGCGTCCCCAGTTCTCATTTATGGCGTGGCTGTGATTGTCCTGATTGTCCAGCCAAATTATCATCGCGGGGTTCTTGGCGAGCTCAAGCAGCAGTTCGTTGAAGCGCCCCATTCCGCAGCGGCGGAACATCCCGATTTGGTCGGACAACACCCTGCCGTTGATGACCTTAGGCACGCCGGTAGCGAATATGCTATGCCAAAACAGCGTCATCTTTTCTTGCAACGGCGCATTGGAGGTAACCATTCGGTAGAGCCAGCTTCGCGCAGAGCCCGGCCCGTTTATCATCCCTGAGGCTTCGTGATCGAAGCGGCGCACCATAAAATCGCCCATCCACGAAGCGTCGGGCGGGTTCAGCAGCCGCTCTACGGCAGCGTCGTAGCCGTCGGCGACGCAGGCGTCAAGCTCGCCGCGCGTCGCCCCAAACCCGGCGCGCCGCATCAAGTGCGCCATCAACTCGACATCCTGTCTGCTCATAATAACCCTCCCATAATCTAAGCGCAGTTAACCTAAGTGCTGTCGGCGGCGGTCAATCGCGGTTCGCAATCGGCAGTTTTGAGTATGCTACAAACCCGCCCCTAATCCGTCAATACTTGCGATGGTCATATCGCCTGCGGGCGCAAGCGTCATAGCCCCGGCGTTCTATCGCTAGGCGAATAGCGCGCACAGGTTTGGCGCAATTGCCCTAGCCTCTGCGCTAAATCGCCGCGCCAATCGCTATGCGAATATGTCCGCAACCGCCATTCGCCAGCCGGGGACTACATCGCCGCCGTCAAGCGTATCCGCCTCGGTCAGCGTCGCTATATCGGTGGGCGAGCGATACACCTGTACCGTGCGGTTGCGCGGGTTCACCACGATAACCATTCGGACGCCGTGCGCCAGCCACTCCAGCGCCTTTTCATGAACCTGCGTCAAGCGGTCTGACGGCGATATGACTTCCACCGCCAAATCGGGCGCAATCGGGATGTATCTCGCCGTATCGCCCAGATGCTGCCGCTCCCGCCTTATGAACGCCACATCAGGCGCAAGCACCAAGTCGGGGTTCGTCTCTAGCAGAAACCCCGTTTCTGCCGCGTACACCACGCCAAGCCCGTTGGCGCGCGCATGCGTCCCCAGGCTACCCTGTATGCTGCCCGCTTGCTTGCCGTGAAATCCCCCTCTTAGCGGCATACTCTTGAGATTGCCTCTTATCAGTTCATAGCGGTTGCCGTCGGAGGGCATCCGCAGAAGCTCATCGGCGGTCATCAGCCGCGTCTTAGTTGTCATTGCCAACCCCCTAGCATAGGATCGCTCTTATGATACACTACCGACGCAACCGCTCACCCCAAAACGGCTAACGGAGGCAAGGCTATGGGCAGATTGGACGGCAAAGCGGCGCTTATCAGCGGCGGAGCGCGCGGCATGGGCGCAGAAGAGGCGCGCCTGTTCGCGCAGGAAGGCGCTAAAGTCGCTATCGGCGATATTCTGGACGAAGACGGCAATCGGCTTGCGGCAGAGATAAGCGAAAGCGGCGGCGAGTGCGTGTTCGTTCATCTGGATGTAGCCGTCGAAGCCGATTGGGAGCGGGCGGTCGATGCTGCCGTATCGCAATTCGGCAGACTGAACATCCTGGTCAACAACGCAGGCATCGGCGGATTCGGCGCGGCGCTGGAGGACACATCCGTCGAAGACTGGCAGCGCGTAATGGACATCAACGCCAAGGGCGTGTTCCTCGGCACAAAGGCGGCTATTCCCGCAATGCGAAACGCCGGCGGCGGCTCCATCATCAACATATCGTCGCAGCTCGGCTTGGTGGCGACCGATAACAGCAGCGTTCAGTATCACGCATCCAAGGGCGCGGTGCGCATCCTCACCAAGTCCACCGCGATCCAGTACGCCCCGGACGGCATACGCGCCAATTCGGTGCATCCCGGCCCGGTGGTAACGACTATGACCGAACAGCGCCGCGCCGATCCTGAAACCTACGCGCTGATGCGATCGCGCATACCGCTGGGCAGGTTCGCCGAACCCCGCGAAATCGCCAACGCAGCGCTATACCTCGCATCCGACGAGTCCGCATTCGTAACCGGCAGCGAAGTGGTGGTGGACGGCGGCTGGGTGGCGCAATAGCGCAATCAATAAGGTTCAGCAAGGTTTTCGGCGTTCACGGCACAGCGCAGACTTGGCTTCGGATGATGTGCCTAAGACTGCGCTTTCGCCGCCTAGCCTTCATCGCCTAACACGCGCTCCCGCACGCCGCGCGCTTCGGCTTCGATTTGGGCGAGCATCGCCTCTTCCTGCTCATGCTCAAGTTCCATTGCGCGCATCACCTGCGCCGCTTCGCGCATGTATTGGCGGCGCAGCCATCGGTAGTCTTCTTCGGATAGGCTGCCCACGGCATACTCCAGCTCGGCGCTGCGTATGCCCGCCAAGGCGGCGTCCCAGCGGCGTTCCAGCGTTGCCAGCGGCGCGCTTTCGTCGTCCTGCCATTCGCTATTTGAGCGCCGCAGAAACGGGTATGCGATGACCACGGCGGGTATCAGCGCAAGCAGAATCGCAATCAGCGTCAGCATAGCGCTACGCCCTCGCCGCCTGCGCGCCGCGCGGCATTCGCAGCATCGCCGGCGCCGGCTGACGCTGCGGCCAAAGCCCTATCAGAATGCCCAGCGCAAACACGGGGCCGGACGCCCACATCCACCAGACCATCGGGTTTATCAGCACGCGAAAGACCGCCTGCCCGTCGTCCCCGAACTCCGAAGGCACAATGTAGAAATCCTCGATAGGCGTGCTGCGAATTGCGCCCTGCGTGGATGCTATGCGAAAGTCGGGATAGAATGCGCGGTACGCCTCCATCCTGCCCACGAAACCGCTGTCCTTGTACACATCGAACGCCGCCGTGGACTGCATGCTGTCCGGCTGCGCCGTATGCCGCACGCCGATGTACTTGAATGTGTAATCGCCCAGCGCGGCTACTTCGCCAGGCTTCATCGCGATGTCCCGCTGTACGCTGTAGAACGATGAGGCGATTGCGCCCACCGCAAGCATTGATATGCCCAGATGCACGATGTAGCCGCCGTAGCGGGGGCGGTTGCCGGCAAGCAGGTTGAACAGCGCCGTCGGATACGATTCGCCGCGTCGATGCCGCGAGCGCGTCCCCCTAAACCATTCGTGCAGTATGCCGCCGACCGCCAGTCCCACCGCCGCAAACGCCACCGCCGCCACGGGTTGGCGCGCGCCGATTAGGACTGCCGCCAACGCGGCTACTGCGGCGACGGCAAGCGGGACGCGCAGCGCGCGCATCAGGCTGCGTCCGCCGGAGCGCCGCCACGGGAGCAGCGGACCAACGCCCATTAGCATCACGATTGCAAGCAGCAACGGCCCGTTCACGCGGTTGAAGAACGGCTGCCCCACCGTTACCACCGTGCCTTCCGCCGCCTCGCTGAACACGGGGAATATCGTCCCCCACAGCGTTACGAATGCCACCGCCAGAAACAGGATGTTCTGCCCAAGAAAGGCGCTTTCGCGGGACACAACGCCGTCCAAGCGCGCGCGGCTTCGCAGCGATTCGTAGCGCCACAGGAATACGCCGACGGACAGCAGCAGCGTTCCCGCCATGAACGCCAAGAACAGCCAGCCCATTGTACTTTGCGCGAATGAATGCACCGACGGCACCGGCCCGCCGCGGTTGATGAACATTCCCATCTGCGCCAGCGTGAACGCCACGATTATGAGCGCCATATTCCACATTCGGAACATCCCGCGCCGCTTCTGCACCATTATGGAATGGACAAACGCCGTCATCGCCAGCCACGGCATAAGCGCCGAGTTCTCAACCGGATCCCACGCCCAGTAGCCGCCCCAGCCTAGGATGGTGTACGCCCACCAGCTTCCGAGCAGCAGCCCCATCGTGAGTATTAGCCACGATACCATGCCCCAGAGCCTGCCCAGATCCACCCACTCATCGCGTCCGCCGCGCCGCGCAATCAGCGCGCCCATAGCGATGCTGAACGGCACCGCCACCAGCGCAAGCCCCGCCATCTGCAGCGGCGGGTGTATGAACATCCCGAAGTGTATCAGCAGCGGATTGATGCCCTGCCCGTCGGCGGGCGCGAACTCCAGCCGATCCAGCGGGTTCGCAAGAAAGATCATCACCGCTAGGAAGAACAGCAGCACAAGCGCCATAGTTCCGAGCGCGAAGGGCGTGGTGTGCGGCAGGCGCTTGCGTATGGTCAGCGCGGCGACTGCGGACACCGCGGCAATCACCAGCGCGAGGTAGAGCAGCGAGCCGGCGTTGCCGGCGTAGAACGCCACCCAGGTGTAGATGTGCGGCATAGCGATGCTGCTGTTTTCGGCGACATAGCGCACCGAGAAATCGCGCGTTACGAACGCGTATATCAGCGCGGCGGTGGACAGCAGCAGCAATAGCGGCACGCAGTAGAAGCCGTAGCGCGCGCTTGCGGTCAGATCCGGCAGCCGCCGCCAGCCGCCCACAAACGACGCTGCCGCCGCATACGCCGTTACCACCAGCGCAATCACAAGCGCCATCTGTCCCGCTTCAATCATATGGGTTGCCTCATTTTATCCGTCCCCCAATGCGCCAACTCCCTATTCACCCCCATCCCCGTCCCCCCGCATCGCCGCCTCTATGCGCTCATAGTACGGCTGCAGATCGGCGTCCGTTTCGTCCATACTGCCATCATCGGCTTTGAGCGCTTGCGTCTTTGCGCTGCCGTCCCCGCCGTCGTGCGCCATCGGCCGCCGCATGTGGCGCAGCGCGAGCGCGAATGCCGCGAGCGCAAGCGCAACGCCCAGCGGCGCGCCAACCCATACCGCAAGCCCTATGCCTTCGGTGGGCGGATCCAGCAGCACGCTCGGACCGTAGCGCTCCACGAAGAAGCCGCGTATCCGCGCGTCCGACCAGCCCATGGCGATCTTGTCATCTACGATGCCGCGCATCTGCACCGCGAGCGTGTTCTGCGATTGGTCTATGGACTCGCCGGGGCAGACGGGACACATAATCGTCTTGTTCAGGTTTTGGGCGCGCTGCTCCAACGGCGGCACATCCGATTGCGCGCCGGCGCACGCCGGCACCGTCAGCAGCGCCGCTGCCAACGCAATCAGCGGCGCATATAGCCTTCCCATCCGATTTACGCAACGCATCGCAACCTATTATACCTTATGGACAATTTCGCGCCGCAAGTTTCTGAGCGCAAGCGCGCATATCTCATAGTTGCCGTCTAGCCGCGCAGCATTCTTGCTTTGAACTCATACAGTATGCTTAGAATTGAGCGGTAGATATAATAGTGTTCAAACTGCTCTATAAAGAGGTGAATTATATCGCGCGCAGGTACACTTGACACAATGTCAGATGCTGGCACTGTGGCTCCAATGAAAGCGTAGATATGCTGGCGAATCTGCTTGTGTTAGTTTTTGCAGCAAGCTCAGACTCAATGTCCCTTAAGGTTGAGAGCGCGTTACGAGATGTATGGGAATCTGATCGGGCTTGTGATGAGTGTGAAAGGTTACTCCAAAACTTATCGAATGCTGACCTTGCGTTGGTGTGGCTGAAATTGGGCTGGCACTAATGTACTTGCACGTGTCGGAATACCTGTAGCGCCACAACATAAGCCCACTAACGCTAACTAACAAGGAGGTTTGAAAATGAGCAGATTCGCAGGACGCGCGGCGATTGTAACCGGCGGCGCGGCAGGCATCGGCGGAGCCACGGCGCGGCGGCTCGCGCAAGATGGCGCAAGCGTGTTGGTGGTAGACATCGACCTGCCCGCCGCGCAAGCAAACGCCGCCCGCATACGCGACGCCGGCAACACGGCGGAAGCATTCGCCGCCGACGTCGGCCGCCACGACGACATCGCCGCTATGGTGAGCCGCGCCGTGGAACTCTGGGGCAGACTGGACATTCTGGTCAACAACGCCTACAGCCCAACCGACGGCGTGGATGGCGATGCAATCACCGTGAGCGAACAGGCGTGGGACAACGGAATGGCAACGCTTGTCAAGGCGCACTTCCTCGCCGCCAAATATGCCGTCCCGCATATGCAGGCAATCGGCGGCAGCATCGTCAACATATCATCCGTTCACGGTTTGCTTATGGCGCCGCGCAAACTCATATACGAAGCGGGCAAATCCGCCGTCATCGGCATCACCAAGCAGATGGCGATCGATTTCGGGCCGCTTGGCATTCGCGTCAACGCCATATGTCCGGGACACATCGTTACCGAAAAGCAGCAAGAGCGCTGGGATGCCAACCCATACGGCTTGCGCTACTTCGAAGACCAGTATCCCGTCCGACGCACCGGAACGCCCGACGACATCGCCAACGCCGTAGCATTTCTCTGCTCCGACGATGCGTCCTTCATCACCGGCCACGCCCTTGTGGTAGATGGCGGACTCACAATCCAACTCCAAGAGGATTTCAGCGTGCGCCAAGTGAACTACATCCGCCAACATCCCGAAACGCAAATGCCGTACTGACACCGCTATGAACACCCTGCCCGATTACCTGCAGCGCAACCTAGACATAGTGTTGGTGGGACTTAATCCTAGCCTGCCGTCGGTGGAAGCCGGCCGCTATTTCGCATCGCCGCGCAATCGCTTTTGGCGCGCGCTCAACCGCTCCGGCATCCTGGCCGAGCCGTTGGACGCCACGCTCGATTACACGCTTCCGCGGCACGGCATAGGAATGACCGATGTGGTGAAGCGCCCCACGCGCAACGCATCCGAACTGCGCGCCGCCGATTACCGACGCTGGGCGCCAGCGCTGAAAGCGAAGCTTGAGCGCTATTCGCCGCTAATCGTCTGCTTTCACGGCGCGGTGGCATACCGCAACTACCTGAAATACGCAGAGGGCGCAAGCGCATCGGTCAGCCTCGGACTGCAGCCGCGCGCCATCGGCGAATCAAAGGTGTATCTAGCGCCGAACCCAAGCGCCGCCAACGCCGCATACTCACTGGAAGACATAGTCTGCTGCTATCGCGAACTGGATGCGTTGCGCCGCCAGCTCATTGGAGCGCGAAAATGAACGCTGCCACGCAAAGACCGCCGCGCGCCTCGTCGGACGCCCGAATGCGCGCCTTCGTCGCCATTGAGCTTTCGGACGACGCCAAGCGCGAGCTAACCGCCCTAATCCAATCGCTGCGCAATCGGCGCATAGACGGACTGCGGCTTGTGCGCCCTGAGGGAATGCACCTGACGCTAAAGTTCATGGGCAACATCGATGCAAGCCGCGTCCCGCGCATCGCCAACGCCCTGGCGGCCGCATCGGCGCGGCATGCGCCCTTCCGTCTCACGCTGGCGGATCCCGGCTTCTTCCCCAACGCCGACCGCGCGCGCGTGCTGTGGATAGGCGTCGACGGTGCTCTGCGCCCGCTGCGCCAATTGCAACGCGACGTCGACGAAACGCTCGCCACGCTGGGCTTCGCCGCCGAAAAGCGCCCCTTTAACCCGCACCTGACCGTCGCACGAATGCGCGACAGCGCCCCCCGCGCAGACAGACGCAACGCCGCCGATGCGCTCGCCGCATATCCGCTGCCCGCCGGCATCGCCATCAGCGCCAACGCCGTCTGCCTAATGCAAAGCGAGCTGCGTCCCGGCGGCGCGGTCTATACCCGCATCGCGCATGCGCCGCTGAGTGCGCAGCTGCATCCCTATTGTTGACAACAATCGACTAAATCAAACATAATGTCCTGAATGAATATGAACTGTATTATGCGTCTTGGGCGTAGTCTGACAGGATTTCGCTCTATCTCAACATATGCGTTGCTTGCATGTGTTGCGCCTGTATTCGCGCTCTATTCTTGTAGTAATCCCCCTTCTCCACCGCAACAACCCACAGCAGCGCCGACTGCTATTTCCCGCGCGCCACTATCTCCGACTACTGCGCGCATCACTCCAACGCCTGTTCATGAAATACCCACGCCGCCAACCGCCGCGCGCCCTATCGCGCCGTCCATTCCCAAAACTCCGACGACGCAACAACAACCCACAGCAGCGCCGCCTACTGTCACGCACACGCCACAACCTCTGCCTATCACGCCAACGCCTGTTCATGAAATGCCCGCGCCGCCAACCGTCGCGCGCCCTATCGCGCCGTCCATTCCCAAAACTCCAACGACGCAGCAACGGCCAACAACGCCTACTTCCACGTCCGCGCCAAACACCCTCTTGATGCCGCTGCCTCACGATGTGCCGTTCACTCAGATAACCATCGGCAAGCATCACACTTGTGGCTTGCAAACCGACGGGACGGCTTTGTGCGGGGGAGGCGATGCAAACGGAAGCACGAACGCCCCGGATGAGATGACTTTCCGTCACATCGCCGCTGGAATGGACTTTACCTGCGGGTTGCGACACGACCGCACAATCGCCTGCTGGGGGGAAAATAACGCCGGACAATCTTCGCCGCCTGAGGGCCGCTTCGATGAGATTGCCGTCGGATACAGCCACGCCTGTGCGTTAGATGGCGGCGCTCTAACCTGCTGGGGCAACAACTTCCTAGACGGCGCCGAGACCATCCAAGAAGTTCCCCCAATTTCAGCCATCCAGGGAGGGGGCGGAAGGTTCATATGCGGTTTGACGCCTGACGATGATATGGCGTGTTGGGATAGCCGCCGCCGAGAACTTGAAATCGTACCCGGACCTTTTATGGATATTGGAATAGGCACACAGACCGTCTGCGCTATAAGAGCTGACGGCAGCGGCTTTTGCAGCGAGTCGGGTGAACAACATCACGCTAGTCAACGCTTACCTATACCACACACAAAGTTCGTTCAAATCTCCAGTGGCTTTCATCATGCCTGTGGGATAACCGAATCTTCATACTTGGAGTGTTGGAGCGCCGGCGATCCTGCCTTCAACGCCGCGCCACTAGCCGCGCCCAGGGGCGAATTTGCTGAAGTCTCCACTGGCTGGCGTTACTCCTGCGCTTTGCGTCCAAACGGACACGCAATCTGCTGGGGTTATCCTGATACGCAGACGAGGCCTATCGATAATAATCGATCGCCTATCGCAGATCGACCACCCGTAATGCTTGGCGACATTAAGTTTCGTCGGCCGACGAAACTATTCCCTTTGCCAGAAGACAAGCTTGCGGTTGTTGAGCTTGAGGGGTATATCACTATCTACTCAGATGAATCGCTTGCCGAGTCACCCAAAACCATGCTAGACCTAACCAATGAAGCAATATGTTGCATGGCTGAGGGCGGGTTTCTCAGCGCTGCTTTGGATCCTCAGTTTGAGAGATTCCCGTTTCTGTATGTCTGGTACAACCTGCTGAGTGAGCATGCTTACGGCGAGAAAATGCCAGGATTGGTGGGACGACTGGCGCGCTTCCGAGTTGATTATGAGAAAGCCGTTAAGGATTCTGAACTGACTATTTTGGAAGTGCCACAACCGACATTGTTCCATAACGGAGGCGATATCCAATTCGGCCCCGACGGGATGTTGTATCTGGGCATTGGCGAAGGAGACTTTCCCCAAAAAGCGCAGTCCCTAGATTCATTGTACGGCAAAATCATACGGATAGACGTGCGAGGCGCTTCGCCTGAACAGCCCTACCGAATACCGCCTGACAACCCGTTTGTGGGCAACCTCGGAGCGCATCCTGAAATATGGACTTACGGACTGCGAAACCCATGGCGGATGGATTTCGCGCCCGACGGTAGGTTGTTCGTAGCCGATGTAGGAGCTGATACAGAAGAAGAGGTGTCTATCGCCGCGGCGGGGGCTAACCTGGGCTGGCCGATATGCGAAGGCAACGTTTGTGAAGAAGGCGTAGAAGCGAATGCTGATGGACTCACTGCGCCTATATTCTCATATAGCGGACAGAATGGTTGCGCGATCATCGGAGGTGTAACAGTGCCTTGGCTGAACGACGGGTTCGTGTTTAGCGACCTCTGCGACGACAAGGTGTGGCTGTTGGAAGAAAACGAGCAGGAAGGATGGGGCACGCGCATTCTGACGCAAGGGAAACGTCCCATATTTTCATTCGGGCTTGGCGCCGACGGGACACTGTATATGTTGATTACCAATAAACCTATAGCCACGCTGCGCCCCCAGGACGTCAGTGAATTCAAAGAGTAGCGCCATCTTTATTAAGCGTCGGGATATATCAGTCCGCAATGAGCTAGATATTGCCATTAGGTTCCGGCGGCAAATCATCGCAGCCATATAGCCATATCAGGGAACTCATAATTCGGATAAACCCGCGCTACACTCACCGCCTTCTGACACATCCTCAGCGCCAACGCCGTCAGCCTTATACAAAGCGAGTTGCGATTCGGCGGCGCATTCTATGTCCGCCGCATGCGCCGCTGAATAGCGCGCCGCCCGCCGTATGCTGAACAAGCAGGCGATTGATTGTGTATAATGCGTCGGATGAATGCGAGACGGATTGCAGGGCTTGCTCGTGGAATAACTTTGCGTCCAAAACATGCGCTCCTTGCGTGCGCTGCGCTCGCATTGACGCTCTTTTCTTGCAGCCAGCCGCCCACGCAACAGCAGCCCACACCGCAGCCGTCAACCCCGGCAATCGTCGCCAAAACCCCTATTTCTGCATCGCCCACACCGCTACCGCCAACTAAATCAAGTCCTACATCATCGCCTACTCCCATAACTACTCCGCCGACGCCGCAGTCGCTTGTAGAGACAACCCCCACGCCTAACACTGCCCCCGACTTTGGACATATGCCCGATGATGCGCAGTTCACTCAGATAACCGCTGGCAAGTATCACGCCTGCGGACTACAAGCTGATGGGACGGCTCTGTGCTGGGGAAGCAACGTATGGGGAAGCCTGGAAATTCCCGGCGGAAATCTGACTTTAAGTCAGATTTCCGCCGGACTGAACTTTAATTGCGGGCTGCGCCAAGACGGCGCAATCACCTGCTGGGGACAAAACGACGTAGGCCAAGCCTCGCCGCGCAACGGCAGATTCGACGAAGTAGCCGCTGGGCGCGCCCACGCCTGCGCGCTGGCCGACGGCGCTCTAACCTGCTGGGGCGCAGGCTTCCCCGACGGAGGTGAGACTATCCAGGGAATCCCTCCGCTTTCAGACATTCAGACAGGCGCAGGCTTCACCTGCGGATTAACGCCCGACGCCGATATGGCGTGTTGGAAGAATGATGACAGAGAACTTGCAATTACCCCCGGACCCTTTACCGAATTGGCGGCAGGCGTTAAACACGCCTGCGCCATAAGAGTTGACGGCAGCGTCTTCTGTGGAGGAGAGCACCAATCGCGACGCTCATCGCCGCCGCGCACAAAATTCGTCCAAATAGCGGGAGGCTGGTACCACACATGCGGAATAACCGAAGCATCCGACATAGAGTGCTGGGGCAGCGGCGTGCCCGGAGCAACAGGCGAGCGACTGAGCGCGCCGGAAGGCAAGTTCACGGCGCTCGCCATTGGCTGGCGCAACTCCTGCGCCCTTAGTCCCGACGGACATGCAGTCTGCTGGCAGCAGCCCGATGCTGAGCCGCTGTATCTTCGTAAGCTTGATCAACCGGATTCCTCTGATCAATTGTCTTCCACCACTCAACTATCCGAAGCGCTTGGCGGCATTGAGTTTGAGCAACCGGTGGAACTCTTCCCTTTGCCGGATGGCAGACTTGCAGTAGTAGAGCGTAAGGGCATTATCGCGGCGTATTCCTCCGAACCTAACGTCGTTCCGCACAAAACGATGTTAGACCTAACCGACGATACGGCATGCTGTATACATGAGAGTGGGATGTTAAGCGCCGCTTTGGACCCGCAATTTGAGGAATTCCCGTTTATGTATGTCTATTACAGAGCGGTGAGCGAGCATGCTTATGGCGAGAATATGCCCGGATTAGTTGGGCGGTTGGCGCGCTTCCCGGTTGAAGGCGGCAAAGCCGTTAGAGATTCTGAGTTGACCGTTTTGGAGATACTGCAACCCGTACCCTCTCGACTTGGAGGCGCTATACGCTTCGGCGCGGACGGAATGCTGTATTTAGGCATTGGAGACAACAACTCATCACCCGAAGAAGCGCAATACCTAGATACGTTGCTAGGCAAGATCATACGAATAGATGTGCGTGGCGCCACCCCCGAACAGCCCTACCTCGTGCCACCAGACAACCCGTTTGCGAACAACCCTGAGGCGCGCCCTGAGATATGGGCTTACGGACTGCGAAACCCGTGGCGGATGGATTTCGCGCCCGACGGCAGGCTGTTCGTCGCCGACGTGGGCGCAAACACGCAAGAAGAGGTGTCTCTCGTCACAGCGGGCGATAACCTAGGCTGGCCGATGTGTGAAGGCAACTTTTGCGAAGGGAGTATAGATGCGGACTCCGATGGATTGACAGCGCCGTTATTCACATACGGTAGAGAAGACGGTTGCGCGGTTATCGGGGGCGTAACCGTGCCGTGGCTATCCCATGGATTCGTGTTTGGCGACCTATGCGACAGCGACGTGTATCTGTTGGAACAAGACGCTCAGGAAGGCTGGCGGACGCTCACGCTGGCACAGGCGGGACCGCAGATATTGTCATTCGGCATTGGCGCAGACGGAACGGTGTACATACTGGCAGCCGGCAAACCCATAATGAAGTTGCAACCCGAAGAAGCCAGTGAGTCCGAAGAGTAACCCCTCTCCAACTTTTCCAAGTCGATCTTCCACCCCATGCCCATAAGACGGATTGCTCAGCATAAAATCAAAGGCGCAGGCTGCGAATGCTCCCCTCGGACAGCGCGGAGCGTTCGATCCCGCCCACGATGCTATCGGTAGGCGCAATGGCTGGCGCGCAACCCGTTGCCAATGGCAAGCCCGCCGAGCGCTACGCCGCCAATGCCCGCCGATTGCCGTCCTAGCAGTGCGGTTGACAAACGCCGCCAACGCAAAGACAATTGCGCCACAAACCCATCAACGCCACAGGAGGCCGCCCCTATGCTCTACGAATACCGCGTGTACGAAACCCTGCCCGGCAGACTGCCCAACATCAACGCCCGCTTCCGCGACCACACCATGAAGATATTCGAGAAGCACGGCATCAAGAACATCGGCTACTTCACCGCCGACGTGGGCGACTACAGCGACCGCCTCATATACATCATCGCCTTTGAGGACGCCGCCCACCGCGAGCGCGCTTGGAACGCCTTCCGCAACGACCCCGAATGGGCGAAAGTGCGCGCCGAATCCGAAGCCGACGGCCTAATCGTCAAGCGCGTCTTCAACACCACGTTAACGCCCACGGACTACTCGCCGCTGCAGTAATGTGATATAATGCCTGCTTGGGTGGGCAACCGCATTGGTAGCGTTTCTTTTGGTGGAAACAACGATTTCTTGGCAAAGAAACGCTATCAATCACACTGGAGTTGGAAGCAATGCCTGAGTTTTTCTCAAACAACAGGGTAGCCCTCAAGCGGAACCCTCAGAAGATTGGCACGATAACTGGGAAAACGGCGAAACGTAGCGATCCCAAAAGCATTAGGTACCAAGTCACTTATGACGATGGGACTTCCACCTGGATCACTGCCGACGCAGCCGACCACTTTGAGTTACTGCCGCCTCCACCGCCAGTCTTCAAGGAAGGGGATATGGTCAGCCCGCGAAGAACCTCTGAAAAGTTGGGCTTGATTCAGAGATCGCAACGTCTGCCAAATGGAAATGTTCAATACTTTGTGTTCTTTGGCGCGGGTGACCAGGGTTGGTATGCCGAAACAAACCTAAGATCCGCTACACCCGTAGATAATACACCCAAAGTCACGGACGGCTCGAAGTTCCTCCGCGATATGGTGCTCATCAAGATAAAGAGCAACCTGTCGGATACCCTATACTCCTATCGCGCGTCTCGCACAAAAGTAGAGCCTTACCAGTTCAAGCCCGCAATCAAGTTCTTCGAAAGCTCCAATCAGCGGCTTCTCATCGCCGACGAAGTTGGCTTGGGAAAGACTATTGAGGCAGGAATTATCTACCTTGAGCTCAATGCTCGAGCCGATATGAAAAGAGTCCTTGTAGTGTGTCCGTCAGGACTTCGGGAAAAGTGGTACAGGGAGCTGCTTGACAGATTCGGCGAAGAGTTCGAGATACTGGACAGCGGCAGACTGCGCGAGCGACTTGACCGATACGCCCAGTATGGAGACGTCGTTGGTATAAAAGGCATAGTCTCCATAGAGACGATCCGAAGTCCGGCAATAGCCGATAGGATTGAGGATCTTGGCATAGGGTTTGACCTCGTCATAATTGACGAAGCGCATCATATGCGAAATCCCGGCACGAGAACCAATAGCATTGGAAAGGCGCTTTCGTCAGTATCCGACGCGGTTTTGATGCTATCGGCAACCCCTATCCAACTGCATAGCGAAGACCTCTTCCATCTATTGCAGATTTTGGACGAGGGACAGTTCGAAGACAGACAGGAGTTCGCCCAGCTTCTTGAGCCAAATGTGTACATAAATCAGGCGTGTCAGGCGCTATCGACAGATGCGTCAAGCTTCGCCAACGCCCTCAAAATCCTCAGACAGGTGGAGGACACTACCCAAAGCCGAAGATATACCGGCAACCCGCTCTATGACAACATATGCAAGCGGCTACAAGAAACGCCTAACCCTGACTACATAGACGTCGTAGAGATCCAGCGGGGACTGCAGCAGATAAACACTTTCGCCCCCATACTTAACAGAACTACTAAAAGAGAAGTCGGCACGGGCATTGTGAGAAGGTCCAAAGTAATCGACGTTACTCTCACCCCCGAAGAGAGGAACTTCTATGAGAGCGTCTTGGAGTTTTCCAGAAAACAGAACGAGGCGTTTTCCAACTCAAATGTATCATTCGCAAGCGTTCAACGAGAACGCCAAGCCGCGAGTTGCATCACCGCCGCGCGTGAATACATCCTGGGGGCTATAGACGACCCCAAAACCGATTTGCAGATCGAGGCAAGCAACACCGATCTTGATGAATACGATGACGAAACGCAGGCTAACCTCGCGGATCTGCAACAGGCATGCGCCAGCCTTGGCGAAACGGACTCCAAACTCGAAGCGTTTATGAATGCGTTGAGCGAGTTGCGTTCCGAATCGCCGAACAGCAAAGTCATCGTATTCGCCTTCTTCAAGCGCACCTTGGAGTATCTGCGTCGCAGTCTTAACGCGCCGAATTCGCCATACACAGGCTCCGTGTATATGATCCACGGCGACGTAAAGCGGGAAGACAGAGGCGCGATCATAGACGCCTTCCGGCAAAGCGAAGGCTTCGGGATACTTCTACTTTCGGAGGTAGGATCCGAGGGTATGGACTTCCAATTCTGCGATACGGTCATCAATTACGACCTTCCCTGGAACCCCATGAGGGTAGAGCAGCGCATTGGCAGAGTGGACAGATACGGGCAGCAGAGCGAAAGCGTTCGAGTGTACTCGCTGGTTCTCAACGATACAATTGAGGACAGGATACTCAAGCGATTGTACGAGCGAATTAATGTATTCGTAGAGTCCATCGGGGACATCGAAACTATCTTGGGCGAACAGATACAGACGCTCCAGCGTCGGATTTTCAGTGCTAGGCTTACCATCGAGGAAGAGGAAGCTTTGCTGGAAGCCAACTTGCTCGCAATCGAATCCAGACGGCTGCAATCCAAAGAGTTCGAGCAGAACAGGGATAGCCTGATGGGACAAGACGTCATATTCCAGCAGGAATTCGACGAAAGAGAGAGCAGCGGGAAATTCATCTCTGGATCGGAAATCAAGGCACTTGTCCAAGAATTCATCAGTGAGGCTTGCCCACGATCATCCTTGAGGTCTGAATCTCAGGATCCTAACATCTTCAAACTATACGCCGAGGACGATCTTCAGAACAAAATGCTAGGCCTAGGTCATCCGCCAGCTATTACTGCGCCGCTGATGCAAAAATGCAGGAACTCAAAAGGTCTTCCCGTCACATTCGACGGCGAATTGGGACTTCAAAGACCGCTTCTTGAACTGCTCAATCTTCAGCATCCGTTAGTTATGGCGGCTAACAAACACTTTGTCCCACAAAAAGAGGTTGACCCTCTATTTAGGCTTGCAAGCGTTACCGCCTCAACGGATCAGTCCGATATGGCTGGTGAGTACGCGTTCTTCATATATCTGGTTCGCGGAACTGGAGCGGAGCGCCTGTCGTCTCTAGCGCCCATCGTTATCAGATTGGACACGAATGAACGGGCTGAGGATGTAGAGCGTCGCCTCTTAGCGTCCCTCCAAAATGCTGAATACCGCAGTGTCCTTCCGTCATTCGAATGGCGCGATTTGGCAGACATATCTGCAGCCTACTTCGCCGAATACAGAGATGCCCTACAATCCAAAATAGAGTCTCGAAACAACGCCATAATCGATTCGCGTATTGCAGGGTTGCGCCAAACAAGTGCCGCAAAGGTAAGCCGGTGGCACGACGATCTGTCCCAAGCGGAGTCGACAAACATCCAAAATATGAAGCGCGGGCAAATAAATAGAGAACCGGCTCGTCTTCAAGCCAAAGTCGATGATCTGGAGGCTAAGCGCGGCGTGGACATCAGCGGCAACCTAGCGCTGGCGGGGTATATCCACTACGTGTCCAGAGAGCAGTAGAATACACCTGCGCCGAAGTCTGCGCTCCCGTCTTTCTCGCGCCATCCCCTTTTGACTTTTACCCCCCGCAAGGTATATCCTATTCGGCGGCATAAGCGTTTCTGCGCCCCTTGCCCAGCGGCATAGGCGTTGCGCGCTCTTATGGCTATCGGCATAGGCGCGCTTGCGCCCCAGCATTTCGCACACACTTGCAATCCATCATCCAAATCACTCACGGGAGGCGCTATTAAGAATGGCAGATTTGCGTAAGTCGGCCGCCATCGTTGGAGTGGCGGAATCCGACGAAATCGGAAGAGTAGAAAAGTCCAACCTGCAGCTCCACGCAGAAGCGGCGTACAACGCCCTTGAAGACGCCGGTCTCAAAATGTCCGACGTCAACGGGCTTATGACCGCGGGGACTTCCACCATCAACCTAGGCGAATACCTAGGCGTCAATCCCACCTTCACCGACACCACCGCCGTGGGCGGCTCGTCGTTCATCATCCACATCGCGCACGCCCTAGCCGCCATCAACGCCGGCTACTGCGATACCGTGCTGGTTACGCACGGCGAAGCGGGCAGAAGCGCCCGATCGCGCGCCGGCGGCAACGCATCCGACCCCGGCGCCCAGTTCGAGACGCCCTACGGCTTTATCGGCGCCCCCATCAACTACGCTATGGCGGCGCGCCGCTATATGCACATGTACGGCGAAAGGCGCGTCCGCCAAGGCATGGCCGAAGTAGCCGTCGCTACCCGCAAGTGGGCGCAGCTCAACCCCAAGGCGTACATGAAAGACCAGCCCATGAGCTTCGACGACTACCACAACTCGCGCTGGATCGCATGGCCCTTCCACCTCTTCGACTGCTGCCTCGTAACCGACGCCGGCGGCGCGTATGTGGTCACCACGCCTGAACGCGCGCGCAGCCTCGCCAAAAAGCCCGTATGGGTGCTCGGCGCAGCCGAAGGCCACGACCACGGCATCATCAGCCAAATGAAAAACCTCACACGCACCTGGGCGCGCTACTCCGGACCCGCCGCGCTCCAAATGGCGGGCGTTACCCACGACGACATCGACCTGGCGATGATATACGACTCCTTCACCTACACCGTGCTTGCCACGCTGGAAAGCCTAGGCTACTGCGAACCGGGCGAAGGCCCCGACTTTGTGGCGAACCAGCGCACCGCGCCCGGCGGCGATTTCGCTATGAACACCAGCGGCGGCGGCCTCTCTTACACCCACTCCGGCATGTACGGCATGTTCCTTGTGCTGGAAGCCGTCAGGCAGCTCCGCGGCGAAACCGGCGAGCGCCAACTCGACGACCCACGCCTCTGCCTCATCAACGGCACCGGCGGATCGCTGTCGTCGACCGGCACCGTCGTGCTAGGCGTCGACTAACCCCGTTCAACGCAGACGGGCGCCGCGATAGGCGCATAGCCGCGCTTGCGCCCGTCAAGCAATGTCAAAATCAATGATCAGGAGAAACGCAAATGACACAGGCATACAACAAGCCGCTCCCCGTGCCGCAGGTGGAGTCGGATGTGTACTGGCAGAAGGCGAAGGAAGGCGAACTCCATCTGCGATTCTGCAACACCACCGGCAAGGCGTACTTCTACCCCAGAGACATCTCCCCCTACTGCTTCTCCAAGGACACCACTTGGATTAAGGCAAGCGGCAAGGCGACGCTCTACACCTACGCCATCGTCCACCGCGCGCCGCACCCCGGCTTCGTGGGCGACGTCCCCTTCGTTACCGCCCTGGTGGAACTCGAAGAGGGCCCCATTATGCCCACCAACATCGTCATCGACGACCCCACGCCCGAAAACCTCATCATCGGCATGCCGCTTGAGGTAGTGTTCGATCACGTCACCGACGACATCGCGCTCCCCAAGTTCAAGCCCGTCTAACCCAAACCAGTCTTACGCGCACAACAAAGGGGCCGCGCGCTAAAAGCGCCGGCCCCTTTATTGCGTTATGGCGTATGCCCTGCTATTCGGACGCTATTCGCTGCCCCTGCGCCGCCTTGCACTCGTCGCACGGGCAAAGCTTGCGCAGCATCTCAAACGGATATATGCCCGTGTAGTGCGTATCGCTCCACAAGAACTGCAGCGCATACTTGCCAATCGGCAGATAATCCACCGCTTGGATGTCCGCGTCGACCGTCGCCGGATCCAGCAGCCTGCGGTTCGTCCATTCCTCCACGCACTCGGCGCAGCCGCAGTTGATCCGCAGGTATTTGGAGCCGTAGAAGCTGGAATGCCCATCGCTCCACGCGATAGTCACGCCCTCTTCCGTCAGCTCAACGCTATCGACGCCCAGCGGTGTTGTCATCCGATGCCCTTGCCTTGCTTTCACGCCGTTCAACCGGATAGCCGCCGCCCGCCCGTTAGCCGTTCTGCTTCACCAGCTTCTGCATAGAGCGCAGCTCCTTGGGCGGGTAAAGCTTGCTGCCGTAATCGCTCCAGGACACCTCCGCCACATAGATGTCCCCCTTGGAGTCCACCGCGATGGCGTGCGGCGAATAGAACCGCCCCGGCTCGTCGCCATACGATTCCCGTCCCAGCCGCGCAAGAACCTTGCCGCCGGTGTTCAGTATGGACACCCGAGGCCCCAGATCCGTGCCGACATAGTTGGAGCCGATGCCGCCGTAGTATTCGCCGATATACACCAGCCCATCGCCCTTGCTGTTGATGTACAAGCATGCGGCGCGCGACAGGTTGACCCACTGCGTCTCGAACTTGCCCTCCGGGCTGAATATCTGTATGCGGTGATTCTCGCGGTCAGCGATATACACCCAGCCGTCCGTGTCCACCGCGACATAGTGGACGATGTTGAACTGCCCTTCGCCCGTGCCGGACGCGCCCCAAGAGAACAGATGCTTGCCGTCCGGGGAATACTTATGCGCATGCGCGTTGCTGTAGCCGTCCGCCACATAGAAATCGCCGTTGCGCGTGTCAAACGCCACATGCGTGGGCGCGCTGAACGGCTTGCCGCTCATAGACTCCGCGGGGATGCCCGGCCTGCCGATGGTGTTCAGCAGCTCGCCGTCGGGCGTGAACTGCCGCACCGTGTGATCGCCGTTGTCCACGCACCAAATCGTGCCGTCAGGCGCTACCGTTACGCCGTGTGGATTGGTGAAGATGCCGTGTCCCCAAGTGCGAATAACTTCGCCCTCCGTGTTGAACACCACCATCGGATGCGTGCCGCGATTGAACACATACACGCTGTCATCGGCGCTCACATCCACCGCAGTCGCCTCTCTATACACAGCGCCTTCAGGCAGACTGCCCCAGTTGTCCCCCGATACCTCATACCTGTATTCGCCCGAACCCAGCAAGACCATATCGCTTTCCTCCGTCGCATATCGTATCCGCCTCAAAGCGCAACCCCTTCGAGTCCAAACGATGGTAACAGCAACCGGCGTCAGATACAAGAACGCCGCGCCTATACGCGCGTTGCAATCGCCTCCAACAGCGCATCCCTTTGAAGAATGCGCGCATAAATCTGATTATTCACTTCTCCCAAAAGGGGAAGGTTAGAATGGGGACAACCCCTCCACAATCCCGACGACGCGAAAGATTATATTAAGCCCGCGTACGAGTATTCGGAAAATTGAATAGCATCAGGCATAATAGAGTTCAAACCAGTGTCTAGGTTGTGTTGGCAAATCAACGTAGCCATATAAGTGAGATCACAACCTGTGTAAAGCCTATATAGCGTTGCGCTAACTTGTCGTATTGCGTGAACACCCTACGATACTGCTCACCTTACCTATGAAACACTCTGTGATAGATGGCACTCCAATTGCCATATTCGGAGGGATGTAGCTGCCATTGAGCGCCTAATGCGCCCTCCATACTATGGCTTCAAAGAACTTTCTGCATTTGTCTTCGGATTTGGCGCGCAGATTTGACTGTTCTTTGAGGAAGGCGTATATCTTTGACCATTGGTATGGAGAGCATTTGTTGTGTAATGGCAATAGTTTGCGTATTTACCAACACAACCTAGAAACCCGCGAATGCTTCGCGCACATCCAACCGCAGCCCACGAAGCAGCGGCGACTGCAGCGTATCGCCCTCGCCGTACACGCCCGCCGTCGCAAAGCCGTCGTCGCTTGCTACGAGAACCTCTATCAGGCGCGCCTCAAGGTCTGCTATCCAATACTCGCGCACGCCGAACCTAGCGTAGCGGTCGCGCTTGACGCCGCGGTCGCGCGCGGCTGTGGACGGGGACAATACTTCCACCACCAAGTCGGGCGCCCCCCGAATGTTATCGCCCGTCCGAAAGCGCATCCGCTCATTGGATAGGAATATCACATCCGGCTGAAACACATCATTCGGCGATAGAATGACGTCGAAAGGCGCTATGAACACCTTCCCTAGTCCGCTATTCATAACGAACCGACGCAGTAGGATGGCAAACATCAGAACGCTATCCTGATGCGCTTCATTTGGCGAAGGCATTGCGTAATACTCCCCGTCTATGAGTTCGCAGCGGTCATCCGCATCCGTCAGGGCGAGGTAATCCTGATATGTGCGCCGAACCTTGATATCGACTGCCATAGCATCCCCCCTCAGCTCAGATGCTGAAATCCGCCGTTGCTGCCGTCGAATTCGCGCGTGCTGTACACGCCCAAATCCCGCCCCTGATGCACATGCACGATAACTTCGTGCCGCACTATGCCGGCGGCGTCCAGGATTTCGTGATCCAGGGCGTCGATCAGTTCCTGAATATCGTCCCCCGTCAGGCTTTCGTCGATACTCAGCGTGGCATGCACTATCGTATCCGCGAAATGCACATCCAACCGCCCGATGCTTCGATCTTCCTCGACCACCGTGTAGCACTCCGAAAACGGCGTGCGGCATTCGCGCTCAAAATCGTATTCCGCCATAAGTCTATCACCTGCGTCAAATCAGAGCCTTGCCTTCAACCTGTGCGCCGCTGCGTCTTTGCGCTGAAGGTTTTCCCAACTGCCCAATTCCTGTTCTCGCTTTCGGGGGACATATCTCATATGCGTATATGCCCGTTGCCCAGCGCCGTCCACTTGTACGATGTGAGTTCGCGCAATCCCATAGGCCCGCGCGCGTGCATCTTGTCCGTGCTTATCGCCACTTCTGCGCCAAGCCCGAACTCCCCCCCGTCGTTGAAGCGAGTAGAGGCGTTCACGAACACGGCGCCGGCATCTACTTCGTCCAAAAAGCGCATCGCCGCGGCGTAATCCTCGGTTACGATTGCCTCCGAATGCCCCGATCCGTAGGTCTCTATATGCTCCAGCGCTTCATCCAGCGAATCCACCACGCGCACGCCCGCCGTCAGGGACAGATGCTCGGTTTCCCAATCCGTTGCGCTTGCCGCGGTTATGCGCCCGTTAGCGGATGGGCCCAGCACGCTCAGCGCCCGCCTATCGCAGCGCATCTCGACGCCCGTATCCTGCCAGAGCGCCGCCAGCGCGGGCAGAAACGCCGCCGCCGCCGCCGAATGCACGATGACCGTATCCAACGAATTGCACACCGACGGGCGGGACACCTTGGCGTTGTTCACTATGTCAAGCGCCATATCGACGTCCGCATGTCGGTCGACATAAGTATGGCACACGCCCACGCCGCCGGTGATGGCCGGCATCGTGGCTTCCGCCGCCACGCGGTTAATCAGCGCTTGGCTGCCGCGCGGTATCAGCAAGTCTATGATATGCTTCGCCTTCATCATCTGCCCCACGATAGCGCGATCCGTATCCTCGATGACCTGCACGGCGTCCTGCGGAATGCCGGCGTCCGCGATAGCGTCCTTGACCACCGCCGCCAGCGCCATATTGGAATTGATGGCGTCGTGGCCGCCCCGCAGAATGACGGCGTTGCCCGATTTCAGGCACAGCGCGCTTATGTCTATCGTAACATTCGGTCTGCTTTCGTAGATAGCGCCGATGACGCCTAGGGGAACCCGCCGCTTGCCCACCTTCAACCCGTTGGGCATATTTCGCATATCCAGCATTTCGCCCACCGGATCCGGCAGCCCCGCAATGCGCCGCACATCGTCCGCAAGCCCTTGCAGACGATTGGGCGTCAGCAGCAACCGATCGAGAAAGTATTCCTCGAGCCCGGCTTGCCGTCCGTCGGCGATGTCCTTGGCGTTGGCGGCGATGATGCTCTCTTGCCGCGCCTCAAGCCCGTCCGCCGCATTCAGCAGCGCGGCGTTCTTCACATCGGCGCTTATCGTGGCGAGCCGTCGCGCCGCCTTGCGCGCCGCCGCGCCCTTCAGCTCAAGCTCATCCGTTGCCCCCGCCGTTATCGCAGCCTGCATATCGTATTTCCCTTGTCTATGATGCGTATGTGAACAACCCGTCCGATAGTCCCCGCCGTTTTGCGCGCTTGCGCCCAACCGATTGCACCCGCCAATCGCTTGGCGCTACACGATGACCATATTGTTGCGGTGAACGATATAGTCCCCGTAGTTGTAATCCAAAATATCGGATATATCGTGAGAGTGATGCCCTTTGATTGCGGCGATGTCCGCGGCGCTGTAGTTCACGATGCCGCAGCCCACCTGCGCGCCGCGCCCGTCGACGATGGACACGGCGTCGCCGCGATCGAACCCGCCGCGCGCCCGCACAACGCCCGCCGGCAGCAGGCTCCGATGCCGCTCACGCAGCGCCGCCACAGCGCCGTCATCTACGCCGACCTCGCCCTTGACGGACAGGCCGCTCAGCAGCCAGCGCTTGCGGCTTTCCAATTTCGTCGCCGTCGCCGGCAAGAATGTGCCGACGCTTTCGCCGCTCGCTATCCGTTCAATCACATTCGGCGTTCTGCCGTTGGCGATTACCACATCCACGCCCGACGCCGCCGCCAGCCGCGCCGCCGCAAGCTTAGCGCGCATCCCGCCGCGCCCGCGCGCGTCCCACGACGGCCCCCCAAGCGCCCGCGCGTCTTCATCCGATATGCGCTCAACAACCGGGATGAGCCGCGCATCCGGGTCAAGGTGCGGATCCGCCGTATAGACGCCGTCCACATTGCCCAAGATTATCAGCAGGCTTGCGTCAACCAGATTGGCTACCAACGCGGACAGCGTATCATTGTCCCCAAACGCTTCGCCCTTGAGTTCGTCAACCGATACAACATCGTTTTCGTTGATGATAGGCACCACCCGCCGCGCCGCCAGTTCGGCAAGCGTGTTGCGAATGTTGATGTAGCCAAGTCTGTCCGCAATGTCCCGCCGCGAAAGCAGCGCCTGCGAAACCGCTACATTCTGCCAATCGAAAAGTTGGATGTACAAGCGCATCAGATGGCTTTGTCCCACCGCCGCCAGCGCTTGGCGAAGCGGCAGGTTTTTCGCCCCCGCCGATACTCCGAGCGCATGCCGTCCCGCCGCCACCGCGCCCGATGTAACCAGCAGCATATCGGTGCCCTGCGCGTGAAGCCGCGCTATCTGCCCCGCCAGCGACGCCATCACTTCCAGGTCGATGCGCTCGGCGGCGTCGGTGAGCAGCGTCGTCCCCACCTTCACCACGATGCGCCGCTGATATGCGCCGTCCCCGTCGGAGTTTCTGTGTGTACGCATTCGCATCACAGGTCGTTTCAGAATCGGCAGCCGATGGGAGCGCCCAAAGCGCCGTTTGCGCGCATCCCAACCGCCGCGCATATTATACCAGCATATCGGCGGCGCAACGCAGTCCATAGCCGCCGCTTGCGCCCCGATTCACGCTTGCGTTTGGTTCCCCGGCTTGCCGCCGCCCGGCCGCCGACGCGCTAAACCCTGCTTGCCAGTTGCGTCCAAAGTTCGGCGACCGCATCGCCGTCGACGTCCAGCGCCACCGACGCATTCGGCGTCTGCGTGGAGTTGGCGCGCATATCCGCGACCGTCTGCCCCCGCGTGAATTCGCCGCGCGTCTCTACGCGCACATACAGATCGCGACATTCGAATAGATCAGGCGCTATCGCATACGCCATCGGGCTAACATCGGCGTACTTCACGCCGTCCGGGTTATCGAGCCGCCCGTCTTTCAGATACGCCTGATTGTGAAAGCGCGTCGCCGCCTGCAGCAGCCTTGCCGCCGCCGTTCCCGTATCCCACACGCGCCGCTGCCGTTCCCCCGAAATCTCGAACCGGTTCACCACATCAAGCCCTATCTGAGTTATATTAGCGCCGCTGCGATACACCGCATCCGCCGCTTCCGGATCGCCCCATATGTTAGCGGTAGCCACCGGCGACACATTCCCCGGCTGATATATCGCGCCGCCCATCACCACAATCTCAGCCGCCGCATTCGCAAAGCGCGGCTCTATGCTTATGGCGAGCGCCACATTCGTAAGCCTCCCAAGCGCCATAACCGTTATCTCGCCCGGCGACGCCGTAACGCGCTCGATCAGTTCGGGAACCGCATGCCTCGCTTGCGCCTGCGTCTTGGGTTCGGGCGCATCGATGTTGCCTATGCCGTCGTCGCCGTGAATGTGCGGCGCAAGCAGCGGCGGATAGTAGTTCAGCGTGCGGTTGACGCCCTGATGCACCGGTATATCGGCACGCCCCGTGGCCTCTAGTATTCGCAGCGCGTTCAGCGTGCATTTATCGACCGGCGCATTCCCCGAACCCGTGGTTATCGCCTCAACCTGCAGCCGATCGCTTCCCAACGCCATCAGTATCGCCGCCGTATCGTCTATGCCCGGATCGCAGTCTATTATCATCCGTTTGCGCGCAGTGGTCGCCATTGCGTCGCCTCCATCGCCCGCTACGGCGTTTCGTCATAGTCCATCCCGCGCGGCGCAATTCCCCGCGGCAGAAAGAACTCGAACTGCTTTCTATCGCCGTAGCCCTCGATAAACTCCGGCGCAAGCCCCGGCGACTCCAGCGCCGCCGTTACGATAGTCTTGTTGAACACATGCACCGTGTCCGCATTCAGATACTCGTCGACCGGCATCCAAAGCGCCGCCTCTAGTTCCTCTTCCTGCATCGTTATTTCGTGGCTGAGCGGCGACAGACGGCACACGAAGTAGATGTCCGACTTGCCGTAGCGATACCCGTGCCAGTGCCGAAAGCACACCAGCGCCTCGAACTTTGTGCGAACCCCCGTCTCTTCCAGCACCTCGCGCATCACGCCGTCCGCCAGATGCTCGCTCTGAAACAGCGCCCCGCCCGGAAGCTTGTACGACGGCCCCCGCCGCGGCCTAATCTGATGCCGCTCGGACACCACCAGCAGATGCCGATCCTCGCTCAGCACCACGCCCCCGGCGCCGATGTAGTGCGTGGCGTGCGGCGGAATGTACGCCCCCGCCTCGATCTGCAGCGTCATCATCGCGTAATCTTCGGCCGCGTGATGATACCGAAAGCCCGCTTCCGCCGCCACCGGCACCAGCGCCGATTTGCTCAGCGGCAGCTCAAGCCACGCAACCTTATAGCCCGCATCGCTCCAATCGTCCATAGCGTCCGCAAGCCGCCGCCTAAACCGCCCAGCGTCGTCGGGCAGTCCGCCCGGATTGACCACTATCCCGCCAAACGGATTCGGTGTCCCTTCAAGTGCGTCCATCAAGCCCTCTGCTTTTCTCTGTGAACCGCCAACGAATTGCGCCGCCTACCTGCCCAGTATCAGCCCCACCACCCCTAGCAACACAACCATCGTGGCTACCCACATCCCAATATGCCAGCGCAGTATGCGCGCTTCCATCTGCGCGAGGTCTGCCTTAGTGGCGTTGTTTTCCTTCATGCCTTCCAGCGTGCCCTCGATTCTGCCCAGCGCCCTGTCGTCCGACACACGTGTCTCTGTATCAATCATAGCCATCGTCTAATCCTCTCTTTCGCTAAACGCCGGCATAACCTCTTTGGCGAACCTGCTCAGCTGCTCCATAAACTCGGCGCGCGGCATTCCCTCCGCCCAGTGCAGGATGATATGCTCCAACCCCGGATACTTTCGCTCAAGCCCGCGCAGAAACTCCACGAATTCGCCCGCCGTCCCGCATATCCACGCCCTTTGCTGCACGCCGTCCTCGATCCGCGGCGTGCGCGCCGGCGCCCCCGGCGTCCCCCACGGCCGCCCCTGTTCGTCCGCATAGCGCACAAACCCGAACGGCGCGAACCACTTGTAGCGCTCATCGTGATACGGCCGCAGCCGATCCATCGCCTCTTCTTGGCTGCCCGCTATGTAGAACCCCACCTCAAGCGCCAAGTTTTCGCCAAGCCCCAGACTGCGCCCGTGCTTGGCGTTAGCGTCCCGATACTGCTGAAATATCCCATCCACCAGCGTCTCGCCCGTAAGCCCAACCACGCCGTTTATGCCGTTGCGCGCCATAAAGTCTATCGTGCGCCCGCTCACTATCGGCTGCCACATCTCAACCGGCGTATGCTTGGGGCGCGGCACCAGCGTTACCTCTTTCAGGTCATACCCGCGATACTCCACGTCCGGCGGTATGGTGAAATGCCTGCCCTTGTGCGAAAACGACTCGCTGTTGAACGCCTTGAATATCACGTCCATCTGCTCTTCGAAAAGTTCGCGATTGGCGTCGTTGTCGATAACCGGAGCGCCAAACGACTCCACTTCGCGGCTATGATACCCGCGTCCCACGCCGAATATGATGCGCCCGTCCGTCAGGATGTCCGCCATAGCGTAGTCTTCGGCGAGCCGAATCGGATGCCACATCGGAACGATGTTGAACGCGCACCCGAACTTCAGCCGCTGCGTCTGCGCCGCCAAATGCGTCCCCATCAGTATCAGATTCGGTATGCACTCATACCCTTCGCGCTGAAAGTGATGCTCCGCCATCCAAAGCGCGTAAAACCCCAACTCGTCCATCAACCCCGCCACCTTAGTCGCGGTGTCCAAGCTCTGCGTCAGCCGCTCATTCGGATAGCGCCGCTCATCCGAAGGCGTGCCGCCGCTGCCCACATTATCCAAATCGATATTGCCCACATACAGTACCGAAAAGTTCTTTATCATAAGCCTTGCCCCGCTTGCCTAAAAGATTTGCCGCCAACGCCGAACCCTTGCCCGCCGCCGCCGCATTCTAGGCTATCATAGCCCTTCGCCGCGCGCCTACGCAACCAATGCCGCTGATCTCCGTTCATATCGGAAGCAGAATTCATTAAAAATTGAACAATGTTCAAAAACGAAACTTGCTGATATACTTTCTCTCTATTCATTGTTGGGCAGGGTGTCCGTATTGCGCGATGAACGGAAGCGCCGCCGACCGCAGTGGGCGAAAGCGTATTTGGGGACATTCTGAAAGCATTCTTTGGAGGGACTTGTGGAAGCATATTGCCTAAAGTGCCGCGCGTCTCGTGAAGTGAACAACCCGGAGCAGGTTACACTCAAGAACGGCCGCCCCGCCACACGCGGCAGATGTTCCGTATGCAACGCCTCCGTGTTCAGGATCGGCAAGGCCCCTACTTCCTGATACCAACCCGCGCGCAGATCTAAACTCGGCGTGTGTACTGTACGCTGGTACGTCTGCTTATATCTGCGCGGGGCTATCAATATGCGAAGCTCGGCGTGTATTCAGCGCGCCGCGCCTGCTTGCAGATGAGGCGCAGCGTAGCGGTTTGGCTTGCAGCGCTGGTTCGCGCAACCCGTTCGCGGCTATTCCGTCGAAGCGCTCTTTGGCGAATGGACATATAAGACGCATCGAAATCTCTCTTTTCCTTTCGCAAGATTGGTGAAAGGGCAGGGAAGCTTTCATCGATCCCCGATTTGACGACGGGGGCGATGTTCGCGCATATCGCGCATTGGCGTGTCCAGTCGACTAGGCTATTCATCCGACGTGCAATGCGCTCGCATATCACCCGGTCGAATGCCGAATACTGACCGATAACGGGCTGACTTGCGCGTCCACGCGGGTGGTACAATTGATATAATGGTGATATTAGGCTTGCCTGGCGCGCTGTTGCCGGGGAGGTCTTTGTGTGCGTTGACGCCGTTGCTGTCGCCGCAATCGGATTGGCGCGGCGGCGTGTTCGGCTTGAAGTAAAGGGGGTTTTGGAAGCGTATATGTCGATTGAAGCGCTGCGCCGTCTGATGGATGATGCGCCGGAGTATTGCCGGCTGCGCGATGGGCTTACACGCCAAGGGGCGCATCTGACGGCGCAGACTTTGCCTAACGCCGTTCCATTCACGCTTGCGTCGCTGCGCCGCAGTCTCGCCGCGCCAATGCTGGTGGTTGCGCCGCGCCCTGAGGACGCCCGCCGCCTGCACGAACAGATAGTAGCGTGGTGCGGCGGCGAAGAGGGCGTATTGCATTTTCCCGAATCTGAGATACTGCCGTTTGAGCGTTTGGATTCGGACGCAGAAACATTGCATCGGCGCATCAGCGCGCTTGCGTCGCTGGCAGAATACGCCGCTGGCGCGCAATCGCCCGCCGCGCCGCGCGGTCTGAACGGGCAAGCCGATGCGCGCGCCAACAGCAGCGCTTCCGCGGCGAATGCGGATGGCGGGCATGCGTCCGATGCGCTAATCGTGGTTGCGTCGGCGTCGGCGCTGATGCAGCGCACGCTCGATAGGCGCGCGCTGAGCGCCGCAACGCACACATTGCGCCGCAATCAGCAGATCGATCTCAATGAAACGCTGGATCTGTGGCGGCGGCTTGGGTATAAGTTCGAATCGGCGGTGTATGGTCCCGGCTTTGTGAGCCGTCGCGGCGGGATATTGGACATATTCCCCGTGGGCGCCGATATGCCTGTTCGCATTGAGCTTTGGGGCAGCGAAATAGACAGCATCCGCCAATTCGACCCGGTTACGCAGCGATCCGGGGCAATCGTGGATGCGGCGCTTGTGCCGCCCGCGCATGAGATACTGCCCGCGCTCGCAGACTACGATGCGCTTGAGCGCTTGGCGGCGGCGGTGGATGTGGGCAACTGCGATCCCAAGACGCAGCAGCGCATACGCCAAGAACTTGAACTGCTTATGGAAGGGCAGGATGTAGAAGAGCAGGGCTTTTACGCGGGATTCTTCAATCACGGCGGACTGCTGGACTATTTCACGGATGAGGCGCTGCTGGTAGCCTACAAGCCCGATGAGATTGCGGATTCTGCGTGGGAAATCGAGGAACGCGGGCATCAGCTGCGCGAAACGAAAGAGGGGCGCGGCGAACTTCCGCGAAATTTCCCGTCATCGTATCTTTCGTGGAACGATGTAGAGGCGCAGTCTGAGCGGTTCGGCAGGCGGCTCGACTTGGAGGCATCGGCGGCGACGGCATCCCCTTGGGATGCCGATATGAACGGCGCTGCTGCCGGCCGCGCGCAAGCGAATGCCGCCGATAGCGCAGTCTATTCGCTGCCGTTGCAGCCGGCTCCCGCCTACTTCGGCAACCTAGACAGGTTCGTGGAGGATGTGTGGGAGATGACGGAAGGCGGCGGCGCATCGATAGTAGCGGTTACCAATCACTCGCGCCGCCTATCTGAGATTATCGCAGACGCCGGGCTTGACGCCGAGCTGACGGATGCGCTTGCCGATCTGCCTGCGCCGGGCAGCATAACGCTGATGCAGTCGGCGGCGGGCGGGTTGAGCGAAGGCTTTGTGCTGCCGCTTGACGGGCGGCAGCTTGCGGTGTTCAGCGATACTGAGATATTCGGGGTGGCGAAGCAGCGGCGCACGCGCAGACGCTCGGTTACGGCGGCGCGCGACGCCTTTCTGTCTGAGCTTTCGCCCGGCGATTATGTGGTGCATATCGAGCACGGCATCGGCAGGTTCAAGGGCATTGCGCGCGGCGTGAAGGGCGATGCGGACGACGACCGCGAATACTTGCATATCGAGTACGCCTCCAACGATAAACTCTATGTGCCGCTTGAGCATCTTGACCGCCTAACGCCGTATGTCGCGCCGCTGAACAAGCCGCCGAGTCTGACGCGCTTGGGGACGCAAGAATGGCGCCGCGCCAAGCAGCGCGCCGAGCGTTCCACGCGCGAAATGGCGTCCGAACTGCTGACGCTCTACGCCGCGCGCGAACTTGTTGAGGGACACGCCTTTGTGCCGGATGCGCGCTGGCAGTCTGAGTTGGAAGAGTCGTTTCCATTCGAAGAGACGCCCGATCAACGCAGCGCCATCGCCGAAGTGAAGACGGATATGGAATCGCCCAAGCCGATGGATCGGCTGGTGTGCGGCGATGTTGGGTACGGCAAGACTGAGATAGCGCTGCGGGCGGCGTTCAAGGCGGTTATGGACGGCAAGCAGGTGGCGGTGCTGGCGCCCACTACGATATTGGCGCAGCAACACTACGCCACATTCTCGCAGCGGCTAAGCGCATTCCCCACGCGCGTGGAGGTGCTGAGCCGCTTTCGCACGGCGCGCGAACAGCGCGATGTGGTGGAACGGCTCAAGCAGGGGCGGGTGGACATCTGCATCGGGACGCACCGCATCATACAGAAAGATGTGGAGTTCAAGGAGCTGGGGCTGGTAATCGTGGATGAAGAGCAGCGCTTCGGGGTGGCGCACAAAGAGCGGCTCAAGCGCATGCGCGAAGAGGTGGATGTGCTGACGTTGACCGCGACGCCCATCCCGCGCAGCCTGCATATGGCGCTTTCGGGCGTGCGCGATATGAGCACGATGGAAACGCCGCCGGAAGAGCGCCTGCCCATCAAAACCTATGTGTCGGAGTTCAGCGACGCGCTCATTCGCGAGGCTATTCTGCGCGAAATCGACCGACAGGGGCAGGTCTATTTTCTGCACAACCGCGTCTATAACATAGCCTACATATCGCAGTATCTGAGCAGGCTTGTGCCGGAAGCGCGCTTCGGCATAGCGCACGGACAGATGCCGGAAGGCGAACTTGAGGATGTGATGCTGGAGTTCGCAGAGGGAGGCATGGATGCGCTGGTCTGCACTACCATAATAGAGTCGGGGTTGGATATTCCCAATGTGAACACGCTGATAATCAACCGCGCGGACACGCTAGGGCTGTCGCAGCTCTACCAACTTCGGGGGCGCGTGGGACGCAGCGCGCGGCGCGCCTACTGCTATCTGCTAACGCCGCAATCCGCAAGCCTCACCGAACCCGCCGAAAAGCGGCTGCGCGCGATGCTGGACGCCAACGAACTGGGCGCGGGCTTTCGCATCGCAATGAAAGACCTTGAGATACGCGGCGCAGGCAACATACTGGGGGCGGAGCAGAGCGGCAACATCCACGCCGTCGGGTTTGACCTGTACACGCGCCTGCTATCCAACGCGGTTGAAGAACTGCGCGCCCAACGCGAGACGGGGGACGGCGATGCGCTATCAGATGCGCCTAATCCGTCCGCAAACGGCAGCGCGCCCGCCGACGCTAGCGCCACGCTCGCCGAACCTATACTTGACATCGGCATCCCGGCAAGCATACCCGACGACTATATCACTGATTTGCCGTCGCGATTGGCAATGTATCAGCGCATAGTTACGATGAAAGAGGCGTCTGATACGGCGGATATGGAAGACGAGCTTCGGGACCGTTTCGGGCCGCTGCCGTGGCAGACGCGAAACCTGTTGTACGCCGCGCGGCTTCGGCTTCACGCAAAGCGCGCCGGCGTGCAGTCCGTAACGCGGGAACGCAAGCGCATTGTGCTGCGATACGGGACGCAGATAGGCGGCGCGCGGCAGGCTTTGCGGCGGCGGCTCGGCCGGGGCGCAGAGATAGGCAATACGCAGATACGGCTGCCGCTCGATGCGCTAGGCGGCGAATGGGAGCGCGCGCTGGAACGGACGCTGGAGCGGCTCGCCGACTTCACGCAGCGAATGCTGGAGGCGCAGACGGCGGGGGCGGCAGCGAGGTAGGGGTAGTATGCGGGCTAGGGAGTATGAGGCGTGAACGGCGGCGGCGCATCGGCATATTGCTGGCGAGCTTGATGCGCCGCTATCTGCTTTCGAGTTCCTGCAAGAGGCGGTCTATGCCCTCTTCGACGTTGCGGTCGGCGGATGTTCTGGCTAGGGTGAACATCTGCGCCATCTGCGTATAGCCTTCGCTGCCGGGCGGTTCGCGTATAACCTCGACCAAGTCAAGATCCCCCCTCTGAATACTCAGGGAGTAGGCTTCGCTAACCAAATCGGGTATGTGTCTTATCATCACTCCGTCGCCGTTCAAATCCGTTCTGTACATGCGCTTGGACAGCGTCTTTTCCCAGACCACTTTGTTGCGGCGGGTTTTTTCTATGAGAGTGGTGATTAGGCGGTAGGTCTTTTCTTCAACCGTTGTCATCGCTAACGCCCCCAATGTCTGATGCGCCGTACATCCTACGTTCCTGATAGACGCGCGCTTCGTCCAATACCTGCTGTATGTTCAATAGGATACCGATGAAGCGCGCGTGGTCAATCCGATTTCCCGTGTAAATAGCCTTATTGATGTCCCTTTCCATCCGTATCAGCTCGATTATAGCATTATCAAGCCCTTCTATCGCGCTTGCAGGCAGCCGCGCTTGCGTAGCGGTGAGAATCTGCCGCAAGGGAGTATATCGCTCCACCGCTCTATCGATGTCTTGGTTTCGGTGAAGTTCTTTCAAACGCTCTATCTGAGATACGGCTTGCGTCAGATAGGATATAGAGGTAGTACGCAGAACCGCTTCGCGCGAGGCGGTTGCCGCCCGTTCCGCGCTTTCGGCGGCGGCGCGCGTGCGCCTAATCTGCCATATCGCTGCGCTGAAGCCGCCCAGCGATATGAACACCCCCAGTATGCCTATGACAAGGCTTGCGACGTCCATATCAATTACGGACTTGCCGGGCGGCGCATGCGCTTGTCTTTTTGCCGTTGCGCGCTGTCATCATTCGCCATCGGGGGCGTCTTCGGGTTCGTCCACGGGGACTATGCAGTAGTTGGCGCTGTGTTCCAGCAGGCGGTTGATGACATAGGGGGACAGGTTGCGCGGGTATGCGGACATAGCCCAGAGCGCTGACAGCGTTTCGCTCAGCTCGTCCGCGGATATAGGGCGGTTGCCCTCGGCGAGCATCAGCCTGAACAGCGCCTCTTTTAGCGGCGTGTCGGGCATCAGATAGTCTTGCTGTTGGCTGCTGCCGCTCACGATGAGGTCTATTAGCGGCTGTATGTCCGAGTTCGGCGCGGGCGGCTCTTCAAGCGCCTGCTTCTCTAGGTAGCCCATCCTGTCCGCAATCATATTGGGCAGCGATGCGCCTACGCTTGCGGCGTATTCCGCTGAGATTATGAAGCGCGAATAGCGCGCCTCATCCCGATGCGGCCGGTCTTGTGTCATCAAAATACTTCCTCCGTCCAATCTAGCATTTGCACTTCAACCACTTCCCCGGCGTCTTTGCGCGGCAGGTCTTCGGGGCATATCGCAAGTCCGTTGGCGCGCGCCATAGAGGTCAGCAGGTTGGAGCTTTGGTCGCCGGTGAGTTCGGCGTGGTATGCGCCGTTCTGCCGCCGCACTACGGCGCGGGCATACACTCTGCGGTTGTCGGTGTTATAGATGGGTTCGTCCAGCACGGCGCTTATGGTGGGCTTGGGGGCGTCGGGTCTGCCCAGCATTCTGCGTATGGCGGCTCTGCCGAACTGCTCGAAGGCGACGAGCGCGCTGACGGGGTTGCCGGGCAGTCCCAGATGCGGCACTTGCCTGCCGTCGGGGGCATTGAGCGCTCCGAAGGCGAGCGGCTTGGCGGGACGCATTCGCACCGACCAAAAGTCGATTTTGCCGCGCTGCGCCAGCACGTCCTTCACCATATCGTAGTCGCCCTTGGAGACGCCCGCGGAGGTGATGAGCATATCGGCGTCAAGCCCCTCGATCAGTTTGGCGTTCATAGATGTCAGGTTGTCGCGCGCGATTCCCAGCAGTTTGGGGATGCCGCCGCAGCGAATTACGCTTGCCGCTATGCCGTAGGTATTGCTGTCGTAGATTTTGCCCGGCTGATGCGGTTCGCCCGGCTCTAGCAGTTCGTCGCCGGTGGCGAGTATCGCCACAATCGGGCGGCGTATCACGCGGACGGTTTCGTAGCCCAGGGACGCCAGCACGCCGATTTCGGAGGGACGCAGCAACGCGCCTTTATTCAGCACAAGCTGGCCGCGCTCTACATCCTGTCCAGCCGGGCGAATGTCGTCGCCCACGGATACCGCATAGCGCACGGCGATTTCGTTGAGGCTTGCGCCGGCCGCTCTGCGCTCGGTTTCGTCGGTGTCTTCAAACGGCACGATAGCGTCGGCGCCCTGCGGTACGGGCGCGCCGGTCATAATACGAACCGTGGTTCCGGGCGTTACGGCTTGGCTTGGGAGTTCGCCCGCCGCCACGGCGCCGATGACGCGCATCGTTACGGGCGTATCGGCGGATGCGCCGCGCGCATCGGCGGCTTGTATGGCGTAGCCGTCCATAGCGGAGTTGTCGAGCGGCGGGATGTCGTGATTGGCGAGCGCGTCTTCGGCGAGCGTCTGTCCCAGCGCGTCAAGCAGAGGCTTGCTTTCCGTCGGAAGCGTGTGGAAGTGGCGCAGAATGCGTTCCATGGCATCCTCTACGCTTAGCATCGCTTCCCCATAGTGGCGGTGGCTGTGTCCTTGTCCATGCGTATGTCTGTGTTGCGTTGGCATAATCGTCCTCGGGATGCGGTGTGTTCTATGCGGCGGGTTCATCTGTTGGCAAGGGCGTTGGCGAATGAAAATGCAGCGCCCAAGTTCACACATAAGCGGTTTTATTGTCAATTGTTCACTCGAAAATATCGCTGATGGGCAGACTAAAGCCCGGCAGCGCTTCGTCCAGCGTGAGAGTATCGGCTTCGGTGAGGTGGGTTATCGGACCCTGCGCGGGATGCTTGACGACGGTTCGCGTGCGCGGGTCTATCAGCACGACGAGCAGCGTACCGGCGTCTAGCAGCTGCGCCGCTTTTCGTTCCACCTCAGCATAAGTATCGGACGGCGATATGACCTCTATGGCAATGTCGGGCGGGCCGGGGAAGAAACCCTTGGGCAAGCCGTCGGCCGGGATGCGTTCTTTGCGTACAAACGCTACATCCGGCATACGCACGGTGTCCGGGTTTGTGGATGTGAGAAAGCCCGTATCGGAGTTTGTAACCACTCCCAAGTCGTTAGCCTCGACGAAATCGCCAAGCCTTCTATCCATCAGCGAGCCAATCGCGCCGTGTTCGTAGCCTGCAGCCGCCATAGTTATCAGTTCTCCCTCCAGCAGTTCGTAGCGGCAAGCGTCGCCGTCTGGTATAAGCAGCAGTTCGTCTGCAGTCATAAGCCTTGTGGCGGTTACCATTCGTTTCCCCCTTTCGTAGCCGTCGAGCGCAATCGCAAGTAGCGCGGCGGCTATGCGCGCAGTTCTGCGCCTAGTTCGCGTTGGAGTTGGCGCAGGATGTCGGATTGGAATCTGTCCACTTGCTTGGATGTGAGCGTGCCGCGCTCCGATTGAAACACGATGCGGTACGCCAGCGAGCGCTTGCCCGCCGGGACGCCTTCGCCTTCGTAGATGTCGAAGGGGACGCTGCGAACCGCCATCTTGTGCCGCGCGATGATTGCCTGTATGCGCGCGGAAGTTACATCGGCGTCGACGATAAGGGCAAGGTCGCGGTAGGCTTCGGGATAGCGGCTTGCGGCGCGGTGCTGATAAGCGTCCCGGGGCAGCGCGGCATGCAGCGCGTCCAAGTCCACTTCGAACAGCGCGGCAGTATCGTCGTCTATGTGAAAGCGCTCCAGCGCCGCGCGGCTCACTTCGCCGACTGCGCCGATGGTAGCGCCGTTGCAGAGCAGTCGCGCCGTTCTGCTCGCTTGCAGGATGGCGTCGGCGGCGTATGTCTCATACGATACTGAGACGCGCAGTCCGCCGAAAAGCGCCTCTAGCAAGCCTTTGGCGTCGAAGAAGCCCATTTCGCCATGGGGGGCGTTCCAGGACGCGGGAAATCTTGCGCCGCTCACCACGCCTACCAGCATCTCGCGCTCTTCGGGCAGATCGCGCTCCAGCGCCTCTTCTTTGGGCAGATAGACGTTGCCGATTTCGTATATGCGAATGCCTTCGCTCTGCGATATGCGGCGGTTGTTGGCAAGCGTGGCAAGAACGCTGGCGCGCAGGCTTGTTCGCAAGTGAGTGAACTCGCCGCTCATCGGATTGGCTATGCGGAGGGCGGCACGTTCGTCGGACGCAGCGCCTATGTTTCGCAGCATATCGCGGCTGACTAGCGAATACGATATTGTTTCGCGCATGCCCGCCGCCGCTAGGATGTCTTTGACGCGCTCGCGCAGCAACCTCGCCGGCTGCGGCCGTCCGTGCGGTATGGGCGAGGATAGCATCGTGGTGGGGATGCTGTCGTAGCCGATGATGCGCGCCAATTCCTCTATGACGTCCTCCTCTAGCGCGATGTCGGAGCGCCAGTAGGGGGGCTTCATCCATATCACCCCATCGCTTGCGGGCGCGCCGCCTACTTCGAACGCCGCCATAGTGGGCATTATGGCTTCGGGCGCTCTATCGCGCGCGAATCCGAGCGAAATCAGCGTTTGCTCTATGCGCTCCAGCGTGTAGTCCACGCCGAGAAGTTGGCGTATGCGCTGACGGCTTACCCGCACCGCCGCTTGAGGCTGCGGATTGGGATAGACGTCGATGATGCCCTTGGCGGGAACGCCGCCGGCGAGCTGCGTCATAAGTTGGGTGGCGCGGCGCAGCGCAAGCGGCGCAAGCTCAGGGCGGATGCCGCGCTCGAAGCGATAGGACGCTTCGCTGTCCATACGCAGCGCTAGGCGTGTGCGGCGGGTGTTGATTGCGTTGAAGTTGGCGGACTCCAGCAGCACGCTAATCGTGGTATCGTCTATTTCGGTGTTTGCGCCGCCCATAACGCCCGCAAGCCCTACGGCGTCGCGGCTGTCGGCGATGACCAGCATAGGCGGGTTGAGCGCGCGCCGCTCGTCGTCAAGCGTAACCAGCGCTTCGCCTTCGCGCGCCGCGCGCACGATGATTGTGGCATCCTTGACCTTGCCGAAGTCAAAGGCGTGCAACGGCTGTCCGTACTCCAGCATCACATAGTTGGTAATATCTACGATGTTGTTGATGGGACGCAAGCCCGCTTTCGTCAGCGCGTCTTGCATCCACTGCGGCGATTCGGCTATGCGGATGTTGTGTATAAGCGACGCCGTGTAGCGATAGCACAGATCAGGATCGGCGATTTCGACGCGCGCTTGGGACTCTATAGGCGTATCGCTTTCCGCATAAGACAGGTCGGGTTCACGCGCGCTTGCGCTGGTGAGCGCCGCTACTTCGTGGGCGATGCCTAGGATGGACAGGCAGTCGGGGCGGTTGGGCGTAACCTCTACATCCAGCACGGCGTCGCCGAGGTAGTCGGATAGCGGAACGCCTACGGGGGCGTCTGCGTCCAGAACCAGAATGCCGTCATGGTCTTCGCCCAATCCAAGTTCCAGCGTGGAGCAGACCATACCTTCGGAGCGCACGCCGCGAATGGTGGCGGGTTTGAGCGCTTCCGTCTTGCCGGAGCGCGGGCTGAACAGCATAGCGCCCTCTTTGGCGAATGCGATTTTCTGCCCGGCCGCCACATTGGGCGCGCCGCAGACCACGGTTGCCATCAGCCCGCCGCCGATGTCCACGGTGGGCAGGCGCAAGCGGTCGGCGTTGGGATGCGGCGCTACGCTGAGCACATGGCCGACGACGAGCTTGTCCGGCTCCCAATCGCCGCCAAGCCTGTCAACATCGCCCACTTCGTTGCCCGCCATCGTGAGGCGGTGCGCCAGTTCATCGACGGGCAGATCCAGCGGCACATAGTTTTTCAACCAAGATATGGGTACTTTCATACAAGTTCCTTGTGCGTATGATGCGTATGTCTCAATAGTGGATTGGCGAATGCGGGGTTGGCGATGCAAGCATGGAAAGGGTTCGTCGAAGTCTTTGCAGCGCTCATCGGCTTTCGGCGGCGCTTATATCGGCGGGTAGTTTCCCGTATCAAAAGCCGTCAACGGCGGTTTGCGGCGGCGTGAACTAGAACTGCTTCAGGAAGCGCAGATCGTTGGAATAGAACAGGCGGATGTCCTCTATGCCGTACTTCAGCATTGCGATGCGCTCCGGCCCCATGCCGAAAGCGAAGCCGGTGTAGATGCGCGGGTCAAGCCCTACGCCTTCCAGCACCTTGGGATGCACCATGCCGGCGCCTAGGATCTCTATCCAGTCTTCATCGCGGTTGATGGGGCGCTTGCCGGTTTTGGGATCTTTGAAGTTGGATATGGACATATCCACGCCGGGTTCTACGAAAGGGAAGTAGTCGCAGCGGAAGCGCACTTGGCGCTCTTCGCCGAATATGCGGCGCGCGAATTCGTACAGCGTTCCCTTGAGATCTGCGAATGTTATGCCTTTGTCCACCGCCAAGCCTTCCACTTGGTAGAAGTGCCATTCGTGCGTGGCGTCGGTGGCTTCGTAGCGGTAGCACTTGCCCGGCACCACCACGCGGATTGGCGGCTTGCGCTCTTGCATCGTGCGGATCTGCATCGGCGATGTCTGCGTGCGCATCAGCATAGGGTAGTCGCCGCTTTCGTCCGGTTGGTCAACCCATAGCGTCGCCCACATATCGCGCGCGGCGTGTCCCTTGGGAATGTTCAACATCTCGAAGTTGTACAGATCCCACTCCACTTCGGGTCCTTCCACAGTGTCGAAGCCCATAGAAGCGAATGCGTCGCATATCTCGCGTATCATCTGCGTTGTGGGATGCAGGCCGCCTACGGGCGCGGGCCAACCCGGCAGCGTGACGTCGATGGCGTCGGGCGTAGCGTCAAGCGCCGCCTGGTTGAGGGTGGTTTGGCGCTCGGATAGGCGTTGTTCCAGCAGCGCTTTGGCGCGGTTGGCGGCGCTGCCAACGCTGCGACGCTCGTCGGGCGAAAGCGCGCCCACGCCGCGCAGCATCTGCGTTAGCCGGCCGCGCCGCCCAAGATAGGCGATGCGCCACGCCTCCAACATTTCGGGCGTATCGGCGGCCGCCAACTCCGCAAGCGCGGCATCGCTGACGGCCTCAATGCGGTCGATGCTGATATTTTCGGACAATATGAACCTCGCAAGGGGATGGATTGCCGCCAAAGCGCGCCGGGCGCTGCGCCTCTAGTATCCTGAACAAGTACGCCCCCAGCATCTTGAACAAGAATAGGCGATAGTGTGCGTCAATTATAGATTTGGGCTTAGAAAGCGGTCAAGGAAAGCGGCGGGGGTTACTCGCTCGCGCGGTTATTCGCAATATACAAAGGGCAGTGAACTATGTAAATTAGGCCGATGCACTAGCAAACCCGCAAACGCTTGCGCTACAATGAACGCAGCGTTTTCGGATGCGTTTCGACGTTGCCCGCGCGTCAAGCCTAACCGGTTGCGCGCCGCGCCGTTATCTAATCTGAGATAGTTGCGCTAATAGTTGCTTACACTAATCCATCCCGAATTCATTGCAGCGAGGTCAGTCTAGTTGAATTTTCGCGCGCGCTACGCCGCCGTTGCAATCTTGCTTATCGCGGGCTGCGCTTTGTTGCTGCTGTTTGCGGCGTCTGCCCGCGCCAACAGCGGCGGCATTGCGGTGTTGGCCGAAACCGTGGCCGGGGAGTTTCCCGACGGCATCCGATTCGATCTGCGGCTCACATCCGAGGCGGACATCCAAGAGATTGCGGCTAGGCTGCGTATCGGTCAGCGCACATTCGGCGAGTATGAATACCTCGATGTGGAGCAGCCCGAAGCCGATGGCAGCATATCGGCAGCGCTGTTCTTTCGCACTGATACCGCCGCTCGCTATATCCCGCCCGGCACCATCATCAAGTACAACTTTGAGATCGAGGATGTCGACGGCGGCCGCCTGGACACCGATGTTCAGGAATTCGTGTATCAAGACGGGCGTTTCGAGTGGGATGAAGTATCCGACGGCATCGTAACGGTGGCGTACCACGGGCCGGTTCGCTCGCGCGCCGAATCGGTGTTGAGCGCAATCCAGGAAACGCTTGCCACTATGGGGCCGCTGCTGGGCGCGGGCGTGGATGAGCCTATCAGCGTTACGATGTACAACAACTGGCCGGAGATGCGCTCGGCGCTGCCCCCAACCAGCGCTACGCTCCGCAGGGAGCTGGTTACCGAAGGGCAGGCGCATTCGGAAGAGGGCGTGCTGCTTGTGCTTGGCGGCGCAAGGCGCGCTAGGGGCGTGGCGGCGCACGAAGTTACGCATATATTGGTGTTCAGGGCGGGCGAAGGCGTATTGGGCAGCGTTCCAAGCTGGCTTAATGAAGGGCTTGCCGAATATGGCAACATAGATCCCGGCGAGTCCTATTCGCGCGCGCTGCGATACGCCATCGCAACCGACAACCTGCTGCCAATCACCGCAATGCGAAGCCAGCCGGGCAACCCCCAAGATGTCATCATCTTCTACGGGCAGGCGCGCAGCATCGTGCGATATATGGTGGACGAGTTCGGCGAAGAAAAGATGCGCGAGCTTATGGCGACGCTCAAGGGCGGCAGGAATATAGGCAACGCCGTTCAGTTGGTCTATGGCGTCAGTCTCATAGAACTTGAGAATATGTGGCGGGACAGACTGGGCGTGTCTCACCGCCAAGCGCCTAGCGATGCGTCCGCGCTGCCTACCGCCGTCCCGACGCCGGCGATAGGGCTTCTTTCGCTGGACGCGCTGCGAGCCGGCGGCGCAAATCCAACCGCCGCGCCCGCTGAGACGCCGCCGACCGCCACGCCGCAGCCTAGCACTGCCGTTCAACCGCAGCAGCAACCCACGGCTACGTCTGCGCCTCAAGCCGCTGTCCGACAGGATACGCCGCCTGCAGCGTCTGCGCCGTCCAACCGCGAATCGACGACGGCCGACGACGCGCCAAACGGCGGGGGTTGCGCCGCGCCGCGCAATCGGACAACCGGCGTAGCGGAGATGTCCCTGCTTGTGCTGATTCCATGCTTGGCGGCGCTTGCGTTTCGGCGACGCATTATGCGCCGATTTCGTATAGAATAGGCGTTGAGGGAAACGGCAAGCTAAGGCGGGCGCATTGCCCAAGGGCGGCGGGTGCGGCGTTGGGCTTAGTCCGCGCGAATTGTTGTGAAAGCGTACCCGCATACTGCAAGCGGATCAATCGACGCAGCGTCGTCGGGAACGGGTAGGGGAATATGATTGAGAACGAGGGCGATTGGCGGCGCGCAATCGAAAAGACTTGGGTCGTGCGATTTCCTAGGCAGCATTTGGCGACTTTCGGCGTTACCAGCATAGACTACTATGTGGTTACCGAACCCGTCTATCAAGACCTTGTGCCGGGCAAGCGCGAGGGCGTTGTGCGAACCGGGCGCGTGGTAGCCGAAAAGCCCGCCGTGGTTACGCCCTTCTATGCGATGAACCTGGAAGGCTTCAGCGATGAAGCGTACGACTACTTTCAGCGCATCACCAGCAAGCACGGCCCCAATGCGCCCGGCATCCTGTATCAGTACAAGAACGAACCGGACAGGATGGACATTGTCAGCGGCGATCCGGAAGAGATAGCCCACCGCATCAGCGACGGCTTGGACGACGGCAAGCGGCATCTAGCGGTTGTGATGGTGAGCGTGGACGAATACTGGGATGTGGCGCTGCTCAAGTTCATCTACGAATTCACATCGGCGTCCGCCGCCCAGAATGTGAAAGACTTCCAGTCCAACCGAATGCTGGAGCCGCAGCCCGGCATGAACGGCATCCCAAGAGCGGCGACGCAGCAGATAGAGGATATGTTTCGCGAAGTGGAGCGTTCCGTCGGCAGCCCCGATCTGCTCAAGCGCGAACTCGACCGCTGGGGACTGTTCGACTTCTATGAAGACCGCTTTCTAGCGCTGTTTCGCCGCGGACGCATCTGACGCCGACGGCAGAGCGGCGCAACGCATTGGCTTGGCGTTCTTGCGCTGTCCCCGCTTGCGCTATCGTTAAATAGGCGATCCTTGCCGCACGCGCCACTATGAGCCCAACTCAGATAGCGCGATATGCCTGCGCTCCGTCGCCGATCGGTACGCCGCCAGCACTACGGCTAGGTCTTTGATAGCCTCTTCGCCCGTCATCAGCGGCGCTCGTTCTTCCATGATGCTTTGCCTGAACTCGCGCGCCATCTCGCGCACGCCGCGCCGCGCGGGCGGCAGACGCACAGTCCGTTTCACCTTTGTGTTCTCATACGCAATCTCATCGCCGTAAGGCGCGAACCCTAGGCAGCCTTCCGTTCCGGTGATCTCGATCCAGTCCCGCCGTTCTCTAATTGGGGTGGCGCGCGAAAAGTTGATGACGCCAACGCAGTCGTCGGGCAGATCCGCCATCATCACTATGCCGTCCTCTCCCTCGGAACGCCGATGCGCCTTCGGCGGATACAAGGCATATACTTGGCTAGGAAAGCCGCCGATGTTCAGCATAACGTCTACATAATGAATGCCGCCGTCTATGAAACTCCCGCCGCCGGTTGCCGCCGCGTCGTTGCGCCATTCGACGGGCGCGCGATAGCCCTCGGCGCGTATGTCGATGAGGCGCAGTCTGCCGATGCCGCCGCTCTCGATCATCGTCTTGCAGCGCCGAACCGTGTGCAGAAAGCGGTAGTTCTCCGCGACCATCAGGGATACGCCGCCATCGCGCGCCGTCTGCGCAAGCGCTTGGGCTTCCGCGATAGTGCGCGCAATCGGCTTTTCCATCAGGATGTGTTTGGAGTGGCGCGCCGCAAGTTCGGCGTTCTCAAGGTGAACATTGTGCGGCGTGAAGAAGTACGCCGCTTGCACCCGCGGATCCGCCAGCGCCTCTTCGTAGTCCCCGAAGTAGTCGACGCCCCCGAAGCGCTCGCAGTAGTCGCGCGCCTTTCGCGCGTCGCGGCTTGCGAAATAGAAGTCGAACTCATCCCGCAAATCGTGGATTTCGGTCAAAACCGTGTTGGCGTAACCGCCGCATCCAACGATACATAGCCCCAGTTTCATAGAATTTCCCCTTAGTATTGGCGTATCGGCAATAGAGCGATAGCCAATAATATCCTAATTCGTCCGTCATTCGCGCATCCTGCCCGTCGGTTAGCAGTTGGGCGTTACAATAATATAACCTGAAATTCGGATTAACGGACGGATACCGCCCCGGCGTTATTCGTTCTTAATGAAACCCGTTATGAAACCACTGCTTCTAAAACTGCTCAGATGGGCGCTTGCGGCGCTGCTTGCGTTGCTGATTTTGTCGCTGCAATCGGGCGCGCGCCACTTCAACCCGGCAGAGCGCGCCGCCGCGCCGTTCCTCTACGACATCGTGCGCTGGGAGTTTGACAATTTCCTGAGCAAGTGGACTAACAGAGCCGCCAGTGCGCTGAGTGGCGGCGGGGCCGACGACGCTCGCAAGTACGAACAAGTCAGCCGCTATTTCGATATGGGCACTGAGTCGGCGCGCTTTCGCTACGAACTCAGGCTTGCCGCCGCCGACGGGGGCAACGCGCGCATGGACGATCTGCAAGCCAAGCTTATCGCAGCCGAAGCGCCGCGCCAAGCGCTCGCCGACGACGTCGAAGAGACTATCGAGGCGGCGATAAGCGCCGTGCTTGCCGCCGAAGGCTTGTCCACTTTCGGCGAATTCATATTCCCGCCCGTGGACATTCGGCTTACCGAACCGCCCAAGCTTCTGGTAACCTCGCCGCGCAATCGCATAGAGAGAAGCCACGAGGCGCTGCTGCGCTCCGATGTAACCCTGCGCGACCGCCAAGCGCTTGAAGACGAACTGCTCGGCGATGCGAACTTGGCCGCTCTGGTGGAGGACATAGGCGGGCTTGCCACATATCCGGCGTCCGTTCCAACAACGCAGTCGCTGCGCTGGACGCTGCAGGCGTCGGCGCACGAATGGCTGCATCACCACTTTTTCTTTCGCCCGTTGGGGCAGAATATGTTCGCCAACGCCGACATGGTAACGCTGAACGAAACCATCGCCAGCATCGCCGGCAAAGAGATAGGCGACCGCGCGTTTGTTATTATGGGCGGCGAAATCCCTGCGCCTGCGCCCACTGCCGCGCAACCCGCCGGGGATGTCGCCGACGTAGCGCCGCAAGCCTTCGACTTTGGCGCAGAGATGAACCAAACGCGCCGTCGCGTCGATGCGCTGCTGGAGCGGGGCGACATTGAGCGAGCCGAAGCCTATATGGAACGCCGCCGCATGCTGTTCGTGGAAAACGGCTATCCAATCCGCAAGCTTAATCAGGCGTACTTCGCGTTCTACGGCACATACGCCGACCTGCCCGCGTCCGTCAGTCCCATCGGCGAGCAAGTGCGCCGCTTCCGCGATCTTACGCCCGATTTGGGCGATTTCATTGCGCGGGTAGCGGACATATCAAACTACGACGAATTCCTGCGTATGCTGCGCGCGCTAGAATCCGAGTCCGCAAAGTAGGATTGGCGCGAAGCGCATCGGCTATTGCGCCGTAAAATAGACGACTGGTAATCGACCACTATTAACTATCCGTTAAATATGCTAAAATCATTTTTGAAGGCATATTGAGCATAGTGAAGTGATATGTATCGCCAAGACGAACCGGAAGTAAATCTCGATCAGATACTCCAAAGGCTCCGATCGCTGAATCCGTTTAAGGGCAGCGGCGAAGGGGGCGGCGGCGGCAACGGCATCGCCTACTTCATATTCGGGCTTTTCGGCATAGCGCTCGTGCTGTGGCTCGGCTCCGGCTTCTATACCGTGCAGCCGGGCGAAGACGCCGTGTTGCGCCTGCTAGGGCGCTATTCGGCGACCGAGGGCCCGGGGTTGCACTGGTACTGGCCCACTCCCATAGGCGCCCGGAATGTGCTGAAGGTGGACGAAGTGCGCCGCCTCGAAATCGGCGTGCGCGGCAGTGCTCCGGTGCCCATCGAGTCCACTATGATTACCGGCGACCAGAACATAGTGGACGTTCAGCTTCTGGTGCAGTACAACATCAAAAACTCGCGCGATTTTCTGTTCAGAGCGGTGGATCCGGCGGGCATTACCATCAAGGACGCCGCCGAAACTTCGTTGCGGCAGGTGGTGGGCGAGCGCGCTATCGACGATGTGCTTACCATCGAAAAGGAAGCCGTTCAGGAAGACACCCGCTTGAAGCTTCAGGCGTTGCTCGACCTGTATCAGACGGGCATACGAGTTACCGAAGTCAAGCTTCTCAATGTGCGCCCGCCCGAACAGGTGCAGGACGCTTTTGACGATGTGGTGCGCGCGCGGGAAGACAAAGACCGCATCATCAACCTAGCCGACGCCTATCGCGAAGAGCAGCTTCCGCTCGCAAGGGGCGAAGCGGCGCGCAAACTCGAGGCGGCGGCGGCGTTCAAAGAGACGCGCGTCGCAGAAGCTACAGGTCAGGCAAACCGCTTCCTAGCGGTGCTTAACGAATACCGCAAAGCCCCCGACGTTACCCGCCAAAGGCTTTACCTTGAGGCTATGGAGGAGATACTGCCGGGCGTAACCAAGTTCATAGTGGATTCGGACAACGGCGGCAATCTCTTGCAGCTACTGCCGCTGACTGAGGCCGCCAACGGCGCTACGCCGTTCAGCGTGCCTACGCCCGCGCCAAACCGCCAATAGCGCAGAAACGGATGTCAAATGAAACTGCTCGCAGGTTTGCTAGTCCTCTTAGTCGTGGTGGCAGGCGTTCTGGGTCCCCAAGCGCTCTTCATCGTTGACGAAACGCAGCTCGCCATCGTAACGCGCTTCGGCGATCCGCGAAACTCCATCAACTCGCCCGGCATCTACATCAAGACGCCCTTCATAGACACGGTCAGATACTTCGACAAGCGGATACTTGTCTTTGACGCGCCGCCCGATTCGCTGCTGACGGAAGACAAGCGCCGTCTGGAAATCGACATCTACGCAAGGGGCAAAATAGTCGATCCGCTGCTATTCTTCCGATCGGTCAACACCGAATCGCTGGCGGCGTCGCGCGCGATCGACATCATAGCCTCCGAACTGCGCCGCGAAATCGCGCTTGACCCTCAGATTGATGTCATCCGCGAAACGCGCGAACAGATTATGCTGCGCGTGCGCGATTCGGTTGCGCCCAAACTCGCGGAGTTCGGCATTGAGACGATCGATGTGCGCATCAAGCGCGCCGATTTCCCGGACACCGTCGCCGAAAGCGTCTATGCGCGAATGCAGGCGGAGCGCAAGCGCATAGCCGACCGCGAGCGCGCAGAGGGCGCTGAGCGCGATGCCGAAGTGCGCGCCAATGTGGACAGGCAGGCGGCTATCATCCGCGCAGAGGCGGAGCGCGACGCTAACATCATACGAGGCGAAGGCGAAGCCGAAGCCGTCCGCATATTCGCGGAATCGCTGGGGCAAGACCCTGAGTTCTACGCCTTCCAGCGCAGCCTTGAGGCGTACAAGACTTTCTTGTCCGAAAGCAGCACGACCGTGGTGCTGCCCGCCGATAGTTCGCTGTTCCAGTTCCTGCAAGCGCCCGGCGGCGTTAGCGGCGTAAATACTCCGTCGTCGGCAAGCGCAGCCCCGATACAGCAGCAGCCTGCGTCCCTAGCGTCCATTGAGGATATGGCGTCGAGTTTCCTAGCCGGCAAACTCGGTGTTGCGCCCGCGGATCTCACATTCGTCAGAGCCGAACCCACCGATTGGGCGGACGCCAGCCTTGGCTGCCCGCAGCCCGACGTGGCATACGCTCAGGTGATTACCCCCGGCTATAAGCTGACATTCGACCGCGACGGCGCTGCCTACGTCGTTCACACCAATCGGGACGCCACGCAGATAATATCCTGCAACTAGCGCCCCTGAAAGCCCCGTCAATCGCCGTCGGTTTGCCGCCGTTCACTCATACGGATAGGCAAACCGACTATGATTGTCCAAGATTTCAACCCTACTTCCTAACGCATTTGGCGCGCCTACACGCTATAATGAACCTGCCAGACTTGTGAGATGCGAGAGGTTCGCGGTTGCGTTCAGCGACGGATAGCGCGGCAGAGGTTGCGGTTCAGGCGCTCGACGAATTCGCGGGCGTGGTATCCGAAGCGTGGTTGCGCGCCGTGTGCCAAAGCGTTCTGCGCCATGAAGGCGTTCAACGGCGGGTTAGCCTGGTAATCGCCGACGACGACACTCTGCGCGCGCTCAATCGCAAGTATCGCGGCATAGACAAGACTACGGATGTGCTGTCTTTCGCCTTTGACAATCAGGGCGAATACTACGGCGAAGCCGATGCCGCTTCGGACTGGGCGCCCGATACCGATGCGGCGTTCATTCTGCCGCCGCACGAATCGACTGGGCTTGGCGAAGTCATCGTGTCATATCCGCAGGCGCTGCGGCAGGCGCATGCGGCGGCGCGCCCGATTGAGCGCGAGCTTGCCCATCTCATCGCGCACGGCATTCTGCACCTGCTAGGGCATGACCATATGCAAACCGACGAAGAGACGCTGATGAACGGCAAAGAGGTTTCTATCTTGGAGAGATTAGAGACATTAGAGCACTTTGGCGCTGCGGACTGCGAATAGGGCTAGGGCTAGGACAAAAATATGAGTGAAGTCTTTTATCGCAAATGGCGTCCCAAGAGCCTTGGCGCGGTTGTGGGGCAGGAAGCCATCACCACCACGCTGAAGCAGGCGGTATCGCAGGGGCGGGTGGCGCACGCCTACCTGTTCTGCGGCACGCGCGGCACAGGCAAGACCAGCACGGCGCGCATCCTCGCCAAGGCGGTCAACTGCCTTGCGCCTCAAGGCGGCGAGCCGGACAACGAATGCCGCATCTGCGTATCCGTCAACGAAGGGCGCGCGCTCGACCTCATCGAGATTGACGCCGCAAGCAACCGCGGCATAGACGATATTCGCGATCTCAGCGACAAGATCCGCTTTTCCCCCAACGAAGCGCGCCTCAAGGTCTATATCATAGACGAAGTGCATATGCTCACCGAGCCCGCCTTCAACGCGTTGCTCAAAACGCTTGAAGAGCCGCCGGCGCACGCTATGTTCATCCTCGCCACCACCGAAGCGCACAAAGTCCCGCTCACCATTATATCGCGCTGCCAGCGCTTCGACTTTCGTCGCATACCGCTTGACCAAATGGCCGCCAAACTCGCCGAAATCTGCGACGCGGAGCGCATCGAGGCGTCCCCCGATGCGCTCCGGCTCATATCCCGCGTGGCGAACGGCGGACTGCGCGACGCCGAAAACCTGCTGGAGCAGGCGATTGTCTCATACGGCTCGCCCGTGAGTGAAGACAATGTGCGGCGTCTGCTTGGGCTTGGCGGCGACGAAACGGCGCTTACGCTCGCGGCGCACATCGTCGGCAAGTCCGTCGGCGACGGCATTAGCGCCGTCAACGCCGCCGCCGAACAGGGCAGCGATCTGCGTCAGCTTCTGCGCCAAACCTTGGAATACCTGCGCGCGCTGTTGCTCATCAAGGCGGGCGCCGCGCCGCATTTCGGCTATTCCGACGAGATTTCTCAACGGCTTAGCGCGCTCGCCTCCGATGCGCCTATGGAGCATCTGGTTCACAGCCTCAAGACATTCGCCGCCGTCAGCATGCGCCGCGACAGCGCATCGCCGCTGCCGCTTGAGCTTGCGATGGTGGAGGCCGCTGCCGCCCCTGCAGCGCGGGTCGCTGCGCCTGCGCCCGCATACGCCGCTCCGCGCGATGCCGCCGTCGGACGCCCGTCGTCGCCTGCGCCGCCGCCCGCTCAGCGTCGACCGGCGCCGGCCGCTCAGCAGCATCCGCCGCAGAGCGCGCCGCCGCCTACGCCCGCAGCGCCCGTATCAGCGCCGCCCGCATACGACGGCCACCCTGAAGAGCCGGCCGCGCTATTGGATCGCCAATGGGGGATGATTGCCAACGAACTGCGATTTGTGGGCTCAAGGCTTAAGTTGGGCGCGATGCTTCGTAGTTCCAAAGAGCGGGAAGTGATAGACGATACTATAATACTGAAGTATCCTTCGCGCTCCAATGTGGATAGACTGCAGCAGGAGTTGGACAATCCGGAAAGCCGCCGCGCGCTTGACGATGCGATTGCGAAAGCGATGGGCGGCAAATTCCAAATCAAGGTGGCGTTTGTGAACGGAAGCAGCGGCTCCGGCAGCCAAAGCGCCGCCCAAAACAGCCATCTTGTGCGCGCCGCTATGTCTATGGGCGCAAGAGTTATCAGCGAAAAGGAGGAACAGCTCCAATGATGAACCGCAAGATGATGCGCCAGGCGCAGCAGATCCAAAAGCAGATGTTGAGGCTGCAGGAAGAACTCGAATCGTCCACAGTGGAAGCTACGGTAGGCGGCGGCGTGGTTACGGCGGTTGTGAGCGGTAAAATGAAGGTGGAGTCCATCACCATCGATCCGGATGTGGTTTCGCCCGAAGATGTGGATATGCTGCAAGACCTTGTGATAGCCGCCGTCAACGAAGGGCTGGACAAGGCGCAGCAGTTGGCGTCCCAAAGGATGGGCGCGCTCACCGGCGGGATGAACCTGCCGCCGGGGATGGTCTAAGCGGCGTTGGCCTATCCCCCAGTAGCGATGGGCAAAATGGAGCAAAGTGCTTATGACTACCGACGCATCCCCCGCCGCCGCGCCCGTAGCGCGCCTCGCCGACGAGTTCAACAAACTGCCCGGCATAGGCCCGAAAACGGCGCAGCGCCTCACATATTACCTTGTGCGTATGCCGGAAGAGGACGCGCGCTCACTTGCCGATGCGATTATCGCTGTCAAGGAGCGCATCGCGCTCTGCTCGCGCTGTTACAACATCACCGAAGCCGATCCCTGCGCCGTATGCGCCAACCCAACGCGCGATCATACCCGCATATGCGTGGTGGAAGAGGCGCTGGACGTGCTGGCGCTGGAGCGCACAAACACATACAAGGGCATGTACCATGTGCTGCACGGCGTCATATCCCCGATGAACGGCATCGGCCCCGACGACCTGCGCATTCAGCCGCTACTATACCGCCTGAAAGACGGCGATATTCAGGAAGTCATCTTGTCGACCAATCCCAACCTAGAAGGCGAAGCCACCTCTATGTACATCCAAAAACTCATAGCGCCCTTGGGCGTGCGCATCACCCGCCCGGCGCGCGGCTTGCCGATGGGCGGCGATCTAGAGTACGCCGATGAGGTTACGCTTGCGCGCGCTATCGAAGGCCGGCAGGAATTTTAGAAACTAGCAGCGCCTATGCCGCAGCCACGCACATACCGCACCGAAGCCGTGGTGCTCAGACAAACGCCGTTGGGCGAGGCGGATCGCATCCTGACCCTTTGCGCGCCGGACATCGGCAAGATACGCGCCGTCGCCAAGGGTGTCCGCCGCACAAAAAGCAGACTCGGCGGCAACCTGGAACTGCTCAACCGCGTATCGGTGTCCGTATCAGTGGGCAGAAACCTGGACATCATCAACGAAGCCTACGCCATCGCCACATTCAGCCGCTTTCGCAGCGATCTGCCGCGCGTCTCCCGCGCGCTCTACATCGCTGAGTTGATGGACAACTTCCTGATAGAGGGCAGTGCCGCCCGCCCCGCATACGGCTTGCTGCTGAGCGCGCTGCGATGGCTGGAAACCACGCCCAACCTTGACCTGCTGTTGCGTTGGTTCGAGATGCGCTTGCTAGACTGCGCCGGCTATATGCCCGAACTCGCCGATTGCGTGGAGTGCCGCAGCCCGCTGCAGCCCGCCGACCACACATTCGCCTGCGACAGCGGCGGCGTTCTCTGCCCCGATTGCCGTGTCGCATCCGACGGCGCGCTGATTCCCGCCCCGCTGAATGTGATGAAAACCCTGCGCTTTCTGCAGCGGCAGCCGCAGTTCGCCGCCGTGGAGCCGTTAGCGGTTTCGCGCGGCGCGCTCGCCGCCGCAGAGCGGCTTATGCGAACCTACATACGCCATATCGTCGAGCGCGAAATCAAGAGCGCCCACTTCGTCAGCCTCACGCTCGCCAACTAGCGCCGCGCCTTAGAAATTAACGCTGTGCCTTAGAAAGCCGTTTGCGATACAATGGCGAATACCGACGGGCGGCGCATTCCAAATCACGTTAGTCAGCGCGCATACACATCGGCGCATACGCATAACGCATAGACATAAAAGGCAGTGATAGTTCAATGACCGACGCCACTCTGAAAATACACAACGCCGCTTTCATTCTGACCGTTGATCCGCAGCGCAGGATTATCAGCGACGGCACCATCATCGTTGAAGGCAATCGCATCGCGCAGGTTGGCAAGGCGGCCGCGCTTGAAAGCGTCCCTGCCGACCGCGTTATAGACGCAAGCGATATGGTCATCACGCCCGGCTTTCTCAACGGACACGCCCATATCAGTTACGCCCACGCCACGCGCGGCATATTCCCCGACGACCTGGGCGTTAGCTACCTGCCGAATGTGTTCAAACTCCAAGCCGCTATGGGCGAACAAGAAGAGTATCAAACTTCGCTGCTTACCATAACCGAACTCATCAAGGGCGGGACAACCTGCTTTATGGACCCCGGCAGCACAAAGTACATAGACGCTTGCATGCAGGCATACGAAGAGTCCGGCTGCCGCATCATCTTGGGGACGCATGTCACCGACCGCCCCAATCCGGTGAACCTGCCCGTCTATTCCACCGCGGACGCCATAGCCATTATGGAAGACACGGTACGCCGCTACGACCACCGCCTTGACGACCGCGTGCGCGCTTGGGCTATGCCATTCGACGCCGCCTATTCCACCGATGAGCTTCTTATCGCCGCCAAGCGCCTCGCCGACGACTACGGCAGCGGCCTCACGCTGCATCAGTTGAATATGCCCGCCGCCGTGGAAGCGAGCCTCGCCGAACACGGCTTGCGCCCAATAGAGTATCTGGATTCGCTGGGCATACTGGGCGAAAATGTGCTGCTGTCCCATGTCATCGGCGTGGACGATGCCGAAATGGATATAATGGCGCGCACGGGGACTACGGCGGTTATGTGTCCGTCTCAGACGCTCAAGCAGGGCAGCGGCATCACCAAGTTCGGCAAGCTTCCGGAATTGCTGGAGCGCGGCATCAGCGTTGGGCTTGGCACCGATGCCCCAAACAACTCCAACCTGATGGAAACGATGCGCGCGATGTATCTCGCCGCCGTGATATACAAGGATGCCCGCCAAGATCTGACGATGATCCCGCCCGAAACCGCGCTTGAGCTTGCCACGATACGCGGCGCTGAAGCGTTTGGGCTTGCCCACGAAATCGGCTCGATCGAGGCGGGCAAGAAAGCCGATCTAGTGCTGTTCGACACGCGCCGCCCCGAATGGCGCACGCTCTTCAACCCCGTCAATAACCTTGTCTATAACGCCGACGGCAGAAGCGTTCACACCGTCCTGATAGACGGCAGGGTTGTGGTGGAGGCGTACAAGCCCCTGTTCGTTGACGAATGGGCGCTTATCCAAGATGTTCAGCGGATCGGCGAAGATCTGCTGGCGAAAACCCGCGTGTCATTTCCTTCGCGCTGGCAAATCGTATAGCGCGCGCCGCCCAAACCGCAATGCCCGCCCGCCGCCAACCTGATATACTACCCGAATGCAGTCTGACAATATCAAATACCGGATAGCCTTCAATCGCATCCGCGGCATCGGCCGCGTGCGCTTCAAACTGCTTGAGAGCGCCTTCGACTCCATACAATCGGCGTGGAGCGCCAATGAAGCCGAACTGCGCGCCGCCGGCCTGGACTCCCGCACAATTCGCGCTATCGTCAACGGCAGGCAGTCTGTCGACCCCGACGCCGAACTAGAGGCGCTGAAACGCAGCGGCGTCCGCGCGCTCACCTGGCATGATGCCGACTATCCGCCGCGCCTCAAGCAGATCTACGACCTGCCGCCGCTGCTGTATGTCAAAGGCGAACTGCTCCCCGACGACGAGCGATCTATCGCGGTGGTAGGCACGCGCAAGCCTTCGCCCTACGGCGTACAAGTCGCGGAAAAGATGGTGCGCGATATTGCGGAGGCGGGCGTTGCCGTGGTGAGCGGCCTGGCGCGCGGCGTGGACGGCATAGCGCACAACGCCGCCTTGAACGCCGGCGCGCGCACCATCGCCGTGCTGGGCAGCGGCGTGGATGTGATATATCCGCGCGAGCATCAGCGGCTTGCCGCCCGCATCGCAGAGAACGGCGCGCTGGTGTCCGAGCATCCGCTTGGGACGCGGCCGGACGCGCGCAACTTTCCCCGCCGCAACCGAATTATGAGCGGCATGACGCTCGGCACGCTGGTCATCGAAGCACCCGAAAATAGTGGCGCTCTGATTACGGCGAAGCAGGCGCTCGATGAAAATAGGGAAGTGTTCGCAGTGCCCGGCAACATCTTTTCGCCCAGCAGCGCGGGCGTCAACCGCCTTATCAGGGAATCCGCCGCCAAGCTTGTTACCAACTGCGCCGAAGTTCTCGAAGAACTTAACCTCACCGCGGTTTCCCGCCAAATCCAAATGGCGGCGCTCTTCCCGGAAGACGAAACCGAAGCCGAACTGCTGCGATACATCACATACGATCCTGTTCATATAGACGACGTCTGCCGCAGTTCGGGCAAGGAAACGGCGCATGTCAGCAGCGCTCTTGCGATGATGGAACTCAAAGGCTTGGTCAAGCAGGTTGGCGGGATGAACTACATCCGATTGCGCGAAACATCCGCCGAATACTCGGCGGCGCCGCTTTGAAACAATTCCTTTTATCGGATAATCTGGTATTCTCTATACGGCGATTTTCGCAACATCGCAGCATCAACAGCGTGAGAAGGAAGAATGGCAAAAGACTTAGTAGTAGTAGAATCACCCGCAAAGGCGCGCACCGTGGGGCGTTTCCTCGGCAGCGACTACACCACCTTAGCGTCGATAGGGCATGTGCGCGACCTTGAAAACAAGAAGAAGCGCGGCGCGGACGGCGTGCAGGGCGTCAACATAGACGAAAAGGGCTTTCATCCCACATACGCCGTCTTGCCGGACAAGAAGAAGGTCATATCCGAACTGCGCAAAGCGTCCGAAGACGCCGACACCGTCTATCTGGCGACCGACCCCGACCGCGAAGGCGAAGCCATATCTTGGCATTTGCTCACAGCGGCGCGCATCCCGCAGTCCAAGGTAAAGCGCGTGGTGTTTCACGAAATCACCAAAGAGGCTATTAGCGAAGCGTTCAGCCAGCCGCGCGGCTTGGACTACAACCTCATCAACGCCTACCAAGCGCGCCGCATCCTGGATAGGCTTGTGGGCTACCGCCTAAGCCCCGTCTTGTGGAACAAAGTTCGGCGCGGGCTGTCCGCTGGACGCGTTCAGTCCGTCGCCTTGCGCCTTATCGTCGACCGCGAGCGCGAAATCGAGGCATTCGTCCCCGTGGAGTATTGGACTATCGACGCCGCGCTCGCCAAAAGCGCGCAGAACGATGGCAATCGCATTCGCTTTAAGGCGGCGTTCCATTCGCTCAAGGGCGAAAAGAAGAAGCTTGAAATCCCCAATGAAGAGAGCGCCCGCCGGCTTGTGGCAGACCTGGACGGCGCAGCCTATCGCGTGGCGTCTGTGCGAAAGCGCGAGACGCGCCGCCGCCCGGCAGCGCCTTTCATCACATCCACGCTGCAGCGCGAAGCGTCCAATCGGCTGCGATTTAGCGCCGTCCGCACTATGCGCGTGGCGCAGCAGCTCTACGAAGGCATCAACCTTGGCAGCGAATCCGTAGGGCTCATAACCTATATGCGCACCGATTCCACGAATGTGGCGGCAAGCGCGCTCAAAGAGGCGGCCGACTACATACGCCAAGAGTTCGGGGACAAGTTCGCCCCCAAGTCGGCGCGCATCTACACCAAGAAGGTCAGGGGCGCGCAGGAAGCGCACGAAGCCATACGCCCGACGGCAATCGTCAGAACGCCCGAATCCATTCGCCGCCACCTGAGCAGCGATCAGTTCCGTCTCTACGACCTAATATGGAAGCGGATGCTGGCGAGCCAGATGACCGACGCGCTCTACGATTCCACGCGGGTCGACATCGATGCGGCAAGCGTGGCAAGCGATAACCGCTACGCGTTCCGCGCGAGCGGTCGCGTGCTGAAGTTCGCGGGCTTTGCCACGCTTTACATCGAAGCGGCGGATGATGCGCCTGCCAACGATGACACTGCGCCGCTGCCCGAACTTAGCGCGGGCGATGCGCTTGACTGCTTGTCCGTAACGCCGGATCAGCACTTCACGCAACCGCCGCCGCGCTACACGGAAGCGCGCCTCATAAGCGCCCTGGAAGAGCAGGGCATCGGCCGTCCCAGCACCTATGCCTCCATTATGTCCACCATAGAGCGCAGAAACTATGTCAGCAAAGACAGGCGCCAGTTTGTTCCCACTAAGCTTGGCATTGCGGTTACCGACTTCCTCACGCCCAATTTCCCGGACATTATGAGCGTGGGCTTTACCGCAATGATGGAAGAGCAGCTCGACAACATTGCCGAAGGGCAGCGCGCGTGGGAGCCGGTTCTGAAAGACTTCTACGCCCCCTTCGACGAGTCCATTGAGCGCACGCTGAAGGAAGCCGACCGCGTCCCCCGCGAACTCATAGACGAAGAGACCGACGAGTTCTGCGAAATATGCGAGCGTCCGATGGTGATAAAGACAAGCCGCTACGGCCCCTTTATGTCTTGCAGCGGCTTCCCTGAGTGCAAGAACTCCAAGCCCATCATCAAGCGCGTGGGCGTGGACTGCCCCAACTGCGGCAGCGATCTGCTTGAGCGCAAGCGGCGCAAGCCCGGCGGCCGCGGCAATCGCACATTCTACGGATGCGCCGCCTATCCCGAATGCGATTTCGCCGTAAGCCAGCGCCCCATATCCGCGCCCTGCCCCGATTGCGGCGGACTGCTGGTAGCCACACGCCGCCCCAACGCCCGCTGCATCGACGAAAAGTGCGGCTTCAAGGGCCCCGTCGCGCAGGAAGAAGAGCTTGAGCCCGCGGCAGTGTAGCGCCTAATCCTAGCCAGGCAATTCCCACGCGCGCTTACTCATAAGCAAGGGCAAGTTATAAAGAGAAGAGTAAGCGTGAAGGTGAAAGCGCTGCTTGCGCCAAGCCTATATTCGCTAATTGGCGTTAGTGCGTCCCCGCCATCTCTGCGCGCGTGCGGCGGGTCAGCGCTCGGATTTCGCGTATGGACAGCAGCCCCTCGCGCGGCAGGAAGAACACCGCCACAAGCACCGGCGTTAGGAACAGTACGGCGTGCAGGACAAGCGAAAACGCAATCGCCTGTTCGCTGCCGATGCTCCACATGCCCAGCAGCCACAGCGCCGCGAACTCGAATGTGCCAAGCGACATTGGCAAGCCCGGCACCGTGCTGCTGAAGAAGGTTATGCCCAGCGTGATGACTATCATCGTGCCGACGCCGATGGGTATGTCCATCGCCAAAGCCACAAGCCAGCCCGCCGCGCCCACAAGAGCCGCCTGCAAAATGGATATGAGAAACGCTATCAGCGCCAGACGCTTTTCGCGGCGCAGCAATGCCACCGCCGAGGCAAACTGCGCCGCCAGCTGCACGCGCGCCAGTATGCCTATGCGGCTGAGCATCGGCCCTGCGATGAATAGCAGCGCAAGGCTTATCACGCCCAGCAGAATGCCTGCCGCAAGCAGCGGCCAAAACGGGCGCAATGGCGAAAGCAGCAGCGCGCCGCCGCCCAAAAGCAGCACGGTTGCGGCGAACTCAAGCGTGCGCTGAAGCGCCAGCGTGGCGATTATCGTCCCCAGGTTGAGCTTGTCCCGCAGCGCCAGGATGCCAACCTCGATTATCTCGTCCAGCACGCGCACCGGGCTTAGCGTGTCCAGCGCCGAACCCGCTTGCTCGATCAGAAACAACCTTGTGGCGCTGATGTTGGGGTTTTGCAGCAGAAGCTTCCAGCGTACGCCGCGCAGATACGCCGCAAAGATGACCAGCAGCGCCGACGCCGCTATGAGCGGGATGTTGGCGGACGACAGCGAATCCCTCAGCACCGCCCACTCGATATTCTTGACCACCACCCAGCCAAGCAGCGCTCCCACCGCAGTGGCAAGCGCGATATAGCCTATCAGCAGCAGCGATTTCGCGCCGTAATTGGGCTTGTCCGAAATCGTTTCGCCGCCGCTTTCGGCTATGCCGCCTTTCGCTCTACTCATAGCGCAGCGCCTCGATGGGGTGCATTCGGGCGGCGCGCAACGCCGGGTATATGCCGGACAGCAGCCCCACGGCTACGGACACGGACAGCGCAAGCAGCGCCACGTACGGCTGGAATACGATGCCGCTTAGGGTCGCGCCGCCGCCGTCCTGCTGCACAAAGTTCACCACAAGGTTAATCAGCGGGGACATCGCTATGGTGAGCAGCAACCCGATGATGCCGCCGATGCTTGTCAGGAATATCGCTTCCGTCAGGAATTGGAACATTATATCGCGCCGCTTTGCGCCCATCGCCTTGCGTATGCCGATTTCGCGCGTGCGCTCGGTTACGGACACGAGCATTATGTTCATAACGCCGATGCCGCCCACAAGCAGCGATATGCCCGAAATCGTTCCAAGAAACACGGACAGGATTGTTATCACCTGATTCACGGTGTCTATGAGCCCCTGCAGCGTGTCTATGTCGAAATCGTTTTGGTCGGTGATGCGGTGGCGCAGGCGCAGTATGGCGGCGATTTCCAGCTCAGCATCGTCTATCGCATCGCCGCTGACCGCCTCGACGTCGATAGAGTCCACGCTGATTGCGCCGTAGGTTGTGCGCTCAAACGATAGGCGGTAGTATGCGGTGGTAACCGGCACAAAGACCTGGTCGCTGAAGCCGAAAAATGACGCGCCGGAGTCCTCGAGTTCGCCCACCACGGTGAACTGCCGCCCGTTGATGCGTATATGCTCGCCGATGGCGTTTCGTCCGTTGAAAAGCCGATTGGACACGGAGGCGCTGATTACGGCTACTTCGGCGTTGTCTCGGATGTGCGCTTGGCTGATGAACTGCCCCACGCGCACGCTCACATTGCGGACGGCGGCGTAGTCGGGGGTAACGCCTATGACCTGCGAGCCTAGGTTCTCTCTGCCGGCCACGATGCGCCCGCCGGTGTTGATTTGGGGCGCGACGCGTTTCACGGACGGCGCAAACACCGGATCGAGCAGCGCCTCTGCGTCTTCGAGCGTCAGAGTAGAAGCGCCGCCGCGCTCATCGTATTCAGATTGCACGAAAATCAGGTTGCTGCCCTGCGCCTGAATGCTTGCGGTGATGCTCTGCTGTACGCCCCGCCCGATGGATGTCATTACGGTTACGGCGGTTATGCCGATGACGATGCCCAGCAGCGTAAGCCCTGATCTGAGCTTGCTGCTTCCAAGGGAGCGCAGCGCGGTTATGACGATGTCCTGAGGCGTCATTGCGCTGCCCCCCGCTGAGCGCGCGATGCGCCGTTTGACGGAGCGTCGGACACGACAAGCCCGTCCCGCATCATAATCACGCGGTCGGCGTAGGCGGCCACATCGGGTTCGTGCGTTACGATAACTACGGTCATTCCATCGTTGTGGAGTTCGGTCAAGATTGCCATAATTTCGTCTCCGGAGCGGGTGTCCAGGTTGCCGGTGGGTTCGTCGGCGAGCAAGATGTGGGGGGACTTCGCCAGCGCGCGCGCAATGCCGACGCGCTGCTGCTGCCCGCCGGATAGTTCGGCGGGCTTGTGGCGCATTCGGTCGGCAAGCCCCACGCGCGCCAGCGCATCCTGCGCCGTTCTGCGGCGGCTGCGGTGCCGGCCGTACTGAAGCGCCAGCTCCACATTGTGGAGCGCGTTGAGGCGCGGCATAAGGTTGTATGTCTGAAACACAAAGCCGATTTTGCCGTTGCGTATCTCAGCGAGGCGGTTGTCGGACATAGCGCCGATGTCTTCGCCTTCCAGCATATACCTGCCGGATGTGGGGACGTCGAGGCAGCCGAGAATGTTCATAAGGGTTGACTTGCCGGAGCCGGACGCGCCCATAACCGCGAGCATTTCGCCTTCGTCGACGGACAGGCTGACGCCCGCAAGCGCGGCAACCTCTACGGTGCCCATCGTGTATATCTTGGTTACATCGGTGATTTCAATCATAGCGTCCGATTTCGCTGCGCCGCCGTTCATAGGGCGCTACTGATTTCGGGGCGGGGGCGGCCCGTTGCCCTGCCGTCGGCGCGGCGGCGGTTCGTCGTCTTCCGGACCATCATCGAAGAAGTCATCGAACCCTGAGGGATCGGTATTGTCCAGCACGCGCATAACGATGTTGTCGCCTTCGGACAAGCCATCTTCCACGATAGCCCAAAAGCCGTCGCTGTTGCCCAGTCTGACAGCGCGCTCAACGATGACGTCGTTTTCCAGCACGCGCACGAATTCGCCGTCGGGTCCCTGCCGAACCGCTTGCAGCGGCACAAGCAGCCCGCTCTGTTCCGCCGTGGTGATTTTGGCGACGGCGCTCAAGCCGTCTTGCAGCACAAGCGCTTCGGGTATTTCGACCGCGATTTTCACATCGAAGGTAACAACGCCCTGCTGATTTGTGGCGGTGGAGCTTATGCTGCTCACGGTTCCCGCCAGAACTTGGTCGGGCAGCGCGTCCAACGTGACGGTTGCGGGGGTATCGCGTTCGAGCGCAAGCACATCTATTTCGTCAACCACGCCCGCCACTTCCACGATGCTTGAGTTTATCACCTGCGCTATGACCTTGAACGCCTCCACTTCCTCGCCCACTTCCACCATAACTTCGGACACATAGCCGTCCCACGGGGCGCGCAGCGTGGAGTCGTCATAGCGCCGCACAGCGCCGTCAACCTTCGCCTGCGCCGCTATGACCGCCGCCTCTTGCAGCGTTACATCCAAGGGGGAGCGCGCGTTCAGGCGTTCCAAGTCAAGTATCGCTTTGCTATGCTTGGCTTCGGCGAGCGCGATTTGGCCGCGCTTGCTTGCTGCTTCGACTACGTCGGGATTCAGAAGCTTGTCCAGGTCTTCCAGCGCTTTGGCGTATTTGGCTTCGGCGAGCGCCACCTGCCCCTGCCTGCCTGCGACTTCGGCGGCGTTGGGATTAAGAAGCTTGTCCAGGTCTTCCAGCGCCTTGGCGAGACTTTCGCGCGCGGCGTCGAACTGGCGGCGCAGTAGCACATCTTTGGGGTTGCCGCTTTCCAAGCGCGCCAGCTCAGCGCGCGCATCGTCCCTCGCCTTATCAGCGCGCGCCAGTGCCACTTCGGCGTTTATCACGCCTTCGTCGTACTGCGATTTCTGCACGCTTAGGGCGTTTCGGGCGGTCTTCTGCGCCTCATATGCGTTGTCCATATCGCGCTCGATGCAGAGTTCGGCGTTGGTGTTGGTGGTGTCAGACGCTTGTTCGGGCAGTAGCGAAACCTCTTCGCAGCGCACTTCTATCATGCTTGCGCCCGGATAGAGCCAGCGCCAGCCGTAGATGGCGAGTTCGTTCCAGCGGGTAGCCGGATTGTCTTCGATGCGCCCGTTGGGGAATATCTCATAGTTGCTCGAAAAGATCTCATCGGGACGAAAGCCCAGCGCCGCAAAGAGTTCGTCGGGCGGCAGAGCGAGTTCGGCGGCGGTCGGAGTTGCGCCCGTCCACTTCTTCACCACATTGAGATAGTCTTTCTCTTTCTGATCGAAAGCGTCCTGCCGCTCTTTGAATTGGCTTGTATCCTGCGCCGTGTTGAGGCGTTCCGCCGCCGCCGTGAGTTCGCGCTCCGCCTCGATCAGCGCGGCGGCGGCGTCCGCATAGGCGCTGCCGACCGAAGTCTCTCTTTCTTGGAGCGTCAGACGCGCCTGCGCCACCGCTTCTTCGGCGTCGGCGATGCTATTCGCCGGGGGGTTGACCAGCGCGTCCAGGGCGTCGCGCGCCTGCTTGAGCTCCAGGGCGGCGTCCGTTATCGCGGTTTCGGCTTGGGACAGCGTGTCCGTCGGGGGGTTGACCAGGGTGTCCATGGCGTCGCGCGCCTGCTTGAGTTCCAGTGCGGCGTCCGTTATCGCGGCTTCGGCTTCGGCAACCGCCAGGGTGGGCGCGCGCGCGTCCGCCAGCGCATTCAGCGCCTCGGTATGCTCGAGTTGGGCTTGCGCCACGGCTTGCTGCAGATTGGCGACGCTCTCAGGGTTGATGCGCGCGAGTGGCTGTCCCGCGGACACGATTTCGCCCTGGGTTACCAGTATTTCATCTACGAATCCGGGGGAGCCGAATGTGAGATCTTTCTTGTTGGTGAATGCGATGCTGCCGTTGACGGTAATTTCGCTCATCAGGTTGTCGCGGCGCACGGGTATGAGGCGCTCGTCCGCCGCAAGCCCGGTGGCATCGCCGCCGCGCAGCAGCCCGCCGAACCATATCTGATACGCCAAGCCGCCGCCCGCGGCTATAAGCAGGCATATCAGCAGCGCCAACCGCCAGCCCCTAATCCATCCCAGCAGGCTTTTCATATGTTCCAACCCTCTCCAAATCCCCCGATTGCCGGCAATTCGGTTCGCGGCGATTTCTATCGGACAAGTTCGCAATACATATCGTATCAGATTGAGGGCGTGTCTTTCCCGCAAGAAATGCGCCGTTCAAGAACATAACGCCGCTTGAAGCATTCGGTTAGCAAGACATAGGCTTTGCGCTATGAACGAGAATGAGTGGCAAACACTGCTAAACGGCTTTACCGAACATCTCAGAGCCGAGAAGGGGCTTGCGGATTTGACCATCCGCAACTACGCCGCCGATATACAGCCGTTGTATGAGTACATGGCGCAGAATGGGATCGCCGATATGCGCGCGCTCGACCGCCATAACTTGCGCGCCTACCTTGCGTGGCTCAACCGGCTCGGCTATGCGCGGCCCAGCGTGGCGCGCAAGCTCAGCACTTTGCGCACATTCCTGAAGTGGCTTGCGCGCAAGGGCGTTATAGAGGGCGATCCGTTGCCCAAGCGCGGCGTTATGCGTGTGGAGAAGCGGCTGCCGCGCTTTCTGTCGCAGGCCCAGGCGGCGCGCCTTATGGACGCCCCGGATGCCGCCAAGCCCATCGGTCTGCGCGACCAAGCGCTGCTTGAGGTGATATACGGCGGCGGGCTACGAGTCAGCGAGGCGAGCAATCTGCGCGTAACCGACCTTAACCTGTCCACGCGGGAAGCGCGCGTTACCGGCAAAGGCTCCAAGCAACGCGTCGTGTTGCTCGGCGAAACCGCTAAGAACGCGCTGACCGTCTATTTGCGCCACGGCCGGCCGGCGCTGGCAAGCAAAGACAGCGATACGATATTGTTCCTCAACCGCTTTGGCGGGCGGCTCAGTCAGCGCAGCATACAGCAGAAAGTCCGCAAGTACAGCATGAAGGCGGCGCTGCCCGCCGGCGTTCACACGCACACATTGCGCCACTCATACGCCACGCATATGCTTGAGGGCGGCGCCGATCTGCGCGTGGTGCAAGAGCTGATGGGACACGCAAGCCCGGCTACAACCCAAATCTACACCCACGTCACCAACGCCCAAGCCAAGCAGGTGTATCTCGACGCGCATCCCCGCGCTCAGAAATCGTAGCCCGCTCAGTCCCTTAGTAGTTGCCCCTAGTTACCCCCACTATCCCCGCCGTTCTTCCCCCGTCCGTTCACGCCGCTATGCGCGGTTGCCCGACGGTTGCCGACGTCGTGTGCTTGACTTGCCATATTGCCCTTCTTAATATAAAGTACGCCCAAATAAGATAAGCGTTGTCGCGCCTCTTACTCTTATCTCTGCAAGAAGGGGGATACTATGACCACCGCAACCGCAGCGCCGTCCGTTTTCGGCTCGAGCATCAAGCGCCGCGAAGACCCGCGCCTCATAACGGGCAGGGGAACCTATGTAGATGACATCAAACTGGTGGGGATGCTGCACATCGCGCTTGTTCGCAGCCCCTACGCCCACGCCAACATCGCCGCCATAGACACATCCGCCGCGGCCGCCGTGAACGGCGTTGAAGCGGTGTACACCGGCGAGGATCTGGCGGAGCAGCTGGGTTCGCTGCCGTGCGGCTGGGTGGTGCCGGACACCGTTGAGGTGCCGCATCCGCCGCTCGCCATAGGCAAGGTGCGCTGCGTGGGCGACGCCGTCGCCGCCATAGTGGCCAATGATCCGGCCGTAGCCGCCGACGCCGCGGCGCTGGTGGAAGTGGACTACGACGTCCTGCCCGCCGCCGTGAACGCCGAAGACGCCACCAAGGACGGCGCGCCGCAAGTCCACGACGACGCGCCCAACAACGTGGGATTCGAGTGGGAAGTAGCGGGCGGCGATATTGACGCCGCCGCCGCAAGCGCCGAAGTGAAGGTGTCTCAGCGCGTAGTCAATCAGCGCCTCATCCCCAACTCCATGGAAGGCAGGGCGGTAGTCGCCGACTACAACCCCGGCACCAATCACATAACCCTTTGGACTTCATCGCAAATACCGCACCTGGTTCGGCTGCTGCTGGCGCTGGTTACCGGGCATCCCGAACACCAGATACGGGTTGTGTCCCCCGATGTGGGCGGCGGCTTCGGCTGTAAGCTCTACCTGTACGCCGAAGAGGTAATCGCATTCGTCATCGCCAAGAACCTCGGCCGCCCGGTCAAGTGGACGGAAGAGCGCCAGGAAAACTACCTCGCCACCACGCATGGGCGCGACCATATCGGCGATTGGGAGATTGTGGGCAACCGCGACGGCGTAATAACGGGCATCCAAGGCACGGTGTACGCCAATATGGGCGCTTACCTGTCCACATTCGCGCCCGCCATTCCCACCTACCTGTTCGGGCTTATGCTTGTGGGCCCGTATCGGATAGCGAATGTGCGCTGCAAGGTCATCGGCGTGTTCACCAACACCACGCCCGTCGACGCATACCGCGGCGCCGGCCGGCCGGAAGCCACCTACATCGTTGAGCGACTGCTGGATATGTTCGCCGCCGAAATCGGGATGGATCCCGCCGAAGTGCGCCGCAAGAACCTCATCCCGCCCTTCGAAGACGGCTATGAGGTTGCTACCGGCGTGGCGTATGACAGCGGCGATTACGAAAAAGCGCTTGACCTGGCACTCGATATGCTGGGCTACGACGACTTCCGCCGCGAGCAGGCAGAGGCGCGCAAGCAGGGCAGATATATCGGCGTGGGGTTGTCCACCTATGTCGAGATCTGCGGCATGGCGCCATCCGCAGTGGCATACACGCTGGGCGCAAGGGCGGGCGTGTGGGAAAGCTCGCTTGTGCGCGTGCATCCCACCGGCAAGGTAACCGTGTACAGCGGCTCGTCCGGGCATGGGCAGGGACACGAAACCACCTTCGCCCAACTAGCGGCGTCCGAACTCGGCGTTCCCGTAGAGGATGTTGAGGTAGTAGAAAGCGACACCGCGCAGGTGCAGCAAGGCACCGGCACATTCGGCAGCCGCAGCGCCGTGGTGGGAGGCACCGCCATCCATATGAGCGTGGAAAAGATCAAGGACAAGGCGAAGCGCATCGCGGCGCATATGCTAGAAGCGGCGCCCGAAGACATCGTCTATGAAGACGGCAGCCTGTTCGTGCAGGGCGCGCCCGCCGAAGCCAAGACATTCCAAGAAGTGGCGCTCGCGGCGTACTGGTACGACGGACTGCCCGAAGGCGTGGAGCCGGGCTTGGAAGCCACCAGCATCTACGACCCGCAGAACTTCACATGGCCATTCGGCACGCACATCTGCGTGGTGGAAGTGGACGCCGCCACCGGCGACACCGAAGTGCTGCGCTACATCGCGGTGGACGACGTGGGCAACGTCATCAACCCGATGATTGTAGAGGGAATGGTGCATGGCGGCGTGGCGCAGGGCATCGGGCAGGCGCTGTGCGAAGAGGGCGTGTATGACGAAGACGGGCAGCTCATCACGGGCAGCATGCTGGACTACGCCGTGCCGCAGGCGGCGAGTCTGCCGTCGTTTGAGACGGCGCGCACCGTAACGCCGTCCCCCACAAACCCGCTTGGCGTCAAGGGCGCCGGCGAAACCGGCACAATCGCGGCGTCCCCCGCCGTCATCAACGCAGTGGTGGACGCGCTGTCCCCATTCGGCGTTACGCACATCGACATGCCCGCCAAGCCCGAAAAGATCTGGCAGATGATCCGAAGCGCCTAACCCCAAACCCGCATAGGCGCGCATTCGCCCCGTCCCGTCGACGGCTTGTACGGCTGGCGGCGGGAGGGGAAAGTATCGGTCTGTTACGGAAATGTCCCAACTGAAACGATTGGGGATTTGATAGCATGGCAAAACGAACGGCATACTGCCTGGTAGATAACAAAAAGGGACAAGTTCTGCTTGTACAGCTCGGCTACGGGAAAAAGAAATGTAGGTGGTCGCTGCCTGGCGGCCTCGTTAACCACGGTGAACGCAGCAGAGACGCCGCGCGCAGAGAAACCCGCGAAGAAACCGGCTTCCACGTGGAAATCGTTGACTTTATAACGGAAAATCGTAGCCGTAAGACTAAGGCGTTCCACGGCAAAATCGTAGGAGGCCATCTCAAATACCCAAAACCAGAATGCCTTGACGCTAGGTTTTTTGACCCTAACAAACTGCCTCCACTGGCTCATGGCGGCAGTGGAGGCAAGGGCGCAATAAGGCTATGGCAGAAAAAGAAAGAACAGAAGCTAGGAATGGTGGAAAAAATACGGAGGCAAATCCGACGTGCTTGGGAACTTGTTTAGTTCAAAGCAAGAGCAGAAGCCTCAGGCCGACGAATGGGAAGTGATTGGCACAAGATTCTTCGGCGAAGAGGCCTTTGAGAACGTGCCCCCTTGGATACAAGAGCAAGTCCAAAATCTCTACGCCAAAGGACTAGGGAATACCCCCGAAGAGCTTACGCACGAATTTCGGGGTAAAACCTTCCTATACAGGCTGGACTTCGACGGTCCGGACGGCGACATTCTGGGCGTCTATCGCAAACTAAAGGATGAGTCTGCGCCAATCCAAAAGTCCTCAACTCAGAAGGAAATACCCTCTCCTAGTTGGGAAATCATCGGAAGGTCGGTGAATTCCGTGACAACTGGATTCGACAGGGTGCCGGACTGGATACAGCGCAAAATAGCCTATATCCGCAAGAACGGACCCGGTTCTTCGCTAGGCGGGCAAACCTATCGGATCAAGGGCAAAAGATATAGGTACAAGCTGCAATTTGCAGGGCAAGGCGGCGTAATTCTGGTAGTGTCCAGAAAGCCAAGAACCTGGTACTGGAAAGAACTCAACGGCTTGCCGTAGATACAAATTCCACGGATGAAGATATGCGCGAAGGCAAAACCTCAATCTCTAACGCCGCGTCTTATGAAGACATGGCGGATTTTTGGGACGACCGCGACAGCGCGGACTATTGGGACGAAGTGCCGTCCGCCGAGTTCGACATAGACGCCGATGCGCAGGCTGTCTATTATCCGCTGAATATGTCGCTTGCTATGGCGATGCGCAAGATCGCTAAACAACGGGGCATACGCCCAAAGACGCTGCTCGCTCAGTGGGTTCGGGAAAGGCTTGAGGCGGAATCTGCACGGGAAAAGGCGTCTGGCTAGGACCTAAAGTGCAACAAGAAGCCGCAACCGATCCCATAAAACACATCCTCGACCGGCTCCAAGCCGCAAGCTACATCGCCGGCCCGGACATCGCCACATCCATCTATATGGCGCAGACGCTCCGCCGGCCGCTGCTTGTGGAAGGCAGGCCGGGCGTGGGCAAGACCGAAATCGCCAATGTGATGGCGCGCCTGCTGGACACTAAGCTCATACGCCTGCAGTGCTACGAAGGGCTTGATGTAACCACCGCCCTGTACGAATGGAACTATCCCAAGCAAATGCTTTGGATAAAACTCGACGAGGGCAGCGGCCGCACTGCCGAAGAGCGCGAGCGGCAGATTTTCAGCGAACCCTTCCTATTGGAGCGCCCGCTGCTCGCCGCGCTCACCGAGCCGGAGCGCGCCCCCGTGCTGCTCATAGACGAAGTCGACCGCGCCGACGAAGAGTTCGAGGCATTCCTGCTAGAGGCGCTCTCCGAGTTTCAGGTAACGATCCCTGAGATTGGCGCTATCAAGGCGAAGCGCCGCCCATTCGTGATACTGACATCCAACCGCACGCGCGACCTGTCCGACGCGCTGCGCCGCCGCTGCCTCTACCTGTGGATAGACTACCCCGACCTCGACAAAGAGCTTCGCATCGTGCGCGCCAAGGTGGACGGCATAGAGGATAGGCTGGCGCGCCAAGTTGTGCGCTTCGTCAATCACGCCCGCCAAGCGGGGTTGGACAAAGCGCCCGGCATATCCGAAACGCTCGACTGGGCGCGCGCGATGGTCATTCTGCATCTGGAACATCTCGACCGCGACGCCGTAGAAAGCACGCTTGGCGCAATCATCAAGGACGCCGACGACCTGGAACGCTTTCGGCGGCGGCTGATAGACGAAATCCTGAACAAGATGTAGCGCGCCCAAACAACGCCCGCGCGCGGCAAACCCAACCGCCGCGCGCAACTGCCGCGAAATCAGGGGATGAATGAAATAAGGGACTAAGGAGTCTGTTATGAAGCAAGTGAATCAGATACTCGCCGTTCTGCTGATTCTAATGTCGGTTCTGGTCGGCGTGCATTGGATAGCCAGCCCGCTCTATGACAACAGCAGCGGCGCATACCCCGTCTGGGTTGCCCTGAACTTCCCTATGGCGGCGCTCATCATAGTTTGCCTGATAACGAACACGCTGCGAAAGCGGCGGCTCCAAACCGACGCAACCGACGGCCCCGTTACGCGCAACTACCTTGAGACGAATGTGAAGTTCTACGCTTCGCTGGTGCTGACGCTCTGGTTCTTCTGGAACTGGTTTTACGCCTTCTTCCCTTCAAACGAACCTGAGGCTGTCGGGCAGATTCACCTGATGATGTGGGCGTTCATCAACCCGGTTCTCACCGTGCCGGTGTTCTTCGCCACGGGCGCGTACCTATGGCGCAGATCCAAGGGCGCGGAGTTCTAGCCGTCGGCGCAACGGCGCAACGGCGCAATCAGGGGGAGGTTCACGATGCCCATAATGAGCGGCAAGCGCGCCTTGATGGAAATGCTGCGCGCAGAGGGCGTTCAGTACATATTCGGCAATCCCGGCACCAGCGAAGGGCCAATACTCGACGCGCTCGAAGACTACCCGGACATTCGCTATATGCTGGTTACGCAAGAGGGCGCGGCGATGGGAATGGCGGACGCCTATGCCCGTTATCGCGGCGCGCCCGCATTCGTCAACCTGCACATAGAGACGGGCTTGGCAAACGGCATAAGCCTGCTCGCCAACGCCGCCGAGGGCGGCACGCCGCTTGTGCTGACTTCCGCCAACAAGGACATTCGCAAGCTCGCCGAAGGGCGCACCGATCTTGTTGAGATGGTGCGCCAATTCTGCAAGTGGAGCGCAGAGGTTACGCATCCCGAACAGGTTCCCGCTGTTATGCGCCGCGCCTTCAACGAAGCCAAGACGCCGCCCACCGGTCCCACATACATCGCATTCTCCGCCAACGCGCTGGACGATGAAGCCGATGTCGAGATAACGCCATCGACCGAAGGCTACTTCCGCATTGCGCCCGACGCCCGCGCCATACAAGCCGCCGCCGATGCGCTTGCCGCGGCGTCCAACTCTGCGCTGCTTGTGGGCGATAGGGTAGGGCAGTCGAACGCCGCCGCCCAGGCCACGCGCCTCGCCGAAACGCTTGGCGCAAAAGTCTATGCCGTTTCGTATTCGCAGGTCAACTTCCCCACAAGCCACCCGCAGTTCTTGGGCATTATCAGTCCCGCTATGCCCGACGGCAGGGCGGCGCTGGCGTCCGCCGATGCGGTCGTGGCGGTGGGCGCTAATGTGTTCCCCACATACTTCCACTTCCCAGGGCGGGTTTTGAGCGCCGATGCAACGCTGATTCACATAGACTCCGCGCCCGCCGAAATAGGCAAGAGCGAGCCCACTGACATAGGCATTCACGCCGATCCGCAGGTGGCGCTTGCCCATCTCACGGACGCGCTGGAGTCGACGATGTCCGGCTCCGCCAAAGAGGCCGCCAAGGGCAGGGCGGCCGCTGCCGCCGACGCCAAAGCCGCCCAAAGCGCGGCGTGGCGGGCGCGCCTCAAAGAGCGCTGGGACACTAGCCCGATGTCGGCGGAGCGAATGATGAGCGAAATAGCGGCGGCGCTTCCCGACGACGCAATCATCGTTGACGACGCCGTAACCACCCGCGCGGCTATCTTTGGCGCTATAGACTTCGACGAACCGGGCAGTCTGCTGGGCATCACCGGCGGCGCGCTTGGCTGGGGAATGGGCGGCGCGCTCGGCGTTAAACTCGCGGCGCCGAACCGTCCCGTCGTCGCCATAGTAGGCGACGGAAGCTCAATGATGACCGTGCAGGCGCTTTGGACTGCCGCCAACGCCAACATCCCGGTGGTGTATGTGATTTGCGGCAACAACGCCTATCGCGTTCTCAAACTCAATATGAACATCTACAAGACGCATATCCTAGGCGAGCAGAACCCGCAAAGCCGATACATCGCGATGGACTTTCCCACGCCGCTGAACATAGCCGGCATAGCCGAAGCGATGGGCGTCGACAGCGGCAGAATTCACGATCCGGCGGACATTGCGCCCGCCCTCGCTCGCGCGGTTGCGCTCGGCAAGCCCGCCGTGCTGGACATAGCCATCGACGGCGCAATCTAACGCCGCCGCCAACCGCCGCTGCGTCTATCTGTCATATCCATTCGCCGCATCTAAGCCCGCCCGCCGCTTGCGTATGGGAACGGCAAGCGTTAGGTTTGGGTTGCAAGCCGCAAGAGTTTGCGCGGCACGCCTGCAATCATTGAAACATATGTCGTATAATGGTCCGGTAGAGGTTGACCTATGCGCCATATACTTCACGCCGATTTTGACGCTTTCTATGCCTCCGTGGAGCAGCTTGACGACCCTGCGCTGCGCGGCCAGCCCGTGGTGGTGGGCGGCAGCCCCGAAGGGCGCGGCGTGGTGGCGTCCGCGTCCTATGAAGCGCGCAAGTTCGGCGTGCGCTCCGCAATGCCGATGCGAACCGCCCAGCGCCTTTGCCCGCACGCCGTCCGCGTGGGCGCGCGCTTTGAGCGCTACCGCGAACTATCCCGCCGCGTTATGGGCATATTCCGCGACATCACGCCGCTAGTGGAGCCGCTCTCTTTGGATGAGGCGTATCTCGATGCAACCGATGCGGTGGCGGCGGGCGAAAGTCCCAGCGCCATCGCGCGAGCGCTCAAGCGGCGCGTGAAACTGGAGCTGGGACTGACCATATCCGTGGGCGTTGCAACCTGCAAATCGGTAGCCAAGATAGCGTCCGACATGGACAAGCCCGACGGGCTCACGGTAGTGGCGCCCGGCGAAGAGCGGCGCTTTCTTGCGCCCCTGCCGGTGGGCAAACTATGGGGCGTCGGCCCCAAAACCGCGCAGCGTCTCAACGCCGAGGGCGTCAAAACCGTCGCCGATATAGCGGCGCAGACCGAAGATTGGCTGCAAGCGCGCTTCGGCATACACGGCCCGCGCATGCGCCGCCTTGCGCTTGGGCGGGATGACAGCCCGGTCAGAGCGCGGCGCGATACCAAGTCCGTCAGCGCCGAAACCACCTTCGCGCAGGACAGCGGAGATGCCGATATGATGCTGGAGATAGTCAACCGCCTCAGTCAGCGCGTCGCCGCCCAACTTGACCGCAAGCGGCTTAACGGGCGCACCGTCAAGCTCAAGCTTCGCCTATCGGACTTCACCACATTCACGCGCCAAAAGACGCTTTCGCAGCCGGTTCAATCCGCATCCGAGCTTTCGCAGGCGGCCGCCGAACTGCTGCGCGCCGAGCTCCACTCCGGCCGCCGCTTTCGGCTTGTGGGCGTGGGCGTCGCCGGCTTCGAGCCGCCCTACGCTGACCCTGAGCCCATACGCCAGCTCAGACTTGCGGGGATTTAGCGCAAGGGCGCGCGGGCGCAAAGAGGGGGGCGCAGTCCATTTTCTAACTGCGCCCCCCCGTTTTATCGCTGATTGGGCCGGGCTTACTGCGCCGCCACCACCGCGCTTGTGAGCGGCGTTACGCGGCGCGTCCATGTGCCGTCGCTAGTCTCGTAGTAGGCGTACATTCGCAGGTAGAAGCCCACGTCGTCGGCGGTGGGCGTGTAGCTTGTCCACCAGACGCCGGGGATGCCGAGTATCGCCGTGCAATCGCTGTGCGGCGCGGTGGTGGTGCTCGGGCAGCGCTGCCAGCCGACGCGCACGTCCGTCGCGCCGGACGGCAGCGGGTTGGACGCCACGATTTGGGTTCCCACCCGCGGGGCGGCGTGTCCGGTAACGAATGGGATTTCCGAGCCGGCGGTTGCGGTAGTGGTGGCGCTGACGCGGCCGCCCAACGGCCTGGTGTAGGCTACGCTGCCGTCGGTGAGCGTCATCTTGGCGCGCAGGTAGCTTCCCACGTCGGCTGAAGTGGGGCTGTATTCGTAGGTCGGCGGGGAGTTGTAGGCCGGATCGCCCGGCGGAGTGCCCACGCCGGGGATTGCCTCCCATGTGTCCCCGTTGGTGGACTTTTCCCAGATCCAGCCCACATAGTAGGTTTGGCCGGCCACCCTGGCGCGGTTGGGGAATTCGGCGGGCGTTAGGCAGACGCTCACGCGCTCGCCGGTTACGGGCGCGTTCCAGTTGTCCGGGATGCCCATCGCCTGGCCGCCCTGCGGGACGGTACTCATGCTCTGATAGTCCAGCATCGGATACTGCATGTTGTTGCCGAATGCCCAGGGGTCGTCGTTGCCCGACTGCCCGTCCAGGTTGTTGTTCCAGTTGGCGTATATGCCTGTGTAGGTGATAACGGTTTGGAGTTCGCGGGTTGTCTTGCCGGTAACGCCGCCGCTGCTGCCGGGAAGCGCGCCGCCGGTCGCGACCCAGCCTATGCCGCCGCTGCGCCCGCTGGTTGAGGTGTCCCAGTAGTTGTTGAACTGGGTGTTCTGGGCGCCTGAGGCTCCCAGAAACGCGCCGCTGTCGTTGGCAGGGTCCACCCGTCCGGTGGAGTATGAGTTTGTTATTGAGCTTCTAAATCCAAAGCCCGCCAGACCGCCGACATACCGACTTCCAATGACGTATGCGGTGGAATATGCGGTGTTGATAGAGGCGCTGTTACGGAAGTTGCCCACTAGACCGCCGGTCTGATCGCCGCCTTGAAGCTTGCCGGTGGTGTAGCAGGCGACGACTGCGCCCCCGTTCATATTGCCTATCAGTATGCCGGTGTTGTTGTCGCCCCGAACGTTGGCGTTGGTTACGCCCAGGGTTTCTATGCGCGCGCCGTTAGTTTCGCTGAACAGCCCGACATCGTTTGTGGAGGCGCGGCTGATGAACAGGTTGTTTATGGTGTGGCCGTTGCCCTTGAATCTGCTTGTGTATGTGCCGATGGGGTTCCAGCCGTTGCCGCTGTTCCAGTAGGTGGGGTCGCCAGTTTGCGTGATTGCCCCGTCGCCGTTTTCGTCGAAGTCCAGGCTTGCGACGAGTTCGTAGCCGGTGCAGGTTCCGGACGGGCAGCCCATGCGCTCGGATGCGGCGGTAGCGCGGCGGGGGAATGCGGCGGCGTAGTCGGCGTGGGTGGCGTCGCCGTTGCCGTTTAGGTCGCGGCGCACGGCGTTGAGTTGCGCCAGGTTCGCTATATCGATGTAGCCGTCGTTGTCCATATCGTAGTCGTTGGTGAGGTGATACACCAGTATGGGATACTGCGATGATGTGCCGAAGTCCCACGGGTCGTCGTTGCCCGCAACACTGTCGATGTTGGCGTTCCATGCGGCGTAGATGCCGGTGTAGTCGGTGGGGCCTTGCAGTTCGGCGGTGGTCTGCGCCGTGCCGGCGGCGCTGGTTGTGCAGCCGTTGCTGCCGCCGGTATCGCAGCCGCTGGTTGTGCGGTCAAAGTAGCTTGCGGTTACCGCGCCCGTTCCGGAAGTCGACTCGCCCACCAAGCCGCCGATGGTCGTCGACGTTCCGCTGGAGCGGCGAACCAGTCCGATGGAGTATGAGTTTGTTATGGAGCCGGCGCCCCATTTTGTTCCTACCAGCCCGCCGGTATTGATGCTTCCGGTGGCGGATGCGATGGAGTAGCTTGTGGTGATAGAGCCGGCGAGCGAGCCGACCAATCCGCCGATATGTGAAGAGCCCGTCACGCTGCCGGCGGTGTAGCAGGCGACGACTGCGCCCTGATTGTCGCCGACCAGAATGCCGACGCGGCCGAACCCGCTAACATCGGCGTTGGTTACGCCCAGCGTTTCTATGCGCGATGCGCCGGAGATTGCGCCGAACAGGCCTTGGTAATTGGCGGTGGCGCCGCTGCGGTTGATGAGCAGGCGGTCGATAGTGAAGCCGTTGCCCTTGAAATCGCCCGTGTACCTGGCGCTGTCTGTGCCGATGGGCGTCCAGCCGGCGCCGCTGTCCCAGTATGCGCCGCCGTGGTCGTTAGCGTCCACATCGTTGTCGTTATCGCTGTCGAAGCTCAGGCTCGCGAGCAGTTCGTAGCCCGTGCATGTGCCGGACGGGCAGCCCATCCGGCTGGCGGCTCTAGGGTCGCGGCCGGGGAATGCGGCGTCGTAGGCGGTTGCGCCGGCGCCGGCGGTAGGAGTTCCCACGCCGCCCAGGTCGTAGCGTATGGCGTTGAACTGCGCGAGCGTGGTTATGTCGATATAGCCGTCGTTGTCCGCGTCGTAGCTACCCCTGCCGCCCTGCTTGTAGAGGGCGTGTCCGCCGTACCTCAGCGCCGGGTACTGCGATGAAGTGCCGAAATCCCACGGGTTGTCGTTGCCGGTAACGCCGTCTAGGTTGACATTCCAAGCGGAGTAGATGCCGCTGTAGCCAGTGGGCGTTTGCAGCGCGCTGGTGGTCTGTCCCGTGCCGAGCGCGCTGCTGGAGCGGCCGCTGGTTTCGGTGTCCCAGTAGCTTGCGGTGGCGCTGCCGTTATTATTGCTGCCTACCAGCCCGCCGCCGCCGGAGCTAACCGCGCCTGTGGAGTATGAGTTCACTATGGTAGATGTTGCGCCTACGCCCTGGTTTACGCGCCCCACAAGCCCGCCTACATTCTGCGAGGCTGAATGTGCGGTGACGGAAGCGGTGGAGTAGCTTGATGTTATAGTGGCTGTAGTGTTGGCGGCGGCGTTACTAAAGCCTGCCAGCCCGCCGACAAAGTTTCTGGAGGTTATCGATCCGGTGGTGTAGCAGGCGACGATTTCGCCGTAGTTGTTGCCGGCTAGAATGCCGTTATAATTTCCGACTGCTGTGCCTGTGCTGACGCTGGCGTTGGTTACGCCGAGCGATTCGACGCGCCCGGCGTTGGCGATGGAGGCGAACAGTCCTAGGTTGTTGTTGTTGGTGGTGCGGTTGATGAACAGGTTGTCGACGGTGTAGCCGTTGCCTTTGAATGTGGCTGCGAACTGGGCGTTGGCAGGGCTATCGGCGCCGATGGGAGCCCAGCCGTTGCCGCTGTTGTAGTATGTATCGGTGGATGTGTGGCTGCCGTCGCCGTTGGTGTCGAGGTCTATATCGGCGGTGAGTTCGTAGCCGTTGCAGCCGGCGCTGGGGCAGCCCATGCGCCCCGCCGCGCCGGTAACGCGCAGGGGGAACGCCGTGTTGTAGTCGGAAGCGTTGCCGCTCACGGGATCGCCGTTGCCGTCGACGTCCCAGCGGACGGCGTTGAGTTGGGCGTGGGTGGATATGTCGATGAGGCGGTCGTTGTCCAGGTCGTAGTCGGTCTTGCCGTACTTCAGGATGGGATACTGCGATGTTGTGCCGAAGTACCACGGGTCGTCGTTGCCCGCGACGCTGTCGATGTTGGCGTTCCAGGTGGAGTAGATGCCGGTGTAGCCCACGGGCGTTTGGAGCGCGCTGGTGGTTTGCGTCGTGCCGGCGGCGCTGGTGGTGCAGCCGTTGCTGCCGCCGGATACGCAGCCGCTGGTTGTGCTGTCATAGTAGCTTGTGGTTACTGCGCCCGTGCCGGATGTGGACTCGCCCACCAAGCCGCCGATGGTCGTCGCCGTTCCGCTGGAGCGGGTAACCGTGCCGGTGGAGTAGGAGTCCGTTATGGAGCCGGCGGCGGCTTTGGTTCCCAGTAGTCCGCCTACGCGCGCTACTCCGGTAACGGCTGCGGTGGAGTAGCTTGAGGTAATAGAGCCGCTAGACGAGCCGACCAGTCCGCCAACGTAATTTGTTGAGGTAACGCTGCCGGTGGACCAGCAGGCGACGATGACGCCTGCGCTGTCGCCGACCAGAGCGCCGGCGTACCCGGTTGCGTTTGTGGAAGTAACGCTGGCGTCGATTACGCCGACGGACTCGATGCGGGCGGCTGAGGATATGGTGGCGAACAGTCCAATTCTGTGGCCGGTCCCGGTGATGGTCATGTTTGAGACAGTGAAGCCGTTGCCCTTGAAGTCGCCTGTGTATCGGTTGACGTGGTCGCCGATGGGATCCCAGTTGGTGTAGGTGGTTAGGTTGATGTCTGCGGTGAGTTCGTATCCGACGCAGTTTCCTGAGGGGCAGCCCATGCGGGTGGCGGCATTGCTGTCGCGGCCAGGGAATGCGGCGATGTAGGCGGTTGCGCCGGCGCCGGCGATGGGAGCGCCGTCGGCGTTTAGGTCGTGTGCGATGGCGGCGAGTTGGGCGTGGCCGGAGACCTCGATATAGCCGTCGTCGTCGACGTCGTAGTCGGTGGTGGTTTGCGCCGTTACGGCGGCTGGGACGGCGAATTGGACGCCGCCCACGAGGGACAGGATGGCGGCGAGCGCCAGCAGGATGCCCAGCGTGAACAGGGCGGGCATGCGGCGCGTAGTGGCGGTTGCGTTAGTGGCGGTTGCGGTTGTGTTTCTCATTTTGGCGTATCACCTTGCAGTGTTGCTTAGATTGCGTCTCTTTATCTAGGGGATGGCTGTGTCAGCGGTTGGTTGGCGCGCTATGCGGTTGACCGCATAACGCGAATATCGGATTTGGCGCGGCGCGCGGGTCCTTGCAATGCAGTGGTATTGCGGGGGGGGGGGGGTAGAATGCAGACCGGCTTGTCCACGCATTCGGCATCATAGGCATTCGTTTTTCCTCGAATAGGTTGTTGCGCTGTGCGTTGCGCCGTACATTATTGCGATTGCGCCGCGCATTATATCATACATTATAGGATGTATAAATTATAGGCGGGATGTATTTTAACCCAAATGCGCGGTGTGATGCAAAGGTATTTTGATGGCGTTTAGGTCGTCAATCAGTCCCCGTTGTCGTCGCGTCGTCGTAGCGCGTCGAGTTGCGCGCGCAGGTTGCGGGCTTCGGCTTCGGCTTGTTGGCGGGCGGCGGCCTCTTGTTGGCGGGCGCGGGCTTCTTGTTCGGCGCGGGTTTCGGCTTGCTGGGCGTGCGTTTCGGCTTGTTCGGCGCGGGTTTCGGCTTGCTCGCGCGCAAACGCCTCTTCGTCGGCGCGGGCAGTCTCTTGTAATCTCATATTGCGCTCATCGAAAAAGGTCAGCAGATATTCGCCCGTATTGTGATCAAACCAGCGCAGATTGCCGTACTCCCAGCACACATACAGGTCCAAGACCGCGCTGTAACCGCGGCAGCGATCATTGTCGAGCCAATCTATGTCGATCGGCTTGTATTCGCCATCCACCAAGCGATCCCCCGCAAGCGCCTCCGCGTGGTATGCGCCGCCCGTCTGGTCATAACGCCAGTATTCCCGTATGCCGTAAGCGGCGTAGTCTATGCGCTTTTCGGTTTCGTCGATTATGCCGGTCGTCTTAGACGCCACCTCCAGCGCGAAATCCGGCGGCTTGCCCTGAAGATCTATCGCGTACCCGTCTTGCCGAATGGCGAGCTCAGGGTCGCAGTTGAACGACACTATCAGGTCGGGGCGTCGATGCTCTTTGGACGCCGCGGCGGACGGCGCTACCGATACTTCGCCCAGCACAAGCGTGGTGTCCGGATTGCCGAGATGAACCTCAAGCGCGGTTACATGGGCGAATCGGTTTAGGTAGAGCGAGTTCTGCATATCATCCCTTGGGGGATACTCAGGGAATACGGCAAGATGTTCGTCCTGTTCGACTTCGACTTGCTGATGAACGTCTTGCTTAGGAGCGTCGATTAGTTTTGTGACCATTGGCTTGCCTCCGCTTGCCAAGCCGCCGTGGTTTGGCGGCGCGCTTGGGGGTGATGGGGGGTATTTTAACGCAAGGGCGCTGTGGGATGCAAAGGGGGTTGTTGGCGGCTTATCGCGGTTTGGGGGAAGCCGGGATGCGAATTAAGCCCACAGGTAGCCCATACTTGAATATCCTGTTATAATCGCCCGAAATTGGCGGGATCTATCGGGCGCTGACGGCGGCGCGGCGCAATCGCGCGGCGGTTCGTCGGCTTATGATTAAGTCCTTATGACTATGGGAGGCATTCGTATGGGACACTCAATCACCGTAGAGGTCAACGGGACATCCTACACTAGCGAAGTGGAGCCGCGCCTGCTGCTTGTTCAGTATTTGCGCGAGACGCTGAATATGACCGGCACGCATGTGGGCTGCGACACCAGCAACTGCGGCGCATGCACGGTCATTCTGAACGGCAATGCGGTCAAGTCTTGCACGGTGTTCGCGGCGCAGGCGGACGGCGGCGCCGTTACCACGGTCGAGGGGCTGGCGCAAAACGGCGAGCTGCATCCCGTTCAAGAGGGCTTTTGGGAGGAACACGGCTTGCAGTGCGGCTTCTGCACGCCGGGGATGATTATGATGTCCTACGACCTGCTCGCCAAGAACCCCAACCCGTCGGAAGCCGAAATTCGGGAAGGGCTCGCGGGCAACCTCTGCCGTTGCACCGGCTATCACAACATTGTCAACGCCGTGCAGTACGCCGCTGAGAAGATGTCGTCGTAACCGAATTCACGACAGCGCAGCGCGGGCGGCGATGCGTTCCCCATTGCGCCGTTATGCCCGCAATCCTAAAGCATCCAAATGACTCCAGAATGACAAGGAGGCTGAAATGATTTCAAGCGCATTTGCATACCATGCGCCCACAAGCGTAGCCGAAGCGGTGGATCTGCTGACCGAACACGGCGAGGACGCCAAGCTTTTGGCGGGCGGACACAGCCTTATCCCACTGATGAAACTCCGACTCGCCGAACCGGGCGTACTGATCGACCTCGGCAAGATAACCGATATGGCGTACATCCGCGAGTCCGATGGCGGCGGGCTTGCGATAGGCGCAATGACCACCTACGCCGCGCTGGAGTCGTCGGATGCGGTTCGGCGGCGCGCGCCGGTTCTTGCAGACGCCGCGCGCCAAGTGGCGGACGCTCAGGTGCGAAATATGGGGACGATAGGCGGCTCGCTGGCGCACGCCGATCCGGCCGGCGATCTGCCCGCTGTCGCCATTGCGCTGAACGCTGAGCTAATTACGAGCTCGCGGGGCGGCCATCGCTCGATCGGCGCCGACGACTTCTTCGTGGATCTGCTGACCACTGCGCTTGAGCCTACCGAAATCCTGAACGAGATACGCATACCGGCGCTTGCGCCTCGCAGCGGCTCCGCATACGCCAAGTTCGGCAACAAGGCGTCGCACTACGCTATCGTGGGCGTTGCGGCGGTGGTAACGCTTGCGGCCGACGGAAGCTGCGCCGCCGCAAGCATCGGCGTTACGGGCGCAGGGCCGAACGCCGCGCGCGCTGGGGATGCGGAAGCGGCGCTGGTTGGCAGCGCGCCGGACGACGACGCCATAAGCGCGGCGGCATCGGCGGCGGGCAACGGCATCGAGTTCAACGAAGACGTCCACGCATCCGCCGAATACCGCGCGCACCTGACCGCGGTATATGCCGAGCGCGCCATCCGCGCCGCAATCGCCAACGCCGGCGGGTAGAATGCGGGCAGCGCATCGGCGCGAAGCATTCGTGAAGCAATGGCAATGGGCAGGATTGGCGGTATTCAAATCTACCGCTATCCTGCCCATATAGTTAAGGCTAGTTAAGACGCATTCACTTGGCGCGCGCTGCCTTTCGGGACGGCTAATCCGTTATGGCGGCGATAAGGCGCGGCAGGTCGAGATGCTCCGTCAGCAGCGCGGCGAAGCGCTCCAGCTTGCGCGGGTGGTCGAAGCGGCTGCCGTCAATCAGCGTGTCCAGCCTGTCCATCGTGTCAAGCGTATCGGTTGCCACCATAATAATGGGCGTCTCTTCCTGCTCCGCCTCATAGCGCACATACTCGATAGGCGCTATGCCGTTGGTGGCAACAAGGCAAGCGGTGCGTCCGGGCGCGCTCAGCGCAGACATCTGCAGGTCGGGGCGGTCGCCGCGCACGATGGCGGCGCGGTTGTCGTGAATGCCGTAGTAGTATTCGCCGGGGTCAAGGCTCATCCCGCCCACCATCAGATACTCCACAAGGCAGTCGGCGTCGCCCTCATCCTGCACGAATTCGCCCTCTAAGTGCGCCGCAAGCTGAGTTACGCTGACGCCGAGCAAGCGTCTGTCCTCCGGTATAAGCCCGAAAACGGCGGCGGGCGGCGTGTGAGCGGCGGCTATCGCGGGGACAAGTTCGGCGAGCGCCTGAGTTCGCATGTATTGCGTCAGGTTGTTGACCGCATAGCCCATTAGCCGCTCGCCAAACGGCGCTGCCACTGCGGCGACATTGGCGGCGGACTGCGTTGCGTCGAAGCTCGCCAGCGCCAGTACGCGCGCATCGAGCGCTTCCGCGATGCGCTGCGACTGCGCGCTTGTCAGGCTGTTGGACGCTTCCGCTATGACGATTTCGTTGTCGGCTTGCAGGCGTTGGGCGGCGGCGGCGATCGCATCGACGGCATCGGCATCTGACGGCGGCGGCGTGTCTGCGCCCAACAGCGCGGCGTATGTGGCGGCGGCGCTATCGGACACGCCGTCCGCCACAGGCTTGAACGCGGCGGCGGTCTTGCCTTGCGCTCTCAGCAGATATGCAAGCGACGCGCACAGCGCCGTCTTGCCTGCGCCCTGCCTGTCCGATACCACATAGAGGATGCTCATCACTACCCCTTGTTATTGACCGAGTTGTTGACGGATTGACGGATTGACGGATTGACGGATTGTAATCTTGACGCAATTATACCATCGGCGGGGCGGGCGTGTCAGTTGGGATATATGGGTGGAACTCTCACACTGCAATGTTTATCAGTTTTGAATCCTTCCATAAACCCATGTATCAGCGAATACTTCCTTAGGTTATACACTCAATTGCGCTCAATTTTTAGAATAATGAATGGCGGATGCAGCTTGCGCCATAGAACAAGCGCCCATACAATAGTCAGCGCCGAAACCGAGCAAACACGCCGTCTGTGAATGCGCTGCGAATAATGCGTTGCAAGTAAGGATATTCGGATGACAACACTGCGCCAAACCGAGCCAAGCGCAAACAACGCGCTGGGCGCTATGTTGCGCCGCATGCTGCCTAGTTGCGCGGTTCACTCCGAAACAACGCGCGCTATCAGCGACCATCCCGGCTTGCAGCCCGACATCCTGATTACGGCAATCGACCGCTCGCCTGTAGTGGTGGAAGCCGAATACATGCCGGCGTACACCGCCGAGGATGAGGCGAAGGCGTGGCTTGGCTTGCGTCTGGCAGACGGGGGTAAGCGTATCGAAGCCGCAATCGCGCTGCGCTATCCGACGGATGTTGCGAATGCTTCAGACCTGGATAGCGCAATTCGATCGGCGCGCTTGGAATACGCCGTGTTCTATGAAGACGATACGCGCTTTCCCGCATCGGGTTGGATCAGCGGCGGCGTGTCAGATATTGCTGATCTGATACGGCTGGTGTCCGTATCGGAGCGCGCGGTTGACGCCGCCACCGATGTGTTGGAGCAGGGCATCGAGCGCGCCGTTGCCGTCGGACGAGCGGCACGGCAAGCGAATGCAAGACATCTGGGAGTTCAAAGATCCGCAGCATCCCGCCTATCCCACGCAGAAAAGCCTAGAGCTGCTCAAGCACATCATCGGGGCGTCATCCAATGAAGGCGGTTTGGCGCTTGACTGCTTTTGCGGCTCCGGCACAACGCTCTTGGCGGCGCAGGCGCTCAACCGTCGCTGGATCGGCATAGACAGCTCGCCCGCCGCCATAAAGGCAACGCAAAAGCGGTTGGCGTCCCTGCCCTGCGATATGTTCCGCGCAAGCGCCGCCTACGAACTGGTGAAAGCGGTGTGATGGGGAGAGACGTTGCATTTGCCGGTGTATCTAGCGAGGCTGACCGAATCAAGCGGATGTAGAGAACAAACAAACCCAAGCAAAGCCGACGCCAACCGCGCGCTGCTGGATCGGCGCGTGGTCTGCGATATGCTGGGGTTCGACGATGCCGTGTATGAGGGCGTGCGGATGCTCGCGGCCAAGTGGTGCGCGGAGCCGCCGGTTCATGGGGGCAAGCGGCGGCCGGTGGGGGCGCGGTTAATCGTCTGACGCTGCTCCCTCGCGCCCCACCGCCGCCGCAAGCGCCGGCTTCACCGACTCCAGGTACTCGCGCGCCGTCCGCATCGTTGGCAGCAGATCGGCGGCCGCTATCCAGGCGCACAAGTCGATGTTCTCCGATATATCGGGCGTCAGCGGATCGGCGATGCTGCCGGCGTAGTCCAGCAAAAACCAGTCCACTGTCTTGTTGAACGGCTTGCCGGAGTAGTATGAGATGTAGCTTGAGCGGCACAGCGGGCGGCGCACCGACAGCAGCGCCTTGTCCAACCCCGTCTCTTCCGCTATCTCGCGCACAGCGCAGCGCTCCGGCGGCTCGCCCTTCTTCGTCTTGCCTTTGGGAATGTCCCACTGCCCGTGCTTGCGTATCAACAGCGCATAGCCGCCGCACAGGACTATCCCCCCGGCGGCGGCCATCCGAGGCATATCAGCGCTACACATGTACCAGTATCCGTTCCAAAACCGCCACCTGTTCGGGGTTCATATCCCTGAACAGCACGCCGTCCACAAGTATGTTTCTAGGGCTATGCTCGGTGTACGCCTGAGCCGCCTCAAGGCTTTCTAGGCTAATGTCTTTGCCTTCATAATCGAAGTTGCTCAGGATGTAGTATATCGTGTTCAAGCGCGCTTGATGCTTGTTGTCGGAGTCTATAATCGCCCACGGCGCGTAGTCGGTGGACGTTACCGCGAACATTCGCTCCTTGAAGTAGGTGAGCATATGCCAGCGCTCCGCCATCTTGCGGTCGGTGGACGAATACTTCCAGTATTGCAGTTCGCTGTCGCGGCGTATCTTAAACCGCAAATCCTGCGCCTCGCGCGACACCGACAAGTATATCTTCAGCAGCGCCACGCCCTCATCCACGACGTTGCGCTCCCAATCGTTCACATGGTTCATAAAGTAACTATACTGCCGCATAGAGCAGTAGCCGAGCGCCGGCTGCACCAGCGCGCGCGAATACCATGAGCGGTCGAATATCGTGATGTTGCCCGGCGTGGGCAGCATCTTGTAGTGGCTGCCGAGCCAGTTTCGCATCTGCTGCGGCGTGGGTATGCCCTGCGCGATGACCCTCGCCGATTTTGGATTGAGGTAGTGCGTAATGCCCGCGGCGGTAGTCCCTTTGCCCGCGGCGTCCCGCCCCTCCAGCACAATCGCCACCCGCAGCCCCTGCTCGTGGATCCACTCCTGCATCAGCAGAAGCTGGAGGCGCAACAGCCGCAGTTCGGCGCGATAGGCGGGATAGGCGATGCCGCGAAACGCCGCAACCTCATAGCGGCTTGCCGTAGTCTGCGGCAGGATATGCGAATTAGTCGGCGTATAATGTGTCTTCATCATAGCGCGGCCGCCCGAATGCCGTTGCGCTCCGCGGTTGCTTGAATGCCGCCTGCTGTGTCCAATCAGCATACACTTTATAACTGAGCGGCGTATGTTTTCAAGCACTCGCCGCTGCGCGCTACACCACCAACCGCGCCCCCGCCGGCCGCCGCTTGCCGCCATGAACCGACGGCTCCGCGCACCACTTGGCCGCGAGCATCCGCACGCCCTCATACACGCTCTCGTCGAAGCCCAGCATATCGCAGACCACGCGCCGATCCAGCAGCGCGCGGTTGGCGTCGGCGTCCGCAAGATACGCCGGCTGCAGCTCCAGTTCGCGGAACTCGTCGAAGATTTCCTGCGCCGTCGCGAGTTGTGCGTCGGTGAGTGCGCGCAGGTCTAGGGTGGGGAGGGAATCCATGCCGCTAACTGTTATGTCCCCTCTACCAGCGTCTTGGCGAGCCGAGTGCCACCAGTAGCACAGGATACCAAGTGTGCAGTTGCCCCAAATTGTGAAGGCGTAATCAAAACGCGTATCTTCAAACTTTGCATTAGGCCACGCCCGCCCGCCCAAACTCGCCTGCTCTGTGAAGGCTACCGACAGCGGTTGTGTGTTGAAACGAAAGCCTCGACTTATGTGTGTCCGACTTGCGAGCGCCCAAACTTTAGCCGCCTTCTCTTCCATACCGCGGTTGATTTGCAGCGATATATCCGGCGCGCAAACCATTCTGGTTTCTTTCTTGGCGGCATGCTGCCACAAGCAAGGGTAGGTAGCGGTTGGGCTGTAATCTCTTTTGGTGAAAGGCGGCGGATTAGGCGGCCCGGTGATGAGCCTATCTACTAGCCCGCGGCTTCCCACGCTCGTTAGCGGCGCCACTTTCAGTTCTGCCGCATCCGGGCTGCTCGGCAGGCGCAGTTGGGATTGGCTCAAAGCGTAAGCGGTTTGCGTGAGCGAATAGTCCTTAATCCGCACCGCGCCCCAGCCGCCGCCGCGCTCATAGGGCAGCGACGGCGTCGAGAGTAGTTCACCTACTTGTTCCGTTCCTATATCTAAGGGAGTGCCTCCGTAGGGTCCGTCCTCAATTCCGCGCACATTATCATTGGCGTTGAGAATGCTCTTCGCAATCAGATCGGCTCGTAGGAACCCGTCCGGGCGGCGTGTCAGCGATATGAACTTGACGGCACTCTCAGACTCTTCATCCTCTCGCCGCTTGCGCGCTACCACGAGGCATTCACCCAAACCCGTGTCCGCAGAAAACGATATATCGTTGATTCCCGCAGCGGCGATGCTCAATACCGATATGTCCGTATATTGCTGCGCCATCAATTCGCGGAACTTCTGCCAAGATATTCCGGTAGCGGCGACTAACGGCAGCACAAACGCCAGAACGCCGCCAGGCTTGAGTTTGCGGTCTGCCAATGCCACAAATGCGGACGCAAGCCCCGCCTTGCCGTCGTAGCATGACGCTTTGCCCAAGTCCCGCATCCGCTTGCCCATAGCGTCCATATCGGCTTTGCTCGCCTCAAACGCCGCGAATGCGGGATTGACCACATCTCGGCGCGCGCCTGCGTGATTAGTGGCGCGGGTGAAGGGCGGGTTCATTATCACTAAGTCAAAGCCATCGTCGGGAACGTCGACAATCACCAGCCCCGCCGTCTCTTCGCCCCTGCTGCCGGTTCGCCGCGCGGGATCGTTGGTGTTGAACAGCGCCATACCGGAAGAAGACTTAAGCAGTTCCAGCGATCCGATGTTCACGCTGCCGTCGGCTTGGCGTCCGAATGCCAGCGTGTAGAGTCGCGTGTTTTCATAGGGCATATTGGGCTGCATGCCGGACAGCGTAGAGCCGGTGATATGTATGGCGGATGACACCACGTCGCAGCCGTACAGAGCTTCTGCCATCATAACGGAGTGGAGCGCGGCCGGATCGCCGCCGGCGTTTTCGTGGCGGTTGGCTATCTGCTCATACACCGCCGAAAGCAGAGCTCCGGTGCCGCATGCGAAATCGCCCACGCGCAACTTGCCTATATCGTCTGCGCTTGCCCAGTCCACGCCGTTTAGCTTAGCAACCGCAAGCCTGGCAAGCAGCGCGGCGGATTCGGGCAGCGTGTAGAAGGTGGCGAGATACTTGCGGTCGGCGATAAGCCGATGAAATGTGCGCCCGGTGAGATTGTGCGCGAATATAGCGCCGCCGGAGTTGATGCGCTGAGCGGTGTTGCGCAACTTGTCGAGGATTTGCGTCGATGCCTTTGACGCGGGGAGCTGATTCACGATGTCGCGCGCTATTGCGAATATCGCCCAGTAGTTGATTTGCAGGACGTCGTCCCACGCCGCGCTTATCTTGGATTTCGGATTGTCGGTTGGGGAATCCCAGAGCAAGTCAAGAGTTTCGACTTCAGGGTGCATGCCTGCGACGCGCTCGTGGAAAATAAGCGCGTTGGCGATTACGGCGCACGCCATACGGCGAGTGGATAGCAGATCGCGGTTATCCCCCAGCAGGCGCGCAATGTTCTGCGTAATGGTAGGGCGCAGCTTGCCCATATCGTTCAGAATGGCGACGGCGCGATCGATGCCTTGCTCCAAAATGTCTGCCGCGGCGTCAACCTCGCTTTCAGACACCGACACCAGCCGTATCAGATCAGCAATATCTGACACGCCGCCGCTAATCCAACCCGACGCGGGAAAGCGCGTTTCGTCTTCGTAGAACACGGCGTACTCCAAGCGCGCCGATCGAATTGCGTTATCCAGGTCTGAAGCATTCGCAACATCCGTCGGATAGCGCAACGCGATTGCGGCTTCGATGCGCCTGCCGCCGTCCGCCAGTTGCAAGCCAAGCCGCGCCTTCGCCTCATCCTCCGCGGTGTACGCCGGCATATACTCCGCTTCCACCACTACGGGCGCGCGGTCGATTGCCGTAATCAGAATGTCAGGCTGCAGTCCCGGGTGGTCGCTGATAGCGCGCGTGGTTTCGGAATGCACCACGCAACTCGGCAGCATACGGCGCAGGATAGCGCCCAGCGCGCTGTTCGCGCTTGGCTCGGTTTGGTGCGGCGTAGTCATCCGAATATCCTTAATTCATAGCGCATTATTCGCAGCGCATTCACAGAAAGCCGTGTTTGCACAGATCCGATGCTGGCTATTGTATGGGCGCTTGTTCTATGGCGCAACTCGACGCCTTTCAATCCGCCCCTAGGCAACGAAAACTATCTTTGCAAATCCTAGGCGTGATGTTATAGTTGCCAAATAGCGATTATATGGCGATTATACATCGGATAGCCTTAGCAAGCCCTAGCAGCGGGCAAGAGAGGTCGCAGTCGGATGGGGATACGCGGCGCATTGGCGCCTCTGCTGACTACGCCGGAGAAGCGCGCGGTTCTGATTGCGCTCTCATCGGCGTATATGCTTGTCCAACTTTCAAGCCTGCCCGTGGCGCTATCGCTGCCTACGCTGGCAAGATACTTCGGCACCGGCATCGACGACTCCGCCTGGCTTGTGGTGATTTACCTGCTGATGCTGGGCGCTTTCGTTATGCCCGCCGCGCGCCTAGGCGACCGATACGGGCATGCGCGCCTGTTCTTCACCGGGCTTGTGCTGTCCACCGCCGGCTCGATTCTCATCAGCATCGCCGGCAGTCTGCTCGAAGTGGTGATATGGCGCGGGCTTACCGGGCTTGGCTCCGCGCTGATTATGGGCAACGCCAACGCTATCTTGGCGGCGGCGTTCCCGGCGGAGGAGCGCGGCAGGGCGTTCTCCGTCCCCATCATGGGCGCGCGCTTCGGCACGCTGGTGGGGCTTGCGCTGTTCGCGGTATTCCTGCAATACCTCACCTGGCGCTTCGTGTTCTTGACATTCGTGCCGATGGGCGTTCTCGCGATTATAGCGTCGGCGCCGATGTTTCGGATGCTGCGCTCCGAAAAGCCTACGCACACGGGGCGCGTGGACATCACGGGCGGCGCATTGCTGGTAGCCGTTTCGGTGGTGTTCCTGCTTGCGGGCGCGCACCTGCACGGCGGCGAAGAGACCTATATCAGCGAACAAGGCTTGCTGTATCACGGCGGAATGTATCTGCTGTCGCTGCTGCTGCTGGGCGTGTTCATCCTGGTGGAACGGCGCGTGGGCAACCCCATCGTGGAACTGGGGCATTTCAAGCAGAAATACTTTTCGCTGGCGCTGGTGTCCAATGTAACCTTCCACTTCTCGATGCTGGCGACGATGACGCTCGTGCCTATCCTGATAGAAGAGGGCTTCGGCAAGGGGCCGATATGGGTGCCGCTTGTGCTGCTGCCCAATCAGATAATCGGGCTGGTGATGACATTCGCGGCGGGGTGGATATACGATAGGTATCAACCCAAGCTGCTGCGCCCGGCGTCTATGATGGGCATCGCATTCGGGTTTGTGCTGCTGGGGCTGTTCGCGGGCAGCGTGCCGATATGGGGCATTCCGCTGCTGATGCTGCCCATATCATTCGGCACTTCAATGTTCAACCCCGTGAACAACGCGATGATAATGAGTTCGCTTTCGCTGCGCCATCGCGGGTTCGCATCGGGGATGCTCGAGACCACGCGCGAATTAGGGCATGCGCTGGGCTCGACCGTATCGGCAACCGTGCTGGCGATGGTGCTGCCGGCCGGCATAGGGGCGCTTGCCCTGAACCTCGCTATGCCGTACTACTTCCAAGGCTTTCAGACCGCCGCGATGATGGTTGTGCTGACGATGCTCACCGGCGGGATAATCGCCTTCTTCCACAAGCCTTATACCGAAACCGTAGCCGCGCGTACCAACAGGGCGGCGGCGTCCACCGGCAGCGATTAAACCCGCCAACCCGTCAGCGCTAGAACGCGATTGCCTATATGACTACGGACAGCGACGAACTCAGCATTCGGATAGAAGGCGTCAGCCGCTGGCATCCGCCGCAGGGGCAGTTTGGGCAGGGCGTACTGCTGCACACCACGCGCGGCGATATTCACACCATCGTTCATAGCGGGGCGGACCCGCAGCGTCGCACAAGCAAGGCTATCGTGTTCGTATGGGGCGCGCGCGGCGGCTTCGATGGCCCGGCGGGCGGCATCTACGGCAGGCTCGCCGAAGCACTCAAAGACGACGTCACATCCATTCGCGTGGACTACCGCCTGCCCAATGTATTGACCGAATGCGTCTTGGACGCAATGGCGGGCTTGTCCTTTTTGAGCGCCACGGGACATACCGATGTGGCGCTTGTGGGACACTCATTCGGCGGCGCAGTGGTGATAGCGGCGGCGCCGCTAAGCCCGCTTGTGAAAGCGGTTGTTGCGCTTTCGCCGCAGACGTTCGGGGCGTCCAACGCCGCCGCCGTATCGCCCCGGCCGCTGCTGCTGGCGCACGGCGGCGCTGACACGCGGCTTCCCCCGCGCTGCTCCGAGCTCATCTACGAATGGGCGCAAGAGCCGAAAGAGCTGATAATCTACCCCGACGCCGAACACGGCCTAAACGAATGCGCCGACGAACTGCAGGCGATGCTGCAGGGGTGGTTGGCGGGTAAGCTCAACGCCGCCGAACCCGCCGCCGAGTAAGCGCTTGAACGCGCGCCGTTATCCGATTATCCGCAGCGCCGCTCTGAGTATGCCCAAAGACTATTGCGCCTTTCTTTCAACATAGCGATGGCATATGTCCATATTGGCGGTTGTGATTGAAAAGCGCCTGCCGCATATCGGCGGCGATTTACAGCATAGCGGCGCAACGATATACTTCTACGGTCAGACCGAAAAGCGTCTGAACGCAAAATCAAATGTCAGATATATCAGATAAGGACGGAGTGATATGGGAGACCTTGACGGCAAAGTGGCAATCGTAACGGGCGCGGGGCGTCTCAGGGGCATCGGGCGCGCGGCGGCGGTGGAACTGGCGCGGATGGGCGCCGATGTGGTGGTTACCGGCACCGGGCGCAGCCCCGACCGCTATCCGCCGGACGAAAAGGCGATAGGCTGGCGGGACGTGGAAAGCGCCGCCGACCAGATACGCGAACAGGGCAGGCGCGCGCTCACGCTTACCGTGGATGTGTCCAGCGCCGACGATGTGGATATGATGATGCAGCGCACAATCCAAGAGTTCGGCAGAATGGACGTCCTTATCAACAACGCCGCATTCGCGCGCGGCCCGGATCGCGTGCCTATCCTCGACCTGAGCGAGCGCATCTTTCAGCGCGTCGTGGACATTAAGCTAACCGGCACATTCCTATGCACCAAGGCGGCTATCAAGCATATGATCGATCAGGGCGACGGCGGCAAAATCGTGAACATATCGTCCACTGCCGGCAAGCGCGGCAGCGCCAACACGCTGGCGTACAACGCCTCCAACTTCGCGCTGGTGGGCATGACCCAATCTATGGCGCGCGAGCTTGGGCCGCACGGCATCAATGTGAACTGCGTCTGCCCCGGCGCCGTGGACACGCATCGGATGGACGATATAGACCGCGATACCCGCTGGGTCGAGATGGCGTCCACCACGCCAATCGGCAGAAACGGCACCGATGACGAAGTGGGCGCATTCGTGGCGTATCTCTGCTCCGACGCGGCGTCTTGGATACACGGCCAGTCCATCAACATCAACGGCGGCACCGTGATGGAGCACTAATCGCCGCGATGTCCGATTGGGCGCTTCTAGGCGCTTCCCCCTGCGGCAATGCGGCCGAAAATGCGACGGGGATGCGCCGCGCGCGACTTAGCGACGGATAACGAACCATCGGCAGACGTACGCCGTGTAACCCGCGCACGCCTGCCGATACGCTTATAGGGCTTATAGGACGGATGCGAATATGGGCGAACTGAGCGGCAAAGTGGCAATCGTAACGGGCGCGGGACGGTTGCGCGGCATTGGCAGAGCGACGGCGGTGGCGCTTGCGCGGCTGGGCGCCGATGTGGTCATTACCGGCAGCGGACGCGCCCCAAGCCGCTACCCGCCCGACGAAAAGGCGATAGGCTGGCGCGACATTGAGAGTACCGCCGAGCAGATACGCGCCGAAGGCGTCCGCGCGCTGCCGATGGTGCTGGATGTTACCCGCAGCCTCGATATGGAACTGATGGCGCAGCGCGCGCTCACCCATTTGGGCAGGATCGACATCCTAGTCAACAACGCCGCATACGCGCGCGGGCCGGACAGAGTTCCCATAGGCGAACTTGAGCGACGCGTCTTTCGGGCGGTTCTGAATGTCAAGATAAACGGCGCATTCCTGGCGAGCAAGGCGGTCATCCCTGCGATGATAGCGCAGGGCGGCGGCAAGATTGTGAACATATCGTCCGGGTCGGGCAAGACGGGCAGCGCGCACAATTTGGCGTACAGCGCCGCCTGTTTCGCGCAGGTGGGAATGACGCAGTCTATGGCGCATGAACTTGGGCCGCACGGCATCAATGTGAACTGCGTCTGCCCCGGCGCGGTGGACACCTCGCGGGTGGACGACATAGGCAGGGGCGAGGCGTGGCAGCGCATAGCGGACGGGCTGCCCATTCGCCGAACCGGCACGGACGACGAAGTTGGCGCATTCGTGGCGTATCTTTGCACCGAGGCGGCGTCTTGGATACACGGGCAGTCCATCAACATTGACGGCGGCGGGATGATGGAGCATTGATGCGGCGGCGCTAGGCGGGGCGCAGCGGCAGCGTTACGATTGCGTTGCCGATGACCAGGCGAATGCCCTCTTCGTTCAGCATAAACACATCGCACTCCAAGCGCGGCTCGCCGTCAATCACATCCTTGTCAGTGATGATGCCGCTGAGCGTGAGCGGCTTGTTGTGCGGCACCATTCCGCGAAAGACCACGTCCAACTTCTTGAGGCGCGCGGTTTCAGTCCAGCCGGTCAGCAGTTGGGACAGGATGGTAATGTTCATTGCGCCGGGGACTATCGCGCCGTCAAGCCCTTCGCTTTTGGCGTAGTCGTCGTCGGTGAAGCGGCTGGGGCCGGGAGCGCCGCCGCGCACGCTGAGGAAGCGGCGCACCTGCTCCACATCCACGATACGCTGCCGCGGGCCTATGTCGTCGCCGATTTCAACATCTTCGAAGTAGAGTTTGTTCATTGCGTCTTCGCTTGCGTTTGCGTGCCGGCAGTTCGGTTTGGGATGATAGGGTTAGCGGCGGGGGCGGTTGCGGCGCACATAGGATTCGTCCACTAGGGCGACGGTTTCGCCTTGTTGGTTGGTGAAGCGCGTCTCCCATACGGCGAACACCATCTTGCCGGAGCGCCCGGTTTTGGCGTACACCTCCTTGAGGCGGGAAGCCGCCTGCAGCGTATCGCCGGGGCGGATGGGCGCTAGGTTCTCTATCGCCTGCCCCGCGAAGAAGCCGATGTCCCCGAATTCCAGTTTGATGTCCGGCTTTTCGCCGCCGCTGATGAACAGGTTGCAGAAAGTAGGCGGCGCTATGATGCCGCCGTATTCGGACGCCGCGGCGCGCTCTTCGTCGGTGTAGATGGGGTTGGGTTCGCCCGTGGCTTGGGAGAAGTTCAGTATCATTTCTCGGCTTATCTCGAATGTGCCGGCGGGGAACTCTTTATGCAGAAAGCTGCGGTCGTAGGCGATGGTTTCGGCGGTGGTCATGGCTTGCGGCTGCTCCCGTGTGTGGTGGCGTAGATCGGCGTTGTGGTGGGGTTAGGCGGCTTTGGCGCAGTCTAGGCGCACGGCGCGAAATGCGCCGGCTTTGAGCGCGCGAACAAGGTCGGCTTCGGTGCGGATGGTTGCGTCGAACTCGGTCATGCAGCTTCCGATGGCGCTGACTACATGGGCGTCGCTGCCGCCTGTGCCGGCGTATCCGCGCGCCGCTATCAGCGCGTCGGCGCGCTCTTGTTCGCCGGGGCGGTTGCTGCCGTTGAGCCGCTCCACAATGCGCACATCGCTGAACTCGTCCACAGCGCCCACATATTCGCAGAAGCCGATGCCGAACCTGCCGGGATGCGCCGGAAATGCGATTGCGCCGTGTTCATCGGCGGCGCGCACCAGCGTGGGGGCGTCCATATGCACATCCGCGAAGTCTATGCTGTCCGCCAGCGCCTGCGTAACGCCATATACCAGGAAGTGGCCGCAGTTGGTGTCCAGTTCGGAGCCTTTCAGCACAAGTACATCGTTTTGTTCGGCGAGCGCGGTGTAGTCCTTGTGAAAGTCGAACTTGCGGTGTTCGGTGAGAACGAAGCCGTCGATGCGAAAGCCTTTGCGCCGCAGAACGCCTACCCACTTGACATACTGCTCCACGGTGGCGCGCGCGTCGTCGGACGAAACTGAGTGTGTGTGCAGATCGAGAAACATCACACAGAATAGTAGGCGTAGCGGGCGTTTGGCGTCAAGGCATTTGGGTTGCGTTGGCGATTTGGCGTGTAGGCGCAAGGGGTTTAACGCAGGGACATAAAAAACGCTTGCCCCCGTCCATCTGCGCTGCGGCATGGCGCAGTGCAGACGGATAGGGGGCGTTTGGGTTGGCTATAGGATGAGGGCTAGGGGGTTTTCTAGGAGGCGCTTGACTTGGATTAGGAATTGGGCGCCTTCTGCGCCGTCGACTATGCGGTGGTCGGCGGAGATGGTGGCGTTCATTATTTGGCGCACGACTATTTGGTCGTCGCGCACGACGGGCTTTTTGGCGACGGTGCCTACGGCTAGGATGGCGGATTGCGGCGGTTGGATGATGGCGACGAATGTGCTTACGTCGAACATGCCTAGGTTGCTGATGCCGAATGTGCCGCCGGTGTATTCGTCGGGGCGGAGCGCGCCGTTTTGCGCGCGGTCGGCGAGGTCTTTGCTGGCGGCGGCGATGTCTTTTAGGGACATATCCTCGCAGCCCATAATGGCGGGCATAAGCAGACCGTCTTCGACTGCCATCGCGATGCCTATATTCACGGTGTCGTTGAGGCGGATCGCGTCGTCTTCCAGGAATGCGTTGAACTTGGGATGCGTTTTGAGGGCGTCCACGCATGCCTTGATGATGAGGTCGTTGACGGTAACGCGGACGCCCTGGTCTCCGAGGGCGGCGTTGACTTGGCCGCGCAGGTTCATAGCTTCGGTCATATCGACTTCTGAGGTTACATAGAAGTGGGGCTTTTCCTGCTTGCTGCGCAGGGTAACCCGGGCGATTTGCTGGCGCATGCGGGAGAGCGCTAGGGCGTCGGCCGGGGCGGGCGGCGCGTCGGCCGCGGCGGGTTCGGGTTGCGCTTCAACGGGCTCGGCTTCGGCAACTAGCGGCTCAGATTCGGGCGCTTCTTCGATCTCAGCGGCAGGGGCGGTTTCGGTTTCTGCCGCAATGGGTTCGGGTTCGGGGGCTTCGGCTTCCGTCTCGACGGGTTCGGCTTCTGCGGATACGGGTTCAGGTTCGGGGGTTTCTTCGATTTCGGCTTCCGCAATCACGGGTTCGGGGGCTTCGGCTTCCGTCTCGACGGGTTCGGCTTCGGCGGGTGCGGGCTCAGGTTCGGGGGCTTCGTCCGTCTCGTCGGCTTCCGCAAACACGGGATCGGGTTCGGGCGTCTCTTCGATGGCGGGAGCGAGGTCTTCCTCTGCTGCATCGACGGGTTCGAGTTCTTCGGCGGGCTCAGGTTCGGGCTGGGGGGGAGTGGCGGCGTATGCGATGACGTCGTCTCTGGTGATGCGGCCGCCGGGGCCGGTGCCTTGGACTTCGGCGATGTTGATGCCGCGCTCGTCGGCGATGCGGCGGGCAACGGGGGATGCTCTTAGCGGGGCGGCCGGAGCGGCGAGCGGCGGTTCGGGCGTCTCTTCGAGGGCAGGGGCGGCGTCGCTTGCGGGGGGCATTGGGATTGCGGCGCTGGGCGGCTCGTCGGGGGCTTCGTCAGCGGCGTCGGCGGCAGGTTCGTCGGCGTCGGGCGGTTCGGGCGCTGGCGCTGGGGTTTCGCTGGCTTCGCCTACGATGGCAATGGGTTCGCCGACCGGGACGGTGTTGCCGGCGGCTACAAGTATTTGGCGCACGACGCCGGCGGCGTATGATTCGAATTCCACAACCGCCTTGTCCGTCTCTATTTCGGCGATGGGTTCGCCGTTTTCAACCGAATCGCCTTCGCTTTTCAGCCATTTGAGTATGGTGCCTTCCTGCATATCGTAGCCCATTTGGGGCATGGTCAGTTCGGTAGCCAATCGGGAACCCCCTGATTTTAGTAGTTGTGATTGGGTTGGACGGATTCGGTTTTGCGGCGCGGGCAGGATTGTAGGGAACGGCGGCATGCGCTTGGGTTTGGTTCACGCCGCGGGGCGCATTGGGCATCGGCGTATGGCGCGAATGGCGCATCGGCGGGGCAAGCGGCTATATTCCGTAGTTGTCTTCGATGGCTTGGATGACCTTTTCTGCGCTGGGGATGGCGGCGGCTTCAAGCGCGCCGTTATACGGGGCCGGCACATCCACGCCGCCCACGCGCGCCACGGGGCCATCAAGGTCGTCGAAGGCGTCTTCTTGTATGGCGCTGGCGATTTCGGCGCTGAAGCCGCCGGTTCGCCAGGTCTCTTCGACTACCACAACGCGGTTGGTTTTGCGAACCGATTGGGCTACGGTCTGCCTGTCCCACGGGCTTAGGGTGCGGAGGTCTATGACTTCGGCATGCTTGCCTTGCGCCGCTAGGATTTCGGCGGCTTGCATGGCGATATGGGTCATGCGGGAGTAGGCAACGATGGTTACATCATCGCCTTCGCGCTTGACGTCCGCCTTGCCAAAGGGGATTTCGTACCATTCGTCGGGGACATCGCCGCGCACGCCGTAGAGCAGCGAATGTTCGGCGAATAGGATGGGGTTGTTGTCCTTCATTGCGGTACGGAATAGGCCTAGGGCGTCGTAGGGCGTCGCGGGGACGGCGACTTTCAGTCCAGGCACGGATGCGTACCAGTTTTCGAAGCTTTGGGAGTGGGTTGCGGCGAGTTGGCCGCCGCCGCCGGTAACGGTTCGGATGATGAGCGGGACGCTGAATTGGCCGTCGGACATATAGCGCAGTTTGGCGGCGTGGTTGACGATTTGGTCTATCGCGACGAGGCTGAAGTTAATCGTCATAAGTTCCACGATGGGCTTCAGTCCCGCGAGGGCGGCGCCTACGCCGGCGCCAACGATGACGGATTCGGATATGGGTGTGTCCATAACGCGCTTGGGACCGAATTCGTCGAGGAAGCCGCGTGTAACGGCGTAAGCGCCGCCGTAAGCGCCGATGTCTTCGCCCATGATGAAGGCGCGCTCGTCGGCGAGGGCTTCGCGCAGCGCTTTGGCGACGGCGTCTCTGATGATCATCTCAGCCATTTTTCGCTCCGAGCCTATGCGTACACATTCCGATGCAGGGCGTCCATTTCGGGGGCGGCGCTGCTTTCCGCGAACTCCACGGCGTCGTCGATTTGGGTTTGGACTTCGGCGGCTATGCGGTCGAATTCGTCTTCTTCGGCGACTCTGAATTGAAGCATAAAGTTCCTGAGGCTGTCTATGGGATCTTTGATGCCTAAGGTTTCGGCTTCGTCGCGCTCGCGGTACATAGTGGGGTCTGCCATGGAGTGGCCGCGGTAGCGGTAGCAGGTAGCCTCGATGAAGCGCGGGCCTTCGCCGCGGCGGATGGGCTTGAGCGCTTCGGTAACGCACTGGTTGACGGCGAGCACGTCCATGCCGTCGATTTGGACGGCGGGGATGTCGTAGGCGGCTGCGCTTTCGTAGATGTGGCGGCCGGCGGCGCGGCTGCGGTCGACGTGGGTTCCCATGCCGTAGAGGTTGTTTTCCAGCATAAACAGTATGGGGAGTTTCCAGAGGGATGCGAGGTTGAGGGTTTCGTGGAATTCGCCTTGGTTGACGGCGCCGTCGCCGAAGAAGCATATGGTAATGCGGTTTTCGTTCTTGTACTTGCTGGCGAGCGCGAGTCCGGCGGCGATGGGCATTTGTCCGCCAACGATGGCGTGTCCGCCCATAAAGTTCTTTTCCAGGTCGAACAGGTGCATGGAGCCGCCCTTGCCGCCGCTGCTGCCGGTCGATTTGCCGCAGAGTTCGGCCATGGCGATCTTGGGGGACATACCCTTTGCGAGGGCGTGTCCGTGGTCGCGGTAGTGGCCGATGACGTAGTCGTTGGGGCGCAGGGCGGATATTGCGCCGACGGCGATGGCTTCTTCGCCGATGTACAGATGCAGGAAGCCGCGGATTTTGCCCTGCATGTAGAGACGTCCGCTCGCTTCCTCAAAGCGTCTAATTAGCAGCATCTGCCTATAGAACTCGGTCATCTGCGATTTGTCTAGCGTGGAATCCACTTTCGCAATCTACCCCTGTTGTTGGCGTTGTCGTCGGCAAGCCGAATGCCGTCCCTAGCGTTGGCGCAATGGCGCAGTGCGGGCAAGCGGCGGGCTGCCTATCTTTATCGTTATCGTATGCGCGCTTGTACGGCATATACATTGGGAATTGATCTAGGTGTGAATAGCCTGTCCTTCGGCTGCCAGCGCCGCTTCTTTGAGGGCTTCGGATATGGTTGGGTGGGGATGGACTAGCCAGCCCAGTTCGGTGGTGGTGCCTTCGAGCAGGCGGGACAAGCCTACTTCGCCGAGCAGTTCGGTGGCTTCGGGGCCTATCATATGCGCGCCTAGGATTTCGCCGATTTCGGCGTCGGCGACGAGTTTTATGACGCCGGCGGTTTCGCCCATGGCAAGCGCCTTGCCGCTCGCGGACATGGGGAACTTGCCGATGTTGACCGAATGGCCGGCGTCGATTGCCTGGCGCTCTGTCAAGCCGAAGCTGGCGATTTGCGGGCGGCAGTAGGTGGCGCGCGGCATAAGGGAATAGTCGAGCGCGGGGGAGTCGAGGCCGGCTATCGTCTCGACTGCAAGGACGCCCTGCGCCGAGGCTACGTGCGCCAGGGGGAGCTTGCCGGTGACGTCGCCGATGGCATAGACGCCGGGGGCGCTGGTTCGCATATGGTCGTCAACGGCGATAAAGCCGCGTTCATGGCGCACGCCGGCGGCCTCTAGGCCGATGTTCTCGACGTTGCCGATTACGCCTATGGCTACTAACACCTTTTCGCACTCGATAACGCCCTCAATGCCTTCGGAGTCGGTAACGCTGACGGAGGCGGCGTCGGCGCCCACGATAACGCGGCCGACGGATGCGGATGTCATGAAATGGATGCCGCGTCGACGGAACGCCTGCTCGAGTTGGGCGCTAATCTCTTCGTCTTCGAGGGGGACTAGGCGGGGCAGCATTTCCACGATGGTGACGTCTGCGCCGTAGGAGTGGCAGATGTCGGCGAACTCTACGCCGATAGCGCCGCCGCCGATAATGGCCACGCTTTCGGGCATATCGCGCAGTTCTAGCGCTTCGCGGGATGTCAGCACGATTTCGCCGTCGACGGGGACGGTTGGGATATGCCGGGGGCGGGCGCCGGTTGCGATGATGATGTTGTCGGCGCTGATGGTGTAGTTGGATTCGCCCTGCACTGCGATTCTGTTGGCGGCTTGCAGCGTTGCGCGGCCGTTGAAAAGCGCGACTTCGTTCTTTCTGAACAGGTAGCGCACGCCGCCAGTGAGACGGCGCACGACATCGCGGCTGCGGTCGAAGGCGCGGCCGTAGTCGTAGGTCAGGTTGTCGATGCTGATGCCGAACTTGGCGGCGTTTCTGACAAGGTCGAGCACTTCGGCGTTTCGCAGCAGGGACTTGCTGGGGATGCAGCCCCAGTTTAGGCATACGCCGCCGACGTTGTCGTCCTCGACTACGGCGGCGTGCATGCCGAGTTGCGCCGCGCGTATCGCGGCGACATAACCGCCCGGACCAGCGCCTATAACGACTACATCGAAATCTGCCACCTGAGCACCTCTGTGAGCGTGAGCGCCGAAATTCAAATCGGTAAGCCGCCGCCGACTTGGCATAAGCCAATCGCAGCGAAAACGGCGCAATAGCATTGTCAATTGTTCATTCTACACTATTGACAATAGTTCAACAAAGCGGGCGTGGGCGCTTATAAACGGACAAACCGCGCCTAAACGCCGAAATGGGGCGCTTCGGGCGGGTTTTGCGCGGGACTGCGCGGGTTTGGGGGGGCGCATCCGACGGCGGGCCGCTAGAGCGCCAATTCGCAAGCGACGGATGCGGCGCGCGCTGTCTCTTGCTGCCGCTTAGCGGCCGCTAACGCCGGGATGGTTCGGTGAACGGCTAGTCGGGCCAGCCGATGCCGTTGTAGGCGGCTTCCCAGAACAGGAACTCGTAGCGCAGCGTGGTATGGAAGAGGCGCTCGATGCGCGGGCGGCGGGCGCTCATATCGGCGGCGTTCAGCTGAGATTCGAGCCATCCCACGAAGTCCGCGAGAACTTCAGGGGAGTGCAGGCGTATCCATTCTTGGTAGATGGGATTGGACGGGGACTTGCCTTGCTTGATTAGGCGCGTTGCCCAGTCTAGGTATGCGCCTTCGGTGACGTACAGCACGGTTGCGATGTCGGCGAAATCGCCTTCCAGGCCTACGCGCATCATAAAGTCGCCGAATGCGCGGGTAACGGGGCCGGCGGTGGCCGTCGAATACTCGGCTTCGCTTGCGCCCAGGGTGTCGAATGCGCGCAGAAAGAAGTCGTTCTCTTCGGCCGCCTGGGGGTCTAGGATGCCGCCGAGGAATGCGTGGATATGGCTTGCGGCTTGGATGCCGGGCGCTTTCGCCACGCCTAGGGACGCAAGCCCAACCAGGTCGGCGACAAACACATAGTCTTGCAGGAAGTAGCGGCGCGCGCGCTCTACGGCGAGCGTATCGTCCCCCAATTCCACTATGAACGGATGCGTAACCGCGCGCTCCCAAAGATCGGAGTGCGCCTGTCGTAGTTCTTGAGTCAGTGTCATATGCGATTGCCTCCGGGGAGTGTTTGCAAATTTTGGGTTAGCGGTTGGCGGCGCTGAATTGTGTGATTGCGTCGGTTAGTTCGGCATAGCGGCGGGCAGGATAGGCTTGGCGCATTCTGCCCGCCGCGCGCTTGTTGGCGGGTTGGCGTGGGGTTGGCGCTAACCCTCGATAAGTTGGACTTCGTCGCGCAGGCGGGTGAAGTCGTAGCCGTCGTCGGACGCCGCCGCGCGCTTGACCACAACCACGATTGCGGCTATCAGCGTCGAGATCACGAGTGCCGATGCGAAGGCGAAGAACATTTGCGTGCCAAACGGGGCGGGCAGCGCCCACGGGGTTAGCAGGTCGGGCTTGGGGTAGTAGAGCGCGCCTATGAGTATGCCAACGCCGCCCGCGAGCAGCACCGCCCAGCCGGGCATATGGCGCGAGTAGAGCCCTATCAGCATCGGGACGGCTATCGCGGCGCCAAGCAGGTCGGCAATCAGGAACACGTACAGAACGCTAAGCCCCTGCGACGCGACTATGACGGCGGGGATGGCGACGATGACGGTTACGGCGCGCGCAATCAGCATCAGGGTGTCGCGGCGGCGTCCCATATCGGCAAGGTCGGCGGCGACGTTGCTCGCCAAGCCGTTCATCAGCGTGTCCAGGGTGCTCATCGCCAGCATAAGCGCGCAGATTAGCAGCAGGAAGTGCATCCAAAGGGGGAACACATCGCTTGCAAGCGCGAACAGCGCCGCCGCCACTTTGGGATATTCGAACGAAGCCACGGATTCGTTGGCAACCGCCGCAATGCCCGCCATTCCCATCAGAAAGGTTATCGGGATGGCGATGGCGGCGGCGGCCCAAAGGCTGCGCGCGAGGGATTGCTGGTCTTTCACGGTATAGACGCGCTGCCACATGCCCGGATGGAAGGCGTTGGAGGTTATGATGCCGATAATCAGCACGATGGCGAAGTAGTAGCTTCCCGCGGAGTTGAACGCAAGCAGGCCGGTATCGCCGGCGGCGCTCCATATGCCGCCGCCGCCAATCAGCGCTGCCGCAACCACAATCACAAGCAGCAGCGCCGGCATAAGCGCCCAGAATTGGATGCGGTCGGTGTGGATGGACACTCGCAGTCCGCCATATGCGGTGTACGCCACCACCACAATGCCCACCACGACGGCGGTAGCCCACGCCGGTGAGTCGGTCAGGATGCTCACCGCCGCGGTGATTGCGGTCATTTCCGCGGTGATGAATATGCCCATCACGAATATGATGACCACCGCGATAGCCACAAACGGGATTGTGCCGAAACGATGCTTGACATACTCCGTTATGGAGTGTCCGTTGGGCATAAGTTGGCGGATGCGGGGGCCGACGAACATGAACATCACGGGGATGCCTGCCATTCCGAGCGCATAGCCAAGCAGGGAAACGATGCCGAAATTGGCGCCGGTTTCGCCCGGGCTGAGCAACACCCAGGTGCCGAACATAGACGCAACCAGGGTGGCTATGCCTACGTTGGTGGGGGCGTGATTGCGCGAAACGGTGTAGTCTTCGACGCTCTGACGGCGGCGGCGCGCATAGGCTATTCCAAGAATAAGGAATGCGCCGCCCACCGCAAGCAGCGTTGCAATTCCGATTGTGGTGTCAAGCATCCTGCCCTCCATATTGTCCGTCGTTGCCGTTTGAGATACGGGGCGATACGCAAAACAACCGCCCTTTGTTGCGATCTAGGCGGTTGTCTTGCGCTCTGCATTATAGGAGAGCGGCGTCCCTACGCTGGCATTACCCAGATCAGGTTATCGGGGTCGCTCCGATTAAGTCGGAGCCTCTCAGCCTGCAAGCTCAAGCTCCCCCCGTTTGATATTCGGTTGTTGCGGGCGCAATGGTAGCGTATGGGGGTGGGGGGTGTCAAGGGGGGATGGCTTACTGCCCCAACCCCGCATACCGCCGCCCCGTCACCGATGGCTCCGCGGCCAGATGGCGGCGTATCGTCGCAACGCGCTCGGCGTCTATGCCCAGCGCATCGCACACCGCGGCGTCCAGGGCGGCGCGCGCAGGGTCGGCGTCCATATGCGGCAGCGGCAGCAGCGCTTGTTCGCATAGCGCGTCGTATTCGGCCGCCAATCGCAGCGCCGCCGCTTCGCCCAGCGCCGCAAAGTCGGGGACGATCAACTTGTTCATATCGTCAATGGAAATTTGCGAATATGAGAACGCCCTGTTGGAGCGATTGCCCAATAGCGCAAGCGCTCCAATGGAAGAGTTCATATAGGCGCAAATGGCTTTCTCAATGGACTCTTGGGATATGTTTGAGCCTTCAGCGTTTGGTCTGCAAGGCACCCATGCGGATCCTAACGCCCTTGCGGAAAGCCTAACATTTAGAGCCCGAACCGTGTTGAGGCGAATGCGCGTTGGCAGCAACATCGTGCCGCGCTGTTCCCATAGATGATTCGCCTGCGCCTCTTTGCCCGGCTTTGCCTCAACGAATGAGTCGGATTTGGCGAGCATCGATTGCGTAACATCGGTTTTGTGATACCAGAGCGCAACCATCCCGTCGGCGGTTGGAAGTTCCGACCGATTGAACATCCCGCGCACGCCTTGTCCCGCCGGCCCTATCTTGGCGATTCGACCTAGTTGGGTTGTGGCGACGAGTTCGCCGCGCCCCAGCGAAACGAATTCGTTGACGAGGATAGGCGAAAGAAATTGAACCGCTCCCCAGTCGCCGGCTTCTATGTCAATCGCCGAAACCCGCTGCACCGTCCCCAATCCCCTTTGTTGCGCGGCGTCGTTTTGAATCGCCTCGGCCGCGACATAGGCTTCTGCCGGCGTTGACGGGTTTATCGCCAAGTTGACCACCTTAGTCGGCGGCTTGCCCCCTGTCTGCCAGTCCCAAACGCGGCATACCAGCAGCATTTCCCCGATGCTGGTGTTCTCCGAAAAGTAGATGCGCCTCGGGTCGTGCGAAGTTACGATATACTCCACCCAATAGCGGCCGCCTAGGTACTTTCGTATCTCCAACGCCGATGCGTTTGTGGCGGTTACAAGCGGCAGGATCGCGGCTATCTTGCTGTCTCTACTCTTTCGCATAAAATCCGCCAAGATTATGAAAGATGCGCTGTTGCCGGATAGATGCACCGGCTTGTTGCTGAATAGCGTTTTCTCGCGATCCTTCATCTTGCGCTCATCGGCGGCGCTGAACTGGTCGTGGCGCAGGCTGTCGCGCGTGAACGGCGGGTTCATTATCACCAGATCGGCAGGTTCGGACTGCGCCATGTCGTCGCCGTTTTCTACCTGAGACACAGGCTGGGCGGCGTTGGGCCAAGACATCATCTTGGGCTTCAGATCCAGGAACTCCAGCGAACCTAGGTAGGCATCGCCCTCTTCATCCACGCCCAGGAATGCGCGCCCTATCTTCATTTTGAGAAATGAGGTTGTGGGGGACAGCAGCCCCAGCGTGGCGGCCGCCATATGCGTCGCGGTGAGGTTGACGTCGTAGCCGCTCAATACCCGCTCAATCAGCGCCTGCGCGAAAGCGTCGTCGTCCCTTGTTTGTGGCGATAGGTCGCGTATGCGTTCCGCCGCCGCCATAAGCAGCGTGCCTGTGCCGCATGCCGGATCCACGATGCGAAGGCTTGATACGGCGTCGGGATCGTTCCAATCGCGCATATCCTCGTCTATGGCAAGCGTGGCGAGTAGCGTGGCGGCGGGGGCGCTGGTGTAGAACGATCCGTCGTAGCGCGCGGTGTCCAGAACCTTATGGAAGATGCGTCCCATAAGGTCGTGGCGCAGTCCGGCGATGTTGCCGGCTACCGCCAGCGCCGCCTTTGCGGTTTCGCGCACGGCGTTGGTGAAGGCGGGATCGGGCGGGCAGGCTTGCAGCGCGGCGCGTCCGGTCTCGAATATAGGCTTGTAGTCCAGCGCCAGTATCAAGTTCCAAGCATTCAGGAAGTCCGCCGTGGGGTCGTCGGAGTCGGCGCAGAGGTGCGCCATCTTGGGCGGCCATTCGGCATTCGAAGGGCGCATTCCTTCGAGATGGTTGTCCAAGCGCGAATGGAACATCACGGCGGTCGCCACAACTAGCAGCGCGCGTTTGGCGGCTCTGTCCCAGCGCGCCGCGCCCGTCTTGTACGGCGGCAAATCCATCTGCTGCGCCAGAAAGCGCCGCTGCGTTTTATTCAGATATGACACGGCGACGTCGAGGCTGTCAGACAGCGCCGCCGCCGTATGGTCTGGGTTGCCGAGTTGCATGGGCGCAAGCCGAATGACGCGCGGCAGTTCGGCGGCGTCGGCTTCGTTCCATATCGGCGCGCTGTCCTGCCGCAGTCTGTCCGGCGAGCGAATAGCCCAAAGAACGCGGCAGTTTCGCATCTGCTCTTTGCGCGTGATGCCGTCGGGATAGCATACGGCGATGGCGCAGTCGGCGAGGTTCTGCGCGAGGCGAGCGTCGGCGTCTCTGACGGCTTCGTTGCGCTTGGCGGTGGACTGCCCCTGCTCCGCCTCAAGCGCGATCCGCGCCGAACCAACGCTGATGAGCACGTCGATGCGCCTGCCGCCCGGCTGCATATGTTCCTGCCTGGCGTTCAAGCCGCGCTGGATTAGAAACTCCGCCAGCCACCCGTTGAGAGTGCTTTCATGCTCTCTTGCGATCAAGTTTGTACTCCCCGGTTAGGATGCGATGATTAGAATGCGCGGCCGGCCTTTTAGGCATCATACAGCATATCGCGCTGAGGGGCTATCGTGCGCGCGGTTATGAATTCTTGCGTTGCGGCGCTTCTTGAGGATGCCAATGCGCATTTCAACGCAAAGGCGCGGTGGGCGCAAAGGGGTTTAGGGGGTTAGGCTGGCGTATCGCATAGGCTTGCAATCCGAATGCGCGCTTTGAACTTGACAGGACGCCGCGCTGTGATTATGATACTCTTATCGCCGAGGTAGCTCAGTAGGTAGAGCACAGCACTGAAAATGCTGGTGTCGTCAGTTCGATTCTGACCCTCGGCACCAGTAGCAACGGCGGCAAGCGCATCAGCAGCGCCGCCGCCCGCCGCAAGAGGCGCAGAGAGCGAAAGTAGCTCAGTTGGTAGAGCATCTCCTTGCCAAGGAGAAGGTCGCGGGTTCGAGCCCCGTCTTTCGCTCCAATGCCTAGCCGCTAGTCCCTCCCCTTTTTATTCCCCATTGTCCCCGTCTGTCCCGCCGCGTGTCTGCAACCTAAGCGCGTCTAAAACGCAAAGGCGCAGGGGCGCAAAGTTCGACGCGTCTATTCCCCCAAGCGCCGTTTGCTATACCGCGCTAACGCCGCTGCGCGCTAAAACTTTTCAAACAATGCGCCGATAAGGTATCATTAGCGCGAAAGTCTAATATCATCAGAAGACGATTGACAAAGGCGATAACTAGACACGCACGGAGGTGTTTTATATGGGAAGCCGCTTAGAAGGCAAGACTGCGGTGGTAACCGGCGCAGGGCGCGGCATCGGCCGGGCCACCGCGCTGCTACTAGCGCAAGAAGGCGCGTCGGTCGTGGTGAACGACCTCGGCTGCGACGTGGACGGCAGCGGTTCGTCCAATGCGCCGGCGGACGGCACAACGGACGCTATCAAGGCTGCGGGCGGCAATGCCGTCGCCAACTACGACGATGTGTCCACTATGCAGGGCGGCGAGAATGTCATGCGCGCCGCCGTAGATAATTTCGGGCAAGTGGATGTGCTGGTCAACAGCGTGGGCATTCTGCAAGACCGAATGATTTACCGAATGTCCCCCGAAGACTGGGACAGGGTGATACGCTTTAATGTGAAAGGCGTGTTCGCGCCCACCAAGTTCGCGGCAATCCTGTTTCGGCAGCAGCGCAGCGGGCGCATCGTGAACTTCACATCCGACGCCGGCCTAGGCGACATCGGGCGCTCCAACTACGCCGCCGCGTCGGAGGCGATAATCGGCTTGACGCGCACCGTGGGCAGAGACTTGGGGCGCTACGGCGTAACCTGCAACGCCATATCGCCGCTGGTGGAAACGCGGCTGTTCCCCGGCTCCGTGGAAGAGTACCGCGTCGCCGAAGGCCCGTCCCCCACGCCCGCGGAGCGCGCCGGCATCGGCCAGTCCCCGCCCGTATCCGAGTGGGAAGGCGACGGCAGCGCCGACGACCCCGCCAATGTTGCGCCGCTCGCGGTGTACCTGGCTACATACGCAGCGCCCAATGTCAACTGCAATGTGTTCGGCGTGCGCGGCGGCAGCATATACCTGTACTCCAACCCCGAAATCGCGCGCGCGATCCACAAGTGGGGAGCCTTCACGATGGACGAAATGGATGTGCTGTTCCCCAAAATCATCGGCAAGGGCATGTAGCCCGCTTCCCCCCGCCGATTGACTTACACGAACAAACAGACGGCGCGCGCTTTCCCATCTTAACGGCGCAATAAGCCTATAAGATGCGGCGGCGGACGCGCAGGGACACAGAAAGGAAACAGGAATGGGCAACAGATTGGAAGGACGGGCGGCGATAGTTACGGGCGCCGGGCGCGGCATCGGCCGAAGCGTGGCTATGCTGCTGGCGGCTGAAGGCGCTTCGGTTGTGGTGAACGACCTCGGCGGCGGCGTTGACGGCGTGGGCGGCTCCGACGCCCCCGCGTCTCAGGTCGTAGCCGAAATCGAGGCAAACGGCGGAACCGCCGTCGCCAACTTCGACTCGGTGGCGGACTACGAATCCGCCGGCAAAATCGTGCAGGCGGCGCTCGACAACTTCGGACGCATCGACGTGGTCAACCACGTGGCGGGCATCCTGCGCGACCGAATGGTCTTCAACATGACCGAAGAGGAGTGGGACGGCGTGCTGCAGGTTCACCTGTACGGCGCTTACAATATGGTGCGAAACGCCGTGCCGCATATGATAAAGCAGGGCTACGGCCGCTTTGTGCTGTTCTCGTCCGGCTCCGGCATGGGCGCGTCCGGCCAGACCAACTACGCCGCGGCGAAAGAGGGAATGGTGGGCTTTGCGCGCGCGCTTTCGCGTGAACTCAACGAACACGGCATTCTGGTCAACGCCGTGTATCCCGGCGGCGCGACGCGAATGACCGAAACCATCCCCGAAAGCACGCAGCAGCTTCGCCAAACGCAACGCCAAGCGGCGGCGGCATCCGCGGGCGCAACGCAGACCACGCAGGGCGCGCCGATTATGGGCCCGCCCGAAGCGCGCGCGCCGGAGAACAACGCCCCCAAGGCGGTGTATCTGTCATCGGAAGCGTGCGAAATCACCGGACAGGTCATCGGCACAAGCGGCTGGCCCACAACGCTGTACTCGCCGCGCCATGTGATTCGCAGCATCCACAAGAACTCGCGATGGACGCTGGACGAACTGGATGAGCTGATACCGATTTCGCTGGCTAACGGACTGGTCAACCCCGTCCCCGCGCAGCCCCCGCGCTAATAGCCGCCGATAAGCGCGATTCGTCGCGAACTTGCGCCCCTGCGCCTAGCGTACATCTGCCGTATCGTGAGGATATGCCAACGCAAAGGCGCAGGGGGCGCAATGATGCTGATCATTAGATATGTGATGATGGGAATCTTGGCATTCGGCTTATTGCGCGGACTGCGAATTAGATTGTTGGGCGCAATATATGCGTTGATTGCGTGCGCGGCGCTTGCATCGTTGCTCTATTCCGGCAGCCGCCCGCCCGCGCAGCAACAGCCCACGCCCACTGCCGTCCCCGACTTTGCGCAGTTGTCTAGCGATGCGTCGTTCATTCAGATAACCGCCGGCAAATATCATGCCTGCGGACTGCAAACCGATGGGACGGCGTTGCGCCTGGGATGCGACATAAACGGCAGTCTGAAAATCCGCGGCGAAAATCTGACCTAAGGTCAGATTTTCGCCGCGGACAATTTTACTTGCGGGTTGCGCATCGACGGCGCAACCGCCTGCCAGGAACAAATGCCACAGGCCAAGCCTCGCTACCTGACATCAGATTCTAACTATGAGATAGCCGAAGGCAAGTTCGCGGCGCTCTCCATCGGCTGGCGCAACTCCTGCGCCCTTAACCCCAACGAACAAGCAGTCTGTTGGCGGCAGCCCGATATTCAGAATCTATCGGGACTATATGAAGCGTTTGGCGGCGTCAGGTTTGAGCAGCCGGTGGCGCTCTTCCCTTTGCCGGACGGCGGGCTTGCGGTAGTGGAGCGCAAAGGAACCATCACCGCCTACTCAGACGAACCCGACGCCGCGCCGCCCAAAACGATGCTAGACCTAACCGACGAAACGGTATGCTGCGAACATGAACAAGGAATGTTAAACGCGGCTTTGGATCCGCAGTTTGAGAAATTCCCGTTTCTGTATGTCTATTATATTGTGGTGAGCGAGCATGCTTATGGCGAGAATATGGGCGGAATAGTTGGACGGCTGGCGCGCTTCCGCATCGCCGGCGGCAAAGCCGTTAGGCATTCGGAACTGACTATTTTGGATATGCCGCAACCCAATAAATATCACTACGGAGGCGGTTTGCGCTTCGGCGCAGACGGAATGCTGTATCTAGGCATTGGCGATAATGCCCTTAGACGCATATACTCCCCATCCCAATCCCTAGACTCGCTGCACGGCAAGATCATACGGATAGACGTGCGCGGCGCAACGCCTGAACAGCCCTACCGAGCGCCGACTGACAACCCGTTTGTGAACAACCCTGAGGCGCGCTCTGAGATATGGGCATACGGACTGCGCAATCCGTGGCGTATGGACTTCGCGCCCGACGGCAGGCTGTTCATCGCAGATGTAGGTTTCGATACTCAAGAAGAAATTTCGCTCGCCGCGGCGGGCGCTAACCTGAGCTGGCCAATATGTGAGGGCAACGCCTGTAGAAAATATACAAAGGCGGACGCCGACGGGCTCACCGCGCCGATATACACATACGGCAGAGAAGACGGCTGCGCGATTATCGGAGGCGTAACGGCGCCTCGGATGAACAACGGCTTTATCTTTGGCGACTACTGCAGCGGCCGGGTGTGGCTTCTGGAACAAGACAGGCGGGAAGGCTGGCGCGCGCGCATACTGGCGCATGCGGAACGGCGGATATTGTCATTCGGCGTTGACGCCGCCGGGACGGTGTATGTGCTGACAGCCGACAACCCCATAATGCGATTGCAGATCGACGGACAAGCGCAGCCTCATCTCTAATCGCAACCCAACCCCCGAATTCGCCGCGCATCGAGCCGCTTCCAATTCACCGCCGCTACGCTGGGCATTCCAAAATTGCGGCGCTTCAGTTTGAAGTCTTCTAAGGCTCCCCGCATTAGTTAGCGGACGCTTCGCCGGTTGCGCGCTCAATTGCGCTCAGATATGCGAATGCCGTCGGCAAAGCGCATTCGAGCGCCTTTTAGCGCTTACCCGCCTGTGATAGACTAATGGCGGTAGGCGCTGTCTGCGGGCGGGCGCATACATCGCGCGCGGTTGGATGCGCGAAACTTATTCGGCATTGAAGAGGCGTCGGTGAACTGGCTAGATATAGTGCTGATAGGCATATTGGCATTCGGGGCGCTGCGCGGGCTGCGAATTGGGTTGCTGGGCGCAATCGTGAATGTGGCGGCGCTGCTTGTGGGCTGGCTGTTCGCCGCTCAGATAGCCAACGCCGTCGCCGGACTGCTTGGCAATCTGGGCATCGTCAGCGGCTTCGTGGTGAGCGCGCTGTACTATGCGCTGATTATACTGGCGGTGGTCGGCGCTATGCTGGCGTGGCGCGCGCTGCGCGGCCCGCTGGGCATCGCCACGCTGGGCTTGTCATCTACTGTGGACAAGATTGGCGGGCTGGCGCTTGGGCTGCTCATAGGCGTTGTGCTTTCGGCGGGGCTGCTGCTGGCGCTGGCGCGGCTCACATACAGCCTGCCGTCGGACGACGCCTTCCAAATGCTTGAGCGGGTTGATGTGAATGTCGGGATGGAAACCGCGCTGGTGGAATCCGTGGGCGCGCGGATTTTCGTGGGCGCGGTCGCCGAGCTCCCCGCAAGCGCTTTGGGGTTCGTGCCAAGCGCGTTTGCGGATTCGTTGGATATGCTGGAGAGAAGGCTTTAGGCGCAAGCGCGCAAGCGCGTTACATCGGGACACTTCGAGGCGGGTAGGGCAATGTTGATAAACACGCCTGTATTGGTGCTGAACCAGAATTATCAACCTCTGAATGTTTGCAATGCGCGGCGGGCTATCATCCTGTTGGGGCGCGGCAAGGCGGAAACGCTCATCGACGGACGGGAACACATCTCCACGGTATCGCGGCGGGTGTCCATTCCATCGGTCATACGGCTTGTCTATATGGTGAAGCGCCCGATAGCGCGGCGGCGGCTTTCGCGGCGCGCCGTGTTCTACCGCGACGGCTTTCGCTGCCAATACTGCGGCAAGCAGTCCAAAGACCTGACGCTTGACCATATCCTGCCGCGCTCGCGCAAGGGCCCGCATGAGTGGGAGAATGTGGTGAGCGCCTGCATCCCCTGCAACCACCGCAAGGCGGGACAGACGCCGCGCGAAGCGAATATGCGGCTGCTCACAAAGCCCGCCGCGCCGCGCCCGAACCCCTACTACATATTCCACCATCGGCGCATCCTGGACGAATGGCGGCAGTTCATGCCTTGGCTTGACGGCGACGCCAACGGGCATTAGCGGCGCAAACGCGGCGGCGGTCTAGGCGCGCGTTGCTACGGGATTGCGGCGGCCGCAGCAGTCGCAGCAAAGGGCTATTGGAATGGGCGTGTTCAGCGTAGAAGTGGATCTGCGAAACTGGCAGAACCGCTTTCTTGCCGCCGAAGAGTGGGGCGAGGACGTGGTCTGCGATGCGGTTGTGGACACGGGGGCGTCGGATCTCTGTCTGCCCGCCGACATCGTGGAGCGCCTCAAACTGACGCAGGTGGGGGAAACAAGGTTGTTGCTTGCGGACGGCGAATATCACAACTATCGGGTTATGGGCATCATAGAGGCGGCAGTACAAGGGCGCATATGCCACATTACGGCGGTCGAGATGCCGCAGGGTTGCCCGGTTCTGTTGGGGGCGTTCCCGCTTGAGGCTATGGATTGGCATATATCGCCCAAGGAAGGCAGGCTAATCCCCAACCCGATGTTTCCCGACGTAGATGGGCCGGTGCGGCTTGCGCTGCGTATGCGGGCGGCGGGCTAGGCGTATAGGTAGGCGTACACAATGGGCTTGCGTAAGTTGCAGCGAAAGGGGTATTGGAATGGGCGTGTTCAGCGTAGAAGTCGAGTTGCGAAATTGGCAGAACCGCTTTCTTGCCGCCGAAGAGCAGGGCGAGGACGTGGTCTGCGATGCGATTGTGGACACGGGCGCCACTGAACTGCGCCTGCCGGTCGAAGTGGTGGAACGGCTCAAGCTGATAGAAGTAGGGCAGGTAGATGCGCCGCTTGCCGACGGCGGCGAACAAACCTATCGCATCGTGGGAATGGTAGAGGTTGAGGTGCAGGGGCGCATGTGCCAGGTTCAAGCGATCGAGATGCCGCGCGGCTCGGCGGTTCTGCTTGGGGCGGTTCCGTTGGAAGAGATGGACTGGCATGTCTATCCGAAAGAGGGCAGGTTGGGGCCCAACCCAAGGTTTCCGGATGCGGACGGGCCGGTTATCTATGCGCTGCGAATGCGGGCGGCGGGCTAGGCGTATAGGCTAGGCATATCTAGGCATATACAACGGGGTTGTAGCAGGCGATGCGGTGGCCGGGTTCGGCTTCGGCGAGCGGCGGGGCGGGCATTGTGCGGCACTGATTGGTCGCCTTGCCGCAGCGCTTCAGGAAGGGGCATTGGTCGGGCGGGTCGATCATCTTGGCGGGGGCGCCGCGAATGGGGTTTAGGGACTGCTGCCCGGTGTCCAAGCGCGGTATCGCCTTGAACAGCCCGGCAGTGTAGGGATGCAGCGGCTTTGCGAACAGCGCGCGGGTGTCGGTGTACTCCACGATTGCGCCGCCGTACATCACCGCGACGGTCTGCGCCATTTGCGCTATAACGCCTAGGTCGTGGGTGATGAGCATTATGGCGGAGTGATTGTGTTCGCGGAGTTGGGTGAGGCGGTGCAGGATTTCGGCTTGCAGGGTGACGTCTAGGTTTGAGGTGGGTTCGTCGGCGATAAGCACTTTGGGCTTGAGCGCCACGCCTATCGCCATCATAACGCGCTGCGCCATGCCGCCGCTGAGCTGGAAGGGATAGCGGTTCAGCATATTCTTGGCGTCCGGTATGCCCATCTGCGCCAGCAGGTCTATGGCAAGCGCGCGCGCCCTGCGCCTGCTCATATCGGTGTGTTCCAGCACAATCTCTTCAACCTGCTTGCCGATGGGGATGACGGGGTTGAGCGCTGCGCCGGCGTCTTGGAATATGAGCGATATTTCTTTGCCGCGGATGTGCCGTATCTGTTCGGATGACATTGTGAGCAGTTCGCGCCCGTTGTATGCGATGCTGCCCTGCACGATTTGGCCGGGGAATGGGACGAGCTGCAGGACGGATAGCGCGGTTACGGTTTTGCCGGAGCCGCTTTCGCCCACAACGCCTAGGATGGAGTCTTCGTCGAGCGTGAGGGATACGCCGTTGACGGCTTTGTTCACGCCCTCTTTGGTGATGAAGTAGGTGTGAAGGTTTTGGATTTCGAGAAGATGGGCTGGCATGGGCTTGCTCTGGTTCGCGGGTGTGCGGTATGGGGTTAGAGCGGCTATGCGCGGGCGAGGCTGGGGACGCGGTCGGCGAGCGCAACGGGGCTGTGTTGGCCGGATTGGAGCGCGTCTATGAGGTCGTCTAGGCAGCGAATGGGTTGATGGAATCGGGTGGCGTATGTGCCTATCTGCTCAATGCTGTGGGCGTCGCTTGCGCCGGTGGCGGGCAGGTCGAAGCGGTCGGCGATGTCGGCGGCGAAGGCGTTCTCTTCGGGCTTGCCGCGTCCGTTGAATATCTCCACGGCGTCGGTGAGGGATAGGGCCTTGTTGGCGCAAGCGCGGTCGAGCATTTCGGCGTATGCCTGCTCATCGGCGTGCGCCTGCTTGCGGTAGAAGCGGCGGTAGGGATGCGCCACAACGATAGCGCCGCCGGCTTCGTCGACGAGTTCTCTCACAAAGGACGCCTTGTGCATGCCGAAAATGTACTCTTGCAAGCCGTACACAAGCAGGTGTCCTTCTTCGGTGGTGACTTCGCAGCCGGGCAGCACAAGGTAGTCGTGCTTGCGGGCTAGGGCGTGGATGTCCTGCGGCGTCCAAAAGCGGTCGTGGTCGGTGATGCACACGCCGTCAAGTCCGATGAGTTTTGCCTTGCGGATGAGTTCTTCGGGAGTGAGGATGCTGTCGTCGGAGGTTGGGTAGGTGTGGGTATGAATGTCAATAATCAAAGGCAGTCCCCAAGCAAGCGGGCGGAACGGTCTGCGTAAGTTTGCCATTGCGGGCGCGCAAAGTCAAGGGCGTGGGGCTACGCGGAGACGCAAGGGGGCTGCGTTAGGGATTTTAACGCAAGGGATCGGAGCCTAAGGTTTTAACGCAAAGGCGCAGGGGCGCAAAGGGGGTAGGATTTTTTGGCGCAAGGGTGTAAGGGCGCAGAGGGGTTTAGGGACTGCGGGCGTTTGGGGGGATGTCGTCGGGGAAGGGGTATTCGCCGTACTTTTCTTTGTACATTTCGCGGGTTCGGTTGTAGAGGTTTCCGGGCTGCCGTTGGAAGGCGGCCACTTCTTCGGGGGTGATGTGCCTTTTGAGTTCGGGGATTTTGCGAATGTCGACGTTGCGGAGTTTGGCGTCGCGGATTGCGTCGCTCCTGGCTTGTAGGCGTTCTTTGTACGCTTCCGTGTCCGCTATGTCTTCGGGGTACACGCTTCTGATGGGTGTGTCGGGGCGGGTGTTGGCGGCGCGTTTTTGGGCTTTGCGTGCGGCGCGCTTTTGGCGGCGGCGGGCTGCGCGGGTTTCGGCGGCCGGAGCGCTGTCGGGGTTGGGGGCGGCGGGATTTTCGGCGACGGCATTGCGTTTTTCGGCATTGCGGTCGGCGCGCTTTTGGCGGCGGCGTGATGCGCGGGTTTCGGCGGCCGGAGCGCCGTCGGAGTTGGCGGCGGGCTGCCGGTCGTGGGGGCGCTTTTCGGTGGCGGCGATATTCTTGGCAGCGTCGGGTCGCTCACCGGCGGCGTGATGGTCAGCGCCGGCGGCGGGGGTTTGGGAGTTCCGATAGGCTTGGATGTCGGCGGGGGTGATGTGGTCGGTGCGGATGTCGTATGCGCGGCGCAAGAGTTCGCAGGCGGCCCATACGCGCTGGGATGCGGTGAAGCCTTCGGGGGGGTTGGTTTTGCGCTGACGCTCGAACTTGGGGTAGGGGTTTTGGGCGCCTTTGGACGCTGCCTCGGGGTTTTTGTTTTCCATCGCATTTACGAGGAGATGGACGAGCGCCGCGCCGTCGTTGGTGCAGCCGTGGATGCGCTTTGCCAGGTCTGATCCCAACTCTTCGGTATCGCCTGAGGGTATGCGGCGGTTGTTGCCGTCGGAGCTGCCGAAGCCTCTGATTAGGAGTTCGCGGGTGGCGCGCATTCTTGCGGCGACGGTGAAGCGCTCGCCTGATTTGGGTCTTTCGCCTTTTGCGACGACTCTTGCGAGGAAGTCGATGGCGGTTTTGCCGTCTTGGGTTTCTTGCTTGATAAGACGGGCAATTTCGAAGTGCAGGATTTGCTTTTCGGTAACGGGGGGTTTGCTATCGGATTTGTTATCGCAAAGGCGCGGAGGCGCAGAGTTTTTATTTTCGGAGGGGGTAGTTGTGGTTTCGGGGATGAAGCCGCCAAGTTTGGCGAGCCACTCGACTGATTTTAGGCGGTGGCTGACGGTGGCGTGTTGGGTGTTGCCTTGAACGATGTCGACGAGGAATTCGGCGAGGATTTCGCCGTTGTTGGTAAGACGTTGTATGGTGGCTTCGATGCTCATAGGATCTATTATAGATAGCAGAACGGATATGTCAAGGGGTAATTTGCGGGCAATTTCTGGCGCAAAGGGGTTTTAGGGTGATGGGGCGGGAAGGGCGTTGATTAGGGCGGCTAGGAAGCCGGCGCCGAAGCCGTTGTCGATGTTGACTACGCCTATGCCGGTGGCGCAACTGTTTAGCATGGCGAGCAGGGCGGCTAGGCCGTCGAAGCTTGCGCCGTAGCCGACGCTGGTGGGGACGGCGATTACGGGGGCTTGCACAAGTCCGCCGACGACGGAGGGGAGCGCGCCTTCCATTCCGGCTACGGCTACTACTACGCGGGCGCGCTGGAGGGCGGGGAGCTGAACCAGCAATCTGTGGAGGCCGGCGACGCCGACGTCGAAAACGCGCTCAACTTGGCAGCCCATGATTTCGGCGGTTACCACGGCTTCGCTGGCGACGGGCAGGTCGGCGGTGCCGGCGCAGACTACCATTACGCCGGGGGTTTGCTTGCGCTCGGCGGGCGGGCGGCGGTCGACGACGATGCAGCGCGCCATTTGCTCATAGCGGGCGTCGGCTATGCTTGCGGCGACGGCGTCGTAGGCGGCTTGGGACGCGCGGGTTACCAGCAGGCGGTCGGAGCGCTGCAGCAGGGCGTCGGATATGGACGCTATTTGCTCCGGGGATTTGCCTTGCCCGAATATGACCTCAGGGAAGCCCTTGCGCAGCGCGCGGTGGTGGTCGACTTTGGCGAAGTCGAGGTCTTCGAACGGCAGGTCTATCAGGCGCGAGATAACCTCATCTTCGCTGATGCCGTCGGTCTTGAAGTCTCGCAGAACGGCGCGCAGCCGCGTCTCGTCGATGATAGCGCCTCCGAATGTGATTGCTGTACGCATTATAATATGCGCTTTGGATGGCGTAAAGTTTAACGCAGAGGCGCAAGGGCGCAAAGGGGGGAATATATGGGCGTTGGGTTTATTGCGTATGGGATTTGCAGAACTTATAATGAGGGTTGCGCGGGTTGCGTTTGCGGCGATTAGCATGCGGGGTTGATTTAATGAACAGCGATGCGTTTCATTCCAACGGCGCGGCGGCCCCGGATAGCGATATACCGCGCGAGGCGTGCGGGATAGTGGGGATATATTCGCAGGGCGAGGATGTGGCGCGGTACGCCTTTTTCGGGCTGTACGCCTTGCAGCATCGGGGGCAGGAAAGCGCGGGGATTGCGGCGAGCGAGGGCGGGCGGATACGCACAAAGGTGGCGATGGGGCTTGTGGGGCAGGCGTTCGAAGAGAACGATCTTGCGCTTTTGCCGGGACATATCGCAATCGGGCATACGCGCTATTCCACAACGGGCAAGAGCGCGATAGACAACGCTCAGCCGATATGCGCGGCGGGGCCCAATATAGACCTTGCGCTGGCGCATAACGGGAATGTGATAAACGCGGTGGAGCTGAAGGCGGAGCTTGCGCGGTGGGGGTGTCATTTTTACGGCAGCAACGATTCCGAGATTATCGCGCATTTATTCGCGAATGCGCCGGCGTTGTCTTGGGAAGAGCGCGTTGGGTATTGCATGCGGCGGCTTCAGGGGGCGTATTCGCTGACGATAATGACGGAGACGGAGTTGGTGGGGATACGGGATCCGCTGGGTGTGCGTCCGCTGTGCATCGGGCGGTTGGACGGCGGTTGGGTGTTGGCGTCTGAGACATGCGCGCTGGATCATATCGGGGCGGAGTTCGTGCGGGATGTGGAGCCGGGCGAGGCGGTTCTGATAGACGCCGATGGGCTTCGCAGCGTGTATAGGCGTGGGGCGTCGGCGGACGGCGAGCGGGATGCGGCGGGATGCGTGTTCGAGTACATCTATTTCGCGCGGCCGGACAGCGTTATGAGCGGGCGGTTGGTGCATTCTGCGCGGTCGGCTATGGGGGCGGAGCTGGCGAATGAACATCCGGTCGATGCGGATATGGTGATTGGGGTGCCGGATTCGGCGACGGCGGCGGCGGTGGGATATTCGCAGGAATCGGGGATACCCTACGGCGAGGCGCTGGTAAAGAACCGCTATGTGGGTCGGACTTTCATACAGCCGGATCAGCAGCTGCGGGATTTGGGCGTGCGGCTGAAGCTGAATGTGCTGCCTGAGATAATACGGGATAGGCGCATAGTGGTGGTGGATGACAGCATAGTGCGGGGGACGACTACGCCGCATGTGGTAAGCCTGCTGCGGCGTGGGGGAGCGCGCGAGATACATTTGCGGATATGCGCGCCGCCGATAGTGTCGCCGTGCCACTTCGGGGTTGATATGGCGACGCGGCCGGAGCTTATCGCTTCGAATATGAGCGTTGAGGATATACGGCGCTTTGTGGGGGCTGATTCGCTGGGTTATCTGAGCCGCAAGGGGCTGGTGCGCGCGGTGGGATTGGCGCAGAACAGTCTTTGCATGGCTTGCTTCACGGGGGCGTATCCTATACCGGTGCAGCTTGAGATGGACAAGTTGGCGCTCGAGGCGCAATAGCGCAATCGCTGGGCTTGGCGCGCGTGAAAGGCGTGATGTTGCAGAGCGGTTCGGACAAGACGCTGCGGCTTGGGGTGTTGGCGTCGCACGGCGGCAGCAACCTGCAGGCGATTATGGACGCGTGTAGGGAAGGGCGGCTGCGGGCAAGGGTATGCGCGGTTATCAGCAACAACTCCGGGGCGATGGCGCTGGAGCGGGCGCGTCGCGCGGGCGTGGCGGCGTATCACCTGAGTAGCGCGACGCATCCGTCGGCGGCGCTGCTGGATGCCGCGATATGCGAATGCTTGGAGCGGCATGGGGTCGACCTTGTGTTGCTCGCCGGGTATATGCGATTGCTGGGCAAGGGCGTATTGGAGCGCTACGGCGGGCGCATCTTGAACAGCCATCCGGCGCTGCTGCCCAGGTTCGGGGGCAAGGGAATGTACGGCGGCAATGTGCATCGGGCTGTCTTAGCGGCCGGCGAGCGGGTTACGGGCGTAACGATACATCAGGTAGATGCGCTTTATGACCACGGCGCTGTGGTGGCGCAATGTGAGGTTGCGGTTGCGGCGGGCGATACGGCGGCGGCGCTGGAGGAGCGCGTGAAGCGGCGTGAACGGCGGTTTTGGGTTGAGACGCTGAGTAGGATCGCGAGCGGGGAACTTGCGATCGAGGGGCTTGAGGCGCTGCGGTGCGCGGGATTGGCGGGACGGGGGCGTTCTCAGAATTAGCGCATTGAGTAGGCAAACCCTAGTAGCGCCCGCTGATGCAAGGGTTCATAAGAGTTGCAAGCCGATAAGCGCAGTAGGGCGGGAATGTTGGACGGAGTGAATCGTTGACGCAGCAACCGACTTATACAGACGCGGGCGTGGATTTGCGGGCGGCGGCGAATATCAAGGAACGCATCAAGGCTATCGCGGCGCCTACGCTGGGGCCGGATGCGCTAGGCGGCGTGGGCGGGTTCGGGGCGCTGTATCGGCTGAGCGGGTATAGGGATCCGGTGTTGGTGTCTAGCACGGACGGCGTGGGCACCAAGCTGAAGCTGGCGGCGCTGATGGGGCGGTATGACACCATCGGCGAGGATCTGGTGAACGCCTGCGTGAACGATGTAATCGTGTGCGGGGCGGCACCGCTGTTCTTCCTGGACTATCTCGCGGTGGGGGCGCTGGACGATGATATGGCGGCGGCGCTGATAGGTGGGATGGCGCGCGCCTGCAAACGGGCGGGTTGCGCGCTGATTGGGGGGGAGACGGCGCAGATGCCGGGGCTGTACGCCACGGGGGACTTCGATATGGCGGGGTTCGCGGTGGGCGCCGTGGAGCGGGACGCGATATTGGACGGCAGCCGCATACGGGCGGGGGACGCTATCATCGGACTTCCGTCAAACGGGCTGCACACCAACGGGTATTCGCTGGCGCGTCTGGCGCTAGGGTTGGACGCCGACCCTGCGCCGCTGTGGGAAACGTCGCCTGAGTTAGGGGCGGGCGTTACGATAGGGGATGCGCTGCTTGCGCCTCATACGGCGTATGCGGGGGTTGCGCGTCCGCTGCTGCCGCTGCTGAAGGGGATGGCGCACATCACGGGGGGCGGGCTGATCGAGAATATGCCGCGCATACTGCCGCCGGGGTTGACGGCGCAGTTCGATCGGGCGGCGTGGCGGGTTCCGCCGATATTCGGGCTGCTGCAAGAGCGGGGGGGGATAGCGCGCGACGAGATGTATCGGGTGTTCAATATGGGCGTGGGGATGGCGCTGGTGTGCGCGGTGGGGGATGCGGACGCGGTGGTGGTGGGGGCTGCGGGGGCGAGGGTGGTGGGGGAGGTATGCGCTGATGACGGGAAAGATGGGGGGCGGGTTCGCATTGTGTAGGCGGTGGGATGCGGTCTTATTGGCGATATGCGTGGCGGTTTCACACTGATAAACGCTGCGGTTTTGGAATAACGCATCGGTTGGGCGCAAGTATGTTGGGTGTGAAATCTGTATAATTTATGTGGCGGGGCGGCAAGAACTTGTATCTCTGAAAGAATCCGAACCGCAGGTTGATTTGGACGGGCGGGTTGTGGACGGCATCGGACAATTCATCGGAAGAGATAGCGGACAGGTTCGTTAGGTGGACGGGGGAATGCTTCGGCGCTGCGCTGCGGCATTGGGGTTTGTATGTAACGCAGTCCGCCGAATAGCATCGCTCTACATTTAGACATTAGGGAGAACTTATGAAGGCGCTTCTCAGCGTATATGACAAGACGGGGTTGGCGGATTTCGGGTGGGCGCTTGCGGAGCGCGGCTATGAACTGGTGAGCACGGGCGGCACGCATGAGGCGCTGGCGGCGGCGGGGCTCGTTGCGCGGCAGGTGTCGGATCTGACGGGGTTTCCAGAGATTTTGGACGGGCGGGTTAAGACGTTGCATCCGATTATCTACGGCGGCATTCTGGCGCGGCGGGACCGCGCCGATCATGCGAAGCAGATTGCGGCGCACGGCATCGACGCCATCCCTATGGTGGCGGTGAACCTGTATCCGTTTGTGGATACGGTGATGCGCCCGGACGCTACGCTTACCGATGCGCTGGAGAATATCGACATCGGCGGGCCGGCGATGATACGCGCCGCCGCCAAGAATTACTTCGATGTGATGGTGGTGGTCGATCCGGCGGACTACGGTTGGATCGGCGAGCGGCTGCTTTCGGGCAGGTATCTGAATGTGTATGAGCGGCGGCGGTTGGCGCGCAAGGCGTTTCAGCATGTAGCGCTGTATGACGCCGCCATAGCGCAGTATCTGGGGCGGAGCGACGACGCTGCCGCCGATCTTGCGCTGGACGGCCTCACATTCGGGTTCGATCGGCTTTCGGCGCTGCGGTACGGCGAGAATCCGCATCAGCAGGCGGCGCTGTACGCCGCGCCGCTGTCGGACGGCGGCATTGTGCGCGCAAAGCAGCTTCACGGCATAGATATGTCTTATACCAACTACTTGGACGCAGACGCCGCTTTGCGAGTGGTGTCAGATTTTGAGCAGCCTGCGGCGGCGGTGGTGAAGCATACCAATCCGTGCGGGCTTGCGCTGCACGATGACCAACCGACGGCGTATCGGCGCGCGTTTGAGGGCGATTCGGTGTCGGCGTACGGCGGCATAGTGGCGTTCAATCGCACGCTGACGGAGGCGACGGCGCAAGCGATGCGCGGGGTATTGTTCGACATCATAATCGCGCCCGATTACGAACCGCAGGCGCTTGCGATACTGAAGCGGCGGCGCAGAACGCGGGCGCTGCAGGCGACGCCGGCGGGCGGGCCGCAAGAGAGGCTGAATGCGCGGCTTGTATCGGGCGGGGCGCTGGTTCAGCAGAACGATGATTTGGCAGAGAACGCCGCCGAATGGCAGGTCGTTACGGAGCGCAAGCCCACGGATGCCGAGCTTGCCGATCTCGAATTCGCATGGAAGGCGGCGAAGCATATCAAGTCCAACGCCATCGTTTTGGCGAAAGACAGGGCGCTGGTGGGAATGGGCGCCGGGCAGCCCAACCGCGTTGTGAGCGCGCATCTGGCGCGGCGCATCGCCGGGGACAAGGCGCAGGGCAGCGTATTGGCGTCGGACGCATTCTTCCCATTCGCCGACAATATCGAGGCGGCGGCGGATGGCGGCGTAACGGCGGTGGCGCAGCCGGGCGGCTCGATACGGGACGACGAGGTTATCGCCGCGGCAAACGCGCACGGCATCGCTATGGCGTTCACGGGGACACGGCATTTCTTGCACTGACGCTATACATACATTGTTTGGGCGGGGGAGTTTCTAAACGCAAAGGCGCAAGGGCGCAAAGATTCAATGACACGCCCGCCGCCAACTGGTATATTTTCCACAAACCGTTTTAATCTACGCCCTACGCTTTCAGTCTATCTATGAGACTATGAGAGGTCAGCGATGGCCACCAAAACGATTGCCCATCCCACTACAACCACGAACACAAACGGGTTGCTGAAAACAAACGGGACGCTCAAGGCAAGCGATGCGTTCAATGCAAACGGGGCGGCGCTTGCACAGTTCCCTGAGTTCCCGCCGCGCTACGATATGCAGAACATAGGCGATCTCCACGAAATCGGTTACGTCGCAACCCTCAAGCGCCATTTCGGCGCGCGGGACACTACCTTGGTGTACGGCGAAGTCCCCATAGGAACCACGCTGAGCGTCCGACTGGGGCTCCGCATACCCGACCTCATCATCGCGTTTGACTGCGACCCTGAGCGCGCGATAGAGCGGCAGGGGTATGACATAACCGAACAGGGCAAACCGCCGGACTTTGTGATGGAGATAGCGTCCAAGACTACGGGCAGAGTCGACTACACAGAAAAGCGCGTGGACTATGAGCGCTACAGGATACCTGAGTACTGGCGCTTCGACGCCACCGGCGGCGATTATCACGATGCGGCGCTGGCGGGCGATAGGCTTGTGGACGGGCGCTATGAACCGATATTGATCGAGCGGATGGACGGCGGCGTCCGTGGGTACAGCGAGACGCTGGGGCTGTATGTGTGCTGGTCGGACGGCGATCTGCTCTGGTACGATCCGCGGACCGATAGTTACCTTCTCACCTTTGACGATGAGGCTGACCGGGCTGATAGGGCTGAAGAGAGCGCGGCGAGGGAAGCGGCGGCGCGGCAGTTGGCGGATGAGCGCGCTGAGATGGAAGCCGACGCGCGACGGCAGGCGGATGAGCGCGCTGAGATGGAAGCCGACGCGCGACGGCAGGCGGATGAGCGCGCTGAGCAAGAGGCGGCGCGCGCAGACAGGGCGGAGGCGGAGCTGCGCCGGCTCAGGGAACGCCTAGGGCGGATCGACGACGATGAATAAGCGGCGGCGACTGCTCGATCTTTGGCGGCGCTGTTGATTGCCGCGCCAAACGCCCGCGCGGCGCATGCTTAACTTGAACGGCGCAAACCTAAGCGCAATTGCGCTACTGAGGTTATATTGACTCCGAAATCTTTGGACATCGTTATTCCGGTATTGAACGAAGAGCGCGATTTGCCGCCGAATATCGAGGCGCTGCATGCGTTTATGAGCGCCAATCTTGGCGCATACGATTGGCGCATCGTGATTGCGGACAACGGCTCGGATGACTCCACGCCTGAAGTGTCTCGGCGGCTGTCGGAGCGCTTCGAGCGCGTGGCGCCGCTGCGGTTGGAGCAGCGCGGGCGCGGGTTGGCGCTCAGGACGGCGTGGACGCAGTCGGATGCGGACATTGTAGGGTATATGGATGTTGACCTTGCCACCGACCTTGCCGCGCTGCCGCCGCTGGTAGGCGCGATTGCGGACGGCGGCTATGATGTCGCAATCGGATCGCGGCTCATCAAGGGCGCGCGCGTGGAGCGGCGGCCGCTCAAGCGCGAGATAACGTCGCGCGGCTACAGCATCCTGTTTCGCTCAATGTTCTTCACCGGCTTTCGGGACGCGCAGTGCGGCTTTAAGGCGGTGAGCCGCCGCGTGGTGGATGATATTGTGCCGCTGGTGGTCAACAATCGCTGGTTCTTCGACACCGAACTGCTGATACTGGCGGAACGCAACGGCTTGCGGATACGCGAACTGCCGGTTCATTGGACGGACGATCCGGATACGCGCGTCAAGATATTGGGAACGGCGATCGAGGATGTGAAGGGGCTGCTGAGACTGCGCTTTGGGGGCGTTCCAAAGATCGACTGAGGGAACTCTTTTTTGAACGCAAAGGCGCAGGGGCGCAAAGGGTAGGAAATGGATTTTGGCGGCTGCTTGACGACTGTTGCGGGCGCGGCGGGCGTGAATGTAAGATGGCGTTAGCGCGGCGGCGTTAGCGAAAGGGGCGATGCGATATGGCTAATGTGCTGCTGGTAACGGATATGGTGGCGGGCTTCCTTGAGGCGGGGCATAACTTGTATTGCGGCGATAAAGCGCGGCGCATCATTCCTGCGGTGCAGCGTCTCATCGAATCGGAGCAGGCGGCGGGCGGCAGCGTGATTTTCGTGTGCGATACGCATGATCCGGACGATTTGGAGTTTCAGATGTTCCCGGTTCACTGCGTACGCGGCACGGCGGAAACGGAGGTCATCCCCGAACTGAGCGGCTATGAGGGCATTCGGCTTCCCAAGCGGCGCTATAGCGCGTTCTTCGACACCGAACTGGCGGCGCTGTTGGACGAACTTAAGCCGGATAGGGTTATCATCTGCGGCGTCTGCACGGACATATGCGTAATGCACACCGCCGCCGATGCGCGCAACCGCGATTACGCGGTGGACATCCCAACGGACTGCGTGGCGTCGTTCGATGCGGCGGCGCACGCCAACGCGCTGCGGCATATGGAAACGATACTGGGAGCGCGGCTCATCACCGCCGCGGGCGATTGACGCCGCTGTTCGGGGAATGCAAAACCACTTCAGGTTTTAGCGCAAAGGCGCAAAGGGAATGGCGCAGCATCGCTTGACAAGTAGGCGCGCTTCCTTGTAATAATAGCAACCCGTTTCATGTCCGCTTCCGCCTCTCAATAAATCCGATAAACTCGCCAAACCGCCAAATTCAGAATTGGAGTGATGTATGCTCATCGACTCGGTCAAGTTCAATGAGAAGGACGTCAGCGAATATCGCGGCGCCGACGGGGCGCTGCTGCCGGTGTATTCGGACGCTATGGCGGCGCTGGATACGCTGGGCGTCGATGCTATGGCGCAGCGCTGGCGCGAGGCGAAGCGGCAGGTAGCGCTGGACGCATTCTGCTTTCCGCTGGATCCGATGGACTTTCGGCCGGTGCCGACGGACTGGATCCCGCGCTTGGTGGCGAAAGACGAGTGGGATGTCATCAGCGCGGGCGTGGAGCAGCGGCTCAAGGCGCTCAATCAGTTTCTGCTGCATCTGTACGCCGGCGAGCAGAAGGTTGTCCCCGACGAAGTGGTCTATTCCTGCCAGTTCTTCTATCCCGAATATCAGGGCTTTCGTCCCGCCAAGGATGTGTTCGTACACATATACGGCATCGACCTTGTGCAGGTGAGCGACGGGCGCTATGTGGTGTTGGAAGACAACCTGCGCATCCCGTCCGGCATTGCCTATCAGATGAAGGCGGTGGAGATTGGCAATGATGTCATGCCCGAAATCGGCGCGAACTACGACGTCGTTCCGTATGACATCAAGGACACATACCTAGACCTGTTCGCATCGCTGTGCGATAAGGCGGATCCTACCTGCGTACTGCTGACGGACAGCAAGTTCGGCTCGGCGTTCTTTGAGCATCGCTACCTTGCGGAGCTGCTGGACATACCGCTGGTGGAAGGCTCGGATCTGTACATAGGCTACGAAGGCGATGTGCAGATGCGGACGCTTGACGGCGATGTGAAGGTAGATCTCATATACCGCCGCGTGGAGGATCTGGAGATATTCGTGCCGGGGCTGACGGACGCCTATCTTAACGGCAAGGTGGTTCTGGTGAACGGGATGGGAACCAGCGTCGCGGACGATAAACTGGTGTTCCTGTGGGTGCCGGATATGATACGGGAATACCTAGGCGAAGAGCCGATTTTGCACCAGGCGGTTAGCTACGACCTTGCGGACGCGGACAGCCGCCGCTATGTGCTGAACAACCTGGACGATATGGTGCTGAAGACGCGGCAGGGATACGGCGGGTTGGGCGTGTACATAATGACCGATTTGGGCGGCAACTACCATACGCAGATGACGCGCCAGATTATCGAGAACCCGCGCGCGCTTATCGCGCAAGAGACGCTTGAGTTCTCCAAGCACATCGTCTTCGACGACGAAACCGGCGAATTCAGCGACCGCTACATAGACTTCCGCGTGTATGCCGTGCAGAACGGGCGCGGCGAGGCAACGGCGTTCCCCGGCGGGCTTACCAGGGTGTCCCGCCCGGACAACCGAGTTACTAACAACTCTTCAGGTGGACTATGCAAGCCGACTTGGGTGGTTCGGTAGGCGATGCGGGCGTTGCGGCAAGCTACACATACGCCGCCCGCTATCTGTACTCCGACGTTGTGGTAGTCAACGATAACTTTCTGCGCCTTTCGCCGTGCGAAGACGCATATCAGACGCCGCTTTCGTCGGCGGTGAAGACGGATCCTGTCGCAAGGCTGATTCAGTACAAGGATCAACTGGGCAATCCCACTCACCGCTTGCGGCTCACATCGCCTCACACAAAGCTCATAATACTCGCAGTGGGCAGCGTGCGCATCAAAAGCGCGCCCGCCGCGCCTGACGACGTGGCGCTTGACGCGCTCCAATACGACGACTTCGTAGAGGAGTACCTGCTGCCGTCGCCGATGGTTCACCCGGACAGGCTAGAGGATGCGGCGCACGCGGCGGCGGCGGGCGCCGACAGCCTGCTGAATGCGGTCGAGAGCGTGGTGGGGTGGGTGCATTCCAACATTCGCTACATTCCCGGCAGCACATCGGTCGCCACAACGGCGGAGCAATCGCTGGAGATGGGCTGGGGCGTGTGCCAGGATATGGCGCATATATCGCTGGGGATGCTGCGCGCGCTGGGCATACCATCGCGCTACTGCAGCGGGCTGCTGAGCACGGCGGTGGGCGAAACGCACGCATGGCTGGAGTTCTTGCATCCGCAGCTGGGCTGGCTGCCCTCGGACCCTACGCGGGGGATGCGCATAGCGTCGGACGCGGCGCTGGTTAAGTTCGCGGTGGGGCGGGACTACAATCAAGCGTCGCCGGTGGAGGGCTCATTCGTATCCACGGGACACGGCGGGTTGGACGTCGCCGTGGCGCAGGTGGTTCAATCGCCGGATCTGATGTCATTTGAGGATGCGCTGAGTTTGTTGGAAAATACCAACGGCGATTGACATTCGGCATCGGGTTTCATTCATATTTTCAGAACATTGCGCCCTTGCGCCTTCGCGTTAAATTCATAAGCGCAACCCAAAACCGATTTGGCGCTATGGTATATTGTCCCCATACGAATGCGCCGTCAAGCGCCGCCAAAGCCTAAACATAGAGGTAGTCGATGACTACAAAGCTAATCGCGGTTCCAAAGCAAGACGTTCATCAGCAAGACGAACCTGCCGAATACCTTGCCGTATTCCCCGAATATCCCCCACGAGGCGATATGAACAACCCTATCTTCCTGCACGAACCCTCGCATATGCGCTCGATCGCCATCCATTTCGGCAATTACGAAAGCACTTTCGTACTGAGCGAAGTTCCTATATCGCCGTATGCGACCATACGCCGCGAAAATCGCAAGCCCGACCTCATCGTGACATTTGACTGCGACCGCGACCTGCTCATCCGCCAAAAGGGCTACTCCATACTGGCGCAGGGCAAGCCGCCCGACTTTGTGCTGGAGGTGGCGTCGGAAAGCACCGGCGTGGTAGACTACACCGACAAGCGCCGCGACTATGCCAACTGCGGCATCCCCGAATACTGGCGGTTTGACCCAAGCGGCGGCTTCTTCCATGAAGTAGCGCTGGCGGGGGATCGCCTAGTCGAGGGCGAATACCTACCTATCGAGATACAAGTGGTAGGCGATAGGACTTACCGCGGGTACAGCAAAGTCTTGGGCTTGTGGGTGTACTGGGATGAGCGGCAGTTGCGCTGGTTCGACCCCAAGACGGGCCAATTCCTGCGCACGCACGACGAAGAGTATGCGCGCGCGGAGCTTGAGGCGTATGAGCGTCAGCGCGCGGAGTTGCGCGCCGTCGAAGCCGAAACGCGCGCCGAATCCGCCGAAACGCGCGCTGAATCCGCCGAAATAATCGCCGAGTACGCCGAACAGCGCGCCAACCAAGAAACGCTCGCGCGCCAGCAAGCCCAAACCCGCGCAGAGCAAGCCGAACAGCGCGCAGAGCAATTCGAAGCCGAAAACCGCCGTCTGCGCGCCGAACTTGAAGCGATAAGGCGCAGGATGCAGTCTGATGAAGAGAACTAAGGCAAGCCTCGCATAGGCTCGTTCCAAAGACGGCGAGTGTTTCACATAACACACTTGACTTCTAGCGCAGGCAAGCCTGGACTGGACGGGTGGTTTGCCGCCGAAACTTAACCGAATTAGATACTGAAAGGCAGGCATTTATGGTTGAACCGCGATCGATGAGCGTGGCAAGGGACAACTGGCTGACGGATTCTAGGGCGTACAACCTCATCTGGCTGGGGCGCTGGCTGGAGCGGGCCGAGAGCGCGGCGAGGGCGTGCGACACGGCGGCGAAACGGGCGCTGCGGGACGGCGGCGATAGCGATGCGCTGGTGGACTCGCTCTGCGATACCGCAAGCTCGCTGGGGATAACGCCGCGCGATAGGGCGGATGTGGCGGCCGAGCTTTTCCTTCGCAACGAAGCGTCATCGGCGCTGCAATGCCTGTTCAAGGCGCGCCTGACCGCTACGCAGATAGCGCCGGTGGAGCTTATGCGCGCGCTGACCGAAACTATCGACGAGGTGGAGGCGCTGTCCCCGGATGCGCTGAAATCGCCGCAGCAGGTTATAGACGCGGCGACTGCGGCGATAGGGCGGCTGGCGGATATGGGGCATCTTATCGAGAACGAATGGTTCGGGCGCGAGGCGCTGAGCGACGAAGAGGTGTACAGGCGGTTCGCGCAGCAGCAACAGCAGCAGTAAGCGCCACTAATTCGGTTGGCGTTTCGCAGGCGCCGTTAGCCGAAAGGCTTGTACGCAGGTTTGACGCGGCAAGCGCCGTCAATCCAGTTGGCGTCCTGCAGCCCCGTATCCTACGCATCCCGGGCGTCAACGTCGCGCCTGCGGATGGGATAACGGCGCAATGGACGAAATCGCACGCTACAACAGAGACCGCTGGGAAGCGCTCGCGCAGGCGGGCGTGGAATACTCCATTCCGTACTTGGATTTGACGCCCGAAACGGCGCGCCAAGCGGTCGATCCGAATGGGATGCTGCCGCAGATTGCGGGCAAGGATGTGCTGTGCCTCGCGAGCGGCGGCGGGCAGCAGTCGGCGGCATTCGGTTTGCTGGGGGCGTCCGTGACCGTGTTGGACATCACGCCGACGCAGCTGGAGCGCGATAGGCGGGCGGCGGCGCATTACGGCTTGCGGGTAAAGACGATGCAAGGCGATATGCGCGATTTGTCGGAGCTGGGCGCGGACGCCTTCGATGTGGTTTGGCACGGGCATTCGCTGAACTTCGTGCCGGACGCGCGCCAAGTGTTCGGGCAGGTGGCGCGGGTTTTGCGGCCGGGCGGGTTGTATCATCTTTCGTGCGCCAACCCGTTCACGCACACGCTGTCGAAGGAAGACTGGGACGGGCGAGGCTATCCACTGCGCCACGCATACGCCGACGGGGAAGTGGTCTATGACGACCCGCATTGGGATGTAGCCGCGCCCGACGGCAGCGTGCGGCGAATAGTGGGGCCGCGCGAGTTTCGGCATACATTGCATACGCTCATAAACGGGATGGCGGCGGAGGGCTTCGTCCTGCTGGGCGTGTGGGAGACGGTGAGCGCGGAGGCGTCGCCTGCGCCCGGCTCGTGGGAGCATTTCAAGTCTATCGCGGCGCCGTATCTGACTTTTTGGGCGCGGTGGGGGTGCCGCTAGAGGTTGACGCTGTACGCATCTTCCCTACTCGATCCTAATTCTCCCGTAGTCGGCAACTTCGATAGGCTCGAGGCATTCGTTGCAGATAAGATCCGACAAATCGTTGTCGTATGTTTCGGAGCGCAGATAGACGATTTTGTCGTCTTCTGCTCGAAAAACCGGGTATGAGTCCGGCTCCCCTCTGATTTCGTCTGAGCCGCATATGCGGCAGGCGTATTGGGGCAAAGGGTCGTTGCGCTGAGAAGTCATTTCACCATCTCCCTGATACGTACTTTTTCTCTAGTTCGTCGATGTCCATGAACTTTACGCGCTCGCGAATTTCGTGGAATGTGTCTAGTTCGATGCGGTCAGTGAAATAGTCCTTTCGGCGGGCGGGGGCTACGATTTTGAGTTCGGTGTAGAAGTCGCGCAGTTCGTTGAACTTGGTCAGCGAGTTGAGCATGTCGGTGGACATTTCAATCTCGAACATCTCTTGAGGCATATCGCGTCGGTTGAACCATATGACGTCGACGGTTCTTGCCTTACGCATAAAGCGCTGGTAGCCGAACTTGGGCAGTCTTGTTATATCGCAGACATCGCCAAGCCTTTGATTGCCGAAAGTGCGATTTTTGTCTTGGGCGGGGACATAGGTCTTGTAATGGCGCGCTTTGCCGATTTCAACCAACAACCCCTGATAATACCAGTGATTGCGCCTCTCTACGCTTAGCGGAATATCGCCGTGCGTCGGAAGGTTGTACTCTCTTTCGAACTTATCGGCGAGTTCGCGAAGGCAGTACAAGCCCGGCTTGACGGGATGGAAGTGGTCGGACTTTTGGCGCACAATGCGGCGTATGGTGGCTTCCGGCGTTTTGGTCTGCCAGTTCACGCCGTCCCCGCCGGGGGAAAGCAGGGCGTTGTTCAGCTGCGATAGCGTGGCGATGCCGCCCAACGCCTTGAGCGCAGATAGAACTTGCATCCATTGGGATGTTCTTTTCACGGACTTATCCTTAGCGGGACTGTCTAATTTGCGGCTAGGTTCGCTTTAACCGCCGTTTCGCCTTTATTCGCGCCGCCGTATTGCCGTTGGCGTTCCAGCATCTTGCGTTGGATTTCGTCGATGGCGGCTTGGTCTTCAGGCGTTTTGCAACGGCTGAGTTGGGCGGGATTGCGGTACTCAGGCTCGATTGCGCCGTCGTTCTGCAGGCGGCTGGCTATCATTTCGCAGTAGAGCGGCTGAAGTTCGCAGGTTAGCCAAGTCAAGCCTAGGTTGTTTGCCTGCACGACTTCCGAACCGCTGCCGCCGAATAGCACGAATACGCTGTCGCCGGGAAGGGCGCACGATTTGAGCAGCAGTTCCGAAAGCTCATCGGGGATTTGGCAAGGGTGGCTGGTCTTTTGGCGGGATACATTCTTGACCAAGTTGAAGTTTAGCCAAGAGTAGGGCATTCTGCCTTTGTGTCCGTTCTGGATGCGCTGTTTGATACGCGGGTCGGTGGGGTTTTTGTAGGGTTGCGCCACTCGTTCTTTGTAGAAGCGGTTATGCTTGGACTTGGTGGCGTGGAGTATGGAGCGGTGGGCGGTTGTGAAGCGGCGGGGCGAATGGCCGATGTTAGTGTTATAGACCCACACATAGTCGTGAACCGAATAGGCACTGTCGTCAAGATACTTTACCCTGAGGTAGGCGTTCTGCTTGGGATAGTTGATAAAGAACAGGTTGCCATCGGTGCGAAGAACGCGCATGCACTCTTTCGCCAAGCCGATGTACCAGTCGACGTATTCGTCCCAAGACGATGTGAACGCCTGGCCGTCGTAGCTAACGCCGACGTTGTAGTCTGGATCGCCGTATATCATATCCACGCAGTCGTCGGGCAGTTCGCGCAGCACGGACATGACATCGGCGTTGACGATGCGGTTGCGGTATTTGTGGGGCAATGCGGTCATCGTTCCACCAACTCATATTCGGCGTTCCGCACAAGTTGGATTGAGCCGGGGTTGCGCGGGTCTTGGAAGCGGTAGAGATATAGGCGCAAGCGGGACGCTGAGCGGAGCAGATAGCAACAGTCTATTGAGACGTCCTGCGCGCCTTGCGTTTCCCTGAGATAGTAGCGATACGGGTTGAACAACTGAAACACGTTGAAGTCGGGCGGTTCGCCGTTCTTTGCCTCGAATACGGTGATAGCGCCTTGACGCTCCATCGTCATATCAATCTCAACCTGCACGCGGCTAACGCTGATTCGGTCGTCGCCGATGCGGTAGTCCAAGGGGATGTGCGTGCGATTGGAGCCATAGACTTTGGGCGCTGCGGCGATGTCTTCGTATAGGAAGTCGTGGATAATCCGCTGATTGTAGCCTACGGACAGGATGTTGCTTTCGCTTGTGTTGATGTTGTTCAGGATGCTGCGGCGATACTGCCACTGAAACTTGCCGCTATCGGGAATGGTCTCAAAGCGGTGATAGCCTGCATCAATGCCGCGCACGAACTGATGCCTGCCGCCGCCCAGGTGAACCACAAAGACGTCGTCCTGCAACAAGGCGTCGGGCAGCGCCGCCGATGAGTCGATTTTGGTTGCGTCGAAGTGATTTTTGAAACCCACTTGGGCGCATATTTCCCTGGCAAGGTCGTTGTCGAACACAAAGCGGCCGCGGGCTTGGCACTCTTTGTACAGCCTTTCTAGAGCTTGCTTCTTTTTGCTTTGAGGGCGTGGCATAATCGCTACTCGCTCTTATCGATTGGCGCAAAGGTTTGCGAATGTCAACACTATATCAAATATATCACACTAGCGAAAGTTTGATCTAGCGACTTTGAGGGCAAAATCACGCATATTCAGCGCAAAATCGGCGCAATTGCGGCGTTCGACGCAGATCGCCCCTGCCGGGGATGCCGGACGGGGGCGGTGATGGTGGCGCGGTTTTGTGCGCGGCGGGATACTATTCTTGCGGGGTTAGGGCGCTTATTAACTCGTCGGGGGTGTAAATGCGGATGGCTGCGTTGCGAAAGTCCCGCTGATTGCGGGTAACGATTCCATCGGCGTACATACGCTTAGCGGCTTCGTGTATAACCGAGTCTTCGTAATCGGGGAATTCCGGCGTCAGCGCGTCGGTTAGCAGGGATCTTCCTACGGGCGCTATCTCAAATGTGTGGAGAAGAACGGGGATGAAGCTGCGGGCTTGCGTTTCTCCGACGGCTCTTGACGCAAGGTAGTATATCGTTGGCGCTGATATGGCGCAGAGTATTCCGTCAAGCCTGCCTTGTTCTACATGCTGCAGTAAGCGCGAGGCGGCTATCGCAAAGGGCTGCCTGTACAAGAGCGCGTCAAGTATCACATTGGTGTCGAACAGAATTCTCACGAGTGCTTGCGCTCCAGATAGTCGTAGTAGTCCTGTTCGTCAAGCCCGCTGCCCTCAAGCATGCCGACGAGTGAGCGCACTTTCGGGGGGAGGTCCGCTTCGTCTATCTCTTCTATCGGCTCGTCCATTAGCGCGAAGTAGTCTTCTACGGTTTGGGACAGCGTTTTGCCGCGCTTTTGGGAGTGGCGCTTGGCGCGGCGGATTAGGTCTTCGTCTATGGTGAGGGTTAGGCGCTTTTTCATTGGCTTGCCTGCCTTTCGGTGTGTTTGGCGGATGGGGTATACAACGCGGCGGATGGGGACGGCCGCGCAAGGCCGTCCCCAAATATCGTTTGTGTGTCAATAACCGTGCGTCGGCCGCTCCGGTTATGTTGACGGCGTCCGTCTGCGCCTATTGCGCGCTTTCGCCGCTTATTGCGCCGGCCACCGCTTGGGGGTTCATGGGCAGGTCGTACATGCGGACGCCCGCGGCGTCGTGGATGGCGTTGGCGATTGCGGCGAGCGGCGGCACTATGTTCGCCTCGCCCACGCCCTTGACGCCGAAGGGATGCGCCGGGTTGGGAACCTCTAGCATCACCGCTTCTATCATCGGCAGGTCAAGCGCTACGGGCATTCGGTAGTCGAGCAGACTAGAGTTGAGCATAGCGCCGTCGTCACTCATGTAGTACTCTTCATTGAGCGCCCATCCGATGCCCTGCGCGGTGCCGCCCTGGATCTGCCCTTCGACGTAGCTGGGATGCACGGCGGTTCCCACATCCTGGAATGCGGTGTAGCGCAGGATGTCCACCTTGCCGGTCTCAGGGTCGACCTCTACGTCCACGATATTGGCGGCGTATGAGCCGGCGGATCCGCCGGGGTTCATATTGGCGCGGCCGACGACGGGGCCGCCGGTTTCGGCCATCCTAGCCGCAATGTCTTTGAACGATATGCGGAGTTCGGTGTCGGACTTGTGGCGCAGTCCGCCGTCGGCGTATTCCACCTGCGATTCGTCGGTGTCCCACAACAGAGCGGCGCGCTGAATGAGCTGGCGCTTGACGTCGTTGGCGGCTTCCACGGCGGCCCAGCCGGACTTGAAGGCGACGCCGCTACCGCCGGATGTGGATGTGTAGCCTATGGAGTCGGTGTCGCCCACGGTGGGGATGACGTCCTCTATGGGCAAGCCAAGCACTTCGGCGAACATCTGGGCGACGGCGGTGCGCGATCCGCCGATGTCCATAGAGCCTTCGATGAGACTGACGGCGCCGTTTGAGAGCACATTGGCGATAGCGGACGCCATGCCGGAGTTGTTGCGGCAGAAGCCCATCGCGATGCCGCGCCCGCGGTTCGCGCCCTCAAGCGGGGTGTTGTAGTGCGGGTGCGACTTGACGGCGTCCATCACCTCTTTCGCGCCGATGGGGCCGTTCATCACGCCGTCGGCTCGGCGGGTTCCGGGCGTGGCGACGTTCAGCAGGCGCAGCTCCAGCGCGTTCATTCCCAGCGCCTCTGCGATTTCGTCTAGGATGCTTTCGGACGCGAAGCAGACTATCGGAGCGCCGGGCGCGCGGTAGGCGGCGGTCTTGGGCTTGTTGGTTACGATGTCGTAGCCGTCTATGCGCACGTTCTCGATGAAGTAGGGCGCGAACACGGCGGCGCACGAACCGGGCAGCGGCGCTCCGGGATACGCGCCGCCCTCGAAGGCGAAGTATATCTGCGCCGCGGTGATGCGCCCTTCGTTGGTAACGCCCATCTTGATTTTCATATAGCCGCCGGCGGTGGGGCCGGACGCCTCCAGCACCTCCGCGCGAGTCATTGTGGACTTGACGGGGCGGCCGCTCTTGCGGGACAGCGCGGCGGACACCGCTTCCAGGTACGCCAGCGTCTTGCCGCCGAAGCCGCCGCCGATTTCCATCGGCACAACCTTAATCTGCGAATTGGGTATGCCCAGCACCTGCGCCGTGCTGTCCCGCATCGCGAAATGCCCCTGACTGCTGCTCCATATCGTCAAGCGGTCGTCGTCGGGCGCCCACCACGCGGTAGCGGTATGCGGCTCGATGTAGCCCTGATGCACCGTCTTTGTGCGGAATTCGCGCTCGAACACGCGGTCGGCGGCAGCGAATCCGGCGTCTAGGTCGCCGAATATGTGCTGTTCGTGGTCTGCGATGTTCTTGCTGAGGGGGACGTCGCCGATGCCGCCGCGCTCGATCCAATGCTCATGCAGCGCAGGGGCGTCGGGCTTGAGCGCGTCCTCTACATTGGATACGCTGGGCAGAACTTCGTACTCGACGTCAATGAGCGCGAGCGCCTCTTCCGCCACATGCGCGTTCACGGCGGCAACGGCGGCGATGGGATGCCCTTTGTACAGAACCTTGCCGTTGGCGAGGATGTTCTCTGCGATAGGGACGCCCTGCCTTGCCACCTGCGGCACCGGTTCCATGGGCGCAAGATCGGCGGCGGTAACTATCGCTTTCACATCGGGATGCGCTTCGGCTTTGGCGGTGTCGATGGACTTGATGCGTGCGTGGGCGTACGGGCTTCGCAGCACCTTGCCGTGCAGCAGCCCGGCGGGGTTCACATCGGCGCCGTAGCGCGCGCGGCCGGTAACCTTGTCCACGCCGTCGTGCCTCACCGGGCGCGTGCCTACTACGTTGTACGCCGTCGTCTCAGAACGCGGCATCTCAGCTGTGGTCATATGCAATCCTCCCTAATATGCTTATGCCTATATGTATGCCTGTGTGTATATGTGTACGCCTATGCGCGCACATTCGGCGCAAATGATTTGGGTTCACGCGCTAATCTTATCACATTCGCAGAGCGCGGTTGCGCCGCTTTCGCCGATGCGTGTCTGCGAACTGCATACGAATTCGCAAACTATCCCGCCTAAAAACTAAACATAAAAAGCGCTCTCAATGCTAAAATTAGGGTTGGGATTGCGGCGGCGGATTGGGCTAGGCGGCACAGCGGGACAGGCGCACAATTGGGGGATGACATATGCCGTTGGAAAATATAGTGGTTCAGGGCGCGCGCGAGCATAATCTCAAAGATGTGAGCGTTACCATACCGCGCAATAAGCTTGTGGTGATGACCGGCGTGTCCGGCTCCGGCAAGAGTTCGTTGGCGTTCGACACGATATACGCCGAGGGACAGCGGCGCTATGTGGAATCGCTCTCATCCTACGCGCGCCAGTTCCTAGGGCGTATGGACAAGCCTGATGTGGACTACATCGAGGGGCTTTCGCCCGCCATATCCATTGACCAAAAAGGCGTATCGCACAACCCGCGCTCCACGGTGGGGACGGTAACCGAGATATACGACTACCTGCGGCTGCTGTTCGCGCGCGCCGGGCATCCCCACTGCTATAAGTGCGGCCGCCCGGTTGAGCGCCAAACGGTTCAGCAGATAGTCGACGCCGTGCTTGCGCTGCCGGAGCGCAGCCGCATACAGATACTCGCGCCACAGGTTCGGCGGCGCAAGGGCGAACACAAAGAGGTGTTCGATGGCGCGCGCAAGGCGGGCTTCGTGCGCGTGCGCGTCAACGGCGATGTGCGCGATCTGTCCGAAACCTTCGACCTGGACAAGCAGAAGTGGCACAACATAGAGGTGGTGGTGGATAGGCTCGTTGTGGGCGCAAGCGCCGACCAGAGCCGCCTAGCCGATTCGGTTGAGACGGCGCTGCGAATGGCGGACGGCGTGGTGCTGGTGGACGTGGCGGGCGAAGATGAGCTTCTGTTTTCGGAGCAGTTCGCATGCGTCCACTGCAACATAAGCATGGGCGAACTCGAGCCGCGCACATTCAGCTTCAACAACCCGCACGGCGCTTGCGCCACCTGCACCGGGCTTGGCTACAAGCTTGAGATCGACCCCGACCTGGTAATCCCGGACAAGAGCGCATCCATCGCCGGGGGCGCCGTGCAGCCTTGGGCGCGCTCCGGCGCTATGAGTTCGTGGTATTACAGTCAGCTTGCATCCCTGGCGCGCGCCTACGATTTCTCCATAGACATACCCGTCAACAAGATGCGAAAGCGCGACCTGGACTTAGTGCTGTACGGCACCAAGCGCAAGGCGATCGACGTGCGCCACAACACGCAGCGCGGCAAGACATACCGCTGGCGCACCACATTCGAGGGCGTCATAAACAACCTGGCGCGCCGCTACAAAGAGACCGAATCCGAGCATGTGCGCTCCGAAATCGAGCGCTACATGTCATCCAGCGCCTGCAACGCCTGCGACGGACAGCGCCTCAAGCCTGAAGCGCGCGCCGTAACCGTGTGCGGCTTGAACATCATGCAGGTTACCGACAAGTCCATCGCGCAGGCAAGCGAATGGATCGCCGCAATCGGCGGGGACGCGCCAACTGAGATTAGTTCGCCGGCGGCGTCTCTAAACGGCACAGCGGCAAGCGCGCCCAAGCGGACGACGGCCGCCGCCAAGCGTCGCAGCCGACGCAAGCCCGTCGCGGACATCGGCGGCGGCGAACCGCCCGTTCTCACCGAGCGCGAAAAGGCTATCGCAATCCAGATACTCAAAGAGATCGAGGCGCGCCTCGACTTTCTGCTCAACATCGGCTTGGATTACCTCACGCTGTCCCGTATGGCGGCAACGCTCAGCGGCGGCGAAGCGCAGCGCATCCGCTTGGCGACGCAGATAGGCTCCGGGCTTATGGGCGTGCTGTATGTGTGCGACGAACCCTCGATCGGGCTGCATCCGGCCGACGACTATCGGCTGATACAGACGCTCAAGCGCCTGCGCGACCTCGGCAACACCGTGCTAATCGTGGAACACGACGAAGCCATTATGCGCGCCGCCGACCATATCGTCGACCTCGGCCCCGGCGCCGGCGAACACGGCGGCCATGTGGTTGCGAGCGGACCCGTTGAAGACATCATGCGCGCGCCGCTATCGCTGACAGGGCAGTACCTCAGCGGCCGCCGCAAGATAGCGCTGCCAAATAAACGGCGCGAAGGCGGCGGCGGCAGCATCCTAATTCGCGGCGCAAGCCAGAACAACCTCAAAGACATTGATGTTGAAATCCCGCTTGGAATGCTGGTCTGCGTAACCGGCGTATCCGGCTCCGGCAAAAGCACGCTGATAAACGAAATCCTGTACAAGAAGCTGGCGCAGCAGTTCTACAAGGCGCGCGACCGCCCCGGCGCCGTGCGCGCAATAGACGGCGTGGAGCGCATTGACAAGGTGGTGGACATCGACCAGTCCCCGATTGGGCGCACGCCGCGCAGCAATCCCGCAACCTACACCGACACCTTCACGCCCATACGCGAACTATTCGCCACCGTGCCGGAAGCGCGCATGCGCGGCTACAAGCCCGGCCGCTTTTCATTCAACGTCAAGGGCGGCCGCTGCGAAGCCTGCAGCGGCGACGGCTACATCAACATTGAGATGCAGTTCCTGCCCGATGTAACCGTGCCGTGCGAAATATGCGAAGGCAAGCGCTACAACCGCGAAGCGCTGGAAATCGAGTGGAAGGGCAAGACCATCGCCGATGTGCTGGCGATGACCGTAACCGAAGCGCTGGATCTGTTCGAGAACATACCGCGCGTGCGCCGCCGCCTGCAAACGATGCAGGACGTCGGCTTGGGCTACATACGCTTGGGGCAGCCCGCAACGCAACTCAGCGGCGGCGAAGCGCAGCGCGTCAAACTCGCCAAAGAACTCTCAAAACGCGCCACCGGCCGAACACTCTACATCCTGGACGAACCCACCACCGGGCTGTCCTTCGAAGACTGCGCCCACCTGCTAGGCGTGCTGCAGCGCCTTGTGGACGCCGGCAACAGCGTGGTGCTTATAGAGCATCACCTAGACCTCATAAAGAGCGCCGATTGGCTCATAGACCTAGGCCCCGGCGCCGGCGACAAGGGCGGCGCGCTCATAGCGTCCGGCACCCCCGAACAGATAGCGCTGCTGCCCCACTCGCACACAGGGCAATACCTTGCGCCGCTGCTCGCGGGGACTAGGGTAGGCGTGAACGGCGCCGGGGATGCGGCCGACGTCGATGCGTCGGCGCTTGCGGATGCGGCGACAAGCGTGGGCGTGAATGCGGCGGATTAGGCTATCGAACTGCGCTTAGCGCGGCGGGAGGTTTGCGATATGGAACGCACAGGCAGAAAGCGGCAAGTGCGCCTTGTAGTGGAAGACGGCGAACCGCGCGGCGTTATATTGGACATCCAAGACTACATTGAGATGCTGGAGCGCTTGGAAGACGCCGAGCGCCTTGCGGCGCTGAACGCAATGCGCCAAAAGCCGCTCGAGTTTCGGCGGTTCGATGAGTTCCTAGCAGAGTACGCCTAGCGTATCGGGGCTATATTACAGGTTTTCGAACTCGTCAACGGATAGCCCCGCTCGGCGCAGGATGTTACTAATTGTGCCGCGCCGCAATTCCCTATGACGCGGCACAGGCACAAGGTTTTCGCCGGTCATTTTGACAAACATAACGTGGCTTCCGCTTTGTCTGTCTTCGATAAAGCCCGCCGCGCGAAGCCTGCGCACAACTTCGCGGTACGGAAGCGGCCTAGGCAACGCCTGCCTCCACATCTATGCTATGGACCCGCTCTCTGTCGTTCAGCACTTCGTAATAGAGCTCGATCGCCTCGCGCAGGTTATCCAGCGCTTCCTGCTCGCTTTGCCCCTGGCTGGCGATGTCTATCTCAATCGCCTGCGCTATGAACCAGTCGTCTTCTGGCCAAACGCGTGCCGTGAATGTGCGCTTCGTCATCGTGGCCTCCTCTATCTGTGTCAAAGGTATTATTACTAAGTATATCCAAAATTGCAACCCTTTTGCCAACCCCCCAATTGACACCCCCCTGTACACCCGTTAGCATACCCGTACGCATACCCACCCCAACCACCAGCCAACAGCGGAGCCGCCCACCATGCCCACCGCCACCGCCGCCACCACCTACCCCCACATCGCGCGTTACCGCGCCGAACTCGACCGCCTCGTCGCATTCGGAGGCTCCACCAGCGAGCTCAGCATTCGGCGAGCCTTCGAGAACTGCCTCGCCGACTATTGCGCCGAACACAAAGAGAAGCTGGCGCTCGTCCCCGAACTCCGCACGCCGGCCGGCGTCATTCCCGACGGCACCGTCAAGGACTCGCTGCGGATGGCGCGCGGCTATTGGGAAGCCAAAGACTCGCAAGACAACCTTGACGCCGAAATCCAGCGCAAGTTCAACCGCGGCTATCCCCGCGACAACATCATCTTCGAAGACTCCCAAACCGCCGTCCTCATCCAAAACCAAGACGTCGCTATGCGCGTCAATATGTCCCGACCGGGCGAACTCCACCGCCTCATCAAGCGCTTCCTCGACTACGAACTCCCCGAAATCGAAGAGTTCCGCCACGCCCAGCGCCAGTTCAAGGCAGACCTGCCCAGCGTGCTGGACAACCTGCGCCAAACCATCGCACACGCCGGCGCCCAAAACCCCGACTACCAGTCCGCCGCCGCCGCTTTCCTAGCGGTCTGCCATCAAACCATCAGCCCCAATGTATCATCCGACGACGTGCGCGAAATGCTGCTGCAGCACATCCTCACCAAAGACATCTTCCTGCGCGTATTCGCCGAAGACCAGTTTCACCGCGAAAACAACATCGCCCAGCAACTAGACGCCCTCGAGCGCACCTTCTTCACCGGCGACGTCCGCCGCCAAGCCATCGACCGCCTGCGCGCCTACTACGGCGCTATCGGACGCGCCGCCGACGAAATCGCCGACTACGCCGAAAAACAGCAGTTCCTCAAAACCGTCTATGAAGACTTCTACAAGGCGTACAACCCCGCCGCCGCCGATAGACTCGGCGTTGTCTATACCCCCAACGAAGTGGTGGACTTCATCATCCGCGGCGCAGACTTCCTGCTGCAAAAGCATTTCAACCGAACACTCGCCGACAAGGGCGTGCAAATCCTCGACCCCGCTACCGGCACCGGCACCTTCATCACCAACCTCATTAACCACCTGCCGCAAGAGCGCCTAGCCTTCAAATACCTCAACGAAATGCACGCCAACGAAGTGGCGATACTGCCCTACTACATCGCCAACCTCAACATCGAGTACACCTACAAAGAGCGCATGGGCGCATACAAAGAGTTCCCCAATCTGGTGTTCGTGGACACGCTGGACAACATGGACTGGCAGGGCGCCACCGGCGGCGCCGTGCAGCGCCAATCCACCTTCGAACTGGGCGGCATATCCGCCGAAAACTGGGTGCGCCTAGGCGTCCAAAACGAAAAGCCCATCAGCGTCATCATCGGCAACCCGCCGTATAACGATAGCGCAACCCTATGGGGAGACGGCGGCGCTAACCGCGCCTATCCCGATATAGACAAGCGCATCAGCGATACATACATCAAGGAAAGCGCGGCGCAAAAGACGCATCAGTACGATATGTACAAGCGCTTTATCCGATGGGCGTCTGACAGATTGGCAGATGACGGCATTATAGCGTTCATCAGTAACAGCGCATTTTTGGACGCCCGCCAAGACGATGGATTTCGCAAAGTAATATCTGAGGAATTCAACGAACTTTGGGCGATTGACCTGAAGGGCAACGCCCGAACCAGCGGCGAGCGCCGTCGACGGGAAGGCGGGAATGTCTTTGACGATAAGATCCGCGTCGGAGTGGCTATCTACTTCCTAGTGCGTCGCAAAGGCGCGCACACCTTCAGAATGTTCTACAACGCCGTCGACGATTACGCCAAATCCGCCGATAAAGTTAAGTACATACGGGGACGCAGCCTCGACAACACAGACTTCACCCAAATCACGCCTGATAAGCGAAACGATTGGCTTAACCAGTCAAGCGGCGCATTCGAGAAATTGCTCCCGCTTGCTGACCGCCAAACTAAGTTCACTAAAGAAGCCGGTGAAGAACAAGCGATGCTCAAACTCAGTACACCCGGAGTCAACACTGCTAGAGACGAGTGGGTGTACGATTTTGATGTTCCCAATCTGCGGAACAAGGCGCTGTTCTTTTCCGACGTCTATAACGAACTCATAGATAACGGCGATGAAACCTATCCGTCAGTTATCAAGTGGAGTCGAGACCTACGCAATGAATTCCGGCGTGGGCGGCGCATCGTCTATAACGACGCAAACCGCATCCAATCCCTTTACCGCCCGTTCACCATAAAGCACCACTTCGCGGACTTTACGATGAACGATGTGCTGACTAAGAACCACTACACAATGTTCGGTAAAGAATTGCGGTCGGACAACAAGGTCATCAACTTCTGCGCGAATGGGAAATCTTTCTATGTATTAGCGTCAGATAAATTAACGGATAGACACTTCACCGGCGATACGCAATGTCTGCCGCTATACCGCTACACGGACGAAGGCGAGCGGGTATTGAACATAACGGAATGGGGAATAGCGCGCGTCAACGCCTACTATCGCAAGCGTTGGGGGCGGCACTTTGAGGCGGCCGCCGGCGGCGCAAGCATCGGCGCCGAAGACATATTCGCCTACGCCTACGCCGTCCTGCACGACCCCGTCTATCGCCACGACTACCAAGTCGACCTGCTGCGCGAATTCCCCCGCCTGCCGCTGTACCGCCATTTCGGGCATTGGGCGGGCTTAGGGCGCAAACTGCTGGACTTGCACATAGGCTTCATGGACGCCGAGCCCTACCCGCTTGAGCGCATCGACGGACCCAACCCGCCGAGCAAGGTAATGCTGCGCGCCAACGCCAAAGACAAAGAGCAGGGCGTCATCCGCATCGACGACCAAACCGCGCTCAGCGGCATCCCCCCGTCGGCGTGGCGCTACCGCTTGGGCAGCCGCTCCGCCCTGGAATGGATACTAGACCAGCACAAAGAGCGCAAGCCCCGCGACGCCGCCATCCGCGAGCGCTTCGACGCCTACCGCTTCGCCCCCCACAAAGAGCGCGTGATCGACCTGCTGATGCGCGTCTGCACGGTCAGCGTCGCCACAATGAAAATAGTGGACAGCATGGCGCGCTGGCACGGCGACAACCTGATAGTGTTCGACGACCGCGAGGAAGACGATTTGGCGTTGCTTTCGCTGGCGCACATGGCCAAGGAAGCCGAAGCCGAGGAGGGGTTGGGATAGTGGTCGGAGAAGTAGCGCTAGCGCCCATTTCGCGCACCGATTTGAGGCGGAACAAGCGGCGTCCCGTGGTAATAGTCGCCGAAGTGGGCATGGACGATTACATAGTTTGCTCGATAACCACTCAAGCCACTCACGGCAGTTCGGAAAGCGAATACATCCCCATAGCGGCGGCGGATATGCTTGAAGGGGAGCTGCATCATCAGAGTTGGGCGCGCCCGAACCGCCTATACACCCTAAACGCTGAGCTGCTAACCCGCATCGGCGCGCTAACCGACGCCAAGACGGATGAGATACGCGCCGCGATACGGCGGTTGTTTTAGGGGGGGCGGCGAACCGTCCCCTGCCGCAAACCCAATGCGCCTTTTGCGCCCCTACGCCTTTGCGCCTGCCGCGCGCCGCCTCTTCTTTGCTGCCTACGATGTGAATGTTTAACGAATCATCATTAGGTTCTCTGAAAATTGGACACAAACCCTAATTTTGCGATAATATAGCCCCCAAAACATATTGACAACCTCAACTTTCGGCAAAACGGCTTCCCCATGATGAACGAATATACCGACACCATCCCTGATTGGAACGCAGACGGGGTGTTGCCTCCCATCAATGAGGATAACCCTACCGCCGTAGAACGTTCCCCATATCCTATTTCTCTTCCGGATTTAGTAACGCTTTTCGGGAGCACCGAGGAGCGGCGTAACCTCTTGGGGGGATTGCTGGATTATAGAGCTGAACTACACAAAGCAGGGTTGATGCAAGGGTTTCAGTGGATCAATGGCAGCTTTGCGGAACACGTCGAATTAAGAGAACGCTCGCCCGCGGACATCGACGTTGTCACTTTCTGTTACATCCCTGAGGGACACACGCAGCAAAGTCTATTTGAGGCTTATTCTAATCTTTTCAATACGGCTTACACCAAAGCGCACTTTAATGTAGATGCTTATTGTATCCCGCTGGATGAAACTAACAGCGAAACTATTATCAGGCGCGCCATGTATTGGTATAGCCTATGGGCGCACACGCGCGATGGGCAATGGAAGGGCTTCGTGCAAGTGGATATTGACGGCAGAAATGACGCAGCCGCTAGAGACAACCTTGACGGGATGAACAACGAAAATGGAGGTCGGGCGTGAGTATCCGGAATTACCGCTTCCTCCTTTCCGAGCGTGCTACTCTAAACAAATTGATTAGAGAAACCACCCCGGACGAAGTGATTACGAGGAAGAGCTTCGAAAATCGCCTGCTCGATGTCGAAGCCGAGCTTGAAGCCTACGAGGCGCCACCGCCGCAACCGGCTGAAGCGCGCTTGACCTTTCACGGCAAACCGGTTGTAGGCAGCCGCGGCATGGCGCTGAGATTCTTCAGGGATACGCTCGATCACTTCAATACCGCCGTCCATTACATAGGAGCCAGTCAACGCCAATCAGAGTTGCAGCCCACCGGGCAGGTTCCTTATAAAGCCGATTATGAACTAACGCTCGCGGGAGTAGCGCACGGATCATTCGGCTTTCGAGTAGAGGAAGCCTCGGGACAATTGCCTTTGGAAGGCGAATATACGCATGTCGGAGCAGCCATCAAGGAACTCAAGGCAATTTTAGAGGCGTCCAGAGGAACAGACGAAGAGTTGTCAGAGGCTATCGGACATACCGACAAGCGCGCTTTGAAATCAGTAGAGAAATTTCTACACAATGTAGCTAAGAACGACGCCGTATGCGCCTTGGAATTCCGAAGGGACAAGTTCCAGTTCTTCGACGTCGAACAGGTTCAACGCAGCGCGAATAGGCTGAGTCAAGACAACATCCTAGAAGTCGATGTAAGTCTTGTAGGATGCTTCCAAGGATTTTTTCCAACAGCTCAGCAGGCAGAAGTACGCATTACGCATGCGGACGCCGACTTCCTGCAGCGCTTCGTTGAGGCAGTGATTAACTGCCCGGTAAAGCCTGAATCGGAAGATGTTGTCAAAATCAATGACATTCTTGACCGAGAAGTTCGCATCAGCGCGCGCACCCGCAGAGTGGGCACTGAGGGGCGCCCTCGTTTCGTCGTTACTCACTGGGAATTGGTGGAGTAGAATTTAACCCCTTTGCGCCCCCGCGCCTTTGCGTTAAAAAATCCCTAATCCGCGCCAAACCGCCCCACCCCAAACCCGTCCACCGATAGCGCCGTCTCACCCGCCGTCAGCAGATCCGCGATAGCCTTGCCTATGCCGGGGCTGATTAGGATGCCCTTGCGACCGGCGCCGGTCGCAAGATAGGCGTTGTCCCAGCCGGGCGCGGCGCCGATTATGGGCAGCCAATCGGCGGTTACGGGACGCAGGCAGGCGGTATGCTTGGCGATTTCTGCGTCGTCCGCCAGAGTGGGCATCAGCGTGGCAGCGCCGTCCAGCAGCGTCTTGCGCGCCGATGCGCTGGGCTGCTTGTCGAAGCCGCGCCACTCTTCGGTAGCGCCCACCCACAGCAGCCCGTCGGCGCGGTTGTAGATGCTTACGCCGCCGCCCGCGCAGTCATAGCCGACGGGCGTTCCCGAAAGCCGCAGCCGCACTATCTCGCCCTTGAGCGGCTTCACCGGGATGCTTACGCCCAGCCAGTCCGCCGCAGCGCCGCACCACGGGCCGCTCGCTACTGCCACTGCGCCGCACCCAAGAACGCCGCCATCCGCCAGCGCTACGCCTGTTACGCGGCCGCCGTCCGTCTTCAGTCCAACCGCTTCGCCCTCCAGCAGCGATGCGCCCTGCCGCTCGGCGACGCGCCACAGCGCCAGCGTGTACTCATACCCAAGCAGCGTGGCGTTGCCGTAGGCGTACAGCCCGCGAACCGCCGCTGGGCTGATGCGCGGCTCCAAGCGCCGCAGTTCGTCGGCGTCGAGCCAGCGCGCATCGAAGCCGTCCGCCGCTTGGAACAGGTCTAGCGTCTCTTGCATCGGCACTATGTCCGCATCGCTGAACGCCACCGTGAGCGATGCGATGCGCTTGTAGTGGTAGCGCACGCCCGATTCGTCTTCCAGCGTATCCGCAAGCGCGGCGTGCATCTCAAACGATTCGGCGGCGAGCGCGCTGAGCGGGCCGGGGATGCCTGCGCCCTGCAGCGGATTGAGGCCGCCGGCGTTGTATCCCGACGCCTGCGTCGCGATGCCCTCGCGCTCGATCACCACCGACTTCACGCCCGCCTTCGCCAGATAGTACGCGACGGCGCATCCCGCCGCGCCCCCGCCGATTATCGCAACATCGGTTGTCCTGCCCGCGCTTGTCATCTCAATGCCCCTTTGCGTGTATCGTGTGTATCCGTATCTGTTATGCGTAGCGTTATACATACGGCATAGCGCTATGCGTCTTTGTCGACAAAACCTTCGGCGGCGGCGCGCTTGGGCAGCCGCGCCGGGCGCGCCGCAAGTATGCAGGCGAATGCGATTATGTACGATAGGATACCGCAGATGAATATGGTTTGGTAGCCGCCCGTGACGCCGAACAGCAGCGCCCCGAATGTGGGGCCGAACCCCAGCGCGCCCGTTTGGAACGGACCCATCAGTCCGGTTATCGAGCCGAAAGACGCTCTGCCGAAATACTGCGCCACTATCATATGCCCCAGTATGTTCAGCCCGCCCGCAATCGCGCCGTACAGGATGACCGCCGCAACGCTCATTCCGCCTTCGGGTATCACCAAGAACAGCGAAACGGATAGCCCGGACAGCGCCAGCGTGATGAGCGCAAGCCGCCGCGGCGAAAACAGATCGGACAGCCATCCCCAAAACGGGTTGCCCAGCGAACCCAGCAGCGAGCTGACGCTGAGCGCGCCTGCCGCCAATGCGGGCGCAACGCCCGCATCGCGCAGGTACGGCACAACTTGGAAGTTTATCGTGCCGGATATGAGTATCACCAGCGCCTCCGCCGCCACGATGAGCCAGAATGCGGGCGTCGCGGCGGCTTCGGACGCGCGCCAGTCGAACTCGCGGCGCTGCCCTGGTGCCGACGCTGAGGCTTGCGAACCGGCCGCGCGTTTCGCCGCCGGCCGCGTCGGGGAACGCGCGCCGTCGGGCTGCAAGCCGATGTCCGACGGACGCCGCCGCATTATCAGAAACAGCGGCGCTACTATGAGCAACGCTATGACGCCCTGCGCCTGATACGCCGCGCGCCAGCCGGCCGTCAGCGCAATCAGCGAAAATATCTGTATGTTGATTGCGCCGCCAAACGGACGCGCCATAGCCGATATGCCCAGCGCCAGGTTGCGCCGCCTGCTGAAGAAGTTGACCGCCGCGGTGCGCGGCACCACGCCCACCAGCATCGGATTGGCGATTGCCCTAGCGATAATATATGCGGCGTAGAAGTGCCAAACGGATTGTATGCCCGCGATGGCGAAGAAGCATATGCCGGCGATGAACGCCGCAAGCGGCATAAGCCCGCGCGGCCCGTAGCGGTCGGCGAGCCTGCCCACAAACGGCGTCAGCAGTCCCGACGCCCAAGTGCCGGCGGTTACCGCATACGCTATCGTACTGCGATCCCACCCCATATCCTCGAAGATGAAGTTCTGCACGCCGCCAAGCACGAGTTGGGTTGCGCCCGTAGCGGCGTATGTGCCGACCGCCGACATAGCCAAAATCAGCCAGCCGTAGTAGAAGGGCGTGCGCGGCCGCCAATCCGCGATGCGCCTCAGTGCCTGCAATGGCTCGCCGCGCGCCTCACGCGGACGCCTCCCCCGCCGCATCGAGTTCGGCGCGCAGCTGCGGAACTAGACGCGGCAGGCTTTGCGTGGCAGCCTCCCAAACGAATACTTTATCCACCCTGAAGTATTCGTGAACTAGGATATTTCGCATACTAACAATTATGCCCCAATTTATATGAGGCATACTTTCTCGTTTGTCTGCGTCAAATCGCGCAATCGCTTCCCCGACGATAATTAGATTGCAAACCACGGCATCGAAGGTTTTGCCGTCTCTCAGAAACTCTTCATCGTTCATGCCTGCGATGTATGTTTCTATGCGATCCGCTGCGTCGATGATGTCTTGGAAACGCGCCTGCCAAGATCTAGGCTCCGGCATATACGACGTCCTTCAGGCGAGCGTCTATAGTCGCCTGCCATTCGGGGGGATAAATTCCATCGATATGCGTAAGCAGAATACCGCATCCGAAGAGTTCTTCTATGCGTAGTTCCAAGCCAAAGAACTCGAAGCCTACGCTAACGCCGGGCATATACTTGACGGCGACGCCTATCTCTTTGGCGCGCGACCCACCGCAATCGCAGTTGCAGCCGCGCACGGGGCTTTCGCGCCACGGAAACACGCCGATGGACTTGACGCCGAACTCGCGCTTGATGTCTTCAAGATTATCGGAGAGTATCTTTAACGCCTTGTCTTGTTGCATAATTCGCCTATTAGATTGGATAGGTTGGATGGCAGTTTGTCCTCTCCCATTGTATCTAACGTCACTCAACTTTGAGAATACTCTTATTCTTGCGCCCGCTCCTCCCTACTAGCGCGGCAGGCGGTATATCGCGGTGTCCCCGTTGGCGAATACACGCTGCAGGCGGCCGCCTAGTTCGCCGTCGAATTTGGCCATTCCGTCGGGGAAGTAGAGGCGCTCCAGCTGACCGACGTACACATACTCGACGCCGTATTTTCGCAGCAGATCCAGCGCCGGTTCGGGGTCGGCGCTGTTGTATATGGTCTCTACGTCGGCTATGCGGCGCGGCACTTCCTCGCGGTAGGCGAAGCGCTGCTGTTCCTGGTGCCACTGCCAGCCGATGACGGTGGGCAGGCCGGTGTATATGGACACGCGCCCGCCCCAGCGGTAGGTGGGCGTTACCGCTTCCAGAATTATCGGCGAGCCCTCTACATTCGCCTTGAGCCATTGGATGCCTTCATAGTCCGACGCAAGGTCGATCATATCGCCGTAATGTTCTCTGTATTGGGACTTTTCTATGAACGCCGCGCCGTTTAGCGTGAGCGGCGTAACATTGCCCTCAAAGCGGTCGCGCAGCCGGTCGCGTGTCCCCAAAACGGGGTAGATCGATGCGCAGAGTATCAGCGCCGCCAGCGCCGCCAGCCACGCTTTCTTGACGGATGTGATTTTGGAGAGCGCGCTGCGCCCCGAATGAAGCAGACGCCATAGCATATATGCCGCCGCAATTCCAAGCAGCGCCCATACCTGCAGGTAGAACTTGAATATGCTGTTTAGCCTGTCTATATCGCCCTCTACGCGCCAGAAGTCCAGCCCGATGACCAGCGCCAAGCCTACGAGCGCCAGCGCCGCCGCAAAGCCTAGCTGAGCGGCGTCCGGCTCGTCTGCGAACAGCGCGCGCGCCGCCGCGATGCCAAGCAGCAGGAAGAGCGCCGCCACAAACGGCACGGTGCTGCCCACCACGCCGGTGAACGCCGCCGTCAACGCAAAGCCGAGCAGCAATGCGCCAAGCAGCAGCGCCATAACGCGGCCGACGTCGATGTTGACGCCCTGGTCACCGCTTAGGGCATCCTGTATATTGTCGAACCAACGACGGAGCGTCCGTCCATAACTGCGCGCGCCGTCGGCGATCGAATCTATCGCAAACGAACCTATGATGAACACCGATACGCCGGATATGGCGAGGAACTGCCACAATACGGTTGTGTTGGTGGTGGGCTCTATGCTGTTGTAGAAGGTTTCGTATGAGAGATGGTAAGGCAGGAACGCCGCATAGCCCACCGCCGCCGCGAACAGCGTCTTGACGCCCGCCTTGAATATCGGCGCAATCCCTAATCCGCCGTGCGCTATGTACTCCGCAAGCAGCAGCGCCGCCGCGCCCACTATCAGGTAGGCAGGCAGATCCCAGGTGTTCAGCGCGCTCATTGAGACGATGGCGACGCCCAACGCCGCAAGCCGAAGTACGTCGATGCTCCGCCGTTTCAGCATGGCGTAGCGGTTTGCGCCGTCGTCGAGTACGCGCCGTTGCGCCGCCGCAAGCACAATCGCGAGCCCTAATCCGACGACAAGTAGCGTGAAAGGCAGCGCCATCAGATGGGCGTGCAGGTCGGCGAACAGGAATGTGAAGAAGGGAAACTCGGTAATCTCATGCCCGGGCGGATCGGGCGGCATCATCCGTGTGCTGCGCCAGAAGTCGAACTCGCTTGCGGGCTGCCCGGTCAGCACATCCCAGACGCTGCCGCCGACTTGTATTGCGCCGTCGAGATTGCCCAGCAGCGTTACGAATGCGGCGCCCGCTATGCCCGCAGTCACGGGGGATAGCAGCATTCGTTTTGCGCGCGTCAGACGGGCGGGTGGCGCTTCGATGGGATCGCCGGTATCGTTGCTTGCGCGGTCGGCGGTTGCTTGGCGGGCGCTTGCGGTCAGGTTGTACACGATGGTGTATGCCCCGCCCAGCGTGAGCGCGAAGAATGTGGGCACCGCCAGGTTGAACGCAATCGTGGGATCTATGGCGGTGGCGCGGATTAGCAGCGCCGTCAGGAACTGCCCCCAGTAGTAGTAGTTGATGTAGCCGCCGCCGAACCATGGATCGTATGGCGGCATGATGGCGGAGCGCAGCACGGCGTTGAGATAGGCGAAGTCCATCGGCTTTTCGCCGCCGCGGAACGGATGCCACAGGTCAGGGTTCGCCATCCGCACCAGTACAAACGCAAAGAACGCCGCCAGGAATATCAGCTCAGCCGTAAGCAATAGCGTCCAGCGTCGGCGTATGAACCCCACAATGTCCCGCGCGTTGACGGCGAATAAGCCCAGCGCAACCAGCGCCGCCAAGCCCAGCGCAAGCCCGATGGATGCGCGCGAAAACGGCATCCACTGCAGGCTTGCCAGCAGCCACACAACCAGTCCAATCAGCAGAATGCCCAGCGGCTTGGCGAACAGATAGCCCCTATCGGGCAGCGCGCGGAATATCACGAATGTCAGCGGCAGCGCCAGCAGTCCGATGAGTTCGACTATGCCAAGCCATCCCAACACCGGTATTCGGTTCGTCCAATCGGGGTAGATGATTTCGCGCCAGTCGTCGCCGTTGCGCTGCGTTTCGGCATCCTGCGGCGAATACACAAGCCCTATCTCAGGCGCTCCGTCGGGGGACGGATAGGGTTCGCCCTCGCCGGGGACTGACGCAGCGCCAAGTTCGCCTATCTGCGCGGCGCGCTCGATTCGGCTGCGTATCTCGGCTGCGTCTAGGCGCTGCGTGTTCCGAAATATCATCACCTTGGGATGGTCATAGACGGAGAAGCTTTCGTCGGCGAAGCCTAGGTTTAGCGTTAGCGGCGCGGGACTGCCGCTTGACGGCAAAAGCGGTTCGGGCAGGTTCGGGCGCGCGAATGTGTCATCCACAAGGCGCACGCCTAGTAGCTGCGGATAGGCGGTTTCGGCGTTCTCAAGCGTGTAGCCGAGTTCGCCCGCGAACAGCAGGCGGTAATACTGCGTGGTAACGGGGTAGCGCTGCGGCAGGCGCGGTATTGTGCCGTACAACCGATTGCTGAAGAACACAAGGTAATCGGCGCGCGAAAGCGTTTGCGCCACCAGCGCCGTCTTGCTGAGGTTGTCGTCTTCGTAGAGCGGCAGGTCGAAGTGGCTGAAGCCGCCTTTCAGGTTGGGCAGTCCCTCTTCCCAGTGTTCTTTGAGTATGAATGCGTCGTCGTGGGCGCTGCGGTTGAGCCATTCGGCGGCGCGCACGGCGGTATGCGTACTGCCGTATATGCCTCCAAGATAGGCGATCGAATAGAGCGCCGCGCCGCCAATCACAAGCGCAATCAGCGCGCCCGCCACGGGACGCAGCGTCCAGCGTCGAGCCGCCGCGGCGTCCCAGAGCGCGAACAGCATCCGCGCGCCGAACAGCGTCAGCAGCGGCGCTATCGGCAGCAGATAGCGCATGAACTTTACATGGAACGCCCCGGTTATCAGGAAGTACGGCACAACCCAGCACAGCAGCAGCGCATCAAGCCGCGTCTTTTCGGAGCGCAGCGGCAGCGTGGCAATCAGCGCAAGCAGCGATATGCCGGCCGCCAACGCCAATGCGATGACGTTTTGCGAAAGCAGCAGAAGCGCTATCGGCAGCCCCCAGCCAATCGCCAGGTACGCCAAGCCCGCGCGCAGCGGCATGCCGCGCAGCGATACATACAGCAGTCCGCCCCATGCCACGATGCCAAGCGGAACGCCGTAGCCCCAAACCGCGAGCTGGCGGATGTGATACAAGTAGGGTGCGGTGTCTGCGTATTGGCGGGTATATGGATAGTCGCGGATGCCGCGCACCATCTCGGACTGCTCGCTCACATGGCGGTAGTATGTTTCCCAATCCAAGAATGTGTACGGTTGCGCCACGATGAAGACCGCAACCGCAGCGCCGCCGCCTATCGCAAGCGCGTGGATTGTGGTTCTCAGCCGCTCTTGGTAGGTTGCGCCCGACGGATTGCCCACAAATGCGAATAGATATATCAAGTGCGCGACGATGAACGGCGCTACTATCGGAAGCTGGCTCGCCTTGGTGGCGAGCCCAAGCGCCACAAGCGCGCCCGCTATCGCCGAATCCTGCAGCCTGCCGCTGCGCGCGACCCTTATCATAAAGAACAGCGCGGCAATCGCAAGCAGCGCCTGCAGCGTGTCCACCGCAAAGAAGTGGCTGAGCTGAATATGTATGACCGCAAGCGCCGTCAGCGCCGCCGCAAGTAGCCCCGTGCGGCGGTCGAACGCCAGCGCTCCCACGCCGAACACGGCAAGCACGGTCGCAATATCGGCGGCGGCGGACAGCGCGCGCGCCAACGGACGGATGTCGCCGCTACTGCCGAGCAGCGTATCATCAACCGCGTGAATGATACGCAGCAAGTACAGGGGGAAGCTTCCGTAGTTGAACCAGCGCGGGTTCCAGCCGCTGCGCTCGGCGTCGAATAGCGTCCCCAAATCGCCAAGCGATGGCGGCGAAAGCTCCAGCGTCTTGCCTAAGATAGCGCGCTCGTCGGGATGCGGCGTATGGCCGAAGCCGGCGTCCCAGCTCAGGCCGAACAGACGCAAGCCGATTGCAAGCGCAAGTATCAGGGCGAGCAGGATATGCCAAGCCGACGGGCGGCGAAGCTTATCCATAACGGACTTAGACGGCGGCGTATCGGATGCGGGGGCGGCGTTGTGAGGAGCGTCCATATGTACGATGTATGGCGGTGGGATGGGCGTAAAGGATGCGGTTTATCAGATGCGCGCTATATGCGCTTGCTACCGCTATTTTAACACACTTCGCCACGCCGTTAGCCGTTAGTGATATAATGGCGCGCAAGATGATAACGAAACGGGTTAGAACGCTTGCAAGCGCGCTGCTGACGATTGTCGGAGCGGCGGCGTTGCTTGCGCCGCTTATGGGCGCTGTGTTGGACCATCATTTCGCGGAGCGCCAGCCCGGCCACCTGCACATAGGCGCGCCGCGAGAACACACCCATACGCACGCCTTTGAGCATGCGCATCACCAGCGCCACGCCCACGTCGTCAACCGCTATGCGCGCGCCGCATCCGACGGCGCCGATACGCCTATCGCGCTGTACAAGAGCGAGGGCAGCGCCGCGGCGTCGCTTGCGGTATCGCCGTCGAATTTGGACGACGAAGCGCTGCGCCAATTCCGTCCCACATCGGTGTTCACGCTGCCGTCTCTCATCGACGGCGCTATGCGTCAGCGCGCGCTGCCTCCCCCGGACAAGCCGCCTGAGCATACGCTCTAACATCCTGCGGTTTCCCTCTATCCCGATATTCCCGAATTGCGCGAAGGTTCGAGCGCGGGCGTTTACGCCTCTGCGCTTGGGCGGCGCTTGCGAGGTTGTCCGTGTTGGCGTGTTATTGGCGCGGCATTGCGCTTATGAGCGTTTCGCTGTTGGCGGCGGCGCTGACGGTCTGGTCTCAGATTGCGCCGTCCGCCGCATACGCCAACGGGCGCGTGGTGCAGTTTGACCGCCGCGCCGCCGGCCCATATGAGATAGCATTCGGCAAGATACCCGGCTCGCCCAGGGTGGGGGCGCTGTATCTGTCGATCATCGTTACGGACAGCGCATCCAACACGCCGTCGATCGGCGCTAATGTGGTGGTAACCGCCATTGGGCCGGACGCCGCCGACGTTGAGATAGGCCCCATCACGGTTGCGCCCGACCCCGATGCGGCGAACTATCCGGGCTACTACGACACCACGGAGGCTATCATACTGGACAGGGTCGGCCTATGGCGCTTCAGCGTATCGGTGGACAGCGAAACGGGCGGCAAGGGCGTGGCGGAGTTCCCGGTCGAGGTAACCACGCCCAACCCGATTACCGGCATTCTGACGCTGGTGGCGCTAGTGGCGTTTGTGGGCGTGGTGGCTATGGCAATCCGAATGTATCTGAGGGAAAGACGCAGGAGCGGACCGGCCGGTTAGCCAAATCGCTTGACGGGCATTCTGTCCGGCTTGCCCGAAAGGGGGACGCTCTTGATTAAGAATATCGCTATCTTTGCGGCGGCGGCGCTACTGCCGTTGCTTGCGGCGGGGACGGCGCTGGCGCACGAACCGCGCGACATCCAAGACTACAATCTGGTGGTGGGCTTTCTGCATGAGCCCGCCTTCGAAGGGCTACTGAACGGCGTATCGCTGCGCGTTACCAAGCCTGCGCCCGCCGACGCGCATTCCCACGATGGACACGCGCATAGGACGGGCGCGCACGGCAGCGACGCGCACGCCGCTATGAGCCACGAACCGCTGGAGTCCGAAATTCAGGTCCTCGTCGCCATAGCCGCGGATGTAGAGGACGGTGGCGGCGTCAATGTTCGCATTGGGACGGCGCGCTGGAACTGGGCGCCCCAAAATGTGAATGCGGCGCACGTCCCCGGCGAGGGACACGCGCATATCTATGTCAACGGCGAAAAACTGAACCGGGTATATGGGCCGTACTATCACATACCGAAACTATCGCCCGGCGATCACGAAATTCGCGTCACGTTGAACGCCAACTCGCACAACGACTTGACGTTCAACGGCGAACCACTCGAAGCCACAACTACGGTAACGACGACGGACGCCGCGCATGACCACGCATCGCGCGCCCACGACGCCGTAGAGGCGGACGCCGCAATGTCGATCGAGGTTGCGGCGCATCCCGATCCGCTGGGCGGCTACAACCTGCATGTAACGCCGACTGGCTTCGTCTTTCCGGACTGGAATGCGCCCGGGGAACATATCCCCGGCGATGGATACGGACAGATTAGCGTCGACGGCGAACCGCTCAATCGCACTTACGGGGAGTGGTTCAAGCTTCCGGCGCTGCAGCCGGGGATGCGCACTATAGAGGTTGCGCTGTTCACCGCTGACCATTCGCCCTACGCTTGGCGGGGCGCTCCGGTGAAAGGCTCGGTTGTGGTTCATGTGGCGGAAGACGGAAGCGATCACGGCGGACATACGCACGAAGCCGAACAAGCCGCCAACCCCTCAGCGCAATCGCGCGGCGCAGCGGCGACGGTAGGCGTAGAGGGGCTTGAGAATACGCTCATAGTCGAGGTTACGCATGCGCCGTCGGGCGCAGCGCGGACGATGACGCTGTACGCCGACGCGGATGACGCCGGCCACTACAAAGCCGATTTCATTCCCACGGCGTCGGGGCAGTACGTCTTTCACTTCATCGGCAGCATAGAGGGCTTTGCGGTTGACGAAAGGTTCGAGTCGGGCGTTGGCACGTTCGACGATGTTCAGCCGGCGGTTGCGATTCAGTTCCCTGAGAGCGCGGCGTCTGCGCGCGAAATAGAGGCGGCGGTTCGGGGGGCGCAGGATGCGGCGCAGCAGGCGCAATCCGCCGCTATGAGCGCCGACGCCTCGGCGGCGCGCGCGCGCATGCTAGGCATCGGCGGCATTGCGCTGGGCGCTGTGGGCATCGTGTTCGGGGCAGTGGCGGCGGCGATTGCGCTGCGCCGCCGCTCAAGCGCGAACTAGCGAATACGAACTGCGGCGGATGTCCGGTCGATGCGCTTGCGTGCGATGTCCGCTGCCGCCGCGAATGGTTGACCGGTTGCGTTCATTATGAGCTTGCGCGATGGCTTGGGCAAGGCAAGACTGATAGCGTTAGCGGCATTGGTTGCGGCGCTGATTGCGCTCGCGCCGCCGTTTCAGGGCGCTGCGTCGGCGCACGCCAATCTTGTGCGCTCGCAGCCCGCCGCCAACTCGGTCTTGGACGCATCCCCCAAGCGCGTCGCCATATGGTTCAGCGAAACGCTGGAAGCGCGCTTCAGCGAAATACAGGTGCTGGACGGAACGGGCGCGCGGGTGGATGCCGGGGACAGCAGTGTTGACGCCAATGACGCTACGCTTATGTCCGTGGGACTGCCGCCGCTGCCCAACGGCGCCTACACCGTCGCCTGGCGCAACCTGTCCACGGTGGACGGGCATCGGCTGCGCGGCGTGTTCGTGTTTTCGGTGGGCGAACCCATATCGGACGCCGCAGCGCTGCCCGATGCCGAACCGGCGCTGGTGCAATCGCCTGAGGATCCCGCAATTCGCTGGCTTGCGTTGCTGGGGGCGCTGGCGCTGACGGGCAAATTGGCGTTCGAACTGCTGGTATCCAACGGCGTGTATGCCGCTGCGGGAACGCGCTCGCCGCTGGGCAGACTGCGCGCTCGAATTGACGCTCGCTCGCGGCGATTGCTGTGGCTGGTTGCGGCAACATTGGCGGCGGCGTCCATAGCGCAGGTATTGACGCAGGTGGCGGTGTTGTTTGAGACAACGCTCGCGGGGGCGTTGGGCGCGCCCGTGATGGAATTGCTGCTGCTGACGGACTGGGGGACGCTGTGGCTATGGCGTATGGGACTGCTGGCGTTTGCGCTTGCGGCGCTTGTCTTGCCCGCGGTGATCCGCTTTCGTCGGATGCGCCGCCAACGCCGCTTTGAGACCGCGATGAGCTGGGTTGCGCTGATGGCATCGCTGGGCATACTGCTGACGCTGAGTCTCACAAGCCACGCCGCCGCTACGCCGCAGATAGCGCGCTTTGCGCTGCTCAACGATATGCTGCATCTGACCGCCGCCGCCGTATGGGTGGGCGGTCTGTTCCAACTGATAGCGGGAACGCCGCTGTTCATCAGGGGAATGCCCGAATCGGCGCGCCGCCTTGCGCTGTCCCACCTAGTCAAGCGCTTCTCCGTATTGGCGGCGCTGAGCGTGGGCGTGCTGATAGTAACGGGGGTGTACAGCGCTTGGGCGCAGGTAACGCTGCCCGCCGCGCTGGTTACGCCGTATGGCGCTGCGCTGCTTGCGAAACTGGCGCTCATAGCGCCGCTGCTACTGCTTGGCGCTGTGAACCTGATATGGGTGCGCCCGCGGCTCAGGGGCAGCGGCCGGGCGGAGCGCTGGCTGCGGCGCATCGTAGTGGGCGAGGCGGCGCTGGCGGCGCTGGTGATACTCGCCGTGGGGTTTCTCACAAGCCTTGAGCCGGCGCGTCAAGTGGCGTCGCGGATGGGCATCGGCCAGCCGAATGCGGCGGCGTTTTCGGACACGCTGGAAGGCGCTGAAGTTACACTCACGATCGAGCCGGCGCGCGTAGGCGTGAACACTATCGCCGTAAGGCTTGCCGACGGATTGGGCGAACCGATTGCGGACGCCGCCGATGTGCGGGTGCGGTTGTCGTATCTTGAGGCGGACTTCGGTGAAGAGGCGGTGTCAGCGGTGAATGCGGGCAACGGCGAGTATGCGCTTGCGAACAGCCTGATTAGCATTGCGGGAATATGGCAAGCAGAACTGCTTGTGCAGCGCAACGATGCCTTTGACGGGCGCGCCGCATTCAGATTCGAGGCGTTGCCGGCCGGCGTGGGCGGCGCATTGATTGCGCCCAACGCCGCGGATGCCGCGCTGTATATGGGCATTGGGCTTGCGCTGGTGGGGTTCCTGTTCTTGGCAACGGGCATACCGATGGGCGGCTGGTACAACCGCGGCGGCGCGGCGGTGATGGCGTGCGGCGCGGCGATATTCATAGCGGGCGCGGCGCTGGCGGTAGGCGCTACGGGCGGCGATGCGACGCAGACAGCGCCGCGCAATCCCATACTGCCCACATCTGATTCGGTAGTGGCGGGCAAAGTGGTGTATGAGCGCTACTGCCTGAGCTGCCACGGCGAAGCGGGACGCGGCGACGGACCCGGCGGCGCAGGACTTGAGCCGCCGCCCGCCGATCTAGTCCTGCATGTGCCGCTGCACCCCGACGCCGACCTGTTCGGCTTCATCTACGAGGGCATAGACGGCACCGCGATGGCGGCGCTGGGTGAGCGCCTCACGGATCAAGAGATATGGCATGCGGTCAACTACATACGGACGCTGGCAGAGGAATAGGGGTTGGGGGACTTGGGCGTTTGCGTTAATGGCGCATTCGCATTGAGGACGGCGGGTTTGCCTTTTGCCTTTCAACTCTGCGCTGATGCGCCTAGTCTGCGCTTGGCAATTGCGGTTGGCGGTGGGTATGATCTATTGGAATGAACGATATGACATAGGGGGGCGATATGACGGATTACATTGACAAGATATTCTTGGGTGATTGCGAAAGCGTACTCAAGAATCTGCCGTCGGAATCGGTGGACTTGATATTCACATCGCCGCCGTATGCGGACCAGCGTCAAAAGACGTACGGGGGCGTCAAGCCTGATGAATACGTGGATTGGTTTCTGCCCAAAGCCGACGAGTTCTTTCGCGTCCTGAAACCGTCGGGGACATTCGTTTTGAACATCAAAGAGCGCGTGGTGAACGGCGAAAGGCATACCTATGTGATCGATCTCATACTGGAGATGCGAAAGCGGGGATGGCTGTGGACTGAGGAATTCATGTGGCACAAGAAAAATTCGTATCCCGGGAAGTGGCCCAACCGATTTAGGGACAACTGGGAGCGGTTGATTCAGTTCAACAAAAGCCGCAAATTCGCTATGTATCAAGAAGCGGTGATGGTGCCTGTGGGCGATTGGGCGCCAGGACGGCTTGCGAACCTCAGCGATACGGACAAAATCCGAGACGAGTCGCGCGTTGGGAGCGGGTTCGGGAAGAACGTGTCTAATTGGATTGGGCGCGATATGGTATATCCGAACAATGTTCTGCATATGGCTACCGAATCATCCAACAAGCGGCATAGCGCGGCATTTCCGATTGCGCTGCCGACGTGGTTCATCAAACTTTTTACGCAGCCCGGCGATATAACGCTTGATCCGTTTGTGGGATCCGGCACAACGGCGGCGGCGGCGGCGTTGCTTGGCAGGCGCTATGTAGGCATAGACATCAAAGAAGAGTATGTACGCTTGACCGAAGAGCGATTGTCGAAAGTGCAGCCCAGGATGCCGGGCGTAGCCGAGCGCAATGCCGCATACTCCATAGTGAGTTGCGGCTAATAGGGGGTTAGTGTGAGACGGCTCGATCTTGACGCAGTGCGGGAATATGTCAATGAGAACATCGGCGTGTTCCATCAGGGGCGTATAGACTCGCTCCAAAATCTTGACGTCAACCGCTTGATCAAAAAGAACCCTTACTTGTTTAGGGCAAAGAATATGCTGACCGCAGCGGAGATAGTGGACGCATTCATGGATGCGTTTCTATCGTCATCCGAAGAGGAACACTTTGGCGAGTTTCTGGAAGGGCTGGCGGTGTTTGTGGCGCAGCAGACGACGGGCGGCTACAAATCGGAGCAGGAAGGCGTGGATATGGAGTTTATCAATAGAGGCGTACACTATGTCGTTCAGATAAAATCCGGCCCGAATTGGGGAAACTCATCTCAACAAAATCGACTTCAAAGCGATTTGAGGGCGGCGGTCAATCGGGTTAAAGGGCAGAAGCCGGGCGTGGGTGTTCGCGCGGTATTGGGAATCTGCTACGGCAAAACGCGGACTAACTTTCTGAGGGGATACTGGAAACTGGTGGGGCAGAACTTCTGGCATTTCATCAGTGAGAACGATCGGCTATACATCGACATCATAGAGCCAATCGGATATAGGGCGTGGGAACACAACGAAGAGTATAGGCTCAACAAGGTAGCGGTCGCCAATCGCATAGCGATGGGCTTCCTGAACGAATTTTGCCATCCTTCAGGCGCGATTGATTGGGATAAGTTAGTCGAAGCAACCTGCGGCAACTATGATCTCGACAAGTTTGAGTTGTAACGTCCGTTGGACTTCGAAGTGCCGCGCAAACGATGGGTAAAGTCTTGGCATTGCTGAAACGGACGTTGGGTCCCAAATTGCGGCTATTCGGAGCGGCGTCGCTGATTGCCGTTGCCGCGTTTGCGCTTCTTGGCGGGACGGCGCAGGCGCACGCATTCGGGCAGCGATACGATCTGCCGATACCGCTGAGCTACTTCCTGGCGGGCGCGGCGGCGGCGGTGGCGCTGTCTTTCGTCGTAATGGGAATGTTCATCAAGGGCGGCGAGAACGCATTTCGCTATCCGCGCCTAAATCTGCTTGCAACGCCGGCGCTGGGGCGCATCCTCACAAGCCGCATCCTGTTGGGGACGCTGCGCATCGCATCCGTGGCGCTGCTTCTTCTGGTTATCGCCGCCGCGCTGTTCGGCAGCGATAACCCGCTTGCGAACCTTTCACCAACCTTCATATGGATAATCTGGTGGGTTGGAATGGGCTATATCGCGGCGCTGCTTGGCAACTTCTGGATGCTCATCAATCCGTGGAAGGCGTTGTTCGAATGGGGGGAATGGCTCGCGCGCCGCATACGGGGCGGGCAGCCCGTCGGACGCGGCGGCGGGCTTATCGCATACCCGCGCGGCTGGGATGTGATGCCGGCGCTACTGGGCTTCTTCGCCTTCGTGTGGCTGGAAAATGTGTATCCGGGTTCGGTTGTCCCTCGTTACCTCGCCGCGCTTGCGCTTGTCTATTCGCTGATAACGCTGGGGGGAATGGCGCTATTCGGCAAGCATACTTGGCTGCGATACGGCGATTGCTTCTCCGTGCTGTTCGGCATATTCGCGCGCTTTTCGCCGACGGAAGTTCGCGTAGTCGGCGGGAATTGCGACGGCTGCGATTTCTGCGCGAGCGAGCGCGGCGCCGACGATGCCGCCGATTGCGTGGACTGCTACGCCTGCTTCGAGGCGGCAGGCGACGGCAATGCGTGCGCGCGCAGAGAGTTCAACCTTAGGCCGTGGGCGGTCGGGCTTATACCCACACGCCGCGTATCGCTGATAATGACCGCATTCGTAGCGCTGACGCTTGCGGCGGTAACATTCGACGGCTTGCAAGAGACTGCGAGCTGGGTGGCGGTACAGAAATTCGGCTTGCGGCTGTTCGGCGCGGGCGGCGTGAGCGTGGCGGACACGCTAGGCGTGGCGCTGACGCCGGCGCTGTTCTTTGCGGCATACCTAGCGTTCTGCGTGGGCGTTAAGGCGCTGTCCGGCGAACAAGCGCCGCTTATGGAAGTGGCGCAGGCGTATGTGCTTTCGCTGGTTCCCATAGCCTTGGCGTACAATATGGCGCACTTCCTATCGTTGCTGCTGGTTCAGGGGCAGCTCATCATCCCGCTTGCGTCGGATCCGTTCGGCTTTGAATGGGACATCTTCGGGACGGCGGGCTATCGCATAGACCCGACCGTGATAAGCGCAAAGGCGGCGTGGTTTCTGTCGGTGGGCGCAATCGTGGCGGGGCATATCGTATCGGTGTACATAGCGCACGCGATTTCGCTGCGGCGGGCGGCGAACCGCTCGCTGGCGCTGCGGGGGCAGTATCCGATGCTTGCGCTGATGGCATTCTACACCGCCGTAAGCCTGTGGATTATCGCGCAGCCCATCGTGAACTCATAGCGCGCGCGTATGCCCGTATCCCGTATAGTGTATGATGCGGGCGGGCTATCGCATCCGCGGGCTTGTGAGCGCATCCGGATACTCGCGGCATGTGGCATAATGGCATAATAATGACGTCTGCGGGCGCTCTTATATCTAGGCGCTTCAGTTTTAGCGAAAACGATGCGACAATTCATAAGCAACCTATGGAGCAGAATACCCCGCTCATACGCCATAGTTTTCCCAATCGTGAGCGTTATCTGCATCGCATTCGTATCTTGGTATGAAGTAACGCAGATAACCGCCGATACGCCGGCCGAAACTATAATGGCAATACTTGGGCGCATGGACAAAGTAGCCGCGGCGGTGGCGTTGTTTTCGGTAACCATATTAGAAGGGGGAAGCATGGTACTCGCAAAGATACTCCGGGAAGAGGCGCGCGAAGAGGGCATTGAGATCGGACGCGCAGAGGAGCGAGCGGCATCCAAAGCGAGGATTGCGGAACTAGAGGAGCAGGTCAAACAGCTTCAATCTGAGAAAGACAACTCAGAAGAGGAAGAATGAGCCGTCTATACTCATAGCTGACCTTTCCATAACTCACCTGATTTGAGGAGGAAGCACGGCGCTCGCAAAGAAGTATCCTCATCATGCGCAGGTGTGATCTGATATTCTCAAAATTGAGCGTAATTGAGGCTATAACCCGCGAAGTATCCGTTAATACAGGGCTTCCTTCCCAGGAGGCTTCAAATTGATAAGCGCTGCAGTTTGCGAATGCCTGTGATCTAATTGAGTTGGAATTGACGTCTAGATCATGCTTATAACAAGGAGCGCATTTGACGCAAAGAGTCTATCACGACGATATGCAATGCCCACACTACAGCTCCAACTGGCTGCCCAAGTCCGGACTCTCGTACGGCAAGCAGATCTACCGTTAGACGCGATATGATATCTTGCGCTTGCGCGCCCCAAGTATCATAGGTTCTTCGGAGAACATCCCGCCTAGGTTGCGGCAGCACAAATACGCCGGTGAAAGCAAAGCCGTAGTTGATATGCTCAAAGACGCTGCCATCTTTGGAGCGCAATAGATTTTCAATGAAGTCGGCGATGTCGCGTCGGCCGCGTCCGTAGCTCATATAGCAGATGCGGGCTGCAGCTTCAGCGATCGCAGCGGACTCGTCATCCCCGGCGCGGATACTCTGGGGAACGCCGGGCGCGCCTTCGTCCGAAAGAAAGGCGGCAAGCTGATCCCAATCCACGGCGGGCTTGGTAACCAAATAGACTTTTGGGCGGACTAGGTTAAGCTTGGTTGGATTTCGGGTTCGGCGGCAGGAACTATCATGTCAGTAAGCCTCTAATTCAGATATTTAGCGCGAAGGCGCAGAAACGCAAAGCCCAAAAGCCGCCCAGACAAGATACGCCGAACACGCCAAAACTCGCTCGCCACGCCGGACGGCTAAATATCCGCTTCTATCGTATGCAGGGTTATAAACCGCTCGCCATCCAAATTGACAACGCTCGGATACTCACAGGACAGCTCAATCGCCTCAACCAAGTTGCGCAACGCTTCCTGCTCAGTTTCACCCTGACTAGCGACGTCAACTTCATGCGCCTGCGCTATGTACCAGTCATCCTCACGCCAAACGCTTGCAGTAAATTTACGCTTCATATCTTGCCCTCATCATAATTGAAAAGCAACGGTCACCGGCGCAACAGAACTGCCATCAGGCTTATACCGTATCCGGCAACACACCGCGCAACTGCGCTTATTATACGGCGATTAGCCCACCACACACCGCCGCGCTGCGCCCTATGCCATCAGCGCAACCCCCACATAATTAGCCGCTAACAAGATCAGCGTCAAATGAACGCTGCTGAACGCCGGAGAGTATCTCGATATAGACGTCGGCATGACAGGGCATATCTAACGGGCAGTAACAAGCAAGCCACCGCGCGCACTGCATCTCCGTCATTACATCAGTCACATCTATGCCCAACTCGCCCATCTTGAACGCCCACCGAAACCGCTCCACCGCATATAGATGATCCTCATAGACGCCTATGTTCGCAATCGGATACGGATTGCCCCACTTGGTATCCGGCCCGCACAGCATTACCTTCCCGCGCCCGCCGCGCATCAACGCGCCCTTACCCATGCCAAAGCCGATTTTAAGACGCTTAGGCATTTTATTAACCTACCTACGATTCATTTCCAAAACTCTCATTCTAATAATCTAACAAAAACTAGAAATCTATTCAACCGCAACTCAAACCATCTTTACGATAATTCCCGCACGGCCAAAGCCCCAAGAAATCACAAACCGGACGGCAAAGGCTCAGGCTCATAACCGCGGCGCTGACAGTCGTCCAAGCCGTCGGAAAGAGAATTGAGCGTCAGAGACGGATCGTACTTGCGGCTCATGCCGCCCTGCCGGCGCATCAAAAGATAGCGATCAACCGCCAGATACACCGCATCGCAGAAAGCGTAGGATTCGGCGTCCTCAACCATCAGCTGAACGACGTCGTCCATCGAGTCGTCAAAACGGCTCTCAGCTGCCAAGACGCAACCGCTCAACAAAACCGCGCAGAAGAAACCGACTATCAGCGCCTTAATCATCATGTGTCCTCACAACCCCGAAATCCATCACCACCCCACCCCCAAAGCAGATAGAAAGAAGGCGTAGAGTCAACGGCGAAAGCATCCCTTTCGCGATTAGCGCTCAAAAGAGATAACGGCATATTAGAGCAATCACAACTTCGCTTTCAAGATATTCCAATGCCTCAAAACGCCGATGCGCGCTTACGCTGCGCACAAGCCGTACAATTCCGATGAAGGCTTGACAATCTCTAATTATAGTGTAGATTACGCCATTAACATACTCACTATGGCGCACTCGGCTCATAGTTCAACAACAAGCGAAAAGGACGGCAAAACGCCATGCTATGCTCAAAAGAGCTGCTCAGAACCGAAGAGTACAAGATAATAATGCAGCACGACATCGGAGACCCGAACCCAATCTCCGAACTGCTAAACGCATCCGACGCTCTGCTATGCGCCGCATCCAATTTCTACAAGGCCGTAGCGGCAATGGTCTCCGAAACGAAGATAACGATGAGCGAAGACGCCCGCCAATCCCTACTGGAAATTGGAGAGCAACCCCTCTACTATCTGCGCGGATGCTCGCCCCAAACCGACATCTACGGCAACGCCGTCCCAGAATGGTGGGAAGACAAGTACTTAGACGACATGCTGACGAATGCCGCCGAAGGACTAGCGAAGATATTCAACACATCCATAGAGTTCAACCCAGAAACGATAACGCCCAAATACACCGACCACGTCAATAAAGTATGGCGCGCCTACACTGAACTGCTGCTTCGCCTCGTGCAGCTATACAACCACCTAAACCGCATAAGCAGGACTAACGTCGTTCTCGCGCAGCACAAGAGAGAAGACGAAATAAAATACATGAGAAGCATTATCAGCAGACTACTAAGCAGACGCACAGGACACACAGGCAGACCGCCCAGCGAATGCCTCGCCTGCAATGATTGCGACTAAAACCCGAACATCCCGCGCAACTGCGCTCATTCAACAAAACGGAAGAACAAGGTCAGACACCGCCGACCTTGTTCTTTTGCTTTATATGCCTACATAGGCAAAGGCCCACACCAAGCCTCCCCCCAGAACAACTTCAAAAACCCCATCACCATCCCACTTCCTAAAACAGATAGAAAAAGAGCATAGCGCTAATGGCGAAAACAACTGTTTCGCCATTAGCGCTCAAAACAGATAACGCCATATTCTAAGGCAACAGCGTACCCGTAAGAACCCCTGCTTCCCTTAGCAGCACAACTACGCTGAGACCTGCTATAACCACCACAGCAAGTCCAGCAAACATAACTCCTCTAACTTCTTTTAACATCCTGACCTCCTAAATCCTGCCCATTGAAGGGATTATTCGTTTTAATAAAACCAATTATAAAGCAACAAATCACTAAGTTTCAAGTTATCATCACTGTCAATCTGCTATAATAGAAACAAAGTGCAACACAGGAGACATCACAAATATGGAACATGAAGTACAACAACAGCCGTGGGAAGAATACTTCAGACGAGTCAACTCGGCTCAACTTATCCAGCAGCTCGGGCCGCTATACGAATGCTCCGAATGGAAAGAAGGCATAAGAGTCAGAACGCCATTCACATTCCCCTGCGGACAAATCATCGACGTGTTCTGCAAATTCAACGAATGCGGCGCAACCATAACGGACAACGGAGACACCCTTGGATGGCTCTCGCTTCAGTCCGAAGAGCCGGTCAGAAGCCAAGACCGACTTATGCGCCTCATACGCGAAATCAACAAAACAAGCAGCGTAAAGCTCAAAGACGAAATGCTTTATACCCACCATGATCGCGAAAAAAGCCTAGCCGAAGAATTCGTCCAAATGCTCCAAACGATGATCGCAATATCTAACCTGTACTACACACTGCCGCATATAGAAAGCCAACTGACAGAGGAATAATCACGCCGCGGCGATTAAAGGAAATCTATCGTGAGCGAAAGACGATCATACGAACCGAAGCTAAAGCCAAGCCCAACCAGTTGCAAGCGAGTGAGCAAAAACTGCTGCGCGCTTGTCAGAGAAACGCGCCACCGCCGCTTTCGGCAAGCAAACCGCCTGTACACAAAACAGGCTGAGAAAACGCTGTCCGCGCCACAGGGGATACAATCGCGAAGATAGCTCTACGCATTATTAGCGACGATACGCTAACCCCAACATCAACCCCAATATCTCCCCGCTCATAAACGCCCGATACGCAGCGCCAGCACAAAACCGCCGACGAATCGCTCATCACCTTTACAAGAGACCCCGATTCGAATTGACGCCTACATCCCGGACACGTCTCATTCAAGCCGTCATCGCTCATCGCTCGCCTCCCAACCTCTCTATCGATTAACCAAGTCCGCTCTCATGCGAAACTTCAAACGATTAGCGCTTCTAACGCTTGCGGCGCTTTCTGCGCTCCAAGCGTTTTCACCGCCTTCGAACCTCGCCCTACCGCCGGGCCAACATCTATTATCAACAGACTGTCATCCCCTAAATTCATCAAGTCGCCAATCGCTTCCTCCATCAGTATCAGCTCTTTTTTGGACAAATCGCAGACGAACACCGAATACTGAAGCGCGTCTCCGAACCCCTGCATCTTTTTATGAACGCGACGCAGACGTTTAGACTCCCGAATATCGTAGGTCACTACATACCTGTTTCTCATAAGCCTATCTCGCCGAAAACGCCGGATACTTCTTGATCTCCCCCAACAAACGCCGCCCCAAAAGCCGCGCCTGCGCCTCCAGTATCCTACGATAGCTCATAGAATATCCAAAGAGCGGATGCCTAACCAAACCGTTCATACGTCGTTCAAAAGCGCGAATAGTAGCCTTACGCCCCCCATCCGTAAGAGACACGGCGCCGGAGCGACCGATAAAGTCGGCATCGCTCAACTCTCCGTTATTGAACAAAGTCAACGCCGTGGAATCATCGACAATGCTTCGAAACTCCTCCGCAAGATCAAGCGCAAGCGCAGGACGTCCGTACTTAGGCTGATGATAAAAGCCCATATACGGATCAAAACCGACTGACAATGCAGAAACAAAGCATTGACGCATAAGCATGCTGTACAGAAAAGATAAAACCGCATTTACAGGGTCAGTAGGCGGACGACGGTTTCGCCCTCTAAAATCAAATACGGCATCCGTTTTCAACATGCCAGCAAAGTGAGCGAAATACACGCGAGCGGCAGCGCCCTCAATGCCCAACAAAGTCTGCAGTGAACCCGCCCCGTCAACACTCTTCCTAAGACGGCTAAGCTCAGTCAGCGCGCTCTCCGGAACTTGAACATAATTGCGGCGCAGTATTACCCTACTATTGCGCAGCTTGGCGGCGACAATATCTTTGGCTACATTCAGCGCCGTCTCATCATCAGCCGCTCCTCTAAATTGCGCAATGCGAAGCTCAACGTTCTTATGCGCCATACCCCAGGTTATCCCATTCAGCCAACCGCCGTAGCTAAAATGACAGATAGGTATATTCCCCATCAGAAGCTCCCGAGTAGCCTGCGCGGTTACCTGAGCGTTGCCGAAGATGGAAACGCTTGACACGTCCAGCAACCGATGCCTTGCAACCGCATCGCCCTTTACCTTCACCGTAAGATTGTCGCCGGACTTGCCCACAACCGCCCCCTGCGTGAGAACATACATCGGGAGCGCATCGCCTCTAGCGGGCGTCATTCTGCGCACATCGTCTGGACGCGCGATACGTTTAGATCCGTTGAGATAAGCTACTTCATCAGGCAGACATATGCCTACAAGCGAGCAACGCGGACACTTTGGGCTATCCACCAACGGTGGCGGCAATACGCCGGCAGCCGCCATGCTACGAGTCGCCGCCAGCATCTCTTCGGCGCGCTTAGTAAGCTCATCATCAAACGAAACGATAACCCGCCTCTTCGATCCTACATAATAGATAACGCCCTTATCCGATTGAAAGCCATTAGCGCGCAGCAACAATCCCTGAATGCAGAGCTGAACGCGCTCAGGTTCGTACACGCCACCGGGGATATTGGGAACTTTGCCCCGCTTATAGTCCACCGGGGTAGCAACGCTGCCGTCTAGTTCCACCAGATCAATGCGAGCCACAGCGCCAAGTCTATGATCAGAGAGCATAACGGAGCGCGCGTGAATAGGCTCTTCTTCTCGCACGCGGTCTTTAACAGGCTCTATACTGCCCGACTCCCTGTCCACACGCCGATGTTGAAAACGGCCGTCCACAGTGTCCGCGTTATCAGCGAACTCGCCTTGCACCCACTCCATATACGAGAGACGAGGACAATAGACAAACTCATTAACCATTCGGGCAGGAATTAGGTCAGGAACTCCAGTTGACTCAATAACCATTAGCAAACTCTCTCCTCAAACTTTCAACTTTGCGCATCTTATTCGGTTAAGTATCGTTTGGCAAATGAATCCGCATTAACCTATACCTACATAAGTATGCAAACATATAAATATGCAAAGACATTCATATAGCTAAATAGATTACGATTTGCGCTACACAGAAAGTTAAAAATCAGCCGCTCACCATGCGCTGGTTAAGCAACGCCTGCGCAGGCATGTATCAAACGTTACAGGCGTTATGAGTATGTCCATGATGAGTAACCGATATAAGCAACGCCTGCGCAAGCATATATCAAACGTTACAGCAAACCGCCACTACACTTATACATAGATACAAAAACACTTGTACAACTCCAATGCTTGAGATATTATTCATATAACGTTCTACTATGAAAATTCATAAACAGGAAGCGCAATGCAAACTAACACCGCATTTTTCACCGAAACCTTTCAGGCGCTAACCGGCTTCAACCCAATGGCGTGGCAAACCCGTCTCTATAAGCGAATGCTCGCCAACCACATCCCCGAAATCCTGTCTCTGCCTACCGGACTCGGCAAGACATCAGTCATCCCCATATGGCTTATCGCGCTATGCAGCCAAGCGCAAGAAGGCGAAATAACCCTACCGCGCCGAATGGCCTACGTAGTGGATCGCCGCACCGTAGTCGACCAAGCCACCGCCATAGTAGAAACTATAAGGCGTAAATTAGACGAAGGCGAAACCCCGCTGCTGACAAAAGGCTTACGCCTAATGTCCCCCTCCAACGAAGAAATCCCGTCGCTCGGCATATCCACGCTTCGGGGCGAGCTGGCTGACAACGCCGAATGGCGCGCAGACGCCGCCCGCCCCGCCATCACAATAGGCACAATAGACATGACCGGCAGCAAGCTGCTTTTCGGCGGCTACGGCGACAGAGCCAATCGCCGCGCAATGCACGCCGGACTGATCGGCATAGACACCCTGCTCGTGTACGACGAAGCCCACCTATCGCCCGCTTTTAGCGCCGTCTTGCGCTCCATAATTAACGAACAGCGAAATGAAAACGCCGACACCATAACTTCAAGCCGCCGCCTTAGCGTTATGGAAATGAGCGCGACCGCGCGCGAAGAGTCAGCCCAACCGTTTAGCCTAAACCCATCCGACGAAACCGACTCAATCGTCCAATCCCGAATACATGCGCCCAAGTCCATTCGCCTGCGTCAAACAAAGAGCAAGACCGCCGCAATGTCCCTAATAGCGAAAACCGCCGTCTCATACAAAGACGACGCCGTAAAGACGCTGATATACATCACTTCACCCGCGGACGCAGCGCGAATCGCAAACAGACTCGCAAATAGGGGCAAAGAAAGCGAAAACGTGGGACTGCTAACCGGCGAAATCAGAGGGCGTGAGCGCGACTGCCTAGCGCAGTCGGATTTGATGCGCTGGTTCTTGGATTCAAACGCCAAGCCAAACAAAAGCGTCTATCTCGTCTGCACGTCCGCCGGCGAGGTCGGAATAGACATAGACGCAGACCACATGATTTGCGATATGCCCTCATTGGATTCAATGATCCAGAGGCTAGGACGCGTCAACCGCCGCGGCGACTCCCCTGACGCCTCAATAGACGTAGTCATAGCCGGGAACGAAAGAAACGAAAGAGGCGCAACCGCAGAACTGCTGCAGCGCTGGGCGCAAGCGTCCCCCGACGGCGTCATAGACGGCAGTCCCAAGAACATCGACGCGCTTATCGCTGCGCTAACACCCAAGGAATATGAAACCGCCATTCCCAAGAAACCCGAACTGCGCCCCGCGACAAACATAGCATTCGACCAGCTCTCAATGACGAGCTTATCCGAATCCGCAGAGCGCGATCTAGTTCCCGAATACCTGCGCGGCATAGAAAGCCACGTGCCCGAAACCGCAATCGCGTGGCGGCAAGAAGCGCGCCACTTCAACAAATGCACGGAAACCGACGATATAGAACGCTGGTTTAGCGCACGCCCCATACTCGCCGCGGACAGGCTTACGCTCCCTACATCGCGAGCAAAAGCGGCGCTGATAGACATAGCCCAAAGGCTAAGAAAACAAGCCTACAACAACAAACAAAACATGTCGGTCTTCGCGACCCTGATACACCAACATAGCGGCGCATGCGAAGTCATACGGCTAACTGAGCGCGAACTGAGTCAACCCGACAACAAACTCGAGTTCCAAACCGTCGTGCTGCCCGACAACATAGGCGGACTGCTCTTGCCCCAAGGCACAATAGAACCCAAAGCCGCTCATCTTCCCCAAGACGACGATGCCGAAACGCTCGACGTCGGCATCGCGCGTCCGAACTGTCCAGAAGAAGAACTACCGCGCTACGTCTATGTGTCAACGGATGAAGAAGACATAGACAATCTGAACACAACCCTTCCCAAAGAATTCGTCAAGAGCATCGCAATTCCCATTCCGGACAATGCCAACAACGGCGATGACGACAAAGCGTCCAAAAGACTAATCCTCTATCAGCATAGAGACGCCGTCGCAGCGAACAACCCCGCCGACGCCAAGTTTCATCAAACGCTTGCCGAACATCACGCGCGCATCAAAGAGGACATGGAAAATATGGCAAAGCGCCTCGCCTTGCCTACCGAAATCCAAAGCGCGCTCGCGATAGCGGCCAAACTCCACGACTGCGGCAAAGAATCGACAGTGTGGCAAGAGTATGCCCAAAACGCCAATCCAGACGGCTCTCTAAAATGCGGGGAAGTCTTAGCGAAGTCCGAAAACTACGGACACCCGCAAACGCTGGGCGGATACAGACACGAATGGGGATCAGCGGAGAATGCGAAAGCCTGCGAAGAGGTTGAAAACCATCCTGAGCGGGAACTGATACTTCACCTCATCAGCGCGCATCACGGACGCTGCCGCCCGTCATTCCCGCAAGAGGCATACGACAAAGAACGAATGACGGACAAAGAAGCCAACATCTCCAATGCCGAAGCCACCCGGCGATACGCCAAACTGCAGCGCCGCTTCGGGCGCTGGGGACTGGCTTGGCTGGAAGCGCTAGTCAAGTGCGCGGACGCTAAGGCGTCAACCCCCAACTAATCCACGCCGAGAAAAGAGATCGAACATGAACAAATCGTTCAGCGTGCAACTTAACCCATCCAATCCCGCCGAGTTCTTCGGCGCATGCGGCCTGCTGGAACTGGCCGGCATACAAACTCACGCCGAAGGCAAGTTTGGAGTCGACAACGTCTTTCACCTATACACAGAAACCAACGGCGACCCCGTAAGCGCCGCGCTGCATATGCTAAAAGCCGCGGGAAGCGCGCTGCCCACAGCCAAAGACGGCGACTCGCCCAAAAGCGACTCGCCCCTAAAAGTCTCCCCACCGGTGGATATAGGCCTAGACTGGTGGGCAGACAACAGAGGGCTGGCGCTAAAAACCTTCGCGGGACGACAAGGATCCACCGACATCTACAGCAACCTACTGCGTGAAACCGCCGCCAATTTATCAAAAGAGAAAACGGGCTTGGATCTCTGGAACGCCGTCAGCGCCGGAGTGAAGGGACTCGGACTCGACATACAAAGATCATGGACGCCGCTGAACATGGGCTTTTCACTAAACAAACTGCCCGCTAAACAGCAATCGCCGCTCTGTCGTCCCGCAATTGAGCTGCTATCCGTAATAGGACTGCAAAGAATGCGCCCAGCGCTACGAACAAACCCGGGAGGAATTGAATACTGGACGTGGGACGCGCCGCTCAGCCCGCTCACGGCCGGAGCCGCGGTCGCAGGGCAAATAGAGTTCGCGAAGCTGCGAAAGTACCGAGCCGATTTTCAAATGCTTGGAAAGAACAAAAACTACAAAGTCGCCGAAGAGGGCGATTAAGAAAAGAAAGGATTGACGATGGCAAACATCCTAACTACACACGACACGCTGTTGATCGACGACAGCGAAGCCGCCGCGATTGTAGCGCGGCAAGCGCTGGAACCCGCCCTAGGCGACGACGCAGTCATATTCCCGCCTACCTACGCTCCCGCCGAAAGGGAGGGCAAGAGCGGCTACAACATAGACGACTTTGGCGACGGCGAAAACTTCTGCCTCATAGACAGCATAGGATCGCAGGCGAACCGCATAGAGCCGCTCTTCAAGAACGGCGCTATGGCAAATCTCATCCCCGGCGTTGAAATAAACGCCAAGGACGGCTCTCCGGTCAATCTGCTGGATCTGGGACACAGAGCCGCGGACGCCATAGCCCGCTTTACCCCGGCGCTAAACGACCTGCTCTACGAAGCCTTCCTGCAGTGCGGACAAGCCAATCACGAGCCAATGGCGCGCATTGCGCCCACTACAATAGTGTTCGGCGCTTGGGATTCGCGCGCCACCCAAGTCAAACTTCCCCGCCTAATAAGCTCCGTCATCAGAGCCAACAATGTAAAGACCCTCACACGCTCGGCGCAGTACGTGACCGTCGCCGGCAATCTTCTGAACGGCGTAGACGTAGATAGGGAAACGGGTCCGGAGTCCGAAGTCGGATTGACTCACGTGCCGTCTCCCAAGCAGCATGGCGGCATAATCGCACAAGGCGGCATCAGTAGAGACATACAGATATATCTAACCCCGCTGCGTCGTCTGCGTTCCGGCGACGGATCCGACGAAGCCGAAAACCTGCGGCTGCGCCGCTACATATTCGGACTGTGCGTAACGGCGCTAACCGCAAAGCAGGACTACTACCTGCGCGAAGGCTGCCAACTCGTCGCCAAAGAGCGCATCGAGTGGACGCTGCGCGAATTCGACGGCGGCCGCGAGACATTCGCGATTACCCACAAAGAAGCGCTTGAATACGCTCAAGCCACCGCCGCCGACTTCGGCGTAACGCCGCCGGACATCGTCGAAAATCCGACGTTCGACGCGCAAGCCGCGCTCAAAATGGTGAATAGCAAAAACCGCAAAGAAGAGCAACGCAAAGATCCGTCAGAATGGCAAATCTAGCCGACGACAATAATAGCGTGCAGGCGCATCAGCGCCTGCACGCCGAAAGGCAAGCATATGAAAAAGCTCATATTGGAAGCCGAGTTTCTATCGCCGAGATTTCACGGCTTGCTGCGGGACAAAACCCCCGAATGGCCGCCCTCGCCGTTTCGCCTGTTCCAAGCGCTGCTTAACGGCGCAATGCAATCCGGCATGAATTCGGACGCCACTAAGTCGGCGTTTCGTTGGCTTGAAACACAAGGCGCGCCCACAATATACGCCCCAAAGATACAAAGCGGCGCGCGGCGAACAGCCTACGTCCCTAATAACCACGCCGACTACGAACCCGACCTTAGCAAGCTCAAAACGCCGAAAGAAGTCAGGCCAAGCGTATTCATAGACGGCGCATCGGTCAGCTACATGTGGACGCTGCCGGACACCGACGAAACCGCGCGCAACTCCGAACTGCTCATACGCGCCGCGCGGCGCATGAACGCGCTAGGTTGGGGCATAGACACAGTAATCGGCGGCGGCAGACTAATTCACTCAGATATAGAATACCCCATCTCCGGAGAACGCTGGGATCCAACCCCCGAACGTCGATATAAGCGTCAACCCAGCGCGCTGCGCGTTCCAATCCCCGGCGCGCTTGACGACCTGCTTCACTGCCACTCCGAATTCCTAAATCGCGCGCCGCAAGGCGAAGCGCCCAAAGCGCGTAGAAACCCTGAACTCTATCGCACAATCATCTACAAGAAGTCGACAGAACCGGACAAACGCTACTTTCAAGCCTTCGGTATAGAAGCCTATCAACCGCGCGCAGGCTTCTTCGCCCTGAGGAACGCTTTCGGCGTAGGAGACAGCATCCGAAAGCTTATGTGCATCAGCATCAACCGCAGAGGCTATAACGAAGAGTTCGGCGGAGACGCTGAAACATACTTGGCGGGACACATAGACAAGCAAGAAACAACAGTGGATCGCATTAGCTGCATCCCCCTGCCGTCCTACGGACATCCTAATTCCGACGGACGAATACGCAGGGCGCTCATAGCTGAGCCGGCAAGCGGTTCGGGAAAGGTGTCGGAGTGGGCGCGCCGACGTCTACGCGCGGGAAAAATCTACGACAACGAGCGCAAAGAATATAGAGGCTTGTTGGTCGAGCAGAACGACACGGCTTCACGCCGAATGATCAAACGATATACTTCACCAAGCAAGACGTGGCGCAGCGTAACGCCGGTTATACTGCCCGGCACCGACAAACGAAAGCGGCGCAAAGCCGAGGCGCAAATACTCAAGACGCTGGCGCAAGCCGGATACAATGAGAGCATGATCGCAGACTGGAACATCAGTAAAACGCCCCACTGGAAGAACGGACTGCACGCCGAGCGCTACCACATCCCCCCTGAGTTCATAGGGCGCGGCGTGTGGCATCTGGAATTAGAGTTCAAAAACGAAGTAGCCGGGCCGGTAACGATAGGCGCAGGAAGATTTCGCGGACTCGGCGTGATGGTGAGAACCGACTCATACGCGCCATAACGCGAGCGGTGCGGTGATGTCGTCCATAAGCGGGAGCCCTCGCGTTTTTTCAGGGCGGTTGGATGACTTGAGTGAATAATTCGAGAGCCGGCAGAGTCAAACGCGCGAAAATGTTACGCTATCCGTCGCAATATAGCACATTAACAACTGAATCCAGCATTCATATGCTGTTACCCTGCCTATTCGGGCGGGGCCACATCGAAGCAACATCGTCGAGACACGATGGCGCGAAGAATTTATTGTTACCCTGCCTATTCGGGAGGGGCCACATCGAAGCGACCAGTCGACTAGGATACGCAACGCCACCAGCAAGACGTTACCCTGCCTATTCGGGCGGGGCCACATCGAAGCGTACCTAATAGCGCAACAAGTGCATTGCCGCCGCCACCACGTTACCCTGCCTATTCGGGCGGGGCCACATCGAAGCGACGATTTTGTCCGACATTTCGCGTCCGCGGGGCACGGTTACCCTGCCTATTCGGGCGGGGCCACATCGAAGTAGAATGTATTGATTTCGCCGTCAAAGGTATAATACCGTTACCCCGCCTATTCGGGCGGGGCCACATCGAAGCGTACTAATATAGGCGCAAGGTATTCTGAAATTGCAGTGGTTATCAAATTGAAGCCTTCTAGGAAGCCCTGTGTTAGCAGATACGTCACGGGTTATAAACTCAATACCACTCACCATTGAGAATACCTAGGCGCAATTGACTATTGACACCGCTTGTTACCCCGTCTATTTAGGCGGGCCACATCGAAGCTGTCCGACATCGGCAGATCGATACCCATCTTGGCGCAGTTACCCCGTCTATTTAGACGGGGCCACATCGAAGGAGCTCATACAGCAGCGTGGAAACCGCTATGTTGACATATTACCCCGTCTGCTTAGGCGGGGCCACATCGAAGCATGACGCAGGTAATAGAGTGCGCCAAGCCCAACGGATTACCCTGTCTATTTAGATAGGGCCACATCGAAGCGTGTCCAGGTGATAGCAGGTGTAGCCGTAGCCGCGCAGGGTTACCCCGTCTGCTTAGACGGGGCCACATCAAAGCCGATGATAGGATCAACGAACCCGTTTAGTCCACCAGATTGCTCCCTCTATTTAGGCGGGGCCACATCAAGGCCACGCAAATATACAAATGCGCTCTAATCAAATTACCTCGCCCACTTAGGCGGGGCCACATCAAAGCATATAGCATCCAACTATCGTCCTGTAAGAAGATAAAGTCATTACCCTGTTCAAATAAACGGGGCCACATCGAAACATTAGGAATAATCACAATATCCGGATCAGGAAGACTTCCCCACGTAAGTTACCCCGTCTCCTCAGACAGGGTCACATCGAAGCCTGGCAATAAGCTATTAGATGACTTGTTCCCACACATTACCCCGCTTACTCAGACGGGGCCACATCAAAGATAGGGAATTTGCGCGCTAAAATAAGCACCGCGTCAACCTAGTTACCCCGTCCGAATAGGCGGGCCACATCGAAGCGACGGCATATTCCTAGGGCGCTACACCACCACCGTTATTACCCTGTCTATTCAGGCGGGGCCACATCCATCACATCCCATCCCGACCATAGCGAACCAGATTCACCAACCACGCCAAAAGCGTCATCACTGCCACAAAACAAACTGAGGCTATCGCAAAAGCCAACGCCCAAAATATCCAATGCCCGGAGACTATAAACGCCACACCCATCAACGCCGAGACACCCAACAGCGCGCAGATAGCGACCGTAACTCCGACCACAAAGCGCGCTCGCCCATCACCCTTCCTTGCGTCATTCAGCAACCCCATCACAACTCCCTTTCAAACTCATCTAAACGCTATTGCGTCAGCATCCCCCCTACAACCCTAGATCCCAATCAAAGAACGTCTGCAACGGCAGCTACGCTTTTCGCATAAGCGCAGGCATAGCACAACCCGCCAACTCGAATATACTTGTCAGCGCCCTTTGTATCTATGCGCCAGCCGCATTGGGCGCAATCCCCATCTCCCCCAACAACTAGCCTGTAAGCCGTCAATGCGCGAGCGCGCTCATAAGCGTCCCCCGCAAGCAGAACATCGGCTTGGATGAAACATCCCAGGCATCCATACACGCCAATATCGTGCGGCGTTACGGAACGCACACAAAGCAAATCCAAAGACGAGTTTAAGCTTATGCCTTCCTCGATGCGATATTCTGCCCAACCGCATAGAGCGCTTCCAAAATCCATGCTGCAATCTACCCCGGGCAAATAGATATGCCAAGTCGTCGCCCTGGAGTTCTTAAGCGCCCTAACCGCGTCTCGTGTGTTCATATTACGCCTCACCCCTCAGTTTCAAACACGCCGCGCATATGCCCGATATAGTTGTGCATATCAAGCGTAGCCCCGCTTTTAGATACGCTCACAACGCTGACGGCGCAGTTTTCAAACCGAAACCGCCACATGCTCTCCGGCGGCAAGCCCAAAAGCGAAGTGATAACCGCCCGCAGCGTTACCCCGTGCGCCACCACCAGAATATCGCCGCCCGCGGCATGACGCCGACGTAAAACGTCAACGCACGCTTTGACGCGAGCGTAAAGCTCGCGATCGCTCTCGCCCCCTTCAGGCGCGAAGTCGGCGGATTCGTCGCTGAACATGCGCTTAAACATAGCGGGGCAGCTTTCTTGCATCTCTTTGAACGTCTTGCCTTCCCACTCGCCAAAGCCCTTTTCGCGCAACGCCTCAATCTTGACCAGCGGCATGCCTCTGCCCTGCATAATACAGGCCGCGGTATCCACCGCCCGGCTCAAATCGCTGGAATACGCCGCGTCAAAACGCATCGGCAAAAGCGCGGCGAAAAGCCGCGCCGCCTGCCCGCGCCCTTCGTCGCTTAGCGGAACGTCCGATTGCCCCTGAGCGCGCCCCTCGCTGTTCCACTCCGTCTCGCCGTGCCTAACCAGAAACCATCTGGACTTAGCTGTCATCCTTTGCGATCCAACCGTGATCTCCATCCCCGCTCTCCCAGCCTCTAACAACCGTAAGCTTCCGCCGACTCGTCGCAACCAAGTATGCGTAGGTCAAAGCCCCAGCCGCGCATAGCCGGACGCAGCACCTCTTCGCAGAAAGCCGAGGAAGCCTCCCCCGTCGCCTCTTCAATGAACGGACAGAGACAGCCGACCAGCTCAACCGACAAGCCTTCATCAATCAAAGGCTGAACGGACTCTTTGCCCAAATAAGGCGTTACCTGCACCTTGTCTCGCCCCTCCTCTTTCACTTCACGCGCGCGCTGCGCCGCAAGTCCTCTCACATCCTTGGGGTCTATTCTCATATCCAACCTCTCATTGACTAATCGCTTATGGCATACGCGCCGTGTCCATAAACTCCCACGGCGTAAACGGCGTTATGTATCGTAGAGACGCTTACGCCGTTTTCTAGCGCAAGACTTTCAAACGTCGCATCGCTATCGGTTTCATGCCGAGTCCGAATCTCGTGAACGGCTTCCGGCGCAAGCTTCGGCCGACGACCCGGAGCCTTTCTGTTTGGAATCGCCAATGCGTCCGAAGAGCCGTTATAAGCATCTTTGCCTTCTAGCCTATCGATGCTTTCGTGTATATCGCAACAATCCGCGCATATATCATCAAGCGAATACATCCAGAGCCACCTGCAGGCGACTATACGCTCCGATTCAGCGCCGCAAAGTGGCGCGACGGCCATCAGCAACCCGTTCCGGCTAACAACGCCGCTCGCTCGATTGTATGAGCAGCGCAGATGTATCGTATCCGAATCCGTAGTCATTTCATCCCATCTCCGCCGCATTCCAAAACCTGCGCCAGCGTTCAATACCTGACAGTCAAACGAATGACCTACATAAATAGTAACACATTTGTACATAAAAGCGTAGGGCGGACTACGATATTTGGGCATCAATCCATTCCTATACAAATGCAGATCTATATGAATAAGAAAATATAAGTATAGAAAACGATATAAATGCAACTGCATTTATACATTCAACTATTAATGAATATATGGACAAATAAAGAACAATAGATAACCCGCCCAAGGGAACATCAAGACAGCCGAAAGCGCGGCAGAATGCCATACTCGCTCCAATCTCATAAAGTCGATATCTGCACAAACCACCCTTTCTATCCTTCATCCCAATTCTACAATTGACAATTCCAACTAATAAGTGGTAATTTACGAACATACGATTAACAGCAAAGAGAGGCAATAATGACTTTGAAAATCATGATGTGGAACGTTCAACACGGCAGCGCCGCGTACATACAAACCCCTAACGGCAAACAGATAGCCATAGACATGGGCGCAAGCGCGGACTGCAGCCCCTTCCAACATCTGTATCAGAGTGGAGTACGAAAACTCGACCACGTAACCATTACCCATCCGCACCTGGATCACATCGAGGATATACTCAACTTCGACAAACTAAATCCAATAACATTTCAGGCTCCGGCTCTGGAACACATAACTGAAAGAGTCATTAGAGGCGGAAACAAAAGACTCAGTCAAGATGCAGAAGCCAAACTACAAAAGTACCTTGAAATCAGACGGAGGTATAGATTCCCTGTCCCTCCAGTAAGCAGAATCGATCTACCTGAAAACACCGGCAACGTTTCAATTAAAACATTCCAATCCACCAAATGCTCAACCGAAAACATCAACAACCACAGCATCGTCACCGCTCTCGAGTATTGCGGGGTAAAGGTTCTCATCCCAGGAGACAATGAATCCCCCTCATGGGAAGAGCTACTAATGAATCCTAACTTCGTATCAACCATTAAGGGGACTGATGTCCTTGTAGCAGCTCACCACGGACGCGAAGCGGGATTCCACAACCCCCTATTCAATCACTTTCATCCACGCATCACTGTCATTTCAGACGGGAGCTTCGTCGACACCAGCGCAACCTCTCAATACGATAACGTAACCCAAGGCTGGAATGTATTCTCCAAAAGAAATAGAACTTACAGACAACGAAAATGCGTAACAACAAGAAATGACGGCACCATCGAAATAGACGTCGGACTAGACAACACAGGACGTCCAACTCTAGACGTGATAGTAAACTAATCACAAACCCTACACGAACAACAAATTGGAAAACCAACAAGACATCGGCATTGCCCTTTCAGGCGGCGGGTTTCGCGCAACGCTATTCCATCTAGGCGCTATCTGGCGTCTAAACGAAATGGCGATGCTTCCGGAAATCGGAAAGTTTTCGTCCGTATCAGGCGGATCCATTTTGGCCGGACTGATAGCAGTCCAATGGCCGCATCTGGATTTCCAAGATAACATTGCGGTCAACTTTGTTGACAAAATCCTCGCCCCAACATGGCAATTCTGCAGTCGCAACATAGACCGAACCGCAGCGCTGCTAGGGCTAATTTCCGGAACTTGGAAACTAGAGCAAAGCTACAAGAAACACCTTGTCGGCTCATCCAAACTGCAGGATCTACCGGACTACCCACACTTCATATTCAATGCAACCCATATCGAAACAGGACGCAACTGCACGCTGTCGAAAAGCGGACTACACACCTGGCGACTTGGAGACATTGAACTTCCCAACCTTACGCTAGCAAAAGCGATTGCCGCCTCATCAGCCTGTCCACCCGCTTTCCCAGCCGTAACGATAAATTTAGACCCCAACGCTTTTGTAAAAACGGAGGAGTTCACAGACCTATTTCACAGAAACGACCTAAAAAGCCGAGTATCGCTAACCGACGGCGGAGCCTACGACAACCTAGGGGTTCACGCCATCCGGCGCTGCCCAACAATGCTCGTGTCCGACGGAAGCGCGCCACTGCCCCCGACCAAAGGCAAAAGATATGCAAGACAACTCAATCACCGCATAATGCGTCCAATGGAAGCCGCGCTAGAACAAACCAGAGCCATTAGACGAAAGAAGATCGTAAGTGACTTAATAGATAAACAAAAAGAAGGATGCCTTTGGTACACCAATACGGATATTCGTAACTACTCAGCTTCAAATCCATTCACAATAAAGCACGAATGGAACAACTACCTTAGTTCCATCAGAACCCGACTAAATGCCTTTACCGACGAAGAAAAATCTAGGCTAATTAACTGGGGCTACATAATGTGCGACCTATCAATTAGGACAAACTACAGTAAAGGTAAAGACAAAGAGCCACCCAATAACCTCCCATTCCCAGCATTCCCATTTGACACTCAACCGCCCGGCTAAACAGAACCAACCTTACCCGCCAAACGGATTGCGCCAGATTGACGGACGCCTAACGCGCTCATCCAAGAACTCCTCCACAAGATATTTCTTAAGAACTATCTGCCCCGCCACGCTCGCGGCGTCGTCCAAAAGCCAATCCGGTATTTCATTCTTTAGGCTTCGCGCCTGCATTATCGGAGCCTGAACACGAATGCTGTCCCCGGACAGAGTCCAGCTGCCGTCCGAAGGCTTGCGCTCCCTGCTGTAGTTGTCTTTATGCAGCAACTGCTTTAACTGCAGCCGCGGCCGCTCAAAGGCGTTCAGCTGATACTGCTCCAGCGTTACCGGCGCGCACCATTCAGGCAGGCTCTCGCCTTCGGGCATGTTCTTATCGAATATGTCCACAAGCGCGGTTGACGACAACCCCAACGCGTCAGCGCCGTCATCCTCGCTTTCAATAGCATCGTAAGTAGCCGCAAGAGCTCGCTTGAGATACTCCCGATACAATCCGGTAGTCAGCTCATCTTGTATCCGAGCCACCGACTTCTGCAAGTCCCTCATCGCCGCAATCTCATTGTTGGGCAGCGACGTACGCGTGTATATCATCAGGCAGCGATTAATCACTTCGGGCTTAAAGCTTTTGGCTTCAGCGTTCATAGAAAGCGCGAAGCAGGGATACTCCACCGCCGGAATCCTATCGTTCTTTATGATCTCAGGCCCATGCCTGTCAAACCGGCTTTTCTCAACATCGTCAAACACCACGGGGAAGCGCTTGTACGACGCTTGAAGCGCGCTCAACTTTCTGCCGACGAACTCGGACGTAGGCAAGTCGTGCGGCTGCGCGAACATAGACTGCATCAGCGTCTTGATAAGGCTGGTCTTGCCGCAGTTGCTTGAACCGTAAAGCAGCGCGAACATCGGCTGGCTGAAGCTAAACGAATTGCGGCGCAGCGCGGCGTTTCGCAAGTCGCACAGAAGCGGCGAGTAGTAAAACCAACTCATAAAAGTGAAGTAGTCCCGCTGCATCCGCGCCACATCGCCCTTGAAGCCCCGCTCGTAGTTCTGAAAGAACTCCAGCCAATTGTGGACGTCGCTTCGGACGTCGTCCGCATCCGCGTCAAGAGACATATCTTTGCCCGAAAGCGAAAAGCCGCCGCCTTCGTAACTCATATATGTCTGCGGAACGCCGTCTTCCGGACGCTCCAACGCTATCCGAACTATCTGCTCCGCCTGCTTAGGCTTTATAGAAACCGTATCGTTCTTGGGCGCGGGAACGCCCGCAAGACCCTTCTTCACCACAGGCAGTATTCGCTCTACCTTTTCTACAACCGCAGGCGGGCCGAAAGAGACCTCCTCAGAAGTTCGTGGAGGAACATAGAGCGTCGCGCCCTTGGGATTGCGCTTCGCCTCTCTAATCACCGGGATCTCAGCAAGAGAGATGTCACTCGGCAACCGCAGCCGCGCGGCGGTAGGCGGACGCTCCAATTCAACATGGCTTGACGAAACGTCCCTAACGGCTTCGTACTGCTTTTCATAGTCTTGATAGGCGATAGGATCGTCGTCGAAGACTATAAGCGTTTCGGCTTGTCTGCCCGAAAACGCTATTTCGGAGAGGTTCGCCGAACCCACGATTACACGGCGGCGCTCAGCGCTCTCAAGAAGGTATATCTTGGCGTGAGCCACAATATCTTTGACCACATAAAAGCGCGCTCTGCCCTGCGCCGCGAGGTCATAGACAATCTGCCGGCGCGCGGCGTCTTTCACCGCCACAAAGCCGTCGTTTAGACAATCGTTCAACGCCTTTTGAAACGCCAAGATATGAGCGGCGTCCTGAGACAAAACCCGCTCATGCCCAAAGACGCACTCAAAGCTCTCAAAGTCAAACCGCTCCAACAAACCCACTATCATCGGAATGCTGGACGTATAAGTCAGCGCCTTCATTGAAGTGAAGCCGCTAAACAGAACATCGCGGTTAAAGGTTTCGGAACGCTCCGCCTTGGCGTACACCACGTTGAGCGCGCCGCTGCGCGTGCGCGAGTCCGGGTCGTCAAACTGAAAGATCCGTTGATTAGACATTCTCAGTGTCCTTTGCCAGCCGCAAAGGTAGCATACGCCGGCGCTTACATTCAACATAGGCGCTGCAGTCAGAGTTAGACGCAGGTAGAACAGCCACAAGCCGCTAGAATGCCCATAAGACGTTGCAACGAAAGATGCAGGGAGAAGGATAAAATCAAAGAGTCAGATGTGACTCCCACAGGGAGTCCCGCCCGACTCTGAAACCATCATACTCAAAGTTTGTAGGCGTATCAAGCCTAATCTCCAGAAAGTTCCAAACCTAATGATAATGACGATTTTAGAACCACAGGCTATACTACGAAAAGAAACCTGTGAAGTAGAAAGGAACGGCATGCGGCCCGAACAGATACGCGTATGGTGGGACGGCGAGGGCGATTTTCTGTATGTAGCGCTTGCGGACGGGGACGGCGATATGGTTCGCACCCAAGACGGCAAGGCGATGGCAAAAGTTGACGCCGACGGCAACGTTATCGGCTTTCAACTGACCGGAGTGTCCAAGCGCGGGAAAGGCGCAAGCCCTTTAAGCGTTAAGCTAAAGCCCGCCGGCGAAACCTCGCCACCGCCCTAATAAAGATATAACCCAAACCCTAGGGCATATAGCGCGCGAAACGAAAGCATTCTAACAACAAACCAAAAGGAGCTAACTAATGGAATACATCCTGGCTTTTCTCATAGGCGCAGCGGCGGGAGCCGGCGTAGTTTGGTTCATTCTCTCCCAGAACGCAAAAGCCGGCGGCGAGTCCGTCTCCGAAATAGCCGACCTGCGCGCCAAACTCGACGCCGCCAACCAGCGCATCGCAGACCAGTCAGACCTCGAAAAAACAATGCTCAACAGCTTTAAGGTTATGGCCAACGACGTCCTCAAAGAGAACAACGACGCTTTCATGAAGACGGCGGACGAAAAGATAGGCGCGCTTGTAACCCAAGCGAACAAGGACTTCACAATCAGCAAAGAAGCCGTAGGCGACATGATCAAGCCGTTGTCCGATGAACTCAAACGCATAGAGGAAGCCCGCAACAAGTCGGAAGGCAGCGTAACCGAACAGATCAAAGCGCTGCAGGAAAACAACAACAGCCTAGCCGCCGAAGCCCGAAACCTCTCATCCGCGCTAAGACGCCCCGAAGTGCGCGGATCCTGGGGCGAAATACATCTGCGGCGCGTAGTTGAACTAGCGGGCATGCAGCCCTACTGCGACTTCGAAGAGCAAGTCAGCGTAACGGCCGAAGACGGCAGCCGCGACCGCCCGGATATGGTAGTGCGAATGCCCAACAACCGAACCATCGTAGTGGACGCTAAAACGCCTATGGATGCCTATCTCGCCGCAGTGGAGTCGGACACCGATGAACAACGCGAAGAGCAAATAACCCGCCACGCGCGGCAAGTCAGGGACAGAGCCCAAAACCTGTCCAAAAAATCGTATCACCAGATATTCGAACGATCGCCCGACTTCGTAGTGATGTTTCTGCCCGGAGAGTATCTGCTCACCGCCGCGCTCGAGATTGACCGCCAGCTGTCCGACTGGGCGCTGGAACGCAACGTCATCATAGCCACGCCCAATACGCTTGTGGCGCTGCTAAAAGCGGTTCACGCCGGCTGGCGCGAGGCGCAGCTGAACCAAGAGGCGGCGAACATCGCCAAGCTGGGACAGGAAATCTATGAACGCATAACCACGTTCGCGGAGCATATGGCGCGGATGCGAAACTCGCTTGAAGGCGCGGTGACGGCGTTCAACAGAGGCGCAGGCTCCCTTGAAAGAAGAGTATTGCCTGCGGCGCGCAGGTTCCCCGAATACGGAGTGCCGGCAGGCAAAGAAATACCTGAGATAAGAGACATAACGACTCACGCCCAGGAGTTCAGATCAGCCGAACTGCGCGAAGCGTCAGACGCCGTCGCATCCGAAGACGATTAGACGAGAATGAGGGAAAAGCGCGCATAGCCGACTAACCCTAACTCACAACCACTTATTCAACGTCAAACCGGCGATATGGCGAGCATCTGCGTCATATCGCTGAATTTTAAGCCGCTAGGATTGGCGCAGATGCGATAATTATGCACACTAGGGTAGTTATACCCTTGCGCCACAAAACGCAGATGAAACGAATCGCGCATCAGATAGAAACGCTCAAAAATTGTATAGAACGCGCCCGTTTCACAATACAATGAACAAAGGCAGCGGCTCGCAGAACTCAACCACTGCCTTCAACCTGCGGACGGATTTGCGGGACACGAGCTTTGAATAGGTGGAATTGACTTGCCGGACTCAGCAGCCGCCTTCAACCATCCATCTTTAGCGACCTGCAGCTCACGGAGCGCATCCTCCGGAGTTGCGCCAAAAGCGGAGCAAAAAGCGAGAGCGGGCATATCAGCGATATAGCCTTCATCTTCTTCGCTGTAAAATACGTCGACGCGGTAGTCATTCATTCAATCATCCAATATCAGTACCGCAAGAACTCGGCTCGCCAGACTTTCGCAATAGCCTTACGCCATGCGTCTCTGGCGATATTCAGCCTGCGAAGATCACGACGCGAAGTCAAGCCGAAATCCCTGAGGCCGTAAATGAAGCAACAAGTCACGCATCTAAATTCACTGCAGTTCATAATCGCGGATGTACGCGCATCACCGGCGCGTTGAAGATCATACTCCCTATCCACAATCGCCTTACGCCGCGGATCCCATCCATTTTGAGCAATCATATCAGCGCTATCCCATTCCATACTAAAAGTATCTATCTTCACACAACAGGAAGAAAATGGAGGCTTGCATTAAAAGCGCTCAAGCCATAAGCGCCGACAGTGCAGTCGCGGCAAAGCCTTCAACTCCGCGCAACGCCGTCCACTAACTACAAGCGTATCAGAACAATAAATCATCTATCAAGCGCAAATGCCGCGCTCAAACACAAACGAACACGCCGCATAAGCGCAGCCTTGGAGATACGCCATGACCGATAGCCACCATTCACAAACTTCCCCTATCAAGCGCATACGCGAACTCATCCCGGATCCCCCAATAGTCGAAGACGGCATGCTGCAAAACCCCGTCATAGAAGACATAGGCTCCGTGCTAAGACTACGCTTTAAGTCCCAAGCCGATTCAGTCTTGGTAGCCGGGCGCAGCTACATCATCTATGACGACGTAAACGTCCCCAACGCCCGCATCGCACCCGACTACTATGTAGTCTTTAACGTCGACACCCAAGCCGTCATCAAGCAAAACGGCTACCGCATCCGGCAATGGGACAAGCCGCCCGACTTCATACTAGAAATAGCGACGGAAAGCACGGCGATAAGCGACCTCACAACCAAGCGCGACATCTACGAGCAGATAGGCGCGCAGGAATACTGGCACTTTGACCCAACGGGCGGCGAGTTGTACGGACAGCCGCTCATCGGCGAGCGGCTAGTGAACGGCAAATATAATCCGTATCCAACTCACATAGACGCCAACGGGGACATATGGGCGCACAGCGAAACGCTGAACTTGGACTTCTACAAACGCGGGGACAGGTTTTGGGTGAAGGACTCGGCAACAGGCAAGTGGCTGAACTTCCTTGAAGCGGAGAAGGCGGCGCACGAAGCCGAAAAACTAGCCTATGAAGAGTTCAAGGCAAGAATATCCGCAGAGGCGCAGGTTCGCGAACTGCGCGCCGAAATAGACCCCCTGCGCCAATCCAAATAGCGCCGCCGCTCTCCCTGCCCTATGCTATAATCCCCACAAATCCAACAACCCCACTCCCAAGCACTAAATCATGCGAACAGACACAACCCATCCGTGGATAACATTCACGCTAGACCTAAGACAAGCGCCGCCAAACTTCTGGATGCTGCTGTCAGACGCCTGCGCCAAATGCGAGTTTATCGCCAGTCTGCCAATGACGCCGGACGACGCAAGCGAACTGAGACAAGTCTTCCTAGAACGAGGCGCGCGCGCCACCACCGCCATTGAGGGAAATACCCTATCAGCGGAGCAGGTAGCCTTGCTTGCGAAGGGTGAACTGAGGCTCCCGCCGTCCAAAGAATACTTAGGCATAGAAGTCCAAAACATATTAGACAGCTACCAAGAGATAACCGCCCGCATATACGCCGCCAAGCCCCTACCATTGAACGCCGAGTGGATAAAGCGATTAAACGCAATGGTATTGGCGCGGCTTGAGCTAGACGAAGACATAGTGCCGGGCGAAATACGCAGCATAGAGGTAGGCGTAGGGCACTACCTATGCCCGCCCGCCGCCGAATGCGAGCGCCTAGTCGAGCGACTTTGCGAATGGCTTGACGAAATGTATGAAACGCAGCTGGACGCCCCAAAGCTCGCGCTTCCCATTCTGAAAGCCATAATCGCGCATCTGTATCTTGTATGGATACACCCCTTCGCGGACGGCAACGGACGAACCGCAAGACTGCTGGAACATCACATCATGCTCGCCGGCGGCATTCCCGAAACCGCAACGCATCTGCTGAGCGACTTCTACAACGAAACCAGGGCGGAATACTACCGCCGGCTGGAAGCCTCCAGCAAAGCGATCAGCGGCGTTACCGGATTTCTGCTCTACGCGCTACGGGGTTTCGTGGACGAACTATCAGAACAGATTGAATACATGCTACAACGAGTATGGCGGGATATGTGGGCAAGCTACATCCGAGCGCAGTTCCAAAACAAAGCCGGCCCTACATCGGAACGCCGCATGAAACTAGCGCACAGCTTAATGCCGAAGCCAGTTCACAGAAGCGAAATTCCTACGCTGACCCCAGAACTGGCACAAGCCTATTCAGGCATCACAATCCAGACCCTTACACGCGACCTTAACGCGCTGAGACAAATGGGGCTAGTCGAGCAGACAAGCGAAGGCGTCAGAGCCAAAACGGAGACGATAAGACTCCATAGCTTAATCTAGGGAATCGCTCGCGCCGCCGCTATCCCGCAGCGTCAAGCATAGGTCGGACACACGTACCGCAGTCTGAGACACGCGGTTAACGACGTCCGACAAGTCGTCCTCAGTGTCGCAACGCGCCTGCAGCGTCCCCCGAAAGAACTCTACCTCGTGCGTTTGGCAGGCGTCTTGTATGAGGCGATTTTGCTCAGGCGAGCGGCACCGCGCTTCGGACTGCATTTGCAGCCAGCCCATAGTCTCCGCATCATCCGTCACAGTTATGAGATCGCCTTCAAACTCGCAGAAAAGGTCAATCGTATCCCCGTCGGGGTACAGATACGGCGTGCGAATCCGATAGTAGTCCCCGAGATCGGCGCAATCAAAAAGCGCGCCCATTTGCCGTTGCATTGTTTCACAGACATCAGCGCGGCTCATACAGGTTCTCCCCTGAATTCTAGTTTGCGGCAGCGCATTTAGGCTAAGATTTTAGCGCAAAGGCGCAATGGACACAAAGGGCTGGCAGTCATTCAACGAGCGGCGTCTTTCATACCATCACCCAAATGCCTAACCCTGCCTTCAAGCCCATCAGCCTTCCCCGAAATAGCACCTTTTTGGTATAAGCATCGCTTCTACCTCAAACAAAGCGCGCGGCAACAACGCCGGCGCCATCCGATCCCCACGCTCATATCGCCGTTTCACGCGATAGTCTGAACCAGTAGGGTCAGACAACCCCACTATGAAGTCCTCTTCCAGGTTCATCAGCCAAAGTTCGGGAACGCCCGCCTCAGCGTACAACGAAACCTTCATATTCCCATCGTACTCACCACCAAGACGCGACACCTCAACTATCAGCATCACATCGTCTGGATGAGAATCTCCGCCCCTGTAAAGATTGGCATACGGACGCAGAAGCGCAACGTCCGGCTTCAACTCAGAGTAATCACTCAAACGGATAGGCTCATTCGAACGAATAACAACGGTCGCAAGCGTATGCCTAAAATAATCGAGTGAAACGTCAACTTGAAGAATTTCGAAACACCGCGCGCGATAATCCGCATCAACAGGCACACGAATAATCTCGCCATCTATAAGCTCATGCCGCTCATCCGAGCTCAGAATGCCGGCATCCATCATAAGACGGTATTCCGCAACGCTAAACCGCCGTTCTTTATCTCCCCACATTATCCGCCCGTCTATAAGCTCTACACGATCAGGCAGAATGCCGAACTCAGCCATAAGGCGATATTCATCGACGTTAAACCGTCGCTTCGCGCTAGACGCCGCTGATTGAACTGTCATAACGCCCCTTCCACTTTGCTCAAACGTGTGTCTATTCTACATCATTCCCATCAGAAAAATCGCCGTGTCCCGAAGCGTCGCACCGAAACTCAGTCATATACGCGCCGAAATACATGACTAAACAGCAAACGATTCCCAGCGCTACATAAAAGACGTTAAGACCGAATTCCGAAGATATAACCGGCAGAAACTCTATATGCGCTTCTCTTCCGGAATCGCCCGTAATCCAAATCCTCACAACCAAGACGGCATAAGAAAAGAAAATCCAATTCTCCCATGCCAACTTGCCCGCGCAATCGCACTGCCGGCTCCACGTCTCTTTCAGCAGCATCGTTCCCTCCAACCATTCACACGACGGCCAGCCCCAAGCTAACAGTCGCACGCCCGCGCCATAGCGTTCTTAGGATCGCAGCCGTATCTAAGCGCCGCCCGCTTAGCCTGCGCCACCATCCGAAACTTATCATCTTTGCGATACTCCACGGTCGGATACAGAGTTCCGTCATCCTCAATAACCCACAGATGATAATGCAGCTCGAATTTGTTATCACCCACGAAACTAACCGGAGGCATAAATCTCTCAGGAAACGACAACTGCCGCATTCACACACTCCCAACAGCGCCATATAGCGCGCAATCACGCAAACTCTTTTGGCGCACGCTCAGCTGCGCCGCCCCCTTCGCAAAACGATGCCCACCATCCGACGACCAATCAGCGCGCCTACTCCAAACATCACTCCAAACACCGCCGCGAAGTATAGCGCCCACGCCACATCAGCCATCCAAGGCGCAGCGCCGCCCCGGTTATCCCCCGATTCCACAGGAACGCCTGCAGTCTCGCCATCATTCAAGATGAGCTCATCATCCGGATCCGCAGGCATATCGGAACCTTCTAGGTATATCTCTATTATGCCGTCAAAGCCTTCATCCGCAGGCGTCTGCGCCAACGCAACGCCTGCAGTCAACGCCATAAGCGGCGCCAGCGCCAGCGCAGCCAAAATCTTTAGCGCAACCATCCCAAAATCCTCCATCCCAACTCAGGCAGAACGCCAACCTTAGCCGCAAACGCTAATCCCACTATTACAAACACCGCCACCGCCGCAGCGCCTATCAAGCCCCACGTCAACCAGTCATTCCCCGCCTGCTCAGAAGACTCAGGCACGACGGTAGCCGTAGCCGTCGGCTCAACATTCTCCAACTCCACCGCGCTAGTAGCGGTAGGCGCAATAGCCGGCGCAGACTCAGGCGGAGCCACTACAGCCGACATAGGCGTTTCAGTCGGGACAAAAGTAGCAGTAGCAGTCGGCTCCATAGACGGAACGACCGGCAAGACAATCAAAACCGTCGGAGTAGCCGTCGGCGCGATAGTCGCCGTAGCCGTCGGCGTCTCAGTGGAAACCAATGTAGTCGTAGCCGTAATCGCCGCCGCCATAGTAGCCGTCTTAGTACGCGCGGGCGTCTCAGTCGGCAACGGCGTTTTAGTGGACGCAGGCATCTCAGTAGCCGTGGCGGTAGCCGTCTTAGTAGGCCAAGGCGTGGATGTATTCTTATAGTCAACCGGAGGATATGTAACCGTAGGCGTCAAAGTGAAAGTCGGCGTAGCCGTACTCGTCTTAGTAGCGGTAGCCGTCATAGTCGACGTTCCGGTTAGCGTCGGAGTAGGCGTAAATGTAGGAGTGAACGTAGGCGTGGCGGACGCAGTAGCCGTAGGCGTAAGAGGCTCAGTCTGCGCCGGAGCCGGCGTCAAAGTCGCCGTAGCCGTGGGAACCGGCGTGCGCGTAGGAACTATATTCAACACCACCTCAAGGTGATGAGAAACCTCATTATCCTTGTACTCGCCCTCGCTGTGCGCCACATGAGGCAGCGAGAACATATGCGAAGCCCTAGCCCTAAACCTGCCGTCAGCGCGCACAAACACAGGCTGCGGCGTGGCCCAACTATCCGCTTCAAACGAAAGCGTCAGCTCGTCCGCAAACCCTCCGCCCGCCGAACCCATAAGCAGCAAATCCCCGCCGCCGTCTATATGTATCTCAGTGGCGTCGTCAGAAGGACGACTCGTCAGCACCACCTCATAACGCCCCTGCCCCCTATTCCTGAGTGCCACCGACGACGCGCTCAAGGCTAAGCCGCGCTCATCGTCATCCTGTACCACGACAGATAGCGAAGCGGAAATATCGCTGTAACCGCCGCCGGACGCGCTGTGCAGAATAGTCCCAGCTCGCTCATCGTCCGGGTTGTCATAGTCGTCGTCTATCGCGCTCACCCTAATAGAGACGGGCGTGTTCCAAGCAGAAGGCGCGAACTCCACAGTTGTAGGATCAACCTCAAAAGCGTCGGGCTCGCCTTCGGGCATCACAACGGACAGCGCGACCTCTACAGGCATAAGCGGCATGCTCGCAAGCAAAAGGGCGTATTCCACCGATGTAGGAATAGGCTCCGCCGGCAACTCATCGCCTTCCGCCGGCATACCGCCGGACTCGCGCAACGCCATACTCAGCAGTTGACTATTGTCGACTAGTCCGAGTTGCGCACGGTAGCCTGCCTCGCGCTGGGCGGCGCTAGTGGACGCCGCCCATGCAAAGCATCCCAGCGCCGCAATCGCCGCGATTGCGCCAATGCAGCGCCCAAGGAACGATGCCCAAACCCGCGCAGCCATAGAGCAAAAGATCCCAGCCAGCGCTCTATTCGCTGACCGTTATCCCCGTGCCGCTAATCTCAGTGCCGCCGCTACCCTTCAACTTAATACCCGCGGTGTCTTGATCAGCGATCGTGATGGTATATGTAGCGCTAACGACGCTCGTAGGCGCGGTAACGCTGCTCCTAGACCATGCAGGCGTCCAAGAGCTGCCGGGACTCGTGGAACTCTTAACGAATCCCGAGCCATAGTCCGTCTTTTTAGTGGGATCATCGTCTGAAGCCGTAAAGGTCAGCACAACCACTTCGGCAGTCGCATGATCCACTTGGTCGTCGTCAATCTGAACGCATATCTTCTGCGCTGTATTCCACTCATTGCTAGACTTGTTGTAGGCGAGGGTGACCGTACTGCCGCTGGACTGCCACACAGAATCGGATACTGTACTGCACGCCCCCACAGGCTTCTTAGCCCACCTGAAGTCGTCGTCCGGGTCTTTGCCGTCCTGAGCGCCGGTAAGCGTCAGCTTAACGGGGCCAATCTGCGGACGCGACTCCAAGTCCACATCCAGCTCTATATATGTATCGCCGCTTGTGCCTTCGTTAACCGCCTGCGTCCAGCCTGCAGACGAATCGCCGCCTATACTGGCGGCCGATAGACCAATCCCACGAGTGTCGTCATCCGTGACCGCCACCACAAGGAACTGATCCGCAAGCGCGCTGTAATTAGTGAACTTATGCCTGATCCGAGTCCGCTTCTCACCGCCCAGATCATCGTAATCATCGTCGCGCGCGCGAACCTTGATAGTCTGAGGGTCGTCCCACTTGTACACAGCCGTACTCGAGACAGTCGTCGCAGTAGTGGCGAAGTAGATGGTGACCTCATCGCCCCAGTCCGAATCGCTAGAGCATGCACCCAAACAGACCTGAATCATCTGCGGTGACTTATCAGGCGTACTTGTGCTAAGTGCCGTTCCATCGTAAGCCATGCCGTCAATGGTAACGTCTTCGACGGAAATCACAGCCTTCACCGCGGCGTTAAGACTCGCCGGCGTCCCATTGTTCGGATTGGAGTCCAACTCCAATGTGTAAGACTTCGCGACCCCGAAGCTGTTATGCCACCTATTGCCAGACTGCCCGCCGGCCTCAAGCAGCTCAAAGCCGTCCCCGAACAGATTGCCAACGCCCTCGCCGCCGCCGAAGCCCATCTCATCGGACAGCTGGATTACGCCGGCGTACACCATAGGCGCGGCCTGCAAAGCCACGCCACCGAACAGCGCAAGCGCCGCCAGCGCAAACGCCAACGCGGGAAACAACCCCACCTTCCGCACTACACTTGTCTTAATTCGCGCCATGCCTCACCTCGCTTCTTCCTCTCGTAACTAACGCGGATAAATCCGATAGTACCAACCCCATCATCCCAAAGATATAATCCATAGCATAGCGTTCGAAGAATTTACCCCAATACCGCTATATCGCCTTCAACCTCCATATCAGGACTCAGGATCAATGCGATGCAGACGCCCGCCCGACACGCCGTACATAACGCCGCCGAGCGTCTCAGCAGAGTCGTAAGCGCCATAAACGTTAAGACGCGTCGCGCCGCCTTCCGTCGGCTTAAAGCGCCAACCCCTAGTAGGCTCGCGGTAGAACGCGTATATCTGCCCGGCGCGATACGCCGCCGCAGGCGGCAGACGATGCAGTTGCCCACGGGGTACCGAAGCTATTTCTAACCCAGGGATTGTCCGACCTGCCGAAGCCACGCCCGTAGTTAAATCAACGCTGCGCAAACGGTCGCTAATAATTATCCACAGCGTAGCTCCATCACTTACAACCGAATGCAACCTCTTCGTAAACGCGCTCCCGTCCGACTCGGTTATCTTAACCCTATCGGAAACTTCATTATTAGACATATCTATCTTGTTAAGATAGACTTCGCGCGGACTTCCCCTAAAAGACAGCACATACGGATTGCCGTTCACAACCGCAGCCCCGTTAGTCGACTCGCTATTCGCAAGCGCATCACTAGCCTTGCCGCCCAGCACACCCAAATCCTCAGTAGCGCCCGTAGCAGGATTGATCTTATGCAACTTCCAATCCCCGCCGCTGAGTCCATAGAGAAATCCGTCATGCGCAAAAAGGCTTTCGGGATTAGAGCCGTTCTGCAACTGAACGCCCTCGCTCTCCATCAAAGAAAGAGACGTCGAACTGAATGTAACCGTAGCCGCATGCCAAGTTACCTTTATCGCGGCGCTAACGCCCGACCATGCGCCGGAAGCGTATTTAACCGTGGCGCGATAAAACCGAGCTATCGGACTGGAATAACTCTCGCCGGACTTCGTAGCGCTATGCCAAACGCTGCAATCCGCCTCATCCGCGGCATCACACCTCTGATAACGCGCCTCGCTAATGTTGCCGTGATGCGCGTTATCGGAAGGCTTGTCCGCGCTCAAAGTCACGGATTGACCCTCAAGCGGGTTCGGCTTATCCACGCTAAAAAGCGGCGGACGCGGCGTGAGAGTAACCGTAGGCGTATAAGTCGGCGTTGACGTCGCAGTCGGCGTCGGCGTAGGAGTAACCGTCGGCGTTGAGGTAGGCGTCGGGGTTGCAGTTACAACTCGAACGCTAAGCCGATAATCTCTAACATCATCATCAGCGTCCGTAAGCCTCAATGTAAGACTGTAACGACGGCCATCACCCCTAGTGTAACGCGGCCCGTTGATCCTAATGCTGTATGGATCAGTAATCCTGTATCCATACAGCATTAGAAAACGGAATACTCACTCTCCCGTGATTCGAAGAAGAATAACTCCAATGCCAAATACGATTTGTAATGTAGTCGGCAGGACTCGTCAGCGAAACCCCCTCCAACACCCATTTCCAATTCGTCGCGTTGTGGGGCTGGCTAGATCGAACCGAGCCGCGAATTACACTGCCGTCGGGTCCAATAAGCTCAGCCCTGACCGGCCGATTCCCATCATTTATCACATAGCTTTGACTATTGCCGTAACGACTGACAAAAGACACAGATGGATTACGAGACAGGTTGTAACCGCCATAACTGGCAATCAGGCTTGGAGTAGAATCCGCGTTGGGCTTGTCGTGCTTATGCCAATGAAAAGCGTTAGAGCTTATTTCAAAAGCGCGCGGAGTCGGAGTAGGCGTATTCGTCCCGTAACGCCCTGTGCTCCAACGATACCAGCTAAAACTGCTGTGAGTATGATCATGATGAGTAACACTTCGCTCCTCATCGTGACCTGAATGACCATGCCTATGTACAATCGGCGCATATGTGCCGGTAGCCGTAGGCGTGCGAGTAATCGTAGGCGTGCGAGTGGCAGTCCGCGTCGGCGTGAAAGTTGGCCCCGTAGGAGTCCAAGTAGGCGTCGGAGTTTTAGTAGCAGTCCCCGTAGCCGTAGGCGTAGCGGTCTTGGTAGGCGTCGGCGTCAACGTGGAAACTGCAGTAACGGAATGTACAATAAGCGTTACCCAACCGCTAAAACTTTGGGGGCCCCTAATGCGAAGAGTATAACTGCCCGCGTCCAAATCCATAGTTAACTGAGCAGACCCACTTGCCGATCTACCCCCTAATTCTATCCCGTAATCAGACGACAACTGATTTCCTGAAGTATCTGTAATGGAAAGAACTAATCTGCTCCGCGGGTTCGCCAAGCAGAAACTTTTGCTTCCGGAGCCACTAGAAAGAGATTCGGTAGTCCAGCCAAACGAAAGCTGACGAGGCTGCGAAGACGAAGAACAAGTCGACTGCGCCGCCGTCTCAGGCGTACTTGTAGCCGTAGGCGTATCCGGAACGACCAACGCCGCCTCCATAGGCGCAGCAGGAATCGTCGCGGTTGCCGTATAAGTCGGCGTTACAGTGTAAGTCGGATCGCAGTAGGCGCATCATCAGCGTCAGCCACACTCTTAACGCCTACGCTCAATCCAAGCCGCGCCACAGCCGTATCGCCGTCCGCGTCCCGCACAGTCAGCTCAAACCAGTGACAGCGCCCGTCCCCCCTAATCTCGTCAGGATCAAGCGTCAGCGCATAAACGCCCTCATGCTCTACGCGATGCCCGTATTGATCCGAAAACCTAACGCGCTCCCCGCCCTCCGGCGACGTATAATATGGCTCCTGCCATACATGGTCTTCCAGCGAGAGAAATGTCTGTGTCAGCCCGTCCAGCGCATACGCCCAATTGCCCACCGAGGCGTCCCCGCCGTACCAGCGCGTTTCAATCGGAACTACTCCGCCGTCGAGTCCGTCAGCTCATAAGTCAGCGGCGCGTTGCCGCCGTCAACGAATATGGAATGAAAAAGTGAACCGCCGCCGCCGAAAGTCCTGCACTCGCCGCCGGCAAGTATTTCAGGCTCCGAATCCTCGCCGCCCGCAGGATGCTTGTGCCAGTGAGTGCGCCCGCCGCCCTCATAGCGCGCGGCAGCGCCGTCGTCCCCGATAACCCACCATTCGTACTCGTCGTGAGAATGTCCGTGTCCGTCGTGCGGATGCTCATGGAACACGGGGCCGAAGCCTTCGGGGCCAAGAGTAGGCGTAGGGATAAGATCGTCGGAACCCTGCGCGGGAACGCCGAATGTTTCAGACGACCAGACGCCCATGGCGAGCGCGCCCAGAACAAAAACGGCGGCGAGCGCTGCAGTCCGAAAACGTACGGATACGCTTCTCATCCTCTTCACCGACCCTACAATCCCAAAGAAGCGGCTCACGCGCCCGCCCAAAATCAAAGGCGGGCAACCTGAAGCATAACTATATCCTAGCGATAGGAAATGCGGAATTCAACAAAGAATGCGGCGCTGTCGGGGCTTGAAGCAGTCAACAGAAAAGACAAAGTCAAGATGAACTGCGATACGAAACCTCTGACTGGCAGATTTTGGGTCCAACCAGCCTGGACTTCTCTTTCAAATGCCCCAAATAATAGGCTATGTTCTCTTTGTCCGGAACGCAGGGTCCAAGAGTAATAACGCTGCGGGTTGTCAGCAGATTACGCGCAGACAAACTCGCATCATTGTAATAATGTCGTATCCCTTTTGCGCCTGAATTGTCATCGAAGCAGATCTCATCGCCCATCGCTTTGATGGACGGAACTGTCTTTATCATCCTAGCCTCATTTTCATATCTGTAGTACGTACTCTTGTACAAATAGAGCATAGCTTCTACTTCCTCAGACAACGCGTAATCCAATCTTCCCTTAAAATCGAATGAGACATCCATTATGGGCTTTACCGCTTCCATTATTATGGATTTTTGAGATGTCAGCACTTCTTCTATTTTATCAGCTATACGCGACGCCTCTTTCTTATCTATGCCGTATTTGACCTTGTACAAACGGGTAGCAGGCACTTCCACCATTATGGAACATCCCGTGCCTTCTCGACCGTAGGTTCGCCAGAATACAAGGTTATCTCGATCATTAACGCCCTTGGATTGCCTCGAAGCATCAGGAATTATGAACGAAGACACATAGGCGCAAGGTGACTTATCACCTATCAGAGCCTTTAGTTCCGCATAGTTATCTATATCTAACATATTTATCAGGTACTTGCCTTCATCCGGATCATTGAAATGAAACGTGTCATAAAGCCGCAGATAACTGCGCTCATTCTCTATGTAGTCGCGGAACATCTTGATGACAGTATCGACTTTAGTGTAGTGAACAACAAGTGCCTTGCCATCATCGCCGCCGCCTACAAGGTGTCGATCTTTGAACGGCATAAATTCATTCGACACCACGTCATTTAGAGCAGGAAGCACAATCGCTTCCACTCCGGCGAGGAGATTGCTCTCATTCTGGTTCCGCTCAAACCTGTTTAGCAACGCTTCTACTCTAACGCGAAGCTTTTCTAACGGACTAATGCTGTTCACCAAGTCAGCGCCCCTTTTCCCTGTGTGTAAAATAGGCTATCGGAACCGAAGAATATCAGTAATTCTCTTATGGATAGCGCCCCAGCTGAACCGAGCGTCTCCCCTGCTCTCATCAACCAGGTAATGCGGCTCTTCCAAATCGCCCTGCGCGCGCCGCGGACGAAACGAGCAATAAGGATGGCACTCTTCGTTGATAACGCCCATTTTGGCGGCGACGAACTGGTAGTCTTGCTGCGCTGCCGGCGGCCACCAATCCTGCGCCAGCAAATACCGAAGCATCATATTAACTTCCATGCCCGCAACACTCAAGCTGAAAGGGAATACATTTTGGTTGTTATCGCGCTCATCCAAAGGCAAATTATTGATATAAGACGGATTGTCCAAAGAGCCGTCTAGTTCAGCAGTCACCATACCCGTATTGTACTGTCCATTGCAGCGCAGGCAGCAATGATACGGAGTGATGGTATGCGCGCGCCAATGCGCCGAAAATAGAGTATCCTTCTTCCTATCCGTCTCCACGGCTACGCCGCCGTCAATAACAGGAATCAGATGCGCATGCGCGATAAAGTTCAATACATCGCGCGCCAACGGCCTGTCAACGCAACTGAAGATGACGTCGCAGTCTAAGGCCGCCTTGTACGCCGCCTTATCCCGAATTGAAATCGGCAAGGCGTCGATATGAATCTTTTCGGCTGTGGCATTTCGCCGAAACGCCTTCGCCGCCAAATCTACCTTGAGTTTGCCGACGTCTTTGACAGATCCGTAAAGCAGCCTATCCAAGTTATGCCGCTCTACTCTGTCGGGGTCAATCAGCGTAATTTTGCCGACGCCGATGCGCGCCATAGACTCCGCCACTATGCAGCCCACGCTGCCGACGCCGACAATGCCTACATTTAGGCGAGATATAATGTCTTGCGCTTGCGCGCCCCAAGTGTCATAGGTTCTTCGGAGAACATCCCGCCTAGGTTGCGGAGGCGCAAGATTATCGTTGAACTGTATCCGATATTGCCCGGGGCCTACGATGCGCACTTTGTCGCACCATCGGCGGAGCATCCGCTTGCCGTCTCTTTCCCAGAATCTTGCGCTCCAATAACCGTCGATTCCAAGCGTCAAGCCGAGCAACGGTAATCCAGTAGCCCCCGCAGGATATGCCGCTACATCTCGTTCAGCCTCGACATCCGCGCCGCTCATTCCCTGCCATCCTGAACTAGGATGACTGTGCATTAGAGCGATGCCCGCGTTTTGCTGAACAGCCCCTCTTATAGCCCGCGCCAAGTACTGCGGCTCGAAGCTGGCGTTGCCGTGCAATAAGCGCTCTTTCGCTTTTGGCAAAATGATGCGGTCAATCAAAGCAGTGAAACGAGCCCGTCCGGTTGACGGACGCCAAAGAGCGAAGCAGATGTCTTCTTGCCGCTCATCATTCCAATAATGCTGCAGAAGGTGTTTGCTACTAATTTGATCTGCATCGAAAGTAAAGGCGGCTTCGTATCTCACACATCGCTCCATATTCGGCGCAGGTGCTCAGATATGTAGTTGTGCATATGTTTCGTCAGCAACTGATCCCAAAAGCCGCCGGGCGGTCTGCTCATAGCAAGCCACGTCATATCATCCGGTCCGGTATAGGACTGCACTGCGCCCCCCTTTCCATCATCTATCGGGGGAGATACATGTATCCAATGCGGGGGATATTCAGGGTATCCCTCCTCTTGAAAGCTGACGCCCACTCGAACTGCCTCGCCTTTGTGAGAACCCGCTTGAATTTCGTAATCAAAGGCGACCACCCTGCCGTGTGGACTATCGAATTCAGTAGTCTTATGGCCCAAGGCTTCCAGCTCGGCGCGCACCCGATCAACGCTTTGAGGCATTTTCATCCCTTCACATACAGACTTACGCGACCTGCGTAGGAGCGTCGCGAAGTGTAATGAACACGCTGTCCTCAGACAGATTTACCCAGTCATTCCGGCCATAGCGTCCTTTGTCCCCATCCAACAAGTAGTTTTCGGGCTTGCCGGGAATGGCTCCCTCTTTCTCCGCGAGCTCAAGTATATCGTGAGCCACCACCTTCTCATGCTCCATTTGCATCTCGATGCCGTTGACCTTGAGAGTAAATGTTTCAGCCATTTCACTTGCTCCTTAAAGTAAAGCAATCGGTATAGATCCTGATGCAATCATAACACAAAAATCGCCAACAATGTACGCTCTGAATAAATCCAGAAATATGATCATCAAAAAAGCAGCAATCAATGATTACTCGCGTAGCGGGAACTCCATAGCACTAAGTTTTGACTAAATCCAATAGAAGCATTATTATCCCCGATAACTTGCCCAAAGCCTGCATACGCACATACACCAGCAAACAAACACAGGCAAGAGTTAAAGAGAACAGAGCGAGAATAAACACTGCGGCAGAAGACGTCAAAGTCAACCGATCAGAATATATCCGAACAACCCTAATCCAAACATCGGACGGGTATTCTCAGTGTTGAGTGGTATGAGTTTATAACTCGTGACGTATTCGCTAACACAGGGCTTCCTAGAAGGCTTCAATTTGATAACCACTGCAATTTCAGAATACCCATCGGACGAGATACTTGATAAATTCAAATAAAAAGCGTATAAAGCGCAACAGCCCTCAAAAGGGCAGACAAACGACGACAGAAACGATTCATCAAGCAATGACTAAAGAGTTAGGCATAAATTGAGTAAAGCTTTCTGGCGTTTCGCGCCAACTTCAGGCGGAGCTGAGCAAAGCAACAGCGCGGGACAACAAAGCTTCGCTGTTGACCGCGTAACCAAAATGGTGCGCGAAACGCTGCAAAACTCCCTAGACCATCCCACTCCAGGATTCGATACCGTATGCGTCGATTTCTCAATGTTCGAAGTCCCACGCGATCTAATCGCAGCCGAGCAACTGGCAGAACACTACAAGAGCGCCCGCGTAGAGATCGAATCCCAACCCGCCGTTACTCGAAGATATGATAAAGCAATAGCCTTGCTCAATCGCCCAACCCTGCCCTGCCTATCAATAATAGACAGTTTTACAACCGGACTGCGCGGCGACAATTGGGATAACTTAGTCATCCGCGAAGGCATGCCAAGCGCAGGCGCTGACAACGCAAAAGGCGGCAGTTTCGGCTTCGGCAAAAACGCGCCCTTCAACCTCTCCGAACTAAACTGCGTCTTTTACTCAACACGCTATCTGGATACCGCCATACGCGGCCGAATGGAACGACTCGCAGGACGAGTTCACCTCGTCAGCCACAACGCCCCTAGCGACGGCAGACGGCTGCAGCACATCGGCTTCTACGCAGCCCACGAAGAAACCAAACCCAACAATCCGATAGTTGGGCAAAAAATCCCCCCGGAATTTCGTTTGAACGAAAACGGAACCGGCATATTCATCGTCGGCTTCAACACCGCCTATCGCAATTGGGTAGATGAAGCCGCGAAAGCTTGCGTGAGGCACTTCTTCTACGCCATACACCAAGGGCGCTTGAAAGTTACATTCACGGACAGCGAAAGCGAATCCAAACGGATCATCAGCAAAGAGACGCTTGCCATTGAAATGGACAACTTGCCCCCAAAAGATCCGTGCCGCTCTTACTATGAAATTATTCGAGACAGCGAACCTTACGAAACGGCCGCCTCCGGCAATCTTGAGCAATTAGGAAAGTTGCTTGTTTGGGTCGGTACAGATGAAGCCGCGCCTAAGCGCACAGCTCATATCAACACCAGAGGAATGCTGATAACCGACGCCCGCCAGTTCAACGCCAACCCCTTCTACCCTGCGCGCGGCGCCGGCGGCTGGTTGCCGTGGACAGCGGTTACCATAGCTGCAGACGACGACACAGACCGCAATCTGCGCCGATTGGAACCACCGGCGCACGACGCGCTTCACTACAAGCAACTGGACAATCCCGATGAAATAGAGCAAGTTCATAAAGAACTACGCTTCCTGCAGAAAGAAGTCAGACGAATCGTTCAGGAAATCATAAACAGCAACGTCGCCGCCAATAAATCCAACGTGGAAGAACTTGCGGAGCTATTCCCCGATCTGCCAAAACAGAATAAAGGAACGCAAGACTTCAACTTCCACGAAACCAAACCAAGCAAAAGACTCGCAGAAGGATCCGTAGTCGAATACAACACGGAGCGAACCACAATAATCGGAGATTCGAACAATGATGACTATGGCGATGGCGGATCAAACTATCCCCAGGAATACCGATCTGCTGAATCAAAAAGCGCTAATTCCCAGGATAACGAAACATCGGAAGACAATTCATCCAAGCCATCAACATCCAAAGGCGGACAGGGCGCAGGCGTGAACGCATTAGACCACAGCATCGCCAACTCGCGCGTTCTACGAACCGCGCCTGATGAAATCTCTATGGCGTTCAGCCTCAAGCCCGACCACAACGACCTAGAAAACGGCTCGCGCATCCACAAGACAGTCAGGTTCACGCTCAAACCTGCGGGCGAGCAGTATCAACATGGCGAAATCCCGCTAAACGTGACCGCCGTCGCAATCGCAAATAGAACGGCCGGCAGTGAAGCGATTACGGAAAATCCTCATACGATTAGAGTAACCGCTATGCCCAACAAAAGGCTGCGCCTGCGCATCTCTATCGAAACGCCTACAGATGAGTACACCGGCTATATCCTAACGGAAGTTCGCGAAAATGACCACGCGTAACGCGCTAGACCTGCCCCACCCAACGCTTTCGCCTTGGGGAACCGATTATCAACCGGACATCAGGTTCAGCGGCGATCCCCATCTCATAAGGCTGGTAGACGGCTCTCGCATCCTGATTCCTATGAAGTATGAGCTAACAAGCGAACCCCTCCGCGATTTGATCGCTTCAGGCGCGGCGGCATTCGCTGCTCAAACCGACTGCGCGGCCACTCTCATCAGAGAAGTCCACAAAAGCGGCGACTATACTCACACAATTGAGATTGACGCCGCCGCATACGCCGAGCGCGTGTACAGCCGCCCATATATCATTGCCGCAAGAAACCTTGAACGCTTTCACTGCGCCGACTGGAATAAAGACTTGCAAGCATTGCTCCCGGAGAATGGGCTGACTCTGCCATCCGGATCCATTCTAGCCATAGCCACAGCCAAACACTTTGACCGCAGCGAACAGACGCAGATGGAAAGCGCGGTTGACATAGCGCCGGTTGCGAGCGTTCTGTCGGGGCGTTTCAAAATCAACCTTGACGGTCAGCGCATCGCCATTCAGGTTAGTCCGGAAGACAAGCCCGACATTGACCGCGTGCGCAAGGGCAAACTGGCAGACGGACTGTGGCCGTCAATGTACCAAAGAGCGATCGAAGAAGCCGTCCGCCAGCATCTGGATCCCGAACACAGCGCCAAACGCTGGGCTGAACTGATCGCCCTTGCATTGAGCAAAGCATCTATCGACGCTTCCGACCCCGAATTGCTGGAAGCCAACTCGCTTGACTATACTCAACAACTGCTAGAAAATCCCCTGCAGCGTAGCCTAAATGCGTTCATATCAGTCGAAAACGAAAGAGAAGAGGATGACGACGGCGAATAGCGACGCGGCAAGCTCTATGCAGATTATGCGTCTGACCTCCGACGCATTCGCCGCGCTGCAAGCGCTCGCCGTTACAAGCAACGTCCCGGGTTTGACGCCTATGTTAACGGCATATCGAACCCGCTTGACAGCCTTATTACGATATGTCTGAAGGCGTCCGAAACACTTCTTCTCTGTGCCACGCCAGAAATTGAGGGTTAGGTCGGCGAACGCGGTCAGGAATTACTCTGATACTCTCTCCGTGATACTGCATCAATGAGTTAATTACGCCGCTCCCAATCGCTTGGCTAGACACAAATACATTGAGGTTGTCTAGCAGAGTAAAAGCGCCATAGTCGAAGAGGCTGTGGTGCAAGGCGCAAAGAGCGATTCCGTTTTGTACGCTAGCCGGACCAGCGGCTGCATGCCATCGAATATGGGCAGATTCAATGGCTATTGGCGGCGAATCTGCAACGCGCACGGCGAATTCACAGACCGCTCAACGGCTATGGTAAGCGTCCATTACTTCGGATCTGAAGGCGCTATGGCGTTTTCGGTATCGCGCCAGTCCGTAGTCGGCCCCACCAGATAGTATAGATATTTCGGTTGCAGGATCATAGAACCCCGCCGCGCTCAGAATGTCTTCATGAAGCGAGGGCGCAAAATGGGCGTCAACAAGCGCATGCGCGATGTTCCACGCAAGTCCAGGATCATCTTTCATCAAAGAATAATCCGTTGCCAAGAGGCCGCCGTGAATGTTGTTTTGCAACAAACTTTCCCTTGTTGGATGCCTTCCATTGCTGCCAAGGTCCACAAGATGCGGACGGTCAAGCTCCCATACGCCATCATTTTGCAAGAAACAGAACGGATACTGCCCGTTTCTCGAGACAACGGCGCGATGCGGCCCAAATAGACGAACCATATCGCTCAATCTTTCGTCAACAGATATGAACGGCATCATCCTGGGTTCAGCCTTGAGGCAACTGGCAATCGCTGATATAAGTGCCAACGGCTTATACGGCGCGCGTTGCCCGCGCTGACTCCATATCCTGAGGTTGGAAAACCTCTCTTGCAAATCTCGCAGTTCAGCGTTCATACCCGAATGTCCTAATGCTCCAATAATTACAGAGCCATAGACACTTTACCACATTAGATTTGACATTGTTGTTGTGTTCTGCCGAATTCAGCCAATAACTATGGCAAAGGTCCTTTTCTAATTCCCTGCTTTGCCGTAGCAGAGCGAGTGGACAGCATGATGGGCTTCTTCTCAAGCGAATCTCTCGCCGCGCTCGCTCCGGGGCTGGCTACATTCATAGACAACCCAACAAGCCCCTTTCGGCTAATTGTATGTCCGCTGCTCAAACAGGAAGATCAAGCGGCGCTCAAAGAGGGCGTTTCGCAGTCCGACGCCGCTATCATTGCCGCAAATGCGATCAGAGAGACGCTCAACACGGAAGACTTCATAAGGCGGCATACCCTCAAATGCCTCGCATGGCTACTTGCGGCAGGACGCCTAGAAATCAAGATAGCCCTAATGCGCGAAGGGCTGTTTCACCCCAAAGTCTGGCTTTTCTATCACAGACAGCATACCCTCGCCGCTCACGGCTCCAGCAACGCCACCGGAGCGGGACTCCAAAAGAACATCGAACAAGTTGCCGTAGCACGCTCTTGGAGCAGCTCCGACGAAAATTACACAATCCAAACCCTGCAAAACAAATTCAAGGATCTGTGGAACGATCAAGAAACGGACTGCGTTGTAATAGATATGCCGAAGGCTGTCCGCCAAGACCTGCTACGAGACTATAAACCAGCCACCCCACCAACCGAAGAAGACCTCAACACGCTGTATCACAAAGCGGCAGGAATGCGCGGCATCGCAGAAACCGCGGCGGATTACGCATCGCCCGAATTCGCCATCCCAGCATCGCTGAAATACCGGACCGGCGCATTCGCGCATCAAGGCGCAGCGGTTCAAGCGTGGCTAGACAACGAATGCCGCGGCGTATTAGAGATGGCGACGGGATCAGGCAAAACCATCACGGCGATGATCTGCGCCAAAAAGTTGGCGGAGCGCATCAACAAACCCCTCCTAATCGTGGTCGCCGCGCCCTACGTCCCGCTTATTGCGCAGTGGCGCGACGAAATCGAACCATTTGGTTTGAAACCGCACAACATCAGCGAAGCGGGCGGGCCGAAAGCGCGCGCCAATCTGCTCAGACGCATCAAGCGGCAAATCCACAAACCCAGACAGGATGTTCAGGCTATCGTTGTCTCACAAGATACCTTGTGCAATCCCCACTTCCAGGAAACGCTCTCAAACTTTGGATGCGCCACACTGCTCATAGCCGACGAAGTTCACAACTTGGGCCGCGCTCAGTTCATTGAAACGCCACCCGACTTCTTCGACTATCGGCTTGGATTATCCGCAACGCCCGTGCGACAGTATGACGCTGAAGGCACAGCCGACCTATTCACCTATTTCGGAGATGTGGTATATAAGTACGGATTGAATGAAGCAATCGGCAGCTGCCTAGTCCCCTATGACTACTATGTACACCCGGTAGAATTGACCGAAGATGAACTAGCGCGCTGGTCAGAACTCACCGAGCGAATTGCACAGCGATCATGGCGGCAAGAGGAAGACGATAAACCCAACGAATACATTCAAAAACTGCTGCGAGACAGGCGCGCCGTATTGGAAAACGCGGCCAATAAGATAACCGCTCTTGAAGAAATGCTTGCCAACGAAACGAGGGACAGTATAAGCCACACGCTAATATACACATCCGATAAAGACCCCGCGCAAATGAAACGGGTGAACGAACTGCTCAATGATCGAAACATCAGATTCCATCAGCTAACCGCTGAAGAAACCGCCGACCGAAAGCGGACTTCCGGCATCCTGGCAGACTTCCAATCAGGCATGCTCAGCGTCCTCACCGCAAAGCGAGTGCTAGACGAAGGCGTCAACATCCCCCAGGTGAGAAAAGCCTACATACTCGCCAGCACAACCGTAGAACGCCAATGGACGCAACGACGCGGCAGGCTGCTTCGCAAATGCGACGCCATCGGAAAGACGCACAGCGAAATCCACGACTTCGCGGCACTGCCGCCGATCGACCACGCCGGCGCAAATGGAGACCGTGTTGTCTTTCGCTCCGAACTGCAACGAGTGCGGGAATTCGCAGGGCTCGCGCGCAACGCCGCGGCGCCGGGCGGGCCGCTCGCAACCCTAGATATGCTCATAGAAGGCGCATACTTATAAAGTAGAGGTTATTATGCCGCTCAACGATAGACTTGTCATCAGCATTATCCTCGAAGAGGTCGAAGCAATTGAAGAGCGCTGTCCCGAATATACGGAGGTCTTGCGCGAAGCCGTCATTGAAATAGTCAATGCCGAGTATGAGCATTCCCGACAACAAACTAGGATACAACAGCGCGTCGACGACATATGCGACGCCAAGGGAGAATGGCTTGCCAAGCAGATGGCGGGCTAGCGCAGCAAACAGCGAAATGAGGAACTAAGAAATGAAAATACTTCGAGCCAGATTCCAAAACTTTCGGCTTCTGAGAGACCTTGATCTGGACTTCTCCACCAACCCGGACAAGCCCCTAACCGTCATACGCGCCGAAAACGAAAGCGGCAAGACAACCATTCTCATAGGACTGCAATGGGGACTATACGGCGACGATACGTTGCCCGGCAAAGCCAGTGAGTTCAGACTGCATCCGCTGGATTGGGACGTCTCAGACAAGCCTGTGCCCATATCCGTAGAGATGGACTTGGAGATAACCCGCTCCAGAGTCAATCGCGCCGGCAAACAAGTTGTGAGCAAGAAACGCTATCAGGTAGTGCGGGTCGCTCACGAAACTCCGAAGGGAAGTAGTTGGGAACGCTCCCCTTCCACCCTGCGGCTATTTGAACTCACGGAGCGCGGCAACGAACCTGTCGACTATGCTGAGCGAGAGCTTGCCCAAGAATTGCCGCCCGAACTAAGAGAGGTCTTCTTCACGGACGGCGACCGCGCGCTTACATTTATCGAAGCGGATACCTCCACTAAGCGCGCCAATGTCCAAAAAGCTATCAGATCTCTACTGGGACTGGGCACAGTAGAAACCGCATTGCGCCACATAGACAATACTTCCAGATCCATCAACCGCAAGGCAAAAGACGCAGGGGCAGGCGGCGAACTCGAAAACGTCGCGTCCGAACTTGAAAGAGTTAACGACGATATTGAACAACATCAAAAAGCGCTCGCCATAGCGCAAGAGCAAAACGAAGCGTACTCCACGCGCATAGAAGAACTGGCCAAACAGATAAGCGATGTACTAATAAAAGGGGACAAGCGTGACCTAGATCGCCGCTTAACTGCAGTGCGTCAACGATATGCGCAAGCGACGAAAGATATGGACGTCGCAACCAAGAAACATTCCGATTTGTTTAACGGAATGGAACTGTCCCGTGACATTATGGGCGAGCCTCTACAGCAGATAATCGACTCACTTGACGAACTTCGCCAACGAGGCCATTTCCCCAAAACACACATTCCAATACTCAAAGAGCACCTCAAAGCCGAGGAGTGCATCTGCGGCGCATCCCTTGCCGCGCACGACAAAGACGCCGAAGCCAGACGGCAACACATAAACGGACTTATAACACAGAGCCAAGAAGCGGACGATCTGAATCAAGCGCTGACGGATTTGTACTACACAAGCGCAACATTCCGGACACCGCGCGCAGGAGAACGCTGGCTTAACCGGTATGACTCCGTAGCTAACGAAAGAGATCAAGCGGAGGAACGCAGTAAAGAAGCCGGCAAAGAACAGCGCGCCCTAGAAGCCCAAATCGCTCGGTTGGACGACGTCGACGTTTCCGGACTGCAAGAAGAGAAACGCAACTACGAAAACCTTCTCCGAAATAGCCACGCCAGCCATACACGCAGCGAAACCGAAATAAGCCATCTGCAACGCAACCGCCAAATACTCTTGAACCAACAGCAAAGTCTGCTTAAACAAGCGAAAACAGGAGCGCTTATTCTCGCCAAATCCTATATGGCCCAAGACGTGCAAAACGTACTCCGACGGGCGCTGGAACGCATCACTAATGAGGAGCTGGCAAAAGTCAGCAACCTCATGAACAACTACTTCCTCGAAATGATTGGAGCGGACCCGGAACAGAAATCCCTCATCCGAAGAGCAGAAGTCAGCAAAGACTTCGACATACTCGTCCACGGAGCCAACGACCGTCCGCTCAACCCAGACAATGACCTAAACGGCGCATCTCGCAGAGCGCTAACTATGGCATTCATCCTCGCATTGACCAAAGTAAGCGAAGTCGAAGCGCCCAACATCATCGACACCCCCCTCGGAATGATGAGCGGCTTCGTCAAAAGATCTGTGCTGCAAACCGCCATTCGCCAAAGCTCGCAACTGACCCTATTCCTCACGCGCTCCGAAATAGCAGGATGCGAAGACATACTCGACACAGAAGCGGGCAAAGTATTCACCATAACAAACACTTCCCACTACCCGCGTATGCTCGAACACGAACCTACTGAAACTACGGCATGCGCTGTTCGATGCGAATGCGACCACCGCCGTCAATGCGTTGTCTGCCAACGCCGCGACGATGCAATCTAGCCAATCAGGAAAAGCGCCCAATGATGCAACGACAGCATAACCCATTCACACGCTCCGTAATCCGCTATCCGGCTGACCAGCAGGAATGCTACGACGTCTATGTTCAACGCGGAGATAACTCCATTTCCAAAAGATCCGACGACAAACCCTTTGCCATCGGAGTTGACCTATGGTTCGCAGGAATATCCATAGCGGTAAGAGAAGGGCTTACACCCGCAAATTTGGGAAAAAGTCCGGTTCACCTTACAGAAGGCTCAACGCTAGACAGACAAAGCTGGCGCATTCCAATGCTAATGCTTGTGGCAATGCGTTACTCAGATGAAAAAGAGAAGGTTCTGTTAAATCCAACTGAGATGATGAACATCGCTAACGGACTTGCCGCCGCGGGCGTTCCCCGCATCGTAGAAATGCTACGAGAGGGCGACGCAGATCCAATATGGAACATTTCTACGGCAATCGAAAATATGCTAACAAACTAAATACGCACATCTGAACCCGCGTAGCGCAACTTTGCAAAACGCTTCGGGATATGGACGAAAGACTCCAGTCTCTATAAACCACTTAGAGTAAAGCGTAAGACTTTGCCAGACATAACAACTCATAATCACTAACCCTTATCCGGCATTTGAGCCCACCGCTTCCCATCAATCAAAGCCTTCTCACCAGCGCGCTTATTCCGCGAACCGCCAAGTTGCTTCAAAAAGAACGGCGTATCAACGCTTCGGCACTGATCCCTCAAAGAGCGCGCCCAATCAATATCCATCAGTCTTGCGCCGGGGCCGCTTTCCCCGCCGACAATTACCCACTGCAGCGCGCCTCTATTTAGCCACTCGGTCAAGTCGAGACGCTCTAGCAGAGGTTCGGCGGATACGAAACGCACAGCAGCAGGCAACCGATCCAACACAGTAAGCCTTGGGGCGTACTTTTGGCTTTCAACCGAAGTTCCTATCCAGATGTTGGACGGCCAGCCGTCCGCGAACTCCGATTCGTATTCACGCCACCAAGCTGCAGCGCGCCCCGGACGCTTTGTAAGCACCTGAAATATATGCCCGTATTTTTCCGAAGCCTCGCGCATTACCAAGAAAATCTCAGTCACGTATTCAAAGGGAACTCTGGGATGGAAGACGTCGGACATGCTATTCACAAAGACATAGCGCGGCTTTTTCCAAGACAGCGGCGCGTGCAGTCTATCAGGCATAAGCCTAACGTCGTCCGGCGCAGTCTGATAGCCGGGAGCGCCCATAGCTTTTAAGCGCGGATAAAGCTTGAACATATAGCAATTATCACAACCATGCGAAACCTTCGTTCAACCCGTTACCGGATTCCAAGTCGTGTCCGTCCACTCAATCCCCGCCATACGCCGCTCACCTCATCTCATCACCCAAACGGCATTTAGCATAACAGAACGCTCTACGTATGTTCTACACATATGTACACGAAAAGTCAAGCGTCGTCAGTTATTTAGTCCAGTACAAATAAATGGCGCAGTTCAAACTACGCCATCCATCACCATTTTCATTTCTTTCAGCATCAGATCTCAGACTTTTCCCATATTAGCTGGAGTTTACCGGTAGCGGGAGAAAACTCCAGGACTAAATTGTCCGCGCCTACTTGGTTTAATTGCTCGATCAGATACTCGATCGATAACCGTACAGTGAAAGTACGTGATACACCATTTTCATAGTAATCCGCCATAGCCATGTGCCAGCATGACGGCCCATTCTCTATCGCAACGATGTCGCACTCTGGACACTCCTTCCATATAAGCTTAACCATTTGCACATTACAGCACACCGGTTCTTGGGAAGGGTTTGCTATATACGTCTGATCACAAATTTTGCAGATGTAATGAGACGTTCCCTCTAGATTTAGTATGTCCCTAAGATTGAATCTGCCCGTAAAGCGGGCTGTCTTCTCACCATTGGGACCAAATCCTATGTTAGGGGAGCTAGCGCTATCTATTCTGCGATTCACCTCAACCCCATACCGAGGATCCATCGCGATCCACATGGCATAGATAGCAAAGAGTAACTGGTCTGCCTTTTCATTTATTTCCCGTAATACAACCGCATTCTGAGACACTTCCTTCTCCTCACGAACCATCACTACACGCCCAGGTCGGTAGAATGGAATGAACCCGGAAGTAGCGGAAGCCCGCAAGTCGGGGACGTAGAACTCATCAATCTGAGGAAGTATATCGAGGTTCCCGTGGATGATCGTATTCCGGTCATCAACTATACGATCATACGCGATTTTGACATTCGACAGATCGTTTTCATAGCTGCGTACGTCCTTACTCTTTCTCGCCTTCCACAGGTCTTTGACGTCGCGGCTTATGTATCCCCTCTCATCGCGACTTTCCCCAATCAAGACAGTACGAATGCGATATATCTCGTGTTCTGCAATTGACCACTTAAATTGGATCGCGCTCCGCAGCCAGTGCGTCGAGTTATCAAGCAACGTTGCCGTATTTTTCGGATGAAGAGGTAGCCAGAACTCCATATCATATCTCCTACAATAACTGCTGCTTCACAACGAACCAACCACCCTCTCTCGCCACCTTCCGCCGTTATGCAAAGCATGACGAATTATGCTTCCAACGCAAGCGCCAACACACTCTCATTCACAGCATCCCACATCCCACTCACTATATCAATATCACACTATCCCCGAATAGCGCCGTTTCAGTGACATTAGAAAAATTCTAGAGACATCATAATGGTTCCTAATACGGCCGGATGCTACACCTCGACTAATATCAACAAATCGGACCCTAACCAAACGCATTCACCCATCCCTAGCCTTCCCCTCAACATTTCGTAGCTCGCACCGCGCGCTGCGCCCCTGCCATATCTGAACCGCTAGGAATATCACCGCCCCGATTGCAATGACGCTCACAAAAATTGTTCACATGAGTACCATGTCGATTTCACAGTTGGCGCTTTTGGGAGCGCCGCCGCGGCTATATGCTTTAACACGGCGTTCCGGCGGCATTGGGCGCGCTATTTCCTCAATAATGCGCTTTTCGGGAAAATTAAGTTCCAGCGCAATTTTGGTATTTCGGTAAGTGGATTCTCTTTTGTCCGTGCGTACATAGATTACGGCGTCTTTCGCCAATATCGGCCGGCACTTTGCAAACACTTGCTGAAGCAATCGCCGATATTGGCGCTGATTGCTGAACTTGCCGCCGTAGCGGCTGCTGGCGCAGGCAATCGGATATTCGGGGCCGCCCAGCAGCCAAATCCTGAGCCACTGGTCGTAATAGTAGTTGGTGACGTTGTGGTAAGGCGGCGATGTGATGAGAAGCCGAACCTTGTCCCGTTCGCCTTCTTTGACTTCCCGCGCGATACGGGGAAGCCGTTGACGGCTGTCTCCGAGATATACAACCGCATTGTGGGTTCTCGGCGCGCCATGGACATAACGCCATGCAATACGAGCTTTAAGGAATGCCACAGGGTCGGTATCGGGCGGAGTGAGCCCCTTCTCTCGCCACCAACGGATGCAGTAGTTCGGCGCCATTGCGGCGCTTTGCCGCATCTGATTGGATAAAGCCGCTCCCTGCTTGCCGTGCAATGAGATGAGGAGCAACGCCATCAGGACACGGTCCGCATTTGCCTGACGCCAGTTTAGATGAGCGCGGGCCGCCAGTAGGAACTCGCGCACTTGAGGCGTGTAGCAGTGGTGAAAGAATGGAGGCAGCGCTGCCGCCGCGCCTCGGTATTGCTCCGAGATGTCGCCGATGAACTCCAACTTATCAATTACGGCTTTATGTTCACTGGGCTTGAGTTTGGCGTTAGCATAGACATACCCTAGTGGATTGATGTCTATGCCAATGGCGGCGCGTCCTGCGACGGCAGCGCTAAATATGGCGGCGCCTCTGCCGGCGAATGGATCGAGCACGGTTTCGCCGGGGCGCGTATATTCGTCGACTGCCCAGTCCGCGAACGCAGTAGGAAACATCCCGTAATAGGGGCCAATGCCGGCCCAGCGGGCTTCAGCCGTGCCATACTTGGCGCTTTGCTTAGCAACAGTCATTTTGGAGAGAACATCCCGCGCAGTATTTCCGCGCCTGCTTTGAGAGGTATGGCGGCATGGGCGTGCGCTCTTACCAACGGCGCGAAGCCATCTTCGTAAAGATAGGTCGACAACTCGTCCATAATGTCCAGGATTTCGCCTAGGCGGGGAAAGGCGACGAGGCTAACGCATTCTGCATTGCGCCCGGCGTTGTTCACGATGGGAGTTGTGATTACGGAGTGCTGCCCATTGCGGTTTTTGTAGAGGATTTTGCGTCCGTAATAAGTTTGACGGCCGAAATCGTTGGCGCCGGGTGGACGGTGAAATATATGGCGGTTGACATATTCCATTGTGGGCGCGAGCGCGGTCGAATCGGACAGCGTCGAGCGGGGTCCGTCGCTATCTGACCAGTCCAGTTGGCTCAGGTGTTCCAGGAATTGCCCTGTTTTTTCGATACCTATCAGCAGTATGCCGGGGTACCCGTCTTGCGTTTGCTTGTTGTGTATGCGCGCTATCTCATCCCGCACCCAAGTATGCAGCCAGGCCGGCATGCCGAAAATGGCTAACGGGCCGTCCAGAACAAAGGCGGTATCGCGCATGAAAGCCGGATTGTTAGCCTGATCGCAGTAGCGCAGGATGTTGACTAGGGTTAGCTGCTCGGTCACTTGCTGAAACAGGGTAAAAACCTGTCCGTTAGGGCCGGCTTCGTTAAAACGCTCGTGAATGCCCAACGCATCGGTGGGATAGATAGGTTCGCGCTTGGGGCAAGGGCAAGGGCGCTTCGATGCGCAAGACGGCGGCATTATAATTTCTTTGCAGTCTTCCACCGGACAGGCAATCTTTTGATTTCGAGACGGACGATTAGCGGTGATTGCCAGTAAGGTACCTAGCAGAGACTCGTGTCCCTTTTCGATGCTTCCCTGCAGGGTGTGATAGATAGTGCGGCGAAAGTATCGCTTGGGCGAATCGTTGGGGCAGCCGCGCTGGGCTACGTTACAGCCGGGCAGCACAGCATCCAGCGCCTCGCATTCCTCCATATCTCGAATTTCGCTGGGTCTAGGTATTCGCTTAGGGTTCGGGTTCTTAATGGCACGCAGATCCAATACCACCGCCGCGATACGCATCAGCGCCGCTTCTGCGCCGGGATAACCATTGCGGACGACGGTGGGGACTGTAGAGCCGTCAATGGCGATGACTCTGGCAATGTAATCGCGATTTCTGGCAGGCACGACGACATCCGGCAGTTCGTGCAGTTCGTTGGCATCTTTGATGTTGATAACGCCTTGAAACTCCAGCACGCTTTGGCTGCTTGTCAGTCCGGGCAGAGATTCGCCGGATGCGAATTCGTTGGGATAAGGCATAAATCCGCTCTTGATTATATGAGGCGGTTAGGATATGAGCCGTTGCTATTAGGCGGCATTGAGTTGAAGCGATGTATCTGCGCCGGTATTGTGTATGGACTGGAGTGGGTTCTGACGCGCGCGAAGCCCGGCTCATTGGTCTTGCGGATGCTGGGCGTAAAATCCTCGAAGTCGTAGTATTTGTCCAGCTCGCGGGTTTCGCCCTTGCTGTTTAGGTATGAGATGAACCAGTTCTCGGTATTGGTGAGGATGTTGGTCTGCACCGAGGACGGCTCTTGAGTGGAGTACACTAGGCCGATGTTGAACTTAGCGCCCTCTTTGGCGATGCGCGGCCAGATTTCGGAGGTATCCGTTTCGCTGCCTTTCGGCAACAGTGTATGCGCTTCTTCCACATACACAATGACGGGCGGCGGCTTCCGCAGGCTGCCGTCGGCGTTGACATCCGGGTTAACGAAATGCCGCTGCTGGCGCTCGAAAAGCCGCCACATTATTTGCTTTGCGGACTGCTCATTCATCGCTGGATTGCCCAGCGCCTGGTCTAAGATTACGAGGCGGCTCTCTTCCAGGTCTCTCACAATCCGCTCTATCGGATCTTCCTGATTTTGCGCGGCACCGTGCCAATGCCGGCATTCTCGGATGGCTTGGATGCCGCGGCCGCGCGGGTTCTCAAAAATGCTAAGCAACCCGTTGATTCGATCATCGTGCCAATCGCGGCCCTTATGCTTCTTATCTTTCCGATAATTTTCGTTGAAATCAGCATAGTTGCTGTTCCTGTTCGCTTTCCATTCTGCCAAGGCTTGACAGAAATCGGCGGCTTCGTCCCAAGTCAGTCGCGCGTCTCCTTCTAGTTTTGTGACAAATTGCCGCATACGGTCATTTTGCTTCATAGCAGTTCTGATTTCGTTGCCGAATAGCCCTTTAGCCGACGCTGCAATGTTTTGCGGCGCATGGAAGCCAGCGCGGTGCAGGATGGCGCGGTAAAGAAAGATGGCCCGATTGTAGCGTATTCGGGATATATTCACGTCCGTTGGCGCGGCAATATCGGTAGATCTGAAGGCTTGAACGTATGCAGCATCCTCAGTTTGCAGACGTTCGTTGATTTTATCTTTCCCCGCGTAAAGGCTGGCAAGCGCTTTGTCATAATCGGACTTGTCGCTTCCATATAGTGGAATAGCGCCGCCATAGAAATTGATTTTCATTATTCGGCGATATGGGTCATCCTTGCGCTCAATGAAGCTATGGATAACGGCGTCCCCGTCCACCTGCGGGTCGATGTTGTTCAGGTTGCGCAGCGCGCCTTGGTCTTGGGCGTTTTGATTGGCGTATTCGCCCTCCGGGTCGATGATAAGCTGGGCGACGCGGACAGGGTTGCCTTCGTCCAGGCGCATCCGAAAGACTGCGTCGGCGATAGTTTTGACCGTGTTGGATTTTCCTGTGCGCGTCATCCCAAACAGGGCAGTGCGCTTGGCGATGATGTCCGCGGTGGTCATCTCTATTGGAACAGCTTCGGGCGCGTCCTCTGAGTATGCGCTTGCAGAGTAACGCAAGCGTCCTATTTCAATACGCCGCTCGGCTACGTTTTCGCCTTTGGCATGGTTGACGATAATCTGCAGGCCGATTCCTGCGGGCTTGTAGATTTTCATACCCTGCCCGGCGTAGAAATTGTCGATATCTGCGCTGAATGCGAGTTCATACAGCTCCGTCTGTGGGTTGAGCCGGGGACGGAAGCTGCCGAGAATGCGGCAGTGCGCACCCGCATAGCGCATCTGATACAACGTGAGGGTGTCGGTGATGTTGTTTTCGTCGTAGTTGGATGGCGAATCCGCGGCGCGTTTGGCAGCATCCAGACGCTTTTGCTGCATCTCCATATCGCTGGGAAGCTTGCTTGCGCCGAGAACGCGGAGCAGAATGAACTGAGCGTCCGCATCGTCAAGCTGAGGCTTGACGTCCGGCTTCATTCTAGTTGCGATAAGCAGGCAACTATGAGGCACGCCTCCAACTGACACTTTCATAGAATCATGGATCAAGACATCGGCGGTGTCGTAGTCCATACCGATGAGATCGCCTACATTTCGCTCTTTCTGTACTGCGTCCGCTAAGTTTTGTGCGACTTCATCCTTGCTGGATTGCAGGCGCTGGGCATGCTGGGCGTTGGCGAGAGCAGAGCCGCCGCCATTAGCGGAGCGCGGCATGGTTGCTACGGTTGTCATTTCGTTCTCCTGCGACCGACTGGAGCTGTTTGTTCTGCAGAATACCACATTCCGCTCAAGGTTGCTAATGCGACGATGTCTATGCGCAAATGCGAAAGCCGCCAGTATCGTGAGCAGCAGCAGCGTGGGCAGCGAAAATACGCGCCGCCTAGTCAGCGCCGGCGCGCCCTCATTCGCGGCGTCCCGCGTCTTGTTTAACCGCGGCAAAATATCCAACCGCCCCGCCCAACGCCGTTTTAGTGACATTTTGATGACATCTTAACGATATAATAGTCCCCTAATAAGCGCCTAATTGTCCCCTCAAACACTCCCGGACTATCCCTAAAATACGCACTTGACAAACTGCCTAAACTTCTCGATATTATATCCATTGACCGCATTTGCGCCACCGCGCAATTTCTAGTATGGCAACGCCATCACGCTGAATCGGACGGAATTCAACTTATAGCCGAGGGGCGCAAAATGACGCAAGCGTAAGAGTGGGTAGAAATTGAACGTGGCGCATACAAGACACAAGCGAAATGCAAAGACTTAGAGATAGACGTCATCGTCGCGCCGGACACGATAATGAAAAACCACCCCGAGAATTGGGTCTTCGGCTTCGCGATAGGCGACCAGCTAATAAAACATTCAAAGCGCAACTACCCGTCCACTGGGTCGATTCCCATAAAGAGACTTCGCACGGCCAAAAAGGTGGCGCTGAGAAAGACGCAATATCTGCAAATACTCAAATGCGAGGAATGCGGAAGGCCAATGACGGAGCGCGCGAGCGGCGCAAGCTGCTGGGTCTGCTTGTGCGTATTGTGCGCCAACGACTGCGCCGCTAACCACACCTGCGAAGCCTAGCGCCGAAACCATAAACCATCTATTAAACAATAGAGAGGAAATGATGAAGTTCGGTGAACTCAACCTAGGCGTATGGAAAGTAGTTCAATTTCCATACAACATGCCCGAAACTCCCATAAGTTCAGTGTTCACCCCTGATACAAGTGCGTCTGTCGTGTACGCCAATTACATGACATCTGAAGAGACAAAAGTCGCAGTTCGCGAATCCCCAGATAGTGAGTGGCAAGGCGACTTGACCACAATTACAGCAGGCATGCTCTGTTGGTTTTTAGATGATAATGAATGGAACGAAAGCATGAGCCCAGACACGCTAAAAGAAGACCTGGACAAACTCTTGCGAGAGATTTATTCGTACTAGCGATAACGATTCATGCCCAAAATGAAGCCACACCAAACCGCAGACTAATCGCCGCCGCACCGCCGCCGCTCTTTCAAATCTTCGCGCATCCTGCCCAAAATCCAATAGTGGGACGCAAGTGCCACAATATAGGCCACCGCAACCCCAAAGTACAAGCCGCCCAGGACATACTCAAAGACGCCTGCGCCGTCCGCGAACACCCTATCCAGGATAATTAACCCGCATACTACGAAGGTTATCCGCCCAGCCCAGTCAAGTATATTGCCAAACATATCAAGCATCATCTACCCTCCCCACATGCCGTAAGAGCGCAAGGCGCTAACGCCACTACCCACTCTTATCCGCCTTCAGCCCCACTCAGCCTGCCTGCAGAAAACCGCCCCTCAAAGTACACGGCTACATTAGCCGCCACTATCGCCGCGGATCCCCCAAAAAGCCAAGTCAAGCTCACATCCCCTATAAGCGAAAACGCCAACAGCCAGCCCAGCGAAACCACAGGCGCAAGATACACCATCGCGTTGACGCTCAAATTGTAAGTCATCAAATTCGCCTTATACCACAATATCCCAGGTGCTGCGACGGCGAATACCCCACTCAGAAATCCATATATCAGAGTTTCGGAAGCCACAGCCTCAAACCGCGCCAAGCCTATCAAGCGGTAGGGCGCCAACGGGGATGCGCGCGAGCATCTTGACACTCAGATTGGGCGCATTACAATAGGCGTATAGTTGGCGTGGCTCTATGCCCCGTCAATTCGCCATAGAAAGCAACAAGCGCGGCGGTCAAACACAAGCAGTTATGGAAGGCAATGATAATTACCAAGTTCGATAGCCTGTACGCGGGACATGTGAATATGCAGGACGTGGGATACGGCGGGACGGCGGTGAACGATAGGGTCTTCGGGAATGCGCATTTGGCGGGCGCAACGGAGCAGCTGGAGTGGTTCGCGGCGGAGGTGATGCTGGCGTTTAGGGGGGCGTCGATGCGACGGCGGCGGGGAATGACTAAGAACGATTAGGGGTGATTGGAATGCGGCGGCGGGGTCCGTGGCGGCGGCGGGGGATGACTAAGAACGAGTAAGGGTATGTTTCGCTAGGGCGTAGGCGCAAGCAGCAGCGGCGTGTCCAATAAGCGAAGCATACCCCCGCAACCGAAGCGAGGCTATTATGCCGAAAACATATGCCGCCATACTGAAGGGCGACAGGATAGAGTGGGTCGGCGACAGTTCGCCCGACGCATCTGCGCCGGTGAATGTCAGCATAACCGTTTTGTCGGACGACTTGACGGGCAAAGACAGGGCGGATGGAGAAAGCGCGACGGGCGTTCTTGCGGACCTCGCGCGGCGGGGCGGCGTCAAGCATACGCCGCCCCCCGATGAACCGCGGCGCAAAGCGCGAATGCTGGATGCGCTGGATACGCTGGCGGAGCAGGGCGCATTCGCCGAAATAGAAGACCCTGTGGAGTGGCAGCGCGAACAGCGCAAAGAGCGCGAACTTCCAGGGCGGGAAGCGCAGTGATACTTGATAGCAACATCATCATCTACGCTGTCCAAGACGCTGATAGCGAATTGCGGCAGTTTATCGACGGATTTACTCCGGCGGTGTCAGTCGTGAGTCTCATAGAAACGCTCGGCTACCATCGATTGAACCGCGAAACAAGGGAGAGTTTGGAGCGGTTCTTCCAAAACGTCGAAATTCTGCCGCTCTCAGACGATGTGATTATGACGGCAGTTAGACTGCGGCAGCAGAGGCGGATGGGACTCGCAGACGCCATCATCGCAGCCACTGCGCTGGTTCACGACCGCACTCTGATAACCCACAATACGCGCGACTTTATCCGAATAGACGGGCTAAGGCTACACGACCCAGTCGAATAAATGTTAGCATACGAACACTGCCAACTAACCGCCAAACCCTATAACCATCCCCGCAAACGCAACCGCGAAAAGCGCAAACGCGCGCCAAGAAATCCTGCGATAACGGGAATCGTCCCTAAACAGCCAACTCGTCAGCAGCACCAATATCATCGGCCACGCCCCAAACAGAATTGAAGCCACCGAAACGTCAATATACTGCGTCGACCATACGAAAAACGACAAATCCCCAAACGCCAGCATCCAAAACAGCATGGCCGGACTAAACGCTTTCAGCCGAACCGCCCGCCAGACAATCTTGCTGAATATCAGCCTATGATAAGCCGCCATAAGAAAGACAGCGCATCCTAGCGCCTCGCCCACGGCTAACGCGGCGTTAAAGATAAACGGACTACCCTCACTGCCGCTCCAAGCCACAAACAGCGGCATCAGCGAAAAGAACAGCACAGCGCCGAGCATCAACCCCACCGCGGCGTTATCCCGCCTCACTCCACTCATTCTCCCCACACCAACGCCTAATCACCTCATCCGCTCAAAGCAGACACCCACATTTGCGGCGACTATCATCAAAGCGCCTATCGTCAGCAACGCAAGGTTCACATCTCCAACATATGAGAAAGCGAACAGCCAGCACAACGCGAATACAGGCGCTAAATACATCAGCGCGTTAACCCCAAGATTACGCGTCGCAATGTTCGCCTTACGCCAAATAATAGTCGCCCCCGCGCCTATCAAAACGCCTCCCGCCAATCCCGACACAATCAACCCCAAAAGAGCGGCTCGCCGCGCGCAATTCCAACCGACGCCGTCAACGGAGCCGCAATAAGGCTGCAAAGCCCTATCCCCACAATTACGCCGAACAACTCCAACGCCTCACGCCCATCATTCCAACCGGCATCTCTCAAATCAGCAGCTAAGCCCGCGCCCCAACGAAAGCCGAAAGCGGTCATCGCCGTCAAACCACCGGACATGATTACTATAACAACGCCGGACAATAAATCCTGCAGCGAACCATCAGTCAAACCGCCACGCCCGTCAATCTGAGCCACAACGACGCAAGCAGCGCCAACGAATGCCGCGCAGCACAGCGCAAGCGTCCGAAAAGAGAGACTCCGATAACGCCGCTCTCCGCTAAACAACCGTCCCATCAGAACAATGAACAAAATCGTCCAAGTCTCATACAACACGGCAGACACCGAAACATCTATGAACTCCGCCGCCCATGCGTAAAACGCCATAGAAAAGTAGCTGTAAACCCAAAGCGCCGTAGTCAAGCCGACTATCCGACATCCAATTGAGATCCACGCCGTCTTGCTTAACAGCAACGGACGATAAGCCGTCAAAAGAAACGCCGCGCAGCCGACAGCCGCGCCGATCTTAAATGCCGCATTAAAGATAAAAGGACTGCCAACGCCACCCCACACGACAAAAAGCGGCAACGCCGAATATCCCAAAACCGACGCCAGCATAAGCGCCGACCCAAGCCTGTCCTACCTACTTACCCCACTCAGCGCCAACCCCCCCATCATCGCGTCCGATCAAAGTAAATGCCTACATTGGCGGCCACTATCGCGCACGCTCCCACAACCAGCAGAACGCCGTTCACATCCGCAACCTGCGAAAACCTAAACAGCCAGACCAACGAAAACGCAGGCATCAAATAAGACAACAAGTTGATATTCAGGTTCCGCGTCGTCAGATTAGCTGTGCGCCATAAAATAGTCGACAAACCGGTGGTAATAAAACCGCCGATAAGCCCGTACATAAGCGTATCTCCGCCGCCGCCGTCCTCGCCGCGAGCCACTCCTACACCCAGAGCCCCCAAACCCGTAACAAAGTTGCCAATCACAGAGCCGAGCGTGCCGGCGAACAACTCCAAAGACTTCTTATAATGCCCACCGGCATCGGGAATGCGATCAGCAAAATCAGCGCTCCAACGCAGTCCAAACGCGCTAAACGAAGCGACTACGCTGGGACGCCAAAGCCAAAAGAACGCCAAAACTAAGACCGACCAGCGAAACCGCGGACAAATCCCCTATGCCCTGCGCTTGACCCAATATCACCAACGCCGCGCCGCCGAAAGCGCACGCCCCCCACATCCAAGTTATCAGGCTAATTTTCAGATAACGCCCATCACGCTGAAATAAGCGCGCCGCCAAAAACAGAAACGCCACCGGCCAAATCTCATGCAAAACCATAATAATGGCGACGTTGATGAACAGAGCGGCGCAGACATAAAAGCCCAACGAAGCGTACTCGCACAGCCACATCCCAAAAGTCCAAGTGAAAGCACGCCGAAAGACAAGACTCCACGTAGAGCGGCTCAGCAGCAAAGAGCGGTAGGAAATCAGCAAAAACGACAGCACCGCCGCTATCGCGCCCGCCCTCCAGAAGAACATGAACACAAACGGGCTCTGCCCGCCGCCAAGCGCCACAAACAACGGAGCGAATGAATCGCCCACGACCGACAGCAGCATCAGCGAAAGAACTTTGTTCCGACTTAGAACAGCGCAGCCAAAACCCAACTTCACGCCCACTTCATCCCCAACCCTACCAAAGCCGAAGTTCACCCACGGCTCAACGCCCGCCTACACTATCCCCAAAACCCCACTAATCCAGTGAAATCAGGCGGTTGCGCAATCCAACTTTTTGAACTTCTTCAGCCTCCGTTCCATGAATTTCCACTCCGATTTCACGACGAATGACGGAACGGGGAATTCTTTTATGCCCGCAGCTATTAGCTGAGGCTCGATGCGTCCTATAAAACCCGACGTCCAGCTCGGATCGAGCTTAGCCTGATCGCCGTCAAAGACGATGATGATGTGGAGGTATTCGAAGGGATCGTCGAGGTAATCGTCGACTTCAGGGATTACCACTATCGGGTCGAATATGAAATCGTCGGCGAAACGCTTTTCAAGCGCATTGCGGACGATGGCTTTGACTTTTTCTTTCGCTTCGGCTTCCATTATGACGCTCCCCTCATTCACCCTTATCAGGCGCGCTCATAGGCATCCATCCGAGGCGCTGCCTCATAGATCTCAATCGCTCCATCAGACGTGAAGGTAACGTGATATGCAGCGTCCGAAAGTTCAACCGGATAAACTACGTCGTAGAGCATCGCCTTTCCGTTAATGCGTATAACATCATTCTCGATAGTTATGGGCGTAGCGCTTTCGGTCTGACGCATTCTCATCCTCTATCGTTCTCCCTCTAACCAAACCTTTGTCGGAACTCTAACCCGGCCATACAACCTCAGTATATGAATCAGAAAAGAACGGCTTCGGAAGAATTGACCCCGCATTCTCTTCATCAGGATTAAGAATCAACTTTGCCTTGAAGTTCGGACTATCAGACCGCGCGCGATCAAAATGCCAGACGGCCTTCACATGACGCCTTTTGCTTTGCGCCGACCGCCTCCAAAAGCCGTTGTCTCTTCTCGGAGCAGGAAGCGCAATGCCAAAGTCCGGATAAACGTCAACTCCTCTTGCCCCAAGAAGCTCGTCAACGACTAAACCGGAGCCATAGTCGTTGACCGCGATTATCAACGGCGCATCGCCTATGCCGTCAGGAACAGGAAGATAACGCACCGCCTTTTCTCTGAGCGCATGCCGAAGACTTCTAACGTCCTCTTTACGCCGACTCGCCGCTCCGATATTTCGAATATTATCAACATCCGGCCAACCGACAGGAATTCGGAATTCAAAACCGGAAAATATCTCCTCTATCCGAACCATCTCACTTGCAGAGAAATGAACCATACCGTTTATGGCCCAGTCATAGCCGTCCTTGCAGAATGTCTTTATCGGGCTCATACGCGGATAATCGCGGTGTTTAGTCGGAAACGTTAAAGGGATCTGCCCGCCTATTGTAAAACCCTCAATATCATTGATATCGAGATGTTCATTGAGAGCCTCGTAGAAAGAATCCACCCACTCTATAATCTCACGCGCCGTTTCGCGCCTGCCATTAAGATGCGCCTTCTCACCGGACTGCAGCGCGCTTATGAACAGCGTATAAGGCTTATACCCATAGCCGTCAAACGCCCCCAATATCTGATCACGTATATCCGGGCGAGAGGTAGCCTCCACATAGCATTTCACCCCTTCGGATTCAACCAGAAAGTCCGGGGTTCGTCTGTTTAGAAGTTTGGGTTCTCTAACTACTGAGAGTCCAAGACTTCTCATATGCCCTTCAAGGAAGTCTTCGAAGTCCGTGGTTAGCAGAGCAACGGACTTCTCTCTCTTGGGTATCCCCCAATGACCCTTAGTGGTCAGGAACTCTATGTTCTCTTTAAGCATCCAACTCAATGCCTATGATCCTTGCATGCCATTAACGCCCTTTATATCAAAGGCTCAACCAACACAAGCAATCTGAGTAGCGACAATAGCGGACACAATAACGTCCGCGAGCATCACAACCAGCAGCGCCCCACCCAAAATCACCCCGACAGTCAAGCCCGCGCACAGACATCCAACCGCGCCGAGAACAACCCATCTCTTACTAATACAAACCTTTGCATCCAACATAATTAACCCTCTCTTTTAGAGTAGTACAAAGCCAAAGGCGCAGCGCAAAAAGCGAACAGCCTAAACGCCGCGCCAAATAAAGCCGTTGATCTACGCGCAACCCTCAACCGACTCCATTTTCTCTTCGTCGCTTCATGAAGCAATTCAAGACAGTCTCAATCGCGCATCCAACCCCAAAGCCGCCGACAGCGCCCAGAACCAGACACCCTACAGACAATCCCACAGCTTGATAAGACGCCCAATCAAGCGCCATAACCGCCATACCCCCAGCTCCCAACAACCAACCTAGAAGGAAGGCCACCCAAATAGATCTGGATTTCTTGTTCATCGCATTAAACATACTATCCTCCTCCCATCCCAACCACGACACTAATTCGATCTTATCAAATCCCAACCATTGGCGCCACTTCGCTACATACACCCCAAAAGCTAAAACCATACGCCCTGAAAGACAAGCTGCGCCCCCAAACCTAGAGTAACCAGCGCAAGCAGTCCCATTATCCAATCGCCGCCCACATGGCCGCTAACCCGCGCGCCCAGCTGACCGCCGAACCACAAACCCAAACCCGAAAACGCGAACGTCGGAAACCACTCTATATTCCCCAATATCAAATGAACCATAGCCCCCATTGACGAGTAAAACGCCAAAGCGAACAAGGATGTCGCCGCAGCTATCCGGACGGGGAAGTTGAACAAATACACAAGTATCGGCGTCCGAAGAAAGCCGCCGCCCACGCCGAAGAAACTGGACAAAAAGCCCAGCGCGAAGTTCATGCTCACCGCGGCGGGTTCGTGAAACCGATAGCGATACACGCTGCCGCCCTTAGTCGTAATCAATCGCATCCTCAAAGCGTTAGGCGTTATGAAACCCCGCCGCCGCGAAAAGCGCTTGCCGTCACTCTTGACGCGCCCCCTGATCTTGCGAATCGCAAACCACAATCCGAAACCCAGCAGCATCACGCCGAACAACAAATCAAACGCGCCCGGCAACTCCGACACCATCTTCCCCAACGCAAACGGCGCTATCACTGACCCCGGTATAGCCACCAACGCAAACATATACGCGCTGCGGCTGTCCACCAACCGCATCATACGATACCTAACCGTGCCGGACATCGCGTTCAACGCCACAAGCGCAAGCGCAGTCCCCGCGACTATCACAGGGTCTTTATCAAAGAAGATACGCAGTATAGGCACAAGGACAAAGCCGCCGCCCGCGCCTATCATCACCCCGAACACGCCGGTAGCGAAGCCCATCAACGTCAGCAACAGCCATTCCCTAGCGTCAGTCCATTCTACGGACAGCAGCCACTCCGATACACCCGCCGGCAACGCCTCCAAACCGGTCATCCCTATCACTCCGCCTTATAGCGCGCCATACAATAAAAGGCCTGCGCTATACCCCTGATCACTCGACGAAACAATCCTTCAGCCTAATTCTGCCAAATATGAAATTGCCGACCTTACACGTCGCGGTAAAGTCATCCCACCTGCTCAGACCAATCCGAACATCATCGGATAGATCATAGAGTGCTACGCCGCACCGAAAAGAGTCCGCGTCAAGATAAACCCTGCCGCCTTCTATCTCAACGACCTCGCCGGAAACTCTAACCCAGTTGCCCTTATATCGGGCATCGTATCGATCCGCATTATCTTCCCGCTCATAACACAGATCCCAAGCCTGCACAAGCGGAGCCGGAGTTGCGGTAGCCCGCGGCGTAGCCGTAGAACGAGGCGAACTCTGATCGCTAGTTTCATATGCCGAGCTGCACAAAGCCAGCACGAAAACCAACAACAGAGAACCAATAACAATTAGATCTAATTTCAAAATACTCACCCCCTTCAACACATGACGCCCGAAGACCCAAACGACCTATCTAAAAAGATGTTAACTATCGCTAAAAGAGAATAACAACATATAATCAGCAATCAAAACCGGATTATCAGCAACCGACGCAGAAAGCCCCCGGCGATAAATAATCGCCGGGGGCAAATTCAAAGCGCGCTCTTAATAACGCAAAGCCAATAATGTAGCTCAGCCTACCCAGATGTGGCCCCGTCTAAATAGACGGAGTAAGATAAAGCGCTCATCCCAATCACCATAAGAGCCATTCGCTTCGATGTGGCCCCATATAAGCAAATAGGGTAATCGGCAAGCAGATAGACTATGACACTGCTTTTCACCCGACTTCGATGTGGCCCCGCCTGAACAGACAGGGTAACATGAGACCAAACCCACGGATGTGAAGTAGATGGATGTAGGACAGCTTCGATGTGGCCCCGCCCAAATAGGCGGAGTAACAGTCAAGCGCGCACTTCAGCGACGAGCCTATGCCGGCGGCATGCTTCGATGTGGCCCCACCCAAATAGGCGGGGTAACAGTCAAGCGCGCACTTCAGCGACGAGCCTATGCCGGCGGCATGCTTCGATGTGGCCCCACCCAAATAGGCGGGGTAACAATCTTATCCCAATCGGGGATGACCTTCTTCAGAACTAGGTGGACTTCGATATGGCCTCGTCTAAACATACGAGGTAACCGCTCCCCGTGAGCATTGCTGCTTGCGTTTTCTTATGCTTCGATGTGGCCCCATCTAAATAGACAGGGTAATTTCAGTAGAACGCAACCGCCGCAAGCTGACTCCCCGCGCGCTTGCTTCGATGTGGCCCCGCCTGAATAGACGGGGTAACTAGGGGATGCTCGTAAGTTCCAACATTATTGCGCCGCTTCGATGTGGCCCCGTCTAAATAGACGGGGTAACAGCATATGAATGCTGGATTCAGTTGTTAATGTGCTATATTGCGGCGGATAGCGTAACATTTTCGCGCGTTTGACTCTGCCGGCTCTCTAATTATTCACTAAAGTCATCCAACCGCCCTCAAAAAACGCGAGGGCTCATGCCTATGAACGACATCACCGCACCGCTCGCTTCCTGCGCAACCCTATTCCCCGGACTGCTGACCACGCAAACGCTCAATCTCTTCTTGAAGCTCTTCCAACTGCGCTTCAGCCCTATTAGCGCGCGCCTCAGCCGATTCCCTCGCAGCCTCAGCGGATTCCCTCGCAGCCTCAGCAATTAGCCGAGCCGCACGATCCATCACACTCTTGTCTATCGTCCTGCCCGTTGCAGGATCCAATAGATCAAACCCGCCGAGCTCATCCCAACTGAATATCAAGTCCAGCAACTCGCTGTAGGATGTAACCGAACCATCAGGCTGAGTCCGAACCTCATACGGCTTATACATGCCGTTAACAAGACGTTCACCTGTCAAAGGTTGCCCGTACATATCGCCGCCACTATAATCCAGCCGCCAGTATTCGGTTACCCCAATCCGCGCATACAGCTCGCGCTTTGGCCCCATATCATTCGCCGCGGTGCTGCGAGACGCCATCTCCATCACAAAGTCCGGCGCTTTGCCCACACGCCATATCCAGAAATTTCCCATCTCTTCAATACCCGCGACGTCCACATCAAAAGCGATATAGCAGTCGGGCGCGACGCGCTGATTGCCGTCCCACCGGTTATACATGATGAAACCGCCGTCACTCACGAACACATCACGGCGGTCATCATAATGCTCGTAGAGCAAACCGGCGACGCGATGAATCGGCCTCGCCTGAAACATATCGTCCTCCACCCGCTCCGGATCTTCGTAAAAAATGTCCGGAAGCGTCCTAACCGGCACACGTGTTGTCGCCATTCTAAACTCCTATCGCCAAGAAAGGCATCACCTTAAACGCCAGCGCCTTTGTTACGGCAAAATGCGCCGCACCGCGCGCAAACGCCGTCTAACGCCTACCCCAATTCCGTCTCAAAATCCGCCGCTCCAAGAAACAGCCGAACCTCGCGCCCCATCTCCCTATTCAGCTCAGCCCGAAACACGCCGCTAAGAAATGCGAGCGTATTGTCTATATCGCTATGCGACGACCCAAAGTCTTCCGCTTTCAAATGCGCGCGTAGATAGAATGTAGGATCATCTCCGTCGAAGAACTGAGCTCCGGCGATAGAAGACAGCAAAGCCCCGCGCTCTGCGTCAAGCCTGCAGCTAATGCGCCGCGAAGCCCTAATCCATATTAAAGCCGGCACCGGATCCCCGATATAAACGTCACAATCGTGAATTACCTGCCGCGCCTCGTCAGCCGTCATCGGAAGGCTCTCATCCCAGTCAACAGCGCCGGATTCCTTCAACCGAGGCAAGTTGCCCACAAGCGCCGAATACAGCTTTCCACGCATCGAAACTTCGGCGTCAGCGCCAAGCGCCCAATCCGAAACGTCCTTCGCTACTCGAATAGGCGTCAAAGTCGGATCTTCCTCAGGAAATATAGGCTCCCCGCCCATATACTCAATTAGAAGGTCGCCTATGTCATCTCTGCTAAGGCAGTCGGACTTCCCGCAAAAATGCAAAGCGTCCACAACGCGCTCATAAACCGTCTTGCCTTCCCCCGCAGTCAGCATTATAGCCTGCAGAAAGAAAGAGAGGTAATCGTCCGAAACTACGCCGTCAGACTTCCGATACGCTTTGCCCGCCAGATAAGAAGACCACCGCATCTGCTCATCAGTCAAGACAGGCTCGCCAAAAGCCATCCCGAACTGATTCGTCAAATTCCATATCTCCCCGCTCACCCAATCCAAGGAACGCCTTAGACCCGTCTCAAAAGAAACGCAGTTTCGCATAGCCATTATAACCCGCGCATAGAAACTGCTGGGAATCTCACCCCCGAACGTCGCCATGCCCCGAATGTACTCGTCCCAGTCATCCGGAAGCGAACCGCCGTTGGACTTCGCCAATTCCTGAGCCCAATGGCGCAGGACGTCCAGCTCCCCCCGTTCATTGGAGACGCCGTGTTCTCGCTGCAGGGTCTTGAATAGGTTATTTAGTCCGGTTTGTAGTCCGTTGGCGTTCATATCAGTCACCTTGCAGCGCATAGGCGCGGCAGTCCATATAGCGCCCCGCCGCCTTCTCTATCGCGCGCCCCATAAATCCGGTTCCCTCATACACCTGACGGAAGTGGTTCGCCTGATAAAGCGTAGGCAGCCCTATCAGCAGCGTATCGCCGCCCTCTATCGCCAAGCCGGACGAAACCTCAATCCAGCTGCGATACGCCGGCCTAGCCACCTCGCCCGCATTCACGATCTCAGCCTTCACCCTCTCCCACAGCCGCTCAACCTCAGGATCAACGCCGCGCGCGCCGTCCCACACTTCCGCCCGATAAGCCGCGCCGTCAAACTCCGGCGCAGCGTCAGCCGAGTCATCATAGCCGGGATCGCCCGTGTAGCCGTCTTCCACCACACGCCGCAGCACCGATATGGCGTACGAAACCATATCCCTCACGCCGCCGCGCGCATCGCCGCCGCCGTACAGCCCGCCCTTTCTGCCCTGCTCACGAGCCCATACCGTCTCGTCAACCGCATAATCCGCATACCTCAACGATATGCCAGCGCCATGCAACTCACGGAAGTCGGACTCGAGACGCTCCACCTTCATTCGCGCCTGACCGATTTTCTTCTTGTTAAGCCGGATGCCCCTAGCCTTCAAATTGCCGATAAAGCGCGCTCCGAACTCCGAAAGCCCATCAAGTTCAAGCGCGGGACTAGCCACAGCCGCGGCGCTGCCTTTGCGAAGGGGCTTCAGCCCTACCGACGCCTCACGCCGAGTATCCAGCACATCCCGCATAAGCCGCTTATCGGGCGAAACGAAGTCGGGCGCTCCGGCGACGCAGGCAAGTAGGTCGGCGTAACCCCGCTGAGACACCAACGAACCGCCGTCGGCAATAAGCGAAGACGCAACCGGCGCAAGCGCGGCAGCCGAAGAAACGGAAGGCGAATTAGAATGAACGGCTCCGCAGCAAGAGCATACGGACAGCGCAGCCTCCAGCGCCGGCGGCGCAACGTCATGCACGGGCGCAACAATCTGCGGCACAGGCGCGGGAACGATGTCCTTGACTGCAGCCGGGGAAACGTCCACGGCGGGCGTATCCGCTTTGACGTCGGTTGACGGCGTAGCGGACGGCTTGCCTTCGGACTGAGAGATATACGGCATTAAATGCTCCATGCGCTTCCCGCCCGCATAAACGCCGTACTGCAGTACATACTGCGAAGACGGCATATGCCCGTTCAGCGCCTTGTGAACCATGCGTACCACACCCGCCTTACGCAACGCCCGCACATGGTTGTCAAACGTCCCCACCGCTATGGGGAGCTTCGGCTTAATGAAGGTTTCAGATATGTAGAAGCTTCCATTTCGACGCTGCCAGCCGCCGAAGAAGTGAACTAGGAAAATGAGCGCGTAGCGCTGGGCATGCGTTAGCCCGAATTGAGTGATCGCCCACTGGTAGGGACGGAAGTAGTCAGGATCTTGCGTTTCACGCGCGATCTGACCAGCCTCGTCAAGAATCTCTTCCGTGCGTTCAACCATCTTGGAACATCGCATAGTAAATCATCCCTTTACTCAAAATTGGGCTCTGTTACATTTGCTGGGTAATTTAGCATATAATACCGCAATGGGACATCTATGCGGGGCGAACTGCAAACGCAAAACTGGGCAATCTTGCCGAACCTGCCGTTCATCTGGCACGGTTCGGTTTGTCCAACTTGATGCGCGTGGCAAGCCCATCAAGTCGACCGATGGACAACGCCGACATGCCACTCCCCACGAAAAGGGCGCCGCGGTGGATATGTGCTTTGACGGCGTGTCCTATCGCAAGGCGGCGCAAAATATGAAGCAGTATTTCGGGCGGGAAACTACGCAAGTCAGCATTTACCGATGGGTTCGCGAGTTGACCGCAAAGGCGGACTCGGCACTCAAACCGATGAAGGTTAACGCCGGTAATGTCTGGGTTGCCGATGAAGTGGTAATCAACGTCGGCGGAACGAACTACTGGCTTTTCAATGTGATGGACTCCGATAGCCGCTTTCTGCTGGCAGCGTATCTATCCCCGGAGCGCACAACGCGAGCAGCGGCAACGGCGTTAGCGATTACGCGTGAAAGGGCGGCAGAGCCGCCCGAACAACTCAAAACGGATGGCTTGCCGTCTTATCGCCGCCCAATGCGTAGGGCTTTTCCAACTCGCCTTGTCCAGCACGTCGTTAGCAAAGGCATTCGCGCAGAAATCAACAACAACCTGATTGAGCGCCTGCAGGGGACGATACTGGACAGGGATAAGACGCTACGGGGACTTCAGGCGCGCGATACAGGACAAGCGTACGTCGGTGGGTTAGTTACTCACTACAACTATTTTCGCTCTCACAAAAGCCTGAAGGGTAAGCGGCCGGCGCAAGCCGCAGGCGTTGAAACGCCGTTTAGCGCTTGGGAAGATGTAGCGGCGTTGCAATCCGTCTAAACGGGAAGGGCATATGGACAACCGAACCCTGTACATACACGATAACCTAGACGTCCTGCGCGGGATGAACAGCGAGTCGATCGACCTCATAGCCACGGACCCGCCGTTCAACGGTATTCTCAATGGTGAGTGGTATTGAGTTTATAACCCGTGACGTATCTGCTAACACAGGGCTTCCTAGAAGGCTTCAATTTGATAACCACTGCAATTTCAGAATACCCGTTCAACAAGGGGCGGGACTTTCACGCCACGCCCGACAGCCGGCGGCAGCGCAGGGCAGAGCCTTGGATGCGCCTATCTCACGCCGATATGCGCGATATACTTTATACCGCGCAGGGCGGCATATGCGCGGGATGCGGGCGGGAGCTTCACATCCGGTTTATGCAACTCGACCATATGCAACCCAGAGCTGAAGGCGGGGCTAACACGATCGATAACCGCGTGATGCTGTGTTCGCCTTGCAACGGCGCAAAGTGCGCTGTGTTGACCATACTGAGATTGGTGCGGGCGAACAAGCGGGATGGGTGGCTTGAAAGCGCCGCGCGGCGCAAGCGGGCGTATGACAGGGCTATCCTGTACGGCAACGCCGCCAGAGAGAAAGACAGCGAAGCGCTGATTGGGCTAGTTCGCGGGTTGCCGATCGAGAGGGAAAGAAAGGTTGCGATCGAGCGCCTTCTAGCGCCGCCGCAGACCGGACTCGCATTGGGCGTCTAACTACCCAGCAAATGTAACAGAACCCTCAGCAATACCTGGGGTCATGGGCGCCAAACCTGAGACTATTTATCCCTGGGTAAAAAAGGACGCCGCTCAATGGCGGCGGTGGAAGATGCTTGAAGCAATCGGTGGAAGATGAGATGGGAGGCAGAGGCGAAGCCGCCTTTCCTGTGGTTGTTGGAACGGCTGCCAGACACAGAACATGTACAAGAGCGACGCATGCGGGGTGTACAGCTGCTTGCCGCCTATGAACATGGCAGGGTAGGTAAGGGTGGCGATGTGTGAACAAGAATGAAGGATAGCGCTCTATATGTTGTGTAGGAGGTTGAACAGGCTTGCGCGGAGTGTGAAGGGCTACCAAGACGGATGGGATACTGACCTTGCCGATTGTGCTAAGGATAGTCGAACACCATTGCACGGCGGGGCTAAAGCAGGGCATGCTCGTATAGTTCAGATTCTCATCCACGCAGGCGCTGACATCGACGCAAAAGACGATGAAGGCCATACTCCATTGCACTCGACAGTTTTGCGCGGCAATCCAGAAATGGCGGCAGATGTGGCGCAAGTTCTGGTTAATCCCTGCGCTGACATTAACGCAAGAAACGGTTATGGTGATACACCTACCAAGCTGGCGTTAAGTAGTGGACTGAAAGATTTGGCGGATCTTCTCAGATAGCGATTATTCAGAGTATGCACTCCTTCTGCGCCACTTGACGCCGCCGATTATACTCAGCGGCGCAATCAACGCCAGCAGGTTGCCCGCCGTTGCGCCCATCGGCAGCGGCGCGCCCGCCGAGTTGCATCCGCCGCCGGCCGGGGCGTCCGCCGATGGCGTTGCGGTTACCACCACGACTACGACTGCCGGGGTTTGCGTGGGCGGTTCGGGCGCTGCGGTGGGCGCATCCGCGCGAGCGGGCGGCGCAGGCGTGTCCGTTGGCGCGGGCATGGGCGTATAGGTTGGCGGCGGGGGCGTTGCCGGCGGGATTGGCGTTGCGGTGGCGGACGGCGTCTGCGTGGGCACGGGCGTGTTCGTGGCGGATGGCGTGTGCGTCGGGATGGGCGTTAGCGTGGGGGTGTGCGTCGGCGTATGCGTCAGCGTCGGGGTTGGCGTGAGTGTGGGCGTGGGAGTATGCGTCGGCGTGGGCGTGTTCGTGTGCGTTGGGGTATGCGTAGCGGTTGGGGTGGGCGTCGGCGTGGGAACTGAGCGGCTGCCGTGCTGCTTGCCGAATTCCCACCAGGTCGATACGCCGTCGCCGTCGAAGTCCGCCTTCAGCAGCGGGTAATCCGTGGATGCGCCGAAATCCCAGAAATCGTCCTTGCCGGTCCGCGGGTTGAAATCGATGTCTGCGTTGTCAAAGTCCGAATGCCAGCCGCGGTAGATGCCGCCGTAAGTCGTGGGATGCTTGAGCGCGTCCGTCTTGCGCCCGATTGCGCCGCGCGTTTCGTTCTCTTCATCGCGATCGCGTATCCTGCCGTCGTTGTTGCGGTCGTCAGCGCCAACCCCAACGAATGTGCGCGATGTGGTCGTATCCCAAAGATTGGCGATGAGATCGCCGCTATTGGTGCCCGCAAACCCGCCGACGGACGCATCGCCCCGCACACGGCCGACGGCGTAGCTTGCAGCAACTGCGTCGTGATTTATGCCAACCAAACCTCCGACAATTTCGTCGCCCGTTACGCTGCCTACGGCGTAACTTGCTAGAATGTCCCTATGATTAGATCCCACAAGCCCGCCTATTACGCTGTTCCCGCTCACACTGCCGCCGGCGTAACTCGCTAAAATCAGCCCGGAATTCTCACCTGTGAGTCCGCCTATGACATTGCCGCGCCTTTGTATAGGCTTCGTTCTGCCAGTAGCGTAACTTGCGCTGATTGTGCCAGTGTTAGAGCCAACTAGCCCGCCGACTACATGCTCGCCGGATGCGTTGCCGGTGGCGTAGCTTGCGTTGATCGCTCCGGCGTTAGAGCCGGCTAATCCGCCGACTCTATTCTCGCCGGATACGTTGCCGATGGCGTAGTTTGCGCTGATATACCCTTCGGAATTATTCCTTCCAACTAACCCGCCGACTATCGATATGCCCGATACATCGCCGTTAGCGTAACTGCTTGTAATTGTGTCAGCGTCTAAGTCAGGATCATCATAACCCCATACGCTTCCAATCAGCCCTCCGACGCGTGTATTCCCTACGACATTTCCTTCGGCGCGGCTTGTGTCAATATGCGCATAACTCGTTCCAATCAACCCGCCGACGTCCTCTCTCCCTCTAACGTCTCCTGAAGCGCGGCTTTCGGAAACGATGCTGAATGCGCTTCCAATCAGCCCGCCAACAGATTTTTCTCCGATAACATTTCCGGTGGCATAGCTTCCGTCGATGATGTCGGATGCGCTTCCAATCAGCCCTCCGATAGCGTCTTCGCCGGTAACATTTCCAGTGGCGTAGCTTCTGATTATGTGAGCGCCGGCATCTCCGATAAGTCCGCCGACCATGCGTTTCCCTGTAACGTCGCAGGTGGAGTAGGTGTTCGTTATCGTTGCTTCACGGTCATTTATGACCCCGACCAATCCCCCAACCTCTGATATGCCCCTGACAGTTCCTGTAGTGTAACTGTCAGAGATTTGCGCCTCTTCCTCACTTATTCCGATCAGCCCGCCTACTTGATCGCCGCCGGTTATATTCACCGAAATCAACCCTATACGGCGAATGTTACTGTATTCCCCAATGTATCCGAACAGGCCGCTGCTCCCAGTGTCTGCATCCCCTACGCGGTTGATGTACAGGTTGGAGATGGTATAGCCGTTGCCGTCAAGTATTATTTCAAATCCTCCATCAACCTCCGATAATTCGTCCTCGCTTCCAATGGGCAGCCAGCCGTTGCCGCTAATCCAATCCCTGTTCACCACTTTGGATGCGTAACTTGAGGCGTTATTGAAGTCCAAGTTGCGCGTTAGTTCGTAGCCGGCGCACTTCACATATGGGCATCCCATATGGTCGACCGAGTTGGGAAACGCGGCTATGTAGTCGTCTGTGTAATTTGCGCTGTCCGCGCGCTCGTCCGCTTTGCCGTCGACGTTCAGGTCCCAGCGGATGGCGTTGAGCTGCTCCAAGTTCGCTATCTCGATAAGCCCGTCGTCGTCCCTATCGTAGTCTATGGCGGACTGAGCGTAGGCGGCATTCGCGCCGCCAAGCGCGGGTATGGGGATGCTTGGGATGAGGAGTATGGCAGCGGCGAGGGCAAGCATCGCGCTAACGAATTTTGTTCGGTAGTTCATTGAAGATTGCCTCCGCTGTTTGTGAGCGCCGCCGCCGTACAACTATACCATTCGCAGCGTCCGTATCGAGCGGGCGGCGCTCAATTGCGTCTGCCGCCCGCTTGTGCGTCCCCTACATTGGCGGACGCTGCCAGCCGCCTAGCGCGCTTTCTATGCGCCGCGCCGCGGCAAGGGATACATCCTCGCGCCACGGACGGGCTATTATCTGCACGCCTATGGGCAAGCCTTCGGGGGATGCGCCGCAGCGCACTACGGTGGACGGCCAGCCGGTGATGTTGTATGCGGCGGTGTAGCTCATGCCGGGCTGACGCTCGTCGGTGAGCGATTCGCCGTGCGGCAGGGCGGGGAACGCCGCCACCGGGCATACAATCGCATCGTATCGCCGCATGAAGCCCAGCATCGCGCTGCGAAATGCGTCCACGCGCTCTAATACCGCCGAGTATTCGTCCACGGATACGGTGTCGTCGTCCGCCTGCGCCAATCGCCGCGTGAGCCACGGGTGGGTTTCGGTTGTGCCGTGCTTGGCGAGCAGGCGGCGCGTCCAAGCGCGTCCATCGCCACCGGATAGCGCATTGGACAGGTTGGGGTTCTCTGCGATGACGGCGGGGACGTCCTCTTGCGCCATTGCGCCGGCGTCGGCGAGCGCATCCACCGCCGCGCGCACCGCCGCTATCGTTTCGGGCGTGGGCGTGCGTATGCCGTTTTCGGTGTAGAAGCATATCCGCAAGCCGCTTATGTCCACATCCGCCGGGTTGCCCAACGGCACGGGCGGGATGAACGGATCGCTCCAGTCCGGCCCCGATATGATGGGCAGTATCAGCGCGAGGTCTTCTACATAGCGCGCCATAGGTCCGTTCTGCGTCAGCGAATCCACCGCGCCCAAGCCGTGCGGGACGATGTGGCCGGTGCGCGGCACACGCCCGGAATTCGGCTTGTGGCCGGCGATGCCGCAGAAGTGCGCCGGATAGCGGACGCTGCCGCCGGTGTCGCTGCCGATGTCAAACGCCGCGCCGCCCACGCTGACGATAGCGCCCGCGCCGCCGCTGCTGCCGCCGGTGGTGCGGCTTTGGTCAAACGGGTTGTTCGTCTGCCCAAACACTAGGTTATTGGTCTCTGCCGCAAGCGTGAGTTCGGGCGTGTTCGTCTTGCCCAGCAGGATGCCGCCCGCCGCGCGCAGCCGCGCCGCAACCGTGGCGTCTTGCGTGGGAATGAACTCGGCGCGTCCCAGCGTGCCGCCGGTGGTAAGCACATCTTGCGTGTCGATGGAGTCTTTGAGGGTGAACGGGACGCCGTGCAGCGCGCCCTTGCTTTCGCCGCGCGCTAGGGCGGCGTCCGCAGCGGCGGCTTCGGCGCGGGCGCGGTCTGCCGCAAGCGTTACCACCGCGTTCAGCGTCGGGTTCACCTCTGCGATACGCGCCAAGTGCGCCTCCACCAGTTCGGCCGCCGATACGCGCTTGTCTTGTATCGCCTGCGCCATTGACTTTGCCGATGCGTAGATAATTTCGTCCATTGCGCCTTCCTCCTTCTTGCTTGCTTGTATCAGGGTCAGGGTGTCAGGGTTTGCGTTAGGGCATTGGGAATATGTGTCAAGGACGGCGACGGGGCTTGCTTGCGATTACGCCGACGTTCAGACGGCCGGCATACGCTTTGGGGCGCAACGCCGCGCGCTGTCCGACGGCGCTTGCCTAGAATATGTCCGCCTGCATCATATCGGCGAATGTTTCGCGGCGGCGTATGAGTCGGGCGGCGCCCTCCTTCACCATCACCATCGCGGGGCGGCCGTTCAGGTTGTAGTTGCTCGCCATAGACGGGGCGTATGCGCCGGATGAGGGTATGGCTACAATATCGCCCGATTGGATATGCGGCATAGCGATGTCGCGCACCAACACATCGCCCGATTCGCAGTATTTGCCCGCAAGCGTAACCCGCTCTTGCGGCGGCGCGGACATTCGGTTCGCCAATACCGCTTCGTACTCGGAGCCGTAGATGGCGGGGCGTATGTTGTCGCCCATGCCGCCGTCTAGGGACACATACTTGCGCACGGTTGGGATGTCCTTGATGCCGCCCACGGTGTAGAGCGCAACGCCCGCGCGCCCTACGATGGAGCGCCCCGGCTCCAGCACAAGGCGTGGTTCGCCAAAGCCAAGAGCGGCGCAGAGCTTCGCCGTGTTCGCGGTGATGACTTCGGCGTATTCGGCGATGGCGGGCGGCGGTTCGTGGCGCACATAGCCGATGGCGAAGCCGCCGCCGGGGCTGAACTGCTCCAAGCGCAGCCCTTCTTCTTTGAACTCGGCTAGGAAGTTCAGCACAACCTCTACGCCCAGCGCATACGGCTCAAGCTCGAATATGGGCGAACCTAGGTGAAAGTGTATGCCTATGAGGTCGAGATTGGCGGCGGCTATCGCTTGGCGTATCGCTTTGGCGGCGTCGCCGGTCTCGATGGAGAAGCCGAACTTGCTGTCCAGGATGCCGGTGGTGGTTGCGGCGTGGGTGTGCGGATCCACGCCCGGCGATAGGCGCAGCATGATGTCTTGGCGCGCGCCGCGCCGCCTTGCGATTTCGTCCAGCGCGCCCAATTCGTGGAAGCTGTCCACCACTATTTGGCCGATGCCGTACTCCAGCGCGAACTCCAGCTCATCGGGCGTCTTGTTGTTGCCGTGAAAGTAGATCTTGTCCGGGGGGAAGTTCACCGCTTTCGCCACCGCTAGTTCGCCGGCGGACACTACATCCAAGCCAAGCCCTTCTTCGTCGACGATGCGCGCGATAGCGGGGTTCACAAACGCCTTGGATGCGTAGGCGATGCGGCTGTTGGCGTATCTGCCTCCGAACTCCGATGCGAACTCGCGGCACATGCCGCGCAGCGTATCTTCGTCGAACACATACAGCGGCGTGCCGAATTCGGCCGCCAGATCGACGGCGTCGCAGCCGCCAATCGCGAGGTGGTCGGCGTGGTTCACGGCGGCGGTGAAAGGGAATAGGGTGATGTTGTCAAAGGTCATTTGTGGGTTGCTCCATGTGTCTTATTGGTTGGCTATGTTTCAGCGCGAATAGCGTTACCATACGGCGGCGGGCATTGCGCGCGGCGACAATCTTTCGGGCGAGGTCAAGTACCATATCGCGGCATGCGTATCCACCAACACCGCGCTCACTTTTGGATGTCCTGATGAACGAGCTGACGGTCGTCAACGCCTTCTTTCGCAGAGCCGCCGCCCCACATATCGCGCCGCGCTTCCGAGATGTCTTCCTCCGTGATGTCAATGCCCATATTCGCCCACGCCCCCATCAGGCTGCGGGGCGCCGCATCGTTGAGGTTTCGCGCAATGAGAAACTCTACGAAATGCAGAACCGTCTGCTGCTGCGCTTCGGGCAGTTCACGCAACCGCGCTATGATGGTCTCTTCGATAGCCATATCGCCTTTCCCCCCTGTGATTACTGCGGATTACTGCGCCCCCAATCCTTTGCGCCCCTGCGCCTTTGCGTTAAAATTCGCTTGCGCCTAATCCAATCCCCAGCGCCGCCGGCAACTCAGCGGCGCTTGCAAGCAGCAGATAGGGCGCGTAGTCGGCGAAGGCGGCGCGCGGGGTTACGCCGGATAGCGCGGCGGCAAACGCAATTCCGGCGCGCTTTGCGGTCTCGGCGTCGGTTACGCTGTCCCCAACATATAGGCAGCGGTCGGCGCGGGCGTTGAGGCTTGCGACGGCGTGCAGCAGTCCCCATGGGTGCGGCTTGAACTCGGCTACATCCTCGCCGCCCACAATGACGCCGAAGCGTCCGTCTATGCCTGCGCGCATCAGTATCTCTTGGATGCGCCGCCGAAACTTGGATGATACGATGCCTAGCGCAATGCCATGCCGCAGCAGCGTATCCGTCAGGTTCGGCACAAAGTCGTAGAGGCGCGTGGCGGCCGCCATCACATCGTCGGCGCGCTCTATGAAGAGACGCTGAAACTCGTCGGCAAGCGGCGCATGTTCGCGTCCCGCCAGCGCCTCAAGCGTGTGCGGCAGCGATAAGCCGATTGTGCGCCGAATGGCGTCGGGCGCTGCGGCGGTCAAGCCGATGCCAGTTAGCGCATAGTTGACGCACTCTATCACGCCGCTAGACGAATCGGCGAGCGTGTAGTCAAAGTCGAAGATGACGGTCTCAAAGCGCGCGCCGCTCACAAGCCCATCAACTCCGTCAGCATTCTCAGGTCGGGAACCTCGAGGTCTGCGCCCGATGCGCCGTCGGTGGGGTTGCCGGACGCGCTGCCCTGCTTGCCGCTGCCTTGATTGCGGTTCACCCAAACCGCATCGATTCTCAGCGCCTTTGCGGGGGCTATGTCCAACTTGACGCTTTCGGCTATGTGAAGCGTCTTGTCTCGCGCAACGCCCATGCGCTCAAGCGCGAGGTTAAAGTTGTTGTGGGAAGGCTTGTAGGAAGCCGCCTGCTGCGCGGTTACCACGCCGTCGAACTCCACGCCGAGCGTCCGCTGCGTGCCTGCGAACAGGTCATCGTCCACATTGGACACCACGCAGAGGCGATAGCGCGCTTTGAGCCGGCGCAGCGCCTCAACAGTGTCGGCAAACGGCTGCCAAGCGCCGATGGAATCCACAAGGCAGTTGGCTTCCGCATCGGTGGGCGCAAAGCCAAGCCTTTCGCAGATGGCGGCGGCGGTGGAGCGCAGCACATCGCGGTATCTGCGATACTCGCCCGATTTGCCCGCCGCCTCGAACTCGGCATAGAGTTGCAGAAGCTCATCGGCGCTGACGCTTACGCCGCGCGCCGCCGCGACCGGCATCAGCGCGTCGGTTATGCCGCCTTCCCAGTCAATCAGCGTGCCGTAGCAGTCAAAGGTCAAAACCTCATATCGCTCAAAGTCAAGCATTGTCCGTCCTCTGCCGTATTGTGGTTATGGCGCTACATCGTAGGCGTCGGCGCCCGCGGCGCGCGCTATGCCATCGCGCTCCAGCTTGATGAGATGCGCGCGTATCTGGCTGCGCGCGGTGTCCATAAGCGCCGGATGAATGTTGCCGGCGTAGATGGCGTTCAGCAGATCGTCGATAGTGCGATTGCCCGCCGCCAGCAGCTCGACAATCTGCTCTTCGCGCGCAAGCCGATGCGTGATAAGTTCGTTGAGCTTGACTTGCGGCGTGTCGATCACCGGGCCGTGTCCGGGCGCAATTCGCTGCGAATCATAGCGCAGGAGCTTGCGCATAGAGGCGATGTAGGCGCTCATATCGCCGTGTTCGGGGCTTATGACGGTGGTTCCCGTGCCTAGCACCATATCGCCGCTGAACAGCGTCCCCGTTTGGCGGTGCAGGATGCAGATGCTTCCCAAAGTATGCCCGGGCGTGTGTATGAACTCCAGCGCTGCGCCGCCTAGATCCAGCGTATCGCCGTCCGCAAGCGCCGTATCCACGCTTGCGCCCAAGTCCGCCTCGATGGCAGCGCGCTCATCGGCGCTGCATGCCAGTGGGGCGCCGGTAGCCTCGCGCAATCGCAGCGCGCCGCCGATGTGGTCGCCGTGCCGATGCGTCAGGATTATCGCTGCAATCGGAGGCTGTCCCAGCGCGCGCCAATGCGACAGATGGGCGCTGATTTCTTCGTCCGCGCCGTAAGCCGTATCCACAAACGCCGCCTGCGCGCCGCCCGCAATCAGATACACATTCGGGACATACACGCCCTCATGCGCGCCTTCGCCCACGGTTATTTGATGGATGCCTGCGGCGATTTGGGTGGTGGCGGGTTTCATATGCTTACACCTTGATGCGCTCGGCGAGTTCTGCCTTCAGTTCTTCTGCACTTAGACGGATGGCCGGGATCTGATGGCGTTCCATTATGTCCAGCAGCGCCCACCTGTCCAGCCCAAGCGATTGGGCGGCTTCGGCTTCGGATATGCGATCCAAGTGGTTAGCCCTTACATATGTTCACATTTCGTCAAAGACTATCGTAGGCGCAACGATTGTCGCCGCGTCGACTTGCGCGTCCATTGTTCATGCGCGTATCCGTTCACGAGTCCCCCTTTTCCGAGCCAACCGTTTACCGATGGAACGCCTGCGCCTACTACACGCGCCGCCGCAGATATGCTCGCGCCCTCTATACACATCTGTACCGCTTGCCGCTTGGCATGCTCAGGGAAGTGAGCCTGCTCGGTGTCCACTGTATATTTCCTCTTGCAGCGCCGCATTCGTGAACTTGTCTACCGTGTGTGTCAATCTTTGGACATCCAATTGGAACCGCAGCGCCGGCATCTGGCATCATGTCGATATACCTGCTCGCGTGTCAATATATCGCATCCTAGACATCGGTTTGAACCCCATTTTATCTATTGCCACTTAATTTTGAGAATACTTTCAGTCCTTCCAGCGCACGCTCCATCGCGGTAACCAAGGCGGTGAGAAGCGCCTAGCGCGCCGGTCTGTACATCGGTCAGCGTCTGGCGAATACATGGCTACGTGCGGCGCGCGCCTCTGCCGCCGCCTTCACCTGCGCCAAGTGCTTCGCCAGCGTCCGTTCAAAGACGGGGCGGATGTATATCAGCCCGCCGAGCCTGCCGAACAGCGGGACGCCGCTCCAGATGAACTCGCCGCTGTGCGTCAAGTCGGTCTGCGCGCCCTTCACATCCGCGAATGCGAACTCTTCGACGGCGTAGCGCAGCGGCCCCGACAGGTGTCGGAAGGCGATGCGCTCAGGCGGGTAGAGCGCAACCGCTTCCGTTGTGGTATAGGTCGCGAACAGCGCCTTGGTCTTGAACTCCACCACCAGCGAATTGCCCTCGCAGCTGATTACCTTGGACGCCTCGGCGTTGTCGCCCGGCAGCCTGCCGCTGCCAAAGTGGGACAGCATCTGAAAGACCAGCTCGCGCGGGGCGTTGATGCGGACGGTTTGGGGGCGCAACCTGATTGGCTTTGCCATATGCGCGGCTCTTACGGATCAAAGTCTATGCTGGGATAGTAGGGCTTGCTGCCCCAATCCTCATTCGGATTGTCCATCATCAGTTTGATGAAGAGCGGCGCTAGGAACGCCATTATCGCCGCGCCATCCTCAACTTGTCTGCGGTTCACGGATCCTTTCCAAGTCGCGCCGCCGTGAATTATTTGGTTTCGCAACACATACAGACGCCTAAACACTGTGGTCAGAACTTCCACGGTGTCTTTCATCGCTAAGGCAGCATTCACCCTTCGCTTGCTTGATTCGAAGATGCTCTCCCACCTTTCGTGTCCCGGAACGCCGTTGTAATGCTTCCAAAAGCGGTCGAACACATATTTGTTATTCAGCAGAACCCTAATTGGGCCTGAGAAGTTGTCCCAAATTGCATCATAGACGGCGCTGTTGTCGTCAAGGGCGATAATCTCACGGAAGTACGCCTCAAACTTTACAGGCTCAAAAACATGCAAGCCGTCGGCAGAGTCTTCGACGTATAAGGCGTTGAAGGCGATCCAGCACAATATGAAAACCGTGTCGGGGTCGTCTTTCTCTTCGGCAGCGCGGGTTAGCCAACTTAGCGCGCGGCGCATCCGCAAACTTAGGACGTTAGCCCTTAGTCCGCCTAGCTCAGCCCAGTATCGCGCATTTAGTTCGGCGATTAGTGGGTGGTTGAATAACGTATTTGATGGATTAGCCATCAGTTGTCCTTGATAGGCGAAACGCCGGGGACGTCAGGCGGGAGTGTGTAGTACGGATTTCCCCAATCTATGTTGGGATTGTCCATCATTAAATCAATGAACACAGGAGTAAGCGTCGCCATAATGTTAGCGCCATCTTGCACTTGATCGCGATTTCGGTCGCTGTTCCACGTTGCGTTGCCGTGAATAATTTGGTTGCGGAGTACGTACATCCGGGCGAAAACTGTCTGAAGGACGGTAATTATTTCTTCCTCTTTTACATCTTCGATTGGATGATGGCGTATGAGTATAGATTCGACTCGGATTTTGTCCAGCGCCAACTTCTCCTGCCAATCATCATGGACTTCTTTCTCGTTGTGATTATCCCAGAATGGTTTATACACAAACTGGTTATTTACGAATGATCTGATTTGGCTCAGGAAAGTGTGCCAGAGCGCCTGATATATCGAGGAACCTGAGTTCAGCGGCACAATTTTACCGAAGTATGTGTTGAAAGTTTCCTCTTCCGACGTTACTGGACCGTCAGAATACAATGCGTTGAACGCAATCCAGTAGCAGGTGAACGCCACGTCGGGGTCCGACGGAGCGGAGTGATAGAGCTCGCGCTCAGCACACCCAAGCCAGCTTATGCTGCGACGCAGACGCAGGTTCAGCGGCTTATCGCCATCTTTTCCGTAGTGGAATTCTTTGCGACGGCGTGCCTCCAGACGCGTGAATTGCGGCTCGCCATTCGGCGTGAACTCTGTCTGAGTTTCTTGCATATCGCTGACCTCCATGGATGCGCTTATCTGCTGTTGGCGTATCATACTACATTATTGCGCTGGGCGGGAAGGGGCGAGGCGGCGCGGACGGCGGCGGCGAATGCGGCGATTTTGGCGGGGTCTTTGACGCCGGCGGTCTCTACGCCGCTGGATACGTCAACGCCCCACGGATGGGCGGCGGCTATCGCTTGGCGCACATTTTGGGGCGCAAGTCCGCCGGCTAGGAATACGGGATGGCGGCATGCTATTTCGGATGCGATGCGCCAGTCGAAAGTATGCCCGGTTCCGCCGAGCGCGCCGTTGACGCGCTTGTCCAACAGCGTCAGGTGAACGCGGTTGACGACCTCTTCCACCTGGCGCAGCGCGTCGGCGACGGCTATCGCGCGCGGCTGCGTATCGTCCACCTTGACTTGGCGGATGACCCATGCGTCCACATTGTCCCAGTAGTCGGGCGGTTCGTCGCCGCAGAGTTGGACGGCGTCCAGGTCGCAGCGGCGCGCGATGCGGTTGACTTGGCTGAGCGGCTGATTGGCGAACAAGCCCACGATGCGGGGGCAGTCCGCCCCGCATATATCGCGTATGCTTCGGATGAGGCGCATCGCAGTTTCAACGGCTATCTGCCGCCGCACGCCCTCCACGAACACGAAGCCCAGCAGGGATGCGCCGGCGTCTGCGGCGGCTAGGGCGTGATCCAGCGATTTAAGCCCGCATATCTTGAACTCGGTCATGCCAACTCCCTCAGTTTCTGCGCCACGTCGGGCGCGGTTACTAGCGCTTCGCCGATGAGCGCGGCGTGGGCGCCGGCCGCCTTGACGCGGCGCAGATGCTCGCGGTTGCTGATGCCGCTTTCGCTGACGATTATCTTGCCGAATGGAATCTTGGGGGCAAGGCGCTCGGTTACGGCAAGGTCGGTAACGAATGTATGCAGATTGCGGTTGTTGATGCCCACAATCTCAGCGCCGGCTTTCAGCGCGGCACTCAGTTCGGCTTCGTCGTGAACCTCGACTAGGCACTGCATCCAGAACTTGCGGCTCAGATCCATAAGCGCGGTCAGGTCGGCGGGCGTCAGCATCGCGGCTATGAGCAGGATGGCGTCAGCGCCGTATGCGCGCGCTTCGTAGATCTGATACGGGTCGAATATGAACTCTTTTCGCAGCACCGGGATTTTGAGCGGGTTCGCGACGGAGTGCGCCGCTTGGAGATGCTCTATGCTGCCCTGAAAGTGGTCGGCGTTGGTCAGCACGGATACGGCGGCGGCGCCGTTGGCGGCGTATGTTTTAGCCAGCTCGCGCGGGTCGAAGTGGGCGGCGAGCAAGCCTTTGGATGGGGACGCCTTCTTGATTTCGGCGATGATGCGAACCTCGTCGCCCCACAGCGCGCCGGCGAGGTTCAGCGGCGGAGGCTGCGCGGCGATGCGCTCTTCAAGCGCGGCAACGGGGACGTCGGATTTGAGGCGCTCCACTTCGCGCCGCTTGACTTCAACTATTTTGTCCAGAATATCAACCATGCTCAACTCCGATTAGTTTGCCCTTTGGCGGTGTAGGCAAATGTTAACTTAGGGCGCAAGCGCATCTTGCGTTTTGGCTTTCGTTGCCCAAAGCGGGATTGAACGGACGCTTGGACGGGTTAGGGTTTCTTGCGGCGGACTACCGCCATCAGGTACACCGAACCGCCGCCGCCGTAGCCGTCCATCGCCACAAGCTCATAGCCGTTGGCGTTCATTTCGTTCAGCCATTGGGCGAGGTTGCGCGCCTTGTTGCTGCCCACTTCGTAGGTGATGTACTCGTCGCCGATTGAACCGCCTTGTCCGCGGGGCTGCTCTTGCCGTTTCATCATGGGTTTGCCTCACTCCAAACTTTGGCTTAGGGTGATGAATTCGTTTAGGCGCTGTTGGGCGCTGCCGTGGTCGATGGATTGGGCGGCGGCGGCGATGCCGTCTTGCAGCGAAGGCGCTTTGTTGGCGGCGAGCAGCGCTGCGGCGGCGTTTAGCAGCGTGATGTCGCGCGCGGCGCCGGGTTTGCCGTCAAGTACGGCGCGCAGGGTAGCGGCGCTGTGGGCGGCGTCGGGCGCGCGGATGGCGTCGAGCGGCGCGCGCTGCAGTCCGAGCGATTCGGGCGTTATAGCGTATTCGCTGACTGCGCCGCCGCTGAGTTCCCAGATGCGGGTTGCGCCTGCGATGGTGATTTCGTCCATGCCGTCGTCGCCGTGAACGATGAGCGCGCGTTGACTGCCGAGCATTCCTAGCGCCTGCGCCATCTTGGGGGCGGCGAGCGGATCGGCTACGCCGATGAGTTGGGATTTTGCGCCGGCGGGGTTGGTGAGTGGGCCTAGGATGTTGAACACGGTTCGGATGCCGATTTCGCGGCGCGGGGGGGCGGCGAAGCGCATTGAGGGATGGTAGCGCTGCGCGAACATAAAGCCGAAGCCGGTTTCGTCTAGGCAACGCGCGACGGATTGGGGACTGAGGTCGATCTTTGCGCCAAGCGCTTCCAGGACGTCGGCGCTGCCGCAAGCGCCGGACATAGCGCGGTTGCCGTGCTTGGCGACTTTCGCGCCGGCGCCGGCTGCCACGAATGCGGCGGCGGTGGATATGTTGAATGCGCCGATGTCGTCGCCGCCGGTGCCGCAGGTGTCCACTAGATCGCCGCCGACGTCCACGCGGAGCGAATGCGCGCGCATCACTTGCGCCATACCTGCGATTTCGGCGACGGTTTCGCCCTTCAGTCGCAGCGCGGTAACGAAAGCGCCGAACTGGGCGGGCGTGGCTTCGCCGCTCATGATTTCGTTCATCACTTGGGCGGCGTCTTCCATTGAGAGAGAGGCGCCGCTCACCACGGTTTCTATTGCGTCTCTAATCATCGTTTCCCCTTTAGCGTATTCCCGCATCCCTGCGTATCCCGCATAGTTCATAGCGCTTGCATATCACATATCAAGGAAGTTGCGGAGCAGGTCGTGGCCGACTTTTGTCATGATGGATTCGGGGTGAAATTGGATGCCCTCAACGGGATGGCGCTTGTGGCGCACGCCCATAATGACGCCGTTATCCGTCCAAGCGGTTACGGCTAGGTCGGCGGGCAGGTCTGATTTGTGAACGGCGAGGGAGTGGTAGCGTATCGCTTCGAATGGATTGGGAAGGTCTTTGAACACGCCGTCGCCGTCGTGGTGTATGAGGGACATCTTGCCGTGCATGATTTCGCCGGCGCCGCCCACTGTGCCGCCGTAAGCGTCGCCGATGCACTGGTGGCCGAGGCAGACGCCGAGCGTGGGGATGCGCGCGCCGAAACGCTTGATGACGGCGTTGGATATGCCCGCTTCTTTGGGCGTGCAGGGGCCGGGCGATATGACTATCTTGTCGGGGGACATAGCGGCGATGTCGTCCACGCTGGTCTTGTCGTTGCGGACTACTTCAACCTCTGCGCCGAGTTCGCAGAGGTACTGATACAGGTTGTAGGTGAAGCTGTCGTAGTTGTCTATCAGAAGTATCAATCGCTGCCTCCGTGTCCCCGCCGATGCTTCCGTGAAAGCGCAAGGGCGGGGGATTGGGTTGATGCAAGCACAAGGTTTAGAAGTGGGACATACCTATCTCTTCGGCGTCGTCTATGGCGCGCATAAGGGCGGACGCTTTGTGCAGCGTCTCGCGGTACTCGAAGTCGGGGGTACTGTCATAGACGATGCCGCCGCCGGCTTGGGCGTGGGCTATGCCGTCCTTGATAACCAGAGTGCGTATGTCTATGGCGGTGTCCATATTGCCGGCGAGGTCGAAGTAGCCCACTGCGCCGGCGTAGGGGCCGCGCTTGTTGGGCTCGAGTTCGGCGATGATTTCCATAGCGCGAATCTTGGGGGCGCCGGATACGGTGCCGGCGGGAAAGCACGCCCGAAGCGCGTCGAAGTTGGTGTAGCCTTTGCGGAGCTTGCCGGTTACATGGGATACGAGGTGCATGACATGGGAGTAGCGCTCTACATCCATAAGTTGGGTAACCTCGACGGTGCCGGGTTCGCTGACGCGGCCGATGTCGTTGCGGCCGAGGTCGACGAGCATGATGTGTTCGGCGCGCTCTTTTTCGTCTAGGCGCAGTTCTTGTTCGTTGGCGTCGTCTTCGTTGGGGTCGGCGCCGCGCGGGCGGGTGCCGGCGATGGGATGGGTGGCTACCATGCCGTTGTCCACCTGCACAAGCATTTCGGGGGATGCGCCCACTATTTGGAAGTCGTCCAACTGCAGGTAGTACATGTAGGGGGATGGGTTGATGGCGCGCAGGGAGCGGTAGATTTGGAACGGGTCGGCGGTGGTGGGGCGGGACAGGCGCTGCGAGACTACGGTCTGTATGACATCGCCCGCTATGATGTACTCTTTGACTTGGTTGACCATATCGCCGAACTCTTCGGGGGATACGCTGGAGGTGGTGGCAAGGCGCTGGCTTGGGGCGCTGTGTTCGGGCGGCGGCAGGGTTAGGGGGGCTTGCAGGCGGCGCACGATTTCGTCGATGCGCGCGACGGCGTCGGTGTAGCCGCGCTCTATATCGCCGTCGATGCGGGCGTGGCTGACAACGCTTATCTTGTGGCGCAGATGGTCGAAGACCATGAAGGTGGTGGTTATCATAAAGACGGATTCGGGCAAGCCGAGCGCGTCTTCGTCGGGGGATGGCAGGGTCTCGAAGTAGTTGACGGCTTCGTAGGATAGGTAGCCGACTGCGCCGCCGTTGAAGCGCTGCATGTTGGGGACGTCGATTAGCTTGAAGCGGGCGAGTTCGCGCTCGACGGGGTTGAGGGGATCGATCTTGCCGTACTGCTGGGCTGCGCCGGTCTTGATGACGGATTGGGGTTCGGTGCCGATGAAGCTGTATCGGGCTACGCGCTCGCCGCCTTCTACGCTCTCTAATAGGAAGGAGTAGGGCGGGCGGGCCACTTTGAGATAGGCGGATACGGGGGTTTCCAGGTCGGCGGTTATTTCGCGGCATATGGGGATGAGGTTGCCTTTGTGGGCAAGGCGCTTGACTTGCTCTAGGCTAGGGTAGTACATCGTTTGTATCCTCCGATGGGAGCGCCGTCGATCTGCGCGCGGGCTGTGATGCGGCGGCGCGGGTAAGGTCTTATGAGCGCGGCGGCAGGATGAAGCCCATGCGCCGCTTGATTTCGTCCATCTTGGGGGTGGCTACGGCTGCGGCGCGCTCTGCGCCTTTGGCGAGCATGCGGTCGAGTTCGGCGGGGTCGTCCATGTAGTCGCGGTAGCGGCGTTGGATGGGGGCTAGGGCGTCGATGACCACTTCGGCGACGCGGGACTTTAGGTCGCCGTAGCCGCGCGCGTCGGCGAAGTCGGCTATGACGGCGTCTTGGGACTTGTCGGTGATAACCTTGTAGATGCCGAGCAGGTTGTTGACGCCCGCCTTTTCGGGGTCGTCGGAGAAGGCGATTTGGCTGCCGGAGTCGGTAACGGCGCGCTTGATTGCGCGCTCGATCTCTTTGGGTTCGTCGAGTAGGCGGACGGCGTGGCCGCGGATGTGGGCGAAGCTCTTGGACATCTTCACGGTGGGGTCGTTCAGTCCCATAACGCGGGCGCCGATTTCGGGGATCATCGCTTGGGGGACGACGAAAGTATCGCCGTAGATGCGGTTGAAGCGGATGGCGATGTCGCGGGCGAGTTCTACGTGCTGGCGCTGGTCTTCGCCGACGGGGACTTCGTGGGAGTCGTAGAGCAGGATGTCGCCTGCCATAAGGACGGGGTAGTCGAACAGCCCGGCGGAGACGCTCTCTTGGCGGGATGATTTGTCTTTGAACTGGGTCATGCGTTCCAGCCAGCCGATGGGGGTAACGCAGTTGAGCGCCCAGCAGGATTCGGCGTGGGCGGCGACGTGGCTTTGGACGAACACGGCGCTTTTGGCGGGATCGAGTCCGGCGGCGAATAAGATGGCGGCGAGGGAGCGGGTTTGCTGGCGGAGTTCGTCGGGCTGCTGATAGACGGTTACGGCGTGCAGGTCGACTAGGCAGAAGAAGTTGACTTTCTCTTCTTGGCGCTCGACCCAGCCTTTGATTGCGCCTAGGTAGTTGCCGAGTTGGACTTCGCCGGACGGCTGGATGCCGCTGAACACGCGCCGCTTTTCGGCCGGCTTATCCGCTTGGGAAAGGGCAACGCCGGTTTGCTCTCTTGTTCCCTGTAGTGTCTGCATGTTGCGAATATCCTTGATGGTGATTCTGCGATGCGGTTGGCGATTGGTTATGCGGTTCGCCACAATGGTTTGCGGATGATGGTCATCGCGCGTTAGCCTCCCAAGCCGAAAACGGCAAACAAAAAACCCGTCCGCAAAGGGACGGGTTGAAATCCGTGGTGCCACCCTAGTTTGCCGCCGCGCGCGTTGTGTTATAGAGCGCAAGCGGCCTCAGCAAGGCATGGAAGGCGGCTAGAGCCTTCCATGCCCCAGGCTGTGGTAACGGGCGCCTATGTGTCCCGGCCGGGCCTACTTGCGCTGATGGGCTTTCGGGCGGCGGCTCACAGGGCCATTCGGTTCTCTGCGAAAGCGCCGGTTCGCAGCTTAATCCGGCTCTCTGGGCTTCGCGGTCAGAACTTACTATTCCTGGTCGGTGCCTTTGTATGTGCGATTGTTCACGCTGATGTTAGCGCGAATGGGGCGGCGGTGTCAAGGGTTTGGGCGCACGGGGTGGAATATGCATATGCGCTTCAACAAACTCGGCGTTGGCACAGTGAGCCGGGTTGTTGAAGCGCATATTCAGGGGCGGATATGCGCGCGCCTACTTCATCGGTGAGCAGTCGGCGGGGAGGAGGAGCTTGTTTTCCTGCTTGATGGGCGCTACGGGGCTGTTGGGGGGCCAGACGCCCTTGGCGCGGGTCTCTTCGCGGACTTGCATGCGATGCTCGAAGCTCTCATACGCCCACATATGCACCCACTTGTTGAGCGCGCCGACGTCGGAGTAGAAAGCGCCGACCAGCGGGGAATACTTTTCGCGCTCTGCGATGGCGCTGCCCCACGCTTCTATGACTTTGGGGATGGCGTTGGGTTCGTAGGTGTAGATGCGGATCTCATAGACGGGGCCGATGGCGCGCTCGCCCAAGGGCTTGGTGAAGGGGGCGGGCAGGTAGATGTCGGACTGCATGTTGACTACGAATTCGGATGTGTTGGGGGGCCAAGCGCCGTCGGCGACGGCTTTGGCGCGGGTGTCGGTGCGGTGGTTCAGGTCGTCGTAGGGCCAGATGTGCAGCACCTGGTTGAGGGGGCCGGCTTCGGTGTGCCAGAGTCCGCCGAGCGGGGAGTAATTCAGTCGGCCGGGGAGCTTTTCGCCGAAGCGCTTTTCGAATTCGGGGACGCTGCGGGGCTTGAGGTCGTATGTGCGAAATTCGTAGATCATATGGCTTCTCCTTGAGTGATTGATAAGTGGTTGATTGCGGTTGTTGTATTGAATAGTGGCCGCTTCCGTATTGTTTGCATAGGGGGCTAAAAGACGCCGGTTCGCCATTCGGGATAGCGGTTGTCTTTGCCGCGCACGATGTCGTTGAAGAGCTGCTCTAGGTCGGCGACGATGGGGCCGATGCCGCCGTTTCCGATGGTGTAGCGGTCGACGCTGTGCACCGCTTGGACTTCGGCGCCTGTGCCGCAGATGAACATTTCGTCGGCGATGTAGAGTTCGGTGCGGTCGACGTCGCGCTCTACGACGGGGACGCCTAGTTCGTCTTGCAGCAGTTGGCGGACTACATCGCGGGTGATGCTTTCCAGGATTCCGGCGGATACGGGCGGGGTGATCGCCACGCCGTCGCGGATGATGTAGAGGCAGGCGTAGGATATTTCGGCTACTTTGCCTTGCTGATTTAGTATGACGCCGAAATCGTAGCCGTGCCGCGAGGATTCGTCGGCGACGTAGCGGCTGTTTTGGTAGTTGGCGATTGCCTTGACGCGCGGGGGCATGACATTGTCGGATATGCGCGTCCATGAGCTTACGCCGCAGGTAACGGTGCGGCCGGAGCCTAGGATGGAGCCAACCTGTCGGTTGAAGATGGTGATGTCGCCGGGCTGCTCTTCTACGGCGAGGTAGCCGGGAGTTGTGCTGCCGCCGAAGTAGGCTAGGGGTTGGATATAGACATCGTCTTTGAACTCATTCGCTTGCACAAGGTCAATGACGGCGGCGGTGAGTTCGGCGACGGACCAGGGGGATGTCATGCGCATGACTTTCATGGAGCGCAGCAGGCGCTTCATGTGGTCTTCGAGTCGGAATATGTTGAGTTGCTCGCTTTCGGCGTTCCAGTAGCCGCGAATGCCTTCGAAGACCATAGATATGGCGGACCAGCCGAGCGTGGATGCGTGGACGTTGGCGTCTTGCCATGGGACGCGTTCGCCGGACATCCAGACGTACTTGGGCTCTTCGCCGGCTAGGCCGAGGGTGTCTTTCACTTCGCGCTCATCTTCGGGGCAATTGCAAAGTTCGTCAGTCATATCGCAACACTCTTTCGTAAGTCATGGCGCATACTTTTGGATTGATGGCTATTGTAGATAGATGGGTTAAGCGTAACACGAATGGCGTTGTGTTGTGAACTATTAGGGGGTTATGGGCATTCACGGCGTAGAGGAATAGTGAATTGGAGTGAGTTTTAGCGGCAAGGGCGTGTCTAGGGATTTTAACGCAAGGGCGCGGGGGCGCAAAAGGGGAGTGGGGAATGGGAGCGTAGCTAGAAGCAGAACTGATTCATATGTGTCTATTGCGGCTATCTTGTATAATCTATGCCACCGTAGAAGCTAGAATTTCTCCGCACGCCGCCGGCGCAAAGTTGAGCCGAGGGTAAAGCGTCGTTTCGTATCTAAGTGTGCGTATGTCCGATAACCTTTCTTCAAGGCTTCCCACAGATATGCGCGAGAATGCCCGCGCAGACGACGGCCAACAGTCAACAACCAGCGCAAGGCAGGGGCAGTTTTGCTACATCCTTGTGTGCCTGAATGCGCTCTTCTTCGGCTATATCGCCGTAGCCCATCAGCCTACCTATGACTTTCTAACACAGAGAGAGGGCGTGATAGATACTCTCACCTTTCCAGTGTTTCTGCTGGCGGGCATAGCGGTTGTTGCCGCCGCTTTGACAGAGCGGCGGCTGTTGCCGCGCTGCGGTTACATTCTCGGCGGCATAGCGCTGTTGTTCTTTGCCGGCGAAGAGAGCAGTTGGGGACAGCACATAATCGGATTCGAGACGCCCGATTTTATTGTGGACTTGAACTACCAAGAAGAGTTCAACATTCACAATCTCAATACCCTTCGTGATGTGATTACTCAGACTAATCAAAATGTAGCTCTATTCATGCTGTGTCTGGTAGCCTGCGCCGCCTTCTTCGCGCGCAAAAACAGGATATTGGGGATTCCGTCCCCGTCAATTCTGCTAACATTAGCCCTCCTCATCACGATGTCTTATTTTTATAGATCGCCCATCCTTAATTTCGATGGTTTAGATCTCTATAGAGCGCTGTTTTTGTTGCTGCTCATGGCCGTATTGCTTTCGATGAACGTTAAGTTGTTCATCGCCGCTGCCACGTCCTTTTCTATCTGTTTATGCGCCGATTACATAGCCAGCCACCACTGGTATCATCACGGCTTTGCTTCAAGCCATAGGGAACTGGCCGAGTATCTGTTCAGCGTCTGTTGCTTCTTCTACGCGCTGCATGCACTGCTGGATCAAACAGCGGCGCGCCGGAAGATAGCGGCGTTGGCCGCCGCGCTCAAGCCTGCGGCGGCGCTGCCTTCCATTCGCATAACCCCCCCCCCCGACATACGGCGCAAGTCCTTTGCTGGAATCAGAGGGAGCGGTCTGACGCCTTGGACTGGCATTTGCGCGCTCATTATTGCGGGCAGCGTCGGATTGGCGCTTATGGCGCACCTCCACGCTAGGACGGATGCCGCGGCGTTCCAAGAAACCCTGTCGTTGATCCGGACCGCCGGCCCTGCGGCGCGCTCCAACTTTGATGTGTACATCGATGGACGCGATCTGCGCTACTTCAAGCAGCCGTGCGCCTATGCCGATGTAAGAGCTATATTCTTCTTAGGCGTATTCCCTCAGAATGTAGATGACCTTCCTGTTGGACAAAGGCAGAACGGCTTCGCCAACCTCGACTTTGAGTTTGGACAGTATGGCGGGATGCTAGACGGCGCATGCGCGGCGACGGTGAGGCTTCCCGACTACGAAATAGCGAGTATTTCAACCGGTCAGTACACATCGGATGACGGCGTAGCTACAAACTTCTGGCTTGCGGAGTTTCCCGTGAGGGAGTACAGCGTGGATGCCGCGGCATTTGAAGAAACCCTGTCATTGACCCGGACTATCGAGCCTGCGGCGCGCTCCAACTTCGATGTGTACTTAGACGGACGCGAACTGCATTACTTCAAGCAGCCGTGCGGCTATGCCGATGTAAGGTCGACATTCTTCTTAGGCGCATTCCCTCAGAATGTGCATGACCTCCCCGTTGAGCAGAGGCAGCGCGGCTTTGAGAACCTCGACTTCGATTTTGAACAGTATGGCGGGATGCTAGACGGCGCATGCGCGGCGACGGTGAGGCTTCCCGACTACGAAATAGACCGCATCTCAACCGGTCAGTACACTTGGGATACGGACGGCGTAGCTACAAACATCTGGATTGCGGAGTTTCCCGTGAACAAGTAGGCGCGCCTTCGCTCGTCCCCCCTTTGCGCCCCCGCGCCTTTGCGTTAAATAGTCTCAGTCAGCGCTCTTCCTAGCCTTTCCCTTGATAGGGAAGGGGTTTTGGTCAGATCATCAAAGTGGCATTGACTACGTAGACGCGCGGCGAAAGGCATTGGCTGCCTCCGCTTGCCAAGCCGCCGGGGATTGGCGGCGCGCCTGTGGGGATGATGAAGGGTATTCTAACGCAAGGGCGCGCAAGGCGCAAAGGGGGTTGCTGAAGGCTAGATGTCTTCGAAGTGGAACATTGCGCCGACGGATTCGCCGCTGTGGATGCGGCGGATGGCTTCGCCTAGCAGGGGGGCGACGGATACGACGCTGAGGTTGGCGCACATCTTGTTGGGGGGGATGGGCAGCGAATCGGTTACCACGAGTTCGCGCAGGCCGCTTTTGTTGAGGGTGTCGGGCGCTCTGCCGGCTAGAACGGGGTGGGCGGCGTAGCAGTAGATGTCGCGCGCGCCGTGCTTGCGTATGGTGTCGGCGGTGGCGAGCACGGTGCCGCCGGTGCCGATTTCGTCGTCCACGATGATGGCGGTCTTGTTCTGAACATCGCCGATTAGGGTTGTGGATTCTACGCGCTCGCGGTTGCCGATGCGGACCTTCTCCACGATGGCTAGGGGGGCGTCGAGGCGGCTCGCCATATTGCGGGCGCGCTTGGCGTCGCCGGCGTCGGTGGCGACTACTACGATGTTGTTGGAGATTTTGCGCTCTCTGAAATCGTGCGCCAGGAACGGGATGGCGCTGAGTTCGTCAAGCGGGATGTTGAAGAAGCCTTGTATTTGGCCGGCGTGTAGTTCGAGGGTTAGGATGCGGTCTGCGCCGGCGGTTTCGATGAGGTTGGCGACGAGACGCGCGGTGATGGGAACGCGGGGTTGGTCTTTCTTGTCGCTGCGGGCGTATGCGAAATATGGAATGACGGCGGTTATTCTGCCGGCGGACGCGCGCTTGGCGGCGTCAATCATAATTAGCAGTTCCATTATGCTGTCGTTGACGGGATAGGCGAGCGGCTGCACTAGGAAGACGTCCTGCTGGCGGATGTTTTCAAGTATCTTGACAAAGGTGTTATCGTTGCTGAACTTGAACACTTCGCAAGCGCCCAGCGATATGTCGAGGTAGGCGCAAATGGATTTCGCGAGTTTCGGATGGGCGTTGCCGCTGAACACTTTGAGATCTTCGTACAGAGCCATCGCATCCCTCTGACTGAAATGGGTTTAGCGCTAGGATGTCAAGTATAGCATACGGCGGCGGTTGCATTTCTATTGGCTTGGCGTTGCGTTTTCGCGATTTAACGCAAAGGCGTATCGGCGCAAGGGAATGGCATTGCTAGAAAGAGAGGCGATTGATTTGGCGGATCGGGCGGTTCCAACGCATCCCAAAATTAGGCTTTTGCAGCCGCGGTTGGTGGAACATCAGGGGCGGCGGCTTATCTATCTGCACGATGATTTGGGGATAACGAAACAGGGGGCGCTGATACCGCAGCCGCTTGCGCCGCTGCTGGCACTGTGCGATGGGACGCGCGATGTGAGCGCTCTGCGGGCGGGGCTGCTTGCGCGGACGGGGGCGGCGCTTCCGGAGCAGGTGATAAGCGAAATCGTAGCGCAGTTGGATGATGCGCTGCTGCTGGAGAACGGCGCTTTTCGTGATGCGGCGGCGCGGGTTATGCGCAAGTATCGGAGCGCCAAGCATCGGCGGGCGTCTCACGCCGGGGCGGTGTATCCGGCGGACGCGCGGCGGTTGAGCGCGGCGATTGCGGACTACTGCGCGCGCGCGCCTGCGCCGAATGGCGGCGATGCGGCGGCGGCGGGTTCGCTGGCGGGGATGCTGTGTCCGCATATAGACTACGCGCGGGGGCATCGGACTTACGCCGAACTTTGGCAGCGCGCCAAGCCTGCGCTGGCGGACGTAGAACTGGTTGTGATATTCGGGACGGATCATTCGGGCGGGCCGGGCGCGCTGACGCCCACGCGCCAGAATTACGCCACGCCTTACGGCGTTTTGCCTACGGATACGGCGCTTGTGGATGGGCTTGCGGATGCGCTGGGCGAAGGGGCTTACGCTGAGGAAATTCACCATACCAAGGAACACTCCATTGAGCTTGCGGCGGTGTGGCTGCATCACTTTATCGGCGGGCGGGAGTGCGCGGTGGTTCCGATTTTGTGCGGATCGTTTCATCGATTCGTCAACGGGCGGGGCAGTCCGGGGGACGATGAGCGGCTGAGCGCGGCGGTGGCGTTTCTGCGGGACGCCACGGTGGGCAGGCGCACGCTGGCAATAGCGGCGGGCGATTTGGCGCATGTGGGGCCGGCGTTTGGGGACGCTCAGCCGTTGGACGCGGCGGCGCGCGCTAAGCTGACGGCGGACGATAGGGCTTCGATGTCGGACATATGCAAGGGGGATGCCGAGGGCTTCTTTGAGCGCTCGCGCGGCGAATTGGACGCGCGCAGGATATGCGGCATATCGCCGATATATCTTGCGCTGAAGTATCTGGAGGGCAGCGAACTGCGCGGCGAATGGTTGGGATACGACCAGTGCGCGGCGGATCCGCAGGGCGGCTCGGTGGTGTCTATCGCGGGGGCGCTTCTGTATGAGGCGTAGGCGGGCGGTGGGGATCTGAGGGCAAGGGCACACAATCCGGTGAGCGCGATATACCGCTGCGGGACATCATCACGCATCGGTTTTCGCTGGACAAGGCGGAAGAGGCGTTTGCGCTGTTCAACGGCGCTACCACGGGCAAGGTGGTGTTCAACTGGGACTGAGGGCGATGCGCTTGAGGCGCAAGGGCTATTGGCCGCGCTGTGCGTTGCGCGCTGCGCGGCTTTGGCGAATGGATATATCCGCGGCTAACAGGGCGGCGGCGTTCAGTCATAAGAAAGGGGCGTTAGATAATGGAAGGGCCTTCTCATGTGGACATAGGCAACTATGAGACGCTTTCACGGGACAAGGGAAGAGGGAGAGGCGGCTGCGGCGGTCGGGCGATGGTTCTGTTTCTCTTGGCGGCGGTGGTCATATTTGCGGCAGTCGCAGTGTGTTTTCCGACTCAGCCAACGCCGTAAGCGGCAAAGAGCGCCGTCTTGTGCTAAAATCCGTGTGCTTTCGCGCTCTAAGTTTTGAGCGCTGACGGCGGATTTGCAGACACTAACGAACAACAAACAAGCAGATACAGATAGGTGAGGTCTTTCACAATGCGTCCAATAACAGATGTAGCCGCTGAACTGGGGCTTGACACGAATGCGATTATCCCGTATGGCAAGTATAAGGCAAAGATACCGCTAGACGCCATTCGCGCGGACGGCAAGCGGGGCAAGCTCATAGTGGTTACGGGAATTACGCCTACGCCGGCGGGCGAGGGCAAGACTACCACGACGGTGGGAATGGCGCAGGGGTTCGGCCGGCTGGGCAAGAAGGTCGTCGCCACACTGCGGGAGCCGTCGCTGGGTCCGATATTCGGCATCAAGGGCGGCGGCACGGGCGGCGGGCTGTCGCTGGTGGAGCCGCAGGATGAGGTGAACATACACTTCACGGGGGACGCGCATGCGGTCGGATCGGCGCACAATCTGCTGGCGGCGCTAACGGACAATGTGGCGCAGCGCGGCGGCATTCCGGGGTTCGGTCCTACGGGCATCACCTGGCGGCGCGTAACCGATGTAGAAGATAGGGCGCTGCGAACTATTGTTACCGGCATAGGCGGCTCGCCGAATGCGCCGATGCGCGAATCGGGCTTCGACATAGTAACGGCGTCGGAGATTATGGCGGTTCTTGCGCTGGCGTCGGATTTGGAGAACCTGCGCGAGCGGCTGAGCCGAATCGTGGTCGGGCTTACGGACGATGGCGAGCCGGTAACGGCGGCGGATGTGAACGCCGTGGGGTCGATGATGTCGCTGCTGCGGTATGCGATTCAGCCGAACATAGTACAGACCACTGAGGGGCAGGCGGTGATAGTGCATGCGGGGCCGTTCGGCAATATCGCGCACGGATGCAGCTCAGTGGTGGGGGACAAGGCAGCGCTGGGCTATGCGGACTATGTGCTGACGGAAGCGGGCTTCGGCGCGGATCTGGGCTTCGAGAAGTTTATGCACATCAAGGCGCGCTTCAACGGACTGGAGCCGAGCGGCTGCGTCATCGTGGCGACGGTGCGCGCGCTGAGATCGCACGGCGGAGCGCTGCGGCGCGAGTTGGATACGCCGAGCGAAGACAGAGTGCGGCGGGGGATGGCGAACCTTGAGCATCTGATAGGCGTAATCCGCTCGTTTGGGCTGCCGGTGGTGGTGGCGCTGAACCGCTTCCCGTCGGATACGGATGCTGAGCTTGCGATTGTGCGGCAGGGCTGCATAGAGGCGGGCACTTACGATGCGGTGGATACGCGTGTGTTCACTGAGGGAGGCGCCGGCGGCGTGGACTTGGCGGAAGCGGTGATTGCGGCGACGGCGGGCGATGATCCCGAAATCTCGTATATGTATCCTGAGGATGCGTCCATTCAGGATAAGGTTCTTGCGCTGGCGCAGAATGTGTACGGCGCAAACGATGTGGCGTGGGCGCCTAGGACGCGCCGTCCGCTGCGGCGATACGCCGAGCTGGGATGGGGCAACCTGCCGGTGTGCATGGCGAAAACGCATCTGTCCATATCGCACAACCCGCGCCTTAGGGGACGGCCGTCGGACTACACATTCGAAATATCGGATGTGCGGGCGTCGGTGGGCGCGGGCTTCATCTACCCGATAGCGGGCAGCATAATGACGATGCCGGGCTTGCCCGGTTCGCCGCGCGCGCTGGATGTGGACGCGGCGGGCAATATCCTGGGGCTGTAGGCATAGCCGTGGCAGTCGCATCTTAGCCGTCAACGCCGTGGGATTAGGACACGCCGTTTAGCGCAAAAGCGCAGAGGCGTGGGAGTTGTTAGATGCGATTGCCCTGGGTTGCAAGGGCGTGCCGGGTGTGGCATAGATTAGGTCGGGTAAGGCCGACAAAAGGGGGCGGGCGATGACATACAAGGTCGAAAAGGTTGGGGATAAGGGCGAGGTGGTCATAGGGGAGGAACTGCGCGAGAAGCTGGGAATAGGCCCGGGCTGGAGGGCGTTTCAGTTTCTGTCAGACGACGCAGACTGCCTCAAAATCTACTTCCTTCCCCCTGACGATGGCAAACCTCTGGCGGGCAGCCTTGCCAAGTATGTGAAAGGCGACGGGATTCCTGCGGACGCCGACTGGGGAAAGATAAGAGATGAGGCTTGGGATCAAATGGTTAAGGAAGACCACTTCAAATGGAAGTGAATCACACTCGCGCTTTTCTTGACACGAATATGGCGCTTCGATACCTGACGGGGCAACCTAGGGAACAGGCGAACCGAGCGTATCGTATTATAAACGATTCCCAGGAACTTCTGATTTCAGATGTTGTCCTGGTTGAAACGGCGCACGCTTTGAGAACACAGTATCAGTTCTCCGGAGAAGCGATAATTGACGGGTTAATAGGCTTCGTTCAAAGAGATAACGTCCTTGTGTATGCCATAGACAAAGCCTTCGTTTTACAGGGACTGATAATGTGCCGCCCGTCGGGAAGGGTGTCGGTTGCGGACGCTATGATATGGGCGGCGGCGCGCACGGCGGGCGCAAGCGCTATCTACACTTTCGACGAGCGGTTTCCCGACGATAGCGTTGAGTTACGCAGTTAGCAGTTAGGGATGTCTTAAACGCAAAGGCGCAGGGGCGCAAAGATGTTGAGGGCGTTAAGACAAAATACAGAGAATTGGAGAAAGCTATGAACATAGACGAAGCCGCGAAAATTCTTCGCCGCGCATATCGCCGAGCTCCGGAAGGCAGGCAAGCAACTACGGTTCATTTGTTTGGGATTAAGTACGCTGACGAACTAGCGTCTATGTCCCTCAAGCAATTGGTTGAAAAAGCGGGGCTTTCGCCCTCGTACCAAGTCGAACTTAACAAGGGCAGAAATTTGGCTGAGTACGTCAACCTGAAAGAAGTCTCTTTGTGGTTCGGCGATGATTAGGCTGCGCGAGAGAAATGGCTGAGTTCTTTAATGTGCTTGCGCCGGGGGATGCCTTGGATGCTGTGCGGCCGCTGATTGCGCCGATCAGCGCGCAGCCGGGTGGCATCGATGTTGTGGCGACGGCGCAAGCGCTTGGGCGCGTTACCGCCGCCGACATAGCTTCGCCGGAGAATTTGCCGGCGTTTGCGCGCTCCACTATGGACGGCTACTCGGTGCGGCCGCGGGACACTTTCGGCGCTACGGAGGAACTGCCGGCGTATCTGGACGTCGTGGGCGAAGTGGCTATGGGGCAAAGCGCGCGGGTTCAACTTGGCGTGGGCGAGGCGGCGGTAGCCTACACGGGCGGGATGTTGGCGCAGGGAGCGGACGCCGTGGTACAGGTGGAGCGCACGCAGCGGTTGGACGATACCACTATTGAGGTTCTGCGGGCTGTTGCGCCGGGCGAGAATGTGGTGCAAGTGGGCGAGGATGTTCGCAAAGGCGATGTGGTTTTGCCGAAGGGAAGCGTGGTGCGAGCGCAAGACATCGGCGGATTTCTGGCGCTTGGCGTCACCGATATTCGCGTTAGCCGAATGCCGCGCGTGGGCGTAATATCCACCGGCGACGAGCTTGTAACGCCCGACGCAAGTCTAACGCCGGGGCGAATACGGGACATCAACACATACACGATTTCGGCGCTTATAACGCAAGCGGGCGGCGTTGTGGCGTCCGCCGCGCTGGTGGCAGATGACTATGAGGCGCAACGCGCGGCAGCGATTCGAGCACTGGAGTCCGCCGATATGCTGGTGTTCTCCGCCGGGAGTTCGGTCAGCAGCCGCGATATGACCGCCGCCGTGATAGACGGGCTTGGGGAGCCGGGCATCATCGCGCACGGCATATCCATCAAGCCGGGCAAGCCCACGGTCATCGGGGTTGTGGACGGCAAGCCGGCAATCGGGCTGCCGGGCAATCCGGTGTCCGCGATGGTGGTGTTTGACCTTGTGGCGCGCCCGTTGCTATACCATATGAGCGGCTGCGCGCGCGTTCCGCCGCCGCCGATGATGCAGGCAAGACTTCTGCGCGATATTCCGTCGGTTGCGGGGCGTGAAGACTATGTTCCCGTCAAACTTATCCAAGCCGATGACGGCGCAAGCGCGGCGGAGCCGGTGTTCGGCAAATCCAACCTTATCTATACCCTAGTGCGCTCGGACGGCATCGTGAAAGCGCCGCTTGACAAGTCCGGGTTGTACGCCGGGGAAGTGGTTGAAGTGCGCTTGTATTAGAGATGCGCAACAGTTCGCTTGAAGAATACGCCCAATGACAACCCATTCGCACCGCAGCGGCAGACGATACTACCTCAGCGATATACCGCTTGACGATGCGCTGAGCAAGTTCTTTGCGGCGCTGGAGCGCGTGGGCGGTCTGACGCCGATGCCTGCCGAAACTATACCGATCGATCGGGCGCGCGGGCGGGTTACGGCCGCGCCGGTGTGGGCGCGCGTGTCGTCGCCGCACTACGATTCGGCGGCGATGGACGGCATTGCGGTGCGCGCCGCGGACACCGTCGGCGCTACCGAGACATCGCCGCTGCGCCTTGCCGTGGGCGAGCAAGCCGTATGGGTTGACACGGGCGATCCGATGCCGCCCGATTTCGACGCCGTCATTATGGTTGAGGTAGTTGAAGATGTTGATGGCGACACGCTGGCAATCCGCGCTCCGGTAGCGCCGTATCAGCATGTACGGCCGCTGGGCGAAGACATCGTGGCAACCGAGCTTGTGCTGCCCGAAAATCATCTGCTGCGCCCAGTCGACCTTGGGGCGTGCGCGGCGGCGGGATTGGACGCGCTTGCGGTTCGGCGGCGTCCGCGCGTGGCAGTCATACCCACCGGCAGCGAACTTGTGCCTGTGGGCAGCGCGCTGAAGCCGGGCGACATCGTGGAGTTCAACTCGCTTGTGCTGGCGGGGATGATAGAAGAGTGGGGCGGCGAACCCACGCGCCTAACTTCCGTTCCCGACGACTACGATATGCTGAAATCGGTGATTCGGCAAGCCGCCGCGGATTACGACGTCGTGGTTGTCAACGCAGGCTCATCGGCGGGCAGCGAGGATTATACGGCGCAACTGGTGGAAGAACTTGGCGAACTGCTAGTACACGGCGTAGCGGTTCGGCCGGGACATCCAGTTGTACTAGGCATAGTAGGCGCCGACAAGACGCCGCTGCTGGGCATACCGGGCTATCCGGTGTCTGCGGCGCTGACCTGCGAACTTTTCGTGAAGCCGCTGATAGAGCGCAGATTGGGCATGCCGAGCGCGGCGCGTCCGATGGTGAACGCCGCCATAACGCGCAAGACGCTTTCGCCGATGGGCGAAGACGAGTTCGTGCGCGTGCGACTAGGGCGCGTGGGCGATAGGCTGGTCGCCACGCCGATACAGCGGGGGGCGGGCGTGATTATGTCGCTGGTTCGCGCCGACGGCATCGTGAAAATACCGCGCTTTTCGGAAGGGTTGGACGCCGGGGCGCAAGTGAGCGTTGAGCTTCTGCGCCCGCGTGAAGCGATAGAAGGCGTGGCAGTCGCAATCGGCAGCCATGATTTGACGCTGGATCTGCTGGCAAGCCATCTGCATAAGCGGCATCCGGAGCTTTCGCTGTCGTCATCCAATGTGGGCAGCCTAGGCGGATTGCTGGCATTGGCGCGCGGCGAAGCGCATATGGCGGGCTGCCATCTGTTGGATGAACATAGCGGCGAGTACAACATTGCGTACATACGGCGCTATTTGAAGGGACATCAGGTAGTGGTGGTCAACCTAGTACACCGCATTCAAGGGTTGATTCTGCCTAAGGGCAACCCGCGCGGCATATCATCGCTGGAGGATTTGGCGCGGGACGATGTTATGTTCATCAACCGTCAGCGGGGTTCGGGAACGCGGATGTTGCTAGACTACAAACTGCGCGCGCTTGGAATTGCGCCGGATCAGGTGAAAGGCTATGAGCGCGACGAGTACACTCACCTTGCGGTAGCGGCGGCGGTGGCGGGCGCGCGCGCCGATGTGGGATTGGGCATTCTGTCCGCCGCCAACGCAATGGGGTTGGATTTCGCGCCAATGCTATCGGAGCGGTACGACCTTGTGATACCCGCCGAACACTACGAAAGCGATGTGATGCAGCCCGTTTTGGAGATAATTCGGGGCGACGAGTTTCGGCGCGCGGTCGATGCGCTCGGCGGCTATGACACTTCGGCTATGGGCGAGGTTGTGGCGGCGCTCTAAGCGCAATGGCGCAATGGCGCAAAGACGCAAAACGCGTTAAGCATCGATTTAGGGGCGGCTATGCGCTTGGGTAGCGGCGGGTTGGCGGCTGTGATAGGCTTGCGTCATCGGCAGGTTTAGCGCAAGGCGTTGGCAATGGGCGTATCGGGCATTGTGCTTGCGGGCGGGCTGAGCCGCAGGCTGGGACGGGACAAGGCGATCGAACCGATTGGCGGCGAGCCGCTTATCGCGCGCTGCATCGGGCGGCTGTCCGCCGTTGCCGCCGAAATTATCGTTGTGGTGAACGGCATCGAGCGGGGCAAACAACTGCCGCTGCCGCCGGCGTGCAGGATTGCGGTGGATGTCTATGCCGATTCGGGATCGCTAGGGGGCATATTCAGCGGCGTATCGGCGATGGGGGACGAATGGGGCATGGTTGTGGCGTGCGATATGCCGTTCCTGAACCTTGCGCTGCTGAGATATATGCTTTCATTGCGCGAAGGGTTTGACGCCGTTGTACCCGTGTTGGATGGGCGTCCCGAACCCACGCATGCGCTGTATTCCAAAGCCTGCCTGCCGCACATAGAACGCCGTCTGCAAGCCGGGGACCTCAAAATTGCGCGCTTCTTTGATGATGTGAGCGTCCGATATGTTTCGCAGGAAGAGGTTGATGCGCATGACCCGGATCACCTGAGCTTCTTCAATGTGAATACGCAGTCGGATCTTGACAGGGCGCTTGAGCTTGCGGCGCAAGGGCGGTGAAGGCGCAATGAAGGATAGGATCGGCGTCAGCGTGGAGCTTTTCGGGACGGCGCGAATGGCGTGCGGCAGACGCTGCCTCGATATGCGCCTGCCGTCGGATGCGGGGCTTGGCGATGTGTGCGCGGCGGCGGCGGCGCTCTGCCCTGAGCTAGTGGGCGTCGCGTTGCGGGACGACTTGCGCGGGCTGCTGACAAGCTACACGCTGAATCTCAATGCGCGCGAGTTCGTGTCCGAAAGCGCGCTGACGCTTAGGGACGGCGATAGGCTGCTGCTGTTTTCCAGTCAGGCGGGCGGGTAATCGCCGCCGATTTGCGTGTTATAATGCGGGCATGCGCGGGGCATACGCTTGCCGTGCGCGGGCGGGCGCATTCGCATAAGCGGGCAGGAGCGGCAAAGTGGCTTACGGGTATAACGGCAGAGCGCTGATAGTTGACCTCGGCTTGCGGGAAAGCCGCCAGGCGCCGCTTGATGAGGACGTCTTGCGCCGCTTCATAGGCGGCGCTGGGTTGGGCGCGTATCTGCTGTACAAGCATTGCCCGCCCGGAGTGGAGCCGCTTGCCCCCGAAAACCCGCTCATATTTGTGTGCAGCCCGCTTGTGGGCAGCAGACTGACCACATCCAGCAAGTTCGCCGTTCTAGCCAAATCGCCGCTCACGGGGTTCATAGGCGATTCGCTTTCGTCGAGCTTTATGGCGACCGAGCTGAAGAACGCGGGGATGGACGCGCTTATCATCACGGGCAAGAGCGCATCACCCTGCCTGCTTTCTATCAACGACGGGGAAGTGGAGTATCTTGACGCAAGCGATCTGCTGGGCATGACCACTTCTGAGACGGAACGCGCGGTCAAAGAGCGTTTGGGGCGGCGGACGCGGGTTGCCTGCATAGGTCCCGCGGGCGAAAATCTGGTTCGCTTTGCCAGCGTCACCAACGACGGCGGGCGTCAGGCGGCGCGCACGGGGCCGGGCGCTGTGATGGGCGCTAAAAACCTGAAGGCAATCGCCGTCAGGGGAACGCAAGCGGTTCCGGTTCAGGATTATGACGCGCTCAACGCCATCGGCAGGGATCTCACGCGGCGCAGCCTAGGCCCCGCCACTGAGAAGTACAGAACGCTGGGGACGATGGCGAATGTGTCCGTTTTCAACAGGCTTGGAACGCTGCCCACGCACAACTTTCAGCAGTCCACCTTCGACGGGGCGGACAGCGTGAGCGCTGAGCGGTTCCACCAGACGCATTTCGTCAAGAACGCCCACTGCGCCAACTGCACAATCGGCTGCGAAAAGGTTCTGATTACGGATGACGATGACAAAGGCAAGCGCGCTAAGGGGCGTATGGAGTATGAGAGCGCGTTTGCGCTTGGGCCGCTGGTGGGCGTATCGGACGCCAACGCCGTGATACGCGCTTCGGTGATGTGCGATGAGCTGGGAATGGACACAATCAGCGCGGGCGCCACGATTGCGTGGGCTATGGAGTGTTTCGAGAAAGGCATATTGACGGCCGCGGACACGGGCGGCGTCAGCTTGCGTTTTGGCAGCGGCGATGCGCTGTTGGAGTGCGCGCGGCTCATCGGCGAGCGCAAGGGCATTGGCGGGCTGCTCGCCGAGGGCAGTCTGCGCGCGTCGCAAATCGTTGGACAGGGTTCGGACGCGTGGGCTATGCAGGTCAAGGGGCTTGAGATGCCGGGCTATGAGCCGCGCAGCCTAAAGACGATGGCGCTGGGGCTTGCGGTCAGCACTCGCGGGGCGTGCCACAACCGATCGTCGGCATATGAAGCGGACTTCTCCGCCAAGGTTGATAGGCTTGCGGTGGACGATAGACGCGGGCGCATTGCGGCTGAAGGCGAGGATTTCTCCGCCGTGCTGGATTCGCTGATATGGTGCAAATTCCTTCGCAAGGCGTTTGACGATCTGTATGAAGAATCGGCTGAGATATATCGACACATCACAGGTTGGGATATGAGCGCCGATGATCTGCGGCTTGCGGGCGAGCGCATCAACAACCTTAAGAAGCAGTTCAACATCCGCGAAGGCTGGCAACGCGCCGATGACACGCTGCCGCCGCGTGTGTTCCAAGAAGCGCTGCCCACGGGCGTAGCCGCCGGCGTCGGCTTGGATAAGCAAGACCTGGATATGATGATACAGGGATACTACCGCGCGCGCGGCTGGCGCAAGGATGGCACGATACCGATGGGGAAACTGCATGAACTGGAGTTGGATGATGTCGTCGGAAACGTCTAATCGCAAAGGCGCAATGACGCTATGGGACGGTGAGATTTCCGATCAATTCGCAGAGCGTCTTGTGGGAGCGCTTGACGAACTGATCGATATAGTGGGCGAGGACGAAAATCACCCATTGGCTTCGCTGATGGATGAGGTGGGGGCGCTGATCGAGAAGTATGAGGACGAACATGTTCCCGAATTGGAAGCCGGCGGGAATTAAGCGCGCCGCGGCGTCTAACCGCAAAGGCGCAAAATAATCGCGCAACTGATAGCGTCTAAATACAAGGGCGTAAATATACTAGATGTGCTGGATGATGCCCGAAAGAAAAGCGAATAGTTCGGCGTAACAAGATTGGGTGGCTTGCGATATGGTCAATAGGGAAAGAAACGAACTCCGCGCGGCGCTGCGGCATCGGTTTGCGCGCAACCATGGGCAGCTTCTGCCGGCGCTGCATTATCTACAACACGAATTCGGCTATCTGCCGGAGTGGGCTATGGAAGTGGTGGGTTGGCATCTGGGCATACCCGCAAGCGAAGTGTACGGGGCGGCCACAAGCTACACCGAGCTTCGCTTGCAAAAGCCGGGCGATAGCGTCATACGGGTATGCACCGGCTTGAGCTGCTGGCTCAACGGCGGCGGCGATTTGCTGAGCGCGATGCAAACCGCGCTGGGCGCGCATTCGGGCGAAACCACTTCCGACGGCGGCGCTACTTTGGAAGAGACGGCGTGCGCCTTTATGTGCGCGGTTGCGCCGGTGATGGAACTGAACGGCAAATGGCATGGACGCCTAACGCCCGAAAGCGCGGATGCGCTTGTTCAAGGGGAGGCAACGCAGTGAGCGCAATATACGGCGCATTGGAAAGCCTGAGAGACGCCGCGCTACGACGGGACGCGGACTTGCGGCAGGGCAAGACGCGGGTTGTAGTACAGGTGGGACACTGCTCGCAAGCGGTTGGCGCCGCGGATGTTGCCGATGCGCTATCGGATGCGCTGCCGGCCGACGCCTATATGGTGATTGCGGGCTGCGACGGCGCATGCTTCGCAGCACCGCTGGTCAGCGTTACCCGCCCCGGCGGCGATACGCAGGTCTATCGAAATGTGAGTGTAGCCTCGGCGCGGGACTTGTTGCGCGATAATGCGGCGGCTTCCGTCAATGCGAATGCGCTCAGGCAAGGGGATTTTTTCGCCCAACAGTGCCGCCTCACGCTTGAGGGCTGCGGCGAAATGGATGCCGTGGGCATTGACGATTACCTCATCGGCGGCGGCTATTCCGGCTTGGCGCGCGCGCTGTCGATTTCGCAGGACGACGTTATAGAAGAAGTCAGAGCGTCCGGACTGCGCGGTCGCGGCGGGGCGTACTTCCCGGCGGCGCTCAAGTGGCAGGGCGCGCGCGCCGTCAAGAATACGCCGCGCTATGTGGTGGTGAACTGCGAAGAAGGCGAGCCGGGCATATTCCCCGTGCGACATCTGATGGAGGGAGCGCCGCATCGGTTGTTGGAAGGCGCAATCATCGCGGCGTATGCGTCGGGTGTTAGCGAAGCGTACATCTACATCAACGCCGAAGCGTACTTGTCGACGGATCGGATGCGGCTTGCGGTAGAGCAGGCATACGCCAACGGATTGCTAGGCGACAATATCCTGTCGTCGGGCTATTCGCTTAACGCGCATATCTTGCGAGGCGCAGGCGGCTATGTGTGCGGCGACGAAACTACGCTGCTGAACACGATGGAAGGCTATCGCCGCGAGCCGCGCCAACGGCCGCCATTCCCAACTGAGGCGGGTTTGTGGGGCAAGCCCACGGTCATCAACAACGGCGAAACGCTTGCCAGCGTGCCGTTCATACTTGCCAACGGCGGCGCGGCGTTTGCGGCTATCGGCGCCGACGCCGATAAGGGAACCAAGATAATCAGCCTGAGCGGCGCGGTTCGGCGCGCGGGCGTGGTGGAAGTGGCTATGGGGACTACGCTGCGGCAGATTATCAACGATATGGGCGGCGGCGTTCCAACAGCGCGCGCGCTGACCGCAATCGCGGTGGGCGGGCCTTCGAGCGGCGTTTTTCCGACGTCTATGCTTGACACGCCAATCAAGCCCGGCTTTCTGCACGAATCGGGCGTAATGCTGGGTTCTGGCGGCGTGATAGCGCTGGATGAGCGGCTGGGCGCATTGGAAACGCTGCGCCGGCTCGCCGCCTACAACGCCAACGAATCGTGCGGCAAATGCACCCCCTGCCGCGAGGGAACGCCGCGCATGGTGGATCTGATAGACAAACTGGCGTCGGGACGGGCGAAGTCGAGCGATTTGAACGCTCTGAGGCAGCTTGCGGAGCTGGTGAACGCGGCGTCGCTGTGCGGCTTGGGGCAGGCGGCCGGCAACCCGGCGCTGAGCGCGCTGCACTTCTTCGGCGACGAACTGGCGCTGATGGTGGAAGACTAGAGCACTTATAGGTTATTAGGATTTACTCTAAACGCAAGGGCGCAAAGACGCAAAGACAAGTTACACGAAAGATTTGGATTACGGCTTTGTATCTGAAAGGCATGCTATGACCATCACACTCGCTATTAACGGATACGATGTCGCCGTAGATGAGGGCGCATCCGTGCTGGACGCCGTAAATCGGTCGGGGACATACATATCGCAGCTCTGCAAAGATCCGGATATGAAGCCGATAGGCGCCTGCCGCACCTGCCTTGTGCAGATCGAAGGCGTGCGCGGCTATCCGGCGTCGTGCGCTGTGCCGGCGACGGATGGGATGCGAGTCTGGACGGATACGCCCGAAGCGCAGGCGATGCGGCGCGGCGTGCTGGAGCTCACGCTTGCTATGTTTCCCGATGACGCCAACGGCTCCGGGCAGCGCAAAACCTACCGCGAGCTCTCCATTGCCGCCGATAAGCACGGCATCACTGCGCCGCGCTGGGCAGGCAGGCAGCGCGAATCGGTGGACGCCAGCAATCCGGTGTTCAACATCGCTATGGAGAGCTGCATCCTCTGCCAGCGCTGCGTGCAGGCGTGCCAAGACGGGCATCAGTTCATCGGCGCAATCGATATGCTGGGAACGGGGACGCAGGGCAGAATTGGCACATTCGCGGACAGAAACCTAGTCGAATCGGTCTGCACCACCTGCGGGCAATGCCTTTCGGTCTGTCCTACGGGCGCGATTGAAGTCAAAAGCCCGCCGCTGAGCGTCGCCAAGACGGTCGGCACAACCTGCCCGTACTGCGGCGTGGGCTGCGGCGTCAAGGCGCAAGTAGATGACAACGACCGCATCATCGGGATGCTTGACGACCCCGAAAATCAGTCCAGCCTTGGGATGCTGTGCGTCAAGGGGCGGTTCGGCTATTCGTTTGTGAACCACGAAGACAGGCTGACTATGCCGCTTGTTCGCAAGAACGGAACGCTGACCGAAACTGGCTGGGAAGAAGCGCTGGAGTATGTGGCGGAAAACCTCGCCAAATACCGCGGAGACGCTTTCGCTACGCTGTGTTCGGCGAAAGCCACAAACGAAGACGGCTACATACAGCAGAAGTTCGCGCGCCTGGTGATGCAGAGCAATCACATAGACCACTGCACGCGGCTTTGTCATTCCCCGTCGGTGGAGGCGATGCTCGCGGCGTTGGGCAGCGGCGCAACCAGCAATTCGTATCAGGACTACGAAGACGCCGGCTGCCTGGTCATCATCGGATCGGACGCCAACGCCAACCATCCCGTCGCGGCGTCGCGCATGCGTCGCGCGGTCAACGAGCGCGGCGCCAAGCTCATCGTCATCAACCCGCGCCGCATCGAGATGTGCGACTTTGCCGAACTATGGTTGCGCCCGCGCCCCGGCACCGACGTGGCGCTGCTGAACGCTATGGCGAAAGTCATCCTGGACGAAGGGCTAACCGATTGGGATTTCGTGAACGGGCGCACCGAGGGCTTCGAAGAGTGGCGGCAGATAGTCGACAAGTACACGCTGGAGTACGCTGAGCAGATTACGGGCGTTGCGGCCGCGGACATCGCCGCCGCCGCCCGCATATACGCCCGCCCGCCGTTCAGCGGCTCTTGCCTGATATGGGGAATGGGCATCACGCAGCACACGATGGGCACCGCCAACGCGCACAGCTTGCTAAACCTGTCCTTTGTGGCGGGGCAGCTAGGCAAGCCGGGCGCAGGCATATCGCCGCTGCGCGGACAGAACAACGTGCAAGGCTGCGGCGACGCCGGCTGCCTTCCCAACGCCTTCCCCGGCTATCAGGTTATCGGTCCGGACAGCGTCGCCAAGTTCCAAGACGCTTGGGGCAACAATCCGCTGCCGCCTGAAAAGGGACTGGTCATCACGGATATGATGAACGCCATTCGCGATAAGCGCGTCAAGGCGATGTACATCACGGGCGAAAACCCGATGCTGAGCGAGCCGGACTTGCATCATGTCGAAAGAGCCTTTCGCGGGCTGGAGTTCCTTGTGGTGCAAGACATCTTTCTGCACGAAACCGCTCAGGTCGCCGATGTCGTGCTGCCGGCGACTTCGTTTGCCGAGAAAGACGGCACTTTCACCAACAGCGAGCGGCGTGTGCAGCGCGTCCGCAAGGTGGTGGAGCCGGTGGGCGAAAGCCGCCCCGACTGGGAAATCATCTGCGATCTCGCGCGGCGCATGAGCGGCAAGATGGGCTTGGGTGTGCAAGAGCAGTTCGCTTTCGCGCATCCGTCTGAGATATGGCGCGAGATGGCGGCGCTTACCCCGCTTATGGCGGGCATATCCTACGAGCGCCTAGACAGCGAAGGCGGCATTCAGTGGCCCTGCTCCACGCCCGAACACCCCGGCACGCGCTACCTGTACGAAACCGATTTCCCGCGCGGCCCCAGAGCCAAATTCGTGGCGTTCGACCAGGGTCCGCAAGCCGAAGAGATGCCCACAAAGCGCTTCCCGCTAATCCTGAACACAGGGCGCATTCTGTATCACTGGCACGGCGGCACGCTCACCCGCCGGGCGTCCAACCTGCTGGCGCGCGCGCCTGAGCTGGAAGTGAGCCTCAGTGCCGAAGACGGCGGCAAGTTCGGCATAGCCAACGGCGATTGGGTGCGCCTGAAGTCGCGGCGAGGGATGCTGGAAGGCAGGGCAGTCTATACCGACAAGATGCGCGCCGGCGAAGTGTTCGTGCCGTTTGTCAAGCTGCAGCAACACGCCGCCAACTTCCTCACCAACGCCGCGCTTGACCCCAACTCGCGCATCCCGGAGTACAAGGTCTGCGCCGTGCGTATAGAGCGCGCTGATGAATAGGTTCGGGTTCGAGGGCGGGCCAAACGCAAAGGCGCGGGGGCGCAAATGGGGGTAGGGCAGCGTAGGCGGGCATGACTTTAAGGCGGTGGGAATGAGATCAAAAACATCCAACGGCAATATCAGATCGCTGCTGCGGTGGGAAGCATTGCTCATCATCATAGCGGTAGTCGTCGCAGTTGTTATGATAGCGACGTCCGCTACCAGGCCGCTGACGCCCCTTGAGACGACGCTGTTTCAGCTAGTAACGCTTGGCGCGGGCATAGCGGGATCGTTCCTGCTGGGACGCGCGTCGGCGGCGCAGGCGGCGCGCGACGTGATACGTCCGCATGCGCGCTCGGCGTTGCGTCAGTTGCTGGTGCTGAGCGATAGCCTTATCAGGCTTTCGGGCAGAATTAGAGAGTTCAGGGCGAGCGGCGCCGACCCACGTTTGGATATAATCCAAGCAGTGATAGATGAGCAGATACCGATGGGACGTTCTGCCGTTGAGGGTTGGAACGATTTTGTGCCGGATGACGTTGACGAAGTCATCCAACGATGGCAGGAGGGATATGACGATGGCGGTTCAAACTAAAGTCATTCGTGGAAAGATAGCGCGGGTTGTCAATTCGCGGGATGTCGTTCTGAACGTCGGCGAGGATAAGGGCGTGGAAGTCGGGATGCTCTTTGACATCCTTTATCCTCGCGGGATGGATGTTGAAGATCCGGACACCGGCGAAGCGTTGGGATCCGTGCATGTCCCAAAGACGCGAGTGCGGGTTGTCAGCGTTTATGACAGGTTGGCGCTGGCGTCCACATATCGCGCAAAGCCCGTGAATGTCAGGGTAGCCGACGCTTCCAACCTATCCGGCTCTGCCGCTATCGCCGCAGCCTTCAGCCCGCCCAAGTGGGAAACGCGCTATGAAACCCTCAGAGCGGGCGGCGCGTTCGAGCGCGATACGGCGGATATGAGCGAAGACGAAAGCTTCGTCAAGACGGGCGATCCGGTTGTCCAAGTGGCCGGGGAGTAGGCGAATAGCGCAACGGCGGCAAACGGCATGGGAGCGTAACGAATGACAATCCCCAACCCAGGCGCTATGACGCCGCAGCAGTTCATCGACAAGTGGCGCAATACACGCTTCGGCGAAAAGCAGGCGTCGCAGCTCTGGTTCGCCGATCTGCTCCAACTGGTGGGACATCCCGATCCGGTAGAGTACGGCGACCGCGAAAACTTCACATTCGAGAAGGCGGTGCCGGGCGGCTTCGCGGACGCCTACAAGCAGGGGCATTTCGGCTGGGAGTTCAAAAGATCGCATAGGCAGCTTCAGGGCGCGTTCGACCAACTGCTGCGCTATCAGGTCTATCTGCAGACGCCGCCGTTGCTGGTGGTGTCGGCGTTCTCGCTCATACGCATTCAGACGAACTTCCCCGGCAAAGAGACGGTCGTCCACGATATACCGATAACCGAACTGACCTATCCGGAGCAGTTCAACAAACTCCGCAACATATTCTTCGCGCCCCAAGAGTTCGATCCGGGGCGCACAGTGGAAGAGGTTACGCAGGAAACCGCCCGCCTGTTCGCCAAAATCGCCAAATATATGGAAGGCGAGGATATTGACGCCGAGCGGATGGCGCGCTACCTCAATCAGCTGGCGCTCTGCCTCTACGCCGAAAACACCGATCTGCTGCCCGAAAGCGTGTTCACCAGAATCATCAAAAGATACTCCGTCGACCCTACGCGCTTCAATCTGAGAGTGCGCAATCTCTTCGCCCAAATGAGCGTGGGCGGGGCGTTTGGAATTGACGACATCCCCTATTTCAACGGCGATCTGTTCGACGGCGCAGAACCAGTCGAGTTGAATGACAGCGCACTGTTGCAACTTGCCCTCGCCACGGACGAAAACTGGCGCAACATAGAGCCGTCCATATTCGGCACGCTGTTCGAAAGAGCGCTGGACGCCGCAAAGCGCTCTAGCTACGGCACGCACTACACTAGCGCCGCCGACATTATGCTGGTGATAGAACCGGTGCTGATGAAGCCCTTGCGCCGCGAATGGGATGCCGCCAAGTCCAATGCGGGTGCGCTGCTTGCGGACGGCGAAACCGCCGACGCTTTCGCAGTATTAGACGCTTTCAGAGAGCGCTTGACGAACGTCACCGTGCTGGATCCGGCTTGCGGCAGCGGCAATTTTCTGTACATCGCATTGCGCGCGCTGCTAGACCTTGAGAGAGAGGTCATAGACTACACGGAGAGACGGCATATAGATTACGCCGAAGGCAAGTACGCCGCGGACTACACGCCGCGCGTGTCCCCAAGCCAAATGTACGGCTTGGAGATTGACCCCTACGCCGCCGAACTCGCGCGCACCGCGCTTTGGATTGGCTATATCCAATGGCATTACGCCAACGGCGTGGCGTACAACCGCCGCCCCGTGCTAACGCCCATGGACACCATCCGCCGCGCCGACGCCATACTTGAGTATGACCACGAGAGCAACCCCGTCGAGCCCGAATGGCCCGACGCCGAATTCATCGTGGGCAACCCGCCGTTTCTTGGACGAATGCACCTCAGACGGGAAGTCGGCGATAAATACACCGAGGATCTGTTTCGCCTTTACGGAGACCGCCTGCCTAATCACAGCGATATATGCTGTTACTGGTTTGAGAAGGCGCGCGCCCAAATCGCCGCTGGCAAAACCAAGCGCGCCGGCTTACTCGCCACCCAAGCGATACGCTTTCAAACCAACCGCCCCGTGTTGGCGCGCATCAAAGAGAGCGGGGACATCTTTATGGCGGTCTCCGATCAAGACTGGGTGCTTGAAGGCGCTAACGTCCACATATCCATAGTGGGATTCGACGACGGCAGCGATACGGAACGCACGCTCGACGGCGTTAGCGTTTCAGACATCAACGCCGATTTGACTATTGGCGTTGACCTGACACAGGCTCAGCGTTTGACTGAGAACGCCGGCATCAGTTTCAAAGGCGATATAAAAATCGGACCCTTTGAAATCAGCAGGGGCGTTGCCGAGCGAATGCTGACTGCCGCCAACCCTCACGGCAGACCCAACAGCGACGTCGTGAAGCGCTGGCTAAACGGGCGTGACATAAATCAGAGACCGCGCGATATGTGGATAATCGACTTTGGCGCGGATATGCCCGAAGCCGAAGCCGCGCTGTATGAAGCGCCTTTTGAGCATGTGGCTGCCGAAGTAAAGCCCAATAGAGTGAATAACCGAATGAAGCGGCGAGCGCAAAATTGGTGGCTGCACGGTTCCGCTGCGCCCAAAATGCGCCAGGCAATAGAAGGCTTGCGGCGTTACATCGGCACAAGCATGGTGTCCAAGCATCGCGTCTTTGCATTCATCGACGGCGATGTGCTGCCTGACGGCACCATTGTGGTTATAGCCCGCGATGATGATTACACTTTCGGTATATTGTCCAGCCATATCCATACAACTTGGGCAATGTCCATCGGGACGCAACTTGAGGCGCGTCCACGTTACACGCCAACTACTTGCTTTGAAACGTTCCCGTTCCCGCGCCCTACCGACGAACAGCGCGCTGCGATAGCGGCGGCGGCAAAGCGGTTGGACGAACTGCGGCGCAACTGGCTGCATCCAAGCGCAACGGATATTCCCGGCGACGACGCCGAAGTCGAGGCCGAGCTCCGCAGGCGCACGCTGACCGCGCTCTACAACGCCAACCCCACTTGGCTGCGGAACGCCCACGCCGCGCTCGACGCAGCGGTAGCCGCCGCATACGGCTGGGATGCCGATATAGACGAGCAGGAAATCCTGGCCCGCCTCTTGGAGATCAACCTGCGGCGATATGAAGAGGAACAAGCGGGATGACAACGCCGCCGCAAAGTTGCGCGATATAGCGCCCATTGCTATGGTGAACGCATCGGCGGCGGCGCTGACTCCACTCCCACTATTGCCATCATCAAGGAAGGAAATCGCAATGAGCATCAATATCAAGGACAAAGACACCTGCCAACTGGCGAGGGAATTGGCGCATATCACCGGCGAACCGATGGATGCGGCAATCGCGGCCGCAATCCAAGAGCGCCTTGAACGCGAGCGGCGCAATCGCAACGTGGAAGCTCGCCTGCGGGAGTTGCGCGCTATAAGCGAGCGCTGCGGCCGACTGCTGCGCGACGCCCCGCCCGGCCCGTCCGCCGTCGATCACGGCGATCTTCTGTATGATGAACACGGGCTGCCGAAGTGATTGTTGACACATCGGCGCTTGTGGCGATTCTGTTCGATGAGTCGGATGCCGGGTACTATCTGAGGATGGTAACGGAAGCGCCGCGCTGTAGCATGTCGGCAGCGAGCTACTTAGAGGCGACTATCGTTGTGGAAAGACGCCTCGGCGCCTTAGGCGGCCAAGAACTTGAACTTTTCGTGAATAGAACGCCGATATACCTAGAGCCGGTAACGCTTGATCAGGCGGAGGCGGCGCGGCGGGCATGGCGGCGGTTCGGCAGGGGCAATCATCCTGCCAGGCTAAACTATGGGGACTGCTTCGCCTATGCGCTATCTAAAGTCAGCGGCGAACCTCTGCTATTCAAAGGGATGGATTTCGCGCGCACCGACATAGAGCCTGCATGAACGCCAAGCAATCAAGTATATGAGGAACAACCGCAATGACCACGCCGTTATCACAAATACCCAAGCCGCAAGCCGCTCACTACGCCGCCGGGCGCAAACTCTTTCTTGTGCCAATCTACCTGTTCCCGGCCGATCTGCCGGACGACGCCAAGCGCTTGCTTGAGCGCTACTGGTCCGATGTGCGCGATCACATACAGAACTTGGAGCGCGCTTTGGGCGGCGCGGCGCATGTGTTTCACGAAGCGATATACGCCGGCGGCGACGAAGGCTTGGCGATGATAGAGGCGATGAACCCATTCGGCAGCGGGTTCGCGCAGGCGCTATGCCGCGGCGGCGCTATGCTGCAGCCCACCGAAGACGGCGCGCTGGTGGCGGAGCATTCGGACTGGCAGCGCTGCCTATCCATCGGGCTGCTGAGCGAAAAGGTAATGGAATTGGCGATGGCGGGCGTGCAGGAAACGGCGCAAAAACGCTTCGACCACATAGCGACGCGCATATCCGAATGCCTATCCGACGGGGAAGCGGGCGTGCTGTTCATCAGCGAGGGGCATCGCGTTCAGTTCGCGGCGGACATACAGGTATTCTTCGTAGCGCCGCCCTCGCAGGACGCGCTCAAGCGCTGGCTTGACAATCAAATGCGCGCCTATGCGTCCGCAGAGCAAAGCGCGAAATCATCGGAATCAGAGGGGGCATAGCAATGGCGAAACGGCGCAGAAACGGCAAGAGCGGCAGATGGGAAAAGCGCACCTTCGACCTCTCGCCGCAAAGCAGATGGACGGCAAAGCCCGGCAACAACATCTTTGTGGCGGACAGGGGGACGGTTCAATTCGAAGTGCCGAAAGACTGGATACTCAAGCCCAACGAAAATTCCATCTGCTTCTACGACGGCGAAGAGCCGGACGACAACATACGGCTTGAGATGTCGGTGATAAGCATCCCGAAAATGACCGAGATAGACGGGCGGGTAGTGGAGCTCAGACTGCGCGGGCGTCCGCTGGAAGACATCCTCGAAGAGCGCGTCATAGCCGGCGATAGGCGGGGGCTCATAAAGCGGTCGGGCGTGCGCCGAATGCGGCGGGACGGCATTGAGGCGGTGTGGGTAGAGGCGGACTTCATGGATCCCACTGAGAAGCGCCTGGCGCACTCGCGGATGTGCCTGGCGCGCGGCTTCAATGTGCAGCCGCTAATCACGATGGAGTTTTGGCCCGAAGACAGGCGCCTGGCGACCCGCGTTTGGGACGACGTGCTAGAGACGCTGAAGCTGGGCGAAGAGATCGAGAACCCGTTCCGCGGCCCGCTCCCAAGCTAACGCACGCATATCGCACACGACGCACTCACGCCGCCCATATCGCATACCACAGATAGGCTAAGGGGATTACGCAATGACCACGGCAACCACAACGAAGCCGCTGACCTACGAAGAATACCTGGACACGCCCGAAATCGAGGGGCGTTTCGACATCGTTGACGGAGAGATGATAATGGCAGCTGCGCCCACAAACGAACACCAAGAAACGATTGGCGAGTTCTACTTCATTCTGCGTCCATTTGTAATTGAGCGCAACCTGGGCAAAGTGCTGTTCGCGCCGTTGGACATCGTAATACGGCGCAACCCGCTGCGGACGCGCCAGCCGGACTTGTTGCTGCTAAGCAACGAAAGTTACGCGCGCATAGACCGCCACTTGCCGATAGAAGAGGCGCCTGAGTTGACGATAGAAATACTATCGCCGTCCAACACCCGCCGCCGAATCCAAGACGTGCTGGCGGACTACGCCGCAATCGGCGTGAAAGAGTGCTGGCTAGTGTCCCTAGACGCGCGCACGATAGAAGTGCTGACGCTGGTGAACGGCGAATGGCAACGCTTGGCGCTGCTGGGCATAGGGGACAGGATGCGCTCCGAAGCGCTTGCGGGGTTGGATGTAGAGGTGGGACAGTTCTTCATATAATCGCCGCGCAATCCCGCGCTTGGCGCATGTAAGGGGTATGAAAATGACAACCACGGCGACGCAGACGCAACTGCTGACCTACGAAGAATACCTGGACACGCCCGAAATCGAGGGGCGTTTCGACATCGTTGACGGAGAGATGATAATGGCGCCTTCCCCAATACCTGAGCATCAGATAACCATCAAGCGGTTCTTGTTCACCTTGAACCAGTTTATCGTTGAGCGCAACCTTGGCATACTGCTATTTGCGCCGCTTGACGTCGTGATACGGCGCAACCCGCTGCGGACGCGGCAGCCGGACTTGCTGCTGCTAAGCAACGAAACTTTCGCCCGCATATACCTCGACCGGCCGATAGAAGAAGCGCCGGAGTTGGCGATAGAAATACTATCGCCGTCCAACACGCGCCGCCGCGTCCAAGATACGCTTGCGGACTACGCCGCCATCGGCGTGAAAGAGTGCTGGCTGGTGTCCCTAGCCGCGCGCACGATAGAGGTTCTGACGCTGGTGAACGGGGAATGGCAACGCTTGGCGCTGCTAGGCATCGGGGACAGGATGCGCTCCGAAGCGCTTGCGGGACTGGATGTAGAGGTGGGGCAGTTCTTCGTATAATCGCTAGGCAACCACACCGCGATGACGATGCTTATCAGCAAACTGACAGGAGAATCTTATGTCGAGCAATCCCGGCGATAGCCCGCTTCGCAGCCGCGCTTGGTTTGATACGCCCGAACTCTACGGCTGGCTTCGGCAGGCGGCGTTCAAGGCGCAAGGCTTCGGCGAGCCGGCGTATCAAAACAAGCCCGTCATCGGCATATGCAACACTTGGAGCGAACTGACGCACTGCAATGCCCATCTGCGCCAGCTTGCCGATGCGGTCAAGCGCGGCGTGTGGCAGGCGGGCGGCTTCCCGATGGAATTCCCGGTGATGTCGCTGGGCGAATACAATATGCGCCCAACTACGATGCTGTTCCGCAACCTGATGAGCATGGATGTGGAAGAGTCCATCAGCGCTAACCCGCTTGACGGCGTTGTGCTGCTTGGCGGCTGCGACAAGACCACGCCGGCGCTGCTTATGGGCGCGGCGAGCGCCGACGTTCCCGCCATTCTGGTTACGGGCGGGCCGCAACTCAAGGGCAACTGGCGCGGCGAAGAACTCGGCTCTTGCACCGACTGCCGCCGCTATCACACCGAACTGCGTGCAGGGCGCATAGACGCAGAGCAGTGGAACGAAATTCAGAACTCCATTCTGCGCAGCCCCGGCCACTGCATGGTGATGGGCACGGCATCTACGATGGCGTCTATGGGCGAGGCGCTTGGCATTGCGCTGCCCGGCAACGCCGCCATCCCCGCCGTGGACTCGCGCCGCATTCAGCTCGCCGAGGCCGCGGGCAGGCAGATACTTGCGCTTGTGGAGCGCGATCTGCGCCCATCGACCATTATGACGCGGCGCGCCTTCGAGAACGCCATACGCGCGCTGCACGCCTTGGGAGGCTCCACCAACGCCATCATCCACCTGACGGCGATTGCCGGACGGCTTGGAATAGAGTTGCCGCTGTCGATGTTCGACGAACTTTCGCGCAGCACGCCGTTCATCCTGAACCTGAAGCCGTCGGGCGAATTCCTTATGGAAGACTTCTTCTATGCGGGCGGGCTTCCGGCGCTGCTGAACGAACTGCGCCCGCTGCTGCATACCGACGCTATGACCGTTACCGGGCATGCGTTGGGCGATAATGTGGCGGGCGCTATCAACCATAACCCGAACTTGATACGCAGCCTTAATGATCCGCTGAACGCTGAGGGCGGGCTTGCGGTAGTCTATGGCTCGCTTGCGCCGAGTGGCGGCGTCATCAAGCCCACCGCCGCATCGCCTGAGCTGCTGACGCATCGCGGGCGGGCGCTTGTGTTCGAAGACCACGACGATATGGAACGCCGCATAGACGATCCCGACCTCGATGTGAACCCCGATGATGTGCTGGTGATGCGAACCGCCGGCCCCGTAGGCGGCCCCGGCATGCCGGAATGGGGCTTTCTGCCGCTGCCCCGCAAGCTTCTGCAGCGCGGCGTGCGCGATATGGTGCGCCTCAGCGACGCACGCATGAGCGGCACGGCATTCGGCACGGTGGTGGTGCATGTAGCGCCCGAATCGGCGGCGGGCAGCCCGCTGGCGGCAGTGCGCGACGGCGACATAATTGAGCTGAATGTCCCCAACCGCAGGCTTGACTTGCTGGTGGATGAGCGGGAAATTCAGCGCCGTCTTGACGAAACGCCGTCGCAGAAGCCGCATTTTGAGCGCGGCTACGGCTGGATGCACTCGCGGCACATTATGCAGGCGGACAAGGGCTGCGACTTCGACTTTCTGCGCGCTGAGGGATGCTAGGGAAGTTCTTGCGATTTCCCCTAGCATAGCTCATAGCCCACGCATCGGCGTCCAATCCCTGCAGAGGCCGATGTTCACACTATAGTAGCCGCGCCGCAATCTCATCGGCGGGCTGCTTGGTGGCGCGGTGCTTGCCCACGTTCATGCCTTTTGATTTGCGGTCGCTGAATGTGGTCTCGACGGTTCGCAGGTCAAGCTCTTTTTGGACAGCCGCCATTTCCGATTGGGCGTTCAGCAGCCTGTCTTGCGCCATTTGGATGTAGGCTTCGCTGCGGTCTACGCCGATGTAGCGGTGTCCCAGCAGTTTGGCGGCGACTGCGGTTGTGCCGCTGCCAACATAGGGGTCAAGCACAACGCCGGGGTCGGCCGCGCCGAGTATGGCGATAATCACGCGCGCGGGCAGCCACAGCGGGAAGGGCGCAGGGTGCGGGTTCTTGCCCTCAGGGACGCCGCGCCATATGGATGTCAGTTTGGCGTCAACGGACTTCAGCTCTTTGCCAATCAGATGCGATCCGACGGGTTTGTACAGCCAATAGACGCGCTCGTCAACTTGCCAAAAGCGCCAGCCGCGAATGTTCGCCGCCAATACCCTGTCCCAGATGATTTCCTGCTTGACCGTCCAATTCGTGCGGCGCAGCCAGTCCATCGGATGGAACATCTCGCCGCGCTCCCAGCGGATTTTGTGATTGTAGAAGAACGATCCGCCCGGCGCGGTGATGCGGTAGATTTCGTTGAGCGCGTCCACCTGATTTTGCTGGTATTCGGCTTCGGGAACGGCGTCTTTGTAAGCGTCATAGACGACGTTCTTGACCAGCCAACCCTTGTGCTTTTCCTGCTTGTTGTAGGGCGGCGAAGTTACGCCGACGTCAACGATTTCGGCAGGCAGTTTTCGGAGCTCCGTCAGCGTATCGCCGAGGATTAGGCGGTTGAAGTCGGTCATTATTCGGCAGAACTCCGCAGATGCTCATAGACGGGCGCGGTGATGTGCTTCTCTTCATACAGATCGTAGAGCCGATCATCCGATACAAAGCGCATCGTTTTTAGAGCGGGCGCGTCTTTGAAATGCCGATAGGTGAACTCCGCGCTTCGCAAGTAAGCGCCGGCTACATCGCCGTTGGGGAATTTTCGCTCAAGCTGTAGGCGCAGCCTTGATGTGAATTGCGGTTCATTGAAGTTGAACTGAAAGATGTAAATCAGCTGTCCGTCAACGAATCCCGCGATGAGCATCACCGGATTTTCGCTCATATGCCGATTGAACTTCTTCCATGTATAGTCGGTGAAGTTGCCGCCGCCGTCCAACTTGGGCTTGTTCTTGGCGGTGGAGGCGGTTCGCACATTCTTGGACTTGATTTCGCAATACTCGGCTGCGCCGATTGGCACTTCTTGCCTGAAGCCGTTGTAGCCGAGCTTTTCGGCGGCGGGCGTGAAACCCGCAAGCATCGCAACGACCATTTGGCGCAGGGTGGTCGCATTCAGGTCGTTGTAGTACAGCGCAACCAAGTCTAACAGCATCGCCACGAGGTTGTATTTGGATTTATTGACCAAAGCGGCGCTGATTTCGGATTCGGTCATTACGGCGTAGTTTCGGATTAGTTGGAGCAGGTCTTGGTTCATTATTCGGCAGAACTCCGTAGATGCCTATAGACGGGACCTGCGATATGTTTTTCTTCAAACAGATCGTCAAGCCGCCTATCTGATACAAAGCGCATCGTTTTTAGAGCCGGCACGTCTTTGAAATGCCTAAAAGTGAAGTTCGCGCCGCGCAAGTAAATCCCGGATACGTCGCCGTTGGGAAATTTTCGCTGCAGTTGCTGCCGCAGCCTTGAGGTGAATTGCGGTTCATTGAAGTTGAACTGAAAGATGTAAATCAGTTGTCCGTCAACGAATCCTGCGACGAGCATCACCGGATTTTCGCTTATGTGCCGATTGAACTTTTGCCATGAGTAGTCGGTGAAATTGCCAGCGCCATCCAGTTTGGGCTTGTTTGTGGCAGTAGATGCAGTTCGCACATTCTTGGGTTTGATTTCGCAATACTCTGTTGCGCCCGTTAGTGCCTCTTGCCTGAAACCATTGTATCCGAGCTTTTCAGTAAGAGGCGTGAAACCTGCAAGCACTGAAACAACCATTTCACGCAACGCGGACGAATTTAGGTCGTTGTAGTACAGCGTAAGCAAGTCTAACAACATCGCGGCGAGGTTGTCTTTGGATTTATTGACCAAAGTAGCGCTGATTTCAGAGTGCGGCGCTGTGGCGTAGTCTTCGATCACTTGGAGCAGGTCTTGGTTCATAAGGCTTGCCTTGCGTTAGGAAAATTAACCGACGCATTCCTGCGCCGCTTTGTACAGCATATTGTACATTAGGGTGTCAAGGGCGCTTGTAAGCCTATTGGTTATCGCTTTCGTCCAAATATGCAAGCCATTGGCGCGCGAATTGAACATATTCGGGGTTTAGTTCAATTCCGATGTACTCCAAACCCAGTTCTTGCGCCACTACGCATTCCGAGCCTGATCCGGCGAACGGGACTAGCACGCGGCCGCCCGTTCCGTTTATGCGGGACAAGATTAGGCGACGGGTGAGTTCCTGTGGTTTCTGCGTGGGATGCTTCAGGATGTCGCATTGGCGGTGGTTCGCCAATTCTTGGGGCGGGAATATCTGGCCGCCGCAGGTGTAGCAGACAAACCAGCGTTCTACATGACCGGCGCCGCCCGCAAGAGCGGGGACTTTTATGACATCTCTGGGCAATGCGCCGCCTTCGTGGGCGTTGTACACCGTGCTTTTGCCGCTGCCGTTGTAGCGGCAGAATGTTTCTTTGCGCGGCTTGCCCGCCACCTTGAGATAGGCGGGCTTGTACGGCTCGCGTATCTGGTCAATTTCCAGCGTTGGGCGCTTTTCGTCTTGACGCCACAAGCAGAGTATAGATTCGTGCGACCGCTGCCAAAACTTGGATGACGGCACCGTCTTGTTGGTGTAGTGCCACTGGAGCCAGCGCTGTCCGTCAATGGCGTATCGCGCCGATATGCGCGCAAGGATTTCGGGCAAGCCGTAGATGTAGAGCAACCCGCCGGGGTTCAAGCGGTCGAGGCATTCGGCTATCCATTCCTGCGTCCACTCCACATAATCGTTCAGCGGCATTGCGTCGCGGTTGTTGCCGAAGTCTTTGCCTATGTTGTACGGCGGATCGGCAATCGCTACATCGAAAGTTTCGCTCGACGGCAACCCGCGAAGCGCCTCCAGCACATCGCCGTTGATAATGCGCGAGGATGTTGTGGCAGTCATTCGCCGTATCTCTCAGTCTCTCTGATTATCGCCGCCGGTGGATTTGCGAACATTCTATCGGCAGGAGTTGGTTATTGTCAAGCGGGTTGACGCGCGGAATAGTTCGGCTTTCGGCGAGGGCGGTTATCTGGGGATCACCACATGGATTACTCTTTGTTCGGATTGTAGGATAGTGTCATCGAACAATCCTATATCATGAACGGGCAACTTATCGGCATATTTCCTGAACGCAGTATGATAGAAATTCCTGAGTATGAAATCAACAAACTGAGATGGAGTCAACGGCGCTGTGACTGGAATTCTACAATTCTTGTATTGCCCGAGCGTCATATGGGACTTAGGATGCTCCAATTCTCGATGAATGCGATCATCAGAATCATAATCGAAGCGTATCGGAAATGAAACGACGTTCTTCGCCACTATGTCGGCATAAACTTCGTCATTGAGGTAGGGATCCGGATCGTTCTGAAATGTCTCAAGAAAGGGTGAGGGGAAGAATGCTAATCTATGAAGTCGCAAGGTATTACCAGCGAATTGATACATCATCTGAAGCATTGCTCCGTCGGGCAACTTTGCGGTATACGCTCGTGCATTCAGAATATGCCGATAAATCTCTTCGTAAGTACGATCTTTTAGCGCAAGCGAAACTTCGTTAGCATTCTGAAATGTGACCTCGACCAAACCTCCACTTGCTGATCGTTGAAATGCGAAACCCTGATCTTCTGCAAGGCCTGCTTCTATCAAAAAACCAACAAGCCCGTTGATCTGATCTTTAATTTGGTTAGGAGTGGGCATATTACTTATCCATTGCCTATAAAGGCTCTGAGCTTGTCAACCGTGTCCGCGTTCAGGTCTTCGATATGCAGATTGCCGGATTCGATATTAACAATAATATCGTCCAAACTCTTCTGGGCAGTTTCCAATTGTTCATGCCCTGATGGGCTCATATCGCGATGAACGACGCGCAACTGCTCGCGTTCCTCTTCGGTTGGATAGACAAACTTCAATTCAAAGCCCCGTGTTTTCAACTCCTCATATTCTTTCATGAGTTTCTCCATACCATCACCTATGCCTAGCACACGGACCCAAGCCTTGCTTCTGGTGATAGCAGTGAATAGTTGGTTACGCTTGGTCGCCAAATTAAACTGGGATGGCTGAGACGAATGGCAGTCCTGGGCGTTGATGATGTACACCATCCCGGCTTCGTTGCCTTTTGCGCGAAAAATGCCAGTGAAGGTTACTGAATCTTCATTGAAGAAGACATCAGGATCAGTGTCCACGCCGGCAAGATGTGAATTGATATTCATTTCGAACAAAAGGCGGCGTGTTAGTCCAACCTTTGCGCGAGTCGTGCTGGGATCGGGATTTATCACAATAATGTCGTTGTGCTGAAGCTCGCTTTTCGACAAGTCTTCTTTGATCGCTTCTGCTAACCATCGTGCCTGTTCCTTGTCGCTATCAAAGGGAACGAACTTAACCAAGTCATCAGGATCTGAATGTTCTTCCAGAAACTCTGGGCTAGTTTCCTCGGTTCTGCGGAGTGTTACGGAAGAGCGTTCTTTTAACTCTCCCTCTTTCCGTTCATAGCCGATTTCTTCCCAAAGTTGCGGGTAATCAAACATTTGTACGAGCCCGTTAGGTTCACCCGCTGATGGTTCTCGATATATTCCGAAGCCAAGCGCGTGGGCCGTTACAAGCACAGGGCGCGAGTTGCGATAGCATTTCTCCAAGATAATATCGCGTCTTGGCGTAGCGCTATTACTCGGCAAATTAAACGTTACCTTGGGATCTCCGTTTTCTTTAGTTCCGAAAATCTGCTCCGGGGAAGGCAAAGACTTTCCCGTGAGACTCTGTAATTCGTCATACGCATAGACCAACCTTTTAGGAGTTTTCAGGAACTCGTAACAGAGTCGGAGAAACTCAGATGGAAGATCTTGCGCCTCATCTACAAGGATTGCGTCGTAGATCGGCTTGTTTTCAGAGATCAGTTCAATGGCGCGCGCGCAAACTCTCTCAAATTCTCTGCCTGGGAAAGTTCTCCTAGCGGACCGAAAATCTAGGTATTCGATATTATGCGCGCGGCAAAATTCGTGATAGATTCCATCGCGCTCACTTTGTCCCGGAGCTCCCCATGCGTTCAAGATACGCAAGTTTTCCCAGTCCGGCTCTGCACTTGTTTGTTCAAGAGCAAAGTTAGTGATCAGTCGACGAAAATACCCCTTCAATGAGCGAGTGCTGAAGGTTACGGCTATACGCCAGTCAGGGTGCTGAGCATGGAGGTAAGCGGCTTTTAGGGCAAGCACGATGGTCTTGCCAGATCCGGCTAATCCTCTAATGCGTTGAACGCCGTCGACCGTCTCAATAACGGCTTTGCTTTGCAGGTTGTCTAGAGTAGAGATTGAATCCTCCAGACACTTTAGTTTAGCACCGCGAGAGTCGTCTTTCTTTATCGTACGTCTAGTTCTGCTCTGGCGGAGGGCGGATATACTCTCGATTACCGACAACGCAACTTCATAGGTATAGGTGCGTTGCTCGCCCGCATTCCATTTGAAATGCCTTATCTCATCTATGAGGGTATCGCCGTTTGCAATTGGATAGTCGTCAATTTCGCAATCAGCCAGATTGCGCACGGCTGGCGCAAATGAAATCGTGTGAATCCGAATGAGCAAATCTCTGCGTCGCACTAAACCTGGATTAAGCCGCAACTTCGCCTCAATCTTGTTAGCGGAATCGTCCTGACGGACGTCGTAACAGTTTGTATCGGTTCCTTCTATTAGGTCGAATATCACGATTCCTTTATCAGGAGACACCAAGAGAGCGTCGATCATATGAGGACCTTCGGAAGTACCGATGATTGGGTATCCAATGAATAGTTGACCAGATATATCTATCTGATCTGAAAAGATATTGTACAACTCTGAACTAGAAACATGCTTTTGGTTAGTGCCTCGGACAATTTGAACACCCATAGTTGTCCTCCTCTTAACAGCAATATACTACAGATTAACGGTATGTGCAAGTTAAGGTATTCTGAAATTGCAGTGGTTATCAAATTGAAGCCTTCTAGGAAGCCCTGTGTTAGCAGATACGTCACGGGTTATGAACTCAATACCACTCACCATTGAGAATACCCAAGTTAAAGCGTTTTCATCACCGCCCCATCACCCAACCCACACTTCGCCCGACAGCAGGCGGGGTAGGGTAGCAGCGTATCGCGCATAGCGGCGAGGGTTCGCGATTCGTGGCAGTTCGCGAATATGCGCCCCGTCAGCTCAGACGCTACATCATCGAAAGCAGACAGCGCATCCTCACTGGATGCCGATTTTGGCCGAGGCATCGAATGGCATTTGGGGGCTGCCCTCGAGGCTTTGCGCCCCCTTACGCCCCTTGATGTATCTGCACCTTCACGGAGCCGGTGGTCTTGTCGTAGGCGGCGGCGAAGCCCTTTTGGATGTCGTCCAACGGGTAGATGTGCGTTACCATCGGCTTGAGGTCGACTCTGCCGGACGCCATTAAGTTGATGGCTACTTCGTAGTCGTGCCTGCCGTCGATAATGCCGTAGCAGGATGAGAATATGATGGTCTGCTCTTTGAGCATCGGCGGCAGCCAGTCCACGGTGATGGGCGCGCGGTAGCCGCCGATGACTACGAAGCGCCCCTGTTCGCGGGTGAGTTGGATTGCCTGCTCTATGGGTTCGGGCTTCCAACCGCCGACGGTTTCCACGGTGAGGTCTGCGCCCAAGCCCTGCGTGCTGTCGGCTAGGGCGTCGGGCAGCGCCGGGTCGTCGGGGGCGAAGGCGTAGTCTGCGCCCAAGCGCTTTGCCAGCGCCGCCTGCTGTTCGTGGCGCGCGGTAACGAATATGGCGCCGGCTCCCAAGGCGCGCGCCGCCGCCACCGCCGTCAAGCCGATGTTGCCGGCGCCCAGCACCACGACGGTTTCGCCGCCGATAAGCCGCCCGCGCCTTACGCCGTGAACCGATACGGCAAACGGCTCCACCAGCGCGCCCTCTTCCCAAGTGAGACTGTCGGGCAGCGCGTAACAGCCGGCGGCTTTTCGCTTGATGTACTCCGCGAATCCGCCGCCTTCGGGCGCCGCCATATCAAGACACTGCTTATATTGCCCGGTGCGGCAGTACCAGCATTTGAGGCAGGCGCGCCCGTGTCCGATGGTCTCTATGGCGACGCGGCTTCCCAGCATCGAGGCTTCTACGCCATCGCCGATGGATATGACTTCGCCCGCCACTTCGTGGCCGACGGGGGATTCGTCGGCTTCGGTCTGGTCGGCTTTCATCTGCAGGTCTGAGCCGCATATGCCGGTGGCGCGCACGCGCACAACAGCGTCGCCCTCGCCCGCTTCAGGCTTGGGGTAGTCGGCGAGGGTCATCGCGCCCTTGCCGTCAAAGAATGCCGCTTTCATCGTAGTCATTTCGCGCTCTCCCTTCTGACGCTGACGCATCGGTTGGTCGGTTGATTCGCGGTGTACGATAAGGGCCCGGGCTAGTTCGCCGCTAGGAAGGCGCGCGAGCCGCTGAGTATGAGGTCGTTCAGCGCTACGGCGGTGTGAAGATCGGATGAGAGCTTCCTGCCGGCGGCGTGGATGCGCTCGCCTATCGCGTTTTGGGCTTCCTGCACAACAGGATGTTCGGGCTTGCCGGGGTATCCCATTGATTGAGCGAGGTCGTTTGTCCCCCAGGCGAAGCAGTCTATGCCGTCCACCGCCAGTATGGCGTCAAGGTTGGCGAATGCGGTGGCGGATTCCAGCTGCGCCATAACCAGCATCTCTTTGTTGGTGAGTTCCATAAACTCGCTACGGTCAAGTCCCGGTTGGTCAATCAGTCCGCCATCATTGTAGAAAGTGCCTCTGCCGCCGCCCCAGCTTCGCTCGCCTTCGGGCGTGAAGCGGCAGGCGTCCACCAGCGCCTTCGCCTCTTGCGCGGTCTCTACATGCGGGCCCAGCACGCCCATAACGCCGCGGTCAAGGAACAGGTTGATTGCGTTGGGGGACTTGTCGGGGACGCGCGCGATGGTGGTCAGTCCGTAGCCGTCGGCAACGCGCACCATTGCGTCGATGGATTCGGGCGAAAACAGCCCGTGTTCGCCGTCAAGGTTCACGAAGTCGAAGCCGCCCAGCATTCCCACAAGCTCAATGGCTTCGGCGCTTGGGAAGACGAGGCTCAAGCCCAAGCCCTTCTTGCCTTGCCGGTTCTTCTCGAAGATGTTGTTCTTTCTGATTCGCGCCATATCCCCTTCTCCTTATGCGTGTAATGTATGCGGTATGCGGTTGATTGCGGTTTCAGTTCATTCAGTCGGCTTGCGGACGGCGGGCTTACGGTTCATATGCCTTAGTTGCCCGCCAATTGGCGCTTATGCGTCGGCTTGGGCGGGCGGCAGGACGCTCTTTATCCATGCCGCAAGATCGGTTAGCGTATCTTGGCTGATTTCGTGCGCCATAGGGTATTCGGCGTACTGCGGTTGATAGCCTTCGGAGCGCAGGAACGCCACCGCGTCGCGCGCCGAGTCTATGGGCAATACCATATCCGTCGTGCCGTGTACAACGAATATGGGCTGCGCGCGCTCATCGGGCAGACGTTGGCGCAGCGCGTCGACATCAGGCGCAACGCCGCTGAGCACCGCCAAGCCTTTGAAGATGTGCGGATTTGGCAAGCCGCAGCGGTAGGTCATCATCCCGCCCTGCGAAAAGCCGCCAAGGATGATCTGCCCGGTTTCGGTAGGATACTGCGCGGTTGCGTCATCTACCAGCGCGGCGAGCATATCGGCGGCGCGCTCCATGTCGTCGGCGCTGCGGGCGTCGCGCGGAGGCGTCCAACCGAAGCCGGTCATGCCGGGGCCGATCTGGAAGGGAATGGGCGCATTCGGGCAGATATAGACATACCCGGCGGCGTCTATGGCAGCCGCAAGCCCCGCCAAATCGCCCATATGCGCGCCGAAGCCGTGCAGCAGGATTATCATCGGATACTTGCGCGCGGGATCGTAGCCGTCGGGCTCAACGGCGAGGTATTGCAGCGTGCTGCCCTCATATCGCTTTGTCTGCATTTGCGGTTCCTAGTTCTTGGTTCGGTTAGACGCTGCGGTGCTTGCGCCGTTCCATATCTGAGTAAGCATCCGCTACATTCCCGTTTCCACTTGTCTGGCGCGCCGCGATAGGGCTTTTAGTAGCCGCCATGTTAGCGGCGCTCCGAATATAATCAAGCAGAAATAGGCGAGCGTCAATACGCCAGTCAAGCCATCTTGGACTTCCTTTACATAGGCGTCAAGTTCATCGCTTGGGATGTTCTCTGACCTATCCCCTATAAGCCAGTCAAGTACGAATGGCTCTGAGACGTAGGCGACGCAGAACGCTATCACGATGGCTCTGAATGCTCGACTGCTTTTAAGTAGCTGCCAAGTCGGCGCTGCGGCGAACAAAATCAAGCAGAAATAGGCGAGCGTAAATGCCACAATTAGGAACGCCTGGAAGTCCCCCAATATCATAGAGGTAATCGCAACGCTTGGGTCGCTTATGTCAACGCAAGTAGACGTTTCTGTGTCAGCGGCGCAATTTCTTGCAAGGGCGTCACGCACGGGTGGAACTGAATGCCAAGCGGCAAACGACGCTATCACGGCGGCGGCGAGTGCCCGCGCCTTCCAGTTCGACATCGCTATCAACATCGCCCATCTGTTTAGCCACCATTGCCTGGCGTTGTCCACGCTCGCGCTCAAGGCGTTCCAACTCATACGCTTGGTGGCGGCTCTAGAGTCGTTCCATATCACGCCCGCCAATTCTCTCACAAGGGCAGTTGCGCCAACCCGCTTGAAGGCTTGGATGTCCGGCTCGGCGGCAATCGCTGCTTTGAGCGTATCGGCACACGTCTGGCAATCGCCTGCGGTTGGCGCATCGGCGGCGGTGCGATAGTCGCCGGCGTCAAGCGTCGCCGGGTCAAGCCCGCAAATGGTGGACGTTCCTTCTGATGTGGTGATATGCGTTGCCATCCGACGCCTTCCTAACGTCCGATTAGTCTAGAAGTAGCAGCAGCCGCGGTGTGTTTCTCAATCAAATCCCAACTGCGTCGAGTGCTTCTGCTACTGCAGGCGGGCGCACCACAACCACGCCCGTCAAAACCCGGTTAAAGCCTTCGAACTCTTTTGGGATTAACTTCAAAACGCCGCCTCCGCTTGTTGAGTGATGCGTCAAAGGGTAATACTGAGTGGCGCTAATATCAAGTGCGTTGACTTGAACCGATGGTGAAACATACACTAGAACTCGGATCGATAGTGCAACCCGGGCCGAATTGCGCGGGAATTGCGGCGATGCGCCTAACAAATCTTTCAGAGGTATTTGATGAGCAGACTTATTGAAATGCTTGATAAAACGCAATCGGTATCTGAGGCGATCGGCTTTGCGGCTTCGCGGCAGAGTGCGGCGAATCCGTCGATTGTGCTGATAGGGCGCGCCACTGCGGCCGAACTTGCGGACAATCCCGCGCTCGCCGAAGCGCCCGCCGACGCCGTGCTGGTAACCTTGGACGCATCGGACGCCGCCGCGGTGGCGCGCGTGAGCGATGCGCTCAAGAATGCGCTGTGGGGCGCAAGAGTGGGCAGCGTGAGCGCAGAAGACGCCCGCGCGCTCAAAGACGCCGGCTGCGACTTCATCGTGTTTGACGCAGAGGACACCGCCGCCGCTGCGCTAAACGACGGCGACATCGGCAAGATACTTGCGTTTGACCCTGAGACGCCGGACTTCAGCGAGGATGCCGCCAAAGCCGTCCGCACGCTGGATATAGACGGCGCGCTGTTCACGCCGCCCGACGGCTTGCTGCCGCTGACGGTGCAAAGGCTTCTGAACATTCAGGCTACCAGAGCGCTGGTGCGACGGCGTTCCGTGCTGACTGCTCCGGCTGATCTTGCCGCGCCGGAGCTGGAGGCGCTGCGAAACGCCGGCATAGTCGGGCTTGTGGTGAGCCTTGCCGCCGCCGACCTTGCGCGTATGAAAGACGCCATCGCCGGCTTGCCTCGCCGCCGCTCTCAGCGCGGTGGTGGCAGAGGAACGGCTCAGTCGCCCGCCGCCGGCTTCGCGCGCAATGCGCCGCCCGACGACGATGACGATTTCGACGACTACGAATAGACGGCGCAAGGCAGCCGCATCTTGATTGTAAGATTGCGGGCATATGTCTATGTAAAATGCAGCGCCGCGCCGCTTGGGGTTAAGCCTAACGCCCCACCGATAGGCGATCTATCAGATATTTCGGCAGCGCATAGCGCGTCATCTTTCGTTGCGTCGCCGCAATGTCATACGCAACGCGGCGGTGCGTGATTGTGGCGGCATCTTTGTCGTAGATGGCGTAGCTTGCGCGTGGATCGCCGTCGCGCGGCTGTCCGACGGAACCGGGGTTGATAATTAGTCGGCCGTCGTCCAACGCTATCGGTCTGTCCGTGGGGAATTGCAGGAATGCTGCGCCGTCCTGCGTCGGGACGCATACGAAGGGCATATGCGAATGCCCCAACGCGCACCAATAGGTGTCAAAGTGCGTGAAGCTTGCGATCGCCGCCTGCTCGCTGACCACATATTCCCACACCGGATCGCGCGGGCTGCCGTGAACAAGCGTGAACTCGCCCAATTCAAGCGTAAGCGGCAAGTTCGCGATGTAGTCCGCATGCTCTTGTGTCAGTTGGGCGGCGTTCCAGCGATTGGCGGCGGCGGCGTAAGGATTGAACCTGTCGAGCGAAATTCTGCCGATTACCGCAAGGTCGTGATTGCCGGCGACGGCGTGGTGTTCGTGAGCGCGCAGCAGATCGATGCAGGCGGCGGGATCCGGGCCGTAACCCACCAGATCGCCAAGTGACCAGATCTCATCGAAGCCGCCGCGCGCTTGCGCGTCCGCAATGACGGCTTGGAACGCCTCTATGTTGCTGTGCGTGTCCGCTACAATCAGCGCTCGCATTTCGCCGCCTATACTGCCCGATGCGCCGGGGCTGCGTCCCTTGCGGCGGCGCGCAATCCCTTACCAATGCGCGCGCCGTTCTGCTATCCTATTCGGTGAATTCGGCGGCGTTCAGTCTTTCTTTTCTACGGATTAGACGGATTGGAAAGAACGCCCTGCCATATGATACACCGCTTTGCGGCGGTTGTTGCAATTTTCGGACAGCGCTTTGGCTCACGATACTCACAACGGACTGACGGTAACCACGCGCAGCCCGCAGCAGACGCAAGCGGTGGGCAGGGCGCTGGGCAAGACCGCGCGCGCCGGCGATGTGTATCTGCTGACGGGCGAACTCGGCGCAGGCAAGACCTGCTTGACGCAGGGCATCCTGTGGGGTCTGGGCGGCGACGAGTACGCGCGCAGCCCAACCTTCGTTCTCATATGCGAGTATCAAGCGCGGCTCACGCTGTATCATATGGACTTGTACCGCCTTGACGGCTTCGACGAAATTATAGACATGGGGCTTGACGAGTACATATTCGGCGAGGGCGTGTGCGTAGTGGAGTGGGCGGATAAGGCGTTGGACGCATTCCCGGCGGCGCATATCGGCGTTAGCATCAAGGACGCGGGCGACGATAGGCGGACGCTGACTCTGACGGCCGGCTCGCCCGAATACGCGCGGAGGCTCGATGCGGTTAGCGCCGCGCTTGCCGACGATATGCCGTCGGCTGCATCGCAAACCCATACGGATACGGGCGGGGCGCGCTGATGGAACTTGCTATCGACACATCCACCCGATTCGCCTCGGTCGGATTGTCCCGTCACGGCGAATCGCTGGCGGAGCTGACATGGCGCTCTGAACGCAACCATTCGGTCGAGCTTGTGCCGTCCATCAAGACGCTTTTGGAGCGCGCGGGCAGCGGCGTTAATCAGATCGAGGCTATCTACATTGCGGCGGGCCCGGGCGGCTTCAGCGCGCTGCGCGTGGGCATGAGCGCGGCTAAGGCAATGGCGGTTTCGCTTGGCGTTCCGCTTGTAGCCGTGGGTACACTGGACGTCGAAGCGCAGCCGTACTTGGGATTGCAGCGTCCGATATGCGCGCTCATCGGCGCGGGCAGAGGGCGCTTGTACATCGGCAACTTCGACGGCGATGCGCCGCCGACTTACAGCGTCATAGAACACGGCGCGCTTGGCGCTGCGGCGTCGGCGGATGCGCTGTTCTGCGGCGAGGGCGCGGCATCGACGGCGGATCTGATACGCGCCGAATTCGGCGACGATGCGGCGATTGCCCCCATAGCGCCGCCAACCCGACGCGCGGGCGTTATGGCGGCGATGGGCTATGAGGCGCTGCAGCGCGGACATATCGCCGACCTGAATTCGCTTGAGCCTATCTATCTCAGAAGTTCGCAAATCGCCGCCGCCAACAGAACTTGGCAGGCGCAGCGGGATGCAGACAAGGAGCGTTAAGTGCAGATGGAAAGAACTTTGGTGTTGATAAAGCCCGATGCGGTTCAGAGAGGGCTGGCGGGCGAAATCATAGCCCGCTTGGAGCGGCGCGGGCTGAAGCTCGCCGCGATGAAGATGATGCAGGTTGCGCCTGAACTCGCCCGCAAGCACTACGGCGCGCATATCGGCAAGCCGTTCTTCGACAGACTGGTGAAGTTCATCACATCGTCGCCGCTGATTGCCATCGCCGTTGAGGGCGAAAACGCCGTTGAGGTGGTGCGCGCAACGATGGGCGCAACCAATCCGGTGGATGCGGGGCCGGGGACTATACGCGGCGATTTCGCCCTCACTATCGGCGCAAACCTGATTCACGGATCGGACTCGGCGGAATCGGCCGCAACTGAGATTGCGCTGTTCTTTGCGGACGATGAGGTATTGGACTACGCGCGCGGCATAGACGATTGGATTATTGAATCCTGACCATCTCCGCCGCCTCATCCCAAACGGCTTCGATGTTGTAGAATTCGCGTTCTTCAACGCCGAATATGTGGATGACAAGATCGCCGAAATCAAGCAGCATCCAACCCGAATCGGGGGATCCCTCGCGGTGATGCCGGCGGCAGCCCTTCGCCTCTAACGCGTGTTCCATGTCTTCGGCAAGCGCGCGCATTTGGCGGGCGGACTCCACCGACATTATGACGAAGTAGTCCGCGAAATCGCTCACCTCGCTGATGTCCAACATCAGTATGTCCGACGCCAGCTTATCGCTTGCCACATCCACCGCATAGCGGGCGTGATCCAGCGGCTGCAATGCTATCTGCTCTAACATAGCCCCATTATAGATAGGCGCGGGCGCGGCGGTCAACGCCTTCCCCAAATATCGTTGAAGCACCGTTTCGCATATGATACGCTTTTTGTATGAGCAAGAAGCGCGTTGTAGTGGCAATGAGCGGGGGCGTGGACTCCTCCGTCGCCGCCCTGCTACTTAAAGAGCGGGGTTATGAGGTCGTGGGCGTTACAATGCGCCTATGGTCGGTGGAGCGCGACGACCTGCCGCCGCTAAGCAAGCGCTGCTGTTCGGTGGAGGATGTGAACGATGCCCGCCGCGTGTGCGATGCCATCGGCGCGCGCCACTACTTTATGAACTTTGAGCGCGAATTCCAAAAGCATGTGGTTGACTACTTCATTCGCGAGTACGACCGCGGGCGCACGCCGCATCCATGCCTTGCGTGCAACGACAAGATAAAGTTCGACTTCCTGCTGCGCCGCGCGATGTTTATGGACGCCGACTATATCGCCACCGGCCACTACGCGCGCATACGCCGCAGCGCCGACCGAGTTCGGCTTTTCAAGGGCGCTGACACGGGCAAAGATCAGTCGTATGTGCTGTTCACGCTGCGCCAATCGGAGCTTCAGCGGCTGCTACTGCCGGTGGGCGAATACCCCAAGATCGACATCCGCCGCCTTGCCGCCGACGCGGATCTGCCGGTTGCGAACAAGCCGGACAGCCAAGAGATATGCTTCATCCCGGACGACGACTATCGCAAGTTCATCGGCGAGCGCGCCGCGCCCAAGCCGGGCGATTTCGTCGACGCGCAAGGCAATGTGCTTGGCAGTCATCCGGGCATTCAGTTCTTCACCATAGGGCAGCGGCGCGGCTTGGGACTGCGCGGCAACAGCGGCGCTCCAATGTATGTAATCTCCATTGACGCCGATACAAACCGCATAGCGCTTGGCAGCCACGCCGATCTGATGCAGACCGACTTGTGGGCGTCGCGCATAAACTACATCGCAGGGGAAGCGCCCGATGCGCCGATCGAGGTGGGCGCAAAGATCCGATACAAGGCGACGGACGCGCCCGCCACGCTAACGTCGCGCGGCGATTGGGCGACACTGCGATTCCACGAGCCGCAGCGCGCCATCACGCCCGGGCAGGCGGTTGCGTTCTATCGGGGCGATGAGATTATCGGCGGCGGCATCATCGAGGCGCAAGCGCCAAAGCCCGTTCAGCCGGTATATGCGAATGAGGCGGCAAGCGTATGAGCCTCAAAGATGCGCTGAAAGCGAGCATGGGTGAATGCGCGCATATGCGATACCGCCATCGCCTGCTCGCCCAATACCGGACAATGCGCGCCGCTTGAATGCCGAAACTCACTCAGTCGAGCAACCCAACCTATGCTGAGGAGGCCGCGCTTTTGGATAGCGGCTATGCGGTCGTCGCCGGCGTGGACGAAGTGGGGCGCGGGCCGCTTGCCGGCCCGGTGGTGGCGGGCGCCGCTATCCTGCCGCCGCATCCCGTCGGCGAATGGGTCAGCCTCATCAGGGACAGCAAGCAGCTGACGCACCGTCGCCGCCAAATCGCCTTGGATCATATGCAAGCCGCGTCCGTCACGTTGCGGACGGCCGCCGCCACAGCGCGCGAGGTTGACGCCCTGGGCATCGTTGAGGCGACGCGCGTTGCGATGGCAAGGGCAATCGCCGCGCTGCCAATCCCGCCCGATTTCCTGCTCATAGACGCGCTGCCGCTGCCGAACGTGCGCCTGCCGCAGTGCGCTATCGTGAAGGGCGACGCCAAGTGCCTTTCCATTGCGGCGGCGTCCATAGCAGCCAAGATCGCGCGCGACCGAATGATGCAGGACGCCGCCGCCGCATTCCCAGGCTACGGCTTCGCGCGGCACAAGGGCTATGGAACGCCTCAGCACCTCAGCAGCCTAGAACGGCTTGGCGCTTGCGCTATACACCGCTACACATTCGCGCCTGTGCGCCATATGGCTTGCGCGCTGCCGTGAACCGCCGTCAGCAAACCGGCAGGCTCGGCGAGATTGCGGCGCGGCGGCGTCTGGAAGCGCTGGGCTACGCCATTCGCGGCGTCAATGTGCGGGCGGGGCAGGGCGAGATCGACATCGTAGCCGACGAAGGCGGCGATATTGTGTTTGTGGAAGTGCGAACCCGCCGCAGCCGTCGGCTCGGCACACCGGAAGAGTCCATCACGCCGTCCAAGCGGGAACGCCTGCTGGCGGCGGCGCAGCGCTACCTGCAATCTACGGATGCCGAAAACCGCAACTGGCGCATAGACATCGTCGCGGTGGAACTTGACCGCAACGATGGCGTAGCGCGTCTCAGCGTACTCAGGAATGCGGTCGAGGCGTAACCCACAATGCGCTTCGACGGCGCTCTCTAACGCCAACCAGCCGCTTGCGATATGCCCGCAAGTCCGCAAACGCATCCTCATATGCGGCATGCTACAATTCGCGAAACCCGATTGCGCCCGCGCTTTGCGCCGCATCCGAACTTGAAACGAAATGATGGAGACGCTATGAATCCGGTTATTGCCATACATATGCAATCGCTTGTAGAGCATATCCGCCTGCTTGAAGCCGTGCTTACCGCTCCGCTTGGGTTGTACTCGGACATCAAGATGCTTCGCGAATCGCTGCCGTTTGCGGATGCCGCCGACCTGCCGCGCCACGAACTCCGCGAGCGCCGCATCGCATACGGCAGCCTGAGCGCCGACCCGCGCCGACTTGCGCTCTACGCCGCGGCGTCCCTGACCGCTTCGCTGGACATACTAGAGGCGGCGCAAGATGACGCCGACGCAGCGCGCTTTCGGGATGGCTGGATAAGCCGCGCGCGGATGGTGCTGATCAGAGCGGAGGCGCAGGTGGCGGGCGATATTCGCGCCGATATATCCGCCCGCGTGCGCGGGCTGTATGTCATCGTGGATCCCGAATCTACGCAGGGCAGGGATGTGGTGGAAGTTGCGGCGGCGGCGCTGAGAGGCGGCGCAAGCGTACTGCAGTTGCGCGACAAGACGCGGGACAAGGGCGATACGCTGGCGGCGGCGCGCGAACTGAAGGCGCTGTGCGACGCCCATAACGCCTTGCTCATCATCAACGACGACGCGGACATTGCGGCGGCTTGCGGCGCGCACGGCTTGCATGTGGGGCAGACGGACTTGCCGATAGCGGACGCGCGCCGCATCCTCGCGCCCACTCAGCTAATCGGCCGCTCCAACAACGGCGTGGAAGAGGCGCTGGATTCGCAGCGGCAGGGCGCGGACTACATCGCCGTGGGCGCGGTGTTCCCCACAACCACGATGGGCAAGAGCGGCAGGACATCCGTAGGCGCTGATATGATAAGCAGAGTGAAAGCGACGGCGTCGCAGCCGGTAGTGGCGATAGGCGGCATAAACGCCGGCAACATCGCCGCCGTAGCGCGCGCCGGCGCCGACTGCGTATGCGTGGTGAGCGCCGTAACGCACGCCCCTGATCCCGAAGCGGCGGCGGCCGAGCTTGCGGCGCTGATGCGTGGGGCGAGCGGGTAGCGTGATATGCTACCGTGTGATATACTACTGAGAGCGTGCCAAGGCAGACGAACTTAGTGTAGCAGAAGGTGATCAAATGGATGTGAACATACGGGACTTGAGCCGTCTATTTGGAAATCAGGTGCAATATGAAATACCCCCTTACCAGAGACGGTATGTCTGGGATCAGGATGGGCAGTGGGACGCTCTTTGGGAAGATGTGCGAAGTACAGCAGAGAATGTTCTCGAAGACGGTGGAGTTAACACTCCACACTTTCTTGGAGCTGTGGTACTTCAGATTAAACCCGCGCCGGCGGGAGGTGTTGCGACATGGCGGGTAGTGGACGGGCAGCAACGTCTGACTACGATGCAACTCCTGCTTGATGCAGTGCATGAAGTATTCGTAGAGCGTAACCATAAAAACGCCGCGGCAAGATTAGATGTGTTGGTGCTGAACAACAAGGCGTTTGTGGATGAAGATGACCCTGACCTCGCTTTCAAGGTGTGGCCAACTACGGGTGACCAGGATGCGTTTCGGCATGCTATGCGCAACGAATTGCCCGTTGACGAATACAAAGACTCTTTGATTGTTCAAGCGCACGAATTTTTCAAGCTGCAGACTCGCCAGTGGCTTGACGATCATCCCGATGATGCCGATGCGCGAGTACGCGCTTTGTACGCCGCGATCACATCTTTCCTATCCATGGTCGTGATAGACCTTGATGCTGGCGATGATCCGCATGTCATATTCGAGACGCTGAACGCGCGCGGAACGCCTCTGTTGCAGTCAGACCTAATCAAAAACATGGTACTGTCTGAAGCAAGCGACGATTCCAAAGTCTGGGACTTTGGCGATCCCTGGTGGACTAATGAGATACAACAGGGCCGGCTTATGCGTCCTCAAATCGACGTCTTCCTGAACTATTGGCTGACGATTCGCACTCGGAGTGAAGTTAGAATTGCTGACGAATTCTCGGCATTCCGTAGGTACGTCTCCGGAGCAAGAAAGCCGATTAAGGATGTTGCCACTGACATTGGCGATGTTAGAGACGTCTATCGCGTCCTTGCAGATGAAAGCAAGAACATTCCGGGATGGGGAAAATTCCGTTATAGACGAGGAGTAATGCGCGCAGGCGTACTTAATCCCGTTTTGCTGTGGTTGCTTACGGCAGATGTTCCGCAGCAACAGATGGACAAGGCGATTTCCGCTATCGAGAGTTACCTCGTGCGGCGAATGGTTTGCGGCATGAATACCAGAAGCTATGGACAGGTATTCATGGGGTTGCTAATACGGTTGGATGAAGCTGGCGCTGATCAAGCTGGTGACCTAACCGTGGAACACCTTAAAAGTCGGAATGACTGGGGTAGCCTGTGGCCAGACGACCCTCAACTAACAGACGCCTTCGTAAGGCGTCCCTTGTATCGGATTCTGACGCGGGGTCGACTGCGAATCGTTCTTGAGGGCATAGAGGAAGAGTTGCGGACGAACAAGGTGGAAGACCCAAACGTGCCCCGCAACCTCACAATAGAGCATGTTATGCCGCAGGAGTGGCGCACGAATTGGGAACTACCCAACGGTGTGGAAGACCCGGACCAAGCGGCGCGCGATCGCGATCACTTTGTCCACAGGATAGGCAATCTGACGCTGGTGACTAAAAGGCTCAATTCCACGCTTTCCAATGCGCCGTGGCATGAGAAGCGGAAAACTTTGGACAAGCACAGCGTTCTGTTCCTCAACAAGACGCTGCTTGACGATGCGCTGGATGTGTGGGATGAGGCGGCGATCCAAGAGCGCGCCAAGCAGCTGTGCGCGGCCGCAGCTAAGGTCTGGCCCCACGCCGACGGCATATCATAACCCGTTGCGCTGTAGCATCTTTAATGAACCCCAATCAGCCGTTGCTTGATTGCTCGGCGGACGGATTTGGCGTTAGCCCGGTTGCCGCTTTGCGGATTTCATCATAGCGGTTTCGCGCCCACTGGCGGCGGACGCTGAATGCGGCGCCTACGGCGTCTCTTTGGGCTTGCGTCTGTATGCGCCCTTCGGCGAGCGCCTTGTCAATCGTCTGCGTTGCGTTCAGCCTATCGCCCTTATCGCTGTTGCAGGATACGCAGGCGAGCGCGCGGTTCCAGCAGTCGTCGTTAGAGCCGTCCCCCTTGTTCGGCTCTACATGGTCAAGCTGAAGAACGCGCCTATCGTCATCCTGTCTGCGCCCGCAGTACCAGCAATCCGTTCCCCACTGATCGACGAATGCGCGCCATATCGCATCGCCCGTTTCCAACGGCTTTTGGCGAAACCTGATTTCTGGAAGAGTAGGGCGGCGCGGCGGCAGATGTTCAAGCCCGGTATCGCCGTCGGTTCGGACGGGAAGTTGATTAGGGCCGCGCACGCTGAGAACGCCTTTGCCTTCGAACCGCGGCGACGCCTCTTCGTATTCGGACTCATCGCCTTCGACGGTCATGCCGAGTTCGGGCTTTTTGGCGAATTGGCGGCGAACCACCGTCCACGCTCTTGGAGACATGTCGCAGGCTATCCATCTGCGCCCCGATTCTTCTGCCGCCACGGGGACGTAGGCGCACCCCGCAAAGCAGTCCATCACGATGTCGCCGGGATTGCTGGACACTTCTATAATGCGGCGGGCGAGCGCTTGCGGTTTCTGAGTGGGGTAGCCCGTGGTCTCGCGTTGATTGGTCAGCGCGGGAATATCGTCCCACCACGATTCCGGAACCTTGCCTTGCCCGAAAAGAGAACGCACCCGTTCCTCGCTGCGCCGCCCTGCGGTTTCTACCGATGGCGATATGAAACTGCGCGCGCCCTCAACTCGCCCGCGCCTGGCAAGCGTTTCTTGGTTGTACGGCACGCGCACGGCGTCTCTGTTGAACACCGCTTTGTTGGATTTGGCGTAAAACAAGATGGTGTCATGCTTGCGGGGAAACCAGCGCCTTGTGTTGCTGGGTCCCGTGTATGCCCACGCAATCTCATTGCGAAAGTTGGCGGGGCCAAACACCGCGTCCATTAACTGGCGGAGGTATGCGTTGGCGTCGTGGTCGCAGTGCAGATAGACGCTGCCCGTTGATTTTAGGACGCGCCGTATCTCGATTATTCGCTGCGCCATAAACGCGATATACGCCGCCGTGTCCTCGCCGTGCGTGCGGCGGGTGGACTCTATGAGCCACCATACGGGCGTGTCTTTGATTCGCTCCCACCAATCCTGCTGCAGCACTCGCTCAAAGCGCCACATCTCCCTGAACAGCGCCGTCTGCCCCGTTTGGTCGGGATACTCTACGCCCAACTCATACGCGCCGGCGACATCATATATGCGCCATTCGTCCATCAACTCGCGCTCTAGTTTGCGCTCAAGCGCTGACAGCGGCGGCTTTAGGTTTCCCTTAAATGTCTGCTTCTTGCCGAATGGCGGATCAATGACGACGAGGTCTATGCTCTCAGTATCCAGCGCCCTGAGAAACGGCAGGTTGTCGCTGATAAAGACGGCGCGGTTCAGATTGTCCGTATTTAGAGGCATAGCCGCTCCCTGATGTTCGCCTATCCCAATGTTCGCAGAACTATTTCTCGGCGTGGCAGTGAAAAGCGAACATATGATACACATACTAACATAATACGAAACTTGCGCTAGATGCAATAGCGCGAAGGGTATTTTGTGGCGGAGATATTGGTATCATTGCAAATCAAAATCCCGACGGCGTTGGAGCGATAGATGGTTGCCGCCCTCACAATCGATCCCGATATGACTGCGCTGAATAAACCCGCGGACGGGCGGTTCACGGTTGCGGAATACTTTGCGGGCATAGGACTGTTTCGGATGGGGCTTGAAGCGGCGGGATGGCGGGTTGCGTATGCCAACGATTGGAACGCAAAGCGCGCACAGATGTATGAGGGTTTCTTCGGCGAAAGTTATCAGACGCAGGATGTTTTCGACATACGCCCCAGCGATGTCCCCCCGACTATGCTGGCGACCTGTTCATTCCCATGTACAGACTTGTCGCTCGCCGGCAAAGGCGCCGGCCTCAACGGCAAACATTCGGGCGCTTTCTGGGGCTTTCACCGCATCCTGAAAGAACAGGGGACACAAGCGCCGCCCATCGTACTGCTTGAGAATGTCGCGGGTTGGCTATACTCCAACGGCGGCGCAGATTTCTACGCCACCGCGAAAGCGCTCAACGATTTGGGTTACGCCTGCGATGCGTTCACGCTAAACGCCCGCTCGTTTGTGCCGCAAAGCCGCCCGCGCGTGTTCATGGTGGGCGTGAAAAGCGGTGATGGGTCGACAGATCCGATGAATTGGTCATCCCGCTCCAAGCGATTGATGCCGCCCAAGCTCAGGGAGTTGACGGATAAGAATGATGCTATCCAATGGACTTGCTTAGACATTCCGGAGCCGCCGCCTTACATCGACACGGGCTTATCTGAACGCATCGTAGAGAAAATCCCGCCGAATGACGCGCGCTGGTGGGCGGCGGATAAGGTTCGCAAGCATATTAAGATGATGTCGCCGCCGCACTTGGCGATGGCAAAGCGGCTATCCCAAAGTAAAGTGGAACGCTTCAGGACATTCTATCGCCGCCGCCGCGCCGAGGGGCAGCGCGCAGAGGTTCGGCGCGACGACATCGCCGGCTGCCTTCGCACGGCGGGCGGCGGCAGCGGCAAGCAGTTCCTGCTGGCAGCGGGGAATGGCGCTATACGAATGCGAACCCTCACGGCGCGGGAATACGCCCGATTGCAAGGCGTTCCTGACGCTTATCCGATTGCGTCGGACAGCGAGCGGCAAGCCTTGGACGCTTTCGGCGACGCAGTATGCGTTCCTGTGGTGTCGTGGATTGCGCGGGAAATTCTGGCGCCGCTTGCTGCTAATGTGTGACCCCACGCCGACAGCATATCCTAGCCCCGTTGCGGCGTCGAACCGCTCGCTTGCCCGGCAATATGCGCGCCTGCGCCGCAAGCGGCGTATAGCGTCGGGAATGGGTTTGCGCTGCCGCCGCTCCTATACTGAGAGTGCCGTTTCCGCCCGATTAACTTGACTGCTATTATCGGCTATGATAGCGTTTTCGGTGCAATTCTTGCCGAAATGTTGCCCCCAACATAAGCGGGTCTTCCCATAAGTTGGGGAGGCCGCTTTTACTTTAGGGAGGAACCAGCCTTGGAAATCATACTCATAGCCGTGGTCGCGAGCATCGTGGCGCTTGCGTTTGCGCTCATATTGGCGCTGAATGTAACGCGGCAGGACGGGGGCAGCGAAGAGATTCAGTTCATCGGGCGCGCCATACAGCAGGGCGCTATGGCGTTTCTCACTAGGGAATACACGCTGCTTGCTGCTTTCGTGGTAGTGGTGGCTATCATCCTGGCGGTGTTCATCGACTTCGACGTCACCGGCAAAGTGGGCGCAAGCAACGGCTTTCCCTCGACTGCGCTGTCGTACCTCATCGGCGCTATCGGCTCCGGGCTTGCGGGCTTCATCGGCATGAGCATTGCGGTGCGCGCCAACACCCGCACGGCGGTCAAGGCGATGCAGGGGCTGAACCCCGCGCTTCGCGTCGCCTTCAACAGCGGCACGGTGATGGGCATATCGGTCGTGGGCATCGGGCTGCTCGGCATATCCATCCTGTACTTCATATTCCGCGACATAACGGTTGTGGCGGGCTTCGGATTCGGGGCGTCATCCATCGCGTTGTTCGCAAGGGTGGGCGGCGGCATCTACACCAAGGCGGCGGATGTGGGCGCAGACCTTGTAGGCAAGGTAGAGCAGGGCATACCGGAGGACGACCCACGCAATCCGGCCACGGTCGCGGACAATGTGGGCGATAACGTGGGAGATGTGGCGGGAATGGGCGCAGACCTGTTCGAGAGCTACGTGGGCTCTATTATCGCCACGATTGCGCTTGCCGCAGTGGGCGCGGCGGCGCTCGGCGCGGCCAACCCCACCGGCGATTTTGACGCCGCGCTGTTTCTGCTGCCCATTCTGGTTGCCGCCATCGGCATATTCGCATCCATTCTCGGCACATTTCTGGTGCGCACCGGCGAAAACGCAACGATGGGCAAACTGCTATGGTCGCTGCGAACCGGCATATTCGCCGCCGGACTGCTGGTTCTCATAGGCGTTGCGATTGCAATCAGCCTGATGGGTTTGGACTTCAGACTCTTCTGGGTTGTGCTGGTTGGGTTGATAGCCGGGCAGATAATCGGCACATCGTCCGAATACTACACATCCTTCGAGTTCAATCCCACAAAGCGGCTTGCGGATCAGGCGGAAACGGGGCCCGCAACCGTCATCATCGGCGGCTTGGGGCTTGGAATGCTGAGCACGCTCATCCCCGGCTTGGTGGTTGTCATCGCGATGTGGATCGCCAACTCTTTGGCGGACACCTACGGCGTTGCGCTTGCGGCGGTCGGGATGCTTTCTACGCTGGGCATTACGCTAGCCACGGACGCCTACGGGCCGGTTGCGGACAACGCCGGCGGCATAGCGGAGCAGGCGCATCTCGACCCGGCCGTGCGCGAGCGCACCGACGCGCTGGACTCGCTTGGCAACACCACCGCGGCTACCGGCAAGGGGTTCGCGATAGGCTCGGCGGTGCTGACGGCGCTTGCGCTGATGGCGGCGTACTCGCAGGCGGCGAATGTGCAGGCGTTTGACCTGCTCAATGTTCAAGTGCTGATGGGGCTTATCATCGGCGCGACGATGCCCTTCCTGTTTGCGGCGCTCACGATGCAGGCGGTCGGCAGGGCGGCAAACGCTATGGTGCAAGAGGTGCGGCGGCAGTTCCGCGAAATCACCGGACTGCTGGAAGGCACGGCGGAGGCGGACTACGCGCGCGCGGTCGCCATCAGCACAAACGGCGCAATGCGCGAAATGGTGCTGCCGGGGCTGCTTGCGGTGGCGGTGCCTGTGGTGGTTGGCGCCGTACTCGGCGCGGAGGCGCTTGGCGGCTTGCTCATCGGCGCAATCGCAACCGGCTTCCTGCTTGCCATAATGATGGCGAATGCGGGCGGCTCTTGGGACAACGCCAAGAAGTACATCGAGGCGGGCAACCTCGGTGGCAAGGGATCTGAGAATCACGCCGCCGCGGTTGTGGGGGACACCGTGGGCGATCCGTTCAAAGACACATCGGGGCCGGCGCTGAATATCCTCATCAAGCTAATGTCGATCGTTGCGTTGGTGTTCGCCCCGCTGTTCCTGTAACGGATACGGCGTCCGCGGCGCCCCGAATTCGCGATGACAGAAACCCATACGCTCAATGTGAAGGCGCGTTTGCTATGCTACAATTAGATAGTAGGGTTGCAATCTACAAGCCCTGCGTCAGCGCCGAGGTGGCGGAACGGCAGACGCGGCAGACTTAAAATCTGCTTCTCTTCTCGAGAGTATGGGTTCAACTCCCTTCCTCGGCACCATACCGAACACCACATAAAACAGACAAGAGACTCCCGAATTCAGGGAGTCTCTTATAGTTTGAGTTTTGGGTTTTGGGCAGAATTGGCGGTTACGCCATGCTCATAACCTGGTCGACTATGTCCACGCCCACGGTTTCGCTCCACGCTGCTAGAAGCTGCTGGGTGATTTCGCCGGGCTTGCCGTCCGCTATCGTGCGCCTGTCAACCCTCGTTACCGGCAGGATGCAGGGGCCGGTGCGCGAGAAGAACACCTCGCTTGCGGTGTACAGGTCGTAGGGCTGCAGATCCTCTTGCGCTATGGGGATGCCGAGCTGGCGCGCCAAGTCCAATACCATATTGCGCGAACCTCCCTGCAGGATAGCGCTGTCGCCGGGCGTGCGTATCACGCCGTCGGCAACCACGAACACGTTGTTGGATGTGCCTTCCGTGATGTTGCCGTCCAGGTCGGTCAGCAGAGGCCAAGCGTCCGGGTCGACGTCGGCGGCTTCCAACTCCGCAAGCTCAAAGTTCATTCGACTCTGATGCTTGATTTTGGAGTCCAGCGATTCGGGTGAGTAGCTTCGGGTGCGCGCTATGACGGCGTGCAGCCCCTCGGTGTATGCGGGCGCAAAGCGTCCAAGATCGATGGGACTGACACGCACGCAGACGCTTGGCGGCCCCGCGCTGTGCGCCCAAACGCCCTTGCCGCGCGTTACGAACTGGCGTATGTAGAAATCGCCCGCCTCTGCGCGCAAGCTTTCGTTGCGCGCCACCACCTCTTCGCTGATTGCGGTCATTTCGTCGGGGGACAGGCCGGCGTCAAGCCGCGCGTACTTGAGTGAGCGGTACAGCCGATCTATGTGATACTTCAGCCGAAACGATTTGCCGTTGAATGTGCGCGCCACGTCGAACACCACATCGCCCGTGGTGAAGCCGCGGTCGTCGGGATCTATCCGCACCTGACTTATGGGCATCCATTCGCCGTTGAAATACGCCGTGTAATCCGCCATTGCCGCTTCCTTTCGCTGTTCGCTTGCCTGCGCCGCATCCGCGCAGTCTTTATTTCATAACCCAATGCGCCGTCTGCGTGTATCATCGGGCAATAGCGCGATAAGGTCAAGCCCGCACGCCCCGCAATCGTGTAGAATGTCCGCAGCAAATCGGGTTGGGAAATCGGGCTTGCCGCATGCCGCCGTTGGTGAACGAATATGAACAGGATGTATGACGAATTCGCGCATATGTGGCCGCTGATAAGCCACCACTCGGAGTATGCCGACGAGGCGGCGCACTGGCGCAATGCGCTTACCGCCGAGCTGGGGCAAGGCAGGCATCGCATTTTGGAGCTGGGCGTTGGCGGCGGCAACAATCTGCATCACATCATCTATCCAGACTGCGACGCGCGCCCGTCGGCATCGGCGGCGTGCGATTGCGCTCAGAGCCGCGGTGGGGCGGCACAGCACGACGCTACTGCGGTCGACCTGTCCGTCAAGATGCTCGCCAATTCGCGGTTGCTCAACCCCGATGTGGAGCATCACATCGGGGATATGCGCTCGGTTAGGCTGGGCGGCAAGTTCGACGCCGTGCTGATTCACGATGCCGTGTGCTATCTGCTCAGCGAAGCCGACATCAGCGCGACGCTTGCAACGGCGCGCGCGCATTTGGTCGATGGCGGCGTACTCATAATGGCGCCCGACTGGCTCACCGAAACATATCCGGGTACAAGGCTTGAGTGCGGGATACGGCGGGACGTTACGCCCGAGTTCGCATCGATCGAGTACGACCACGACCCTGACCCCAGCGATAACGCGGTGGAATCGGTGTTCATATACATCGTCAAGAACGCCGACGGCAGCGTGCGCGTTGAGGAAGACCGCCATATAACGGGCATATTCCCAATCGCAACCTGGCTTGGGCTGATGGAGCGGGCGGGCTTTCGGTCGAAGCGGCTGCCGTATCCGGTGCATGAAGATGGCAGAAACGGCTATCTGCTTGTGGGCGTTTTGGACGCCGCCGCCGCCGATTAGCGCGCGATGAAGCCGCCGTCTATGACCAATTCAGCGCCGGTGATGAACGACGCTTCGTCGGACGCCAAGAACAGAACTCCGTAGGCGACTTCGATGGTTTCGCCCGTGCGGCGCAGGGGCGTCAGCCGAACCTGCTCTTGGCGCATAGCGGCGTCGGGCTTTGAGGTGCGCATAGGCGGCATAAAGCCGGGATGCACGGAGTTGACGCGAATGCCCACCGGCCCGTACTGAACCGCCATTGCCTTGCTGAATATGCGAACCGCGCCTTTGGATGCGTGATAGGCGGGATGGCCGCCTTCACCGCCCACAAAGCCCATTATGGACGATATGTTGACGATGGAGCCGCCCCCGCTTTGGCGCATTCGCTCTACGGCGTGCTTGGTGCCTAGGAATACGCCGGTGGCGTTCACATCCATAATCCGATTCCAACCGTCGGTGTCCAGGCTGTCGTCTATCGCCGAGCTGCTGATGCCTGCGTTGTTGACCAGAATGTCCAGTTTGCCGTAGCGCGAAACCGCCTGTTGGATTAGGTTCTGCCAGTCGGATTCGTTGGTGACGTCTGTTTGGACGAACATTGCGTCGCCGCCCGATTCGCCAATCTGCGCCTCGACCTGCCTGCCGAGTTCTTCGGTTATGTCCGCCACTACCACCTTTGCGCCCTCGCGCGCGAACAGACACGCCTCTTCCGCGCCCATGCCGCTGCCCGCGCCCGTGATTATCGCCACTTTGCCTTCCAAGCGCATATCTCAAACTCCTCATGGTAGGTTTAGGGTAAGTTGTTGCGGCGATTATACCCCGTATTGGCGGTCAGTGGGCAATCCGTATGGCGGCGGCTTCCATTAAAGGGTTAGGGGATAAGCGCGGACGACTCCGCGCGACAGGCGGCGAGCCAGCAGCGAGCGCTTGGCGTCGCGAGGCGAGCACGACGGAATCAGGCGTAGGCTTGCCCCCGCATTTCCCGATAAACGGCGTTATCACCGTTTATTTTGCGCCGGCTGCTTTAAGCGCCCAAATCACAAGAGTATATCCTTGCTTCTTGGCTAGATCGAGGAGTCTATAGCCAGAACTCCCCCACACTCTTTTGTTGACTTTCGCGCCGGCGGCTATGAGCGATTGGACCGCTTCGTCGTGTCCCGCTTCCGCCGCATAGTGGATAAGCGACTTGACGCCGGGGCGTTTGCGCGAACTACGCCGGTTGGCGTGCTGCGCCGCGCGAGTCCGGTTTCAGAGCGCCGCGCATGCCTCGCCGTCCGTTAGCGCGCGGCGGGGGGCAACCTTGCATTAGGGATTATAGCGCATTTCGGCGGAAGGTTGAGAGGCGCAACGCATCCCCGGCGCATGGCGTAACGCTATCGCCACTCGACGGATCCAAGGCGGCGGATGATGGCAATCGCGCTTAGCCTACCGACGGAAGCCCTATCCGCCTACGCAAGGCGATACACGCGCGCGGCGGTGTCGTGGAACAGCGCCGCCTTTTCGCTGGCGGAGAAGTCCGCCACGATGCGCTTGAACGAGTTCCACATCACACTATAGGAATAGGACGCCTTGTCCACCGGGAAGTTGCTTTCGAACATGCAGCGGTCGGGGCCGAACTGCTCGATCACATAGAGGTAGTAGGGCGCGGTCGCCTCGGCGAGTTCGGCGGAGTCGGGCGGCGCGGCGCGCTCGTGCCAGCCGAAGCCGTAGTTGGGCATGCCGCAGCCGCCTACCTTGACCACCACATTCGGGTTGGCGGCAACCTGCGCTATGCTGCGCTTCCATATCTGCATAACATCGCTGCGCCTGCCCGCATACGGACCTATGCCTAGCGGCGCGCCGATATGGTCTAGGATGATTGCGGTGTCGGGGAAGGCGCTTGCGAGGTCGGCAAGTTCGGGGAGCTGCGGATGAAACAGCCACGCGTCGAAGCTCAGTCCGTACTTTTGGAGCTGAGCGAAGCCTTCGCGGAACTTGGCGTTCATCATTGTGCCGCCGCCCTGATTCCGATATGTGGCGATTTCGCTGCTAGAGTCGAAAGCGGTGCCGTGCCGAATGCCGCGAAACCTGCCTTTGCCTAGCTCAATGTGCGCCTCCAGAACTTCCGCCACCGCATCGCCCAATCGCAGGTCTGCGTAGCCGGCGATGCCGGCGTTGATGTTGGCGGATACATCGGGCATAGCGGCCGCCTGCTCTGCGACCGCCGCCACGAACTCGGTTTCGCCGAGCGGCTGCAGGCGCTCCGGACCGTCGGCGCGGTACATAGACGAGCACTCCAAGAAGACGGTGCTCACGATGTTATGCCCCGAATTGATGTCTTGCAGCAAGTCTTCGAGCATATAGTCGTTGCCCGGTCGCTGCCAGAGGTGGTGATGCGGGTCGCATATGGGAAGATCGGGTTCAATGGGCGCTTCCTGCGTGAGCGCGAGCCAGTCGGAGCGTGGGGTAACCATAGGTGGGGTCCTCCTAAGTGTGTGGTGATTTTTGCGTGGTGGTTTTAGGGTAAGTCAGAGCGGGCGCGCCAGTGAGAGGCGTCTCTCAGTTCTTGGGCATGCCGCTTCTGTTCGTCCCTGTCATCAGCGGCGCTTTGCGGCAAGATGATGTCTGTGTGATATGGATTGATGTTAGGTATGGGAGACGCCTCTACTATACGTCCGTTAAGCGCCGCATTGGAAGCGCTTACTACCGCCCATCCGTAGAAATTGCGATTTCGCGCGCCGTCTCGCGCGTGAGCGATGGCAGTTACCTCATTCAACAGCGCAATGCTAAGCCTGTCAACCGAAATATGGGTTTCGCCCTGCCTTGGCAAGAACTCATTGATAGGAAGCAAAGAGCGGCGCGCTCGGTTCGCGCTATTTCTTGAAGATACGCCGCGTCCCAGTTCTTCATCCGCCGCAATAGTTTCAGGAATCTGCATTGACTTTTATGTGAGTTCGGTTCCCAGTTCCATAAAAACTTCCCGCAGAAACTTGTCAGGGAGCGCATCCGCGTCGGGATAGCGCTTGCTGCGATGGCCGCTCGCCAAGTTCGCCAGGCACAGCGCGCCGCCGCCGGATTCGCATAGCAGCGCCACCGATTGACCGCGCCCATTTGGGACATCCAACGCTATCTCTGCGTCAGGGGTGGGATACACTTCGATACGCAGACGGGACATATCTTGTATCGCGCGTATCAGACGCTCCGCGTTGTCAACGGCGATTTTGGACGGAACGGGGAAGTTTTCTTCAATAGCGTACTCGGCCGCCGCTTCTAAATCCCTTAGTGCGGTGGTGGATAGGGATACAACCATTGGGAATTACCTCAATATGATTGAATTGCAGAACGATTGTAGCGCATTATAACACGCCCAACCCCGTCTTTGCGCCCCAGCCCCCTTGCGTTTAGACCGCCCTTGAAAACATCCCGCCCCCTACTTGCATACAGAACAAACCCCCTATATCATATGAGCGCCAACTCCAACAACGCCAATCCCAACAACGCCAACTCGAGAGCGCCAACCCCAACGCCGGAGCCACGCCAATGCCTACCGCCGCCGAAACCGCCCAAACCCTGTTCGCAAATCGCCGCAACCTAGTCGCGCTTGGCGACTACAGCGAACAAGACACCGTCAGAAATCTCATAGATCCCGCGCTGGATTTTCTGGGATTCCCAGGCGACCGCCAGCGGCGCGAATTCCAAGCGGGGGACAATCGCCCGGATATTGTGCTGTACGACGTCCCCGCCGCGCTTGCGGGACGGCGACACGCCGTCGCCATCCTGGAAGCAAAGCCGCTCAACGCCGACCTGGACGGCAGAGGCAGCGCCCATTCGCGCAGACCCAAGAGCCAGCTGATGCGCTACATTATCGCTCATCCCGCAAGCGGCCCAGGCGCCTACGGCATTCTCACCGACGGCAATGTATGGCACACAATCCGTCGCAGCGAATACGACGACAACCAAGCCAATTTTGTACAAGAATGGCGCTTGCTCGACGGCGATCAGCGCCAGTGCGCCGAACATCTCGCCGAAATCAAGCGCATGCTCGCCGAGGCGGCGCCCGCCCATGCCGCCCCCGCCAGCGCAAGGCGGCGCGATCCAACCCAAAAGGCGCGCGAAATCTGCCAAGCGATTGCCGAAAACGCATCCCCCACCGTGATACTGAATATGCTCACTGACAAAACGGGGGCGCGCCAAACCCAAATCCAAACTGAAATCCGAGACGGAGAGATACGAATTTCCAGTACGGCGCAAACGGAAATCAACCGATGGCGTCAGTACGCATTCGCCCAAACCGCCCAGATTCGCGCCGAGCAAGCCGACGCCTCCCACGAAGCGCTCTGCGTAGCGGTGATTAGCGCCGAGCCGCCCATGATGGAAAACGACATGTCCATTCACCGCGAAGACGTCGCGCTCGCCGCCGAAACTTTCGCCAAAGTCGTGCCGCTCAAAATGTCAGTGGCGCTTATTGTCCAACCGGACGAAACCGGCAAATCCGCCGCCGCCCGCATCGCAGTCCACTACCAAGCGCATACCGGCATGACCACCGAGTTCAACCCGCATATGCCCGCGCCCAAAACCCTGCGAACCATACAGCGCATCTACGACCAACTCAACAAGACCGCCGCCGTCAGAGCCGATACGCTGACGGACGCCGTCGCCGCCAAGACCGTCCGCAAAGAGTTCTTTGAGAAGCTCGCCAACGGCTGGACGCTGCGCCAACAGCGCAAGGCAGCCGGCAGCGCCAACCAGCGCCACGCCTACCGCGAAGCCGTATTGCGCCATCTCATTCGCGTCATTTTCGTGTGGATTCTCAACGAAGACGGCAAACTGCCGCCCGAAGCCTTCGACGAAGCTTTCGCAAAGCGCGAAGCGCCCGGCGATTACCACAACGCCATTCTCACATTCCTGTTCCACGAAAGGCTCAACCAGCCGCCCGCGGACCGCATAACGCATCCCAACCCGCGCATCCAAGAGGCGCTCGCGGATACGCGCTTCCTCAACGGCTCCCTGTTCGCGCGCCACCAACACGACGACATGCTGCATCTCACGGACGCCGACTATTTCGGCGCCGATCCGAATGCGCCCGGCTTGTTCACCATTCTCAACGAGTACGATTGGACTTCGTCCGAACACACCCCATACGCCAGCGAACAGACGATTGACCCCGAAGTGCTCAGCAATCTGTTCGAAAACCTTATCGCCGCCACCCAAATCGGCGAAGAAACGCCCGACAGAATGCCCGCCGGCACCTATTACACTCCGGCGGACGTGGCGTTCGAGATGGTGAAAGACGCGCTTGCCGAAGCCACGCTGCCGTATGCGCCACGCCCGTCTTATACGCGCGCCGATCTGCGCCGGCTGTTCGGCAACGACGACGAACTTCCCCCCGATAGCGACGCAGAGGAGCGCAATCGGCTTATCGACCGAATCCGCAGCCTTGCCATTTACGACCCCGCGGTGGGTTCGGGCGAGTTCCCCTTCATATGCCACCTGGCAATCAAGCGCTCGCTGCGGAAGTTGGGGGTGTCCGACGATGACGCAACCCTAACCCGCGACATCATCGCGCGCCAACTTTTCGCGCAAGACATCAACCCGATGGCGGTGCAGGTTACCCGCCTGCGCCTGTTCATCGCCATCATCGCCGCCGAAGACGCCGCCGCCGATCCGGCAGCATACGAACCGCTGCCCAACCTCGAGGCAAAGATAGTTTGCGCCGATACGCTCGCCACCGTCGCCAGCCCGAACTGGTCCATTTTCGGCGCAGAAACCCTGCAGTCCCGCGCAACCCAAGTCAACAAAGCGCTAGAGCATGTCGCCGAAATCCGCCAAGAGTGGCAGTCGGCGCACGACGAACAGACCAAAGCCGAACTGCGCCGCCAAGACGCCGACGCCCGCAAAGCGCTGAGCGCCGCCATCGGACGCGGATACGCCAGCGCCGAAACTACCGCATTCGCCAAGCATCCGCTGCTCGATCCCGACGCCCCGCCCGTCGAGACCGATCCCAGGCTGCTGTTCTACAATCCCGACCGGCAAGGCTTCGACATCGTCATCGGCAACCCGCCATACGAAAGCGTGAACAAGGACTTGAAGACGGACACGGCGCGCAGAGACCGCCGCCAAACCCTAAAGCTGCGCCGCTTCCGCACAATAGCGGGCAGCGATCTGTACAACCTCATCGCAGAAGCGGCGCTAACCCTCGCCAATCCCAGCGGCGGCGTTGTTACCCTCATCGTCCCCCTATCCATCTGCTTCGGGCAAAACAAGAAAGACCTGCGCCGCCTCTTCGAAGAACGCTCCAACCGCATCAGTCTGCGCTGCCAAGATAACCGCCCAGACAAGGTGTTTCATAATAGCCCGGTGGAACACGGCGAAAGCCGCGTCAGAGCGACGATAATCACGGCGACGATGGGCAAGCAAAATCCGATTATTGAAACTAGCGGCATAAACAGATGGCCCAAATCTGAACGGCACGAATACTTCACTTCACGCCCCAAATCGGTAACGCTTACCACACAGCAGAACACCGTCGGGGACGCGCGCATCGATGCCCAATGGGGACGCATACACACAACCGAAATCGCCGATCTGCTCGACGCAATGCGCGCTGAAGAGACCAAAATCGTCAATATGAACGGACTCGGACAAGCCGATCTAGCCTTGGGCTTTCCCCCGTCGGCAATGTACTTCATCACAACAGCGCCCGCCGGCAGTCTCAAGCGCAGAGAGAAACTCTTGCCTATCTCCGGCCAAGAAAACCTAGAGTTAGCCGTAGCCGCCGCCAACACCCACGCCGCCTACGCCTGGTGGATGGCATACGGCGACGCATTCGACATCAACCGCCACGAAATCGCCACAATCGCCGTCCCGCGCGCTTGGCTTGACGATGCCGCCACCAACCGCCGCGTCCGCCGCTTGGCGCGCGAGCTCATCGCCGCCATCAACCCGCAAAACATCCGCCCACTCACAACCGGCACGCTCAGCAGCGTCCAAGACAGCCTAAACTTCCACGAATGCGCCCCCGCCGCCATCGCCGAGCTAGACGCGCTATACCTAGACGCCCTAAGCCAGCCCCGCTCCACGCTAACGCAGCTCCACGCCCTCCGCAGCAACGTCACCTGGCGCTTGGGGGCGGCCGTCCCCTAACCCCCCTTTGCGCCCCTGCGCCTTTGCGTTAAAAACCCGTCCCGCGCTATCAGCCGCCAAGCCGAATGCGTAGGCGCTTGCCATTCCAACCGCAAAAGGCGATACTTGCCCCACCGCAGAACGCAACATATACGCTGCAACGTCGGTTAAGCGTCGGTTAGAGGAGGGCATGTATGGAAGGCAGACTGAAGGACAAGTATTGCATCGTGGGCGTGGGCGAAACGGAGTACAGCCGCGCATCCGGGCGCAGCACGCGCGCTCTGGGCGTAGAGGCGATACGCAACGCCATCCTAGACGCCGGACTTACGCCGCAGGATGTGGACGGGATGCTGAGCTACCACGGCGGCGATTCCACGCCGTCCACGCATATGATGTACGACCTTGGGATGCGGCTGAACTTCTATATGGACTGCTCCGGCGGCGGCTCCAGCACGGAAGCGCTCGTCGGCCTAGCCATCGGCGCAATCGAGGGCGGGATGTGCGACACCGTTGCGATATTTCGCGCGATGAACGGCTATTCGCAGGTGCGCATCGGCGGCACCGGCGCGCGCTCGGCCGCGCCCGTCAGCGGCTCCGACCTGTTCAAGCGCCCCTACGGCATAGCCAGCGCAGTGCAGAACTTCGCCTTCACATTCACGCGCCATATGATGGAGTACGGCGTAACCGGCGAACACCTGGCGGCCATCAAGGTTACGCACAGCAAGCACGCCAGCAACAACCCAAAGGCGCTTATGAAGCAGCGCGTAACCGTGGACGATGTGCTGAACTCGCGCTGGATCGTGAAGCCCTGCGCCCATCTGCTCGACTGCTGCCTTGAGACGGACAACGCCACCTGCATCATCGTTACATCGGCGGAGCGCGCCAAAGACCTGAAGCATCCGCCCGCCTACATAATGGCGGTGCAGGGCAGAGGCGTGAAGCCGGGCGGCGACTTCCACTATCAGTACGCCCCCATAACGCGCGTGGCGGGACACTATGTAGGGCCGCGTCTGTTCGAGCTGGCGGGCGTAACGCACGACGACATAGACGTCACCGGCTGCTACGACGCCTTCACCTACACGACGCTGCTTCAGTTCGAGGACTACGGCTTTTGCAAGAAGGGCGAAGGCAAGGACTATGTAACAAGCGGCATCACCGACCTGGGCGGGCGGCGTCCCAACAACACCAGCGGCGGCCACCTGTGCGAGGGCTACACGCACGGGATGAATATGGTGATCGAGAATGTGCGCCAGCTTCGCGGCTTGGTGGACGACTACTGCCCCGATTGGCGCGAGCGCAAGCACTCGTATGACTACTTGGAGGGCGGCTGCCGCCAAGTCCCCGACGTCAACATCACGATGAATATGGGATGGGCTATGCCCGGCGTGGGCAGCGCCCTGATAATGAGGAGGTAAGCCAATGCCGGTATATCAGTATCGCGGCATGCCGATAGTGATTTCGGATATCGACAGCGAATACAAGGGCTACTTCGAGGCGGCGGCCGAGCATCGGCTAGTGGTGAAGAAGTGCGCCGTCCCCGAATGCGGCTTGCTGCGCGGCGAGCCCGGCCCCGGCTGCCCGTGGTGCGCCTCGCTCGACTGGGAATGGCATGAGGTCAGCGGCAAAGGCGCTATCTATAGCTACCAAATCATCACGCACGCCATCCTGCCCGGCTTTCGCGACTGGACGCCCTACACGGTGGCGCTTGTGGAGCTTGACGAGCAGAGCGGCGAGCCCAACCCGGAGAACGGGCTTCGCATCACCGCCAACCTGCTGAACTCCGATATGCAGCCCGAAGACCCCGAAAATGTGGGCATCGGCAAGCGCGTCGAAGTGGTGTTTCTGGACACTGAAGACGGACTATCGCTGCCGCAGTTCAGGCTATCCGACGAGCCGCCGCGCGGCGAAGTATGGCGCTACCCCGTGTAGCGGCGCTATGATGACGCCATGGACAGCGTAACGCTCAAGAACTACCGATGCTTTCGCGAGGAGCAGACCGCGCGGCTTGCTCCGCTAACCCTGCTTGTGGGCGAAAACAGCACAGGGAAGACATCCTTCCTCGCGATACTGCGCGCGCTGTGGGATGGCGCATTTCACCCCGGAATACCTGACTTTCGAGAATATCCCTTTGACCTGGGCGCATTTGAGGACATAGTGCATAATCGTGGTTCTGTGGATAAGAAATCACCCCAAGCATTTGAGGCAGGATTTCTTCGTAACTTGCCACAACCTGATACTAATCTAGTGTCCTTCCGTGCTACTTTCAAAGAGATCGACGGAGCGCCTGTCCCAGCGAACCGGAGGTTTGGAAACAAAGAATTTGGGGTGGAAGCGGGCATAGAAGAAGGTGAGCAAATGCTTACATTCATCACGCCCCAGAATCAATATCAATGGAACCTCTCAAGTAGTGGATTTGTCGGTAATAATCCGATTCCATTTCCACTTGCTCCCGACATGGTGCAGCTTCTACTTTTGCGAAAGATTCGTGACGGACAGTCAACTCATGAAAGTAGTGAATCCCTACCCACTGAAGCTGAATATGAATTAGGAAAAATAGACGCCTTAAATCAGGCGCTATTTTCTGAAGTCTTCTCAACAAGACGTCCGTATGCCGGCGCTCCATTCCGCTCTCACCCACGGCGGACTTATGACCCGATACGCACCTCGCGGGATACCGAAGGCGAGGCCATCCCCACTTACTTGGCGAACCTGTACAGGGGCAATTCGGACGGATGGCAGAAACTAAAGAAGTCTCTTGAAGACTTTGGACGAAAGTCGGGGCTGTTTGACGATATTGCCATAATGTCATTCGGCAAGACATCGGGCGCGCCGTTTCAAATACAGGTTAGGAAGTGGGGCAAGCGCCGCAAAGGCGCCTATCGCAACCTGATAGATGTGGGTTACGGCGTCAGCCAAGCGCTACCGATTGTCACGGAATTGCTCCGCTCGGACGCGCCGCAAATGTTCTTGCTGCAGCAGCCCGAAGTGCATCTGCACCCAAGCGCGCAAGCCGCCTTGGGCACCTTATTCTGCGACGTCGCGTCACAGCGAAAGCAGCTCATCGTTGAAACGCACAGCGACTACATCATCGACCGCGTGCGTATGGATGTGCGCGATAAGACTACCGCCCTCAAGCCCGATGATGTATCGATTCTGTACTTCGAGCGCGATGATTTGGATGTGAAAATCCACTCCATCCGCTTGGACGAAATGGGCAATGTGCTAGATGCGCCGCACTCTTACGGGAAGTTCTTCATGGAAGAAACACGGCGTTCAATAGGGTTGTAATGTATGTGCGCCATAATGGACAACAATGTCAGACACGAAGTATTCGGCGATTCTGACACTCAGACTCCGGCAGGGAAATACTTTCTTGAGTGGTTGGAAGGTCAGAATAGAATTCATGGCATTTTAGTCATCGGCGGCGAACTCAAGCGGGAATTAGGCGAATATGACCGATTCCAAACTTGGGCTAAGACAGCCATTTTGTTTGGCCGAGTTAGAGAAATTAGCGATGGATCGGTGGACAACGAGACAAATGATTTGCGGGCGCAGAATATATGCAAATCCAACGATGCGCATATACTTGCGTTGGCAAGAGTAAGCGATACACGGCTTCTATTTACTAACGATCAAGCCCTTCAAGACGATTTCGGAGATAGAAATATCATTAACAATCCTCGGGGACAGATATACACTACGGCAGTCCGCCAGGACCTTCAGCAGGTTCACCGCGACCGCCTAGATCCGAGGACAATCAGGCGAATATGCAGACATTGTCGACAGAAGAGCTAGAACACACTTAGGAAACCAAAGACAATGGATGCGTTATTTAGCGCGTTCAACTTATGACCATAGATTTAGGGAGAACTCAAATGCAAGTCTATGACGCAGTGCGCTCCCGCCTCACGGTGCGGGAGTTCAAGCCCGACGCGGTGCCGGATTCGGTCATTCGCAAACTGCTAGAAGCCGGCCGGCTCGCGCCGAGCTCGCGCAACCTGCAGCCGTGGCATTTCATCGTCATCAAGAACAGAGACACCCTGCGGCGCATAGCCGAAATCGCATCCAGCGGCCGCTTCATCGCAGACGCGCCTATGGCAATCGCCATCGCGATGGAAAACGCCGACCGCGCCGAACTTGACGCCGGGCGCGCCCTGCAGCAGATGGAACTTGTGGCGTGGGAAGAGGGCTTGGGCGCCTGCTTCGTTGGGTTGCGCGTGGCAGAGCAGAACCGCGCCGTCAAGCGGCTTCTGGGCATACCCGATAACGCCGTTCTGGTAACAATCCTGCCCTTCGGATACCGCAAAGACGCCGCAATGGGCGCGCAAGGGATCAGAAACCGCAAGCCGCTCGCCCAGATAGCCCACAGCGAGCGCTACGGCGCTCCATACAACTCCGTCGATTAGCCAACCCGCCGCCGCTCAGCATAGATTGCCTGGATCGAGTGTGCCCCATATCCCCAAGAAATGCTTGTCAACCCTGCAACTTCCCCGTAAAATAGTATGTTGTTCTGGCAGGTATTCTCATTCGGATAGGTGCATACTCAGCGGCGCTTGCCATCAAATCAGCGTCGATTGATTTAGGAGACAACGGCCTCAAATGAGCGACTTCAATGCTATAGGCGCGACTGCCCGAATTTATCGAAAGTGGGGAACTCTGAAACTCGGCCTCACAGCCGCCGCCGCCGCAATCGCAGCCGCGCTTTTAGGCGGCGTCCAGCATTCTCAAGCCTACGCCGACAGCCCCACGCCTAGTCCGTCCGTCCACGCATCGCGCTCGACCGACGCCTCCTCCCAAGCCCTGCGCCGCTACACCCTGCAGCTGCTGCATATCCTGTCCGACGCCGACACCAACAAATGGGAGCGCTACCGGCAGGCGATGCCGCACTGCGCCGCCGCTCCAGCATACCTTGACGAAATCAATGCGAACAACGATGTCAGCCCGCTCGACGCGACCCTTATTGCGCTGACCGAGGATCTATGCGCCGATTTGGATCAGCGCTTGGATGACGCTAGAACCGTCGGACTGCTCGTGAACGAATCCCAAGCTATGCGCGGTTATACTCTTATAGCCGCACGCTTCAAAAGCCGTATTCATCTGATTGACCATAGCGGCAGAATAGTGCATGAATGGAGGAAACAACTCAGAGGCTGGGTTCCTCACGCGAAACTTTTGGATAACGGGAATCTGCTTATTGAGCAAAGAACCGGCATGGACAACAGAATAATAACGGAAATTGACCCGGATGGTAATATCGTGTGGCAATTCCCCTATTTCGAAAGACTCCACCACGATTTCATCAAAATGCCCAACGGCAATGTACTGATACTTGCGCGCGGCACTAAGACCAGCGAAGAAGCCATAGCCGCGGGCATAGACCCGGACATCGTGCCCCCCGGGGGAGTAAACTACGATTATCTGATGGAAGTCCGCCCCACCGGAAGCGAAGGTGGCGAGATTGTGTGGGAATGGTCTGCCTGGGACTACCTAGCGCAGGACATCGACTCAAGCAAAAATAACTACCGCGTGATTGCTGAGCATCCCGAACTAATCGACGCTAATTTTACGTCAGGAAAATGGGGAGACGGCTATCCTATATACGCAATGGAACTGACGTACATCAACGGAATAGACTATAACCCTGAGCTAGACCATATAGCGCTCTCCGCGCGTTATTACAGCGAATTGTGGATAATAGACCACAGCGCAACCACGGAAGAAGCGCCCACCCGCACAGGCGGCAACGCAGGCAAAGGCGGCGCGCTGCTGTACAGATGGGGCAATCCGCGCGCCTACAGACACGGGACAACTGACGACCAACGTCTGTTCCGCCAGCACCACACTCAGTGGATAGCCCCCGGACTCCCGGGCGAGGGCAACATCCTTGTGTTCAACAACGGATTTGAGTGGGGGGCGGATTCGCCCGGGCACTCCTCCATAGAAGAAATCATTCCTCCGCTGGACGGATACGGCTATCGGCGCGAGCCAGGCGAAGCTTATCCTCCTGCGGAACCCGTTTGGACATACACCGCCGAACCCGCCTCGGATTTTTATTCCCGCATCATGTCCGGCGTTCAACGACTTCCCAACGGCAACACCCTGATTTGCGAAGCGGCGAAGGGAACTGTGTTCCAAGTAACCCCGGATGGGAAAACGGTTTGGAAGTATGTGTATCCTATAACGAATCAGGACATCCCATTGAAGCAGGGCGATCAACCGACAATACGGCTAGGTAATGACATATTCAACAACGCCGTATATCGCGCCTACTGGTACGCGCCCGACCATCCCGGATTGCAGAAATATGACCTGACGCCCGGCGACGCCATCGAACTTTACGAATAGGCGGCGGCAAGGTCCGCCTTGCGCCGCCGGAATAGCCATATATGAGACACCAACCCGAATGAACAACTTTAACGCCATAGCCCCGGTTGCCCTAATTTGTCGGGGGGGGGGGGGGCGAAAACCTCTCATTGCCGCAATCGCCGCAATCGCAATCGCCGCAGCGCTTTTAGGCGGCGTCCGGCATTCGCAAGTCCATGCCGACAGCCCCACGCCCACGCGCGCGCCCGCATACCAATCTCCCGCCGCCTCCTCCCAAGCGCTGCGCCGCCACACCCTGCAGCTGCTGCATATCCTATCCAACCCCGACGCCAACCAATGGGAACGCTACCGCCAGGCAATTGCGCATTGCGCCTCCGCGCCAACATACCTTGCCGAAACCGGCGCAGACAGCGATGTCAGCCCGCTCGACGCGACCCTCATTGCGCTGACCGAGGATCTGTGCGCCGACCTGGATCAGCGCTTGGAAGACGCTAGAACCGTCGGACTGCTCGTGAACGAATCCCAAGCTATGCGCGGCTATACTTTGATAGCCGGACAGACGAATAACTATGTTCACCTGATTGATCGCCTTGGCAGAACCGTCCATTCATGGCAGTTGGGAAGGCGAATTTCCCACGCAAAGCTTATGGACAACGGGAATCTGCTTGTTCAACTAGACGGAGACGAACTCAGCATATCGGAACTCGATCCGGATAGCAGAATCGTGTGGAAGTACATCCACGCCGGCGACTTCCATCACGACTTTCTCAAGATGCCCAACGGCAATGTGTTGATGCTGGCGCACGGCGTTAAGACCAGGGAAGAAGCCATAGCGATGGGCGCAAACCCGAACATCGTGCCCTCCGAAGGCATGCAATACGACTATCTGATAGAAGTGCGCCCCACCGGAAACGAAGGCGGCGAAATCGTGTGGGAATGGTCAACGCTGGACTACCTAGTCCAGGACTTCGACCCAACCAAGCCAAACTACGGCGCTCCCTCCGAACATCCCGAACTAATCGACGCTAATTTCTCGGCAGGAAGATACTGGGCTAACAATAACATCTTGGCATGGACGTACATCAACGGGATAGACTATAACCCTGAACTAGACCAGATAGCGCTCTCCGCACGTCATTTCAGCGAACTGTGGATAATAGACCACAGCGCAACCAGAGAAGAAGCGCCCACCCGCACAGGCGGCAACGCAGGCAAAGGCGGCGCGCTGCTGTACAGATGGGGCAACCCGCGCGCCTATCGACACGGAACGGTCGACGATCAACGGCTGTTTCGACAGCACCACACTCACTGGATAGCGCCCGGACTGCCCGGCGCAGGCAACATCCTTATGTTCAACAACGGATATGAGATAGGACTAGGCAAGGATCCACCCTTCTATTCGTCAATAGAAGAGATAGTTCCCCCGGTGGACGGATACGGCTATCGGCGCGATCCCGGAGACCCCTACCCTCCCGCCGAGCCTGTCTGGAGATACGCCTCCGAACCGCCCACGGACTTTTACTCCCGCTTGTTGTCGAGCGCGCAACGGCTTCCTAACGGCAACACCCTGATTTGCGAGGGAATGCAGGGCAATGTGTTCCAAATAACCCCGGACGGAAGAACGGTCTGGAGATATGTGTACCCTATGGATGGCGATACGCCATTGAAGCAGGGCGAGGAAGCTTCGATATACACTCAGCTGAGACGTGGAGATGCCACGTTCAACAACGCCGTATATCGCGCCTACTGGTACGCGCCCGACCATCCCGGATTGCAGAAATATGACCTGACGCCCGGCGACGCCATCGAACTTTACGAATAGGCGGCGGCAAGGTCCGCCTTGCGCCGCCGGAATAGCCACATATGAGACACCAACCCAAATGAACAACTTTAACGCCATAGCCCCGGTTGCCCTAATCTGTCGTGTAGGGGGGCGAAAACCGCTCATTGCCGCAGTCGCCGCAATCGCCATCGCAGCCGCGCTTTTAGGCGGCGTCCGGCATTCGCAAGTCTATGCCGACAGCCCCACGCCCACGCCCGCCCGCGCCTCGCAACCATCCGACGCCGACGCCCATACCCTGCGGCGCTACACCCTGCAGCTGTTGCATATCCTATCCGACGCCGACTCCAACCGGTGGGAGCGCTACCGCCAGGCAATTGCGCATTGCGCCTCCCCCCCGGCATATCTTGGTGAAATCGGCGCAGACAGCGACGTCAGCCCGCTCGACCACGCCGTTGCTGCGATGACCGAGGATCTGTGCGCCGACCTGGATCAGCGCTTGGAAGACGCTAGAACCGTCGGACTGCTCATGAACGAACCCGAAGCTATGCGCGGCTATACTTTGATAACCGGATTTAGCGATAACTACGTTTACCTGGTTGACCACCTTGGCAGAATCGCCCATTCATGGCAGTTGGGAAGGCGAATTGCCCACGCAAAGCTTATGGATAACGGGAATCTGCTTGTTCAACTAGGCAGAGGCGAGGAACTCAGCATACTCGATCCGGATAGCGGCATCGTGTGGAAGTACACCCATACCGGCAACTTCCATCACGACTTTCTTAAGATGCCCAACGGCAATTTGTTGATGATAGTGCGAGGCTTTAAGTCCAGAGAAGAGGCCATACAGACAGGCGTAAATCCGGACGTCGTCCCATTAGAAGGAATGGAATACGACTACCTGATAGAAGTGCGCCCCACGGGAAGCGATGACGGCGAAATTGTGTGGGAATGGTCTGCGTGGGACTACATAGTGCAGGACTTCGACGCATCCAAAGAGAACTACGGAGATCCATCCGATCATCCCGAACTAATTGACGTTAATTTTTTGGTGAAATCGAGTCGAGGCCGCGGCCGCAATACTTTGAATTGGCTCCATACCAATGCAATAGACTACAATCCTTCGCTAAACCAGATAATCCTTTCACCGCGGAATAACGACGAATTGTGGATAATAGACCGTAGCGTCTCCACAGAAATTGCCCCCACGCGCAAAGGCGGAAACGCAGGCAAAGGCGGCGCGCTGCTGTACAGATGGGGCAATCCGCGCGCCTACAGGCACGGGACAACTGACGACCAACGTCTGTTCCGCCAGCACCATACTCAGTGGATAGCCCCCGGACTCCCGGGCGAGGGCAACATCCTTGTGTTCAACAACAAAAATGAGTTCGCGGCAGATCAGCGTAAGAACTACTCCTCCATAGAAGAGATCGTTCCCCCAACGGATGGATCCGAGTATAAGCGCGAACCGGACGCAGCCTATCCCCCTGTGGAGCCTGTCTGGACATACACCGCCGAACCTCCCTCGGATTTTTATTCCAGCGTCATGGGATGCGTGCAGCGGCTTCCCAACGGGAACACCCTGATTTGCGATTCAACTTCAGGCGCCGTGTTTCAAGTAACTCCCGATGGAACGACCGTCTGGAAGTACGTTTATCCCATACGCGGCGATATTCCATTGAAACAAGGTGAGGAAGTTGACGCAGACAATAGCTTCGTATATCGCGCCTACTGGTATGCGCCCGACTATCCCGGCCTGCAGAAATACGACCTGACGCCCGGCGATACTATTGAGCTTTACGAATAGACGGCGGCAATTGATTGGACGCAGCGAATAGCCGTTTGTTATAATACGGCGAATATAAGCAGTAGAAACAGTAGCCGAAATGAGCAAATTCAGCGCCGTATCGCGCTTTACTCCGCCGCTTCAATTTGTCAGGGGTTGGAGGGTGAAAACCGCCCTCGCCGCCGCCGCCGCAATCGCCATCGCCGCAATCGCAATCGCAGCCGCGCTTCTCCCGCTGAACGATGCGCCGTGCGACGGCTTGGACATAAATCCCCATAATTACTATCCGCCCGCCGACGACGCTAGAACCGTCGGACTGCTCCTTAACGAACCGAAGTCTATCTGCGGATACGTCTTGATACCCGGACGTTTCAACAACTACGTTCACCTCATTGACCATCTTGGCAGAATCGTCAATGAATGGCAGTTCGAAAATAAAGTCTATCTCGCAGAGCTTTTGGATAACGGGAATCTGCTCGTTATAATTCTAGAAGACGACGATAGCGACGGCCGCAACATAGCCGAAGTCGATCCGAACGGCAATATCGTGTGGCAATACACCCACATCGACGAACTCCATCGCGATTTCATCAAGATGCCCAACGGCAATGTACTGATGTTGGCGCAGGGCGTTAAGACTAGGGAAGAAGCCATAGCGGCAGGCGCTAACCCGGATTTCATCCCAGAGCAAGGAATGCTATACGACTATCTGATAGAGATGCGTCCCGCCGGAAGCGAAGGCGGCGAGGTTGTGTGGGAATGGTCGTCGTGGGATTACATAACGCAGAACGTCGACGCAGCCAAATCAAATTACGGCGATCCTTCCGATCATCCCGAACTAATCGACGCCAACTTCTATACCGGAGCGACGCCGCCCGGCCCGCGTTCCCTACGGGACTGGCTGCATACTAACGCAATAGACTACAACCCTGAGCTAGACCTGATAGCGCTTTCCCCGCGCCAATTTAGCGAATTGTGGATTATAGATTACAGCCCCGCCACCGAAGAGGCGGCAGCGCGCAGTAGCCCCAACCCGCGCAAGGACGGCGCGCTGCTATACAGATATGGCAACCCGCGCGCCTACGGGCATGGGACGAACGCCGACCGCCAGCTGTTTCGGCAGCACCATATCCAATGGATAGCGCCCGAACTGCCCGGCGCAGGCGACATTCTTATCTTCAACAACGGACACGCCTCGGATGAATACCCGCGTCAGTACTCATCCATAGATCAAATCGTTCTCCCAATGGACGGATACGAATATCGACACGAACCGAAAGCAGAGTACCCTCCACCCAAGCTTGTCTGGACTTACACTGCCGAAACCCCCGCCGATTTTTACTCCGGCATCATGGGCGGCGTGCAGCGGCTACCCAACGGCAACACGCTCATTAGCGAATCAACGTCAGGAACCCTGTTTCAGATAACGCCCGATGGCAAGACGGTCTGGAAGTATGTGTACCCGATGGATGGCGATACTCCATTGAAACAGGGCGCGGAAGCCACGCTGCTAACGACTTTAAGCAACGACCGCCTGCTAAACAACGCCGTATATCGCGCCTACTGGTACGCGCCCGACCATCCCGGCCTGCAAAAGTACGACCTGACGCCCGGCGACGCCATTGAGCTTTACGAATAGGCCGCGGCAAAATTGTCTTTGCGCCCGCAGAGCAGCCACCTAGGAGACAGCGACCCAAATTGACTAACATCAACGCCACAGCCCTAGCCAGCCTAATTTGTCGGGGGGGGGGGGGGGGGGAATGAAAACCGCCCTCACAGCCGCCGCCGCATTCGCAATCGCCGCCGCGCTTTTAGCCGCCGCCCCGCATTCGCAAGCCTATGCCGACAGCCCAACGTCGTCAAATGCCCGCGTCTCGCAACCGCCCGCCGACGCCTCCCAAGCCTTGCGCCGCTACACCCAGCAGTTGCTGCGCATCCTATCCAACCCCGACGCCAACCGGTGGGAACGCTACCGCCAGGCTATGCCGCATTGCGCCGACGCCCCTGCGCGCCTTGCCGAAATCAACGCAGCCAGCGACGTCAGCGCTCTCGACGCGACCCTTGCGGCGCTGACCGAGGATCTGTGCAGCGACCTGGATCAACGCCTGGACGAAGCTAGAACCGTCGGGTTGCTCATAAACGAACCCGAGGCTATGCGCGGATATACTTTGATACCTGGAAGATCCAGTAACTATGTTCGCCTGATTGACCATCTCGGCAGAGTCGCGCATTCATGGCAGTTAGAAAATGGGATTACCCACGCAAGGCTTTTGGATAACGGGCATCTGCTTGTTCCTCTGGACAACGACAATGGACGGAGCATAGCGGAAGTCGATCAGGACAGCAATATCGTGTACCAATACTCACCCCCAGGATACTTCCATCACGACTTCCTCAAGATGCCTAACGGCAATCTGCTGCTGCTGCTGCGAGGCTCCAAGACTAGAGAAGAAGCCGTAGCTGCGGGCGCAAACCCGGACGGCGTCCCTTCCGGGGGGATGCGGTACGACTATCTGATAGAAGTGCGCCCAGCAGGAACGGACGGCGGCGAGATTGTGTGGGAATGGTCGTCGTGGGACTACAGAGTGCAGGACTTCGACGCAAGCAAAGACAACTACGGAGTGATTGCCGAACATCCCGAACTAATCGACCTTAACTTTTTGGTTGAATCGCCGCCTATCAACCCCCGGGCCAACGCCTGGATTTGGCTGCATATCAACGGGATAGATTACAATCCTGATCTAGATCAGATAGCGCTTTCCCTCAGAAATCATAGCGAATTGTGGATTATAGACCACAACGCAGACGCTCAAGAGGCGCAAGCAAAGGCGGCTCCGCTGTACAGATGGGGCAACCCGCGCGCCTACGGACACGGAACAATTGCCGATCGACGGCTGTTCCTACAGCACCATACTCAGTGGATAGCCCCCGGACTGCCGGGCGCCGGCAATATCCTCGTGTTCAACAACGGATGGGCGCATGAGGAAGATCAGATTAGGAACTATTCGTCCATAGAAGAAATCGTTCCGCCGACGGACGGATACGGCTATCGGCGCGAGCCGGGAGTGCCATATCTTGAGACCGATCCCGTATGGACATACACCGCCGAACCTCCCTCGGATTTTTATTCCCGCGTCATGGGATGCGTGCAACGGCTGCCCAACGGCAACACGCTGATTTGCGATTCAACTTCGGGAACTGTATTGCAGGTAACTCCGGATGGAAAGACCGTCTGGAAGTACGTCTATCCCGTAGTTGCCGGTATGCCATTGAAGCAAGGCGAGGAAGTTGACGCGCGCCCTAACGCACGCAATAACGCCGTATATCGCGCCTACTGGTACGCGCCCGACCATCCCGGCCTGCAGAAATACGACCTGACGCCCGGCGATACCATTGAGCTTTACGAATAGACGCGACGGCAAGGTCCGCCCTTGCGCCGCCATACCAACCATATTAGGAGACAGCAACCCAAATGACTAGCATCAACGCCACAGCCCTAGCCAGCCTAATTTGTCGAAGGGGAATGAAAACCGCCCTCACAGCCGCCGCCGTCGCAATCGCCGCGCTTGTAGGCGGCGGCCTGCATTCGCAAGCCTATGCCGACAGTCCAACGTCGTCAAACGCCCGCGCCTCGCAACCGCCTGCCGACGCCTCCCAATCCCTGCGCCGCTACACCCAGCAGTTGCTGCGCATCCTATCCAACCCCGACGCCAACCGGTGGGAACGCTACCGCCAGGCTATGCCGCATTGCGCCGACGCTCCAACATATCTTGAAGCGATCGGCTCAGGCAGCGGCGTCGACACGCTCGACAACGCCCTTATCGCGCTGACCGAGGATCTGTGCGCCGACCTGGATCAACGCTTGGACGACGCTAGAACCGTCGGACTGCTCATAAACGAACCCGAGGCTATGCGCGGATATACTTTGATACCTGGAACAGTCAACAACTATGTTCACCTGATTGACCATCTCGGCAGAGTTGCGCATTCATGGCAGTTAGAAAATGGGATTTCCCACGCAAGGCTCTTGGATAACGGGCATCTGCTTGTTCAACTAGCCGGCGACAATGGACGGAGCATAGCGGAAGTCGATCAGGACAGCAACATCGTGTATCAATACTCACCCCCAGGATTCTTCCACCACGACTTCCTCAATATGCCTAACGGCAATCTGATGATGTTGATACGCGGTTCCAAGACTAGAGAAGAAGCCGTAGCTGCGGGCGCAAACCCGGACGGCGTCCCTTCCGGGGGGATGCGGTACGACTATCTGATAGAAGTGCGCCCAACAGGAACGGACGGCGGCGAGATTGTGTGGGAATGGTCGTCGTGGGACTACAGAGTGCAGGACTTCGACGCAGGCAAAGACAACTACGGAGTGATTGCCGAACATCCCGAACTAATCGACCTTAACTTTTTGGTTGAATCGCCGCCTATCAACCGCCGGACCGATGCCTGGATGTGGCTGCACGCCAACGCAATAGACTACAATTCCGCCCTCGATCAGATTATGCTGTCCCCCAGAAACCTTGACGAATTATGGATAATAGACCGCAGCGCAACCACCGAAGAGGCGCCCACGCGCAGCGGCGGCAATGCCGGCAAGGGCGGCGCCCTGCTGTACAGATGGGGCAACCCACGCGCCTACGGACACGGAACAATTGCCGATCGACGGCTGTTCCTGCCGCATCATCCCCAGTGGATAGCCCCCGGACTGCCGGGCGCCGGCAACATCCTCGTGTTCAACAACGGATGGGCCCATGAGGAAGATCAGATTAGGAACTATTCGTCCATAGAAGAAATCGTTCCGCCGACGGACGGATACGGCTATCGGCGCGAGCCGGGAGCGGCGTATCCTCCTGCCGAGCCCGCTTGGACATACGTCGCCGAACCTCCCTCGGATTTTTATTCCCGCATCATGGGATGCGTGCAGCGGCTTCCCAATGGGAACACGCTAATTTGCGAGTCAACATCAGGCAATCTGTTTCAAGTAACCCCGGATGGAAAGACCGTCTGGAAGTATGTGTACCCGATGGATCGCGATACTCCATTGAAACAGGGCGAAGAAGCGTCGCCGCGGGAAAACGTACAAGGCTTATTCAGCAACGCCGTATATCGCGCCTACTGGTACGCGCCCGACCATCCCGGCCTGCAGAAATACGACCTGACGCCCGGCGATACCATTGAGCTTTACGAATAGGCGGCGGCCGTCTATCGCACGCCCATATGCGGGTGTATAATAGCCTTTGGGGGCGCGCGGCGGCAAATGCTCTGACGCGGCAAAGCGTCATCGGCTATAATACGGCAGGCGCAGGCGATAGGCGGCGTCCGTTTGGGATGCTCGCCGCCTGCGCCAAGATACGCAGAGGTTGCGCGTGAAAGGCGGCCGATTTGAGGGAATTCGCGCAGAATTGGGGCTGGGCCGAGCTGCTGAAAATCGGCTTGGTGCTCGCTAGGGGCGTGCTGGGGCTGTTCGTGTCCAGCGCGCTGGGCGGCGGGCTGTATGTGCTGACCCTGCCCGTAGTTCTGTCCGTCTGGGGATACGGCAGCAACCTAAGCCTAACGCTGCTGCTGCTAATTGCGATGAGCCTGGGCGCGGGCGTGGGAAGCTACATCACCTGGTTCGAGCGCGACTTGAAGCTTGGCGCGCACGCCCTGCTGTTCGCGGTGGCGCTGGGATGCGCGCTTGTGGGCGCATATCTGGGCTTGCTGCGTGGCTTGGAAGTGGGGCTGCTGCATCCCATCTGGCGGCCCGGCATCCCCGAAACGAGCGTTACCGCGATGGGCGCAGTCATCAGCGCCAACATCCCGCTGCTCGCGCTCGCGCTGTACAAGGCAATCAAAAACCCGCGCTTGTGAAACCGCAAGCAGCATCTACTACACTGCGCCAATCCCATCCGCGCAACACTACGCCCGCAACCCGCTCAACGCTGCCGCAGCCGTCCCCGAAACCGCGAAACCGAAAGGGGGACACGCCTACTATGCGGCGTATCCCCCTTTTCGTTGCCGGCATCCGTTTGCAGTGCGCCCGAGTGCCGTCGGTTCGCCTAGTCGGCTACCGCCTGCGCCGCTGCCTGCGCGAATGGCTTGCCGCTTGCGGGGTCGACCTCAAACGGGCTGGAGAGCTCAAGCTCTTTGCCCATTTCGCGCACGGCGGGTATGACATACTCGCCCATAAGCCGCAGGCTTCGCATCTGGTCGTCGTGCGTCATTGCGCCGTCGCCGTCCCAGAATATCACGCTTCCGGGGCGCAGCGTCTCCAGCACATGCCGAATTTTGGGCAACACGGTGTCAGGCGTGCCGCTCACTATCGTGTAGTTCTCTTGCTGCTCTTCGAACGGGCGGGCGCTAATCATCCCGCCGCGGTTGGCGGTCGCCACATCGCGCGTAGGCAGCACGCGCCGCCGCGACGTCAGCCCGGGCAGGCTCACCAGCGCGCTGTTGGTGGTGCCTTCGTTGCCCGCTAGGAACGGATTGCTGGGCCCCTGCACATACTTGCGCGCCGTTTGTTCGGCGAGCTCCTCCGTTTCGTCCACATGCACCTTCCAGAGGTAGCCGATGTTCTGCGAGCCGGACTCGTAGCCCTCTTCGGCGGCGGTGTCGTGGTAGAGCTGGAACGCTTGGCGCGTGGGCTCCATTTCGGTCGCCAGCATAATGTAGGGGATGCGGTTGCGCGCCGCCCACATCAGCGAATCTCGGCTGACCACGCCGGGCAGCCATATCGGGGGATGCGGCTTCTGATACGGGCGCGCCCACGGGTTCACATAGCGATACTGGTAGTGCTTGCCTTCCCAGCGGAATGGGCCGGGCGTCGTCCACGCCTTGACGATGAAGTCGTGCGCCTCTTGGAAGCGCTCCCAGTTGTAGGGTGGCGGGGCGTTGTGCGCTACGCTCTCTCTGCCGGTGCCACGCACCCAGCCGGACACCAGCCGCCCGCGCGAAATCATATCTATGATGGAGAGCTGCTCCACCAGCCAAAGCGGATCGTCCCAGATGGGTATGATGTTGCCCAGCAGCACAATCTTGGCGCGCTTGGTCATACGCGCTAGAATCGCCGCCTCGATGTTCATAGCGCCGCCCATGCAGAAGGGCGTGCTATGGTGTTCGTTCAGCATCAATCCGTCGAAGCCCATCTCTTCGGCATAGAGCTTCTCATCCAGATAGCGGTTGTACAGGTCGGAACCTAGCTCAGCATCGTAGATTTCGTTGCTGAGCGTGAGGTCTTTGATTGATTTGCCGGTCGCGCCGAAGTAGCCCGATTCGGGATCTTGGTACGGCCGCTCTGTGAAATGCGCGATAAACATAGGCGCTGTCTCCTCTCATATATCTAGTTCGGGTGTAGGCGCTAATTCGTTGTGAATGCCGCGAATGCCATAGGATTGCGCCGCCGTTCTCTGTTTGCGTTGTGCCGAATTCGCCCGCCGACGGGCATGCGATTTGCGGGATGGGTTCGCGTTGCGCGCTTAGCGCGGGGCATCGTACGCTTACTCGGCGAAGAAGTCCTGTATCAGCGCCAAGAATTCGTCCGTCTTTTCGATGTCCGGGCGGTGTCCGCAGTCGTCGATGATTTCAAGGCGCGAGCCGCTGATGGACTTGTGATAGACATCGCCCGCGCTCACCGGCACGATGGGGTCTTGCGCGCCGCAAACGATTAGCGTGGGCAGGTTCTGCGCTCTGCCTAGAAGCTGCGGCAGGGCGGGGTAGTACATATACGGCTTCCAGCTCAGACGGCACGCCTCTTCGCGCGCCACCGCCCACGCTTCCACCAGATCGGCATCGGGCTGCGGCGGGCGCACCACGGGGAATTCCGGCGCTGACGCCGAGTTTAGGCATACGGCGTCCAGATACTCTTCGGCGGTTACCAGAAAGATGTCGAAGATTTCGCCGACGGGTGGCTTGACGCCTGCCGCGCCTACCAGCGCCATCTTATTGAACTGCTGCGGACACATCGTCGCCATCTCTGCCGCAAGCCAGCCGCCCAGCGACGACCCGACCACGTTCACGCCTTGCAAGCCCAGTTCGTCCAGCGCGCGCAGATACCATCCCGCTAAGTCGCGCATATTCATTATCCAGTCCAGGCGCGGCGACTTGCCAAAGCCGGGGTGCGAGGGTATGTACACGGCGTTGTTCTGCGCCAGCGCGTCATGCCAGCGCAGGGTGGCGTGATGCCCAATCTCATCGTGCAATACCAGCAACGGAGCGCCGCTGCCGCCTTTTGTCAGCTGCAGGCGGCTTCCCGCAACCTCAACTATCTCTTCCGTCCACAATTGCGATGCGGTAGTCATTCATATCTCCCATAGGGGGTAGTAGCGTTGCAGCCTAGCCCAAGTTGTTAAGCCGCCCTGATTTTCGGATGATAAGCGCCGCTTGTCAAGTTGCGGGGGAAATCAGGCGTTTCCAACACAAACATTGCCAACGCAGCGGGATATGTTAGCGCATTCTGCGTCGCCGATGTGTTGGCGTCAATAGGCAAAACCATATCGGCCGCATGCTAAGCGTGTTCGATTCGAAACCGCCGCCGCCGTTGATATGCGGGCGTTGATATGACATACTCAAATGCGGTTAGGTTGAATGCGGATCATATGCAGGGCAGAGGCGGTGAACTATGGCTACTATACGGATAGATGTTTCGGATGAGACTTTGGCGGCGATAGAGCGGGAGCGGGCGGCGCGCGGCGAGACGCAGAGCGAGTTCGTTGCGCGTGCGCTGAACGGCTTCTTGGAACGCCAAAGCGCTGAGAAAACCAACCGGCTGAATCCGGACACGGACGAAGATGAGATGGCGGCCATTATGGCCGCTCAGATACGCGCTTTTCCCAAAAGTTATTGGGACGACGACTATGCGCAGGCGTCCCAATCGTGAGAAGGGGACAGATCTGGTGGGCTGACCTGCCGCTGCCAATAGGCTATAGACCCGTGCTTCTGCTTATGAGGAATGAGGCGTACTCGCATCGAAATCAGGTTATTGTATCTCTGATTACTACGAACGTACGCGGATTGCGAACTGAGGCGCATCTTGGCGCTGACGAAGGGTTGATGTTTGAGTCGGTTGTCAACCTGGATGTCATAATGACCATCAGCAATGAACTTCTTTACAAGTACATCGGCGAGATTAGCCCGTCCAAGATTATCGAAGTGGACGACGCGTTACGCTTTGCGTTGGGGTTGGACAACTGATTTGGACGCTGCGTTCATGCAATCAACTGCTAACTAATAACAACAACTAGCAACCGATACACCGATACAAGGAGCGATAGTGATACGCAGTTTGGGAGATGCCAGCCCGAAGGTGCATCCGACGGCGTTTGTGAGCGAGTTCGCCTATGTGATAGGCGATGTGGAGATCGGCGAAGGCTCAAGCGTCTGGCCGGGCGCGGTGGTGCGCGGCGATATGGGCAAGATCGCCATCGGCAAGCACACCAACATTCAGGACAATTCGGCGGTTCACGGCGACGCGGATGTGGTCATCGGCGACTATGTAACTATAGGCCACAAGGTTCTGTGCCACGCCAAGCGGGTGGGCGACGGCGCCGTTATCGGCAACGGCTCCACGCTCAACGACGGCGTAGAGATAGGCGAATACAGCCTGGTAGCGTCGGGCGCTATGCTGGTGGACAATGTCAAAATCCCGCCGCGCTCGCTGGTGGTGGGATCGCCGGGCAAGCGGCTGCGCGAGGTGGGCGCGCGCCATCTGGCGAAGATGAAGTGGTCGTGCGAAGTGTATATGGAAAAGACGAAGCGCTATAAGAGCCAGGGCAACTTGGAGTAGCGCTAAGTTTTCGGCGGCGCATTGTCAGCGCTTTCGGTTAGGCGGCGCTTCAGCGGGTTAGCCAAGCGGATGCGCGCGCGTTGCCGGCGGACTAGCCGAACCGTCGGCGGGCTTACATGCTTTCGGGGGCGTCCATAATCATCAGGGTTAGGCAGCGCGCCAGCGTGATTTTGGCGGCTTCGGCAAGCTTGAGGCGCGCCTTGCTGAGCTCGGCTTCCTCTTCTACGCCGGACACCACGCGGCAATTCTGGTAGAACAGATGGAACGCCGTCGCCGTTTCGTAGGCGTAGTGCGGCAGGTGGTGCGCCTCGAAGTTGCGCGCCATCATGTCTATCATCTCCGGCAGCGTCAGCATCTTGCGTATGAGCGCGAGTTCAGCGGGATGCGTGAGCAGCGATAGATCGCCGTCGGCGTGGTCTATGCCGCGCTCCGCCGCAAGCCGCAGGATGCCCGCGATGCGCGCGTGGGCGTACTGGATGTAATAGACGGGGTTTTCCTGCGACTGCCGCTTGGCGAGCTCAAGGTCGAAGTCCATTTGGCTATCGGCGGCGCGCGACAGGAAGAAGTAGCGGCATGCGTCTGCGCCCACCTCATCCACCACCTCGCGCAGCGTGATGATGTCGCCGGAGCGCTTGGATATTCGCACGGTTTCGCCGCCGCGCTTGAGCGTAACCAACTGATTGATGATGAGCTTGAGCTTGTCCGGCGGCATGCCCAGCGCCGCCACAAGCGCCTTCATAAACAAGGCGTGTCCTTGATGATCCGCCCCCCAAATGTTGACCACCTTGTCGAAGCCGCGCTCGAAGAACTTGTTGTAGTGGTACGCCACGTCTGAGGCGAAATAGGTGGGGACGCCGTTGCCGCGAACCATCACCTTGTCTTTTTCGTCGCCCAGCGCGGTGGACGCGAACCAAACCGCGCCTTCGCGTTCCGTGATGTAGCCGCGCTCGCGCAGAAGCGCCATCGCGCGCTCGAACTGCCCGTCGGCGAACAGCGTAACTTCGTTGAACCACTCGTCGTAGTCGATCCTGAGGGCTTGCAGGTCTTGGCGTATGCGCGCCATGAACTTTGCGATGCCGATTGCGCCCAGCGATTGGAGCGCGTCCGGTTCAGGCAGCGCAAGCAGCGCATCGCCCTGTTCGGCGTGGATTTCGGCGGCGAGGTCTATCATATATTCGGCGTGATAGCCGTCGGACGGCACTTCGGCCGATATGCCGCACTGCTGCTTGTAGCGCGCGAGCAGCGTGCGGCTGAAGTGTCCGATTTGCGCGCCGGCGTCGTTGAAATAATACTCTCTTGTTACATCGTAGCCGGCGGCTTGCAGCGCATTGGCGAGCGCGCTGCCGATAACGCCGCCCCTGGCGTGCGCGATGTGAAGCGGCCCAACCGGGTTTGCGCTGACGAACTCTATTTGGACGCGCTGCCCGCCGCCGGCGTCTATGCTGCCGAATGCGTCCCCGGCTTGCCGTATCGTGTCCACTTGGCGCTGCAGCCAGGCTTGGCTTAGCGCGAAGTTGATGAAGCCGGGGCGCGCCGCGCTTGCGCTCTGCAGCAGTCCGTCGTGGGGGATGCGCTCGGCGATGCGCTCAGCGATTTGCAGCGGGTTCATACGCATCGGGCGCGCCAGCTTGAGCGGCAGGCTGCTTGCGAAATCGCCGTGTTCGGGGTTCTGCGGGCGCTCTATCGCCACCTCATCCACCGCGACGGACGGCAGCGCGTCCGCCGTCTGCGCTTCGGTCAGCGCCTGCCTTACCAGATGGGCGATGTTCTCTCTTATCAGCAATGCTACATTACCCCATATCCCTATACGGACAGCGTCAAGGTTGGCGGTTGTTCCCGGTTATCAGATTATCAATAAAGATACCAAAGGCGTCGGATAAGCGCCAACAATTCGGCGTGTGTTCGAGAGCGTTAGACTGCTACTCGATGAAGGCGCAGGGTTTGATTTTGGCTAATGTTTTCTCGCCGATGCCGCGCACATCGTCAAGCTGCTCGATGCGCGTGAACCCGCCTATCTCAGTGCGGTAATCTAGGATGCGCTGCGCCAAAACCTCGCCGATGCCCGGCAGCGTCTCTAGTTCATTGGCGGATGCGGCGTTTAGGTTGACGCGCGCTTGGCATTCACTCGACGGAGTTGCGGGCGTGCTGCTGGGCGGCCGCCAGCCGGCGTCGCGCGCCTCTTGCTCGCTGCAGAACCAACGCTCGCCTATGGAAACGTCGATATCGGTTTGGTCGTAGTACGGACTGCCCGGCGTGTGATAGATGCGCTCATCGCCGCTGATGTTGCCCTTGATGCGGCAGTGCGCTGGCACGGCTGTGCGCGACGGCGTGGGCGTGTAGGTTGGCGCAGGAATTGCCGTCGCCGTGGCGGTTGCGGCGGGCGTTGGCGTTAGGGTAGGCATTGCGGTTTCGGTTGGCGGCGGCGTTGCAACGGGCGCAACGGTTGCGATTGACGGCGGCGTTAGAGTTGGCGTGAGTGCGTTGGCCGCCTTGGCGGTCTTGATAGGCGGCGGCGTTAGGTTTGGCGAAGCGCTTGCGGCGGTTGCGGTTGACAGCGGCGTCCGTGTGAGTTTGGGCGTGGGCAGCGGCGTTGCCGATGATTTGGGCGTGGACGTCGAAGTGGGCGTGCGTGTCAGCGTAGGGATAGGGATGGGCGTAAGCGTTGGCGTGGGCGATTTGGCGGGCGTGATGGCGGTTGCGGGCTTTGCGGGCGTGGGCGTAGATGCGGCGGCGTAGCGCGACGGGCTTGCGATTGGCGTTCTTGTTGGAACGGGCGTGATGGATGCGGCGGCCGGGCTAGGCGCGGGCGTAGGCGGCGTGTGAATCGCGGCGGCCGGCGCGGCAGTGGGTTCGGGCGTGGCGGGCTGCAGATCGGCTAGCAGTATGACCGCGATTGTGGGCGTGGGCGCTGCAGCCGCGGCGGTTGGGCTTGGCAGCGCGGCGGCGGTTGCGGGGAAAGGCGCTTGCGCGCCGGCGGGCGCCGTATCGCTTCGGCATCCCGCCAGCGCCGCAATGCCTATCAGAAGCGCGATTGCAATCCGACAGCGTCTCATATATGACCGCTAATCCGCCGTCTAGGGATCCACTTGGATGAGAGCGTCTTGGGCGTCGCGCTGCGTCAGTTCGCCAATGACGGCGTGTGAGGTGTCCGCGGCGGCGAGCGCCTCTATCAGCGCATCCAGTTTGTCCGGGGCGACGGCGATTAGCAGACCGCCGGATGTCTGAGCGTCCGCAAACAGGATGCGCGTCTGTTCGCGCACCTTGGGATGCCAGTTGACTGCGCCTTCCAGCGATTCTAGGTTGCGGTGGGTGCCGCCGGGCGCAATGCCCGCCGCTAGGAGCTCCGCCACGCCGGGGATTGTGGGGACGGCGCCCGCGTTCACCCGCGCGCCCACGCCGCTGCCCTGCGCTATCAGCCTGAGGTGGCCGAGCAAGCCGAAGCCGGTGACGTCGACGCATGCGTTCACGCCCACGCGCATCATCGCTTCGGAGGCGGCTCGGTTTAGCCGGCTCATAAACTTGACGGCTAGTTCGAGCGTGGCGGGATAGACGCGCCGCTGCTTGCCGGCGGTGGTGATTATGCCCGTGCCGATGGGTTTGGTCAGCACAAGCGCATCGCCCGGCCGCCCGCCCGCGTTGGTAACCTGCGCGCCCGGCTTGATTACGCCGGTAACCGCCATGCCGTATTTGGGCTCTTCGTCGTCAACGGTGTGTCCGCCAACTACGATTACGCCCGCTTCGGCGGCTTTGGATGCGCCGCCTCTGAGTATTTCGCCTAGGATTTCGTGGGGCAGCGCCACCGGAAAGCCCACGATGTTGAGCGCGGTGATAGGCTTGCCGCCCATCGCATAGACATCGCTCAGGGCGTTTGCGGCGGCGATTTCGCCGAATATGAACGGGTCGTCCACGATGGGCGGGAAGAAGTCCACCGTTGATATGACCGCGAGGTCGTCGTTCATCTTATAGACAGCGGCGTCGTCGCCGGTGGCAATGCCCACCAGCAGGTTGGGATCGGCGATTGCGGGCAGCTGACGCAGCACCTGCGCCAGGTCCTTAGGACTGAACTTGGACGCTCAGCCGGCGCAGCTCGCCAGCTCGGTTAGGCGTACATCTTCGTGCGTGTGCGTCAATTCGCTTCTCCTGAGTATTCGTTTGGCGGCAAGTCCGATGCGTATGCGTATGCGTATGCGGCAGCGGGCTGCGGCAGTATCTATGCTAGTTACACATATCATAGCGGGCGTACTGCGCCTGTCAAGCGGGGCGTTTGAATCCGATGCGGTTTCGGGGTAAGATATGCGCTAAACCTAGCGGCATAGGCAGCGTAGAGAATACGCAGATGTGGAGGGCATACCTATGGCGGATTACAGCATAAGCGTTGGCAATGTGGAGGTCTTGTCCGTGCTGGACGGCTACTCGTTCAAGCGCAACCCCACGCAGACATTCCCCGAAACGGACATTGAGCGCTGGCGGGAGTTCCCGGAGATTTTGGACGCCGACGATCAGATACAGTCGAGGTACGGATCCGTGGTGATTCGGTCGCAGGGCAAGCTCATCATCGTGGACACGGGGATGCAGACGGAGCCGGGCGGCGGGCTGCTGGCGGATATGAGCGCCAAGGGCGTTGCGGCGGCGGACATCGACATCGTGTTCCTGACGCATCTGCATCCCGACCATGTGGGTTGGAACTTGACCGACGGCAAGCCCACATTCCCGAATGCGCGCTATCTTGCGCCGCGGTCGGACTACGAATACTGGGCGCAGCCGGCGGTACTGGCGGACGCTCAGCATGTTCAAGACCAGGTGATGCCGCTGAATGCGCTGAACCTGATAGACCTGTTCGAGGACGACTACAAGGTAACGGACGAGCTCATCACGGTTCCCACGCCGGGGCATACGCCGGGACACACATCGCTGCTGATAGCGTCGGGCGGCGAGCGGGCGTTTGTGCTGGGGGATGTGGCGCACAGCCCGGCGCAGGCGCATTACACCGATTGGAATCCGATGTTCGACATACAGCCGGACATATCGCGCCCCACGCGCCGCCGCGTCTTGGACATGCTGGAGTCCGAGGGGACGCTGGTATCGGCGGGGCATTTCCCGGATCCGGGCTTCGGGCGCTTCGTGCGGCTGGAGGGGCGGCGGGTGTGGCAGGGGATTTAGGGGTAGGGTAAGATATTGGGGGCGCGGGCGCGGCGCTAATGGCGAGTGTTGCCCGCGCGCCCCAAAGTTACGGCGTGAACCGGCGATACGCCAATTCACGATAGGGAAGGGATAGGCTATGTACAAGACATTCAAGGTTCGCAATTTTCGGGGACTGCGCAACCTGGACATAGACTCGCTGGAGCGGGTCAACCTGATTGCCGGCAAGAACAACGTGGGCAAGACGGCGCTGCTGGAGGCGCTGTTTCTTCACTCGGGCCCGAATGTGCCAGGGCTGGGCGCTGCCGTGAATGGTTTTCGCGGGTTGCAAAGCAATAATATGCGCGAGGTCTTCCACGGGATTTTCCGTAACTTCAACCCTGATGCAGGTATAGAGTTGAGCGCTTCGGGCGATTGGGGATGGAACGATAGGGTTTTGCGCATACGCCTAGCGAAAACAGATAGGTCTCAGGTTACATTTACAGATGCGACCGCTGCCGAGTTGCAACGTATGGGAATCACGCACAGGGTTTCTAATGACCGTATTGTGATGGAATACGTCGACGAGAATTCCGAATCTTTTGAATCCGATGGATGGCTGATTGGCGCGCAGATGGGCGGCTCTACGCAACCTGTGAGCATTGAAGGGCGGTACGCGGATGTTGAAAATAGATCCGTTGCTTCCTATCTGCCATCACTGCATAGATCTAACCTTGTTGAGGATGCGGAAAAGTTCAGCAATCTGTCAGTCACTCGCAGGCATCGCAAGGTGGAGTCTGTGATGAAGCGCGTTGAGCCGCGTCTGCAGGGGCTGAGCGTGATTACCCGCGGGGCCGTTCCGATGATCCATGCCGAATTGGAAGGACAGGAAAGGCTGCTGCCGATGCCGTTGCTTGGGGACGGCATGAATCGCCTGCTGTCTTTGGCGCTGGTAATAGGCGCAAGCACTAAGGGAACGCTGATTCTGGTTGATGAAATCGAGAATGGGCTGCATCACTCGGTTATGCAGAGCGTATGGAGCGGGATCGCTCAGTTCGCGCGCGAGTTCGATGTACAGATATTCGCCACAACGCATAGCTGGGAGTGCATTCGCGCGGCGCACAGGGCGTTCTCGGAAGACGGGCTCTATGATTTCAGGCTTCACAGGCTTGACCGCATAGGCGACGACGATGACATTAAGGCGGTAACTTACGACCAAGAGACGTTGGAGGCGGCGCTTGAGATGGAGTTTGAGGTCAGATAGTTGCGAGTTGAACAAGAGAAGCGTCAGATCGAAATAGAGCAAGAGAAGCTTCTGGTCGTAGAGGGGGCTGACGATGCGCGTCTATTCAAAGCCTTGATGAGATACATAGGCGTAAGCGGGATACAGGTTTTCAAGGCCGGGGGCAAAGACAACATCAGGAAGATGCTCAAGGTCATTCCCAGTTCTCCCGGTTATAGCAAAGTGACTTCCATAGGGGTTGTTCGGGACGCCGATGCCAATGCCGGCAGCGCTTTGCAAAGCGTGCAGGGTGCGCTTAGAGACGCCAACCTTCCGTCGCCTGATAAGCCTTTGAGTTTGGTCGAAGACGGCATTAAAGTGGTGGTGTTGATAGCGCCTTATGACAAGCTGTCCGGGTCTATTGAGGATGTCTGCTTGGAGTCTGTGGCGGGGGATGCGGCTATGGGATGCGTGCGAGATTATCTCAACTGCATCAAGGACAGCGTAGCCGAAGCCGAGCAGCCGAATAACTTGCCCAAGGCTGAAGCGCAGGCGTTTTTGGCGTCAAGGGAACGGCCGGGTTTGCGTTTGGGGGAAGCCGCGAGCGCGGGTTACTGGGACTTCGACCATATTGCGTTTGAGCCGTTCAAGCGGCTTCTGGGGATGCTGTAGATGGCTGCTATCTCACCCGAACACGCCGATTTCATTGCGCGGCATCGGGTTGGGCGGCTGGCGACGGCGGATGCGGATGGCGCGCCTTATGCCGTGCCGGTGTGCTACGCGTTCGATGGGGAGCGCATCTATACGGCACTTGACCGCAAGCCTAAGAGCGTGGCGGCCGGGCGGCTGAAGCGGGTTCGCAATATCCGCGCCAATCCGAATGTGGCGCTGCTTATCGACGACTACTCGGAGGATTGGAGCGCGCTGGCGTATGTGCTGGTTCGGGGCGTGGCGGCGATTGTTGAGGATGGCGCCGAAAGGCAGCGCGCCGAGGATTTGCTGCGGCAGAAGTATCCGCAGTACGCAAGGCTGCTGGAGCCGGGCTGCGCGGTGATTAGGATTGCGCCGCGCCGCGTGGTTGGCTGGGGCAGCGTATCGGCGGCGGGGCAAGCGGCGGGCTAGATGTCTTCTATCCAGGCGCGCTTGAATACGCCGTAGTTGACAGCGGCGTTGTTGCCCAGCGGCACGATGTTGACCAGCTCCCAGCCGCGGTCGCCCATGCTGTTGAGCATATGCAGCGTGTAGTCGAGGCGGTCGTCTTCGGGTGTGGTCTTGATGCGCACTACTTCGTATTCCCACGACGGCAGGCCGGGCGGGAGTTCGAACTCTTCGATGTAGTCCAGTTCGGCGAGTTCATCTTCGGTCACATCGCTCCAGCCGTCTGATGGGATGGGCTCTTCGCAGTCGCAGAATACGGTTTCCGCGCCAAAGTCGTATGCGCCGCATTCGGGGCAGAAATAGACTTTCATATGCTTTGGTGAGTACCCCTTGGTATGTTATGGGGATAGGGCGCTTGCGTTGCATAGATTATAGTCTAGCGTGAAACAATTCACAAGTGGGAATGCGGGTGATGCGGCAGGCGGCGCAGGCGGGCGAGCGCGATTATCGCGGCTAGGGCGAGCAGGGCGGTTACGGAGAATGTCAAGCCCCATTTGATAGGGTCGGGGGATATGTCTAGGATTGCGCCGGCGGCTATGGGGCCGACTACGCCGCCCGTGAAGCCTAGGAATGAGTGTATCGCCATTGTGGAGCCTAGCTGAGAGGGGGTAGCCACTTCGGTTACGGCGGTGGAGTAGATGGCGGAGTCGGCGGCGGTAGCCCAGCCGTATATGACGGACACGGCGATTATGAGCGCCCACGGGAAGCCGATTAGCCAGCCTAGCGCAAGGGAGCAGGCGCCGCTCAGTGCGAATATCGCGGATGCGGATGGGCGTCGTCCCCAGCGGTCGGACATAGCGCCGCCCATGACGGGGCCGATAGCGCCGCTTGCCATTGCTAGGCCGCCGATGGTGGCGGCGTCGATGACGGCGCGCTCGGCACTTATGCCGCGCGCTATGAGCGCCGCCGCGAGCAGGGCGGGCAACCATACGCGGGCGATGTAGAGTTCGGCGGCGTGCAGGGAGTAGCCTAGGATGTATAGGCGGGCGGCGCGGTTTTTGAGCGCGGCGAGGTCTAGGCGGCCGGACGACCGGGCGGCGGCGGGCTGGCGGGGGTGGTTTCGCAGCAGCAGGTACGCCATTAGGACGCTTACGCCGGACGCTATGGACATTATGAGATAGGCTTCGCGCCACTCGAAGCGGGACATTAGGATGCCGGTTAGGGTGAGGGAGATGCTGTTGGATGCGTAGAAGAAGGTTACGAAAGTGCCGACCGCCATTCCGCGCCCGCGGTCGGCGAAGCGCTCGGCGACGATGCGCATGCCGGGGTTATAGACGCCGACGAGTCCTAGTCCGGCGAATGCTCGGAGCGCGATTGCGGTGGGCATATCTTGGGCGACGAGGGGGAATAGGGCGTTGGAGCAGACGGATATGACGGTTGATGATATGAATATGGGCTTTGAGCCGAATCGGTCGGTGAGGGGGACAACGATAAGGGCGGACGCGGCGAAGCCGGCTAGGTACGCCGAAAAGATGATGCCCGCTTGGGTGTTGTTCAAGCCCCATTCGGCTTGGATGATGGGTAGGGCGGCAACATAACTGGAGAAGGGGAATAGCAGCGCGAACAGGGTGGTGGACATAAGCAGCAGCCACGCGAGGCGGCGCGCGTGGCTGCCGCTGATGCGCGGCGGGTTTCGCGTGGGATGCGCTGGTTTGCCGTTCACTGGCGCCTCAGTTGCGGGGATTTTAACGCGAGTGCGTGTTCGGCAAAGAGTTTAACGCAAAGACGGGAAGGCGCAAAGGGTCAGCCTAAGGGTTTTGACGCAAAGGCGGGAAGGGCGCAAGGGGTTGGGGTAGGATTTTTGGACGCAAGGGTGTAAGGACGCAGAGGGCTTAGGGGCTGCGGGCGTTTGCGGGGATGTTGTCGGGGCGGGCGAGGGTTTTTCGCAAGCGCTTCCACTCTTCGATGGATAGGGGTTCGCTATCGAGGATTATGGCGGCGGCGCCTTCGGGCGTCTTGCCGTTGGTGGCGTGGATGGCTTGCGGCTTTCCGTTCTTTTCGTTGGCGGCGGGCGTGTTGGCGTTGGTGTTGGCGGAGGCGGCTTTGCGCTTTTGGGCTTTGCGGGCTGCGCGTTGTTCGCGTCGGCGGGCGGCTCTGCCCGGGTTGCCGGGGTTGGCTGACGGCGTGTTGGCGTCGGCGGGATTTTTGTCGGCGGTGGCGGGTTGCTTGGCGGCGGCACTCTTTTCAGCATCGGCGTCGGGCTGTTTGGTGGCGGCGATATTCGCGGCAGCGGCGGGTTGCTCACTGACGGCGCGCTTTTCGGCTTTGCGAGCGTCGCGCTTTTGGCGGCGGCGTGCGGCTCTGCTCGGGTTGCCGGGGTTGGCTGACGGCGTGTTGGCGGCGTCGGGATTTTTGTCGACGGCGGTGGGTTGCTTGGCGGCGTCGGGCTGTTCGGCGGCAACATCGGGCTTTTCGGCTGCGGCGTTGCGCTTTTCTGCGACGGCGGCGTGTTGCTTGTCGACATCGCGCTTTTCTGCGTCGGCGTCGGGCTTTTCGGCGGCGATATTCTTGGCGTTGGCGTCGGGTTGCTTGGCGTTATCGCGCTGTTCGGCGGCGGGCTTTTCTGAGACTGCGATATTTTGGGCGGCGGCGGCTTTGCGCTTTTCGGATTGGCGGCGTTGGAATTCGAAGGCTGAGGGGCGCCTGGATTCTAGTTCGGCTTTGAAGGCTAACATTTCCGCTACATCTTCGCGGGTGCGGCGGCGATTGGGGAAGAGCGGGATACGCTTTAGGGTTTTGCGCTCAGCGCGCTGTTCGCGGCGGCGGGCAGCGCGGCTAGGGGTGTCTGACGACGTGTTGGCGTCGGCGGGATTTTTGTCGGCGTCGATCTGCTTGGCGTCGGCGATATTTTCGGCGTCGGCGGCGGGTTGCTCACCGGCGGCGAGTCCGGGGTTACCGACGGGCTGCTTGGCGGCATCGCGCTTTTCGTCGGCGCTCTTTTCTGATACTGCGATATTTTCGGCGGCGGCGGCGGGTTGCTCGTCGGCGTCGCGCATCTTGGCTAGTTGGGTTTCGAGGTATTCGGGGGTGAAACCCGTGAGGCTGGCGGCGGGACTGCCGGGGTCGTCTTTGCTGGCGTCGGCGGGCGTGCGGGCGCTCCAATACGCCTGGATGTCTTCGTAGGTGATGTGGTCGGTCTTGATGTCGTAGGCGCGGCGCAGCAGTTCGCACGCTGCCCATACGCGGTGGGATGCGGTGAAGCCTTCGGCGGGCTTGGTTCTGGGGCGCATGCGCATGAGCTTGATAAAGCTTGCGGCGCCTCTGGAATCTGCCTCGGGGTCTTTGTTTTCCATAGTTTCTACTAGGAATCGTATGGAGTCTGCGCCGTAGTTGGTGTATTCGCGCACAATCTTGGAGAGATATGAGTCGAGGTCTTCGGTTTTGCCGGATAGGATGCGGCGGACGCCGGGGATCGTGCCGCCGAAGCCTCTGACTAGCAGTTCGCGGGCGGCGCGCATTCTTACGGCGGGGGTGAAGTTTTCGCCTGTTTCCTCAATCTTGGAGATCACCCTGATTAGGAACTCGATGATGGTTTCGCCGTCGTTGGTTTCTTGCTTGATAAGGCGGGCGATATCGAAGTGCAGGATTTGCTTTTCGGTGACCTTCGGCTTTTTGTCGAGTTTGTCCCGCTTGTCGGGCTTGGGGCGTGGGCGAATAGTTGCGTACTTGGGAATGGCTGATTCGGGGATGAGTTGGCCGAACGCGGTAAGCCACTCGGCGGACTTGAGGCGGTGGCTGACGGTGGCGTCGCGGGTGTAGCCTTGCAGGGTATCTACAAGGAATTGGGCGATGATTTCGCCGTCTCCGGTGAGTCGTTGTATGGTTGCGTCGATGGTCATGCGGTCTATTATAGTAAATAGAACGGGTGTGTCAAGGGGGAATTTGGGGAATTTCGGGGAAATCTGTAGGCAATTTTCAGCGCAGGGGCGCAAGGGGGGCAAAGTAAGGGGTGAGATTGACGGATGCTGACAAGCGTCAGGGGATGGCATATAATAGGGGCGTTACTCAGTGGGGGCTAGATTAAGGACATTGCTATGGTTGACTTGACGCAGCATTCGGAGCTTGTGGTTCGGCAGGAACGGGAGATGGTGGAGGTGTTCACTTCGTTTGAGACGGAGAATAAATACAGCGTTCAAACGCCGGACGGGGCGCAGCTGCTGTACGCCTATGAAGAGTCGGGGACGATTCGGCGGCAGTTTATGGGGACGCATCGGCCGCTGTCCATACATGTGGTCGACGGCGGGGGGAGTCCGATTATCGAGGCGAGCCGCGACTTTTATTGGCTCAAGTCGCATCTGCGGGTGAGCGAGGGCGGTAGGCGGGTTGGAACGCTCAATCGCCAGCTTAGCGTGGTAAAGCGCAAGTTCACGGTGAACGACGCCAACGACCGCGCGCTGGCGTCGCTGGAGGGCAGCGTGTTTCGGCCGTACACATTCGTGGCGCGCGGGGCGCAGGGGAATGAGATGGGGCGGATAACCAAGCAGTGGGGCGGCATAGGGCGGGAGATGTTCACGGACGCGGATACATTTCGGGTAGAGTTCAATCAGAGCGCGGTGGGGCAGGATTTTCGGCTGCTGATGCTTGCGGCGGCGTTTGCGATAGACCTCGACTTCTTTGAGCAGAAGGGTTAGGGCCTCTAAGCGCAAAGGCGCAAGTGGCGCAATATGCCGCCGGCGTGGGCGGTTTGGCCGACGTTCGGTGATTTCAGCGTCGTAGCGGGGCAGGCGGGGCGGTTTAGTCGGCGGCGTGCGCGGCGCCGCCTTCTTCGAGCGCGGCTAGGATGTCGTTGACGAGCGCGCGCGCCGATTCTGCGGTGAGTTCAACGGCGACGCGGGCGCCGATGCCCTGGTCTTGGTTCACGAAGTCTATGTTGAGGGTATGGTCGGTGGGCATGTGGAAGGGGTGATCGTAGTACACGCGCGCTTCGGTGATGGGGATCCAGCCGGGCGTTCCCTTGCCGCTTCCGCGTATCTGCGATTTCTGGATAACATAGGTGCACATGCGCTAGTCTCCTGCAAAGCGTGATAATTGAAACGGCTGCGTGCGGCAACTCCGTCGGGCGATAAGGTTACAATGATGCGGTGGATGTGTCAACGCAAGGGGGCGACGACTTGGATTTTAACGCAAAGGCGCAGGGGCGCAAGAGGAATGACGCTGCTCCAGCGTGATTGCGCGGGAAATCAATAAGCGGCGGGGCAGCAAGCTCGGCCGCCGTTAGGATGCGCCGGGCTTGTCTTTGCTGCGCCAAGTTTGCAGGCGTTGGCGGACTCTTGCTTCATAGCCTTGATTGCCGGGGCGGTAGTAGCGCCTATCGCTGAGGCTGGCGGGCAGGTTTTGGGTGGGAGTGTAGGCGCCTTCGTAGTCGTGGGCGTACTTGTAGCCGGCGCCGTAGCCCATATCTTTCATCAAGCCGGTGACGGCGTTTCGCAGATGCAGCGGCACGGGCTCGTTTCGGGTTCGTTGCACATCGCGCATCGCTTCGTTGAGCGCCATATACGATTTGTTGCTCTTGGGCGCGGTGGCTAGATAGACGGTCGCCTCGGCGAGCGGGATGCGTCCCTCCGGCAAGCCGATGAAGTGAACGGCTTGCTGCGCCGCTACCGCAACCACCAAGCCGTGCGGGTCTGCCATTCCGATGTCTTCGCTGGCGAGGATGACGAGCCGACGCGCGATGAATAGCGGATCTTCGCCCGCTTCCAGCATGCGCGCAAGCCAATATACGGCGGCGTCCGGGTCGGATGCGCGCACGGATTTGATGAACGCCGATATGGTATCGTAGTGCAGGTCGCCCGCCTTGTCGTAGCGCAGGGAGCGGCGCTGCATGGCGTCTTCCACCATCGCGAGGCTTATGCGGCGCATGCCGTCGGCGTCGGGCGCGGCGGCGGATACGGCAAGCTCCAGGGCGTTGAGCGCGGTTCGGGCGTCGCCGTTTGCGAGGTTCACCAATGCGTTGAGCGCTTGTTCGTCTAAGCGGGGCTGCAGCGCGCCAAGTCCGCGTTCTGCGTCGGCCGCGGCGGTTTGCGCAATGCGCTTGACCTGTTCGTCGGTGAGCGCTTCCAATGCGAATACGCGCGCGCGGGATAGCAAGGGGGAGACTACTTCAAACGACGGGTTTTCGGTGGTTGCGCCGATAAGCACTAGGGTTCCGTCTTCCACATAGGGCAGGATGACGTCCTGCTGCGCCTTGTTGAAGCGGTGGATTTCGTCCACGAACAGGATGGTGGATTGGGCGCTCATGCCGAGTCGCTGGCGGGCTTCGGCGGCGACGCGGCGCAGGTCGGCGACGCCGGACGCAACGCCGCTTATCTGCTCGAAGTGGCTGCGGGTTAGGTTGGCGATGAGGCTTGCGAGGGTTGTCTTGCCGGCGCCGGGCGGTCCCCAAAGTATGATTGACGGCAGGCGGTCCGCCTCTATGCTGCGGCGCAATACGCTTCCTTCGCCGATGATGTGGTCTTGCCCGATGTATTCGTCGAATGAGCGCGGGCGCATTCGTGCGGCGAGCGGCGCTTTGCCTTGTAGCTGCTGTTCGGAGCGGTGGTCGAAGAGGTTCATTCGCGCCGTCCTTGCGATTGCAGCGCATCCGTCAAGGCTTGCAGCAGCGCATCGTCTTCGCTTGGCAGCACGGTGCGCGGGTCTAGCAGGATGCGCTCCGATTCGATGCGGCCTATCACGGGGGTTTCGGCTTGGCGCAGGCGTTTGGCGAACTCTTCTGCGCTGCCGTTGAGCGCGCTGCAGTCAATCGCTACGGCCCAAGACGGCAGGGTTTCGCCGGGCAGACTGCCGCCGCCGATGGTGGATTGCGTTGGCGCTACGGATACGGACGGCGGGCATCCTAGCTTGCGCTCCCAAGCGTCGGCGCGCGCTTTAACGGCGTCGGCGGGGGCGGCTATCATGCGCCATATGGGGATGGCAGTGAGCGCTTCGCCGCGGATGTAGTGAGTAAGCGTTGCGGCGAGCGCCGCCATGCTGAGCTTATCGATGCGCATCGCTCTGGCAAGCGGATGGCGCGCTGCGATGTCGACGAGTTCGCGCTTGCCGGCGATGATGCCCGCCTGCGGCCCGCCTAGAAGCTTATCGCCTGAGAAAAACGATAGCCCGACGCCGGCGCTGACGCTTTCTTGCGGCATGGGTTCGCGGGCAAGCTCGAAAGGGGTGGTGTCGAGCAGACAGCCGCTGCCAAGGTCGTGCAGCACGGGGACGCCGCGCCGTTTGCCAATCTCTACAAGTTCGGCGATGTGGGGCGTGTGCGTGAAGCCCATTACGCGGAAGTTGCTGGCGTGAACGGCGAGCAGCGCGCCGGTGTCGGCGGTGATGGCGGCGGCGTAGTCGCGGGCGTAGGTGCGGTTTGTGGTTCCGACCTCTATTAGGATTGCGCCGCTTTGACGTAGCACATCGGGGATGCGAAATCCGCCGCCAATCTCAACCGCTTCGCCGCGCGATACGATGACCTCTTTGCCGGCGGCGATCGCGGCAAGCCCAAGCATCACGGCGGAGGCGTTGTTGTTGACGACGAGCGCGGCTTCAGCGCCGGTTGCGCGGTTGACAAGTTCGGATATGCGCGCTTGGCGCGAGCCGCGCCTGCCGCTTGCGAGGTCAAGCTCAAGTTCGCTGTAGCCTTGCGCCACGCGCTGGATCGCCTTAAGCGCATCGTCGCTCAGGGGGGCGCGGCCTAGGTTGGTGTGCAGCGCTACGCCAGTTGCGTTGATTACGCGACTGGGCCAGGGGCGGCGGGACGCTTCAGTTTGCGCGGCGACGGCGGCGATGATTGCGTCGGCGTCGGGGGCGGCGCGGCCGTCGGCGATTGCGCTGCGGGCGTCGTTTAGACTGCTTCGGACGAACTCCAACACCACTTGGCGGGAGTGGGTTTCAATTAGCCTGATTACGCGCTCGTCGGACAGAAGCCGCTCTACACTCGGCAAGGCTCTGTATGCTGATGTCATTGCTTAACCTCGTCTAGCCTATAACGCCCCTATTATAAGGTAAAGGGCGGGCGGCGGTAATCCCTATTTCACCCGTTAAGGTTTGGGATAAGTTGGGATTGCGGGTAAAGCGCGGCGGTATAGTATAATGCGGGGCGTGAATGTTTGGATGATGTTTGCCGCGCCGCCGCGCGCTCTGCGCCTTGTTCTGTACGCCGCCGCATGCCTTGTATGGCTGGCGCTGCTGGCGTGGTTCGCAAGCGTATCGTGGTTCTTGACCGACGACGCGTTCATCAGCTTTCGCTATGCCCGCAATTTGCTGGAGGGGCATGGGTTGGCGTTCAACCCCGGCGAGCGGGTGGAAGGCTATACGAACTTCCTTTGGGTGCTGGAGCTGGCGGCGATATGGGGGGCGCTGGGGATAAGGCCGGAGCATGCGGCGCCTTGGCTTTCGGTGGGGTTCACGGCGGGGACGCTTGCCGTGATGCTGTGGTGGGCGGCGCGAATGCCGGGGCTGCGGCATCGCGGGTTGGCGGCATGGATGGCGCTGGGGTTGGTGTGCGGCAGCGCTACTTTCGCCGTATGGACATCGGGCGGCGGGCTTGAGACGCGGCAGTTCACATTTTTCGTACTCGGCGCGGTTGTATGCCTAAGCCTGTATCGCAGCAGCGGGCGGGGCTTGCTTGCGGCGTCGCTCAGTCTTGCGCTTGCGGTGCTGACGCGTCCGGAAGGCGTTCTGATAGCCGCCGTCTGCTTGGGATGGTTCGCGGTTCAGCGGTTGGTTGACGGCGGCGGCTAAGCCTGGATCGGGACGGGTTGCGGGATCTGCTGACGCTCGCCGCGCCTTTTGCGATATTGGTTGCCGCCCATTTCCTGTTTCGTTACGCATACTACGGCGAATGGCTGCCCAACACCTACTACGCCAAGTTTGTGCGTCCGTGGTGGGATATGGGCTTCTACTACTATGCGGTAGCCGCGCTGGAGACGGGGTTGTATCTGCTGGGGCCGCTGGCGCTGGTTGGGGCGTGGGTACGCTGGCGCAATGCGCGGGACGGCGTGTATGCGCTGGCGCTGCTGTGCATCGGGGTTCATGCGCTCAGCGTGATGCGGCTGGGCGGGGATCATTTTGAGTGGCGTCCGTTGGACTTCTACTGGCCGCTGTTCGCGCTTCCCGCCGCAGAGGGCATGCTGTATTTGGGAAGCTTGGGCGGCAGGGTTGCGGGCAAGGCGCGCGCGCTGCAAGTGGGTATGCGGGCAAGGGTTTTCCGCAGTACGCAGGTATGGACGCTGCTGCTGTTTGTCCCGGTGATGTTCTACGCCAACGGGATGCAGGCGGCGCTGCTGTTCGAGTCTAAGCGCAGCGGCTACTCGGATGTTGAACTCAACAAACAGAATGCGGGCTGGCTGCTCCGCGCGCCGGGAATGGAGCGGATCAGCGGCCTCGCCGACGCCGGCAGATGGCTGATCAACAGCCGCTATGTGGGCTTCAGGTTCGGGGAGACAGGGAAGTTCGCCGAATTAAGGATCGAGTCGTGGCGGCATTATGAGGGAGTGGCGCGCGGGCTGATCCCCCATGACGCGGTGACGTCGTCGGGGCGCATCGGCATTATGCCTTATTACCTGTCTAATCTGACGGTTATCGATGTATGCGGGCTGACGGACAAGGCGGTTGCGCGCAACCCGGATGTGCCGCCCAACAGCGTCCGCATAATCGCGCATGAACGCAATCCGCCGGTTGACTACTTGGAGCGGCGCGGCGTCAACTTCATTCCATATCCGCCGGCCGCAAGCGAGGCTGAGGCGCTTCTTCGGGCACGCTATGCGGTTCGCATAGGCTCTAATCTGTGGATGCCCTTCGATACCAACAAGTCCATTGATTGGGTGGAGGAACGCTTTGCGGAGTTTTCCTATGACGAGCGGCGCTGGATGATGAACGCAACGCCTGCCGCTATCGTCAGCGAGGGCGCGCCGGTGGTAGGCGAGCCGTTCACGGTTGCGCTGTCCGAGGCGACGCGCAAGGCGGGCTTTACGGAGCGCGGGTGGTGGGAATGGCAGCGGGGGAGCGATGCCGAAGGCTGGGGCGGCGCTTTTAGCAGCGCTTGCTTGGGTTACCAATACATTCCGTCGTCGGACGACATCGGCGTCAGCATACGCGCTCATACTTACTATACGGATCCTGCGGGAAACAGGGTAAGAACTATTACTCCAGCATCGGAGCCGGTAGTGGCAAGATGAGCGGATGTGCGGCAATTCCGCTATCTCGATTATCTCAGAATTTAGCGCTGACACATATCAATTGTGCGTGTGAGAGCGATGGGTTTGATGCGCCGGACTTGCGCCGCCGCTATCGCTCTTGCCAAGTAGGGCGGCTAAGCCTGTAGTATGTTGACCCTTTTATAGTCTGCTTGTTAGAATGTGATGGATTTTTCAAATGGCGAAGTGTTATGTTCACAATCGGATTGACGGGCGGCATCGGCACCGGCAAAACTCAGGTATCCAAATTGCTTGAGGGGCTGGGCGCCGCTATCGTGAACGCGGATCTGCTGGGACACGAGATCTATAAGCCGCATACCGACGGCTGGCGGGAAGTGGTGAGCGCTTTCGGCGAGCGGGTTGTGGCGGCGGATGGCGAGATCGACCGCCGCGCGCTGGGCGGCATCGTGTTCAGCGACGCGGACGCGCTCAAGCGGCTGAACGCTATCACGCATCCGCGCATATACGCGCTTGCGGAGGAACGGCTCGCCGCCGTGGAGCGGCAGGGCGGCCGCGCGGCGGTTTTGGAGGCGGCGCTGCTGATCGAGGCGCAGTGGACGGGGCTTGTGAATGAGGTATGGGTAACCACTTCGCCCGAAGAGGATGTGATAAGGCGTCTGCAGGCGCGCAACAATATGGACGCGGACACGGCGCGCGCGCGCATCGACTCGCAGATGCCCCAATCGCAGCGCGTAGAATACGCCGATGTGGTAATAGACAACTCCGACAGCCTAGAACGGCTGGATGCCCAAGTTCGGGAATTGTGGAACGGCAGGGTTACTACTCGTTAAGGAGCGCAGGCTTACAATATGACGCAATCAACCACAACACTCTATCGCAGCTACATCATAGAGGAGTATCACCTAACCGAAGAGCCGTACTATGTGGCGGTTGGGGACGAAGTGGAACTCTTCGAGGCTGCGTATCAGCAGCGAATTCCGCTGATATTCAAGGGACCCACCGGCTGCGGCAAGACGCGCTTTGTGGAGTATATGTCGTATAGGCTTGGGCAGCCGCTCACGCAGATCAAGCAGGCGGATAGCAGAGGCGTAGAAAGGCCCGAGGGCGATAATCTGCCGCTCGTAACGATTGCCTGCCACGAAGACTTGACCGCCAGCGACCTGGTGGGGCGCTACCTGCTGGAGGGTGATTCCACGGTTTGGATCGACGGGCCGCTTACGCGCGCAGTCAAGGCGGGCGGCATCTGCTACCTCGACGAAATCGTGGAGGCGCGCAAAGACACTACGGTTCTGATACATCCGCTCACCGACCATCGGCGCATTCTGCCGGTTGAAAAGCGCGGCGAACTGCTAGAGGCGGCGGACGGCTTTCTGCTCATCCTGTCGTACAACCCCGGCTATCAGAGCGCGCTGAAAGACCTCAAGCACAGCACGCGCCAGCGCTTCGTGTCCATCGAGTTCGACTATCCGCCGCGCGATATAGAGGCTGAGATTGTGGAACACGAATCGGGTTGCAGCGCGGATGACGCGCTTCAGCTCGCCAAGCTCGGCGAAAAGGTGCGCAATCTGCGCGAACACGGCTTGGGCGAAGGCGCCAGCACACGGCTGCTGATATACGCCGGCAAACTCATAGCGCAGGGCATCGCGCCACGCCGCGCCTGCCAGGTCGCAATCAACTGGGCGGTTACCGACGACGCCTCGGTTCAGAAAAGCATCGAAGAGATAATCGCTTCCATCTTCGAGTAAGCCGAAAGCAAACTCGGCGATTTAGGGAGAAAATCCAAGTATGGCGGATACGCAGACGGCAAAGATAGCGCCGTGCCTATGGTTCGACGGGCGCGCGCGGGAAGCGGCGGGCTTTTATGTCGGCTTGTTCCCCAATTCGCGCGTGGTCAACGATTTCGATCTGGCAGCCGGCGCCGCTATCGTGGAGTTCGAGTTGAAAGGGCAGCGTTTCAGCGCGGTTGACGGCGGGCCGGGCGTGGATTATACGATGGCGGTGTCTTTCGTGATTAACTGCGAGGATCAGGAAGAGGTCGACCACTACTGGGATGCGCTATCCGAGGGCGGCGAAACGCAGATGTGCGGCTGGGTGAAAGACCGGTTCGGGCTGTCGTGGCAGGTGGTGCCGGCCGCCGCGATCGAGGAACTCACAAGGGATCCGGCAAAAGCGCCGGCAGTGATGGACGCTATGATGCAGATGCAACGGATAGACATCGCCGGCTTGGAAGAGGCGTATCGGAACGCATAGAGACTACTACGATAAGTCAGAAAATCGGAGCCCGTCCGCTGTGGGCGACGCATTCACGCAAACAATCAAGCGCATACTAGCGGCTAATCCCAAGAACGCCATAGACGACCCGGCGCTTACGCCCGCGGCGGTGCTGACGCTTGTCTATCGCAAGAACGGGGAATACTGCGTGCTGCTAAATAAGCGCTCCGATAGGGTAGATGACCACAAGGGCGAGATTTCGTTCCCCGGCGGCAGGATGGATCCGGAAGACGCTACGCTGCTTGACACCGCCTTGCGCGAAACGCATGAAGAGATGGGCGTCCGTCCGCAGGATGTCGAGGTTTTGGGCGCGCTTGACGATGCGCCTACCACCAGCCGCTACCTCATCAGCCCATACGCCGCCACTATCCCATACCCGTATGATTTCAGCCCCAGTGAAATGGAGGTCGCCGAAGTGGTGGAGGTTCCGCTGTCCGCGCTGATGGATCGCGCCAACAGCCGCGATGAGATCCGCATAGTAGATGGCGACATCCGAAACGCCCCGGCATTTGCGTATAATGGACACATTATTTTTGGGGCGACGGCTCGGATCTTGCGCCGATTTCTGCAGTTGCTCGAAACCCCATTGAAGGAGACGCCTTGAACACACATTCAGCACCAATGCTAGAAGAGATCAAGGCCGAGCTTGGGAAGTATCCGGCCTCGGTCGCCAACGAATTCGACAAGGCGCAAGCGCAGATGCCGCCCAACCTCACAGAGGCGCAGATGGCGGACTGGGCGAATGCGGGCTTGGACATCGCCAAAGAGACGGTGCGCTCCTGGGAAGCCGCCGCCGAGTTCTACAAGGTGAGCGCGCGCGTGCTTGGCTACATGCCCTTGAACTACTTCTTCAAATGGACGGACTGCGGCAAGACGCTCTGCAAAGAGTCCCCCACGCTTGCGGCGGCGTACTTTGAGGCGAGCCCCGGCACGATGAGCAAGCTGCGATCGCGGCACATAGAGAGCTGGGCGAACCTAGGCTGCGGCTTGTACAAAGGCACATGGAAGTCCAGCACTTTGGCGTGCAAGTTCTTTCAGTGCAGCCCCGCGCTGCTCGAAGACCTCAGTTTCCCGGAAATGGAACGGTTCGCCAAGTTCCTGGACGCGCTGTCCCATCGCTCATACGACTTGTCGTCGGAATGCCTCACGCTTGGGCAGCAGCTCTTCCCGCTGATAGGCGAAGACAGATCGGCGTTCATAGCGCTGGCATCTACGCTGGTGGATTCGGGCTGGCGCGAAATCAAGAGCTTCTTCGAGTCCGGCGCGCGCGCGCTGCCCCGCATTGAAAGCACTCAGCGCATGCGCTTCCTTAACCTATCGGAGCAACTCGTCAAGAATGGCGGCTCCAACATACCCAGTGTAATGCTTGAGACTTCCAACGCATTGTCTCAGATAGACACGCACAATCACGAACAGATCCTCACGCTTGCGGAAGGCTTGCTGGGCTGCTCGCATGCCGCGGCGCCGGAGTTCATCAAGTCTTGCCCGCAAGCGCTGGACAAGCTCACGATGTCGCAGCTTGAGAAGTGGTACGCCGAAGGGCTGAACATCCTGACGCAGAACGCCGACGGCGGGCTTGCGTACTTCAAGATAGAATCGGCGCGCTCCGAAGAGATGCTTGAAACGCTGTCTTCGGGCGTGGAGTTCGCGCGCATCAAAGATGTGATGGAAATGTACTGCCGCGCGCTGGCAGGCGCAGACATCAAGCTGGCGGAAAGCGGCGAACTCGCGGACAAGAACATCGGCTGGGTGTCCAACGAATCGCCCTCAACCGAAGGCTCCACGGTGTTTGTGCCGTCGCTGGTCGACCGCTACATCACCAAGATGCAGAACTTCAATTGGTTCAAGGTGGTGTCCACCCATCAGGTAGCGCACCTTGAGTTCGGCAGCTTCTGGTTCGAGTTCGACCGCCCGTCGGCGATGTTCAACGATCTACGCCACGAACTCGCGCGCCAAAAAGTGGTGTCCACGCAGGCGCAGGCGATGCCCGAAATCGACGCCGAAAGCGTGGAAGAGGCGTGGCTCACCGACGCTCAGCGCTTCTTCGACCTGTTCGACGACCGCAAGCTGGCGCTCGACATATACACCGTGGTCGAGGATGCGCGGTTGGACGCGCGCGTCAAGGTGGAGTATCGCGGCATACGCCGTCCCTATACCGAAATTCAGATCGACTCGCTGCCGCAGCGCCCCAACATAACCGAACTGCCGATGCGCCAAGCGATGGTGGAGTTTCTGGTCAGGCTCAGCCTGCAGCAGTTCGAAGGCTTGCCCGCGCCGCAGGAATACGTCGAGGAAGCCAAGCAGATTGGGCGCATCATACGGCAGGTGCTCAACCCCGAAGCCGCCGTAGAGGATACCGCCGAAGCCACGCTGCGCATCTACGCCATCATATCGCAGATCCCCAACGAAGAGATCCCGCCTGAGGATTGGGAAGATGTTGATATGGGCGACGACCAGCAGGAAGAGTACGCCGACCCTGACGATATGGAATCGCTGTTGCAGCAGATAGCCCAGGGCATGGAAATGCAGGTGCGTCCCGACGGCGAGCAGGAATACGAATCCACCGATGAAGTGGAGTTCAGGGGCGATTTCAAGCCTGAGCTTGTGCAGCTTCTGGAGCAGCTCAGGATGCAGAACGACGAAGGCGGACAGGCGAGCGGCGAGCCTATCACGCAAGAGCAGCTTGAGGAACTCTTGCAGAACAGCGCCGAGCTTGAGCTGCAGGCAACGCAGGGCGAAATCCAGCAGTCCAGCAATGTTATGGCGAACAACCTGATGAAAGAGGCGGGCGTTGACGCGCCCCAATCGCCTGAGTTCGGGCAGGGGCCGCTGGTGCATGTGGACGAAGACGGCGGCGCGCTTGAGGCGAGCGAGCCGCAGACTTTCGTGTACGACGAGTGGGACTTCCGCGCCGAAGACTACAAGCCGCGCTGGTGCATCGTGCGCCAAAAGACGATGCAGGAAGGCGATCCCTCATACTACGGCAACACGCTCGGCAACTACGGCTCGCTGGTAACGCAGATACGCCGCCAGTTCGAGATGATGGTGCCGGAGATGTTCCGCAAAGTCCGCAAGCTTGAGGACGGCGAAGAGATCGACATCGACGACATCATCGAGGCTTTCGTCGATATGAAGACGGGCGCAAGTCCCAGCGATAAGTTCTACTGGCGGCGCAACAAGGTGCAACGCGATGTTGCGGTAGCGTTCCTGCTGGACACCAGCGCATCCACCGCCGAGGCTATCGACGACAACAAGAAGAACGCCGACGACTGGGACGCCCCCGACGACCCGGTAGAGTACATGGTTTGGCTGCGAACCCGCCGCGGGGAAGCGATGCGCCGCTCCTACAAGCGCATCATAGACGTCGAGAAAGAAGCCATCGTGCTGCTAATCAACGCCCTGGAAGCCATCGGCGATCTCTACGGCATCTACGGCTTCTCCGGCTACGGCAGGGAAAATGTGGAGTTCTACACCATCAAGGACTTGGACGAAAACTTCTCGGACAAGGTCAAAAAGCGCATAGACCGCGTCGCGCCGCTGCACGCCACACGGATGGGCCCGGCCATTCGCCACACTACCTACAAGCTCGACAAGCAGGATGCGCGCACCAAGCTGATGTTCCTCATCAGCGACGGCAGGCCGCAGGATAGGGGATACAGCCGCGAGGGCGTTGAGAAAGAGTACGCCGTTCACGACACCAAGATGGCGCTTGACGAGGCAAAGAACAAGGGCATCAACGCCTTTGCGCTCACCGTGGACAAGAACGGCCACGACTACCTTAAGACGATGTGCAGCGATATGGGCTATGAGGTGCTGGACGACATCTATGAGCTCCCATCGCGCCTGCTGTACCTCTACAAGAAGCTGACGATGTAGAATGCGCCGCGCTCGACCGCGCGAAGCATTCGCTTGACTCGCGGGGCGTTCTGCCGCTAATTTGGCTTGGCGTATTCAACCGATTCGCCTGCGGGATTGGCGGCGGTTCCGCCCGATGTCATCCAAGTAGAACCTACAAAACGGAACTGAAAGGACGGATATTTATGCGACTAACGGCCATTCTCACACGACGCCCGCTCGTCATTGCGGCGGCGATTAGCCTTGCGCTGCTCACGGCGTTCTTCCTGCGCCCGTCCGTGGCGCACGCCGCCGTGGACGGGGAGACCGCCTTCGTCTTCAACACATTCGCGTTCCTCATCTGGGGCGCGCTTGTTATGTGGATGTGCGCGGGCTTCACGATGCTCGAGGCGGGTTCGGTTCGCACCAAGAACGCCGCGATGATCTGCCTCAAGAACATCGGCATATACTCCATTGCGGGGCTGGCGTACTTCTTCATCGGCTACAACCTAATGTACGTCGGCGTGGACTACGGCATCCCTAACCTCATCGGCTCGCTCAGGCTCACTTACGGGCCGTCCGCCGATGAATTAAGCCTGTTGGGAGGCAACGAAGCGGCGCTCGGCGCGGTGATTGACAACGGCTACTCATACATGTCCGACTGGTTCTTCCAGATGGTATTCGTGGCTACCACCGCCTCGATAATATCCGGCGCGCTGGCGGAACGCGTCAAGATGTGGTCGTTCTTCCTGTTCACGCTGGTGCTAACTGCGGTTCTGTATCCCGTCGTGGGCGCGTGGACATGGGGCGGCGGCTGGCTTGCCGACCTTGGATTCGTGGACTTCGCCGGCTCCACGATAGTACACAGCACGGGCGGCTGGGCGGCGCTCGCCGGCATACTTGTGCTTGGACCCAGACTCGGCAAGTTTCGCCGCGACGGAACGGTCAGGGCAACGCCGCCGTCCAACATACTGATGGTAACGCTGGGCGTGTTCATACTTTGGTTCGGCTGGCTCGGCTTCAACGGCGGCTCTCAGCTTGCGCTGGGCAGCGCCGCCGACGCCGTGGCGATGAGCATCGTGCTGGTCAACACCAACTTGGCCGCCGCCGCCGGAGCGATTGCCGGCTTGGCGGTCTCGCGTCCGCTGCTTGGGCGCATAGACCTGTTCGCCGGCCTCAACGGCGCAATAGCGGGGCTGGTGTCCATCACCGCCGCGCCGGACATCACAACCCACTTCTGGTCGGTCATCATCGGCGTAATCGGCGGCGTAATCTGCATAGCCGGCCTGAAGCTGATGGAAAAGGTGAAATTGGACGACGTGGTTGGCGCCGTGCCGGCCCACCTGATGGCGGGCGCATGGGGCACCGTCGCTGCCTGCATCGCCGGCGGCGGACTGATTCACATACAGCTTCTGGGCATCGTCTCAGTGGGCGTGTTCGCCTTCGCAGCGTCGTGGGTGGTATGGTGGCTCATCGACAAGACGATAGGCGTCCGCGTAGAGCCTGATGTCGAGCGGATAGGCCAGGACGTCGGCGAACTGGGGATGGAATCCTACCCCGAATTCGTGCTAATGCCCGACCTGGACGAGTTCGACGACGCCGAAGAGCAGCCCGCTAAAAGCTAAAGGCGCAACCGCGGGCGGCGGCGCGTGAGCAGGCGTGTCTAACGCTTAATCAACGCCGCTGTCCGCTGTCCTGGAATTCGCAGCCCGCGCGCAAACCGCAAACTCGGAGCGCGCGGGTTATGCGTCGATTCGGGGTTCGAACGGCGGGGCGCAAGGCTATGGCACAGCAGTCGATGTTAAGGCGCATCACACGCAAGTAAGCAGGGCAGGGGCAATCAGCGCCGATATAGCATCGGACGATGGTTCATCGCCCCCGTTCTGTGCAGGGCTTGTGAAAGACGCCGGCGACGCGTCAGGAATTCTTGAAAGCGTAGCCGGCGGCGTTGTTTCGTATCTGTGTGTGGGCATAACCATGAACAGCCTGTAGGCAGCAACAGGGAATAGCGCGCCTTATTGAGTCAAGTAGATTTCGCCTTCCCACAGGTGTTCGAATGAGCCGTCCGCCTGTTGGATGTACTGTCCGGTGTATATGCGCGCGATGTCATAGTCCGGGAGTTGGACTCTGCAAGCGCACCGCTCATAGTTTAGCCATATGCCGTTGTCGTAAAAGTGGAAATCAAGGTTTTCGAAGCCGCCCTGTCTGCTCCCTTCGGGCAGATCGCTTTCGTCGGCAGGATATAACGCCAGGAAGAAGAACGGCTTAATATCACTCCAGCGGCAAGCGTCTTTGACATATATCAGAGTATTGCCGTTGAGATACACATCGTAGTCGGCGCGGATTAGCGGGTCGCCCGCTTCTGTGGTTTCGTTTATGTATCCGTGGTAGTCTTCCCATCGGTAGAGAAACACTTTTCGATTCTGCGGCGCGAGCGAAGCGAGCCCGTCTGCGCGCATGCCCGTAACAACAAAGTCGGGTGGGCGCGCGGTCGACACGTTTTCGTATCCATTTATTATGACGCTGCCGGAGAGATAGTAGTAATTGAAAACACTTATACTATCGTGAAATTTAGGCATAGCGTGAGTCAGTATCGCTTTCCCGTCCGTCATGCTGCGGATGACTTCAAAGTCGGCGATTGCCGCTTTGTGAAGTTCGACGGTTTGACTGGGGTTGTCCAGTTGTGACATTCGCAAGGCTGAAAATCCGAATATCAGCAGCGCGGCAATGGACAACGCTGCGATAAGCCGCTCATTCGGCAGCCTGTTCAGCCCCAGCAAGATGAGCGAGAATAGCGTCAGCGCAACGCCTATGTAGTACAAGGCTTCGAACTGGTGATACGGGAATGCAGTGTTGTAGCGCATTGCGATGTTCCAGCAGAAGCCGCTCAGCGCCAGCGTAGCCCATAGGATTTTGTGGCGGCGGATGAACAACAACCCAATCAGGCTGGCGATGGACACTGCTATTCCCAATATGACGGATAATCGCAGCACTCTGAGATCGTGATCCACGAATGACGGGGAGAAAGCGTAGGGCAGGGACATTAAGCCGACGCGGTGAAACTGGCGCTCAGAATAATCGCGCCAATGCAGATATCTGAGCACGCTTTCTCTTGCATTTGTGAGATTTGAGCTGAGGCCTGTGCGGTCCACCATAGACTTGAATGATGGAAGTTCGGTCAACGGAGTTTCGCGGTTTAGCGCGAAGTATTCGCTTGTGAAGTTAAAGGTCAGCGCCGAAATGCCGAAAAGCAGCGCGACCACGCCGAGCGTCAGGTAGCGGCTGCGCAGCAAAGGGAGCGCCGTATGCCTTAAGAGATATAATGCGTGGGATGAAGGGGAAGCGCCTGAGCGCGCCTTGACAAGCTCGCGCATCAGCCCGAAGACGATGAACGGCAGCAGCAGCGCATATACATGCCAGCCTAAGAGTAGCGCTATGCACGTCTTTATCGGAAGCTGCAGAAATCGTCCTTCCTGCTCGAAAATCACCATCCCGTGAAAGACCAGCATAACCGCGAATAGATCCATCATCGATTCGGTTTGAATGATGTCGCCGTAGTACAAGCAATAGGCGGACGAGAACGCCAGTAGCGTTGCCGTCAGAGCGATATAGCGGCTGGAAGCGAGGCGTCGCAGCGATAGATAGGCGAGGACTGCGGCGGCAGCATAGCACAGCAGCATCAGCGTCCGCGCGACGTAGATTTTGGCAGATAAGTCGTCTCCGAAAGGCAGGATCGCCAACTTAATCAGCGCAAATCCGCCGATAGGGAAGCGGTAGTATGGCTGATAAATAGTCTTGCCGTCTATGTCTAGAGTCTGACGCATGAACATCAGAAATCGATGTTCGCTGGACAGATTATTAGCTGCCGTCAGATGCTCCGCCGAGAGATGCCCATGAGGACCTGCCCGATAGAAGTAGCCGCGGCGCTCGCCGCCGAATATGAACACGGATGAGAGCGCCAGCAGCAACAGAACCGGCGGCAGCCAAGCGCGGCTTTGCAGAGAAACGATTCTGTGGGCGAATGTTTTAGGCGCTGCCGTCGGCATGAGTGTCAAGGCGCTATCTCCGTCAGGTTGATTTCGTCTTCCCACAGGTGTTCGAATGAGCCGTCCGCCCGTTGGATGTACTGGCCGGTGTATATGCGCTCAATGTCATATCTTGGGAGGGGCGTTATGGCGATGCAGCGCTCGCCGCGCTGAACCACCTCATCCTCAAAGCGAAAGTCGAGGTTGTCGAAGCCGCGCCGCCTGCTTTCGGCGGGCAGGTCGATTTCGTCGACAGGGAATAGCGCCAAGAAGAAGACGGCCTCGGTATCGGCAACGCTGCAGTCGTCTTTGGCGTATATCAGCGCGTCGTCGCTGAGATGCACCTCAAAGTCGGAGCGGATTATCGGCTCGCCCGCCTGCTCTATGATTTCGTCTATGCGTCTCAGTTTACCATCAATCAGTTGGACTGCCCACTGGCGCGCGGTTGAGTTTGGGCGTTGGATGTACTGGCCTGTGTATATGCGCTCGATGTCATAGCTTGGAAGGGTGGCTATCGCGATGCAGCGTCCGCCGTGCCTAACCCCCTGATCCTCAAAGCGAAAGTCGAGGTTGTCGAAGCCGTACTGCCTGCTTTCGGCGGGCAGGTCACTTTCGTATGCGGGATACACTCTTAGGAAGAATTTTTCGGTGATGTCATCCCCGCGGCAAGCGTCCTTGGCATATAGTAGGGTGTTGCGGTTGAGATATACATCAAAGCGGTGGCGGGTTAGCGGCTCGTCCGTTTGGGCCTCTATGATTTCGTCTATGCGCGCGCGGTAATCACCCCATTGGTAAAGGAATATCATTTGATTTTGCGGGGTGAGGGAAGTGAGTTCGTCTAGGCGCACGCGTGTAATTACAAAGTCGGGCGGGCGCGCTGACGGCGCGGTTTCATTTGCGGATATTCCAATTCTTCCGGTAAGGTAGTAATTGATGGTTAGAGTCCATTCAGAAAATTCGGAAATAGCGGCCGTATGTATCAAACTCCCGACGTCCGTCAAACTGCGGATGGTTTGAAAATCGGCGATTGCCGCTTTATGGAATATGTCCGTTTGTTTGGGGTTGTTTAGTTGCGACATCCGCAAAGCTGAGACGACGAATACCAGCAGCGCCATTATGGACAGCGCGGCTATAATCCGCTCGCCCGCCAGCCTGCGCAGCAACAGCAAGACAAGCGAGAATAGCGTTAGCGCAACGCCTATGTAGAATACGGCTTCGAAGCTATGGCGCGGGTCTGCGGCGCTGTGGCGCATTGGAAGCGTCCAGCAGAAGCCGGTCAGCGTCAGGGCAGCCAGCAGAATTTTATGACGAGGGACGAACAGCAATCCTATCAGGCTCGCGCCGGACACCGCGATTCCTAATATGGCAAGTGATAGCGAAGGCACGCCGCTGTGAATCGTATTAATGAATGACACGGACGGTGGAGTGAATGCGTAGGGCAACGACATCGCGCCGATGCGATAAAATTCACGCTTCGGAAATTCGGGCAAAGACAGATGGCTGCGAGGCTCTCTTGCGGCAAATCCTGTGCGGAGCGTCATAGACTTGAACGAAGGCAGTTCGGTCAGCGGAGTTTCGCGGTTCAGCGCAAGGTATTCGTTTGTGAAGTTAAAGGTCAGCGCCGAAATGCCGAAAAGCAGCGCTGCCACTGCGAGCGTTAGATAGCGGCTGCGTATCAGTGATAACGCAGCAGTCCTTAGGTTGCGCGCTACATTGAGCGAGTCGGAAACGTCTGAACGCGCCTTGACAAGCTCGCGCATCAGCCCAAGAGCGATGAACGGCAGTAGCAGCGCATACACATGCCATCCGAAAAGCAACGCTATGCAGGTCTTGAGTAGGAGTTGTCGGAAGCGCCTTTCTTGCTCGAAAATCACCATCCCGTGAAAGGCGAGCAACACTGCGAACAGATCTACAATCACTTCGCCGGAAATGGCGTCGTTGTAATATAAGCAGTATGGAGAAGAGAACGCCAGCAGCGCGGCGGTTAGCGCAATCCATCGGCTGGAAGCGATGCGGCGCATCGACAAGTATGCCAGGACTGCGGCGGCGGCAAAGAACAGCAGCATCAGCATTCGGGCGGCGTAGATTTTAGTTGACAGGTCGTCCCCGAAGGGCAGAATCGCCAGTTTAATCAGCGCATAACTGCCGATGGGGAAGCGATTGTATGGTATGTAGACAGTCTTGCCGTCTGGATCTAATGTTTGTCCCTCGAACATCAGAAAATGATGATTGATTGACAGGTTCTCGGCTATTGCCATATTTTTCGCCGACTGTTCATAGTGAGGGATTTCCCGATAGAGGTAGCCGCGGCGCTCGCCTCCGAATATGAACACGGATGAGAGCGCGAGCAGCAACAGAACCGGCGGCAGCCAAGCGCGGCTTTGCAGGGAAGCGATTTTGTGAGCGAATGTTTTGAGCGCTTCCGTCGGCAAGAGTGTCAAGGCGACATCTCCGTCAAGCTGATTTCGCCTTCCCAGAGGTGTTCGAATGAGCCGTCCGCCCGTTGGATGTACTGGCCGGTGTATATGCGCTCAATGTCATACCTTGGTAGGGGCATTATGGCGATGCAACGCTCGCCGCGTCGAACCGCCTGATCCTCAAAGCGAAAGTCGAGGTTATCGAAGCCGTGCTGCCTGCGCTCGGCGGGCAAATCGCTTTCGTTGACAGGATATAGCGCCAAAAAGAAAAGCGCATTAGTGTCATCCAGGCGGCAAGCGTCTTTGACGTACATTAGCTTGTTGCCTATGAGATGCGCATCGAAAACGGATCTGATTAGCGGTTCGCCCGCTTGCGCTGTGATTTCGTCTATGTGTCTGCGGTGGTCATCCCATTCGTAAAGGAACAGCGCTTGATTCCGAGGCGTGAGCGAAGCGAGTCCGTCTAGGCGCATATTCGTAAGCACAAGGTCGGTTGGGCGCGCGGACGGCACCGTTTCGGCTCTATTGAAAATTGCGATTCTTCCGGAGAGGTAGTAGAGAGCGGGTGAAAACGCCTCGCCGGGTATTGTGTTAGCCCATATCACTTTTTCCGCGCTGCCGGTCATATCGCGCACGGCTTCCAGATCGGCGAACATCGCTTTATGGACTTCAAATGTTTCAGCGTCGAAGATTGGCTGCGCCATCCGCAAGGCGGATGCGACGAATACCAGCAGCGCGACCACGGACAGCGCCGCGACGATCCGCTCGCCTCGCAGCCTATACAGCCATAGCAAGGCGAGTGAGAATAGCGTCAGCGCAACGCCTATGTAGAATATGGCTTCGAAGTTATGGAGCGGGAATGCGGTGTTGTGGCGCATTGGCAGCGCCCAGCAGAAGCCGCTCAGCGCCAGGGTAGCCCACAGGATTTTGTGGCGGCGGATGTACAGCAATCCTATCAGACTTGCGACGGACACTGCTATTCCGAATATGATAAATAATCGCGACGGCGCTTTCGCTATCTGCGGAGCGCTGAAGTTGTAGGTGGATATGTTCTCCAAGACGAATGGGGGGGAGAGCAGGAATGGCAGGGACATCGCGCCGATGCGGTAAAACTGACGCTCCGTAAAAGCGGGCCAAGATAGATAGCCGGGCTTTTCCTTGTCGATATCCGGCGCGGCGCCTGTGCGGTTCATCATCGACTTGAATGAAGGCAGTTCGGTCAGCGGAGTTTCGCGGTTCAGCGCAAGATATTCGTTTGTGAAGTTAAAGGTCAGCACGGAAACGCCGAAAAGCAGCGCGATTGCACCGACGGTCAGATAGCGGCTGCGCATCAAAGAGAGCGCTGTATGCTTTAGGCGCTGCAATGGGCGGGATATGGGTGAAACGCCTGAGCGCGCCTTGATAAGTTCGCGCATTAGCCCGAAAGCGATGAACGGCAGCAGCAGCGCATACACATGCCAACCCAAAAGCAGCGCTATGCACGCCTTGATTGGGAGCTGCAGAAAGCGCCCTTCCTGCTCAAATATCACCATTCCGTGAAAGACCAGCAGCATCGCGAACAGGTCTATTATGAATTCGCTGGAAATCATATCGCTGTAGTAGAGGCAGAAGGGAGAAGAGAACGCCAGCAGCGTTGCCGTCAGCGCGATCCATGGGTTGGAGGCGAGGCGGCGCAGGGATAGGTAGGCGAGGACGGCGGCGGCGGCGAAGAACAGCAGCATCAGCATTCGCGCGGCGTAGATTTTGGCTGACATATCGTCGGCGAAAGGCAGATTTGTCAGCTTAATCAGCGCATAACCGCCGATGGGGAAGCGGTTGTATAGTTTGTAAGCAGGCTTGCCGTCTGTGTCTAAACTATAACCTCTGAACATCAGAAAATTATGATCGAGAGACAAGTTCTCGATCATTGCCATTCGTTCTGATGAAATCGTATCGTGAGACACCCCTCGATAGAAGTAGCCGCGGTGGTCGCCGCCGAACAGGAACACGGATGAGAGCGCAAGCAGCAGTAAAACCGGCGGCAGCCAAGCCCGTTGCTGCAAAGAAGCGAGTCTGCAAGCGGCAGTTTTGAGCGCTTGCATCGGCAAGAGTGTCAATGCGCTGCCTCCGTCAGACGGACTTCGCCTTCCCACAAGTGTTCATATGAGCCGTCTGCCTGTTGAATGAACTGGCCGGTTTGTATGCGCGCGATGTCATATTCCGGGAGCGGCGCTATGGCGATACAGCGCTCGCCGCGCCGAATGACTTGATCCTCGAAGAGAAAGTCGAGGTTGTCGAAGCCGTGCTGCCTGCGTTCTTGTGGCAAGTCGATTTCGTGGGCGGGATATAGCGCCAAGAAGAAAATCGCCTTAGTATCATCCAGGCGGCAAGCGTCTTTGATATACATCAGCGTATTGTCGGTGAGATACACGTCAAAGTCGGAGCCTATTAGCGGTTCGCCCGCCTGCGCTATCATTTCATCGATATGATGGTGGTAGGCATCCCATTCGTAAAGGAATACCATTCTATTTTGCGGCGTGAGCGAGGCGATGCCGTCTAGGCGCACGCCGGTAACCGCAAAGTCGGGTTGGCGTGTATCCGTCACAGTTTCGTTTCCGTACATTATGGCTCTTCCCGCGAGGTAGTAAGGGGTCAAATGCCTCATCTTTATGTGAAATTTAGGCAAGACGTTAGTCTGTATCGCCTCTCCTTTGTCTGCTATCTTGCGGATGACTTCAAAGTCGGCGATTGTGGCTTTATGGAGTTCGCCCGTTTGATTGTCGACATTGTTTATCTGCGCCATTCGCAAGGCGGAAAATACGAATATCAGCATCGCTGCGACGGACAGCGCTACGACGACCCGGTCGCCTGACAGCCTGCGCAGCCATAGCAAGGCGAGTGAGAACAGCGTTAGAGGGACGCCTATGTAGAATACGGATTCGTAGTCGTGCCACGCAAGCGCGGTGTTGTGGCGCAATGGCAGCGCCCAACAGAAGCCGCTCAGCGCCAGGGAAGCCAGCAGGATTTTGTGCCGACGGAAGAACAGCAACCCAATCAGACTAGCGCCCGACGCCGCTATTCCTAGTATGACAAGTAATCGCGGCATCTCATCCATTGGGTTGTATAACGCCCTATGCTCCAAGGCGTATGACGATGAGAGCGCGTAGGGCAGAGACATTACGCCGATGCGGTAAAGTTGACGCTCCGGGAAGACGGGCCAAGACGTCCAATCGTCATATTTTGCTATTAGATCGATGCCTGTGCGGTTCATAACTGATATGAACGAGGGCGTTTCGGTCAGCGGGGTTTCGCGGTCCAGCGCGAAGTATTCATTTGTGAAGTTGAAGGCGAGTATCGAAACGCCGAAAAGTATCGCGGCCACGCCGAGTGTCAGATAGCGGCTGCGCATCAAAGAGAGCGCTGCAGGCTTTAGACAGCGTACCGTATAGGGGGAATCCGAACCGCCTGAGTACGTTTTGATGAGTTCGCGCATCAGCCCGAAAGCGATGAACGGCAGCAACAGCGCGTACACATGCCAACCTAAGAATAGCGCTGCGCCCGCCTTGAGCATAAGCTGCCGGAAACGCCTCTCTTGCTCAAATACCGCCATTCCGTGAAATGCCAGCATGACCGCGAAGAGGTCTATAATCACTTCGTTGTGAATCTTGTCGCTGTAGTACAGGCAGTAGGCGGATGAGAACGCCAGCAGCGCGGAAGTTAGGGCGATCCAGCGGCTGGAGGCGATGCGCGATATCGACAGATAGGCAAGACCTGCGGCAGCGACGAAGAGCGCCAGCATCAGCATTCGGGCGGCGTATATTTTGGCGGATAGGTTGTCTCCGAAAGGCGCAATAGCGAGCCTTATCAGCGCAAATCCGCCGATAGGGAAGCGATTGTATGGTTTATAGACAGTCTTGCCGTCCGAGTCTAAAGTTTGTCCCTCGAACATCAGAAAATGATGTTTGATTGACAGGTTCCCGGCTATTGCGAGGGCTTTTGCCGAATTTCGAGCATGAGTGCCTCCCCGATAGAAGTAGCCACGCTGATCGTAGCCAAATATGAACATCGATGAGAGCGCCAGCAGCAAGATGGCCGGCGGCAGCCAAGCCCGATTTTGCAGGGAAGCGAGTCTGTGGGCGAATCTTTTGGGCGTTTTCATTGGCAAAAGCGTCAATGAGCTGCCTCCGTCAGGTGGATTTCACCCTCCCACAGATGCTCGAATGAGCCGTCCGCTCGTTGGACGAACTGGCCGGTATATATGCGGACGATATCATAATCCGGAAGCTGAAATATAGCGACGCACCGCTCGTTGCTCCGCCAGAAGCTGTTTTCTTGGAAGTCAAGGTTTGCGAAGCCGCTCCGCCTGCGCTCTTGAGGCAGATCGCTTTCGTCGGCGGGATACAGCGCCAAGAAGAATTTTTCGCTGATGTCCTCCATACGGCAAGCGTCTTTGACATATATCAGCGCGTTGCCATTGAGATACACATCAAAATCGGAGCGGATTAGCGCTTCGCTTGATTGCTCTATGGTTTCGTCTATATGTTTGTAGTAGTCATCCCATTCGTAAAGAAATATCATTCTATTCTGGGGCGTTAGCGAAGCGAGTCCGTCTAGGCGTTCACTCGTAACGATGAAGTCCGGCGAGATTGCAGACGGCAGAATTTCATTTTCGTACAGTATAACTCTTCCAGTGAGATAGTAGCTGAAGATGCGAATCCTTTTTCTCTCAAATCCGGTCCCGGAGCTTTTCTGTACGAAGATAGCGCTCCCGTTCCGCGTCATATCACGGATGATTTCAGAGTCGGCGATTGTCGATTCGCGAAGTTCAGGCGCCTGGTTGGCATTATTTAGTTGCGACATTCGCAGGACTGAAAGCGCGAATACCAGCAGCGCGGCAACGGACAGCGCGACTATAAGCCGCTCACCCGACAACCGGCGCAGAAATAGCAAGACGAGCGAGAACAGCGTCAGCGTAACGCCTATGTAGAATAGGGCTTCGAAGTTGTGCCAGGGGAATGCGGTGGCGTAGCGCATTTGGAACCCCCAGCAGAAGCCGCTCACTGCCAGGGACGCCATCAGGATCTTGTAGCGGCGGACGAACAGCAAGCCAATCAGGCTCGCGCCGGACACCACTATTCCTAACATGACAAGCAATCGATGCGGCGCATCCGTGGAGTATTCTACGAATGACGGAGAGAACGCGTAGGGCAGGGACATTACGCCAATGCGGTAGAACTGACGCTCCGGGAAGGCGGGCCAAGACAGATAGTCGGCATGTCCTATGGCAAGTCGAGGATGAGCGCCTGTGCGCTTTGTCATTGACTTGAACGAGGGTAGCTCCGTCAGCGAAGTTTCGCGGTTTAGCGCAAAGTATTCATTCGTGAAGTTAAAGGTCAACACGGAAATGCCGAAAATCAGCGCGACTGCTCCGAGCGCCAGATAGCGGCTGCGCAGCAAAGAGAGCGCCGCGCGCTTTAGTTGACATAATGCGGAGAGAGGGGAGGTAGAAATGCTTGAGCGCGTCTTGATAAGTTCGCGCGTCAGTCCGAAAACGATGAATGGCAGCAGTAGCGCATACGCATGCCATCCCAAAAGCAGTGCCATGCAGGTCTTGGCTAGGAGCTGCCGGAAGCGCCCTTCCTGCTCGAAAACTGCCATTCCGTGAAAGACCAGCATAATCGCGAACAGGTCTATCATCGCTTCGGTTTGGATGATGTCGCTGTAGTACAAGCAATAGGCGGACGAGAACGCCAGCAGCGCGGCGGTCAGCGCAATCCAACGACTGGAGGCGAGGCGGCGCAATGATAGATATGCAAGCGCTGCGGCAGAGGCAAAGCAAAGCAACATCAGTGTCCGCGCGGCGTAGATTTTGGCGGATAGGGATTCCCCGAAAGGCAAAGTCGCCAGCTTAATCAGCGCATACCCGCCGATGGGAAAGCGGTTGTATGGTTCATAAGCGGGCTTGCCGTCTGCGTCTAAAGTCTGATTGTAGAACATCAGAAAATAGCGCTCGACGGACAGATTCTCGGCTATTGCTAGATGCTTTGCCGAATGCCAGTTATGAATTCCGTCGCGGTAAAAGTAGCTGCGCTCGCCGCTTCCAAACAAGAACGCAGATGAGAGCGCAAGCAACAATATGGCCGGCGGCAGCCAAGCTCGGCTTTGTATGGAAGCGATCTTGTGAGCGAATGTTTGGGGCATTTCGCTTGGCAATAATGTCAATTCGCTGCCTCTGTCAGGCGGGCTTCACCCTCCCAAATGTGTTTGGTGGAGCCGTCTGCGCGTTGGATATATTGGCCGGTGTATATGCGCGCAATATCATATTCCGGGAGCGGCATTCTGGCGATGCAGCTTTTGCCTCGGTGAAAAATAAGCCCTGAGAAGCCAAAGTCAAGGTTGTCGAAGCCGTGCTGCCTGCGCTCGGCGGGTAGATCGCTTTCGTCGGCAGGGAATAGCGCCAAAAAGAAAACATCCCTGGTATCAGTGAAAAGGCAAGCGTCTTTGACATATATCAGCGTATTGTCGTTGAGGTACACGTCAAAGGTGGAGCGGATTATAGGCGCGCCCGCTTGCTCTATTATTTCGTCTATATGTCTTTTGTAGTCACCCCACTTGTAAAGAAACAGCGCCTGATTCTGAGGCGTGAGCGAAGTGAGTCCGTCTATACGCATATTCGCAATTATAAGGTCGGATGGGCGCGCAGGCGGCGTGGGTTCGTCCCTTATGAAAATTACAATTCTTTCGGACAGGTAGCTCGCAGCGGCTATAAACGCATTGCCGGGCATTGTTTTTGCCCATATCGCTCTTTCCTCTCCTTCGGTTATATCGCGGATGGATTCCAAATCGGCGTACATCGTCTTATATCTTTCAGCCGTTTCGGCGTCGAGAATTGGTTGCGCCACCCGCAAGGCGGAGACGACGAACACTAGCAGGGCGATGGCGGATAGCGCGGCAATAAGCCGATCGCCCCGCAGCTCGCGCAGCCACAGCAAGACGAATGAAAATAGCGTTAGCGTAACGCCTATGTAGAAGATGGCTTCGAAGTTGTGATTCGGAAATGCGGTCGTGTAGCGCATTGGCAGCGCCCAGCAGAAGCCGCTCAGGGCCAGGGTAGCCAGCAGGATTTTATTGCGGCGGACGAGCAGCAAGCCAATCAGAGTAGCGCCGAACGTGGCTATTCCTAATATGGCGAATAATCGACGCGGGGTCGCCGTAGGGTCAGGATAGTAGTGGAAGTTGTATGTGGACATGCGCTCCAAGACGTATGATGGGGAGAACGCGTAGGGCAGGGACATCGTGCCGATGCGGTAGAGCTGACGCTCTAGAAAAGTGGGCCAAGATAGATTGCTGAGAAGTTCTTCGGCGATGTACGGGGCGGCGCCGATGCGGTTCATCATCGATTTGAACGAGGGAGTTTGGGTCAACGGGATTTCGCGGTTCAGGGCAAAATACTCATTAGCGAAGTTAAAAGTCAACACCGAAATGCCGAAAAGCAACGCAACCACGCCCAGCGCCATATAGCGGGTGCGTATCAGAGGGAGCGCCGTATGCCTTAATTGATGTATCGCTCGGGATGTAGTTGGAACACTTGAACGCGCCTTGATGAACTCACGCATCAGCCCCAAGACGATGAACGGCAGCAGAATCGCATACACATGCCATCCCAAAAGCAGCGCCGCGCACGCCTTGAGCGGAAGCTGTAGGAATCGCCCTTTTTGTTCAAATATCACTATTCCGTGAAAGACCAGCATCACTGCGAACAGATCCACCATCGCTTCACTGGTAATGGCGTCGGCGTAGTACAGGCAGTAAGGCGAAGAGAATGCCAGCAGGGTTGCGGTCAGCGCAATCCAGCGGCTGGGAATGAGGCGACGCAGCGACAGATACGTGAGAACTGCGGATGCGGCAAAGAACATCAACATCAGCATTCGCGCAGCATAGATTTTGGCAGGCAGGTCGTCTTTGAAGGGCAGAGTCGCCAGCTTAGCCAGCGCATAGCTGCCGATAGGGAAGCGGCTGTATGGTCTATATTCCGGCTTGCCGTCTGCGCCTAGCGTCTGACCTTTGAACATCAGGAAGTGATGCTCGATGGATAGATGCTCGACTATTCCCATATTCTTCCCCGACATTTGATCATGAAGTCCGCCCCGTTGGAAGTGGCTACGATGGTCGCCGCCGAACAGGAACACGGATGATAGCGCAAGCAGCAGTAGAGCCGGCGGCATCCAAGCGCGGCTTTTCAGGGAAGAGAGTCTGAGAGCGAATGTTTGGGGCATTTTCGTCGGCAAGGGTGTCAACGCGTTGCCTCCATCAGGTGGATTTCGCCTTCCCACAGGTGTTGGGTTGAGCCGTCTGCCTGTTGGATGTACTGGCCGGTGTGTATGCGGGCAATGTCATAGTTCGGAAGCGGCGCTATGAGGATGCACTGCCCGCCGCGGCGAACCGCGTTGTCTCGGAAGCGAAAGTCGAGGTTGTCAAACCCGTGCTGCCGGCGCGCGGATGGCAGCGCGCTTTCGTCCGCGGGATATAGCGCCAAAAAGAAGGGCTCGGCATCAGATCCTGAACAAGTGGTGTCTTTGACATATATCAAAGCGCTGTCGTTGAGACGCACATCGTATTCTGAGTGGATTAGCGGCTCGCCCGCTTGCGCTATAATTTCGTCTATGCGTGCGTAGTAGTTGTCCCATCCGTAAAGAAACAACGCTCGATTCTGCGGCGTGAGCGAAGCGAGTCCGTCTAGACGGATGCCCGTAACCACAAAGTCGGGCATGCGCGTATATGACGCTATTTTATAGACGGGAATTAGAATTCTTCCGGACAAATAGTAGTCGATGATTTCTCTATGAAGCTGAGACATAGCGTTAAGCTGGATTACATCCTCGTTGTCCGTGATATTGCGGATGTTTTCGAAGTCGACGATTTGGGCGTCGCGAAATTCGGCAGTTTGGGAGTCTGCGTTTATCTGCGACATCCGCAAAGCCGAGGCGACGAATAGCAGCAGCGCGGCGACGGACAGCGCGGCGACAAGCCGCTCACCCGCCAACCTGTGACAGCATATCAAAAGCAGCGCGAACAAGGTTAGCGCTACGCCTATGTAGAATACGGCTTCGAAGTCATGCCCCGGGTTTCCGACGTTTCGGCGCATAGGCAGCGCCCAGCAGAAACCGCTCAGCGCAAGCGTAGCCGGTAAGATTTTATGACGGCGGACGAACAGCAGGCCAATAAGGCTTGCGCCGAAAGCCGCTATCCCTAATATGACCTGCAAGCGCGGCGGCGTTAAGCGCTGTTCATCTACTTTCTTTTCCACGTAGTATTGCGGCGAGAGCGCGTAGGGCAAGGACATTCCTATGCGGTAAAACTGACGCTCCAGATAGCCGGGCCAATATAGCCACCCTAACCGGCTTTCTGTGACACTTGAGCTGACGCCTGTACGGTATATCATCGACTTGAATGACGGAAGTTCGGTGAGCGGAGTTTCGCGGTTCAGCGCGAAGTATTCGTTTGTGAAATTGAAGGTTAATACCGAAATGCCGAAAAGCAGCGTGGCCACACCGAGCGCTAGATAGCGGCTGCGCAACAAAGAGATCGACGTATGCTTTAGTTGGCGCAACGCTAGGGAGCGAGTGAAAGCGTCCGGGCGCGTCTTGACAAGCTCGCGCATTAGCCCGAAGACGATGAAGGGCAGCAGCAGCGCATATACATGCCAACCCAGCAGCAGCGCCGCGCAGGCTTTGACCAGAAGCTGCGGGAAACGCCCTTCCTGCTCAAATATCACCATTCCGTGAAAGACAAGCATGATCCCGAATAAGTCTATCATCGTCTCGTTGGAGATCATATCGTTGTAGTACAGGGAGTATGCGGACGAGAATGCCAGCAGGACGGCCGTCAGCGCGATCCAGTTGCTGGAAGCGATGCGGCGCAGCGCTAGATAGGCGAGGATTGCGGCGGCGGCAAAGCACAGCAGCATCAGCGTCCGCGCGGCGTATATTTTGGCGGACAGGTCGTCTCCGAAAGGCAGAATCGCCAGCTTGATTAGCGCATAGCCGCCGATGGGGAAGCGATTGTACACTTCATAAGTAGGCTTGCCGGATCCGTCTAAAGTGCGACCGATGAACATCAAAAGGTTATGCTCGATGGACAGATTCTCAGTTATCGCCATGTTCTTTGCCGATACATAAGCGTGAGAGTCTTTCAGATTGAAGGAGTCGCGGCTGTCTTTGCTGAATATGAACGAGGATGAGAGCGCAAGCAGCAACAGAGCCGGCGGTAGCCAGGCGCGGCTTTTCAGCGGCGCGAGGCTGTGAGCGAATGTTTTGAGCGTTTCCGTCGGCAAGAGTGTCAACGCGCCGCCTCCGCCGGGTGGATTTCGCTTTCCCATATGTGTTGATATGAGCCGTCTGCCCGCCGGATGAATTGTCCGGTGTGTATGCGCGCGATGTGATAATCCGGGAGCGGCGTTATGGCGATGCATCGCTCGTCATGCTGAATGGCTTGTCCCTCGAAATTGAAGTCGAGGTTGTGGAAGCCGCGTGGTCTGTATCTGTTGGGCAGATCGTTTTCGTCGGCAGGATGGACCGCCAAGAAGAACCTGTTGTTGATGTCATCCTCGCGGCAATGATCTTTGACATATATCAGATTGTTGTCGTTGAGCCACACATCAAAGTCGGAGCGGATTAGCGGCTCGTCCGCTTCTATGATTTCGCTTATGTATTTGTGGTAGTCATTCCATTCGTAAAGAAACAGAATTCGATTATTCGGAGTGAGCGTAGCGAGTTCATCTGCGCGCTCGCTCATAAGTATGAAGTCGGGCGGGCGCGCAGACGGCACGATGTTTTCTGAGTTCAGTCGTATTCTTCCGGTAAGATAATAGATGAATACATTATGGCCTCTCCTATATCCAGGCACAAGGTCTTCCCGGAATATAGCGTCCCCGTACTGCGTCACTTTGCGGATAGATTCGAAGTCGGCCATTATCGCTTTGTGGAGTTCCGGGGGCTGGTTGACAATGTTTGATTGCGACATTCGCAGGGCGGAAAATGCGAATATCAGCAGCGCGGCAACTGACAGCGCGCGAACAACCCACTCATGCGAAAGTTTGCGCAGGCACATCAAGGCTAGGGAGAATAGCGTCAGTCCAACGCCTATGTAGAATATGGATTCGAAGTTGTGGTTCGGGAGCGCGGTGTTGTGGCGCATTGGCAGCGCCCAGCAGAAGCCGCTCAGCGCTAGGGCGGCCAGCAGGATTGTATGGCCTCGGACGAACAGCAACCCAATCAGGCTAGCGCCGAATGCCGCTATTCCTAGTATGACGAATAATCGCAACGGCGACCCTGGATAGTCGACATAGTTGATTGTCGTCATAACCTCCGAAACGTATGACGGCGAGAAGGCGTAGGCCAGGGTCATCGTGCCGATGCGGTAAAATTGAAGCTCCGGGAAGGCGGGCCAAAGCAGGTATTTGTCATTTCCGTCGAGCCGCGGCTCGACGCCTGTGCGGTGCATCATCGACTTGAATGACGAAAGTTCGGTCAGCGGAATTTCGCGGTTCAGCGCGAAGTATTCGTTTGTGAAATTGAAGGTCAATACCGAAATGCCAAAAAGCAGCGCTACCACGCCTAGCGTCAGATAGCGGCTGCGCAGCAAAGAGAGCGCTGATCGCTTTAGTTGGCATAAGGTAGAAATGCTTGAGCGCGCCTTGATAATCTCGCGCATCAGCCCGAAAGCGATGAACGGCAGCAGCAACGCATATACATGCCATCCCAGGAGTAGCGCTGCGCATGCCTTGATTATAAGCTGTCGGAAGCGCCCTTCCTGCTCAAATACTGTCATCGCGTGAAATACTAGCATCACAGCGAACAGATCTATGACGGCTTCATTGGAAATCATATCGCTGTATGCCAGGCAGTATGTGGACGAGAACGCCAGCAGCGTTGCCGTCAACGCGATCCAGCGGCTGGAGGTGATGCGGCGCAGCGCTAGATAGGCGAGGATTGCGGCGGCGGCAAAGCACAACAGCATCAGCATTCGCGCTGCGTAGATTTTAGCTGACAGGTTGTCTCCGAAAGGCAGAATCGCCAGTTTGATCAGCGCATAGCTGCCGATAGGGAAGCGGTTGTACGCTTCATATGTATGCTTGCCGTCTGCGTCTAAAGTATGAGCGAGGAACATCAGAAAATGATGTTCCGGGGACAGATTTTCGGCTATTGCCAGATTTTTTGCAGACATACTGTTATGGACGTCGTACCGATAGAGATTGCCGCGGTCGCCGCCGAACAGCAGCACAGACGAGAGCGCAAGCAACAGCAGGGCGGGCGGAGCCAAGCGCGACATTGTAGGGGAAGCGAGTCTGCGCGCGGCGGTTTTGAGCGTTTGCATCGGAAAGAGTGTCAACGCGCTGCCTCTGTCAGGTGGATTTCGCCTTCCCACAGGTGTTCATATGAGCCGTCTGCCCGTTGGATGAGCTGCCCGGTTTGTACGCGCGCGATGTCATATTTTGGGAACGGCATTATGGCGATGCAGCGCTCGCCATGCCGAATGGCTTGTTCTTCGAAACGAAAGTCTAGATTGGCGAAGCCGTGCTGCCTGCGATTGGCAGGCAGATCGGTTTCATCGACAGGAAATAGCGCCAAAAAGAAACCTTCACTGATGTCATACAGACGGCAATCGTCTTTGACATACATCAACCCGTTGCCTATCAGATGCACGTCGAAGCGCGATCGGATTAGCGGTTCGCCGTATTCTGTGATTTCGTTTATATGGTTGTGGTAGTCATCCCATTCGTAAAGAAATATCGTTTGATTTTGCGGTGTGAGGGAATCTAGGCTGTTTAGGCGCACGCTTGTAATTACAAAGTCGGGTTGGCGCGCAGGCGGCACGGCTTCGTTCGCGGATACTCCAATTCTTCCGGAGAGATAGTAGGCGAAGATTGTAATTCCCTTGTAAAGTTTAGGCATAACGTAGGTCTGTATCACTTTCCCTCTGTCTGTGATGCCGCGAATGGTTTCGAAGTCGTCGATCGCCGCTTCGCGAAGTTCGGACATTGGGTTGGCATTGTTTAGATGGGACATCCGCCATGCGGAGAGTATGAATATAAGCAATGCGGCGGCAGCCAGCATTGCGACGAGCCGCTCGCTCGACAACCTGCGTAAGTACAGCAAGACAAGTGAAAATAGCGTTAGCGTGACGCCTATGTAGAATACGGCTTCGAATTGGTGCCACGGAAATGCGGCGTTGTGGCGCATGGGCAACGCCCAGCAGAAGCCGCTCAATGCTAGGGACGCGAGCGTAATTTTGTATCGGCGAATAGACAACAGTCCAATCAGACTCGCGACGGACAGCGCCATTCCTAGTCCGACGAATAATCGCGGCAGCGGCTCTCTGAGCTCCATATATGGCAGTGAGAACGCGTAGGGCACTGCCATCATGCCGATGCGGTAAAACTGACGCTCGGGGAAAGCGGGCCAGGACAGATACTTGGCAATTTCTTCGGCGTCATTCGGGTTGACGCCTATGCGGTTTGTCATAGACTTGAATGAGGGTAGTTCGGTCAGCGGGAGTTCGCGATTCAAAGCGAAGTATTCATTTGTGAAGTTAAATGCCAGGACCGAAATGCCGAAGAGCAGCGCCGCTACGCCGAGCGTCAGATAGCGGCTGCGTATCAAAGAAAGAGTCGAATGCTTTAGGCGGCATAGCGCATCGGATTTATGGGAAGCGCTTGAACGCGCCTTGACAATCTCGCGCGTCAGCCCGAAAGCGATGAACGGCAGCAGCAGCGCATACACATGCCATCCCAAGAGCAGCGCTGCGCATGTCTTCAGCAGAAGTTGCCGGAAGCGTCTTTCTTGTTCAAATAGCGCCATGCCGTGAAAGACCAGCATAATCGCGAATAGGTCTATCGTAATTTCGGTGTTAATCACATCATTATGGTACAGAAGGTGGGAAGAAGAGAACGCCAACAGGACGGCCGTCAGCGCGATCCAGCGGCTGGATGCGAGGCGGCGCAGGGACAGGTACGCAAGGACTGCGGCGGCGGCAAAGCACAGCAGCATTAGCGTTTGGGCAGCATATATCTTGGCGGACAAGTCGTCGCCGAAGGGCAGAATTGCCAGCTTGATCAGCGCGTAGCCGCCAACAGGGAAGCGTCCATATAGCGAATAGCCGCCGGCCGGGAAGCGGTCGTATGGTTGTTCATAAGTAGGATTGCCGTCCGCGGCTAAAGTCTGATCGATGAATAAGAGAAAATGGCGATCGATGGACAGATTCTCGGCTATTGCCAATTTCTTATGTTCTTCTTCCTGATAGTAATAGTTGCGGTCGCCGCCGAACAGGAACACGGATGAGAGGGCAAGCAGCAGTAGAGCCGGCGGCAGCCAAGCCCGATTTTGTAGGGAAGCGAGTCTGCGCGCGGCAGATTTAGGCATTTTCTCGGATAAGAGCGTCAAGGCGCTGCCTCTGTTGGGCGGGCTTCACCTTCCCACAGGTGTTCGGTTGAGCCGTCCGTATGTTGGATGTACTGGCCGGTGTGGATGCGGGCAATGTCATAATCCGGAAGTTGGATTATGGCGACGCATCGCTCGGCGCTCTGTAGGACGCGGTTTTCGTGGAAGTCGAAGTCAAGGTTGTCGAAGCCGTGCTGCTTGCGATTGGCTGGAAGGGCGTTTTCGTCGACAGGATATAGCGCTAGGAAGAAGGGCGCGTCAGTGTCGTTCATGCGGCAAGCGTCCTTGGCGTATATCAAACTGTTGTCGTCGAGATGCGCATCAAAGTCGGAGCGGATTAGCGGCTCGCGCGTTTCTATGATTTCGCTTATGCGTCTCAGTTGTTCGTCTGTCAGACGGGCTTCGCCTTCCGTCTGGTCGTCTGTCAAACGGGCTTCGCCTTCCCATAGGTGTTCGATTGAGCCGTCTCCCCGTTGGGTGTACTGACCGGTGTGGATGCGGGCAATGTCATAATCCGGAAGTTGGATTATGGCGACGCATCGCTCGTCGCTCTGCGGGACGCGGTTTTCGTGGAAGTCGAAGTCAAGGTTGTCGAAGCCGTGCTGCCTGCGCGTGGCGGGCAACATGCTTTCGTCGGCAGGGAATAGCGCCAAAAAGAAGATATCGCGAGTATCGCTTATGCGGCAAGCGTCTTTGACGTACATCAAGCCGTTGCCGGCGAGATACACATCGAAATCAGAGCGGATTAGCGGGTCGCCCGTTTCTATGATTTCACTTAAGTATCTGTGGTAGTCATCCCATTCGTAAAGAAATAGCAGTCGATTACCAGGTGTGATCGAAGGGAATCCTTCTTGGTACGCACTTGTAACTATAAAGTCGGGCTTGCGCGTAAAGAGCGCAGTTTCGTCTGATAGTAGAATGCTTCCGGAGAGGTAATAGACCGCGGATGAAACCGCATGCGTGGGCATTGCCTTAGTCCATATCACTTTTCCTTCGGTATTCACATCGCGAATGGATTCGAAGTCGGCGATTGTTTCTTTATGGCTCACAGGGGTTTGAGCGTCGTTTATTAGCTGCGACATACGCAAGCCGGACATGACGAACAGCAGCAGCGCTACGGCGGACAGCGCAGCGATAAGACGCTCTCCCGATAGGCTGCGCAAGCCCAGCAGGATGAGCGAGAATAGCGTTAGAGCAACGCCTATGTGGAATATGGCTTGGAAGCCCTGATCCGGGAATGCGACGCTCTGGCGCATTGGCAGCATCCAGAAGAAGCCGCTTAGCGTCAGAGACGCCAGCAGGACTTTATGGCGGCGGACGAACAGCAAGCCAATCAGACTCGCGCCGAGCGCCGCCATTCCCAATAGCGCGAACAGTCGCGATGGCGCTTCCTCGAAGCGCTCCATGAATGTTGGGGAGAACAAGTAGGGCAAACCCATAGCGCCGATGTGATGCAACTGACGCTCCAGGAAAGTGGGCCAATGCAGATAGCGGGTGATCTCTTCGGAGCTATAAGCATCGGAGTCAGGCTCGCGGCTCGTTATCGCCTGTATCGAAGGTAGTTCGGTCAGTGGAGTTTCGCGGTTCAGGGCGATGTACTCGTTTGTGAGGTTAAAGGCCAGTACCGAAACTCCGAAAAGCAGCGTCGTCGCGCCCAGCGCCGTATAGCGGTTGCGCGTCAAAGCGCCTAGAACTCGGATTGGATTGGAAGATGAGGGATCCAGGGCTCTGAAAAGATCCCGCTCCAGCCCGAATACGACAAACGGCAGCAGCAGCGCATACGCATGCCATCCCAACAGCAGCGCTATGCAGGACTTGGCTAGGAGCTGCCGGAACCGCCCTTCCTGCTCGAAAACTGCCATTCCGTGAAATACCAGCAGCAGCGCGAATAGGTCTATCATCGCTTCGCCGGAGATGATGTCGGCATAGTACAGGCAGTAGGCGGACGAGAACGCCAATAGCGCGGCGGTCAGCGCAATCCAGCGGCTGGCAGTGATGCGGCGCAGGGACAGATACGCAAGCGCCGCGGCGGCTGCGAAGAACAGCAGCATCAGCATTCGGGCGACATATATTTTGGCTGATAGACTGTCTCCGAAGGGCAGCGTAGCCAGCTTAATCAACGCATAGCCGCCGATAGGGACGTGGTTGTATAGTTCGTAGACGGGCTCGCCGTCCGCGTCTAGAGTCTGAGCGGGGAACAGCAGAAAGTTATGCTTGATGGACAGGTTCTCGACTATTGCCAGGCTTCTTGCCGAAAGCGCGTCGTGATGGACTTCCCGATAGAAGTGGCCGCGGTCGCCGCCGAAAAGGAATACCGACGAGAGCGCAAGCAATAGCAGAGCCGAGGGCAGCCAAGCTCGACTTTGTAGGGAAGCGAGGCTTCGGATGAATGTTTTGGGCGTTTTTGTCGACAAATTTGTCAACGAGATACCTCCGTCGGGCGGAATTCGCCATTCCACAGGTGTTCGGTCGAGCCGTCAGCGCCTCGCGTGTATTGGCCGGTGGATATGCGGGCGATGTCATAGTCCGGGAGCTGGGCTATGGCGATGCACCGACCGTCGGCCTGCCGTATGCCGTTTCCTTGGAATCCGAAGTCTAGGTTTTGGAAGCCGTACTGTCTGGACTCGGCGGGCAAGTCGCTTTCGTCGACGGGAAATGCAGCCAAGAAGAAGGATGCGGTGGTATCGCTCATGCCGCAATCGTCTTTGACATATATCAGCGCGTCGTCATTGAGATACACGTCGAAGTCGGAGCGGATTATCGGCTCGCCCGCTTGCGCTATAGTTTCGTCTATATCTTTCAGGCGATCATTTATCAGCCGGTCCGCCGGGCGGATTTCGCCATTCCACAGGTGTTGGGTTGAGCCGTCAGCGCCATAGATGTATTGGCCGGTGGATATGCGGGCGATGTCATAGTCCGGGAGCCGGACTAGGGCAACGCATCTACCATCGCCCTGCCGTATGCCGTTTCCCTGGAATCCGAAGTCTAGGTTTTGGAAGCCGTACTGTCTGGACTCGGCGGGCAGGTCGCTTTCGTCGACGGGAAATAGCGCCAAGAAGAAGGATGCGGTGGTATCGCTCATGCCGCAATCGTCTTTGACATATATCAGCGCGTCGTCGCTGAGATACACGTCAAAGTCTGATTGGATTATCGGCGCGCCCACTTGCGCTATGGTTTCGTCTATGTCTTTCAGTCGGTCATTTATCAGCCGGCTTGGCGGGAAGATTTCGCCTTTCCACAGGTGTTGGGTTGAGCCGTCGGCGTGTCGGATGTATTGGCCTGTGGATATGCGGGCGATGTCGTAATCCGGAAGCCGGACTAGGGCAACGCACCGCCCGTCGGCCTGCCGTACGCCGTTTTTCCGGAAGCCGAAGTCGAGGTTTTGGAAGCCGTACTGTCTGCTGCCTTCGGGGAGGGCGCTTTCGTCGACCGGAAATGCCGCCAAGAAGAAGGACGCGTCAGTATAGCTCATATCGCAATCGTCTTTGACATATATCAGAGCGTCATCGCTGATATACACGTCAAAATCTGATTGGATTTGCGGCGCGCCCGCTTGCGTTATGATTTCGTTTATCCGTTCCATTGACACATTTATCAGCGGGTTTTGCGGGAAGATTTCGCCTTTCCACAGATGTTGGGTTGAGCCGTTGGCGCCATAGATGTATTGGCCAGTGGATATTCGGGCGATGTCGTAATCGGGGAGCTGGGCTAGGGCGATGCACCAATCCTCGGCATGCCGGATGCCGTTGTAAAAGAAGGAGAAATTAAGGTTTTCGGAGCCCTGTTGTCTGCTCCCGGCGGGAAGGTCGTTGAGGTCGGCAGGTCGCACTGATAGGGAGAAAGAGCCGTTAGCAACATCATCCTTGTTGCAACCGTCTTTGAAGTATATCAGGCTATTGCCGTTGAGATACACATCAAAAAAGTCGGAGCTGATTTGCGGCTCGCCCTCCTGCACTATGGTTTCGGTTATGTGTCTGCGGTAGTCATTCCATTCGTAAAGGAACGCCGTTTGGTTCTGCGGGGTGAGCGAAGGGAGTCCGTCTGCGCGCGCGCCCGTGACTATAAAGTCGGGCGATTTTCCAGGCCACACGATTTCGTATCCATATAGCACAGGGCTTCCGGAGAGATAATAGTAGATGCCATCCCTTCTGCTGATAAATTCAGGCATAGAGTTAACCAGCACTGCCTTCCCGTCCGTGGCATTGCGGATGACTTCGAAGTCGGCGATTGCCGCTTCCTGAAGTTCTGTCGTTTGGTTTGAGTTGTTTAGTTGAGACATTCGCAGAGCGGAAAATGCGAATATCAGCAACGCGGCGACGGACAGCGCCGCGACGAGCCGTTCGCCCGTCAATCTGCGCAGGCACAGCAGGATTATCGTGAACAGCGTTAGCGAGACGCCGATGTAGAACAAGCCTTCGAAGTGATGGAACGGGACTGCGGTGTTGTGGCGCATTGGCAGCGCCCAGCAGAAGCCGCTAAGCGCCAGGGTTGCCAAGAGCATTGTATAGCGGCGGACAAACAGCAATCCAATCAGGGTTGCGACGGACGCCGCTATTCCTATTATGACGAACAATCGCAGCATCGCGCTTCTGTGGTCGTGATCCACGAATGGCGAGGAGAAGGCGTAGGGCAGGAACATTGCGCCGACGCGGTGAAACTGGCGCTCCAAGAAAACGGGCCAATGCAGGTAGTGGGCGTTTGCTTTCGTGTAATCCGAATCGGCGCCTGTACGTCTCAGCATCGACCTGATCGATGGGAGCTCGGTCAAGGGAGTTTCGCGGTTCGAGGCGAAGTATTCGTTTGTGAAGTTAATGGTCAGCATAGAAACGCCGAAAGCCAGGGCTATGACGCCGAGCGCCAAATAACGGCTGCGCAGCAAAGAGCGCGCGGTATGCTTTAGTTGACGCAATGCGATGGGAGGGACGGAGCCGTTCAAGCGGGATCTGACGAGTTCGCGCATCAGCCCGAAAGCGATGAACGGCAGCAGCAGCGCATACACATGCCAGCCTAAAAGCAGCGCTATGCAGGTTTTGGCGGCAAGCTGACGGAAACGCCCTTCCTGCTCGAACATCACCATGCCATGAAAGACCAGCAGTACCGCGAATAGATCTACGATAGATTCGCCGGCAATAGCGTCGCCGTAGTACAACCAGAAAGGGGAAGAGGATGCAAGCAGCGCGGCGGTGAGCGCGATCCAGCGGCTGGCTGTAATACGGCATAGCGCTAGATACGCCATCAGCGCTGCGGCGACGGAGAACAGCAGCATCAGCGTTTTCGCGGCGTAGATTTTGGCTGATAAACTGTCTCCGAAAGGCAGAATCGCCAGCTTAATCAGCGCATAACTGCCAATAGGAAATCGATTGTACAGGGCGTAGGCGGGCTCGCCGTCTGCGTCCAAAACCTGACGCATGAATATCAAAAAATTATGCTCTATGGACAGGTTCTCGGCTATCGCCATGTTCTTTGCCGATATTTGATCGTGAACGCCTCTTGTCCCTTTGTAGAAGTAGCCGCGGTCGACGTCCATCAGGAACACGGATGAGAGCGCGAGCAGCAGCAGCGCCGGCGGCAGCCAAGCGCGGCTTTGCAGGTAGGCGAGGCTGCTGATGAATGTTTTGGGCGTTTTTGTCGACAACTGTGTCAACGAGATGCCTCCGTCGGGCGAAATTCGCCTTCCCACAGGTGTTCGGTCGAGCCGTCAGCGCCTTGGGTGTATTGTCCGGTGGATATGCGCGCGATGTCATAATCCGGAAGCCGGATTAGCGCAGCGCAGCGCCCGCCGCTAGATCGGATGCCGTTTTCGTGAAATGCGAAGTCGAGGTTCTGGAAGCCGTACTGTCTGGACTCGACGGGCAGGGCGCTTTCGTCGGCGGGAAATAGCGCCAAGAAGAAGGGCGCGTCAGTATCGCTCATGCCGCAATCGTCTTTGACATATATCAGCGCGTCGTCATTGAGGTACACGTCGAAGTCAGAGCGGATTTGCGGCTCGCCCGCCTGCGCTATGGTTTCGTCTATGTCTTTCAGGCGCTCATTTATCAGCCGGTTTGGCGGGAAGATTTCGCCTTTCCACAGATGTTGGGTTGAGCCGTCGGCGTGTCGGATGTATTGGCCGGTGGATATGCGGGCGATGTCGTAATCCGGAAGCCGGACTAGGGCAATGCACCGCCCGTCGGCCTGCCGTATGCCGTTTTTTGGGAATCCGAAATCGAGGTTTTGGAAGCCGTGCTGTCTGCTGCCTTCGGGGAGGGCGTTTTCGTCGCCGGGAAATGCCGCCAAGAAGAAGGACGCGTCAGTATAGCTCATATCGCAATCGTCTTTGACATATATCAGAGTGGCGTCGCTGAGATACACGTCGAAGTCTGATTGGATTATCGGCGCGCCCGCCTGCGCTATGGTTTCGTTTATCCGTTCCATTGGCATATTTATCAGCGGGTTTGACGGGAAAACCTCGCCTTTCCACAGACGTTGGGTTTCGCTGTCAGAGCGTCGTATGTCCTGTCCTGTGGATATGCGGGCTATGTCGTAATCCGGGAGCCGGACTAGGGCAACGCACCGCCCGTCGGCCTGCCGTATGCCGTTTTTCCGGAAGCCGAAATCGAGGCTTTGGAAGCCGTGCCGTCTGTACTCGACGGGCAGGGCGCTTTCATTGACGGGATATGCCCTCAAGAAGAAGAACGCGTCAGTATCGTTTTCGCTGCAGGCGTCTTTGACATATATCAGCGCGTTGTAATTGAGATACACGTCGAAGTCGGATTGGATTTGCGGCTCGCCCGCTTGCGCTATGGTTTCGTTTATCCGTTCCATTGGCACGTTTATCAGCGGGTTTGACGGGAAGATTTCGCCTCGCCACAGGTATCGGCTTGAGCCGTCAGCGCCTTGTGTGTGTTGTCCGGTGTGTATGCGAGCTATGTCGTAGTCCGGGAGCGGCGTTGTGGCGATGCACCGATCCTCGCTCTGCCGTACGCCGTTTCCCCGGAAGCCGAATTCGAGGTTTTGGAAGCCGTACCGTCTGTACTCGATGGGAAGGTCGTCGATGTTGGCGGGTCGCACTGATAAGAAGAAATAGTCGTTATCAGCATCATCCCTGCCGCAATCGTCTTTGACGTATATCAGGCTGTCGCCGTTGAGATACACATCAAAAAAGTCGGAGCTGATTTGCGGCGCGCCCGCCTTCTCTATGGTTTCTGTTATGTGTCTGTGGTATTCATTCCATTCGTAAAGAAATACCGTTTGGTTCTGCGGCGTGAGCGAAGCGAGTCCGTCTGCGCGCGCGCCTGTGACTATAAAGTCGAGCGAGTGTTCAAGGGACATGGTTTCGTATCCGTATAGTATGGTTTCGTATCCATATAGTATGGGTCTTCTGGAGAAATAATAGTTGGTGGACTGCCGCTCTCTGTTGAGAAGTCCGGGCATAGAGTTAATCAGCACTGCCTTCCCGTCCGTGGCGCTGCGGATGACTTCGAAGTCGGCGACTGCCGCTTCCTGAAGTTCTGCAAGTTCTGCCGTTTGGATGGAGTTGATTAGTTGAGACATTCGCAAGGCGGAAAATGCGAATACTAGCATCGCGGCGACGGACAGCGCGGCGACGAGCCGCTCGCCCGCCAATCTGCGCAAGCACAGCAGTATTATCGTGAACAGCGTGAGCGCGACGCCGATGTAGAACAAGGCCTCGAAGTGATGGGACGGGGACGCGGCGCTGTTGCGCATTGGCAGCGCCCAGCAGAAGCCGCTAATCGCTAGGGTTGCCCAGAGCATTGTATAGCGCCGGACTAACAGCAATCCAATCAGGCTTGCGGCGGACGCCGCCATTCCTGTTATGACGAATAATCGCAGCATCGCGTCTCTGTGATCTCTATCCGCGAATGGCGGCGAGAAGGCGTAGGGCAGGAACGTCGCGCCGACGCGGTGAAACTGGCGCTCCAAGAAGACGGGCCAATGCAGATGATAGCCGTAGTTCTCTGCGAAAGTCGAATCGACGCCTGTGCGGTTCAGCATCGACCTGAATGATGGGAGTTCGGTCAAGGGGGTTTCGCGGTTCAAGGCGAGGTATTCGCTTGTGAAGTTAAGCGTCAGCATAGAAACGCCGAAGGCCAGCGCGATAACGCCGAGCGCCAAATAGCGGCTTCTCAGCAAAGAGAGCGCGGTATGCTTCAGTTGGCGCAATGCGATGGGAGGGACGGAGCCGTCCAAGCGGGTTTTGATGAGTTCGCGCATCAGCCCGAAAGCGATGAACGGCAGCAGCAGCGCATAGGCGTGCCAGCCTAAAAACAGCGCCGCGCATGTCTTGACGGCAAGCTGCCGAAAACGCCCTTCCTGCTCGAAAACCGCCATTCCATGAAAGACCAGCAGCACCGCGAATATATCTACAATGGCTTCGCCGGAAATCACGTCGCCGTAGTACAGGCAGAAAGGCGAAGAGAACGCCAGCAGCGTCGCGGTCAGCGCGATCCAGCGGCTGGAAGCGAGGCGGCGCAGCGCTAGGTACGCCGTGAGCGCAGCGGCTACAAAGAACAGCAGCATCAGCATTCGGGCGGCGTAGATTTTGGCGGATAGGCTGTCTCCGAAGGGCAGCGTCGCCAGCTTAATCAGCGCATAACTGCCAATGGGGAATCGACTGTACACTCTAAGAGTGGTTTCGCCGTCTGCGTGTAAAACCTGACGTCTGAACATCACAAAATTATGCTCTATGGACAGGTTCTCGGCTATCGCCATGTTCTTTGACGACATTTCACCGGGAGTGCCTGCTCGATAGAAGTAGCCGCGTTGGTCGCCGCCGAACAGGAACACGGCTGAGAGCGCGAGCAGCAACAGAGCCGGCGGCAGCCAAGCGCGGCTTTGCAGTGAAGCGAGTTTGTGAGCGAATGCGCTGGGAGTTTTCATCGGCGAATGTGTCAACGAGATGCCTCCGTCGGGCGAAATTCGCCTTCCCACAGGTGTTCGGTCGAGCCGTCAGCGCCTTGGGTGTATTGTCCGGTGGATATGCGCGCGATGTCATAATCCGGAAGCCGGATTAGCGCAGCGCAGCGCCCGCCGCTAGATCGGACGCCGTTTTCGTGAAATGCGAAGTCGAGGTTCTGGAAGCCGTACTGTCTGGACTCGACGGGCAGGGCGCTTTCGTCGGCGGGAAATAGCGCCAAGAAGAAGGACGCGGCGGTATCGCTCATGCGGCAAGCGTCTTTGACGTATACCAGGGCATTGCCGTGGAGATACGCATCGAAGTCTGATCGGATTAGCGGTTCGCCCGCTTGCGCTATGGTTTCGTCTATGTGTCTCATTCTATCATTTATCAGCCGGTCTGACTGGCGAAAGCCGCCCTTCCACAGGTTTTCGTATGAGCCGTCGGCGTGTTTGATGTACTGGCCTGTGGATATGCGCGTGATGTCGTAATCCGGGAGCTGGGCTATGGCAACGCACCGACCGTCGCTCAGCCGAATGCCGTTTTCCTTGAAGTCGAAGGCGAGGTTTTGGAAGCCGTACTGCCTGGCGCCTTCGGGCAGGTCGATTTTGTTGACGGGATGCGCCGCCAAGAAGAAGCGCGCGTCAGTATCATCATTGCCGCAAGCGTCTTTGACATATATCAGGGTGTCATCGCTGATATACACGTTAAAGTCTGATCGGATTAGCGGTTCGCGCGCTGTGGTTTCGTCTATGTCTTTCAGCAGAGCGTTTATCAGCAGGTGTGACTGGCGAAATTCGCCCTTCCACAGGCTTTCGTATGAGCCGTCTGCCTGTCGGGTGTTCTGTCCGGTGGATATGCGGGCGATGTCATAATTCGGGAGCTGGGCTATGGAAACGCACCGCCCGTCGCTCAGCCGGATGCCGTTGTAGGTGAAGGAGAAACTAAGGTTTTGGAAGCCGTGCCGTCTGTACCTGGCGGGCAGGTCGCTTTCATTGACCGGATATGCCCTCAACTCGAAGGGCGCGGCGGTATCATCCCTGCTGCAATCGTCTTTGACGTATATCAGGCTATTGCCGCTGAGATACACATCAAAAAGGTCGGAGTGGATTATCGGCGCGCGCGCCTGCGCTATGGTTTCGGTTATGTGTTTGTGGTAGGCGTTCCATTCGTAAAGGAACATCATTCGACTTTGCGGCGTGAGCGAAGCGAGTCCGTCTGCGCGCGCGCCCGTGACTATAAAGTCGAACGGGCGTTCATCAGCCGGTCCGGTTTCGTATCCATATTGTATAGGTCTTCCGGAGAGATAAGAGTGGACGACGTGCCTTCTGCTGAGAAATCCGGGCATAGAGTTAATCAGTATCGCCTTCCCGTCCGTGGCATTGCGGATGACTTCAAAGTCGTCGACTGCCGCTTCCTGAAGTTCTACGGTTTGGGTGGGGCTGTCTAGTTGAGACATTCGCAAGGCGGAAAATGCGAATATCAGCAGCGCGGCGACGGATAGCGCGGCGATAAGCCGCTCGCCCGACAGTTTGCGCAGGCACAGCAAGATGATCGTGAACAGCGTTAGCGTGACGCCGATGTAGAATAAGCCTTCGAAGTGATGGAACGGGTATGCGGCGCTGTGGCGCATTGGCAGCGCCCAGCAGAAGCCGCTAATCGCTAGGGACGCCAGCAGGATCTTGTAGCGCCGGACGAACAGCAAGCCAATTAGGCTTGCGGCGAACGCCGCTATTCCCAGCATGACGAATAATCGCAGCATCGCGCTTCTGTGATCGTGCTCCACGAATGTCGGAGAGAAAGCGTAGGGCAGGTGCATTGCGCCGACGCGGTGAAACTGGCGCTCGAATAAGATGGGCCAAGACAGGTACAGGTCGTTGGATCTGCCCGTGTAGGTTATATCGACGCCGCTTGTGCGGATCAGCATCGACCTGAATGATGGGAGTTCGGTCAACGGGGTTTCGCGGTTCAAGGCGAAGTATTCATTTGTGAAGTTAAGCGCCAGCATAGAAATGCCGAATGCCAGCGCGATGACGCCGAGCGCCAAATAGCGGCTGCGCAGCAAAGAGAGCGACGTATGCTTTATTTGGCGCAATGCGATGAGAGGGGCGGAGCCGTCCAAGCGAGTTTTGGCGAGTTGGCGCATCAGCCCGAAAGCGACGAACGGTAGTAGTAGCGCATAGACGTGCCAACCTAGAAACAGCGCTGCGCATGTCTTGACGGCAAGTTGACGAAAACGCCCTTCCTGCTCGAAAACAACTATCCCGTGAAAGACTAGCAACATCCCGAATATATCTACGATAGCTTCGCTGGTAATCGCGTCGCCGTAGTACAGGCAGAAGGGCGAAGAGAACGCCAGCAGCGTTGCGGTCAGCGCGATCCAGCGGCTGGAAGCGAGGCGGCGCAGCGCTAGGTACGCCATAACTGCGGCGGCGGCGAAGAACAGCAGCATCAGCGTTTTCGCGGCGTATATTTTGGCTGACAGATTGTCTCCAAAAGGCAGAGTCGCCAGCTTAGTCAGCGCATAGCTGCCAATGGGGAAGCGATTGTACACCAAAATAACGGACTCGCCGTCTGCGTCTAAAACCTGACGTTGGAACATCACAAAATGATGATCTATAGACAGGTTCTCGACTATTGCCATATTTTTTGCCGATATTTCATCGTGAATGCCTTCTCCATAGGAGAAGCTGCGAGCGAAGTAGCCGCGTTGGTCGTCGCCCATCAGGAACACGGATGAGAGCGCGAGCAACAGCAGCGCCGGCGGCAGCCAAGCGCGGCTTTGGAGGGAAGCGAGTCTGTGAGCGAATGTGTTGGGAGTTTTCATCGGCAGATGTGTCAACGAGATGCCTCCGTCGGGCGAAATTCGCCTTTCCACAGGTGTTCGGTCGAGCCGTCAGCGCGCCAGATGTATTGCCCTGTGGATATGCGGGCGATGTCGTAGTCCGGGAGCGGCGCTACGGCGATGCACTGATCGTCGCCCCGCCGTATGCCGTTTCCCTGGAAGCCGAAGTCGAGGTTTTGGAAGCCGTACTGCCTGCTGCCTTCGGGCAGGTCGCTCTCGTCGGCGGGAAATAGCGCCAAGAAGAAGGGCGCGTCAGTATCATTCATGTCGCAATCGTCTTTGACATATATCAGGGTGTCATCGCTGATATATACGTTAAAGTCTGATCGGATTAGCGGTTCGCCCGCTTGCGCTATGGTTTCGTCTATGTGTCTCAGTATATCATTTATCAGCCGATCCGCCGGGCGGATTTCGCCCTTCCACAGGTTTTCGTATGAGCCGTCGGCGCGTTTGATGTATTGACCGGTGGATATGCGGGCGATGGCGTAATCCGGGAGCAGGGCTACGGCGATGCACCGATCGTCGTCCCGCCGCATGCCGTTTCCCTGGAAGTCGAAGTCGAGGTTTTGGAAGCCGTACTGCCTGCTGCCTTCGGGCAGGTCGCTTTCGTCGGCGGGAAATAGCGCCAAGAAGAAGGGCGCGTCAGTATCATTCCCACTGCAACCGTCTTTGACATATATCAGAGTGTCATCACTGATATACACGTCAAAGTCTGATTGGATTTGCGGCTCGCCCGCCTGCGTTATGGTTTCGTTTATCTGTTTCATTCGCTCATTTATCAGCCGGTCTGACTGGCGAATTTCGCCCTTCCACAGGTTTTCGTATGAGCCGTCGGCGCGTTTGATGTACTGGCCGGTGGATATGCGCGCGATGTCATAGTCCGGGAGCGGCGTTATGGCAATGCACCGCTCGGCGCTTCTTCGGAAGCCGAAGTCGTGGAATCTGAAGTCGTGGTTTTCGAAGCCGTACTGTCTGGATTCGGCGGGCAGGTCGCTTTCGTCGACGGGATATGCCGCCAAGAAGAAAGTAGACTCAGTGTAGCTTTTGCGGCAGTCGTCGTTGACATATAGCAGATTGCCGCCGCTGAGATACACATCAAAGTCGGAGCGGATTAGCGGCTCGCCCGCCTGCGCCATGGTTTCGTTTATGTATCTTTGGAATTCATCCCACTCGTAAAGGAATACTATTCGGTTCTGCGGCGTGAGCGAGGCGAGTCCGTCTGCCTTCATGCTTGTAACTATGAATGGGGCGTGCGGATAGGGCGGTCCAATCACTCTATACGCAGTGAGGTAGTAATTGCCGATTTCATTAAAGTAACCCTGGTACATTTGCCAGGGCCATATTATCTTTCCGTCCGTCATATTGCGGATGAGTTGAAAATCGGAGTTTATGGCTTTGTGGAATTCGGTTTCTTGACCGGCGTCGTTTGGCTGCGCTATCCGCCAGCCCGATAGTACGAACACTGCTAGGGAGATGACGGCTAACGCTGCGACAAGTCGATCGCCTAGCAGTCTATACAGCGCCAGCAAGACGAATGAAATAAGAGTTAGCGCGATGCCGATGTGAAATATGCCTTCGTGATTGCTCCATGGAAATCCGGCGTTATAGCGCACAAGCGCCGCCCAGCAGAAGCCGCTCAGCGCTAGGGACGCCAGCAGGATCTTGTAGCGGCGCGCGAGCGGCAATCCAATCAGGGTCGCGACGGACGTCGCTATTCCCAATATGACAAATAGTCGCGGCAGCGTGTAATCGCCGGCTGACACTTCCGCATATGGCGGGGAAAAGGCGTAGGGCAGGGACATCACGCCGATGCGGTAGAACTGACGCTCCAGAAAATTGCTCCAAGTAAGATATTTGTCATAACTCTCCCGGAATCCTTCTGTTGTGCGGTTCAGCATCGACTTGAATGATGGGAGCTCGGTCAATGGGGTTTCGCGGTTCAAGGCGAAGTATTCGCTTGTGAAGTTAAGCGCCAGCATAGAAATGCCGAAAGCCAGCGCGATGACGCCGAGCGCCAAATAGCGGCTGCGCAGCAAAGAGAGCGCGATATGCTTTAGTTGGCGCAATGAAAGGATCGGAACGGAAGCGTCCACGCGAGTTTTGAGGAGACTAAGTATCAGCCCGAAAGCGATGAACGGCAGCAACAGCGCATACACATGCCAACCCAAAAGCAGCGCTATGCAAGTCTTGGCTAGGAGCTGCCGGAAGCGTCCTTCCTGCTCGAATAGCGCCATGCCGTGAAAGACCAGCAGTATCGCGAACAGATCTACAGTCGCTTCGCTGGAAATAACGTCGCTGTAGTACAGGGGGTATGCGGACGAGAATGCCAGCAGCGTAGCCGTCAGCGCGATCCATCGGCTGGAAGCGAGGCGGCGCAGCGCCAGATACGCCATAACCGCGGCGGCGGCAAAGAATAGCAGCATCAGCATTCGGGCGGCGTAGATTTTGGCGGACAGATTGTCCCCGAAAGGCAGAGTCGCCAGCTTAATCAGCGCATAACTGCCGATAGGGAATCGGTTGTATGGTCTATAAAGAAGTTCGCCGTCTGTGTCTATAATCTTGCTGGTGAACATCAGAAGATGTTCATTGATGGACAAATTCTCGACTATTGCCATATTTTTCGCAGACATTTCGTAGTGTCTGTGGTCTCGATAGAAATAGGCGCGGCTGTCGCTGCCGAACAAGAATATCGAAGAGAGGGCAAGCATGAGTAGAGCCGTGGGCATCCAAGCGCGGCTTTGCAGAGAAGCGAGTTTGTGAGGGAATGCGCTGGGCGTTTTCATCGGCGAATGCGTCAATTTAGCGCCTCAGCGTCGGGCCCTGCAGGCTTTGCTCTTGCAGGAAGCGGCATAGGCCCAGCAATGCGTGCGTTGCGGCGCGGCTGCGGATACGCAGGCGGCGGGTGGGGTAGCGGCCGGATGTCGAGGCGCTGCGCCCATCGGCGGCGAAGCCGATGTATGAGGCGCCTGCGGGGGCGGCGTCGGACGAATCGCCGGCAAGCGGGCTGATGCCGACGCCTACATCGGCGGCGAATAGGCTGCGGGCGACGCGCGCCATATCCTCGGCGACTTGGGGACTTGCGACGCCGTGGCGCTCGATTAGCGCGGCGTCGACGCCCTGTCGCGCCAAGCCGTCTTCGCTGTGAACGACTGCGCCGCCGGCTATAACTTTGTCGCCACCTTCGGCATCCGCCAAATTGCTCAAAAGCAGCCCGCCGGTGAACGATTCCACCACGCCCAGCGTAACGCCGCATTCCAGCAGCAGCGCTATCGCCTTGCCTTCAGGCGTTTCATCGTCTAATCCCCATATGGCGTCGTCGCCGATGATGCGGCGTATATCCGCTTCCATCGGCGCAATCAGCGCGCGCGCCTCTGCGTCGGTGGTGGCGGTTGCGATTGCGCGTAGGTGTATGCCGTCCTGCTTGGAGTAGATGCCGAGTTGCGGGTTTTCGCTCTTGAACAGCGGGGACAGCATTTCGTCTAATCCGCCTTCGGTTATGCCGAATGTCTTCAGGTTGCGCGTAACGATGGCGACGCCGGGGTTGCGCTCTTTGAGGCGCGGCGCTATTTCATCTTCCCACATGCGTTGGATTTCGCGGGGCGGGCCCGGCATAGCCGCGATAACGCTGCCGTTGCGCTCCGCCCACCAGCCGGGCGCGGTGCCCATCGGGTTGGGGATAGCCTGCGCCGAGGGGATTAGCGTCGCCTGCTTGATGTTGGTCTCAGGCATTGGGAAGCCGCGATTGGCGAATAGGCTTTTGAGATGCGCTAACAGATCGTCTTGCACGCTCATCTCTTCGCCGAACACGCGGGCGATAGTCTCGCGGGTGAGGTCGTCGGATGTAGGGCCAAGCCCGCCGGATGTGAGCGTGACGTCGGATCGGGTGAAGGCACGGTCTATGACTTCGAATAGGCGGTCTGGGTCATCGCCAACCTTGGTTACCCAGCGTACCTCAATGCCTAGCTTGGCGAGTTCGGACGCTAGGAACGCCGAGTTGGTGTCCACGAGCTCGCCCATAAGCAGCTCCGTGCCGATGGACACTATCTCAGCGTGCATAGCGCATCTCCAATCCGTTCAAGAGTGGCGTTGGCGTTTTGCAATGGCAAAAGCAGGGTAGGGCGTTGCCGCAGACTTGGCGGCGCTGCGCGTCAACGGGACGGCGCAAGCGGCGGGACAAGCGGCGCGTTAGTTGGACGCATCGGCATCTTCCGTCGATTCGCCGTACGGCACATCGTCGATAAGGTTCAAGAAGGTATCTACCCATTCGGCGTCGAGGCTGATTATCGGCTGGCGTATGAAGTTGGACTCGGATTTGGCGTAGTAGCGCCGCCCGTCGTCGGTCTTATCCCCAAGTATGAACAGCACCCCGTCGGTGAAGCGCGTGCCGCGCTCGGTGGTTCCTGAGAAGCGTATCTCAATCGCCTTGGAGTCGTCCCCGATTCCCCAAGGCGTGTAGTCTTGGTCGTCCACCGCAGGCACGGCGATTGTCATATTCTCCGGCCCGGGCGTCAGCGGTATGAGCGGTTCCCACACATCCAGATCTATGGGCTGCTCTTGCTTGTCGACGTCGTAGTCTATGACGCTCCATTCGCCGGTTTTGTAGTCCTGAATGAAAGAGACGTAGGTTACCTCTTCCTGTATCGGGTTGCCGCGATAGGCGTTCAGCTCCACGATGTTGGCGGGATCGCGCCGCACATACCACTTGGGCACCGGCGGTTCGTTGGCGAGCCTGCTGATAACGTCGCCCCACGAAGAGGCTATGAGAAACAGGTCGGGAAATCCGACGACCTGCCCGTAGTGATGCCTGCCGTCGGTGGTGAGATCGCCTAGCCGAAACTGGATGCTGCGATTTGCGGAAAGCCCCACATCTACGATAGTGGCGGGCGTGTCAAGCCCATACTGCTCGGGATCGTCGATGACGGGCTGAAACGCCGTCAGGTCGCGCCGCGTGCCGGGGCCACTGAGCAGCAGGGTAATGCCGCCCCAGCGGTTGTAGTTGGGCGGGATGCCGTCCGGGTCAGTGAACGCCCAGGTGTTGGCGTCCGTGCGGTAGAAGTTGACGCTGTTGCTGTTGGATTGCACGCCGATAGTCAGGATGTCGTCTTCTGACACCTGATAGAACCACGGGGACTTGTCCTCTTTCTTTTCCTGCAGCGTGAAGCGCCCGGGGCTGCTCTGCACGATGTAGTAGGCGTCGAGATTGCCCTCTTCGAAGCGGGCGGCGGCGATGGCGAACACGTTGCTCCACGCTATCAGCGCCACCACGATCGCGGCCACAACGACCGCGCCGGTAATCTTGAGATTCATTGTTCGGAGTTACTCCTGTTAGCGCCTTCGCCACCACACCACAGCGCCGATGATAAGCATAATCATGGGCGGCACGAACCAGCTCGACCACTTGATAAAGTCGCGCTCCCGCGTGGTAACCACCAGCTCGCGGAACGGGAAGACTTTGGGTCTTATGGATATGAGGTCGTAGTCCCCGGCGAGCCAGTTGACCGAGTTCAGGAACAGGTCGGCGTTGTCGCTGGACGAAAAGAACTTGTTTTTCGCAAAGTCCGAATCGCCGAACACCACTATTTTTGTTGTGGGATGGCGCAGCGTTTCGTCGATAGTGCCGCTTGCCTCAACCGCCACCACCACGGGGAAGGGGCCCAGCCGCTCTTCGCCGGGATCGTAGCTCACTTCCTCGGCGTTTGTTTCCAGCCAGCTCGCGGGCGTGGTCATTGCAAGCGGCGATATTTGGATAAAGGGCGGGCTTTCGCTGGCGGGCAGCACCCGGTCTATAGCGGCGGCTTCGGGGAAGAATGTGACGTCGATTCGGTCTGCGATAGGGATGCCGGGCGCTGCCGGGGAATCGCTGTCGAAATACTGCCCGTTTGCTTGCTGAAGCAACGGGGTGAGTTCCTCGCCCGCGACATTGCTGACCGCGTCGGCGATGCTCATCCCGCCCATGAACACGCCCCATTGGGAAATCAGGGCGTTGAATGTGTCCGGGGTAGTGGGATCGAAGAGCGCTATAAGCCTGCCGCCGCCCTTGATGTACGCATCCAGCGCCGCGAATTCGTCGGCGTCCAAGTCTTTGCGCGGCGACGCTATGACCAGCACGGCGGCGTTTTCGGGCACTTCGCCCGTCTGCTTCAGGTTGAGCGGCGCGACGCGATAGTTGTCGCGCTGCATGCCCGCCAACGCGAAATCAAAGCCGTTGTCTTGGTCAATCGCCCCGGATAGCGGATCGCGGGTCGCCGCGGCTTCGTCGTGTCCCGTCAGATAGTACACGATTTTCTGGTCCGCGCCGGTTACGATTAGGATACTGGTAACGAAATCCTGCTCGGTGTACGCCTGAGTATCCTGAAGCGTGCCGTCCGCGAGGTTTTCGAAGACTACTGAGGGGAAGGTGGTAACGCCGTACTGCTGCGCCACGCTGCGCTGGAGTTCGGGGTCGACGAAGCGGTAGCCGAAGTTGCCGCTGCGCCGCGTGAATTCGTTGAGCAGGTCTTCGGCTTGCTGGCGGGCCGCCCCGGTGCGTGCGTCGTTTGGCACGAAAAAGGCGTTGGCGCGCACATTTCGGTCAAGGCCGCCTAGTATCTGCAAGGTCTGTTCGGACAGCGTGAACACGCGCGTCGCGGTTACATCAATGCGGGTAGGGCTTCTGAACAGCAGGAAGTTGAGCAGCACGATTATCACAAAGAACGCAATCGTTAGCACAACGATGTTGCTGCCGTAGCGCCCTTGTCTGCCGACTAGGAAGATGGCGATAGCGCGCGGGGACATCACCAGCGCCAGGAACATCAGTACGATGCCGATGATTACCACGCTGACGGAGAAGTCGCGTATCTCTTCGATGGTGAAGTAGAGCGCGCCGCCCGCTATCAGCGCCACTATGCCGACGACCGCCGTTACGAAGCTCCAAAAGCCTGTGGAGCGCACCGACGACAGCAGCAGACCTTTGAGGCTGTCCCCGGAACCGGTTTGATCTACCATCTTACCGCCACCTGCGCGTTTCTAGTGAGCGGACGGCGATGAACAGAAACACCGCCGCCATACTCAGGTAATAGACGATATGGCTTGTGTCCAAAACGCCCCGCGAGAAGTCCGTGAAGTGGGCGTTCATTGAGATGCCGGTCAGTACATCGGCCGCCAGCCCCTGCACGATGGTGGCTATCCTGTCAATGAACGAAAGCGTCAGCAGGATGCCCATGCCCACCACCGCCGATACAATCTGATTGCTCGACAGCGATGACGCCATCAGCCCGATTGCGAGCGCGGCCGCCCCGAACAGAATCAGCCCTAGGTAGGCGCTCAAGATGGGCCCGGTGTCCGGATTGCCGAATATGTACAGCAGCGCCACATAGTACAGGGTGAACGCGATGGCGACCAGCAGGATCGCGAGGCTTGCGATGTACTTGCCCAGCACGACTTCCCAATCGCGCACGGGGGAAGTGAGCAGCAATTCCAGCGTGCCAAGCTTCTGCTCTTCGGCGAGCAGGCGCATCGTGAGCAGTGGCGCTAGGAACATAATGAACAGGTTTGCCCACGAAACGAAGTTTCTGACGCTCGCTTCCGCAAACGGCCTGGTCATATCGAATACGAAGAATATGCCCGTCAGCACCAGGAACATAGCGCCGACGATGTAGGCGGTGGGCGTTGAGAAGTACGCTTTCGTCTCTTTCCACGCTATTGTCAGTGTGTTGTTCAATCCGCTTCAACCTCCTCCCGCTCTTCGGGATCGGGAATTGCCTCATCGGTGGTAACGCGCAGGAATATCTCTTCGAGAGACATGCCGATAGACTGAAGGCGCAACAGTCCCCAACCGCCGCCTACTACCGCCGCCGCAAGCTGCGCCCTGGGTTCGGCTTCGGGCGCCGCCACAACCAGAAATGTTGAGAAGCCGTCGGCTTGCGAGTATCTGTGCTGCACGGTCTCTACGCCGTCCACGTTCTCCATCGCGGTGGCTATCTCTCGCGATGGGCCTTTGACGTCGATCTCAATGCGCTCTATGCCGCGCAGACGGGCGGCGAGGTTCTCCGGCTTGTCTTCCGCGACGATCTGCCCTTCGTGGATGATGATGACGCGCTCGCAAATCATGCTCACTTCAGGCAGGATGTGCGTGCTCAGGATTAGCGTGTGTTCGCCGCCCAAGTTCTTGATGAGCTGCCGCGTCTCTACGACCTGAATCGGGTCGATGCCGATGGTGGGTTCGTCCAGCACCAGCACATCGGGTTCGTGCAGTATCGCCTGCGCTATGCCTACCCGCTGCTTAAAGCCTTTGGATAGTTTGCCGATATGGGTGGAGCGGTACTCTTCGAGGCGGCAGATTTCCACCACTTCGTTTGCGCGCCGTCGGATGTAGTCGGGGGACATGCCGCGTATCTTGCCCATAAAGCCTAGGTAGTCGCGCACGCTCATATCGCTGTAGAGCGGCACCGTTTCGGGCAGATAGCCGATGTGCCGCCGCGCATCAAGCGAATCGTTCACGATGTCGTAGCCGGCGATGCTCGCCTTGCCTTCGGTGGGCGGATGAAAGCCGGTGATGACCTTCATCGTGGTTGATTTGCCGGCGCCGTTCGGTCCGAGAAATCCCAGGATTTCGCCCCGCTCAACCCGAAAGGATATGTCCGTAACCGCCGGGAAATCGCCGTAGTATTTGCTTATGTGTTCCAACTCAATCATAGTTGCCGCCCTGCGTCGGATGGTATTCGCGCCGCGCGCTATGCAATTCGTCTGTAACTAATACGCTTTCGCGGCGCATTAGGTTAGCATTCGCTGTATTCGCTTTTGGGCGCATTCGCGTAATGCGGTGTCTTGTTTCGCCGCGCATTCAAGCGTATGCGATTAGGAATTATAAGCAGGTTCAAGCGCTAATTTCAATAAACATTGTGCGCCGCAAGTATCGGTGATAATCTGAATGGACACCGAAATTTTCGTCGAGAGCGTTGATATCTAGTGAGGATACCCGCCATTGCATCTCGTAGTTGACGGCTACGGCGCAGACGCCGCCAAGCTTAAAGACACCGATCTGGTGTACAGGTTTCTGGACGAATACCCGTCCGCCATCGGCATGACCAAGATTGTGCCGCCGCAAGTGTATGTGTATCACGGCAAGATGGCGCAAGACTGGGGCGTGTCCGGATTTGTGCTTATCGCCGAAAGCCATATCAGCGTTCACACCTTCCCGGACAGGCGGTATGTCAACATCGACATATTTAGCTGCAAAGACTTTGATGCAAAAGCATCGCTTGAGGATGTAAAGCGGGCGTTCAATCTGCCGGAAGTGAGCGTATGGACGCTGGAGCGCGGCATCGACTTCGCCACGCCGCGCCAAGCGTACAACGGCATGGTGCGCGAGCGCGTCAGCGCCAACCGCGCGCCCGACGCGAGCCACGGCGCCGATGCGGCCGGCGGGCTTGCCGCTCAGATCTCTCAGCCGTCGCGCAATGATTAGGCGTAACTCCAACGCATGTGCAGTCGACGGCGGGGACAGGGTTTGCGATGAGTGAATCGGATTATGAGCGGCTGGGCGGCGCGCCGCTGCAGTGGCAAACCTTTCTGGATACGCCGCCGCATGAAGCGGATCCGGCATCCGCCGGCGTCTGGGTTATCCCCGCGCCATACGATAGCACCACTTCGTTCAAGGGCGGCGCGCGGCACGGCCCCGCCGCTATCATAGAGGCGTCCCGCCATCTCGAAGACTATGATATTGAGCTCGGCATGGACATATCGGAGGTTGGCATTCACACCACGCCCGCCTTGCTGCCGAATGTGAGCGGACCGCAGGCGATGATAGCGAATGTACGCGCCGCAATCGGCAGCGCGGCGGCGCGCGGCAAACTAACGGCGCTGCTAGGCGGCGAACACACCATCACGATAGGCGCAGTCCAAGCGTTTGCCGAACTCTACGATGATCTATCGGTATTGTACTTGGACGCCCACGCCGATATGCGCGACTGCTATATGGGCTCGCGCTGGGGACACGCATCGGTTGCGCGGCGCATACACGACGTCTGCCCGCTGACGCTGGTGGGCGTCCGCAGTGTCAGCGCCGCCGAAATGCGCTTCATCCGCGAGAACCGCGTTCCGACGCACTTTCGCCGCGAATCCGGGGACGATATTCGGGATGCGATTGCGATTGCGCTGGCGAACCTTACGCCGAATGTGTACATAAGCATAGATTTGGATGCGTTAGACCCGTCGATTATGGCTGCGGTTGGCAATCCGGAGCCGCACGGCTTGTTATGGAGCGAAACTACCGAACTTCTGCGCGCGGTTGCGGAGCGGCGCAACATCGTGGGGTTCGATCTGACGGAGTTAAGCCCCAACGAAGGCCCCGCCGCCTGCGCCTACACCGCCGCAAAACTGGCGTATCGGCTCATCGGTTACGCTGCCCAAAATCGGCGCCGCTTTTGAGACTGCCGCCAGTCCGTGATAGAATAGGGCAACTCCGAAACGCCTAGCGTGAGAATGCCATATTTGCGGCAAGCGAATGGCGGCAACCACGGCAAGCAATTTTAGGGAATTAGAGAAGGGCAATGACAAGTTCCGGTAACATAATTTACCTGGATCACTCGGCGACTACCCCGGTTCGCGCTGAAGTGTTGGAAGCGATGCTGCCGCACTTTTCTCTTGGTTTCGGCAACCCTTCCAGCATCTACACGATAGGGCAGGAAGCGCGCAAGGCGGTGGACGACGCCCGCGAGCAGGCGGCGCGCGTACTCGGCGCGCGGATGAGCGAGATTGTGTTCACAAGCGGCGGCACCGAGTCCGATAACGCGGCGCTCAAGGGCGCGGCATTCGCGCTGCGCCATACGGGCAATCACATCATCACCACCGCGATAGAACACCACGCCGTATTGCATACCTGCCATCAGCTTGAGCAGTTCGGATTTGATGTAACCTATGTTCCGGTCGACGAATACGGCATCGTCGACCCACAGAGCATAGCGCGCGCCGTCACCGACGAAACCGTTCTTGTGAGCGTGATGATGGCGAACAACGAAATCGGGACGATACAACCCATCGCCGAAATCGCGCGCGTCGTCAAGACGGAAGCGCAGCGCCGCCGCCGAAATATCGTTATGCACACCGACGCGGTGCAGGCGGCCGGCTTCCTCGACATCAACGTCCGCGCGCTGGGCGTTGATCTTATGAGCCTTTCGGCGCACAAGATTTACGGGCCCAAGGGCGTCGGGCTGCTGTATGTGAAGCGCGGCACTCCGTTCGAGGCGCAAAACGCCGGCGGCGGCCAAGAGCGGCAGCGCAGATCCGGAACCGAAAATGTTCCCGGCATCGTGGGCATGAGCGAAGCGCTGCGCCTTGCGGCATCCGAGCGCGAGCAGGTTGCCGCAAATTGCCTGCGCCTGCGCGACAAACTCATAGGCGGCATTTTCGACAGCATCGACAGAGTGCATATCAACGGCCACCCTACGCAGCGGTTGCCCAACAATGTCAACATATCGTTTGAGGACATTGAGGGCGAGCCGGTGCTGCTAGGCTTGGATTTCGCCGGCGTATGCGCCTCCAGCGGCAGCGCATGCTCTTCAGCGTCGCTTGAGCCGTCGCATGTGCTGCTCGCCATTCGCCGCCCCCCGGAGCTCGCGCAGGGCAGTCTGCGCATCACGCTGGGGCGCGACAACACCGACGAGGATGTGGACTATCTGCTGGCGGTCTTGCCCGAAATCGTGGGCAAACTCAGGGCAATGCCCTCGCTGGCGGCAGTGTAAATTAAGACATTTTAGAAGAGAAACCCGAATGCGGACACTAATCAACACACTGACGAATTCGGCTTGCTTCAGGCGTCAACTCTACGCAAGCAAGGCGCCCAAAACACATTTCGCAATTCTAGCGCTGCTGCTAATCGTCATCCCCGCGCTTGCGGGATGCGGCGGCGAGCCGGAGCGCTTGAGCGGGCGCGGCAGAAGCCTGGAAGTGCATACAACGCAACCGCTCATCGTGGACAAACTCGCGTTCACCGACAACGCCGGACAGCATCTCGTCATACGCCCCAGGGCGTCCAACCGCCAGCTTGTGCTGCTCAACATTGCGGTCATCAACCGCACAAGCCTCGTAACGCCGCTGCTCATAGACACGGAAGCGGCTCAGCTAGGGGACAGACGGGGCGAGCGCATTGACGCGCTGAACCCGTTTGAGGCGGCCAAAGTTGTAGAAGCGGCGGATCCGGAAGAGAATATGTACGCCCCGTTCCTGTGGGGCGATGTGCAGCTCGACCGCGATTTTCAGGTGGATGGCTGGATGGTGTTCGACGTCCCCAAAGGGCTGATACTCGGCAGCCTGTGGTGGGATGAGGTGGACAGCATCATAGTCGACTTCGTAGAATACAGACGCCGCCGACTATAACGGCCGGCTATAACGCAAAGCGTTTGGAGGCGCAAAAGCGGCGGATGATATGGGAGCGGATGGGCTCCGGTGGGTTCCACGGACTTCAAATCCGATGGTCCCGGCCCTGCGGTCGGGACGGTGGGTTCGACTCCCTCGCGCTCCCGCCAAGTATGGACAAGCGCGTCCCCAAACGGGCGAATTTCGCATATCTCGGCGCATAAATCTCGTTAAGAGACCCAAATACTACTTGACACTTGCGCGGATATAAGTATCATACTTGGCAACTTTTGCGGTTCTGTTTCGCGCAGACTGCAACGGACGGCAACCCGTTGGCAAATAGCGCGCTTGCCGCGAGCAAGCGAAGCGGACACATTTGAAGGAGGGATAATTGGTAAATTACCTGTCATTTAAGCGATGGAAGCGCATCGGCTTGACCGCGATTGCGGTTATGGCGCTGTTCGCCGTTGCATGCGGCGGCGCGCCCGAAGCCACGCCGTCGCAGCCGGCATCCCAGCCGGCCGCGGCAGCGCCCACAACCGCGCCCGCTCCGGTAGCCCCGGCCCCAACCCAAGCGCCCGTCGCGGCGCCCACGCAAGCGCCGCCGCCCGCCTCGGCCCCGACCGCAGGCACGGTTACAATCACTATGGCTATCCCCGCAGTCGAAGAGCAGTTCGGAGACTTCGAGGTGCAGACATACGGCGGCAGCCCCGGCGAAATCCAAATGGGTTTCTTTGACCAGCTTCTGGTTCACGACGGGACCGACCCCCTTGCGCCCTTCGTTGCGGAGCAGTGGAGCATCAACGACGCAGGCAACGAGCTGACGCTGAACATCAGAGAAGGCATCGCCTTCCACGCGCCCGAAGCCTTCGCAGGCGAGGACTTTGGGATGCTGACCGCAGAGGACGTGGCGTGGAACCTAGACCGCCAAAACGCCGTGGTCAACCCCAGCCTCGGCGCCGCTATCGGTGCGCAGCTAGGCGCTACTTTCGGCCCGGCGCAAGTGATCGACGAATACACCGTCAAAGTCCCGATGGTAACCGACATATTCTGGGGCATACCCATCAGCGAGTTCGACATCAACGACACCACCGTCCGCTTGGACAGCAAGGCGGCTTACGAGCGAATGGGCGCAGACGCCGTGCAGTTCGTGCCGGTAGGCTCCGGCCCCTTCACCATCGGCGAATGGAAGCCCAACGACCGCGGCGAAGTTCATGCCGTCCCCGAACACTGGCGCGAAACGGCCCACATCGCCAAGTTCGTCGTTCGGCAAATGCCCGAAATCACCTCCCGCATGGCGGCGATGGAAACCGGCGAAATAGACCTCGCCTCCATCGACTTCGCCAGGCTCACCGAGCTAGAGGAAAAGGGTTTGAAGTTCATCCCCACGATGACCGAAAAGGACACGATGACACTCAGCGTCATCTGGCCCGGCAACCTGTGGACAGACCTCAACGCCAAGACCGAAGAGGCGCTAGAGCCTTGGCTCTCGCCCGTGTATGAGACCGACCTGCCGCACCTCGGCTGCGCGTGGGAAGACAAGTGTCCCTACACCGACACCAACAACCCCGACGGCATGAGCGACATGGAGCAGGCGCGGCTGGTGCGCTGGGCGCTCTCTATGGCGATCGACCGGCAAGGCATCGTGGATGTGCTGCAGGCAGGACTTGGCACGCCCATCTACCTGGAACTGATGGGTCCGAAGTTCCCCGGCTGGCAGCCTGAGCGCACGGTTACCCAGTCCATGATTAACTCGGCGCACGAAAAGTACAACAGCGATCTGCTCGGCGCAGGCACAAGCTGGCCCGAGTACGACGTCCCCGCCGCTGAGCCCGGCTACGAATGGCCGTGGACAATCCCCACCGACCTCGACGAAGCCGAGCGTCTGCTTGACCTAGCGGGCTACCCGCGCGGCGATGACGGCGTCAGGTTCGAAATTAGCCTCAACAAGTACCGTTGCGAAACCGGCGATGTCTGCCTAGAGCAGGCGGACGCCGTAGCCGCGGGTTGGGAAGAGATCGGCGTTGCCACCAACCTGCTCACCGAAGAGTACGGCGCAGTGGTGGTGCCGCGAATGCGCGACCGCACGCAGCCTTGGCCCGTAGTCAAGAACTGCAGCGTGGAGACGGCGAACTACCCGTTTGACTGGCCCCCGCCTCCCGCAGACAGCAGCTTTAGCCGCCCGGCTTGGGGCTGCTCCTTCGAGAGCAAGTTCCTCGACTACATGTTCATCAACATCAACGGCGAGCGCGAAAAGCAAGCGCGCGAAGACCTGCACCAAGATATGGTGGACTACTACTACTACTGGCAACTCTACAGCGGCATGGTTCAGCCGCCGCGCGGAGTCGCCGGCAATCCTGAGACCGTAGAGTCCTGGAACTCGCGCTCAACGGCGGCGGGCTTCTGGGGCAGGCCTCAGCACATCGTCCCGGCGAAGTAACAACTCGCCTAACCTATGGAGAGGGGATTGCATTCACTTCCCCTCTCCATTTGCATTTAACCCAACTACCCCTAATCATCCGTACCGCCATCATTTGCAACCCACCCCACGCGCAGCGCGCAGCGCGATACTCACTCAAACGACAACGCCGCAATTCCACAACCCATAAACGAGGCTTAATCGCTTATGGCACGATTCCTGGCAAGAAGAGCGCTCTCAATCCTAATATCCATTATTGGGGCGACCGTCTTCATATTCATACTCACTCGGCTTGGACCCGATCCGTTGCAACTCTACATCGGGGACGCGCAGGTGGAGCTCTCGGAAGAGCAGATCCAACTCATCAGGGAACAGTTGGGTTTGGATAGTTCTTTGCCCGTTCAGTACGCCACATGGGTTTGGAATCTTATGCGGTTCGATATGGGGCAGTCCATCGGCACGCTGCGCCCCGTCAGCGAAATTATTCGCACCCACATTGGAGTAACTCTGCGCTTGGCACTGGGAGCGTGGCTGTTCGCCATAACCGTCGGCGTCAGCGTAGGCATATTAGCCGCCGTCAAGCGCGCCACATTCTGGGACTACATAGGCCGCGCCTTCGCGCTAATGGGACAGGCTACGCCGCAGTTCTGGTCGGGCGTGCTCGCCATTCTACTGTTCGGCGTAATCCTCGGCTGGTTCCCAACCGGCACCATCGGCGACTACGACGGCTTCCCGCTCGCCTGGGGAAATGTGAAATACTACGTCCTGCCCTGCATCGTGCTGGGATGGCCCGCGTCCGCCGGCATAATGCGCCTCACGCGCTCATCTATGCTGGAAATACTGGACTCCGAATTCATCAAACTGGCGCGCGCCAAAGGCGTGGGCCCGTTCACAATTCTGTGGAAGCACGGACTCCGCAACGCCATCATTCCGCCGCTCACATCCGCCTTCGTGCTGCTCGCCGACTACCTGAACGGCGCGCTGGTGGTGGAGATTATCTTCTCGCTGCCGGGCATCGGAACCGTAGCCCTCAACCAAGCCGTCTATGACAACGACTGGCCCCTGCTTGCCGGCACGGTGTTCTGCTTCATCGGCATCTATGTAACATTCGCATTCTTTGCCGACCTCCTGTATGCGCTGATAGACCCGCGGATAAGGTACGAATAGTTATGTACACATCGACGCCGCTAAGCGAAATCGAGCAGCAGCTTCTGGGAACGCGCCCGCGTCCGCCCGTTGTCAAGCAGATAAGGACTGCATGGCTCTTCTCGAGGCGCTGGCCCGTGCTGCCGATGTTCATACTCGCCTGCCTCATATTCGCGGGCATATTCGCAGACGCGCTTGCCACTCACGGCGACAGGGCAGGCGGCATCCGCGACCGCCACTATCCCCCGGTATGGATGCAGGACGACCGCTATGACAAGCTTATAGAAGAAGGCGTGAACCCTGCGCAATGCCTATTCGACGCCTTGCGAAGCGATCCTGATGAAATAAGCCGCGCTCAAGCGTGCAAATTCCATTTGCTTGGCACCGACCATGCCGGTCGAGACATATATACCCGAATGCTCTACGGCGCGCGCATATCGTTGGTTGTGGCGGCAATCGCGTTGCTCAGCGGATTCATCGCCGGAACCACGCTCGGCATAGTCAGCGGCTACGCCGGCGGTTGGATAGACGAAATCATCACCAGATTGGTGGACATATGGCAGGCGCTCCCGTTCCTAATGGTGGCGCTGGTCTGCGTGCTGATATTCGGACAAAGCACCGTGCTGCTCTTGGCGCTTATGGCGGCGCTTGCGTGGAACCCATTCGTCAGGGTAATCCGAAGCCAAACGCTCACCATTAAGAACCAAGCCTATGTGGACTTGGCGCGCGTGGCGGGATGCTCCACTGCGCGCATCCTCATTCGGCACATCCTGCCCGGCGTCATAAACACCGCCGTTGTGATAGCCACCCTAAGCGTGGGTTCGCTCATTCTTGCGGAAGCGGCGCTGAGCTTCTTGGGCGCGGGCGTGCCGGCGCCGGAGGCGACCTGGGGCAGCATGGTGTCCGAAGGCAGAAGCTACATCAGCACCGCTTGGTGGCCCACGGTATTCCCTGGCTTGGCGATATTCCTAGTTGTGCTGTCGCTCAACTTCACCGGCGACTGGTTGCGCGACAGGCTTGACCCCAGACTACAGCAGATAGGCTAGACATCGGCGCGAGCCGCCGACTTGGGCAAACTCCCTAAGCCACAGTTCGCCCGCAAGCGCAGCGATAGATGATGAGCCTGGAATCGGTCGTTTGGATAATCGCCCGCGCGACGCTTGGCTTGTTGTTGTCAGCCGGCATATCGGCCGCCGTTTGGGTATTGTCGCGCTACTTTCCTCAGGATGCGCTTGCGGCGTCCACCGGCTTCCTCATCACCCAATCGCTGATAGTCGCAATGCCGGCGGGCGTATGCGCCGTGGCGGCGTGGTGGAACCCGGACAGTCCCCGCAGCGCGCGGCTGTTTGCGGCGGCGCTAGTCCCCGCGGCGACATTTCTTGTATCTTGGCTCACTATCGAGATTCGCGGCGTAGAGACCTACAACGCGCTGTTCGCGGGAACGCACCGCCTGCCTGTTATCGCAACGGGGGATCTGCTCGGCGTTCTCATCATAACCGCCACGCTGAGCGCGAATGCAGCCGCCGGCGCGCTGTACATCTACCGCCTGCTTCGCCACAACGAACTTTGAGGCGGGCAGGGCGCTAGATGATCGCGGGGCTATCCGGCCGTTCCGTCCACTCTTCCCCGGCGGCGTCCTGAGGCGCATATCCCAGAACCTGTTTCGTGGTTTCAATATCCCAGATGCTCAGCAGGTTGTCCGACTCGCCGTTCACGATGGCGAACCCTACGGATGCGGGCGCGTCTATGCTGCGCTGAATCAGTTGAGCGGCGTCGCGGTGGCTAAGCCATAGCGATAGCGCGGCCGGCGAAAACGCCGGATCGGCCGGCGTCATCACCCAGCCGATACGCAGGCATATCACCGATATGCCGTACTCTTCGTGAAAGTAGCTCCCCAGAGATTCGCCAAACGACTTGCTGACGCCGTAATAACTATCGGGGCGGATAAGGTCGGTTGTGAGCGCCGGGAACGGGCGGCGCACTTCGCCCAGCCGTCCGTCGTAGATCGCCTTATACGGGTCTTGGCGCAGCGGATAGTTGCCCACAACATGGTTGCTGCTGGCGAACACGATGCGCTTGACGCCCGCAAGCCGCGCCGCCTCATAGACATTGCGCGTCCCCACTATGTTGTTGCGCAGAACCGAATCCCACGATGCGCGCGGGCTTGGATCCGCGCCCAGATGAACCACGACGTCGATGCCCTCGAATGCCGGACGGATAGCCTCAAGGTCGGCGATGTCCGCCACCGTAACCGGAACGCCCGCCACACCCACGCGGTCAATGCCGCTCAGTTCGTACCTGTCCCCAAGCCGCCGCCTGATGATGCCGCCAATCTGCCCCGCCATTCCCGTTACCAGCGCCCGCTTCTTATCGCTCAAGACAACCCCTTTTCGTGAAACTGTTAGCCGCCAATCCGCGCTCGGCCGATCCGAACATTGCATATTCATACAACAATATATGAAAATGTCAGAAGCGCTGATGCTTGATTTACAATAGTTTCGTTAAGTGCTAATAAGCAAGAGAGGCTGCATATGATAGGCGTATTGACGCATCACTGGGCGAAGGCGGATGTGGTTGACGAGGCGCGGGCGCTGCTTGACCGCAACGGCGAGGCGCAGAGCAGGGCAAACGGATTTGTCAGCCGCCAAACCTTCTATTCGCTCACCGATCCCGCCAAGATTACCACGATGGTCAAGTGGGACAGCAGCGAGATTTACGACGAGTGGCGCGCAAGCCCTGAGCGCGCCGCCGTGATGGAAGGCGCAGAACGCTTGTGGTCAAGGCAGACCGAATCGGAGCGTTTCCACGTAGTAGAGTAATCGGCGGCGCAACAGCACTGCGCATTCGGCACAAGGGTAGGGTTGCCGCAAGTTAATCGAGATACGGCAACCTGAACGCGATTCGTCGGATTGCCTGGGTGCCGCATGGAAACGCCGGGGGACACGCGCTAACGCATGCCCCCGCGATAGTCCGTCGATTGAATGCCGCCGCATCGGGGCCGCCGTCAAGCCGCCGCGCTGACCCGGCTTATCCCCTTGCCAGCAGGATGCTCAGCACATCGGGCGCTGCTTGGATGGCGCGCTGCCGCAGACGCTCTTCATCCAAACTGCCAAGCGGATGCGGCAGGACTACATACGGATAGTCCGGGATGCCGCCGATTGCGGACATCGCCTTGGCGCTGGATATGAACGGCTCAGTGCATATGACCGCCGTGGGGACGCCGCGCTTCTCTAGCGTTATTCCGTCGTGCACACTGCACGATGAGCATGAGCCTCAATCGCCCGATGAGGTAATCACCACATCGCACTGCTCCACAAGCTCATCGATGATTTCCTCAGGGCAAGGACGCGATGCGTTGCGCTTGTTGCGCGCAACCACGCCCTTGAACTCGTAGCGATCCGCCAGCACCTCTTGCGTCAGCGCCAGTATCTCTTCGGAGTTCAGCTTGCCGTTTGCCAGCAGCCCGATAACCTTGCCGTCCAGCGTTTCGGGGCGGTCTGCCACCACGCCCTCCGCCGGTATGGGCTGCACCGTGGGGTCTAACACCCGCAGTCTCTCCGCAGTAACCATAGTTTCCTCCTATTCTGCGACTTGTCCGTATTATAGCGAAACCGCCGCCGCTTGCAATTGCGGATTGCGCGCTTGAGGCACCCGTAATCGTCCCGCTGTGTTGGATTGCGCTAGGGCGTAGCGATTTTGCGCGAAACGGAGCGTGAGTTTGAGCCGCCGCCCCATAGCGGTATCACATGCGAGAATGCGCCCGCCGCGCCGCCAGCCACCAGCGCGGTTATGCCGTATGCGCTGTCCATCACCGCAAGCATCGACTCGGCGTCCACCACGCCGTCGGGCAGCGCGCCCGCCTTCACCCATTCTGACGCCCGCCGCTGCGCCGTTTCGTGCAGATACGCCTTCACCTGCGCCTTCGTCCAACCCGCCGCCGCCAAGTAGCCCACATGCTCAGGGCATAGCGCTATCACCACTTCGCCCTGTCCGTAGCCGCACGAAAACATAGCGTCTTGGAAGCTGACCAGAATGTCTTCGGGCGTGTTGCCCATATGGTTGCTGACCTGCCGCGCGGACAAGCCCGCGAACACGGTGATTGCGCTGTCGCCGGCGTCAATCCCGCGCTCGGCGTGCAGCGGTTCCCAGGGGCTTGCATCCTGCGCCTCCGCGATGCACCAAGTATATTTGCCCGGATGCCCCATCGTCGCCTTGTCGAGTGCGCCGGGAACCGCCCCCGTAACATTGATTATCACAAGCCGAATGGCGCGCCCGATAGTGGCATTCGCCCGATGCCCCGGGCCGAACACGCTCACGCCCGAATTCAGCGCAAGCTCATCCGCGATTGGCCCGTTCACCACCGCAAGCACCGCGGCGCCCATCGTGCTGACCGTGATTGCGTGCAGGTTGAACTGCGGTTCGCACATCGCCTCAATCGCCGCAAGTACCGTCGGGAAATACTCCGGCAGGCAGCCCGCCATCACCGCATTGACCGCAACCTTTTCGACGGTGATAACCCGCCCCTTTGTAGGTTCTGTACCCAGAATCTCAGACGGCGGCCGCCCCGCATAGTCTAGGAACGCCTGCACCTTCTCGATCGTGGGCGGCACAACCGGCAGTCCGTCCGTCCACCCGGCGCGAAAGTAGTGTTCAATCGCATCCGATGCGTCGTCGAACTCCAGCAAATTAGAGGCTAACGGCTGCATACTCACAGGCAACTCCCTCGCAACGCAATCCAATCCTAGGCTAAATCAACTCAGTGGGCATATTCTATTCCAAAATCCCCGCCAACGCCATACCAATCTATACTTTCCATATCTTAAGCTTCCCTAATTATGTTCAAGCCTATGTTCGCGCAAATAGTAGAGTAGGCGCGCATAGAGGCATTCCCATCATCCCCGCCGGCACGCGCATCAATTGACGCATTCCCGCGCAAAGCGTATGCTTGACGCAGCACAAATCAGGAGGGATCCCCCGCATGAACTCGCCAACTATCACCAGAGTAGTCAAGGAAGAGGCGCGCGCCGATAGCGCAATGGTCGCCACCAAAGACATCGAGGCCACGCGCGCAGGCCTTGCAATGCTTGAGTCCGGCGGCAACGCCATAGACGCCGCCGTAGCCGCCTGCCTCGCGGTGGGCGTGGTGGAACCGGCGTCCAGCGGCATCGGCGGCGGCGGCTACCTTGTGTACCAAGTAGGCGAGCAGGGCGGCGTAATCGGCTTTCCTATGAAAGGACCGTTAGCCGCCAAGCCCGATATGTACGAACTCACGGGCGAAAGCGCCACCGGGTCTTTCGGCTGGCCCGGCGTAGTCGACGACGCCAACATCGAGGGCTTTCGCTCTATCGCCACGCCCGGCGCAGTGGCGGGACTATGCGAAGCGCATCGACGCTTCGGCAAGCTTCCGCTCACCGAAGTGGTTGCGCCTGCAGTAAGGCTTGCGCGCAAAGGCTTCAGCCCAAACCCGTTTGGCTTGTATCAGATAAGCGGCATGGGCGGCATGCTCTTCAGATATGCAGAACTTCGCCGAGTGCTTATGCCCAACGGCAATATGCCCGGCGGCGATGTAGTCGATCGCGTTGTGCTGAAGCAGCCCGATCTAGCGAATGTGCTAGAGGCAATCGGCAAGGGCGGCGCCGACGCATTCTACAAGGGCGACATCGCCGCCGCCATCACATCCGATATACGGCGGAACGGCGGCATCCTGTCTGAGGACGATATGGCGCAATACAAGCCGCTAGTGTGGGACAAGGGCTTGGAGTTCGGCTATCGCGGCTTCACCGTGCGCGTGCCGCCGTTTGCGTGCGCCGGAACTACCAGCGCAATGACGCTCAAGTTGCTGGACGGCTTCGACATCGCCGAGATGGGACACAACTCGGTGGATATGCTTCACGCCTACATATCCTGCGCCCGCCTCGCATACGCCGACCGCTTCCAATACCTAGCCGACCCCGCATTCGCCGACGTGCCTTGGAACGGACTGCTATCCGACGCCTACACCGCGCGCCGCCGCGCCACAATCCGCGATACGGTGCCCGCCGCCTACGAAGCCGGCGATCCGTGGCAAGAAGAGGGCAGGCAGCCGGATAGCGTGCTGCCCGCAAGCCGCCCGGCGGTGGACAACGGCACTACCCATCTGTGCGTTATGGACGGCGAAGGCAACGCCGTTTCCATCACCAATACCATAATGTCCGGGTTCGGTTCGGGCATCATCCCCAAGGGTACCGGCGTCATTATGAACAACGGCATGATGTGGTTCGATCCCGTGCCGGGGCGCATCAACTCCATAGCGCCGGGCAGACTGCCGCTCAACAACATGACGCCCGCGCTTGTGCTGGACGGCGATGGCGTGCGTATGGCGGTGGGCGCATCGGGCGGCAGGCGCATCACCAACTGCGTTACCCAGCAAATCGTGAAGGTACTCGATTTTGGAATGGGGCCGCAGGCGGCGATAGACTCGCCCCGCGTGGACTGCAGCGCTCCCTACACCTGCATCGACCCGCGCCTTGACGCCCAAGTTCAGGCAGGCTTGGAAGCCAAGGGACACACCTTGAAGCCAATCGCAGAGAAGTTCATCCAATCCGGCTTCACCTCATTCGCAAGCCCGGTAGCCATCGTGCGCGCAGCAGACGGCGTGCGCGCCGGCGTGGACACATTCCAAGCGGCATACGCCGAAGGCATCTAGCCGTCCCCGGCATATCGGCAATACAGCGCAGCGGGCGGCAAAGGCTTTCACTTTGCGCCCGCTGCGCCAAACCTCAAATCTCAATATGCGCGCATCCCTTAAACTTGCAATCATCACCGCGGCGGCATTGCTATTGACGGCGTGTTCGGGACTGGGCATCGGACGATCAGGCGGCGAAGAGACGCTGACGCTTCACTACTGGCAGCCGCCCTCGCTGCCGTTCCCATACCTATCCGCCGGCGACAAAGACGAAGACGCCGCCGCCGTTACGCTCGAACCGCTCGCCAACTACGACCCCGACGGCAATCTCATCCCCAAACTCGCCGTCGAAATCCCCACGCTTGAGAACGGCGGCGTATCGCAAGACCTGCTGACCATCACTTGGCGGCTCAAAGACGGCTTGAAATGGTCGGACGGCAGCGATCTGACGGCAAGCGATGCGGTCTTCACCTGGCGCTACTGTGTTGACCCTGAGACCGGTTGCGTCCGCAAAGACGCTTTCGACGGCGTGGCATCCGTCGAAGCGATCGACGATCTCACCGTCAAGATAACCTTTGACGCCCCGACGCCGTACCCCTACGGCGTGTTCGTGGGCGCGGGCATGCCCATAATCAGCGGCGCGCAGTTCGCCGACTGCATCGGCGCATCCGCCCGAACCGCCGTATGCGAAGCGCAATACGCCGCGCCGCTGGGCAGCGGCCCCTACCGCATCACCGAATTCGCCGTCAACGAGCGCGCGGCGTATGAGCGTAACCCCTTCTATCAAGGAGAGCGTCCCTACTTCGACAAAGTGGCGCTGCAAGGCGGCGGCGATGCGGATGCCGCCGCGCGCGCCGTACTTCAGCGGGGCGAAGTCGACTACGCCTGGAACCTGCAAATCGAGCCGGACGCCCTGCGCGAATTGGAAGCTGCCGGGCTTGGCAAAGTTAGCGCCGCATTCGCCAGCCTTGTTGAGCGCATAGTGGTCAATCAGACGAACCCCGACGCGGCGCTGGGCGACGACCGCTCCGAGTACATGGACGGCGCTAACCCGCATCCGTTTCTGACATTCACGCCCATACCGCAAGCGATGTCTATGGCGATTGACCGCAGCGCCATAGCCGAACTCTACGGCTTCGCCGCCGTCCCCACATGCAACCTGATTGCCGCGCCCGCCAACTACGCCTCCACCGCAAACGACGCTTGCCTATCGCAGGACATCGCGGGCGCAAACCGCCTGCTGGACAATAGCGGCGTGATAGACCAAGACGGCGACGGCATTCGTGAACACAACGGCGTTCCGTTGCGTATTGCATACCAGACTACCGCCAACGCCATCCGTCAGGACACCCAAGCGCTGATCCGCGATTGGTGGCGCGAGATTGGCATTGAAACCGAACTTGTTCAGCACGATGCCGGCGCATTCTTCGGCGGCGATCCTGCGGCGGGCGGCGCGCTGTATCGCCGTTTCTTTGCGGATGCGCAGATGTACACCGAAGGCTCCAACGCAGACCCGCAGCAAGCTTTGTCCGTGGGGCTTTGCGGCCATATTCAGGCGCGCGCCAACAACTGGGGCGGCAACAACAACGCCCGTTCCTGCAACCCAGAGTACGATGCAGCATTCGCTCAACTCGCGCATACGCCGGTTGGCCCGCAGCGTGAAGCGCTGGTCAAGCGTCTCAACGATATTGCCGTGCAGAACTACTATGAGATACCGCTAGTGAACCGCGGGCTAGTGTCCGCCGCGCTGAACACGCTGCAGGGCGTCCGCCTAAACGGATGGGACAGCGGGCTTTGGAACATCGCCGAATGGCATCGCTAAACCCGCCCGCATAGCCTAAGTATGGCTATGGCGCGTAAGGGTTGCCGTTACGCAATTCGAACCGCTTAAGCAGGGAAGGCGCTCGCTATCCAACACGACGTCGGCATTAGCGCTACCACTCCGGCCGCCAAGTGATAAAGCCCTGTCGCATAGGCGCAACGCCCTTGACGCATACGCCGTCGTCGGTTTCAAGCAGCAACTCGCGCAGCGCGGCTTGCAGGCGCGCATCCTGCGCGGTGTCTTGCTTCACATACAGCCGATTGCGGAGCTGCCCCAGCGCCACATCCAAATCCTCGAACATATCGGGCGGCACAGGGTCGAGCATACGCACATCCGGATAGACGCCCATATCCCACAGCGCATTCAGCAGTTCGGGCAGCGCGGGCATATCGATGCGCGGTTCGCCGTGAACCGGCTCCCAAAACCGCGATATGCGGTTCATCGGCGATTCCACGAAAGCCAAAACCACCACCAGCGCCTTTGCGTGCGCCTCCAGCTTGCGTATGAACGGCTCTATATCGCCCACGCCGTACAGCACATGGGCGCACAGCGCAATATCGGCGGCATCCACCACCGCATCCTCCCAAACGCTCTGCGCCACCGATATGTTGACGATGCTCGCATCGGCGGCGCTTTCCCGCAGTTGCGCTATCATGCTGTCCGACGGCTCCACCACGCTGACATGGCGGCATTTCAGCGCAAGCGGAAGCGCCATCCGTCCCGCGCCGCCGCCCACGTCGAGCGCGGTGTATTCGGCGTTGACCATCGGCAACAGCGCATTCAACACGGGGTCATCCTGCCGCCGCGGGTCTTGCCGAAAGAAGCGGGCGTATGGACGCCAGAAATCGTCGTCCGCCCATCCGGCCTCCGCCATCACGCGCTCCGATTGCCGATGATGCGCCCTAACGCGCTCGTTCCAAGCGTTGATAGCAGACAATTCTTTCAATCCTTATACTATTTGATGATGTGAATGCGAATATCTTGATTAAGCGTTATCCGTTATAACGCTAACGCAACGCTTTATACGCCGCGCAGGTTTCGCAACGCTAGTGTATCAAATTGGGTTATGAGTTCACAGGGCGTTTATTGCAAAAGCGCATTGCATCATAGCCGCTATCGTTGTATGCTTTGCAGTGAAATATAAACCTATGGATGGCTTGCGCCGTTTCTTATCAATCAAGAGCAAAATATGCCCCTAACCCGCTACATAGACACCCCCTTTTCTTGGGCAATCGTCGGCTTTGCCATCGGCGTTGCGCTGGGCGTCAACTTCATTTCGGTTGTGCTGGTGGCACTCGGCTTGGGCGCATTCGTGCTGTACATGTACCTGCACGGCCCCGCAAAGCCCGAAGCCGAAGGCTGGCTTTTCGCAGGCGCGCCCGCATTCATCGTCGCGTGGATGGTGGGCTTCTTCGTCAATAGTCTGGTGTTCTGATGACTGCCGACAAGCCCCCAATCAAGGCGTCCCTGTTCGTTACCTGCATCATCGACCAGTTCTACCCTGAGGTGGGCGAAAGCGCAGTGCGATTGCTGCGACGGCTTGGCGTAGAGGTCGACTTCCCCGCGGGACAGACATGCTGCGGACAACCGGCGTTCAACTCCGGCTTTTGGCGCGACGCCAAGCCCATGGCGCGACGCACGCTCGACGCGCTCGACGACGCCGATTATGTGGTAATCCCGTCCGGCTCTTGCGCCAGCATGCTGCGCGTATTCTACGCCGAACTGTTCCACGACGAACCGCTTACGCTGAAGCGCATAGCATTGCTAACGCCGCGCGTCTATGAACTTTCGGAGTTTATCGTGGACGCCTTGGGCGTGAGCGATTTGAGCGAATATGCCGAAGCCGGTTCGCCCCCGCCGCCGCGCAAGGTAACCTATCACGAAGCCTGCCACCTGCGCCGCGAACTTGGCGTTATGTCCCAGCCGCGCGCGCTGATTGAATCGCTGCCCGGCGTGGATTTCGTGGAAATGCGCCAGTCCGAAGTGTGCTGCGGTTTCGGCGGGACGTTCTCGGTCAAATATCCCGAAATATCGGGCGCTATGCTGCAGGACAAGATCGATTTCGCCGCCCAAAGCGGCGCTGACGCCATCACCGCTTGCGACAGCAGCTGCCTTATGCACATCGGCGGCGGCTTGGCGAAGCAGCGCGTCGGCGTAAAGCCGCTGCACCTAGCATCGCTGATTGAAGAGCAACTGACGGGACGCTGACAGATGCAGCCAAAGACCAAAGAGTTCAACAGCGCATCCGCCGCCGCCCTGAACGACGACAAAATTCAGGCGAACCTGTTGGGGCTTTACGGCGGCTTCCATCAGGCGCGGCTTGACGCATCCGGCGCAACGCCCAACTGGGACGCGCTCCAAGACCGCGGCCGCGCAATCAAAGCGCACACGCTCGAAAACCTCGACTTCTACCTGCAAATGGCGGAAGAATCGGTCAAGCGGGCAGGGGGGAAGGTGTTTTTCGCCAAAGACTCCGCCGAGGCTACCCGCTATGTAACCGAACTTGCGCTTGCCAAGGGCGTGAAGACCGCCATCAAGAGCAAGTCCATGGTGTCCGAAGAGATGGGCTTGAACGAGATACTTGAAGCCGCGGGCATCGATGCGGTTGAAACCGACCTAGGCGAATACATCATTCAGCTTGCGGGCGAGACGCCCTTTCACATCATTGCCCCGGCGATACACAAGTCGCGCGAAGATGTGTCGCAGCTTTTCCAAGACAAACTTGACGCCCCGCATTACACCGACATCAACGACTTGGGACAAGAAGCGCGCAATCAGCTTCGCCGCAAGTTCATCGCCGCCGATATGGGCATCACCGGCGCCAATTTTATCGTCGCCGAAACCGGAACGCTGGTTCTGGTAACCAACGAAGGCAATGGGCGTATGTGTACATCCATGCCGCGCATCCATGTCGCCATTACCGGTATGGAAAAGGTAGTCCCATCGCTTGAAGATATGGGCATAATGCTGCGTCTGCTCATCCGCTCCGCCACCGGCCAGCGCATCTCAAGCTATGTAACCGCCGTAACCGGGCCGCGCCTCTCCGACGACGAAGACGGTCCGGAAGAGTTCCATCTTGTCATAGTGGACAACGGCCGCTCGCGCCTGCTTGCGGATCCCGAACTGCGCGAGGCGCTCTACTGCCTGCGCTGCGGCGCCTGCCTCAACGCCTGCCCGGTGTATCGCAAAGTAGGCGGGCATTCCTACGGCTGGGTGTATCCCGGCCCCATCGGCGCTGTGGTAACCCCCGCGCTGACCAATATGTCCGACGCCAAGGATTTGCCGTTTGCCTCCAGTCTTTGCGGCGCTTGCAAGGAAGCCTGCCCCGTCAAAATCAACATCCCGCGAATGCTGCTCTACCTCCGACGTCAGCTGGCCGAAGGCGATACCTATCCGCAACACAAAACCTCCACATTCGGCGAACGTCTAGCCGCCAAAGGACTGCGCCTAGCCGCGTCCGGCGAGTTCACGATGGACGTCGCCAACTCGATCGGCAGGCTGCTCAGCGGTCAAATGCAAAAAGCTTCGCAAAACGCAAAACGAACATCCCCGATAACGGCGTGGGCGCGCTATCGCAATCTCCCCGCGCTGGCAAAGCGTCCGTTTCGCAAGCGCTGGAAAGACGGCATCGACTGACGACAACAGCCATCGACGGCGCAAAACCTGAAGCGCGCTTCGGCCGATTTCGCAGTGAAGGATAGTCTATGAAGAGCGAAGATTTCATCCAAAACATACGCCAAAGCCTTGGGCGCGCTGACGGCTCATCGCTTACGCCCGACCCCGCGACGCACCTCGCGCTGAGCGAAGAGCATGTTCAGCGGCGGGCGCGGCGCATCACCCACGACATCGCAGCGCGCGCCGATGAGCTTATGGGCATGCTGGAGAAATCCGCGGCGCAAGCGAACTGGAACGTGGCGCGCGTGAACTCGCCCAAAGCGGCGGCCGAGTACATTCGCGATGTGGCGCAGAACTTGGAGGCGCGCACAATCCTGCGCTCCGGCCACGCATCCCTGGATGCGCTTGGCATCGAGGAAGCCATGTACGGCACAGGCATTTCGCTGGAAGTCATGGCGCTTGACGACGCTGAGGACGTCGACGCGAAAGAGGCAAATCGCGCTGAGCTGCGCCAAAAGGCGATTGATGCCGACATCGGCATAACCGGCGTGGACTACGCCATTGCCGAAACCGGCACCTGCGTGCTGCTGACCCGCAAAAAGGTGAGCCGCGTGGTGTCCCTGCTGCCGCCTGTGCATATCGCCGTGGTGGAATCCGGCCAGGTACTGCCCAGCCTCGACGAACTCTTCACCCTTCGCCGCCGCGAGTTTATGAGCGGCAGACTCGGCAGTTATATGAACCTTATCAGCGGCCCAAGCCGCTCCGCCGACATAGAGTATAAGCTCATTTCCGGCGTTCACGGGCCCGGGGAAGTGCATATGGTACTGCTAGGCTAACGGACGCTTGCCCCTTATCCCTTGCCGAATACCTGCCCGCCCACCTTCATAAAGCGCATCATCTCTTCGGTGGCGTCCGCGATAAGTTCGGCGGCGCGCGCTGATGCGTCTTCAAGCGTCATCGGCCCCAGCGTGATGGCGGCGGCAGCGTCTATGCCGTGCTTGTGGACATCGTGGTAGCCCAATCCCAATGAGCCGGATATGTCCACTACCGGTATCCCAAACCGCTTGGCGTGTTCGGCGACGCCCACAGGCGCTTTGTTGTAGATAGTGGAGTGGTCTGTGCTGCCTTCCCCGGTGATGACCAAGTCTGCGCCGGGCAGGTAATCGTCAAGCCGCACCGTCCCCAGCACTATGTCCACGCCCGCCCTAAGGTGAGCGTTGGTGAACGCTATCAGCCCGCCGCCCAAGCCGCCGGCAGCGCCTGAACCCGGCGTTTCGTCGATATCTGCGCCGATGTCCCGCTCCACGATGCGCGCGAAATGCGATAGCGCGGCGTCAAGCCGGGCTACCATCTGCGGCGTTGCGCCCTTTTGCGGCCCATAGATAGCCGACGCTCCGGTTGGCCCGGTAAGCGGATTGTTGACATCGCACGCCACCAAAATCTCGCATTCGCCGATGCGCGCGTCCAATCCGCTCATATCGATGGCGTTCAGATTGGCAAGCGCCGCGCCGCCGTACGGCAGATCGACGTCGTCGGCGTCCACAAGTCTAACCCCTAGCGCCTGCGCCATCCCAGCACCGGCGTCGTTGGTCGCGCTGCCGCCGATGCCGATGATGAACCGCCGAAAGCCCGCGTCCAGCGCAGACCGCATAGCCTCGCCCAAGCCGTAAGTGGTTGCCGTCAGCGGATTGCGCCTATCGGCCGCCACCAGCGCAAGCCCCGATGTGCGCGCCATCTCTATGACGGCGGTCAGCCCGTCCCCCATAGCGCCCCACTGAGCCGCTCGCCGCTCGCCCAGCGGCCCGGTTACCTCAATATGGTGAACCTCGCCGTCGGAGGTTTCTACCAAAGTTTCAAGCGTGCCGTCGCCGCCGTCCGCCACTGGAACCAGTACGGTTTCAGCGTCAGCCACCACCCGCTTGACGCCTTCGCTCATAGCGCGCGCCACATCCAGCGCCGATATGCTTCCCTTATATGTTTGGGGCGCAATCACAATTTTCATAACGCTAGAATTATACACCATAATCGGCTTGGCGCAATTTCCAAATTTCGGATTTAGCCAGGATGCAACGGATATTGTTGAAAGCGGATTGCAGCAGGGTAGGGTAGTGGTTAACGCGGCGGCTTGCCGGCGGATGGCAAACCGCCGCGGATGCGGATGCTCGACGACCGGACTCTCGGTTTGCTTGTACACCTGCGCGCATTGCATTGTAAATACTCGAATTGCAAACACAAGGCGAACACGCCCCGGTTTAGACTCGACTTTCCGCCGTCCCGCGAAAAGCCGCAAATTGGAGTATGCAAAACAAGCGCATCATGTACTATCGCATTAGACAGCGCAAAATAATCGCCCTCCGCCCAATTTGGCGCGATGGCGTTTCTCAGCGCAACAAATCCGCGCGCGTTTCGCCGATCCGCGCACCGAAAGCAGGGTAGGGGGTTGCGTTAGCGCATAACCCGCGCGCATCGACAAGCACCTTTGTTCGCAGAATGAACCAGCATGCGGCAATCTCACGAATTTCGCGATAATCGCGCTCAAGCGATGCTGCGCCGTTGAGTTAGAGGATTCGATCGACATCGCACAAATGAGACAAGGTTAAACCGCGCAAGGGACTGCCTAAGCCCTGTTCGCGCGCTGCCAAACCGCGCAACGATATGCAGCGCTTCGCAAAACTACCGCTCCCAGCGCCTACACCACACACTTGACCGACGCAATGCTGAACAGCAACGGCATACGGCCGTGGCAAATGTACGCCGCCCACGCATCCCTATAGGCGTTCATACGGACGGCTACCATCATGTTTGATATACGATAGCCTATGATTCAGCGCAATATCTATATTTACATATCTGTATTGATATTAAAATATATGAAACACTGCTAAAAAATTGCGATTCGAAGCGCTCATAACCGATTGACTATATTCGGATATTGCGATAATCTTGGAATATGCCTAGAACTAAGGAACACTCACTACCCACACGTCAGCTTTACGCCTCTATACGCGAGGACATCTACTTGGCGGCTAAGGCTAAGGCGACTGAGCTTCGACTGCCGCTGAGACGCTTTATCGAGGATGCGCTCGAAGCGGCGATACACGGCGGCGCAATCGCACGCACGCCCTCGGAAGCGCCTACGCCGCTTGACGCCACGCCGGCGCAGCCCTCGGTTTGGGACGACCGGTATATCGGCGCTCAAGCGCGTCAGCCGCTCGGCGCGCCGCTGGATCTGTCCGAAGACGAAGCGCGCCGAGTGGCGCTCAGCGCGTTTGATGCCGCCCAACCGCCCGCGCAATCGGTTTCGGTATGGGAGCAGGAACGCCTGTACCGCCAAACGCAGCGTGATGTGGGCGCTCCGGTGGATCTGCCGGATGAGGATGCGGCGCAATTGCTGCGCGCGGCGCTAAAACGCGGCGGCTTTGACGAAGATGAGAGCGCATAATGGTTGATATGATTTTGGACGAAACCCTGTTTGCGGACTTCCAACGCGGCGACGAGGGCGCGCGCTCCGTAGTAGAAGCGATTTTGGACGGCAACGTCACTGCGGCGGTATCGCCGATGACGGCGTACCGCATATGGCAGGATGCCGAGTTAGACAGACGCGCCGAAATCATGCTGCTCAGCCTGCTGCGCTTTGTAGAAGAAGCGCCGCTTTCCATAGACGCCGCAAAGACGGCGGGCTTATGGCTCGCCGCGCTTCCGCCCGAAGAGCGCGATGCCCTTGGCTACTATGCGCTGGTAGCGTCAACCGCCGTTCAAATCGACGCCCCCGTATGCACGCGCAACCCCGCGCCGTTCGAGCAATTCGGCGCGCAGACAACGGCGTACTGACTGCTTTGCGTCATACTAACAAAGACGCAAAAACTCTCTCCATGCCCATACCACAGCGTCCCAACATCACTTGAACGGCATACGCAAACGGCCGCGGCCGCCGTTATAAGCCTAGCCTTACCCAAACAACAAAATCGGCGCATCCGCGCGAGTAAGCGGCAGCACAATCACCTTCACCATCATCCCCCACTTGCCTAAAACCCGTTACGGGGTAGTGCTGCCACACCGCCATAAGCCCCGCCCAACTTGCGCTATCCCGCGCTCAACTGCTAACATCCGTGCGACAGCGTTGCTCGCCTGACCCATTGCATATGCCCAACCTATTGCGTAAGCGTAGGGTAGGGCAAGCCGCTCTGAACGCCGCCGCTATCCGACAGCCAATATCGTCCGCTTGCACTCCGCCGTAAATCGGCTTGCGCCGAACCCGCCGCCGGGAGACGCCAATGAGACACCTCATAGCCTGGGCGTTCATCGTTGCGGGCTTTGGCGGGATGCTGACGATACACGCCATGCCCGCCGCCGCATCAGAGCATCAAGCGTATCTGCTGGTTCTCGACGATGCTATAGATTCGCCATCCGCAAATCTGCTATCTCGATCGATAAGGGACGCGGAAGCCGCCGGCGCGCAAATGCTGATTGTCCAACTCAACACCCCCGGCGGCTTGCTGGCATCCACGCGGGACATTGTAGAGGCGATGTTCGGGGCGTCGCTGCCCGTGGTGGTCTATGTATCGCCGTCGGGCGCGCAGGCGGCGTCGGCGGGCGCATTCGTTACCGCCGCGGCGCACATCGCCGCAATGGCGCCCGCTACCAATATCGGCGCCGCGTCCCCGGTTGGCGCCGGCGGCGAGGATCTGCCCGACACCATACGCTCAAAAGCGACCGAAGACGCCGCCGCGTTCCTCCGCAGCATAGCGGCGCAGCGCGGGCGCAACGCCGACGCGCTGGAAGCCTGCGTGCTGGACGCCGCCTCTTACACCGCCGACGAAGCGCTTGAGCTAGGCATTGTCGACCTGACCGCCGACGACATCCCCGACTTGCTGGCGCAACTTGACGGCATGACCGTCAGCGTGAACGGCGATCAGTTGACGCTCCAAACCCAAAGCATCGGCGTTGCGCGCATTCAGCCCACGCCGGTAGAGCGGTTCATAGACTTCATCGCCAACCCCAACATTGCGTTCTTGCTGCTGACCATCGGCGGCATCTGCATTCTTGTCGAGGTGCTGAGTCCGGGGCTTCTGGGTCCGGGCGCAGTAGGCGTGATAGCGCTGGCGCTGGCGTTCCTCGCATTCGGCAATCTGCCGGTGAACTGGGTGGGCGTTGGACTGATAATCCTCGCTATGGGGCTTTTCTTCGCGGAGGCGCAGGCGCCCGGCGTAGGCATATTCGGCGTAAGCGGCGCGGCGGCTTTCGTGCTGGGCGCGTTCCTGCTGTTCGGCAACTTCAGCTTCGCCCCAAGCCCGCCGCCGCTGCCGGACGCCCCCGACTTTCGCATAAGCCTTCCGATTATCGGCGCGGTAACCCTTGTGATGTTCGCGGCGATGCTGTTCACGCTCAAAGCGGTGCGCGACGCCAAGAAGGCGCGCGCATACGCCGGCGCGACGTCCTACTCCAATCTGATGGGACAGCAGGGAAGAACCGCAACGGCGCTCGATCCGCTTGGCAGCGTGCAGATAGGAAACGAGCGTTGGACTGCCGAAGCCGAAACCGGCGAGCGCATTCCGGCGGGCGTAGATGTTATAGTAGTGGAAGTGGACGGGTTGCGCCTGAAGGTGAGCAGGGCAAACGGCGCGGCCGACGCCGATAGGGAAGGGGGGTGATGCCGTGGAATTGACGTCTCTGGAATGGATAGGCGGCGGGTTGATTGCGCTGGCGCTGATTCTGATGTTTCTTGAGACGCAGATGCCGGGCATAGGCGTATTCGGCATAAGCGGCGCGGCGTTCCTGGTGATTGGAACGCTGATACTGACGCGCAACCCCGCGGCGGTGGCGGGCGTGGGCGTCATATCGCTTGCATCGGCGGGACTGACATTCAAGGCGATGCGCCAAGCGCGGCGGGCGCGCAGGTATGCCAGCCCGACGCATCCCGAAAGCCTAGCGGGGCGGATTGGCAAGACGACTACGCCGCTTGCGCCGCGCGGCAATGTGCTGGTCGGCGGCGAACATTGGAGCGCCGAATCCGACTCCGGCGAACATATCGCAGCCGATGAATCGGTGGTAGTATTGGAAGCCGACGGCTTGACGCTCAAAGTGTTCAGAGCCGGAAGCGAACTTACGAAACTTGCAGCAGGAGATGATAGCGATGATTCCATACATTAAGATAGTCCAGCAGTACCAGCTGCTGAGCGTGTTCTGGCTTGGCAAGTACGTCGGACTGAAGCAGCCCGGCTTGCAGATACTCGTCTGGCCGTTCCACAAGACGGAGACGATAGACCTGCGCGAGGATGTCATAGACATTCCCCGCCAGACCAACATCACCAGCGACAACGCTCCGATAGACATAGACTTTCTGGTCTATCTGCGGGTTATGCCCGATGAGGCGCAGAAGTCGGTGCTGGAAGTGGTGGACTATGTGAGCGCGGTCATCGGCATAGCCACAACCACCTTGCGCGCCGTCATCGGCGAAATGCCGCTTGACGATGTGCTGTCCCAGCGCGAGCGCATCAATGAAGAGCTACGGATAAAGCTCGATGAAATAACCGAGCGCTGGGGCATCAAGGTTACGCAGGTTGAGATACGCGAGATCGAGCCGCCGCGCGACATCCAGGAGGCGATGAACCGCCAGATGTCCGCCGAGCGCGTGCGCCGCGCCGCCATCATCGAGTCCGAAGGCACGCGCCAAGCCGCCATCACCGTCGCGGAGGGCGAAAAGCAGTCCGCCATCCTGAAGGCGGAAGGACAGCGCCAGGCGGAAATCCTAGCGGCGGAGGGCGATCAGCAAGCCGCCATACTGCGCGCCGAAGGCTTCAGCACAGCGCTTAACAAGGTGTACGACGTCGCCCAAAACATCGACGCCAACACGATGAGCCTGCAATACTTCGACACCCTGCAGAAGATAGGCGAAAGCCCGTCCACAAAGTTCATATTCCCGATGGAGTTCACCAACCTGCTGCGCCCGTTCACCAGCGCGCGCAGCGGGGGCGCCGACGCATCCGCCGCAGACTAGCGCAACATCCCGTCGACTCGCGCGGCGGGACGCTTACCCTTGGAAGCCATAACGCCCCTTCGCCAATTCGGTTGAAGGGGCGTTATGCGTCGCCGTCCAGTCAATTAGGCGTTTCGGTATGCTACACATAGTCCTTGACTTTGCGCGCTAGGGTAAGCGTCATTCCCGGCACGGACGCCACCTCTTCCACGGATGCGCCGCTTATCGCGCGCACGGAGCCGAACTTGCGGATTAGCATGCGGCGGCGCTTGGGGCCTATGCCCGGCACAAGGTCAAGCGCCGATTGCACGCTCTTCTTGGAACGGCGCTCGCGGTGGAATGTGATGGCGAAGCGGTGCGCCTCATCGCGGGCGCGCTGAACTAGATACAAGCCCTGCGAGTTGCGGGGAAGCATTACGCCCTCGCTCATCTGCGGCGTGAACAGCTCTTCGTTCTCTTTCGCGAGGCTGGCGAGCGGGATGTCGTTGATGCCAAGGTTCAGGAACACCTGCAGCGCCGCGCCTAGATGTCCCTTGCCGCCGTCTATCAGCACAAGATCGGGTTGGATGCCCCAAGCGTTCTTGGGCGTTTTGGCGTTTGGCTTTGCATCCGCCGACGCATCCGCGTTGCGATTGGCGGCGCGTCTGGTTTCGGCAAGCCGCTTGAAACGGCGCGTCAGCATTTCGCGCATCATAGAGTAGTCGTCCACGCCGTCGACGGACTTGATTTGAAAGCGGCGGTAGTGCGCCTTTCGGGGCTTGCCGTCCTCGAACACCACCATGCTGCCCACGGCGTTGCTGCCTTGGATGTTGGATATGTCATAGCACTCGATACGCTTGGGCGGGTAGGGAAGGCTGAGCGCTTCCTGCAGTTCGGACATAGCGGCGTCCATCGCGGCGCTGTCCGACATCTGCTTGAGGCGAAGCTGCTCGAAGCCCTGTACGGCGTTTTCGGCCACCATCGCCACTAGGCGGCGCTTTTCGCCGCGCTGCGGCATATAGACGCGCGCGCTGCCGCCGCGCTTTTCGCGCAGCCACTCTTGGATGGCGGCGGCGTCTTCCAACGGATGCTGCACAAGTATCTTGGGCGGCACATACGGAGTCGCGTCGTAGAACTGCTTCACGAATGCGGTAAGGATTTTGGGCGGCTCGTCGTCCTGCGTGCCGGTCATAAGGAAGTTGTCGCGCCCGATGAGTTTGCCCTGCCGTATGAAGAACACCTCGACCCACGCCTCGCGCGCGCCGGGCGCCGCCGCAATCACATCCAAGTTCTCCGATGTGAGATGCAGTACCTTCTGCCCTTCATTGACCTTTTCAATTGCGGTGAGTTGGTCGCGCAGCGCCGCCGCCTTCTCAAACTCGAGCGATTCGGCGGCGTCCAGCATGCGCTTCTTGATGGAACCCACCACCTTGTTGGTCTTGCCTTCCAGGAACAGCGCCACTTGGTCTATCACTTCGGCGTATTCCTGCTTGTCAACCGCGCCGATGCAGGGGCCTACGCAGCGATGGATATGGAAGTCGAGGCAAGGGCGGGCGTCTTTTCCGGTGATGGTCTTGGTACAAGAACGATAGGGGAAGAGCTTTTTGAGCAGGTTTAGAGTGCGGCGCACGCTGCCGGCGTTTGCGAATGGGCCGAAATAGCGCGAGCCGTCCTTGCTGACGCGCCGCGTGATATAGACTTGGGGGAAGTCTTCAGCCATATTGATTTTGATGAACGGGTAACTCTTATCGTCCTTGAGGCGGGCGTTGTAGGGCGGCTGATGCTCTTTTATGAGGTTGCACTCTAGGATGAGCGCCTCTTGTTCGGATTCGGTTACGATGTATTCGTAATCGGCGACCTTGCCCACCATAGCGGCTATCTTTCGGGGCAGGTTGGCGGACGGCGCAAAGTATGAGCTGACGCGGTTTCGCAGGCTCGCCGCCTTGCCCACATACAGCGCCTCGCCCGATTTTGAGCGCATAATGTACACGCCGGGCTTTGTGGGCGTTGCCTTCAGACGCTCTGAGAAGCGGATTTGCGGCATATCGGGCGGCTCTTAGTGGTTTGGGTTAGGGTTGGGGACAAGCGGTATAGTATTTTACCGATGCTTCGCCGTCAATATGTCCCCAAAGGGACAAGGGGGCAAGCCTGCCGTTTTCGGCATCGGCAACCGCCAAGCCTATGTCCCCAAAAAGGCAGATGGCAAGCCGCCGTTTGGTTTGGGCGTTTCAATGCGCCGGGCGCATACGGCAATATGCGCTTAGCCTAGCACGAAAGTAAGCCCGCCGAGGATAGCCGCAATCAGCGTTGTGATGATGCCGATTTGGCGCAGTTCGCGCGTGAGGAATCTGTCCACATTGGGGGATCCGGCTTGCGATGCGCGCCTCCGGGAACGCATCGCGGTGCGCGGGGCAGACAACGTCGCGGTCTGCGTCTGCGCCGCCGCGGTGGGCGCGCGGCTGGGTTGGGGCTGCGTTTCGGCCTCGGATTCGGCGTCCGCGCTGCGCTGAGTGGGGCCCGCTTGGAAGCTCTGAAGCGCGGGCTTGCCGCGGCGCTTGCGGCGGCTGAGACGCGCCTGGCGTGATGCTGCGCGCTGAGATTTGCTTGGCATTGGGTCAACTCCTGTTCGGATAGGCGCTTAAAGGCGCATCGGGCGGCAATATGGGCTTATATGCAAGCCGTAGATGCGCCCGTCGCAGTTATGGCGTGTTATGCGCGTGGGTGGGATTTTTCGTATTCGGTTCGCACATGCTCGCTTGTGAGATGCGTATAGACCTGCGTGGTGGTGATGCTGGCATGCCCAAGCAGTTCCTGCACATGCCTTAGCGGGGCGCCGCCCCAAAGCAGGTGGGTGGCGAAGCTGTGGCGCAACATATGCGGCGTGATTTTCTTGGTGATGCCCGCTTGCTTGGAGCGCTTCTTGATGATGAGCCAAAAGCCTTGCCGCGTGAGGCTGCCGCCGCGATGGTTTAGGAATAGTCCGCGCTTGACGTTCTTGCCGGCTAGGGAAGGGCGGGCGTCTGCGATGTAGCGCTTCAGCGCCGCAATCGCGCTTGGGTGAACCGGTATGACGCGCTCTTTGCCGCCCTTGCCGAGGCAGCGCACCGTGCCTTGTTCCATATCCAGGTCGTCGATGGTCAGCGAAACGAGTTCGGTTACGCGCAGTCCGCTGGCGTAGATCAGCTCGAGCATCGCGCTGTCGCGTATGCTGTCCGGCTTGTCGTCGGCAGCCGGGGCTTCCAGCAGCGCTTCCACCTCTGCCACGCTGAGAGTATCGGGCAGCGAGCGCCCCATGCGCGGCGCGCTGATGTTTTCGGCGGGGTCTTGGGATATGACGCCTTCGTCCAGCAGAAAGCCGAACAGCGATCTTGCGGACGCCACCTTGCGCGCGCGCGTGGTGTCCGAATATCCCAGTTCGTACAGGTTCAGCAGGTATTGGGTCATATCCTGTTCGCCGACGCTCTGCCATTTGGCGGCTTCGCCGTGGGCGTGGTTGGTTTTCAGGAACTCCACAAGCTGCGTAAGGTCGTTTCGGTAGGCGGCCAGCGTATTGGGCGAAACGCCGCGCTCTACGCTCATATAGTCCAGGAAGCTTTCAACGCTGTTTTGCAATTGGGTTCGCTCCGTAGTTAAATCGTTAGCGGTATTCCTCATTTTAACATAACGCCCGTTATCCTGCCCGCAGTTTATTGGCTTGACACAATCGCGCTTTCGGCTTTATTTTGATTTTGCGTATTTTGTCCCGCGCGCAATCGCTGACAGGGCGTAAGGGCGTGAGTAAGCGCTGGGCGTTCAACGGCGCTGTGGGTTCGTCAAAACCCTTGAGTTAAGAGAATTCGCTGCAGGCTTTGTATGATTGAAATAGACATAAACCCTTACTTGATAAGTTCGGGGACGTTTGCGCTCAGCTGGCACGGCTTCTTCACATTCGTCGCGGTAGCCACCGCCGTCTATCTTGTGGGACGCTGGGCTCCGCAGAAGGGCATTGCGCCCGACGACGTCTATTCCATCGCGATATGGGCAATCATCGGCGGGATGATAGGCGCGCGCCTGGTGCATGTGATAGACAACTGGGAGTTCTATCAGTACAACCTGATGCAGATAGCGTTCATATGGAGCGGCGGCATCGGCATATGGGGGGGGATTCTGGGCGGTTTCGTTGGCGGCGCGGCGTATGCGCTGTGGGCGAAACATCCCGTCGGCGTGATAGCGGATCTGACGGCGCCGGCGCTGCTGCTGACGCAGAGCATAGGGCGGCTTGGGGACATCGTGAACGGCGAACACTGCGCGCGCGCCGCGACCGACTTCATACTGGCGTTCAACTGGGTCAACCCGGACAGCGACGCCCGAATATGCGCCAACGGAGTGGGAACGCCGGTGCAGCCGGTCATCGCCTACGAAATGCTGTGGAATATGGCGGCGCTGTTCGTGATATGGAAACTACGCAACAAAATCAGACCCGACGGAATGCTGTTCGCGCTCTACTTGGCGCTGTACTCGGTGGGGCGCTTTGCGGTTACATTCCTGCGCGAAGACAAGATATGGGCGCTTGGGCTGCAGGAAGCGCAGTACATCGCCATCGCAATGCTGCTAATCACCGTGCCGCTGCTAATCATCAAGGCTCGCCCAATATCCGCAGAGCAGCGCGCGGCCGAGGGCGCGGAGATCGCGGATCGCAGTCGGCGGCGTCTATCGCGCGCGGAACGGCGGCGGCGCGAGCGCGAGGGGTAGGCGGCGGCGCTACCGAAAGTCCTGTAAAGTTAGCATAAGCTTTGGCTGCTTTCCCCAGGTGTCCAAGCCTATGCTGTACACGAAATCGTTGCGGTTTCCCAGTTCGCGCACTCTATCGCCCATATTGAAGGCGATTGCGTCCAGCGTAACGCCGCCCTGCCGCAAGCGAAGCTTGATGTGCTGCCGATTAGCGCCCACAAGCCGCGCCTCCAGCACGCGCGCGCCGCGTGTCAGAAACACGGGCATAGGGTTTGCCGCGCCAAAGGGCGAAAGCGATTGTATGAAGTCGAAGTTCTGCCGATCGAATACCGAGAACTGCACTTCGCAATCTATGGCGATTGTGGGCGCAAGGTCGGTGTCAGCGTTGGCGAGCCACTCTGCGGCGGTATCGTACAGGCTGCGCTCAAGACAGGGTAGGGCGTCGGCGGGCATCGTGAAGCCGGCGGCTTGGGGATGGCCGCCGTAGCGCTCGAACAGGTCTTGGCTTTGGCGCAAGGCGGCGATGATGTCGAACTCCGGTATGCTGCGGGCGCTTGCGCGGGCGGTGGGGCCGTCGATCGATACGGCGATAGCGGGGCGGTAGTAGGCGTCCGCAAGGCGGCCGGCGATAAGTCCAAGCAGTCCGGGGAGCCATTCGTCGCTCTTTACGATGATGATGGGGGGCGGCGCATCCTGCGAATGGGTTTGTTCGGCAACCTGGCGTTCCGCATCCGTTACGGCGGTTCGCGTTATGCGTTGGCGCTCTTTGTTTAGGTGGTCGAGTTCTGCCGCCAATCTGCCGGCTTCGGCCGCGTCGGGCGTGGTGAGCAGCTCGAGGGCGGTTTGGGCGTGGGCGAGCCGGCCGGCGACGTTGATGCGCGGGATGACGCCGAATGAAAGCGCCTCGGTGTCTATCGCGCCCATCTTGAGATTCGCGCCGCCGATGAGCGCGCGCAAGCCGGGGTTCTGCGTGCGGTTGATGCGCTGCAAGCCCCGCTTGACCAGAAAGCGGTTTTCGCCGATAAGCGGGCCTACATCGGATACCGTGCCAATCGCCACGAACTCCAAGAGATGCTCCGGCCACTCCAAGCCGAGCGCCTCATACAGCGCCTCTATGAGCTTGAAAGACATGCCTACGCCGGTTAGTTCGCCGAAGGGATAGCGCGAATCGGGATGCTTGGGGTTGATGAGCGCAACCGATGCGGGCAGTTGGGGCAATAGGCTATGGTGGTCGGTGATGATTGTGTCAATGCCAAGCGCTGAAGCCAAGTCCACTTCGGGGATGGATGTAGCGCCGCAGTCCACGGTTATCAGCAGCGATACGCCGTCAGCGCGCAACGCATGCAGCGCCTCTGCGTTCAAGCCGTGTCCTTCGTTCACGCGGTCGGGGATGTAGGGGACAGCGTCAGCGCCCAGTTCGGCGAGCGCGGTCGTCAGCAGCGCTGCGCCGGTGATGCCGTCTGCGTCGAAGTCGCCGAAAACGCCGATGCGCTCGTCGGTGTCCAGGGCTTGGCGCAGGCGGGCTATCGCCGGCTGAATGTCGGGCAGCAGGTCGGGGCTGTGCGCTAGGCGCTGGTCGGCGTTGAGGAATAGTTCGGCGTCTGCGGCGCTGCGAATGCCCCGATTGTAGAGCAGATGCGAATGAAAGGGCGGCAAGTCCATCTCTTGCGAAAGCTCTTGCGAAAACTCGGCGGGCGGGAAGTCGCGCGTAAGCCAGCGTTTGGGGAATGTGTTCATATTTGGCGTTTCGGTTGGGTACGGCGTAGATGCGTGCGGTGGCGCGGGTTACTCTTCATAGCGGCGGAATGTGAGGGATGCGTTGTGTCCGCCAAAGCCGAAAGAGTTGCTCATAGCGGCGTTCACTCGCTTGCGCCGCGATTTGTTTGGCGTGTAGTTTAGGTCGCATTCGGGGTCGGCGTTTTGCAGGTTGATGGTGGGCGGGATTATCTCTTCGGCGATAGCCAGGGATGATATTGCGGCCTCTAATGCGCCGCTTGCGCCAAGCAGATGCCCGGTCATAGACTTGGTGGAGCTGATGGGAATGTTGTAGGCGTATTCGTCGAACACGCCCTTCATCGCCATAGTTTCGTACTTGTCGTTGAGCGGCGTGGATGTGCCGTGCGCGTTCACATAGTCGATCTCTTCGGGCTGCAGTCCCGCCTTTCGGATGGCTATCTTCATAGCGCGCGCCGCGCCTTCGCCTTCGGGCGCCGGCTGCGTGATGTGGTTGGCGTCGGCGGTGGAGCCGTAGCCCACTACCTCAACGATGGGCGCAGCGCCGCGGCTTACGGCGCTGGTGAGGCTTTCCATCACCAGCACGGCGGCGCCTTCGCCTATCACAAAGCCGTCGCGCTCAGCGTCGAAGGGCCTGGACGCCGCCTGCGGGTCATCGTTGCGGGTGGAAAGCGCATGGCAGGCGTTGAAGCCGGCTACGCCAATCGGGCATACGGCGGCCTCAGCGCCGCCCGCGAGTACCACATCGGCATCGCCTTCCTGCAAGACTTCGAGCGCCTGCCCGATAGCGTCCGCGCCGCTTGAACACGCCGAAACCGTGGCGTAGTTGGGGCCCTTTGCGCCAAGCATAATGGACACCTGCCCGGACGCCATATCGGGCAGCATCATCGGCACTAGGAAGGGGCTGATGCGCGAGGGGCCGCGTTGGTTTAGGACGCCCACTTGGTTGGACAGCGTGATGATGCCGCCGATGCCGCTTGCAATCATCACCGAAACGCGGTCATGGTTGTTCGGAGTGATGGCAATGCCCGAATGCTCTACGGCTTCCAGGGCGGCGACGGCGGCGAGCTGCACGAACCTGTCCATTCGGCGCGCCTGCTTTCTGCCCACAATGCCTTCCGGCTCAAAGTCTTTGACTTCGGCGGCGATGGTGGTTTGGTAGCCTTCAGGATCGAAGGCGGCGATGGCGGCGACGCCGGATTCGCCGGCAATAAGGCTTGTCCAGGTGGATCGGCGGTCAAGCCCAAGCGGGCTTACAATGCCGATGCCGGTAACGACGACTCGGTTTTTCATTGAGAGCATACTCCGATTCACAGGGGCGTATTCGCATACAAGGGCGATGTTGGATGCCCTCAAAAGCGCTATGTTCGGCTGAGATTGCGCGCCGACGCTTTATTGACTATAACAGCAAGCGGGGGAATTTGAAAACGATAGGGCAGTCCGCATATGCGAAATCAGCCGAACTAGCGGGCGGTTGACTCGCGCACATAGGCTTCGCATAGGGCGTCTTGGAGGGCGGATTCGGTTATGGGATAGCCTATGCGCTGCGTGAACGATGAGCGAACTCCGGCGGCGTAGGCGTAGAATACGCCGTCCGCGTCGAACCCGACGGTTACATTGACGCCGCGCTCGTCCGCCCACTCAAGCGCCCAGCCGCATTCGTAGGATATGCGCCGCTCGCCGTCTTCGGAGTAGCCGTTGACGCTTCGAGTGGTGTCCAACTCCCCGACGCCGCCAAGCAGCTCAGCGTTCAGGGTTTGCAGCAGGGTTAGTATGAGTTCGTCGAGATGGTCGGCCTGAACCCATAGGCGCATAAGGGGATAGACGTCGTCATCTTGGACGGGATGCTGCGGTTGGGCGCGGCGAATGAAGTCCATCGCTTCGGCGTGGTATGCCGCCATACTGCGGGCGCGCTCGATCCAGGGTATGCTGTCGATTGCGTATTCGGATGCGGCGTGTGTCCGCATATGCACAGAACCTCCGCAGCGGGGGTAGGGTAGAGTGAGTTGGCGTTGACCGCCTGGGCGGCGGGTTTCTATAATCTTTCTATAATAGTATCACAGCGGGACTTAACCCGATTGGGGGCAAGCGCCTTGACAGATGCCGCAACCGGACAAGCCACATTCGCAATAGAAACACACGGCTGCAAGTTGAATCAAGCGGATTCGCTTGCGCTTGCGCGGCAATTCGCGGCGGCGGGGATGACGCAAGTCGATGGCGATATGGCGGCGGATGTGTATGTGGTGAATAGCTGCACGGTAACGCATGTGGCAGACCGCAAAGCGCGCCAATCTATGCGCGCCGCGCGCCGCCGCAACCCTAATGCCACAATCGTGGCGACGGGATGCTACGCTCAGCGATCGCCCGATGAGCTTCGGCGGCTTGAGGAAGTTGACCTTGTGTTCGGCAACACGGACAAGGCGGACTTGGCGCGGCGGGTGGTTGAATGGCGGGGCGAGCCGAATGCGCCGTGCGCCACGGGCGAGGATGCGGACTTTGAGTTCCCAAGGTTTGCGCGCACGCGCGCTATGGTGAAGATACAAGAGGGCTGCGACCAGGTTTGCGCCTACTGCATCGTGCCGAAGGTGCGCGGCAGGGAGCGCAGCATACCCGCCGATGCGATAGTGAGCGAAATTCGGCGCTTCGCAGAAGGCGGCTTCAAAGAGGCGGTTCTGACCGGCACGCAACTCGGCTCATACGGCTTTGAGTGGCAAGGGGCATCGCTTGCGCTGCTAATCGAGCGCATCCTAGCCGAAACCGATATCGAGCGGCTGCGCGTCTCATCGCTGCAGCCGCAAGAGATTGGCGATGATCTGCTGCGATTGTGGGACGATGATAGGTTGTGTCCGCATTTCCACTTGCCGCTTCAGAGCGGCAGCGATGCCGTACTCAAGCGGATGCGGCGGCGTTACAGCGCGGCGCAGTACGCCGAGGCGGTAGATCGGATTCGGGGGCGGGTTGCGGACGCCGCGGTAACCGCCGACGTCATTGTGGGCTTCCCGGGCGAGACGGACGCCGACTTCGGGGCGACATACGAACTCTGCGAGCGTATGGCGTTTGCGGATATGCACGCATTCCCGTACTCCATTCGGCCAGGGACCAGCGCGGCGCATTTTGGCGGGCAGCTCACGCCGCAAGTGAAGAGCGAGCGGATGCGGGCGCTGCTTGGGCTTGCGGCGGCGCAATCGGACGCCTTCAGGCGGGGATGCTTGGGCAGCGCGCGGCGCGTTCTGTGGGAGGATAGGGTTGTGGCGGACGGCGTGGAGTACCTGGTAGGGCTTACGGACAACTACATTCGCGTTAGGGGGCAAAGCGTGGGGTTGCGGACGAATGTCATCACGGCGGCGACGCTGACGGATTTGCGCGACGGAATCGTGTACGCAGCGCCGCATATTGGCGCGAAAGAGTAGGGCGCACTGATAGCGCGCCCTAACTGTTGTTGCGAATGGGGCGGGGTTTAGACTTCCACCGGCAGGAACTGCATGCTGCCGTTCTTTTGCTTGATGTAGCCGGCGTTCTGTTCGTTTGCCTGACTGAAGACCACAAGCCAGCCGCCTTCAATCGCCATCTCTATGAACTCGCGCTTCATAGTCAGGGTTTCGTTGGGGTATTCGTGCATTGCGGGGATGTAGTCAAGGGGAAGGTGGTAGGGCGTGGGTATGAGGTCGCTGGCGTAGGCTATTTTTTCGCTGCCGCGCTCGACTAGCACAATCTGATGCCCTTCGGATGGGCCGTTGGTAACCTTCAGGGTCATGCCGGGGATGACTTCGAAGTCGTCGTCAACGAATTCAATCATATCGCGCTCGGCGAGCGGCAGGAAGTCGTCGTCGTAGAAGGCGTCGCGGTAGCGCTCATTGGGGCCGTTAGCCTCTTCCCAGCCGCTCTTTTGCACAAGGTACTTGGCTTTGGGGTAGGTTGGAACGGGGCTGCCGGATCTGTCTTGCTTGGTGCAGCCGCCGGAGTGGTGGAAGTGCAGGCTGCTCAGCACTACTAGGTCGATGTCGCGGGCGGTGATGCCTTTGCTCTTGAGGCCGCGCGGGAGTTTGTTGCCGTTTAGCCTGATGGTCTCTTTCATCTTGTGCTGGCGTTTTGATCCAACGCCGGTGTTGACTAGGATATTCTTCTCCGCGGTCTGCACAAGCATGCAGTTCAGCCCCAGCCGAATGCGGTTTCTGCGGTCTGGCTTGACTTGAAGTTCCCACTCGGATTTCGGCACTTGTCCGAACAGGCAACCGCCGTCCATCATATAGGTGCCGTCGCTGATAACGTCAATGGTAGTGGTTCCAAGATTCACTCGCTTCACCTCACTTCTTCATCAACTCAACGCCAAATTCACGCTTGACCTGCGTGAGCATCTTGGATGAGGTTATGAGAATCGGGAATATCAGTCAATAGCGATTAGTATCATTATTTCGGGAAATTTCACAGAAAAAAATTAACTACATTGTGTTTAATGAAATTATATTCGTATAATACAAATACACGCTTACGATAATCGTAACGGCGCAAGCCTGCCGATTTGCGATAACTGGCAGGGTTAAGGCAAGCGCATAGCGAATGAAAGGCGATTTGGAACGGATGGCAGGTTTGCGTTGCTAGAACTCATAATCGGGGGATGCGCTTGACGGGCGGGCGGTTTGCATACGGCGGGTTGTCGCCCGTCAAGCGCGGTTGGGACGGCGCAATCGCTAGCGCTTGAGGTCGTCGACGGCGGCGGCGAAAGCGTCGAGCGTTTGCTGAACATCGGCGGCGGTGTGCGCTATGGAGACGTAGAACTTGCTGTCGCCTTTGAGAACGCCGTTTGCCAGCATCAGGTCGTTGAAGCGGCTCATCATACGCTTGTCGGCGGTTAGGATGGAGCGGTAGTCGGTGATTTCGTCCTGGGTGAAGTAGACGTCGAAGAGGGGCGGCTCGCCCACTACTTTGGCGGGTATTTCGGCTTGGTCGAGCATGCGTTGGAGTTCGTCTTTGAGGCGCTGACCGGTGGCGAAAAGGCGCTCGTATGTTCCTTCGCGCCTGAGGATTTCGAGCGTCTTGAGGCCGGCGGCGGCGGCGATTGGGTTGCCGCTGAGCGTGCCTATCTGGGGCAGGTGGCCGCCGGGCTGCGCGGCGGCGCTGTCGAACTGGGTCATGAACTCTGACTTGCCGGCGACGGCGGATAGGGGGAATCCGCCGGCGATGACTTTGCCCAGCGAACAGAGGTCGGGCTCTACGCCGTAGTATTCCTGCGCGCCGCCGTATGCGAAGCGGAAGCCGGTTACCACTTCGTCGAATATGAGGGGGACGCCGTACTGGGCGGTTGCGTCGCGCAAGCCTTGCAGGAAGCCGGGCTTTGGGGGCAGCAGGCGTTGGAAGGGCTCAACTATGACTGCGCCGAGTTCGTCGTGGCGGGCGGCGATTGTGGCGGCAGCGGCGTCCAGGTCGTTGAAGGGGGCAATCAGCACTTCGTCTTGTATGGAGCGGGGAATGCCGGGCGAGTCGGGCGTGGGGCGTGGGAAGTCGTGGGGGTTGGCGGGGGACATGCTCATAAGGGCGTAGTCGTGCATGCCGTGGTAGCCGCCTTCGAACTTCAGTATCTTGTCGCGGCCGCGGTATGCGCGTGCGGCGCGCAGTGCGTAGAGGGTGGCTTCGGTGCCGCTGCTGCCGAAGCGCACCATGTCGGCGCAGGGGACGGCGTTGACGAGCCGCTCGGCGAGCAGAATGGCTTGGTCGTTGTTGGCGAAGAAGGTTGTGCCTTTCTCGATCTGCGCGCGCACCACATCCAGGACTTCGGGATGCGCGTGGCCGACGAGCATGGGGCCGGAGCCTAGCAGGTAGTCGATGTATTCGTTGCCGCCGGCGTCGCGCACTCTGGCGGCTTTGCCTTCGGTGATGACGATGTCTTTGGCGATGTTGCCGAGGCTGCCGCCGGGCAGAAATTGGTGCGCCTTTTGAATCAGTTCGGTTTCGGTTGGGGAAGTTGCGCGCTCTTGCACTGGGCATTCTCCTTAATGCGTTAGTTTAATCCGTTCATCAAGCCGCTAATCCGTATTCGTTGGCTGGGCATTCACTCAAGCCATTCTCATCGGTTAGCGCGGCGATTATATCAAATGGCGGTGGGATAGCGTAACAAAGCGGTGGGGGCATATAATAGGCGGTGGGTTCGGGGCGTGCGCGCGCAAGACGGCGGGCAACGGGCTCTATCTATGATACTAAGACAAAGGCGCAAAGCGAGGGCGCAAACTCGGATTGGGTTTGCGGGATGGATTGACCGGAGGAACGGGCAATGAAAATCAGAGTAACGGCGGGCAGCATAGCGGAGCGGGATGCGGACGCGGTTGTGGTGAACTTGTTTGAGGGGGTAACCGCGCCATCCGGGGCTACGGGCGCACTGGATTCGGCGCTTGGGGGCGCAATATCGGGGCTGATAGCGGACGGGGAGATTAGCGGCAAGCGGGGCGAGCTGACGGTGATCCATACGCTTGGCAGGATAGCGCCCAAGCGGGTGATGGTGGCGGGACTTGGCAAGCGCGAGGCGTTCACTCTTGACGGCGTACGGGATATAGCGGCCGAAAGCGCGCGGCGGCTTGAGGGCATCGGGGTCAAGGCGGCGGCGACTATCGCGCACGGGGCGGGTATAGGCGGGCTTGACGGCAGGGGTTGCGCTCAGGCTATCGCGGAGGGCGTTGTGATGGGGCTTTATCGCTTCGATAAGTACAAGTCCAACGCTGACGGCGGCGGCGGTTTGGACGAACTGGCAATCGTTGAGTATGACGCCGGCAAGGTTGCGGCGCTGCAAGGGGGCGTTGACGAGGGCGTGATTATCGGGGAGGCGGTGAACTTGTGCCGCGATATGGCGAATGAGCCGGCGAATGGGATGACGCCGTCGGATATGGCGGAGCGGGCGCTGGCGGTTGCTGAAGAGTGCGGGATGGGCATCGAGGTATTTGAGCGCGCGCGGATGCGGGAATTGGGGATGGGGGCGCTGCTGGGCGTGGCGCAGGGCAGCGAAGAGCCGCCCAAGTTCATCATCCTGCGGTATGAGGGGGATGCGGACAATCCTGACAACAACATCGGGCTGCTGGGGAAGGGGATTACCTTTGACAGCGGGGGGTTGGACATAAAGAGCGCGGCGGGGATGTCGACGATGAAGGGGGATATGGCGGGCGGCGCTGCGGTAATCGCGGCGATGCGGGCGATAGGGCAGCTTAGGCCGCGGATCAATGTAACGGGGATTGTGGCTGCGACGGAGAATATGCCGAGCGGGACGGCGCAGCGTCCGGGCGATGTTGTGCGGGCGATGAACGGCAAGACGATAGAGATCGACAACACGGACGCAGAGGGGCGGCTCGTGCTTGCGGACGCTATGGCGTATGCGCGCTCGGTGGGACTGCGGCGGTTGGTGGATGTGGCGACGCTGACGGGGGCGGTGAGCGTGGCGCTTGGGGACAAGTGCATGGGGGCGTTTGGGAACGACGAGGCGTTCACGGGGGCGGTGGTCGCGGCCGGCAACGCGGTGGGGGAGCGTGCGTGGCCGATGCCGATGTTCGATGAGTACAAGGCGCAGTACAAGAGCGATATAGCGGACATCAAGAACACGGGCGGCCGCGGCGGCGGCGCTATCATCGGGGCGCTGATAATCGGGGAGTTCAACGATGGCGGGGTTCCGTGGGTTCACCTGGACATAGCGGGCGTGGCGCGGGCGCGGGCGACGAAAGGCAGCGCGGTGAAGGGGGCGACGGGCGTTCCGGTGCGGACGCTGGTACGGCTGGCTCAAGACTTGGCTTGAGGCGGCGGCGGGTAGGGCGCTTTCCGAATAAAATCCGTACAAGTATTGGCCGAATGCGAGGGATTTATTCGGAAAGTGAATAGTCTTGAGACTAGCGCTTTCTATTGAGTAAAGTTTTGCCGCTGTGATACTATTTCGCATAACAGCGAAGGGGGTTAGGCGGCGTGACAACATCCGGGCGCAGATGGACTTTCATCACAAATCACGGGTTGGTCTTGAGCTATATTTCCAGCCACCCGCGCAGCACTGCGCGCGAGATTGCGAATCACATCGGGGTAACCGAGCGGACTACGCACAAGATTATATCCGACCTTGAGTTGGCGGGATATATCGAGCGGCGCAAAGACGGGCGGCGCAATGTGTATCGGGTTGACCACGCGCAGCCGCTGCGCCACGATACGAAGCAGGATATTATGGTGGCGGAGCTTCTGAAGGCGCTGACGGATGACGCAGACGGGGATGTGTTTCCCGAATAGCGATTGCGCGCTGCGTAAGGGTTTTGACGCAAGGGCGCCGGTCTGCGCGGGTTTTTGACGCAAAGGGGCAAGGGCGCAAAGGGGCTGCCTAAGGTTTTAACGCCAAGGCGCAAAGGGGCTTAGGGGCTGCGGGCGTTTTGGGGGATGTCGTCGGTTTGGGCGAGGGATTTTCGCAAGCGCGTCAGTTCTTCGGGGGATATAGGTTCGTGAGAGAAGACAACGGTGTTTTCGTTGATGTCGGTGGCATGGATGCCCGGTATGGGGTTGGCGATGGGCGTGTTGGCGGCGTTGCGCTTTTGGGCTTTGCGAGCGTCGCGCTTTTGGCGGCGGCGGGCGGCTCTGCCCGGGTTGCCGGGGTTGGCTGACGGCGTGTTGTAGGCGGCGGGGTTTTCGGCAACGGCGTGTTGCTCGATGGTGGCGGCGATATTCGCGGCAACTGCAGGTTGCTCACCGGCGTTGCGCTTTTCGGCTTTGCGAGCGTCGCGCTTTTGGCGACGGCGAGCGGCCCGGTCGGGGGTGTCTGACGGCGTGTTGTCGGCGTCGGGCTTTTCTTTGGCGGCGGTATTCTTGGCAGCGGCGGGTTGCTCACCGGCGGGCTTTTCTGCGTCGGCATCACGCTTTTCGTTGACGGCGTCCGGGCGCTTTTCGCTATTGGCGGCGCTGGCGGCTTTGGTGCCGGGCGTTTGGGCGTTCCTATACGCCTGGATGTCGGCGGGGGTGATGTGGTCGGTGCGGATGTCGTATGCGCGGCGCAGTAGTTCGCAGGCGGCCCATACGCGTTGGGATGCGGTGAAGCCTTCGGCGGGCTTGGTTTTGCGCTGGCGCTCGAACTTGGGGTAGGGGTTTGGGGCGCCTTTGGAATCGACCTCGGGGGTTTTGTTTTCCATCGCATTTACGAGAAGATCGACGAGTTCCGCGCCGTCGTTGCTGCAGCCTCGGATGCGCTTTGCCAGGTCTGAGCCTAGATCTTCGGTATCGCCTGATAGGATGCGGCGGTTGCCGCCGTCGGAGCTGCCGAAGCCTCTGATTAGGAGTTCGCGGGTGGCGCGCATTCTTGCGGCGACGGTGAAGTTTTCGCCTGATTTGGGTCTTTCGCCTTTTGCGACGACTCTTGTTAGGAAGTCGATGGCGGTTTTGCCGTCTTGGGTTTCTTGCTTGATGAGGCGCGCGATTTCGAAGTGCAGGATTTGTTTTTCGGTAACGGGAGGTTTGCTATCGGTTTTGTTATCGCAAAGGCGCGCGGGCGCAGAGTTTTCATTTTTGGAGGGGGAAACGGCGGTTTCGGGGATGAATCCGCCGAGTTTGGCGAGCCACTCTACGGACTTGAATTTGTGGTTGACGGTGACGTGGGGAGCGCTTCCTTGTATGTTATCAACAAGGAAGTCGACGAGTATTTTGCCGTCGTTGGTGGCTTGCCGTGTGTACTGCTCGATGTTCATATGTTCAATTATAGATAACAGAACGGATATGTCAAGGGGCAATTTGGGGAATTTAGGGGGCGATTTTCAGCGCAAAGGGGCAGGGGCGCAAAGGGGGATAGGGCGCAATGGTTGACCTGCGGGCGGTTTGACTGCTAAAATTGGCGTGTGCGGTGAGTGTGGCCAAGCGGTTAAGGCGCCAGGTTGTGGCCCTGGAGATCGAGGGTTCAAATCCCTTCACTCACCCCATATTTGAACTGCAACTTGTTTCCCCCTGTCCACTAAAAGCCTATTTCCCAACCGATTAGCGTCGTGTGAACGGAGTGTGCGCGTATGTCGCAATTCAAGGGCGTGGAAACGCTGCGCCAAGGGGACGCCGACGGCAATCGAATGGTCGCGCGGCTGGACACAACGGGGGGCAAGCGCATTCACGCCATCGGAGTGCCGCAGGATACGGCATCGCGCACGGGGCCGACTTGGGCGTATTTGTTCGAGAACCAGGGTTTGACGCTGATTGACGCCGGGGCAACGGGGTCTTACGGCATGCTTGCGGACGGCATTCGGGCGGCGGGCTTTGGGGTGGGCGATGTGGAGCGGGTGATTGTAACGCACGGGCATCAAGACCACGATGGCGCTGCGGGGCTGCTGGCGCAGGCTGCGGACGCCGAGATTTGGGCGCACGATGTATATGGGCCTTTGCTGCAGTTCAATCCGTGGGACATTCAGCGCAATCCGTCGTCGGCGCTTCAGAATGAGATGCAGCGGGTTATCGATGCGGACGGGGGCGATGATGCGGGCGAGGCGGGGCGGCGTTCCGCGGAGTATCGGCGGCGGCATAAGCGGTATGTGGAGACGCGGCGGGGGTTTAAGGTGAGCCGCGGCGTTGGGGCTAATGAGACGGCGGGGGAGCTGACGTTTCTGCATGCGCCGGGTCATTCGCCGGATGAGATTTGCATCACGCTGGACGGGCTGGTGTTCACGGGCGATCATGTGCTGCCGGAAATCACGCCGCATCCTACCACTAAGACGCGGTTTAGCGACGCCGTGCGCCATCGGTTGCCTGAGCGGCTGCATGGGACGGCGGATGACTGCTATGGGTTGGAGATATACCTGCGCTCGCTGAAGCTGATCGCGGATTTGGGGGATGGGGTAGCGGTGCTGCCGGCGCATCGGTTGTTTAGCAAGAACCGCTTCAACTTTGAGACGACTAGGCGGGCGGGTGAGATATTGGAGCATCACGCGGTTCGGCTTGGCAGGATACTGCATAGGCTTGGGGATGCGCCCACTTCGCTTGAGGCGATTACGCGGGGGGTGTTCGCGCGGCGCAAGTTGATGGGGGGCAACCTGTATATGGCGCTGTCTGAGATAGTGGCGCATATCGAGTTGCTGGAGGATGCGGAGGATGTGGAAATCAGCGATGATATGCGGCTGCGCTCTACGGGGAGCGCGAATTACAAGGAGCTTATTCGCGAATTGGGCTGAAACTGATGCACGGCGCGCGATAATGTGATATAGTATGTGGGTAAGGTAGATGCTGCGGGGCGGGATTGTTTAGCGCGCGCCTGTAGCTCAACGGACAGAGCATCGGTCTTCGGAACCGAGGGTTGGGGGTTCGAATCCCTTCAGGCGTGCCAATAAAATCAGATATTTGTTTGCGGCGGTCGGTTTTTCAGTCTGGGGGGGCTGATCCCGACCGCCGGTTTCTTTTCGATTATTCGCGCGGCACGATGGGCAGGGTGATATGCGAGGGATGCGCCGCCGAGTGGTGAATGGTTTGCAGCGCCGGCAGGAAGGCGCTGTCGCTGCCGATGGGTTCGCCGGTGTTCATATTGCGGTCGAAGCGGGGGAAGTTGCTGGAGGAAATCTCCAAGCGAATGCGGTGTCCCTTCTTGAACACATTGGCGGTTGCCCAAAGGTCTATGGCGTACTCATAGACGTCGCCGGGGTTGACGAAAGCGGCGGGCTGGCGCGGGTTTCGGTAGCGCGCGCGGATGATGCCGTCGGTTAGGTTGCGGGCGTAGCCGCAGGGCTCGACATCCACAAGTTTGGCGGTGAAGTCGGTGTCGCGCGCCGAGGTGGATGCGTAGAGCGTAACTGAGATTGGGCCGGTGACCTCGGTGTCCTGCTCCATAGGCGGGGTGGAGTACACAAGGACGTCGGGGCGTGTCTCGATGGGGCGCTGGTCGTATGCGCCGGGCGCCATGAAGGCGGGATCGCAGCATAGGCCGCCGCCGCTTGTGGGGACGGGGTTGGCGGGGTTGTAGAGATATGAGTCTGTGGGTTCGTCGGCGGGGGCTTCGGGGGAGAGAGCGCCGTCGCCGTTGAGGGTGTTGGCGCGTCCGCCGCTGTGTAGGTAGTAGGGCGTGGGTTGGGCGCGGTCTAGGGGCCAGGCGTCTTCGTAGCGCCACTCGTTTATGCCCATAACGAATATGCGGACGGGCTTTTCGTCGGGGACGCCGTTGTCTTCGCCCTTGAGGTGGTGGTCGTAGTAGCGCAGGAATGCGCCGGCCAGGTCGATGGCGGCGGCGGCGGAGCGTGTGCCGAAGTTGTATTCGCCGGAGACGTTTGGGGGAGCGCCGGAGTGAATCCAGGGGCCTATGAGCAGGCGCTGACCGCTGCGGGCGGCGTGGGATGCGCCGTTTGCGCGCATGCCGGTGTAGTTGCTGATGGTGCCGCCTAGGAAGATGTCGTACCAGCCGCCGACGTTGAATGCGGGGATGGCGATTTCGGAGTGGGACTCTTGGATGCAGACGTTCTTCCAGTAGTCGTCGTATTCGGGATGGGCGATCCAGTCGTAGTAGTAGGGGGCTAGGCCGTCCTTGAGGTGGGGCATATCGGATAGGGGCAGATGGGAGAAGCCTCCGCAAAGGCTGTCTTTGGCGGCGATGAGCTTGGATAGGTCGTCTGCGCCAAGTCCGAGTTGGGCGGAGAGTTTGCCCCAGTTCGCCGATGAGAGCGCGCCTATTGCCCAGGATAGGTTGAAGCCGAGCTCGAATGCGCCGCCTTGCCAAGTCCAGCCTTCGTGGTAGTCGTGGGCGGTGAAGCCGGGCGCTATGGCGGCGAGCGACGGGGGCTTGGATTTGGCGGCGAGCCATTGGGTCGCGCCGACGTAGGATATGCCGAACGTGCCTACTTTGCCTGTACACCAGGGTTGGGACGCAAGCCATTCGATAGAGTCGTAGCCGTCGTTGATTTCGTTGACGAAAGTGTAGAAATCGCCGTCGGATGCGTATCGGCCGCGGACGTCCTGCACCACGGCGGCGTAGCCGTTCATGGCGGCGCGGACTACGTCTAGGGTGCCGGTGCGGTTTGCGGGCGATGTCTTATCGTATGGCGTGCGGGTGATGAGGGCGGGAAAGCGCCCGGCCGCATCGGGGCGAAAGACGTCGGCGTAGAGGGTAGCGCCGTCGCGCATAGGCACCGGCACATTGAAATCGACTTTGATGGAATAGGGAGCAACCATAACAAGCCTCCGCGTCTTGGTATGCAAATATCGGCGGTTCGAGCGTCCCGCAAGGTTATGGGCGGGTTGGGCGTACTTTATAACGCATAAGGGTTGAACGCAAGGGTAGGGGGTTGATCGGCGGTGAATGGGATGGACGGGTTTCGGCGTTAGGGTTCGCACCAGAAGGCTACGCCTAAGACGCCGGGGCCGATGTGCGCGCCCATAACGGGGGTGAATTCGCTGACGAAGAGTTCGGCGCACCGGAATTCGGCGGCGATGCTATCGCGCAACGCTTGGGCGTCGGGGGCTGCGTCGGCGTGCATGACGGCGGCGTGTAGAGCGCCGTCGGTGGTCTTTTGGCGCATCAGTTGCAGCAGGCGGGCGGCGGCGCGGCGGCGTGTGCGCGGGCGGGCGAGCGTGGTTACATCGCCGTTGGCGAGCTCGAATAGCGGCTTGATTCGCAGCAGGGACGCGCCGGCGTGCGCGATTGCGGGGACGCGGCCGCTGCGCCATAGGTATAGCAGAGTGTCCACGAATGCGAGCAGGCGCACTTGCTTGATGACTTGGAGCGCCGCCTGTTCGGTCTGAGCGAGGGATGCGCCGCTCTGGGATGCGCGCCATGCGCTGAGGGCGGCTAGGGCGGCGGATCCGGCGGCGGCTTGCGAATCGAGCAGGCGGATGGCTAGGTTGGGATGCGCGCGTTGCATTTCGGCGGCGGCGATTGCGGCGGAGTCCATTGCGGCGCTGAAACGGGCGGCGGTGGCGATGCAGAGGATCGATTCGTGGCGGGATGATGCCAGTCGAAAGGCGTCGAGGTAGCGGGCGGGCGGTGGCGCTGATGTGGTGGGCAGCGCGCGGGACGCTTTCAGCATCCGATAGAACTGCGTGGGGGTTATGTCGCAGCCGTCAAGGTAGGATACGCCGTCGAGGGTGAGCGTCATGGGGACGACGTAGATGCCGCTGCGGTTTGCGGCGTCGGCGGGCAGGGATGCGGCGCTGTCCACTATGACGGCGACGGTTGGGTTGGGGTTCATCATTTCCTTATGTTCAGGGTTTTAGCGCAAAGGCGCAAGGGCGCAAAGGGGGTAGGGGGCGTTTCGGTTGACACTATGGGGTGAAAGTGCGAATATGGATACGCATTTTCAGCAATCCGATGGGGACGCAAGGCACGCACTTTGAGCCAGTCATATGCGCGGGCGACGAGCCGACAGATTCAAGCGCTGCGGGGCATGCGCGACCTGGATCCGCAAGCGTATGAGCGCAATGCGGGGACGCTTGAGCGGCTGCGGGCGCATATGAGCGCGCAGGGTTATGCGCCTATCGACACGCCGCTGTTGGAAGAGACTGAACTTTTCGTGCGAAAGGCGGGCGGCGAGCTTGCAGGGCGGTTGTACACATTCACCGATCCGGGCGGCAGCGCGGTCAGCCTGCGGCCTGAGTTCACATCGTCGGTCATACGCCACTTCGTCGATAACCAGGATGCGGTGAAACTGCCGGCCCGATGGCAGTACAGCGGGCCGGTGTTTCGGTATGAGGCGACGGAGCGGGGCGCTTATCGGCAGTTCACGCAGTCGGGGGCGGAGCTTGTGGGGGCGCGCGGACACGAATCGGATATAGAGATTGTGTCGCTGGCGCTGTCGGGACTGCATTCGGTCGGGCTAGATGATTTCGGTTTGCGTGTCGGCCATTTGGGAACGCTTCATAGTCTTTTGGACGGCTTTGATCTGTCCGAACCCACGAAACTTTTCGTGATGGGGAATATGTCCGCGCTGAGAAACGGGGATGCCGACGCCGCTACGCTGACGGAGCATGCGCGCGAGGTGGGATTGCTTCGCGGCGGCGTTGACCTAGGAATCGAGGCGACGCTGGAGAGTATGAGTACCGAGGCGGCTGAAGAGTTTATCCTGGGAGCGCTGAAAGAGACAATGCCCGCACCGGTGGGGCGGCGCACTACGGACGATATTATCGCGCGGCTGCTTCGCAAGGTTCACAACGCCGATGGGCCGGACGCATTCGGGCGGGCGCTGATGTTCGCGGATCGGCTTGCGCGGCTTGCGGGCGAACCGCGCTGCGCTCTGCGGCGTGCGCGCGAAACCGCGTCGGAGTGCGGCATAAGCGCCGCGCCGCTTGATGAGCTGGAGGCGCTGGTGGATACGCTGCCCGACGCGGGCGTTCCGATTACGCTGGATTTGGGGATGGCGCGCGGCATATCGTATTACACGGGGATGATATTTGAGCTTGCGCCGCCGAATGAATGCGGCGCTGCGCTGGGCGGCGGCGGCAGGTACGACGGACTGGTGCAGGCGCTAGGGGGCAGGGACTGCGTGCCGGCGCTTGGGTTTGCGTACAATGTGAACGCGCTGCTGGATGCGCTGGACGGCGGCACTCCGCCAAAGGTTTGACGGGCGATGCGCATTAACGGCGATCTGCGGCTTGCCATATCGAGCGACGGGGCGTTGTATGAGCCCACGCAGGCGTTTCTGAGGGCGTGCGGCATCGGCGTGCGGCGCAGCAATCCGCGGCGCTACACCGCCAACATTCCGACGCTGCCGGGCGTGAGCGTGCTGTTTCAGCGGGGGGCGGATATTACATCGAAGGTTGAGGACGGCAGCGCCGATTTGGGGATTGTGGGGCTTGACCGCTATCTTGAAATGCGAAGTGAAAGCGGCGATACGAATGTTGTGATAGACGATTTGGACTTTGGCAGATGCGAGCTTGTGCTGGGCGTTCCGGATTCGTGGGTTGATGTGACGTCGCTGGCGGACTTGGCGGATCTGTCGATGGAGTTTCGGCAGCAGGGGCGGGACATTCGCATTGTGACCAAGTATCCGCGCCTAGTGGAGCGGTTTTTGCTGCGAAACGGCATCAATCTGTTTTCGCTGGCGTCGTCGAGCGGGACGCTAGAGGCGGCGGTGGCGATGGGGTTCGCCGATATAATCGCGGATGTGTCCGAGAGCGGCGCTACGATGCGCGAAAACCGACTGAAGACGATAAGCGGCGGCTCCATAATCAGGTCTAGCGCCTGTCTGATAGGCAATAGGCGGCTGCTTGGGGCTGATGAAGGCAAGTTGGAAAACGCAAAGGCGCTTGTTGACTTTATAGAGGCGTATTTGCAGTCGCGCAACTACTACAGCGTTACCGCGAATATGCGGGGCGAAGCGCCGGAAGAGGTGGCGCGGCGGGCGCTGATGCACAGCGAGCTTTCGGGGCTGCGGGGGCCGACCATATCCAAGGTCTATACTAGGGACGGCGCCGGCTGGTATGCGGTAACGGTGATTGTGCAGAAAGACAGCCTGAAGAACGCCGTGAACCACTTGCGGCGGGCGGGGGCTACAAGCGTATCGGTTTCGCATCCCAACTATGTGTTCAATTCGGTGTGCGAGGCGCACGCGCGGTTGACATAGCGGCGCATTGCGCCAAGCCTGTCTTGCAACAAGGCGCTATGCGAAATTCATCGGCGCAAAGCATCCGCAAGACAAGAAAGGAGCAGGGGTTCTGCCAAATCCACCGGTTCATATCAACCTCGCGCGTCGGGTCGCCGACACGCTTCGCCACGATACGCTTGACGCCAATATGGGGTACTACCTGCTGGGTTCCACATCGCCCGATATTCGGGTTATCACGCGCAAGGATAGGGCTTGCTATCACTTCGCGCGCTTGGACTTCGAAGAGGTCGGCGCCGGGGTTGCGGGTCTGTTCCACAATTACCCGGATCTGAGCGACGCAAAGGCGTACAGCGCGGCGACGCAGGCGTTTGTGGCGGGGTATCTGACGCATCTGCTGGCGGACGAAACTTGGATCGCGAATATGTTTCGGCCGTTCTTTGGCAATCCGAGCGTGTTCGAAGACGGCGTTCTAGGGCTGGTGATGGACAGGGCGATGCAGCTTGAGCTTGATAGGCGCTGCTGGCAGGACGTCAACGGGATCGGCGGTCTGCTCAATATCGCAGTGGAGCGCGTGGATGTGGAGTTCATTCCGGGCGATACGCTGGCGGATTGGGCGCAGTGGGTTGCGGCGAACTTGGAGCGCGGGTTTTCGTGGGAGCGGCTGCGGTTTATGGCGCGGCGCATCGCTGCGGGGGAAGAGGGGCATCCGGCGCATGAGCTGGCGGACGCGTTTGTGAGCGATGCTTCTAGCGGGCTGGAACGCATCTATCAGTACATCCCGCGCGGCAGCGCCGACGATTATGAAGAGGCGGCGCTTTCGTCGCTGACAAAAGCGGTCGAGGCTTACTTGCCATGAGGATCGTAAGAGGGTTGGACAACGCCCGCCGTCTGCTGTGCGATGGCAGGGGCTTGGATCTCGAGGATGTGCCGCAAGCGGTGCGGGACGGGATACGGCGCGTGTTCGGGGCGCCGCTGACGCCGCTGCAGGTGGTGGAGCGCATCGTGCGGGATGTGCGGCGCGAGGGGGATGACGCTGTGCGGCGGCTTGCGCGCGATCTGGATGGCGCTGCGCCCGACGAGTTCGAGGTTCCTCAAGCGGCAATCGCCGATGCGCGCCGCCAAGCGCCGCCGAATGTGATTGATGCGCTTGAGGTTGCGGCAGAACGCATTCGGGCGTTTCACGAAGCGGCGCTGAACAAGGGTTGGATGGACTACGCCGCGGGCTACGGGCAGATTGTGAATGCGGTGGAGCGCGCGGGGGCGTACATTCCGGGCGGCACGGCGCTGTATCCTTCTACCGTTCTTATGACGGCGATACCGGCTAGGGTGGCGGGCGTGCGCGAAGTGGTGATGTGTACACCCACGAAAGGCGGGGGACTGCCGCATCCCACTGTGCTTGCGGCAGCGGCGATTGCGGGCGTGGATAGGGTTTTTACGATTGGGGGAGCTCAGGCGATAGCGGCGATGGCGTACGGCACCGAAACTATCCCGCGCGTGGATACGATATGCGGGCCGGGCAACATATTCGTAACGCTCGCCAAGAAGCTGGTGTACGGCGATGTTGGCATAGACGGATTGTATGGGCCAACCGAAACGGTTGTGGTGGCGGACGATACATCCAACCCTACGCTGTGCGCCGTGGACTTGCTGGCGCAGGCGGAACACGATGCGCTTGCGCGGCCGGTGATGATAACGGATTCGGAGCGGCTGGCGGCGGCGGTCGTCAGCGAGGTTCAGGCTAGGCTGGAGCGGTTGGACAGAGGCGCTATCGCGCGCGCGTCCGTAGAGGAACAGGGTTGTATTGTCGTTGTGAATAGCATCGACGAAGCGGTTGAATTGGCGAACCGATTCGCGCCGGAGCATCTGTGCCTTATGACGCGCGATCCGTGGGCGCATCTGGGACGGGTGCGTAATGCGGGCGCTGTGTTCATCGGCGAGTTTTCGCATGAGGTTTTGGGGGACTATGTAGCGGGGCCGAGCCATGTGATGCCCACGGCGGGGACGGCGCGCTTCAACTCCGGGCTTGGGGTGCATTCGTTTGTCAAGATAAGCCCGGTGGTGGCGCTGAGCGGCGCTACTTCGGCGCAGATTTCGGGCGCGGCGTCGGCGCTGGGCAGGGCAGAGGGGCTCACGGCGCACGCAGAGGCGGCGGAGATACGCGAGGAATTGTTCGAGTAAATTGAACGGCGCTAGGCTTTCTCTAAATAATTGCTCTCTAGGATTGGGATACTTACTCTCTAATATATGGGGAATAGACGAAATCAGAGTTGCACAAAGCGGTTAGAGGTGGCGCAATGGCAGGCGAAATAAAGAGGCTCATCCGTCCGCATCTGGTCGATATACCGACTTACGATGCGGTTGATCCGCCCGAACTTATCGCGCAGCGGGCGGGCATTCCGATCGAGGATGTCATCAAACTGAACGGCAACGAAAACCCGTATGGCTGTTCGCCTAAGGTGGCGGACGCGGTGGCAAACGCGCCGGTTCATATCTACCCGGATCCGCTGCAGCGCAGGGTGCGGCAAGCGCTGAGCGACTACACGGGCGCATCGCCGGACAACATCATCGCGGGAGCGGGCAGCGACGAACTTATCGACCTGCTGTTTCGGCTGTTCGTGGATCCGGGCGACAAGGTGATGGACTTCGATCCCACTTTCGGCATGTACAACTTCTTCACGCGCATCGCGGACGGCGGCATAGACCTTGTGCCGCGCGATGAGGTCTTCGACGTGGATGCAAGCGCCGCCAAAGCCGCAATCGAGGATAACACCAAGATAATCTTTCTGGCGTCGCCGAACAATCCTACGGGCAATCTTGCGACGGCGGAGCAGGTGAGGGCGCTGCTTGAAACGGGGCGCATCGTGGTGGTGGATGAGGCGTACTATGAGTTCTGCGACGAAACGGTCGCCGATATGGTGGACGAATACGAAAACCTTGTAGTGCTGCGGACGCTGAGCAAGTGGGCGGGATTGGCGGGACTGCGAATAGGCTACGGGATAATGAACGCTGAGCTTGTACAGCATATCGTCGACATAAAGCAGCCGTACAACATAAGCGTTGCGGCGGAGGCGGCGCTGTTGGCGTCGTTGGATGATGCGCCTGCGTTGCTGGCGAATGTGGGCAAGATAGTGGCCGAGCGGGAACGGATGATAGGTCTGCTGGATGATATGCCGGGGATAACGCCGTGGCCGTCGGCGGGCAACTTCGTGCTGTGTCAGCTTGCGCCGCGCCGCGCCGCGCCGGTGTTCGAGGCGCTCGCGCGGCGGGGCATCGTTGTGCGAATGTTCGGCTCGGAGCGGCTGCAAGACTGCTTCCGCGTGGCGGTGGGGACGCCGGACCAGACGGACGCATTCATCGCGGCGCTGAAAGATGTGATGCGCGAATAGCGCCGATAGCAGGGATAAGGGGTATGCAATGGAGACGGGTCGTCAAGCGCGAACCGCGAATGTGAGCCGCGAAACAAACGAAACGCAAATCAGCGTCGGGATAAACCTGGACGGCGTGGGCGAGTATCGGATTGATACGGGGAACGGGATGTTTGACCATCTGCTGGCGCAGCTTTCGCGGCACGGCTTGATCGACTTGGACATTGCGGCGCGCGGCGATACGCATGTGGGCTGGCATCATCTTGTTGAGGATACGGGCATTCTGCTTGGCAGGGCGGTGCGTGAAGCGGTGGGGGACGCAAGCGGGATTATGCGGACGGCGCATTCGTATGTTCCGTTGGATGAGGCGCTGGCGCTTAGCGTGGTGGACTTCGGGGGGCGCGGGTATGCGGTGATAGACGCGGCGCTGACGGACAGCGATCTGGGGGCGCTGCCGGCCGAACTTATACCGCATTTTCTTGAGACGCTGGCGCGCGAGGGCGGGTTCAACCTGCATGCGCGGATACTGGCGGGCAGCAGCAATCACCACAAGGCGGAGGCGCTGTTCAAGAGCTTGGCGCGGGCTATGCGGGCGGCGCTGGAGGCGGACGCGCGGCGGGGCGGCAGCGTTCCAAGCACCAAGGGCGTTATAGGGTAGGGGCGGCGCTTGGCATAGCAATCGCTTTCGCATCAGCGCTTCCCTGAATAGGGCAGCGGGGACGAAAGCGTTAGTCGGCGATTGGCGCTATCTCATAGCGGTAGTCTTCGATGACGGGGTTTGCGAGCAGGGTATCGCACATATCGCGCACCTTGTCTGACGCGGTGGCTTGGCAGTCTTCGTTGAGGCGAATCTCTATGTATTTGCCGGCGCGCACGCTGTCAACGGTGTCGAATCCCAGCTGACGCAGGGCGGCGTGTATGGTCTGCCCCTGCGGATCGCTGACGGTGGCTCTTACGCTGATATAGACTTTGGCGAGGTATGGCATATCGCGATCGCGGGGTTACGGGTTGGCGGCGGCGTTGGCTTGGATGAAATCGCGTATCGCGGCTTCGTCGAAGGCGTCCAGGGGTTCGCTGACTTCGGATGCGGCAAGGGTTAGCTGAGATTCGATTTCGGGGTTGGGCATCAGAATGACCTTGCTTCCGCCGCCTACAACTTCGTCCACGACGGCGGTGAGCTGCTGAACAAGGTCGTCGCATCCGTCGGGGCAGTTGTAGGATATGACCACGCCGCCTTCATCGAGGTTTGCGGCGTACATTTCGGCGGGGAGAGCGTCGGCGTGAACGCCCCAGGGGACGGGCGGGAGCGCGGCCGCGGCTTCAGCCGCAACTTCGACCGCGTCGGCCGCGCCGGTTTCGAATATATCGCCGCCGTTATCGCCGCCACCGCCGCCGAACTGCGGCACGGGCAGGCCGGGCAGAATCAGCGCTAGGATGAACAGGAACGCCACGGCTGAAACGGCGCTCAAGCCGCCGTAGCGTATCAGGCGCCTTCGGCGGGCTTGGCGGGCTCTGCGGGCAGCGCGCACTTGGGTGGGAGTGGGGCGTTTTCGTGTGCTTGTCACCATTGTTTTCACCGATTAGCGATGCTTTGCCATTGGAAGTTATGCGCCAGTCGTTAGCGTTACTGAAGCGCGCCGCCGGTGAGTTTGGCGTAGGCTTCCAGGTAGCGGCGGTGGGTGCGCTCTACGACGTCTTGGGGCAGTTCGGGGGCGGGCGGCTCGTGATCCCAGCCGGCGTCGTCAAGCCAGTCTCTGACGAACTGCTTGTCGTAGTTGGGCTGCGATTTGCCGGGGGCGTAGCCGTCCATATCCCAAAAGCGGCTGGAGTCGGGGGTCAGCACTTCGTCTATGAGCGATACTTTGCCGTCGATGACGCCGAACTCGAACTTGGTGTCGGCGATGATGATGCCCTTGTCTAGGGCGTAATCGCGGGCGGCGGCATAAACGGCGATTGACGCCTCTGCGAGCTGCGCCGTCAGTTCTTTGCCGACCAGGTCTTCCATCTGCGCTACGGTGATGTTTTCGTCGTGTCCCTCTTCGGCTTTCGTGCTGGGCGTGAAAAGCGGTTCGGGGAACATATCGCCTTCGCGCAAGCCTTCGGGCATCGGGATGCCTGCCACGCTGCCGCTGCGCCGATACTCTGACCAGGCCGAACCGGTGATGTAGCCGCGCACGATGCACTCTATATCGATGCGGTCTGCCTTTCGGACAACCATAGAGCGGCGGGCGATGTCGTCGGACAGGTTCAGGTCGGGGCGGTCGGACGCTAGCGCTACGAAGTGATTGGGGATGATGTGGGCGGTCTTGTCGAACCAGAATGCGGAGATTTGGCAGAGCACCGCGCCTTTTTCGGGTATGCCGGTGGGCAGAACGACGTCGAAGGCGGATATGCGGTCGGTGGCTACCATAAGCAGCATGCTTTCGTCGATGGCGTAGGTGTCGCGCACCTTGCCGCGATACAGCATATTGGGCAGGTCGGTTTCTCGGATGGTGGTCATTGTGAATTCTCTCCCGTTAGGCTGCAAACCCGCACTGATGCGGGGATGGTATGGAATGGCGCATGAACTACAAGTTAGCGGTTCTTCAAGCCTTGCCGATAGTCGTCGTATGCTTGGCGGATGCGGTCGTGCTTGATGCCGAGTATCTGAGCGGCTAGGAATGCGGCGTTGCGCGCGCCCCATGAGCCTACGGCGACGCATGCGACGGGAATGCCGGGGGGCATCTGCGCTATGGCGTAGAGCGCGTCCACGCCGTTCAAATCGCTGCTGGGCAGGGGAATGCCTATGACGGGCAGGGTAGTCCAGGACGCTACCACGCCGGGCAGGCCGGCGGATCCGCCGGCGGCGGCAATCAGCACTTCAATGCCGTTGGCGCGCGCTGCGGTTACATACTCCATAACCTTTTCGGGCGTGCGGTGCGCCGACGCAACTATGACTTCGTTCTCGATTCCCATCTGATCCAGCACGCCGGCGGTTTCGGCTACGATGGCTCCGTCCGAGCTGCTGCCCATTATGACGCCTACAAGTGGCATATGATTAACCCCTTTCGTTTGCCCTTCGGTTTCGGAATTTACAAGAGTGAAGAGCAGATGCGTTTCGTTGCTGTATCTATTTTATCAGGATGCCGTCAATCTAGTTAGGTTTATAGATAGGCTTTATAAGGGCATTTTTAGAGGGCGGCGATGTCTGTGCGGTAGAAAGCGCCGTCGAAATGTATGCGGCGCGCGCCGGCGTATGCGGCGCTGCGCGCGTCTTCGAGCGTATCGGCTAGGGCGGCGACGGTAAGAACGCGGCCGCCGTCGGTGAGTATGGCGGGCGAGTCTGCTTGGGCGTGGGCGTCGTCGGCGAGCCTTGTGCCGGCGTGGAATACCATTGCGTCGGCGCTCGCTTCGGGGATGCCGCTGATGGCGTGGCCGGTTGTGTAGGCGCCGGGGTAGCCGCCGGACGCTATAACAACGCCGACGCATGCGCGCTCGTCCCATTGGATCGGCAAGCCGTCGAGTTCGCCGCGCGCTGTGGCAAGCATAATGCGCGCAAGGTCGGTCTTGAGGCGCGGCAGAATGACTTGGGTTTCGGGATCACCCAAGCGGCAGTTGAACTCGACTACCTTGGGGCCGTCGGCGGTGAGCATCATTCCTAGGTAGAGCGCGCCCTTGTAGGGTGATCCGATTGCAACAAGGGCGTCGGCTACGGGCTGCATGATGCGCGCGCGGACTTGCGCCTCGATATCGGCGTTCCAATGCTGTGGGGCGGGCGGGCTGTAGCTGCCCATGCCGCCGGTGTTGGGGCCGGCGTCGCCGTCGTATGCGCGCTTGTAGTCGCACGCGGCGACCATCGGGGATACATGCGCGCCGTCCACAAATGCGAATACGCTGACCTCTTTGCCTTCCATATACTCTTCTATGAGAACGCATTTGCCGGCGTCGCCGAATTGCCGCGCCAGCATAGACGCGCGCAGGGCGTCCAAGGCTTCGGTTCGGGAGTGGGCGACGGTTACGCCTTTGCCGGCGGCGAGTCCGTCGGCTTTGATTACTATGGGAATGGGGCAGTTTTGTACATAGGCGCGCGCCTTATCGTAATCGGTGAACGCTTTGGACGCGGCGGTTGGGACGCCGTTGTCAGCCATAAGGCGTTTGGCGAATGCTTTGCTGCTCTCTATGCGTGCGGCGGCTTGGGTTGGGCCGAATATAGGCATATCGGCTTTGGTGAATTTATCGGATATGCCCATAGCGAGCGGCGCTTCGGGGCCGACGACGGTGAAGTCGACGGCGTTTTGTCGCGCGAATGCTTGGAGCGCATCGACGTCCTCGGCGGCGATTGGGACGCTGTGGGCGAGGGCGTGGGTACCGGCGTTGCCGGGCGCTACCAGGATTTCGTCGACTAGCGCGCTCTGACTGAGTTTCCAAACGATGGCGTGTTCGCGGGAGCCGCCGCCGATGACCAGAACTTTCATTGGGGCTGCGTCCTCCTGACAAGTTTGCCGGACGCTTCCTCTATGAAGTGGGTTCGCAGCGTCTTTTTATCGTTTTTGTTTGCCACTTGGCGGGACGCGGATACTCCAAGCGCGTCCAGTTCCAGCAGTGTGCCAATGGCGACGAATGCCACATCGGCCATTTCGGCGGCGGCATCGTCGAGCGCGCCGACGTTAAGTTCGCGGGCGTGTTCGCCAACCTCTTCCATCAGGAAGGCGAGGCGGGCGCAAAGGCGGGGGACGGCGCAATTATCGGATGTGTTGGCGTTGATGTTAGGTATGTCGAAGCGCTGGTGGAAATCGTACACGCTTTCGGCGAGTCGTGAAACGGCGGCGGTGAATTCGTCGCGCGAAACGGGGCGGGAGACAGGGTTGGATGCGGCGTTTATGGGCATATTGGGCGGCTTTCTATTCCCACTCGATCGTGCCGGGGGGCTTGCTGGTGATGTCATAGACTACGCGGTTGACGCCGGGGACTTCGTTGGCGATGCGGTTGGATATGCGGGCCAGCACATCGTAGGGGATGCGCGCCCAGTCCGCGGTCATGGCGTCTTCGCTGGCGACGGCGCGAATGGCGACGACGTGTCCGTAGGTGCGAAAGTCGCCGGTAACGCCCACGCTGCGGGTATCGGTGAGAACTGCGAAACTTTGCCAGAGTTGGCGGTAAAGGTCGTTGCGGCGCACTTCGTCCATAACAATGGCGTCGGCGTCTTGCAGCACGGCGAGCTTGTCGTGGGTGACTTCGCCGATGATGCGAATGGCGAGGCCCGGGCCGGGGAAGGGTTGGCGATAGATAATCTCTTCGGGCAAGCCGAGCTCGAGGCCGACGCCGCGCACTTCGTCCTTGAACAGATAGCGCAGCGGCTCAACAAGTTGGAGTTTCATATGCTCCGGCAAGCCGCCGACGTTGTGGTGGGATTTTATCTTGGCGGATATGCCGCCTGCGGAGGCTTCGCTTTCTATTACGTCGGGGTAGAGCGTGCCTTGCGCTAGGAAGTCCACGGCGCCGATGCGGGCGGCTTCTTCGTCGAAGACGCGGATGAACTCTTCGCCGATGATTTTGCGCTTTCGCTCAGGGTCTATAACGCCGCGCAGGGCGCTGATGAAGCTTTCGGCGGCGTTGGCGTAGATTAGGTTTGCGCTGAAGCGCTTTTGGAATGTATCGCGGACGCTTTGGGGCTCGCCTTTGCGCATAAGTCCGTTGTTGACGAAAATGCAGGTGAGCCTATCGCCGATTGCATTGTGTACAAGCGATGCCGCAACCGCGGAGTCCACGCCGCCGGATAGGGCGCATATGACCTTGCCGTCGCCGACCTGCTGGCGCACGCGCTCGATGCTGTCGCTGACGAAGTTGCCGGGCGTCCATAGGGGGGCGCAACCGCAAATCCTGTACAGGAAATTTTCCAGAAGCGCCTTGCCGTGCGGAGTGTGCGCCACTTCCGGATGGAATTGGATGCCGAACATGCCCGCGCCGTTGCCCATAACCACGATGGGGGAGTTTTCGGATCGGGCGAGCGGCGTGAAACCGGGGGGCGTCCGCGCGATTTGGTCGGCGTGGCTCATCCAAACGGGCATGGAGCGCGGCAAGTCGTGGAACAGCGCTTGGGCTTGGGCGTCGCGTTCGGCACTGTGTTCCATTAGAGCGCTGCCGTACTCTTTGCGGGATGCGGGGGCTACTTCGCCGCCGAGCTGGTGCGCCATGACCTGCATTCCGTAGCAGATGCCAAGCACGGGGATGCCGCTGTCGTACACCCAGGCGGGCGCAAGCGGGGCATCGAGGGCGTACACGCTGGCGGGGCCGCCGGACAGGATGACGCCTTTGGGGTTGAGGCGCGCCACCGAATCCCAATCGGCGGTGTGCGGGATGATTTCGCAATAGACGCTACTCTCGCGCACGCGGCGGGCGATGAGCATGCTGTACTGCGAACCGAAATCTATCACAAGGATAGACTCGCGCTGAGCTCGCGCGGCCGCGTCGGCGGGGACGGGCGATTGTGGGGTTGTGGGTTCGGATTGCTGCGGCATCTAATCAGGAATTGCGGACCGCGGTTAAGGCGATTCAAAACGCAAAATGCGAGGCGGTTCAAACTTTAACATCTATGATATACTATTTCAACCTTGATACGGGGCGTAATGGACACTTTGGCGCAATACAGGGCATCGGCAAAGCAAATTGAAACCGCTATAAACACGCTGAGAGACGGCGGGGTTGTGGCAATTCCCACCGATACTTTGTATGGGCTTGCGGCGTGCGCTTTTGACGAAACGGCGGTGGCGAAGGTGTTCGAGCTGAAGGGTCGGCCCGCGGGAATGGCGCTGCCGCTGCTGCTGGCGGACGCCGAGGGTGCGCATAGGTGCGCCGTCGATATGCCGCCGACTTTCGAGCGTTTGGCGGCGCGGTTTTGGCCGGGGGCGCTTACGCTGATTGCGCGAAAATCGGATGCCGTGCCGTATGCGGTAACCGCCGGAATGGACACGGTGGGGTTGCGCGTACCGGATCATCCGTTGGCGAGATCGGTGGCGCGGATGCTGGGAGCGCCTATCACGGGGACGAGCGCGAACCGCAGCGGAATGCCGGGGCTTACCACGGCGCAGGCGGTTCGGGACGAGTTCGGGGACGCGATAGGGTTTGTGTTGGACGGCGGGGACGCGCCCGGCGGCGTGGCTTCGACGGTGCTTGACTTGAGCGGCGATACGCCCAGGATTCTGCGACAGGGCGCAATCGGCAGGGATGCGATCGAGGCGGCGTGCGGGCTGCGAGTGGAAGTATGACGATACGGCTTGCGGTGGCGCTTGGGACTGCGCTGACTCCGTTTGTGCATATTCCATATAGAGATAAAGCGCAGAAAATCATCAATAGTCGGACTTATGCGGTGCAGAATTGGCTACTTCAGTTTACTCAGTAGTTTCGATAGCGGACCTCAGCGCTAAGGTTGACGGCGAGCTTGAGGCGATAATCGGGGCGCGCGATTTTCCGTTGTATCGGATGATGGCGTATCATCTGGGTTGGAGCGACGCGGCGGGACAGCCTGAAGCGTTTGCGCTGCGGGGCGAGCGGGTTCACGGCGTATTGACTTTGCTTGCGTGCGCGGCGGTAGGCGGCGATACGGACGCTTGTCTGCCGGCGGCGGCGGCGATTGAACTGGTGGACAAGTTCACGCAGATTCACGACGATGTACAAGAAGGCAGCCCTCAGCGGGACGCGCGCGATGCGGTGTGGTGGGTGTGGGGTCCTGCTCAGGCAATCAACGCCGGCGACGGGATGCACGCGCTAGGGCGGCTGGCGCTGTTTCGGCTGCTGGAGCGCGGCATTGCGGCGGATCGGGTGTTTCGGGCGGTGCAGCTGGTGGATGAGGCGAGCCTTCAGACTTGCGAGGGACGCTTTCGCGATTTGGAGGCGCAAGAGCGCATAGACCTGAGCGTTGACGCATATATGCGTATGGCGGGGGACAAGACGGGCGCGCTGCCGGCGTGCGCTATGCGGCTGGGCGCGCTGCTCGGCGGCGGCACTGCGGACGCGACGGATGCGCTCGGACGCAGCGGGGCAAGGCTGGGCGTGGCGATGCAGATACGCTCCGACCTGAATCAGATATGGGGCGGCGCAGATCTTTCGCAGCCAAGCGTTGAGGTGATGAACAAGAAGAAGTTGCTGCCGGTGGTGTATGCGCTGGAGAAGGCGTCGGTGAGCGAAAAGCGCGCTATGGGGGAGATCTACTTCAAGCGCGTGCTGGAGGCGGACGATGCAGCGCGGCTTCGCGGCGTCATAGAAGGGTTGGGCGCGCGCAAGGCGTGCGAGGATATGGTGTCCAGCTTGACATCCGAGGCGACGGCCGAGTTGGATTGCGCGGGCGTGTCGTCGGCGGGCAGAGCGCAGATTGCGGGCTACATACGGGCGCTGACGGAGTAGGGTATTGGCTAATGTGAAAAGCATTCGGGATCTGGATGTTGCCGGCAAAACGGCGCTGGTGCGGGTAGATTACAATGTGCCGTTTCGTCCGGGCAGCGCTGATATTTCGGATGATAGCCGCATTCGCGCCTCGCTGCCTACGCTGCGGTATCTGCAAGAGCGCGGCTGCCGAATTATCGTATGCTCGCACCTGGGACGCCCAAAGGGTAGGGTAGTGGAATCGCTGCGAATGGCGCCTGTATCGCGGCGGCTAGGCGAACTTCTGGGAACGCCGGTTGTTCAAGCGCGGCAATGCGTCGGTCAATCGGTTGCGTCCGCGGCGGCATCGCTTGCGCCGGGCGAACTACTGATGCTGGATAACCTGCGGTTTCATCCGGGCGAAGAACAAAACGACGCAGAGTTTGCGCGCGGGTTGGCGGCGCTTGCCGATGTGTACATAAACGACGCATTCGGGGCGGCGCATCGGGCGCACGCCTCTACGGCGGCGGTGGCGCGCCTGCTGCCGTCTGCGGCCGGGTTTTTGATGGAACGCGAGCTGCAGGTCTTGGGCGATGCGTTGGATGCGCCTGATCGTCCGTTTGCGGCGGTACTGGGCGGCGCAAAGGTTTCGGATAAGATAGGCGTGTTGGAAAACCTAATGGGCAAGGTGGATCTGCTGGTTATAGGCGGCGGAATGGCGGCTACATTCATCAAGGCGCAGGGGCATTCGGTCGGCGATTCGCCGGTTGAGGACGATAGGCTGGCGTTTGCGCGGCGCATTATGGACGCTGATAAGGGCGGCGCTTCCAAGATACTCGTTCCCGGCGATGTGATTGCGGCAGACGCATTCGCCGCCGACGCCAAGGCGCGCGTGGCAACCGCAAACGCCATTCCCGACGGATGGCGCATTATGGACATAGGGCCGCAAACGGCGCGGCGATACGCCGATGCGCTTGGCGAATGCAGAACGGTCATATGGAACGGGCCTATGGGCGTGTTCGAGTGGGATGCGTTCAGTCAGGGGACGGAGGCGGTTGCGAATGCGCTGGCGGGGATGGAACGCGCCACCACGATTACGGGCGGCGGCTCCACCGCTGAGGCGGTTGCGGCGCTAGGCTTGGCGGATCGGATGACGCACATATCGTCGGGCGGCGGAGCTTCGCTGGAGTTCATGGAGGGCAGGGAACTGCCGGGCGTGGCGGCGCTTATGGACAATCGCTGATTCGCGCCGTCTCACATATGTCTATACGCCTAAACCTTTGCCTACAAACGCGCAACCCGTTAAAATCTACAACGCATCGGCGCCGTTGCGCTATTCCACAACCTTGATTAGACAAAATAGACGCTCTTTGCGTTCAGGTTAGCAACATGATTGATCTTCCCTACCTTTCGGATGTATGCCGCTCCACGCCGACCAAGATAGTGTTTCTGGTTGTGGATGGCTTGGGCGGCGCGGCGCACCCGGACACGGGCAAATCCGAGCTGGAAACCGCCAGTCTGCCCAACCTCGATAGGCTTGCCGGCATCAGCGCTTGCGGGCTGACCACGCCGGTTGCGGCGGGGATAACGCCGGGCAGCGGGCCGGGGCATATGGCGCTGTTCGGCTATGACCCGGTGAAGTATCTGATGGGGCGCGGCGTGCTGGAGGCACTGGGGATAGGCGTTGAACTGGGCGAAGGCGACGTAGCGGCGAGGGGCAACTTCTGTACGATCGACTCCGAGGGGCTGCTGGTGGATAGGCGGGCAGGGCGCATTCCCACTGCTGAGAGCGCGCCGCTGGTGGAGCTTCTGGGGCGGATCGAGGTCGCAGACGCAACGCTGAAGGTGTATCCAGTGCAGGATTATCGTTTCGTTTTGGTGATGAGCGGCGAAGGGCTGCACGATGAGATACAAGAGACGGATCCGCAGGCGGTAGGGGTGGAGCCGCTGGATGCTGCGCCTTTGAATGACGCCTCGGTCAAGGCGTCAAGGGCTGCATCGAAGTTCACGGCGGCGGCGCGCAAGGCGCTTTCAGGGCAGCCTCGCGCGAATATGGCGCTGCTGAGAGGGTTCTCGCGCCTGCCGGCTCTGCCTGATTTCGGCGAGCGGTATGGGCTGAATCCGGCCGCAATAGCAGCGTATCCGATGTATCGTGGGCTCGCCAAATTGCTTGGAATGCGCGTGATACCCACGGGTAGCGCATTCGCGGACGAACTCGACACGCTGGAAGCGCATTTTGGGGAACACGACTTCTTCTTTCTGCACTACAAGCCGGCGGACGCGGCAGGGGAAGACGGCGATTTTTCCGCGAAAGTGGCGCGGTTAGAGGAGTTGGATGCCCAAATGCCGCGCGTGTTGGACTTGAAGCCGGATGCGCTGGTGGTTGCGGGCGATCATGCTACGCCTGCGATACTGGGGGCGCATAGCTGGCACCCGGTTCCGCTGCTTATCCACTCCAACCTAACGCTAGGCGAGGGCGTCGGGGGCTTTACTGAGCGCGAATGCAACGGCGGAACGCTTGGGCGGTTGGCGGCGACGGATGTTATGCTGCTGGCGATGGCGCACGCCGATAAACTCGTGAAGTATGGGCCTTAGGTAGCGCATATTCACATATCACAATTCCGATATATCAATATGCTAACGCTGATTGACTGATGAATTCGATTGTAATGCAATAGGAATAGATATGCCAATATGTATGGTTGTAGGCAATTGGAAGATGAACAAGAGCGTCTCGGAAGCGCAGACTTTGGCGGCAGAGATAGTCGACAAGGTGAGCGGCGTGAATCCCTACGGACAGGCGCGGGTTGTGGTGTGTCCGCCGTTTGTGGCGCTGACCACGGCGCAGGCGGCGCTGAAGGGCTCGCTACTGTCGCTGGGCGCTCAGAACCTTCACTATAAGGCGGACGGCGCTTTCACCGGGGAAGTCTCCGCGTCGATGCTTGCCAAGATATGCCGATATGTTATTGTGGGGCATTCGGAGCGGCGAAGTTTGTTCGGCGAAACCGATGCTGATGTGAACCTCAAGCTCAAGGCGGCGCTAGACGCGAAACTGAAGCCGATAGTGTGCGTCGGGGAAGACAGCGAACAGCGCAGCGCAGGCGATGCCGAATCGGTAGTGGAGGCGCAAGTCAGGGCAGCGTTGCGCGATGTGGAGTTTAGCATAAATATGGTTGTGGCGTATGAGCCGGTGTGGGCGATAGGCACGGGGCAATCGGCGACGCCGGATGCGGCGCAGGCGATGATGGCGCGCATCCGCGAAACGCTGGCGTCTATCTACGGCGCATATCCGGCGACGCTGGTTCCGCTTCTGTACGGCGGCAGCGTCAACGCCGCCAACACCGCCGAATACATTCGCCAAGCCGATATCGACGGCGTGCTTGTGGGAAGCGCAAGCCTTGATGCGGGCGCATTCGCGGACATCGTGGCGGCGGTGGTTGCGGGCGGTTAGGCGCGGCGTGGCGTGGCGACGAAACTGCTGGTCATCGTGGGCGCTACCGCCGTGGGCAAGAGCGCGCTGGGCATGGAACTGGCGCGCGCCTTTGGCGGCGAAATCGTCAGCGCGGACAGCCGTCAGGTGTATCGCATGATGGACATCGGAACCGCCAAGCCGCCGCATGCCGATCTGGCGGCCGTCCCGCATCATCTCATAGACATCATCAATCCGGACGAAGTGTATTCGCTGGCGCTGTTTCTGCGCGATGCTAGGGATGCTATTCACAACATCAAAGACGGGCGTCAACGCCTGCCCATGCTGGTAGGCGGCACGGGGCAGTATGTGTGGGCGCTGCTTGAAGGCTGGCAGGTTTCGGCGTCAAAGCCAAACGCAAAATTGAGGGCGGCGCTGGAAGCGCGCGCGGCGGCAGAGGGACTTCAAAGCCTGCATGCCGAATTGGAGCGCATAGACCCTCAGGCGGCGGGACGCATCGACCCCAACAACCCGCGGCGTGTCATTCGCGCCTTGGAAGTGGCGCTCTCATCGGAGAAAGATACGTCGGGGGGGCCGCGCAAGATAGCGCCCGATTACGATGCGATGGTACTGGGCGTGAGAATGGAACGCGCGGCGTTGTACAGGCGCATCGACGAGCGGGTTGACGAACAGATCGCCGCCGGGTGGGTGGATGAGACGCGCGCGTTGCTTGCGGCCGGCTACCACGCCGGGCATTCGGCGCTGTCCGGGCTTGGCTACGGCGAGCTTATGGCGCACATCGAGGGGACGCTGCCGCTCGCCGACGCCGTGGAGCGCATCAAGTTTCGGACGCATCGGTATGCGCGGCAGCAACACAACTGGTTTCGTTGGGACGACGAGCGCATTCGCTGGTTGGATGCGCCGCCGCAGCTTGAGCGCGTCAAGCGCGAAGTGGCGGAATGGCTTGCGCGCAACGGCTGATATGGCTGATACGGACGCGCAGGGTAGGGGAATGCGGGACTACGCTATAATCTAATCCTGGCATAATCTATACATCCGAACACATTGCGGCGGAGGGACAAGTTGAGATTCAGCAAGATGCACGGCGCTGGCAACGACTATGTGTATGTCAACGCTATGAGCGAAAAGCGCGACTGGGCGGCGCTGGCGGCGACTATGAGCGATAGGCATCGGGGCGTCGGCTCGGACGGGCTGATAATTGCGCTGCCGTCGGATAGCGCCGATCTGCGGATGCGGATGTTCAACGCGGACGGCTCCGAAGGCGAGATGTGCGGCAACGGCATTCGCTGCCTAGTGCGATTTGCGCTTGACAACGGCATAGTGGCTGCCGGCAAATCGCCCGTGAGTGTAGAGACGCTTGCGGGAACGCTGGACGTCCTGCCCATATGGGATGGCGCGGATATGGTGGGCGCGCGCGTGGGGATGGGCGAGCCGCGCCTGCGTCCAAAGGATGTGCCGGTCGATTTGCCTGAGAGTGATATGGCGCGCGATGTGGCGCTGAACTATCCGATGAGCGTGAACGGGCGAGAGTTCGGCATAAGCTGCGTGTCTATGGGCAACCCGCACGCCGTAGCGTTCATAGATGATCCGGTCGACGAATTTCCGCTCACAGAGATAGGCCCGCTGGTGGAGCGCCATCCGCTGTTTCCGAATCGGGTGAACTTTGAGATTGCTAATGTACTGGATTCGGGCAGGATAAAGACGCGGGTGTGGGAACGCGGATCAGGCATAACGATGGCGTGCGGCACGGGCGCTTGCGCGGTGGCGGTTGCGGCGCAGCTGAACGGTCTGGCGGGCGATAGGGTAACCGTTGCGCTGCCGGGGGGCGATCTGAGCGTGGAGTGGGCAGGGCAGGGCGAGGTTGCGCTGGAGGGTCCGGTGGCGCATGTGTTCGACGGCGAATGGCGGGAATAATCGCATTCACGCTGTACAATCGCGATAAATAACGGGCTTTGCGGACGGAACGCCTTGCGTATCGGATTGACGCGCTAAAGGGCGTTTGTGTTCGCCAACGAATTGCCGATTTCGTCGGCGGCGGACTTGTTGCGTAGGTAAAAGAACTCTTCCTCGTCGACTTTGGACAGGTGCATGGCAATATCCATCATTCGGCTTCGGAGCTTGTGATTGAGCAGCGCCGCGAATGCCGCGCCGCTTGCGCCGCCGATGATGCCGCCGGCGGCGGTGCCTATGCCCGGAACCGCCAGCGTGCCGCCCGCGCCGCCCGCCATGCTGCCGGCGGTTACGCACACGGTCGTTACACCGAACTTAGACATCAAAACCAGCGTCTTGAGGGCGTGGACGCGGGAGCGGTCTGCTAGGTCGACATCCTTGAAATCGCGCTCTGTGGACACCATATCGTATATGAGCTTAACGCCCATCACTATTTCGGCCGCATACGGCAGCATGCCGCCGATGGAATCGGGCGCGCTGAAGCCAACATTAGCGCCCAAAACGCCCAGCTCCTGCGCTATATCTGCGGTGAGTATGAGGTTGGATGCGCCCAAAGCGGCCGTCTGCGCCGCCAAATCGGGGGCAGCGTCCAATATGCCGTCATAGACTTGGCGTCCCATAACGAATATGGCGTCGGACGCGCCCTGCAGCGATTCCACAGCGTCGGGGGTATATTCCCTGCCGCCGGTTCTGACTTGGGTGAGTATGTTCTGCGCGCCGCCGGCGCCGAAGCCCTGAAGCTCCCAAACGCCTTGCGTAGGGTCGGACGTAATCTCAAAATCGTAGCCGGGGAAGTAGCCGCCAAGTATGGATTCGGCTTTCAGTTCGACGACCTTGCTCTTGAGGCTTGACAGGAAGCCGGCTACGGATTCGCTGCCGCCTTGGAGCATATCCTGATAGTGTTGGTGAAGGGAGTCGTCGTAGTCGGCGAAAGAGAGGCTGTGCGCTTCTATCAGCACATCGTCCGCGGCGGTGGCGTCAAAGAGGCGTTCCATGACTTCCTCGGCGCCAAGCGCGACTTCTACGACGAACATATCCCTGTCCATTTCGCGGATGCGCCTGATAGCGTCGGCGAAAGTGGAACCGGAAGCGGGCGCATCCTCGTCGCGGGGGAGCGCCTGAAGTTGGGTCAGCAGATCTTGCGATTGCATACTCATTGTTACTGCGCCAGCGTGAAAATCAGGGATGCGAGGGCTACCAGCAGGCTTGCGCCGGACACTATAAGCGAGGTTCGGCGGGCGGATCGGACGGCACTGCCGGAGCGCGCTTCGAGCGCATCCCGCTGCGTTTGGGCATCCGCTGCAACCTGCTGCGTGGCTGATCGTATCGTCATTGAGACTTCGGATTCAAAGGCGTTGAGGCGGTTGTTAAGGCTGTCTGCTAGCCGCTGCCCGTTGGCGTCTATGACCTCCGACATGTGGACTTCCATAGACGCGAGGCGCTCGTCCACTTCGGCTATGAGATCGTCTTTCGTTTGGCTTACGGTTGCCGCCGTGCGCGCTTCCATACTGACGATTTGGGCGTTCATGCTGTCCTCGAAGCCCTGCCTTGCGGATGCGATGGTTTGCGTAGTGCGGTCTTCTAGATCTGCGATATGCCGATCCGCCTCTTCAACCGCCGATTGCCGCGCGACGGCTATCGCCTGAGTTGCGCGGTCTTCTAAGGCGGCGATATGCGTATCCGCCTCTTCGACCGCGCCTTGTCGCGCCTCCGCAATGGATTGGGTTGTGCGGTCTTCGAGTTGTGAGATGTGCAAGTCCGCCTCTTCGACCGCCGATTGGCGCGCCGTTGCGATGGACTGATTGGCGCGGTCTTCGAGCGCCGCCATATGCGTATCCGCCTCTTCGACGGCTTGGCGCTGCGCTTCGTCGATGGCTTCCAGAGCGCGCTCTTCGAGGACTGCGATATGGCGGTCGGCGGCTTCGACGGCGGCGCGGCGCGCTGTGTCGATTGCGTCGGTGGTGCGGAGTTCCAGCGCTACCACATGCTTGTCGGTCTCTTCGATCGCCTGCTGGCGCGCGGTGGTGATGGCTTCGGTGGCGCGCGCTTCGAGGGCGGCTATCTGCGAGCTTGCCTCTTCGTGGCCTTCGATGTGCGTTGTGAGCAGCCTGTACTGCTTGATGACTCGCGGTATGAGTTCGTGGTTGATTCTGTCCTGCTCTTCCCAAAACCTCACTTTTTCGGCGAGTTTGGGCGTCTTCGCTTCGGCAACGGTGGCGCTGTTTTCGGTGTCCATAAGGCAACCTACCTGTGTTTGCTAGTGCGCGGCTAAAAGAATCCGTCGTCAGTGTCTTGGAACGATTTTAGAGCGATGTTAGACGCTGATAAACGAGTATTCTTTACCTTTTCCAATACTTCCCTTAACATAGTGAAATGCTACCGAGTTTGCAATCATTCAGAGGCATGCGTTTGATTGCGTTATTTCAGATGGAGACGATATGAAGTTCGCGAGCCGAATGGACAGGGTGCCGCCGTATCTTTTCGTGGAGATAAGCCGAAAGATAGCCGAAAAGAAGGCGCAAGGCATAGATGTAATCAGTTTCGGAATTGGCGATCCGGACATTCCCACGCCCGCGAGCGTGGTGGATAGGCTTCGGGATACGGCACTGGACACGCCGAACCATCGCTACCCGGAGACGGACGGACTGCCGGAGTTTAGGCAGGCGGTGGCGGACTGGTATCAGCGACGGTTCGGCATATCGGTGCGCCCGGACGAAGAGACGCTGCCGCTCATCGGCGCTAAAGAAGGCATCGGACACGCTGCGCTGTGCTTTATAGAGCCGGGCGATATTGCGCTTGTGCCGGATCCGGGCTATCCGGTGTACTCGGTGGGGACGTGGTTCGCGGGCGGCGAATGCCACTGGATGCCGCTGCTGGAAGAGAACGGCTGGCTGCCGGATTTGGATGCCATACCTGAGGATGCAGCGCGCAAGGCAAAGGTCATATGGCTGAACTATCCGAACAACCCGACGGGCGCTATCGCCGACGGGGACTACTTCGCCAAGGTAGTGGAGTTCGCCAAGGCATATGACATAGCGGTTCTGCACGACGCCTCATATTCGGAAGTGGCGTTTGACGGCTATCGGCCGGTCAGTTTCTTGGAAACGCCGGGCGCTATGGATGTGGGCGTGGAGTTTCACTCGCTGTCCAAAAGCTACAATATGACGGGCTGGCGGCTGGGAATGGCGGTCGGCAACGCTGACATTATCAGCGCGCTTATGGTGGTGAAGTCCAACCTCGATTCGGGCGTTCCCAATGCAATCCAATATATGGGCATAGAGGCGATGGCGCTTTCGCAGGATGACATAGACGCGCGCAACCGCGTCTATGAACGCCGCCGCGACCGCGTTGCGCAGACTTTGCAATCCGTGGGGCTTGACGCTGTGCCGCCCAAGGCGAGCCTGTATGTGTGGACACGCATACCCCAAGGCTTCAGTTCGGCGGAGTTCACGGCTAAACTGCTGGAGGAAGCCAACATCGTGGTAACGCCCGGCAACGGCTACGGGCAGTACGGTGAGGGATACATTCGGCTATCGCTGACGATAGGCGATGATGATATGGAGCGGGGGTTGGAGCGCTTGGCGAGCATCAGCATCTAGCGGCAAGCGCGCCGCTATCGGATTGCCTGCGAATGGAAACAGACGCGCGCTTGGGCAGAACGCTTTAAGGGCGGGCACTGCTTGCGTAGGCAATTCACAAGCGGTTTAGGTGCTCCGTAAGCGATTGCCCGGTTGAATTACTGCTTAGACTTCAAGGAGAAAAGGCTATTCCCAAACGATTGATTTCGACAAGGCCGCGCTTGGAGCGCGCCGTTCTGGTTGGCGTAGAGATACGGGGGCGGCGCAGCGCTTGGAGCGTCAAGGATTCGCTTGCCGAGCTCGCCGAACTCGCCCGCAGCGCGCGCGCTATGGTGGTGGCGACTGTGTCTCAGCGCGTCGACAAGCATACGCATATGTATTTGGGCAAGGGCAAGCTTGAGGAACTGCGGCGTGTGATAGCCGCAAAGCGCGCGGGGACGGTGATATGCGACGACGAGTTGACGCCCACGCAGCAGCGCAACCTTGAGAAGGCGCTTGACGGCGTGAAGGTGATTGACCGCACGGCGCTGATTTTGGATGTGTTCGCGCAGCGCGCCCGCACAAAAGAGGGGCGGCTTCAAGTGGAATTGGCGCAGCACGAATACCTGCTGCCTAGGCTGGCGGGGCAGTGGACGCACTTGGAACGGCTTGGCGGCGGCATTGGCACGCGCGGGCCGGGCGAAACGCAGATAGAGACCGACCGCCGTCTTGTGCGCCGCAGGATACAGAAGCTCAAGCGGGATCTTGACGATGTGCGCCGCCATAGGGCGCAGTACCGCGCGCGGCGTCAAGCGATGGATGCGCCGGTGGTGTCGTTGGTGGGCTATACCAACGCCGGCAAAAGCACGCTGCTGAACAGCCTGACGAAAGCCGATGTAACCGCAGAGAACCGATTGTTCTCAACGCTTGACCCCGTAACGCGGCGCATCGTAACTCCGATGGGACGCGAGGCGCTGCTGACCGATACGGTGGGTTTCATACAGAAACTTCCGACGGCGGTGGTTGCGGCATTCAGAGCGACGCTCGAAGAGGTGCAAGCGGCGGCGCTGATTTTGCATGTGCAGGACATCACGCATCCGAATGCGGCAGAGCAGGCGAATGTAGTAGAGGGCATACTCAACGACTTGGGCGTTTCGGACAAGCCGCGCATACTGGCGCTCAACAAGATCGATCTGCTGGATGCCGGCGACGAGTATGAGCTTGCGATCCAGGGGAATCGGTCGGCGGACGACGGAAGCCGCGTTGTGTTCACATCGGCGCAAACGGGTAGTGGACTGCGGCGGCTGTTGGATGAGATCGACGCAGCGTTGAACGCCGATGTCGAGACGGCAACGCTATCGGATGCGACGCTGGAGATATACGGCGAGGCATACGGCACGCGGGGTTAGCGCAGCGGGGATGGAGTGGGGGGAACAAAAGCGGCTCCGGCGCCGCATAATCGCATATTCGCACTATAATTGTTATGTAAAGTATAGGCGTGATTTCAGGCATTAGTTGACATAATACATCGCCACGGGCGCGCCTGCGCTACCATTTGACATAACATAGGGGCAACGCAATTCGTTGGCGGCGGGTCAGATACGACGTTGTTTGAGCGGCGGCGTCTTGGCGCTAGGAAAAGTCATCGCTCCAGGATTGGCGGAGAGAGCCGTTTTGCGCGGCGGCAGTACGATGGGACTGCTCCACTCCAAAACGGCGCAAAATCGTGGGGCATTCGACGGCGCGCTTATGCGCTTATGCTCACCACTCCGGCTTTGTGAAGCTCCATCAGCAACCCCAAGCCCGATTCAGCGATCCGTTCCGACCGGAAGCTCACGCAGCTCAAGCCGTTGAGGTTCGGCAGCGGCGCAGCGTCCGCTTCGTGGAATATCACTACCCGGTCGTCGTACAGCGCGCTGCACGCCCCCAGCAGGAATAGCATCTTGTCTCTGATTGCTTGCTCGTCGCCGCCGTGGTTCGCGAACACCAGAACCGCGGCGTGGGACGCTCGCATCTCGGCTGCGACTTCGGGCGGCATCGGCAGATCAGCGTCGTCGCCAAAGCGCGGACTGCTGACGGGTATGCCGAACTGCTCTAACATGGACGCTACGAATTGCGCCGCGTCGGATTCGCCGAGGCGCCCGATGAATACTCTGCCCTTGGATGCGCCTGATGTATTGTCGGGTGCGGCGGGGCTTTCAGCAACTGGCGTCGTCGGGCTGCGCTCTAGGGGCGGCGCATCGGTCGATGTCGAAGCATCGGTGGGCTGCGGCCGATGTCCTCCTAGGCGCACAACCGAAACGCCGTCTTGCTCGCGGATTATACCGGCGTATTCGCCGTTGGCGATTAGGATGGACAGGCATTCATCGGTAAGGATTTCGGTCACGCCTAGTTCGCGTTGCAGCAGGTTTTGGGCGTATGCGCTTTCCGGGAGGCGCTTGCCGTCCAGCATATCGTAGAAGCGGCCAAATATGGGGGGTGTCATAGCGGCTTCGGCCAGGGCTTGGGCGCGGCGGTCGTGGCTGCCGGCGGCGAGCGCTTCGCCGAGCGGCGTAAGGGATATGTCGGCGTCGTTGTATCCGCCCTGCGTCAAGCCGTATGCGGCGGATGCGTTGAGGCGCTGCGTGAAGGCGCTGCTTTTGGGGGTGGTGCCGAGCGCGCCCGCAAGCAGCACCCGCGGGAAAGGCAGGCCGGCGTTGGCGTTCTGTATTGCCTGCGCCACGTCGAGCGCGTCTTCAAGGGTGTACGCGGGATAGGGCTTGACGATTCGTCGGCGCTTGCCGCCTTCGGTTCTGGTAGTCATAAAATCGTCCTGCTATGCCTTGGATATGGCTTGCTGAAAAGCGTGCGGTATGCTGAATAACATACCTGCCAATACTGAATATAGGTTATTCATTGAGAACTTGTCAATAGGCTTTTCACAACATATCTGATTTGAAAACGCCTATACAGGCGTTAAGCAGGAAGTATAGATGTGTTTTGAATAATGAAAGTATGATTTCAAAAGTGTATTTCAATGGCTAGTACTATCGTACAAGATGGGATTACGCCTGTGCCGAAAACCCTGTGGTCTAGGCGACTTCGAAATGCGGTGTATGTGCGATGGCGCCGTGCGTGATAGAATGGACGGATAGAGTACATAGAGTACACGGTCAAGAAATTAAGGTGAGTATATTGCCCTACCCTTTCAACATTCGGCGCTGGAGCATTGCGGCGGCGGGATTGGCGCTGTTGGCAGGCACGGCTTGTCAGATGGGCGCGTCGCCGGCGGCAGAGCCGGTGCCGTCATCCACGCCTGCGCCGATGGCGTCAACTTCGGTCGGTTCAACCAACAACGCGGATGCGCCGCCGCCGCAAGCGTCGGGATCGACGCAATCGACGGCGTCGTCCCGCCCGGCTCAGCCGTCGACTGAGCCGGCCGCTCCCGGGCTCGCTGCGCCGGACGCTCCGTCGCTTCCCGAACTGATTCCGCCGGACAAGCCTTTCGCGCTGGCTGAAGGCGTTCCCGAAGAGCTTGCGGTGGTGTGGGAAGTGTGGTCGCTGCTGGCGAATGAGCATGTCGACCGTGCAGAGTTCGACTCGGAAGTGTTCACCGAAGCCGCGATACGGGGCTTGCTGACGGCATTGGACGATCCTCATACGAACTATGTGCGCCCTGAGGCGTTTGGCATAGAGAACGCCGATATACAGGGGCGGTTTGAGGGCATCGGGGCGCATGTGTCCATGAACACGGACGGCAGGCTTGTGGTGGTAGCGCCAATCGCGGACAGTCCCGCGGAGAAGGCGGGGATACGCCCCGGCGACATCATTCTTGAAGTGGACGGCGAAAGCATCGCGGGGTTGAGCCTAGTCGAGGCGGTATCCAAAATTCGCGGGCAGCGCGATACCATCGTGAGGCTGCTTGTTCAGCATATCGGCGAGCCGGAGCAGGTTATCATCGAAGTAAAGCGCGGCGTAATTCCGCTGGAAAGCGTGCTGGTGCGAACCGATCCGGGCGCGCGAATAGCCCATATTCGGCTAACGAACTTCTACGAAAACACCGCCGATAAGCTTGCGGACGCCATCAGCGAGGCGATGGACGGCGGCGCAGAGGGCATTGTGCTGGATGTGCGCGATAACCCGGGCGGGCTGCTGAGCTCAGTCATAGATGTAACTAGCCTATTCCTGGACGATGGGCTTATCCTCTATGAGGTGGACGGCGAAGGCAATCGGCGGGATTGGAAGGACAGGCGTCGGGACAGGGTAGCCGAAAGCGTGCCGATGGCAGTGCTTGCGAATCAGTTCAGCGCGAGCGCAAGCGAAATTCTGGTGGGCGCGCTCCAAGACCACGACAGGGCGACCGTGGTGGGCGCGACGACCTTCGGCAAGGGCAGCGTGAACATCCTGCGGCAGCTGGACAACGGTGGCGGGCTGTTTCTGACATTCGCGCGCTGGTACACACCGGACGGCAGGCTGATTGAGGGCAACGGGCTTGCGCCGGACATAGAGGTTACCGACCGCGACGAGCGCGAGGCGGACATAATGCAGCTTGAGAAGGCGATCGAGACGCTTGAGGCCGAGTTGGACAGGCGGGCGTCGGCGAGGTCGGCGGCATGACTATGAAGAAACAGAGCGGAACTATCGTTACCAACCGCAGGGCGCGGCGCAACTACGATGTGATGGACACCGTGGAAGCGGGGCTTGTGCTTACCGGCACGGAGATAAAGGCGATCCGCGAGGGGCGGGTCAACCTCAGCGACGCCTATGGCAAGCCTGAGGACGGCGAATTGTGGTTGGTGAACGCGCACATAGCGCAGTATTCGGCGGGATCGCGCAACAACCACGACCCTACCCGTCCGCGCAAGCTGCTGCTGCACAAAGACGAAATAGCGCGGCTGTCGCGGCAGGTGTCGGAGCGCGGGCTTACGCTGGTGCCGATGCGGCTGTACATTCGGCGGCACCGCGCCAAGGTGGAACTTGGGATAGCGCGCGGGCGCAAGCTCTACGACAAGCGGCGGGCGATAATCGAGCGGGAGCGCGAGCGCGAGGCGCAGCAGGCACTGAAGCGATAGGCGGCGCATCGCGGGGGGATACAGATCGCGGTGGGTTGTAGTTGTAACGCAAAGGCGCAGGGACGCAAAAGGCATAAATCTACGCAAAATGAAAGGGGCGACGGTTCCCAAACCGTCGCCCCTTTTGGCGTTGCTGCCCGCCGGCGCTTATCCGACGCGCTTCACTTCTAGGGTCTCGCCCGGGGCGAGCGCAACCCTTCTGACGATGATGTCCAGCTTCAGCAGCCAGTAGCCGAGCGTAGCCTTGCTGACGCCGAGGTAGTCGGCGGTGGCGGACAACCCCTGTTCGGTAACCATCTCCGGCAGGAGCTTCTCCAGCGGCTGATTGAACTTCTCTTCGACTGCCAGCATCTTCTTGGTCTTGCGCCTCATTGGTCATCCTCCTGAAATTAGTTTTGTCTTATGTATTGACTACATATTAGCGATATGCAATATATCGGTCAAGGCTAATTTCAACACTTTTCTATCTATTTCTTAACAATTCAAGCATATTCAAAGCCTTTCAAGCAATTTCAAGGGTTATCAGCGCTTATCGGGCGTATTCGGAATGGAGCGTCGGAATGGACGCGGGCGGCTCGGTTTCGACCAATGAGGTTATCTTCTGTACTCGTGGGTCGGTTGAAGTATGCCGTATGCGCTGGCGAACATTTCCCGCACTCTCATATCTATACATATATCAATAGAATTAGACTTCCCTACTCTATCCTTGCCTTATCTGAGTCTTGTTCGGGAACATGGTGGCGGGATGGTGTAGAATGTTGGAAGCCGCGCATTCATATTGCATTCATCATTCATAGAGAAGGTCAGTTATGCTGAACGAAGTAGTCAGGCGCATACGGCGCAACCACGCATTGGAGCATGCCACAGTAACGCTGATGCTTGAGCGTGGCGTTTCGCCGCCGATTGGGGGCTACTCCACGCCGGGCGGTTTCTTCATTGTGGGAAGCTTGCCGACCGATGAGCTGGCGCAGATAGTAGCGGAGGCGCTGGCCCGATTGAACGCCGGTCAGCGCGATTTGGCGGTGTCGCCTCACTGCGGCACGAACATGGCAACGGGCGCGCTCATCACCGGACTGCTGACCAGAGCGGTTGCGCTGAGGGGACGGATGAGCCGCCGAAAACGTCTGCCGCTGGTGATTGCGGCGGTCGTGGCCGGCGGGTTGCTGAGCAAGCCAATCGGCAGCGCCATTCAGCGGCGCTACACTACCCTTGCCGATATGGACGGCTTGGAGGTCGTGGGCATACGCAAGGCGTGGCCCGGCAAGCGGCCGCGCTTGCACCGCGTCAGCACGCGCATTCCGGCGGAAGCGAACTAGACCGGTCGCGCGCAATCGGACGCCGGCGGCGGCTTTTCGCTAACCCGATTTGATGCGATAGGCCGCTTGGACTTACGTCGAGTCGGCGCGCGTATCTGCTTGCTGACCTGGCGGCTTGGTGGGGGCGCAAACCCCCGACCCGGCCGTACCCGATTTGCTTGACCGCCTATAATGCGATTGCTAAACTGATCTATGCGCTTGCCGCATGCGTCCCTGTAGCTCAGTTGGATAGAGCAGCTGCCTTCTAAGCAGCCGGTCGCGGGTTCGAATCCTGCCAGGGACGCCAGCGCTTTCCCCGTATCTTTCATGCCCCCGCTTTCAATGTACATAATAATATCGTTATGCGCTAATGATATTCAAATATATTTCACTTAGCGAATGCGCATAACGATATTTCATATATGTGTGAAACAGCAGTTATCCATTGCCAATATAAATATATGTATATTGGCGGCGATATGTGATATTCCCAATAGGCGGTTTGAGTGGCTTAACGCAATGCCGCTGGGGACGCACCGAAGGTTCGCAGACGGCACTCGGACGGATGGGAACGAAGTTGTGGCTTTCTTACTCTATCGTCCTTACGCCCTACCCTAGTCCCCTTCCAGCAAGCTGAGAACTTTGAGGCTTTCATTGCAACGGCTGAGCCTGCATATGAAGGCTGCATCCACACTGTCGGTTTGGCGCAAACGAGTTTGCGCGCGTCTAAAAAACATCGCTTCAGATTGGGCGGAGAGCGATTTTTGGACGCGCGGTAGTATGTAGTACCTTTGCCGCTCTATTCTGACACTGCATAGGGGCTGATATCGACGCAACGTGCCGGGTTTTGCGTTTGGGTTTCGGCGTTTGCGCCGCATCGGTTGCGCCCAATTTTGCGCGGCATACGGCGGCGTATCGGCGTAGTTTTCAGTCAAACACGGCTTGGGTATTGCAGCAGAGCGGCGTTATGCGTTTCGGTTGGGATGCGCTGCGCCCATACACCGCCCTACCCGTCGCGCGGAAGCGGCGGCGTGGTCGCCGTGCAACGGAATTTAGAGCGCAAACCGCCGCGCTGTGGTATATTCAGCGCAAGGCCGTGGGAATGCGCGCCGCGATTTGGACGCTTGTCGAAGAGGTGAGTTATGAGCGAGAGTTTTTCCGAGACGCTGCGGCAAGAGGCGATGCCTATCTGGGAGCGCATATTCGCGCATCCGTTTCTGAGCGAGATTCAGGACGCAACCCTGCCGTTGGAAAAGTTTCGCTACTATGTGGTACAGGACTACCATTACCTCGCCGGCTTCGGGCAGGTGATAGCCACCGCGCTGTCCAAAGCGACGGACACGCCCACGCTTCGCCGGCTCACCAAGCGCATCACCACGCCGGTGGAGCGCCCGCTGCACGCCAAGATGTTCGACCTGCTAGAGATGCGCGAGGCGGACGCGGAAGACGCAGTCATATCGCCCACGAACCGGGCGTATGTGAACCATATGCGGACGGCGGCCGAACTCGGCGGCGTGGGCGAAGCGGCGGCGGCGCTGCTCCCCTGCCCGTGGACTTACCACGAAATCGGCGCGCGGCTGACCGTCCCCAATCATCCCATCTACGAATACTGGGCAGCGCCCTACCGCGACGGACTGCTTGAAGAAAGCACCGCGGCGTGGCGCGAACTGGTGGACGAGTTCGCGGCAAACGGCGGCAGCGCCACCCGCGAAGCGATGCGAAACACCTTCATCATCAGCTCGCGCTATGAGTTCATGTTCTGGTCGATGGCGTATGATATGGAGCGCTGGCCGGTGTAGCGCCCCAAGCGTTGCGCCCCCTACCCTAACGGACGCGCGCACGCCGCAGCGCTTTATCGCGGCATCGCAGCGCCGCCGCTTAGACGGCTATCATATAGACCGATAGACGCCAAAATCGAATAGACGCTCAACTCAAACTCACAAGGAGGCAGCATTGAGTCCCCGAATGTACTCCGGCAAGGTGAACGCCCCCGATTTCCCTCAGGGCGTTGAATGGCTCAACACCGCCAAGCCGCTGTCAATGGCGGATCTGCGCGGCAAGGCGGTCGTGCTGGACTTTTGGACATACTGCTGAATCAACTGCATGCACGTATTTCCGCAGTTGCGGAAACTGGAAGAGAAGTACGCCAACGAACTCGCGGTGGTGGGGGTTCACTCCGCCAAGTTCACCGCCGAAAAGGATATCGAGAACGTCCGCAAGGCGGTGCTGCGCTATGAGATCGAGCATCCCGTCGTCAATGACAAAGACTTCGTGGTTTGGCAGCAGTACGGCGCGCGCGCCTGGCCCACGCTGATGTTCATCGACCCCGAAGGCAAGGCGCTGGGCAAGCACGAAGGCGAGTTCGACGCCGCCGACCTGGACGGACTGCTCGCCAAGATGATAGCCGAGTACGACGCGCATGGGCTGATGAACCGCGCGCCGCTTCCGATGAGCCTCGAAAAGGACAAGGAATGGGAACGTCCGCTGTCCTTCCCCGGCAAAGTTCTGGCGGACGCGGCGTCGGATAGGCTGTTCATAGCCGATTCCAATCACAACCGCATCGTGGTCGCAACCCTGCGCGGCGAGGCGCTCTACGCCGTGGGCGACGGCGAACCGGGCCTGCGCGACGGCGCATTCGGCGAAGCGCGCTTCCACGATCCACAAGGCATGGCGCTCAGCGGCGATACGCTGTTCGTCGCCGATACCAAGAACCACGCCATACGCAGCATCGACCTTGCTAACCAAAGCGTGAAAACCATCGCCGGCACGGGCGAACAGGCGCGCAGCTTCCACGCCGGCGGCAACGCCCGCTTCGTGCCGCTCAGATCGCCGTGGGATGTAACCGCGCTCAACGGGACGCTCTACATCGCGATGGCGGGCTTTCATCAGCTTTGGAGATACGATTTCGCCACGCAGGAAGTACGCCCCTACGCCGGCAACGGACGCGAGCGCATCGTGGACGGGACGCTCTCCAACGCAGAGCTGGCGCAGCCCAGCGGCATCGTCAGCGACGGCAAGACGCTGTACTTCACGGACAGCGAAACCAGCGCGGTGCGCTCAGCCGACTTAAACGGCAAAGGGCGCGTCAATACCATCGTAGGCTTGCATCTGTTCGAGTTCGGCGATGTGGACGGCGTGGGCGAAGCGGTGCGCCTGCAGCATCCCATCGGCATCGAGTGGCACGACGGCGCTCTCTACATCGCGGACACCTACAACAACAAGATAAAGCGCATCTACCCCGCAAGCAGAGGCGCTACATCGTATCTGGGCATCGGCAAGGTGGGGCATGAAGACGGCGACGGGCGCTTCGCAGAGTTCTTCGAGCCGGCCGGCTTGAGCGCCGCCAACGGCAGCCTGTACATCGCGGACACCAACAATCACGCCATTCGCGTCGCAAGCCTCGCCACGCAGGAGGTTAGCACGCTGGAGATTCGGGGGATTTAATGCTGATCAAGACGCTCGCCATTGCCTTGGGCGTAGTAGTGCTGAGCGCGGGCGCTGTCGGCGCTGCGATATATTTCGGGTTCATCCCCGCCTTCTGGCTATATGAGCAGCCGGAGCATTCCGCGCGCTACTACCCTGCCGATAGCGTGGCTTACGCCTGGATGACCTTCAATCCATCAGACGGGCAGCGCCGGGAGATGATGCAGGCCTGGGACAGGTTGAATGACATCCCAAGCTTCCGCGATGTGATGGATGAATGGCAGGAACTGCTAGAAGGCGAAACCGACATCGACTTTGAGCAGGATGTAGCGCCTTGGATAGGTCCGTCGATATCCGCAGCGGTTATGGATATTGATACGGATGCGGACGACCTGAGCCTAGTTGACACGGCGTTAACCGTCGGCGTTAGAGACGCAGATGCCGCTGCCGATTTCCTCGACAAGTGGTTGGACTACCTGAAGGATCAGCATGGCGCGGATTTTGACAGGGAGTCCTATGGCGATTTCGACGTGTGGGTTGATGAAGTCGGCGATGGCGGGGCTTACGCTCTGTCGCGGGATTTGCTGATAGCCGCCAGCACCGAGTATGCGCTGGACGATGTGCTTGAACTCGTAGATGAGGAGCGCAAGCGAACCCTGGCTTCCAACGAAGACTTCATTGAAGCGCAGAGCACGCTGCCCGCCCGTCGATTCGCATCGTTCTACTTTGACTATGAGAGCTTTGCCGAACAATTTGCCCAAGCAAATGGGCTAGGTGAATGGTCTGAATGGGAATGCGATTTAGAGGCTTTCGAATCGCCCGAATGGATAGCGGCATCCGCCGGTTGGGTGGATAAAGGCATAGTATGGGACTTCGTATCCCCTACTACTAGCCCCTCTACGCTGCAAGTCGCGCAAGTCGCAGACGCCGCAGATGCGCTTCCTATCGACACGCTGGGCTTCGCCGGGTTGTCGTTCGATCCCAACCTCGACAACTATCGCGAGATACTCAGGACTTGCAAGATAGAAGACATATCCGAGGCGTATGGGCTTGATGTCGACTACATCAACGATATGGTAGCTGAGTTTGGCGGCAACTCGGATCTGGACGACGATTCCACTCTTGCGGACGGCTTGGATGTGGCGTTGGAAATAATCGACGACATAACGGGCATCCACCTTGAAGAGGAACTTCTGGACTATCTCGGCGGCGACCTGATTGTGGCGATCAGGGATTTCGATTTTGACCTGATACAGAGGAACCCGGAACAGAACGCCGTTGATGCCGTCGCAATGCTGTCGTATCTGCCGAACAACAAGGACGACCTTGAAGACACCTTGGAAGACATCATAGACACAACTCTGGGCTATGTGCTTCTGGAGTCGGACTATGAACGGGTTGACGTCGGCGCAGCCGACGAAGCGCGCGTGTTTGAGATTGACGGCATCGGATATACGCCCGGCTATGTGCTGCACAACGGCTACCTGACCATCGGCACTACTACGGATGCGCTGGAAGCGGTTGTGGGGCGTCAAAACGGAAACGGTGAAAGCCTTTCAACCAGCAGTGAGTACATACGCGCCGTAAGCCTTCTGCCCGTCGATAGGGAGTTTATAGCGTATATCGACCTGCACCGAATTATCAGCCAAGTGGATCGGAGAGATGCAGGCTTGACGCGCGACCAGTACAGAACTTTGGAAAAGAGTTTGAGCGCCGTGTCGATGAGCGGAGCTGACGACGACGCCTATAGCAGGTTTAGGCTTGTGCTGACGCTGTTCCCTGATGATTAGCGCCCGCGCTGCGTAAAATCTATGTCCATAAATTGGCGCGCCTGCTCCGCGCTGGTAAGCAATCGATAATCGACTTAAGGACAAAATATGCCGAACCGCCTTATCAATGAAACTAGCCCGTATCTGCTGCAGCACGCCCACAATCCGGTTGACTGGTATCCGTGGGGGGATGAGGCGCTGGCGCGCGCCAAGGCGCTGGACAAGCCCATCCTGCTGAGCGTGGGCTATTCGGCGTGCCACTGGTGCCATGTGATGGAGCGCGAATCGTTTGAGAACGCCGAAATCGCGGCTATGATGAACGAGCGCTTTGTGAGCGTCAAGGTCGACCGCGAAGAGCGCCCGGATATCGACTCCATCTATATGACCGCCGTGCAGATGATAGCCGGACACGGCGGCTGGCCTATGACCGTGTTTCTGACGCCCGACGGCAAGCCGTTCTACGGCGGCACCTACTTCCCGCCCGAAGACAGAGGCGGCATGCCCAGCTTCCCCCGCGTGCTGACCGCAATGTCTGAGGTGTATCGCAACAACCGCGGCGATGTGCTGCAGTCAGTCGAGCAGATATTGGAGCGAATGAATCAGGCGTCCAATCTGACGGCGGACGGCGCCGTGGAGCCGCTGACGGCCGATGTGCTGCGCCAAGCGGTTGCGCGCATAGCCGACGACTTCGACGATAGGCACGGCGGCATCGGGATGCAGCCCAAGTTCCCGCAGCCGATGACCTATGAGTTTCTGCTGCGCTACTACCTGCGAACCGAAGACGCCGACGCCCTGGAAATGGCGGAGCTGACGCTGCAGCGGATGGCGCTGGGCGGCATCTACGACCAAATCGGCGGCGGATTTCACCGCTACTCCACCGACGCGTTCTGGCTTGTGCCGCACTTCGAAAAGATGCTGTACGACAACGCCCTGCTCGCGCGCTTGTACTTGCACGCCTATCAGGTTACGGGCAATCCGCTGCATCGGCGCATCGTGGAAGAGACGCTGGCGTATGTGCTGCGCGAAATGACATCGCCGGAGGGCGGCTTCTATTCGGCGCAGGATGCGGACAGCGAGGGCGTGGAGGGCAAGTTCTTCGTATGGCTGCCGCACGAAATCGGCGCCGCGCTGGGCGACGCCGACGCTGAGATCATAAGCCGCTACTACGGCGTAACGGCGCACGGCAACTTCGAGGGGCGCAACATCCTGCGCGTCGCGATGAGCGCCGCCAACCTCGCGCGCGAAACCGATATGGACGCCGCCGAATTCGCAGCGCTGCTGCAGCGCTGCAAGGCGAAACTGCTCGAAGTTCGCAATCAACGCATTGCGCCAAACTTAGACGACAAAATCCTCACCGCTTGGAACGGGCTTATGATGCGCGCATTCGCAGATGCCGCCGCCGTGTTGGGGCGCAGCGACTACGCCGCCACCGCCGAGCGCAACGCGCGCTTCGTCTGCGACGCGCTGATACGCGACGGACGGCTATTGCGCACATACAAGGACGGCAATGCCAAGTTAAACGGCTATTTGGAAGACTACGCCTTTCTGATAGACGGACTGCTGGCGCTGCACGAAGTTACGCTCAACCCCGAATGGCTTGAGCGCGCCATAGCGCTCGGCAGCGATATGGCGCGGCTGTTTTGGGACGAAAGCACGGGTCAGTTCTTCGACACCGGCGACGACCACGAAGCGCTTGTTGTGCGCCCCAAAGACATTATGGACAACGCAATCCCATGCGGCGGCTCAATGGCGGCCGATGTACTGCTGCGGCTTGCGGTCATCACGGGGGACACCGAACTGCAGCGGCGCGCCGCAACCGCGCTGCGCTCCGTGCGCAACCTGATGGCGCGCTTCCCCACCGCCGCCGGCCACTGGCTTGGGGCGCTAGACTTCTACCTGTCCAAGCCCAAAGAGATAGTCATAGTGGGAACGCCGGGCGATGCCGCCGCCGATGCGTTGCTGCGCGCCGCCAACCGCCACTACACGCCCAACCGCGTGATGCTGGGGATGGCCGACGCGTCGGATGCGCTCGAAGGCGTCCCGCTGCTTGCGAACCGCGGCAAGATCGACGGACTGCCGACCGCCTATGTGTGCGAAAACTACGCGTGCCGCCTGCCCGTCAACGACGCAGAGGCGCTTGCGCGGCAGCTGGCGCTGTGAGCGCATCGGCTTGGCGGCGCCTAAATTGTTGGCTAACCGGCGCAATCCCTGTACTATGTAACATATGCGCTGCCCTGCCCGTATCCGAAACGGATGGCGTTGGGCGGCGCGCGACATAAATCCCAAGCGGCGCATCATAAGCGCGGGTGAGTATGGCGGCGACGGACAGCGGCGAAATCGTTATCAGCGTAGAGGGCTTGTCCAAGCGCTACGGCGAGTTGAGCGCAGTCGACGGCGTGTCTTTCGGCGTAAAGCGCGGCGAGATTTTCGGCATCCTAGGCCCCAACGGCGCCGGCAAGACCACCACGCTGGAGTGCATCGAGGGGCTCGTCAAGCCCACGTCCGGCAAGACCGCCGTGCTGGGCATAGACACGCAGCGCGAGCCCGAAACCGTCAAAGAGCGCATCGGCGTTCAGTTGCAGGCGTCGGCGTACTTCGACAACCTAACGCTGAAAGAGATACTCGACCTTTTCGGCATGTTCTACCGCCGCCGCGTCGAGCCGATTGCGCTGCTTGAGCGCGTCAACCTTGCGGACAGGGCGAACACCACGGTGGCTAAGCTATCGGGCGGCCAAAAGCAGCGCTTCACCATCGCCGCGACGCTGGTCAACGATCCCGACGTGGTGTTCCTGGACGAACCCACCACCGGGCTCGACCCGCAGGCGCGCCGCAGCCTATGGGAGTTCGTGCAAGAGATGAACGCCGACGGACGCACCGTGGTTCTGACCACCCACTACATGGAAGAGGCGGAATTCCTGTGCGACCGCATCGCGATTATGAACGGCGGCAAGATAGTGGCGCTGGACACGCCCGCCAATCTTGTGCGCTCCCTGCCCGTGCCGTATGAGATAAAGATCCGCATCGACGGCATATACGGGGCGCATCCCACTGACGAGCTGGACGAGTTAAGCGCGCTGGCGTGCGTCCAAGAAGCGATTGCGGACAGCGGCGCTGTGCGTCTGCTATCGGCGGACGCGTCGGCCACGGTGCCGTCGCTGATGGAGTGGGCCGGCCGAACCGGCGCGGCGCTGACGCACCTCGAGGTTATGCCCGCCAACCTAGAGGATGTGTTTCTGCACATAACCGGGCGCGCGCTGATCGAGTGAGCGGCATTCCTTGATGATCCTATACCGCCTTACCCTAGCCAACCTCAAGATGCTGTTGAGAGACCGCCAAGCGCTGTTCTGGGCGCTGGCGTTCCCGCTCATATTCGTGGTGGTGTTCGGGCTGTTCTTCCGGGACACCGACTCCGCCGCCACGATTGCGGTCATAGACAAGGCGCAGGATACGCTGTCCGCCCAGCTGGTGAGCAGCCTGGGCGAGTTGGACGGCATCAGCGTAGAGACTCGCGACGACGAAGCGGCGGCGCGCCAAGAAATAGTCGACGGCGATCTGGGGCATCTGCTTGTAATCCCCGAAAACCTCGCCGAAACCGCCGCCAACAGCCCGCCCGCGCAGATGACGCTGATATACGACCAGGGCGATCCCTTCGGCGGCATAATGGTAGGCGTGGTAGGCAGCTTCGTGGACAGGGCCAACCTGCGTATGACGAATGCGCCCACGCTGCTTGCGCTTGCGCCTGAGGGCGTGTCCAGCCGCAGCCTGAGCTACCTCGACTTCCTGATACCCGGCCTTGCCGTATGGGGCGTAATGAATTTCTCCGTCATAGGGCTTGCCACGGTTATGGCGTCCTACCGCGAAAAGCGCATCCTGATACGCATCCTCGCCACGCCGCTGAAAGTGCGCGTGTTCTTTGCGGCGCAGGTGCTGTCATCGCTGGCAATGTCCCTGGCTCAGGCGGCGATAATCCTGGCGGTGGGATGGCTGTTGTTCGGCGTGTCCATCGCCGGCAACCCGCTGTACATAGCGCTGCTGGTGGTTATGGGCAACATCGTATTCCTGAACCTTGGCTTCGTAGTGGGGGCGTTCTCCAAGACGGTAGCGGCGGCAAGCGGCTTGGGCAATGCGGTTGCGCTGCCGCTTATGTTCCTATCCGGCGTGTTCTTCCCCACCGAAAACCTGCCCACAATTCTGCGCGTCATAGTGGAATACCTGCCGCTTGCGCCCATGCTGGATATGGTCAGGGGCGTAGTGGTGGACGCCAGGGCGTTCTGGGAGTTCCCGCAGCAGCTCGCCATAGTGGGCGCCTGGATTGTGCTATCCGCGGTTGCGGCGATACGCACGTTTCGGTTTCGGTAGCCGCATCGCGGTTAGCCGCCGGGGTGATTTCCTGCGTCTATTCGGCGGATATGAGTGTTCGGAAATGCAGCACGCGCGTGCATTCATTTTGCAGACCGCTTGCCCGGTGAACGAATGCGGCGCAACTACCCTACCCTCTCTCAACTTGCAATACAGCGCGATACGGCGGGGACAACTTTCGCAAGCCCGCCTAATTTGCAAGGCGCCCTTGCAATACACTATGATATTGCCGCTAACTGAGGAGGCCGCCAAATGCCAATCACCCACCACACCATCACCGAACTCCAAGCGATTGTGGGAATCGACTATGTTGTTCACAAACCCGAAGATCTGATTGTGTACGAATACGACGGATCCGCGGACAAGGCTATGCCCTCCATCGTGGTCATTCCAGGTAGCGCCGAAGAGGTGGCGCAGGTAGTCAGATTGGCGCGCCGCGAAGAGGCGCCAATCGTGGCGCGCGGCGCAGGCACCGGGCTCAGCGGCGGCGCAGTGGCAGAAAAAGGCGGCATCGTGGTGTCCCTCACACGCATGACGCGCATCTTAGATGTGGACGTGCAGAACCGCGTCGCCGTCGTGGAGCCGGGCGTCATCAACCTGCATCTGACCGAGCATGTATCGCAGTACGGCCTATGCTATGCGCCCGACCCTTCCAGCCAAAAGGCTTGCACAATCGGCGGCAACGTCGCCGAAAACTCAGGCGGGCCGCACTGCCTCGCATACGGCGTTACCACCAACCACGTGCTTGGGATGGAAGTGGTGATGGCGGACGGCTCGCTGCAATGGGTGGGCGGCAGTACGCGCGAAACGCCCGGCTACGACCTGCGCGGCATCATCATCGGATCGGAAGGCACGCTTGCGATAGTTACCAAGGTGATTGTGCGATTGCTGAAGCAGCCGGAATCGGTGAAGACGCTGCTTGCGGTCTTTCGCGAACTCGATCAGGCAAGCGCGGCGGTGTCCGGCATAATCGCCGCCGGCATCGTTCCCGCCGCCATAGAGATGATGGACGACCTCTGCATCCGCGCGGTGGAACCCGCGGTCAACGCCGGTTATCCCGCCGACGCCGGCGCAGTGCTGCTCGTAGAGATAGAAGGGCTTGCGGAAGCGGTCGAGGAAGAGGTTGAAGAGATCGAGAATGTGTGCAACGAATTCGGGCCGATAGAGATCCGCACCGCCACCGACGCCGATGCGCGCGAGCGGCTTTGGGCGGGGCGCAAGGGCGTGCTTGGCGCGCTGGGACGGCTTGCGCCCAACTACCTGCTAGTGGACGGCACAGTGCCACGCACAAATCTAGTTGAGGTGCTGGCGCAGATACGCGAGCTTTCGCGGCGCAGCGGCTACCCCATCGCCAACTTGCTGCACGCCGGCGACGGCAACCTGCATCCCTCGGTGCTATTCGACGAGCGCAAGCCCGGCGATACGCAAAAGGCGCTTGCCATCGGCGGCGAAATACTCAAGATGTGTGTTGAAGCGGGCGGCGTGCTGTCCGGCGAACACGGCATTGGGTTGGAAAAGCAAGAATACATGCCGTTTATGTTCAACGATGACGATATGGAGGCGATGGCGCGCCTCAAGCCCGCATTCGACACGCGCGATATGCTGAATCCCGCCAAAATTTTCCCAACCGGCGCATCCTGCAATGAGATAGCCTTTGCGGGCGCAGTCGCGCGCGCCGGCGCCGGCGCATGGATATAAGGCTGCCGAAACCGCTATGACATCAAGCAGCCTTGCGCCCGCGATACAAGCGATGCAGAATTCGGTGGGTGCCGACGTGTTCAGCGCCGCCGTTGCGGCCGACGCAGTCGACGGCGTTATGCCGGCGGTAGTGGCGCATCCCCGAAACGCCGACGAACTCTGCCGCGTCCTGGCAGCTGCGGACCGCGAAGGGCTTGCGGTTGCGCCGCGCTGCGGTGGCGCTCACCTGGCGATTGGCAATCCGCCGAAGCGGCTTGATATGGTGGTTGACATATCGACGCTGAACCGCATTGTACAGCACAACGCCGCCGACATGACGCTTGTTGTGGAATCGGGCATTACGCTTGCGGCGCTGCGGCGCGCGCTGGCGAAAGAGGGTCAGTTTCTTGCGCTTGACGCTCCCCTGCCCCAGCGCGCCACCATCGGCGGCATTCTCGCGTCGGGCGTAAGCGGCCCGCTCAAGTGGCATTACGGCAGCGCGCGCGATCTCGTCATCGGCATGCAGGTGGCGCAAGCAGACGGGCGTCTTACCCGCAGCGGCGGGCAGGTGGTCAAGAATGTGAGCGGCTACGATATGGCGCGCCTGCATGTGGGCGGCTTGGGAACGCTTGGCGTCATAACCGAAGTATCATTCAAGCTTACGCCTATGCCGCGCCGCGAATCCACGCTTGTGGCGCAATTCAAATCGTATGCGGACTGCGCCGCCGCCGCTATGAGCGTATTCAACAGCGGCGCAATGCCCCTGGCAATGACTGCGTACAACCACGCAGCAAGCAAGCGCATCGACGCTGACCACAGCGTAGCGGACGGCAGCGCGCTTGCGGTGCGCTTGGGCGGCAGACCGCGCACTTTGAAGCGTCTCGAAGATGAAACATTCGCCATACTCAGCCCGCGCGCCGATGCGGTGGATCGAATGGAAGACGGTGCGGTGGCGCATTGGGCGGCGCTCACCGATTTCGGATACGCCGCCGATGCCAAGCCGATTATGTCCGCGCGCGTGTCCGTCTTGCCGAACAGAGTGGCGCAGGTCGCCGATGCGATAGCGCAGCGCGCCGACGCCGCGATTTTGGCGCAGGTGGGATATGGTATGCTTAACGCCCACTGGTTCGACCAAGAATTGGATCTGGGCGACACATTGCGCCATGCGCGAGATGCAACCCACAGCGCTGGCGGTTCGCTGATAGTGGAGCGCGCGCCGTTATCCATAAAGGCGAACGTCGATGTGTGGGACTACAACGGCGATTCGCTGGCGATAATGCGCGGCTTGAAGGCGCAGTACGACCCCAACGGCATACTCAACCCGAACAGGTTCGCAGGAGGGATTTGATGACAAGCGTTGCGGACGAACCGCAGACCGGCAGCGCAGAATCCTTCTTCGCAGGCCCGGACGCCCCCGCCGAATCCGATCTCTACAAGTGCGTTCACTGCGGGTTCTGCCTTCAGGCTTGCCCCACCTATGTAGAGACGGGGCTTGAGGCGGAATCGCCGCGCGGCAGAATTGCGCTTATGAAGGCGGTCAACGAAGGGCGCATCGGCATAACCGATTCGGTGATAAGCCACTGGGACTTGTGCATCCAATGCCGCGCCTGCGAAGTCGCCTGCCCGTCCGGCGTGCCGTACGGCAACCTGATAGAGGCAACGATGCAGCAAGTCGCAAGCCGCAGGAAGCCGGGCGTCATAAGCCGAACCGTGGCATCGCTTGCGCTGAAGCAGACGCTGCCCAATCAGGGACGGCTTGCGCTGCTTGTGGGCGGCATGCGGCTATATCAGCGTTCCGGCTTGCAAAAGGCGGTGCGAAAGAGCGGCATACTGAACGCAATGCCGGGCGGAATCGGCGAACTGGAAGGCTCTATGCCGCAGCTTCCCGCTGAGGTGTTTCGGGCGCGCGGGCAAGTGTATGCGGCGCAGGGGGAACGCAAGACGCGCGTTGCGCTGCTATCCGGTTGCGTGATGCCCCTAGTGAACGGGCCTCAGATGAACGCAGTGGTGCGCGTGCTGACCCGAAACGGCTGCGACGTCGAAATCACGCGCGGGCAGGCGTGCTGCGGCGCTATCAATTCGCACGTTGGCGATCTTGAAACCGCGCGCACGTTGGCGCGACGCAACATCGACGCCTTCTTGGGCAGCGGCGTGGATGCGGTAGTGGTGGCGTCGGCGGGCTGCGGCGCGCGCATGAAAGAGTACGCCCATCTGCTGCGAAACGATAGCCGCTACTTCGAAAAGGCGCAGGCATTCAGCGCTATGGTCAAGGACATACACGAACTTCTGGCAGCCTTGCCCATAGACCCGCCAAAGGCAAGCCTGCCCTACTGCGTTACCTATCAGGACTCGTGCCACCTATCCAACGCGCAGCGCATCACCGCGCCGCCGCGCCAACTGCTGCGCTCCATACCCGGCATAGAGTTCGTGGAACTCCCCAACGCATCCAAATGCTGCGGCGCAGGCGGCACATACACCATCACGGAGCGCGAGTTCTCTATGCGCGTGCTTGACAGCAAGATGCGCGCGGTGCGGCAGACCGGCGCTAACATCATCGCAACCGCAAACCCCGGCTGCCTTATGCAGCTCCAATACGGCGCTCAACGCGAAGGCATGCCGCTTGAAGCGCGCTACATAACCGATCTGCTGGACGAAGCGTATAGCAAGGAATAGCATCGGCGCTGCTGCGCGCCAAACACGGAATACGAAATAACGAAAATAACGGAATAAACAAAATAGAGGAGAATAGACGATATGGATTTGGGACTGAACGGCAAGGTTGCGCTTATAACCGGCGGCAGCGACGGCATCGGCAAAGGCGCCGCCACTTCGCTGTGCGCCGAGGGCGCAAAGGTGGTCATCTGCGCGCGCAGGGCGGATGTGCTTGAGAGCGCCGCCGCTGACATACGCGCCGAAACGGGCGGCGAGGTTATGCCAATATCCGCCGACGTCACCAATCAGGAAGACGTCGACAGAATGTTCGACGCCATAGCCGACGAATACGGCAGGCTGGACATCCTGGTCAACAACGCCGGCACTTCCGCCGCCAACCTGTTCGAGAATGTAACCGACGAAGTGTGGCGATACGACATCGAGCTCAAGTTGTTCGGCGCGATACGCTGCTCCCAGCGCGCAATCCCGCTGATGAAGGCGCAGGGCGGCGGCCGCATCGTCAACATCACCACGCCCGGCGGCAAAGCGCCCACCGCCGGCTCCGTCCCCACATCCGTCAGCAGAGCGGCGGGCATCGCGCTCACCAAAGAGATGTCCAAAGACTATGCCGCCGACAACATCCTGGTGAATACCGTCTGCATTGGGCTTATCAAGGCGGGACAGCACGAGCGACGCTGGGAAGCGGCAAACGCCGATAATCCCGACCTGACGCTTGAGGCGTACTACGAAGATATGGGCAAGCGCGTTCCGCTGGGGCGCGTAGGCGAGGCGCGCGAAGCGGGCGACTTGGTAACATTCCTAGTTTCGGAGCGCGCCAGCTACATAACCGGCGTGGCAGTCAACATCGACGGCGGCACTTCGCCCGTGGTGTAGATCGCGCAGCAATCGACAGAACCCCTACCGCAGCCCCTTCTCCCCAAGCAGCGCGTCCGCCCACTCAGCGTCGCCGGGGGATAGGGGCGGCATTGGTTCGCTTGCGTAGTCCAGTGCCAAATCGTAGCCCGCGCGGTCATATAGTTCGTGCAACAGCCTGCCGATGTCCAAGAGAGGCTCAGTGTCGCCGCGCTTCAGCGGCAGCCGAAAGGCGGGTATGGCGTGGCGCACTCCAAAAGTGTACAGGGTTGCCCTAGGCCTGCCGCCGCGCCTTATCAAGATGCGGTAATCGCTGACTGCGCCGTTGTCAGCAAAACGCATCGGCTCGCCCGCGCGGGTGAGGTCAACCTCAACCATATGCGTCCAAGTCTCTAAGAAGCGCGCGCGCTTTCGTTCATACAGATCGCGCCCCTTGCCGGGCCGCTTGTTGGACGGGGACAGCAACTCTATCACCGTTACCACGCTGCCCGTTCCCGTATCGCGCAACTCCAGATAAGCCTCGCGCGCCTGCGCAGGAATGCCGACGTGGACGGTTGTCATCGCCACGCCTTTGGGCAGCGCTTCATACGGCTCCGATGGCGAGCCGCCGTTTCCCGTCGGCCCCACAACCACGGCGTCCGGGATGCCGACTAAAGGATCTCTGCCACCTTCATCTTCACTGAAGTACACGCGCTCTTCTAGAGACACGTAGTATCGCGGGCGAACCTGCGGCGCAAGATCAAGTTGGATGGACGCCATAAGCGCGTTATGCACGCCCGGCCACATTGATGGGCGTTCCAAGTATGGATCCATTCCGGGGAAAGGTGTAGGCATAATGCGTTTCTCCGATTGCGCTGAGTGTCTATACAACGCCCCGTTGCCCGCGCTGACGCAATGCGTGGTCAGCGAGAACCAGCGCCGTCATTGACTCCACGATAGGCACGGCGCGAGGCAGCACGCAGGGATCGTGCCGTCCCCTGCCCAGCAGCGTAACCGCATTGCCGTCTACGTCGACCGTCTGTTGCTCGCGCATTATGGTGGCGGTCGGCTTGAACGCCGCGCGTATGACGATGTTTTCGCCGTTGCTGATGCCGCCCTGAATGCCGCCGGAGTTGTTGGTGCGCGTGCGGATGCGCCCGCCATCGCTGTAAAACGGATCGTTATGCTGAGAGCCGGTCTGCAGTGTACCGCCAAAGCCGGATCCCACCTCAAAGCCTTTGCACGCCGGCATAGACAGAACCGCCTTTGCCAAATCCGCCTCCAGCTTGTCGAAGACGGGTTCGCCCAAACCCACTGGGACGCCGCGCGCCACGCACTCTACCACGCCGCCAAGCGAATCGCCGTCCTTGCGCGCCTGCTTGATGCGCTCAATCATCCGCACCGCCATATCCTGGTCGGGGCAGCGCGCTATGTTTGCCTCTACATCCTGAGAGGACACGCTGTCCGGATCGACTTCGGCGGTGAGTTTCCAAACCTGCTTGACATACCCAACAATCTCTACGCCGAATTCGCGGGCGAGCAGCTTCTTGGCGATTGCGCCGGCGGCTACGCGCCCGATGGTTTCCCTGGCGCTGGCGCGTCCGCCGCCCTTCCAATTGCGAATGCCGAACTTGGCATCGTAGCTAAAATCGGCGTGCGACGGGCGATAGACGCGCCGCATATGGTCGTAGTCTTTGCTGCGCGCATCGGCGTTCCATACGCCGATGAGTATAGGCGTGCCGAGCGTTTCGCCTTCGAATACGCCCGACAGGATTTGCGCGCGATCGCCTTCTTTGCGCTGCGTGGAAATCTCGCTCTGGCCGGGACGACGGCGGTCTAGCTCAGCCTGAATATCCTGTTCGTGCAGCGGCAGCCTTGGCGGGCAGCCGTCCACCACCACGCCCACGGCGTCGCCGTGCGATTCGCCCCAAGTGGTTACCCTAAACATATGACCGAAAGTGTTGCCCATATGAACTATTCCCTATTCCTTGAAGTTGCGCTGAGTGTATATGAGATTACGGCGCACCGCCGCGTGTATGCCGATGCGCTGACGGCGCTACAAGCGTTGGTGTTGTCTGCGAAAAGACTTGCGCGCCGATGCCTATTTCCTAACGGGATTGTGATAATCCTATCACTGAGCGGCGATGTGTGGTAGTATGAATGGCGTCAAGCGTTACAAACGGGTCTGGGTTGAACACCTGTGAGCGCCTTCCGCTTTGCGGATGAGCGTCGCTTATAGCCCAGGCCCCTTTTCTTTTGCCCGCTATTGGGCGCGCGGCATATGCCGTCGGGCGGTAGTAGCGCGCGCGTCCATCGCTTGCGAACCTACAACAATCGGTATAGACTTGCCCAATGGCAGATTTATCGGATGCTGGCATTAGCCGCCGTCAAGCAACATCGGCGCGAAGTCCCAACCCCGGCGATGCGGCAACCCGCCCGTCCACTCCGTCAGCGCAAACCGGCGCTCCCCGAACACCCCCGCGCAATCCCCCTATTAGGTCCGACTGGCGCTCTACATTCAGTTCGCTGCAGAGCCGTCCATTCCTGTATCTATGGCTTGGAATGCTGGTGATGATGGGCGGGATGCAGATGCAGATGCTTGCGCGCGGCTACCTCGCCTATGAGATAACCTCATCGCCGTTTCTGCTTGGCGTGGTCAATTCGGGCTTTGCGATACCGCTGCTTGGGCTATCGCTGTTCGGCGGCGCATTCGCGGACAGATTCGAGCGCAAGTACATCATCCAAGCGGGACAAGCGGCGGCGGTAATCCTGTCTATGCTAATCGGCGTTGCCATCGATCTGAATGTGGTTACATGGTATCACCTGTGGATTGCGTCCATCATACAGGGCAGCCTATTCGCCTTTCTGATGCCCGCGCGCCAGGCAATCATACCGCAGCTTGTGGGGCAAGAGCGGCTCACCAACGCAATGGCGCTGAACGCCGCCGCTATGAGCGCGATGACGTTGCTTGCGCCCACTATGGCGGGTTGGGCATACGCCTATCTGGGCCCCTACAATGTCTATTACATCATAGCCGGCTTGGGCGCAATCGCCTTTGCGCTGACGGGGATGATCCCCAAGTCCGGCAGCGGCGCGGGGCGGCGTCCGGCGCCGATGGCGAGCGATATATGGGAAGGGCTTGTTCATATACGACGCAGTCCGCTTGTGCTAATCCTGCTGCTGATGGGCTTGGCTACATCGCTGCTGGCAATGCCCTTTCGCTTTCTGATGCCGATATTCGTGGTGGATGTGTACCGCACCGGGCCTGAGGCGATGGGACTGCTGGTTACGATAATGGGCGGCGGCTCGCTGGCGGGTTCGCTGTTCATCGCATCGCTTGGCAAAAGCAGACGGGGCTTGCTGCTGATAATCGGCAGCTTCATGTCCGGCGTTGCGCTGCTGCTCATAGCCGCAATTCCGATATACGCCGTTGCCGCCGCGCTGATGCTGCTGCTTGGACTGGGCGACGCCGGCAGGCGCACGCTGAACCAATCGCTGATAATGGAAGAGGTGGAAGACCGTTATCGCGGGCGAGTGATGAGCGTGTTTATGCTGAACTTTGGGCTTATGCCGCTAGGCACGCTGCCCGCAAGCTCACTCGCCGAGATAATCGGCGCCGAAGCGGTGGTGGGCATCTTGGCGGTGGCGCTGCTTGCCTTCACTGCGCTGATTCTGATTACGCAGAAACGGCTGCGCGAAATGCCGTAGCGATACGATACGCGCAACGCCCGCTATATGGGTATCGACGGAACGGCTAATCGGCGCGCGGCAACGCTCGAATCAGATTAAGAGACTGCGCGGGGAAGGCAACGGAAGCCTGCGCCGCTACTTGCAGGTATCCGTCTGCAGATGGACGACGAATGTTCCTGAGACGATTTTGGAGGGAAAGACAAGCGTCTCGAGTTCTCCCGTTGCGCCTGGGACATTCATCGTAAAGATCCAGTTGTCCCTTGTGGCAAGCGGTTGGGCGCGCTCCACTGCGTTCAGCATATTGGCGATGATGGTGTTGCTCTTGTTGCGGCAGATGTTCAGCACTTCGCGCTCGATAAGCGCGCGCGCTTCGGGTTCGGAGAGTTCGGTGGACACATTGGGCAAGCACGCCATTAGCCCACAGACCGCCACAGCCAAAATCAGTAGAGTACGCTTCATTCATTCACTCTCATATGCGATAGGTTGTCCCGTAAAGCCCGCTGTCTAGGCTAAACTAATGCGGCAGCTATCGCAAGGGCGGCTTGACCGCTTGCGAACACAAAACGCTGCCGCTTCGAACAACTGCCTCGCTACGTCTGCAGCCAATCGACGCGGACTGCGGGACTTGCGCCATCACGAAGAAAATCCCCGATTACCGTATCAACTTCGCGATGATTGCGCAATCGTTTAGCGCGCGCTGCGAATGCAGTCCCGCGACGGAGCGCGCGGACGCTATGCGTCTGCGGGACTGCGATGTCGCTGACGATGCGCGCGGCTACTTGGCGTTGGCTTCCTGCATTTCGGTTGCCACGCTTGCCACTTCGCGCACCTTATCGGCCAGGATAGCCGGGTTCAGGCGCGCGGCGTGGTCGGTGTAGCCGGCGCGCTCCAGCATAGCCGCCAACTTGCCGCCCTTGAACAGATTGAGCGCCCAATCCAGCGGGTCGGGCGTGGCGGTGGTGTCCAGGTAGAGGCGCTGGTTCTTGGCGCGCGGGCCGTAGTGGTAGTGCGGCGCGCGCTCAAAGCAGTCGAATGTAAGAAGCTCGTGCTCTTCGCCGCCCACATCGCCCAGCACATGGATCGCCACACCCCTATCGTTGGCGAGTTCGCGGAACTCTATGCCGAAGCGCACGGGCCCCGCCTCTATCACGGCGTCGCCGCGATTGTGCAACACGGTTCGGCGGCCGTCGACCGCCATTCGCTTTGCCGTCGCCTCGGTTTCGGCTAGGTCGTCGCGCAGTCCGTCCATATCGATGCTGTCCGCAAGCTCATCGTAGCCAGCGCGCCGCACCATATCCGGCAACCGCTCGTTGAGCTGCTTGAGCGTCCAGTCCAGCGGATCGCCTTCCGTGGTCTTGTCCAGCATCAAGCGGGTGTTGCGCTTTTCCGGGCCGTAGTGGTAGTGCGGCTCGTGGTCGAAGCAGTCGAAGCGCAGCAACTCTACCTCTTCGCCGTCCACATCGCCAAGCGCATGGAGGCATACGCCCTGGTCCGACAGCAGATCGCGGTACTCCAGCCCGAACTTGACAGCGCCTTCCCCGATGATTACATCGCCTCGCTCTTTTGCCATTGCGAAACCTCCCTTTCAAGGCATCTTCTCTTATGCCTTACTCTATATGTGTATGTTGGAAGTGGAATATGGGCGATTATACCCCCTAACGCAAGTTGCCGCAAACCGCAATCGAGAAAGGCGGCGCATGCCCAAAAATCTTGACGCAATCCGAAGCGCAAGGCTAGAATAGGTTGACGTTGCGAATTCAAAATCGCGAACCGCCCCGTCGATTCGCGGTTGATATTCGCATTCGTCGATATTCGGCATTAGAGGCCCGCTAGCTCAATTTGGCAGAGCAACTGACTCTTAATCAGTAGGTTCTCGGTTCGAGTCCGAGGCGGGTCACTTCACCGCTAACCATTCGGCGCAGCGCTTGAGATTTGCGCCCCCGCCTACCCCGCTTGCGCTATACGCCAATCAGCCGCCGCTCAAACTTGGCAGGCGCAAGCCCTGCCATATGCAACAGCGTTCACTACATCTATCAATGCAAAGTTGCATCTGACAGACGTAATAGCGTCTATCCGGGCACAAACCTTATAGTCAATACGAACTCCATGAACAGCGTACATCTTGCAAACCGACTACATCCAACCCCAAAACGGAACCTATGGGGGTAAAACGCAGAATGTTCATACAAATAACTCAAAAAGCCAAACAGATTGCGCTGCTTATCGCCGCTATCCTAATTCTTGCCGGCGTTGCCTGCACCGATTCACTTCAGGCGCAAAGCGCATCCCAGGCGACGCATCAAGCCGCGCCACTCGCAGCGCAGCCCTCCGAACCGCCCCCAACGCAATCCAATACGCCATCCGATATTACGCCCGCCGCAAATGCTATGACACAACAGACAGACGCAACCCCAATACTAGACTCGCTGCCCGCCAGCGTCGTGTACGGCGACTACGCCGTAGGCACGGTGACGGGCTTTGCGGTGGACAACCACCAGCGCTTCGATCCGTGGAACACCGCATACGCCAGCGCCGAATACCGCGAAATGCTGCGCCGCGTAGAGGCGTCCGGACAGGGGCGCACAGTGGTATTTCAGATATGGTATCCGGCGGACGCGGACAAGTCCGCGGGACGGCAAGACGGCTCTCGATCGCCGTATCCGGTAGCCGAAGGGCGGCACTCCAGAGTCACGAATTCGTTCACGCAAGACGACGCCTCGCTTGGCGGCGCGCGGACGGAGCAGCGCGCGTCGGCGGGCGCAGTTGCCGCTGAAGGCAAGTTCCCCGTGATTATCCTTTCGCACGGGTTAGGGGGTAACCACAGTGAGTGGGTTTCATTCGCCGAGTTCCTGGTATCGCACGGCTATGTGGTGGCGGCGCCCACATTCATATCCGACGGCAGCAATCCACGCGTGTTCGACGACGAAGATTCGCCATTCGCCAAGCAAGCCACGCCCGAAGAGGTGCAGCAGGCATACGCTCTAATCAGAAGCGAAGGCAAGGTGATTCCTAACTTCAGCCGGTTCATGTTCGCGGATGGGAAAATAGTCCCCGGCGGCATAGAGCGCGCCACCACGATGATGCGAAACCTGTTCCGCCAGCGCATCGCCGATGTAGGGCTGCTGGCGCACACCATGCGAATGCTGGGCGAAGAGCCGCGCTCCTGCAACATCGCGTTGACGTCCATGGGCGCAACCAACGCCGCGAACAATATGTGCGGCTTGCTGAGCGGACGCATCGACGGCGAGCGCATCGGCTTGTCCGGGCATTCGCTGGGTTCTATGACATCTCAACTGGGGGCTAATCATCTGCCCGGCATAAGCGCCGCTATGGGCTTTAACAACGCCACGCCCTTCACTTGGACGCCTGAAGAGATGTACGGCGCAGGCGAAACCGCCGACGGCTTGCCCGTAGGCAGCCGCAAACCCACGCTCATAATGATCGGGGACGAAGACGATTTCGTTCAGGGCATATTCGTCCGCCTGTTCCAGTCGTCGATTGCGCGCGCGGGCGGCGATCCGTCCATCGCATTCCCGCTAGAGGGTGAGCGCGCATTGCCGGATCGCATCCCCAACCCGCAGCCGGTAGCGCTCAGCGCGTATCAGCGCGCCGTATCCGACCGCATATTCGTCATCGCGCGCGACGTGGACCATGACATACTGGCGATCGAAGGACGCCGCAGGGGCTCTTGTCCTGAGTATCAGAGCGACGGAGCGTCCCTTTGCGCATCGCCGCAGCGCAACCGCAAGGCAACCGGCGATGCCGCCTTAGACGAGCGCTACTCCGACGAGACCTTCACCGTGCTCGGCTGGGCGCGGCTAGGCGACGGCAGCGAGGCGTACATGCCCCACGTCATACGCGACTGGTACGCGCGGGCGTGGTTTGACTGGTACCTCAAAGACGACGAAGACGCCCACAGCCGCCTACAGAACGCAGACCCATTCGGCGAGATGACGTCCGTGTTGCGCGAAGTGCGGTAGCAGGGCTTGCGGCGCTACCAGCCGCGCCTCGACGCATATACGGATATGAAACCAATGCAGAGGCGCTGACGAACTAGCGTCTCTGCGTTCTCATATGCGCCCCGTTTCGCTTATATCTTTGGCGATATGTTGTATAATCCAACTATGAGCGCCAACGATATTTACGATGCCCTTTGCGATTTCGCCGACGAGGTTACCCAAAAGTTCGGCGGCGTAGTTGTGGGCGAAAACGAAGAGCAGCTTCGCGCGCCTTTTGAACGCCTAATCGGCGCCGTCGCCGCGTCCCTGAATATGGATGTGGTGTGCGTTGGCGAAACCCGTCTGCCCGACCGCTTGGGCAAGCCCGACTACGGCGTTATGGCGGGCGGGCTTGCCGCAGGATACGCCGAACTCAAAGCGCCGGGCAAAGGCGTCCGTCGCAGCAATTTCAAGGGACACGACCGCAATCAGTTCGACCGCTTTATCCAACTGCCCAATGTGCTTTACACCGACGGCAATCACTGGGCGCTATACCAAGAAGGCAGCCTTGTCGGCGACAAAATCGTGCGGCTAACGGGCGATGTGTCCATGGACGGCAGGCAGGCGGTCAGCACGAAAGACGCGGCGCAGTTAGCCCAACTGCTGGAACTATTCCTGCGCTGGAATCCAATCATCCCCACGGATTCGCTTGGCAATGTGGATTGGAAATCATTCGCGGGGCAGCTTGCGCCGCTGTGCAGCTACCTGCGGGGCGACGTCCGCGACGCGATGCGGGATGAGCAGTCCGCTTTAGCGCGCCTTGCCGCAGGATGGCGCGAGACGCTTTTCCCCAGCGCGACCGATGAGCAGTTCGCGGACGCCTACGCCCAAACCGTCGTGTTCGCGCTGCTGCTGGGGCGCAGTCTTGGCGCAGGCGACGGCGCTGATGAAACTTTAACCTTCGCAAACGCCCAAGCCGCTTTGCGTTCCGACCATAGCCTTATGTCCACCGCCTTGAGCGCGCTGGTGGACGCCGACGCGCAAGAGGCGCTGCGCTCCGGCCTGGATGCCGTGCTGCGTCTCATAAACGCCGTTCCAACATCGGAATTCTCAGGCGATGCGGATCCGTGGCTGTTCTTCTACGAAGACTTTCTAGCGAAATACGACCCCAGGCTTCGCAAAGACGCCGGCGTGTACTACACCCCGGTTGAGGTGGTTCGCGCCCAAGTGCGCCTAATCGACGACCTGCTGAAAAGCGGCTTGGGCAAGCCGCGCGGCTTTGTGGATCCCGAAGTGTTCACGCTGGATCCCGCCGTGGGCACCGGCACTTATATGCTGGGCGTCATCCATCACGCCCTAAAGCGTATCGCAGACCAATACGGCCCCGGCGCGGTCGCCGAACACGCCAAGCAGCTCGCCCAAAACCTGTACGGGTTTGAGTTGATGGTTGGCTCTTACGCCGTCGCCGATCTGCGCGTTACCAACGCACTGCGCGGCTACGGCGCGGCGCTTCCGTTCCAAAGCGGCACTCAAATATACCTCACGGACACGCTTGAAAGCCCTTACGCCACGCCGCCGCAAGGCACTTTTCTGATACAGCGCGAACTCGCCCAACAGCAGCGGCTCGCCTTGAATGTGAAGAAGGACGCGCGCGTGCTGGTCTGCTTGGGCAACCCGCCGTATGACCGCGCTCCGGCCCAAGACTCCGCCGGCGGCTGGGTGCGCCACGGCGACGAAGGGGACGTCGATGCGCCGATACTAGACGCTTTCATTGAGCCGGCGAAAGCGGCGGGACACGGCGTACATCTCAAAAACCTCTACAACCTCTATGTCTATTTCTGGCGCTGGGCGCTGTGGAAAGTCTTTGAACAGAACCACGCCGTCCCCGGCGTAGTCAGCTTCATCACCGCCGCAAGCTACCTGGACGGCAGCGCTTTCGCGGGCATGCGCCAGCATATGCGCCGCGAATGCGACGAAATATACATCCTCGACATCGGCGGCGAAAGCCGCGGACCGCGCCAAAGCGAAAATGTATTCAACATACAAACGCCCGTGGCTATCGCAGTGGCTATGCGAAAACAAAACCGCAAGCCGCGCCAACCCGCCAAAGTCCGTTACGCCCGCCTCGACGGAACACGCGACGAAAAACTGGCGGCGCTTAACGCCATCGCCAACCTCGCGAGCGTCGATTGGGAAGACTGCCCCGACGATTGGCAGGCGCCCTTCATCCCGGCGGGAACCGGCGCTTACTTCGACTGGCCGCTGCTCACCGACCTTATGCCGTGGCAGCATTCGGGCGTGCAACTCAAGCGCACCTGGCCGATTGCGCCCGACGAAGACACGCTCAAGCGGCGCTGGAACGGCTTGCTAAACGCCGACGACCGCGCGAAAGCGATGAAGTCGACTACAGACAGGTTGCCCAACAAGTCTTACACGATAGAACTGATGGGATACTCCGACCCTACTCCCATCAACGAACTGCCTACGGATGCGCCGCCGCCGCCAAGCCAAGAGTACGCCTATCGTTTCTTAGATAGGCAACGCCTTCTTGCGGATGGACGATTCATTTCTCGACATCGCCCACCCCTTTGGCAATCGCACGGCGATAAGCAGATATACCTGATGGGCAGGCTGACGCAGTTGTTGGGAAAGGGGCCGGCGCTCATCGCGTCTGCCTTGATACCGGATTTGCATCAACTCACGGGCGGCGGCAAGGATGTGCTGCCGCTCTACCGCGCGGCGGACGCCGGGGAGCCGAACATAACGCCCGGCTTGTTGGATGCGCTGAGCGAATGCTACGGCTTCGCTGTAACGCTGCACGATTTCGCCGCCTATCTCTACGGCGTAATGGCGCATCCCGCCTACACCGAGCGCTTCTACGCCGAACTGGGAACGCGCCAAGTGCGGGCGCCGCTGACCAAAGACGGGGCGCTGTTTCGCAAAGTTCGCGATGCGGGGGCGCGTCTATTGCGCCTGCACACCTACGGCGAGCGCTTCGTCCCCCACGGCGAGGCGCGCGGGCAAGTCCCGGTCGGCGAGGCGCGCTGCATAGCGTCGGTTGCGCAGAGCGCGGACGATTACCCGATCGAGTTCAAATACAATGCCGCATCCCAAACCCTGCGCGTGGGCAAAGGCGAATTCGCCCCCGTAGCGCCCGAAGTGTATGACTTTCAGGTATCCAGCCTAAAGCCGCTGCAATCGTGGCTCAAATACCGAATGAAAAGCGGCGCCGGGCGCAAATCATCGCCCTTGGACGACATTCGTCCCGCCGCATGGACGGCGCAGTTCACCACCGAACTGCTGGAGCTGATATGGACGATCGAGGCAACGCTCGCCGAGTACCCTGAGCAGGCGCGCTTGCTCGAAGAGGCAGTAGCCGGCGATCTGCTGATGGCGGCCGACCTGCCCACGCCGCCGCCCGGCCTGCGCAAGCCGCCCGCGCCGCCGGCCGCCGATGGGCGGCTGGTGTAATCTGTCATCCTACTCTCATACATTCAACAACCACTCAAACTAACTCGAGGTGATATAGAAAATGACAACCAACACCGCCAAGATCCGCATGCTGGACGGCAAGCCCGCATTCGGCGCCGAAGTCAACCTTGGCTCCGCGCTGTCCGCCGAACTGCTGTCCCCGCTGGGGTTCGACTTCATTCTGGTGGACAATCAGCACGGCGCATGGGACGACAACGGCTCTATGAGCGCATTTCGCAGCGTTTGGCTGGGCGGCGCTATGCCTATGGCGCGCGTGCGGCGCAACGAGTTTGGCGCTATCGGCAGGCTGCTCGACCGCGGCGCTATGGGCATCGTTGTGCCTATGGTCAACTCCGTTGAAGAGGCGCAAGCCGCCGCCGATGCGGTTCGCTATCCCCCCATCGGCGGACGCTCCGGCGGCGCATTCGGCGCAGGCTTTCTGGGCGGCGACTATATGCGGTGGGCAAACGATGAGATATTCCTAGCCGTGCAGATCGAGACCGTCCACGCCGCCCAAATCGCAGAGCAAATCTTAGCCGTAGAGGGCATAGACGGCTGCTGGGTAGGTCCCGGCGACCTAAGCATGTCTATGGGCGTCGACCTCAGCGACGCCGCGGGATGGCAGGCGCACGACGACCTTATCGTTCAGGTTTTCGATGCAACCAAGCGCGCCGGCAAGATCCCCGGCATATGGACGCCCAACGCCGCCGAAGCGCTGCGCCGCGCCGAACAGGGCGGGCTGTTCCTCACCGCCGGCGGCGATGGCCCGTGGGCAGTCGAAGGCGCGCGCCGAACCCTGTCCGAGCTCGGCAGATAAGCGCATTCCCAAGCGCCGCATTCCCGCCCGCAACCGCCGCCGCATCCCGCCCGCCGCTATGCAGCGATTGACATTGCCGCCCTACCCTCATATAGTCAGCGTCAGCCAATCGCGCAAACCGAGCGCATGCTGGGCGGCGCGCGTCTAAAAGCAACTGAGGTGATATATGAAAATTACCGACATCAAAGTGAATCAGCTTCGCAGCTTCATCGGCGAAGACGAAAAGTCCTTCGTGGGCGCAGGCGGACGGCTGATAGTGCGCGTCTTCACCGATGAAGGCATTACCGGCATAGCGGAAGGCTCGCGCGGTTTGGACGTCTTTCGCGCCTACAACGAATCCGTCATAAAGCCGCTGCTAGTGGGCAAAGACCCGCGTCAGCCGCGCCAAATATGGGAAATGCTGGCGCTGGGCGTGGGCCAGCAGGCAACGCGCCTTCCCCCGCAAATAGCGGGCGCAATCGACATCTGCTGCTGGGACATCATGGGCAAGGCGGCCGGACTGCCCGTCTATGCGATGCTGGGCGGCGCGCATCGCACCGAAATCCCGCTCTACTGGAGCCGCGGCAACGGCTGGCGCAAATCGCCCGGCGAAATGCTGGAAGAGGTGCAGGAAGGCTACGAAAAGGGCTTTCGCGCCTTCAAAGTGCGCATGGACTGGCGCGACTACCGCCAAGACAGCGATCCCAACAAGGACTTCGCCATATTCAAGATGTGCCGCGAATGGCTGCCCGACGATGTGCCGCTCGGTTTCGACGCCAACAACGGCTACTCCGTCCCCACCGCGATACAGCAAGGCAGGCGCTTGGAAGAGCTGGGCGCGGCGCACTTCGAAGAGCCGCTGCCGCCCTACGACCTCAGGGGCTTGCGCCAAGTGGTGGACGCGCTCAACTGCGCCGTGTCCACCGGCGAGCAAGAGACGTCGGCGTGGCGCTTCCGCGACCTGATGGATCTCGCCAACCCCGACATCCTGCAGCCCGACATCCTGAATGTGGGCGGCTTGTCCGAGATTATGCGCGTCTATGAGATGGCGGTCGCCAACAACAAGGTCATAATGCCGCACAGCCCGAATGTGGGCGCGAATTCGGTCGCCAGCCTGCACGCCTACAGCACCGTTACCAACGCCGTCAGACCGCACGAATTCTCCGAAGAATTCACCGGCCCCGCAGAGCGCGTAGCCGAGCTCTTCGTCGACCCGATAATCCCCGAAAACGGCGTCATCAAGATCCCCGATCGCCCCGGGCTAGGCTTGGACTTCGACGAAGCCGCGCTAGAAAAGGCAATCATCGCCTAGCCAAGCGCATCCAAATCACAACCCACCTAAGCGCAAAATTGTCCCGTCAGCGCAAGGCCGCAAGCCTGCTGGCGGGGCGTTCTCTTTGCGCCCCGCCGCCGTTGTGCGCCGCGCAACCGCTATATGCGATGCCCTATCGGCGGATTGCCAAGATGGGCGTTGTAAGGCTAGACGAGATGTGATACATTGCTTGGGGCGTCAGGCGCACTGCAATATAGAGGGGTAAATTGTGGCAAAACTCGAAGACTTGACACCCGGCGTTTTCGTGCAAGGCATTCCCGCCGTGCCTAACGAAGTCTGTGAGATAAGTGCAGTCACACCTTACGGTCGTAGCGCTGTAGTAATTATTTACAAGGTGCGATCTACAGGCGAACTCGCCGAAGTACAGCTGGGGCGTGATGATGAACAGCGCGTTAGAATAACTGAAAACGCGTCCCCTTGGTCATTTCGTACCCCTGGGCGTCACTTCCGTCTCGCTTCGGAAGCGCAGCGAATTCAGATGGCGCACCTATTCGACCCACACCTTGCGGTGAACACGTCGAATATAGAACCGCTGCCGCATCAAATTACCGCCGTGTACGAAGAAATGCTGAAGCGTCAGCCGTTGCGTTTCCTGCTTGCCGACGACCCTGGCGCCGGCAAGACCATCATGGCGGGATTGCTGATAAAAGAACTCATCGCGCGCGGGGATTTGGAACGCTGCCTGATAGTATGCCCAAGCAGCTTGGTAATTCAGTGGGCTGATGAGCTTTCCGAACGTTTTAACATCAACTTCACCATTATGACAGATGAAGTAAAGAATGCGCGTACCAACTGGTTTTCAGAGAACCAATTGGTGATAGCGAGCCTGGACAAATTAGTGCATCGGAGTTACAAAAACGCCCAAGACTTGCTTCAAGATGAGAGCAGCCAGTGGGACCTGGTTATCTGCGACGAAGCGCACAGAATGTCCGCTACATTTTCGGGCAGCGAACCCAGATATACAAAGCGCTATCTGCTGGGGCGGGATATACTATCACGCCAAACGCGCAACTTCCTCCTTCTAACCGCAACCCCGCACAACGGCAGAGAAGCCGACTTCCAGCTCTTCATGCGCTTGCTGGACGACGATCGCTTTGAAGGGCGTTTCCGTAACGGCGTTCACGCGACTGATGTATCAGATCTTATGCGCCGTTTGATGAAAGAGAACCTCTTCAAATTCGACGGCGCCCATCTATTCCCGGAAAGACGCGCTCATGCCCTCCCCTATGAGCTCTCCGAAGGCGAATCCGGCTTGTACAAAGCCGTAACCAAGTATGTGCAGGAAGAATTCAACCGCGCCGCCGCGCTGGACAACAATAGAGCGAGGAATATCGGCTTTGCTCTAACCATCCTACAGCGGCGGTTAGCGTCTTCCCCGGAGGCGATTTACCAGTCGCTCCGACGACGCAGGGAGCGGCTAGAAACCAGCCTAAATGAGATACAGGATTCTCAAGCCGAAGCGTCCCTAGCCGAAGGCATTAACTTCTTGGATGAAGAAAAGCTTGAAAGCCTCGATGATGCCTACGCCACTTACGAAGAACTCGAAGAGGCGGAGCAAGAAGTTTTCAACCGCGCTACTGCGGCTCGCACGGTGGAGGAATTGGAACATGAGATTGCAAGTCTTGCTCAACTACAATCTCTGGCAGATGAGGTGCGTTCCAGCGGTGAAGATAAAAAGTGGCAAGAAGTAGCCGAATTGCTGAACCAAGAGATGTTCAGTGATTCGTCCAACCGAAAGCTCATCATATTCACTGAGCATCGCGACACTCTGCATTCGTTGCATAAGAAAGTCACTGATCTAGTCGGGAGTGAATTTCCCGTAAGAATGATCCACGGCGGCGTCACAACCGATGTCCGCCGTAAAATCCAAGAGGATTTTCAGAATGATCCTCGTGTGCGGATTCTGTTGGCTAATGACGCCGCATCCGAAGGCATAAACCTGCATCGCGCCAACCTTATGGTCAACTACGACCTTCCATGGAATCCGAACCGCATTGAGCAGCGGTTCGGGCGCATACACCGCATAGGACAAACTGAGGTTTGCCATCTTTGGAATCTTATCGCGAAAGATACCAGAGAAGGCGACGTCTATGAAACGCTGCTTGGCAAACTAGACCAAGCTCGCAAAACCTTGCGCGGCCAAGTATTCGACGTCCTTGGAAAGCTTCAGTTCGGCGGCAAATCCCTCAAAGACCTCATGATAGAGGCCGTCAGATATGGCGACACCCCTGAAGTCAGGGCAAGGCTAACTGAACAAGTGAGTGATGCGGTAGATACCGACCATCTCCGTGAGTTGCTCAAAGAGTCGCTAACACAAGACTCAATGGACAAGGATCTGGTTTATCGCATTCGCGAAGATATGGAGCGAGCTCAAGCTCGGCGGCTCCAGCCCCACTACATAAGGTCATTCTTCGTTGAGGCTCTCAGAGGGCTGGGCGGTTACATTCCGCAAAGAGAACCGCGCCGTTATTACATTAGGCGGGTTCCGGAGCAGATACGACAGCATTCCTTGAGAAAGCTGGGCAAGCCCTTGCCTGAAAGCTACGAGCGCATTGCCTTTGAGAAGGACGCGTCGCGAATTGGCGATTATATGAATGCGGAATTCATTGCGCCCGGACATCCGCTATTGGATGCTACCGTCCAGTTGACTCTGAACACATATGGCAAGCAGCTTCAGCAAGGCGCGGTCTTGGTGGATGAAAACGATCCCGGCAATCGGACGCGCCTGCTTCTATACTTAGACCACACTATACTGGATGGTAGCAAGACATCCTCCGGGGAACCCTCAATCGCCTCCCGCCGCATGCAATACGTGGAACTAGACGAGACGGGACAATTCTTTGACAAGGAATATGCCCCCTATCTGGACTATCGCCCGTTAAACCATGAGAAAGAGCCGTCCGCGCAGGATATACTCAACCGAAACGAGTGCGCTTGGGTTGGCGAGGACGTCGAGCATCGCGCAATTGAACACGCCGTAGAAAATATAGCGCCCAAGCATACGGAAGAAGTGAGGCAGGGAAGGCTGGAATTCCTTACGAAAACCGAAACCGCCGTAAGAGATCGGCTGCAAAAAGAGATAGCTCATTGGAAGCGGCGCGCAGTCAAACTCCAAGGCGATGAGCGGATGGGAAAGCGCAACGCCCGCCTTAACTCCGACCAAGCTCGCCGCCGCGCCGAAGGCGCCAAGGAGCGTTTGGATCGACGCTTGGAAGAGCTTGAGCAAGCGAAAAACCTGAGCCCTCAACCTCCAAAGGCGCTAGGCGCTGCGCTCATCGTTCCAATGGGCTTGCTCTCCAAAATAAGCGGCGCTTCCGCCCAATCGAACGCTGCGCTCAGAACGATTAGAGACACCCAAGCGATAGCCGCCCGCGCCAGAGAAGCGGTGATGGACGTCGAGCGGCAACTTAGCTATGAGCCGGTTGACCGCGAATTCGACAGACTGGGCTACGACATCGAAAGCCGCGCTGCTGACGGAAAGTTGCGCTTCATTGAAGTCAAGGGGCGCGCAGAGGGCGCAAACACCATCACCGTTACCAAGAACGAAGTTCTCACCTGCTTAAACAAGCCCGACGACTACATCCTAGCCATAGTGGAGTTCAAAAAGGACGGAACGGAACCTGCGGTCTATTACGTCCGCAATCCGTTCCAACGTGAACCGGACTTTCACGCGAGCAGCGTGAACTATGAAATGGCAGAGTTGCTCAAATCAGCGAAAAATATGACGGAGTTCCTCAAATCAGCGGAAGCGCCGCGCTAGACGCCCTTCGCCGCGCATCCGTCCCGCAACCGAATTTCGGCAGATCTTCCCTGCTCATCCCCATCAGCGCACAAGCCGTATGCGGTGGTTTTCGCTGTCGGCGATGTAGAGCGCGCCCGTGCTATCGGCGACTACGCCGTGCGGCCGCGCCAAGCCGGCGTCCGTGGCCGGGCCGCCGTCGCCGCCCGCTCCCTCGCGCCCGCCCGCAACCGTGCTGATGACGCCCGTCGCGGCGTCCAACTTGCGTATGGCGTGGTTCTCCGTATCCACGATAAGCGCATTGCCCGCGGCGTCGCAGCGGATCGCCTTAGGCCCGTTGAAGCGGCACTCTATCGCCGGGCCGCCGTCGCCGCTGTATCCCTTTTCGCCCGTTCCCGCCACGGTGGTGATGATGCCTTCGGCGTCGATGCGGCGTATGCTATTGCCCTCGCGCTCGCATACATAGGTATTCCCTACGCCGTCAACGCACACTGCGCGCGCCCCGAATATGCCCGCCGCCACAGCGCTGCCGCCGTCGCCGGTGTGCGCCTTTTCGCCCGTGCCTGCAAATGTGGTTATGACACCGCTTGCGATGTCCAAGCGCCGAATGCGCTGATCCTGCACATCCGCGATAAGCAGCCCGCCCATGCCGTCGAGCGCGCAATCGTTTGGCTCGCGCATCTGCGCCTGCGTCGCCGGGCCGCCATCGCCGCCGTATCCCACGCTTGCGTCGCCCGCCACCGTGGTAATCACGCCGCTTGCGCCGTCTATCTTGCGAACCGCCGGGTTGAACCGCTGCAGGATATACACATCCCCGTTGGGCGCAGCCTGAATAGCGTATATCTCATCAATCTTGGCATTGACCGCAGGCCCGCCATCGCCGCTATGCCCCGCTTCGCCCGTCCCCGCAATCGTGGTCAGTACGCCCGTCCGCAAATCCAAGCGGCGGATGGCGTAGTTAAAGCAGTCGGCGATGTACAGATAGCGCCCCGCCGGGTCAAGCTCCACATGAAACGGGTTGTCCATCGTTGCAAGCGCAGCATCGCCGCCGTCCCCGCTATAGCCCTGCGCGCCGCTGCCCACGACGCTGGATATGGTGGCAGTCATTGTGTCCCCTTTAATGAAAATGAAACGACGCTAGTTTGAGATGAGATAACCCAACGACAGTGAGGCTTGCTGCCTAGCGATGCTGGGATCGATTAGCTGGCGATACAGCGTCCCCATAAAATCGCCCTGCCGCTGATTGAACGCAGGGCGCAGCGTTTCAATCAACACCGATTCCATCAGCGCGGACACCACTTCTTTGGACGCCTTATCCGTTGCGTCAGATAGTTCGCCGCTTTCGCTCACTCGCCGCATTCCAAACCAAGAGAAGCGTTCCCACTTGGCAGACCACGCTGGCTCGCGATTGTGGCGCGCCAATCTGCGAAACAGCCCATCGCTCTCTGCGACCGTCCGCCCCACATACACCACGCCGCTCCAGCTGTGCAACAAGTACACCCCTTGCTGACCCGCAAAGTCTATCGCGAAATCGTCGTAGTTGTTCGGATTGGGGTAAGGGTTAGCGCCGTCCCAGCCGTACAACCGCCCTTTCGACCAGTCCACCTTGCCGCGTTCCCAGTGCAGCCCGTAAGCCGCCACCGCCAGATTGTCTTGAACATCGGTTGCGTCAAGTTCGCCGGCGGCGGCTTCAGGTTCATGTGCCGTCTGATCGTCAGCTTCTTTACGCAGATAGTAATAGCCAGGCTGCGCCTTCACTATATCATGTCGACCGCCGCTTCGCAGCCGCGATATGATGCCCGCCACGGTATCGCTCGGCGTCTTGCCCGCCGTAGTTCGCAGTCCGTCGCCCAATATCTTTGCGGCGATGTCCAGATAGTGCATCGGCTCATCCGCCTCCTCAAGCGTTTTGAGAACAGCGCCCAACCAGCTCATCTCTTGCTTTGGCATTGCATATCCCTTACCAAATTCAGATGCTTATCCCCGTCCCGCCGCGCAACCGCCGAACTTACTTCAGAGCGCGCAACAAAGAGATTGAACCGATGTTACATGCCCCGATTTGCGCTAGTCAATTCACGCTCAAGCAGACACCCCTACAGCTCATGCGGCCACCACGGCATCCGCCCCGCGCCGAACATCCCGTCCGCAAGCCGCAGCGCTTCGGGCGTCGCCGCCTCTACGCGCGACGCCCCCGCAAGTACGCTGAACGATACGCCGCCCAGATACGCAGCGCCCAACTCAGCGGCGGACAGCGTAATATCCGGAGCGGCGGACGTCGGCTTGCAGCGCGCGCCGTCGGGGCCGCCCTGCAGTTCGTAGCGCCCGGCATTCCACGCGCAGAATGCGTCCCGCAGCTCCAGTACGATGCGCCCTTCCAACGCATATGCGCGCGCCTCAAGCGCCTTGCGCGCGTCCAGTATCCGCAGCCACATGCTGTCAACCCTAGACCGATTCAACTGCCGCGGATCCGCCAGCATCCACGGCAGCGCGTCATCCACTGGGCGGTTGTTGGATTCTATCGTTGTACGCAGGTCAATCCCAAAGCAGAACGCCCACAGCGCGGCATGCGCCGTCTTGCTCGCCGCCATCAAGTCCACCACGCCCACCGTTCTATCGCGTATCCGATAGGCTACATAGCCGTCTATGCGCCCGTTCTCTTCATACACCGCATAGTTGCATTCGCCCCAGCCCTCGCGAAACTGCTCCAGTTCCGATACGACCTGCCACTGCTCCCAATGTTCGGGCAGCAGCGGCACGAACCCCGGCCGGTCGGCGCAAGCGCGCGCGGCGACATCCGGGAAGATGCGCATAGCCTCATCTTTCTCGACGAAGCGCACACGTCCGGGCGACGGCGGCGCATGCTCAAGCGCGGTGTGCCGCCTATCTATGCTCCACCTTTCGTTGTGCGTGGCGATGCCGTAGCCGAACCGCCCGTAGATGACGCTTTCGGACGCCCCCAATATCGCCATCAGATCGCCGTTGTCATACGCCTCGCGCAGTTGGCGCTCCATCATTCGCGTCAGCAGTCCGCGCCTGCGATGCGTGGGCAGCGCGCTCACATCCGACACCACCGCAACGGGCGCGGTTCTGCCCTCAGGTATGTTCATGCGCAGCGAATACGCCATGAACGTCCCCACCACTTCAGCGCCGTCGAACGCCGCAAGCGCCCTGCCGTGTCGCATCGGGCGCACGAAAGCATCCATCGACTCGCCCGCTACGCGCCACCCAAACGCGCGCCCCGTCGCTCTCACGAATGCGGGATAATCGTCCGCCCCGATGAAGCGCAGCTCAGTTTCCCTATCAGTCATACGCCAACCCGTCCGATGTGTCTGGTCCGCATATGGCGAACCGCTTAGCCCGCCGCCCTACTGATCCACCACCGACCCGTCGCGGTGCAGGCGCACGTTTATCTGCCCGTAAGTCTTTGGCGGCGCCTTTTCCTGCGCATCGTCCGCAATCTCAATGCCTATGCCGGGCGCATCGGGGATAATCAGGAAGCCGTCCTCGACCGCAATCGGCTGCTTCACCATAACGTTCTTGGGGAATTCATGCTCGCCGGTGGGATATTCCTGAATGGCGAAGTTGGGCGTACACGCCGCAAGTTGCAGGCATGCGGCGGTGCTGACCGGCCCCAGCGGGTTGTGCGGCACCACGCCCACATAGCTCGCTTCCGCCAGCGCCGCGATCTTCTTGGAGTGCGTGATGCCGCCCGCCAGACACACATCCGGGCGAATGTACTGCACAGCGCCGCGCTTCAGAAGCATATCGAACTCGTGGATGGAGTGCAGCCGCTCGCCCGTGGCGATTGGCACGCTTATTTGATTGGCTACAAGCCCCATAGCGTCGAAGTTTTCGGGCAGAATGGGATCTTCGTAGAACATCGGATGAAACTCCGCTATGCCCTGCGCCAGCACCACCGCCTCCGCGGGCGTGAGCCGGCGGTGAATCTCGATGCAAAGGTCGACGTCGTTGCCCGCCGCATCGCGATACATAGCCACTGCGTTTATGGCGTCCGTCATCTTATCGGCATGCGACTTGTAGTACGGCACGGAGCGGTCTTCGTCCAAGAACGGCGTCAGGTGTCCCACCGCCGTGAAGCCGTCCGCCTTCGCCGCTTTCACGCCCGCCACAAGTTCTTCGCGCGTCTTGCCGAACACATGGTAATAGACGCGCGCCTTGTCCCGAACCTTGCCGCCTAGAAGCTGATAGACCGGGACGCCGAAGAACTTGCCCGCGATGTCCCACAGCGCTATGTCTATTGCGCTTATCCCCGCCATAATCGCCGCCCCGCGAAAGTGTCCGGTGCGATACATCGTTTGCCAGTGATGCTCGATAAGCAGCGGATCTTTGCCCACAAGATAGGGCGTGAACTTCAGGCGTATGGCGGCTTCCGTCGCCTCCATATGCCCCCAAGCGCCCGCTTCGCCGTAGCCCACTATTCCCTCATCGGTGTGAACCTTGACGAACAGGTATCGGTCAACCGGGTAAGTCTCAACAGAGGTGATTTTCATTGCGTATCGTCCCCCTACTTTTCATTCTTGCCGTCAAGCCTTTGGAATGCGCGCGCGGTTGGGCCTCTCTTACGCCGAATGTAGCTCTTCACTAGCCTAGTACGGCACGGCGGTAAAATATCCGAGCAAGAGCACTGAGCGAGGCTTTCCCAATGCTTTCTTGTTTTACCAACCCGAAAGGAGGCCAAAAGGATGGTGAAACGCTCTGTGAAGATTTGCCGCCAACCCCGCGCGGGTTCACTATCACAAACTAAACCCGCCTATGTCAAATCAATTCCAGCGTCGTCCGCACAAGCACCACCACGCTTGAAGCGAAGATTATCGTCATCACGGCGTAGCGAAACACCCGCTCGCTCATGCGCTTGATGAGCGGCGCGCCCACCGCCAAGCCGATGACCGCCGGAATTAGCGCCACGCCTATCAGCGTCAGCGATTCCCTTGTGTAAAGCCCGTTGACCGCATACCAGACTATCGCGCACATCGTCACCGTTGCCAGATACAGCGCCATCGACGCCCGCACCGATTGTCTGCGCCAATTGCGCGTCAGCAGAAACAGCATCACCAACTGCCCGCCCGCGCCGAATGCGGGCAGCAGCAGCCCCGCCAAAAAGCCCCCCAATATGCCCAACGGCCTGGAATACGGAATGTGTTCGGGCGTCTTAATCACGGACACAATCGCAAAGATTATGATGAACGCCGTTACGCCTATCCGCATAGGGACGGCGGGCGCCGACGCCAACAACCCCACCGAAAACGGCACGCCGCAAGCGCCCGCAAGCGCTATCGGCAGTGCCTCCCGAAAGGGTATGTCTTTTCGGGACTGAACCACTATCCATAGCGCGATTCCCGATCCGGCCGTGCCTACTACCACCACCGCCACATCAGGCTCCGCCACCAGCAGTATGCCCGGCACCGCAATCATCCCTATGCCGAACCCGATAGCGCTGAGCGATACCGAACCCAAGAACATCGCCAGCGCCGCCACCACTGCGTCCAACAAGCTCACTTCCATTACAGCCCGCTAACCTCTCTGGCAAGAACCGCTATGCTGGTAACTATTATCGTTGCGATAACCGCATTGCGAAACACGCGCTCGTTCATCCGCCGCAGTATCAGCGTCGCCGCGCCGAACCCCAGCGCCACCGGCGCCGCGCCCACGCCGATTAGCAGCAACCGATCCGGCGTAATCAGCCCCGACATCCCATAGAGCGCCACGCCTACGCCCTCTACTACCAGGAAGTACAGCGACAGCGAACCGCGCAGCGACGGCTGCGAAAACCGCCGCGACAGCAGCGCAAGAACCATCAGCGCCCCGCCTACCCCGAATGCGTTCAGCATCACGCTCACCGCAAAGCCCACGCCTACGCCCACTGGGACGGATTCGGGCAGCGCCCAGCGTCGGTTGAACACGGCGAGCAGCGTCAGCGCGATTATGAGCGCCGCTATCGCTATCCGAAGCAGCGCCGTATCCGCCGAACTCAGAAAGAACACGCCCACGGGAACGCCGCAAATACCCGCCGCCGCGAATGGCAGCATGCGCCGATACGGAATATGCCGCCGCGTCTGCCATATCACCAAGCCGAACATCAGCAGCGATACGCTGTTGATTAGCACCACCGAGGTCTGCGGATCTAGCAGCAGCAACAGCAGCGGTATGGATGTTACGCCTATGCCGAAGCCTATCGTGCTGAAGACCAGCGCCCCCAGAAACACGATTGCCGCCACCGCCAAGACTTGCTCGAATGTCAGCGCATCCAATCACATATCGCCTTACTGAACGCCGCCGTCTCAAGGAATCGCCCGCCCCGCCATCGTCCCCGTGCAGCGCTCGCTGTCCACCGCAACTCGCCCGTTCACAAGCACATATGGGATGCCCGCAGGGAATTGGCAAGGGTCGTCATAAGTGGCGTTGTCGATAATGCGATCAGCGTCGAACACCACAATGTCGGCGAATGCGCCCCGCTCGATGCGCCCGCGCCCGCTAAGCCCAAAGCGGCGCGCCGGATTGTCCGTCATGCGCTGCACCATTCCCTCAAGCGTCAGCATCCCAAAACTGCGCCGCAGCCGCCCTAGGAAGCGCGGGAAGCAGCCATAGGCGCGCGGATGCGGCATCCCGCCCACATGGATGGAGTCGCTGCCCACCATATAATCGGGCCTAGACAGCAGTTCCACGCAGTCGCGGCTAACCTGCCGCCATACCGCCACGCTGTCCGGCGGCGCTCCCCGATAGCCCACCTGCAGCTCCTCATCGATCAGCAAATCAAACAGCGTCTCTTCCGTCGATGCGCCGCGCTGTGCCGCCGCATCGCGCAGGCTCATACCCTCGAGATGGCGGTTGTTGGGCAAATGCGTGAACACCGCAAGCGCCAAATCGTTGGGACGCTGCCGCATATAGTCGAGCATTCGCAGCCGCTCGTCGGAATCGCGCAACCGCTCCATCAGAGCGTCGGGGCCGCCGTCGTTGGCCGCGCTCGGCAGGTAGCGTATCGGGTAGCTGCTGCCGGTGGGATACGGGTAAAGCTCAAGCGTGCAATCCACGCCCTCGGCTTTCGCCTTGTCGATCAGTTCCACGCGCTCGGCGACCCTGCCGGCGGTTTCCGGCTGCGTGCGGTAGTGCGAAAAGTGAACCTTGACGCCGGAACGCCTGCCAATCTCAAGCGCCTCCGGCACATCGCCGCCGCCAAAGCCGCGCTCCGTGTTCACATCGCGCAGATGCGTAACATACACGCCGCCGCACTCGGCGACCACCTTGCAGAGTTCCACAAGTTCGTCCGTGTCGCTCCACGCATTCGGAAAGTAGGACATCCCTGTGGCAAGCCCCACAGCGCCCTGCTCCATCCCCTCGCGTATGAGCCGCTTCGCCTTGTCAAGCACATCGCCCGTCAGTGGCTTGTCATAGAAACCGACCGTTTCAAGCCGAATTGCGCCGTGCGGTATGCAGTAGGCGGTGTTGATTGCGGTCTTGTTATGATAGTGAGACCGAAACGCCGCCACGCTGCTCATATCCAAATCTACGGGCGGTTCGCCCAGCAGCCCCGCAAGGTAACGCCGATTGAGGCGATAGTTCTCAGCCGACAGCGGCGCGTAAGACAGCCCGTCCTGCCCCAAAATCTCAGTGGTGATGCCCTGCCGCAGCCCGGCGGCATGCTGCGGATCCAGCAGCAACACAGCGTCCGAATGCGTATGCGTGTCGATAAAGCCCGGCGCCACCGTCAACCCGACCGCGCTGATAACGCGCCGCGTCTGCGCCTGCGATAGATCGCCAATCGCCGCTATCGCATCGCCCTTCACGCCCACATCCGCGCCATACGCCGCCGCGCCTGTCCCATCTACTACGCTGCCGCCAAGTATCACAACATCAAACATCGCGTCCCTCCGGCCTACCTGCCCGCAATTCGCAAAACCAACGATGGGCAGTATATCACAACCTCGTGTGATACACTTTCAACCAAGTTCGCAAGGTCGAATGGTTCGGATGATATGATGGCATAAGGACAAAACTATGCTGACCGACTATATTGCCGCCGCAATGCGAAACGCCAAGTTCGAGACGCTATGCGACGGAACCGTCTATGGCGAAGTCACGGGAATACAGGGTGTCTATGCCAACGAGGACACGCTTGAGCAGTGCCGCGACGAGTTGCAGAGCGGTCTCGAAGGTTGGATAATTCTAGGGTTGGATCTTGGACACATACTTCCTGAGATAGACGGCATCAACATTTCCGTCAAAGAAAGGGTTGCGTGAAAACTATGCTAACCGCCTACATCGACGCTGCAATGCGAAATTCCAAATACAAGATCCTAGGCGACGGCACTTTCTACGGCGAAATACCGCCGCTTCAAGGCGTATGGGCAAATGCGGACACACTGGAAGAATGCAGAATCGAACTGCAAAGCGTGCTAGAGGGTTGGATTATCCTAGGTTTGCAGTTTGACGATCCGATCCCCAATGTGAACGGCGTAAGCCTGCGCGCCGAAGAAACGGCTATGTGAAAACTACACTAACCAACTTTGCGCCTCTGCGTCTTTGCGTTAAAACTCACCGCTTGAACCCATTCACTCCCCGTCCACAACACGGAACAAATTCTCCCACGCAGGCGTAAGCCGCTCAGGCGGTATTCGCGATGTACCCTCGCCCGGCGGCGTCCACAGCAACTCGAAGAACGGCGATCCCCCGCCGTGTTCGTACTCCAGCCGAATCCGATGCTCGCCCGCCGATAGCTCCAGCTCGACTTCCCTGTCCCCGCGCGTGTCTATCAGCGTTTCGCCGTCTATAAGAACCCGCATATTCCCGTGAATGCCCCCGAACCTGAAGCGATGCAACCCGCTTTTGGACACCGCAATGCTGCCGTCCCACACCGCCACATACGGCGCGTCCACCACGGCGTTGTACCAGAATGCGCCGCCTATGCCCGCCGTCAGCTGCATTGCGTCCGGAACGGCGTCGCCCAAATCGTCCAGCGTCGCCGCATCGCCGCCCACAAAGAAGCGCCCCGCCAAACCGATTGGCCGCACATCCCCGTTGTACAGATGCTCGATAGGAATCGGCGCAAGCGGCTGCAGTTTGGCTTCTGATTCCCTTTCATCGTTCCCACCATCTTCATCCTGTTCCAACGGCGGCGGTTGCCACAGCAGGCGCAGCGCCCCGGCGTTGTCCGCCACATGCGCCCTCACATCAAGCGCATGCAGCCCAACCGCCGGCTCTATCTTTACCTGCGGGTTGTCTTGAGAAAGCAACGCTATGCCGTCAAGCAGTACGCTCGCATCCGAATCGCTCGCCAGCGCCAGCGTATATTCGCCCGGTCGGGTTATGTGCAGCGCCCCCCGCCATTCCACATCGAACGGCGTGTCATTCGCCCCCGCCTCCAGCATCCATACGCTTTGGGTATCGCTCTTGACGCGCTCGATGACATCGCCGTCCGCAGCAGTGCGCCGCTCCACAAGCCCCTGCGCCGCCCGCAGATCCGCGTCGCTGATATACGCCGCATAGTACAGTGCTTCCCCGCCCGACGGCGCGCGAACCTCGCGAAAGTCCGCCGTAGGATAGTACGCCCTAAGCGTATCGTAAAACCCCGACTCGCGCGGCTCCAAGTATATCGCCGCGCCGCGCCAAACCTGGCTAGGCGACAGTGGTATATTAGCAGGCGCCGCAATCGTTTCACGATAGAAGCCGCTGCCAAACAGATCCGCCGTTGAGCTGAACTTGAACTGCCGCGACACCATCGGATTGTAGCCCCTGCGAATCTGATCCGCCGAATCCCTCGCCATAAGCGTATCCGATGTGGAGAACGCGCTGTACACATCCGGATCGTTCGCCTGTTCCTCAAAGTACGCCTCGATGTTGGCGTATGCGATAACCGCCAGCAGCGCCGACGCCGCTATCGGCGCGATATAGCGCGCTATGGGCAGCTTCAGCGCGCGACCGCTCTGCCATATGCCGCCCACCGCCAGCGTGATTAGCGCTATCACCGCGGGAATGACCGCGATGCTGCGAAGCGATTGCGGCGATTCCCACGGAATAGACAGCGTCCCGGGAATTATCATAATCAATACCCAGAACGGCAGCGAGAACATAGCGGCGTTGCGCCATCGGAACGCCACTACCGCAAGCCCCGCAAGCATCAGCAATCCCGAAAGCGTATCCAGCATCGGCTCGCCCGGTATGTTGTGCCGTCCATTCGGATCGCCCTCGAAGTGAAACATTCTCAGATGGCGCAGCAGGTTGTTCCTCACCGCGCTTGCCGCTTCGCCCTCAGGCACATGCGCGAATATGGACACCGCGCTAGAGCGCCGAAAGAACTCTTCCGGCTGCGTCGCCGCAAACTGAAGCACCGGCAGCGAAACAAATGCCGCAAACAGCGCCAATACCCCGAAGTTTATCAGCAACCGCTTGCGCGCCGTCCGCGTGAATATCAAGGCGTGTAGCGCCACAATCCCCATCACCAGCGGGAATAGGCGAAACGGCGTGTAGAACCACATCCCCAATCCCATTGCCGCGCCCGCCAGCGCAAAGTCCGCCATTCGCTCGCTGCGAAGCGCGCGGTAGGTCAGCCACGCCGTAATCGCAGTGAAGAAGGTCATCGTTACGCCGTGCATCCCGATGCGGCTCCAGTTGATGTCCCAGCGCATCGCGGCGGTCAGGAAGGCGGCTATCAGCCCGAACAGCGTCCCCCCCATATGCCGCATCATCAGAAACATCGCCACGATTCCCGCCAGCCCAAACGCCGCCGCCACCAGCCTGGCGCTCGTTATGGACACGCCCGCCAGCTTCACCACCAGCGCAATCGGAACCAAGAAAGCCGTAGGAAGATTGGTGAACGCAGAGAACGCCCCCACCGTGGAGGGTTCGTTCAAGATGTGCTGCGCCTGCAATATGTTATCCGCCTCATCGAACCACAAGCCGGGCGGAAATTCGTCCAGGTTATACAACCGAACCGCCGCCCCAAACAGCACAATCGCGCCCAGCGCCGCCCACGGCAGCAGCGAGCGCATCTCAAACGACGCGCGCTTGCCCGCCCCAAACCGCCGCGCAAACCGCGAACACCTGCCGTCAATCGCGAACACCGCCCCAAGCGCCAGCGGAATAGACAAGCAGAAGCACCACCATGCTTGCGTAGTCGGCGGACCCTGCGGGAAGCGGTAAAGGCTATACGCCATCAGCGCCGCGCCCAAAAGACCCGCAAACATCCCCCACTGGTGCTCCAAGAAACCCCAGTAATACACATTGCCCGTATCGTCTTGAGCCGGCGCGCGCGCCGCAACGCGGCCCGGCGCATCGTCGACGGATGTCATCGACGGCGCAGGCATAGCCGCCCCGGCCGCGCTTGGTATCTCAGGCACAGGCGCGGCGGTTGACGGCAGCGCTTGCGTAATCGGCGCTGCAGGCGGCGGCGTCTGAATATGTGGCGCAACAGATTGCGTAATCGGCGCTGCAGGTTGCGGCGGCGGCTGAATAGGCGGTGCTGCTGGCTGAGGCGATAGTGTTTGCGTAATCGACGCATCCGCTTGCGGCGACGGCGCTTGCACAGACGAGGCATCCCGATCTTCGCGCCCTTGCGCCTTTGCGTTAGCCGCGGACCCACCACGCCCGAACAAGCTCGCCATATCCGTCAGAAACACCGCAAACGCCCTGCCCGACAGCCCGCCCACCGCCACCACCGCGCACACCACCGCAAGCCCCAACGGCGCCGCCGTCCACCGCACATCGCCCGATACCGCGAGCGCCATAAGCGCTAGCAGCAGCAACCCCGCAGCCGACAGCAACAACGTAACCCGCAACCGCAATCTGCCGGACACATCCGGGGACGGCGCTGCGAACTCAGGCGCTGAAGCCGTTGGGGGCGGTTCCACGAACTCAGCGGATTCAGGAACGGCTTCAGTTGAAGGAGCGGCCGCCGCATCCGACAGCGGTTCTGTGAACGGATGCACTGCCGTCGGTTGTTCGGATGGCGCAGACGGAATTTCGGGTTCGGCCGCGGATTCAACAGACGGCGCTGTGAACCCCGGCGCAACCACCGGTTCGGATGGCGCAGACAGCGTTTCGGCCCCCGCCGCAGACAGCGCGTTCCCGCACTCGCCGCAGAACCGATAATCGGCGGGGTTCTGCGAACCGCAGCGCGCGCAGGCTATCGAACCGTCGTGGTTGCCGCTGCTCATCGGTTAGCGCTGCGCCTCTTGCGTCGGCGTCTCAGTAGTCAGAACGCCGCGCTCATACAGATCTGCGATTTCCTGCGCCCCGTAGCCAAGCGCCCCCAGCGCCTCGCGGTTGTGTTCCCCCAACAACGGCGTAGGTTTGCCCGCAATCCTGTGCGTCTCCCCGAACTTAAGCCCCTCCGCGCAGTAGCGCATCCTGCCATATACCGGATGCTGATGCTCCACGAATGTCCCCTCCGCCGCCGTATGCGGATCTTGGAAATAGCCCACATTGTAGTTTTCGGTAACCTCGGCGCACTGAACGCCCGCCGCCCTCAACGTCCCAACCCATTCGCTCGCCGCCCGTCGACTGAAGGCATCCGTCAGCAAATCCGCCAGCGCACCATCGTTCTGCGCGCGCTTCGATTGAGACGCAAAGCGCGCATCGGCCGACAAATCGCCGCGCCCTATCGCATCGCATAGCCGTTCCCAATCGGCTTGCGTTTCGGCTATCAGATAGAACCAGCCCTGCTGCGTCCAATACAAGCGATGAAGCGCGCTCAGCCCGAACTGTCCCTTATCGGCAATGCGCGGCGGTTGCTTGCCTTCATAGCGCAGAAAGTCGTCGCCCCGCAATACGGCGCCGGCGTTCAGCAGATTGCAGTCCACCTTTTGGGCGGCGCCGCTGCGCTCCCTTGCGTACAGCGCCATAACCGCCCCCAGCGCAAGCATGCTGCCGGACGCAAAGTCCGTCGGCGCAAGCTGCGCCAGAAACACCGGCGGATTGTCCCGTCCCCCCTGCGCGCGCTGCAATCCCATCAGCGCCTGCGCCAGCGGATCAAGCCCCGGACGGTGCGAATACGGACCCGACCACCCAAACGCCGTTGTGTGAGCGTGAATGAGCCCAGGGTTGCGCGGCTGCAGATATTCGGCGCTAAGCCCCATTCGATCCGTTGCGCCCGGCCGCATATTCGCCAACATTATGTCCGCTTTCACCGCGATCTGCCGCGCTATTCGCTGCCCCTCAGCCGTCTTGGTGTTCACCGATACCGACCGCTTGTTGGAATTCAGATGCAGAAAAAACTGCGATCCCGACATCCTCGATATATCCCCGTAGGGCGGCTCCATCTTGATTATGTCAGCGCCCAAATCCCCCAAACACTTGCCGGCGGCGGGCCCCGCGATAACATTGGTCATTTCCAAAACGCGCACGCCATCCAACGGCGGCGCATCGCTGCGCGCTTCAACGACGGCGGGACTTGGCAGATCAACGTCCGCGATTTCGGACAACACGGCGGCAGTATGCTCCCCTCTAACCGGCCGTCCCCTACTCACTTCGCCCGGCGTTTCGCTGAACTTGATGGGATTGCCCATCTGATCGACCGCGCCCATAACCGGATCATCCAACCGCGCCACCATATCGTTGGCGATGACTTGAGCGTTGTCCATTCCCCGCTCCGTGGTGGACGCCCGCATATACGGCACATCCGCATCCTCAAAGATGCGCTCCCATTCGGCGCAGGGTTTCGTCTTTATCGTGCGCGCCACAATATCGAACAATTCGCTGCGCGCCTCTTCGCTCACCGGCCGCCGCCCGTCCCCGTAGCGCGGATCCGCAAGCGTTTCGGCTATGCCCATAACCGACGCCGCTATGTCCACAAAGCCGGCGTGTATGCAGGCTATCTGAATCCATTCCCCGTCGGCGCACTCGAACACGCTGTAAAACGGCCCGCCGCCCGCCGGCGTCAGCTGAAACGGCCGCTGCTCATAATGTTCGCCTATCACCTTTGGCGCAAACAGCAGCGCCCCCGCCATAACCGAAGTGTCCACCTTGCGCCCCGCGCCCGTCTTTTCGCGCGCGTACAGCGCCGCCGCAACCCCCTGCGCCGCCAAAACCGCCGCGCCGAGACTGACTACCGGATGAACCACATGCACCGGCCCCGGCCGAAACCCCGGCTGAGACGCCAAAATTCCCATTCGCGCCATCACCAGATTTTCGTCCGCCGGTTCGTCGCGCAACGGCCCCCGCTTGCCGTATGCAGTGATGGAGCAATGAACAAGGCGCGGATTGATGCGCCGCAGATCATCATAATCAACAACCTGCTGATACTCCGACGATGGCGCGAAATCCTCCAGCAGCACGTCCGCCTTATGCGCCAGTTTGCGAAACGCATCCCGCTGCGCCGCAATGTCCAGGGCGACGCTCTGCTTGCCGCGGTCCCAAATCATATAGCCGGGCGCGGCGCGGTCATTCTCAGCGTCAGGAAGCTCAAGCCGTATCACGCGCGCGCCGTTATCGCACAGAAACATCCCCGCCTGCGCCCCCGGCTTCTGCTGCGTCAAGTCAAGAACCGTTATCCCGTCTAGCGCTCCGCGCATCATCGCCTGCCTAACCTAATCTGCCGATAACTCAAAGCGCCACCCTAACGCAGCGCCGCATTCCCAAGAACGCAGCAAATTGTATCACAACCGCCCCATCTTGCGCCCGATAATTTTGTGTAGCCATCTCGGTTGTTAAGCGAAATTTCACCACAACGCCCTGCCGCATGCTTTTCACGCCGCCTAAGCCTACCCGCATATATCTATCGCCCGCCCATTCTTATCTATATCTATAGAGGTAGGATAAGGAGCCAATTCCCCAACAAGCGCATATCCCGACGGCGTGATAACATAACCGCGCGCGAGCCCACCACTGAGCCGCCGATATATGAGAGCGATGATATGCCAAACGACATAAACTTCTGCCAGCGTTGCGGCGGCCGTCTTTCGCAAAAGCGAATCGACGGCAGAATGCGCCCCGTCTGCCCCGCCTGCGGCTTCATCGTGTTCCTAGATCCCAAAGTGGCGGTAGTCATATTGAACGCCGACGCCGACGGCTTGCTGATGGTAAAGCGCGGCGTAGAGCCGCACCTAGGCAAATGGGCGTTCCCCTCCGGCTATGTGGACAGAGGCGAAGTAGTAGAGCATGCCGCCATCCGCGAAATGAAAGAAGAGACCGGCCTAGACGTCGCGCTCGACGCCCTCATAGGCGTCTATTCCCTCCAAGACAGCCCCGTCATCCTGATAGTCTATGCGGCCCACGCCATCGGCGGCGCGCTCGCCCCCGGCCACGACGCCCAAGACGCCAAGCGCATCCCCCTAGACGCGCTGCCCCCCCTGCCCTTCCCCCACGACGCGCAGATACTAGCCGATTGGCAAACCGCCCTCAATAATGGATAATACCCGCCATACCCTCAACCTTGAACAAACCAACACTCAAGGGGGAATGCCGAACTATGAAATTAGAGATAGGCGAATCGCTCTGCTACTCATACCTAAGACACGTCAAGCATTGCTGGCTTGTGCAAACCAACTGGAAGCCGTCCGAACATTGGGCAGCGCGCAAATCGGACGCCGAACTTGAGGCAATGTTCCTGGATATGAAGCGAAAGTTCGACGCCGACGGCAAGGTATTCAAGCAGACCAACAATGCCGCCCAGCTCATCAAGCAGGGCGAAATAGACGTCGTAGGCATAGACCTGAACAGCGGCGTTCACGCGCTAGACGTCGCCTTCCACGAAAACGGATTGAACTACACGGGCGGCACCGCCGACATCGTTCTCAAGAAACTTCTGCGCGCCTACATGCTCCTACACGCCTACGCTCCATTCGGGCAGACCGGGCAGAAATTTCACATATACTTCGTTTCCCCAAAAGTAAATCCCGGCGTCCAAAAGCCCCTAGACGCCATCTTCGCCGCGCTGCAAAGCGAGTACCACCAAGCCGAATGGCGTCTCATAACCAACCACGCCTTCGCCGACCTAATGCGCGACACGCTCGAAAAGTCCGCCGCCGTCGCCGACACATCCGAACTATTCGTCCGCGCCGCCAAGCTTCTTAACCTGGCAGATACGACAAGCGCAGTGAACGAAAACACCCGTAACCGGACAAAAATAACCGCGGATGCGCCCGCCGGATTCCAGGGCATTGTGCAAGCTTTGATGGCAACCCTACTCGAGGAACATCCGACGCTTCTTGACGCTGAAACCATAGACAACTTGATGGATTCTGACTACTGCAAAAGTGTCTTAGGCGTCAATATCGGTAATCATGCGCTTCTACAGAAGATAGAATTCGGAGCGCTAATTAACGGACATCCTAGGTATTGGACGACAAAAGAGTATGCCGGCAAGTACTACGTATGCAAAGAGTGGGGCGCGCGGTATCATCGCGCCAACGCCGAAAGCCTACGCCAGTTCGCGCTCGACATCGCCCAAAACAACCCCGATAACCCAGGCATTCCCGCGCTCAACAACCACATCAAAGCCCTATCCGATTACGCCAAATCCTAAGTCCAACCCACTACCGCAAAACCAGTCCATCGACACAAGTCCAACCCACCGCCCCAAACCCGCATCCCATATCGCCCAAGCCGCACCACCCAAGGAGGCGCATCGTGCATTACGACTACATCATCATCGGCGCAGGCTCCGCAGGCTCAGTCCTCGCAACCCGCCTTACTCAAGACTCCGACCGCGCCGTGCTGCTCCTGGAAGCCGGACCCGACTACCCCGACATCGACCACTTGCCCGAAAATGTCAAGCAAGGCAACAACCCCTGGCTCTCCGCATACGGCCCCGACGCCCATAGTTGGAACTACACCGCCAGCGCAACGCCCGGCAGAGACCCCTTCATCGTCCCCCGCGGCAAGGTCATCGGCGGCTCAAGCTCCATCAACGGCCAAGTCTTCTTTCGCGGCATCCCCGAAGACTACGACGAATGGGCGGAACTCGGCAATCCCGAATGGGCTTTCGTCAACTGCCTCCCCTACTTCCGCAAAAGCGAAACCGACCTCGCTTTCGGCGGCGACGACTTCCACGGCTCCGACGGCCCCATCCCCGTGCGCCGCTACAACAAAGCCGACGTCCTGCCCACCGCCAAAGCGTTCTGGAACGCCTGCCTAGCGCTCGGCTTCCCCGAAACCCTCGACCAAAATCATCCCGAATCCACCGGCGTAGGCCCCCGCCCGCTCAACAACGTCGACGGCGTCCGCATGAGCGCATCCCTCACCTACCTATCCCAAGTCCGCCACCGCTTGAACCTCACCATCCGCGGCGATGTTCTAGTCCACCGCATCCTATTCGACGGCAACCGCGCCATCGGCGTCCAAGCGCAGAGCGGCGGCGAAACATTCAGCGTCTATGCCGACCAAATCATACTCAGCGGCGGCGCAATCAACTCCCCCCAAACCCTCATGCTATCCGGCATCGGCCCCGCCGCCCATCTCCAAGAAATCGGCATCGACGTACTCCACAACCTCCCCGGCGTCGGCGAAAACCTGCGCGACCATCCCTCCGCCTTCATCCCGTTCAGAACCGCCATTGAAATAGCCGATGTATTCGCCCCGTCCATTCAAGTGGGCATGCGCTACACCACGCCCAACTCGCCCCACCGCAACGACATGCAGATGAGCCCCATCCTAATGACCAGCGAACACCGCCCCGCCAATGTGGACTTGGACGAAGAAGGCACATACACCGGCTTCAGCGTGGCGCTCCAAAAAGCGGTTACCGCCGGAACCCTGCGCCTAGCGTCCGCCGATCCCGCCCAGCAGCCCATCCTGAACTACAACTACCTCAGCGATCCATTTGACAGAGAGCGCATGCGCGGCGCAATACGCCTCTGCATAGAAATCGCCAAAAGCCCCGAATACGAAGGCATCCTGCTTGAGCGCCTAACCCCGTCCGACGAAGAACTCCGCGACGACCACGCCCTCGACAGGTGGCTTATGGCGAATGTAGGCACGCAGCACCACTCATCCGGCACCTGCAAAATGGGCGACGCGTCCGACCCAACCGCCGTAGTCGACCAGTACTGCCGCGTACACGGCATCGACGACTTGCGCGTAATAGACGCATCCATCATGCCCGACGTAGTGCGCGCCAACACCAACGCCACCACCATCATGATAGCCGAGCGCGCCGCCGCCTGGCTGCTAAACGAATAAACGGCGCGGCAACCCCGTACCATCAGCGAAAGGAATACGCGGCAATGAAAGGCAGAGTACTCAGCTACTCCATACAAGAAAACTCAGGCGTCATCACCTGCGACGACGACAACCGCTACACATTCGTCGGCGCGGAATGGAACGAAACCGAACCGCCACGGCGCGGAGACTATGTAGATTTCGAGCCCCAAGACGACAAGGCTGTCCAAATCTACCGCGCGCTAGGAGCCGGCGCGTCAGACGCAAAGAAAGAGAAAATCGTCGCAGGCTTGTTCGCAATTCTGCTCGGCGGACTCGGCATCCACAAATTCTACCTCGGCTACAAAACCGCAGGCATAATCCACCTACTAATCTTCTTCATCGGAATGTTGCCGCTCTTCATCGGCACAATCGCAATATCCCTAATCGCCCTGATTGAGGGCATCATATACCTCACCAAGTCCGACGAAGAATTCGAGCGCACATACGTCGTCAACAAAAAGGAGTGGTTCTAGCCCAATACGCGCGGATCCCGCCCAACCGAATAGCCGAAACAGCGCAAACCCTAATCTAGTTGCAACCGCACAAGCTGAACCCTGAGTTGCTCTTTGGCATTCTCAGTCATCTCGTACTGCCGTGAAGTGGGGTTGCGCGTCACGCCATATTTCTTCAGTATCGGCAAGATGTGGGCAATAAGCTGTTGCCCAAACTGAGCGCTATCCAGTGTTGCCAAATCGCAGCTCGGCCAATACTCCTTAATTATCGGATGGCACTCGGTGCTCCTAAACTGACCTACGGGTATGTCCTGGATAATCGCCATAGCGACTTCATTATTGGAAGGATTTCCATCTACGCTATCGCTCGGTATGAGCTGCGCCGACCTGCCCGCATCTGACTGCGTAGGGTTATCGTCTTCAGATGTGCGAGGGTCTATGTCTATCTTGCGAATGTAAATGTTCGGAAAGAAGCTCTCGACCACTTGTGAGCGCGTATGATCCCTATTCGTCATTATCCACAGAAACGGCGTTTGAGAAGAATCAACCTGCTTGTGAAGTTCATGTATCTTGCCAAACAATGCTACAAAGTCGCTGTCGTCGCTCACAACAACAACATGCTGCACACGATCCGTCATCAGATCGCAAATCGCATCCAACGAAAGCGCAATGTCGGCGGAATTCTTGGAAGATTTCCGACTGAAATGTTGCACGCCGTCCACAACAACCTCAACTTCCGGGAATTTGCTGTCCGTCCACATCTCCCACAGAATCTTCATATCAGCCTTTACATACACGCGAATTATCCCCAAAGGCGGAACACTCGATAGCCAATTTTCTACCAGGCCGACGAGGAATTGCTGAGCGAATTCCTGCGCTTGCAGATTCTCCACATCAACATACAGCCCCGAAATCGGAGAAGTAGCGCATGGAGTGTCGACTACAGTGGGTTCATCTTCGAATTCGTTGTACGGCATACACATACGGCATCCCCGCCATCTATCTAGGCTTGCCTTCATTCGTGAACACCCTAATCCTATCAGAACGCTATGCCAGACCGCAAACCCGCCCCGCCAATCCGTGTTCTCATACCGCAATGGTATTTGAACTTACAATCCGTCAGCATCCGCCGCTATCGGATTTGCCGCGGGTGTTTCAACCTAACGGCGCTGCAACTTAATAGGTCCCTATTCGCCCCCGCCCTGCTCTGCATCCTAGCCCTCGCTTGCGGCGGCGAGTCCCCCGAAGTCCAAGCGCTGCAAGCGGAAGCGGCGTACCAGCGCGGCATTGAACTCCGCGAGCAAGCACAGATGCGAAACGCCTTCAACGCCTTCAACGAAGCGCTGCGCCTCAACCCCCAATACGGCGAAGCCTACGCCGCCCGAGCGTCCGTGTACTACGCCTTCGGCGACGCCCAAAACGCCGTCGCCGACCTCAACCGCGCCCTCCGCATCCAACCCGAAATCCCCGAAGCCTACTACTATCGAGGACTCATATTCACCGACCGCGGCGACGCCGACAGCGCGCTCATAAACCTCACCCGCGCAATCCAACTAGACCCCGCGCTCGCCGACGCCCACTTCGCCCGCGCCCGCGTCTATTTCGCGCTCCAAGACGTCGACGCCGCCCTAGCCGACCTATCATCCGCCGTCAACCTCAAGCCGTCAGACGCCCGCCTATACCTGCTGCGCGGTCAAGTCTATCTCATAGCCGAGCGCCCCGATCTCGCCATCGCCGACATAGAGCGCGCCCTATCCCTCACCACCGACCAAGCCCTTACCACCCAAGCCAAGCAAATCCTAAACCTAATCAGATAGCGCCGCACACCCCTCCAACCCTTTGCGCCTTTCGCTTCCTTGCGTCAAATTCTCCCCCCGAACACGCACGCCCACGCCCATCGTGATACAATACGCCCCATGAAATCCCTAGCGCTGACACTCGCCGTCCTGCCGCTGCTGCTCGCCGCGTGCCTCGAGTTCACTCCCAACATATCCAACGACTTCTCCGAAATCGAAGCCCGCGCCGTCTTCGAAGCCGAAGCCCGCCAAATGTGCGCCCACAAAAAAGCCCGCATACCCGCTGTCCTAACCGCCATAGCCGAATCCCAAGCTACCCCCACCATCGACCACTGGATATTCGCCGTCGCCGATATGGAAGCCCAAGTCTTCCCGTCCGGCCTAATCACCGGCGACTACCACCGCCACATCCAAGAAGCCCTCTGCCGCCCATAACTCCCGCGTCTTTGCGCCGCCGCATAGCCCCTAACCCAACCCCTTTGCGCCTTACCCCCTTTGCGTTAAAACCCCACGCAGACCGGCGCCCTTACGCTAAGCCCCCGCCGCCATCTTAGGCCGCTTCACCGACAGCATCAGAAACGCCCCCAGCACATTCAGCAGCCCGAAGAACGCAAACGGAATCAGGTATGTCCCCGTGTAGTCAAACATAAACCCCGCGAACAGCGGCGCGAATATCATCGCTATGTTGTTCGGCATCTGCGACAGCCCCATTATCGTGGCAAACGCCTTGCGCCCGAAATACTCCCCCCGTATCGCCGTCAGCAGCGGTATCCGCCCCCCGAAGCCTATCCCGTACAGAAGCGCGAATATCAGCGCCGTGAACACCTGCTCCGACACCGCGATTATCATTATCGCCACGCCCTGCAGCAGTATGAAAAAGAATATCAGCGGCGGCTTGGGCATCCTGTCCGCAAGCCAACCGGCGACGAACTGCGTGGGCAGCGCCAACAGCGTGTATATCAGCACCACCGTCCCCGCCCCGCTCAACGACATCCCCATATCCGTCAGCTTGGGCGCAAGATGCAGCGCCAGCGTTACTATGGACACGCTCGACGACATATGAACTATCGTCAGTATCCAAAAGGCGCGCGTCCTCAATGCCTGCGCCGCCGTGAACTCCGGCTCTTCATCCAAAGCAGCGCCGCCCTGCGCCTGTGTCTGCGCCCGCCCGCGCTGCCGCCGGCCCGCGGGCGGATCGCCGTCCGGCAGCAGTCCCATATCCTCAGGCTTGTCCCGCAAAACCGCATACACCGGCAGTATCAGCGCTATCAGAAACACCGCGATGCCGAAGGTAGTCCACCGAAACCCGTACATCTCTATGCCCAGCGCCAGCGCCGGCACCAGCAGCCCGCCCAAGTGTATCCCCGACATCGACGTCGCTATCGCCAGCGACCGCTGCCGCGCGAACCAGTTGTTCATCAGCGACATTATCGCCAGCCAGCCGCCAACCCCCGACCCTAAGCTAATCGTGATGAACGCTATGTAAAAATGCCACACCCCGCTCTCAATCGCGAATACGCCCAAGTCCCAGAACGCGCTATTCCCCACCTGCGAAAACAGCAGAAACCCAAACGCCATTAGGCAGTAGCCGAACAGGATCATCCGCCGATTGCCCACCTTGTCGATGAGCCATCCCTCGGCCGGCCCTATCACCGCCCCCTGCGCCCTCGACAGCGAAAACGCCCCTGATAGCACGGTGCGGCTCCAGCCGAACTCCGTTTGCAGCGCCACCAGGAACGTCCCCAAACCCTGAAACACCGACACCGCCATCAGCGTCAGCAAAACCACGGCAATGCCCACCAGCCACCAGCCGTAGAACACGCCGCGCATCACGCCCACCGCATCGGCAGGCGTCCGAACCCTGTTGATTGCCCTAATTCGCATAGCGCAAGTGTACAGACACCCCGCCCCTATTCACAAGCCAATCACGCCCCGGCGCCCGCCGCGTCCCGCTACCTGATATACTGACCCGCGAGCGCCGACGCTCGCATCCCGTTGCATCCGAAAGGCATCTCGATATGAAGATAACCGACCTCAAAGTATGGGTAACGTAGCCCGAACCGCGCGGGCGCAGTTTCGCCTTCCTGCGGATAGACACAGACGAAGACATAAGCGGCGTAGGCGAGGCTACCGGTTCGGGCGTTAGACAGAATTAGCCCCGCGCCGCAAGCGAACACGGGGAAGTAGAGACGCAAAGGGGGGTAAGTAAGGGTTGTGTCAGCGCAACGCCGCAAGCGGATGCTAGACGCTATCGAAGGGATAGCGAAACCGCCGCCGCCGCTTGGTTAGCCGAGCGCCACCCTGCCGCGCTCGAGTCCGCGCTTAAGCCGCCCGTACTCTGAGCTAACCTCAGCGCCCAGAATGAGGATAAGCCCGCCCACATATGACCATATCAGTAGCACAATTACCGGCGACAGCGCTCCATAGACATTGGCGAAGCCGGCGAACCTGCTCAGATACAGGATGAACGCATACTCGGTTATCTCAAACAGCGCGGCGGCTACCAGCGCTCCCGCCCATACATCCTTCCAGTATGTCTTGGCATTCGGCACATACTTGTAGAGCATCAGGAAGACTATGAAGATAAGCGCAAACGAGCCGGCGTACAGCATCGCAACGCTGCTGTTGCTCACCAAAACGCCCACAAGCGGTAGCCTTTCGGCCAGTCTTTCGGCAAAGACTACGAAAGTGTTGATGGTCATTGACGCCAAAAACAGCAGTCCGGTCATGAACGCCATCACGAGCTGGCGCGCCTTGCTCAGGTATATCGGCCTGTCGGCATGCACATCCCACGCCCGATTGATGGAGCGCGTGATGCCGCCGAATATCGCGCTGCCCGTCCAGAACAGCCCGATGAGCGCTAATACGCCAATCCCGCCGCGCGCGGCGATAATCGGCCGGATGCTATCCTCTATAAACTTTTGCGATTCCGGCAGAAAGCCCGACGCCCAGGTTATAATTAGTTCTTGAACCGTGGGATCTTCCCAAAACAAAGACAGGACGGAAATCAGTCCAACAATCAACGGAAACATAGAGAGCAGCGTATAGTAGGATATAGCCGCCGCCATATGCGTGGCGTCATCCTCTATAAGCTCTTTCACCGTGCGCACGGCGAGCTTGATTAGGAACTTGTCCTGAAATCTGTCCACTATCGGATCCACATGCTCATGCGCGGTTGCGATATGCCGCCTGAGCATCGGGGAAGTTCTAATCATATTCGCCATTGCATTGGTCATTGCGCTGCTCGGCTGCGATTATAATTATACGATATGAAATCGGCAATCGCTAATTGCCGAATATAGGGCATACAGACTGCTTGACAAGCAGGTTTGTGAAGTATAACACAATTTGTCAAGCATTCGCTACCTTTGGCTGACTCAAACCGCCATTCGCGGCGCTTGCGGGTATAGTATGATTGACCTGAAATTGACGCACAATCCAAGCGCCTAAGCCGGGAGTCCCCCGCTATGCCAACGCAACCCAACTTCAGCAACCGCTCCCTATACCACGCCGATAACCTCGATGTGCTGCGCGGCATGAACTCAGAATCCGTCCATCTCATCGCCACCGATCCGCCGTTCAACAAGAGCAAAGACTTTCATGCCACGCCCGACAGCATCGCGCGGAGCGCCCGCTTCCAAGACAGATGGCGCTGGATCGAGGACGTCCACGACGACTGGCTCACCGAAATCGTGCGCGACTTCCCCGAAGTCTATGCGGTCATATCAACCACACGCGAAACCTACGGCAGCGATATGGCGGCGTTCTTGGCGTTCTTAGGGATACGCCTAATAGAGATGCGCCGCGTTCTGCGCGCCGACGGCAGCGTCTATTTGCACTGCGACCATACGGCGCATGCCTATTTGAAATTGCTGATGGACGCTCTATTCGGCAAGCAGAGCTTTCGCAATGAGATTGTTTGGGCATACACGGTCCCGGGTTCCCCGAATATGCGCCAGTTCAGCCGAAAGCACGATACCGTTCTCTATTATTCAAAGGGCGATACTTGGACTTTCAACGCCGATGATGTTCGCATTCCCCACAAGAGCCTAAACACGAACCGCGCGGGCAGAGTTATCGCAGACGCTATGACGCCGGAGGTGCGGGACGCTTATCTGAAAAAGGGAAAAGTCCCGGAATCTTGGTGGCCGAACTTTAGCCCCGTTGGGCGCATCAAGCGCGAGCGCACCGGCTATCCCACGCAAAAGCCGCTTGCGCTGTATGAGCGCATCATCAAGGCATCGTCCAACCCCGGCGACATCGTGCTAGACCCATTCGCCGGCTGCGCCACAACGCCCATCGCCGCCGAGCGCCTCGGCCGCCAATGGGTTGGCATCGACATCTGGGAAGGGGCGTACCAAACCGTGCTGCATCGCCTGCAAGCCGAGGGGTTAGCCGTCAAAGACGCCGCCGCCGCCGCATCCAATCAAGCCAACCTGCTGACATTCGGGGACGTCCACTATATCACAACGCCGCCCAAGCGCACGGATTGCGAAGATCCAATGCCCTACTTCCAAACGCCCACGGCGCAAACGCGCAGACGCTATCCGCCGCCCCGTCAGCAGCATCAAAGGCTGCTGGACGACGTCGGAGCGTACTGCCAAGGCTGCGGCGCAAACTACGGCTTCGACCCGCGTGTCTTGGAAGTGGACCACATCCGCCCCAAAGCCGACGGCGGCTCCGACGCCTACGACAACCTAACGCTGCTATGCCCGCCCTGCAACAAGGTCAAGCGCGACCGAATGACGCTAACCGGCTTGCAGCAAGACAACCGCAAAGAGGGCTATCTCAAGCCCGAAAACGAACCCAACCTGAGGCACGGCAACCCCAACCGTCGGCGCACGGGCGGGCGGCGTCGGGCTGCGGGGCGGCGACGGCGCTGACACGGATGGAGTTCTGACCTTGCCGATTGCGCCAGTATGCTTGAAGTTGGCTTGGATTTAACATACCCGCATGTATTGAGAATGCCTGCAAGCAGGTCAATCCGCTGCGCCGCTGCTGTGTGATAGTATCAGCCTCAATGCTGCCGAACAGCGAGAATGCCGCAGCAGTGGTATTTATTCGCGCATCGGGGGCATATAGGCATGATGACTGAAAATCCGAATGACGACGAACAGGTTGACCTGCTGGGCATATCCAAGCGCGAAAAGCGGCTGCACGGCACGGTGTACGCGCTGATAATCCTTGCGTGGAGCGTGATTGCGCTGGCGGACGCGCTGATGGGCGAGTGCCGAACAGCGCAGTATCCACAAACGGGTTGTATAATCGAAGTGGTGAAGTCGATAAGCGCGGCTGTGTTGCCGGCGTTGTTGGCTACAATCGGGCTGGTATGGTTCGGGCGTTCAATCAGAGCAGTGTTCAGGAGGCTGATGATGGTGCTGCCGGTGATAAGAGACAAGTACGCGGAAAACCTGAAGGAGGCTGAAGCGCGGGGCGTCGAGCGGGGCGTGGCGATAGGCGAGGAGCGTGGCGTTACGATAGGCGAGGAGCGTGGTATCGCGATTGGCGAAGCCAAAATCAAGGCTGACGCCAAGGCGTGGTATGCCCGCAAGCAGCGCGCCGAAGACAACGATGAGCCTTTCGACGAGCCGCCGCCGTGGGAAGAGTAGGGGCGCTCTTACGACGCCATGTTCGGTTCGCGCGCGACGGTCTGGGAAAGGCATCAAGCCGCGTATAAACACATCCGTCGTTTCCCAAATCGGCGCGCGCCGCTAATGCGCCCCAAGTCTCAGGTATTAGATGGAAGGCAGCCTTATGCAAGCCAACGCATCCTATCCGCTGAACCGCAACCTATTCATTGCGGACAATCTCAGCCTGCTGCGCCGCCTCGACAATCAGACCATTGACCTTGTTTGCATAGATCCGCCATTCGCCAAGAACCAAACCTTCATCGGCAGCCTGCGCCCGCCCTTAACCGACGATGAGCGCAGGCGGGAGCTGGAAACCCTGGCGGCTTGGGGCATCGGAAGCGAGCGCGATGCGATCGACGCAGGGATAGATTGGCCGGACGCCGATGACGCCGCCAAGTTCAAGGACATCTGGCGCTGGGAAAACGACGTACACGAAGAGTGGATAGACAGGATAGACGACGACTATCCCGCGCTTGCCAAGGTCATAGACGCCGCCCGCTATACGCACAGCGAAGCCACCGCCGCCTATCTGACATACATGGCTACGCGCCTCATAGAGATACACCGCGTACTCAAGCCCAGCGGCAGCCTCTACCTGCACTGCGACCACAACGCCAACGCATACCTGCGCCTTGCGCTTGACGCCGTGTTCGGGGCGCAAAACTTTCGCAACGATCTGGTCTGGAGCTACCGCACCGGCGGCGTCAGCAGACGATACTGGCCCCGCAAGCACGATACGATAATGTTCTATGTCAAGTCTGCGGCGTATCGCCACAACCCCGCCCAAGAGCGCGTGTATTATGACAAGCCCTTCTTCACATCCGCCACCGACGAGCAAGGGCGCTCTTACGCCGATGTGTTCGTGCGCGACGTTTGGGAAGACATCAAGCCGCTCATAAACACATCCGGGGAGCGCACAGGCTACCCAACGCAGAAACCGGTCGCCTTAGCCGAGCGCATCATCTTGGCAAGCACGAACCCGGGCGATGTTGTGCTTGACTGCTTTGCGGGATGCGCCTATGTGCCGGTAGCCGCGGAGCGCAACGGCCGCCAATGGATTGCCTGCGACATATCGCCGCGCGCGCTTACCATTCTACGGCGGCAGTTTGCCAAGTTTCGCTACAGCGTGGACGGCAGCCAGAGCGCCGCCAATGCGCCCGCGCTCATCACCGACGCCGATGTCATCACCCGCGCGCCGTTTGATCTGCCTGAGCGCGCCGACGAAGATCCGTCAGCGCCCCCGACCATCAAAGAACTACCAGGCAGGCAATTCAAAGTCCCCGCCAGCGTCATCCCCGAAAAAGATATGCTGGAGTTTCTGCTAGATCTGTCGGGATACACAGCTTGGTGTTGTGGTTTCGCCAATCGTAGAGCCGACGGCAGCATTATGCGGACAACAAATAATTTCCATTTGGATCACATAGCGCCCAAGTCCAAAGACGGCTCCAACCAAATCACAAACCGCGCGCCGCTATGCCCAACGCACAACATCCGAAAGAGCAATCGCCAAATCTCGCTTGACGAATATCGTCAGGAAATCGCCGACGCCGGCGAAATGCTGGTGGCCACCACTGCCGACCTGGTCAACTTGGCGGAAGCGTATCAGAAAGCGCTAGACCGCTACGCCCAAGAGATTGTCAGAAGAGAGACGCAATCAGCGCATTGACCGCGCATCCTAGTTCACAGCGAAAATTGGGCTGATCTAACTCGCCTACATATCTTGGAATGCCCTCAAACTTTGGCTTTTAGAGGTAACGTTGCTTGTCTCACATACGCCTGCAATGCGCCGACGCCGAATGCGCCGCGCAGTTCGCCCCCGATATGGCGCGATTGCGCTGCGCCGAATGCGGCTCGCCCCTGGATGTGGCATACACCACGACGGCGGTCGATGCGCCCCCGTCCGATATGCCGATCCCGCTGCATTCCCCCGCCAACGCCGTTGCGCTGGGCGAAGGCAATACGCCGTTGGTACGGTTGCGCGCGCTCGGCGATATGCTGGGGCTTGAGGCGCTGTACGCCAAGCTAGAGTTTATGAACCCTACCGGCTCGTTCAAGGACAGGGGGACGGCGGCGCTGATGTCGGTCGCCAAAGAGTTTGGCGCGCGCGAGGTGGTGGAGGACTCGTCGGGCAACGCCGGGGCGTCCGTCGCCGCATACGCCGCGCGCGCCGGCATTGCGGCGCACATATTCGCCCCCGCAAGCGCGCCCGCCGCCAAGCTCAGCCAGATTAGCGTCTATGGCGCTACGGCGCATCTCATCGAGGGCAGCCGCCAAGCCGCCACGGACGCCGCAATGGATTTCGCCGCCGCCCGCGGACTTGTCTATGCCTCGCACAACCTCAGCCCGTTCTTCTTAGAAGGAACCAAGACATTCGCATACGAAATCGCGCGCCAATTCGACGGACGGACGCCCAAGCATATCGTCATCCCCGTGGGCAACGGATCGCTGCTCATAGGCGCGTACAAGGGTTTTGACGAACTTCAGCGCAATGGGCTAATCGATGCAATGCCGCATCTGCATGCCGTTCAAGCGCGCGCCGTGATGCCGCTCGCCGCCGCTTTCGGCGACGGCAACGTCCCGCCGCTGAGTGAGGGCGCTGCCACTATCGCGGGCGGCATATCGGTTGCGAACCCGCCGCGCCTGAAGCAGTCGATCGATGCGCTGCGAAAGAGCGGCGGAACCGCCGTAGCCGTATCGGACGCGGACATTGCGCGGTGGCATGCGCTTTTGGCGCGCAAAGAAGGCATCTTCGCCGAACCCACGGCGGCGGCGGCATTCGCAGGCTTGGAACTGCTTGTAAAGCAAGGCGCGATACGCCAATCGGACGCTACGCTGCTTCCCGTAACCGGCTTCGGATTGAAAGACGCCATACCCTAGCAACGGCGGCGCGTCGGAATCAGCGATACTTTCGCATCGCCGCCTCAAAGCCGTTGAGCGAACCCTGCAGCGTGCGGTCGTCCACGCAGTAGGATATGCGAAAGTAGCCGGGCAAGCCGAAGCCGCTGCCGGGCACCACCAGCACATTGCGCTCTTGAAGTTCGGCGGTGAACGCCACATCATCGAGGTTCGGGGACGATGGGAACATATAGAAAGCGCCCTGCGGCTTCACAAGGCTATACCCCATCCGCGTCAGGTTGTCATACAGGAAATCGCGCTTCGCCTGATACTCGCCCACATCCACGCTTACGGATTGCAGCGCGCGGACTATATGCTGCATCAGCGCGGGGGCGTTCACAAAGCCCAGTATTCGATTGCAGAATACAAGCCCGTCCATAAGCTCAGCCTTGCCCTCATAGGCGGGATGCGCCGCAATGTAGCCGATGCGCTCCCCCGGCAGCGCCAAGTCCTTGGAGTGCGATGTAGCCACGACGCTGCGAATGTGATGATGGAATATGTGCGGATACTCCAAGCCGTCAAACAGCAGTTTGCGATAAGGTTCGTCGCTCACAAGGTAGATTTCGCTGCGGTATTCGGCTTCCTTCTGCCGAATGATTTCGCAGAGTTCGTCAAGCAGCGGCGCGCCGTACAGCACGCCCGACGGGTTGTTGGGCGAATTGATTAGCACCGCCCTTGTGCGCTCATTGAACGCCTCGCGAAAGGCTTGCATATCGGGCAGGAAATTCTCGTCGGGCGGCACAACGCGGCAGGAAGCGCCATGATTGTCGGCATAGAAGTGATACTCCACAAAGAAGGGCGCGAATATGATGACCTCGTCGCCGGGGTCCAGCAGCGTCCGCATCACCACATTGAGAGCGCCGCCCGCGCCGCAAGTCATCACGACGTCGGCGGCGCCGAAAGCGATGCCCGTCTCGCGCGCCAATTCGGCGGCTACGGCGGCGCGCGTCTCCGCATAGCCCGCGTTTGGCATATAGCGGTGAATGCCGGGCGGCGGGTCATCGGCGATGCGACGAAGCTCGGCGAAGAACTCGGCGGGCGGCTGCATCACCGGGTTGCCGAGCGATAGGTCGAAGACGTTCTCATCGCCGTATCGGCGCTTGAGCGCAATGCCCTCTTCGAACATCTTGCGTATCCAAGAGCCTTGCTCCATGAAGTTGCGTATTTTGCGCGATACTGCCATAGTCCAACTTTCTGCGCTAGAATGCGCGGTAAGCGATTGCGCCGCTTGGATTTTGACGCATCAGCGGCGATGTGTCAATCGGCGCATAGCGCGATATTGCGCATCAAGCCTAATGCCAAAGTCCGCCATAAGTGGTATCCTGCAATTGCAATCGGACGGGTTGCGCTCAAATCTCGCCCGATACGCCTATCAAACAACTAATCGGCATATCGACCGGACGCATTCGCATTCACGCACAGGAGGCGCGCGGTGGACAAAGTAAGGCTGGCAATCGTAGGCTGCGGCACTATCTCTCAGCTCAATGCGCCCGGCTATCTGCGGCATCCGAACTGCGAGGTGGCGGCGCTCTGCGATCCGCAGCGGGAGCGCGCCGAACTGCGCGCGCGGCAGTGGGGCATTGCGCCCAAGATATACGCTGACTACGCCGATGCGCTGAACGATGCCGCGATTGACGCCGTGGAACTGCTGACGCCCACGCATATGCACCCGCAGCAGATTGTGGACGGACTGAGCGCGGGCAAGCATGTATCCTGCCAAAAGCCCATAGCCTCCACGGTGGCGGAGACGGACACTATCGCCGCCGCGCTGCGAACTGCCACGACCAAGTTCCGCGTAACGGAAAACTTCCTCTACTACCCGCCCATCGTGAAGGCGAAGGAGCTTCTGGACGTCGGCGCTATCGGAGAGCCGTCTATGGTTCGCATAAGAACGGTGCGCGGCAAGCCGTCGGGCGCGCAGCTTGAGATATCGCCGGGCGCGTATGTATGGCGGCGCGATCCGAGCCTGCACGCCGGCGGGATGCTGTACGATGACGGCTGGCACAAGTACGCCACCGTAATATGGTGGATTGGCGAAATCGAGAAGGTGCAAAGCCTCATCACCAAAAAGCCGGGCGACTATCTTGACGAAACGCCCAGCGTGGTGAGCTGGAAGTTCAAGGGGCGCGACTGCTTGGGGACGCTGGACTATTCGTCATCGCCCGAAATGGAAATTCGCAGCAAGTATTATCCCGCCGACGAGTTCTTTGAGATACAGGGCAGCAAGGGCGCAATCTGGGTAACGCGCTGCACCGGCGAGATGCTAGACTTGCCGCCGGTTATGCTTGTGCGCGGCACAGAGACAACGGGCATCCAAACGCCGATGGACTGGATCGAGGGGTTCAACGGCGCGGCGCGGCAGTTTATCGACTGCATCCTGAGGGATGAGCAGCCGGATATGGACTTGGCGTTTTCGCGCCACACGCTGCAAACCGCAATGGCGGTATATCAAGCCGCCGCGGAGGAGCGGCCCGTGCGGCCGGATAGCCTTGCCTGATACTCAGCATACTCAACAACGCAAACTCGCATAATCGCGCAACGATAGAGCGATAGGAAGGACGGACGCGCAATGCCCAAGTTCGCCGCAAACCTGACGATGATGTTCAATGAAGTGGACTTTCTCGACCGTTTTGAGGCCGCCGCCAACGCCAGCTTTAAGGCGGTGGAGTTCCTGTTCCCATACGATTACGATAAAGCCGAAATCGCTGAGCGGCTTGAGCGGCACGGGCTTACGCTTGCGCTGCACAACCTGCCGGCGGGCGATTGGGCGGCGGGCGAGCGCGGCATCGCATGCCATCCCGACCGCATCGACGAATTCCGCGACGGCGTCCGCAAGGCGCTGGAGTACGCCCCGGCGTTGGGATGCGCGCAAGTGAACTGCCTCGCCGGCATCAGACCCGGCGCCGATGTTTCGGACGCCAAAGTGGAAGCCACGCTAATCGACAATCTGGCATTCGCGGCGGAGCGGCTCAAGTTCGCCGGGGTGCGACTGCTTATTGAGCCGATCAACACCATCGACATCCCCGGCTTTATGCTGAACTACCCGGATCAGGCGCGCCGCATCATTGAGCGGACCGGCTCGGACAACCTGTTCCTGCAGCACGATCTCTATCATATGCAGATTATGCAGGGCGATTTGGCGCGCAACATCCAGCGCCACCAAGACATCATCCGCCATATCCAAATCGCGGACAACCCCGGACGGCATGAACCCGGCAGCGGCGAAATCAACTACCCCTACCTGTTCGGCTACCTTGACGATATTGGCTACGACGGCTGGATCGGCTGCGAGTATATCCCCGCCGCCACAACCGCCGAAGGGCTGGGCTGGCTTGCGCCTTTCATATAGCCAACGGCGCAGCCTAATATGCGCCTAATGCCAACACAATGCCGAACAAGATGAACTTTCGCGCCAACGATGTGAACAGCAGCGGAGGTTAACTATGGCTACGGCAGTTCAAGAGCAGCCTGCCTCATACCAATACTACGACCGCGATATTATCCTGACGCAAATCCAAGAGCGCGTGCTGTGGCTTGCAATGCAGATGGTGCATTACGCCAACAACGTGCGTCAATCCCCGGACGCCCTCAAGGTCGGCGGGCATCCCGCTTCAAGCGCGTCCGTGGTAACTGTAATGACATCGCTGTACTTCGACTACATGCGCGCCGGGGACAAGATTTCGGTCAAGCCCCACGCCTCGCCGGTGTACCACGCAATCCAATACCTGCTGGGCAACCTTGACCGCAAGTATCTCAAGACGCTGCGCGCCTTCCACGGATTGCAGGCGTATCCCAGCCAGACCAAAGACCCCGATTATGTGGACTTCTCGACCGGTTCGGTGGGCTTGGGCCCGGTAGCGCCCAACTTCGCATCGCTGACAGAAGAGTATCTGAAGACGCACCTGTACTCGTTCAAGGGCGACACGCACCGCTATATAAGCCTTGTGGGGGACGCCGAACTTGACGAAGGCTCCATATGGGAGGCAATCGCAGAGCCCGAAATGGAAGGATTGGAGAATATCCTGTGGGTGGTTGACCTGAACCGCCAAAGCCTCGACCGCGTGATACCCGGCATCAAGGTGCGCTCGTGGCGGGATATGTTCGCCGCCAACGATTGGAACGTCATCGATGTGAAGTACGGCAGGCGGCTGCAAAGCGCATTCGCGGAGCCCAACGGCGAACTGCTTCGGATGTGCATCGACGAAATGTCCAATCAGGTGTATCAGCGGTTGCTGCGCGTGGAGCCGGCGACCCTGCGCGAATGGCTGCCAAACGCCAGCCGCTACCCGCGCGACCTGAGGCGACTAATCGGCAGGTGGGACGACGATGAACTGCATAGCCTTTTCAGCAACCTGGGCGGCCACGATTTCGCTATGCTCAGGGACGCCTTCACGCAGGCGGATGAACTGCAGGGGCCCACTGTGGTGTTCGCATACACATTCAAGGGTTGGATGCTGCCGTCTATCGGCGACCCGCACAATCACTCTAGCCTGATGTCGGCGAAGCAGATGGAGCAGCTGCGCGCCCGAATCGACCTGCCCGAATCCGATATATGGTCTGCGCTGCCCGCGGACACGCCCTCCGGCCGACTGTGCGCCGAAGTGGCCGAGCGGCTTGCGATAGCCAAGAAGCGCCCCGCCGCCGCGCAGACGCCGCCGCTGCCCACCGATCTTGACCACGACTACTACGGCAATATGTCCACGCTGCAGATGTACGGGCTTGTGCTGACCGACCTTGCGCGCAATATGCCGCAGATAGCCGAGCGCGTGGTCACCGTAAGCCCCGATGTGGCGAGTTCCACCGGACTCGGCGGTTGGATAAACAAGGCGGGCGTTTGGGCGCGCCGCGAGCCGGAGACGCTGCCCGACGAAGACGTCGTCAGAGCGCTGAACTGGAGCGAATCGCCGCAAGGTCAGCATATTGAACTAGGCATATCAGAGAACAATCTGTTCATGATGCTGGGGCAGCTTGGGATGTCCTACGAAGCCGCCGGCGAGCTGCTGTTCCCCGTCGGTTCGGTCTATGACCCATTCGTCCGGCGCGGGCTTGACGCCTTCACATACGGCGTCTATTCGGGCGCGAAGTTCATCCTGGTGGGAACGCCTTCCGGCATCACGCTTGCGCCTGAGGGCGGCGCGCACCAGTCGCTGCTCACGCCCTCGATCGGCGCCGAAATGCCGGAGCTCGCCTTCTACGAACCGTGCTTTGGCAAGGAAGTGGAGTGGATTATGCTGGACGCGCTGGAGCGAATTCGGCAGCGCGAGCGCTCCACATATTTGCGCCTCACCAGCAAGCGCGTTGACCAATCGCTGTTCAACCTGCCCGCCGATGGAGCGGCACGCGAGCGGTTGCGCCGCCAAGTTCTGCGGGGGGCGTATCGCCTTGTGGGACGGCAGGCGGAAGCGGGCTATCGACCGGGCGAAAACGTGGTTCACATCATGGCTTGCGGCGCAATGATCCCCGAGGCGGTGGAAGCGGGCGATCGGATGCAGCGCGAGGGCATATTCGCCAACATCATCAATCTGACGGGGCCGGGCCAACTCTACGCGCACTTTCAGGCGGGCATACGCGCCGCGCTCAAAGGCGAGCCGTCCGACGCCTTTATGTCCGACATCCTATCCGCCGACGAGCGCAAAGCGCCACTAGTCGCCGTCGCAGACGCGCATCCGCACTCATTAGCGTGGCTCGGCGGCGCGCTCGGCGCTGCCATAATCCCGCTCGGCGTTACCGAGTTCGGACAGTCCGGCAGCCCCACTGAGCTTTACAGAGAGTACGGCATTGACGTCGACAGCATCGTGGCCGCCTGCTTCGCCGCGCTGGAAGCCTAGCGGGCACTCTGCTCGTTCACGCTGTTCCCGCTGCCGACGGTTGTGAACCGGAACTTTCGTCGGAATTCCCAGCAGTCCGCCTTTCACGCCGCTCACATACTCCATCCGCAAAAACGGATTGCTTGCCGATTAAGCGTATCAGATCGATGCCGCGCAAAATCCAAACAGGGTATTGACAGAAGTTTAATATCAATTATAATGCGCCCAAATGACTGCGTATCTGCGCGCGTCGTTTGGCGTTGCGCAAATGCGGAGGCTTGTTCGGCGGCATACGCCGCTAATCAACAAACAAGGAGGAAGCGAGGAAATATGCGAGCAAAACTATTTGGCAAACTTGCGCTAGTAAGCCTTGCGCTAGCAGCGCTAATGGCAATGGCATGCTCCAGCGCGCCCGCCGCCCCTGATGCGGGCGACGGCGGCGGCTCCACAGCGCCCGCGGCGCAAGTGCAAGCCACGGCGACATTCCCGCCGACTCCAATTCCCCCCGCAATCGCCCAACCCACAACAGCCCCCGCAGATCCGGCAGAGACAACAATGAGTGGTAGCGATATACAGATGGGCGGGCACCTCCGCGTTCTTAACGACGGCTTCCCTCCCAAGTGGGACTTTACGCAGACCAGCACCTGGATTTCGCTGTTCCACTACGGCGGCCGCGCATACAATGGGCTACTTCAGTTCTCCCCTAGGGACGGCATTGAAATATGGCCCGATATGGCGGAAAGCTGGGAAGTTCAGGATAACAACCAGACTTATATCTTCAACCTAGACGAAAATCTCGCCGAATATCACGACGGACAGCCGTTTAGCATAGACGACGTCATATACGCTATAAACAGGTGGCGGGATCCGCCCGAAGGCATAATTCAGCCGCGCGTGGGCGCGTTCACGCTTATAGACACGATGACGGCGTTGGATGACCGTACGCTGGAAATCAAGCTTTCAGAGCCGTTCGGGGACTTCATCGCGGAAGCCGCCAACCAGTGGCACATGTTTATCCCGCAGCACATCCTGGAAGCCAACGAAAACACCATTCCGGAATGGCAAAAGGTCATAGGCACAGGGCCATACAAGATAGTGGACGCCGAAGACGGCATATCCGTCGCGATGGAGAAGAACGCCAGCTACTTCCGATCCGACGCCGACGGCAATCCATATCCCTACCTAGACAAGGTAACTTCCATAACCATCCTTGAGCCTCAGGCTATCCTCGCCGCGCTCAGAACAAAGAACGCTGACGCCACCAAGCCCACTTTCGTCGGAGTGAGCCATGTGGACTACAACAATATAGTAGAGGAAAGCGGCGGCGCGGCGACTTTCCTAGCCGGACCTTTCGCCGATGTCGCGAGCATCCAGCTCAACAACCAAATTCCTCCATTCGACGACATAAACGCCCGGCGCGCCATCATGTACGCCTTCAACAAGCAGGCAGTCATAGACGCTGAAGGCGCAGAGAACCCTGTGTTCCCTATAAGCTGGTTCAGTTACCTCCATCCTTCTGCGAGCGAGATCGCCCAAATTCCCGGCTATGACCCTTCCAAGCGGGACGAAGAGCTGGCGATGGCGAAAGACTTCGCAGAGCAGGCGGGATTGACGCAGTTTGAGCTTATATTCGTGCCATTCCGCACGGCGCACGCCGAACTGCTTGCCAACGATCTGCTTGTGTGCTGTAATGTGCAAGCAGACATCAGGATACAAGACTGGACAGCGATGATAGCATCCGTCGAAGGCAGGCGCTATCAGGCGGCGTCTGGCGGCACAGCCCCTAGCTACGCCGGAATAGTTCCCATCGTTGACATTATGTACAGCGCAGGCGGCGGACGCAACGGCGGTTGGGATCCGCCCGAAGATTGGACTGCGTCCTGGAATACGGCGCGAACCATGCAGCCGGGGCCCGAGCAAGCTGCGCTCTTCGACGATATGTTCAACATCATGCTGAACGACTGGGTGCCTTCCGTTCCCTACCTGGCAGCCAACCACAACAAGTTCCATTGGAACTATGTCCATAACTGGAACCTGGTAGCGCAAGAAATCTTCAGCAACAACAAATTCGAGGACGTGTGGATTGACTGCGGCGCCCCCAACCCCGGCGCGGGTTGCTAAACCGAGGGCGTACACTTCTACCCACTGAACCGAATTAACCTAAGTGAGGAGTAGCCGACATGTGGACAAGACTGAGTTACAAGTTCATCTGGGCAATTGTCGCGTTGGCGGCAGTGACGCTCTTTGCCGCGGCCTGCTCCAGCGCGCCCGAATCCGGTGGAGAGGCGCCCGCGGCGCAGCCGGTAGCCACGCCTACCTTCCCGCCGACGCCGATTCCCCCTGCAATCGCGCAACCCACCGCGGCGCCAGCCGCCCCTGCAGTTGCAATGAGCGGCGGCGATATACGGATGGGCGGACATCTCCGCGTTCTTAACGACGGCTTCCCGCCCAAGTGGGACTTCACGCAGACCAGCACCTGGATTTCGCTGTTCCACTATGGCGGACGCGCCTACAACGGGTTGCTCCAGTTCTCTCCCAGAGACGGCGTTGAGATCTGGCCCGATATGGCGAAAAGCTGGGAAGTCAAGGACAACAACCAGACTTACATCTTCAACCTAGACGAAAACCTCACCGAATATCACGACGGCGAGCCGTTCAGCATCGAAGATGTAACCTTCGCCATAGAGCGCTGGAAGAACCCGCCCGAGGGCGTCATCCAGCCGCGCGTGGGCGCGTTCACGCTCATAGATACGATGACGGCGTTGGACGACCGCACGCTGGAAATCAAGCTGTCGGAGCCATTCGGAGACTTCCTAGCCGAAGCCGCCAATCAGTGGCACATGTTCATCCCGCAGCATACCCTAGACCCCGACAACAACACCATATCCGAATGGCAGCAGATAATCGGCACAGGTCCGTACAAGATAGTGGACGCTGAAGACGGCATATCCGTCGCAATGGAAAAGAACGCCAACTACTTCCGATCCGACCCTGACGGCAACCAGTATCCCTACCTGGACAAGGTAACTTCGGTGGTAATAATCGAGGCGCAAGCGCTCGTCGCCGCGCTCAGGACGCAGAACGCAGACGCAACCAAGCCTACTTGGACCGGCGCAAGCCATCTCGAATTCAAAGAAATGGCGGATGCAGACAACGGCACATTCCTTGCTGAAGCCTTCGCCACCGTTGACAGCGTTCAGCTCAACAACGAAGCGCCACCGTTCGATAACATCGACAATCGACGGGCGATAATGTACGGCTTCGACAAGAACGGCGTCATCGAAATTGACGGCGCAGAAAACCCCATATTCCCCATCAGTTGGTTCAGCTACCTACATCCTTCGCCGTCCGAAATATCCAAAATTCCCGGCTACGACCCGTCTAAGCGCGACGAGGAAGTGGCGATGGCAAAGGAATTCGCCGAAAGAGGCGGGCTAACCGAGTTCGACCTCATCTGGATACCTAGCCGCGTAGCGCATGCCGAACTCCTGGCGCTGAATATGATGGATTGCTGCAATGTGCAGGTCAACATCAACATACAAGACTGGACGGCTATGATAGCCGCAGTCGAGGGCAGAAGGTATCAGGCTGCCATCGGCGGCACCGCCCCAAGCTACGCCGGCGTAGTGCCTATCATCGATATCATGTACACGCCCGGCGGCGGTCGAAATGGCGGCTGGGATCCGCCCGCCGATTGGTTAACTGCGTGGAACACCGCAAGGACGATGCAGCCAGGGCCGGAGCAGAACGCTCTCTTCGACGAGATGTTCAACATAATGATGGACGACTGGATGCCTATGGTGCCGGTCTATGCCAACAACCACAACAAGTTCTACTGGAACTACGTGCACAACTGGAATCTGGTGGCACAAGACATCTTCAGCAACAATAAGTTCGAAGATGTGTGGCTAGACTGCGACGCGCCCAGTTCCGGCTGCTAAGCCCCCGCCGTACACAAATCAGGAGGATTCAACAACATGCTATCAACGCTAGGAAGTCGGCTCATATGGATGAGCCTCCTATTGACGGTCGCGTCGATCATCGGCTTGGCGTGTTCCAGCGCGCCTTCCGACGATGCCCAGACGACGGCGCCCGCAGCCCAACCCGCGGCCACGGCGACTTTCCCGCCCACGGTTGTGCCGCCCGCGATTTCCACCGCAGCCCCCGCGCAGGCGCCAGCCGCCATGGCTGGCGACGAAGCGATACGCGGCGGACACATCCGCGTAATCAACGGCACATTCCCGCCAAAATGGGACTTCTCCCAAACAAGCACTTGGATTTCGCTGTTCCACTACGGCGGCAGAATGTACAGTGGATTGTTGCAGTTCTCGCCGCGCGACGGCATCGAGATCTGGCCCGACATGGCGGAGTCTTGGGAAGTCAGCAACGACGTCAAGACATTCACCTTCAAAATAAACCCCAACCTGCAGCAGTGGCACGACGGAACCCCGTTCGACATTGACCACATAATCTACTCCATCAACAGGTGGAAGAATCCGCCCGAAGGCATCATCCAGCCCAGGGTAGGCGCTTTCAACCTCGTTGAGAACATGGAGAAGATTGATGACACTACCCTTGAAATCAACCTAAGCGAATCCTTCGGAGACTTTATCGCCGAGTCCGCGAACCAGTGGCACGCCGTAATACCGCAGCACATACTCGAAGCCAATGAGAACACAATCCCGCGCTGGCAGGATGTGATTGGCACCGGCCCATACAGGATTACGGATGCAGAGGATGGCATCTCCGTCGCTTCCGAAAAGAATGTGGACTACTTCCGAGACGCGCCGGACGGATCGCCGTATCCATATCTGGACAATGTCACATCGATCACCATAGTCGAGCCACAGGCCGCGGTAGCAGCCTTGCGCTCCAAGCAGGCGGACGCCACCAAACCCATCAACATCCCGCACACCGAATACGCCGTGATAGAGCGGGATTTCCCCGGTCAGTCGACCTTCAAGGCAGAGCCTTTTGTGGATGTGGCAAGCATCCAACTCAACAATCAGTCGCCCCCGTTCGATAACATAGATGCCCGAAGAGCCGTCTTCTACGGTGTCTATAAACAGGGCATCATAGACTCTGAGGGCGAGCAGGCGCCGTACTACCCGATAAGCTGGTTCAGCTACATATTCCCGTCCAGCCAAGAGATCATTGACACCGTGCCGGGCTACAAGCCTGAAAATCGCGATGAAGAGATCGAAATGGCGCGCCAGTTCGCAGAAAGTGGCGGGCTAACGGAGTTTGAACTGGTCGTGGTAACCGCGCGAACCGCCCACGCCGAACTTATACAGGCTGATATGGCGCAAATCGGCGTCGAAGTCGATGTGCGTCCGCTAGACTGGACGGCAATGGTCGCCGCGGTGGAAGGCCGCCGCTACCAAGCCGCCACCGGCGGAACAGCGCCTAGCTACGGCGGCGTCGTGCCTCTCGCGGACATTATGTACAGCGAAAAAGGCGGGCGAAACGGCGGATGGGATCCGCCAGCGAACTATCTCACCGCTTGGAACGAGGCGCGCACACTGGTCGACGGACCCGAGCGAAACGAACTCTTCGCAGAGATGCACCGCATAATGCTGGAAGAGTGGGTGCCCAGCGTTCCCTACGGCGCAGTCAACCAGAATAAGTTCCACTGGAACTATGTGCACAACTGGAACCTCGTTGTGCAGGAAATCTTCAGCAACAACAAGTTCGAGGATGTGTGGCTAGACTGCGACGCGCCCAACCCCGGACCAAGCTGCTAAACCTCACCTTGGCGACATAGCGAATCGTCCCGCCCTGGGTGTCAATCAGTCATGGCGGGATGCGCACACACTCAAACCTTAGTCAAGAGCGCGCGGCAGCGCATCAGCAATCGGGCTGTGGAGAGGCTGACATATGTGGAAATACATTATTCGGCGGTTGATACTCATCATCCCCACCGTCTTCCTAGCCGGCACCCTGGTGTTCTTCATGCTGCGCGTGCTGCCCGGGGACATCGTAAGCACCCTCACATCTGAAGGCGGTGCCACCGAGGAATCAAAAGCGAAGCTGAGGCAGGAGCTCGGACTGAACGATCCTATGATTGTTCAATACGGAAGATGGCTCTGGGGTACGCTCAACGGCAACCTAGGCTATTCGCACTACCAAGACAGGTACGTGACTCAAATTGTCAAAGACAAGATTGAAGCCACGCTCACGCTCGCCATATTCGCCATGATATTCTCACTGGCGCTGGCGTTCCCACTAGGGATAATCTCTGCCGTAAAACGCGGCTCGTGGTGGGACCAAGGAATACGCATATTCACCGCATTATCGCTGGCAGTGCCATCCTTCTGGCTTGGCATATTGCTCATCATATTCGCTTCGCGGGTCTTCAATTGGAGCAAGCCCGTAGTGTACACTTCGTTCTTCTCCGACCCCGGCAGCAATATGGCGCAGCTCTTTCTGCCCATCATCGCCACTGGGCTTACCTCATCGGCCATACTGAGCCGTTTGGTGCGCTCAATGATGCTGGAGGTGCTGCGGGAAGACTATGTGCGAACCGCGCGCGCCAAGGGATTGCGCGAATTTCTGGTGATACTGCGCCACACGTTGCGCAACGCGTCCATTCCCGTATTGACGATGGCCGGCTATCATTTCAGCGCCATCCTATCCGGCGTGGTGGTTATAGAGAATGTGTTCTCTATCCCCGGCCTAGGGCAGCAGGTGCTGGTGTCCATATTCGCCAGAGACTACGACATGGTGGTAGGCATTGTGGTTATACTCACCGTGATACTAGCCGGCTGGATACTCATAACCGACTTGTTCTATTCGGTTGTCGACCCCCGCATCAGATACTCATGACGCCAATCCTCCACAACCCTACAAGGAGAATACGATAAATGAGCTCAGCCGGTCTCACATACCCAACTTCCAGACCTAGCGCCGGCGCCATGAGCCGAAGCGCAGGGAGATTCATAGCCAGATTTTGGCACAGATACCCGTCGGCGTCCGTTGCCATAATCGTACTTTCCATAGTCCTATTGGCTACAATAGGCGCTGGTTTGATAACGCCCTTTGAGCCGAACAAGCCTTATGGAATTCGGCTTGCGGACGTTTTCACGCCCGGTAAAGAAAATGGCATCCATTTCCTGGGCACGGACACCCTAGGGAGAGATCTCTTCACCCGCATCCTTTACGGCGGGCGCGTGTCCCTCATCGTCGGGCTGGTAGCGCCCACCGTTGGCATAACCTTCGGCGCGCTCTGCGGCATCACCGGCGCATACTTCGGCGGCATGACCGACCTCATCATACAGCGCCTGACCGATACCCTTATGGCAATTCCGAGCCTAGTTCTAGCGATGGCAATCACAATTTCGCTAGGGTTCGACCTGATATGGGTAATCGTTGCGATTGCTGTGGGCATATCGCCATACGCATCTCGGCTATTGCGTTCACACGCCCTTGTATTGCGTAGCATGCAGTACATTGAAGCGAGTCGCGCCATCGGAGCGTCCAACCCGCGCATCATACTGCGCCACATGGTCCCCAATTCGTGGGCACCCTGGATCGTCATGCTCGCCGTCAATGTGGGCAACGCAATCGTCATTGAGGCGTCCCTCAGCTACTTGGGCATCGGCATCGCGCCGCCCACTTCCTCTTGGGGCAACCTGCTTATCCGCGCTGCCAGCTACTTCACGGACAACCCCCACCTGGTCTATGCGCCGGGTCTGATGATTACCATCGTGGTGCTGTGTTCCAACATATTCGGCGACGCGCTGCGCGATATGCTTGATCCGCGTCTGCGCGGGGCAGACTAGCCGCAATCGTGCCGCGCAACATGCCCACGCCCGCGCTTATGAGAGTCGCCGCCGTCATTGCGCTTTTGGCGGCGGCGACTCTTTCTGCCGCCTGTCAGCAAATACCCTCGCTGCGCCAATCCCCCGCCGATGACGCCGCCGCCGAAATCCGCCCCTTCGTCAACATCGCCAACAGCGGCGCGCTCAAAGGCCTGAAAGAGTCTTGGAACATTCGCCCCGGCGTGGTCATCTTCGACTACGACCGCGACGGCGATATGGACTTCTACATCACCAACGCCTACGAATACGGCAACTGGCTGTATCGCAACGAAGGGGACGGCGCTTTCACCAATGTCGCGGACGAAGCGGGCGCCGCGCTGCGCCAAACGCACGGCACGGGCGTCGTCGCATGCGATGTGAACAACGACGGCTACCAAGATCTGTATGTAGGCGCGCAGGGCAGCCTCACGGACAGGCTTGACTACCGCTCGCCGGCGGAGGGCGCGCAGAACAGGGACAGCCTGCTGCTCAACGACGGCAAGGGCGGCTTTGTCGACGTCACCGAAGCGGCGTTTGGCGCAGCCGCCAATATGCGCTCCGCTATGAGCGTCGCCTGTGCAGATGTGGACAACGACGGTTGGGTGGACATCTACGTCGGCAACCTCGCGGAAGACGATTTCCGAGGTATGAGCGTTCCGTTCCAAAACGGCCAGTTCAATGTGCTGTATCACAACAACGGCGATATGACATTCACCGACGTATCGCACAGCGCGGGCGTGCAGGGTCCGCAGATATGGATGCGCCAACACGACGGCAAGCCGGTTATGTACACCGACGCAGAAAGCGGCGAAGAGTTCGAGGGATACGATCCCAACCTGCGCGACGACTTTGGCAGCCGAGTGGGCGATCCCAGCGGTCAGACGCAGGCGGTTGCGTTCTTCGACTATGACAGTGACGGCGATATGGACTTGTGGGTCGCCAATGACGGCGATAGGCTTCACATATTCCGCAACGACTCCACGCCCGGCAGCGCACGCTTTACGAACGTGGCGCGCCATATGGGAGTGGATCAGGTAGGCGCATGGATGGGATTCGCCATCGGCGACTACGACGGCGACGCCGATCTTGACATATTTATCGCCAACGTGGGCTTCCATCCTCGCCTCGATCCCGCGCCGGACTCGCCTATGCCCTACTGCGCCTACCATGAACGCTTCGACTGGGGAAGCTGCCTACATTACCTGCTGCGAAACGACGGTACGCGCCAATCGGCGGTAGGCACTGTCGGGCTATTCCACAACGCCGCCCCCACGATAGCCGTAACGCCCAGCCCGCTGATGCCGCCCGACTCGCTTGACGCCGGGCTAATAGACCCCACTCAGGTTGTGCCAACCGGCTTGAGCGCCTACGATTTCGGCTTTGGCTCGACTTTCTTTGACTACGACAACGACGGCGATCAAGATCTGTACTGGCTAGGCTCCACTGTCGACAGAGGCGAAGCGCCCGGCGGCGAAGTGTTCCCCGCCGCGGGACGCATGATGCGAAACACCGGGACGGGCGCATTTGAGGACATCACCGTGCGCGCCCAGCTGCTGGACATTGCGCGCGCGCGCTACGATAAGATCGACCCGCAAAACCCCAAGTACAACGCCGGCATTCACCGCATCAGTCCCGAATACCACGAAAACGGCAAAGGTTTGGCGCACGGCGATCTCAATGCCGACGGCTACCCCGACCTCATAGGCACGAACAGCAAGGGTAGCCTGTGGGAAGACGCGCGCAAGGTGAGCTTCAGCGAAGCGGGCGGGCCGCTGTTCGTGTGGATAAACCCCGGCGGCAGCAACAACTGGCTAAACATTCGGCTCAAAGGGCGCATGGCGATAGACGGCAGCGGCAGCAACGCCGACGGCATCGGCGCGCGCGTCTATCTGACGGCGGACGGGCGCACGCAAGTCCAAGAGGCGCGCGCCGGCTCCAGCTACCTGTCGATGGACAGCATCGATCTCGAGTTCGGATTGGGGCAGGCAACCGACGTGGACGAAATCGAAGTGCGCTGGCCAAGCGGCCGCCGCCAGACGCTGCGCGGCATCGACGCCAATCAAACGCTGGAAATCGTCGAGCCTGAAGCCGGCGGGGAATAGCCGTTTATCGCATCGCATATCGGACTGCGCGCGCATCACTTTCCGTTCTACCCCTACCCTGGCGGCTACTGCGCCGGCCGCAGCGTCTCGAAGCGCAAATCGGACGATGTGCCGTTTGTGGGCTGCCAACCGGTGAGCGCGGGATTCACGGCGTATGTATCGTGCCGCCACATAATCGGGATCGCCCAGTATTCGCCGTATGTCTTGCGGTTCAGCGCCTTGAGCGCTATCGCGCGCTCGGCGTCGCTCGCGGTCAGCGATACCTGCGCCAGCATTCCATCCCCAACATTCGGCGCAAAGTAGGTCAGCATTGCGCCTTCCGCGCCGCTCATGTAGCGCCGAATGCCGTTGATGTCGCCGCCCGGACGCGAGGGCGCAGCGCCGTGCAACACCGGCGCCGGGGCGTATGCGTCAAACTGCTGCGGGTTCGCCATAAACAGCGGCTGCACCGCCGGCCATTCGGTCGCGATAACCTCGGCGTTGACGCCCGCATCCCGCCAGTAGTCGGCTATCATATCGTTGATGCGCGGCATCTCAGCCAGCCCGTATGCCACCAGCGATAGCAGGCTGACCGTTTCGCCCTGATAGCCTGATTGCGTCAAGAGCCGCTGCGCCTCTTGTGTATCGTACTCATAGCCCGGCAGCTCGGCGATGTAGCCCGGCGATACGGGCGTGAACAGCGCGGATCCCGTGGCGACCGACGCCGCTTCCGGCGGATAGATCGACTCTACTATCTGCGGCATATCCACGCCGACCGCAAGCGCCTTTCGGAACTCAAGGCTTGATGTCAGAAAATCCGGGTCGTAACTCATAAAGAAGCGCAGCGTAGTAGAGACCACATGCTTGGGCCCGTCCACGCCGTAGCCCATCCGCTTCGCCTCATCGACGGCGTCCGCCCCAATCGGCGCTACATCCACCATATCCGTTTGGAGCAGCGCGTCGATGGCGTCTTCGCCGGGGACGTTCGTAATTCGCAGCGAGTCGAACGAAGGAATCTTGTTAACGTCCCAGTAGTTCGCGTTTGCTTCGTACTCCACATAATCGCCCAGAGCGCGGCTTGCAAAGCGCCACGGGCCGCTGCCAATCGGGTTTTCGGCGTATGGGGGGACATCCCCTTCTAGCGCATGCTGAGGCAGCAACGGCGCATCGCCCTCTACCGCCGCAAGCAAACCCAAGAACACTACATCCGGTTCGGTAAGATGTAGCGTGACTATCAGGTCGTTACCTACATGGTGCCCTACTATCTCCAACTTGTCTTTCAGAGCGCCGCACACGCCGCACACCGCCCCTTCTCGAGAGTAGTAGTAGAGACTTGTGCCAACATCGTAGCCCGCAACTAGCTCACCGGCATGCCACTCGGCGTAATCCCGTAGCGTAAGCGTGAACGCCGATGCGTCGTCGGAAGCCGTCCATGCGCTCACAAGCCCATAATCCGTATCAAGCCTGCCCTCCGGATCCGTCCCTACCAGATGGTCATACATATGCCCGTGATAGCGCAGTCCGTCGGCGGTGTCCAACGACGGATCCAATGTCTCGGCACTGAACGACTGCAGCGCGACCCGCAGCGTTCCCGCCGAGCCGCCGCCCCGGAACCTGTCTATCGCAAGTGCCGCCCCGATGTACGCAAGCGCCGCGATAACTATGGCCGCCGCCCCTAGTATGAGTATAGTTCGCATATCTTTTCCGTTTAATCTCTTATCCGTCAACACTCGGCGCACGGCAGCTTGGTCAGCGAATCACCCTGAAAGTTCGCCACCCAAACTGCCTTGCCCACCGCCAATAGCGCATGCGGCCCCTTGCCCACGCTCAGCGTGTCCAGCAGCCTGCCGTCCGGCGCAAGCCTGCTTACGGTATCATCCAGGAAGTTCGCCACCCAAACGCTGCCGCCCGCCACAATCACCGCCGTGGGCCATCTGCCCACATCATAGACGTCCTGAACAACGCCGTCGGTGGTGAGCTTGACCACGCTGCCCGCCGAACTCACCGTAACCCAAATATGGCTGCCGTCAAACGCAAGCGCCGTGCCGCCGCCGCCCCACGCCTGCTGCAAGTTTTCTTTCAGATCCACCACCTTGAACGAACCCGTCAGCTCGCCCGCTCCGTCCAACCTGTCCACCATATTGCTGCCCATGCTCGCCACCCAAACCGAACTGCCGTCGTAAGTGAGCGCCCAAGGCGACGGATGATAGCCCGGCACGCGAACCGTCTTAACCACGCTGCCGTCTAGGTTCACCTTGCTGACGGAGTTGCCCCAAGACGCCGCTACCCAGATGCTTGCGCCGTCAAACGCCAGCGCAGAGGGCGATGTATCGGGTGTGCCAATGCTGACGGTTTGCAGCGCTTCGCCGTCAAGCGCCATCTTGGTTATCGTGTTCTCCGAGCTGTTGCCGACCCACATATGCGTCCCGTCAAACGCCAGCGCGCGCGGGAATGCGCCCGCCTTGTAGTTGCCCACATTCTCGCCATCAAGCGTGTACTTGGCTACGGTCTGCACGCCGTACAGCGTTACCCACAGGTGAGTTCCGTCAAACGCCAGCGCGCGCGGACCCTGTTCGGTGGCGATAGTCTGCGGCGCTTGGGGGACGCTCAACGTCGTCTCGTCTTCGTCGACCCCACCGCCACACGCCGTCAGCGCAACGGCCGCGATTGCGATAGCGCAAGCCGCCGCCCAATATCGTCCGCGCCCGTGCATTCGAAGGCTCATCGCTGAAGTGTAAGCCTTGCAATTGGATAATATCAAGGTATAGAACAACGATACTATTGACCGCCTTGTGTGATATGCTTTGTGTAATATGACGATCAAAACTATGCTTCAGCCCGCAAAGGTTATAGAGCAATGACCGCTTCCAACGCCGCCGACCTGGACGGCACGATTTTCATCAGCGACAACCTGCCATTTCTCAAATCGCTCGACACCGAAAGCGTTGACCTGGTCTGCATTGACCCGCCTTTCGCCAAGAACGAAACCTTCACCGGCAACCTGCGCCCGCCGCTCAACGAGGAAGAGAAGCGCATCGAGCGCGATATGATGACGGAATGGGGCGTGTTCGACGAAGAATCCGCCTATGGCTTAGGCATTGAATATCCCGACCAAGACGGCAGAACCGCCAAGTTCAGGGACATATTTCGCTTCGATCGCGACGTCTATGAAGATTGGATGGACAGCATCGGAGAGCGCAGCCCCGGCTTGGCGACGCTCATAGAGGCCACGCGCTACAGCCACAGCGACGCCAGCGCCGCATACATCGCCTTTATGGCGGAGCGAATGCTGCAGATACACCGCATCCTTAAGCCCAACGGCAGCGTGTATATGCACTGCGACGACACCGCCAACGCCTACCTGCGTCAAATGATGGACGTCGTGTTCGGACACGAAAATTATCTGAACGAAATTACATGGCGGCGCACTTACGCCCACAACGATCCCAAGCGCTTTGGACGGATTACGGACAGAATCCTGTTCTACGCCAAGAGTGATAACTACACTTGGAATGTTCAGTACGCAGGCTATTCGGAAAGTTACATCAGGGACTTTTTCAGATATGAGGACGATCGCGGCAAGTTCAGGCTAGTAACCCTGACCGGGCCCGGCATGAGCGCGGGCGAATCGGGCGGACGTTGGCGTGGGTATAGCCCCTCGGACAGCGAAAGACATTGGAGCGTCCCGCGCAGAATCGTCGAGCGCATCGCCGGGGAACAGGGACAAAGCCTCTCGATCAACGAGCGCTTGGACTTGTTGGACGAACACGGCTATATCTATTGGCCGCCCCAGGGCAGTGTGCCGCGCGTCAAGCAGTATCTTGACGAAATGCAGGGCGTTCAATTGCAAGACCACTGGGAGGACATCAACCCACTCGGCTCGCGCGCAAGAGAGCGCACCGGCTATCCAACGCAGAAGCCGCAGGCGCTTGCCCGCCGCATCATCGAGGCAAGCAGCAACCCCGGCGATCTGGTATTAGACTGCTTCGCCGGTTGCGCCTATGTGCCGGTCGCGGCTCAACTAACCGGCCGCCGCTGGATCGCCTGCGATATGTCGCCACGCGCGTGGACGGTCGTTCGACGGCAGTTCCACAAGCACCCGCAGCTAGGCATAATCACCGAAGGCGAAATCGCCGCCGACTCCAACGGCTTGGAAGCGGAGCCACAGCTAGAGACCGCCAACCGCGTCATCCGCGTGCGCGGCCCACACGATTTGCCCCCGCCCGTCGCCGACGCCGAGCGCGACGATATGCCCGTCCGCGCGACGCCGCTTCCTAGGCCCAAGTTCAGGGCGCGCCCCTTTGAGACGGACAGACAGATATGGGACGCATTCGTCGAGCAGTACGGCACAACCTGCTGGTACTGCGGCGCGGAAAAGATGAACGACCGCCGCGAGCTTCAGCTTGACCATGTCGAGCCCAACGCTCACGACGGCACAAACGACGACTGCTGGAACCGCGTGCTGGCGTGTGTGGCGTGCAACAGCGATAAGCGGCACACGCTCACGCCCGCGCAGACGATCCATGCGGCGCACGCCGCCGGGCGCATCGCAACGCCCGCCCGAATGCGCGAAATCAAGGAAACATTCGCATCGCGGCGGCGCTGGGCAAAAGAGCGCTGGGAACGCATCCGCCCAAAGAAAACGCCGTAGCACCGGCGGCAACAAGAGGCAGCAGATCTGCGGCAAGCCTAACGGGTATGCAGCTCCCCCGGCATTGACGCAAACCCCGCCCTGCGCTACCCTTTGCGTAGGCTTATACGCCTTAAATGCGAGGTTGGCTATGTATGTCATTGGCACGGCGGGGCATGTTGATCACGGCAAATCAACGCTGGTGGAGGCGCTGACGGGCATCGATCCCGATAGGCTGCGCGAAGAGAAAGAGCGCGGCATGACCATCGACCTTGGCTTTGCGTGGCTGCGCCTGCCCAGCGGCAACGAAGTCAGCATCGTGGATGTGCCGGGACATGAGCGCTTCGTCAACAATATGCTTGCGGGCGTGGGCGGCATCGACCTAGGCTTGCTGGTGGTTGCCGCCGACGAATCCGTGATGCCCCAAACGCGGGAGCATCTCGCAATACTCGACCTGCTCCAAATTCGGCATGGGCTTGTGGCAATTGCCAAGCGCGATTTGGTGGACGACGACTGGCTTGAGCTCGTAATCGCCGATGTAGAGGATGCGCTTGACGGCACTGCGCTTGAGGGCGCGCAAATCTACCCCGTGTCCGCGCTAAGCGGCGAAGGCTTGCCGCAGCTCATCGCCGCCATAGACGCTATGCTGAACGATACGCCCCCAAAGCGCGATGTGGGACGCCCGCGCCTGCCCATCGACCGCGCCTTCACCATATCCGGGTTCGGCACCGTGGTAACCGGCACGCTCATCGACGGCAGCATGCGCGTCGGCGAAGAGATGACGCTTGCGGTTTCAGGCAAATCCACGCGCATACGCGGCATACAGACGCACAAGAAGGGGCAGCACGAAGCGCAGCCGGGAACGCGCGTTGCCGCCAACCTCATCGGCGTTTCGCAGGACGACGTCGTCCGCGGCGAAGTGCTGACCACCGAAGGCTGGCTCAAGCCCACCGACGCCGTGGACGTGCGCCTGCGCGTCATCCCCGACGCCCCGCATCCGCTGCGCCATAATATGTACATCACCGCGCACACCGGCAGCAGCGAAGTCATTGGGCGGCTGCGCTTGCTGGAAAAAGACGTCGCCGAACCCGGCGAAACCACCTGGGCGCAAATCAAGACGGACGCCCCGCTTGCGGCGGTCAAGGGCGATTACTATGTCATTCGCTCCAACCGAACCACGCTAGGCGGCGGCAACATCGTGGAAACGCACGCCAAGCGCCACCGCCGAATGCACGCCCCCACCATCGAGCGCCTCGCTGTGATGGAGCTGGGATCCGCCCAAGACATCCTGCTCAAAACCATCGAGGGCGACGAACCAAGCCGCTTTGAGGATCTGGTCAACCGCGCCAATATGAGCGCCGCCGCCGTGAAGTCCGAACTCGAGGCGATGGCGGCGGACGGCCGCGTAGCGCCGCTTGGGGACGGCATCGGCCCGGGCAGTTACGCATTCAGCGCCGGCGGATGGAATGCGCTATCGCAAAAGGCGCGCCAATCGCTTGAGGCGTTCTATCAGCAGTTCCCGCTGCGGCGCGGCGCCCCCAAAGAAGAACTCCGAAGCAGGCTAGGCTTGACGCCGCAGGTGTTCAATCTAGCGTTCCCGCGATTGCAGCAAGACGGCGTAGTCATCGAAGACGGCGCGCTTGCCCGCTTGCCCGGCTATGAACCCACGCTGAACGCGGCGCAGCGCGCGCAAGCCGACGCCTACCTGGCGCTGCTGGAAGCCAACCCGTTTTCGCCGCCCACCGATGCGCCGCCCGACGCCGAAGTGCTGAACCTGCTTGACGAACAAGGCAAGGTGGTCAAGGTCAGCGAATCGGTGGTGTTCTCCGTGGCCGCCTATGAGCGAATGGTGGAACTCATATCGGCGCACATCACGCAGCACGGCGAAATCTCCGTGGCGAATGTGCGCGATATTCTGGAGACAAGCCGCAAGTACGCCCTGGCGCTTATGGACTACCTAGACCACAAGCGCATCACGCGACGCGTAGGCGATGCGCGCGTGCTGCGCTAAGCCGCTGGCGCAACACGGCTACAGTTTCGCAACGCCCGCAAATGCGCTCAAGCCGCCGCTAGACCGCCGCCCGCGCAATCGCATATCCTACGAATTGAACGCCCTAATCGGCAATCGGCGGCGCCCCTAGCGTATCGCCCAATGTACCGCCAAGAGTATAGTCTATGGCTCTTGACCTAACGCGCACGGCGCTTCAGATCGACGATATGGCGGACGCGCTCAGAGCGCGGCGCGGCGATAAAGATATGCGGCGCAAAAGCGCGCAAGCCGCGGCGCAGGCGTTCGACCCCGACGCCTACGAAGCGAAACGCAATCAGCCGGGCGCGCAACCCAACTGGACGCTGCCAGTGGTGCCCGAAAACCCCTGCGCCCGATACGCCCCGCCGTCGCCGCCCGCCAACTACGCCGTTGTGGGCGTTGACGGTTCGCATATCGATGTGAGCAGACACCTGCCGGCGCGCTGCTACCTGATAAACATCGGCGGCATTGCGCTTCAGTACGGCAGGCCGCACAACGCAGCGCCGTTCAGCACCCCCCGCCTCTACGCAAGCGAAGACGAACTCGTCATACGCGATACGCTTGCGCCCTACCGCGAAGAGACGATAAGCGGCGCGCTATTGGACGCCAAGCGCGCCGTGGAAGAGCTGCAGGGGCTTGCCGACGAACTCCGTCGACTGCCCGCCGACGCCCCGGCGCTAGGGCTAATGGACGGCTCGCTGATTATGTTCGGGATGCACCGCCACCCCGATTTCGTTGTGCGCCAACTGATTGACGAAGGCTTCGTCAAGATTATGGACGATATTCGGGATATGGCGCAAGAACGCATGCTGGCAATCGCAAGCTACATCAGTTTGCCCCGCAGTGCCGAGCTGGTCAACGCGCTGCGCCTCAGCGTCTGCCCCTATCCCGTCGCTGACTGCGATCGGCAGTGCGGCATAACCCGCGCCGGCGAGCGTCCCTGCGATCTGCAGGTTGGCGGCGTTATGGACAGGGAAATTTTCGACGCCACACTGAGCGTGGACGAGCGCTCCCCCATATTCCACAGCAGCGCCCCCATCGTGCGCGACCACTACGGGCAGCACGGCGTAGCCTTCTTCTACCTGCGAACCGAAGAGGAAATCGGGCGCGTGGAAATCCCCGATTGGGTGGCGGCCGACGAAGCGCTGCTTGCGCTGGCGCATTCGCTGGTGGTCGAGCAGTGCAGGCTTGGGCCGGGCTACCCCGTCGCGCTCAAAGAGGCGCACGAACAGGCCGTCGTAACCGGCGCCGACCGCCAATACTTCATTGAGCTCGTTGAGGCGGCGCTGACCGATAATTCTTTGCCCGTCTATTCGTCCGAAAAGAACATCTCAAAGCGATTCAGGTGGCTATAGCGCTATGCGAAACGCCGTTACGATCCGTGCCGCCAGGGCGGATGACTATCGCGATATTTACGAACTATTCGCCTGCCCCGGCGTGGTCAGAAACACCTTGCAGCTTCCGTATGTGTCTTTGGACAAGCGCAAAGCCCAACTGCAAAACTCCGGCGCGGACAACTACGCGCTTGTAGCCGAATTGGATGGCAAAGTGGTTGGCAGCATAGACATCAGCCGCAAACGAAACCGCCTCGCGCATGTGGCAAGCCTTGGAATGGCAGTCCACGACGATTATCAAAACATCGGCATAGGCACGGCGCTGATGAAGGCGGCGCTGGATATGACGGACAACTGGCTAAACATCCGTCGGGTAGAACTCGATGTGTACACCGATAACATGGCGGCGGTTCACCTATACGAAAAGTTCGGGTTTGCGTGCGAAGGCGTGCGCAAAGGCTTGGCGTTTCGCGAAGGCGAGTATGTGGACGCCTATCATATGGCGCGCTTGAGGGAGTAGGCGTATGACGCTAAACGCAGATCAGCAAATCGATGCGGCCCGCATCGGCGAAGTGATAGAAGCGTCCACCACCGAGTTCACGGCGCAGTGCTATCGGCTCTACGAAGCGCCCGCGCTGGGAAGCCTTGTGCGCTGCGGCGAAGACCTCCCCATCTACGCTATCGTCTGCGAATCCGCCACGCAGAGCCTCGACCCGGCGCGCCACACCATCCCGCGCGGCATAGCCGAACACGACGAAGCGGGCGTGTTTCGCAGCAACCCGCAGATCGAGCGCCTGCTCTACACCCGCTTTCGCGCCGTCATCGTGGGCTACCGCGCCGACGGGGCGCTCAAACGCTACCTGCCGCCCAACGCCCCGCGAATGTACGCATTCGTGACCGTCAGCGCCGCCGCTGAGCTTGCGGAATTCAGCAGCGCCACAGAGTTCATTCCCCTGCTGCTTGCCGCCTCCGTCAGCGCGCAAGACGATGTTATCGCGGCGTTTCTGCGGCAGGCGAGCGCGGCGCAGCCAGACCGCGACGCCTATCTTGTGAGCGCGGGCAAGAGCTTGGCGACGGCGCTGGGCGGGCAGGCGCACCGATTGAGCGAAATACTGAGGAGGTTGCAGTGAACGGCGTTAACGGCAGTCAGCAGGGCTTGGGCTACGCATCGCACGGACGCATGCCGCTGGGTATGGTGGTGTCCGGTTCGCTCGCCGAGGGCGTCAAGGTTCGCTTGGACGACGGCGTGAGCATTGAGGATGTCAAGGTCGGCACATTCATCAACATACAAGGCAATCAGAAGCGCTTTCTGGGCGTGCTGACCGAAATTGAACTGGAATCCGCGGACGACGGCATAGCCGCAGCGCCGCCCGATATGTCCAACCCGCTGCTGCAACAGGTGATGTCCGGCACAACCGCATACGGCGCAATCACCGTAGAGCCGATGCTTGCGATGGGCGTGGATATGCCGGACGGCCCGCAGCCCGCCAAGACCATACCCTCGCACTTCTCGCGCGTATCGCTCGCATCCGAAGAAGACATCCAAGCGGTGTTCGGCGATGAGGACGCCAAGCATTTCTACATCGGCAATCCGATGGATATGGAAGCGCGCCTGTGCCTGAACATCGAAGAGCTTGTGAAGCGCAGCAACGGCGTGTTCGGCAAAAGCGGCACGGGCAAGACATTCCTGACTAGGCTGCTGCTGATAGGCATACTGCAGCACGGCGCGGCGAGCAACCTCATATTCGATATGCACGGCGAATACGGCTGGCGCGGCTCAAGCGAACACGCCAACGAAGTCAAGGGGCTGAAGCAGCTTTTCGGCTCCAAGGTAGCGGTGTTTTCGCTTGACCCTGAGAGCGCGCGCCGGCGCGGCCTGACGCCCGACTACGATGTCAGCATCGGCTACGATGACATAGTGCCGGAAGACGTTGAGATACTGCGCGATAGTTGGGGGCTGTCGGATGTCGCCGCCGACACCGCCTATTCGCTGCAGCGCAGCTTGGGCCCGCGCTGGTTGAGCGAGTTCCTGGCGTATGAGGGCGGCGATGCCTTCAGCGAGCTTGCGCGCGAAATGAATGTGCAGCACTCCACGCTGAGCGCGCTGCGAAACCGCCTATCCCGCCTGCAGCGCTTTGACTTCATCACCGAAGGCGGCGGCCGCAACTCCGTCAACGAAATCCTGGCATACCTCAACCGCGGCGCGCATGTGGTGCTGGAGTTCGGGCGATACGGCAGCAACATAGACGCCTACCTGCTGGTCGCCAACCTGCTCACCCGCCGCATCCACGATAGGTATGTGCGCCTAAGCGAGCAAGCAAGCGGCGATGCCACGCAAGAGCCGCGCCCGCTTGTCATCACGATCGAAGAGGCGCACAAGTTCCTCAGTCCCGCCATAGCGCGCAATACCATATTCGGCAACATAGCGCGCGAAATGCGAAAGTACAATGTTACGCTGCTGGTGGTTGACCAGCGTCCCAGCGGCATCGACGACGAGATTATGAGCCAGTTGGGAACCAAAATCGCCTGTCTGCTGGACAACGAAAAGGACACCGACGCCGTGCTTTCGGGCGTATCGGGCAGCCGCAAGCTTCGCACCGTGCTGGCGCGGCTGGAGTCCAATCGCCAAGCGCTGGCATTCGGACACGCCCTGCCCATGCCGGTTGTCATACAGACGCGCGAATACGGCAGCGCCGAATCGTACCGCGAACTTGGCTTCGTGGACGCCGCCCAACTCAGGGCGCAAGTGGAGCGCGAAACCGATCTGCTATTCGGTCCCGCGGTGTGCTAGGATTGGGGGCGTCTAGGGGCGAATATACGGATATGATATATCGGGCGGATTATGACATATAGAGAGCGAGCGCAAGCGGCGCTCACGCATCCGGCGACGTTCATCGCGCTTGCCACGTTGCTGCTGAACGATTTGGCGCTGAAGTGGATATGGCAAGGCGCCTGGCTCACGGGCAAGTTGAGCGATCTTGCGTGGCTTGTATTCGCTGCGCCGTTGCTTGCGTTTGCGCTCTCATTCGCCGCGCGCGGCAGTATTGCGGCGCAGCGCTGGACTTGGCGCATCGCATACATCGGGCTGCCGCTGCTCTACCTTGCGTACAACAGCATAGCGCCGCTGCACGACGCCATAATGAGCGCCTTTTCGCTGGCGCGCGGAACGCCCGGCGCATCCCCGTTCGACCCCACCGATTCGATGGTCATTCCGTTTGGCGTAGGCATCGCGCTATGGGTATGGCGTCGCAGCGTCGCCGCGCCCAAGCCCAACCTGCGACTGCGATTGAGCGCGCTTACGGCGGTTGTAGCGTCCCTGGCTACGGTTGCTACAAGCTACGCCCCGCCTATACATGGAATTACTACTATATGCCACAGCAACAACGCCAGGGGTTGGGAAGCATCCTCTTCCAACGCCCGTATAGCGCTAGAAGAGGAGGTCAGATTCAAACTTAAACAGCAGCAGTTTGAAGAGGCGCCAATGTGTGGGGGAAACCAAGTCGAAACGCCCAGAGGGACTTTCAGGATACAAGGCGATAGGATAGTGCGAACATTTGGCGGCGAGACCGAGACGGCGTTCACGGCAACGGTATTCAACAAGCGCGCCGACACTATCGCCATAGAAGCGGCGACCGCCGAAACTCTAGACAACGCTTTTCGAATAGTAACGATAAATCCGCACTCAATTTACTATTCGCCCAAGAGCGACGAAGTAGTGGCGGCGATGGGGCTGCAGGGCGTAGTCGTCGGCACGGCAGACGGCAGATGGACGCGCGAGGGTGTGGGCAGATTTCAGCCTATAGACCTTTCCGTATTCGGCAGGATTAAGAATGTGTTGACGCATTCCAAGTTGGTGGCTATGGCGCTGGGGATGTCAGGGACGCTCACGGCGCTGACTTTGCTATTCGCCGGCTGCCACAAGCGCGCTTTAACCAAAGTAATCGGCGCGATATTTTCCATAATCCCGTTCATTATGGCGGGTTATGCGCTCGTGAACTATAGAGTGAACTCCATCTACGGCAAGGGAATTATAGACGATTTAATTGTCGGGATTTGCGTTTTCGCTCTTATGCTTGCGGCAGTTGCGCTTTCCGCTTCGCGTCCTAGCAGGGGGCAGTTCACCGCCGCCGCATACGGATTCGTGGGGATGGCGGCGTTGTTCTTATTCGCTTTCTTTATATGGATGAGCGGCGCAATTGAGTTGACGGCAGCGAAGGCGTATGCGATTTCGGCAATGGCGGTAGTAGCCATAGCGCTGTGCGTGTATCTGCGAAGCGATCCGTCTCCGCCTAACTTGTGGTCGACGCTAATGCGGCGAATTGCAGAACTGAGACGGCAATGACAAGGGGCAGGGATAACAAGATATGCGATTGCCCTGGACGATTTGGAAGCGGCAGCACACAAAATAGATGCGTTAGTGTACACTTACTCACGGGTTGCCGCTATTCGCTACCCTTAAACTACCCACATCCAACTAACCCACAAAGGAGCGCATTATGACCACTACCGCCGCAGTAAGGCATCTGTCCACGCAGGAACTCGAGGCCGGGCTTGACGATGTTCGGCAGGCGCCTAAGGATGCGGGCGCGTTGCTGCTGGTTGTGCGCCGTCCGGCGACGGGCGAGCGCGAGACGCTTGCCGAAGGGCGCTTGGACGCCGCCGAGGGGCTTGTGGGCGACAACTGGCGCGAGCGCGGCAGCGCCGCCATGCCCGACGGATCAGCCGATCCCGAATGCCAAATCACGATTATGAACTCGCGCGTCGCCGAGCTTGTGGCGCAGGACAGAGCTCGCTGGCATCTTGCGGGCGACCAACTCTTTGTGGATATGGACATAAGCCGCGAAAACCTGCCGCCCGGCGCTCGGCTTGCGATTGGGGACGCCGTGCTGGAGGTGTCCGCCAAGCCGCACACGGGCTGCGGCAAGTTCGTGCATCGCTTCGGCGCCGACGCAATGAAGTTCGTGAACTCCGCCGTGGGGCGCGAACTCTGTCTGCGCGGCATCAACACCTGGGTTATCCAACCGGGAACGGTGCGCCCCGGCGACGCGGTTCGCAAGATAAGCGAGTGAGCGCGCTTGCCGCAGGCGCATCGCGGGAATGACGGCGGCGTTAGATTGCCCTGGCTTCGAGCCAATCGGTGGTGATTTCCAAGCCGAAGCCGGGGGCGTCGCTCGGCGTAAGGTAGCCGTCTTTGATGACCGGCGTCCCCGGTAGCGCCACCGTCTCTTCCAGCGGCACGCCCGGCGGGGACACGCCTTCGGAGCGCTCGCCCCAAGCGATTGCGGGCATTGCGTAGGCTAGATGCTGTCCGTATGGGTAGTTCATCCCGCCGTGTCCGATGACGGTTGCGCCGTGCGCCTCCGCGATATGGCATATCCGCACAACCGCGGTTACGCCGCCAACCCATGCCACGTCGGGCTGCATTATGTCCACAAGCCCCTGTCCCGCCGCAAGCGCAAACGGATGGATGGTGTGCCAGTGTTCGCCGGTGGCGAGCGTCTGCGAGGGGACGCGCTGCCGCACCTTGATGTAGCTATCGGTGTCGTAGGGCGGCAGGTAGTCTTCAAGCCACTTGAGGCGGTAGGGCTTGAGCGCCTCGACCAGGCGCACGACGTACTCGGTGTTCAGGGACATCCACGCATCCAGCATAAGCTCGACATCGTCGCCTATCTGCTCGCGGGTTCGCGCCACAAGCTCCACATTCTTGTTCAGGCCATCGATGCCTTCCTGCGGGCCGTGCGGGACGAATAGTTTGACCGCCTTGAAGCCCAACTCCAGGAACCAGTCGATGCTGTTGGCGACGCCGTATGAGGTATCGGTGTTGCTGGCGTAGCAGAATATCTTGTCCTTCTGCGGGCCGCCAAGCAGTTCATACACAGGGACGCCCAGAAGCTTACCCTTCAAGTCCCACAGCGCGTTATCTACGGCGCTTATAGCGTAACTCGCAAGCCCAATATTGCCGTAGTGCGTGGAGACGCGCTGCATCATATCCCAGAGCTTTTCGGTAGCCATACAGTTCTGCCCGGCAAGCACGGGCGCGAAATGGTCGTTGATGATGCTGTTGACGGGCGCGCTGTTGATGGTGATACCAAGCCCCCAAGCGCCGTTTTCGGCGGTGACCACGCAGGCGGTTCTGCCCCAAGGGGCGCTCCAATCCGCCTTGCCGAACTCGCGGTAGCCCATCATCGGGCTTACCCAGTCGGGCGTCTGCAGCTTTGGGACGCGCGGCGTTGTCTTGATGCTGGGGGAAAGGTCTATGCTGACGGCTCTGATTGACTTGATTTTCAATGCGAAACTCCTGCGCCCGCGGGTTGCGCGGGCTATGCGAATGCGCGAATGGCGGTCAGATGCCGAACTGATGCAGGCGCTCATCGTCAATGCCGAAGTGGTGCGCTACTTCGTGGACGACGGTGTCCTGCACTTCGCGCATCACATCCTCATCGGTGCTGCATATGGACTCGATGGGCGTCTTGAAGATGGTTATCTTGTCCGGCAGCGTCATGCCGTAGTCGTAGCGCTCGGTGAGCGGCAAGCCTTCGTACAAGCCCAGCAGCAAGCCGCCATCGCCGATGTCCGCGCCCACCAGCTGCGCCCGGGAGGGTTCGTCCTCCACCACTATGTCCACATTGTCCAGGCGCGCTAGGATATCTTCGGGAATGCGATCCAGCGCCTGCCTGACCAATCGCTCAAATTGCGTTCTTGTCATAACAGCCGAAAGTGTATCAGAGAAGGCGCGAATTGGGAAATGGGAATTGGCGGCGGTGGGCGGGCTTAGCGCAAAGGCGCAGGGGCGCAAAGAGATAGCCGAGCACTAGTCGCATACCTCTTGGTTCTCTTTCAGCCATTCTAGGACGGCTTCCGCAACCCACTGGTGGCCGGTAGCGTTCCAGTGGATGTCGTTACGCCATCGGCCGTCCCTGTAGTTGTGTCCTTGGCTGACGACGTAATCGTACTGGCTGATTACGGGAATGCCGCGCGCTTCGGCAATGGCGCTTAGCCGGTCGAACTGAGGATCGCCACGCGTTCCCATTTCATCGGTCGCTACCAGGATTACCAGTTTCGCGCCGTCTCGGTCGGCGCGCCGCTTGAACTGCTCTATGCCAAAGGCGGTGTATTCCAGCGCTTCTTCAAAGACGGGCGGTAGATGTAGATGCTCCGCCGATACCGTATTGGTTATAGAATGCCAGTTGGGGCGCCAGCCGTCCAACAGCGATGCGCAGCAGGGACGCTCGGCTATCATAGCCGCCCACGCCGTAAGCTGAGGGGAGTCGTCGCTAGGGGATGCGCCTATTATAGAGTGAATCAATTTGCCCCGTATCATCTCTAGCCAATTCGCGAAGTATGAAACCCGAACCGTGCGTTTCCAAGCGGTCTCATACCAGGGCGTCGGCGGTTTCGGCAGCCAAGGCAGTTGAAACCGTTTGTATTCCGGGTCGGGCGGGCGCAGTTCTATATCCCCGTGAGCGTCTTTTCGCGCAGACACAAACGGCATTCGGTCAGGATCCGCGCGCAACATTAGCGATTGCAGCGCAGTTGAGTTATTGGCAAAATCATTGAGATAGAAGACTAGAAACACCACCCTCGGGTTCAGACGCCGCGCGTATTCGTCGTAAAACGGAATCTGATTGATTTGGCCTATGTAGCTTATTCCGTAAGCCTGCGTGGTAATGTCCAAATGTGGCAGTTCGCGCGCCGCCATCTCTTCCAGGCGCACATGAAACTTATCGGCGATGGGAACCTCCTTTGCCTCCACGAAGGAATCGCCGATGAACGCTATATGGCAACCGGCAGCGGCGCGCTCAGGGCTGATGGGTTCGCGGTCGATAAATCCTTGGCTGTTGACGCGCGAAACTACCCAGAAATCGTCAAGCCAATTCCCAAAGCGCACTTGGGAATTGGGAGCGCGGATAACTCCAACTCCGTCGACGAACTGATTAGAGATGTGCTCGGGTATAAACGGAGTTGTCGATCGAAAGTACGCCTCCCCGGCAAGCGCAATCAGAGACAACCCCGCGATAATGAACAAGGCGTTCCAAGCCGCCACTCGCAGTACACGAACATACTTTCGGGGGGGGGGGGTAATTAGTCTATGAGTTCTCATATGTCAATTTGAGACAGATGCTTTCATCAGAGTCCATTCAGGTTAAGGGCTATTTTAACGCAAAGGCGCAGAGGCGCAAAAGGGGTTGTTGGCATCGTATCGCCGCTTGGGAGCGGCGGCGCTTGACCGCCTTCAAGGACTCGACTATCTTATGCGCTCAGGTTGCAAGGTTCTTGCAAAGTTCGAGGAGGCGCGGCAATGAAGGTTACCAACATCAAGAGTTTCGCAATCACGGACGCGGAAGGCAAGCTCTATTTTATCGTGAAAGTGGAAACGGACGAGGGCATCTACGGGCTGGGCGAAGTGGGCATACCGCGCTGGGGCAATGCGGTAGCCAGCGCCGTGGACCATCTTTCGCAGCTTGTGGTGGGGCAGGATCCGTTCGGCACGGAGCGGCTGTGGCAGCATATGTTTCGGGGCGGCTTCTTTCCGGCGGACAAGGTGTATTGCTGCGCCATAAGCGCCATAGACATCGCGCTTTGGGACATCAAGGGCAAGGCGCTGAATATGCCGGTGTACAAGCTTCTGGGCGGGCCGGTGCGCGATAAGGTGGTGTCATACCCGCACACGCAGGGCGCCGACAACGCCGAACTGGTGGCGAACAGCAAGCGCGCGGTGGCGGACGGCTGGAAGTTCGTGCGCTGGGGACAGCCGGAAACCGGGGGCGTGTTCGAGTATCAGGGCAGCGACGGACTGCTTGAGCCGGTGGAGTCGATGCGCCTCGCCGAAGAGCAGATGGCGCTGGTGCGGGACGCGGTTGGGCCGGACATTCAGCTCTGCTTCGATATGCACACGCGGTTGGACACGGCGCACGCGGTAGCGCTCTGCAAGGCGCTGGAGCCGTATCGCCCGTTCTTTTTAGAAGACCCGCTGCGCTCCGAAAATCCCGCAAGCTACCGCACGCTGGCGCGCCATACGCCGCTGCCGATAGCCGCCGGCGAGCAGTGGGCGAGCAAGTGGGCGTTCCGCGAGGTTATCGAAGATGAGCTCATACGCTACGCCCGCATCGATCTGTGCATCGTGGGCGGGCTGACGGAAGCGCTGAAGATAACGCACTGGGCGGAGGCGCACTACATAGACATTGTGCCGCACAACCCGCTGGGGCCGGTGAGCGCGGCGGCGTGCGTGAACCTGTGCATGGCGTCAACCAACGTGGGCGTGCAAGAGATGCCGCGCCGCCCCGGAAGCTACGCCGCCGATCTGTTCCCGCGGCAGATTGGCTGGGAAGACGGATATTCGCTTGTGCCGTCGGATGCAGTGGGGCTTGGCGTGGACTTCGACGAGGCGCTGGCGGAAGCGCGGCGGGTGGATCCTACGGGGTGGCCGCCGCAGCTGCGCCGCAACGATGGGGCGTTCACCAACTGGTAGCGGCGGCGCTGACGGCGGCTTGCGCGGGTTGGCGCGAAAGTGTAACCTTCGGCAACATCACATAGCCAGGGAGAATAATGTGGTCAAAGCATATGTGTTCATACAGGTAGCGGCGGGGCATTCGCGCGATGTGGTGAGCGCGCTGCTGAACAGCCCGAATGTGGTTAGCGCATCCCGCGTAACGGGGCCGTACGATGTCATAGCGGTCATTCAGGCGGATGCGCTGAACGCGATACACGATTTGATAACTGAGAAGATTCACCACCTACAGGGCGTAGTTCGCACCACTACCAGCGTATCCGTGGAGCAGCAATAGGCGATACGGCTTTGCGGGTTCGGCGGGACGCAAAGAGCGCGTTTAGGCGCAATGCGGGCGCTGCGCTATCCCCTTACGCCTTCTGCGTCGTCGGCGTCTTCCTGCTCGATCTCGACGTCGTCTGCGTTACGCCGCCTATGCCCTACGGATGCGTGCAGCAGCACTGAGCTTGCGATAACGCCCACGCCCACCGCAAGCGGCAGCTGCTGCGCATTGGACGCGGTCAGCAACAGCAATACTCCAACCGCCACCACTAGCCCAAGCAGCGATGTGTATGGCAGCTTCTGCCCGCCCAGCATAACAAGCGAGCCTATCAGCACCGCTAGGAAGCCGTTGAACGGCGGGAACATAACCAGTATCGCGCCGCCCAAAGGCGCAAGCCCGTCCCCGCCTCTGAATCCGGTGAATATCGGCCGCCAGTGTCCCGCAACGATGGCGAAGCACGGCAGCAGCAGCCACAACTCTTGCACGCCCATCAACTGCGCCGCCACGATTGCGATTGCGCCCTTAGCCATATCGCCGATGAGTACCAGGCCGCCCGGCACATTGCCGACCTGGCGGCGCACATTGGACGCGCCCGGCAGCCCGGTGCCTACGTTGAATATGTCAACGCCCCGCCTGCGGCTTATCCATACCGCAATCGGAAGCGCCCCCATAAGATAGGCTATGAGAGTCGAGATGATAACCGCCGCCGCTAGATTAAAGTCTATCACCGTAGCTTCATCCTCTTGTCAGTATCGTCGACGCGCCTTGTCAGCGCCGCCGCATCGTTCCGCCCAAGCCCGAATATAAGCGCCGCAGGCTAGAACTCGAACTCAGTGCCGACGCCCCGCTCTACCGCCTGCTGGTACACATAGTAGGCGGTTGATATGTCTTGTATGGACAGCCCCACGCTCTTGAACAGCGTAATCTCGTCGGCGCTCTCCCTGCCTTGCTTTGCGCCGGTGACCAGTTCGCCGATTTCGCCGTAGATGTCGCTTTCGCTCAGCGCGCCTTCCTCCAGCGGTATCTGTATATCGCCCGCTTCGGCAAGGCATGCGGCCGTCTGGTCGCAGATTATCTTGGACTTGACCACGCTTGCGGTGTCCAGTTCGCGCACGCCCGGCGCATGCGAGCCGATGGCGTTGATGTGCAAGCCGGGCGGCAGCCAGGCGCCGTTCACTATCGGCGTCGCGGCGGTGGTGGCGAGCGCAAGCACATCCACGCCCTCAACCACTTCCTGCACGCTGTCGGCGAGACTGACCTCAATGCCTATCTGCTGCGCCATATCGTCGGCGAACTGCCGCTTGGCGTCCGGGGCGTCCACGGAGAAGCACACGATCCGGTCGAGGTCGCGCGCCGCCGCCATACCCTCGCACTGCGCGCGCGCCTGCACGCCCATCCCAAGCACGCCCGCAACCTTGGCGTCCTCGCGCGCCAGGTACTTGGTAGCCAAGCCGGATACGCCGCCGGTTCGCATCGCGGTGATGAAGCCGCCGTTCATAACCGCAATCGTCTTGCCCGTATCGCCGTCCAGCAGGATTATCGTCGCCAGCGTGCTGGGCAGGTTGAACTTGGCGGGGTTGTCCTTGTACACCGTAACCGCCTTGATGCCGAGCGCGCCCTGCTGCTTGAGTTGTGCGGGCATGAAGGCGTACCAGCCGTTATGGTCGGGGTCTGCGACGGCGGTGCGCTGCGGCATAACCGCGTCCCCCGCCGCAAGCTCGCCGAATGCGCGCTCAAGCAGCGCCATCGTGTCGCTCATCGTCAGCAGTCCCCGTATCGTTTCGCGGTTGAGAAGCAGACTCATACCCTCGCCTCCAATTAGTGTAGCGTCCGACATCGCCCGTCCACGCAACGCCCGATACATTGTATTACAAAGGCGCGCGCTGCGTCCCTATTTTGTTTTGTACAAGGTATAGTATCATCAAAAGCGCTTTTATAGAAACCGCAAAGGTTCGCGCGATGACACTCGGCACAATCCCTATGAATGAACCACCGATCGACGAGCCGAAAGCGCTGCTCAAGCGCTATTTCGGCTACGATGAATTTCGGCCGCTGCAGCGCGAAGTTATCGCATGCGCGCTTGAGCGCCGCGACGCGCTGGTGGTGATGCCCACGGGCGGCGGCAAATCGCTGTGCTATCAGATACCGGCGCTGGCGCTTGACGGACTGACGCTCGTGGTGTCCCCGCTGATTGCGCTTATGAAAGACCAGGTTGACGCGCTCAAGGCAAACGGCGTGGCGGCGGAATTCATCAATAGCGCTCTGAGTTACGATGAGATACGCCGCATTCAGACGGCGGCGCGAAACGGCGCGGTCAAGATACTTTACCTTGCGCCAGAAAGGCTTGCGCTGCCCGCATTCCAAGACTTTCTGGACACGCTCAAAATTAGCCTAGTGGCGGTGGATGAGGCGCACTGCATATCCGAATGGGGCCACGATTTCCGGCCGGACTACCGCAGCCTGGGCGCATTGCGCCGCAGTATGCCGCATACGCCGTTCATTGCGCTGACCGCCACCGCCACAGAGCAGGTGCGCCAAGACATCGTGGCGCAAATCGGCTTGAACGCCCCGCAAGCCTTCATCGCCAGCTTCAACCGCGCCAACCTCAACTATGAGGTGCGCCCCAAGCGCAACGCCTTCGACGCCGTCTGCGAACTGCTCCGCAAGCATCGGGACGAGTCCGCCATAATATACTGCTTTTCGCGCAAAGACACCGAGGATCTGGCGGCGCAACTCCGCAACGCCGGCTTCGATGCGCTGCCGTACCACGCCGGTCTTGAGGACGATGTGCGCCGCCGCAATCAGGAGCGCTTCATCCGCGATCAAACGCCCATAATCGCCGCCACAATCGCCTTTGGGATGGGCATTGACAAGCCCGATGTGCGCCTAGTGGTTCACCACAACCTGCCCAAGACAATCGAAGGCTACTATCAGGAAACGGGGCGCGCCGGCCGCGACGGACTGCCCAGCGACTGCGTGCTGTTCTACTCATACGGCGATAAGATAAAGCAGGACTTCTTCATAAATCGGATTGAGGACGAAGCGGAGCATCAGAACGCGCAGCGCAAGTTGGCGCAGGTCATCGAGTTCTGCGAACTACACGTCTGCCGCCGCCGCTATCTGCTGGACTACTTCGGCGAAACCGACGCCCAGCCGCCGAACTGCGGCGGTTGCGACAACTGCCTTGCGCCCACCGAAGAGTTCGACGCAACCGTTATCGCGCAAAAGATACTATCCGCCGTCATACGCACGGGGCAGAGCTTCGGCATATCCTACATAAGCCAAGTGCTGCGCGGCTCAAAGAACAAGCGCGTCATAGAGCGCGGCCACGATAGCCTTAGCGTGTACGGCATCGTGAAAGACTACTCCGCCGAAGACATCAAAGAGATTGGGGCGGCGCTGCTTGAAAGGGGCTTGCTGCGAAAGAACGACGGGGACTATCCAACTTTCGGCGTAACGTCTGAGGGGCGGCGCTTTCTGAACGACCGCGAAACGCTGACGCTCACCAGGCGCTTGGACGACGAATATACGCCGCGGCGCGCCGCATCCGCCGCCGGCGCCCAATCGGCCGCGCCCGCCGAATACGATGCCGAACTCTTCCAAGAACTGCGCGCGTTGCGAACACAAATCGCATCCCGACGCGGCGTTCCGCCCTATGTGGTATTCGGCGATGTAACGCTGCGGCAGATGGCGGCCTACTTCCCGCAAAGCCGCGATAGCCTATCCCGAATACACGGCGTCGGCAGCGTGAAGCTGGATCAGTACGGCGACGAATTCCTGGCGGTCATCACCGAATACGCGCAAGCGCGCAGCCTGACGGATCGCATGCCGGCTTTGAGCATAGACCGCTCTCAGCGCGATACGCGCCGCGCGAATTACACGGGAGCATCCCACGAATACACCGGGCGGCTGTTGGCGCAGGGGCTTTCAATCCAACATATAGCGCAAGAGCGCGATATTAAAACTAACAGCGTGATACTCCATATCGAAGCGCTGATGGCCGCGGGCGAACCGATTGACCTGCGCCCGCATCTGCCATCCCGCGAGCGTATAGCCAATATCCAAACCGCCTTTCGTCAAGCGGGGATTGACACGCCCCTAAAGCGCATACGGGATACGCTTGGCAACGGCTATGCCTACGATGAGATACGGCTTGTGCGCGCATTCCTGATTCAGCAAGCCGCCGCATCCGAACCCGACGGCGGCAATCCCTCGACCCCAAATCTGTTTGACCTATAACCAACTTGATAATCCAACCCGCGAGAGTGAGGCATCAATGAAGTTTGGCGACTTTTTATTCCCCGAAAGCAGAACGCCGCAAACCGACTACGCGGTGGTAACCGAAGCGCTGCAAGAGACTGAGCTTGCGGACGCGCTCGGCTATCATTCCGTTTGGCTGGGCGAACACCACTTCGACGGCGTGTGCGCCTACGCCGATCCGATGGCGTTTGCGGGCGCGGTTGCGGCGCGCACAAAGCGGGTTCGCATCGGCTTCTCAGCGGTGCAGACGGCGTTCCACCACCCCGTAAGGCTTGCCGAGCAGATAGCGCTGCTGGACAACCTCAGCGGCGGCCGTATCATCGTGGGGACGGCGCGCGGCTCCGCTTTCAATCGCTACGAATACCGCGGCTACGGCGTGGACTACGAACACGCCCAGGAACGCCTATTGGAAACCGAACATATCCTGGTGAAGGCGTGGGCGGGCAAGCCGTATCACCACAAGGGCAAGCATTGGAATGTTGAGATACCCGCGCTGCGCCCCAAGATACGCCAAGCGCCGCATCCGCTCATCATACGCGCCATCGCAACCGAAAGGTCGCTGCTTGAAATGGCAAGACAGGGCAGGCCGTTTATGACGGCGCTCAAGCCGTTGGACGCACTCAAGCGCATGTTCGCGCAGTATCGCAGCGCTATGAACGCCGCCGGCCACGATGAAGCGCGCATCGCCGACGCTCTGACGAACTGCTGGGTATGGTTCAACGCCGTCGCAGCAGAAACGGACGGCGAAGCGGCGCAAATCGCCAAGCCCGCATACGCCGGCAGCATGCGCCACGTCGCCGACGCCCGCCTCAGGATGAACACGCCGTCGGAGCAGACTGCGGTCGAGGCGATACTCGCCGACGCAGGCGCAGGCCCCGAAGACGATTTGGTGTATGGCTCGCCGGACAGAATTGCGGATGCGGTGGCGGCGCTGCAAGCCATCGGCGCGGGCGGGCTGATGATTCAGTTTCGGATAGGCGATATGTCTTTGCAAGCGTGCGAAAACAGCATGCGCCTGTTCGCCGAAAAGGTAATGCCGCAGTTCGCATAGCGCCGCGCGCGCAAAGTCGAGTCGGGGGACAACGGCGGGCGTTTCGCATAGCCTTGACCGCGCAATCCTAGCGCTCAAATCGCCGCAATCCGTCCCCCACTTGAACACACGGCGCAACGCAAATATAATGCGCCTGTAAGAACGCTTCACGCGTCAATCCTACAACCTGAAACTTGAATGAACATTAAGCTTGGGGGGAAAGTTATGCACGCCATATTCGTTACTATCAAGATAAAGCCCGGCTACGCAGAGCGGTTCAAAGAGGCAAGCCTAGGCGACAGCCAAGGTTCCGTGCGCGACGAACCGGGATGCTTCCGCTTCGACATCTTGGAAAGCAAGACCGATCCCAACACATTCTACCTGTATGAGGTGTACGCCGACGAAGACGCCCATATGAACGCCCACCGCAACGCCCCGCACTACAAGAAGTGGCGCGAAACGGTGCAGGACTGGTTCGACGGCGATACACAGGCTATACCGATGAACACCGTGTTCCCGTCCGACGAGGGCTGGCGGGCGCAAAAGCCCGGCTTGCTCAACTGGTAGCTCCGATACAGCGTGCGGCGGCGGCGTATCGCGCGCATTCGGCTACGGCTTGCCGCGCGCATCCGTCCGTTGCCGCGCCGCGCAATCATACATAAGTCATCCGTCTGCAAATCCGAAAGCATCATCAGAGGGCGCGATTTATGATAGAAACGCAACTCATTTCCAAAGACAACCTGCATCCGAATAGTACGATCGATGCGATGCCGGAGCCGAGCGCCCCGCGGCCCAAGACGATCCCCGACTCCGCGCCGCTGGACGATCCGCTGAACATATCCCCCAGGGAGCGCATTCGCTATTTCAGGGATAACCTCTATCCCTACGCAACCAGGATGAGCAACCGGGAATACTACACCGAAAAGCTTCCCTTGCAGATAGAGCTGGTCAAGCTCCAAAACTGGATGAAGGAATCGGGGGATAGGCTGATTATCCTGTTCGAAGGGCGGGACGCCGCCGGCAAGGGCGGCACCATCACCCGCTTTATGGAACACTGGAACCCCCGCAGCGCGCATGTTATCGCGCTAGACAAACCGTCCGACGTGGAAGCCGGGCAGTGGTACTTTCAGCGCTACGTCCGCCACTTCCCCACATCGGGCGAAATCGTGCTGTTCGACCGCTCTTGGTACAACCGCGCCGGCGTAGAGCGCGTTATGGGCTTTTCCACCGATCCGGAGTACAGGCTCTTTATGAAGCATGTGCCGCTGCTGGAGCGCATGATTGTGGACAGCGGCATACACCTGGTCAAGCTCTACTTCTCCGTGAGCCAGCGCGAGCAGCTCAGGCGCTTCGAGAAGCGCGCCACCGATCCGCTCAAGCAGTGGAAGGTGAGTTCCATAGACATAATGTCCAAGGACAAGTGGCAGGAATATACCGAAGCGAAAGAGGCTATGTTCCTGCTCACCAACCTTGAGGTTGCGCCGTGGACTATTATCAAGTCCGACGACAAGAAGCGCGCCCGCATCAACGCAATGCGCCATCTGCTCCACACGATGGACTACAAGGGCAAAGACACCTCGGTCGTCTATGAGCCGGATCCGTCCATAGTGGCGCTGTCCCACGAAGTCTATACCGCCGGAGCGCCGCCGCCGGCATAGCGGCGCAAACGGCATAGCGCCTAGTCCATACCCCGCGCTATCGCGTCATAGGGGTTATGCGCCCCGCCGTATCTGCGGGATGACGTCCGAGCCCATCAGCGCGATCTGCTTGAGAACCTGCGCTTGGGGCATTCCGGTCCACTGCATCCGAAAGATGATGTAGTTGGCGTCGAACTCGCTTTGGTAGCGGCGTATCTGCGCCACTATGTCGTCGGGGGCGCCAAGCAGAAAGCGGTCGCGCGCCAGATCTTCGTATGGGACGCTGAAGCTCTCTTCGCCCGGCAGCGCCTTGTCCTGCCCCCAAGCGGCGTAGGCGGCGTATTTGCCTTCCAGATACGGGCGGCTTTCGGCAAACGCCGCCGCGCTGTCTTCGGCTACATACATTTCGCGAAACATCGGCATAGCGGGCGGCATGGGCTTGCCGGCGCTTTCCAGTTCGGCGCGATACACCGCCGTTTGGCGCGCTATCGTCGCCATAGTGGCGTGCGGGTTGACCAGCCACGGGTAGCCCCAGCGGGCAGCGCGGCGTATGGCGACGTCGTTGTTGGCGGCAACCCATATGGGCGGGTGCGGCTTCTGTATCGGGCGCGTTACCGGCGTTGATTTGGGGACGGTGTAGTATTTGCCGCGAAACTCCACTTCATCGTCGAGCCACAGCCGTCTGATTACCTCCAGCCCTTCGCGCAGCCGCCCTACCCGTTCGCCGCGCTTGACGCCGAATGCCTCAAACTCTTCGTCGCGGTAGCCAAGCCCCACGCCGAATATGAACCTGCCGTTGCAAATAGCGTCCATAGTGGCGACGGTTTCCGCCAAGTCGACGGGGTTGTGCAGCGGCACGAGTATCACGGCGGCGGCGACTTCCATATCGCCCGCTTCGGCAGCCATGCGCGCCAGAAACGGCAGCGTGGCGGGCTGCTGATACGGCGCAGACAAGAAGTGCTGCCCTGCGCATATCAGGTCAAAGCCAGCATCGCGCGCCGCCCGCACCTGTTCGGCGCTGTCCGATACCTGCTGCGCCAGTGAGCTTTCGGGCGAAATCTGCGCCCCCAGAAATATGCCGAATTTCATGCCGATAGTTCCTTCCCTTTAGTCTAAACTATCCTAAACCCTACTAGCCTTATCACAACGCTTATCACGCGCTGTAAGGGATTTGCCGATGTAGCGCTGCGGTTGTGTAAAGCGCGCGCGTCTAGCGTCTGCCGAATTCGCGCTCCAAGTGGCCGGCGCTCATATAGATGATGGTGGGGCGTCCGTGCGGGCAGGTGTGCGGCTGGCTGCACTGCTCAAGTTGGCGCGTCAATGCGGCCATCTCTTCGTATGTCAGCGTCTTGCCGGCGCGCACCGCGCTATGGCACGCCAGCGAATAGGCGGCGCGATCGCTCCACGATTCCACATCGCCGCCCTGCGCCATCTCATCCAGCATATCCACAAACGCCTTGGCGGGGTCTGCGTCCGTCAGTATGACAGGCGCTCCGCGCATCAGATAGACGTTGCCGCCGAATGGTTCTATGAGCAGTCCCAGCTCAGCGAAAGTGTGCTGCTGCGCTTCCGCAATCTCTTGCTGGCGCGGGTTGAGTTCGATGGTGAGCGGCTCCAGCAAGCTCTGCGATTGCGGCGCGCCCGCGGCGGCGTCCACCATGATGCGCTCGAATACCACGCGCTCATGCGCGGCGTGCTGGTCGATCAGATACACGCCGTCCGGCCCCTCGGCGATTATGTAGGTATTATGCGCCTGCCCCAGAACTCTCAGCGCGGGCAGCGCCTGCTTGTGCGTGAGCGAGGCGCTTTCGCCGTCCCGCCGTTCCATATCGCCGTCAGCGCCAAGCGGCGGGACGCTTGCGCCGTTCGACGTTCGACTGAACGGCTCCACGCCCCAGAAGTGCGACGCCCCAGGTTTAGCCGCCGCGTCCTGATTGGGATAGGCCGCCTCGACACGCCGAAATTCATGCACCGGCGAATGCGTGGTGAGCGTATGGCGCACAGATTTCTGTATGGCGGCGAACACGCTGTCCCCCCTGCGAAAGCGCACTTCCGTCTTGGCGGGATGCGCGTTCACATCCACATCGGCGTAGTCAAGCGCTATGTTCACCACCGCAATCGGGAAGCGGCGCTCTTTCAGGAAGCCGTGATACGCCTGCTCAAGCGCATAGCCCAGCATTCGGCTTTGCACCCAGCGGCGGTTCACGAAGAAGCTCATATAGCCGCGGTTCGCTCTATCGAAGTGGGGACGGCTCGCCATTCCCGCAACCTCTACGGACACGCCGCCATCGTCGGGGGGCGCAATGTCCAGCATCGCCTCTGCCACATCCATCTTGTACACCGCCGCAATCGCATCGCGCAGACTGCCGCCGCCGGGCGTAGCGATCGAAGAGCGTCCCGCATTCAACTTGAAACTCACTTCCGGATACGCCAGCGCATAGCGGCTCACAAGCGCATGGATATGCGAGGTTTCGGTGGATGCGGCGCGCAGGAACTTGCGGCGCGCCGGCACATTGCGAAAGAGCTGGCGCACGCTAAAAACGGTGCCCGGCGATGCGCCGTGCGGCTGCTTGTCCAAGATTTCGCCGTCCGCAATCTCCAAGCGCGCGCCCGCATCCTCATCCGCCGCCCTGGTGGTGAGCGATACGCGCGCGACCGATGCGATGCTGGGAAGCGCCTCGCCGCGAAAGCCAAGCGTGGCGATAGCGTCCAAGTCCCGCGCTTCGGCTACCTTGCTTGTGGCAAAGCGCTGAAACGCAAGCTCCACCTCATCGTAGGGAATGCCGCAGCCGTTGTCGGCGACGCGGATATGCTCCACGCCGCCGCCCTGCACATCCACCGAAATGCGGGTCGCGCCGGCGTCGAGCGCATTTTCCACAAGCTCCTTGACCACCGACGCCGGACGCTCGATGACCTCCCCCGCGGCGATCATAGAAGAAACATGATCCGAAAGCAGGCGTATGGGCATTAGACGCCGCCTTTCGCGCCGTTGCGTGGCGGGCGATACGCCGAATGCTCGGAGCGTCCGTCGGCGGCCACATCGGCGATAGTCTGATATATCTCATCCATCTCAGTGTCTTTGCGGCTGCGGAAGTAGTAGGGTCGGCAGATAAAGCCGCCAAAGAAGCGCACAATCTCAGGGTGGTCGTCGATCACAAAGTCCGGTCGCGGTGAAACGCCCAGTCCCGGCAGCGCCGCTTCATAATCCTCAAGCGGCTTTTGGAACACGCCGCCGACATAGCCCAGCAGCCCGAAGCGCCTGACATCCGCCGTCCGCACGCCCACGCCCGACCAGATGAACAGCCTATGTCCGTCGTCAATCAGCTTCCGAAAAGTGGCTTCCGTATTATGGCGCAAACTGCCGTCAGCGCCCATGATGGTGTAGTCGATGTCGAAGAAGATGTTCATAATTCGCTACAACTTACAATGCCGAATGCTGTATGATACCGAATATATTACTCGCCTAGCTTAGATGGGTAAAGAGTATATGCGGACATACAATTACCGAATGCTTCCATCCGACAATCGGATTATGACGCCGTCTCAGGCAAGCAAATGGGCGTCAGAGCGAACCGGACGCAAGGTAACGCCTTCCAACATCGCATATCTGGTCAATTATGGACGAATCCCAAAGGTTGATGGCGATTCTCTAATGGTAGATGTCGCCGATTTGGAACGCTACTACCGGGCTGTGGATGGCAGAAGAGAAGAGGCTTACAAACGCAGCCTCGGCGATGATTTGAACTGGCGTCTCTCCTTTGAGCAGTTCAAGGAGTCAGAAACCACCAAACACGTCCACCGCCTGCATCCCTACAAAGGCAAGTTCATTCCTCAGCTTGTGGAATACTTCCTAGATTCGCATACTGACGAATTCAAAAAGGAGGCATGTTTCGTTCAGGGGGATATTGTTCTTGACCCGTTTTGCGGAAGCGGCACAACGCTTGTACAAGCCAATGAGCTAGGAATGCACGCCGTCGGAGTCGATGTATCGCTTTTCAATTCTATGATTAGCAATCTGAAACTAAGTCGCATCGCCCCTGAACGGCTCGCGACTGCGACAATGATTGTCGACAATTGCATAGCCTCCAATATGGATGGACAGAAGGCGCGCGACTTTGAGGACGATTTGCTTGCCGAATTAAAGGCGTTCAACACAAAGTTTTTCCCATCGCCGGAGTTTCGACAGCGCGTCCGAAACGGAGAGATTGACGAAAAGCGGTACGGTCCAGAGAAAGCGGGCGAGTTTAGATCGCTGTTCTGCGAACTGCTAGAAAAGCACGACGTCAGCAACGATGTTGGATCAGATATCGACGACTTTATGAGCATGTGGTATCTGAGTTCGGTTCATAGCGAGATTAGCAGCGCCAAGCAATTCATAGACGGCTACTCGGATGGCTTGCTGCGCGATGTTCTGCGGCTAATTTTGAGCCGCGCCGTACGCTCATCAAGAGCCACCACGCATTACGATTTGGCTACGCTGGTCAGCCCCGTAACGGAAACGTACTATTGCGGAAAGCATAGCAAAATCTGCAAGCCTCTCTTCTCAATGCTGGGATGGTGGCGGCGCTATGCTAAAGACACGGTGAAGCGAATGGCGCAATTCGATAAGCTGCGAACTGACACGATGCAGGTTTGCTTGACGGGTGATTCCCGCAGCATCGACATATTCTCTAATCTTGAAGACGCAAACACATCATTTGCAAATTTGGCAAAGCGTCGGAAGATTCGAGGGATATTCTCAAGCCCGCCGTACGTAGGTATGATTAACTATCATGAGCAGCACGCCTACGCCTATGAACTATTCAAACTGCCCCGCAACGATCGCTCCGAAATTGGGCCGCTAAGCGCGGGGCGCGGACGAAAATCCCGTGAAGAGTATGTCAAAGGCGTAGCCGATGTCCTGCTGAACTGCCTGCAATATATGACGGACAACTGCGACGTGTTCCTAGTAGCCAACGATAAGTTTAGGCTTTACCCGCGCATCGCAGAAATTGCGGGGCTAAAAATAGTGAATGAATACAAGCGCCCCGTTCTAAATCGCGCCGAAGGCAACAAAGGCGCCTACGCCGAAACGATTTTCCATATGAAAGCGAAAGGCGAATAGATATGTTTGACAAAGATGCCATCGAACTCAGAATAGAAGAGGCGCTGCGTGATAAATTTGAGAACTACGCGCCTGAAACTTCTCATATGCCGTTTCATACGCGGCTGCTTGGTGGCGATAGAATGGCGCTGTATAGCTTCATACATTCTCTCAATACCAACTTTGGAACAACCATCTTCGAGAAGGTCGCAAGTGAGATAGCAACCGGTGTCTTTGACGAAGTCGCATTGCAGCGCGAAGTCAATGGCGTGTTTGCAGCGGAAGCGCAGGCCGAAATCACTAAAATTATGAACGAACTGAGTAATGCAGATCGTCTTCCCAATCATGCTGACGAAGTGGAACAAATTCGCCGATATTGCCAAGCCGGACCCGTGGTGAACAAGAAACTTTCCAAGGCTGACATATATTTGGTCAATGGGAACTGCAAGTTTCTAATAGACTTGAAGACGGCGAAACCCAACAAGGGCAATTTTGAGAAGTTCAAGCAAGATATGCTTGAATGGGCGGCGGCGGTCTTGTACGAAGACGATGAAGTCGACGTACGCACGATAATCGCCATTCCATACAACCCATATGAGCCAAAGCCGTACAAGCGATGGACAATACGGGGGATGTTGGAAGTTGAAAATCAGAGCCAACTTATGGTGGGGCAAGAGTTTTGGAATTTCCTTGCCGGCGGGCAGGATGTTTATCAAGGCCTGCTTGACTGCTTTGAGAATGTTGGTCTGCGTCTGCGCCATGAAATTGACACGTACTTCGAGCGATTCAGACAGCGAGGTCCGCGCGTAACAGCGCAGGAACGCCCTTATCAAATATCCCTATGATTGCAACCAAAGAGCGCCCAACGCGGCTAGGTCAAACAGCAGTCTCTTATGAGACGGCAAAGTCCGTCCTGGTAAAGACGTCCGGCTTTCTGTCCGATTACGACTTTACGCTCAACCCGTACAGCGGCTGCGGTTTCGGATGCGCCTACTGCTACGCCGCCTTCTTCAGTAGAAGCGAGCGGCAGCGCCAAGATTGGGGCAAATGGGTTGCGGTCAAGCGGAACGCCGTGGAGCGGTTGCGCGATTACCTGAAAAGGCGCAGGAAGGGTCCTCTTGACGGGGAAATCATCTATATGAGCAGCGTTACCGACCCGTATCAGCCCATCGAGCGCAGGCTTGAGCTGACGCGGCGGCTGTTGGAGGTCTTGGCGGCCCCTGTGGAACGCAAAGCGGGACAAAGCGTTTTGGAGCGCCACAAGCCCAAGCTCGTTATCCAAACCCGCAGCCCCGACGTAGTTCGCGACATTGACCTGTTCCGCCGCATCGAAGCCAACGGCGGGCGCGTGCAGGTCAACATGACCGTTACCACCGACGACGAAGACGTGCGCCGCACATTCGAGCCGTTCTGTCCGTCCAACCCCGTGCGCCTCAACGCGGTTGCGGAAGTGCAGGCGGCGGGCATTGACGCCTGCATCACAATGACGCCGCTGCTGCTGGTAAGCAGTCCGTATGACTTTGCCAACAGCCTATTGGAAACCGGCGTCCAAAAGTTTATCGCGCAGTCCTTCCATTTTCAGCGCGGCAAATTCGTGGCGTCCACCCGCGAGGGCGCGCTGAAGCTGATGGCAGACAAGCTTGGATGCGATATGAATTCGTTCAAAGCGGCGTATATGGAGAATTACGATAGCGCATTCAAGGTTCTGAAAGCCGAACTGCCGATGCTAGGCGAAGGCAAAGACGGCTTCAAACCGCCGTTTTAACTATTGGCGTAGCGCCGAAACTTGCTATGCGACGGACTTGGCAAGTTCGCTCAAAGGAGATTTCAACTTGTGGAATAGACCTACCCTGCACGATGTCATAAGCGCGCGCGGACGCATAGCGCCCTATGTGTGGCGCACGCCGCTACACCACTACCTCGGCCTAGATGCCCTGCTTGACGCCGAAGTCTGGGTGAAGCACGAAAACCACCAGCGGCTCGGCGCGTTCAAGATGCGCGGCGGCATCAATCTGTTGTCCCGCCTCACGGACGAAGAGAAGCGGCGCAGCGTCATAACCGCCTCATCCGGCAATCACGGCCAGTCCATCGCCTACGCCGCCGGCATCCTCGGCGTCAAGTGCATCGTTTGCGTCCCCGAAGGCGCGAACCCCGGCAAGGTTGAGGCAATCCAAAACCTCGGCGCAGAGGTGGTTCACCACGGCCCATACTTTGACATCACCAACGAATACGCCCAACGGCTGGCGAAAGAAGAGGGCTACCGCTACATCCACGCCGTCAACGAACCCCTGCTGATAGCGGGCGTTGGCACATACACGCTTGAGATTTTGGAAGACCTGCCGGATGTGGACTACATCATCGTTCCGCTTGGCGGCGGCAGCGGCGCATGCGGCGCTTGCATCGTCGCCAAGAGCGTCAACCCCGACATCAAAGTCATAGCCGTGCAAGCCGAATCCGCGCAAGCCGCATACCTGTCGTGGAAGACGGGCGATATTGTGGAAGCGCCGATGGAATCCGCCGCCGAAGGCTTGGCTACCGGCAGGGGATACGAACTGCCGCAAAGCATCCTGCGCGATCTGCTGGACGATTTCGTTCTTGTTTCGGACGCAGAGATGGAGCAGGCAATCGTTACGCACCTGGAAAAGACGCACAACCTCACCGAACACGCAGGCGCGGCATCGCTCGCGGGCGCGCTGAAAATCAAAGACCAACTGCGTGGCAAAAAAGTGGCGCTAGTGATGAGCGGCGGCAACCTATCGATGGAGCATCTGAAAACGGCGCTGGCAAACGCCTGAGCCAAGCGGCTTGCTAATCTAATGCGGCGGCCGCAGTCCATATCCGAATTGAAGCGCCCGCCGTTAATCGATACAATAGCCATCGAAATAGCCATATCGGCCCATCCGTAAATCTACGAAAGCGGTCAGATGCCCAACACACGCACAGAGTACATCGCATACGGCGACGGCTACATCAAGGCGGCGCTGCCGGAACGCACGCGCGTAATCGGCGGCAAACGCCCGCTGCCCGCCGTTCCCGACGTCGCGGAACGCATTCGCCAGGTTATCGCAGACCCGATAGCCCACGAACCGCTCCATACATTGGTCAACGCCAAGTCAAAGGTGGTCATCGCATTCGACGACGCTTCCGGGGACTACTTTCGGACGCAGCGCGCCGACTTTCGTCAAACGGCTATCGAGATAATCGTAGAGGAACTCCGCAAGGCGGGCGTTGCGCTCAACAACATCACGCTGCTGCTGGCGCAGGGGCTGCACCGCAAGCTTAGCCGCACCGAAATGGAAACATTCCTCGGCAGACGGCTTGTCCTGCAATTCGGCTACAACAACCTCTACTGCCACGACGCCGAAGACCCTAAGCAGCTCGTCCACCTCGGCTATACGCATCGCGGCTTCGATGTAGAGGTGAACCGCGCCATTTTGGACGCCGACCAGTTCATATACTTGAATACGATGTGGGCGCCCTTCAACGGCGGCTGGAAGTCAACCGCCGTAGGGCTTGGCACATTCAAGGCGATACGGCATCACCACCGCCCTTGGCCTATCGCAAGCGGCCAATCCGTCGACGACCCCAAGAATTCGGCGTTCAAGAAGCTTGTATGGGAACAGGGCGCGCTGATCGAGAAGGCGCTTCAAGCCAATGGACGCCGCATATTTACCATCGAATCCGTCTATGACAACGCCGATCCGCGCAAAGACATTATCGCCATAAACGGCGGCCACCCTACCGAAGTTCATCCGCATACGCTTGCCGCAATCCAAGAGCAGCAGGTAGTAGATGTATCGGGGCAGGCGGACATCCTAGTAGCCGGCATAGCCAACTGGAACGAGTGCTACTCCAAGTTCTCGTCGGTCAACCCTATACTTGCGGCGAATCAGGCGATGGCGAACACGGTGATGCAGTTCCAAGGCATGCCGCTAGTGCGCGAAGACGGCATCGCGATACTGGCGCATCCGCTTAACGCCGGATTCGATATGCGCCGCTTCGCCCCGTATGCGGAGTTCTACGACAAACTGCTGCCGCAAAATGCCGATCCCTACTGGCTATGGGAAAACTATGTAGATGAGTTCGCTCACCGCCCCGAATACATACACGGCTACCGCTACGGACACGCCTACCACGGCTCGCACCCCTTCTTTATGTGGAACAGCACAGGAATAGCGAGACGCTACCTGAGCAGGATAATCTTTGCGGGCGTGCGCGATATTGAAGCGGCGCGGCGTATGGGCTTTGAGGCATACGCCAGCGTGGAAGACGCGATAGCCGCCGCCGAAGCCGATCTGGGCAGCGCCGCAAGCGTCACGCTGATGCAGCGCCCGCGCCATTTCATCCCGCGCGTATCCCACGCCTAGCCGCCCGCGTCGCGTCCAAAGGCATCCGTACCCATCACGCAGCAGTCCGCAGGCAATAGAATGAGCGCCGCCCAAAACGCATCGCTATGCCTACAGAACCGCCGCAGTGATTGACGACAAGCCGCTTTGTTTATAGAATGTATCTACACCGAGCGTAAAAAGCGTTTCGGATGAACGCATGGACACAGAACAGATGGACACGGATTGAGTCAACGGACAAGGTGATGTTATGGCTAGAATGCAACCCCAACCACTAACCATATCCATTACTGCTGATGCGGCGAAGCATGTGCGTCAGTTTTCCGCCGACGCGGGCAAGCCCGGCTCCAACCTGCGCGTGGCGATCAAGGGCGGCGGCTGCTCCGGGCTGACTTACGACCTTGACCTTGTTGACGGACCCGGCGAAAACGACAAGGTCATCAGTGAGCATGGGCTGGAGCTCTACATCGACAAGAAGTCGTATGTGTTCCTGGCAGGCACTGAGCTGGACTATTCCGGCGGGTTGAACGGCAAGGGCTTTGTGTTCAACAATCCCAACGCCAAGACCACCTGCGGCTGCGGCACCTCTTTCAGCGTATAAGCGCGGTTGGCGTATTTTCGGCGCTGCATATAACGGCAGCGGCAGATTGCGCCGACGGCGGCTTTGCGCCAACCCACGGTTGCGTAGCGGCGGCGTTGCCGATTGCGGCGGCCGGGCAAGCGGCTTATTCGGCATCTAGGCGGCCGCCTCGAATCGGGGCGGCTGATTTTGTGTGAAAGGTCAGAGCGATGCAGAGCGCGGTTTCGGTTTCTGATATGCAAACGCAATCGGGCGCAAGCCTGCGGGACGGGCGCATTCCCACGGCGTACTCATCCGTGAGCGAAGAGTATGCGGCCGCGACGCAGGGCGTAGGCGTGCTTGATCGCTCGCATATGGGGCGGCTCAAGGCGATCGGCGACGATGCGCTCGACCTGCTGAACCGCCTGTCCACGAATAAGCTAGACGAACTCGCAGTCGACGCAGTTATGGGCGCTGTGTTGACCACCAACAAAGGGCGCGTCATCGACCTGCTGTTCATACTGCGGCAAGCGGACTATCTGCTGATTTTGACCGCCCCCGAAACCCGCCGCCGCGTCGCCGAATGGATAGACTTTTACACATTCGTCGAGGATGTAGCGGTCGAGGATGCAACCGAACAGACCGCAATGTTTTCGCTTATGGGCGACGGCGTTGCCGATGCGCTGCCGTCGCTATCCGACCTGCCGTTGTATGGTTCGGCGGCGCTGGACGTCGACGGGACAATAGCGCTTGCGCTCCGAACCGATTTTGCCGGCGCGCGCGCCTACGACCTGATTGCGCCTGCGACGGACGCCCAACGCCTTTGGGATGGCTTGACGGACAGAGGCGCAACTCCCGTCGGATACGCCGCGTCGGATCTTATTCGCATAGAGCGCGGCGTCCCGCTGCAGGGGCGAGAGCTTACCGAGGACTACAATCCGCTTGAAGCCAATCTGTGGGACTTTATCAGCTTCAACAAGGGCTGCTACATAGGGCAAGAGGTGGTGGCGCGGCTCAACGCCTACGATAAGGTTCAGCGGCATTTGGCGCGGCTTTTGTGGCAAGACGGGGATAGTCCCGCGCAGGGCGATGCGCTTTACGCTGACGGCAGGCGCATCGGCGCGCTCACATCCGTTGCGCCGCCCGAAGCCGGCAGAAGCGTCGGGCTTGGCTATGTGCGAAAGGCGCACGCCGAGCCGGCCATCCGGCTGCATACGGATGCGGGCGTTGAAGTAGTGGTGGATGCCGTAGTTGGGCGTCAGGCGAGCAGCGTGTAGCCGCCATCCACCACAATTACCTGCCCGCGAATCATTGCGGCGTCAGGCGTGCATAGAAACGCCGCCACGCGCGCTATGTCTTCCGCCGCAACCATCCGTCCGGCGGGCGTGTTCTGCCCCGCCGCCAGCATATCGCTTCTGTTGGGGAAGTGGTCGAGCGCGCCGGTTCGCACATAGCCGCCGGACACGGCGTTCACCGATATGCGCTTGGGGGCCAGCTCCACCGCTAGGTAGCGCGTCAGCGATTCTAGCGCCGCCTTTGAGGTACCCACGGAGAAGTAGTAGGGCAGCACCTTTTGCGAACCTTGGCTGGTGATGTTGACGATGCTGCCGCCGTCGCGCATCAGGCGGGCGGCTTCGATTGAGCAGAGCCAAGGCGCTTTGGCGTTGATGTTCAGCGTCCAATCCCAGTGTTTTTCTTCCAGTTCGGATGCGGAACGCTGCACGCCGGACGCGGCGTTGTTGACCAGTACATCAAGCCTGCCGAAGCGCTCAGCCACTTTGGCGAACATATCCCGAATGCGGTCTGCGCTGCCCAGATGCGCGCGGATGCGGAGGCATTGGACGCCGAGCGCCTCTATTTCGCTCTGGGTTTGCGCCGCGGCGTCGTGGCTGCGAATGTAGTTGAAGGCTATATCTGCGCCGCGCCCTGCGAATTCGAGCGCGATTGCCTTGCCAATCCCGCGCGATCCGCCGGTTATCAGCGCCACCTTGCCCTTGAACGACATATACTCTTTGTCCCCAACCTAACCCTTGAACAAGACATATACGCTTGCTCCCAAGCCCGCCATCCGTTGCCGCCTTCATAGCCGTCAGCGCGTCTTGTTTTTGACGGCAGTCCGCCGCCCGCTATATCGCCATGCCGCCGTCAACGCTGATGATTTGGCCGGTGACGTAGTCCGCCTTTTCGCTTGCCAGGTAGGCAACCATATGGGCGACGTCTTCAGTATCGCCGAATTTGCCCTGCGGTATCCAGGTCATTATGGTGTCCTTTTGGCGCTGGCTAAGCCCCGCGACGGTTTCGGTGCTGATGTAGCCGGGTGTAACGGCGTTGACGGTGATATTGCGCGTGGCTACCTCTTTCGCGAGGGATTTGGTGAAGCCGATGATTGCCGCCTTGGATGATGAGTAGTTGGTCTGCCCCACATTGCCGCGTATGCCTACCACGGAGCCGATGTTGATTATCCTGCCCCAGCGCCGCCGAACCATATGGCGCAATACCGCGCGTGTGCAGTAGAATGTGCCGTTCAGGTTGACGCCCATAACTCTATGCCACGCATCGTCGGACATGCGCATCAGCAGTCCGTCGTTGATGATGCCTGCGTTGTTGACCAGGATGCTCACTTCGCCCAGTGTATCGATAACCTTGTCCACCATAGCGTTGACTTGTTCAAGGCTGCTGACGTCGGCGTGGACTTTGATTGCTTCGCCGCCGTCTTTGACGATGGCGTTGACTACTTGTTCGGCTTCGCTTTTGGATGAGTTGTAGTTGACGGCTACCTTGATGCCCATGCGCGCGAGTTCAAAGCAGATTGCCTTTCCTATGCCCTTGGATGCGCCCGTAACCAGAGCGATTTTAGGTTCAATATCCGTGTTGCTCAATTTGGCTCCTGTCTTTCAATCGCATTTGCCGCTTGCATGGCGCGGGTAGAAAGCGCATTTGATTTGTGAGAGACGCGCCCCGCTGGGATGCGCTGCGGCGGGCTTACTGCGCGGGCGATTCGGTTTGAACTCTGGCGGACACCTGCGCCATCTCTTCGTTGAGTTTGGGGATAAAGTCGATTTCATAGGTGAGCTTTGCGGTGCTGATGGCGCGCTGCACGGCGCCGGCGTCGGATGCGCCGTGTCCCACCACGCTGACGCCGTTGACGCCGAATATGGGTCCGCCGCCGAGCGTCTGCACAAGGTTGTTGAGGTTGTACATATCTTGGGCGGATTCGTCTAGGTCGGATTCGGATAGTTTATCTTTGAGAGTATCGCGCAGACGGGTTGCCAGAACGCCGCCGAGCCCTTCGGTCAGCTTCATAACGATGTTGCCCACAAAGCCGTCGCAGACGACCACTTCGGCGTTGCCTTTGACTAGGTCGTTTCCTTCAAGATTGCCGATGAAGTTAAGCCCGCTCTTTTGCAGCAGTTCGGTGGTCTCGCGCACTTGGCGATTGCCCTTGCCCGCCTCTGCGCCCACGCTGAGCATAGCCACGCGCGGCTGCTCGATGCCCCAAAATTGGCGCGCGAACACATCGCCGATTACCGCGAAACTGAGTAGCTGAGTGGGGCGGCAGTCGACATTTGTGCCAAGGTCGATGATGAATGTGCGGGGCGCGGCACCGATGATTGGGCCGCCAAGCGCGGGGCGGTCAATGCCTTCGGATAGCCCAAGCACAACCGCCGCCGCCGCCATAGCGCCGCCGGTCGATCCCATCGTAACGGATGCGTCCGCCTGTCCGCGCTTCACCATAGCGGTTGACACTAGGATGGAGGCGCGCGGCTTTTGGCGAAGCGCGAGCGCGGGCGCTTCGCCTTCGGTGATGACGCCTTCGGAGGGTATGGCGGCGATTGGAAGTCCCTGGACGTCGTGGCATGCCAGTTCGGCTTGAACTTGAGCGGGATCGCCCACCAGCATCAGTTGGACGCCGCCCTCTTTCGCCGCCGCCACCGCGCCTTCCACCACCGCGCCGGGCGCATTATCGCCGCCCATAGCGTCAACGGCTATGCGAACCGGCTGCCTGTCTGATGTTGTCAAATTGCATTCTCCTGTTGAATCAGCCGTCGAGCGCAACGCTGACCGCGGCGTCGCCGCTGATAACGATTTCGCCGTTCTGCTTGCGCACGCCTACGGCGCATACCAGATTGCGGCATTCGGCGGTTTCGTTGACGGACTTCACATTCCCGAAAGCGGTTATGGTTTCGCCGGGATACACGGGGCCGCGAAAGCGCACTTTGAGCCGGCCGCTGTCCAGCCAGCGCTCGCCGAATGCCAGCGTCAGCATTTCGGACACGGACGCAAGTATCATCATACCATGCGCGATAGTCCCTTCCAGAACTGCGCCTCCGAACTGCGCGCCCGTCGCAAAGTCAGGGTCGATGTGAATCGGATTGAAATCACCGGCCGCTTCGGCGTAGCGTTCAACCTGCGCCTGACTGATTTTCTTTTCTATCGTGGGCAGCGCATCGCCCTGCTGCATACTGCTGATTGCCTTCCTGATACGGCGCATATAACGCGCCTATTCGGGCAGCATTATAGTGCTTTTGCCGCTCATAACGGCATTGCCGTCGTCGTCCGCCGCCGTCAAGTTGACCACAAGAAAACGCCAGCCGCGCCGCATAGAGTTCTGCGCGAGAGTGGCGTTGCATGCCAGCGTCGCGCCCACCGGCATCGCCTTGCCGAACTCCAGCTCCTGCCCGGCGTGTATCGTGCCGCCGGGGATTTGGAGCGCGTTGATGACGGCGCTCAACGCCAGCGCCGCAATCGCCATAGGCGGCGCAAGCGGTACGCCGTCGGCTGACGCGGTACGGCTGGAATCGCTCACGGCGTCGACGTATGCGGCTATCGAATCGGCGTCCAGCGTCAGAATTTCGTGGGACAGCCGCTGTCCAGGCTGCAGTGTGGAGTAGTCAATCATCGATGATACGCCGCCGCTCGACTTAAATGCGGGTAAAAGTTTCTATTCCGATTATAGTTAGGTAATAACTGCAAATCAACGGAATTAGAATTGGATATTCTATTAGTTGAGTGACATCAGATATAAATGCGGGATTGCGCTCAACGCTGCGCGGGAATCTGAATCTGAACAGGTTGCGGATGTGGCGAACCTGAAGGCGGACATCAAAGATTTGGAAGTGCGTCTTACTCGCCTCATATATGCGGTGGGCGTGGGCATCCTAATTAGCGTGATTGGCAGCATCGTCAGCATAGGGATGACTATGGCGCGGCTGTTTTAGGCTTGGCAGCGCAGATTCGAATCTCAGCCTGCATGAACGCTTAAGTTGGAACGCCGTGGCGTCTAATCGCTAGACGCCACGGCGTTTATTGCGAAACTGTTTTGCGAACCCGCTTTGTTTGGGCGGGTGGCTTCGGGCGGCTCTTACTCGGCTTTACGCTGATAGGCGCTCTTGCGCGCTGCCGCTGCCCTTAGCCCGTCCAGGCGTACTTCTTTGCCATATCTTCGCGCAGGTCGGTTCCCCAGCCGGGGGCGGTGGGGATTTTCATCATTCCGTTGTTGATTTCGGGGAGCGCGGTGAAGAGTTCGTCGCGCCAGGGCGCTTGCACGGGGTCGCTTTCGCTTATCCGCACATTGTTGATTGAGGCGCACAGGTTCATCGTTTGGAAGTTGGACAGGTGGCTGTTGTAGTTGTGGGGCGCTACGTTGATGTCGAATACCTCTGCCATATTGGCGGCGCGGCGGGCGGGTATGAAGCCTTGCCACTGGACGTCTAGCTTCATGAAGTCCATCGCGCGGTTTTGCAGCAGATCCAGGTAGTTGAGCGGCCCAAGACGCTGTTCGCCCGAACATATCGGGGTGCGCGTGGCGTCTTTGACCATACGCAGGCTTTGGGCGTCCAAGTTGTCGATTTCCATCCACATTAGATCGTAGGGCTCAAGCGCCTGCGCTAGGCGTATCTGCGCTTCCGCCTTGAAGTTCACATTGACATCAAGGCAGATGTTGGCGTCGGGTCCGGCTTCTTCGCGCATAGCGGCTATCTGCTTCACGGCGGCGTTTCGCAGCTCACGCGGCAGCGTTTGGTCGTGCGGGCCGGCCGTGCCCTGGCTTATGGTGCGGTACGGATCGCCGGGGATTTGGATGTTGGTCTTGACGGTGTCGTAGCCGGCGTCCAGCGCTTCGCGCATTATCGCCTTGATGTCGTCGTAGCCGCGGACGGGCTGTCTGCCCAGCGTTTCGTAGTTGCTGGACTGGTAGGATACTAGGTGAGACCAGTACACTTTTTGTTCGGAGCGCGTGGGGCCGCCTACGAGCTCATGCACGGGGACGCCGAGCGCCTTGCCCTTGATGTCCCACAGCGCGAGCTCTATGCCGGCAATCGCCATCCAGGTCGCGCCGCTGTACGCCGAGCGCGATGAGCGAACCATGTTCGTGTAATGCTGCTCTACGCAGCGCGGGTCGTTGCCGATGATGTGGCGCGAGAGGTCTTGCGCAAGCCCCTGCATGCCCTTGGCGAGGTCGCCCACGCCGAACTCGGAGTAGCCGGTTATGCCTTCGTCGGTGCGTATGGCGCAGTACAGCCAGGGGCGGGACAGCGATTTGACGGCGAAGGTCTCGATAGCGGTAACTTTCAATGTGTTTTCTCCTTGTGAATGGTGAATGTATCGTGAATAAATCGGGTCAATAATATCGGATGCCGTTCTGTTCGGGCGTCATATGCAGCCTAGTAGCCTAGTCTAGTCAAGACGATGGTCAACGCCGACCACACTATCAGCGCTACCACGACTGCAAACAAAGCGATTTGTATGCGCTTTCTGAGTCCGCTCGCTTTGGGGCGGCGCTCAAATGTGTATCCGTCCGCCGCGCGGCGGTATCGCCAAGTCCTGAAATTGGCGTATCCGCTTGCGCCGGCCACTGCCATGGCCACTAGTATCCCTATTCCATAGGTTGACGCTAAGGTTAAGTTGGTGAATAGGATGCTCATGGCAAGCATTATTCCGCCTACGCTGAGCAACCCGCCCCCTACAAACGCCCGCAGGATGAGCTGCGTGTGCGTAATCACGGCATCGCTCTTTGGTCTAAATCGCTTTATGAAGAACTTTTCGGGCGACTGCGAGTAGCCCGCTATCATAAGCGAAACGCATATGAGCAGCAGCGCCGCCAGCAGTTCCAGCGCGCGCAGGCTTAGGATTGTCATATCCGTCGTTCCTCAGGGCAACGCCGCTTATAGCGCCTACACATCCCGCATCGCCTAACTGCAGCAAGCGGGCGCTGCCGAAGTCATCATAGCACAATCTACTGCATTGGCTACATATGCGGATGACGGCTGCTCCTAGCATGTAGGAAAGAGTGCAGAGACACCGGTGAATCTGATTGCGCCGGCGTTTGCGCATAACCTCAAACTCAATGCCGCTTAACTTTTCGAATACTTATGCCAACAAACCCCCTTTGCATCCCACCGCCCATTTGCGTTAAAATACATCCCGCCTGAAATACATATGGGAGGTCGAAGCACTAATATGAAACCCACGCGAACAACCCAACCTACTCTTTCTACCCCCCCCCCCCCCCGCAATACCACTGCGCCCGAAAGCAGGCATTCTTATGACCGCGTAACCCGCGCGTTATACGCTAATACAGGGTTTTCGTAACAAAATCCAAAACTCATAAACGTTGCAAGGTGAGAATACGCGAATGAGAATCACACGAAACACCACACGCCGCATTCCCGCGCTAATCGCCATAAGCATCCTGCTGTCCCTGGCGGCAGCGCTGTCCCTCATCGGCGCCGTCCCATCCGCAGCGCCCGCCGCCGTATCCGCCGCCGTCCCGGCCCAAGCCACGGTGGACTACGATTCGGATAACGATAACCTAATCGAGATCGCCGGCCACGCCCAACTCAACGTCATCCGCCACGACCTCGACGGCAACGGTTCTCCCACCAGCGGCGGCGCTACCGCGTATAACACCGCGTTCCCCAACGCCGCATCCGGCATGGGCTGCGCCTCAACCTGCATAGGCTACGAACTCACCGTCAATATCGACCTCGACACCGACGGCGACGGCAACATCGGCTCTGACACCGGCGACGCCTACAACAACGCCGGCGCAGGCTGGGTCCCCATCGGCGGCTTCCCCACCGCCGAGAGATACACGGCCGTCTTCAACGGCAACGGCCACACCATCACCAACCTGTTTATAAACCGCGGCTCCAACACCTTGCCCACCGGTCTGTTCACATTCGTGGGCGCAGGCGCGCGCGTGGAATCGCTTGGCATAACCGCCGCCAACGTCACCGGCAACAACTACGTCGGCGCTCTGGCAGGCTACAATACGGGCGAAATCGTCGCCGTCTATACCACAGGCGGCGTAACCGCCAGCAACGGATCATACGCCGGCGGCTTGGTGGGGCAGCAAACCACCAGCGGAACCATCCATTCTAGCTACTCCAACGCATCCGTTACCGGACAGGCGAACGTCGGCGGCCTAGTGGGCCAAGCGGCCGCCGGAACGGGCGCTTCCATAACGAACTCCTACTCCACCGGACAGGTTAGCCGCTCCAGCGGCGCCGCTACCACCATCGGCGGCCTAATCGGAGCCGTGGCGTCTGGCTTCACCGCATCCGCAAGCTACTTCGACAGCACAACCAGCGGCTGCGTAAGCGGCGGCAGCAACGGCTGCACCACCAGCGCCGCCGGCACGACGCAAACCACCAGCGCGCTCCAATCCCCCACCGGATACACCGGCATATACGCCGCATGGAACGCCAACCTCGACGGCGTAACCGGCGCCGACGACCCGTGGGACTTCGCCGGCTCATCCGCATACCCCGTACTGATATACCACCTAACCGACTACGATAGCGACGAAGACAACTACATCGAAGTATCCACCCTCGCCCAACTCAACGTCATCCGCCACGACCTGGACGGCAACGGCGCTCCCGCAAGCGGGCAAGAAACCGCATACGCCGCCGCATTCCCCAACCGCATCACTTCCACCACAAAGCGCATGGGCTGCCCAGGTACCTGTACGGGCTACGAACTCACCGCCAACCTCGACTTCGACGAAAACGGCGATGGGCAAATCACCTCGGCCGACTCCACCTATTGGAACGGCGGCGCAGGCTGGCAGCCCATCGGCACGCAATCCAACGGATGGGAAACGAACTTCAAAGGCAACGGCCACACTATCGACAACCTGTTCATCAACCGCAGTTCCAGCTACATCGGGCTTTTCGGCAACAACGTCACCAACGGCCGCATCGAATCTCTCGGCGTAACCAACGCCAACGTCACGGGCTCGCACGGCAGCGGCGTCCTATCCGGAGGCAACGAGGGCGGCGCGATAGTCGCCTGCTACACCACCGGCGCGGTAAGCGGCGCGCAATACACCGGCGGATTGGCAGGCTATTCCACCGGCTCCGTCGCCGCAAGCTATTCCCACGCCTCCGTTTCCGGAACCGCAAGCGTCGGCGGGCTGTTGGGTCAGCAGACGGGAAGCTCCGTAGGATACTCCTATTCCACCGGCGCCGTCTCCGGCACCGGCGCCAATGTAAGCGGGCTAATAGGAACCAGCAGCTCGTCGCCCACCATCACCGCCAGCTACTGGGACACCCAAACCAGCAACCGGGCAAGCAGCAACGGCGGCTCAGGACAGACCACCGCCGCGCTCAAAACTCCCACCGGCTACACCGGCATCTACTCCACTTGGAGCGTCAACCTAGACGGCGTAGCGGGCAACGACGCCCCGTGGGCTTTCGGCACATCGTCGGACTATCCCACGCTGGTGTATCACCTCACCGTGGACTACGACGAAGACAACGACCGCCTGATCGACGTAGCGAACCTCGCTCAGCTCAACGCGATGCGCTACGACCGCAACGGCAACGGCGCGAATGAAACGTCAGGGCAATACTCCGTCAACGCAGCCGATTGGGCAAACCACAGCTCCGCCTTCCCTCGCCGCGTCGCCGGCATGGGCTGCCCCGGCGGTTGCCGCGGCTACGAACTCGTCGCCAACCTGGACTTCGACAGCGACGGAGACGGCGATGTGGACGCCAACGACCACGGCGGCGCATTCTGGAACAGCGGCGCCGGCTGGGATGCCATCGGCGCCATCGGCAGCACTAGGGCATGGAGAACCACCTTCAGGGGCAACGGCCACACCATCAACAACCTGTTCATCAACTCGACCGGCAACGATAAAGGGCTGTTCGCCGCAACCGGGGCCGGCGGCCGCCTCGAGTCGGTCGGCGTAACCAACGCCAACATTAACCCCACCGTTGGCACGCCCGGCGACTACATCGGCATTCTGCTAAGCACCAACGGCGGCAACGGCCTCGTCGTCGCCTGCTACGCCACCGGCAAGGTTAGGGGAGACGAACATGTGGGCGGCCTAGTCGCCTATAATGAGAGCCGCATCCAATCATCCTACTCCACCGCGCACGTCACCGGAAGAGATAAGGTCGGCGGCTTGCTGGGGCATCATCATCAAAGCGGACCGCGCCTATACAACTCCTACTCCACCGGCAGAGTCGTCCGATCCCAGGGATCCTCGACTAGCATCGGCGGGCTGGTAGGAAACTTGGGCGGCAGCGCCACCGCAGCCAACACGGTCAATAGCTACTACGACATCTCAACAAGCGGCTGCGTAGCTGGCGGCAGCGACGGCTGCACCGGCAGCCTCGGCGGCACGGGCAAGACCACCCGCGAGTTGCAGACCGTTACCGACTTCACCGGCATCTACGCCAACTGGAACACCCAGCCCGGCAACGCCTGGACATTCGGCAACAACATGCAGTACCCCATGCTGACCTACCAGGGCATGACCACCGACCCGCAGGGCGGCCAGGCAATGGGCACAGCCGACGGTTGGAACGAACCCGTGGTGGGCGAGCGCGTTGGCGTGTGCCTGACGCCCGACGACTTCCCCAACCGCGCCGTCGTGGACGGCGAAACCTACTATGTGGGCTGGGTCTGGGAACGCTCCGCCGACGGCGTGGACTGGAGCGACGCCGTCCCCTTGAACAACATGGGAATGCCAAGCGGCGATCCGCCGGCGTACAACTCCCCGCCAACCTACGAATACATTCCCACCGCGGACGACGTCGGAAAATATCTGCGCGCCAGGATGGAACTCACCGACGGCAGCACTGCGTACACGCGTAATCTGGGCGGCCGCGTGGTGGCGAGCAGCGGCGTAACGCCTGACGCGCCGAAAATCGCATTCGTCAGCGGACACATCGGCCCGCAAGTGGGAACCGAAATCATAGCTTCCAACCCTCTGCCCGATGGCGCGGTGGACGCCCGCGTGGGCTGGCAGCGCTGCCCGTACAGTACGCCGACTGCCTGCACGACGATAATCGGCACCCCCGGCGTATGGTGGACGCGCTACACGCCCACTTACGCCGATGTAGGAAGCTACCTGAAGATGTACGCCTACTACGCAACAAGCGACGGCACATGGACGCGCCGCGAGACATACATCACCACCGGTGTGGTGGCGTCGCCGTAAGCCAAGTGCTAAACCTCTTTGCGCCTTATGCGCCCTTGCGTTGAATCCCTACGCAAGGGCGCGCAGAGCCATCCCCTTTGCGTTTATCCCCCCCAACACCCTATAATTAGGATGCGATAAGCGTATGCGCGCAATCCAAAAGCGCCGAAAATTAGCGGGAAGGGGCCGCCAATGTCTGCCAAAATTGACTTCAACTGCGATATGGGCGAAAGCTTCGGCATGTACAAGATGGGCTTTGACGAAGAGGTCATCAAGCACATCACATCCGCCAATATCGCCTGCGGCTTTCACGCCGGCGACCCCATGTGGATGCGCCGCACCGTCGACCTAGCGCAGCGACACGGCGTCGCCGTGGGCGCCCATCCCAGCTTCCCCGACCTCAACGGCTTCGGACGCCGCAATATGAGCGTGTCCCCCGCCGAAGCCAAGAACGACGTCACCTATCAGGCAGGCGCGCTCCAAGCCTTCACCGCCGCCAAAAAACTCCAGCACATCAAGCCGCACGGCGCTATGTACAACATCGCCGTCAACGACGAAGCGCTCGCGCACGCCATCTGCGAAGCCGTCCTGGAACTCGACGAAAACATCATCCTGCTGGCGCTCGCCGGCTCCCGCTGGGTGGACATCGCCGAAGATATGGGCTTGCGCGTGGCGCGCGAAATCTTCGCCGACCGCGCTCTCAACGCCGACGGAACCCTTGTGTCCCGCTCAACGCCCGGCTCCGTCATACACGATCCCGTCGAAGTGGTGGAGCGCAGTCTGCGGATGGTAACCGAAGGCAAAGCCACCGCCATCACCGGCGAGCGCATCGAAGTCCAAGCCGACAGCCTCTGCCTGCACGGCGACACGCCCGGCGCGGTGGATATGGCGCGCGCCCTCAAGCAAGAACTCACCGCCGCCGGCGTCCAAATCGTCCCCATAGGCAAGACGCTTTGATTTACGCCGAACCGCGCTTCCTGCCCGCCGGCGACGACGCCATCGTCGTGGAACTCGGCGACGCCATCAGCCCCGCCATAAATCGCCGCGTCCGCAGCCTAAGCCTAGCGCTGGAAAACGGCAGCGTCCCCGGCGTATTCGACTTCCTGCCAACCTACCGCTCCGTGCTGGTCTATTACGACCCGCTGTCCGCATCCCCCGACGCCGTGCAATCCCAAATCGCGCGCCTGCTGCAATCCCCCGACGCCGAAGCCGCCGCCAACCCGCGCGTGGCGCTCATCCCAACCCTGTACGGCGGCGACATGGGCCCCGACATCGGCTTTGTGGCGTCCCACGCCGGCATCACTGAGCAAGAAGTGGTCGACATACACTCCGCCACGGACTACCTAATCTATATGATGGGCTTCAGCCCCGGTTTCGCATACCTAGGCGGGCTAGACGAGCGCCTCATCACCCCCCGCCTAGAATCGCCGCGCACCCAAATTCCGGCCGGCGCAGTCGGCATCGCCGAAAGCCAAACCGGCGTCTATCCCGTCGCAAGCCCCGGCGGTTGGCAGCTCATCGGCAGAACCCCGCTGAAGCTGTTCGACCCCGCGCGCAATCCGCCCGCGCTGCTCAGCGCCGGCGACTATGTGCGCTTCACGCCCATCGCCGACCGCGCCGAATACGATGCGCTGCTGCGCCAAGTGGAACTCGGCGACTATCGCATCACCCAAGAGACGCTTAAATGAGCCGCCCAACATCTACGCCCACGCTGCAAATCATCCAGCCCGGAATGCTGACCACCGTCCAAGACAAGGGCAGGTTCGGCTACCAGCGCTTCGGCATGCCCGTCGCCGGCGCAATGGACGCATTCGCGCTGCGCGCCGCAAACCTGCTGCTCGGCAACCCCGATAGCGCCGCCGGCTTGGAAGCAACCGTGCTAGGCCCCCAAATCAAGTTTCTCGCAGAAACCCGCATCGCCATCACCGGCGCCGACGTCGCCCCCCTGCTCGACGACGCCCCTATCCCCATGTGGCAATCCGTATCCGCCCCCCAAGACGCCGTTCTCACATTCCGCCGACCGCAAGACGGCATGCGCGCCTACCTCGCCGTCGCCGGCGGCATCGACGTGCCGCTAGTTATGGGCAGCCGCTCCACCTACACCAAGGCCGCAATCGGCGGCTTGGACGGCCGGCCGCTCAAAGCGGGCGATACCCTCAGCGCATTCCAATCGCCCCCCGCCTCGACGCGCGCGCGCCGTATGCCCCCCGACGCCATACCCGCCTACGGCAGCGAACAAACCCTGCGCGTCATACTCGGCCCGCAGCATTCGGCGTTCACCCGGCGCGGCATAGACACATTCCTAAACTCAACCTACACCGTATCTATCTACTCCGACCGCATGGGCTATCGGCTTGACGGCCCCGCCATTGAACATAAAGACGGCGCAGACGTCATCTCCGACGGCACCTCTATGGGTGCTGTGCAAGTCCCCGGCGACGGCAAGCCCATCGTACTGCTCGCCGACCGCGGCACCACCGGCGGCTACACCAAAATCGCTGCCATCATCACCGCCGACCTAAGCAAGATAGCGCAAGCGATGCCCGGCAGCGCGCTCAAATTCAGCGCCGTGTCCATCGCAGAGGCGCATCAGGCGCTCCGCCAACAGCAGGCGCTTCTCGACGCAATCGCCCAGCCGCCGCCCGCCGCAAACATCGCCGTTGTAGTAGATGGCAAAGTCTTTGATATACTAAACGCCCGCGGCGCGCCCCTAACCCTGCCAACCCAAAGCGCCGCCGCCCATACTGAGCGCGGCGCGGCGCGCATCGGCGACGCCCAGTTCGAGTTTGAAATCACCATCAAGCGGCTTGACCCGCCATAGGAGCAGCAATGTCTGACAAGCGAATAGCCATTTTCGGAGCCGGCGCAGCCGGCAGCTACATCGGCGCATTCCTCACACGCGAAGGACACGACATCACCCTAATCGATATGTGGGGCGAACACGTCGACGCAATGAACGCCAACGGCTTGCGCGCCTCCGGCAGCCAAGGCGACTTCACCACCCCCGTCAACGCCGTTCACCTTGCCGACGCCTGGCAAATCCAACAGCCCTTCGACATCATATTCCTCGCATGAAATCCTACGATACCGAATGGTCAAGCCACTTCGTCAAGCGCATCCTGACATCCGACGGCGTAGTGGTGAACAGCCAAAACTGCATGAACGACCAACTCACTGCGTCCATCGTAGGCTACGAGTGCCAAATCGGCTGCATCATGTCCGGCATCACCGTCGCGCTCTGGGAGCCGGCGCATGTAACCCGCGGCGGCGGCCCCGGACGCGACCGCGGCCACGACGTCTTTCGCGTCGGCGAACTGCACGGCAGAATCACCCCGCGCGCCCAAGAAATCGCCGATATGCTCAGCGTCATAGACGGCTCCCGCGCCACATCCAACATTTGGGGCGAGCGCTGGTCCAAACTCACCACCAACTCCATCGGCAACCCCGTGGGCGCTATGACCGGCCAAGGCTCCCAATCCTACGCCGAAAACCCGCGCGCCCGCCTAGTCCAAATCCAAATCGCCAAAGAGTCCGCCCAAGTAGGGCTTGCGCTCAACTACGACATCGAGCCCATAAGCGGCGTCCCCGCCCAAACCTGGGCTAACGCCGACCAAGGCGACATCTACGAAGAACTCGACGGCCGACTGCAGCCCAAGCCCGGCGCCGCCGACTGGAAATCGTCTATGGGGCAGGATGTAGCGAAAGGCAGGCGCACCGAAACCGCCTTTATGAACGGCTACATCGTAGCAAGAGGCCGCGAAGCCGCCGTCCCCACGCCCGTCAACGCCGCCATCGTAGAGGTGATGCGGGGCGTCGACGCCGGCGATATAGCGCCCGATCCGTCCAATGTAGAGCGCGTTCTGCATATGGCCGGCTTTTAGCGGCATAAAACCCAAAGAGTGAAAGCCCCCAAAGCCCAAGCCCTATACTGCGCCGCCAAGCGCGGGAAGTTAGCAGAGTCGACATAGCGGAGTTAACATAGTGGAATTCCTAATAGACATCTTGCGAGAGACGTCCCACTGGATCGACGGCTTCGCCGCCAGCGATTGGGCGATACCCGTTATGGCAATCGTCGCCTTCACCGAATCCATCATATCGCCCTTCCCGCCCGATCCCATTCTCATCGCCGCCGCCGTGTTCAACCCCGATATGGCGCTCATATTCGCCGGCGTGGTAACCGCCGCCTCCGTGCTTGGCGCGCTTGCGGGACACTGGCTAGGCAAGCGCTTCGGCCGGCCGCTCATCGACAAGTTCATATCCGCCGCCAAAGTGAAACGAGTCGAAGATCTCTTTCACAAGTACGGCGCATGGGCTATCGTATTCGCCGCCGTTACGCCCGTCCCCTACAAGGTGTTCGCGGTTACCGCCGGCGCAATGGATATGCCGCTGCGCCCCTTCATCATCGCGTCCGTTATCGGCAGAGGCGCCCGAATGTTCATTTGGGCCGCGCTCGCAATGGCTTTCGGCGAAGACCTAGTCGACTTGGTGGAAACGCAAGGCGCGCTCCTGAGCATCGCATTCGGCATAGCCGTCATTGCGGCATTCGCGCTATACCTAATCGTCATACGCCTGCGCCGCCGCAGCGCCGCCAAAGCCGCATAGCGATGCAAGCCGCCGGATTGACGGATTGCCCATATGCGCGCGATCCGTCAGTCCGGCTCCCCCGCCTGCCTATACTGAAGCGCTTCCGCCAAGTGCGCCACCTCCACGGCGTCGCTGCCCGACAGATCCGCGATTGTGCGCGCCACCTTCAGGATGCGGTGAAATCCCCTTGCCGATAGGTTCATATTGTTCATTGCGGCGCGCATCACCCCTTTGGCGTCATCGTTCATCCCGCAAAAGTTCCAAACCTCATTCGGCCCCATCTCTGAGTTGTTCAGCAAGCCGCTGCCCTCAAACCGCGCGCGCTGCACCTCGACCGCCCGCTCGACGCGCTTTCGCACCTGCCGCGAATCCTCAGCATCGCTTGGGCGCGTCAACTTCTCATACTCCACGCGCGGCACATCAACGAATATGTCCATTCGGTCAAGCAGCGGCCCGCTTATGCGCCGGCTGTACCGCCCAATCTCATGTATGCTGCAAACGCACTGCTTGGCAACGTCCCGATAGTAGCCGCACGGACACGGGTTGCGCGCCGCCACAAGCATAAAGTTCGTCGGATAGGTTATCGTCCCCTGCGCGCGGCTTATGCTAATCACATTATCCTCAATCGGCTGACGCAATACCTCCAGCGCATTGCGCCCGAACTCCGGCAGTTCGTCCAAGAACAGCACGCCCCGATGGCTCAAGGTTATCTCGCCCGGACGCGGAATTCTGCCGCCGCCCACCAGGCCGGCGTTCGATATCGTATAGTGCGGCGCGCGAAACGGCCGCTCCGACATAAACGGCGCTGACGCCGACAGCAGCCCGCTCACGCTGTATATCTTGGTTACATCGATCGCCTCTTCATATGTCATCGTAGGCAGTATGGACGGCATAGCGCGCGCCAGCAGCGTCTTGCCGCTTCCGGGCGGCCCCGTCATCAGCATATTATGCCCGCCCGCCGCCGCAACCTCCAGCGCCCGCTTAGCGTGTTCCTGTCCGCGCACATCCGCAAGGTCCACATACCGACCCGCGCGCGCGTCCGTCCCGCTCAGCGCCGCCACGCCGTTCATTCCCGACGCATCCTCGGATACGGGCGCTATCCGACTTTTGTCATGCAGATGCAGTATGAGCTGCCCCAGCGCCTCCACGGGGAACACCTCTACGCCCTGCACAAGCGCCGCCTCCCCCGCATCGCACGCCGGCGCGAACACCGACTTGATTCCCTCTTCGCGCGCAACCGCAACCATCGGCAGCACGCCGTTTGTATGGCGCAATCTGCCGTCCAACGAAAGCTCGCCCAGCATCACCGTGGATTCGGGCGCGGCCGGAAGCTGCCCCGACGCAATCAGCAGCGCCACCGCTATCGGAAGGTCATACGCCGGCCCCGCCTTGGGAAGATCCGCCGGCGCCATATTCACCGTGATGCGCCGCATCGGAAATTCGCAGCCCGAATTGCGTATCGCGGCGCGCACCCGTTCACGCGCTTCCTGAACCGCCGTATCCGGCAATCCCACTATGCTAAAGCGCGGCAAGCCCGGCGATATGTCAACCTCGATCTGAACGATATACCCATCCAACCCCACAACCGCGCAGGTAACCGCTTTGGCAAGCATAGCCGCAAACTCCCCCGTGAAAATGTGTGTCTATACTACCCACGCAGCCCTATACCGTCAAACGCCCCCGCACTACACGGCATCCATATATCGCATAAAGCGCCATCCCGTCGTGCGCGCGTCCGTTACGCAGACCAAACGCTCAGCGATCCATCGCCGATAAGCGCGACATCGCCATCCCCGTCGACGTCCACGGCGTACACGCTCGATACGCCGCTGTCCGGCAGATCGGCGCGCGTCTCAAGCCACCCAAGCGCCCCCGCAAACAGCAGCCGACGCCCATCCGGCGACCAGAGCGAATGCGATTGACTATACTGATCGAAGAACAAAAACATCGTCAGCTGATCGCGGCTTGGCTGAAAGTCCGCAAGGTAGCGCCGCTCGCCCGACGCCAAGTCCAACACGCCCCAGCGCAGCGACCCGTCCGCCCCCTGCGACGGCGCGATGTACGCTATCCTGCCCCCGTCCGGCGACCAAAAGAAGCACAACAGCCCCTCATCGAGAAGCAGCCGTTCCTCGAATGTGTGGACGTCGAGCAGGCTAAGCGCTCCATAGTATCCGCTGTCGCGGTCCAAATCGCTTGCGATCGCAAGATACTCGCCGCTTGGACTCCACGAAAAGCCCACAGCGCCCGCAATCTCCCCCGCCATAGCGCTGCCCGACTCATCGAGCCGCGTTATCAGCAGCGCCTGCGTCCCGTCCGTAATCTCCCCGCACATAGCCACCAAATCGTCCGTCGGGCTTGCCGACGGCGCCATATATCCCAACGACGCCACCGGCACCTGCGCCGACGTCGGGTCGGCAAGATCGATTAGGTAATGCACTTCCCGCATGTGCGCCAAGATGCGCCGCGAATCCCTCGCCCAGCAGAAGTACAGCGGAGCGCCGCTCACCAGACGCATAGGCTCGCCCGCCCCGTCGACGTCGCATACCATTAGCGTCAGCCCCGCCCCAAGCAGCTGCGCTATGAACGCCAGAGTCCCCCCGTCCGGCGACCACATCGCATAGTGCGGCGTGTGCGGCGCTATGGCGTCCGTCCCCGCCTCATTCACATACAGCGTCCGCGCAGAACCGCCCGGCGCCTGCGCCACTATCCTGAAAGCGCCCTGCCCGTTGCTGCCCGCCGACGGATACACCGAATACGCCAGCGTCCCCCCGTCCGGCGACCACGTCGGCCAAGCGCAGCGCACCCCCGCCGCCGTCAGCGCCCGCGGATCGCCGCCCGGCGCATCCCCATCGGCGACGTATATCCTATCGTCCCTGCCCACAATCGCAATTCTGCTCACAGCGCCCGCCCCGCATTCGTATTCATATATCCCAGCCGCTCGATCACGCCCATATCATACGGCAAGTCTATGTTATGCCGATGAGTCGGCGCTAGGCTTTTCGCGCGAATGGGCAGCCGTTCCGCCAAGCGGTTATACACGATTTCGGCGAGCGCCGGCAGCGACGCCACATCCTCGGCGTTGTATCTGACCAGCGTTTGGCGCGCTTCGTCGCTGCCGCGCTGCCACAGCCGCCACAACCGCACCGCGTCATACCCGTTCAGCGCGCTCAGCGCCGACGGCCGCCCAACCTGCGCCTGCGCCTCGATCGCCTTCAGCCCGCCCGAAAACCCCGCCCGCCTCAGCGGAAACCGCAAATCCAAATGCGCCACGCCCCCGAATATGCGCCCAAAGTGATGCTCGATAAACGGCAAATCGAACGCTGCGCCGTTGAAGGTAACTATCAGTTCGTACCGCTCCAGCGCCTCGCGAAAATCCGCCAGGTTTTCGTCATACACATACGCCGTATAGCCGTCGCCGTCCAACACCCCTATCAGCGTAATAATCCCATTTTCCGCCGACAGCCCCGTCGTCTCGATGTCCAGGAACGCCGCCTTATCCCGAAAATCGGCGTACATACGCCAGCGCTCTTTTATCGGCAGCACGCCGTTGAAGTAGCCCGTGTTGCGCCGCTCATACCGCTCGCGCGACCGCTGCACCAGCGCCCGCAGCCGCTCCCCCCTGCCCCGAATGCGCGCCGGCAACTCCGACGCGCTCGCGAAATCGTCCCAATCGCCTATGCCGGCGTCCCAGATTTCGCTTTCGGTAACCCTGCCAACATGCGGCAAATGAATGAACGATTGTGTCAGCAACTCTCTGCATCCAAACGATAAGCGCAACAACTCTAATCGGCGGCCGCGTAAGCCCCGCTTGCCGTAATCTGCCCCCTATACAGCCGCCGCGTCGACGCGTGCCGCCAGCTCGCCCCTACCACCACCAAGAACAGCAGCCCGCCCCCTATCAGCAGCGCAGAGGCGCTTCCGATATACGCCGCCAAATTCGACGGAACCACGATGATGTCCGCCATCACTCCGTTCAGCAGGTTCGCCGCCGCCATTATCCCCCCGATATGCACCGAGTATATGCCCGCCACTCTGCCGCGCACGCCGTCCGGCACAATCGCCTGTATCATCGTGTGCGTCAGCGTCATAAACGCCGCCTGCCCAAGCCCCATAAGCCCCGCGCCCAGCAGCGCCACCGGCGCATTCGGCGCTATCGCCAGCAGACACGGCGCAAGCCCGCTCAGCGCTCCAACATACAGGAACAGCCGCCCCTTCGTGATTTCGCTCGTAATCCCCGCAAGCGTTACCGCCGATATGAGCGCCCCTAATCCCACGAACATCATCAGCATCGCGAAGCCGCCGCCCTGCGCGTCAAGCTGCCTATCCGACAGCACCGGCAGCAGCGACTCGAACGACATCGTCAACCCGCAGTGAAAGAACGCCATCCCCACAACCGCCCGCAGCGCCGGCGTCCGATACACATACACAGCGCCCGCCGCGAAGTTCTGAAAAAAGTTGCGCCGCCGGTCAATCACCCCGCTCGCCGCCGTGCGGATACGCAAGGTCTGTACAAGGCTTACCGCGTAAAACCCCGAACACAGAAACACCGCGCTCGCCGGCCCAAGGTTAGGATCCGCGCTCACTCCCGCGAACCCCAATATGCGCGGCAGGTCGAGCAACGGCGCAACCGCCAGCGGCCCCAGCAGCCGCGAGCCGTGCATCGTCGCCTGATTCAACGCAATCGCGTTCAGCAGCAACCGCCGCGGCACAAGGTTCGGTATCAGCGATTGTCCGGCCGGCATCTGCGCCGCCCGCGCCGACCCGTTCACCACCGACAGCGCCACAAGATGCCATATCTCCACCGAGCCGCTCAGCATCAGGAATCCCAGCACGATGTTGTGCGCCAAATTCACCGCGAACATCGCCGTCAGCACGCGGCGGCGGTCAAACCTGTCCGAAAGATAGCCCGTGAACGGCGATACCAGCACGCGCGGTACCATCGCCGCGAAGGTAACTACCGCTACCCAGCCTGACGAGTCCGAAAGTTCGTACACCACCCAGCCGCGCGCCACTATCAGCGCCCACGCCGCCGCCCCCGCAAAAAAGTTCGCGGTCCAAAGCGTCTGATAGTCGCCGTATGCCAGCGCAGCCAAAAAGCGGTTGCCCACCGCCCTGCCGCGCTCGGGTACTTTTGGCATCAGTCCCCTTTCAGACGCCCCGAATTCGGCCGCCGCCCATTCGCGGCGACGGCAAGCCGCCCGTCAGTCAACGCGCGCGCATCTCTACGGCGCATTGGGCGCATTGCAACCCCGCGCGTCAGTTAGCCGAGCGCCTCAGCCCACCTCAACGCGGACCGGCTTCACGCCGTTGATTACATAGCCCAGGCTGTTCCAGCGCGTCTCAAGCGGCTGCGCATTGCCGTCTTCGTCCGTAGCCCTCGCCACCAGCGTATATTGCCCCGCCGATTTGGGCGACCAAGCGAAGTTCCACTGCTGCCAGGCGTAGCGGTAGCGCGGCCCCACCAGATCGGCCGGCTTCCAAGTATCCCCGCCGTCGTCGCTCACATCCACGCTCCGAATGTGCGACGCCCCCGACCACGCCATCCCGTTCACATTGTGCGAACCCAACGCCAGGCTCGCATTCGCCCCCGGCCAGCTTATCAGCGACTTGATCTGTATCGCGGCGACCGGTTTCGCCTCCCCCGCGTCATCCTCGATAATGTAGCGGTCTTTCTGAAAGAAGCCCGTGAACGCCTCTTGAAGCACGCGGATGCGGCGCAGCCACTTCACCGATGCCATCCCGTACCAGCCGGGCACCACCAGCCGCAGCGGATAGCCGTGTTCCTGCGATAGCAGCTCGCCGTTCATCTCATACGCCAGCAAGGTATGCGGGTGCATCGCCACATCCATCGGCAGACTGCGCAGATACGGCTGCGTCCCCTCGCCGGGCGCGGGCTCGCCCACATCCAAGCCCTCGAACAGCGCCTCCACGGCGCCGCGCTTGATGCCCGCCCGCTCAAGCAACAAGTACAGAGGAACCCCCGCCCATATCGCCGTGCTGACTGCGCCGTTCTGAAACGGATTGCCCGGCGCCTGCGGCTCCAAATCGCTCCGATTATTGCCCGCGCACTCCAGCGTAATCGGCAACGTCTGCTTGGGAAAGTTGCGGAAATCTTTCAGCGTGAAAGAAATCTCATTCGTTACATGCCCCTCCACCGTCAGCGCCCAATCCGACGCCGCCTTCGCAGGGGGGATCGCATAGTGGTTGCGGATATAGAACAGCGAATTCGGGGTAAGCCAGCTCTGCAGCGTGGCTTGCGGCGTCTCGCCTATGATAGGCTCGTCTTCTATCATCACGAGCCCCGTCGCTTCAGGCTGAGAACACAGGGGCGCGTCCGTTTCCCTGGCGAACTCAGCCTTGCTACACTTGCATCCATTCATCACATCCTCCAATAATCACTATCATAATGCGCCAATCGCCGATTGCGTTCACTTTACCTTATGTCGGCGCATTGCACAAGCCGTATTTCGCCGTCAAGCCCAACATACTCCCCTTTGCGCCACTTGCGCCATTCATTGCGTTAAAACCCATTAGGCAGACCCTTTGCGCCCCCACGCCTATGCGTTAAATTCCCTTGCGAATGCCCGCAACGACCCGCAAGAAACGCAAAGGTGAAGCGTATGCCCGCAAACATACCGAGCGAAGCCGAGGTTCTGACCTACTTCGATAATATCAGCAACTGGGGACGCTGGGGCGAAGACGACCAGTTGGGAACCCTAAATCTGCTGTCCGCCGCCAAGACTCGCCAAGCAACCGCGCTTGCGCAGGAAGGCGTAACCGTATTCTGTTCACGCACCATCGGCTGATTCGCGGCATAGACTGCATGGAGCGCGGCGAAGGCGTAATGCCTGATGACATCCTAGCCGCCGAAGAGCGTTGCGGCTTCACCATCGAAGAGGACGATGTATTGCTGGTTCGCACCGGCAACCTTCAGCGCCGCAATGTGGAAGGCGCCGTCAACCCGCGCGAAGCCGACTCGCCCATCAACCCAATCGCCATATTCTAGCCGAACAAGCCTATGCGCGACGGCGCAACCTAACCAGTTCATCTGCGCAGCCGCCAATCACCCGCCGAATTCTTCCAAACGCGTGAGAAACTCGGCGACATCCGACACGCCGTCCAACCTATAATCGGCGTTGTCCAGCACCGATGCCGGCGTCCCCGGCTGGATCACCGCCACGCCCAAGCCGCATACAGCGCCCGCCGCTCTGCGATGGCGCAGAACCCGCAGCGCGTCCGCGTCGGTGGTATCGTCTCCCAGAAATATGACGGTCGACAAATCCCAATCCCGTATCGCCTTGTCCAAGGCGTCCCCCTTGTTCACGCCATCCCTGCGCCTAATCTCTATGAGCTTATTGCCTTGAAACACATCCAACCCCGCGGCTTGCGGCAGCGTATCAAGCGCCATCGTCAAGCGCTCCGCCAGGCGAGCTTCGTCCGCCGCCATCCGATAGTGTACGGAGGCGCTGAAGCGCTTGTCTTCCCACACCATCCCCGGCTCATCCACAACCGCCTTCAGCGCATCAAGCAGTTCTTGCATCCTATTGCCGCCGCACGCCGCCTCAGGCGCCACGCTCATAGCGCCGTCAACGATGCGCTCGGCGCCGTGGTTGCCGATATAGACGACGCCATCGATGCCAACGCGCTTGCGGACGTCCGCCGCCGCTCTGCCGGACATCACCGCCGTAAGCGCCAGTTTGCGCGCAAGCCTAGTCAGCGGCTCCACGATTTTGGGATGGATCACGGCGTCATCGGGAAACGGCGTGAATTCGGACAGCGTGCCGTCGAAGTCGAGCAGCAACCCGGCGTTGCCGCAGCGTAGCATCGCAAGCGCATCGTCGATATGCGGCAGCAGATGCGGCAGACTAACGCTGTTGCGCCCCATTGCTACGCCGTCCCCTGCGCGCTAGGCGCAAGCAGCGTTCTGACGGCGCGCGCCACCAAGCCGGCGGCAAGCCGAACTTTGTAGCCGTTATCGCTCAAAGGCTTGGCGTCTTGAACCGCGATGCGCCCTATGCGGTCTGCGCCAACATCGGATAGGCGGCGTCCGTTAAGCGCGCTTGCGGCGGCGCGCGCCATATGCGGGACGGGCGCAACGCCCCCAAGCGCAATGCGCGCGCCGCCGATCCTGCCGCCGCTCACATCCAGCGCAAGCGCCACGCTCGCCAGCGCAAAGTCCATCGCCTGCCGCTCTTTCGCTTTCAGGTACACGCTGCGAAATCCTGCCGCCCGCTTGGGAATGCGAACCGCCGTCAGCGCCTCGCCCGCGCGAAGTACATTCTCATATCTCACATCCACTTCGGGCGGCGCGAAGAAGTCCGCTATGGGCAGGATGCGCTCGCCGCTTGCGGACGCAATCACTACATCGGCGCCAAGCGCGCACAGCGCCACCGCCGTATCGGACGGATGCACCGCGGGGCATATCGCGCCGCCGAATATGGCATGGAACTTGTTAGCGCCGTCATAAGCGAAGCACTGCTCGCCGCCCTTCTTGCGGCAGTCAAACAGCGGGCTGCGGTAGTACCAGCAGCGCGGGCGTTGGCACAGGTTGCCGCCAAGCGTCCCCACATTGCGTATCTGCGGCGTGGCTACCGATGCGGCGGCTTGCGCCAATGCGGCATAATCGGAGCCGATATGCGGATTCGCCGTTATATCCGCAAGCGTGGTCGCCGCGCCTATACGCACGCCTGCATTATCCACCGCAACGCCCTGCAGCGCGGCGATGTTTGCTACGCTCACCAGCATCGACGGGCTTATCACGCCCTCTTTGAGTTCGCCGAGTATGTCCGTGCCGCCCGCAATGATATTGGCGGATCCGCCGCCATCCGCGAGCAGTTCGACGGCGTCATCTACGCCCTGCGCCGCCACAAACTCAAAGCCGTTCATATCAGTCTATAGCCTATGCCTTATTATTATCGTCGTCCCGCGCGGCGGCAGCATCCAAAGCGTTCAGAACCTTATCGGGCGTTGCCGGCAGATCGGTAATTCGCACGCCCACGGCGTCGTAGATGGCGTTGATGAGCGCGGGCGCAACCCCGATGCTGGGCGGCTCGCCCAACGCCTTTGCGCCAAAGGGTCCTATCGGGTCGTTCACATCGGTGAACAATACCTGCACGGACGGGTATTCCTGTATCGTGGGGCTCTTATGCTCCAAGAAGCTTGCGTTCAGCGTAACCCCGCTTTGTTCGTCCGTAAGCATCTGTTCGGACAGCGCAAAGCCCAGCATCTGCGAGACGCCGCCCTCGACCTGGTTCGCCGCCAATTGCGGGTTCAGGATGCGCCCCGAATCGTGCGCCGCGACATAGCGCAGCACGCTCACCTGCCCCGTTTCGGTGTCCACTTCCACCTCTGCGAAATGCGCCCCGAATGAGTTCACGATGCAGTCCGCGCTGCCCGGCATCACCGACGCCTCGACCGCCGTCCCCCGCGGTCCGAATAGCGCCGCCGCATCCGCCAGCGCAAGCAGCGCAGCGCCGTCGCCCGAAACGATGCGCCCACCCACAATGTCCAAGCCGCCGGCGTCTATGTTCAGATGCTTGGCGGCGACGCTTATGATTTTCGCTTTCAGTTCGGTTGCCGCCATCAGCGTCGCCGTGCCGGTGGAGAATGTAGCCGTGGAGCCGGCGGTGATGGGCGCTTCGGGCGTGTGTTGCGTATCGCCAAAAGTTACGGTCACATCCTCATACGCCACGCCCAGCGCTTCCGCCGCGATTTGCGCCATAACGGTGGCGCTGCCCTCGCCCACATCCATAAGCCCGGCGATTAGGTTCACGGTTCCGTCGGGGTTCAGCGTGAGCCTCGCCGCCGATTTGCCGCCCGGCCCGCCGCGGTATATGAACATGCTCATGCCGGCGCCTCGCTTCTTGTGAGCGCCATCGGGCGATGGCGCCGCCCGTCTGTTGCGCCATCCAAACGCTGCCGCGCCCATTTCAAGGCATTCGCGCAGTCCGTTGGACGAAAAGGGTATGCCGCCCTCGACCGGCTGCGTGTCAACAATCTGATTTGCGGGCGTAACCCTTTCGCCCGGCTGTCCATCAATTCCCACGTGGTTCAGCAGGCGAAAGTCCAGCGGATCCATGCCAAGTTCGTCGGCGATATGGTTCGTCAGAACTTCCAACGCGAAATGTCCCTGCGGCGCTCCCAGCGCGCGATAGGAGCCGCCCGACGGCTGGTTGGTGTAGGCGAGGTAGCCGTCGTAGCGTACATTGGCGCAGCGATACAGATACAATGCGCCCTGCCCAGCGCGTCTGACCACGCCCGGACCCGATGATAGGTATGCGCCGGTGTCCATCAAGGTGGTAGCGTGAATGGCGGTGATTTCGCCGTCATTGGTTACGCCTATCTTCAGCGTTGTTTCGGTTGAATGGCGTTTTCTGCCTGCGACGAACTCTTCTTCGCGGCTTGCTTCGAGCTTCACCGGCTTACCCGCGCGCATCGCAAGCGCCGCCGCAATCACGGATAGGCGCGTTTCGTCTTTGTTGCCGTATCCCGCGCCCATAGTGGGGCCGATGACGCGCACCTGATCGCGCTCTATGCCCAGCGCAAGCGCAAGGTTAAGCCTGTCCGCATGCACGCCGCGCGATGATTTCCACACCGTCAGCGCATCGTCTTCCCACAGCGCCACCGCGGCGCGCGGCTCCAGCGCAGCGCCCGAATGCGCCGGCGTGCTGAACGATTGCTCGAATATGCGATCCGCGCGCGCGAAGCCTTCTTCGACATTGCCGCGCGTCAGCGTCAGCGGCTTGCCGCCCACCAGGTTGCCGCCCGGATGCACGGCGGGCGCATCGGGATTGAGCGCGTCCCGCGCAGAAAACACTGCGGGCATCGTCTCATACCCCACTTTAATCAGACGCAGCGCCTGCGCCGCCAAGTCTTCGTCGTCGGCAGCGACTGCGGCGACTTCATCGCCCACAAACCGCGCTTTGGTGTCGAGGATGGGCAGATCGGGCGCAACCCTGCCGCTAGGGGCGTTGAACGGCGTCAGAACGGCGCGCACACCCGGCAGGCTTTCGGCGGCAGCGGCGTCTATGCCGACTATGCGGGCGTGCGGATGCGGACTGCGCAAAATCTTGCCGCACAGCATTCCCTGCAAACTGATGTCGGCGGTGTACTTGGCTTCCCCCGTCAGCTTATCGCGCAGGTCGTAGCGGGGAACGGATTTGCCTACAACTGCGTGCGCCATCAACCGCCCGCCGCCTGTTTCACGGACTCGATAATCCGTCCATAGGCGTTGCATCGGCACAGATTGCCGGACAGCGCCTGCCTAATCTGCGCTTCGGTCGGGGCGTCTATGGCGTCCAGCAACGCTTTGGCGCTCATAACGAAGCCAGGGGTGCAGAAGCCGCACTGCCCTCCGTCATTGTCCAGGAACGCCTGCTGAATGGGATGCAGTTTGTCGGCGTCGGCGAGCGCCTCAATCGTGGTAATTCTGCGCCCGGCCGCCTGCAGCGCAAGCATCTGACACGCATACACCGGCTTATCGTCAAGCAGCACGGTACATGCGCCGCATTCGCCACGGTCGCAGCCGCGTTTAGCGCCCGTAAGTCCCAGGGCGTCGCGCAAGACGCGCAACAGCGTCCAGTGATGGCGCGTTTCTACGCGGCGCATATCGCCGTTCACATTGAGTTGAATTTCAGCGCTGAAGTCGGCCATTGTCCAACCTACTGAGCGGTTATGCCGCCGTCAATCACGAGCTCGGAGCCGGTCATGTACGAGGCTTCGTCGGATGCGAGGAACAGCGCGCCGTATGCCACATCCTCGACCGTGCCAATCCTGCCCAGGGGAACGCGCGCCACCGACGACGCCAAGCCCGCATCAGTGCGAATGTTGTCCGCAATCATCTCGGTATCTATCGGGCCCGGATGGATGGAGTTGGCGCGAATGCCGTCGGCGGCGTGCTGTATCGCGGTGTTCTTGGTGAACAGGCGCACGCCGCCCTTGGACGCCGAGTAGGCGCCGCCGCGCGGACTGCCGACCAGTCCCGCCGTGGACGATATGTTGATGATAGAGCCGCCCCCCGCCTCGCGCATCGCGGGGATGCAATGCTTTGTCCCCAAGAACACGCCCTTCAGGTTTATGTCGATAATCCTGTCCCATTCCTCTTCAGAGGCGTGTTCGATTGGGATGCGGCTGTATATCGCGGCGTTGTTGACCAGAATGTCCAACTTGCCGAATGTCTCGACGGCTTTGTCAATCGCCGCCTGCCACTCGTCAGCGCTGGTTACATCCAGGTTCACGAATAGCGCTTTGCCGCCCGTTTCGTTTATCTCCGCCTCGACTTTGCCGCCTTCGTCTTGCAGAATATCGCCAATCACCACCGCCGCGCCTTCCTGCGCGAAAAGCCGCGCTTCCGTAGCGCCCTGACCGCGCGCGCCGCCGCTTATCAGCGCCACCTTGCCTTCAAGTCTCATATCCTCGCCCCTTATTTGCGTTCCCAATTCCCGAATGGGCTTTGGGCGTAACTCATAATCGCAATTCGCAACCGCATAGCGCCTGCGTCCATCGGGATTTTAGCGCTTATTCCCCGTCAACACAAAGTCAGGCAACGAAAACGAATATGAGTTTTGAAAATCTCAAAAATAAGTGTTGACAAAACGCCCGTTCTGTTCTATTCTGTTCTATACATTAGCAGGGAGGCTATCAAATGATGCGTCAGACAAAGGCAAACGCCAATACACAGCAGCTCCATATGCCCGGAATAGCGGCGTTCCACAGACCGCCGTCGGTTGTAACCTGCTGCAGCGTCGAGCCCGGTCAGCCGGTCATATACACCGGCAAGATCAGCGGCGGCCCCAGTTTCGGCAGCAAGGGCGTGGTTACGCAAGCCCGGCAGCGCAAGGCGGTGGTGGATATGGGGACGTCCGGCGTATGGAACATACCCTACTACTTCCTGACAGCGCCGCAAGCCGCCTAGCGCATATGGCATTGAAATTGAGCGCGTACGGCAACAACCGCGCTCTGCATATTTCCAAGCGCATCTCTAATCCATATTCCACATAAGGAAGGCCAATGCTGAAACATCTCTTTTCCGCGTTCACCGCCAACGATTCCCACCCAAGGCCGCCATCCGAACACAATCCGCCTGCGAACATCAAGGTCAAGGTAGTCGGCGTGGGCGGCGGCGGCGGCAACGCCGTGGCGCGGATGCGCGACAAAGGCATACGCCAAGTAGAGACGCTGGCGCTCAACACCGATGTGCAGGCGCTTGCGGGCTTGCGCGGCATTCCCTCTTACGCCATAGGCCCGCAGACGGTCAACGGCATGGGATCGGGCGGCAAACCCGAAATTGGGCGCAAGGCGGTTAAAGAGAGCCAAGCGCACATCGCAGAGCTGCTCGACGACGCAGATATGGTGTTTATCACCGCCGGAATGGGCGGCGGCACCGGCACGGGCGCATCGTCGACCGTGGCCGACATCGCGCGCAAGAAGGGCGCGCTGACGGTGGGCATAGTCACGTTGCCGTTCTCATTCGAAGGCTCCAATCGGCGCGCGGTGGCGATGCGCGGACTGCATAGCCTACGCCAAAAGGTGGACACGCTTATCGCTGTGGAAAACGATCGGCTGCTGCCATCGCTGAACGGCAATGTATCGCTCCAAAGCGCTTTTGAAGCCGCCGATGAGGTATTGCGGCAGGGTGTCAGCGGCATATCGGAGATAATCACGGTTCCGGGGATGATAAACGTGGACTTCGCGGATGTGCGCTCGGTAATGAGCGGCGCGGGCGCGGCGTTTATGGCGCACGGGGAGGCGAAGGGCAAGTGGGCGGCGATAGAAGCGGCGCATTCGGCACTCGCCAACCCGCTCTTTAATGCGCCTATGCACGGGGCGTCCGGGGTTCTGCTCAACATCAGCGGCGGCAAAGATCTCACATTGGGGCAGGTGCATGAGGTTGCCGAAATCATCCGCAAAGCCGCCAAGTCCGACGCCAACGTCATATTCGGCGTAGTGCAGGATCCGCGAATGCGGCGGCGCGTCAGCATCACGCTGGTAGCCACCGGCATCGGCAGCGCGGCGCCCCGTGAGCCGCAGCCGTTTCGCGAAAACGAAAGCGATGTATCGCTGTCAGACGCCGAAATCGCCGAATTGCTGACGCATCAGTCGGTCAACGGACTTGTGTCAGCGGGCGGACATAAGCTTCTGTAGGCGAGGCTCAAGCGGTACGCCGCCGAAAACTCCGCGCGCAGACAACGCCAAAACATAGAGAGGCAGGCCGTTCTAGCCTGCCTCTGCGTTGTATCTTATACGCCGCTTGCGCTTCGATAGTCTTGGAGGCCGTCCGCCAGCGCAGACCAAGACAGCAGCGCGCACTTGATACGCACCGGGAATTCGCGCACGGCGGCGAGATTGTGCAGATCGCCTTCGGCGCGCAGCTGCGCTTCCGCATCGGCGTCGCCCTGCATCATTCGGCGAAACAGCAACACAAGCGCGGCCGCTTCTTCCAGCGCCTTGCCATCGACCGCTTCCGTCAGCATCGAGCCGGCCGCAAGGTTGATGGAGCAACCTTCGCCTTGCAAGCCTATACGGGCGATGCGCTTGTCCCCGTCCAATCCAATTTGCAGGTGGATTTCGTCGCCGCAGAACGGGTTAATCGCATCGCCCATAATGTCCGGGGATTTCAGCGCCTTGCGGTTTCTGGGGTTGCGGCGGTGGTCGAGGATGGCGTCGCGATACAGCTCGTCAAGCCTATCCAAACCCATTGCCGAAATACCTCAGCGCTTCTTTGAGCGCGTCCACCAGTAGGTCAATTTCCGCTTCGGTGTTGTACAGATACATGCTCGCTCGCGCCGTAGCCGCAACGCCAAGGCTCTGCACCATCGGCATAGCGCAGTGATGCCCCGTGCGTATGGCTATGCCGCGCCTGTCCAACACCGTGCCGAGGTCGTGCGGATGAACATCCGGGTGATGGAACGATACGATGCCACCGCGCTTGCGGGCGTCTTTGGGCCCGTACACGTCCAGTTCTTCCTCCAGCTCTTTGAAGGCGGTCAGCGCATAGGCGGTCAGCTCTATCTCATGCTTGCGAACATTGTCCATTCCCAGCGCCTGCAGGTAGTCCACGGCGGCGCCCAGCGCGATGGCGTCCGCGATATTGGGCGTGCCGGCTTCAAAGCGCATCGGCAGGTCGTTCCAAGAAGCCTTTTCGTAAGACACCGCCAGCACCATTTCGCCGCCGGTCAAGAACGGGTTCATGCGCTCCAGTACAGCGCGCTTCACATACAAGCCGCCGATGCCCGTCGGCCCCAGCATCTTGTGTCCCGAAAACGCCAGGAAATCGCAGTCCATATCCTGGGCGTCCACCGGCATATGCGGGACGCTTTGAGCGCCGTCGACCAGCACGGCGGCGCCCACAGCGCGCGCCTTCGCCGCAAGCTCTTTCACCGGATTTATCGTTCCGACGGCGTTGGACGCATGGGACATCGCCAGCAGACGCGTGCGCTGTCCGATTATCGCGTCAACGGCGTCCATATCCAGCGTATGGTCTTCGGCGAGCGGCAGGATCCGCACCTTTGCGCCTTTGCGCCGCGCGAGCTGCTGCCAAGGAACTAGGTTGCTGTGGTGCTCCATCGCCGTGACCACAATCTCATCGCCCGCCGCTATGTTGTCTTCGCCCCAGGTGTTGGCGACCAGGTTGATGCCTTCGGTGGTGTTGCGCGTCCATATCAGGCACTCGGCGCTTTCGGCGTTCACGAAGTCGGCGACCTTTTGGCGCGCCGCTTCGTAGCGCTCGGTGGACTCCATGCTGAGCGCATGCACGCCGCGATGCACATTCGCGTTGTAGCCCTCGTAGTAGTCCACCAGCGCCTGAATCACCTGGCGCGGCTTCTGCGATGTAGCTGCCGAGTCTAGCCACACCAGCGGCCTATCGTCGTACACATTCTTGGAGAGGACGGGAAAGTCCTCTCGAATCTTGCTCACGTCTAGCATGATGTCATCCGCATCCAATCTGCATTAGGTTATACATCCACTTCTATGTCGTCGCCCGCGACGCGCACATTGAAGGTGTCCACCGGCACAACCGCCGGCAGTTCGGTAGCGGATCCGTCGCGCACATCGAAGCGCGCGCCGTGGCGTGGGCATTCGATTTCGCAGCCGTCAAGCTCGCCCTGATCGAGCGAAGCGCCGTCGTGCGTGCAGAGGTCGTCGATGGCGTACCATTCGCCATCGACGTTGCACACCGCAACGGCTCTGTCGCCAATCTCGAACACCTTTGAGGTGCCCGCCGGGATGTCGCTCACGCTCGCTACTCTCTGAAAAGCCATATCTACCCTCCCATAGGTATTGGTTTTAGTTTGTAGGCTTGTGTCTATACTGCCGTTTTCAGCGCAATCGGCAATGCGCCGTTTGATTCCCTTTCGGGTTGAATGGGCGTGCGGTTCACCAGATCCTCTATCGTGGTGGAATCCAGTATCTTGAACACCGCTTCCGCCACCGCGCGCCAGACTTCCTGCTGAGCGCAGCACTGCGAATGGATGCAGATGGCGTTGTCCGAGAGGCAGGCGACGGGCGTTTCTGATCCGCCGAGGCTGGACATAACGCCGCTGAGCCTAATCTCAGACGGCGCTTTGGCGAGGAAGTGGCCGCCGTGCGGCCCGCGCTGACTGCGCGTGAAGCCGCTCTTGCTGAGCGCGTGAAGCACCTGCGCGAGATACTGCTCCGGTATCGCGGCGCGGCCGGCTATTTCGCTTGCGCGCACCGGACCGTCGGCGCCGTTCAGCGCAAGGTCAACCAGCGCCCGCACGCCGTAATCCACCTTAATCGGAATGTACATAAGTCTTTCTCCTCTCTAGCCACCCTCCGTTCTCGCAACAAGCGGCTATTCGGTTGAGACTACATCCGTCCCTGTCCCGTTGAGGGCGGAGTTGAGCGCGTGCCACGAGAGCGCGGCGCACTTTATTCGCGCCGGATAACGCGATACGCCCGCCAGCAACTCGGCGTCGCCGAGCGCGTCGGCGTCGAATTCCTCCTGCGTAATCATGTTGTGAAACTCTTTGAAAACCTTCTTGGCGTCTTCCACCGAAAGCCGCTTGACGGTTTCGGTCATCATCGAAGCGGACGCCTTGGATATGGCGCAGCCTATCGCCTGAAAGCCCACATCCTCAATCACATCGCCGTTCACCGAAAGGTACAGCGTGATTTGGTCGCCGCAAAGCGGGTTGAATCCCTCCGATTCGCGGTTGGCGCCTTCCGGCTTGCGAAAGTTGCGCGGCCTTCGGTTGTGGTCCATCACCACTTCTTGATACAGGTCTTGCAAATCGTGCATATGAAGTTAACCTATGCTCCTTGCGCGCTTTGGAGCGCTAGAACTCGAACTTGTAGCTGGGGAGTGAGTCCAGGAACAGCCTTTCGAGGTAGTCTTTGAGGTATTCGTCCTCTATGGTGTCGATGATTTCGCTGGCGAATCCGTAAATCAGCAGGCGGCTTGCGGTTTCAAGGTCTATGCCGCGGCTTCGCATATAGAACACGGTGTCTTGGTCTATGTTGCCCGCCGTAGCGCCGTGTCCGCACTTCACATCGTCGGCGTATATGAACAGCGAGGGCTTGCTGTCCACTTCGGCGTTGGGGGACAGCACAAGGTTCTTGTCTTCCTGATGCGAATCGGTCTTGATTGCGCCCGGCTGCACATACACCGTTCCGCCGAACACCGCCCGCGCGCTGCCGTCAAGTATGCCCTTGTAGTACAAGCGGCTAGTGGCGTGCGGCTTTTCGTGATTGATGTTGATGTAGTTGTCCATATGCTGGCTGCCGCTTGTGAAGTATAGCCCCTTCAAATCGCAGGCGCTTTCGGGTCCGTCAAGGCTTGTGTAGAGGTCGAACCGGCCCAGCCCAACCTGCCGCTCGAACACCTTGGAATTATAGACGCTGTTCGCCGCCTGCCGCACGCGCGCCACGCCGATATGATACGCGCTATCGCTTTCCATCAGCAGGCGATAGTGGTCAATCTGCGCGCCTTCGCCCAGCGCAATCTCAGTAACGGCGTTGGTAAGGCAGCAGTTGCCCGGTGTTCCGACGTACGACTCAATGAGCGTAGCGCTGCTGCCGCTGCCCCCCACGACCAGCGCGCGCGGGTGCGATACCGTCTGTTCGCCTGCGCCGTCGGACACGAATACCAGATGCAGCGGCGTTTGCGGCTTGGCGTTTGCGGCGATGCGCACAACCGCGCCGTCGCGGATGAACGCCGTGTTCAGCGCGATAAAGCCGTCTTCGGCAACATCCGCATACTGCGCCAGATGCTCGGCAACCGCGCCGTCGTCCACGCTAACAGCGTCCGCAAGGCTTGATACGCTGACGCCGTCCGTGGCGGGCGGCATGGATGACAGCGCCGCCGAATAGTGTCCGTCAATGAACACAAGCCGCGCCCAATCGGGCTTTGCGGGCGCGATGCCGTCCAAATCCTGAACGCCGATGTCGCTGCCGTTGCGCGGCGCAAGTCTGAGGTCGGCGTTGGCGATTGGCGCGACATTCGTGTACTTGTACGGCTCATTGCCGCGCCGCGCCGTGGGGAAGCCCGCGCGCAGGAAGCGTTCCCAAGCGGCGGAGCGCAGATCGCGCAGCCACTGCGGTTGTGCGCCGCCGTTGAGCGCATCGAAATCGGCCGCATATCCGTCGTATCGCGTAAGTGTTTGTGTCATCGCTGCCTTAACTTGTGTGTTGTGGTGATGGGGGTTTGGGTGGTTGGGAAAGTGGCTATCCCGTCAAGTTGCCAACCCAGACTGACGCTAGGGTTACGCCGCCAATCCCAAGAATCCAATACAGCAGCCGCGTATAGGCCGCCTCTATGCGATCGAGGCTCTCATCAATTCGGTCGAATCTCTTATCCACCCGGTCGAGTCGCGCGTTCATCTGAGAGACTTCGCATTCAGTTCGCCCAAGCCGACTATACACTTCGGCGGCGTCGACTTGGTTTCGGGTTTCTAGTGCCATAGTGTTTTCCCTTCATTGTTTCAGACCGTCGGTAGTTCAATCGGTCAAGAAAAGCATAGCCCGCATTTATGGGTAGTGCGTGGATACACGGCATAGACGCTTTCCAATGTATCGTGCTTTTCCCACTTTGGCTCGGCCGCATAGCGATCAACCCAGCTGCACCTTTCTTCATCGCCTTTATGAATGGTGTTTCCGGTACTATCGCGATTAACCCAGAAAGGAATGGCATCGGCAACTGCGCGAGTTATCGCTTGCTTGGCGGGTATTTTCGTATCCGTTTTAGCGTCGTTGGCTTTTCGTTCTAGCGTCAGCAATGAGGGTATTAGTCGTACATCTTGTATAGCGAGTTCGTCCCATATCGCTTGAACGCGAGCTTTCTCTGCCGCCGCGCCAATTCGGCCTAGTACGTCAGACATATCGTATATCCGCGCCAACGCCCAAGCCCTGTCGATGTCTTTCTTGTAGGCAGGATGAGCGGCTTCATTGCGTATAGGCCTGACCTGGCTGATTGCATTCAAAACTGATCGGTCGCTATTGAACTCTTCCGCGAATGCTTCTTTCCAATAGCGCTCGATTATGAAGTAAAATTGGCCGACATCAAGTATGTTGCGCTCGTCGCTTTTATCGTGATGTTTATGATTTATACGCAGGGATTTTGGCATCGTATCAACTCCGATGCCCTGGCTTTTCAGCGCGCGAATTATAAAGTCGCGCATGCAGTCCCTGTATATGTCTAGCGCCTTAACGAGGCAGTCCTTGTTCGGCGTGTTGCTCATCACCATCGGCGAACCTTCACTTTCCCGCCAGTCCCAAGCAATCAGCACAGCGGTCGCGCTTGGGCGGACTCTATGCGGTAGATAACCGGGGCTTGCTCCCCTCTACACCCCCTCCCGCAGCCACTCATACCCCTTCTCTTCCAGCTCCAGCGCCAGCTCGCGCCCGCCGGACATCGCTATGCTGCCGTCCACCAGCACATGCACATAGTCGGGCGCGATGTAGTTCAGGATGCGCTGATAGTGCGTTACCATCACTATGGCGCGCTCCGCCGATCTGTACTGATTCACGCCGTTGGACACGATGCGCAGCGCATCGATGTCAAGCCCCGAATCCGTTTCGTCCAGCAGCGCCAGCGTGGGCTCCAGCAGCGCCAGCTGCAGTATCTCGTTGCGCTTCTTTTCGCCGCCCGAAAAGCCTTCGTTCACAGAGCGCCGCACTAGGTCGCCTTCTATCTCTACAACCTGCATCTTCTCTTCAAGCATTCGGTCGAACTCGCGCACTCGCAGCTCGCGCTGCCCGCGATGCTGCCGCACGGCGTCCACCGACGACTTCAGGAACTGCCACGAGCGCACGCCCGGAAGCTCTACGGGGTATTGGAACGCCAGGAACACGCCCTCTCGAGCCCGCGTCTCAGGGTCCATATCCAGCAGGTTCTGCCCCTTGTAGAGCGCTTCGCCGCCGTCGATCGTGTACTCCGGCCGTCCCGCCAGCACATTGGCGAGCGTGCTTTTGCCGGAGCCGTTCGGCCCCATTATCGCATGCACTTCGCCTATGTTCACCGTCAGGCTTATGCCCTTCAATATCTGCGTATCGTCAATGGACACGCGGAGGTCGCGCACCTCAAGCAAAGCGCCGTTATCGCCGATTCCCTGTGTCATCGTTACCCTACCGTTCCCTCCAAATTGACCCGCAGCAGCTGCGACGCTTCCGCCGCGAACTCAAACGGAAGCTCCTTGAATATGCCGCGGCAGAAGCCGTTGATTATCATATAGTTCGCCTCTTCCAAGCCGATGCCGCGCTGTTGCAGGTAGAACAACTGGCTGTCGTCAACCTTGGAAGTGGTCGCCTCATGCCCCATCTGCGCCGTGGGGTTTCGCACCTCGATGTACGGAACCGTATGCGCGCCGCACTTGTCCCCGATAAGCAGCGAATCGCACTGCGTAAAGTTGCGGGCGTTGCGCGCGGACGGCATAATCTTCACCTGCCCGCGGTATGTGTTCTGCGCCCTTCCCGCCGATATGCCTTTCGCGATTATCGTGCTTTTGGTGTTCTTGCCGATGTGGATCATCTTTGTGCCGGTGTCCGCCTGCTGATAGTTGTTCACCAGCGCCACCGAATAGAACTCGCCGACCGAGTTGTCCCCCTGCAGTATCACGCTCGGATACTTCCAGGTGATTGCAGAGCCGGTTTCTACCTGCGTCCACGAAATCTTGGCGTTGCGGCCGCGCGCCGCGCCGCGCTTGGTTACGAAGTTATACACGCCGCCGTTGCCGTCTTTATCGCCCGGATACCAGTTCTGCAGCGTGGAATACTTTATCTCGGCATCGTCCAGCGCCACCAGTTCCACCACCGCCGCATGAAGCTGATGCGCCTTTCGCATCGGCGCCGTGCAACCCTCGAGGTAGCTCACGTAGCTCCCCTTGTCCGCGATTATCAGTGTGCGCTCGAACTGCCCGGTGTCCAGTTCGTTGATGCGGAAGTAGGTCATAAGCTCAATCGGGCAGCGCACGCCCGGCGGCACATACACAAACGACCCGTCGCTGAACACCGCCGAGTTCAGCGCGGCGTAGAAGTTATCGGTGTACGGCACTACCGAACCCAGATACTTTTCCACAAGGTCGGGGTGCGTCTTCACCGCCTCGCTCACCGAGCAGAAGATGACGCCCGCGTCTTCCAGCATCTTGCGGTAGGTTGTAGCCACCGACGCGCTGTCAAGCACCGCGTCCACCGCCACGCCCGTCAGCCGCTTCTGCTCCTCCAGCGGGATGCCGAGCTTATCGAACGCCTCGCGTATCTCCGGATCCACATCGTCGATGCTCTTGGGCGCGTCCGCCTGCGACTTGGGCGCGGCGTAATAGATCATGTCTTGGAAGTCTATCGGCGGATACTCTAGGTTCGCCCACTTCGGCTCTGCGTTGTCCAGCGTGAGCCAGTGGCGATACGCCCGCAGCCGCCACGCCAGCAGCCACTCCGGCTCGCCCTTCTTGCGCGATATGAGGCGCACAATATCCTCGCTCAGCCCGCGCGGCGCTACGTCCGACTCGATGTCAAACTCAAAGCCCCACTTATAGCCCTGATCCTCAACGCCCGTCTCGCGCGAAATGACCTTCTGTGTGGTCATGCCTGTAACCCTTTCTCTAATCCGCCCTTTGTTGATTAAAATAGTCAACAATTGCATTCTCAATATAGCAAGGTAAGGCAACGGCGGTCAATAGTTTCAGCGCCAACGCTGTCCCTCCCAAATTGGAATTGGCCGTCCATTAACCCCTTCCTCCTCTCCCTTTCTCCCTCTGTTTGATCTTTGCGCCAACACAAGATGCCTTCCCTTGGTCGAGAAGAAGCTAGGATGGGGCAAACTCCTCAAACCGCGATACAATAGCAAGGGCATTCGCATAGTTGAGTAGCATTAGATATATTTAGATACAATGTAGTTCCATCATTAAGAGAAGCGCATAGAGCGTAGAGACGCCGGCGAATCTGCTTACGCTATTCTTCTACAACAAGCTCAAACTCAATACTACTCAACTTTGAGAACGCACGCCCCCGTCTTGACACTCAGCATACCCTATCTATAATATAGGGCATCCTGGATACCTATATCGCTGTGTATAGGCAATCTGGGGTTAAAAACATCACACTTTAGACAATTTGGGAGGTGAGTAAAGTGGAAATCGCAATCTATGCGATACTCGCCGTCCTCATTGGCCTGACTATAGGCGCGCTTGGCGGCTACTTCGGAAGGGGCTTGTTGCAAAGCAAAAAATACGCGGCCGTAAAGTCCGAAGCCGAGCAACTCGTTGAAGAAGCTGCCGACCAGAAGAGAGCGATCATTCTCGAAGGCAAGGAAGAAGCGCTGAAGTTCCGCGCAGACGCCGAAGCCGACGTTCGCGAGCGGCGCTCGGAAGTCCAGCGATCCGAGCGGCGCATATCCAATCGTCAGGAAAATGTGGAGCGGCGCGCAAACAACCTAGAACGCCGCGAGAAACGGCTATCCGAAAAGGAGAACAAGGTCGAAAATCTGGAGCGCTCCCTGAACGAACTGCAGGCGAAGCGCAGTCAGATGATTGAGGATATGAAGATCCAGCATGCGCAGCAGCAAGAAGAGATGCAGGATCAGCAGCTCCGCCGCCTGGAAGAGATTAGCGAACTGACGCTGGAAGACGCGCGCATCCATCTCTTCCAATCCGCAGAACAGGACATTCAGCACGACATCGCCGTCCGATACCGCGACATGGAAGAGCAGGCGAAGTTCCAGGCAAACGACAAGGCGCGCAATATCCTCGCCGCCGCGATACACAGGTTCGCGGCCGACGTCGTGTCCGAAGCCACGGTCACCAACGTGCAGCTCCCCAGCGACGACATGAAAGGGCGGCTTATCGGCCGCGAAGGGCGCAACATTCGCGCAATCGAAAAGGCGACCGGCGTGGATCTCATCATCGACGACACGCCCGAAGCGGTTACCCTTTCCTGCTTCGACCCCGTCCGCCGCGAAGTGGCGCGCCTCGCCGTAACCGGCCTCGTCGCTGACGGCCGCATCCATCCCGCGCGCATCGAAGATATGGTGGGCAGATCCGAAAAAGAGGTCAACGAAACCATATGGAAATGCGGCGAAGAAGCGGCGCTCGAAGTGGGCGTGCGCGGGCTGCATCCCGAACTCGTCAACCTGCTCGGACGCCTCAAGTACCGCTATAGTTATGGCGAAAACGTCCTGCAGCACAGCATCGAAGTCGCCCACCTGTCCGGCTTGATAGCGTCCGAAGTCGGCGCGAACGTCAAGATAGCGCGCGCCGGCGGTCTGCTCCATGACATCGGCAAAGCGCTCACGCACGAAGTCGACGGCCCGCACGCCGAAATCGGCGCGGACGTGGCAACCCGCCATAACGTCGCCAAAGCCGTCTGTACCTGCATCGCCGAACACCACGACGACTTTATGAGCACCACCGAGGCGTTCATCGTGTCCGCCGCCGACGCCATCAGCGCGGCGCGCCCCGGCTCGCGCAGGGACACCGCCGAAAACTACATCAAGCGCCTGCAAGCCCTGGAAGAGGTTGGTAACGCCTTCGACGGCGTCGAGAAGTGCTACGCCATCCAGGCCGGACGCGAAGTACGCGTTATGGTCAAGCCGGAGGACATCGACGATGCCACAGCCGCCAAGATGGCGCACGACATCGTAAAGAAGATCGAAAACACGCTGGTGTATCCCGGCCAAATCAAGGTTACCGTCATCCGCGAAAGCCGCTCCGTAGAGTACGCCCGATAGCCTTGACACAACCCAAACCTGCTATACAGAAGTCCCGTCAGCGATTTGCGGCGCAAGCGCTGGAGGGCTTTTGATTAACCTCTAGCCCGTCATCCAACCGCGCATATCGCAGCAAAGAGAAGCCGCTTTCAATGATAGAAGTCGATCTGCATCTACACACCACCGCATCGGACGGCACGCTCACGCCCACGCAACTCGTCCACCTGTGCGCCGAGCGCGGACTGCGCGTTATCTGCATCAGCGACCACGACACCACCAACGGACTGCCCGAAGCGCTCCAAGCCGCCGCCGCATATCCTGAACTCACCATCATCCCCGGCATTGAGCTCAGCACGGACATCCCCGGCAGCGAGATTCACATATTAGGCTATTTCGTCGATCACTACGATGAGCGCCTGCAAAGCATCCTGAACGATTTTCGCGACGGACGCCGCAGCCGCGGGCGGCAGATGGTCGAGAACCTCAACGGTATGGGCGTCGACATATCTTGGGAGCGCGTCCAAGAGATAGCGGGCGATGCCTCAATCGGCAGGCCGCACATCGCGCAGGCGCTTGTGGAAGGCGGCTATGTTCAGTATCCCAAAGACGCCTTCGACAAGTACATTGGGCGCAACGGCCCCGCCTACGCCGATCGCGTCAAGCTCACGCCCGCCGATGCGGTGCGCATGCTGCTGGATCGCGGCGCGCTGCCCGTGATGGCGCATCCAACCTATTCTGCATCCAAGTCCGACCGCGGCGCCGTCGATTCCCTGCCCGGAATCCTAGCCGATCTCACCGCCGCCGGCCTAGTGGGAATGGAAGTCTATTACGGGGACTACACGCCGGAGCAAGTGGAATGGCTGCGTGGGCTTGCCGACGATTTCGGACTAATTCCGTGCGGCGGCAGCGATTACCACGCGTCCGGCAATCCCGGCGAACCCCAACCTGGCAGCGTCGGCCCGCCTATGTCCAGCGTTGACGCGCTGAACGCCCTTCGAACCGCCGCCGCAACCCGATGACGTTTCTATACGCCTACGCCCCTATATTCGTCGCGGCCGCCTACCTATGGGGCGCAATTCCCACCGCCTACCTTATCGCGCGCTTGGCGTCCGGCATTGACATTCGCGAGTACGGCTCCGGCAATGTGGGCGCGTCCAACGCCGTAATCCATATCGGCGCTGTGAAAGGCGTATCCATCGGCGTGTTCGATATGATAGGCAAAGGCATCCTGCCCGTGCTGCTTGCGCGCGCGCTGGACGCGCCTATCGCCGTTCAAGTCGCAGTGGGATTAGCCGCCGTCGCGGGACACAACTGGTCTCCCTTCATTCGTTTCACCGGCGGCAGAGGCGTGGGAACCGCCGGCGGGCTTGTACTGGCATTCGCGCTCTGGTGGGAAGCGCTGGTGTGCGCCCTGCTTATGGTAGTCTTGGGCAGGATGCTGCTGAAAGACACCGGCTTGCTGACGCTCATCGCTATGATAGCGTTGCCGCTGTCTGCATTCGCATTCAACAGGGATGCGGAAGTTGTGGCGATGTGTGTTATCATCGGTGTACTGCTAATAGCCAAAAGACTCACCGCAAACTGGGAACGCCCGACCGACGCGCAGCCGCTAACGCAAACGCTGTTATGCCGCATCCTATGGGACAGGGATGTCCACAGGCGCGCCGAATGGACGGAACGCACGCCCGACGCCGAGCTTGGAGATACAACGGACGATGGTTCAGACCCAATACTGCGCTAGACACCCCAAGAAAGAGACCAACATTCGCTGCGGCAGATGCGAAACGCCCATCTGCCCCGATTGCCTTGTGCATGCGCCCGTTGGCATGCGCTGCCCCGACTGCGCCCGCGTCAACCGCGTCCCCACCTACGACGTCCCGCTGCCGTATCTACTCAGGGGAATAGGCGCGGGCGCTGCGGTCGGCATAGCGCTGGGCATCGCGTTTCTGTTCGGCAGCCGATTGCTGTTCAACCTCGCGTTGCAACTGGGTGTGGTGTGGGCGTGGGCTTCACCATCCTGCCCTGGCTCTACAGCGCCGTAACAGTCGCAATCGGCTACGCCATCGGGGAAGCCGTCAGTCTCGCCACCAATCGCAAGCGCGGCATTCGGCTGAAAATCGTCAGCGCGCTGTCTATGGTTCTAGCGTCCGGCCCCATATTCATAGCATACCCCGCTGCGTTTGGAATGCTACCCCTGATAATCGGGCTGGCGCTGGGGACTTGGATCTCCCTTCGGCGGTTTTAACGGCTTGGCGCAGCCTAGCCATTTCGCCTTAACTGGTGAAAGGCGTACACCGCATACGCATACGCCACAAAAGACTAAGTCCGCCTGCCCATCGGACTGAGGTTATCGCAATGATGATGGACGATTTGGACAGCAAGATAATCGCAACGCTGCGGCAGAACGGCAGAGCGTCCAACGCAGGCATTGCCCGAAACGCCGGCGTGAGCGAAGGCACCGTGCGCCGCCGTCTCAGGCGGCTCATCGACGAAGGCTACATCTTTGTTGCCGCCGTGCCGAATCCCAGAATGATGGGCGGTTCGTTTGAGGCGCTGGTGGGCGTGCGCGCTGATCCGGACAAGGCGGACGCTGTCGCCGACGCTATGGCGGCGCTGGACGAACTATCCTGGGTGTCCATCACCACCGGACCCTACGATATATTCTGCTGGGCTACGCTGCCGTCCCCGGAGGATCTGGGCGTGTTTCTCACCACGAAACTGGGCGCCATCCCCGGCGTGCGCCAAACCGAATCCTTCGTTCACCTCAGCATCAAAAAGCGAAGCTACGGCGTCCCCGCATAAGGCGCGCGCCGCAAATCGCCAACCGCATCCCGCCGTTTATCCCCTATACCGCTATATCACCATATCGCTGTCAGTCCCGCCCTGAAATCTGCCCGCCAACGCTGTATAATCTCTATACACCGCCAATTCCAAAGGGGGCAGATTTGCTTAAAACAATCAACTGCGGCGATGTGCGCGCCGAACACATTGGCAAGACGATTACGCTCGCGGGTTGGGTTCACCGCCGCCGCGACCACGGGGGCTTGATATTCATAGACTTGCGCGACCGCGAAGGCTTAGTCCAAGCGGTGTTCAACCCGGATAACGCGCCAAGCGCCCACGAACTAGCGCAAGCGCTGCGAAACGAATGGGTTGTTCAGATTAGCGGCAGCGTAGCCCCAAGGCCCGAAGGCACTCACAACCCCAACATAGCCACCGGCGAAATCGAAGTAGCCGCAGAACAACTTAGGGTTCTCAACGAATCCAAGACGCCGCCCTTCTACATCAACGAAGAGAACGAAGTTGACGAACTTCTGCGAATGAAGTACCGCTTCCTGGATCTGCGCCGCCAATCTATGCGGGACACGCTGATTATGCGCCACAAGGTTGTGCGCTTCATACGGGACTTTCTCAGCGAGCGCGGCTTCTTGGAAGTGGAAACGCCCATCCTCATCAAAAGCACGCCCGAAGGCGCGCGCGACTACCTTGTCCCCAGCCGCCTATATCCGGGCCGCTTCTACGCCCTGCCGCAATCGCCGCAGCAGCTCAAGCAGCTTCTTATGGCGGCGGGCGTGGAGAAGTATTTCCAGATAGCGCGCTGCTTTCGCGACGAAGATCCGCGCGCAGACCGTCAGCCCGAACACACTCAGCTCGACTTGGAAATGAGCTTCGTGGAAGAGGACGATGTTCTCAATCTCATAGAAGAACTCTACACCAAGTTGATAGAGACGCACTTCCCCGATAAGTGGATTATGCGCCCCTTCCCGCGGATGACCTATGCGGAGGCGATGGCTGCATACGGCACGGACAAGCCCGATCTGCGCTTCGACCTGGATATGGCGGATCTGTCCGACATCGCGGCGCAGACCGATTTTCGCGTGTTCACTTCAGTTGTGGAGGGCGGCGGCATCGTCAAGGGCTTTGCGGCGCCGGGCTGCGCCTCATACACCCGCCGCCAAACCGACGCGCTCATAGAATTCGCCAAAGCGCGCGGCGCGCAGGGGCTCGTTACCATTGCGCTGACCGGCGAAGGCGATATCGACGACATCACTACGGACGGTATTCGCTCGGCGGCGGCGCGCTTTCTGACGATTGACCAGATAAAGGCAATCGCGCACCGCACAGAGGCACAGCCGGGCGATATGATACTCATCGTGGCCGGCCACCCCAAGACCACGAACCAGGCGTTGAGCGCTCTGCGCAGCGAAATGGGGCAGCGGCTTGGGCTTGCCGATCCCAACCTTATCGCATTCGCATTCGTAACCGATTTCCCGCTGTTCGAGTGGAACGAAGACGAAGCGCGCTGGGACGCCATGCACCATGCGTTTTCTATGCCGAAAGACGGCCACGAAGCGTTCTTAGAGAGCGATCCTGGCAAGGCAATCGGGCGGCTCTATGACCTGGTAGCCAACGGCGAAGAGCTCGCCAGCGGCAGCATCCGCATCCACAACCGCGAACTGCAAGAGCGGGTGTTCGGCGTGCTTGGCTACACCAAAGAGCAGGTGGCGGAGCGCTTCGAGCAGCTTCTGACGGCGTTCGAGTACGGCGCGCCGCCGCACGGGGGCATTGCGCCCGGCATAGACCGCCTGCTTATGGTGCTGACCGGGCGGGACAATATCCGCGACGTAATCGCATTCCCCAAAACGCAGAGCGGCTTTGACCCTCTGTTCGAAGCGCCCAACATCGTGGAGCAGAACCATCTTGACGAACTCCACATCAGCATCATCGCCGAGGATGCGGCCGACGCCGTAGAGCCAATCTAGCGGACGTCCCCGGCGCTTGCGCCCCTTGGATATGCGTCTAACCCGCGCCGATACGGCAAGTCGCGTATCGTTGGAGTGGGGGATGCGGGCGGCTAATCGCGAAACGGGGCGTCTCGCGCTTCTAGGAAGGCGCGCATGCCTTGTTCCTGCTTGATAGCCTCCAGCGCCTCTTTCTCCGGCACATCGGGCGCCATCGCCTCTATCATTCGCAGCAACAAGTGATGTTCAAACGCCTCCGAAAAGCCCATCTTCTCATAGGTGGCTTTGATGCTGCGCTTCATCATTTGGACGGCATAAGGCGGCACATTGGCGATACGCGCCGCCGCCTTGCGCGCCTCGTCCATCAGCGCATCGGCGGCGACCACGCGGTTCACCATATTCCACTTCTCGGCGGTATGCGCGTCTATCGTATCGCCTGTGTAGTAGAGCCAGTGCAGGTGGCGCAGCGGGATCATGAACGGCAGCATAATCGCGGGCGAGTGCGCCACAAAGCGTATTTCAGGTTCGCCGAACACGGCGTCTTCGGACGCAATCACGATGTCGGCGGTCATTGCCAGCACATTGCCCGCCGCAAGCGCATAGCCGTTGACGGCGGCGATGGTGGGCTGGCGCAGATGCCAGAGCTTCATCAGCGTGCGCGCCGGCAGATGCTTGGCGTCCCAGAACGCCGTTGCGGGCGCATCCGTTTGCGCCTGCAACGGCGATATGTCGTAGCCCGCCGAAAACGCCCTGCCCGTGCCCGTCAGCACAAGCGCATTGACGTCGTGGTCGTTGTGAACATCGTCCAGCGCATCGCTGAACTCCGCCAGCAGCCCGGCGCTCAAGGCGTTCATTTTGGCGGGGCGGTTCAGCGTGAGCGTGGCTATGCGCTCGGACTTGTCCAGTTTGATGAATTCGTAGCCCATATATGCCGCTCTCTCTGTTACTGCGTGTTATCGCGTTAGCGTTTGCGCGTGCGGCGCATCCACAGCAGGTTAAGCGCGACGATTACCGCCGCGACAATCCACAGCGCCGATCCCACAGTCGGGTTGAACTGCAAGCCGGCTCCAAGTCCGACCCAGAAAACTATGCCCGCAAGCAGGAAGATTAGCGCATGGACAATCGTCTTGGGATTCATTGCATTGCCTCCCGCATTCGGGCGCGCAGTCAGACGCTTGGCAGCGGCGCGGTGTCGCCGGTTTCGTGCTGCCAGATGCGGATGCGCGCCGCCATATCGATAATCCTGTCCCGCTGAGCGGGGTCGTTGTACAGGTTGTTCATCTCATACGGATCGCTGTTCAGGTCGTAGAGTTCGGACTGGTCGCCGGCGCACAGGTTGAGCTTCCAGCGGTCGGGCGTAATCACGGAACGCCAAGGCAGCGTCAGCATCCGATTGATGTCGCGGCTGCCCAGGAACCTGTCCGGCAGTTCGTCGCTTGTGCCGTTCCACTGCACGAACACATCGCGGTCAAGCGCCTGCTCGCCCTTCATCACGGGGACTAGACTTTTGCCTTGCAGCGTGTCCGGCAGCGCATTGCCGCTCAAGTCCAACAGCGTCGGCACAAGGTCTATGTGTCCCACGCTGCCTTCGATGATTGTCTGCTCTTTGGAGAGCCACGGGACGCGCATCAGCAGCGGCACGCGCGCCGATTCCTCGAAGAACGAGCGCTTTTCCAGCATGCCGTGGTCGCCCATCATATCGCCGTGTTCGCTGGTGAACACCACCACGGTGTTGTCGGCGACGCCGGCGTTTTCTAGCGCGTCCGTGATTTTGCCCACCATATTGTCGACCAGCGTGATGTTCGCTAGGTAGTGGGCGCGCAGCGTGCGCCAGCCCTGTTCAGTGGTGACATCCTCGCGGGCGGCGGCGTAGCGCGTCATATAGTCGTCGTCCGCGTGGCTCTTGCCTTCCAGCATGAACTGCATGAAGTAGTTGGCGCGCACGCGGTTCACCATAGAAGCGCCGTCCGGCAGCTTCAGGAAGGCGTCGCCCACAGGCAGGCTCGCCGGGTCGTACATGTCCATAAACGGGCCGTGATAGGGCGAGTGCGGCTCGAAGGTGCTGACATACAGCGCAAACGGGCGGTCTTTGTTCTGCTCGATGAAGTCGGCGGCTTGGTCGCCTAGGTAGGACGCCATCTGAAACTCTTCGGGCAGATCCTGCCGCGCGTCCGCCGAGAACACGCCTATGCCGTCGGAGTGCTGTCCATCCGGCTCATAGCCGCTTTCGACTAGATGCTGATGATACGGCGTCATCTCATAGCGCAGTTCGGGGCGTGTGTAAGCCTCGCGGTGGCCGTCTTCGGTGGGCTTCCACACGTCGAAGCCGTGCTGAACCGCGACATCATTGCCCAGGTGCCACTTGCCCATGTAGCCCTTGAAATACTCGTCGTCGATCATCTCCGCGATGACGGGCGTATCCGCCGGCAGATGGATTTTGTTGACGATGGGCCCTGCGGCGTGGGGATAAAGCCCCGTCATAATGGTGGCGCGCGCCGGCGTGCAAACGGGCTGCGCCACATAAGCGTTGCGGAACACGAAACTGCGCTCCGCCAGCGCATTGAGATTGGGGACGTTCATGTAGTCTGCGCCATAGCAGGCAAGCGTATCGTAGCGCTGCTGGTCGCTCATAATGAACACGATATTCGGCCTATCAGCCATGCTATACCTCTCTTTTGCATCTACATAACTACGGCGTTGGCCGTTGTCGACGCCGCGCCGCTGCCAAGCGTCCGGTTGCACACCCGAATTATGTAGAGGATTATGTTAGTGTGGTGAGTTTATAAAGTGAGTGGGCATATGTCAAACGGCGGTCAAACGGGGCGAGGCTTGTTGACTTGAGGGCGGGACTGCGCTTTACTTGGGATGATGCGAAACTGACCGAATTACCACAAATGGGGAGCGTCCTATGACTACCCACTTCCGCGCAACGCTGCTTGGCACAAGCTCGCCCACGCCGCAGATTGAGCGCTTTGGGATGAGCACGCTCATAGAGGCGGGCGGCGCAAGGCTGCTGTTTGACTGCGGGCGCGGCGCAATTCAGCGGCTGTTCCAGATCGGGCCGGACTATCCGCGAGCAGATAGGCTGTTTCTGACGCATCTGCACTCCGACCACCTAGTCGGCATACCGGATCTGTGGCTGACGGGTTGGATTATGGGGCGCAATACACCGTTTAGGGTTTGGGGTCCAAGCGGCAGCTCGGATATGATGTCGCACCTACAGCGGGCGTTTGCGGCGGACATACATATTCGGCGCGACCTGGACGAACTGCTGCCTCAGTCGGGCATCGATGTTGTAGCGCAGGACGTCGCAGAGGGGTTCGAGTATCGCGAAAACGGCGTTGCGGTCAGCGCATTCGACGTCGATCATCGTCCGGTAACGCCCGCTTTCGGCTATCGCATCGAGTACGACGGCAAGGTAGTTGTGTTGTCCGGCGACACCCGCCCAAGCGATAATCTTGTGAAGCATTCGCAGGGCGCGAATCTGCTTATCCACGAAGTAATCGCGCCGCAGTGGTTTATGGCGCGCAGCGCTCATATGACCGATCATCACCGGCGGCAGGTGGTGGCGCATCACACCACGCCGCGGCAGGCGGGCGAAATCTTCAGCCGCATAAACCCCGCGCTGGCAGTCTATTCGCATGTAATCGGCGGGCCGGAAGCCGACGCCGAGATACTTGAAGGCACGCGCGCAACCTACGGCGGGGATGTGGCGATAGGGCGCGATCTGATGCGCATCGAGATTGGCGATGAGGTTCGCATAATCAACGGTTAGGCAAGCCGCCGATTGCGCGCGCCGCGCTATGCGATGTAGTCGTGCTTGCCGCGCGTCAGCCTGTGCCGAATGTTCACGCGCGGATTGGCGGGCCACGGCGCTACCTGGCAGCGCTTTGCCCATTCTTCGTATAGACGCGTCATCCGCTGCGCACGATCGCGATCGCCCGCCAAAAGATCGTTCAGCTCAGTGCGGTCTTCGGTCATATTGAAGAGCTCCCACGGGGCGTTGTGTTCGGCGACGAGCTTCCATTCACCCATACGCACGGCGCGGTTGCCTTCGTGTTCCCAAAAGATTGGCTTCTGCCGCGTCCATTCGCCGCCCCGAATGATGGGCATGAAGCTTTCGCCTTCAAGCGGCGTAATCCGCCTGCCCTCATATTCGGCGGGGTAGGCTGCGCCGGCGGCGTCTATGCAGGTGGCGGTGATGTCCGTGATGTACATCGGGCTATGGTTGACGGCGGGCTGCGCAATCATATTGGGCCAATGGACGATGAAGGGCGTTGATATGCCGCCTTCGTGTATCCAACTCTTGAACAGACGGAAGGGCGTGTTGCTCACATTCGCCCAAGGCAGGTCGTAGCTCATAAAGGTGTCGTCGGGGCCGGGCCTGACGCGGGGATTGTTGCCAGTGGTTACCTGCCTGCCGTCCACGGTCTTCACCGAATAGACGCTGGGCTGCGGCAGATCGCCGTCTTCCATGAAAAGTTCGGAGCATCCGCCGTTGTCGGACAGGAACATAAACAGCGTGTTGTCGTATTCGCCCAACTCGCGGAGCTTGTCCATAACCCTGCCAATGCCCTGGTCCACGCGGTCGACCTGCGCGGCGTACACCGCCATACGCAGATCTTCCCAATCGTGATTGGGCGCGTCGTGCCACGCCGGGGCGTCTTCGTCGCGCGCCGCTATCGCCCACTTGGAATCGAGCAGTCCCAGCGCCTTTTGGGATTCGTGGCGCGCGGTGCGCTCGGCATCCCATCCCTTGCGGAATGCGCCCTCATACTTGGCGACGTCCTCTTCAAGCGCATGCAACGGCCAGTGCGGCGCGGTGTATGCCAGATACAAGAAGAACGGGTTGTCCGACGCCGCGCTCTCATCGATCATCTGCAGGGCGTGGTTGGTAATTTCGTCGGTCAGGTAGTAGTCGGTCGACTCCGCCTTGATGGGCGTATCGTCAAGCCCAAGCGAGTCGGGATTGAAGAACGAAGTGTAGCCGCCCCAAATGCCGTAGAAGCGATCGAAGCCGCGCTGCCGCGGCGTGGGGTAGCCGCTTTCGCCGGTGGGCCAGCCGTACTCGGGGGCGGGTGGATGGTAGTTGCCGCCGACGTGCCATTTGCCGGACATCAGCGTGCGATAGCCGGCAGTACGCAGCACCTCTGCGATGGTAACGCACTTATCGTTCAAATAGCCTTGGTAGCTATCGATGCCGTAGTCCTGCGTCATATGCCCGACGCCCGCTTGGTGCGGATACAAGCCCGTCAGCAGCGCGGCGCGGGACGGACAGCAACGCGCCGAATTGTACATCTGCGTGCAGCGCAAGCCGTTTTGGGCAAGCCGGTCTATGTCGCGCGTGAGCAGACTTGAGCCATACGAACCCAGATCTGAAAATCCCAAGTCATCCACCAAGCAGATGATGATATTGGGGCGGGAGTCGGTTTGAGCGGTCATAACGGCGTCTCCAATCGGGTTACGGGTATTTGAGGGAATCGGATGGGTTAGGCAACGCGTCAACGGCTACGCCTCGCCTCTATCGTCTTCGTCGCTCAGTATGCGCGCAAGCTCAGGGGTAAGGTTGCCGCTCTGCTCGAGTTGCGCGCGTATGCGCTTGCGCTCTTCAGCGCGCCCTTCTGCGAAGCCTTGGTTGAAGCCATCCATGAACTCGTTCATGAAACTTTTCTTGAAGTCTTCAATGAAGTCCCGCTTCAGATGCTGGGTGAAGTCGGCCATGATTTCGTGCTTCAAACCCAGTCTGAACTCTTCCGCGCGCTTGATTTCCAGCAGCCTCTGTTCTTCCGCTATGCGCGCTTTTTCTCTGGATTTTCGCTCGACGGCTTCTTTTGCCGCAAAAATCAATTTGGCATCCTCCATAAAGAGAAGCGCAGGCGCAACGTTGGTTGACGCGCCGCAGGGCTACGCCTCGCCTACATCTTCTTCGGCACTCAGTATGCGCGCAAGCTCAGGGGTGAGGTTGCCGCTCTGCTCGAGTTGCGCGCGTATGCGCTTGCGCTCTTCGGCGCGGCCTTCTGATAGCCCTTCAGCGCGCCCTTTGACTTGGCCCTCTTCAAGTCCCTGTGCGCGTCCCTTTTGCTCCGCTTTTTTCTCAACGGCTTCTTTTGCTGCGAAAATCAATTTAGCGCCTCCGTAAAGCACGGTTGTTGTAGGGAACAGCAGTAGCGTCGCCAATATGATGACGCCAGCTTCCTGTTCTGTCAAACCCTTGAGCAGACGAATGCCCCACCGATCAGCACAGACGTTGCCGCATCCGTTTATCAGAACTGCAACTAGCATGCTGGCGCTGATTGCCGATGAGCCGTCAAAGAAGCGCCACAAGGTTCGGTTGTCTCCCATAGCAACGCCACCGTAGGTTTCGCTTGCCATGGGAAACTGCGGAATATGATGTCAGTCCGCCCCGGAAGCGAGCGTCCATTGCGGCAGGCTTACAGGTTGAACTGGGGCTCCATGTAGTCGTTCACCTTGTTGTATATCTGCAAGCGTCCGCGCTGCGTGTCGGCGACGAGCAGGCGCGACTTGGCGGCGTCGAAGATTACGGCTGTGGGCATTGCGAAGCGCCATTCGGGTTCGAGCGTGTACACGCGGCGGCGTGCCTTAATCACATCCACGTTGGCGTCCACCTGCTCTTGGTGCCACTTGGCGAGTTGCTGCGCGTCCCCGACGAGGCTGGCGAGGAATCCGCCGTCGGCAGCGAATACCTGCACGCGGTCGTTGCCCCAATCGCATACATACACATCGCCGTCCGGGTCGACCGCAACATCGCTGGGGCGGTTGAGCTGTCCCCTGCTTTTGCCGTAATTGCCGAATGCCGCGACGAAATCGCCGTCTGCATCAAACTTTTGGACGCGGTGATTCTTGTGGTCGGCGACATACACGCAGTCGTCGGCGTCGCAGTCGATGCCCCACGGGGCGCTGAATTCGCCTTCATCCGAACCGAAACCGCCGAATTGCGATATGTACTCGCCATCCCTGTTGAACTTCTGGACGCGGTGGTTCAGGCTGTCCACAACATAGACGTCGTCGTTGGAGTCGAGCGCGATGCCCGAAGGGCGGTTAAGCTCACCGTCCCCGTCGCCGGCTGCGCCCCAGACGCCAAGCAGTTCGCCGTCCTTGTCGAATACGCTGACGCGGTTCATCCACTCGTCGGTGATGTATAGATTTTCGTCGGAGTCGAGCGCAAGCCCGGCGGGCCATATGAGTTCGCCCTCTGAGTCGCCGTACTTGCTTATGCGGCCTAGAAACTCTTCGTCGTACGGCGCGGCCGGCACGGTGAACTTGTTGAGTTGCGCTGCGGTGGCGGTCTTGTTCCAGGGGACATCCAGTATCTGTTCGTACTGGCGGCTCAGCACATACACCATATCGCCTTCGCCCACGGCGACGTTTATCGGCTGGGGCATGTACAGCCCCCCAACGGCGTGGCTGAAATCAAAGGTGCGGCCTGCCGCTACGGTGGTCAGCATAGTTTTGCCTCTTTCTGTGCGTGATTGGGTGTGTATAGGCAACTGGTTCGACAGCATTGTCGAACGCCAGCGCTGTCCCCGCCGATATTATCGGAAGCGGCGGGGACAGAAAGGCTTGCGGCTAGTTTGCGATGAAGCCAACCTTCTCGAAATCGCCGCCCACGATGGGCTTTGCGTCCATATTCATCCAGTCTTCCACGATGGTGGAATAGACGCTGCGGAAGTCTAGGGACGGCACAACATCGCCCTGTTCCAGGTCTTCGGCGCGCAGGGACGGATAGTCGTTGTACTGCCCGCCGTTGACCTGGTCGCCCATGACAAGCACAGCGCCCGCCGCGCCGTGGTCGGTGCCGGAGCCGTTGTCGTGCGTGCGCCTGCCGAACTCGGAGAACAGCAGCATTATGACATTGTCGGAGGCGTCGTGCGCGCGCAGGTCGTCGAAGAAATCGTTGACGGCGGTGGAGAGGTCGTCCCACAGCGCCGAGAGCATATTGGGCTGGCCGGCGTGTGAGTCGAAGCTTCCGTGATCGCAGTAGAACACGCGCGTTCCCAAGTCCGCCATATGCACTTGCGCTATGCCCTTGAGCTTCTTGGCGAGCGTGGTGTCGGCATACTCAACATCGGAGGAATAGCGTTCCGGCGCAACCTTCAGTATGTCCGCGCCCTGCAGGGCGTCCAAGCCGGTCTGTCCGAGAAACTCCATCACGGGGCCTCTGCCGATTGCCTGTCCGTACAGGCGCGAGAAGCGGTTCAGTATCTTTTGGCGCTGCTCTTCGGCGCTGATGCCGGGCATCAAGCCGTAGTTGTTCAGGTCTTCCACGCACGCCACCGGCACGCCCGGCACCGCCATAGCGCGGAACATGCTGGGGCCGAAGCTTACGCCGGTTACCACATTCTCTTTGCGCGGATCGATCTCTTGGATGACCTTGCCGAGCCAGCCTTCGGTGCCTACGTCGTCCGGCTCGCAGGTGTGCCAGATGTCCATAGAGCGGAAGTGAGAGCGGGGCGAGTTTTCGTAGCCCACGCCGTTGATGATGGCGACGTTGCCCTGATTGTACATATCGCGGATTGCGCCCATCTGCGGGTGCAGCCCTATCTTGTCGTCAAGGTGAAGCACCTGCTCTTGGGGAATGCCGACCGTGGGGCGGTTGTCGTAGTAGAGTTCGTCGTTGTACGGGATGACGGTGTTGAGATAGTCGTTGCCGCCCGAAAGCTGAACAACAACCACAACCGGATCTTTCTGCGCGGTGGTCATTTTGCTGCTCCTTCCCAGTTTTAATTTTTGGTGTATCTATCGGATGTAGAAATCGGATTGGCGTTTTGTAGCGCGTTGAAAGCGCGGCTTAATCGTCCATGGATGGCTGATAGCCGCGCCGAAACAGGTAGTCCATATGAAAGCGATGCGCTCGGTCTTCCATTTCTGCCAAGTCCACGAGCGCGCCCATCGTGTCGACCAGCATTTCGCCGGCGTCGGCTATCTGAACGCGGTAGTCGGCGAGGTGGATGCGCTGATTGCCTTTGCGGATGTTGTGCGTGGGGCAGAGCGGCGCGCGGTTCCATATCTGATTGGAGCCGCGCTTGGACTTGGGATCCACATGGTCAAGGTGGAAGTTGTTGGTAGTTTCCACAATGCTGCCGTCGGGGCGGCGGTTGGCGAAGCCGCAGCACCACGCCATATAGCCGGACCAACCCAACAGCGTTTCAAGCATAACCGCGTTTGGAATATCGCTTGCCGGCACTTTGAACTCGCGCTCCGGCAATGCGAACTCTTTCGGGGCGACGTCGACGATGGGCGTTGCGCGGACGGGCAGTTCGTCGGGGCCGTGAACGGTTACCGTTTTGTCTTTGGTGAGCGCCGCCTGTCCGGTAACTTCGTCTTCGCAGTCGAGAACGATGAGCCGGGGCTTGTTGAACTGGCGCTTGAACACCGTCCACGCGCGCGGGTTGAAGTCGCACGCAACCCAGCGGCGGTTGAGGCGCTCGGCGGCGACGCCGGCGTAGGCGCAGCCCGCAAAGCAGTCCAGCACTACATCGCCTTCAGCCGTGCTTGCCTGGATGATGCGTTCCGCAAGCGCGACAGGCTTTTGCGTGGGGTAGCCGGTGCGCTCTTTGTTGCCTGGGCCGCCAAGTATCCTGATGTCTTCCCACCAGTCTCTTAATGGGGGGCGGCCGCCTGTGAACTCCACCGGGCTAAGATCGCTTGGGATGACGCCCGCGTCGACGGCTTCTCTGTACTTGTCCCAGTCGAATACGGTAACCATTTTCTTAGAACGGTTCAGATTATACCCGCGGTTCATCGCGCTACGAAAGGTTCGCTTTGAACCTTCGGTGGGTTCACCGCGCAGGACGTTGAAGGTATAGTCTTCGCTCTTTCTGTAAAAGAGGATTGTATCGTGTTTCTGCTGCCATATTTTCGCCCTAGAAGGCATGCCTCGGTAGCACCACACAACTTCGTTGCAAAAATTTTCGCTGCCAAAGATGGCGTCAATCAACTGCCGCAGGTAGCCGTTGGCGGTATGATCGCAGTGCAGATACAGGCTGCCGGTCGGCTTCAGAACCCTGTGGATTTCAATTATCCGAATAGCCATATAGCACAAGTACGCTGCCACGCCGTCGCTGTGGACAAGTCGTGTCGTGTCTATGAGGCTGTATATGGCGGGATAGTCCGACTCTAGGCTTTCAACCCAGTCTTCGTGAATGTCCGCTTCCCAAGACCATATGTCGGTGTAGCCGCCGCGCGCGATGTCGTCAGGCCAAGTTAGCCCCTTGGCGTCGGCCTCTCTGGCGGTGTTTATGCCCCAGCTTGAGAGCAGACGCCGCTCTATCGCCAGCTCCGAATCGGTGAGCGGGGGCCTTATGCGGTCGCCAGTGAAGGTTTCGTTTTTGGCGAAGGGCGGGTCGATGCACACAAGGTCTATGCACTCGTCGTTGAGCGCGCGCAGAAACGCAAGGTTGTCTGCGATATAGACGCCTCTGTTGACTGCATTGAAAGCGTTGGGCATTGCCGTTGTCTCTGTAAGATAAGTTGGAATGTAGGGGAGTTCTTGCGCCGTCCAAGCAAGTTGGGATAGCCGAGAACTCCCCTGCAAGCGTCCGCCTATTGCGCCGCGGCGCTATGCGTACTGATAGTCCCGGAGCGATACGATGAGCTGCAGCATTTCGCTGACCCGCATCGCGGCGAAGTCGGCATCGCCCCAAGCCAGGCTGCCATCTATGGCGGCGTGGTCTATGAGCTCCTGCCGTGTCTTGGGATCAAGGTCGAGCGGACCCATCAGGTCGAGGCAGGTGTCCACGAACTCGTCGGGCGAAAGCTCGCCGGCGTACTGGACTCTGCCCACGATTGCCTGCACGCCCGGCAGCGATGTATCGCCCACCAGGTCGGCCACGAAGTTGATGCGGCGCATAAGCGAACCGCTGTTGATCCACTCGCGCCCGGTGTGCCAGCCCTCTACGCTGGGCGGGTTCAGCACTTCCTGCCCCATGTATCCCATTTGCCTGCCGAGGTTGCCGATGCCGGGCGCGGGGAATTCGTGGCCGCCCACGAAGCGCAGCGTGTTGACCACAACCTCGACCGGGCTCTTGATGCGGGTGAAGCGCGCCTCTTTGAAGAAGTCGGAGTTGAACATCACGCGCAGCACGGAGCGCATATCGTATTCGGACTCCACGAAGGCGTCGGCCAGCGTCTGAATGGCGTCGGGATCGCCGGGGGCGACGCGCTGCCATGCGGGCACCTGCGCTTCGTCCGCCACGAAGAAGTTGTACAGGTGGCGCGCCACGAAGCGCGAAGTAGCGGGCTGACGGCATATGATGTCTATGATGTCTTCGCCGTTGAAGTTGCCCGTGTAGCCTAGGAACGACTTTTCGCCCTCGTCGTGGTCGTCGTCGCGGTACTCGAACGACCAGTCGAAGCGCCCCATCGGGAAACGCGGGAGCTTGGGCGTTATCGTCCAGCCGGTAAAGGCGCGCGAACACTCGAACACATCGGTTTCGGTGTAGTTGCCCACGCCCATGCTGAACAGCTCCAGCAGTTCGCGGCCCCAGTTTTCGTTGGGCGCGTCGGCGTGATTTTCGTTGTTGTCAAGCCAGTAGATCATCGCGGGGTTTTGGGCGACTTCCATCAGTATTCGCTTGTAGCTACCCATGCCCTTTTCGCGCAGCATGTCCACCATATCCAGGATTTCGTCCCAGTGGTCGACCTTGGATACGCCGGTGGCGAATATGCCGTGCCAGAAGATAGCCATCTTTTCTTGGAGCGGCGCTTTGGTGTTGACCATATGGTAAAGCCAAGTGGCGTGTCCGGTGCCTTGTATGGTGCCGGGCTTCCACGACCACGGGTGATAGCGCAGAAGCTCATACCTGTCGACCGGGGGCTGCGCCTCAGGGTTCAGCAGTTCCTCTACGGTGGCTTCGTAGCCATTGGCGACGTACGCCTCCAGTTCGTCGTGCGTCGCTCCGAATCCGGCGCGGCGCATCAGGTGCGCCATCAGTGCAATGTCATCTCGGTGGGACATCAACCTGCCTCCTATCTCTATCGTTCACGCCCAATCCAGGGCAGCCTTCGTAAGCGTCCATAGCCCAGCGATATGCCCGATGAATGTAGTCAATCGCCGGCGCAGAATTAGCCGAATCGTATTTTGTCAAGTATATGAACCAGCGGCGTCTATGTCAAACGCCTCAGCGGGCGCAAAGCGGGGCGGTTTTCGGCGAACCAAACGGCGGGCCGCTGTCTCAATTATGGCAGATTAGCGGCGCAGATTGGCGCAGTCACAGAACGAGGGGGGACAGCGGTCTGTTAGAGGGGATGAATGCAGACGGCGTTTCCAATGAAGGAAACGCCGTCAAGCGTAGTCATAGTGTAGGCGCTGCCCTTCTTACTGCAGTTCTTTGCGGGGAAGGGCAGCGTTGTATTAGTTCGAGACGCTTGCGGTAGAGATGTCCAGCGTCAGCATGAAGTTGCCGCCCGTTTCCAAGTTGTAGGTAGTAGCCTCTATGGTGTAACTGCCCGCCTGCAGTTGCTCCGTTATTCGCGAGTCGCCGCGGTTGACGATGGAGCCGGCGTTGCCCACGCCCTCTAGCAGGTATAGGTAGGTGTCCGCCACGTCGTCGGATGTGATGGAAACGGTTACGCTTGAGGCCGCGTCCAGCGTGAATGTGTAGAAACGGGCGTAGCGGGTTCCCGCCTTTGCGGTTGCGGGCGTCTTATCCGATAGGCAGTCGGCGTTCCAGGTGCCGGTGAGCCAGCCTAAGCCGGTCTTGCGAATGCAGCCGGGCGCCAATGTCGACGCTGATGCGCGCGTAGGCGTTGCCGTAGGTATAGTCGTAGACGTCGCCGTGGGCGTAGGCGTGGCTTCCAGCACGGTCACCGGCGTATTCGTCGGGGTGGGCGTGTGGGTAGGCGTTGCCGTTGGGGATGTTCCCTCAAGCGCCGCCAATCTGTTATTCAGCGCGTTGATGAGCGTTTGCAGCGTTTCGACTAGCCGCCGCATCATGTCCGTTTCTTGCAACGTTCCTGCCTGGTCTAGCAACGCTTCGGCTTGTTCTTCAAACACGCCTGCTCTTTCATCGCCTATGGGCGTTGCCGTGGGCGTGTGAGTTGGTTGCGGTGGCGCTTCTTGCGCTATGATGGGCGTGGGCGTCGGTACGTCTGCGCGCGTTGTGGCTGGCGAGGGCGTAATCGTAGGCTCATCCGTGGCAGAAACGTGCGTGGACGTCGGCGTGGGCGGGACGTTCGTAGGCGTGTAGGTAGGTTCAGGCGCCGCTTGTCGTGCTGTGGTGGGCGTGGGCGTGAGTGTTGCCGCGCGCGTGGGCGTAGGTTCGGCTGTGGCCGGAACGCTCGTTGGCTTGGGCGTGTGCGTCGCTGTGGCCGGAACGCGCGTTGCCGTGGGCGTAAGCGTTGGCGGCGGCGTGTGAGTTGCCGTATGCGTCGCCGTGGGCGTGTGAGTTGGCGCGCGCGTGGGGGTGGGCGTGTATTGGGTTGGCGGCGTTGACTGACCGTAAGCGGCATTTCCCCAGCATACCGCAACGCCGTTCTTACGCAGTCCGCAGGTATGGTAAAAGCCGGTGCTTACGGATGCGAACGTCTCGCTTGACGGCGGCGTTGACTGACCGTAATCGTTATTTCCCCAGCATACCGCAGTGCCGTTTGCGCGCAGTCCGCAAGCATGAGTATAGCCTGTGTTTATGGATGCAAAGGTTTCATCTGTAGGCGGCGTTGTCCAGGCAACGGACCCGCTACTACCCCAGCACACCACCGATCCGTCCGTGCGCAACCCGCAGGTATGATACCAGCCAGCGTTTATGGATGCGAATGTCTCATCCGAGGGCGATGAAGGCTCTCCGTAGTGATCGCCCCAGCACACCGCAGCGCCGTCTGCGCGTAGTCCGCAGGTATGAGACGCGCCTGCGCTTATGGATACGAACGTCTCACCTGATGGCGGCGTTGACTCACCGTCTCCGTTGTCGCCCCAGCACACCGCAGCGCCGTTGGAGCGCAGGCCGCAGGTATGATTATAGCCAGCGCTTATGGATGTGAAGGTTTCACCCGACGGCGGAGACGACCGACCTTGCCCGCCATGCCCCCAGCACACCGCAACGCCATCCGCGCGCAGTCCGCAGGTATGCACTCCGCCAGCGCTTATAGATGTAAAGGTTTCGCCCGACGGCGGCCGAGTCTCGCCGTATCTGTTCTGCCCCCAACATACCGCCGATCCGTCTCCACTCAGTCCGCAGGTAGAATGCCGCATGGCGCTTATGGCGCTGAAAGTTATTGCGTTGGATGCGGTTGCAAACTCAGCGGCGTGGTCGCCTGCCTGCTGAGCTCTCGCGCTGTCGGAGTTGGATAGCAGTATGAACAGCAGAAGCGCCGCCGCCGCGAGGGTTGTTAGGGAGTAGAGGGCGGGTTTGGAATTGAATGGGGTGAATCGCATATCGGATTCTCTTTCTTCCTCACAAAAGGTAGAAATCATTGTACATCGATTATATGCCAGTGGTTATGAAAGTCAAGTTGCGTAGCAGGCGGTATTGCGCCCGTACCTGCCTTCCAAGGGCGCATTCGCCGTCGCCCGTCCAACCGCCGCCATTGCTAATGAGCATAGTTTAGGCGTCAACTTCAACTTAATTCTAGCGCGCTTGCATGGGTAGGGAATGCCAATTGACGCCTAGATTAGGGCGGACATATAATCCGACGCGTAGGAACTACACGACGGGGCACTATCAACGTTCGCCTTGCGCCTGTTTCGCGCGATGATGTGAACAACCTAGATGGAACACAATGGGGAGAATGGCAAAATGGCGGAAACGGCGTTACGTCTAGCGGGCAAAGTGGCCGTAGTAACCGGCGCGGGCAGGGGCATTGGCAGGGCGATTGCCGTGGGGTTTGCGGCCGAGGGCGCATCGGTATGCTGCGCCGCGCGCACCAAGTCCGAAATCGCTGAAGTGGCGCGGCTGATAGAGAGCGACGGCGGCAGCGCGCTTGCAGTGCAAGCCGATGTAACACAACTAGCGGATGTGGATGCGATGCACAGGGCGGCGGCGGATCGGTTCGGCGGCATAGACATCGTTGTGGTGAACGCCGGCGGCAACCTAGAACGCCGCCGCATAGAAGACGGCGACGCAGAAGCGTGGACGGCGACCATCGACCTGAACCTTAAAGGCGCATACTACACCGCAAAGAGCGTGCTGCCCTATCTGAAACGGCGCGGCGGCGGCAAGATAATCACCGTCGGCTCCGGCATCGGACACAACGGGCAAATCGGCTCGTCCGCCTATGCCTGCGCCAAGGCGGGCTTGTGGATGCTCACGCGCGTGCTGGCGCAAGAGGTGTGGCAGCACAACATCAGCGTCAACGAACTTGTGCCTGGTCCGGTTGCCACGCCGGGCGCAACCGCGGCGTGGGCGCAGGAAGAGCGCAGCGTGAACGCCATCGACAGCGAATGGGTGAAGGAAGCCGAGGATGTGCTGCCGCTCGCTATGTTCCTCGCCACGCAGCCCGTGAAGGGGCCGACAGCGCAGAGCTTCAGCCTGATGCGGCGCGATACTTAGACTGGATGCGGGGAATCGCCTAGATATTGCATTGTCTATACGATGCAACTTCGACGGGACAATTAGACGATATACGGCTCGCCGACGGCTTCGAGTAGCGCATCGGCGCCCACACATTCCGTCGTAATGCCGAACTCGACGGCAAACGCCTGCGTTACCGCGCGCATCGCGTCCGATACTCCGACGTCGCGCCCAAGTTCGCGCGCCATTGAGGTAACGCACCCGTCCGGGATGCCGCACGGCACGATGTAGTCGAAGAAGCGCAAGTCGGGGCATACATTCAGCGCGAAGCCGTGCAGCGTAACGCCGCGGCTCACCCGCACGCCTATCGCCGCTATCTTGGCGTCGCCCACCCATACGCCGATGGGCTTGTCCGCGCACTCGCCGCGTATGCCGAAGTCCGCAAGCGCGCGTATAAGCGTCTGCTGCAGTTGGCGCACATACCCGCGCACGCCGCCGCTCCGACCGCGCAGCCCGATTATGGGATAGCCAACCAACTGCCCCGGCCCGTGGTATGTAGTTTCGCCACCCCTGTCTGTGAACGCCACTTGAACGCCAAGCGCGTCGAGCGTGGACTGCGGCGCAAGAATGTCGGACTGCCGCCCGCGACGCCCCAGCGTATAGACATTGGGATGCTCCAACAGCAGCAACAGGTTGGGCAACGCACCGTCGATAACTTGGCTGTGCAGCCGTCGCTGCAAGCGGTACGCGGCGCGGTACTCCATAAGCCCAAGCGTGGTTACCCAACAGGTGTTCATAGACAAGCGCTCATAGATATGCCGCAGCGTGAAATCGGCTAACGGGGCAGTATGGGGAGGGCTTGGCGCGCGCCGCTAATATATCCCCGTATCGTCCGCAATCGACTCTAGGCGGCGCTTGACGGCGTTGGTGAAGGTGGACGCTTCCGCGCCGTCCATAATGCGATGGTCGAATGTTAGGCATATGTTCATCATCGATCGGATTGCGATTGCGTCGCCTACCACCACGGGGCGCTTGACTATCGCCTCAGTGGTCAGGATTGCCGCCTGCGGATGGTTTATGATGGGCTGCGACGCCACGGATCCCAGCGCGCCGGTGTTGTTCAGCGTGAATGTGCCGAATTGCACATCATCAACGCTGAGCCTGCCCTGCCGCGCTCGCTGCGTCAAGTCCGCAACGCGTTTTGCGATGCCCGCAACGCTCAGCGTATCGGCGTCCCGAATGACCGGCACGACTAATCCGTCAGGGGCGGCGACCGCTATGCCTATGTTGACGCGCTTTTTGAGCAAGATGGCATCGCCATCCCACGATGAGTTGAGCAGCGGATTTTCTTTCAGGGATTGCGCTACGGCTTTCACCACAAAGGCAAGGTAGGTGATGTTGACGCCCTCGCGCTGACGAAAGGCGTCCTTGACGGCTTCGCGCCGCCGCACAAGCCCGCTCACATCAACTTCGGTTATGCTCCACGCTGCCGGTATTTCGGATGCGCTCCGTACCATATTGGCGGCAATCATACGGCGCACAGCGGACAGCGGCACGCGCCCTTCGTCGGCGCTGCCGGCGGGCGCTGCGTGTGTTTGCGCGGCGGCGGGCGATACTGCGGTTGTATCGACATCGGCTGGCATTGCCGTGGGCGTATCGGCGGCGGGCGCTATTTGCGGTTGGGCGGCGGTATCTATGAACGCAAGTACATCTTTGCGCGTGATGCGTCCGTTTATGCCGCTGCCGCTTACCTGCGTCAGGTCAACGCCATGCTGTTCGGCAAGGCGCGTTACGGCGGGCGAATAGCGGCGACGCTTGGCGTCGACCTTGGCGACGGACAGCGACGGTTCGGCGGCTTGCGATGCGGCGGCGCTTTCAAGCGCGCCCGAACCCGTTGGGCCGACGGGCGCAACGTCTTTCAGCAGTACGCCGGTACGGTCGATGCTCTCAGACTGCGGCGGTTGGTCGGGCGCAGGGTCGGATTGGCGATCGACTGGCGGCGAATCGGTTTCGGCTTCGCTCTCAGTTCGTATCGCGGCGATGGGAGCGCCCATTGGGACGGTTTGTCCCTCATCGACGAGGATTTCGGTCAGCACGCCCGCCGCGGGCGCAGGCAGTTCCATACTGACCTTATCGGTGAGAACTTCGGCTATCACGTCGTACTTCTCTACGCGGTCGCCCACTTGCTTTAGCCACTGAGTTATTGTGCCCTCAGTTACGGACTCGCCAACCTGTGGAAGCTCGATTATCATCGCCTCACCCTGCGAACCGAATATGCGAATAGCCGATTGTCAGTAATCGGTTCGCGCTTGAAATCCGAATTCCGCCAACCGACGGTTGAACGCCAAAACCTAGTACGCCGCCAGACTGCGGACAGCGTCGGCGATTTTCTGCGAGTCCAGCATATAGAGCGCTTCGAGCGGCGGGCTGTAGGGCATTGCCGGCACTTCGGGGCCGGCGAGCCGCCGCACGGGGGCGTCCAAATACTCAAACGCCTCTTCCGCAATAATTGCCGCCACTTCGCCGCCGATGCCGCCAACCTTGTTGTCTTCGTGAACCACCAGCGCCTTGCCCGTCTTCCTGACGGATGCCAGCACGGCGTCCGCGTCCAATGGGCGCAGCGTCCGCAAGTCCACCACCTCTACGCCGACGCCTTCATCCGCAAGCGTTTGCGCCGCCTCAAGGCAGTGATGCGCCATAAGCCCGTAGGTTATGACCGATACATCATCGCCCGCGCGCTTCACATCCGCCTTGCCGATTGGCAGCGTGTATTCGGCATCGGGGACTTCGCCGCGCACAAGCCGATATGTGCGCTTGTGTTCCAAGAATATGACGGGGTCGTCGTCGCGTATCGCGCTCTTGAGCAACCCCTTGGCGTCGTAGGGCGTTGCGGGCGCGATTACCTTCAAGCCGGGCGTGTGGCAGAAGTACGCCTCTGCGCTCTGCGAATGGTAGAGAGCGCCGCGCACGCCGCCGCCCTCAGGCGTGCGCACCACCAGCGGAACGCCGAGTTTGCCATTTGTGCCGTAGCGCACGCGCGCCGCTTCGCCTACAATCTGATTGAACACGGGCCAGATGAAGTCGGCGAACTGAATTTCCGCAATCGGGCGCATGCCGCTGATAGCCGCGCCTAACGCTATGCCCGCAATGGACGATTCCGCGAGCGGCGTGTCTATGACGCGCGCATCGCCGAATTCGTCCGCAAAGCCGTCGGTGGCAAGGAACACGCCGCCGCGCGCGCCCACATCTTCGCCCAGCACAAAGACGCGCTCATCCCGCCGCATCTCTTCGCGCATAGCGTCGCGCACAGCCTCAAGCACATTCTTCACAGCCATCGCATCCGCTCCAATCCGGTTGCATTCACCGCTATTCTAGCCAATCCGCCGCTGGCTATCGGCGTACACATACCGCATAAAGTCGTGGGTTTGGGGATACGCCGCTGTTTCCACAAAGTCGGTTGCGGCGTTCACTTCTGCGAGCGCATCTCCGCGCATGCGGGCGGCCGCGGCATCGTCCAATATGCCAAGTCCGGACAGGCGCGCGCCGAACAGCGCAAGCGGATCGCGTTTGCGCGCCTCCTCTATCTCAGCGCGCGGCCGATAGCGCGTGTCGTCGTCGTCGCTGGTGTGCGGCAGGTAGCGCTCCACCTGCGCCTCGATTAGTGTAGGGCCGTCGCCACCGCGCGCGCGGTTCGCAGCCTCGATCGTGGTCTCATACACCGCAACTACATCGCAGCCATCCACGGATACGCCCGGCATTCCGTAGCCTTCCGCGCGGCTTGCCAGGCTTTCAACCGCCATCTGTCGATGCAGCGGAACGCTGGTGGCATACTTGTTGTTTTCGCAGAAGAAGATGACGGGCAGATTATGGATTGCGGCGAAGTTCATCGCTTCGTGCGTATCGCCGACGCTGGATGCGCCGTCGCCGAAGTACACGATTGCCAGCGCATCCTCGCGGCGCATACGCAGCGCAAGCGCGGCGCCCACGGCTTGCGGAAGCTGCGTAGCCACCACATTGGACAGGTTCACAAGCCCAAGTTCGGGATACGCCCCGTGCGTGGGGAACTGGCGCGCGCCGCTCAGCGGTTCGCCGTCCTTGGCGGTAAAGCCCAGCATAATTTCGCGCGGCGTCATTCCAAGCGTCAGCATCACCGCAAGATCGCGATAGTAGATGTAGAACAGATCCGTGCCGCGACGGAGCGCGTATGCGCTGCCAATCTGCGCCGCCTCGTGTCCCTGAGACGATGCCACGATTGCCGCCTTGCCCTGACGGTTCAGCATCCAGATGCGCTCGTCCAAAGCGCGGGACAGCGTCATCTTGGCGTACATTTCCAGCAGCGTATCGTTGCTCAGGCCGCCGCCGTTTGCCGCATCAGCCATAGTATCGCACCCAAAGCATTGCTTGCGCTTGCATTACCTATCCCTATTGCGTCTGCATCCGTCTTTATTATATCCAACCGCGCCGTTTCGTCAAAAGCGGCACCCTTACGCCGCCGTGCTGTTATAGCGGCGACGGTTGCCGCGCGCCGATGTTATCCCGACGGTTGCGCGAGCGGCGCGGGCGCGTCAGTCCTTTCGCAGGCGCAGGGCGACGGCGGTCACGATTGTGGACGTTATCAGGCTCAGCAGTCCGCCGATGATGATGTCTATGGGGACAAGCGCCCCCGGCCAGTCGCGTATAATCAGGAAGACCGGCACGATGTAGGTGGCGTACGCCGCGCAGCCCAATACGGCGCTGTTGACCATCGCAAGGCGGACGCTGCGCTCCCTGATGGCGGGCTCGATTGCGAAGCGGCTGTTCGCGTAGGCAATCAGCGCGAAGAATATGATCCCCGCGATGATAAACCCTATGCCGTTCAAATTATCGCGCTGAATATCCGATAGAGGGCTGCCGCTGGCTTCGTGAAACCGCGCGTACATGCCCACCGCGATGGGCGAAAAGTTCCACGCTATATCAATCACGGCGTATATTATGAACGCCGCTATGAACCTGACGAATTGCATCATCTTATCCTCACTTGAGATAAACCTTGCGTTTGAGCGGTTCGGCTAACAGGTTATAATATCCGTTGCGCGATGTAAATCAACTTCACGCCGCAAACCCGCCGTATCGAAAGCCGATGTTCGCCCCACGCCGGCGTCGAAGACGGCGCAATCGTCTCTACGCCGCCAACGCCGTTGGTTTATAATAAGGCGCATCGCAATCCCAAAGCCTATGTTGTTAACGAAAGAACGAAAGAGCGCCGCTATGAAATTCGCCCTGATTACTCATTTGCCCTGGCCGGAAGGCACTGATATACGCAGCGTCGCCGAGCAGACCATCGCCGAGGTAGCGCACGGCGAGGCGCTGGGCTTTCACAGCGCTTGGTTCGCAGAGCATCACTTTTCGCGCTACGGCATCGGCTCGTCGGCGCTGGTGTTCGCAAGCGCAATCGCGGCGCGCACCGAAAAGATACGGCTGGGCACCGCCGTGCTTGTGCCGCCGTTGCACAATCCCATACGCCTAGCAGAGGACACAGCCACGCTTGACCTGATGAGCAACGGCAGGCTGGATATGGGCTTTGGGCGCGGCGCGGCAAGGTATGAGTTCACGCCCTACGGCGTCGATCATTCCGATACGCAGGCGCGCTTTCAAGAATCCGTCAATATGATACAAGGGATGTGGACAACGCCCGACTACACGCACAAGGGGCGATACTACAGCGCGCATCAGGCGAACCTTGTGCCGCCCGTCTTGCAGCAACCGCACCCGCCCATCTACATCGCCGCCACGCGCACGCATGCCACGCTGGAGTACGCCGTGGAGCGCGGCTTTCCCACGATGATAGGGTTGACGGTCGACACCGAGCCGGCGCTTGAGCTCTGCCGCCGCTACGAAGCGCTGTCCGCCAAGACGCCGCATCGAATTGCAATGGCGGACATACCCTTCTTTCGTTACTGCTATGTTGCGGAGAGCGATCAGAAGGCGACTGACGACGTGCGCCAATCGCTGAGCTGGGTCATAGATATGCTGCAGTGGCGCGGGGCGTTCAGCGAGGGCAGCGAACTGACGCACAGCCTAGACGAATGGCGCAAGACGCGCGGCGAGCCGACGCTCAAGTTCGAGGATGTCTTCGAGAAGCGCTCCGTCATTGGAACACCGCAGCAGTGCGTCGCCAAAATCAAGGCGCTGCAGGCGCAGGGCATAGAGTATTTCGGCTGCAACTTCGCATTCGGCGGCATGCCCCACCGCAAGGTGATGGACGCAATGACGCTGTTCGCCGAAGAGGTGATGCCGCATTTTGCCGAGTGATCCTATTCGGGGGCGACATGGAACACCCAATTAGCGAGTGCCTGACCATCCGGGTCATCGTCGTAGAATATGCTCCATTTTGCGAATACTAACAGATAGGGATTATCCAATATATCAGTCGGTATTCGGTGAAGCTCCACAAAGCCGTCCGCGCTTTCTCGCATACAAGGGTCTATCTGCCCCAACGCGCACTCATACTCTACATAATGTCCGCTGCGGTCAATTTCCGCGCCGATGGGAATGCCGCTGCCGTCGGGATTCAGTCCGGGGTATCCTTCAACAAATACCAGTCCAGGCTCCACATCGGTTAGGAAACGCACGACCGAGTTTGAGCTATCTATAACGGTTGCATCCGGCCAGATGTAGGGATCGGGGACATCGCCCACAAGCGCTGGGATAGAGGAATCGAAATTCCACTTTGCGCTCAAAACAGCGCCGTCAACGACGGAGCTGACAGAACCGCTGCTGACTATCTGCGCCTTGGGGAGCTCGCGCGGCGGCGGATAGTATCTCACCAGCAACACTTCCTCTTCTTCTTCGTATGCTTCCTGCGTAGATTCGACTATCGTCTCTCGCTCATATTCCGATTGCGCCTCCGATGCAACATCCGTAGGCGGCTGCTCACCCGCATCGGGCGGCGATTGCGCGCAGCCCAAGCAGGCAAGCAGCCAAATCGTCAAGAGCGCCGTCAGGGTTGTCCGCCAGCTCACCCACAGAGCTGGCGAGAAGCGTTTCCCTTGTAGTATCAGGTATGACATCCCTTACCCTTTGCGTCCTTGCGCCCTTGCGCCCTTGCGTTAAGAGCATCCTCCAATCGCGCAACTCATACTCATAGAGGGACAAGGGAATTGTAATGCAGTCATAAGCGTTGTCAACATAGTTCCAAATATCACATAGTCTAGGCGTAAATGCGCTATAGTCCATCCCCTCAGGTTGCCCCTCTACCCGCTTGGCGTCTATAATGCGCCCAATGCTATCGCCGCCACAACACCGCTTGCGAATATGAACGAAAGGACAATGATATGGCGCTGCCCGATAGGATGAAGTTCGGCATATTTCTAGGCCCATTCCACCGCGTCGGCGAGAACCCTACGCTCGCCATAGACCGCGATTTGGAACTAATCCAATGGCTCGACTACCTAGGCTATGACGAGGCGTGGATTGGCGAACACCATAGTTCAGGCTGGGAAATCATATCCTCGCCTGAGATATTTATCGCGGTCGCCGCCGACCGCACGCGCCACATCAAGCTCGGCACGGGCGTGGTCAGCCTGCCCTATCACCATCCGTTTATGGTTGCCAACCGAATGGCGCAGATTGACCATATGAGCCACGGGCGCGTGATGTTCGGCGTGGGGCCCGGCGCATTGCCCGGAGACGCCTATATGATGGGCATCGAGCCAACCACGCAGCGCGAAAAGATGGACGAAGCATTCGGCATCGTGCTGCGCCTGTTCACCGAAACCGAACCCATCACCTACAAGAGCGACTGGTTCGAACTCAACGAAGCGATGCTGCAGATACGCCCGTATCAGCGTCCGCATATGCCCATCGCGGTGGCGTCCATTCAATCGCCATCGGGCGTGGCGCTCGCCGGCAAGTACGGCGCGGCGGTGCTTACCATCACCGTGCCGCGCGATCCGTCCTCAAACGCGCAGTCCAACCTCGGCGAACTCTGGGCAATCGCCGAAGAATCGGCGGCGGAACACAACCAGACCGTCAACCGCAACGATTGGCGGCTTGTGCTGCCCGTTCACCTAGCCGAAACCCGCAAGCAGGCGCGCGACGAAGCGCGTATGGGCGCCGGCTACTTTCTGCGCGAGTACACCGAAGAGACCAACGGGCGCAAGTCCGGATTCGACGGACCCATAGAGAAGATCATAGACCATATGGCGGACAGCGGCGCATGGGTGGTCGGCACGCCCGACGACTGCATAGAGGCGATCCAGCGCCTAGACGAACAGAGCGGCGGCTTCGGCGGCTTTATGGTACAAACCGTGGACTGGGCGCCCCGCGAGGCTATGCTGCGAAGCTACGAACTGCTGGCGCGCTATGTGATGCCGCACTTCCAAGGCAGCGCCGCAGCCACCAAAGCGTCCCAAGACTGGGCGAGAGCGCGGCAGGATACGCTTGCGAGCGGCAGAATGCGCGCCATCGATCGCGCCAAGCAGGCATACGCGCAGCGCGGCAACTAACTCCGACGCATCGCAAATCGCAATAGCCGCCATCTATCAGCATCGGCGCTCGGACGGATTACGGCATAGACGAATGCGGCGGACGGGATACGGGACAGCATACGGACAAGGCGATATTGGCAGACCTAATCAGCTTCGACATAGACGGCACGCTTGAGGTGGGCGAGCCGCGCGGCAGCGTTACCATCGAGTTCGTGCGAACCGCGCGGCGCAACGGCAGCATCATCGGAAGCTGCTCCGATAGACCGCTAAGCCATCAGCGGCGCATATGGGAGCGCCTCAATGTGGATGTGGACTTCACCGCGCTGAAAGACCGCCTAGACGAAGTTAAGGCGCGCTTTCACGCCGATTCCTATACCCATGTCGGCGATACCGATGTGGACGAACACTTCGCCAACAAAGCGGGCTTCGAGTTCGTCCTCGTAGATACCGCCGCATATCATGCTTGGAGCGCGCGCATCCTGAATCAGAGCGCAGGGACGGATGTCTAGTATGGGAACTTTTCATATCGCGATGGAAGTGGGCGATGCGCAGGGCTTGCGCTATGAACCTGTGCAAGCGCTGGTGGATTCGGGCGCAACCTACAACATCCTGCCCACGCCGATGCTGAGAGATTTGGGCGTCGCCCCGAAAATAAACAGAGGCTTCACGCTTGCGGACGGCAGACGGATAGAACTCCCAATGGGCGAAACTTGGATACGGCTTGAAGGGGAAGAGCATATGGCGCCCGTGGTGTTCGGCGGCGGCGATACGCATCCAATCGTGGGGGCGGTTACGCTGGATATATTCGGGCTTGGCATAGATCCGGTGAAAGAACGGCTAGTATCCGTTGACGGCTATATGCTGCCAATCGATCCCAACCGACAGGTTGAGGGTTAGTATGGGAAATTTTCATATCACGATGGAAGTGGGCGACGCGCAGGGCTTGCGCTACGAACCGGTGCAAGCCCTGGTTGATTCGGGCGCAACCTACAACATCCTGCCCGCGCCGCTGCTGAGACGATTGGGCGTGCGCCCAACCGAAAGCGGCAGTTTCATACTTGCCGACGGCAGGCGGATACAGCGCGATATGGGACAGACTTGGGTTCGGCTTGAGGGAAGAGAGTACATTGCGCCCGTGGTGTTCGGCGGCGCTGACACTCAGCCGATATTAGGCGCGGTTACATTAGAGATATTCCGATTAGGCATAGATCCGGTGGCAGAGCGGCTCATACCCGTTGACGGCTATATGCTGCCGATCAATCCGGACGGGCAGGTTGATTAGCGATGTCCCTTGTAATACGCCGCGCCGACGGCAGAACCGCCGATGAACTGCGCCCTACGCGCATAACGCCGGGCGCGCAAGCCTTCGCCGATGGATCGACGCTGATAGAGGCGGGCATGACGCGCGTTCTGTGCGCTGTCAGCGTGGAGGACAAAGTCCCCCGCTTTCTGCGCGGCACAGGGCGCGGCTGGGTTACCGCCGAGTACGCGATGCTGCCGCGCGCAACGCACACCCGCGCGCAACGCGAGCGCACTCCGCGCGGCCGCTCCCAAGAGATACAGCGGCTTATCGGCAGATCGCTGCGCGCCGCGGTGGATATGGACAAGCTGGGCGAGCGCACCTTCACCGTAGATTGCGATGTGCTTCAGGCGGACGGCGGCACGCGCACCGCCGCCATCACCGGCGCGTATGTGGCGCTGCATCAGGCATTCGCGGCGCTTGTGGACGACGGCATGCTGGCTGAAATGCCGTTGCGAACCGCCGTCGCCGCAACAAGCGTGGGCATAGTAGATGGCGCGGTTATGCTGGATCTCTGCTACGCCGAGGATTCTCGTGCCGATGCCGATTTCAATGTGGTTATGACCGCCGATGGCGAGTTCGTGGAGCTGCAGGGCAGCGCAGAGCGCGCTCCGTTTTCTATGGACGCGCTCGACCAAGCGCTTGCGATGGCGGAGCGCGGCATTCGACGGCTCATCCGCATTCAGCGGGACGCTATCGCCGCTATGTGAGCATCCGCGCGAACCGCCGACGAACTGCGTTGTTGGCTTGGCCGTGCCGTTGCCGCAAGCGCAAGATAGGCGGCTCATCGCCAAGCGCGCTGATTAGAAATCGTCGGCCGTCATATCCTCGCCGGTGGCGCTTATGATGCGGTGAATTACGGGCGCAAAAGCGCTGTCGTCACCCGGCTCGGTGTCGTCGTCCGACCAGTCTTTGAAGAGATGTCCGGGCAGTGATACGGCACGCGGTTCGTCTTCATCGTAGTTAAGCGCCGCCACCGGCATATAGGCGCGGTAATCGGATGTCCCGCGCGATGGGAACGACACAGCGCCCGCCTGCGAGGGGTGCTTGAAGGTTTCGCGAATGATAATCGTCAGCTCTTGGAAACCTGAGCCGGTGACGGTGGCTTCGTAGCGATTGCCGCCGCGCATCATGCGCGCAAGCCGCGCCGCCAACTTCGGCTCCACGCTGCCGATGTAGTTGCCCTCGGGGTCCACAACCTTGACGCGGCCGTTTTCCATCGCAAGGCTGACCACATGCCCCGGCGCCAGCTTCAGCAGCGTCTGTGGCACGGCAAGGTTTATCAGCGATGTGGTGGTGGACTTGCCGCTGTCCTCTATGAACACTCTTGCGGCCGCCTTGACGGTGCCGACGGGGCGTGGCGCATCATGGTCGCTGAGGCTCATAAGGCGGTCGAGGTTCTTGCGCGCAATGCCGTTGTGCGGCTCGATCTCAAGCGCCCGTTGGAACGCCTGCTTCGCCTCGCGGACATGTCCGAGTTCGCTGAGCGCTTTGCCCAGCCTGTTCTGCGCCTCCATATCGTCGGGGAAATCGCGCAGGATGGCGCGGTTGGTCATCGCGGCTTCCTCCCAGCGGCTTCTCATAGCAAGCGCAACCGCTTTTCGGGCGCGCTCACGCCTGACATTTTCGGTCTGTCTGTCAATGAGTTTTTGCATATCGTCTGTCCTGTCTTGCTCCAGTGTAATTAGGCGCTCAGCGTATTCAGAATGTGAAAAGTATCACATACGGCGGTTGCCGCAAAGGGTTTTCTCTTGTAAAAGTATTAGATTGCGCATATCCGAATAGTTAAAGGCTTCTGTGCGCCTTTTTCCTGAAAGGCAGTGTCATAAGCCACCAAAGCACTTCCACTATTATGCCCAGCGAAAGCTTGGATTCGCCGCGCGCGCGGTCGTAGAAGGTAATCGGATATTCCACGACGCGATAGCCGCGGCGCTGGCAGGCGTAGGCGACTTCTACTTGAAAGCCGTAGCCTTTGCAGCGAAACTGCTCCAAGTCGAGCGAGCGCAGCGCATCGGAGCGAAACGCCTTGAAGCCGGTTGTGCAGTCCTTCACCTTGACACCGGCGACGATGCGTATGACGATGTTGGCGAATGCGCTGAGCAGCTGCCGACTGCGCCGCCAATCCTTCGCCACCGCGCCGCCCTGCGTATAGCGCGAGCCTATTACGACGTCTGCATCCTGCAGGGCGTCCAAGAATTCGGGGATGTACTCCGGGGCGTGCGACAGGTCGGCGTCCATCTGCAGCACATAGTCCGCGCCCTGCGCTATCGCATACGCAAAGCCGTCCAGATACGCCGTTCCCAAGCCGTTCTTGGATTCGCGCTCTATCAGATGCAGGCGGTTGCCGAACTGACTGCTGATGCCGCGCGCCACTTCGCCCGTGCCGTCCGGCGAATTATCGTCCACGATGATAAGTCTGATGTCGGGAATGTCAAGCGCGAAGATACGCTGCGCCAATGCGGGCAGATTGTCCGCTTCGTTGTAGGTGGGGGTTACAATCGCAACCGTTGCATGCCTATCACTTTCCACCGCATCCGTCCGTCGGGCAGAGGCGCTTGGGCGGCGGGCGACGGCATATTCGCCGCGCAGATCGCGCCAGCGCAGCGCCAGCACATCGCGCATCATCGTGAGCGGCGCCGTGGGGTTCACTTTGCCGTCGTCGGCGCGGTACCAGTCAATCGGCATTTCCAAGATACGCATCCCGCGCTTGGACGCCAGATATAAGACTTCTACATCGAATCCCCAGCCGCTTGTGCGCTGAAGCGCGAATAGTTGGGCGGCGTGCGCGCTGAAGCACTTGAAGCCGCACTGCGTATCTTGGAAGCCGCGCAGCGCCAAAGACTGAACCCATAGGTTGAACACGCGCGCGCGCAGATGTCCGATTGCGGATTCGTCGTAGCGGTTAGCGCCCGCCGCGCGCCGCGAGCCAATCACGATGTCATAGCCCTGCGCCATATGCGCCAGAAAGTCGGCTATATGCTCTACGGGCATAGCGAGGTCGGCATCGCACATAAGGCGGTTTTCGCCGGCGGCGGTCAGCATGCCGCGCCGCACTGCCGCGCCCTTGCCGCCGTGCCGGATGCGCTCCAGCCGAAAGCCGTCGCGCTGCGCCATCCAGTCAGACACAACCGACGCCGTGGCGTCGATGCTGCCGTCATCTACTACGATTACCTCCCAGGCGTAGGGCTGCGCGGCTAGATAGCGCGACACCGCCTCTAGTGTGGGGATAATGCGCGACGCCTCGTTGTACGCCGGAATGATTACTGAAAGATGGGGTACTGCCATAGCGCAAGTCAGCGCCTCATTCGTCCGGTCTCGAAAGCCGACGCAACGGCGGCGATAATCGGATAAATCGGCGGTTACTCTTGGGGTATATCTAGGCGGAATGCGTCGTGAAGCGCGCTTGCCGCCTCGCCCGCCTGCGATTCTTTCACGATGCAGGTGATGCGTATTTCCGATGTGGTAATCATATCGATGTTGATGCGCTTGTCCGCCAGCGCGCGAAACATTCGCGAGGCGTAGCCGGGCGCGTCCTGCATGCCGGAGCCTACGATGCTGAGTTTGGCGAGCGCATCGTCGTTCACCGTCCCCCGGCTGCCCAGTTCGCGCGTGACCGAATCCACCACTTCGAGCGCGCGCGCCAAGTCGGTGCGCGCAACGGTGAAGGTGAGATCGGTTGTGCCGTCCACGCCGGCATTCTGCACTATAACATCGACGCTTATGTCGGCGGCGGCAAGCGGCTCAAAGAGGCTTGCGGCGATGCCGGGGCGGTCTTTCACGCCAAGCACGGTTATCTTTGCCACATTAGCGGCGGTGGCAATGCCTCTGACGCGGTTGCGAAGCTCGCCCACATTGGTATTCATATCCGTATCTCCGTGAATAAGCGTGCCCGGGGCGTCGGCGAAGCTGGACGCTACCAGTATAGGCACATTGTAGTACATCCCCATCTCAATGGAGCGCGGGTTCATTTTAGCGCCGTAACTGGCAAGTTCCAGCATCTCTTCAAAGCCGATTTCGTCCAGTTTGCGCGCATTAGGCACAAGGCGGGGATCGGCGGTATAAATGCCGTCGACGTCGGTATAGACTTCGCAGCGATCGGCGCTCACGCCCGCGGCAATCGCAACCGCCGTGGTGTCGGAGCCGCCGCGCCCAAGCGTGGTGATGTCCATATCCTCAGTGATGCCCTGAAAGCCCGCCACGATGACGATGTTGCCGGCGTCAAGTTCAGCGATGATGCGCGTGGGGTTCACGCCCGAAATGCGCGCTTTGCCGTATGAGGTATCGGTGCGGATGCCCGCCTGCGCGCCGCTGAGGCTTATGGACGGATAGCCCATCGTGCGGAGCGCCATCGCCATAAGCGTGCAAGAGACCAGCTCGCCGGTGGAGAGCAGCACATCCATCTCGCGGGCGTCCGGGCGATCCGCGATGCGGTTGGCGAGGTCGATGAGTTCGTCCGTAGTATCGCCCATAGCGGACAGCACCGCCACCACGCGATTGCCATCGTCGTGAGCGCGCGCGATGCGATGCGCCACATTGCGTATCTTGTCCGCATCGGCAAGGGAGCTGCCGCCGTATTTCTGTACAATTAGCATAGCAAAGCGTGGGGTTGCAAGTTGTAGGTGGTTGGTTGTCGGTGTGTTAGTGAAGCGATTGCGTCGACGCGGGAAGTTCGGCTATTCGCCAAAGACATAGCCCAGGTCAATTGTCAGTCCCGCAAGCGTGGGCGAACTTAGCGTTTGGCCTTCTTTGTACACGCCGGCAATCGCATATTCGCCGTCGGTTAGCGCCATAACCCATACAAGCTTTGCATCCGGCGCCACCAACCACAACTCGCGCACGCCGTACTTGGCGTACAGATCGCGCTTCTGCGTCCAATCGCGCTGAGCGGTGGACGGCGAAAGGACTTCCACCACCAAATTGGGCGCGCCCTGCACATTGGCGGGCGTGATGATGTCAGCGCGCTCTTTGGATATGAACATCAGGTCCGGCTGTACAACATCCGTATCTGACAGTATCACGTCGAAGGGAGCGTCATAGACCCACCCTAATCCGCTTTCCTCTACATCCCGAAACAGCCACAGCAATCTCTTGCTGACTCTTTGGTGCATTTCGTTAGGTGAAGAGACCAAAATCAACTCCCCGTCAATAAGTTCGTAGCGCTCACTGCCCGGAATGTTCGCATAGTCTTCGTATGTGAGCTTGACTACGGCTTCCGTATAGACCATATTCGCCCTCCCGTTTCGCGTGGGATGGTCAACTTGCGCCTTCCCTTTCTTAGGGGGAAAGGAAGGTTGGATGATGGCAACGCTTCCCAAACGGCGGTTTGATGTCCGATTAGCGCGCTGCCAAAGAATTGAAAATCTCTATGCAGTCCCGTCAAAACATAAGCAACGCCATTATTGCATACAGCGGCGGCGCTAACACACGCCCGCAGTCAAGATGCGATTGCGCTGACCGAACCTCGGATTAGCCTGCTACATGCGCGCCCAGCGGCGTGGGTTGCGTAACCTTTATTGCGCCGTCCACGCCCGATTTCATAGCGGCGTCCGCCATCTCATAGCCTATCGTGTATTCGCGGTCGCGCGCCAGCGCCAATACGGCGGATCCCGCGCCGGACAGGAACACGCCCAGCGCGCCGGCCGCCATCGCAGCGCGAAAGATGTTCTTCATCGGATAAAAGATAGCCTCGCGCGCCGGCTGATGCAGTCTATCCTGCGTGGCGGTCGCCAGATGCGTCAGGTCACCACTCGCGAATGCGTTCACCAAAAGCGCCGCTCTTCCTATGTTAAACACGGCGTCCCGTCTGTCAACCGTTTGCGGCAGTATTCCCCTAGCCTGCTCCGTGGGCATCGGAACTTCAGGCACGAACAGCACGGTTTTCATATCGGCGGGTATGGACACCGCCGCCGTGATGAGCGCATCGCCGTCGTCGACCACGATGCGGCAGCCGCCCAATATAGCGGCGGCGGCGTTGTCGGGATGTCCCTCAATTTTCGCCGCAAGCGCCAGCAGTCGATTTGCGGGAATGTTCGCGCCGCTGAGTTCGCTTGCCGCCAGCAGACCGCTCGCCACGGCGGCGGCGCTGCTGCCAAGCCCGCGTCCCAACGAAATTTCGTTGCGGCAGCGAATCCGCACCGACGGAACGGGTTTGCCGATGCCTTCATATACCCGCGCGAAACTTCTGTACAGTAGGTTGGTAGCGTCTTTGGGCAGGCTGTCTTTGCCTTCGCCGCTAATCTCGAAGCTCGAAGCGCCAGTCTCTACGCTGACGGTGTTCCATATGTCCAGCGCCATGCCGAGGCAGTCGAAGCCGGGGCCCATATTCGCGGTGGTTGCGGGCGCTTTCACCACAACGGAGTGTTTCATACGCAAGCCTGCTTCCCCTGATACATGCGCGCCAAACGCCGGCGGCGGATGATGCCGCGCAACAATCCTAGCAGAGGCGCGAGCAGCGATAAAGGGGATTGCGCCCATAAACCCATTCCGACGCTATGCGTGTAGGGGACGGGCGCAGGCGCGCATATGCCTTGCGATGTATAAGCGTCGGCATCCGTCCCGCGCTGCGTCAGGAAGATGGGTTGGAGTCGAACTGCAGAATCGGCAAGTGTGGGAATATGCCGTATGCGCCGCCGCGGGCATACGGCGAACTATGTGTGGGATGATTGCGGCTAAGCGGCTACCTTCGTCTTCCGCCTGCGTCCGGGCTTGCCTCGCGTCTTCGCCCAGTCGAAGTCCTTCTTAGGCTCGGGCAGGATGTCCTTGGTGTAGCCGCACTGGAGGCACTCGGCGTAATTGCCGTACATGTCCCGCGTCAGCTTCAGGTCGCCGGTACATCGGGGACATGCCTTGAACTGTACCATTTTGCTTGTTCCATCCTTTCTTTAAGTCGAATCGCCGACTTTCGGCGAGCGCATCGCCCGCCCGCTGTTTAGATTTTCACATAACCTTGGATAAGATAATACAAAAAAATTCCGTTATCTATATTATAAATGCAATAGATAGTATCAATTTTCACAATATAGCGTCGAATGCGAATGGCGTATAGACGGGATGCGGGAATGCGCCCATAGCATATGCCGCGGAAGCTAGCCTATCGGCGGCGGGAAACTATCCGCTGCGCGCGCGTTCCTGGAGTTCGTAAAGCTTATTGATCGCCTCAAGCGGCGTCATAGCGGCTACTTCGAGGTTCAGAATATCGTCCACCACGGGCGGGGTGAAGTCTATCAGCGGCATCTGCTGCGCCGGCTTGCCGGCTCGCCTGCCGCGCCGCGCCGCGCCGTTTGCGCGATTGCGGCTGCCCTCGAGTTCGCCTAGAAACTCCCACGCGCGGTTGACCACGCCGCTCGGCATTCCCGCAAGCCGCGCCACATGCACGCCGTAGCTCTTGTCCGCGCCTCCCGGCACGATGCGCCGCAGGAATGCGACCCTACCCTTGTTCTCCGAAACCGCAACATTGTAGTTGCAGGCGCGCGGCAGCGTGTCCGCAAGCTGCGTGAGTTCGTGGTAGTGCGTGGCGAACAGCGTCTTGCAGCCCAAGCGCGGGTGATTATGCACATACTCCGCTACGGCGCGCGCAATCGCAAGCCCGTCGTAGGTGCTTGTGCCGCGCCCAATTTCGTCCAGCACAATCAGCGAGCGCGGCGTGGCGTGGTTCAGGATAGACGCCGTTTCCACCATCTCAACCATAAAGGTGGACTGTCCCATCGCCAAATCGTCCTGCAAGCCCACGCGCGTGAAGATGCGGTCGCACAACCCTATCGTCGCCGAATCGGCCGGCACGAAGCTTCCAATCTGCGCCATCAGCGTTATCACCGCAACCTGACGGATGTAGGTTGACTTGCCCGCCATATTGGGGCCGGTCAGCACCACGAGCTGCTCGTCGCTGCAAGAGAGCGTGGTATCGTTGGCGACGAAATCGCCTTCCGGCAGCATTCGCTCTACAACCGGATGCCGCCCCTGTCTGATGTCAATTGCGCCGCCTTCGTTCAGCGCGGGGCGGGCGTAGCCGTAGCGCGACGCCACCTCCGCCAGCGCCGCGAACACATCCACGCCGGCGATGGCGCTTGCGGTCTGCATTATGGGATCGGCGGCTGCGGCAACCTGCTGACACACCTGCCGAAACAGCGCGTTCTCAAGCTCGCTAACGCGGTCTTGGGCGTTCAGAATCAGCGATTCGTATTCCTTCATCTCAGGCGTGATGAAGCGCTCGCCGCCGACGAGCGTCTGCCGCCGCACATAGTCTTTGGGCGCCTGCGATAGGTTGGGGTTGCTGATTTCTATGTAGTAGCCGAATACCTTGTTGTAGCCGACCTTCAGCGATTTGATGCCGGTGCGCCGGCGCTCGCGCTGCTCTAGGCTTGCGATGTAGTCTTGCGCGCTGCGGGTTGCGCTGCGAACTTCGTCCAAGTCGGGCGAAAAGCCTTCGCGGATGACCCTGCCTTCGCCCACAATCAGCGGCGGATCGTCGCTTATGGCGCGCTTGATGAGCGCCGAAGTTTCGCCGTTGTCCTCGATGCGATCCGCAATTCGGCTCACCTGCGGGGCGTCCTCATCTTCGAGCAGGATGTCGCGGATTTTGGGCGCGGCGTCGATGCTGTTGGCGAGGCTGACCAGATCGCGCGGCGTGGAGCTGAAGCCGCGCACCTTGTTCACTAATCGTTCCATATCTGCAACGGCGTCCAGCAGCATAATCACGCGCTCGCGCCTCAGCGCGCTGCGGTGAAACCATTCCACGGCGTCTTGACGCAGAACCAGTTTGTCCACATCAAGCAGCGGCTGCCCCAGCCAGCGCCGCAAACGCCGCCCGCCCATAGAAGTCTTGGTCAGATCCAGCACCGAAAACAGCGATGTGTTGACTGCGCCCCAGCGCCCGCCCTCATAGAGTTCCAGGTTGCGGCGCGTTTGTTGGTCAAGCACCATATATTCGGATGTGGAGTAGGTATGCAGCGCGGCTATCTGACCGACTGCGCTGCGCTGCGTTTGCGTGAGGTAGTCGATGACTGCGCCCGCGGCGCGCGCCGCAAGCGGCAGGTTTTCGCAGCCAAAGCCTTCCAGTGATGCCACGCCGAAATGATTCAGCAGCGTTTCGCGCGCCCAGTCCGGGTGAAAGGCGTCGTCCGCAGCCTGCGTCAGCATAACGCCTTCCTCAAGCGCCATATCGGCATGCGATTCGGGGACGAGCAGTTCGGAAGGCATAAGGCGCGCAAGCTCAACGGGGAGCTGCGAAAGCGCGAATTGGCTGGTGGCGAACTCGCTGGTGGTGATGTCAACATACGCAAGTCCCGCCGCTTCGCCTTCCGAAATCAGCGCCGCCAAGTAGTTATTCGCCTTCTGCTCCAGCAGCGAATCTTCGACGATGGTGCCGGGCGTAACCACGCGCACCACTTCGCGATCAACGATGCCCCTGGACTTGGCGGGGTCGCTGGTTTGTTCGCAGATGGCTACCTTGTAGCCCTTCTTGATGAGGCGCGCCAAGTACGATTCCAGCGCGTGGTAGGGTATGCCCGCAAGCGGGACGCGCTGTCCTCTGCCGAATTCACGCGCTGTGAGCGCAATCTCGAGTTCGCGCGAAATGGTACGGGCGTCGTCGTCAAACGTCTCATAGAAATCACCCATTCGGAATAGCAGAATCGCGTTTGGGTGTTGGCGTTTGACGCCCAGATATTGCCGTCGTACGGGAGTAGTCATCGCACTTTGCCTGCGCCGCCGAATACGCACAACGACAGCGCCGATGCAGACCGACGCTCAGCACTATCGCTGACTGCGCCGCCGCATCACATAACCGCACTCACTCTATATTTTAGCGTATTGTATCGCCTCTATGCGGATATGTTAAAGCGGTGGTGGGGTTATGTTTTGGGGCGGGGGCTTGCAGAAAGCGCGCTTGTATGCAATGGCAATGGGGTGAGGAGGCATAGAGTACTACATAGCATTGTGGCGGGTCGTGCGCTGTGTATCGCAACCCTCCTGCCGCAATCGCTGCCGATTGCTGTTTATTCGCGAATGTATTTGTTCGGCACAAACAGGTCGCGATTGGGGCCTTGGTATGCTGGATGCGGCGTCGGAGTCGGCGTTAGCGCGATGCCGTATCGTTCAGCTTCTTCGGTGTCTAGCGGTACCCATCGATTGTAGAACAACTGAGGGTAGTATGCGGCACACCCGCTATTAAACGCGTTTCGCCACGCAGACGCTACGCCAAACCATTCTAGTTTGTCTTTGTCAAGTTCATAATCAAAATAAGGCGGGGATTCATTATAGGTATATTCGGACTCGTCGTATTGGGAGGCTTGGAAACGCGTTATCAACTCATAAGGCGTTTCGTCCATACGCAGCAGATCGCCTACGCCTATGTCCAACCAGTTCATTATGCGAACGTACTGATTTATGGCGTTGCGCGGTATCTCTTCTTGCGAGATTAGTTCGCCATAGTTTTCATTGGTTTGTTCGGCTCTATAGTGCAGGAACTGACGGCATTCGGTTTTCCAATGTTCGTTGCGCTTGTGTACGTTGGCTTCGCTCAATGCCTCAGACCAGTAGTCTTGACACCACCTTCCCGCTTCACTATCAGCGCCAATAGAATTGCCACTATGAGCGCCTAGCGTCGTGCGCCAAAGGGCTCTGTCGAAATCGCTCATGTTGTACGGATCGAGTTCGGCGAATTTCGTATAGACGATTGGGCGCAGGTTATTGAGTGCCCAAAAATCGCAGCGCTTCAGGTTTTCGGCAGCGCGGCGTTGAGCGATTGCGGTTGCTTCGGACGCAGGGACGGGCGTAGCCGTGGGCGTTGTAGTCGGCTCAGGCGTGGGGGTTATACCAGGCAGAACCGCAAGCGGCGTGGGCGCAGATGTATCTACGACGTCGGCCGTTGGCGGCTTATCGCCGCTATCCGCAACCGGGGTATAGGTGGGATAAGGCGTGTATGTGGGGTATGGAGTAGAGGTAGCGGCGGCATTGTCGGCGCGTGGGGCTAATAGGCTATCGGTGTATCCGCAGCCCGCCGCCAGCGCGACGACAAATGCTATTGCCAATACTGATTTCATCAGGTTACTTCAAGCGTAACGTTCCGCAGCGGCTCTGCGTATTGCGTGCGGTCGAGGGGGATGGCTTCTTTTTGGTATATCTGCACGCGGTAGGATTCGTAGTCGGGGATGAACAGGCGGAATTCGCTGTCTATTCTGACGGAGCGCGGGCGGCGCAGGCGCTTTTCCTGCTCCAAGTCGCCCATTTCGCGCAGGCGGTTGGGGACGGCGTTGGTGAGCATGTATGTGCGCGCCACGCGGGATAGGGTGGCGTCGCCGCTGAAGCTCCAGATGTACTGCCCTTCTGCGTTGAACATCTGCACGCGGTTGTTGCCCCAGTCCGCTACATAGATGTCCCCGTGCGCGTCCACCGCAACCCCGGTCGGGCGGTCGAACTGGCCGGGGCCGCTGCCCGGCTCGCCTATGACGCGCTTCAATTCGCCGTCGGGCGAGAATATCTGCACGCGGTTGTTGCCCCAATCGGCTACATAGACATCGCCCAGCTCATCCACATGGATGCCCCAAGGTAGGTTGAACTGCCCCGCTGCTTCGCCGTGCGCGCCGAAACCGTCGATGTATTCGCCGTCGGCTGTGTAGCGCTGAACCCTGTGATTGCGCGAGTCCACCACCATTAGGTTGCCGTCAGCGTCGAACGCAATGCCGTTGGGGGCGTCGAACTCGCCGGCGCCGGCGCCGTGTGTCCCCCATTTGGATACGAATTCGCCGTCAGGACTGAAGCGCGTTATTCTGTGCGTGGCTTCGTCGCTGACGAATATGTTGCCTTCGGCATCGGTGATTATCTGAACGGGCCAGACGAACTGCCCGTCGCCGGCGCCGTTGCCGCCGATGCTCTTGAGGTCGTCGGTCAGCGCGTCGGCGTCGTTCACGGGCCAGACGCGTATGCCGGAGGCGCCTTCGGCGCGCATAAGTATGAGCGCATCGCCGTTATCGGAGAAGGCGATGTCCGCCGGGAAGTTGGAAACGCGCCGCATTCCCAGCGTCCGCAAGTAGGGATAGCCCGCCCTCAGCAGTCCGTATGGCCTACTCATAGTCTCTCTCCTGTGGTCTGATTTTGCCCCGCCCGTCCGTCTAATCGGCTATGCGCCTAATTGACGAAGGGTTGGATCTGCTCATACTCGCCCTTGACGATGGGCTTGGCGTCCACATCCAACACCTGCTCCAGCAGCGTGGCGTATATGCCCCTGAAGTCTATGGTGTGCTTGAGGTCTTCGCCATGTTCCCAATCGACAGGCTCTAGCGATGGGTATTCGCTGTACAAGCCGCCGTTGATGTTCTTGCCGAATATGTACGCCCCGCCGCCGGAACCGTGGTCGGTGCCGCTGCCGTTGTCGCGCATGCGCCGCCCGAACTCGGTGAACACGAACACGGTTACATCCTCGGCGACGTCATGCTCTTCCATATCGTCTAGGAAGTCGGATATTGCGCCGGAGAGTTCGTTCATCAGCTTGGGGTGCGAGGGCATTTCGTTGGCGTGCGTATCGTAGCCGCCGTGGCTTGTGTAGAAGATGCGCGTTCCGAGGTCGGCGAGGTGGATGCGCGCCACATCGCGCATATTCTTGGCTATCTGATTGTCGGCGTACTCTACCTGCGATTGGTAGTTGTCGGCGACGTCGGCGAGCATATCCGCGCCTTTTAGCACATCCAAGCCCGTCTGCCCGATGTATTCGGCGACGGGTCCCGCGCCAATCGCTTGGGCGTACAGCCCTTTGAACGCCGCAAGCGATCTGTCGCGCAGATTTTCTTGCTCCATGCGCGTCATCACGCCGTAGCCTTCCAAATCGCCAACGGAGGTTACCGGCACGCCGGCGACCGCCATTGCGCGCGGCAAGCCCATGCCGATGTTGACGCCGGTAAGTACATTCTCGGAGTTGGGGTCGAGTTCGCGAACCGCCTGTCCCAGCCAGCCTTCGTTGCCCACGCGGTCGGGTTCGGCGGTGTGCCAGATGTCCATCCCGCGGAAGTGGGAGCGGTTAGAGTTGGGATAGCCGATGCCCTGCACAATCGCCATCCTGCCTTCGTCGTAGAGGCGCTTGAAGGGCGCTGCGTTGGCGTTAATCGCCAGGTCGTCGTTGATGGGCAGCACATCCTCTTGGCGCAGCACTACTTTCTTGCGCGCGTCGTAGTAATGCGGGTTGTTGTACGGCACGATGGTGTTCATAAAGTCGTTGCCGCCGGTGAGCTGCACGACTACCAGAGTCTTCCGCTTGCTTTTGGCGCTCATAGTATCCCCCATCTTGTCTTTCGGGTTTCGGAGTAGGTTAGGCGAACTGATAGTCAACGGTGGATGCGGTCATTTGCAGCAGGTTGTGGACGCCCACCGATGCGCCTTCGTCTTTGATGGCTCTGAGTTCGCGGGCGTAGTTCACCAGGGAGGCGTAGGTCTGTTCGCTGACCTTGATGCCGCCCAGGATGTCGAGGCAGCGATCCACCAGCGCCGCCGGTTCGGCGTCCAAATCGCCGGCGCGCTGCACCATATCGCGGACGCCGGGCTTGGTGACGTCCTCGAACTGGCTCTCTACGAAGCCGATGCGCTCGCTGAGTGTGCCGGAGTCGATCCATTCGTGGCCGGTGTGCCAGCCTTCCACGGTGGGCGGGTTCATTAGGCGCTGCCCCATTATCGCGAGCGGGCCTTCGGTCAGGGAGCCGTTGAGCGTGGTTACGGCGAACTGCGCTATGCCCGGCGTGGGCTTGCTGAACTCGCCCGTCTGCCTCAGCACGCCCGCCACCAGTTCGGTGGGGCTTTTCACCTTCTTGAACTCCGTCGACTGCTTGAAGAAGTCGGAGTTGAAGAGTTCGGTGAGCACGGCGCGCATATCGCCGTTGGTGTCCATAAACGCCCTGCTGAGTTGCTGAATGGCGGCTTCGTTCTTGGGCGGTTCGGTAGCCCAGGAAGGCACTTGCACCTCATCCTCAACGAAGAAGTTGTACAGATGGCGCGAGATGAAGCGCGCGGTCGCGGGCTGCTTGACGATGATGTCTATGATGTCTTCGCCGTCGAATGCGCCGGTTTCGCCTAGGAAGGTCTTCTCAGCGTAGTCGTGGTCGTCGGCGACGAAAGTGAACTTGGCGGGATAGTGTCCGTTGGGATACAGCGAAAGCGGCTGCCTGAAAGTCCAACCGGTGAAGGCGCGCGACGCCGCCTTGATGTCGTCCTCGGTGTAGTTGCCCACGCCCATTGAGAACAGCTCCAGCAGTTCGCGGCCGTAGTTTTCGTTGATTTCGTCTTTGTGATTTTCGTTGTTGTCGAGCCAAAACAGCATCGCGGGATCGCGCGAAAGCTCAAGCAGGATGGTCTTCATATCCTGCAGCCCCACGCGGCGGAACATCGCTATTTCGGTGTACAGCGAGGGTCCGTGTTCGCTCTTGCCCCATGCTACGGGGAATATGTGATGCAGGAACAGCGCCATCTTTTCTTCGAGCGGGCGCGGCGTGTTTATCATTCGGTAGAGCCACTTGCCCACATGCACCGCCACGAGCTCGCCGCCGTAGTAGCGCTCGATGAACGAGTCGTCCATCTGCGGAAAGCGGTCGGGATTGACCAGGTCATCCACTATCTCTTCGTAAGTCTTGTCAGCGGTCAGCGCGTCGAGTTCAGCGGGCGTAGCCCCGAAGCCGGCGCGCCGCATTAGATGCGCCACAAGCGCCCTGTCCGATTTCATATCGCATTCCTCCCTATGTAACGCTGTGTAACGGATTAACGGATAACGGATTTGGCTATATGCGCGGGATTATGCTACTCAGGCATTCCCATTATAACTACAAAGTCAAGTCAAGCGTGAACGCCCATTTGCGCGAAATTATTTGCCGCCGCCGATTACGCCGTTCCTAATGTCTCTAATTGTAGGAAACGCAAGCAAATTGATGTGCGGACGAAAGAACGGAGTAGCGCCGCGCGCGATTGTTCGGACGGCGGCGCTGCTAATCTATGACGATTTCGCCGACTCTGTACTTCTCGATTCCCGCCCAATCGTACTTCACGCCCAAGCCGGGACCTTGCGGCACGGATACGCAGCCGTCGGCGTCTATCGCATCGAGCCCGTCGGCGTAGCCGTCCTTGTACACCGGCATGCGCGCGTTGCCTGCCAAGCGCGGATGCACCAAGCCCATCTCATAGAAGTTGGAGTTTCGCATCGCCGCCATGCAGTGGCGTTGCGCGGGGCCGGCTATGTGAAGTTCAACATCCATGCCGAAGCCTTCGGCGGCGTGCGCTATCTTCATCACGCCGGTTATGCCGCCGTCGTATTCGGGATCGGCGCGCCAAAAGTCGGTGGCTTCGGCCGCCGCCATATCGGTATGCCCCTCTACCATATGTACATGCTCGCCCTGCAGTAGTGGCGTCTTGATGGACTGGCGCAGGCGCTTGTATGCCTGCAGCGATACGCCGCCGTCGTTCAGCGGATCTTCATACCAGAAGAAGTTCTGCTCGTCGCACGCCAAGCCCACGCGCAGCGCGTCGCCGTAGGTGTCATAGACGCAGCACGGATCCGTCATCAGCGCCATCTTGCCGCCCACGCGCTTGCCGACGGCGTGAATCGTCTCTATTTCGCGCTCTATGGGCGCGGCCGCCCAGCCGTGTATCTTGAAGCCTTTGTATCCAAGCTCAAGACACTGCTCGGCGAAATCGGCGTAGGCTTCGGGGGAACTGAGACCGTCGGGGGCGCGGTCGGCGTGGTAGGTGCTGGCGTAGCAAGGGAACTTCTGCCGATAGCCGCCCAGAAGTTGGTATATCGGCGCGTCGAAGAGTTTGCCCGCCAAGTCCCACAGCGTGATGTCGATAGGGCCGATGCCCATTCGGTCATGCTTGCGCAGAATCATCTTCGCCTGCCGATAGAAGAGTTCGCGGTCAAGCGCGCTCCTGCCGATGAGGAAGGGCGCGAACATCTGAATCTGCTCAAGCGTGGCAGGCGTGCCGCTGATGTATTCGCCGCTGACGCCGGCGGCGGTGTCTATGCGTATAGCGGTGCAAGCGCGCTGCGATTTGCTGCCCGGCGAATAGAACGGGCCGGCGGCGAATGCAAGATCGGCGGTTACATCCTGCAGCGGAAAGCGGTATTGGGTAAGCGTTATTCTGCGAATGATGGGCGGGTTGGGCATTGCTAATCCTCTTTCCAAAAGCGCTCTTCGTCCACCGAATAGCCGCGCGGGATCATGCGCGCCTTCACATCTTCGATCATCCCCGGATGGCCGCAGGCGTATATCAGCGTATCTTCTTGTTTCAAGCCAAGCCGCTCGACTTGCGCATCGACGATGGTGTTGACGCGCCCGGCTTCGCCCTGCCAAGCGGCGTTGCGCGCATCCTGCGGGCGGCTGACGGTGGGAATGAATGTCAGCAGATCGGGGCGTTGCGCCGCCAAGCGAATGAACTCGTCGTCGTAGCCGAATTCGTCCATGTAGCTTGCGCCCTCAAGCACATAAAAGCGATGCCCGCTTTCGCCGCGATGCAGGTAATCGCGCATGTAGCTCACATACGGCACAACGCCGGTAACCGTGGCTACCAGCACATGGTTCTTGAAATTGGGGTTGAATGTGAATATGCCCTTAGCCCTTGGGCGTATGGTTACCCTATCGCCGTGCTGCAACGCATACAGCAGCGGGGTGAGATGCCCGCCCTCTTCATATGGCACAAGCTCAATGAAAAGCTCCAAGTCTTCTTCGTGCGGAGCGGATGCGATGGAGTAGGCGCGCTCAATGCCGTCGACGCCGATGGTGCAATACTGGCCCGGCTTGAAGGCGAAGCCTTCGGGCTTTTGCAGCCACATAAGCCAAAGATCCGATGTAAGTTCCTCGCGCCTCAAAATCGTGGTTTCGGCTAGTTTCGGAGCGAGCCGCCGCCCCCTCATCGTGGTCAATTGCGTAACACTCTCCATTCGTTCATTTTCATTTCCATCGGCGTTTATATCCGCTATTAAGGCGCGCTTTCGAAGTAAGCGGTTCGGCTATTTGGGTTATGCTAGACAACGCTATGCGCGGCGTCTAGTCGGCGGCCGCCATTGCCGCCTCGACCTTGACGATGCTTGCGGGCAGCAACGGCAGCGCGGGGACTTTCAGCATCGGATCCGGCGCGCGCGACCGCTCGATATCGGTTATCATCTGCCCGAACAGCGTGGTAACCGACAGCAGTCCCGGCTGCGCGCCAATCAAGGCGGCCGTGCCGCGCGCAACGCCGTCGGACGTGTGAACCTCAACGCTATCGCCCTCTGCGATGCCAAGCGCCGCCGCGTCTTGCGGATGAATCTCTATCACATCATCGCGACTGATGTAGTTGCGCCCCCTATCCTGATGTATCGCAATCGGGCGCTCCGGCTGATTTAGCACTCGCCCCCTCGCCAGCATGAACGGGCGCTCTTCGTCGGAATGCGACGGCGGCTCCGCGAACTTAAGCGGCGTCAGCGCCACGCTGCGATTGCGGAAGCCCTCGGCGTACAGGCGCGGCGTGTCGACCATATCAATCGCAGGGCAGGGCCACAGCAGGCTTTCGGAGCGCAGGCGCTCATAGGTAATCCCGCCGTAGGGCTGCCACAGGTTGTTGAACTCGTCGAATACGTCCTCAGCATCGGCGAACTCAAACCCGTCGGCGCCCATTCGGCGGGCGATCTGACAAAGTATGCGCCAATCGGCGTCGGCATCGTTGCGCGCGCCTATCGCCGGCTTTAGCAGCTGCACGCGGCGTTCTATGTTGGTGTAGCTTCCCGCCTTCTCGGCGAAGGTCATTGAGGGCAACACAACGTCCGCGATTTCGGTCAGTTCGTTGGGGAAAGTATCTTGTACCAGCAGAAAATCCAACTTTTTGGCGGCGGCTACAAACTCGCCCAGCTCGCCGTTGGTGAAGTTCGGGCTGTCCCCGATGATGTGCAGCGCCTTTATTGCGCCGTTGTTGATAGCGTCCGCGTACTCGCGTATGCCCACGCCCGGCCGCGCGGGCAGTTCGGTGTCCCACGCCTGCTCGAAGCGGCGGCGCGCTGCATCGTCCGCGACATCGCGATAGCCCGGCAGGTAATCGGGCGCGCATCCCACATCCTTGGAACCCTGTTCGTTTGCGCCGAGGAACAGCGGATACAATCCCGATGAAGGCTTGCCCAGGCTTCCGCTTACCAGCGCGAGGTTCACCAATGCGCGCACGCAGTCTTCGCGCAGATCGGGCGCAAGCGTCTCAAGGGCGTATAGGATAGCGCCTGGCTTTGCGGCGGCGAATTCCCTGGCGGCGGCGCGAATGTCCGCCTGCGGCAAGCCGGTGAGCCGTTCAACCCTCAGCAGGTCAAACGCCCAAAGGCTGTTCTTGAATTCATCCAAATTGTCGCATTCGTTGGCGATGAATTCGTGGTCGTCGAGCGATTCTTCCATTATGACGCGCAGCATGCCGCCGATGAGCAGCGTTTCGCTGCCAGGGCGCGGGCGCAGCCATATCTTGGCGACGCGCGCAAGCTCAGTTTCGCGCTGATCTATCACGATGAGCGCCACCCCGGCGCTGACCGCCTTCTTGATCGGCACCGCCATCACATTCTGCTCTTCCGTCATATTGGAGGACACCACCAAGATTGCGCTTGCCTGCTCAAGCTCCCAGATAGTGTTCGTGGCGGCGGGACGTCCCAGCAATTCGCCCAGCGGCTTGGTCAGTTCGGGGCGCAAGTTGGACGATATGTCAATCGTGTTGCTGCCCATCACGGCGCGCGCGAACTTCTGCGCGATGTAGTTGTCTTCATTCGTGCCGCGCGGCGAAACCACAAGCGCATAGCCGTCGTCCCGGAAATCATCGAGCCGTTGCGCCACCGCGTCGAGCGCATCCGGCCAAGACGCTTCAGTCAGCGCGCCGTTGCGCCTCACAAGCGGCTTGCCGATGCGCTGCCGCGCGTTGTTCACAAAGTCCAACCCGAACTTACCCTTAAAGCACATCTGCCCCTGATTGGCGGGGGCGTGAATATCGGTTGTGGGTCGGATAAGCCGATTGCGCTTGTCCACTTCCATATTCATTTGGCAGCCCACCGGGCAGTGAGGGCAGACGCTCTTGACGGCGTCGACCGCCTTGTCCCACTTGTACTTGCGCTCCACAAGCGCGCCCGTGGGGCATACGTCGATGCAAGCGCCGCAGAATTCGCACCCCGACTCCAGCAGCGACGTCCCCTGAGATGTGCCAATCAGCACGCGATCGGAGCGCTGCAGCAGCGTCAGCGCGCTGTCCCCTCGAACTTCGTCGCACACCCGCACGCAGCGCGCGCAAACGATGCAAAGGTTCATATCCATATCCCAGTACGGATCGCTGACCGCAAGCGGCATATTGCGGTTGTTGTAACTCAGCGGCGATTCCATATCCATTTCCAGGAACCGCACGGTGTCTTTGAGTTCGCAGCGCTCGTTCTTGGGGCAGGTTACGCACCTATCGTTGACCGATACATGGCGCAGGCAGATGTCTGAGGGTCCGCATAGTTCGATGCGATGGCAGGTGAGGCAGCCGTGCGGATGCTCCGATATGAGAAGATCCATAATCCCGCGCCGAAGCTCAACGATGTCGTCGGAGTTGGTGGTAACGCGCATGCCTTCCATAACGGGCGTGGTGCAGGATGCCGGACTGCCCGGCAGGGGGCGATATTCGCCGTCGCGTCCGGGCGCTTCCGCCTTCACCACGCACATGCGGCAGGCGCCGAAAGGCTTCATCCCCGGATAGTAGCACAGGTACGGAATGTACATCCCGGCGTCCATCGCCGCCTGAATCACCATCTTGCCCGGATCCGTCTTTACCTCAACGCCGTCTATCGTCAGGCTGATCTGGTCTGCCATACTCATCTCCGTTTAGCGGGGACGCCCGTCGGCGTATCCGCGCATCGACAGGCTTTTGCCGGCTTATGCGCTTTCTACAATCGGCTGCGGCATCGGCGCGCTGATAGCGTCCATCGCGTAGGGGCGGGTGTTCTTGGGATAGACCGCGGGGCGCAGGCAGCTCCCCGTGGGGCAGCGCTTCTGCTGAATATGCGCCATAAAGTCCGCCTCAAAGTGCTGCAGCGCCGAGCGTATGGGACCAAAGCCTAGCTGCCCATGCCCGCACAGCGAGCTCGACTCCATCGTCCTGCCTATGTTGCGCATAAGGTCAAGATCCGACGGGCGGCTCTCGAAACGCGCCAGGCGGTTAACCACCTCTAGAAGCTGCTCCATGCCCAGGCGGCATGGGAAGCACTTGCCGCACGATTCGTACTGCGTGAACGCCACAAGGTTGCGCGTAATGTCCACGGCGCAGGTGTCTTCGTCTATGACGATGACGCCGCCGGAGCCGAATATAGCGCCCGCCTCGCGCATCTCATCGAAGTCGATGTGAACGCCTAGGCTGTCAGCGCCCAGCACGCCGCCGAGCGGGCCGCCCGTCTGCAGCATCTTCAGGCGCTTGCCGTCCGGAACGCCGCCGCCGATGTCGTTGATGACCTGCCCAAGCGTCAGCCCCATCGGCACTTCGTACAAGCCCGGATACTTTACCTTGCCGTTGAGACACACAATCGCGGTGCCAGCGCTTCGGCTGACGCCGATTGACGAAAACCATTCGGCGCCTTTGGCTATGATTTCGGGCGCATACGATAGGCTCTTCACATTGTTGATTGTGCTGGGCATTCCCCATACGCCAAACGCCGCGGGGAACGGCGGCCGATAGCGCGGCTGCGAGCGATGCCCTTCTATCGCCTCCATCAGCGCAGTCTCTTCGCCCGCCACATACGATTCGCCCGTCAGCGCCACCTCTATATCGAAGTTGAATGTGGAGTTCAGGATGTTCTGCCCAAGCAGTCCGTACTCATAAGCCTGCTCTATGGCGCGCTCTGTGCGGCTTATCGGCCCATCGTGTCCGTGCCGAATGAACACAAACCCGTTTGTTGCGCCGGTGGCATAGCCCGCGATGCACATACCCTCAAGCAACGTGTACGGATCGCTTTCCAGAATGCCTTTATCGTTGTAAGCGCCAGGATCGCCCTCTTCGCAGTTGCACAGGATATATTTGGGCGGATCGGAGCGCACCATAAAGCTCCACTTCACGCCGGTGGGAAACGCCGCGCCGCCCCTGCCGCGCAGCCCAGAGTCCGTAACCTCTTTGATTACCTCTTCCGGCTGCATCTCAAACAGCGCTCTATGCAGCCCAGCATAGCCGCCGTTGGCGATGTACTGCATGATGTCGGAGGGCGCGGCAACGCCGGCGTTTCGCAGCGCAATCCGTTGCTGCATCTTTATGCCCGGCAGTTCGGCGAGGTTCGGCGCGCCATCTATCGGCGTATCGCCCAGATACCCCAGCAGATTGGCGCGCGGCAGCTTATCGTTCACCAACACATCCCGAACAATGCCGGGCACGTCGTCCGGAGCGACATTGCTGAAGAACAGGCGCGAACCGCCCGGCTTCTGTATATCCACCAGCGGTTCGGCGTAGCAGATGCCTAGGCAGCCCACTTCGTCGATGTTGGCGTCGACGCCCTGCCTATCCAACTCGGATATAAGCGCGTCGCGTACTTCGAATGCGCCCGCGGCGTGGCCGCACATCGCCGTTCCGATACGCGCCCACGGCTTGCCGCCCGCCGTCAGCTCCAGCCAGCGGCTGCCCGCCTGCGCCTTCAATTCCTCATATTGAGGCATAGCCTATCCTAATATCCGTATCGCCTATACCCGCCGAAACGCTGCCCCGTTCAATCAGAACTTGGCAGGCGCATGGAAAAAACCTAGTGAGTGCCGCCGTTTCGTGATGCGTCCCGAAGCGCGCCCACGCGACGCAGTGCCGAATCGACGCTGATACGCCCCGCGAGCCGATGGTTCACCATCATCACCGGCGCTTGGGAACACGCCCCCAAGCAGGTGTTGTACTTCAGGCTAACGCCGTTGTCCGCCGTTTCGCCTTCATCCGCAAGCCCAAGCTCAGCCATCACCGCGCTCAAGATTTCGGGCGCGCCAAGCAGGTGGCAGGTAGGCCCCCAGCATATCTCAACCACATTATCGCCCGGCGGCGTGAACCTAAAGTTGGTGTAGAACGACGCCACGCCCCAAACTTCGTTTATCGTGGTCTGCGTGTAATCGGCTACCTCTTCTATCGCCATATCCGGAATGTAGCCCAAATCGTCCAGCACCGCATGCAACGAAGACAGCACATTGACGTTCGTCTTCGTCTGCGATGCAATCGCAAGTTTCACGCGCTCCCTAAGCGCATCGTTCTGCGCACTCAACGGGCAAGCTCCTTACGCTTGACTGAGGCTATCTCACGCCCAATATTCACCGCCTAATAGGATACTTGCCAAGCCCCGCAAACGCAACCTTCTAGCGCGCTCTATGATTAGGATTCACGCCGCCGGGCAAGAACGCGGAAGGCAACGCTACGGCGCAATCCGTCTCTATCCCAGTTCTGCCAGCATCGCGCTTGCGTGAGCCTTCAGTTCAGGCAGTTCGGTTTCAACTGCTTGCCATACCAGATCCAACCTGATATTGAAGTATTCGTGGACTACCCTGTTTCGCATAGAGATAATCTGCGTCCACGGGACGTCGGGATGCGCCTGCTTCAGCCAATCGGAGATATTTCTAGCCGCTTCGCCTATAACTGCGATGTCATACAGAACGGCGCGCTGAATCAGATCGGACTCGAAGAACTTCGCCTTGCCCCCGGCGGTATCCCTTTCAATGCGCTCTACGGCATCCAAGATATGCCGCAGATAGACGGCGTTGTCCTTTTCGGCGTCTCTCACAGCGGTTTCGCCTCTGCTAGAATGCGCTCTCTCAGATACGGGCTAAGCCCGCCTTCGTCAACCACATCCACTTTGCGCCCCAGAAGTTCCTCTACGTCGGTCAAGAAGCCGCAAAGATCCATCAAACTCCTGCCGTCGTCCATATTCACCAGCAGATCCAAGTCGCTGCGCTCATCGGCGTCGCCGCGCGCCACGGAGCCGAACACGCGCACATTGGAAGCGCCACGCATCTCGGCGAAGCGAAGGATCTCGTCGCGGTTAATTCGCGTCAGCTCGCTTATGTCCATCTGCTGCAAGTCCCCCGCCAATCGGTTCGCATACGGCGCAATCGCTGTACATCATAATGCCGATTTTACGCAGCGCAGCAATCCCCGCCTTGTCTTACCCCAAATCCCCCATTACCATCCGCGCCACCTCGCGCCCCATACGCACGCTGTAGTTCGTCCCCCTGTCCTCCGGGTACACCTGCGTGGTGTTGGCGAGATACAGTCCCCTGAACGGCGTGCGGTGCGCGGGTATGCGCACGCTGTAGTTCGTCCCGATTATGGGCTGCGCCGCGCCTACACGATGATGGTAACTCGTCTCTATCCAAGACGGGTTAAAGTCCGGGTTTATCTTTCGCAGATGCGGCAGATATTCCCGCAAAATCTCATCGTGTCCCATCCGAAACATCGGGTGATTGGTACTCAGATAGTTGGACAGATAGACGATGTGTTTGCCGCCGTAATGCTCGGGCCCAATCAGGTTGGTATGCTCTATTGCCGCCACAAACGGGATGGAGCGGTCGGCGACATTAAGCCAATAGACATTCGTAAGCGGCCGATCCAGCACCAGGATAACCAGAACCGCCGCCATATAGTTCACATCCGTAAGCCGCCGCAGGTAATCATCAGGCAACCCGTCCACCAGCCTAGGGAACAGATACGACGGTGTTGTGGCAATAACGGCGTCAAAGCGCTCATCCCGCGCCGACCCGCCGTCCAGCGCCACGCGCATCCCGACCGCGCCGCCGTCCCGCGCGTCCACCCGCTCCACGGCCGCCGACAGATGTACCTCGCCGCCCTGCTCGCGCACCTTGTCCGCCAGAACGTCGAACACCTCGCCGAAGCTGCCTATCGGATAGCCCAGCTTCTCTTTCACCATACCCTTGCCGCGCGACTTCACCCGCGTCTGCACCTTGCCCCACATCCACGCCATCCCCACATCCTTATAGTAGTCGTCGCCGAACTTGCCGCGCAGCATCGGCCCCCAAAACACCTCATACCCGCGCTTGCCCGAATGCCGCCGCAGCCATTCGTCCGCCGTAATTCCCTCATACTTGCGAAAGTCCTTCTGACGCTGCAAGTACAGCGTAGTCAAGCCCAAGCGCATGCGGTCGAGCACACTCAGCGGCGTGAACTTCAGCAGATCCATCGGCGTAACGAATGGGTAAATCCGGCCGTCCCAAAGCGTGCCGACGCTGGAGTCTATCCAACGAACTTGATGCCCCAGCCCGATTTCATGCGTAAGGTCAACAATGTCCGTATCGCTGGTGAACCAGTGGTGATAGCCCTTCTCAAGCCGCGCGCCACCCACATCGAAGGTAGATGCCTGCCCGCCCAGGAAATCCGCGCGCTCATATACCGCCGCGCGATGCCCATGCAGTCCCAGTTCATACGCCGCCGCCAGTCCCGCCGCGCCCGCGCCGATTATCCCTACGCGCATAGCCTATCCCTTCCCTAGCCTTATCCCTCGCCGACGCGCGGCCCGCTCAACGCCCCAGAGCCGTCGGCCGTTGCGCTTCTCGAAGTCCGCACCAACCGCCGCAGCGACACATTCTCCGTCCAAAGATACGCCAGCCCCGGAATTATCATCACCAGCAGCAGCAAGGCGTGCGTAACCGTGGCGAAGCCCGCCGCCGCCGATCTGTCCACCATCGCCAGCGGCAGCAGAAGCAGCGTTTCGCGCGTGATTAACTCAAACAAGCCGATGCCGCCGGGCGAACCGGGCACCGAGGCGCCCAAATTCGCCACCGCCGACACCAGCACCATCGCAATCGCCATCTGCATCGGGCTGCCGTATGCGCTATCCAAGTCAAACGATAGCCCGACCATATAGAACAGTCCCGCCTCGAACAGCCATACCGGAATGGACAGCACGAACAGAAGCGCCAGCGTTTTAGGGCTGCGCAACGATGTTAGCCCGTGCAGAAAATAGTCAATCAGATGGCGCGCTATCGCCTCGAAGCGCTGAGGCAGCGGCCGAATCAGCGTCAGCGCAATCGCGCGCGCGCGATCAGGAAACACCGCAAACGCCACCAGCGCGCCAAACGCCGCCACAAACGGCACGCTGAACGCCGCCGCCAGCAACGGCCACGCCACGCCCGACCACTCGCCCAATCCCTCCGCGAGTCCGTACAGCGGCACGAACAGCGCTATCGCCGCTATAAAGAACAACAGCGTCAGCGCGTCCAGCATGCGCTCCACGAATATCGTAGTCAGCGACGCCGTCTTGCTTATGCCCTCGCGCTCGCCCAGATAATAGCTCCGAACCAGCTCGCCCAACCGCATCGGCAGAATGTTGTTCGCCATATAGCCCACCACCACCACCGGAAACAGACGCCGCACGCCCACATGCTTCATATGCCCCAGCAGCGCCTGCCAGCGCATCGTCCGAAACACCACCGCTATCAGGTAAAGCGCAATTGCCGGAATCACATAGACGTAGTTAGCCTGCGCCAGCGCCGCCAGCATATGACGCACGTCGACGGTCAGCAGAAACAGCGCTATCAGCGCCGCGCTCAAACCGATGCCTATCCAGAATTTCACAGAAGAAATCACAACATCCCCTACAAAACATTAACACATCCCCATCGGTTCTTCATAGAGAAATTCTGTCGACAGCCCCCTGTCCCTAATATCTTTGCGCCTCTGCGCCCCTGCGTTTGGAGCTTCCCGGCGCAGCGCCGCGACGCTAACTCGCCCGATAGCGCCGATAGCGCCGCCATACGCTCCAAGCCATATACGCCGCGGCCGGGATTAGTAGCAGCCACAGAGGGAAGCCGCCGTCGTCCGGCATATTCGTCAGCGTGGCGCGCGCCATTTCGACCGTTGGCGCGGCCGCTAACGCCGTTGCGCCCGGCTGAGGCGCGGCGGTGGCGACCAGCGCAATCACGGATGCGAGCGCGGGCGTTGCAGTAGGCGTCGCGGTGGGCTCATGCGTGGCGCTCGGCGCGCGCTCAACCGCAATCGTAGTGGCGGCGGTGGGCGTCGCGCTCGGCGTGTATGTGCGCGTCGCCGTAACGCTTGCCGTAGGCGTAGCCGCCGCCGGCGATGCAGCCGTCGCAATCGGAGTAGCGGTAGGCGTCGCCGTGCTGCCCCTGACCAACGCCGCAACGCTCGACCTAGGCGCAGCCGATACGCCGCCCCTAACCGACGGCGTGGCTGTAACCCGAGCCGCTGCCATAGCCGTCGGTATCGGCGTTGAGGTCGACGTCGGCGCTGCCGTGGGCGTATAAGCGCGAAGCGCGGTTGCCGTAGGTGTGGGCGCGAGCGTCGCCGTGGATGTCGGCATTGTCGTGGGCGCGAGCGTTGCCGTGGACGTCGGCATTGCCATAGGCGTGCGCGTGCGAGCGGGCGTCGGCGTACGCCTTGAGCCTGATCCGCCGCCGCCGCCGTAACTAGGTCTATATGTAGCCGTTGGCGTTGGCGTATGCGTCGTGGTTGGCACATGCGTCGCGATTGGCATTACGCCGATGGGCTCCGACTCTAGAAAGGCAGACGTCGGCGTGGGAGTGGGCGTGCCGGTGGCGGCGGTAGGCGTATGCGTCGCCGTGGGCGTGCCGGTGGCCGTGGGCGTATGCGTTGCGGTATATGTTGCGGTTGGCGTATGCGTTGCCGGCGGACCTTCATAGATGGGGGCTGCGCCGGCCCTTGCCTGATGCGTTGGCGTTGGCGTTATCGTCGCTGTTGGCTCTGTTCCGCCGGGAGCGCCGGCGCCGGCGGAAACCTCCGTTGGCGTAGCGGTGTGTGTAGCGGTGGAGGTAGGCGTGCCGGTAGCAGTGGGCGTAGACGTGGCCGTGCCGGTGGCGGTAGGCGTAGACGTGGCCGTGCCGGTGGCGGTAGGCGTGTGCGTAGAGGTAGGCGTATGTGTAGCCGTGGGCGTGCCGGTAGCCGTGGGCGTATGCGTGGCGGTGTGAGTAGCGGTCGGCGTCGGCGTAGCCGTGGCTGTAGCCGTGCCGGTTGCAGTAGGCGTAGCCGTGGCTGTAGCCGTGGGAGTTGGCGTGTCGGGGAGAAACTCTCTATCAAGAAGAAGAATACCGACATTTGAGGTCGGCGTGGGCGTAGGCGTGCCGGTTGCAGTTGGCGTAGGCGTGGCGGTGGGCGTGCCGGTTGCAGTGGGCGTATGCGTGGCGGTGTGAGTTGCGGTAGGCGTGCCAGTTGCGGTCGGTGTGTGCGTAGGCGTGCCGGTAGCAGTGGGCGTAGCCGTGGCCGTGCCGGTTGCGGTAGGCGTGGGCGTAGCGGTAGGCGTATGTGTAGCCGTGGCCGTGCCGGTTGCGGTAGGCGTGGGCGTAGCGGTAGGCGTATGTGTAGCCGTGGCCGTGCCGGTTGCGGTAGGCGTGGGCGTAGCGGTAGGCGTATGTGTAGCCGTGGCCGTGCCGGTTGCAGTCGGCGTAGCCGTGGCCGTGTGTGTAGCGGTAGGCGTGCCGGTCGCAGTTGGCGTAGCCGTGGCGGTAGGCGTGGGAGTTGGCGTGTCGGGGAGAAGCTCTCGATTAAGAATAAGAATACCGACATTTGAGGTCGGCGTGGGCGTAGGCGTGCCAGTTGCAGTAGGCGTATGCGTGGCGGTGGGCGTGCCGGTTGCAGTGGGCGTGGGAGTGGGCGTGCCGGTGGCGGTAGGTGTAGCCGTATGCGTGGCGGTGTGTGTAGCAGTAGGCGTAGCCGTGGCCGTAGGTGTAGCCGTGGGTGTAGCCGTGGGTGTGCCGGTCGCGGTGGGCGTATGCGTGGCGGTGCGTGTAGCGGTGGGCGTGGCCGTGGGCGTATGCGTGGCCGTGCCGGTGGCAGTTGGTGTAGGTGTAGGCGTGCCGGTCGCGGTTGGTGTAGGTGTAGGCGTGCCGGTCGCGGTTGGTGTAGGTGTAGGCGTGATGGTCGCAGTGGGCGTTGGTGTGCCGGTTGCAGTAGGCGTGCCGGTGGCAGTGGGCGTGTGAGTAGGCGTGCCGGTTGCGGTGCGCGTAGCCGTAGGCGTGCCGGTTGCGGTGGGCGTTCCTGTAGGCGTGTATGTCTCGGTAATCCAAAAGCGACTGGGCGTATGCGTAGCCGTGGGCGTGCTCGTCGCGGTGCCTCCGGGCAGCTCATTGACCGGGAATAGCCTGGCAGGCGTGTGCGTAGGGGTGGGCGTGCCTTCCTGTACGGGCGGACCCGGCGGAAGTGGCGGACGCGGCTTATCGCCGGGCAACAGAAAATCAGACGTCGGCGTGGCAGTTGGCGTGCCGGTAGCGGTCGGCGTGCCTGTGGCAGTAGGCGTAGGCGTTGGTGTGCCAGTTGCAGTGGGCGTGCCGGTCGCAGTTGGCATAGGTGTGCCGGTTGCGGTAGGTGTTCCTGTAGGTGTGGATGTCTCGATAACCCAAAAGCGATCGGGCGTATCCGTAGCCGTGGGCGTGCTCGTCGCGGTGGCTCCGGGTAGCTCATTGCCCGGGAATAGCCTTTCAGGCGTGTGCGTAGGGGTGGGCGTGCCTCCCTGTGCGGGCGGACCCGGCGGAAGTGGCGGGCGCGGCTCATCGCCAGGCAACAGAAAATCAGACGTAGGCGTGCCGGTTGCGGTAGGCGTGCCTGTGGCAGTAGGCGTGCCTGTGGCAGTAGGCGTGCCTGTGGCAGTAGGCGTAGGCGTTGGTGTGCCAGTTGCAGTAGGCGTGCCGGTTGCGGTGGGCGTTCTTGTAGGCGTGTATGTCTCGATAACCCAAAAGCGATCGGGCGTATGCGTAGCCGTGGGCGTGCTCGTCGCTGTGGTTTCGGGCAGATCATTGCCCGGGAATAGCCTTTCAGGCGTGTGCGTAGGGGTGGGCGTGCCTTCCTGTACGGGCGGACCCGGCGGAAGCGGCGGACGCGGCTTATCGCCATGCAACAGAAAATCAGACGTAGGCGTGGCGGTAGGCGTGCCTGTGGCAGTGGGCGTAGGCGTGCCTGTGGCGGTAGCGGTAGGCGTAGGTGTAGGCGTTCCTGTGGCGGTGGGCGTAGGCGTGACAGTGCCGGTAGCGGTTGGCGTGGATGTTTCTATAACAACCGCCGGCGTGTTCGTTGGGTCAACGCCGACGCCAATGTTGTTGCGGGGCGTGTTCGTCGGCGTAAGCGTGGGTGTAGCCGTGCCCGCCGGGTCAATTCCAACGCCGACGCCGCTATCTCTATCGCTATCGGGCGTGTTCGTCGGCGTAGGCGTCGGGTTGCCCGGTTGCGGCGGTGGCGGCGGCGGTGGCTGCTGCTCATCCGGGAACTGGTTAGCGCGCGGGCTGAACCGGCTATCAACTTCCGGCGTGCGCGTAGGGGTTGGCGTGCGCGTGAACGCTACGCTCCTCTGAACGCCGCTCGTCTCAGGCGCGGCCGCCCACGACGTCGTCAGCGGCTTGCTGCTTGAAATCTGCGCCAGCGCGACCGGCAACGCAATCGCCAGCAATGCGCCGAACATCAGCCGAATTAAAAAGCGCCTAAGGCGAGGGGAGGGGGACAAATATAAACCTTAGCGCTTCCATATTCGGCAACCGAAGAGCGTGGCAATGATAATCGCGCCGTATGCAACCGTCGGTTTGAGGATCAAGCCCACCGACTCACACCGAATACGATACGGCATAGATATTAACGGCAAATTAACGATGCGTTAAAGCCGCTTTACAATCGCGCTCAATTCCCCTTTTGAGTTGAGCGCGTATTTGCGCTCTTGTTTGATACAACATATCAAGCTACCACGCATCAATCCGAATACGCAATAGATTGTTTATGCGGCCCGCCCTATTCCCATCGGTTCTTCATAAGAGAAATTCCGACCGAAGGCAACCCCATCTTTGCGCCTCCGCGCCTTTGCGTTAAAAACCCGCCCCCGCGCTATCAGCCGTCAAGCCGAATGCGTAGGCGCTTGTTGATGCGCCCCTTGCTTTCGTGTCCCGCGATGTGAATCATGCCCACCTCGCGCGTATTGTGGACATGCGTCCCGCCGTCCGCCTGCAAATCCAGCCCGCAGATGTTCACCGTGCGAACCTCTTTGATGGCGGGCGGCAGCAGGTTGATTTTCGTGCGAATAAGATCCGGGATTTTGAACGCCTCTTCCCTAGGCAGCGTCTTTACCTCGATATCGCGCGCCGCCTGCACCTCGAGTTTCACCAGTTCGCCCATGCGCTCCGCGAAATCGGCGGACATATTGGCGAGCTCGAAATCCATTCGCGCGCTGCCCGGCTGCATATTGCCGCCCGTAACCTGCGCGCCGTAATCGCGCCACACCACGCCGCAGAGGATATGCAGCGCGGTATGCGTCCGCATAAGCAGATAGCGCCGTTCCCAGTCCAGCGCGCCCAGCGCCGCCGCGCCCACCGCCGGCATCTCATCCGGCGCCGCGTCCAGCTCATGCACCAGCGTCCCGCCCTGCCGCGAAAGCTTCTTCACCCTATACTCCGCATCGCCCACCACAAGAGCGCCGCTATCCGACGGCTGCCCGCCGCCGCCCGGATAGAACGCCGTGCGGTCAAGCGCCACGCCCTTGGGCGTAACTTCCGTAACCCTCGCCTCGAACTCGCGCATGTAGCTATCCGCATAGCAAAGAATATCGGTCATTGTTCACCTTTCAGTCATTCGCTTGCCCGCAGATTCGAAACCACGGGACTCGCCATCCGCTCATATTAGATAAAAGCCAATCCCTTCCCATAAGTCAAGTAAGCCTACTATAAGATAAGAAAGGCAAGACAACGGCTTTGGACACTATTATACCTAATGCCTGCTCAACTATGAAAATGCCCAAAGGCGCTGTGGGATTTGCTACGCGCAATAGTATGATACATCCCCTCCGTATGTGTTACAATGCGCCTCAAATCCGCATTCCAAACAACACGGGAGGAGGCAAGCCGCTTATGGCATCTAGCATCGTTCTGTCCAACAAAGAATATAATGTGGTCGGCAAGCGCCCCATTCGGCACGATGGGTATGACAAGGTTACGGGCAAGGCGCTCTACGGCGCTGATATGAATCTGCCGGGCATGCTGCACGGCAAGGTGCTGAGAAGTCCGCACGCTCACGCCAATATCGTGTCTATCGATACGAGCAAGGCGGCGGCGCATCCGGAAGTTATGGCGGTTATCACATCCGCCGATTTCGCGGACGCCCCCGATGAGGCGCGGGTGCTGACGGCGGGGCCGCCGGTGAACCTGAAGCATCTGAGCAATAATGTGCTGGCGGGCGAGAAGGCGCTCTACAAGGGACACGCTATCGCGGCGGTGGCGGCAAGCAGCGCGCACGCCGCCGAAGAGGCGCTAGAGCTCATCGACGTTCAGTATGAAGTTCTGCCGTCGGCAAGCACGGTAGAAGAGGCTATCGCGTCGGACGCGCCGCAGCTTCACGCCAACTATGAGGGCAATATCGCAAGCCACTCCGAAATGACGCTGGGCGATGTGAGCAAGGGCTTCGCGGCGGCGGATGTGGTGGTGGAGCGCGTGTTCCGCACAAAGACGGTGCATCAGGGATACATCGAGCCGCATACTGCAACGGCGTGGTGGCAGACGGACGGCAGGGTTACGATATGGTGCAGCTCGCAGGGGCATTTTCAGATACGCGACCGCACGGCGGGCGTGCTGGGGATACCGCATTCGCGCATCAAGGTTGTGCCGATGGAAATCGGCGGCGGCTTCGGCGGCAAGACTACGATCTACTTGGAGCCGGTGGCGGCGGCGCTGTCGCGCAAGAGCGGGCATCCGGTCAAGGTAACGATGAGCCGCGCGGATGTGCTGGAGGCGTCGGGGCCGACTTCGGGCAGCCTGATGTGGGTGAAAATCGGCGCTACGAATGAAGGCAAGCTGACGGCGGTTCAGGCGGATCTGAAGTACGAAGCGGGCGCATATCCCGGTTCGCCGGTGGGCGCCGCGATGAACTGCATCTACTCGCCGTATGATGTAGAGAACCTGCGGCTTGACGGCTACGATGTGGTGAACAACAAGCCGAAGACAACGGCGTATCGGGCGCCGGGGGCGCCGGGCGCGGCGTTTGGCGCAGAGCAGGTTATCGACGAAATCTGCCGCCGCCTGGACATAGATCCGCTGGACTTTCGCATTATGAACGGCGCGAAAGAGGGGACACGGCGCTCTTACGGCGTGGTGAATCCGATTATCGGCTGCGTAGAGACGAACGTCGCCGCAAAGGAACACGACCACTACCAAACGCCGCTTGAGGGCGCGAATCGCGGGCGCGGCGTGGCAACCGGCTTTTGGATGAACGGCGCGGGCGCGGCGTGCGCTACCGCCAATGTGAACTACGACGGCACGGTCAACCTGACCATCGGCTCGGTGGACATCGGCGGCACGCGGCCGGCGGCGGCGCAGCAGTTCGCCGAAGTGCTGGGCATTCCGGTCGAGGATGTGAACCCGCAGGTGGGCGATACTGAAACCATCGGCTACACATCGATGACCGGCGGCAGCGGCGCTGCGTTCAAGACCGGTTGGGCGAGCTTCGAGGCGGCGCAGGATGTGAAGCGGCAGATGATCGAGCGCGCCGCGCTGATGTGGGAAACCGACGTCGATCGCATAAGCTTCTCGGACGGCGCTTTCAGCCATAAGTCGGACCCCGAACTCACCATCGGCTTCAAAGAGATGGCGGAGCGGCTGACCGAAACGGGCGGCCCCGTTGTGGGGCGCGCGAACTTGGATCCGGCGGGGCCGGGCAGCGCATTCGCCACGCATATCGTAGATGTTGAGGTCGACCCCGACACCGGCAAGGTAACCATCCTGCGCTATACCGCGGTGCAGGACGCCGGCAAGGCGGTTCACCCAAGCTACGTGGAAGGGCAGATACAGGGCGGCGTTGTGCAGGGCATCGGCTGGGCGCTCAACGAAGAATACTATATGAGCGACCGCGGGCAGATGCTGAACTCCAGCCTGCTGGACTATCGGATGCCCACCGCGCTCGACCTGCCGATGATCGACACGGTCATCGTAGAGGTAGCCAACCCGTCGCATCCCTACGGCGTGCGCGGCGTGGGCGAAGTGTCCATCGTGCCGCCAATGGCGGCCATCGCCAACGCCATCTACGATGCGGTGGGCGAGCGAATGGCGGAACTGCCCATGAACCCGGCGGCGGTTACGATGGCGCTGCAGGGCGCAAACGGCAGCTAGGCGCAAGGCGCGCAAAGCGGCTATGGGACTGCCGGGGGACGGGCTCCGATCCATCCCCGGCAGTCTTTGCGCCCGCATCGGCGATTTAGACGGCAAAAGAAGCCTTACGCGTGAGGTGTACCTTGTTTGAGCATATCGTAGTGCCGCTGGACGGCTCCAAGCTCTCCGAGTCCATCTTGGACTATGTAGTTCCAATGGCGAAAAGCCTGAATTCAAAGGTTGTGCTGCTGCATGCGGTATCCGATCAGTACGCGGACACATTCGCGGGCGTATCCTCTGTTCGGGAAGGCGTGGCGCGGCTTAGGCGCAGCGCGGTGGACGTGGCGGGCGGCTACCTGTCCGGCGTATCGGAACGGCTTGCGGCGGACGGCGCGCAGGTGGAAGTGGATTCCGAATACGGCTCGCCGGCGGCCGTAATCCTGAAGTACATCGAAGAGCGCAAGCCCGACCTGGTGGCTATGAGCACAAACGGACGCTCCGGGCTGCAGCGCATGATTGTGGGCAGCGTAACCGGCGCGATACTGCCGCATTCGGATGTGCCTATGCTGGTGATCCATCCGCGCGAAGGGGACAAGCGCGCGTTCAGCGGCCTGCCGAAAAACGTGGTCATCCCCTTGGATATGTCAGAGCAGTCAGAGAGCGTTCTGCCGCTTGCGATAGGGCTATCCAAGCATCTGAACCTAAACGTCGGCATAGTTACCTGCGTCCCCGAACCGGCGCAGATGTACGGCGGCCCGATGCCCAGCATGCACTCTTACCCCGATGATCTGATGGCTCAGGCGGACGCCGCGGCAAGCGGCTACTTGGAAGAGACGGCGCAGCTGATAAGGGACGAGTACGAATACGATGCGGATGTCGCGTGGGCGGCGCTGCGCGGCAACGCCCGCAACGCAATCGTCAAGCATGTAGAAGATACTGAGGACAGCCTGATTGCGATGAGCACCAACGGGCGGACGGGCGTGGGACGCTGGGTTCTGGGAAGCGTAACCGAAGCGATTGTACGCTCCAGCGGCAACCCCGTGCTAATCGTGCGCCCGAAATCGGACGATTAGGGCGGATAACGGCGCACAGCAATCGGGGCGCATCCAAAGCCAAGTGCGGCAGGATGCGCCCCGACGTGTGCGCCGTCTGTGGCTTGCGCGCGGCGTCTGTTCGGCGGCTAGGCGGACAGGGTTGGCAATCGCTTGGACAGCCGAAGCTTGTCCAGCGCTTGGCGCTCCAGCTGGCGCACGCGCTCTCTGGTAACGCCCAGCTCCATGCCCACCTCTTCCAGCGTTCTGGGGCGGTCGTCGTAGAAGCCGAAGCGCAGAGTCAGCACAAGCCTTAGGCGCGGCGGCAGGTCGTCCATTGCGTCCAGCACATTCTGGCGGGTAACCATCCGTATCGCCATCTCGTCGGTCGCCCAGCCGCCGGTGTCCTGCACGAAGTCCTCTAGCGTGGAGTCCTCGTCGCCCACGGGGGTTTCCAGCGATACGGTATGCTGGCGCTGCTGCAGAAGCGCTTCCACATTTTGGATCGACCAGCCGAGCTCGTCGGCGATTTCGTCCGGCGACGCTTCGCGGTCGAGGCGGCGGTGCAGTTCGCGCTCCGCCGATCCGAGCTGCTGAAGCCGCTCTACCACATGGACGGGCAGCCGAATGGTGCGCCCTTGGTCTGCCAGCGCGCGCGTAACCGCCTGCCTTACCCACCAGGTAGCGTAGGTGCTGAACTTGAAGCCGCGATGCGGGTCGAACTTTTCCACGGCGCGCATCAGCCCAAGGTTGCCTTCCTGCACAAGATCCAGCATCGGCAGCCCGCGGTTCTGATACTTGCGCGCGATGCTGACGACCAGCCTGAGGTTGGAGTTGGTCAGCATTTCGCCGGCGTCGCGCCCGGTGGCGTCAATCCACTGCCACCACGCTTCCAGCTCATCGTCGAAGTCGGCGATAAGCGGCGCGGTGTTCTCCAAGCCCGGCGCATCGTGAGCCGGCGCGTTGTCCAGGCGGCGGATAGCGTCGGGCGGCAGCAGCCAGCGCAAACGCGATATGCGCGCTATCTGCTCGGCGGCGGCGGAGTCGTCTAGCTGGAGCGCCTCGGCGAGCGCTGTCTTGACTGCAGCGTTGAGCGGCAGGTCAACCGCTTCGGCGAGCTCGGGATGCGCCAGCATTTCGCTTATGGCGGCGCCGTCGGCGAACTCACAGCCGATGACGTCGGCAAGCGCGGCGAGCGTGTCGGCGTACTCTGTCAGCGCGAGGTATGCGTCGGCGGCGAGTTCGGCCGGCGAAGGCGGGCGTCCCAGCTGCGCGGATAGGCTTTCGCGGCGCTGCATAAGCAGCATGCGGCGCTCCACCGCCAAGCCCAGCGTTACCTCTTCCTGCTGCGTGAGCAGACGATGCTGCCCGATAGCGCTGAGGTATTCGCGGACGGTATCGGTGTAGTCGCTTACGCCGATGGAGGCATCGTCGGCGCTGTTGCGGTCAAGCTCCAGCGTCAGCGTTTCAACATCGCCGTAGCCCGTTGTGGATAGGTTGCGGCTGTCCAAGGCATCCTCCGATTGGAGCGATTGCGCTGCTCCGGCGCGCTTCAGAAAATAGGGTAGTCAATGCTATCAAAGCCTTGCCCTAATCTCAATACATTTTAGCATAATCTTATGTTTATCTCAAAGCACCATGCAAAAGGCAAGGCTAATGCAAAAGAGCGGTTCGTCCTGCCGCATACGGCTTTTGGGGCACTTGTTGCTATGTATAACGCTTGAGATTGAACATAGGTTACCGCTTGATTGGAATAGAGTACAGATATATTTTGAAAGAATGATTATTTGTATGGGGAATACTGGGTAGCGCTGATTGCGGGAATCGGGATAGACGCGGCGCAAACGGATGTTGATTGCAAGGGCGTGTAGATGGACGTCGTGGTGTACGCAGTAATGGCGCTTGTGTTGCGGGGAGTGGTGGCGCGGCGGACCCGGCTACGGAGCCAAGACGCTCCAAGGCGAAGCGGGAATGTTCCGCAGTATCCAGAACGAAATGATCCCTGCCAGCAATGCCCAAATCCATTGATGCGGAATGAAGAACATCGGCAGTGTTCTTTTCAGACCGTTCAATTTCAGCATCGTAGCCGCGAACCAGTACGCTATGAACGGCAGCGCCAGCGTGGTGAAGGCGTTGTATCCAAGCGCGCCCAGCGCATCGCCATAAAGCAATCTATGCAATGCGCGCAATGTGCCGCAACCCGGGCAATGGTAGCCGGTTAGTCCCAGGAATGGGCAAATTGGGTAAATGCCGGGGATTCGAGGATCGAAATTATAGAGCGCCGCGGCTGTCAGCATTCCCAACAGCGCCAACCCCCAATACGCTGCTTTCGGCGATACCCAACGTTGTAACATTGCGGGAAAGAGAAAACTCTGATGCAACACGGCAATCTTATTCTCTATCAACAGGAGTAGAGGGATCGAACTGGGTCAAATGTCTGCTCCAAGCCTTAGCCAAGCCCAAGGACAAAAGCAGCCAATAGATACAAAGCTCCTGCCATCAACCCTACGCCAAAGGCAACCCACGCCCAGGTTTTGGCGCTGTTAGACGACTGCCAAGCGCCTATAATATCGCCTGAGGCAACCTTGCCGTTGACTTGAGCCGCGTAAACTATCGACACAATCCCAAAGGGCAAACAGCAAAAGATGGTTACGAGTATCGCCCATACAAGATGGCTTGGCGGGACGCCCCTTACAGGACTATGCAATATAGGTTGACCATGTCCGGGGCTAGCCCCACTGGATTGGGACACTGACGCAGACATGCTTCTGCCACAGTTTTGGCAAAACCTAACGTTTTCTGCGTTCTGAGTTCCACAATCCGTGCAATACATGTACATACCTTTGTTAGAATGGGATGTAGCGCAAGGTCCATCAGTATATTTAAGACACAATTCTATTAAGTGAATGAAGGCAAGTCAATGGCATATAGGTATAGAGTTGCTTGGTCTGCCGAATACGCCGAATACGTTGGACAATACGTCGAGTTCCCGTCTTTGAGCTGGCTTGCGCCGACATCCGACGACGCGCTATCAGGCATACGACGGCTCGTAGCCGAATGCGTGGCGGATATGCGGGATGCGGGCGAAGCGCCGCCCGTTCCGATTGCAGATCCTCTCATAGCCACGCCCAGCGAATAAAAGCGCGCAACGCGAACACGCAGAACGCCCGCCGAATGCCTATGCAAAACCGGCGGGCGTTGTCTTTGCCTTGCAGTTTCCTACCTTGCAGAAATCGATATGGCTATCCCCTCACCCGCCCGTGTCCGCGCGTCAGGCAATCGGTGGATTAGCAATGTGTTGAAGTTGGAGTCGTCGTAGTCCCATTTTTCGATATTCTGCGGATTAGCTTGAGGCGCGCAGAAAAGGCCGGCAGTTAGCGCATCAACTACAGGCTTGAGGAAGTTTTCCACATCTAGAGGGCGATACCCGTGCCAACCCGAATTGATGTTGAAACTGAAGCCAATCGTAATGGCAAATTGGTTTTTTGGATTCCATGGGTTTCCGCCTCTAGTATCTTTCACATTGGACGCTACATGCACCTTCCAATTCCGAAGCCCATCTTTATTTTCCGTGATGGAGTTGACTATGTAGCCTTTAATGGGCAGATGCAACAGGTGGTCGGGTTGAACCAATTGAATGGTTGGAATATCCCATTCCCCGATCTTTCGCTCTGCAAATACCAGTCCTGTGGTTTGAGAAGTCATAGACCCTCCGTTAAGCGTTCACTTTTCGCGTACAGTGCCGCAAAGCAAACGCCCGCCTTGATATTTGGCGGGCGTTCTTATGTGTGCGATGGTTGCGGGGGCAGGACTCGAACCTGCGACCTTTGGGTTATGAGCCCAACGAGCTGCCGCTGCTCCACCCCGCGGCGTATTGAGTTGTAGGCTTTCGGCAGTCAGTTGCGGGCTTGCGCTTTGGAGCGCCCAGCCCATAGCCGACCGCCGTCGTCCGACGGCTTGTTCACCTGATACTGAATCCTGTCTTGCCTTTGCGCGCGCTTGTTATGCGTCTGCGTTTGGCGATGAGTAAATGAACCATAATGTGGGTCAAGTCCTCGGTTTATTAGTACCGCTCAGCTGAAATGGTTACCCATCTTACACCTGCGGCCTATCAACCCGGTAGTCTACCGGGAACCTTACTCCCGACCGGAGTCGGGATGGGAGATCTAATCTTGGAGTTGGCTTCGCGCTTAGATGCTTTCAGCGCTTATCGCATCCGGACTTGGCTACCCGGCGGTGCTCCTGGCGGAACAACCGGTACACCAGAGGTCCGTCCTTCCCGGTCCTCTCGTACTAGGGAAAGCTCTCCTCAAATCTCCTGCGCCCACGACGGATAGAGACCGAACTGTCTCACGACGTTCTGAACCCAGCTCGCGTGCCGCTTTCACCGGCGAACAGACGGACCCTTGGGACCTTCTTCAGCCCCAGGATGCGGCGAGCCGACATCGAGGTGCCAAACCACGCCGTCGATGTGAACTCTTGGGCGTGATCAGCCTGTTATCCCCGGGGTAGCTTTTATCCGTTAAGCCACGGCCCTTCCACACGGAACCGTAGGATCACTTTGCCCGACTTTCGTCTCTGCTCGACTTGTAGGTCTCACAGTCAAGCTCCCTTATGCCAATGCACTCTATAGGTGATTTCCATCCACCCTGAGGGAACCTTTGGACGCCTCCGTTACCTTTTAGGAGGCGACCGCCCCAGTCAAACTGCCCACCTGGCAGGGTCCTCCGGTTTTGACGGAGTTAGGGCCGAAGATATAGAAGAGCGGTATTTCAAGGTCGACTCCACCCGAACTGGCGTCCGGGCTTCAAAGTCTCCCGCCTATCCTACACATCCATAACCCCAGTCCACTGCCAAGCTACAGTAAAGCTCCACGGGGTCTTTTTGTCCTGTCGCGGGTAGCCAGCATCTTCACTGGCCTTGCAATTTCACCGAGTCCCTCGTTGAGACAACGCTCAGGTCGTGACGCCATTCGTGCGGGTCGGAACTTACCCGACAAGGGGTTTCGCTACCTTAGGACCGTTATAGTTACGGCCGCCGTTCACCGGGGCTTCGATTTGAAGCTTTGGCCGAAGCCGAACCTCGCCTCTTAACCTTCCGGCACTGGGCAGGCGTCAGCCCCTATACATCGCCTTTCGGCTTAGCAGAGACCTGTGTTTTTGGTAAACAGTCGCCTGAGCCTCTTCACTGCGACCCGCAAGGGCTTAACCGGCAAGCGGCATCACCCCACGGGTACCCTTTCTCCCGAAGTTACAGGGCTAACTTGTCGAGTTCCTTAACGAGGGTTCTCCCGTTCACCTGGGGACTTTTACCCCTGCCCACCTGTGTCGGTTTGCGGTACGGGCACTGACGCCTCTAGCAGCGAAGCTTTTCTTGGCGGCATAGGTTCAGCGCAATTCCCCCGGGTTAATCCCTGGAGTTTTCGCCCTCCTCAGCTCCGGGAACGGATTTGCCTATCCCCGTCGTCGCCTACAAGGGCAAACGCGCCATGTCCGATGGGCGCGCCACGCCTACCTGTCCGCGTCCCTCCTCTGCCTTAGAACGATGCGCCAGTGGTGCAGGAATTTTGACCTGCTGTCCATCGCTTTCGCGGTACGCTACAGCTTAGGACCGACTTACCCTACGCCGATCAGCGTTGCGTAGGAAACCTTGGGCTTTCGGTGTCATGGATTCTTACCATGATTGTCGCTACTCATGCCGGCATTCTCACTTCTCAGCGCTCCACCGGGCCTCACGGCTCCGGCTTCGACGCCCTGACAACGCTCCCCTACCAATCCGCGCTTTGCGCGAATTCCGCGGCTTCGGCGGTGGACTTTAGCCCCGTTACATTTTCGGCGCAGGAGCCCTCGACTAGTGAGCTGTTACGCACTCTTTAAAGGATGGCTGCTTCTAAGCCAACCTCCTAGCTGTCTGGGGATTCCCACTTCCTTTCACACTTAGTCCACACTTGGGGGCCTTAGCCTGCGGTCTGGGCTGTTTCCCTCTCGACAATGGAGCTTATCCCCCACTGTCTCACTCCCAAGGATCATTTTATGGCATTCGTGGTTTGGTTGGGGTTGGTAAGCTCACGCCCCCTAGCCCATCCAGTGCCCTACCTCCACAAAACTGCCTTGAGGCTGTACCTAAATACATTTCGGGGAGAACCAGCTATCTCCGGGTTCGATTGGCATTTCACCTCTACCCACAGCTCATCCCAGCACTTTGCAACGTACACGGGTTCGGTCCTCCATTCGGATATTATCCGAACTTCAACCTGGCCATGGGTAGCTCACCCGGTTTCGGGTCTAATCCAGACAACACATCGGACATGGCGGAGACGCCATCTTCGCTTCCCCGCCGGCGTCCGCCGCATTCAGGGTTATCCCACAAGGTTGCCCCCGCGGGATGCGCCTTAGCGCGGCTTCCGCCGGAAGTTCGGCTCCAACTTTGCCCCCATCCGATTCGCGCCCTGTTCGGACTCGCTTTCGCTGCGGCTCCGGAACTGATATTCCTTAACCTAGCTGCCTAAATTAACTCGCCGGCTCATTCTTCAATAGGCACGCAGTCAGCCCGGCCGAAGCCGAGCCTTCCACGGCTTGTAAGTCCACGGTTTCAGATCTATTTCACTCCCCTCCCGGGGTTCTTTTCACCTTTCCCTCACGGTACTGGTTCACTATCGGTGGCCAAGGGTATTTAGCCTTGGAGGGTGGTCCCCCCGGATTCCCACAGGATTTCACGTGTCCCGTGGTACTCAACAAATACGCCAGGAGCCTAAACCTTTTCGCTTACGGGACTATCACCCTCTGCGGTCGCCCTTTCCAGGGTCGTTTGGCTAAGGTTCAGGTTTCTCACTCCTCGCTCTATCTGAGGTTCGAGCAGGCGCATGTTGCAACCCCTATCGGACATAGGACCCCAGTCCACTAAGCCCGACAGGTTTGGGCTCTTCCCCGTTCGTTCGCCACTACTAGGGGAATCTCGGTTGATTTCTATTCCTCGGGATACTTAGATGTTTCAGTTCTCCCGCTTACCTCCCCGCTCTATTGGCAGGGTATCCTGGTATAAGCCAGGATGGGTTTCCCCATTCGGGCACCCCCGGCTATGCTTGCCAGACAGCTCGCCGAGGCTTATCGCAGTCTTGCCGCGCCCTTCTTCGGCCCTTGGCCCCAAGGCATCCACCGTAGACTCTTAATAACTTGACCCACATTAAGGATCATTTACTCGGTCTAGTTTTTGACAGGATTCAGTTGTTAAGGTGCGTAAAAAACGGCTGACATTTCACAGCCGTCCCCGCTCCGCGCTGGTGAACCGCGTCCACCATAACTTTGCGTACAGGCTAGTATATGTGAAACATTTAACGCCGTCAAGGGATTTGCGCCGTTTTCTTTGAAATTGTCTTTGAATTGTATAAAGTAGCCCCAACCGCAAAGGCGCGGCGACATGATGCCGCTCTGCGAAGGTTGACATTTACGGCTATAATGGAATGGACGGAAGCGGAATTGGGCGGTTGAAAGGGCGATGGACAACGGACGCTGGACAAAAATTGCAATCTACGGCGGTGAGACTATGTGCGCGGTTGAAGTGAAGCTGAGGCGCGACGAAGAGATACTTTCGGAGGCCGAATGGGCGGTACTGACCAATCAGCGGCTTGTGGCGACGCTGAACAGAAAGGATCGCAGCGAGATTACGGACGACGTGGCGTTATCCGACATCGCGAGCTTCAAAAAGTCCAACGGCGGCCAGGAAAGCAGAATGCGCCCCGGACTCATCAGCATGAGCGTGGGCGCGGCCGTCTCCGTGCTGCAGATCATCCCACCGCTTGCGAATGTGGCGCGGGCGAATGACCTGCTGGAAGTGATCCTGTTCCTAGTAGGCGCAAGCGGCATCCTAATCGGCTTGTACCTCGTCATCGGCAGCCTAATGCGGATAAAGCCCTTTACCGTGGTGGTGTTCACCGTGGTGGGCAAGCGCGATATTCCGGTGCATTTTCCGGGAAAGGATAACCCCGCCGCGGACGATATGACGCGCAAGTTCGTCAGAGCCAAACGAGGCATCTGAGCGGTTGCCGTGCGGCGCGCCAATGCGTCGGCTATCCTGATTTCAAGGTTCGGTTGATTTTCGCCGTTTCGCGCTGATGCGCCGATGAAGCGTCTGCAAAGCGCATCAGACACGCTCCGACGGGTTTTCGCCGCGCAGCGCTGAGATTATCATCGCGGCTATCATCACAACGCCCGCCGCTATGAACGCCCTGTTCATTCCCGCCACAAACGCCGCCCGCGCCTCGGAGCCGCCGTTCTGAGACACCGCCGCAAGATCGGGCGCCGCCCCCAAAGACGCCATCGTGAACACCACTATCGCGGTGAATATCGCTATGCCGCTCAGCCCCGCCGATGTGCGCGTGAGGTTCAGAAACGCCGACGCCACGCTGAACTTACGCGGATCCACGGCGGTCATTATCGCGCTGGTGTTGGGCGATGAGAACATCCCTATGCCCGTCCCCTGAAGCAGCATGCACAGTACGATCTCGATCGGCGACGAGTCGACGCCCAGCCGCGAAAACAGCAGCATCGCCAGCGCGGACAGCGCCATCCCCACCACCGTGAGCCAGCGCGTCCCAATTCTGTCCGACAGCCGCCCGCTGACCGGCCCCCATACCGCTATGGCTATGGAACCCGGCGCCATCAGCAAGCCCGCCCTTGCGGGATCGTACTGAAGCCCTTGCACTAGGTAGAAGGGCATCAGGAAGAAGACTGCCGCCATGCCGAGGAACGACAGGAAGCGCGCCGCCACGCCAAGCGTAAAGACGCGGCTGCTGAAGAAGCTCAAGTCGAGCATCGGCGATTCAACCCGTCTCTCCCACCAAACGAATAGCGCCAACGCCAACGCGGCGCCGCCGAAACCCGCCAGAATTGCGGGCGACGTCCACCCTAGCCTATGCGCGTTTGTGATGGAAACTAGGAAGCAGACCAGCGCCACGCTCGACAGCGCGGCGCCCATCCAGTCGAAACCGGCGCGCTCCGCCGGGTCGGGACGGCGCGCATCCACTCGGCGCAGTACGGCGGCGGCTACCAGCAGCGCGGCGACGCCCACTATGACGCCGGCGATGAATATGGAACGCCAACCGAACTGGCTGACCAGAACGCCGCCTATGACCGGGCCGCCCACTGCGCCCGCGCCGATTATGGACATATAGAAGCCGATTGCCTTGCCGCGCTCGCGCTCAGGGAATATGTCCGCCACCATCGCCATCCCATTGGCTTCGATGCCCGCAACGCCGACGCCCTGTATGATTTTGGCGGCGATAAGCACGGGAAACGCCTGCGCCGATCCCGCAAGCAGCGCGCCCGCTATGAACACGCCGAACCCGATCATGTACACATATGTGCGCCCCATAATGTCCGAGAGGCGTCCGACGGGCATGAACATAACGCTTGTGCTGAGAATGAAGCCGAGCGCCATCCACTGCGCCGTGGGAATGTCCGCCCCGAAATGTTCGGCTATGCGCGGCAGCGCGATGTTCATCCCCGACTGATCCGTAACCGTCAGAAACAGCCCCAGCGCCACCGACGCGAATGCCCACCATTTGTAGTTCGGGCTGTTCGTTATGCGCGCGGCGGGACGAATGGCGAGCTTCATTCGCGCGGCGCTTCTAATCGGCTTCGCCGGGCAGTATGAGCTTCTTGAGCGTATGCCTGCGGTTCAGCGTATAGGGCCTGACCTCCGCGGGCCAGCGCCCTTGCTCCGACGCCGCTGCCCATGCGTCGCCCGTGATGACGTCGGCGCTCTCGAGTTCATACACGGCGGTATAGCGCGGCTCGTTCTCCACTACGATAGTCCGAAGCTCGCCGCCGATTGCCAGCGTAAGCTCCTGCGTCTTAAAGCGCGCCACCGACACCACGCCCGGCACCTCGCTGAGCAACGGAACATGCTCGGCATCATACACTTCGTTGAACAGTGCATCCTTGTCTGCGCGAACGTCCATACTCGCGGTGAACAGATAGCGTCCCTGGATTGGCATAATTGGCCTCCTCTTGTTTGGCGTGGGTTCTGATTAGGTTTTTAGCGTAGGGTAGAGACAAATAGCGGTGCAGTAGGCGCGTCGGATTATAGCAGACAAGCGCGTTTCGTACGGGGCAGGCTTGACACTTGCGCCTACTTCTTTACAATTGACGCCAAATCCCACAAACTTCGCTTTTGGAGGCGCGCATATGATTAAGAGGTTCGGCAGCCTGTTCGCAGGACATATAGACTTGGAGGATATGGGCTTTGACGCTACGCCCGCCAACGACCGCTTCTATTCCAATGAGCGGCTGGCAACCGTCTTCGACAAGACGGACGCAATCGCAATCACTATGGACAAGAAGGGCTACGATACCTTCTGGATGGCGGAACACCACTTCCAGCGCGAAGGCTATGAGTGCATCCCCAACCTGCTGATGGAAGCAGTTCACCTCTGCCATATCACCGATAACATCAAGATCGGCTGCGGCTTCAATATCGCGCCTATGTGGCATCCGCTAAGGCTTGCGGAAGACTTCGCGGTGGCGGACATACGCACCGGCGGGCGCTGCATATTCGGCGTGGGCAGAGGCTATCACACGCGCGAAGTGGAGGTCTTCGACGCCCCGATGCTGGACCCGGACGCCAACCGCGACCTGTTCGAAGAGCAGGTCGACATCATCTTCAAGGCGTTCAACAACGAATCCTTCTCTCACCAAGGCAAGCATTACACCATCCCGCCCGGCGTGCCTTATAGGGGCTATGAGTTGGAAGAGATTACGCTTGTGCCGCGCCCCACGCATACGCCCGTGGAGTGCTGGCAGCCGGTAGTCAGCGCAAGCGAGCGCGGGCTGAACTTCATGGCGAAGCACGGCATCAAGGGCATCATCGGCGGCGGCGCGGCTCCTGGCGGCGCGCAGCAGAGCGTCGTAGAAGCGTGGCAGCGCGTAGAGGCGGCGCACGGACGCGAAACCGAACTAGGCGGCAACCTCATCATCAGCTTCTCGGTGTATCTCGCCGAATCGCAGCAGCAGGGCATCCGCGAAGCGCGCTCGTTCTTCGAAGAGAATATGAAGATGTTCGCGCCGCTGGGCTTTGTGCGCGGACTGACCGACGAGCAGATAGCCGCGCTGGGCGATCCGGACAAGGTCTATACCGCCAACCTGCCCACGCTGGAGCAGGCGGTAGAGGGCGGCTCGTGGCTAATCGGCACGCCGGAGCAGGTAACCGAGCAGCTTTTGGGCATCCAAAAGCAGTATCCGGGCTTGCAAGAGATAAACGTAGGCACGCCCGTCGGAACGCCCCAGAGCGTCATCATCGAGCAGCTGGAGCAGTTCGCCGAAGAGGTTATGCCCGCCTTCAAGAACTAGCGCGGACGCTGTGGCGCTCCCACCAGCCGTAGTATTTGGATTCGGGAAGCCGTCCATCCCGCCACAGCCGGACGGCTTCCCCAAACGCCGCATCTACTTGCGTCTGAAACTCTGCGTAGCCGCCGTCGTTGTGGAATACGCGGTCGGCGGCGGGCGCGCGTTCCCGCCAAGCGCGCTGGCTCGCAAGCCGCTGGTTCGCCTCATCCACCGAAAAGCCGTTGCGCTGCATCAAGCGGCGGCGCGCGGTGTCGTCCTCGCAGGCGAACAGCCATACCGCATTGCACCATCGCCCGTAGCCCGCCTCGATCAGATTGACCGCCTCCAGCAGCGCCACATCATCGCCGCCCAGCGTATCGTTCCAGCCGTCCACCGCCTCTTTGACCGCCGCCGCGATGTCGCCGATTGCGGTTGTCAGTTTAGACATCTCGTCGGGTTTGCCGAACACCTTGGAACCCAGTATCTTGCGGTCGATATACCCGTCTGCGCCCACGATTTCGCGCCCGAATATGGATACGATGCGGTCGAAGGCGGGCTTGCCGGGATCGTAGAGTCGATGAACAAGCCTATCCGCGTCGCAATGCGCCGCCCCCTGCGCTGCCATCAGGCTGCAGGCGCTGCTCTTGCCTGTGGCGATAGAACCAGTGATGCCTATGATGAGTGGCATAGCGTTATCCTCAACTATTCGCATTCGGCATATCGGGCAAGCGATGATTAGACGCAATTGCCTTGTGTGAGATGCGCCGCATCTAGCGCAACGAATTGATACATTCGATTGGAAGCGCTTACCAACCCGCTATCGGATGCGTTGCAAGCGCGGGACAATCGTATCCTAACTGAAACTCTATGCTGTTCCATACTACAAGGGCGCATTGATGACGATGCAAATCGAGCCAACGGATATGAAACGCTTTCGGCTTGAGGGCAGGCTTGGCGAAGGCGCAGACTCCGAAGCATTCGCCGCGACGGATACGCTGACGGGGCAAGCGGCGGTGGTGAAGCGCCCGCATCCGGCGCTGATAGCGCGCGGCCATCACGCAGAAGTGGAACGGCGTATGGAGCGCGTCATCGGCTTGCGCCAGTGCCACGGCGATGCGCTGCCCCACGTCGCGCGAATGATAGCCTATGCCACGCCCGCAAATCATGACGCCTACTTTGGCGACGGCCTGGGCGCGGCGTATACCGTGATGGTCGAAGAGCGCGCCGCAGGCATCCCGCTTGTGGGAAGCGCGATCGACGGCATCAAGCGCAAGCCCATCGGCATCCCGCAAAACCTGTTCGCGGTTCACCCCGTATTCCCCCATCGGCGGCGCGGCAGGTTCGCCATCGCGCGCGGCGTGCTTGAAGTCGCAGAGGCGTTTCACAACGCCGGGGCGCTGCTGCTGGATATGCGCCCGCAGAACATCTACTTTGAGACGGCCGCCGCGCGCATAACGGTCATAGACATCGGCGGCATCGCGCAAGAGCGCCCCGCCGATAGCCGCAACGCCCCGCTGGATCTGCACGATTTCTATCTCGAGTTGGTGAAGTGGTATCTGCCGCCGTCGGATCCGCCCACCCACGCCGCCGAATACGCCACGCCCTACGAAACGGAGTCAGCGCCGACGTTCAAGCAAAGCATCGATACGCTGATACACCGCCGAATGCAGGCGCCGCCCGACGAATCGCAGGCGGCGGCGCTAGACATCCTGCGCCGAATAAGCGCCCGCGCCTATCCCGACATAGACACTTTCAAGCGCGACCTTGAGGCGTGTCTGTCCATTTTGGACGGCAAGTATGTGCGCCTATCACAATGCCAACCCATAGCGCAGGCGTGGCTAGACGCCAAGCGAATGCTGACGGACGCCTATTGGCGCAAGTTTCGCTTCGATCCGCAAAGCCTGGCGGCATACGCTAACGACTGATTTTCCTTTCAGTGATTTGTACGCCCTCAATGTATTTCTCAGACTTTCACCTACTTTGGTGAGGTATTTGAGGAATATGCGTCAAAGGCAGACTTCAAAGCCCTACGCGCTTTTGAGATTTTCCTCATGACTACGAACAAAAAGATAAGTGGTATCAAACCAGGAATCACGACAGGAAAATACGATTCCTCTATCTCCACTAACCAAGCAAGCATGTAGCATTGTCCGCCCTCGCAGTCGGTAGAATCAATTGGAGACCACCAATCAATGGATTGAGCGCATATGTGTCCATCACCATCGGGCCGCGGTTGATCGCACCCTGATACTTCGACTTCCTCTATCACTGGATTGGTTTCTTGGAGACGTTCTTCCCATAGTTGGTCTTGTATCAGCCACTGGAAAGATATAATCAGCGAGAGAATCCCGAATATCAGCGGGAGCGCCAACATCCAAAGGGCATTTCTTAGTTCATCATAGGCCTTCTGAACCTCATTTCCCATAAGAAGATTCTTATCCTCCGTATGCTTAATTTCGCATCTACGCGAAATCGTCCGCCGAATCGACTGGTTCGTATCCCAACACGTCGCGCGGGTGAGACAGATCGCGATAAGTCCATTTGTTGTTGGATGTGGCGAGGAACACATCGTACTTGAGCTCGGCAGGCGCGTCGATGCACAGGTGCAAGATCTGCGCGGCGTCATCGTGGCTCAGGTAGATGGATCGGTCGCGCGCGGCGTTGGGGCGGTTGTTCTTGGTGACCCGCCCGATGCGCACGCAAAGGACGGACATCCCGTAGGCGTCCGCGTAGAAGTTCCCCAGCGCCTCGCCGAACACCTTCGCCGCGCCGTATATGCCCTCCGGCCGTATCATCGTATGCGTAATCGGCGCAAAATCGGCGGGGACCGCATCGTAATCGCCGGCCGCAATGGACTTGTATGGCTCGACGAGTTCGTAGCCGCGAATGGTATTGCCGCTGCTGGCGAACACCACGCGCTTGACGCCCGCAAGCCGCGCCGCCTCAAACACATTGTAAGTCCCGATGATGTTGCCCCTAAGCTGCCCTTCCCAGTCGTCGCTGCCCAGATACGCCGCCAAATGCACCACCACATCTTTGCCTTCGCACGCCGCCTTGACCGCATCCAAGTCGGCGATGTCCGCGCGATAGCACTCCACGCCATCCACTGCGCTGCGGTTCAGCGCGCTGAGCTCATAGCCGCCCGCCGCCTCAAGACGCCCCCGCAGCACCCCGCCGATAAGCCCGCTCATCCCCGTTATCAACACTTTCGTCATAGTTACGCTCTCTCTCCGTATCTTGTCCTGCGCTCCGCATATCGCCCGGCAAACGCCCTACCCGTTGCCCGTGATTTGGGCTATCGGCTACCATTCGCCAAACGAACCCTTGTTGCGCCTATCGGCTTCGCCCCATCCGTCGACGGCAAAGGCAAAGCCGATTATGATGCTTGCCACCGCTTCGAATCCGCTAAGGGTTCCATCGTCGGAAAATGCCTCAGCCGCTCCAATCAGGTAGCCTATAAACAGCAGCACCGCAAAGCCAACCCGCCTGCCGACATAGAGATAGCCTACGCCGGGCAGCAGAAGGTTAAGCAGCGCCGCAAGCCCGCGACTCTTTCGTCTCATCGAAAAACCTCATTCTTTAATTTGGATGCGCTTCATTTGACAAAGCATATCTTGTAACTTCAAGCGCAAAGTGTCAAATTAGCGTCAACAAAGCGCATACGCTGACGGGAATGCGCCAATCGCAAAGGCGCAAGCGCGCAAAGCCGTAGGCAGGATTAAGACAAACAGCGATTTGTGAACGATTATGTAGTTGCCCCAAGCCGCTCTGATATAGAATAGGCGCGAAACCCGCCCGCCGATTGCCAACTTGCGAAAATCTATCACGGAGGGGACACAATGCCCGGCCCGCTAGACGGCGTCAAGATACTGGAGTTCACGGAGATTATCGCCGGCCCATTCGGCGGGATGCTGCTTGCGGATATGGGGGCGGACGTCATCAAGATCGAGCCGCCGTGGGGCGATCCGTGGCGGCACGCGGCGCCCATCGAGCCGGGCGAAAGCAAAACCTTCATCAGCCTTAACCGCGGCAAGCGCAGCCTTCCCCTCGATCTCACCAAAGCGGAAGGGCGCGAGGTGGTCTATCGCCTTATGCCCGATACCGATGTAGTCGTGATAAACTACCGCCCCGACGTGCCGCGCAATCTGGGCATCGACTACGATACGCTGTCCGCCATAAACCCGCGCCTGATCTATTGCGAAAACACCGCTTTCGGGCGCAGCGGGCCGCACAGCCGCCGCCCCGGCTACGACATCATAGCGCAGGCGATGACCGGGCTTATGGCGTCCGAAGACAAGATACACGACGGCGTGCCGCAGCAGGTGCAGTCCACGCCGGTCGCGGACTTCTCCACCGGCATAGCGGCGGCGTGGGCGGTCTGCGCCGCGCTCTATCACCGCGAGCGCAGCGGCAAAGGGCAGAAGATCGAGACCAACCTGCTTGGCTCCGCGCTCGGCGCGCAGTCCATGCGCTTTATGGAAGTCGCAAACGCGGACACGGAACGCCGCGCGGAGTTCTTCGACGCCTTGGATATTCTGCGTGAAGCCGGCGCTTCGTATGAAGACATCCACGCCTACTATCGCGAACACTTCGATTCGTGGCGCGGCAGGGTCACCGGCATCTACTACCGCACCTATCAGGCGAAAGACGGCGCGCTGGCGGTCGGCTGCCTCAGCGATCCGCTGCGAAAGCGCCTTGCGGACATACTAGGCTTGGAAGACATACGCTTTCAGCCGAACTACGATATGCTCAGTGAAGAGACGCGCGTATTCAACGAAAACCTCACCGCGCAAGCCGAGCGCCTGTTTCGCGAAAAGAGCGTATCCGAATGGCTGACGATACTGGACGCCGCCGGCGTTCCCGCGGGCCCCGTGCGCTTCGTTGAGGAGCTTGTGAACGATGAGCAGGTTGCGGCAAACGGGCTTGTGGTGGAGCTAGAGCATTCGGTAGTGGGCAAGCTCAAGATGGTCGGGCCGCTGGCGAAGATGAGCGAAACGCCGCTTGAACCCAAGACGGCATCGCCCGCGCTCGGCGAACACGCCGACGCCATACTAGCCGAGTTGGGATACGCCCCCGCCCAAATCCAAGCGCTGCGCGACGCCGGCGTTACGCCCTGACATCGCCTTGCCGTCCGTAACGCAAGCCGTATGCGCCGCATAGTAGTTGAAACGCAAGCCATAGCCGATTTATAATGCAAGCGTTGCGTAGATGCGTCGAAAAGTCCGACGCTCAACCGCCTATCGCGAGAGAAATTGGGAGGTTTCTGTCCAAATGACTTATATCATCGCCGAGCCTTGCGTGGACCTGAAGGACAGCGCTTGCGTGGACGTCTGTCCGGTGGACTGCATTTATACCACCGACGAAGACAACCAGTATTACATTCACCCCGACGAGTGCATCGACTGCGCCGCCTGCGAGCCCGTCTGCCCGGTTGTGGCGATCTTCGCCGAAGACGATGTGCCTGAAGAGTGGCGCAACTACATCGACATCAACTACGACTACTTCGACGTGCCGCGCTAACCCCGCGCCCGCAAACGCGCAGCGCCATCGCCCATACCGAAATCGGGCATGGCGCTGTTTCAACACCGCCGCCGCAAGCGCATACTTCCCCAAGCCCTGTATGGACACGCTGCCGCCCCCGATAGCGGCGCAAGCAAGCATTGCGGATCCCAGGCTTGTCCCCATCCAAATCCGGGGACATAATGACTTGGAAAGCAGCGTTCTGACGTCAAAAGGTTAAAACTATGCCCATTCCAACCAAAAACCAGGTGCACCGCCCAATTCTTGAATTTGTTGCATCCAAGGGCGAAACTCCATCTACTAGACGGGAAATCGTCCGTGCCATAGCCGAAAAATTCTCACTTACGCCTGATGAAATTGACGAAAGATCGCCATCCGGCTCGAATCGCGTGTACACTCGATCGAGTTGGTCTCTTATGGGGCTAAGATGGGCAAACTTGATTGAATACCCACGCAGAGGACAAATCAAAATCACGCGGCAAGGCGAAGAGTTCATTAAGAAGCATGAAGGGTTACCTATAAATGATGCCGCGATAAACAAATGGAAGCAAGAGCAGGAACAACTAAAAAGCATTGGCGGCGACGATAACTCAACAGATGCGCCCGTTCCCGTTGCCGCAACATCCGCGCCTAGCGCAGACATAGACGAATCCGACGCAGATCCGGACGAAATAATCGCCGCCGCCTATCAGCAACTGCAGGACAAACTCGCCGACGATATGTTGGATGCGCTGAAAGGCGTTGACCCATATCAATTTGAGCGAATAGTTCTAGCGCTGCTCGAAAAGATGGGCTACGGTACCGGGCAACAGGTTGGACGCAGCGGCGACGGCGGCATAGACGGCGTTATCGACCAAGACCCGCTGGGCTTGGAGAAAATCTATATTCAAGCCAAACGCTGGCAAAATACGGTCGGCGAACCCGAAATCCGCAACTTCTCAGGCAGCCTTGCCACTAACGGCGCTGCGAAAGGCGTGTTCATTACCACTTCCAACTTCAGTACAACGGCAAGGCAGGCGGCGCAAACGATTTCCGCAGGGATCCAACTCATACGCCTCATCAACGGACATGAACTCGCCGTCCTTATGATTCAGCACGGCGTCGGCGTGGTGACCGAAATCACCTACGAAGTCAAGAAACTGGACGAAAACTACTTCTCCGACTCCGACGACATCTAACCGCATAGGTTGCCCATCTGCGATAATAATGATGACCACCAAAGAGCGTGTTTCTACACTCAAAGAATGCAAGCGCGCCGCCGAAAAGCGCCTTGACGGCATAGACACCCACATATCGGTGCTGCGCCGCGATATGTGGATCGGGTTCGGCGCAATGACGACTATAATGGTCAGCGGCTTCATTACGATTCTCGCGCGGCTAGGCTAATCTAAAACACAATAGCGAAACCAAGAGCGTGCGGCAGGCATCCATCACGCCAACCTGCGCGCTCGTTTGTAACTTGGGAGGGTTGCTGCAATATGGTTACAATCGAATCTACCCCCGAAATGGCGGCGAAAGTCTATGAGACGATGGAGCGCAACCTCGCGGTCGTGCGCCGCCGCCTCAACAGACCGCTTACGCTTGCGGACAAAGTCCTGCTCGGCCACCTTGACGATCCCGAAACGCAAGAGATGATCCCCGGCGTCAGCTACCTCCAAACCCGCCCCGACCGCGTTATTCTGCAAGACGTGCTTGGGCAGACGGGCATGCTGCAGTTCATGCAGACGCAGCGCGATTCCGTCGCCGTCCCCACCACTATCCACTGCGATCATCTGATACAGGCGCGCGTAGAAGGCGCGGCCGACCTGCGCGAATCGCTTGCCGAAAACAGCGAAGTCTATAACTTCCTGCGCTCCGCCGCCGCCAAATACGGCGCCGGCTTCTGGGGCCCCGGCGCCGGCATCATTCATCAAGTCGCGCTGGAAAACTACGCCTTCCCCGGCGAACTCATGATTGGCACTGACTCGCACACGCCCAACGCGGGCGGGCTCGGCGCGTGTTCCGTCGGCGTGGGCGGCGCAGACGCCGTAGAGGTGATGGCGGGCTTGCCCTGGGAAGTGCTATACCCGCGCCATATCGCGGTGTATCTGACCGGCGAAATGAGCGGTTGGACTGCGCCCAAAGACATAATCCTGTATGTGGCGGGCGAACTGACCGTGTCCGGCGGCACCAACGCCATCGTGGAGTACATCGGCCCCGGCGCGCGCGCCATCAGCGCCACCGGCAAAGCGACCATCACCAACATGGGCGCTGAAATCGGCGCCACAACCTCTATGTTCCCCTACGATGACCACATGGGCAAATACCTAGCCGCCACCAACCGCGCCGGCATCGTCCCCATAGCCGAAAAGCATCGGCATCTGCTTGAGCCGGACGCTGAGGTTGAAGCCAACCCTGAGGCGCATTACGACCGCGTGGTGCGGCTTGACCTGGCCGCGCTTGAGCCGCACATAGTTGGACCCCACTCGCCCGACCGCGCCCGCCCCATATCGGCGCTTGCGGCCGAAGTGGCCGACGCCGCCAACGGATTCGTGGACGACATATCGGCGGCGCTCATCGGAAGCTGCACAAACTCGTCGTATGAGGATATGAGCCGCGCCGCTGATGTCGCCGAACAGGCGAAGGCGCGCGGCCTCGCCACCGCTACGCCGTTTATGGTAACGCCCGGCTCCGAGCAGGTGCGCGCCACCATCGAGCGCGATGGGCAGATGAGTTCGCTGCTCGACATAGACGCCACCGTGCTGGCAAACGCCTGCGGCCCCTGCATCGGCCAATGGCGCAGAGCGAGCGAGGCTACCGAGCGCGCCAACACCATCGTTACCTCATACAACCGCAACTTCCCGCGCCGCAACGACGGGCAGCCCACCACCATGAACTTCATCGGTAGCCCCGAAATCGTTACCGCGCTAGCCATCGCCGGCAGATTGTCCTTCAACCCCATGACCGACGCGCTGACCGACGCCGCGGGCAACGAATTCAGGCTGGATCCGCCGAAAGCAGCCCCCGAAGTGCCGGCGGACAACTTCGACACGGGCAGTTCGGTGTACGAAGCGCCGCCCGCCGACGGCAGCGGCATTGAGCTTGCCGTCGACCCCGACAGCGAGCGCATTCAGCTTATGCAGCCCTGGCCCGCGTGGGACGGCGGCGACTTCCTGGATATGCCAGTGCTGATGAAGACGCAGGGCAAGACCACCACCGACCATATATCGCCCGCCGGACCCTGGCTGCGCTTCCGCGGCCACCTGGACAAGTTCAGCGACAATATGTTCATGGGCGCTACCAACGCCTACACCGGCGACGCCGGAACCGGCAAGAACGTCCTCACCGGCGGAACCGGCAAGTCGATATCGCGCAACGCCCGCGACTACCAAGCGCAGGGCGTCAAGTGGGTTGTGGTGGGCGACCACAACTACGGCGAAGGCAGCAGCCGCGAACACGCCGCGCTGTCCCCAAGGCTGCTTGGCGGCGCGGCGGTAATCGCGCGCAGCTTCGCCCGCATACACGAGTCCAACCTCAAGAAGCAGGGCTTGCTTGCGCTCACATTCCAAGACGCCGCCGACTACGACAAGATACGCGAAGACGACCGCATAAGCCTAACCGGACTCGCCGACCTTGCGCCCGGCAAGCCGGTCGACTGCGTAATCGCGCACGCCGACGGCGCATCCGAAACCCTGCAGCTGAACCACACATTCGGCGAATCTCAACTCGAATGGTTTCGGCTAGGATCCGCGCTGAACCTGTTCCACAAGAGCGGCTAGGCGCAAGCGCCGGTTTTCACGCAAACGCGGAGCCGTCCCTATATGCTAGGGACGGCTCCGCCGCTTATGCTGTATGCCGGATGCGGTTTCGGCTATTCGGGATCGGTGCCCACCCAACCGCCTTGCGATATGTCGATCATAACGCCGTCGGGCCCGCTGTACTTCGTCTCCACATTGCGCCCGCCGTGTCCCCTGCTCATCCCGGCGTGCAGCGCATCGTTCACTTCCTTCATCGGATACACGGACGCGCCCTTCAAGCGAAGGTCGGCCGCCTCTGCGTCGTCCACCTGAAAGCCGATGTGGTGAATGCCGCTGTATGTCTGGTCGAAGTCGCCGCTGACCACCTGATTCTTGAAGCGCAGAATGGCGAGGTTCACATTCCCGTCGCTCAGATAGAACCCCTCTGCGTTCTCCCCGCTGACCTTGCCCACTTCCTCTAATCCCAATACTTCCGTATAAAACTTCGCCGTGCCTTCCGGATCCTGTGTCGAGATGGCAATATGCTTTATCTTTGCCATAGCGCTCCTCTGTTGTGAAATTTATTGATATGAAAACTAGAAAAGTCCAATCAACTTACACAATATAAGCCCCAAAGCGCGGGAATGTCAATCGCCGATTTCGCAATCGCCGGCGCTTGAATTCAGGCGGTTGGACAAACGCTTATCGGGCGCGCGGCAGTCGGCGAATGAACCGGTTACGGGCTACGGCGTTCAGCTCATCTCGGCGGACAAGCCGGCGGTGTAGTCGGCTAGGCGTAATGCAACGCCGGCGTTCTCGTCGCGCGCAAGATCAGGGTCGTCGGTCAGCAGACGCGTCGCCTCTTTGCGCGCAAGCAGCAGGATGTCCTGGTCGGTGATGCGCGCCACCTTGAAGTCAAGCAGCCCGCTCTGCCGCGTACCTAGATAGTCGCCGGGGCCGCGGATGCGCAGATCTTCCTCGGCAAGCCGAAAGCCGTCGCTGACGCGCTCCATTATCTTCAGCCGCTCGCGCGCCTCTTGTCCAGGCGCATCGGACAGCAGCATGCAGTAGCTCTGATGCGCCCCCCTGCCCACGCGCCCGCGAAACTGGTGGAGCTGCGCCAGCCCAAAGCGGTCTGCGCCGTCTATGAGCATCACGCTGGCGTTGGGGACGTCTATCCCCACTTCGATTACGGGCGTGGAAACCAGGATGTGAAGATCGCCGTCCTGAAAGCGGCGCATCGCCTCTTCTTTTTCGCTGAAGCGCATGCGCCCGTGCAGCAAGCCAAGCCGCAGATCGGGGAATACCGTCTTTGAGAGGCGCTCATACTCTTCGGTGGCGGCGCGCGCTTGGATCGCTTCCGATTCCTCGACCAGCGGACATATCACAAACGCCTGCCGCCCTTCCTCGACTTGCTTGCGGATAAAGCCGTATGCGGCGGCGCGCTGCTCCGGCTCTACCCAACGAGTGCGTATCTCCCGTCTTCCCGGCGGCAGTTCGTCTATGGACGATAGGTCCAGATCGCCGCAGAGCGTCAGCGCAAGCGAGCGCGGTATGGGCGTGGCGGACATTGCAAGCATATGCGGCGGGCCGCCCTTGCGCCGCAGGGTGCTTCGCTGCATCACGCCGAAGCGGTGCTGTTCGTCCACCACCACCAGCGCAAGATTGGGAATGTCCACCGCCGATTGAATCAGCGCTTGTGTGCCGATTAGGATGTCCACTTCGGCGGCTGCCACGCGGCGGCGCATTTCGTCTTTGGCGCGCTTGGGCAGGCTGCCGGTGAGCAGTCCCACCACAAGCGGCTTGTCGAAAGACGGCAGCTGCACGCTCACATAGGTATCCGAATTGGGGGCGTGCGATCCGTCCGACAGCATCGCGGTTACCGTGAGGAAGTGCTGCTCGGCCAGGATTTCGGTGGGCGCCATCAACGCCGCTTGACAGCCGTTGAGCGCGGCGGTGAGCAACGCGGCGGTGGCGACGACCGTCTTGCCGCTGCCCACATCGCCTTGCAGCAGGCGGCTCATCGGTATATCGCGGCGCATATCGGCGAGGATTTCGGTGAGCGAGCACCGCTGCGCGTCCGTGAGCGCATAGGGTAGCGTATCCAGGAAGCCGTCGAGCCTACCGTCGTCCGATTGCAGCGGAACGGCGCCGCCCGACGACTGCCATTCCACGCGGCGGCGCGCGACGCTCAACTGCAGCATAAGCAGTTCGTCAAACGCCAAACGGCGGCGCGCCGGCTCGACGTCATCCGCCGAATCCGGGTAGTGCATCCGCGATATGGCGTCCCTGAGCGGCAGCAAATCGTGCGCGCGCAGCATATCCGACGGCAGGTAATCCCGCATGCGCGCCAACGCCCTGTCCAGCGCCTCTTTGACGCAACGGCGCAGCGTGCGCTGATACAGCCCGTCAGTGAGCGGATAGACGGGCGCAAGCCGCGCGGCGTTGTCCCACCCGTCGAATATCTCATACTCCGGCGATTGGAACGCAAGCCGCCCCAAATAGAGCTTGGGCGCTCCGCTTATCACAAGCCGCGCACCGGGCTTGAGCGTCTTGGCGAGATAGCCCTGGTTGAACCATATAACCCTGATATTGCCCGTGTCGTCGCTAACTACCGCCTGCGCCGACTTGGAGCGTCCCCTGCCGCTAGTCTCACTGATTTCCCAAAGCGTTGCGATGATTGTCTGCATTTCGCCCGGCGCAAGCTCAGATATGGAGCGTATGTTGGTGAAGTCGTCGTGTCTGTGCGGGAAGTGGTATATCAGATCCTGCGCGGTTTGAACGCCCAACTTATTAAGGCGCTGCTTGACCTTGGCGCTCACCGAACTGAGGCGTGAAACATCATCGTCGAGGCGCAACGGCGCAGTATTCGCGGGACGGTGCGGCGCGGCGCGTTTGCGGGCGGGCTTGGGCGGCGCAGCGTTTCGGGCGGGCGAATTCGGGGCAGGCTTAGCAGACGCGGCAGTTTGCGCCGTATTTGCGGCGGCGGCCGGGTTGGGCGCGGCGCGCGATGCGGCCGCCGTTTCGGGCGCGGCGTCCCCGACGACGGCAAGCGCTTCGCCCACCCAGCGGCGACGTTGTGCGTCGTCCATATCCGCATACGCAACCGATGCGTCAACAATCGGGCGCAACTCGGCGCGCCACCGCTGCAGAAAGGCGTCCATCCCGCCGGCGACCGCGCGGTTGCGAAAGCCGCCCTGCCGCTCCAAGCGCAATATCTTGGCGAAAGTATGGCGCAGCGCGCCGCCATCCTCAGTAGTCATAGCCGAATTGTAATGCAAAAGCCGAATGCGTGAAACGCGGCTATGGGCGTGTTTTCGCGGCGCAACGGCACGAATGCTGCAGGCGTGGGCGTTCGACGGGGAAGCGCTATGAACGCAGCAACGCCACTCCGAGCGCATGGGGGCCGGTGTAGGCGCCGACCGCCGGGCCTATCTGCGCTATGCGTGGCGCTTTGCCTTCCGGCAGCAGCGCTTGGAACTGCCCGCCGAATTCGCGCGCTTCGTCGGGCGTGGTGGTGTGCATAATCACCACCTCTTCGAACGGCGCAAAATCGTTGGTTACGCGCGCCAGCCGAGCCATGCCCCGCTTGTGAGTGCGCTCTTTGCCCAGCTCATCCACCACGCCGTCCTTGATGATAATCATCGGCTTGACTCTGAGCAGCGATCCGATCATTGCGCGCGCGTTGCCTATTCTGCCGCCCTTCGCCAGATACTCCAGCGTGTCCAGCAGCACATAGATTTCGGTTCGCTCCACGGCTTGTTCTGCGTGCTTCGCCACTTCGTCGACGCTTGCGCCCTCGCGCGCCTTCGCCGCCGCCGCCATTGCCACCAGACCGGTACCCATAGACGCGCTCAGCGAATCAATCACGCGGATGTCGCAATTCACATTCGCCTGCTCGCTCGCCTGCGTGGCGGAGTTGAGAGTGCCGCTCAGTTTGGATGACACATGCACGGACACGATGGCGTCGGCGTCCCGCCCGATGTCTTCGTACAACTCCACGAATTCGCCCACCGACGCCTGCGATGTGGTGGGCAGCGTCTTCATATGGGACACTCTGCTGTAGAACTCGTCGGCGGTTATGTCCACGCGGTCGCGGAGTTCCTCAGCTCCGAAAATTATCTTCTGAGGAATGACGGTTATGCCCATATCGGCGGCGATGTCGGCGGGCAAATCGGATGTGCTGTCGGTAACTATGCGTATGTTCATTCGCTCACTCGCAAGTATGCTTATTCAATTGAAACGATGAAGTGATAGTACGGCTGCCCGCCGTAGTAGTATTCGAACTCTATGTCCGGGAATTCCGTCTGCGCCTGCGCTATGGCATGCTCCGCCTCTTCGTCGGTGAGCGGATCGCCGCCGTAGAGCGTAACGATTTCGGCATCGTCCATATCGGCGCGGCGCAATACCGCAAGCAGCATATCGGCCAAGCCGTCGCCCGCAGCGACCAACTGCCGGTCGAGCATCCCGATGAGCTGCCCTTCCATAGCCTCAATGCCGTCGAGCGTAACCGTGCGCGCGGATCGGGTGATTTCGGCTGTGCGAACCCACTCCATTCGCTGCTCCATTTCGGCGGCGTTGTCGGCGATGCTTCTGTACGGCAGAAACTCCAGTATCGCGGCGATGCCCTGCGGAATATCGGCGGTGGGGACGACTAGCGCCGTCTTATCGGACACTTCGGCGGCTTGCTGCGCCGCGGGGATGATGTTCTTGTTGTTGGGCAGCACAATGACATATTCCGACGGCACCTTGTCTATGGCGTCCACAATTTCGCGTACGCTAGGGTTCATCGTATCGCCCGCCACCATAATGGCGGCGCCTTCGCGGTGAAACAGATCCTCCAAGCCGCTGCCCCACGCCACCGCAAGGATGGGCTTGGGGATTATCTGCGCAGGCAGCATGCCTTCTTGCTGGCGCTGATTGTACGCAAGCCGCTCGCGCTGGTCGTCCATATTCTCGACGCTGACGCGGCTCACTTCGCCCAAGCTGCGAGCATAGTCCAGCAGCGCATCGGGCGTTTCGGTATGCACGTGCACCTTCATAAGCGCGTCGTCGCCAATCACCACCGCCGATTCCCCGCGCGCGCTCATATCAGCGCGCACGGCGTCAATGTCCAAGCCAATACCCTGGATGACGAACTGAGTGCAGTTGCCGTACTCTTCCTCTTCGGTCATATCCAGGAAATCCAAAGAGACCGCGGCGTCTGAGATGTCCACGCCTTCGGGCAGCGGCATATCCAGGTCGGACGCGTGGGCGCTATCGCCTGCGGCGCAGCGGCGCGCGCCTTCGAGTATCATCCAAAGCCCCAAGCCGCCGGAGTCCACCACGCCCGCCTCTTGCAGGCGCGGCAGCAGCGTGGGCGTGAGCGCCACGGCGTTCTTGGCGGCATCGGTTGCAGCGGCGAGCATATCGTTTGCGGCGGCGCCCTCTTGCGCGCTCAGAGCGGCCGCCTCTGCCGCATGCGTGAACACCGTCAGCATCGTCCCCTCGACCGGATTGCCGATAGCGCTGTATGCGTACTCGCGCGCCAAAGTCAGCGCGTTGGCGAAATCGGCGGCGCTTACGGACGCCTTGCCCTCAAACGCCGCGGACACGCCCTTGAAAAGCTGCGATACGATTAAGCCGCTGTTGCCCTTAGCGCCCATGCAGGCGCCGTCGGACATCGCCTTGGCTACCGCCGCCGCGCTGTCCCCGTCGGACGATTGCGCCGCCGTGAGCGTGTCCCGCAGCGTGAGCAGCATATTGATGCCCGTGTCCCCGTCCTGCACAGGGAACACATTCAGGCGGTTCACAAGGTCGACGTGCGTCTCCAAAATGCGCGCGCCTGCCGTGAACATCGCCAGCAGCGCGCTGCCGGACCAGGGCGCTGAGATGCCGTTGTCTTGAACAAAGTCTGTCATTCGGTTGCCGTTTTCCGTCGGGTATGTTATGTTTGTGTTATATTTCACAGGCTCGAAACGCGCGCAGTTCGCAAACGCTTGCGAAGCGCGCTTGCTTCATGCCGAGCTTGATGATACCAAATATAGTAATTGCGGTAAAGGTGAACTATGGCAGTATGCGAAATGTGCCATAAGACGGGGCAATCGGGCAACAATGTGAGCCACTCCAAGCGGCGCACCCGCACAAGGTGGCTTCCCAATGTGCAGAAGGCAACCGTGATGGTGAACGGCGCGGCGACCAAGATGCGAATCTGCACCCGTTGCCTGCGGACGCACTACAAGCAGCTTATGAAGGGCTAATCGTCTTGCAACAGCTACTGCTAGTTGGATTAAGCCACAAAAGTGCTCCTTTGGAAGTGCGGGAAGCGGTGTCATTTCTGAGCGATCAGCTTCAGCAAGCGCTCCCGTCCCTGCGGGATGAACTTGGCGAAGCGGTCATTCTGTCAACCTGCAACCGCACCGAGATATATTCGGTTACCGACGACGTCCCCGCCGCCACACAGCGCATCAAGCGCTTCGTGGCCAACTACCACGCATTGCCGCCCGCCGACGTCGCGCCGCATATGTACAGCCGCTCCGGCGCCGACGCCGCGCGCCACCTGTTCGGCGTGTCAAGCGGCCTCGATTCGCTGATAGTGGGCGAGTCGCAGATACTAGGGCAAGTGCGGGGAGCGTTGAGCGCCGCCACCGAAGCCAAGTCGGTGAAAATATCCTGCTCCGGGCTGTTCCACGCCGCAATGCGCGTAGGACGGCGCGTGCGCCAAGAGACGGGCATCGGGCGCAACCCACTGTCCGTGAGCTACGCCGGCGTGCGTCTAGCGCAACGGGTTCTGGGCGGCCTATCGGACAAGCGCGCGCTGCTAATCGGCGCCGGCGAAGCTGGCAGCCTCATCGCGCGCGCGCTGCGAACCGTGGGCGTTGGCGACCTGATGATAGCCAACCGCACGCCGCAGAAAGCGCAAGAACTAGCCGGCTATCTCAGCGGCAGCGTTGTGCCGTTTGAGCGCTTGGAAGAGGCGATGAGAGACGCCCAAATCGTGCTTGCGGCAACCGATTCGCCAAGCTACATAGTTACCAAGCGAATGGCGTCCGCGTTGCGGCGTAGTCAACACGAAACGCCTCTGTTCGTCTTCGACCTCGCCATCCCGCGCGATATCGACCCCGAAATCGCCTCTATTGACGGCGTGCGGCTGTTCAACATCGACGACCTATCCGCCATTGCAGAAGAAAATCTGGCGGAGCGCAAACGCGCCGCAGCCGCAGCCGAAAGCATAATTTCGGAAGAGGTGGACGCTTTCCTGCGCTGGTGGGATTCGCTAGACGCGCTGCCCACAGTCAAGGCGATACGCCAAAACGCCGAGGACATCCGTCGCCGCGAGGTCGCCAAGGCGCTGGCTATGCTAAACGACGCATCCCCACAAAACCGCCATGTGGTCGATGCGCTGACGCGATCCATCGTGAACAAGATACTTCACGACCCCACAGCGTCCCTCAAGCAGGGCGCAAACAAGACGCACATCCGCGCCGCCCGCAATCTGTTCCGCATCGAGGAAACCGATTAGCGCGTTGCGCTCTACGCTCCCATACATAGGATTAGCCGCCACCATCGGTTTCGGCTAACGCGCGCCGCATCCTGCAACCGTATCCCCGGCGTTGCCGTCCCTTCAAGCGGCGGCGCATGCGTTTCGTCCTCAGTGGCAGCCACTCCTACTATTCGCATCACCGCAAAATTACGCCACCCCTTGCGTTTTCGCGTCTCTGAGATAAAATGTCCCCCAAACCTAAACTTGAGGGGGTATATTCCCAATGTTGCGTATATTCTTTGACTTTCGCCGTGTCTCGACGCTGATAGCGCCGGTCCTCATAATCGCATTGGCGGCCATAATGTTCGCCAGCGCTCCGGCAGAGACGCAAACCACGCCCGCGGATGCAACCGCTACACCCACAACAACTGGCACGTCGACCGCAACCCCCACGCCCACCGCTACCGCAACCCCAGATCCGGATGCGACTGCCACTCCAACCGCTACCGCTACTGGCACAGCAACCGCTACGCCTACCCCAGATCCGGATGCGACTGCCACTCCAACCGCTACCGCCACCGGCACGGCAACCGCTACGCCCACCGGCACGGCAACCGCTACGCCCACCGCTACGCCCACCGTGCCGCCCCTCAACGCCGACTACGACGTCGACAACAACGGCCTCATCGAAATCAGAACGCTCGCCCAACTCAACGCCATACGCTACGACCTCAACGGGGATGGCCTGCAAGGCTCCGTCAGCGCCTCAGACTGGGCGACATACACAACCGCTTTCCTCAACGCCGTGTCCGGCATGGGCTGCCCACAACCCGCCTGTACCGGCTACGAACTGATGATGGACCTGGACTTCGACACCAACGGCGACGGAGATGTGGATTCATCAGATGCCTACCCCAACTGGACGCCCATCGGCACAGCAGCCAATAAGTTCAACGCCACATTCAAGGGAAACGTCATCGACGGCGCTATGTCCAAAATCTCCAACCTTACGATAAGCGGCAGCTCATCAACGACGGAAATAGGCCTGTTCGGCGCAACGGGATCTAACGCGCGCATTGAAAACGTGGGGCTTGTGGATGTCAATGTGGAAGTAACCGCTTCCGCCCTCGGCGCAAGGATTGGCGCGCTAGCTGGAAGCAATGCCGGCAAGGTGATAGCCTGCTACTCCACAGGCAAGATAAGCGCAGACGCGGGCGCCTACCCCTACGCCGGCGGGCTAGTGGCATTCAACACAGGAACCATAGCCGCCGCCTTCTCCCGCGCTACCGTCTATATGTCATCAACCAGTGAAATATACGTTGGCGGTCTGACCGGGTACAACTGGGATGCAGGAACAATAATCGCCACCTACTCTGCGGGCGGGGTCAGGGGCAAGGGAAACAACAACAGCTTCATAAGCGGTCTGGTGGGATACAATGATGGGGCTATAACCGCCAGCTACTCCATCGCCCCCGTTACTTCCGCCGCTGCCTCCAACACCGCTGAAATCCACAGGCCGAGACCTAGCGGGCTGACCTTCAACAGTCCATATCCCACCGAGGGCGCCACGGTAACCGCTAGCTACTGGGATTTCATGGCCAGCGGCATAGACGACAACGTCCCCACTGCGATGCCGCAGGGGAAATCTACGAGCGACCTCACGTCGGCATCGCCCACATCCTCCGCCACCAGCATATACGCCGATTGGGACGACCTGACTATTGACGGCAAAGTGGTTGATCCATGGAGCTTCGATCCCAACGGAGCCTTTCCTCCGCTGCTGACATACGGCGGACACACCACTGCCATATCGGGCAATCAACTTTTCGTGAACAGCGGCATCAGCAGACGCTACGGAGGAAACACAATACATCCCCGAGAAGGAATGACCTTGTACACTAATATGGGGTCATTTGGGGGCGCTTTCAGAGGGATGCGCTACGGATGGACTTGGGAATGGCAGACCTCTACCGACGGCATAACTTGGACTTCGCTCATCGCTCTGGACCGCAGCGCCTGGACCACCAGAGGCGCGTGCTGCTCCTGGCTCTTCGTTCCTAGGATAGAGCATATAGGCAAATACTTCCGCGCAAAGATGCTGCTAAGAGACATGAGCTACGCTTACACTAGGGTGATAGGCAAGATAAAGGCCGCCAGCACGACCGACACCGTTGCGCTGAGCTTCGCAAGCGGACACAACCCGCCTCGCATTGGAACGCCGATAACGTTTGCGGCGTTGCCTAACGCTCCTAGCAACGCTCCTGTGGTAGGGCTATGGTATCGTTGCGATGCCGTCGACGACGCGCCGCCGGATCCGGGGTGTGAGGTAGCCGGAAGCCTTGCTTCATACACGCCGAGCGCCGACGACCTAAACCACTACATACGCGGCTACATCTACTACAAGGACGGCGGCGTATGGGAACGCGCATCCCCCGGCGTCACGCAGCAGGTGGCTGATGTTCAGCGCGTCTGGCCGTGGCGGGTGGAGTAACGAAAAGAACATTGCCGCGTGGCGTGCGGCTTGAGGCCGGCCAGCCCATCAAACCGCACGTGCTCTGCCATACGCCTAGCATAGGCCCAGCCAAAAACTCCCGCCGGCGGCGCCTACCCCTGCGGCAATCGGACACATGCGCCCGATTGCCGCAGCGCTTTTCGCATCATCGCGGGCGGCGACGGTTTGAATGCGACTATTTGAGCGCGGCAGACATTCTCACATTTGAGCGTAATTAAGCGCACAACCCGCGAAGTATCCGCTAACGCAGAGCTTTCCTAGAAGAGATATTCCTAAGAAGGTTTCAAACCGATACGCGCCGCAAAGTGATAATCCCGCCGCTTTTGTTGACATGACAATATGCCGAATATATCATAAAATCAATGGCGCAAGTTTCGCTTGAGCGAAGCCAACTCCATACATCACATCAACGGACAACTCAATCTACTTATCCTCAAATACCAGCGAATACTAATTCCTCAAACTCAAACCTAGGAGGGGGATATGGCAGAATACACCAAGAGCGAAGCGCTTGATTGGGCGCGGGAAAATCTGCGCGGCCAATGGACTACCCTTATGACCCCCTTCACTGCTGACGACGACTTCGACGAAGAAGGCATGCGCCGCAACATTCGCCATATCCGCGCGCTCGGCACGCAGGGCGCAGGCTGCACCTGGGGAATGGGCGAGTTCTGGAGCCTCACCCTTGAAGAGCGAATGCGCGTCTTCGACGTAGTGTCGGACGAAGCCGGCGGAGATTGGCCAATCGGGGCGCACGTCACGCACACCTCATACAAGGACATGCTGGCGCTGGCGAATCACGCCGAAGCCGTGGGTTTTGACCTGCTCATAGCCGCGGCCCCCTATTTCGTTACCAAGACCGAAGATCAGGTCGTCGACTGGATACGGATGCTCGCCGACAATACCAACCTCGCCATCATGTACTACAACTCCCCGCAGTTCGGCATCGTTATGAGCGCGCAGGGCTTGGGGCAGATATGCGCCATCCCCAATGTCGTGGGCGTCAAAGAGGCGAGCTTCAACCCCGAACTCTCCATCGAAGCGCATCAGCTTCTGGGCAGAGACGCCATCATCAGCACGCCCGACGAGTGGATCATGTTCAAGGGGCGCGAGCTCGGCTTCGAGCAGCAGGTCATGTTCGCCAACACATCCGATTGGCGCTTCGACCGCCCCGGCAAGAACTACTACAATCAGTTTATCGACAAGGCGATGCGCGGCGACCTGGACGACGAGTTCTACGACGCGCACGTCCGCCCCATCAAGGCGGTCTCCGACAAGTGGTGGGCAAGCACAGTGCAGAAGGCAAACGGCGCGCTCCCCGCTCCGATGTGCAAGTATTGGGGCGAAGTGATGGGCATGGCGGGCGGCCATGTGCGCCAACCGCACATCAACCTGTCCGACGAAGAGAAGGCAGAGCTGAAGCAAGACGTGGAAGCCGCCCTCGCCGCTATCTAGTTTCGCAATCCGATGCAACGCCGGTTCAACGCCGGCTCCAAGAAAGGCAATCGCAAATGATCCTAATGGTTAGCGTCCAGAACCTCGCAGAGGCTTTGCAGGCTCTCAAGGGCGGCGCCGACATCGTCGATGTGAAGAACCTGCAAGAAGCCCTGGTGGGATCGGCGCATCCCCATATCGTTCGCGACGTCCGCAACGCCATCCCGATGGAGCGCCACGCCAGCGTTACGCTCGGCGTAGTCCCCAATCAGGTCGGCACCGTGGCTATGGCGGTGTACACCGCCGGCGTGCTGCAAGCCACATCCGTCAAGGTGGGCTTTATGGACACCGAATATCCCGCCGCCGCCGAAACCCTGCACGCCTGCCGCGAAGCGCTCGACGGCTTCGACACCAAGCTCATCGGCTCCCTATTCGCCGACAACACCCTCTACGGCGGGCTTGAACCCCACCATATGAATAAGCTGGCGAAAGAGACCGACTGCGACGGCTGGCTCATAGACACGCTGACAAAGGACGGGCGCAACCTCTTTGACTTTATCCGCGAAGAAGAACTGCGCGATATGGTGTTCGAAGGCAAAGAGGCGGGAATGAGCACGGCGCTGTCCGGTCATCTGCGAATCGACGACCTAGACGAACTCGCGCGCATCAACCCCGACATCGTGGGCGTGCGCGGCGCCGCCTGCCAAAAAGCGGACGACCGCACATCCAGCGTCCACTGGGAACCCGTCGCCGAGTTCAAGCGCCAGATCGATATGCGACTGAGCGGCGATGTGGATGTGTTCGCATCGGCGTCTGTGCCGTCAAGCGGCGGCGCAAACGGCAGCGTGAGCGCCAGCGATTGGGTTGTCATAGACGGCACCGGCAAAACCTGCGCCGGCATCATCGCCGCCCTCACCGAACACATCGACGCCGACGGCGAATCGTTTGTCGAGGTGCTGATCCCGGACGTCCTCAACACCTACGACGTCATCGTTTGGGCGGAAAAACGAAATCACAGCATTCTGACGCAGCGCAAAGACGACGCCGGTTTCGTGAGAATGCTAATCAGGCCCTAGCCCGCCTATTGGCGGCAGAGCCGGGCGCGCAGTCCATTCGGACGCGGCGCGCCGCTATAGATGCGCGGCAACGGGAGCGCCGAATAATGGTTCCAGACATTGTGCAGGCAATAGCGATCTATGTAGGACTCGTGAGAGACCTGTTGCTGCTCATCATACTCATCGTAATTCTGATTCTGGTCTATACGATCTACCGAAAGGTATCGCAGGGGCTTAACTCCGCAAATCGGATTTTGGAAAACACGGAGGACATCGTCAACACGGTGTCCGAAAACATCGTCAGGCCCGCGGCGTCAGGATCCGGATTCGCCTATGGATTGGGCAAAGCGATAGCCTTTCTGAGGGGAACGAAGAAGTAGCGGCAAGGAGGCCGAACATGGCAAACAACAACGACGGCGGCACATCATTCACTTTGGGATTCATACTTGGCGCAATAGTAGGCGCACTAATTGCGCTGCTGATTGCGCCCAAGACCGGCTCTGAAACCCGCGGCGAGCTCATGGAGCGCAGCCAGGCTCTCAGATCGCGCGCCGAAGAGATCGCGGCCCAGGCGCGCACCGAAGCGCAGACCCGCGCCACCACCGGCGTCGCAACCGCGCGCGAGCGCATAGCCCCCGCATACGAAGGCGTCCGAGAGCGCGTAACCCCCGTTGTGGAGCAGGTCGTCGGCCGCGTGCAGGACGGCAGCGCCCCAACCCCAAGCGCAGACGACGCCCCCGCCGACGAGCATTCCCAAACCGACAGGGCGTAACCGCAGCGAACAACCGCCCGCAATCATAAACGGACAGCCCCCGCCGCGTTTCGCCGGCAGGGGCTGTTCTCATACGCAACGGCGCGCGCAATGAACCGCCGGGCTACGGCGCATAGCGCGGATACGAACCCAGCACCTTCAGCATCGCCGCCTGTTCTTTGACCGCCGCCAAAGCGTCCCGCACTATGCCGTCCTGCTTGTGTCCGTCTATATCCACAAGAAAGATGTACCGGCCGAGGCTCTTTCGCGTGGGGCGAGACTCGATCTTGCTCAGGTTGATGCCCCTGCTCGAAAACTCCGTCAGCGCGCTGACCAGAATGCCCGGGCTGTTCGTATCGAAGTTGAAGCACATAGAAGTCTTATCGTTGCCCGTAGGCGCGCTATCCGCCGCCGCCAGCACCACGAAGCGCGTGGCGTTGCTGTGATTGTCTTCAACCTCTTCATCCACAATCTCAACATCGTAGTTCTCAGCGGCGCGCTTGCCCGCAATCGCCAGCGCGGGCGCATCGGCGTTCAGCATCTCGCCCACCGCCGCCGCATTGCTTGGCGACGGCATCAGATCAGCGTTTGGAAAGCGCCGCAGCAGGTACTCCCGGCACTGCGCCAGCGACTGCGGATGCGAATAGACCATCTGCACATCGGCATCGGCAAGATCTGCGCCAGACTTGGCTATCAAGCAGTGGTGAATGGGCAGCACAAGTTCGTTCTTTATCAGCAAATCCGACTCGTGTATCAGCAGATCCACCGTGAAGGTTACGGCGCCCTCAAGGCTGTTCTCGATCGGCACAATGCCCTCATCCGCATCCCCACAGTCCACGCTCGCGATTACCGCAGGAAGCGATGGAACGGACACAGGATCGAACGCCATATCGCCGTCTTTCTTGGCGTACAGCCGCGCCGCTTCTTCCGAATATGTGCCGGGCGGACCCAGATATGCCAGCCGTTTCGTCATCGCCGTCGTCCCTCCCTATCGTTGATTTGCGACTATGCGCCCGCGCGCCCAATGCAGATAAAGCGCTGCGTCAACTACCGCGCGCCCTAGCCCGTCAAATCGTCCAGAAGCGCATCGTTGCCCGCAAGCACAAGCCAATCGTTTGCGCGAAGCTTGTCTTTGCTGCTGGGCTTCAGCGTGATGTTCTTGCCGCGCGAAATAGCCAGCGCCGATAGCTCGGCGTCCCGCGCGTTGCTGCCCAACCCGGGCAGTTCGCCGATGCTCAGATCGGCGAAGCGGCTCGGAACCCGAAGCTTGCTTATGCCGAAGTTGGGAAGTATCTCCATATACTCCTGCACATCCGGATGAAACAGCGAATGCGCCAGCCGCGCCCCCATTTCGGCTTCCACCTGAACCACCTTGTTCACGCCGAGCCGCTCCAGCGTGTTGGCGTGCAGCCGATCCTTGGCGCGCGCCACGATGTACCCCACATCCAAAGTCTTGAGCATCACCGAAACCATCACGCTGGACACCAGATTAGCGCCGATAGCCACGATAGCCATATCGTAATCCGGAATGCCAAGCTCCCGCAGCACCGCATCGCTGGTAGCGTCCCCCACAAGCACATGCGTGGCATTCCCCATCATATCCTGAACGCGGCTTTCGTCTTCGTCTATCGCAAGCACATCGTGCCCCTGATTGTACAAGGTCTGCGCCACGCTTGAACCGAAGCGCCCCAGCCCTATCACAACTACCTGCTTCTTCATCCGTTCTCACCTGCCCTCTTTTGGAATGCGGCTTGACACTAGCCGCTATCCTATTGTAACCCTTTCCTGGGCGTAGCGGTACAGGTCTTGCTCCGGCCTATACGCCATCGTCAGCCCTATCGTGAGCGGCCCCAGTTTGCCGATGAACATCGTCGCCGCGATTATCAGCCGCCCGTAGTCGGACAGCAGCGGCGTTATGCCCGTGCTTAACCCCACCGTCCCGAATGCGGACGCCGTCTCAAACAGAATGTCCAAGAAGCCCAGTCCCCGTTCCGTAATGCTGAGAACCAGGATTACCAGAAAGACGAACAGCAGCGACATCACCAAAATCAGAAACGCCCGCTGAACCTGCGATGCCGGTATTTCCCTGCCAAACGCCGATGTGTGATTTCGCTGTCTCAGCAGCGCTATCACCGCGATTGCCACCACCGCCAGCGTGTTCACCTTCACGCCGCCCGCAACCGACGCCGACGCCCCGCCCACAAACATCAGCGAAGATGTGAGCGCATTCGTGGTATCGCCGGCCGCGCTCAAGTCCGCTATCGTGAAGCCCGCTGTCCGGCCGCTGACCGCCTGAAACGCCGCCGCCATCGCCTTTTCGCCAATCGACATATCCCCAATCGTTTCGGGATTGCCGTACTCCAGCGCAAAGAAGCCCACCGCCCCCACAACCGTCAGCAGCAGCGTCGCTATCAGCGCAAGCTTAGTATTAAGCGCGAACCGCGAAAAGCGTCGAACTCTGACAACATCGATTATCACAAGATAACTGATTGCGCCGATGAAAATCAGCAGCGCTATGACGCTCAACACAAAGGCGTCTGTTCGATACGCCAAAAGCCCTTCCACTTCTTTGAAGACAAGGAAGCCGGCGCCGTTGAACGCCGATACCGAGTGAAACGCCGCCTGCCAAACCGCATCCGCCGGCGGGTAGCTAAACATATAGAAATACGCCAGCAGCGCCACAAAGCCTACGACCTGTATCCCCGTCGCCACAATCACTATGCCAACCGTAAGCCGCGCCATGCTGCCGAACTGGTCCAGCATCAGGTTCTCGCGCATCAGCAGCCGCTGCGTCAGCGTAACCCGCTGCCCCATCAGTATCAGCAAAAAAGTGGCGATGGTCATAAACCCAAGCCCGCCCAGATATATCATCCCCAAGATGATGATCTGCCCCGCGCGCGTCCAATACTGCGCCGTATCCTGCACCACCAGCCCCGTGCAGGTAATCGCCGACGTGGATGTGAATAGCGCCACTACCAGCGGCGTAACCTCGCCCGTCCGATTCGTGAACGGCGGCAGCAAAAGCAGCGTCCCAACCGCTATAATGGCAAGAAAGAAATATACTATCGTGAGAGGCGACGCCATAAACCTAGACGAAACCCTACGCGACGGCGCTGTTATCTCAACGGACTGCGTCAGCGGTTGCTCAAACTGACCCGCAGCGCGCTCCGGCGACGGGCTCTTATGTCTGCGGATATACTGCACTTTGCGCCTTATGCGTATGAATGTCTAAGGGATGTCTAGGATATGGAAAGGGACGTTCCGCAACGCCGCAAACCTTGCGCCAATCAGCGTTGCGGGCTGACAATGCGCTGACAACATTATGCTGACAACGCTGACATCACAGGCGCAAATTCGGCACTTTCGGATGTATAATCACCGCTTGAACGGGCAACCGCCGTTTGCGATTTTATTCCCGTGAAAATAGCAATGTCAAATGTATGCGGCCCTGTTTCGGCGCGCCCGCAATCCCCTATCCTGCGCCCCGCGCGGGCAACGGCAATCGGCAAAATCAAGCGCGCATAGCGCCTATGCAAAGCGTATGGAGGACGAAAACAAGTGCGTGTGTTAGTTACCGGCGGAGCCGGCTTCATCGGCTCCCACATAGTCGACGCTCATATCGAGCGCGGCGATACGGTGTCCATTGTGGACAACCTATGCGGCGGCAGTCCCGCCAATGTGAACCCTGAGGCGCGCCTCTACGACGTCGACCTCAACGACGCCCACGCGCTCGCGAAAGCGTTTGCCGACGCCAAGCCCGAAGTGGTCAGCCACCACGCCGCGCAAGTCAGCGTCCGCAACTCCATGTCCGACCCCACGCACGACGCTCAAGTCAACATCATCGGCTCGCTGAATGTGCTTCAAGCCTGCGTTCAACAAGGCGTAGAGCGCCTCATATTCGCATCCACCTGCGCCGTGTACGGCAAGCCTGAACGCCTGCCGATGGACGAAACGCACGCCTTGCGCCCCGAATCCGTCTATGGCGCGTCCAAGCTCAGCGTAGAGACGTTCATACGGCTGTACGCCGACGCATACGGACTCAAGCACAAGATATTTCGCTACGGCAATGTGTTCGGCCCGCGCCAAAACCCCGCGGGCGAAGCCGGCGTGGTAGCCATATTCACCGGGCAGATGTGCCGCGGCGAGCAGCCCGCCATATTCGGCGACGGCTCAAAGACGCGCGACTACATCTATATCAGCGACATCGTGGCAGCCAACATAGCCGCGCTGAATACCGCCGGCGACAATCAAACCTACAATCTAGCGCGCGGCGTGGGCGTATCCGACTTCGAGATTTTCGACGCCGTGCGCGCCGCCGTCGGCGCAGCGATGCAGCCCAAGTACGCCCCCGTGCGCCCCGGCGAAGCCCAAGCCGTCAGCCTAGACGCGTCCAAAGCGCGCCAAACCCTCCATTGGCAGCCCGTCGTAGATCTGCCCGATGGCATTCGGCAAGTAGTCGACCACTATCGCCAAACCCACAACGTCGCCCCATAACTTTGCGCCCTGGCGTCTTTGCGTTAACTCTAACACAACCCAAAACCGCTTTCGCATTATGGTATATTATCCCCATACCACTACAAGCGCCGTCAAAGCCTAAAACAAGAGGCAGCCAATGGTTACAAAACTAATCGCCGCTCCCAAGCAAGCCGTTCATCAGCAAGATGAGCGCCTTGCCGTATTCCCCGAATATCCCCCGCGAGACGATATGCAGAACGCGCTCTACCTAAACCGATACGCGCATGTAACCGCACTTGAGGTTCACCTCGGCAACCCGGACACCACGCTTGTGCTGGGCGAAGTTTCAGTAGCGCCCACCGCCGACTTTTCCAAAGAGCATAGACGCCCAGACCTTATGGTTTCGTTCAACTGCGATCCTGAGCTAGTCATTCGGCAAAACGGCTACGCCATAGAAACGCAGGGCAAGCCGCCGGATTTCGTGCTAGAAGTAGCATCCTCGACTACCGGCATAATCGACTTCACGGACAAGCGCATAGACTACGCCGCATACGGGATACGCGAATACTGGCGCTACGACCAGACGGGCGGCGATTACCACGACGTCGCGCTTGCCGGGGACCGCTTGGTGGATGACGAGTACAAGAAGCTTGATGTGAAGTGGCATGACAAGATGCGCTGCAGCGGATACAGCGAGGCGCTGGATCTGTATGTGTGCTGGGAGTACGGCCGGCTGCGCTGGTTTGACCCGAACACTGACAAGTATCTGCTGACCTTTTTTGAAGAGCGCAATATGAGGCTGCAAGAAACTGAGCGCGCTGACCAAGCGGAAACGCGCGCTCATTTTGAAGCATATACGCGGCAACAAGCGGAAACGCGCGCCGCGCAAGAAGCGCAAGCCCGCCAACAAGCCGAAGCCGAAAACCGCCGCCTGCGCGCCGAACTCGAAGCCATAAGGCGCAGCATGCAATCCAACGAAGAGAACTGAGGCAAAACCGCCGCGAAGTGCCTTGCTGCCCCAAGCCCGCGCGACGATTTGAAAACAGAGCCTAGCCTATGCTCACCGAACACCAACCGCCCACCGAACTGATACGCCGCATTCACGCCTGCCCGACTATGGCGGTCATATCCGCTGCGGGCGCGGGTACCGCCGCAATATCGTGGCTGCTCGGCGTCGCCGGCGCATCCCGCACCGTGCTGGAAATCACCGTCCCCTACGCATCGCAGGCCCTAACCGAGTTCGTGGGCTATGAGCCGTCTCAATTCGTATCGGAAGAGACCGCAACCGCAATGGCGCATTCGGCGTACAGGCGCGCCATCCGGCTGCGCGCGGACTGCGAACCAGTTGTAGGCATCGGCTGCACCGCCACTATCGCCACCGACCGTGCCAAGCGCGGCGAACACCGTTGCTTCATCGCCGCATGGAGCGCCGACGGCGTGTTCACCCAAAGCCTAACTCTTACCAAAGGACTGCGCGGGCGCTCCGCCGAAGACGAGCTCGTGAGCAAGCTGATACTGCGCGCGCTGGCGGAAAGCGCCGGCATCGAGTTCAACCTAGACTTGGAACTAGCCGCCGCCGAGCAAGTTCACATCCGCCGTGTATCCTACGCCGATCCGATTGCGGCGCTTATGGCGGCGCACATAGACCTAGCGATAATTCACCCCGGCGAGCGCATCGCCGCCGATCAGCCCCTGCGCGGCGGCATCCTATCCGGCTCATTCAACCCGCTGCACCGTGGCCACGAAGCGCTGGCACAGACGGCATCACGCATCCTAGACGCCCCCGTCGCATACGAACTCTCCGTCGCCAACGTCGACAAGCCGCCGCTGGCCGAAGCCGAAGTGCGCCGCCGCGTCGCCCAGTTCGTAGGCAAAGCCCCCCTGGCACTGACGCGCGAACCCGTTTTTTGGAAGAAGTCCCGCCTGCTGCCCGGTTGCGCCTTCATCATCGGCGCAGACACCGCCGTCCGCCTGGTGGAGCCGCGCTACTACGATGGCAGCCGCTCCCAAATGCTGATTGCGCTTGAACGCATGCGCCGAAACGATTGCCGCTTTCTCGTCGCCGGGCGCATCGACGGGGCAGCGTTCCGCACGCTGTCTGACGTGCCAATCCCTGACGGCTTTGAGCCAATGTTCGCCGCCATCCCCGAAGCGGCGTTTCGCAGCGACATATCCTCGACCCAAATCCGTGAGGCAAACCGCGCGGTGAGCCTATGAGCAGCTACAGAGACCTGCGCGAATTCATCACCTTCCTGGAAGACAAAGGCGACCTGCGCCGCATCAGCGCCCCTGTCGGCAGCGAGCTGGAGATGACCGAAATCGCCGCACGCGTCATCGACAAAGGCGGCCCCGCCCTGCTGTTCGAGAACGTGGATGGCGGGGACATCCCCGTTCTAATAAACATATTCGGCACTCACCAACGGGTTGCGTGGGCGCTGGGCGTGGATCACGTCGACGAAATCACCGAGCGCGTCCGCAAGCTACTAGGCTTGACGCAGGGGCCCCCTAGCGGCATCGTCAACAAGCTCAGAACCCTAGGCGATCTAGCCGGCCTAGCGCGCAGCCAACCCAAGCTCGTCAGAAACGCCCCCTGCCAAGAAATCGTGCTGACGGGCGCAGACGCCGACGTCAGCGGTCTGCCCATCCTCAAATGCTGGCCCCTAGACGCCGGCCGCTACATCACGCTGCCCCTTGTCATATCGCGCGACCCCGTATCCGGGCGGCGCAACGTCGGCACCTACCGAATGCAGGTCTTCGACGGCAAGACGATGGGCATGCACTGGCAGTCCCACAAAGTTGGCGCGCGCCACTACCGCACAGGCGAAGAGCAGCGCATTGAACGCCTCGAAGTCGCCGTCGCGCTAGGCGCAGACCCCACTACCATATGGACAGGCTCAATGCCGCTGCCGCCCGATATGGACGAATTTGCCATCGCAGGCGTCATACGCGGCAAGGCATTGGAAACCGTCAAGTGCAAAACAGTCGACCTGGAAGTCCCCGCGCACGCCGAAATCGTGCTTGAAGGCTACGTCGTCCCCGGCGAACTCCGCCCCGAAGGCCCATTCGGCGATCACACCGGCTATTACTCCATGCAAGACGACTACCCCGTATTCCATCTCACCGCGCTAACCCGCCGCCGCAATCCCATATACCCCACAACTTTCGTGGGCGTCCCCCCAAAAGAGGACTTCTTTATGGGCAAGGCGAGCGAGCGCATCATGCTGCCTGCGCTGCAAGCCACTCTGCCCGAAGTGGTGGACATAAATATGCCCGCCGAAGGCATCTTTCACAACCTGCTGCTGGTGTCCATCAAGAAAGAGTACCCCGGACACGCCCGCAAGGTCATGAACGCCCTCTGGGGATTGGGCTTGATGATGCTCACCAAAACCATCATAGTGGTCGACCACTATGTTGATGTGCAAAACCCGTCCGAAGTGGCATGGCGCGTTACCGCCAACCTCGACCCCGGCGCAGACATCGTATTCTCCGAAGGACCACTCGACGACCTCGACCACGCAAGCGCCACCCCCCGATACGGCGTCAAGATGGGCATCGACGCCACCGCCAAAGGCCGCCTCGACGGCCGCGCTCGCGACTGGCCCCCCGACATCGTTATGAGCCCCGAAATCAAGGCGCTCGTCGACCGCAAGTGGACGGAGTACGGCATATGAACGCCGCATCCATACCCGCGTCCGCCGGCCGCAAGCTCGCGCTATTCGTCGACGCCATCAAGTTCCACGAAAGCATTTTCGCGCTCCCATTCGCCTACACCGGCATGATACTCGCCGCTGACGGACTGCCCACGCTTGACAAGTTCATATGGATAAGCGTGGCTATGGTAGGCGCGCGCACCGTGGGCATGGCCGCCAACCGCATCATCGACCGCTACATAGACGCCCGCAACCCCCGCAACGCAAGCCGCCATCTGCCCACCGGCAAACTCAGCGTCCGCGATATGATGCTACTGACACTCGTCGCGCTTGCGGTGTTCGTGTTCGCCGCCGCTATGCTGAACCCCTTGGCGCTGGCGCTATCGCCCGTCGCGATTGCGTATCTCATATTCTACCCCTACACCAAGCGCTTCACCTGGGCGTCCAACCTGCTGCTCGGCTGGGCGCTCGCCATTGCGCCCACAGCGGCCTGGGTAGGCGTAACCGGCAGCCTTGCGTGGCAGCCCGTGCTGCTGTCCCTAGGCGTAGCGCTCTGGGCGGGCAGCTTCGACATCCTATACCACACGCAAGACTACGATTTCCAAAAACGCGAAGGCTTGCATTCCGTCGCAACCCGTTTCGGCATCATCGTCGCATTCCGCTTTGCGCGCATAATGGACGGCTTGGCGCTCATAGCGCTGCTTGCGCTTGGGCTTTGGATGGCGCTGACCTGGCCCTACTACATCGGGCTTGCACTTGCGGCGGGCTTTCTTATCTACAAGCATCGGCTAGTATCACCCGACGACCTCTCCAAACTCGGCATGGCGTTCTTTCGCATCAACGCCTATGTGTCAACCACGATGCTTGCGACAACCCTCATAGCGCTGCTCATGCGCGCAAACGGAGGCTAGTATGCAGCGCCCCGTAATCGTAGGCATAAGCGGCGCAAGCGGCGCAGTCATCGCATCGCGTCTCATAGACGAACTGCTCCGAATGCAAACGCCCGTCGTCGCAACGGCGTCATCGGCGGCGCGTATGGTATGGCAGGAAGAGATGGACGACTCTTTCGGCGAAGCGCTAGAACGCTGGCAGAACTCAGGCGATTTCACATACTACCCGCCCGGCGACCTGCGCGCCCCAATCGCAAGCGGCACATTCGCGGCGCAAGGCATGGCGATAGCCCCCTGCAGCATGTCCACCGTAGCCGCAATAGCGCACGGCTTGTCCGACAACCTAATCCGCCGCGCCGCCGACGTCTGCCTCAAAGAGCACCGCCCGCTCACCCTCATCACGCGCGAAACACCACTCAACGCCATCCACCTAGACAACATGGCGTCCCTAGCGCGGCTTGGCGCGACAATCCTACCGCCCGAACCGCCCTTCTACCTCAAGCCCCAATCGCTCGACGATGTTGTGGACTTCGTCGTATCGCGCGCCCTGGCAAGCCTAGGCGTTATCGACGCCCTGCCGCCGTCTATGCGCTACCACGGACCCGCCAATTCGCAGTAAAACGCCGCTTTGAGCGTTGTGAAAGAAGCGCCTAACCCTCATACTAGATCTACCACATCAAGGAAACGCCGAATGTACGACTTTCACACGCACACATTCCTAAGCGACGGCGAACTTGCCCCCACCGAACTAATTCGGCGCGCCATACACAACGGCTATCGCGTCATTGCGGTAACCGACCACGTCGGCATCGGCAACGTAGAGTATGTAGTCAAGACACTTGTCAAAGACTGCGCCGCCGCGTCCAAGCGCTGGGACATTCTGGCGCTCCCCGGCGTCGAGATCACCTACGTCCCCCTTGAGGACATCGACGCCGTTGCGCGGGACGCGCGCGCGCTTGGCGCAAAGATGGTCAATGTTCACGGCGAAACCGTGGTAGAACCGGTGCAGCCCGGCACCAACCTCGCCGCCCTCAGATCGCCCAACGTCGACGTGCTTGCCCATCCCGGCCTAATCACGCCCGACGAGGCGCGCATTGCGGCGGAGCGCGGCACATTCCTGGAAATATCGGCGCGCAGAGGCCACGGCTTCGCCAACGGCCACGTTGTGCGCGCCGCCCACGCCGCCGGCGCCCGCATCATCCTGGACTCCGACGCGCACGCCCCCGGCGACCTGCTCACAAGAGACTTTGCGATGAAGGTCGCCAGGGGCGCGGGACTAGACGCAGACGCCGCCAACATGCTACTCGAAGCCGCCCCTCTCGATCTGCTCAAAAAGGTGGGCGTAGCATATACACCGCCGCCGCATCTCAGATAAGCGATGCGGCGGGCTAAACGGCGGACAGCGCATTATGCGTATTACTGCGTATGCGTATTATCAGAAAACGCGCGCTAGTCCGGCAGCACTATGGACTCCGGATCTTCGCCGCGCGCCACTTTCGCGGTGTTGTACATCGCGAAAGCGCGGCTGCGCTCCCCCGATTCTTGCGTGAAAGACGCCAAGTGCGGCGTAATCAGCACATTGTCGTACCCAAACAGCGGGTTGTCCGTGGGCGTGGGCTCTTCCTCAAGCACATCAAGCCCCGCCGCCATTATCTTCTTCTCTTGGATTGCCCGAAGCAGCGCCGCCTCATCCACCACCGGCCCGCGGCAGGCGTTGATTAGCACAGCCGTGGGCTTCATCAGGTCGAATTCGCGGTCGCTTATCAGCTTAGTTGTGCGGCCGTTTAGCGGCACATGCAGCGTTACGATGTCCGCCGTCTGCAGCAGTTCGTCCAGCGATACGCGCGTGGCGTTCAGCTCACGCTCCAGCTCTTCCGGCACATTGACCACATCGTAGTAGATGATGTCGCACTCCCATCCCTGCAGGCGGCGCGCTACCCGCGATCCGATGCGCCCAAGCCCCACTACGCCCACCGTCTTGCCCGCGATTTCGTGCGCCTGCGAAAACCAGTTGCCTCGGATGTCCCCCATCCATTCGCCCGCCTGCACAGCGTTGAACTGAAGCTGCATCTTGCGAAACACGCTCACCAGCAGCGTAATCGTGTGTTCCGCCACCGATATGGCGTTCCCGCCGCCGTTGTTCGCGACCCGTATGCCGAGCTCCCCTAGCGTCTGCTTGTCGATCATATCGGTGCCCGCGCTTGTAGTCTGCACAAGCCGCACGCTCGGCGTAAGCCGCGCAAGCTCCACCGAATACTGGCTCGGCGCAACTATCACCGCCGCCACATCACGCAGATCCTCCGCCTGCCGCTCTACCGACTGCGTGGAATCCACCCACTTTATCTCCGCCCCCTCCGGGGCGTTGCCCGCAAACGACTCCAGCAGATCGGCGTTTGGAGCGAGATATGCTATATTGGCTGCCATTAAGTCCTCCCTTTGTGTATCCGCATCCTATGTATGTTTTCTGATTGTTTCGGTTAATTCCTAACCTAGCGAATTATATGCAACGGCGGCGCATAAGGGCAAGCCAAGCCGCCCGCCGCCCATCTGCGTCTGACCGCCGCCGCCCGAATTCCAAACCCATATGTTGCGCGATTATGCGCCTTTGTCTAAAATAGGGCAAGCCCTTAATCTGCGCAGGAGGAGAAACCTAATGCCCACCTTTTCAACCGACAAGTTGCGTAACGTAGTTCTGCTTTCGCACGGAGGCGCAGGCAAGACTATACTCGCAGAGGCGATGCTCCACGGCGCCGGGCTTACCACACGCTTCGGCAGAGTCGAGGACGGCACCACCGTATCCGACTTCGAGCCCGAAGAGATACGCCGCCAGTCCAGCGCGCAGACCGCTATCCTCGCCTGCCCCTGGCGCGACCACAAAATCAACATCATCGACACTCCCGGCTACGCCGATTTTCGCGGCGAAGTCATCTCTGCCGCGCGCGTCGCCGACGCCGCCGTCGTGGTGATTTCATGCGTCGCCGACGTAGAAGTCGGCACCGTCCAGATGTGGGATCTCGCCAACGAGCGCAGCCTGCCCCGCATCATCTACATCAGCAAGATAGACCGCGAAAACGCCGACTTTCAGCGCGCTATGGACGCCGTTACCGACCGATTCGGCAGAGAATGCGTAGCCGTTCAACTCCCCATCGGCGCGGAATCCGACTTCTCAGGCGTGGTGAACCTGCTCGACCCCAACGCCGACATCCCCGCCGAACTAGCCGACGAGGCGGAGCAGGCGCGCGAGCGTCTCATAGAAGCCGTCGCCGAAGCCGACGACGACCTCGCAACCAAATACCTTGAAGGCGAAGAGATTACCCAAGCCGAACTCATCGCAGGCCTCAAGCAAGGCATCGCCGACGGAATGATAATTCCCGTGCTAGTGGGCGCATCTACATCGCAGATAGGAACGCCCGAAATGCTTGACGCCATTGTGGCCTTCCTGCCATCGCCCGCCGACGTCGGCGCGGCATCCGCCGAGCAGGTCGACGGCGGCGATGTATCGCTGCAGCCCGACAGCGACGGCCCGCTTGCCGCGCTGATATTCAAGACATCCGCCGACCCGTTCGTAGGCAAGCTCTCATACTTCCGCGTGTACAGCGGCGCTTTCAAGAGCGACAGCCAACTTTGGAACGCCAACGCCGCCCAAGCCGAGCGCATCGGGCAGGTGTTCATTGCGCGCGGCAAAGAGCAGACCGCCGTCCCCGAACTCGCCTGCGGCGACATCGGCGCTACCCCCAAGCTCACATCCGCGCTCACCGGGCATACCATCTGCGCGCGCGACAACCGCCTTATGCTTGACGGCATGGAGTTCCCAAATCCCGTCTATCAGATGGCGGTATTCCCCAAATCCCAAGCCGATGTGGACAAGATGACCAGTTCGCTCGCCCGCATCGTTGAGGAAGATCCCAGCCTTATGGTAACCCGCCAGCCGGACACCCTAGAGGTGCTGCTAGGCGGCTTGGGCGATACCCATGTGGACATCGCCGTTGAAAAGATGAAGAACAAGTTCGGCGCGGAAATGGCGCTGCAAATTCCCAAAGTAGCCTACAAAGAGACCATCGCCGGCAGAACCAGAGTCGAGTACCGCCACAAGAAGCAGAGCGGCGGACACGGCCAGTTCGGCCATGTATGGCTGGAGCTAGAGCCGCTGCCCAGGGGCGCCGGCTTCGAGTTCGCCGAAACCGTTGTGGGCGGCAACGTCCCCCGCGAATACATCCCATCCGTAGAGAAAGGCGTAGCCAAGGCGATGAGCGACGGCGCTATCGCCGGCTATCCCATCGTGGACGTCAAGGCAACCCTGTTCGACGGAAGCTATCACACCGTCGACTCGTCCGGCATCTGCTTTGAGATAGCCGGCAGTCAGGCGCTCACCAAAGGCGTGCAGCAAGCGTCCCCCACGCTGCTCGAGCCCATAATGCGCGTCCAAATCACCGTCCCCGACGACTTCACCGGCGACATCATCGGCGATATGAACTCCAAGCGCGGCCGCATCCAGGGCATGATCCCGCAGGGAAACAACATGACGCTCATAGAGGGCGAAACCCCGCAATCCGAAATGTTGCGCTACGCCACCGACCTGCGCTCAATGACCCAAGGACGCGGCGCATTCACCATCGAGTTCGACCACTACGAAGAAGTCCCGCAGCACCTGGTAGAGCGCATCATCCAGCAAATCAAAGAGCGCGAAGAAGCGCGCGCCTAGCGGCCGCAACGAAATTCATCGTCGGATGCGCCCGTTCCACCTATGCTTGACAGGAACTTTCTTGCATACTTGCAAGCATAGGTGGACTACCGCGCAAATCAAAACACGGATAGCATTGTGATGGACTGGTCAAAAATTGCAGAGGGTATGGCGGCAATGATAGAAAGCATTGCCAAAGAATCCCCGGATCAGAAAACCGCCAGCAAGCGAAACAGCGTTGCTCAAAAACGCTCAGGTAACCAAAAAAGCGTTGCCTATTCTGGGAATGCAACGCGCCAATACCGCCTAATCACTTCCTCTGCCGCATCCACTTCAAAGGCTTCCAAGAAAATCTCATCGACGAGTGTACGGGTTGCAGCAGAGCGAAAGACCGTCAGTACAATTTGTGCCTAGACTGCTACAACAGCCGCCCGTTGCAGAATAGGAGAGGGGCGGCGCGCAGCGCGCAAGGCGCGCGCAGATGGTACAAGAAAGAACACTCCCCCGAATGGGAAAGAAGAGACGCGGCCGCGAATGAGTTTTTCGTCTATATCCTGAAACTAGACAACGGACGCTTCTATGTAGGGCAAACCCGTGAGCTGCGCGAAAGGCTATTGGAACACAGAGACGGCCGCGCCACTTCAACCGCAGGCAGAAATCCCAAATTAGTCTGGTTCGCCATTCTGCCATCCCGCGACGTCGCAACGAATATGGAATTGGAATTGCGAAAACTCGCCGACGCCAACCCACGCGCAATTCGCCGTATGGTAGTCAGATTTCAGGACTTTATCAGGGAGCTTGATTACACATAGAAACGGCGCATTACTATGGGCATAGGCGAATACACACCCAAACCCAACGGGGACGGCTCGCTTACAAGCAAGCCATCCCCGTTTTGCGTCCATTCGCATCCGTCGATTGTTACTGACTGAGGACGCGTCGCCTATTGCATATGGATGCGCGACGCATACACCGCCCACCGCCTTGGAATGGAATGCAAAAGCATCACTCCCGCGCCGCCCAAAGCGTGCGATAGTTCTTGCCGCTTACCGCGTTCATATGCTCGGCGCGCTCTAGCCCGCGAAGCTCATCAAGCGCCTTTTCGCACTCATCCACCGCCTCATACTCACCAGCGCGCTCCAAGCGGCTAATCAGCCTGTCCCACACGCCCAGCCGAATGAGGCTGTCAACATACCGCGTCCACGGAATCACCGCCAAGTTGCGTATGCGCGGAAAGCCCGGCCGCTGACGCCGTATCATCCGCAGCCGTTCCTGCGGCGACGCCGCCATCGGCATTATCCGCACCATAGCCCCGTCCCGCGAATTAGTGCGCGGATCCACCACCAGCGCCTTCCGAAACGACGGGAAGAACACCGAAATCGCATCCGCATCGTCTATCGACTTCAGCATCCCGTCTATGTCGAACATAAAGTCGCTGTTCATAATCTCACTCCTCAACTTCGTCCGCCGTCCGTTTGCGGGAATGAACCGGCGTTGACGCATAGCGCCGACGCCCGTCGAGAACGCCCGCCTACGAATCCACCAGTTCGCGCACCGTCTCTATGAAGGACGGCAGCACGCTCTTCCAGTCCCCCACCACGCCGAAACTCGAGCTCTTGAATATGTTGGCGTCCGCATCGCGGTTGATGGCGACGATGTGCTTGGACGCCGAGCAGCCCGCCATATGCTGACTAGCGCCTGATATGCCCACCGTGATGTACAGATCCGGCGTAATCGTCTTGCCCGTCAAACCCACCTGGTAGCTATGGTCGAGCCATCCCGCATCGCACACCGCGCGCGACGCCCCCACAGCGCCGCCCAGCAGCTTGGCGAGATCCTCCAGCATATCGAACGGCTCCGGCCCCCCCAGCCCTCTGCCGCCGCCCACCACGATGCCGGCGTCCTCCAGCCGCACGCCTTCCGCTTCCTGCGTAACCGTCTCCACTAGCCGCGCCTTCACCACCGACGGGTCGAGGTTCGGCTGCAGCTCCACCACTTCGCCGCTGCGCGCTGCGTCCGCCTCAAGCGGCTCATACGCCTTGGCGCGCAGCACCACCATCTGCGGATTTGCGTCGGGAAACGTCACCCTGGCAAGCGCATTGCCGCCGTACACCGGCCGCACCGCCGAAACCCTGCCGCCCGCATCCGCGCTCACTTCCAGGCAATCCTGCGCCAATCCCACGCCCAAGCGAAACGCCAGCCGCGGCCCCACATCTCTGCCCGCAAGCGTGCGCCCAATTAACACAACGCTCGGCTGCGTTTCGGCGCACGCCTTTTCGAGCGCCGCCACCTGAGCGTCTAGCTGCATATCCGCAAGCGCCGCGTCCCGCACAAGATACGCCTTGTCAGCGCCCAGCGCTATGGCGTCCCGCGCCGCGGCGTCGCCGCCGTTCAGCAGCGCAACCCCAACCTCTTCGCCAAGCGCGTCGCCTAGCTTTCGTCCAGCGGCGAGCAACTCGCCCGTGATGCTTTGCAGCGCATCGCCCTGCAGCTCGCCTATTACAAGAACTCCGGACATAAGTCATTCTCCGTTTGCATCGGTTATATCAGTTTCTCTTCCCGCAGGCGCAGCGCCAGGTTTCTGCCGGCGTCCGCATCATCCTCGCCCTCAACGATTTCCACCTGGCTTTCGGTTACCGGTATGAATAGTTCGGTCAGCGTCAGCTTAGGCGCAAGCGCCGCGCCGTCTATGCCCACATCCGCCGTCGACCAGCGCGTCGGCTGCTTTCTGCCGGCGGTCATAATACCCCGCAGCGTAGGATAGCGCGGCTCCCCCAGTTCATTCGTAACCGTAACCAGCGCAGGCAGCGGCGCCTCTACCACCTGATAGCCGTCCGTGAGCGCGCGCTGCACGATAAGCCCATCGCCCGCTACCTCGATCTTCTGCGCCAGCGTCACGCACGGCAGCCCAAGCATCTCAGCCACGCCCAACGGCACATGCGCCTGGTCCCAGTCCGACGCCTGCCGCCCGCACAGCACAAGATCGTAATCGCCGACCTTCTTAATTGCCTCGCTCAGCGCCGTAGCCGTGGCGTATGCGTCAAGCCCCTGCAGTGCCTCGTCGTCGATCAGCACAAGCTCATCGGCGCCCATAGACAGCGGCTTTTTCATCACATCCATAACAAACCCGCTGCCGATGGATATGACCGTTATCTTGCCCACGTCGCCGTTGTCTTTCAGACGCAATGCCGCCTCCACGGCATTCTCATCGAAGCCGTTCACCACCGGCGGTATCCCCGGCGCGGGCGCAACGCTCTTGGCATCGTCGGCGATCTTGAACGCGGAAGCCGGCGTCTCAGGATCCATCACCTGCTTCACGCACACGATTATGTTTATCGGCATACTTTCCTCTCAGTGTCCCCGCATTGCGTTATGGATTTGCGCGCAACCACGCTGCCCGCCCGTCCAATTGACGGCAAGCGCTGCCTTGCTTTTAGGCGCTACAGCCTGAACTCCAAGCGCGGCGCTAGCAGATGATCGCTCACATTCGTATCGCGCATAAACTTGATGAGATACTGATGTATCTCTTTCGCCGTATCCCGATTTTCGGATATGACGTTGCGCTGCTGCTTGGGGTCGTCCGCGATGTTGTACAACTCCGACATCCCTTCGTCCATGCTGTACAGGAACGACCAGTCCCCCGCCGTAACCGTGGTCACCGGCGACGACCGCAGGTTGCGCCGTATGTTGTCCACCGAGCGCACGGGGTCGCCCGGATTGGCGAATGGTATTGTGCTGACCACAAAATCCCGCCCCGCCGCCGAGCCGTCCCGCATCCTGGGCAGCAGCGAGCGCCCCTGCACCCGATCCGGTACGCTCTGCCCCGCTATGTCCAGCGCTGTGGGCATCACATCCACCACCGAAGTCAGCCCGTCATACACGCCCGGCGCAACGCCCGGCACGTACACCAGCAGCGGTATTCTCACCAGTTCCTCATACAGCGGCGAATGCGCCCAGCGCGCGTCCGAATCGCCGTGCCTATACAGCCCGCCCTCAGGCCGCTTGTCGAAGGTCATCTTGCCGAACAGCCCGCCGTGTTCCCCGAAATAGAAGCCGTGATCCGATGTGAACACGATGGCGGTGTTGTCCATAAGCCCCATATTCTCAACCCGCCGTAGCAGGTAGCCGATCCAGGTGTCCACCATCGTGATTTCGCCGCAGTAGGTAGCGTTGGCTTTTCGCACTGTGTCCGCTGAAAAGCCCGGCTCATCCTGCCAATGCCCGTAGATCGGCTGAATTATCTCCCCGTCATACCCCGGCCAGTACAGCTCCGAATAGTACGGCGGCGCTTCCCAAGGCTCATGCGGATCCCACGTATCTATGTAAAGGAAAAAGTCCTCTTTGTAGTGGTGCTCCAGCCAGCGCATCGCATTCGTGAAGGTTTGCGGCGCGTTATGGTCGGATTCGCTGCGCCAAGACTCCCGTATATCGCGCGATTCGTGATTGCCAACCTGCTGCACCCGCGTAGGCGAACCTTCCTGTCCGGGGTGCATAAAGAAGGTCTGATACCCCCGGTCATAGTTCATCCCGCCCCGAATATAGAACGGCGTATCAACGGCGGCGGCGGTGTGATAGCCGTTCTCCGCCAAAATCTGCGCCAGCGTAACCTCATCCTCAGGCAGCGGCTCCCACCCCATAAACGACATCGTCCAACGCCCCGTAGCGTGATCCGCGCGCGTGGGCATCGTAGGAAATCCCCCCGCGTAGTGGCTGTTGAACCGCGTCGCCTTAGCCGCCAAAGCGTCCAGCGCGGGAGTGCGAATCGTCTTATGCCCATACGCCCCCATGTGGTCTTGACGAAAAGTATCGGCGGTAATCCAAATTATGTTCATACTTCACTCCCCCCATATAGATCGGCTGCGCGTCCGAGCGGCGTCCCCCAAAACAAGCCCCGCCAACACAAATGTTATTAGTCTGAACTTTGAGTGTCAAATAATCCGCATATTATTAGCGCTCTCAGTTTGCGCCCCCGCGCCTCTGCGTCAAAATCACCCTTGCGCTGAGAATGCAATTCCTCCGATTTGCTGGAATAGCACGCCGCGTTTGTGATACATTACGCATATGACGCGCATGACTGATACCGATACGGCGCAAGCCCCCCGCGCAAGCGGCGGACAGCGCGATGCGCTAGTCCGAAACGGCTTGCTTATCGTCAGCGCCGCGCTGATGCTGCTGACGCTGGCGATGATATTTCTGTGGGCGCCCACCGAAGCCAACCTTGGCGTATCACAGCGCATATTCTACTTCCATGTGCCGCTGGGTTGGCTTGGGATGCTATCCATAGTAGTCGTGGCGATAGCCAGCATAGCCCATCTCATAAGCGGCAGCCAAAAGTGGGACGCGCTGGCGTACAGCGCCGCCGAACTGGGCGTGGTGTTCGCAAGCCTCATACTGATTACCGGCGTCATATGGGCGCGCGGCGACCTCGGCTGGTGGTGGACTTGGGACGCCAAGCTGACCACAACCTTAGTGCTGTGGTTCATCTACGTCGGCTACTTGATGGTACGCGCTTACGCCCCCAAAGGCTCGCAGAGTTCGCGCTTCGCCGCCGTGATTGCGCTATTCGGCGCGATAGACGCCCCCATCATCTATATGGCTACCGTCTGGTGGAGCACAGCGCATCCCGAACTGAATGTAGGCCCGGCGGCAAGCGATCGCGACGCCATCGACTCACGCAGCATATACTATACGCTGCTTGTCTCGACGCTGGCGTTCACGCTGCTGTACGCCTACCTGCTGGTGGAGCGCTACGCCCTGCGGCGCACAGAATCCGAGCTGGACGAACTGCACGCCGAGTTAGCCGCCCAAGCGGGTTAGACGGCGTTTCGGTCAAGGTGATCCAACCCGACAAACTATCCCATGGGGTAAAGCCAGGACGGGGACAACGCCCTACAAAGCGCATATCAACTAGCCGATTGGATAACGCATCGGCAATTTCGGAGATGAAACATTGCGGCGAATGGCGGTAACTACGGCGCTCTTGCTTACCCTGCTTGCGGCGGGCGCGCTGACGCAAAGCGGATACGCAAGCGCATACGAAGCGGCGTCAGCAGTGAGCGCAGACTCGACGGCGCAGCAACAGGCGCGCGGCGAAGCCGAGTTGCCCTGGCTGTTCGCCGTCTATATCATCACCTGGGCGGCGTTCTTCGGCTATGTGTTCGTGATGTCCCGCAGGCAGCGCGAAATGCGCGCCGAAATCGAGGCGCTCAAGCGCGCGCTTGCGGAACGCGATTAAGCGGCGTTTGGGAACGCGCGGGGAAACGATCGAAGGAAACGATATAGATGTCTGACAGGCTTTCGGAGTGGACTGATCCGCCGGTGCCCGACGCCCCGGACGAAGACGCCGGCGGGCTTTTCGCGCGCAGAGGCAAGCTCATCATCGCCGCCGCCGTGATGCTGGGCGCGCTAGGCTACTTCGCGGTTATGGCGTTCCAAAGCGCCACCGTGTACTCATACACCGTCAGCGAACTCAACGCGCTGGGGCCAACGCCGCAGGGCAAGATCGTGCGCGTCAACGGCAGCCTCATAGGCGACACATTTCGGCGCCCCGACGGCTCTACGCTGGCGCATTTCACGCTGACCGACGAAGCCGAAAGCGTAGCCGCGCAGTACGACGGCGTGCTGCCCGACCTGTTCTTCAACCCCCACTCCGAAATCATACTGGAAGGCGCATACGGCGCGGACGGCGTGTTCGTCAGCCAAAATGTGCTGGTCAAATGCCCGTCCAAGTACGTCGCGCTCGACGACGAGGGCGCGCAGACGGCCGCCGAATACGGCGCTCAAACAGCAACGGACTACGGCGCTCAAACGCAGTAACCGCCTTGCGCTCGACTTTGCGCCCACTGCGCCGTTGGACAGAATTCAGCGCCCCAACTCATAGCAAGAGATAGCATAAGTTGGGACGCTCATAGGTTAGGGCGCTGACCGAATGGGGTTCGCTACCCCTCGAAGCCGCAGCTGCGATGCGTGCCGTCGCAGAAGGGCTTGTTCGCGGACTCCCCGCAGCGGCACAGGAACACCATATCCCCCTCCGACGGAATCTCGTTGCCGTCCGCGTCCACTATCTTGATGTCCCCCTGCACCATGTAGGGGCCGTTCTTGCGCGTGGTTACCGTTGTGTCTGCCATTGCGTTCTCCCTTCCTTCTCGCTTTCTCGCAATTGTGATTTACGCCGCTATGCCGCCATCTCCCAATGGCAACGGCGCTAACGGCGCTGCGCCTTCAGCGCGCTGATTAGTTCGGGCAACACTTCGGCGTAATCTCCCAAAATGCCGAAGTCCGCCGCCTGGAATATGGGCGACCTTGCGCTGTTGTTGACGGCGACGATGGTGCCCGCCTTCTGTATGCCGACGGTGTGGTTGAACACGCCGCGCAGCGCCAACGCCACATACAGGTTGGGCGCAACCGACTTGCCGGACAGCCCAATCTGATACTGGCGCGGCAGCCAGCCCAGCTCGGTCACATCGCGGGTTGCGCCCAGCGGCGCCCCCAGCGCGTCCGCGAGTTCGCGCACTAGCGGCAGGTTGTCCGGGCCGCCTATGCCCTTGCCCACGCCCACAATTGTATCGGCGCTGTCAAGTTCCGCGCCCGCGGCCGACTCGTCAACTACGCTGCGCAAGATCTGGACGCGCGCATCGCCCAGCGCATCCGTGGGGATTGGCGTCACGGGCGCAGATACGCCGTAATCGGGCGCAACCGGCGTGAGCATCCCGGGGCGCACCGTCGCCATATACGGGCGGGTTCGGGACAGGATGGGCGCGACAATGTCGCCGCCGAATGCGGGCTTGAGCTGAACAAGCCGCCCGTCGCCGTCCACCTCAAGCCCGATGCAGTCGCCGGTAAGCCCAAGCGATAGCCGCGCCGCAAGCCGCGCCGCCAAGTCCCGGCCGTTCAGCGTGGACGGCAGCAGTACCGCATAGGGGGCATGCGCGCGGATTGCCCCGGCGAGCGTTTCGGTGTAGAGCGCGGTTTCGTAGCGCGCGAGCCGCTTGTGCTGCGCCGGACGCACGCCGTCGGCGCCGTATGCGGCGAGCGCGGCGGCGTGATGCGCCACCTCGTCGCCGATGAGTACGGCTTCAACGCAGGTATGCAGCGCATCTGCCAGTTCGCAGGCGCGCCCAAGCAGCTCCAGCGTCGCCGGGCGCAGTTCGCCGCCAAGCGTCTCCGCCACCACCCATATAGCGCCCATATCGCCGCGCTTGCGCCGCCCGCCGCGCTGAAGCGCCGGGGATGCGCCGCCGTCGGGTTTTGCGCCGTCGAAGACGCCGCGCGCCTGCAGGTACGCCATCAGTTCGGCGACGGCTTCGCTCACTGGCTTATCGCGCGCGATTATGCGGTCGCGCTGCGGCTTGACCGAGTATATTTCGCTCACATATGTAGGCGAGCCGTCAAGCCCGAACACGGATGCGTCGGCGCTGAGATCGGCGGCGGTTAGCGTGGCGATGGGTTTGTCCAGCGCCGCCTGCCGCGCCGCGCGGTTGGGGTATATCTCAGGCGCTACATCTTCGGTAACGGTTATGAGCGCCGGCAGCGCGCAGCGCACAACATCGTAGCCTTCGTCGGTGAGGCGCTCCGCCGTCAATGCGCCGTTCCCGTTATTCGCCGCAAGGTCGAGCTCAAGGCGGCGCACCGCGCTGACCTGAGGCAGATCGAGCAGCTCTGCGATTTCGGGCCCCACCTGGCCGGTTTCGGCGTCGACGCTGTTGCGCCCGCAGATAATCAGGTCATAGCCGCGTCCCGCCAGCGCCATAGACAGCGCGCGCGCCGTGGCGAGCGTATCGCTGCCGGCGAATGCGCGGTCGCTGAGGTGAACCGCGCTATCCGCCCCCATAGCGAGGCACTGAACCAGCGCATCGCGCGCCTGCGGCGGCCCCATCGTGTACGCCACCACTTCGGCGCCATGCTCGCGCTTCAGGTTGGCGGCAAGCGACATCGCCAGCACATCAAACGGGTTGACCTCGCTGGGAACGCCCTCGCGCACAACACGCCGCGTCTCATTGTCGAACTTCAACATCGAGACTACGGGAACCTGCTTTATGCAAACCGCGATTTTCATTTGGAATTGCCTAGCGCGTCAGTCAGCGCCCTTTGCGCCCGCGCTATGTCCCGTGTTCGTGGATATGCTGGCGCAGACGCTGCCGAAAGCCGTCGGGGACGGGCTGCGCCGGTACGCCGCGCAGCGCCTCTATCGTCGCCCTGAGCGTCTCGATGAACGCCGTGCAGAGCGGGCAGTCCGCCAAGTGCGCCCGTATCTTTTGGCGCAGCGCCGGCTCCAGCTCGCCATCGATGTAGTCCGATGAGAGCATCCGCGCCTCTTCGCAGGGCGGCGGCAGCGCCCCGCTGCGTCTGAACATCCGAAGTATGCGGGAAATCATTCGGCTTTCTGCGCGACCTCAAACCTCAAGTTCGCTTCACAAGTCCGCTTCCAACGAACACTTTATAAAATGCGCCCCCGTCGGTCAACACCCCTTGCGGCGCATTATCGCGGCGCGGCGGGGCGTAAGCGCGCTATCGCTTTGTGTGATAGCCTTTTATTTATGTGATGCTGTGATTTACAATTGGATGCGCGCAGTCGGCGAATGATTTCGGGTTTCGCGCCGAAACAAGTTCGGGCAATGGATATGAGCAGTCAATCGGATACGGGACAAGGCGATGCGGCGCCCACGCAGTTCGAGGACATCGTAGAGATGTATTCGGGCTATGTCTATAATGTGGCGTTCAAGATGATGGGCAACCCGCACGACGCCGAAGAGGTGGCGCAGGACGCCTTCCTGTCGGCGTACCGCGCCTATGACCGCTTTCGGGGCGAATCGCGCATCACCACCTGGCTCTACCGCATCACGATGAACGCCGCGCTGATGCGGTTGCGCCGCGAAAAGCGCGCCCGCAGCCTGACTTGGGTGGGCGTGGAAAACCTGGAAGTCCCTAGCTGGGACTACGCCCCGGAGCGATCCGCGCTCACATCCGAAATCGGGGACAAGATACAGGAAGGCATAGGCATGCTGCAGCCCGATTTGCGCGCCGCCGTTGTGCTGCGCGATGTGAGCGGGCTGTCCAACGCCGAAGCCGCCGATGCGCTCAACATCAGCGTGGCATCCCTCAAATCGCGCCTGCACCGCGCCCGCGTGCTGCTGCGCCAACATCTAGCCGAGTTCGCGCCCAAGTAGCGGGGCCGGGCTATCGACAGGGGTTAGCGCCGCTATTTTGTCTATGGTTTGGCGGCGGCGTGATGGCGGTTATGCCGGCAAATTAACCCGCTCTACTCGGCTGACTCTAATGTCCCCAATAAAAGACATGCTCCCCAAAACACGGCTTGCGAACAAGTTGCCATCATCAGCGAGTTTGATAGGGTCAAGCCCTAGAAAAGTCACCAGGTAGAGTTGCACCAACCGCTCGTACATCATAGCGTACCTAATAATGTGTTCCGACAGAGCGCGTTTATCCCCCTTTTCTATTCCTATTTTTTCGAGGTTTTCGGCGGCGTCAACAGGATGGACAATGGCGTTACGCAACTTGCGCGCCGTTTTGCCAAATTCTTTTGGAGTTGACGCATACCCGCTTTCCTCTAACGAAGGCAAGAAGAAGTTGTCCCAGTAAGGCGCTACCATGAGATCTCTTTCTTGTGGAAAAGGTCCTAGGTCCCAATTCCATTGCCTAAGTTCGGATTCGTCCATCTCTGCGAACTGCCTCAGCGTCAGTTCGATTATCTTCTGATAATCTACGAGTAGATCCTGAGCAAAACGACTCCCGGACAAACACTTGAGATACATATCAACTACGGAGCCAAAGAAAGGGTCGCTCACTTCGGATCGCAGTTTGCGCCATGCTGCGAATGTGCTGGCGAAATCGTCAATTTGGTCATACACGAACAGGCTATTAAAATCGCCCCTGTGTATTCCCATTGTGTCAATCTCAGGTTGCTGATGCGACGGGAAATAGACCCGTCTAAACGCAGGAGTAGAGTCGACTTTCCTATAAAATCCCTCTGATGAGCGCACCATAACTGGAAGGTTCAGCGCAAACGCCAAAAAGTCTTGGAATTCAAGCATCGATTCCATCAGAGTTTTAAGAGGAACGTCCTCGCTATAGATGAACCGTATCAACATTCCTTGTCGAACAGTGTACTTTTCGGGAATAGCCTCAGACCATCCGGACCATCCGGGAAGCACGGTAGTAGGAACGAATTCAATCCGAGCATCTTCAAGTTGATGCCGAATTGGCTCAGATAGTTTATGCTCCATTTTCCATGATCCACCTCCTATAGTTCTGCGCATATCAAAGCATGGATCAACATCAATTGCTCTAACGCCCAGCCATTGAAGCAAACCCTCTATGCCGACGGTGAACTGAGAGAATGTTATATCCCCGCTGATATGTTCATCCTCTATCGCGCAGTGCACGCCAATTATGATTTCATTAGTTGATCCAATAGGCATAAGCAGAAAATTAGTTATGACACAATCATCAAACGTGACACGGTTTTCGCCGCCAATGCTAGGCTTTCGTGTGGACAGAGACTCGTGGAGATACCCGCGCATTCTGAAACCGCCTAGTTGCCTGTTTGCTTGCTTTGCGCCCAATAGGTTGAAACAGAATCCAGTCGCCTTGTATTGAAGACGCAGATCCATTTTCCCGAAAGCGTCGATGCTGAATATGCCAGGCATTTCACCTTCGTAGCATTTGAGCGAGCAATCGTCTTCACACTGGACGTCGACGAATTCAAAGAAACCGATTGTCTGGTGTTCGCCTTGAAGTCTCATCGTTCATCTCCTATTTGCATTATAGCACAGATTTCCCGCCCCCCTACAACTCCCCCCGCAGGCGCATCGCGTCCAGCCGGCGCAGCAGCCATATCTGCGGGCGGTCGCCTTTGGTGCGGTTGCAGAAGCCGCAGAGCAGCTGCAGGTTTTCGTCTATGTCGGCGCCGCCGCGGGAGCGCGGGTGTATGTGGTCGGTCTCGAGGTTGCGCAGCGGATACGATTCGCGGCAGCCGGCGCAGCGCCCGTCCTGCTTGCTGTACAGAAGCTCGCGGATGTTGGGCGATTTCGTCTTGTCCCCGCCGTCGGTGCGCGCGGGCGGCTTGCGGCGCGTTACCGCCAGCGTCCCCTCCAAGCCCAGATGCTCGCGCAGGCGCATATTGACCAGCTCCACCGCCTTTTCGCTGATGTCTATGCCCGCCCATTCGCGCCCCAACTTTTCTGCGGCGACGCAGGTTGTGGCGCAGCCGCAGAACGGGTCTAGCACCATATCGCCCGGCTTGGACGACGCCAAGATGATGCGCTCCAGCAGCGCCAGCGGCTTTTGCGTGGGATAGCCGGTGCGCTCTTTGCGCGATACGGGCGGGATGTCCGTCCAAATCGTGCCGGGCACCTGCCCCTTGCCTTCGTGCAGGTAGCGGCGCAACGCGGGAACGCCGCCAATTTTCTTTGGCAAATGGATGCGTCCGTCTTCCTCTAACTCAAGCATTCGGCTTTCCGGATAGCGCCAAGGGCCGGGATGTCCGTGAAAATCGTACATATACCCGCCGCCGCTCAACCCCTTGGCGGTAATGTTGTCTGAACGATAAACGCCCCTATCGTCTTTGTAGCGGTACGTCCTGCTTACATACGTCGAGTCGAGCGGGACGCGCACGGCGTCCGAGTTGATGCTGTCGCCGTAGAACAGGATGGTATCGGAGACGCGCCCAAACGCCTTTGAGTCGTTGTGCGCCGATTGGCGTTTCCAGGTGATTTCGTTGCGAAACTTGCCGGCGCCGAACAGGGTGTCCAGCAGGATTTTGAGATAGTGGCTTGCGGTGTCGTCGCAGTGCAGATAGAGGCTGCCGTCGGGTTTGAGGATGCGGTGCATTTCGGCGAGGCGCACATACATATAGCCGAGGTAAGAGCGCATCCCGTCGCCGTGGTGTTCGCCCGCCGCGTTGATAGTGTGATAAGCGCCCTTGTCCGCGATCTCGAGTTCCTGCTCCAGCGCCGCGTCCCAATCGTCCAGCGTCCATGTGTCCTTGAACGCCGCGCCTTGCGCGCGCGAGCCGTGCGGCGCGTTGTAAGTGCGATTGGAGTTGAACGGCGGATCGAGATATATCAGATCCACGCACCCCGAATTGATCCCCCGCAGCGCATAGAGGTTGTCGCCTACAAAGAGGGAGCGGTTGGGGAAGTTGGGGGTGGGCGTGGTGGTGGTGGTGGCGGTCATAGCGGGTTCCTTTTTGGCGCTCAAGTTTCTATTCAACAACGCCCTTCTATTATTGCAAACAAAGCGGTTTCATTATAACCTCTCAGCATCACAATTGCGCCGTCGGCCGCGAGTTCGGTTGCCCTCGATTGTTGGGCGGCATCGGCAGTTTTCGGCTGCCTGCGATACTGAAAAGCAGCGGCAGTTTTCGTATTCCGTCGATTTTAGATTATTGAACTGCATCGGCATAGTTCGATTGCTCTCGATATTGACCGGCATCGGCGGTTTTCGGCTGCGCGCGGTTGTTGAAGCGCATCGGCAGTTGGAGGAGATGATATGAACGCTGAGAACGGGCGGCTTGGCATTCTGGTGGGCGGCGGCCCCGCTCCGGGCATCAACAGCGCCATTAGCGCCTGCGTGATAGAGGCGGCGAGCAACGGGATGGCGGTTTGCGGCATCCTAGACGGCTTCAGCCATCTGATGGCGGGCAGCGCGCAATACACGATGCCGCTCACGCCCGCCGATGTGGCGCTCATACACTACGAAGGCGGCTCCATCCTGCGCACATCGCGCGCCAATCCCACGCGCAACGCGGCGCATCTGCGAAATGTGGTGAGCGCGCTGCGGGAATTGGGCGTAACGCGCCTAGCGTCCATCGGCGGCGAAGACACCGCGCTGTCCGCCGCCGATGTGGCGAAGGCGTCCGACGGCAAAGTCCGCGTGGCGCACATCCCCAAGACGATCGACAACGACCTGCCGCTGCCGGGCGACATCCCCACTTTCGGCTTCGAGACGGCGCGCCATCTGGGAACTGAGCTTGTCCAAAACCTGACGCGCGACAGCCGCGCGACCAACCGCTGGTATGTTGTGGTGGTGATGGGGCGCAAAGCCGGACACCTTGCGCTGGGCATCGGCATGTCCGCCGCCGCCGCGCTGACCATCATCCCCGAAGAGTTCCCCAACCCTATCATCAAGATAGACGATGTGGTCAAGTTGATGGAAGGCGCAATCCTAAAGCGCAAAGCCGCCGAAGGGCGCGACGACGGCATAGCGGTAATATCGGAAGGCGTGGCGGAGCGCTTCGATCCGGACGAACTCGGCAATCTGGCGGGCGTGGACATCGGGCGCGATCCGCACGGACACATACGGCTCGGCGAACTGCCGCTATCGGCTATGATACGGCGCGCGGTGCAGCAGCGCTTCATAGACGCCGGCGTGAACTTCCCGATGGTGGACGCAACAATCGGCTACGAACTGCGCTGCGCCTCGCCCGTATCGTTCGACATAGACTACACGCGCAGCCTCGGCTACGGCGCGGCGCGGCTGCTGCTGTCCGAACCCGCGGATCCGGCGCTTGCGGACGGCGGGCTTATCTACCTTGACGGGGAGCGGCTCGGCGTTATGCCGTTCGACGATATGCGCGATCCCGCAACCGGCCGGACGCGCGTGCGCATGGTGGACACGCAGTCGCAGCGCTACCGCGTCGCCCGCGAATATATGACGCGCATCCGTCCGCGCGACCTGCAAGACGATGCGATGGTGGCGCGAATGGCGCGGCACAGCGCGCGCGCCGAAAGCGAAATCCGCCAACGCTTCGGCAACGGCGCATAGCGGGCAAGCGGTTTTTCGGCCGCCCCGCTATGGTATAATCGTAGGGATGCGGCTATCGGACGCAGGATGTATAGCAAGTATGGCAACAACAGGCGTACCCTCTCAGCGTCTCCAAGACGAACTCGATCGACTACGCCGTCAGCAATCGGGGCAATAGACGGCGTAGCAGCCTCGCCGAAATTGCGGGAATGCGCAAAATTCACAAGCGGGGATTTGCCGTTACAACCAACAATCAACAGATGCGCTATGAATATGAAAACGAACCGAATGAAGTAAGGAATTAAGGAAGGATTGCGCAAATGACACAGAAGGTAGCATACATCGGGCGATCGGAGCCGGACACCACGCTCATCGAGCAGGGCTTGGAAGGCATAGACTACGAAATCGACATCAGCGTGGTGGAAACGCAGGGCGAGATTATCGAGGCGTGCAAAGACGCCGACGTCATCCTGAACGGCGGCGTGCCTATGCCGCGCGAGGTGATCGAGCAGATTGACGGGCCGCAGGCGATAATAGTCGGCAGCCACGGCTTCAATCACATCGACCACATAGCCGCCACAGAGCAGGGCTTGATGATTATCAACAGCGCCGGCTTCTGCACCGAAGAGGTGTCCAATCACGCCATTCTGATGCTTATGGCGTGCGCCAAGAAGCTCACCATCCTGCACAGCCTTGTGCGCGCCGGCAAGTGGGGCGCCGAAACCCGCGACGCCATTATGCCTATGGCGCCCATCGACGGGCAGACGCTCGGACTGGTGGCATTCGGCAACATCGCCCGCGCCGTGGCGCGCAAGGCGCAGGCGCTCGGCATGGACGTCATCACTTACGATCCCTACTGCCCGCCATGGGTAACCAAAGAGTACCGCGTCAAGCCGGTCGCCACTCTGGAAGAGCTCGCCGCCGATTCGGATTTCGTGTCCATGCACACGCCGCTCAACGACGAAACGCGCAAGCTCTTGGGCGAGGCGTTCTTCAAGGCGATGAAGCCGTCCGCATACTTCATCAACACCTGCCGTGGCCCCACGGTGGACGAAGCGGCGCTGATCGAGGCGCTGCGAAGCGGCGAAATCGCAGGCGCAGGGCTCGATGTGTTCGAAGAAGAGCCCACGCCGTCGGACAACCCACTGCTGCAGATGGACAACGTCATCGTTACGCCGCACTCCGCCGGCAGCTCCAACAACTCGCGCACCGCATCGCCCATACGCGTGGGACAGGAAACGGCGCGCGTGCTAAAAGGCAGCTTCCCGATGTCCCTGGTCAATCCCGAAGTGCGCTCCAATCTGCCCATACGCGAACCCGCAATTAACGTGTAATCGACGCGGAGTTCGGCAGCCGTCGGCAGGTTGGCGGCGCATAATATGATGGAAAGGCGGGTTGGCGGCGGCAATCCGCTGACGGCTAAAGGCCGGCAAATTTACATCTATGACAAATGACAACATCGGACACGGACATTAGACGCTGGGAACGGATACGCTCTTTGCTGCAGCCAAGCCGCATTGCGCTCGGAGCGGCGCATCTGCCGTGGCTTGCGCTGCTGGCGTGGCTGACAAGTGTGTCCTGGTTTCTCACCGACGACGCATTCATCAGCTTCCGCTATGTCCGCAACCTGCTGAACGGACACGGCCTCGTGTTCAATGTGGGCGAGCGCGTAGAAGGCTACTCCAACTTCCTCTGGATTTTGGAGCTCGCCGCCGTAGAGCGCGTGTTGAACATACGCCCCGAACACGCCGCCCCGTGGCTATCGATATTGTTCACCGCGGGGACGCTTGCGCTGATGCTGTGGTGGATCGCGCGACTGCCCGGCTTGCGGCTACGCGGGCTTGTATCGTGGTGCGCGTTGGCGCTTGTATGCAGCAGCGCCACTTTCGCCGTGTGGACATCCGGCGGCGGCTTGGAAACGCGCCAATTCACTTTCTTAGTTGTCGCAGCCGTGGCGTTCCTAAGCCTGTATCGCAATCGGCACTGGGGCTTGCTTGCGGCGGCGCTAAGCCTCGCGCTCGCGTCGTTGACGCGTCCTGAGGGGCCGCTGATAGCGGCGTGCTGCTTCGCGTGGTTTGGCGCGTTACAGCTTCCCCCGGCACTGAACGCCTTGCGGCGTGCCGCCGAGACACAAGACGTCAGCATCGTAGAAGCAATAGCCGCAATATCAAGGCGCATAGACTGGCGTGGGATGCTCTGCTTAATCGCGCCGTTTGCGCTGATAGTGGGGGCGCACTTCCTGTTTCGCTACGCCTACTACGGCGAATGGCTGCCGAACACCTACTACGCCAAGCACGTCCGCCCGTGGTACGAGTCCGGCTTCAAGTATCTGTGGGCGGCGGCGCTAGAGACTGGGTTGTATCTGCTGCTGCCGTTGGCGTGGTATGCGATGCGGCAGCGCTGGCGCGACGCACGCGACGGCGCCTACGCGCTGATACTGCTAATCGTGGCGGCGCATATGCTGTTTCTGGCGCGCCTCGGCGGCGACCAGTTCGAGTTCCGCCCTATGGACTTCTATTGGCCGCTGCTTGCCATCCCCGCAGCCGAAGGCATAGCGCGATTAGGCGGCTGGATCCTGGATAAACTGCGCCGTATTCGAACAAATATGCGGGGGGGGGTATTTCGGATTCGCTTCTCGACAGACTCAGCGCAGTCGCATTCGGCAAACCCGATATGGGCGAGTCTATGCACGTTGTTGCTGTTCGTTCCCGCATTGTTTTACGCAAACGCTATGCAGTGGACGATTTTGTTTGAGATCGACAAAAATAATTTTGACAATTGCATCTTACCCAATCATATAGAACTGAACGAACAGAATGCCGGCTGGCTGCTGGAATCGCCGGGGATGAATACTCTAGTCGCAGTATCCAACAACCTACGCTACGATATGGTACAGAATAATGTGGGAAAGCGGTCAGAAAGAGATAGATGTGTTGCGGACGAGCTGATTAGGAAATTCCAGCCTTATGAGAATATGGAACGCGGAATAATACCGGATGATGCGGTTATGTCCCACGGCGCAATAGGCATTCGGTTCTATTATCTTTGGGAATTAACAGGCATTGATATGCACGGCTTGACCGACGCTACCGTGGCGCGCACTCCATCCGTACACAAATCTAACAGCGAGCGTCGTATGGCGCACGACCGCTTTCCACCGCCCAGCTACCTAAAAGAGCGGGGGGTCAACATAGTTGTTCACGGAGCGGTGGATACCGAAGAGCAAGCGCTCGCCTACGCGCAATATGCCGTACAGGTCGGACCAAACTTGTGGATGCCATTCGATTCCACAAACGGCCCGTGGGTGTTTAGCCGCTTTTCGGAGCAAACTCTTTCATGGAACATCCCCTCTTATTCGAAAACGCATCCGCTCGTTCCGGCCGACAATCAGCTTCTTCATCCCGACGGCAGATCGCTATCCGTGGAGAGGTTTATCGGCGACTTTGAAAACGGCTTGAACGGATGGCGCGTAGAAAGCGATGCAGTTACAAATCACGCAGACTTCGAGTTATACCAAGGACAGCAGGATATTATCGGCAACATCGGCCCCGGATTCCTGACCAGCTACCACCCGACCGAAGGCGACATTCCGACCGGCAGCGCCATCTCGCCCGAGTTCGTAGTGGAGGCTGACCAGTATCTGTCATTCCTAGTCGCCGGCGGGAAACGAGACAGCGTAGGCGTGCGACTTCTGAGCGACGGCGATGAAGTAGCAGTCTGGCGAGGGAAGAACACGGAGCGGTTCAGGTTGGTTGTCCATCCGCTTGCAGGACTCGCACGCAAGACGCTGCGACTCCAACTCTTCGACAACGAATCCGGTGCTTGGGGGCACATCATGCTCGACCATGTTACTATTCTGCGATAATCCAAGGCGGGTTTGGCGTGGGCGCATCTACGCCGCGCCTTCAACTATGGCAACATTGGATACAAGCATTAAAGTCTGGGAACGGATACGCTCTCTGCTGCAACCCAGCCGCATTACGCTCGGAGCCGCGCATCTACCCTGTCTTGCGCTGTTGGCATGGCTAACAAGCGTGTCCTGGTTTCTCACCGACGACGCATTCATCAGCTTCCGCTATGTCCACAACCTGCTGAACGGACACGGCCTCGTGTTCAATGTAGGCGAGCGCGTAGAGGGTTACTCCAACTTCCTCTGGATTTTGGAGCTCGCCGCCATATGGGGCGTGTTGGGCATACGCCCCGAACACGCCGCCCCGTGGCTGTCCGTGCTGTTCACCGCGCTAACTCTTGCGCTGATGCTGTGGTGGATAGCGCGCCTGCCGCGCTTGCGGATGCGCGGACTAGTATCGTGGGGCGCGTTGGCGCTTGTGTGCAGCAGCGCCACCTTCGCCGTTTGGACATTCGGCGGCGGCTTGGAAACGCGGCAGTTCACCTTCTTCATAGTCCTAGCTGTGGCGTGCCTAAGCCTGTATCGCAATCTGCGCTGGGGCTTGCTTGCGGCGTCTGTGAGCCTCGCGCTTGCGGCGTTGACGCGCCCGGAGGGGCCGCTGATAGCGGCGTGTTGCTTCGCGTGGTTCGGAGCGCTGCAGCTCCCGGCGGCGCTGAACGCCCTGCAGCGCGCCGCCGAACCGCAAGGTGTCGGCGCCATAGACGAAATCGTCGCAATGGCAAGGCGCATCGACTGGCGCGGACTGCTCTGCCTAATCGCGCCGTTTGCTGTAATAGTCGGAGCGCACTTCCTGTTTCGCTACGCCTACTATGGCGAATGGCTGCCCAACACCTATTACGCCAAGCACGTCCGCCCGTGGTATGAGTCCGGCTTCAAGTACCTGTGGGCGGCAGCGCTAGAGACGGGGCTGTATCTGCTGCTGCCGTTGGCATGGTATGCAATGCGGGCGCGCTGGCGGGATGCGCGCGACGGCGCTTACGCCCTGATACTGCTAATCGTGGCGTCGCATATGCTGTTTCTGGCGCGCATCGGCGGCGACTATCTCGAGTTCCGTCCGATGGACTTCTATTGGCCGCTACTTGCGGTTCCCGTAGTCGAAGGCATAACGCGCTTGGGCGGCTGGCTATACTATAAACTGCGATATATGCGAACAAACATACGGGGGGGGGGTATTTCGGATTCGCCTCTTGGCGGACTCAGCGCAGCCGCGGCATTCGGCAAGCCCGATATGGGCGAGTCTATGCACGTTGCTACTGTTCGCTCCGGTGTTGTTTTACGCAAGCGCTATGCAGTGGGCGCTTCTGTTTGAACCCGCCGAGGTTGGTGGGCGCGTTCGCATTCATATAGAATTGGACGGTCGGAACGCCGGTTGGCTGCTGTCGGCGCCGGGGATGAAGGCGCTAACCGCCGTATCCAACGACCTGCGCAGCGCCCTGCGACAGAATGGCGTAGCGGAACGGTTCGGAAGTCATAGACGTAATGCGGACTCGTGGATTAGTCGGTTTCAGCCTTATGAGAACATGGAACGCGGAATAATTCCGGACAACGCGGTTATGCCTGCCAAAGCGCTCGGCATTCGGTTCTATTATATTCCAGAATTAAGAGCCATTGATATGTACGGCTTGACAGACTATACTGTGGCGCGCACGCCATCCAGCCACAAATCTAACAGCGAACGCCGTATGGCGCATGACCGGCGCCCGCCGCCCGGCTACTTAAAAGAGCGAGGCGCCAACATAATTGTCTACCGAGCTGTGCGCACTGCGGAGCAAGCGCTCGCCAGGGCGCAATACGCCGTACAGGTCGGCCCCAACTTGTGGATGCCCTTCGATTCCCCTAACGATCCATGGGCGCTCAGCCGCTTTTCGGGGCAAACACTTTCCCTGAATTCCCCCGCTTTCTCGAAAACGCATCCGACTATCCCGTCCGACAATCAGGGCATTCTTCCCGACGGCAGAACGCTATCCGGAGAGAGATTTATCGGCGACTTTGAGAGCGGCATGAACGGATGGCGCATAGAAGGCGATGCGGTTACAAATCACGCCGATTTCGAGTTATACCACGGACAAGGTGATGTTATCGGCAACATCGGCCCCGGCTTCTTGACCAGCTACCACCCTACCGACGGCAACCTTTCGACCGGCAGCGCCACTTCGCCCAAGTTCGTTGCAGAGGCTGACCAATATCTAGCGTTTCGCATTGCCGGCGGGGATCGAGACGGCGTAGGCGCGCGGCTTCTAACCGACTGCGAGGAAGTAGCAGTCTGGCGCGGACGGAACACGGAATTTTTCAGGACGGTCGTCTATCCGCTTGCGGATTTCGCCGGCAAGACGCTGCAACTCCAACTATTCGACGACCAAACCGACGAAACCGGCCGCTTGGAGCACATTATGCTCGACCACGTTGTTATCCTGCGATAATCCAAGTCGGGTTGGCATGGGCGCGTCTGCGCCGCGTATCCAATCCTGCCCACCAGCGTAAATACGCCTGATTGGGATGGTCTCTTGCGATAGACTGCCAGCCTACTCCACCACAAGCACGAGCTTGCCGAAGAAGTTCAGCGCCTCCATATCGGCGTGCGCTTGGGCGGCGTCCTCAAGCGCGTATTCGCGGTGTATCACGCCGCGTATAACGCCTCTGCCCGCCAGCTCTACTATCTGCCGCAGGTCGTCTTTGCGCCCCATGAATACGCCGAATACGGTATGGTAGCGCAGGAACATAAGCCCCATCTGCAAGTCCGCTCTATACCCGCTTGTTACGCCGCATATGCCGTAGCGCCCGCCCATCGCAAGCGAGGCTATCGCCGCCGGGTAGAAGTCAGCGCCCACATGGTCTAGCACCACATCGACTCCCCGCCCGTCCGTAATCTGCTTCACGCGCTCCCGCACATCCTCCGTCGTGTAGTTGATTACCGCGTCAGCGCCCAGTTCCCTAGCCTTCTGCGCCTTATCCGCGCTGCTGGTAGTGGTGATGACCCTGGCGCCGATGACATTCTTGGCGACCTGTATGCCCGCCGTTCCCACGCCGCTCGATGCCGATGGGATTAGCAGCGTCTCCCACGCCCGCAGCTTCGCTTTGCGTATCAATATCGTCCAGCACGGCAGGAATACCGTGGGCAGCGACGCCGCCTGCTCATAAGACAGCGCGTCCGGCATCACGACCGCATTGGCGGCCGGAACGCTCACATACTCCGCATAGCCGCCGCTGAGCGTAGAGCCGAGCATCCCCGCGCTGACGCAAAGCTCCTCTTCGCCGCCCAGACAGAAGCGGCACTGATTGCAGGTGATGCGCGGATTGACCACAACCCTATTCCCCGCCTTTATGCGCCTCACTTCGCTGCCCGTTTCCACCACATCGCCCGCTACATCGCCGCCGAGTATATGCGGCTGCCCGTTGAAGCGTATCCGTGTACCGCGCGCGCCCGCCCGCGTATAGACGTCCAGCCGGTTCAGCGCGCACGCTCGCGCACGGATCTTCACTTCGTTCGGCCCAACCGACGGCTCCGGCAGATCGCCGTACTTCAGCGCGTCCGACCCGCCGTGTTCGGTAATATAGACTGCCTTCATTTCGCATCTCCGTTTGGTTTGTTTCATCATATACATTGACGATACAATGCCGCCCTGCTAAACGCCTGCCGAGCCGTATATCGCCTTACACAGAACTGGCGTGCGTAATATATCGTCTCATATCTGATATTATACAATTAGCGGCGGCAAGCGAAACCCAAACCGCGCGAACATACGGAGGCACTCAAATGACAGTCCGATATGACGAAGTTATGTCAGCAGAACAACGGGACAACGTCGTCGGCGCTCTTATCAGATCGCTGAACGACATCCCCAAAGACATCAACCAAAGGTTCAAAGGCGTGATGCAAAAGGGCAGGCCAATCCCCGGGTTCAACAAAGACCCTTTCAGAGCGCCGCCGCCTATTCTGAAGCAGAACATCGTCGAGCGCATGGAACACATGCCGGAGTTCGCGGCGATTGTAACCGACGTCTGGACATACGCGCAGCCTGAGCTCCGCGATTTAGTGAGCGCTCACATCAAAGGCTTGGACATCCCGGACGCTGATAGCGATCAAGTGGATCCCGACTTTTGGGAGCAGCAGGCGGACGCATTCGCCGCCGAACACGCCGACTACGCCAAAGCCGACGTCCTGCTGATGATGGCCGTCTGCTATACCGCCGGCCGGCTCCTGCCTTCCGACGACGAGCCGACGGACGAACCCGACGAATTCGCGCGCATACAAAAGGCGCTATCCGAGCTTATCGCCCGCCTGAACGTCTTGCCCGCGGAAGCGCCGCAGTGGGATGAGGCGATCCCGCAGTTCCCCAAGACGATAACCGATCTAATCGCCGCAAAGCAGGAAGAGCGCAGCCAAGCCGCCAACCTCGGCGCCGACCTAGATGATATGAAGACCGCCTACGCCGCCGAGTTGGCGTTCTTCAGCCCGCAAGCGCGCGATTGGAACACCGCCAAGATTGCCACAAGCGCGCATATCAGCGAAACGGCGGGCATCATCGCATCGCTGACCCCGCTGCTCGCCAAGTATCAGCCCATCAGCCGGCCGGCGGACAGCATCGCCGAAGAGCGCATTCGCAGGGAAGAGCGCCACGAACTCGAAGACGCCATAGAGCCGCTCACAAGCCGCGTCAACGAAATTATGGAAGCGTCCCAAGCGCCCGACGGCGCGGCGCTCGCATCCCAAGACGCCCCCGATGCGGCGACGGCGCAGCCCGCACAAGACACGCTCGCCGATATGCAAGCGCGGCTAGACGACCTATCGCAGTCAAACGAAGACGTGGCCGCGCGCCTCGACCACATATCGCAGACCAACGAAGACCTCAAGACGCAGGTTGCCGACCTCACCCGAACCAACGAATACCTGCAAGCCGACAATGTCCGGCTCCAAGGCGAAATCGACGGGCTGAATTCCGATAAGCAGGAACTCAACGAAGAGATTTCCGAACTCAAAAGCAGTCTGCATATCAGCGAAACTAACGCCACAAACTGGCGCAACCTCTACGATCTGCTGCTTGCGGAGCGCTCCGACGAATCCGCGCCTGAACCCATTCCCCTTGAGTTCGAAAGCATAGTGCAGGTGGTTGAGCTTGCAAGAGAGCGCTACGCCGACAACCTGCATATCCGCCTCAACAAGAAGTCCGACATCACCGACTTCTACCGCAACCCCAAAGAGGTTTGGGACGCGCTGGACTGGCTCGCCACTACCTACTACAAGACGCAGACCGGCGCAATCAGGGTAAAGGACTTGGATGTGTCCCTGCGCCAGGTTTGCAGCGGCTGGTCATACGCATCCGACCAGACGGACATCACCGTCAACACCTACCCGGAGTGGTACACCACCAGCGTGGACGGCGTCAGGTACGCCTTGCGCAAGCACATCGGCAAGGGCAGAGTGCGAAGCGCCAACAACCTCATTCGCATCGCGTTCGACTGGGACGACGAAACCAAGCGCGTCATCGTGGGCTACATCGGCCCCCACCAGCGCAACCGCAATTCGTGAGCCGTGGTAGCATCGACGGCAGCATCAGCGCCGCCTAACCTATGGCAGCGCATGCGATAAGCAGCGGCATTGCAACAACCGCATCACGCGCGAAAGTTATACCTGAAGCGCCCTAAACGGCATCAACAAGCAGGAGGCGAAAATGGAGTTCGGATTCGGAGTGCCAAGCCGCGGCCCGCTGGCATCGCTCGACAACATCGTATCCCTCGCGCAACAAGGTGAGGGTATGGGCTTCGACATAGTCAGCGTCAGCGACCATATCGTAGTCCCCACAACCATCGATTCCATATACCCATACAACGAAAGCGGCGAGTTCGTCAGCTCAGCGTCCGGCGAATACATGGAGCAGCTCGCCACCATAAGCTACCTAGCGGGCATCACATCCACCATCAAACTGCTAACCTCCGTTATGGTGCTGCCCCACCGAAGCCCGGTGCTTGCCGCCAAGATACTCTCTACGATCGATGTGCTGTCGCGCGGGCGGCTCATCGTGGGCGTGGGCGTAGGCTGGATGCGCGAAGAGTTCGATGCGATCGGCGCGCCGCCATACGCAGAGCGCGGCGCGGTGGGCAACGAATACCTGCGCGCCTTCAAAGAACTCTGGACTAGCGACAACCCATCGTTTGATGGCGAATACTGCAGCTTCTCAAACATCGCATTCGCGCCCAAGCCCGTGCAGCAACCGCATCCGCCGCTATGGATCGGCGGCGAAAGCCCGCCCGCGCTGCGCCGCGCCGCCCAACTCGGCGACGCGTGGTATCCCATATGCAGCAACCCGCGCTTCCCCGTCGGCACATTCACGCAACTCGGCGACTATATGAGCCGCGTGCGCTCCAACGCCGAAGCCGCCGACAGAGACCCCGCAACGCTCGACTTCGCCTACAGCGTCAACTGGTACGACGACACGCAGGCGCAGCAAGGCGACGACGGCGATCGCCGTCTGCTCACCGGCGATCCGCAGCAGGTAGCGGCCGACATACGGCGGCTCCAAGATATGGGCGTCAACCATCTGATGCTCAACTTCCCCGCCGACTCGCTTGACGCCACCCTGAAGGGAATGGACAGGTTCGCGAACAAGGTGAAGCCGCTGCTGTAAGAGGCCGCTTGCCCAAACAACCCTAACCGAATATCGATTACAAGGAGACAACCGAATGCAATCCGATAGACTGGCGGAGCTGCCCGAAGACTGGGATCGTCTGCTTGCCGTCGCCGCGCATCCCGACGATTTGGAGTACGGCGCTGCCAGCGCGATAGCTCGTTGGACGGCGCAGGGCAAGCAGGTCGTCTATCTGATGATTACGCGCGGCGAAGCGGGCATCGACTCTATGCAGCCGCAGGAAACGGGGGCGTTGCGCGAACAAGAGGAAATCGCCAGCGCCGCCGTGGTGGGCGTAAGCGACGTGGAGTTTCTTAGCCACACCGACGGCGTAATAGAGTACGGCTTGCCGCTGCGCCGCGACATCGCCCGCGCAATCCGCAAGCACCGCCCCGATGCGGTTCTCACCAACAACTTCGAGCTGCAATGGAGCGGCGGCAACCTGAATATGGCGGATCATCGCGCCGTGGGCTTGGCGTCGCTGGACGCCGCGCGCGACGCCGGCAACCGCTGGATATTCCCCGAACTGCTGCAAGAGGGCTATGAGCCGTGGAACGGCGTGCGCTTCGTTATGACCGGCGGCGCCGCCAACTCAACGCACGCCGTCGACGTCACCGATTTCATAGACAAGGGCATCCAATCACTAGAAAAACACCGCGTCTATATCGACAACCTAGGCACGGACTTCGACCCCGATACATTCCTATCGTTCACCGCCGCCGCGATAGGCGAGCGCGCTGGTTGCGATTACGCCGTGGCGTTTGAGGTGTTCCAAATCTGAACGCCGCAAGCGGGCTTGGCGCGCCCGATAGTCGACGCCGCCGCGCGCCGCATTGTGATTGACGCCGCCGCGTCTGCGTCTGATAGAATAGCGCTCGGCGCAAGTCTATCGCGCCCCGCCCGCCGCATTCGCGCAAGGAACGATTTTGGCACAAACCACTCTCAGAGCGCCGGCGTCAACCGCCGCGCCCGCCGCTCAGCGCGATTCCTTTGCCGAAAGAATGAGGCAGTCCCCCATCGCGCAGGTGCTGACGCTGTCCGATTTTCGCTGGATCTGGCTGGGTTCGTTTGCGTCTTTCACCGCGATGAATATGCAGATGATAACCCAAAGCTGGCTTGTGCTGCGCTTGGAAGACGGCTCGCCATCCGCGCTCACTTGGGCTATGGTGTCATTCGCCGCTCCGATGGCATTGGTATCGCTGCTGGGCGGCGCGCTGTCCGACCGCGTCCCTAAAAAGCATCTCATCATAGCCAGTCAGCTGGGCAACGCCGCGCTGACTTTCGTAGTGGGAATGCTGGACGCAAGCGGCATAATCTGGCTTGGCGGCGTGATGATACTGGGCGTGCTGAACGGCTCCATGTTCGCCATAAATATGCCCAGCCGCCAGTCGATAATATCCGAGATTGTGCCGCGCGACCGCGTGATGAACGCCGTGGCGCTTAACAACGCATCTATGAATGTAACCCGCGCTTTCGGCCCCGCCCTCGCCGGCATACTTATCGCCTATCTCAGCACCGCCGTTGTGTTCTACATCGTGGCGGCGGTGTATGTGTTCTCCGCGCTGTCCGTAGTGCGCCTGAAGTCGACCGTGGTCGCGCCCGCCGCCGCCCGCAAGGGCGTGTTGGGCGACATCAAAGAGGGAATGCGCTATGCGCTCGGCGATCCCACGTTGCGCGGGCTTATCATTATGGCGTTCATACCCGCCGCATTCGGCTACACGCTCTTTGCGCTGATGCCGGCGTGGGCAAGCGAAACGCTGCTGGTAACCTCATTCGAGCTCGGCTACCTAATGGCGGTGATGGGCATCAGCGCGCTGATAGGCACCATAGGGCTTGCGTCAATGCGAAACCTCAACGGGCGGGGAACGATACTGCTGGTCATAAGCAGCGTTTGGGGGCTAACCGTCGTCGGGTTGGCGTTCTCGATGGAGTTCTTCACGGCGGTATTCTTCCTGCTCGCCTACGGGCTGCTCAGCTCGCTGTACATGTCGCTGAATATGACGCTGTCGCAGATATACGCCGAGCCGGAGAAGCGCGGGCGCGTGATGAGCCTGTTCATGATGACATTCGGGCTTATGCCGCTGGGCGCAATCCCGTTTGGCGAGGCGGCGGAAGTCATTGGCACGGCGCAAGCGCTCAGTTTCAGCGGCATAGTGCTGACCGCGCTGACGCTCATATTCGCGGTAGCCTATCCGCACTTCCGCCGAATCCAGTAACCGCAAGCGCCGCCCGCCAATGCAACCGCCCATCATCGACTTTCACACGCACATATTCCCGCCGTCCGCGCGATATAACCGCGCGCGCTATCTGCGGCGGGACGCCACATTCGGCGCGCTCTACGCCGACGAGCGGGCGCATGCTGCATCCGCCGAAGACCTGATTGCCGCAATGGACGCCGACGGCGTGGATGTAGCCGTGGCGATGGGCTTGGGTTGGACGGACTACGGATTGGCGCGCGAGGCAAACGACTACATCATCGAGGCGACGCGGCGTTGGCGCAACCGCATCGTAGGCTTTGCGGGCGTCAACCCCGCTTGGGGTGTCAGCGCAGTACGCGAAGCCGAGCGTTGCGCCGACGCCGGCTTGCGGGGCATCGGCGAACTGCACCCCGACTATCAGGGCTACGACCTAGCCGACAAGCGCGCTATGACGCCGCTAATGGAAACGGCGCAGCAACGCAACCTCATCGTAACAACTCACGCATCGGAGCCTGTGGGGCATTCATACACAGGCAAGGGCAGCGTAACGCCGCAAGTGTTGATGCGCTTCATAAGCGCCTTCCCCGCGGTTACGATTGTGTGCGCCCACTGGGGCGGCGGGCTGCCGTTCTACGCGCTAATGCCGGAGGTAGCGGCGGCGCTTGGCAATGTGTATTTCGACACCGCCGCATCGCCGTTCCTCTACACGCCGGCGGTGTTCGATGCGGCAACGGGGTTGGTGGGCGCGAACAAAATACTACTGGGCAGCGACTACGCTCTGCTGCGCCCGCGACGGTTGACAGCGCAGATTCGATCGTCGAGGCTATCGGCATCGCAGCAAGCCGCCGTGATGGGCGGCAACGCCGCGCGCCTGCTGGGAATAGAAACCGCTTCTACGACAAAAACCGCTCTATAAGCGCCGCAGATGAGCATAATCATAATAATTGATGCTGCGGCTGCTGTGTTTGTTGGAGCGGTTGCCGTATGTGGAGAGTTATAAGAGAATGGTTACAGAGTGTATTGGTGTCTGCCGCATAACAAGCATGTGGTAGAAAAGGGTGGCGCTGTGAACTGAACGAAGAATGGGACTCGATGCTGCGCGGCAAATCGAACGGGTTAGCGCATCGCACGAGGGGATTGCGCAAAGGGCGTGAATATGCCGCCGAATCCGCTTGTGCCGGTCTTCTGCGCCAAGCTCAAACTCAACAACGCTCAACATTGAGAATACCACAGCAAAACCCCCTTTACGCCATTGCCAACTTTGCGTTAAAATAATCCTAGGCTGAGACATCACAGATAGATACTTTCCCTCAAATAGGGAGATTAGGATAGGGGGAGCCTCGACATCCCCCGATCAAATCAGCAATAAAGTAGGTGAGCCAAATGGCGCTTATACGTTTTAGTTTTTATTCACCCCCCCCCCCCCCCCCATAAAAATCTAAAAAAGTCAAGCCCAAGAACAACACGCCGAACCGCAGGCGTAACCGTTCTCAGCGTCCTAATCGCGCTAACCGCCCTGCTATTCCTCAGCGCATCCGCCGCCGCCCAAACACCCGCCGTCGATTATGATATGGACAACGATGGCTACATCGACGTATCCACCCATGCCCAACTCAACGCCATCCGCTACGACTTAGATGGCAACGGCGATCCCACAAGCGGCGGCGCAACCGCATACAACGCCGCCTTCCCCAACCGCGTTACCACTTCATCGGGACGAATGGGCTGCCCGTCCGGGACATGCACGGGCTACGAACTCACCGCCAACATTGACCTAGACACCGACGGCGACGGCAGAGCAGACTCCGACGACACTTACTGGCACAGCGGCGCCGGCTGGCAACCCATCGGCGCTGACACCACAGGCAATAGATACTCCGGCGGTTTCAAAGGCAACGGCTACGTTATCAACAAACTGTTCATCAACCGAACTACCACTTCTTACCAAGCGTTGTTCGGCAGTACTTCCTCTGCCTCTCGAATCGAGGCGCTGGGTATTACCAACGCCAGTGTTAGGGGAGACGACTTTACTGGCATTCTGGTCGCCGCCAATCACGGCAACATCATCGCTTGCTACACCGCCGGCAGCGTTACAGGCGACAATCGCGTCGGTGGATTAGCCGCCTGGAGTTCCGGCTCTATTTCAACAAGCTACTCCCACGCGAACGTCACCGGAACTCAGCGCGTCGGCGGTCTGCTGGGATTAAAAGCTAACACCGGATCCATAACAAACTCATACTCCATCGGCGCGGTTAGTCGCTCTAGCGGATCAGCTACATCCATCGGCGGATTGTTGGGCGAGTCAAATACCGGCACGGGCACAGTTACCGCCAGCTACTGGGACATCAACTTTGGCCAAACCACCAGCGCCGGCGGCAGCGGCGCGGTGGGCAAAACCTCCACCGAACTCCGATTACCCGCCGGATACACAGGCATCTACTCCGCCTGGAACATCAACCTAGACAGCGTGTCCGGCGTCGACTACCCGTGGTATTTCGGCGCACGCTGGGCATACCCCACGCTGATATACGGAACGACCGTCGACTACGACCCGGACAATGACGGTTACATCGATGTAGAAAACCACGCTCAGCTCAACGCCATCCGCCACGACCTAGACGGCAATGGCGACGCCACGCATAACGACTACATCAACGCCTTTCCCCGCCGCGATACCAACACCGCCACGCGCATGGGCTGCCCATCCGGAACCTGCGTAGGATACGAACTCACCTCCGACATCCAATTCGACGAAAACGTCGACGGGCAAATTACCCAAATGGGCGATCCTACCTATTGGAACGGCGGCGCGGGCTGGGATCCCATCGGAACCGACGTCAGCGCAACAACTAGATACTCAGGCGATTTCAAAGGTAACGGCAACCCTATCCTAGGTCTGTTTATCAATCGCCCCGCCACTAATGCCGTCGGGCTGTTCGGCGCTATTCACACTACCTCCCGCATCGATACAATGGCCGTAACCAACGCCAACGTTACGGCACAGAACTATGTCGGCATTCTAGTAGGCGTCATCCGTGGTGATGTCGTCGCCTCTTACACCGGAGGTGATGTAAGCGGCGACGACCATCTTGGCGGTTTAGCCGGCGCAATAATAGGCGCGTCCGCAAGCGTTCACTCCAGCTACTCTGGCGCCCAGGTCTCAGGGACAAACAACCTCGGAGGGCTAATAGGCACCCTAACCGACGGCGCTATAACGAACTCTTTCACCCACGGCTGGATCAACACCAGCGGAAGCGGCGCCAACATCGGCGGGTTGATAGGCCAAACCACCGGCGGCAGCGTAACCGCTAGCTACTGGGATACCTTCAGCGCCGAAAGCTCTGGCGTTGCAGGACAAACCACTAGCGCGCTCCAAAATCCCACCGGCTACACCGGCATATACTCCACATGGAACGCCAACATCGACGGCGTATCCGGCAACGACGACCCGTGGAGCTTCGGCACCGCCAGAGAGTACCCGCTGTTGAAGTACGGCGGACACGACTTACTTTTTCAATCCAACAACTACGACCAGGACCTAGATGGCTACATCGACATCTTCACGCTCGCCCAGCTCAACGCCGTGCGCTACGACCTAGACGGCGATGGACATCCCACAAGCGGCGGCGCTGCCACATACAACGCCGCCTTCCCCAACCGCCTTGTCTCCGTTTCAAATAGGAACATGGGTTGCCCGTCCACCTGCATCGGCTACGAACTCGTCGCTGACCTGGACTTCGACGAAAACGGCGACGGCGACATTACCCAAACAGGCGATCCTACCTACTGGAACAGCGGCGCCGGCTGGAACCCCATCGGATCTTCTAGCGCCCAGTACTCAGGCGATTTCAAGGGCGACGGCCATACAATCAATAACCTGTTCATCAACGCCAACACCACCGGTTACCGAGCATTATTCGGTTCAATTGCCTTCAATAGCCGAATCGAAACACTGGGCGTAACCAACGCAAATATCACGGGACAAAACTACGTCGGCATCCTGAGCGGAAGCAATCAAGGCACGATTATAGCCTGTTACACCACCGGCAAAGCTCAGGGCGGAAATCGCGTAGGCGGGTTAGTCGCCTACAACGTGCTAGGAAATATTTCAAGCAGCTACTCCACCGCATACGTCAGCGGAACCGCCAATGTTGGCGGGCTAGTGGGCTGGCAACTGGCCGGCAGCAGCAGCGTAACAAATTCCTATTCCACCGGCCGGGTTAGCAGATCCAGCGGCTCGGCGACAACCGTCGGCGGGCTAATAGGACAGGTGTCTGCAGGTAGCGTAACCGCCAGTTACTGGGACACCTCAACCAGCGGCCAAACCACCAGCGCAGGCGGCAGCGGCGTTACCGGCAAAACCACCCGCCAGCTCCAAACTCCCACCGGCTACACCGGCATCTACGCCAACTGGAACGCCAACCTTGACGGCGTAACCGGCAACGACGATCCTTGGACTTTCGGCAACAAGATGCAATACCCCATGCTCGACTACAAGATGATGAGCACCAACCCGCAAGGCGGCCAAGCCATGGGCATCCCCGACAACTGGAACGCCCCCATCGTGGGCGAGCGCGTAGGCGTATGCCTAAACGCCGCAACCCGCCCCAACCGCAGCGGCAAATGGATCTGGGAAAGGTCAGACAACGGCGATACTTGGGAAGTCATCAGCGGCATAACCGCCCCAACCTACGAATACGCGCCCACGACCGCCGACGTCGACCACTTCCTGCGCGCCAAAGTGGCGTTATCCGGCGGCGGCTTCGCCTACACCCGCGCATTAGGCGGCCGCGTCAAGAACGCAAGCGCCGCAACCGCGGGCTCTGCGATAACCTTTTACAACAGCGGCAACGTAAGCCCGCGCGTGGGAGAGCTGATAATAGCCAACGACCCCAGGCCGACCGGCGCTGTGGACGCCCGTTTCGCGTGGCAGCGCTGCGACAACGCCGATACTACCTACACCGATTGCGAGTACATTTTCGGCGTATGGTGGACCAACTACACGCCCGTCGCGGCGGATATGAACCACTACCTGCGAATGTATGTGTACTACGAAACAAGCGCGGGCGTATGGACGCGCCACGCGAGCGCCTTCACCGGCCAGGTAGCCGCCGCATCGCAGTAAAGCCTAGCCCAAATCCCTTTGCGCCCCTGCGCCCTTGCGTCAGCCCCCTACGCAAGGGCGCTCATTTGCGTTAAAATTCACCCCTTACGATGCGTCTTTGACATTATGCCCTTCCCTGATTACAATTCACTCATACTAGACAGAAATGCGGACAATCTCAGTGCTCAACAAGCCCGCAGCGAAAGGAGGCATCGACATATGGAACGCATTAGGATGCAAATCTACGGCGACTATGCCTGACCGTGGGTGTACAATACAGCCGTGTGGCTGGATAAGGTGAAGAAGACCTACGGGAACGACCTTCACATCACTTGGAAGAACTTTTCCCTAGAGCAGAACGCCTTCACGCTGAAGCAGAAGGCGGACGGCGCATCCTCCGATTGGAAGGTGTGGGACGACGAAGACGCCACGCAGCGCCGCTCGCTGATAGCGCAGATAGCCGCCGAGGCGGCGCGCCGGCAGGGCGAAGAGCAACACGCCAAGTTCCACCTCGCGCTGCTCACCGCGCGGCACGGCGGCGAAGGGCGCATCCCGCTCAATCAGGAAGAGCCCATCCTCGAAATCGCCGCAAGCGTGGGCTTGGACACCGCCCGCATGCGCGAGGATATGAAAGATCCCGAACTCCGCAAAATCATCGGCGACGACCACGAAGGCGCCGTGTCAGAAGGCATATTCGGCACGCCCACATACGTCTTCGAGAACGGCAACTCCGCCTACCTGAAGGCGTTCATTCCCGACGACGAAGATGCCGTAGCCGCCTTCGAGCATTACATCGCCATCGCCAACCACCGCAACTACTTCGGCGAAATCAAGCGCCCGCAGCCGCCATGGCCCAAGGGCGTACTCGACTAGCCGCGCGCGCAGCGCATAACTAAGTCGGCGGTCGGCATATAACCGGCCGCCGACTGCAGCCGAATATCCGCATATCCGTCAACCTCGAACTATCAAGCCAACCGCGCTTGATGCTTCGAGATTGCCAACCAGAACCCGCTTTGCCCCGACGCAAAGCAAAAGGAGCGTGTTATGGCATTCTGGGGCTTTTACGCCAATCAGCAATACAAGCCGTTTAACCATCAGCAAATCTATGACATTGAGCGCGCATTGGGCGTTACATTCAGCGATAAGTCCCTGCTAATCACCGCGCTCACGCACGCCTCATATCTCAACGAACCCGACGGCGCGGACTCGCAGAGCAACGACCGCTTGGAGACGCTGGGCGACGCCGTTCTTGGGCTTGCGATTACCCATGCCCTATACGAAAGCGACGCCGAACTCGGCGCCGGCCAACTGACGCTGATTCGCTCCAAAGTGGTGAACAACAAGACGCTTGCGAGCGCCGCCCGCAGCATCGGCATCGGCGACTATCTGCTGATGGGCAGCGGCGAAGCCAAAAGCGGCGGCGCTGACGGCAACTCAAACCTAGCAGGCGCATTCGAGGCGATCGTTGGCGCTATATTCCTGGACAACATCAACCGCCGCTACATAAACAACCGCAACCCCGCCTTCGATTTCTGTACGCGCATTCTTGACGATGCAATCGACGACGCCTACGACGAAGTAACCTCTGCGCCGCCCAAGCCCAAGAAGTCCGGTAGCGCCAAGAATTCGTCGGCTAAGGAGCAGTCCAACAAGTCCGCCGCCGCCAAGAATGCGTCCCAAGCGGCTTATCGTCGGCGCATTCGCCAACGCAATGCCACAAGCGATATGCCGCCCTCCAATAAACCCAACATCGCCGGCAAGCATCCCAAGTCTAAATTGCAGGAACTGGCGCAAGCCAAGCACGGCGTTACGCCCGAATACCTCGTCATAGATGAGAGCGGCAAGAGCAATGCGCCCACCTTCACCGTGGAAGTGGCGATTAACGGCAAGACGCGCGGCAAAGGCAGCGGCGCAAGCAAGAAAGACGCCGAAACCAATGCGGCGAAAGCGGCGCTGAAAGCGTTCACAGAGGCAGGCTAATGCAAACGATGCAATTCCCGTTGCAGGGCATTTCCGTTGAGGGCACCATAGTGGATGTGGAAACCCTCGGCCTGCGCCCGCAGCCCAACGGCATATTCACTTTCGGCTGGCTGAGCGGCAGCGCCATCAACGTCATCCAAGCCGAAGATCCCTCCGACTGCGAAGCGCTGCCCGACGAAATCGGACGGGTTTGGCACACGCTCCCGCGCCCCCTCTACGCCTACAACAAGGACTTTGCCACTGATTGGATAGGCGCGGCGATTGATCAAATCGTGCATATAGACCACGACACGATGCAGCCGTGGAAGTCAATCGCCGAACAGCAATCGCTCAAATGGCCCCGCCTGCGCGAACTGCTGCGCCCGCCCGTGTTCTGCTACCGCTGGGGCGTCGCCGACTACGCCCGCGAGCGCGACGCCCGTAAGTTGCGCCTCGCGATCCGAACCGCCACATCCGTGAACGAAGTGGTCTCGCGCGAAGCCGTATCCGCCGCGCCCAACCTATGGTGGCAGCGCCATCTCGACCTGCTGAAAGACCCCCAGGTTCGCCGTGAGCTTGCGCGGCTGCGGCGCTCCAACGCCGACGAAAACGCCCCGCATTCAAACAACGTCCATCGCCTGCCAACCGGCCGCTGGACTACCGCCGCGCTCGCCGCAATCGTCTGCCACAACATGATGGATCTGCAATCGCAAGCCTCGCTGATGCTCTGGCAGTGGAATGCCACATCTACATGGCTATCCCCCGGCGGAAGCTGATGCCCGGAATAAGGATTTCATAGACAATCCGCAATCGCGGGCGCAGCGCGCGACGCACATCATCAATAAAGACGGGCAGATAGGGTTTATGTTCAAGAACTAACAACGCCTGCCGCTGGAAAAGAAAGTCCGCCATCCGCGCTGAATAACGCAGACGGCGGTTGCGCGTTCTGCTTGAAAGCTCAATCAGTCCACATTCTATACTGCGCGGCAAGTTGAACCGCTTGGCGCGTCGCACAAAAGGCTGCGCAAAGAGCATTGAGATGCCGGTGAACCTGCTTGCGTTAGCCTTCTGCGCCAAGCTGAAACTCAATACCACTCACCATTGAGAATACCCCCAATTTTAATTTGTTGACTTTCAAGCCCGCCGTTTAATAACATTTATCCGATTTAATAGGCTTATTGGGCAAACGCTATGCAAAATCCAATTGGAGGGCAATAACTATGAAACGCAAAGCCATATGGCTTTTGGGTCTGGTCGCGATAGCGGCTATGGCGTTGGCGGCGTGCGGCAGCGCAGAGCCCGAAACGCCCGCTGCCACCGGCGGCGCGCAGACAACCGCGCCCGCGCAGGCGCCCGCAGCGGCGGCAACCGCGCCTTCTGCGCCGGCGCCGTCAACAGGGCAGGCCGCGCCCGCAGCGGCTCCCACCGCCGCGCCGACCGAAGCGCCCGCCGCTATGATGGACTCAGAAGAGAGCATCACCATCACCGTCGCCTTCGACAACGTGGGAACGCCTCAGTTCCGCAATGTCAAAGGCACCTGGCCCGATGTGCTGTTCCACGGCTTCTTCGGCTTCCAAGAGCCGCTGCTCGGCTGGGAACCCACTTTTGACGACGACGGCAATCCCATTCGCGACACCGGCGAAGCCTGCCACGCTCCGCTAGTCGCGACCGGCTGGGAGTGGGAACTTCCCGCCAAAGCCGGCGGCACCGTTACTATGGACGGCAAACTCTTGGAGAACCTAGACGAAGCCGACCTGACAGACCCGGACAATCAGGGCACCATCAGAGTGTTTATCCGCGAAGGCATCGACTTCTACCGCTCAGACGGCGGCGAACTTGTTCGCGTCGGCCCGCTGACCGCCGAAGACGTCGCTTGGTCTTTCAACGACGCCGGCTCCGAAAACACCAACTCGGCGCACTCCAACTCTTCCCAAGCGTATGAGTATTACAAGCCTTGGAGAGCGGAGAGCGAATACGTCGCCGTCGCCGAAAATCGCGCATTCCGTTCCGACGGACTGCAGGACGCATCGTCCATATGCCAAGACGCCATTTGGATGCAGTCCAAGGCGCTCTTCGACGAACTGGGCGACACGTTCGGCGTGCCGCACGGCTCCGGCCCCTTCGTAGTACACGAATGGCTGCCGGCAGAGCGCATCGAAGCCGAAGCGCGCGTCGACCACTGGCGCGCAAACGCCGCCTTCGACAACCTCATATTCGTGCAGGCTAACGAAGCGCAGCAGCGCTCGGCTATGCTCCAAACCGGCGCAGCCGACATCGCTATGGCGTCCATTCAGGACGTCGGCAGACTCGAAGACGAAGGCTTTAGGTTCCACGAAGGACTGGACGCTATCAACGGAAACTTCTTCTACTTCTCAGGCAACCTGTGGGCGTTCAAGTACCCGCCCAACTCCACGCTGGGCGAAGAAGACCTGTCCGGCCAACCCGTTATGCGCAAGGGCTTTCTGCCCACCGCCAAGTACCCGTGGATCGGCGATCCCCGCCTTGAGTGCGTGGACGTAGACCGAACCGATCCCGCCATTCAAGACACCGTGGGCGCAGGCTGCGACGTCGCCAACTTCGACTTCGAGTTCGACGGCTTCGACTCGCGCTTCGCCGATGGTTCGGTGGGCTTTGACTACACCGACGAAGACCGCTTCTCTTATGAGACGCCCTCTATGCTGAGCGCGAAGGCGTTCCGCAAGGCGCTGGCGTTTGCGATTGACCGCGAGCTTATCGCGGCGTCCGTTACCGGCGGCTACGGCGGCGCTGTCTATGGCGGCGCTTTCCCCGGCCAAACGCTGCATCAGACGCATCCCGAATACCAAGACCGCTGGAGCTACGCCTTCGACCCCGACCTGGCGAAACAACACCTCGCCGAATCGGGCGTGGCGCCGGGCTTTGAGTTCGAGTTCTTCTGCTCGCAGGGCAACGGCACTTCCCTGGAAGTGTGCGAAGCGCTAATCGGGCAGTGGAAGGAAAACTTGGGACTAGATCCTTTCATCGATAGCACGCAGTATTCTTCGCGCCGCCCGACTATGCTGGGGCGTGAGATACATGTGCCGTGGATGACGCGCTGGGGCCCCACCAGCAAGCACGGCAGGCTTGGCGAAGGCGGCGGCACGCTGCCCGGCGGCGGACTCTGGCCACTGCCCGCTGGCGGCTGGAACCCCGGCATCGAGGACAATCGCTGGTGGCAGAACCGCGAAGAGACACGCGTCCAAAAGAAGGGCTCGCCCGAAAACCTCCAAGCGCGCGAGCGCATCCTAGACTGGGCGTATGACATGACCCTCTCAACCGGCGTCGTGGAAGTGCCGGTGCTCATCGGCTTCAACCCCGACACCGTGGAGAGATGGGATCTTGCGCCCTACGAACTGCCCAACTCATTCGAGACGGTAGTCCCCGCGGCGCGGTAGTCCCTGCGAATAAGTATGCACTTAACCAACAACCGCTAACCGGATCAAACAACCGACATAAGATGCGGCGTCCCACTGAACCATACGGGAAATGGGACGCCGCAAGGTATAGGCATACATCCATTGTCGCCGCCCCATCCCACGCATAACAGCCCCCGGAGCAAGCCGGAATGAAGACTTTCATCATCAGGCGGTTCATATTCCTAATAATGGCGATATTCGCCGCCACGCTCGTGGTGTTCGCGCTCTCGCGCCTGCAGGGCGACCCGCGCCATGTGATGCTCAACGTGGGCTATGTATCGCCGGAGCAGTGGGAAGCGTGGGGACAGCAGTTTCACCTAGACAAGCCTCTGATAGTCCAATACTCCATATGGATCGGCAAAGGCATCTTTCAGGGCGATTTCGGCGATTCTCTAAAGACCGGCAAGCCGGTTATGTCGATGGTCGCAGGCTTTGCGCCCGCAAGCCTTCAGCTGGGATTGTCCGCCGTGCTGTTCGTGCTGATTACCGGCATCCCGTTAGGAATGTTATCGGCGGTCAAGCGCGGCACTATTTGGGATGTCATCGGCAGAACCTTCGCGCTGTTCGGGCAGGCGCTGCCGCCCTTCTGGCTCGGCATAATGCTGATACTCATATTCTCCGTAACGCTCGACTGGCTGCCGTCCGGCACGCGCGGCCACGACGCAACCAGCTTCTTCGACCGCCTAACATACTTCCCAATGCCCGCCATAACGCTCGGATGGCTTGCATCCGCAGGGCTGATGCGGCTTGTGCGCTCGTCAATGCTTGAAGTGCTGGACTCCGAATTCGTGAAGCTGGCGCGTGCCAAGGGCGTGGGATCCGGCACAATCATATGGAAGCACGCCTTCAAGAACGCCCTCATACCGCCGCTCACATTCGCGGGGCTGATACTGGTGGGCTTCATCGGCGGCACCGTGGTCACCGAAACCGTCTTTGCGTGGCCCGGCCTAGGGCAGATGACCTACACCGCCATCATCAACAACGATTTCCCGCTGATGACCGCCGCCGTGCTGGTGTTCACGCTGCTGTACGTGTTCGCCATATTCATAATCGACATCCTCTACGCATTCATAGATCCCCGAATCCGATACTCATAAGGCGTAAGGCGCAAACAATTGACCACTCCCGCACACCAAATCAACCTAACTGACCTTGAGCAAGGCAGCAGCGAGTCACGGCTTGCCCAGGCTTTCTATGTGTTGCGGCGTTGGCCAATCATCCCCATATTCATACTCTCAGTTCTGGCGATATGCGCCGTATTCGCCCCGCAGATAGCCCCCTACGAACCCGAACAAGATCAACTCCGCGCCGTCTTGGGATCCCCGCCGTGGTATCCCCCTTGCGAAGAGGGGCAGATAACCAACAAGTTCGAATCGTGCAACACCAACGGCATCCCGCTTGGACGCGATGAGAAAGTGTATTTCTTTGCGCTGGGCGCAGACCAACTTGGGCGCGATCTGCTCAGCCGAATAATCTACGGCGCGCGCCTATCGCTCAGCCTCGCCGCCATCGCAATCGCCATAGGCACGGTTTTCGGCACAACCGTCGGACTGGTAGCGGGCTACTACGGCGGCATCATCGACGAAGTGATTATGCGCATAGTGGATGTGTTCAACGCCATCCCCTACATACTGCTTGCCATTGCGCTGGTGCTCGTGCTGGACCAAAGTTTCGCGATAGTGGCATTCGTGCTTGCGCTGGGCGCTTGGGCGGGGATCGCGCGCCTAGTGCGCGGCCAGACGCTGCAAGTTCGCAACTTCGACTACATAGCGCTGGCGCGCGTCGCCGGCGCGTCCACGCCGCGCATAATGATACGCCACCTGATGCCCGCCGTCGCCAACACCGTGGTGGTGGCAAGCACGCTGCAGGTCGGCAGCACAATCCTGTCCGAAAGCATCCTGTCCTTCCTAGGCGTGGGCGTCCCGCCGCCAACGCCGTCTTGGGGCGCGGACATATCCAACGGCAGGGAGTATCTAGGCTCCGCCTGGTGGGTGGCGTTCTTCCCCGGAATGGCGATATTCCTGACCGTGCTATCCTTCAACTTCATCGGCGACTGGCTGCGCGACCGCTGGGATCCGCGCCTGCGTCAGATTTAGACGGCAGCCGCCAAGCCCTATTCGGAGAGAAATATGGACTGGCTGTGGGCGCTGCGAACTCCGATAATGTGGATAGTCATCCTAGGCGGCGCAATTATGCTGGTGCTGGTAGGTTCGGGCGTGCGCGTCCCTGGACTTGAGCGCCAAATCGCGGTGTCCGACGAAACCCGCAACGCCGCCGCCACCGCAAGAGCGCCCACGCTTACCCGCGCGCAGGCGATAGAGAAGGTGCGCCAGTTCATTCGCGCCGAATGCGCCGACGGCGAAGCCTATCTGCAAACATCCCCGCCGTTTGAGGCGACCTTTATGGCGACGCCCTTCACCAACGACCACCACGAGCGCGGCGTTATGGAGTGGACGGTGGATGACCCGCTGACCGGCGCCAAGTGGCGCTACTACGAACCCACCGGCGAAACCGTCAGCGTGCTGGGCGACTGCTGACCGCACCGTCGCCGCTGATCGAGCCGCCCGGACTGCCGTCGGCGCGACGCAAGAGCGCTACGGCTGCCCCAAATCGCCGAACTCATACAGAGCCGCCGCCGCCGCAATCACGCCCGCCGTCTCAGCGCGCAGAACCCGCTTGCCCAGGCTCACCGTGGCTATGCCCCGCTCGCGCGCCTGCGCCGCTTCCGCATCGGTAACGCCGCCCTCAGACCCCACGATTATGCCGATGCGCCGAACTGCGCCGCCGCCTTCGTCGTCCGCGTTATCCGCATTAGAGGCCGCTTTCAGGCGCAGCAGCGCGTCGCGCAAGCCGGCGGCGCTTTCGCATTCCCACGCAAGCAGAGCCGGTTGCTCGATGCCGTCAAGCGCATCCTCGAAAGGCGCGGCGTCCGCAAGCGTGGGCAGTCTGCTTCTGCCGGACTGCTCCGCCGCCTCGCGGATGATGCGCCGCCATCGCTGCATGCGGTTGGCGCTCGGCATATTGCGGCGCACGCTGCGCTCGAACACAAGCGGCGCAAAGCGCGATACGCCCAACTCCGTCCCTTTTTGCAGCGCATACTCCAGCTTATCGGCTTTCAGCAAGCCCTGATACAGCGTGATATGTGTGGCGGGTTCGCCGGCGCCGCTTCGCCGCTCGCGGATTGCGCCCGACGCATGCTGATCGCTGAGCGTGTCCAGGCGCACGACGTACTCGTCGCCGCTGCCGTCCAGCGCAATCACGCAGTCCCCGACGCGCGCCCGCAGCACGCGGGTGAGCTGACGCGCCGCCTCTTCGGTGAGCGTGGCGCGCCCCTCGCCGATATGCGATGCGGGAATGAAGAAGCGCTGCATGTGTGAACTCGCTTGCGTAGAACTATCCGACAATCGGGGGCTTAATCTTGCGTTCCTGAGCAGAACGCATCCACAACTTCGACCAGCCTAGGATCGGCGTCGACCAGCAGCAGCGCAAGCGTCCGCAAGTCGTCGGCGCTCATATCGGCCAGCAGGTCTTCGATGGGCGTCCCCGTCTCAATATCGCCGCCGTTGCCGCCGTTGCCGCTCATATAGGTCAGCAGCGCCGCTACGATATGCTTGCAATAGCCTTCCCAGTCATACGGGCAGCTGCAAGCGGCGGTGAAATCGTCGCCTTTCAGCGCAACGCCCACCTTGTAAGGATTGAATTCGCTGCCCTGCACTTCGGCGAACAAGCGGTTGCCGCGCCGAATCGTCGACTCCACCAACCCTTCAGCGAAGTAGGCGTCGCCGCGCTCAAATGACGACTTGGTAACTTTCGCAAGTATCTGATCTTGCGTGATATGCGGTTCGGCGCTCATACCCGCCGTCCCCCAACGGATGCCACCAGCGTAACCCAATCGCCGTCGACCACGGTCTCTTCCAGCGCGGCGCCCGCGTCCGTCAGCGCCCGCGCTACGACATCCTTGTTCTCCAACAGAATGCCCGATGCGATGAGAGCGCCGCCGGGGCGCACGGCTTTCACCATATCGCCCGCTATTTCGGACACCACCTTGGCCGATATGTTGGCGACGGCTATGTCATAGGCGGCGGCGCGCGCGTCCGGATGCGGCAGGCTGCCCTGCGCTATGCGAACCGTATGCTCCACGCCGTTATCGCGCGCATTTCGCTTCGCCACATTCACGGCTACCGAATCTATCTCAATGCCGAACACATGGCGCGCGCCCAACAGCGCCGCCGCTATGGACAGCACGCCCGAACCGCAGCCCACATCCAGCATATCCATTTCCGGCCGAACCAGTTCGTCCAGCTTCCGCAGACACATCCGCGTTGTGGGATGATGCCCGGTGCCGAATGCCATCCCCGGATCCAGCATCACCACCACTTCGCCGCGCTTGGGCGCATGCTGCCGCCAAGTGGGGCAAATCGTGATGCGCCTACTTATCGGCAGCGCATAGAAATGCTCTTTCCATGCGTTTTGCCAATCCTCTTCGGCTACCACGCGCTCGCGGAGTTCGGATATATCGCTCACATGCGCCACAAGCCGCACGCCGATGTCTATGCGGCTGCGGCGGTCGTTGGTGGATTCGTTGATTGGCAGATAGGTAGTAACCACCGCCCATTCGTCGCCGCTGGGCGCTTCGCCCTCATCGGGATTGAAGCCGCCTTCCACCGCAACCGCAACGCCGCCATGCCCGTAGCGATAGAATATCTGCGACAGCGGCTCCACAAATTCGGGCGGCGTCCTGACGCTCAGCTCAAGCCAATCCAAGGTTATCGTCCTGTCTGCCTAACTGCCTTGATTTTGGGGAATGCGGGAACGGCGGGGCGATTCACGGAGCGCTCAAAGCGGCAGTGAGCTTGGGTTGCGGCTTGGGGCTTGTGGGGTTTGGGGATGCGATTGAGAGCGCAGGACTCGGCGACGTCGTTCACCCGCCGCCCAAACGCAATGCGATGGTCAACAATACGCTGAACATGGCAATCATCGCCCCCGCTATCAGCGCTAATACCCACACCATCCAGCGTTGACTCGTTTTGAGCTCCGCAGTGATAACCGTGAGGTCTTGAATCGAGGTGCCGTTTCGTTCGATAGCAGCGCTGTTCTTTTCCACCATCGCCGTCAGGTCTTCAATTGCGGCGCCATTCTTTTCCACTACTGCGGTCAAGTTTTGGATCGCAATCCTGTTTTCTTGAATCGCCGCCCTGTTTTCTTGAATGTCAGCGCTATTCTTCCCAACCACCGCGGTAAGGTTTTGAATGTCGACGCTATTCTTTTCTACCGCCACCATCAGGTTTTGAATATCACTGCTGTTCTTCCCCACCACCGCAGTCAAGTCTTGAATTGCGATCCTGTTTTGTTGAATGTCAGCGCCGTTTTGTTGGATGTCAGCGCTGTTCTTCTCTACCAACGCCGTAAGGTTTTGAATATCAGCGCTGTTCTTCTCTACCACTGCCGTCAAGTCTTGGATCGCGAGGCCGCTTTGTCGAATGTCAGCGCCGTTTGTCTCCACGACCGCCGTCAAATCATGGATATCTGAGCTGTTCTTCTGCACCACCGCAGTCAAGTCTTGGATCGCGAGGCCGCTTTGTCGAATGTCAGCGCCGTTTGTCTCCACGACCGCCGTCAAGTCATGGATCGCAGCCCCGTTCTTTTCCACAAGCACCGTGAGCAACCCCACGTCGGCTTTGGTAGCCCATTCGTCGCCCGTTCGGATCGGATTTTGCGTCTGCGTTGTCATTGCTTGCCTGCCTTGCCGTTAGCGCCGATTGCGTATATCTCAGTCCGTCCCAACTCACCCCCCGGCGATGGCGTCCTTTAGCTTGTCGAAGAAGCCTTTGCCGTCGCCTGCGCCGCCGCTGCCGGCGGTATCGTCGCCGAAACTTCGGGCGAGCTGCTCAAACAGCGCCTGCTGCTCTTCCGTCAGCGAACTGGGCGTTTTCACATCCACACTGACGAGCTGATCGCCCTTGCGGCTGCTTCGGATGTAGGGAATGCCCTTGTGCCTAAGCCGAAAGACTTCGCCCGTCTGAGTGCCGGCGGGTATGACCAGTTCGGCGTTTTCGGTTAGGGTAGGAACGCTGACCTTTGCGCCCAGCGCCGCCTGCGCCATATTTATGGGCAGCGTGTACAGGATGTTGTTGCCCTCGCGTCGGAATACCGAATGCTTTCTTACGTGCACAAGCACATACAGATCGCCGGGCGCGCCGCCTTTGTATCCGGCTTCGCCTTCACCGCGCAGCCGAATCTGAGTGCCGTCTTCGATGCCGGCCGGTATGGCAACCTCAAGCTTGCGCGCGCGCTGCTGAGTGCCTGCGCCGCGGCATTCGGCGCACGGATCGGTTATCGTCTGTCCCTCGCCGCGGCACACGCCGCACGCCGCCACCTGCACGAACTGCCCGAATACGCTTTCGTGCGCGCGCCGAACCTCGCCGCTGCCGTTGCAGTTGCCGCACATCTTGGGGGAGCTGCCGGGCGCGCTGCGACTGCCGCGGCATTCGGCGCATATCTCGGTGCGCTGTACATCCATCTCTTTGGCGCTGCCAAACGCAGAGTCTTCAAGCTCGATGCTGACAGCGTACTTGAGGTCGGCGCCGCGGCGCGGGGCGTTGGCGCGCGTTCTTGCGGAGCCGCCCATGCCGCCGCCGAAGAACGCGTCGAAGATGTCCCCGAAGCCCCTGAAATCCTCAAAGCCCTCGAATCCGCGCGCGCCGCCATTGCCGGATACGCCCGCATGCCCGAATCTATCGTAAGCGGCGCGCTTCTGCGGATCCGAAAGCGCCTGATACGCTTCGTTTATCTCTTTGAACTTATCCGCCGCGCCCTCGCGCCTATTGCGGTCGGGATGATACTCCATCGCAAGCCGGCGAAAAGCCTTCTTGATTTCCTCATCCGAAGCGTTTCTGCCAACGCCCAGCAGGTCATAGTAGTCTTGTTTGCTAGTTGTCATCTACCCAAACACAGCCATCATAGTCTAGGATATGCGGTACGCCTCAATTAGACGCATATATCCCTAGTATAGCCCACAAGCCGCCGATTGGACAAGCGGCAGGCGGATAGGGTATTCTCAATGGTGAGTGGTATTGAGTTTGAGCTTGGCGCAGAAGACTAGCGCAAGCAGATTCACCAGCATATCCACGCTCTTTGTGTAGCCCTTTGTCCGACGAACCAGCCTGTTCAACTTCCCGCGCAGCATCGAACGCAACCCCTCGTTCCAGTTCACTGCCCCGTACTTCCCAACCACATGCTTGTTGACCGGCAGCGCCCCGTACACTCCGTAAGCGTCTGTCTCGTAGCGCTCCGCCTCCGGCAGACGCTCCAGAAAGCGCAAGAATGTGGTTTCGTCCCTGGCGCCCACCTCAAAGTCTATCCACCTGTTGCCATCGCGCTCTTCCATCACCGCAGTCGTCCACCCACCCACACCATTACGGCATTTCGCCAACTCTAGCCTAGCGCCAGCATATGTCCACATTTCACCAAACGCTATGGTTGAAGCGCCGCTTATAACCAACCGCTCGTTGATGCAACGCTTGCGACTACTATCCTACCCGCCGCAGACATGCTCGCGCCTTCATCGCACATTTGCGATACCTGCCGCTTGATATGCTCGGGGAAAGCGCGGCTTCACGGCATCCGCTGTATGATTCTTCTTGAATGCGCCGCGCCTGTACATTTGCTGACCACGTGTGTCCGTGCCCTTGGGCACCCAATTGGAGCCGCAGTGTCGACATATGACATCGTACCGATACACCCGTGCGCGTGCCATAATTCAACTCACTTAGATAGTAGTTTACGCCCTATTATATCTATTGCCACTCGACTTTGAGAATACACTAGGTTTGTCGGCAAATACGCAAACTATTGTCATGACACAACAAATGCTAAACTCCACGCCGCTGGTCAAAGATATACGCGTTCATCAAAGAGCAACCCGATGTCTATGCCAAATCCGAATGCAAATGCAGAAAGTTCATTGAAGTCATAGTGTAGTATGGATGGCGAGTTCAGGCGCTCAATGGTGGTTGCGCCCTTCCGAATATGGCAACTGGAACCGCTGTCTATTACAGAGCGTCGCGCTAGGACGGCAAAGGTATACGGCATCGCATGTTCTGCCACTTCGCCGACGATGTGGACATGAAGCGCTGATAGACAGCGCTGATAATTCGGGCGCATCCAGGCGCGGCGCAACAGGGCGTCGGCGTAGGGACAGCGAAAACGCCGCCGCCGCAACTAGCGTCGCGCGGGCTATTCTGTCGACTCCAACCCGCGTGCCGCTTACCTCATCTTGGCGTGTATATGTCCGGCGCCGTTATCCCATAGAACATCGAGTACTCGGATATAATGGTTTCTTCGCCGTCAATCGGACCCCATACCACTATCGAGTACACGCCTTCACCATGCTCCCGCAGCGTTTCCCGAATATCGACGGTTACGCTGAACGCCGTGTCCGATACATCCCATCTCGACGCTGTTAGCCACCGCACAGTAATGGTCTGCGTCACTCCGTATCTGCTCGCATTTTTACTTAGATCGCCATCCCCTTCAAAAGGCGGAGCAGGGACGTCAGCGGGAATGTGATACGGTTCAAGAGAAGTATGGGTATAAGAAAAGTCATCATCACTTCCCCAACTCCGGCCATCCGTCAGCGGCCATCTGATAGACGCTATCCATTGATCATAGCTATAAACGTATGTCCGCGCAAGCTGTCCTCTAGTGAGTTCATGCAGCGGCGGGTCGTACCAGATTGAAATGCCCAAGTCTTCTTCACTTTCGAACTCCGCGCCGTTCTTGGTTGTTCCGGACAGCGATAGAATCCCGTCCGAGCCGATGGACGGCAAGCTGGCGTAGTGAACATGATCGCCCTCAAAGTGCTGATAAGCCATGGCGTTATACTTATCCCAAGCAAGCCCGATGTTCACTTTTTTGTGATGCTTATCCAAAATGTTATCGCGATGGCCGGGACTGCCCATCCAACTCTCCATCATATATCTGATTTCGTCTTTGATGGGTTCAATCGGCGCATACTCATTTCCGAAGCAGTAATTTGCGCCTGATCCGTTCTCCCCATTGCTTTGGTAGCCGCCCGCAAGCGAATAGCGCATGTACGGCTTCAGCCCGTCTATGCCCCAATGCGAAGTGAAGCAGTGCGCCAGCGCGGATTCTGCATGCAGCTGAGCGGCATCGTTATCGCCCAATGCCACCGGCGGAACGCCCGCATCCTCGCGCGCGATGTTGATAAGCTCTAGCATATAGAGTTTCTCGTCGATGTGGCGCAGATGCGGGAACGGAATAGGCGTTGCCGTGGGCGTGAGTGTTGCCGTGGGCGAGGGCGTTGCTGTGGGCGAGGATGTTGCCGTGGGCGCGAGCGTTGCCGTGGAAGAGGGCGTTGGGATGACTTTCACGACGGCGGTTGCCGCGCGATCCAAAACGGCGATAGGCGCTGCGGTTGGCATAGCCGTTGATGCGGACGGACTGGATGTTGCCGTGGGCGCGGGAGTTGGGATGACTTTCACGACGGCGGTTGCCACGCGATCCAAAACGGCGATAGGCGCTGCGGTTGGCATAGGCGTTGATATGGACGGAAGCGCCAAGTTCGGATCGCTATCCCCCGCATCCGTTGATACGGCATCCCAAATCTCTGCAGTCGACTGCGCCAACCGCTGCCACAGCACAGCCGATTTGTCCGGTTGCGCGTATATGAACCAGAGCGCCGCAATCGCAATCGCCAGCGCCAACAGGCCAACAACGCCGCGCATAGAGCCGAAAGTTCTGTTGCAACGGCGGCAGCGCCATTTCTTGTACAGATGAAACTCAGATCGCTTGCGCGTATTCCTGCTGTCGCAGCTCGGACACTTTCGCATCGCTTGGCATTCTCGCCTTTAAGCAGTATTGCGTTTGAGGTTGCTGCAGAAGAGCGGCGCAACCCCGTTACACTGCTACTCCCCAAACATCGCCGCTATGTGTCGCCGCTGTATCTTGCCCGTGGCGTTGCGCGGCAGCGTGTCAACTATGTACACGCGGTCGGGCACCTTGAAGCCCGCCAACCGCTCGCCGCAGTAGGCGCGTATCGCCGCTTCGTCGGCGCTGCCTGAGCATACCACCGCCGCCTGAACCGCCTCGCCGTACTTGGCGTCCGGCACGCCGAAGCACACCGCTTCCGCCACTGACGGATGCTGAAGTAGCGCGGCATCCACCTCAAGCGGCGAAATCTTCTCGCCGCCGCGGTTGATGAGCTCCTTGATGCGCCCCGTCAGCGTCAGCGTACCGTCGGCGTCCAAAAAACCCTGGTCGCCCGTGCGGAACCAGCCGTTGGTGAACGCTTCCGCATTCGCCTGCGGGTTGTTGTGGTAGCCATGCGTAACATTGTCCCCCTTGATGACCACCTCGGCGCGCTCGCCCGTATCTGCCAAGTTGCCCGCATCGTCCATTATGCCGATTTCAACGCCCGTGCCTTTGCCCACCGTGCCGGGCATTCGCGCGCCCGGCGGCAGCAGATTGGACGACATCTGATGCGACGCTTCCGTCATCCCGTATGCCTCCAGCACCGGCGCTCCGAAACGCGCCTCCAGCTGCTCGAACACCGCTGGCGCAAGCGCGGATGAGCAGGATCGGATGAAGCGGAAGCTGCTATGCGGCGCGTCATCGTCATCGGCGCGCGCCAGCAGTATCTGGTGTATCGTGGGGACGGCGGAGTACCAGGTTGCGGCAGTGGCTTGGCGGTCTGCCCAAAAGCGGCTTGCGCTGAAACGCGGCGGCACAACCAGCGAACCGCCACTGTTCAGCGTGGATAGCGAAACGCCAATCAGCCCATGCACATGGAACAGCGGCATCACCACCATCGCTACATCGTCCGGCGTCAGCGCGTAGGTATGCTTGATGTTGGCGATGGACGCCGCAAGGTTGCCGTGCGTCAGCGGCACGCCCTTGGGGCGGCTTGTGGTGCCGGATGTGTGCAGAAACAGCGCAATATCGTCGGGCGATGGCGGCGGCGCATCCCGTCGGGCGGTCAGCGCATCGCCGCCGCGCGTGAGAACTATCTTGCCGGCGTCATCCAGCGAAGCCTCTATCGTGGGAACGCCCAGCCGCGACGCAGCATCGCGCGCCGCATGCTCGCCCGACGGCAGGATGGCGAGCTGCGCCTCTGCGTCTTCCATATAGAACGCGAACTCGTCCGCCGTGTAAGCGGGGTTGAGCGGCGCTGCGATTGCGCCCGCCCGCGCCGTTGCCAGAAACGCAATCAGAAAATCCAAGCCGTTGGGCAGCGCTATGGACACCGCTCTGCCCGGCTGAACGCCCGCGCCCGAAAGCAATTCGGCGGCGCGCTCTATCTCATCGTCGAACTCGGCGTAGCTCACGGCGGGGCCGTCAGGGATGGTGATAGCGCGGTCTGCGGCGCTCTGCGGGTTCAGTATGCTGGCAAGTGTAGTCACCGGTCTGCTCCTCTATGTTCACGGGATTGCGGGTATTGCGGATATTATGGATATACGGGTATTGCGGCGCATTCGCTATGGCGCGCTACGGCGTATCACAGCGTCTTTCGCATCGGCGCTATCGGCATTGCCGAACTGCGCTTGCCGATGTTAGCATCAGTCCCCAATTATGAACTTTCGCGGCGTCAATCGCAACATCCGCAGGTTAGCCAACCGCCGCCCGCTATGCTACCATTGGGCATCGCTAGGCATCATATAGGTATAGCGCGCGCGACGATGCGCCGCCCCGAACCGAACCCTGACCCGACGGAGGCCGCCAGCCATCGTAAGCATATCCGTTGCCAACCTGAGCCACCACTACTACGGCGAGGACGGCGTTTTGGAGGCGCTGCGCGGCATCAGCATCGAGGTAGCGCCCGCCGCATTTGTATCGCTGATAGGCCCCAGCGGCTGCGGCAAGACCACGTTGCTGCGCGCCATCGGCGGACTGCTGGACGCCGAAACTGGCAGCGTAAGCTTGGGGGGAATGCCGCCCGCCGAGTTGCAGCGCCGCAAGGCAATCGGCTTCGTGTTCCAAGACGCCGCGCTGCTGCCGTGGCGCACCGCATTGGACAACATTCGGCTGCCGCTGCAGCTCAACCGCCGCCGCAATGCCAACGCCGACGCCGCCTCAAGCGCCGAGGATGCGCTGAACGCCGTGGGGCTTGCGGAGTTCGCCAACTACTACCCGCGCGAACTATCCGGTGGTATGCGCCAGCGTGTAGCATTGGCGCGCGCGCTTGTCAGCAAGCCCGATGTGATGCTGATGGACGAACCCTTCGGCGCATTGGACGAAATGACCCGCCAAGAGATGCGCTACGAACTGCTGCGCCTGTGGGAGCGCACGCATGCCACCGCGCTGTTCGTAACGCACAGCATCCCGGAAGCGGTGGCGCTGTCCGACCGAGTCATCGTGCTGTCGGCGCGCCCCGCTGAGGTGGTGGCGGACATTGCGATAGACCTCGCCCGCCCGCGCATAGAAGCGGTGGAGCGCTCAAGCCGCTTCTTGGAATACACCTACCGCATCAGAGACGCGCTTTCCGTCGGAGTAGCCGCGTGAACCGCCTGCTAATCGGACGCATGCAAAGCCGCCGCCGCTCATCGTCCCGACACGCCGCGCAATCGCCGCGCAATCGCCGCTCAGCCGCATTAGCGGTCGCCGGCTACCTGCTGCCGCCCGCCGTTGCGTTGGCGCTGGCGGCCGCGGCGTGGGAAGCGTGGACGCGCGCCGCCGATGTGCCGGCGTATCTTGTGCCGGCGCCCTCCGTGGTATTGGCGCGGCTGTTCGGCGACATCGGCTATTTCGCGCTGCACGGCGGCATAACGCTGGCGGAAGCGCTTGGCGGCTTTGCGCTGGGATCGGCGGCGGCGTTCATCGGGGCGACGCTAATGGCGCACTCGCGCTTCCTAGAACGCAGCCTGCTGCCGATAGCCATTCTGGTCAAGGTTACGCCCGTGGTGGCGGTTGCGCCGCTGTTCGTCATATGGTTCGGCTTCGGCTCGCTGCCCAAAGTTCTTATCGCAAGCCTGATAACCTTCTTCCCCGTGCTGGTCAACGCAATGGTGGGACTGCGCGCCGTCAATCCGGGCGCGCTCGATCTGTTCCGATCGCTCGCGGCGTCCCGCGCAGACATCTACATCAGGCTTCGCTTGCCGAGTTCGCTGCCCTACCTGTTCGCGGCGTTTCGCATAGCCATCCCGTTGGCGGTCATAGGCGCTGTGGTGGGTGAATGGTTCAGCGGCGACCGCGGCTTGGGCAGCGTCATCATCGTAGCGCACAGCAACCTGGACATGCCCACGCTGTTCGCCGCCATCCTAGCGCTCGCCTTCTTCGGCATAGCGCTGACGCTGCTGACCGCCTATGTAGAGCGGCGCGCCCTCTTCTGGCACGACAGCGCAAACGGGCTGTAACGCCGTCCCGAAAGGTTTCCATCGTCTTCACATTGATGCGTTTTCATTGTGTTATGATATAAACGCAGAAATCAGAAATAGGAGACGCCCCGGTGGCAGTAGAAATACGGGATGCGCCGAAAGCGCAAGTCGACAAAGACCTATCGGCCGCCTTGACCGACCTCTATGAAGTGGCTGAAGAGGCGCAAGAAAAGGGTTTGACCGTCCCATCCGACGTAGCCTTTGAGAACGCCGAGCGCCTATTGAAGGCAATGTACGCCATCCTGCCGTGGCGATACGAAGTCTATCCAATGTCATACGGCAAGATAGCGATAGACGCTCCCAACGGGCAGGGCGCATCAGTGATAGCGCTATGCGAATCCGACGGCGGTGCTATGTGCCTTGCGAACCTTGCAAGCGGACACCGCGGCAAGCGCTACCGAAGCGCCGCCGAGCTTCCAAACGCCTTTCTGCGCGAAGAGCTGCTGGAATTGAGGCGCAACGCTAATTGACGGGTATTCTAACTTCAATAACAAGAGTAAGGGAGTTAATGAAATGACTGAATTCAAAGTTGACGCAATTTACATGCGAACCAAAATACATGATAGGTATGGTGGACAACGCCAGGTGGGGATTTCTGTACTCACGGGTTACCCCATGATTTTGCTGTTTGAAGGAATGTTGGGAAAGCAACATGGCTACGAAAATGGATTTCAGTCTGACGGTTCCTTTTGGTACTACGGACAAGGACGACGCGGAGATATGGAATTCACCGAAACCAATCTAGCTCTTGCCAACCATTCTAAAGATGGCAAATCCCTTCACCTGTTCCAGTCTGTTGGCAGTGGTATTGTTCGCTATAAAGGTGAGTTTTATTGCGAAAAGTATTATTGTAGAAAAGCTGAAGATACTGACGGGAATCTCCGCAGGGCAATCGTTTTCGAACTGAGACCAATCTCTGAAATACGAGGGAAGTCTTAATGAAACCCGGCATATTCGTAACCGTCATTGCCGCAATGACCTTTGCAACCCTTCTGGGTTGTAGCGACGACGGCATGGAACAGTATTACAAAGATGCCCAATTCAGGGGCACTGCCTGGCGGCCGAGCGTAGGTGAAAACGTAGTGTCTCTCACTGAATTCAAAACTGCTTGTGAGATACTTGTTGCTCTGGACTTCCGAACAAATACGGAGGACTTCCGGAAAAGCAGACTTGATAGATATGAGGAACTTAACCCAAATAAAGTGGAGGCGTGGCTGAATAAGTTCAATCCATCCAAATGGGGTAATCCCAACAATCCCCGCAGATCCCGCGCACTGTATATCATCGGCGCTATTCGAATGCCTGCGGGGTTTAGTGACGATCCTCCCGATTACTGGGGGGACAAAGATCACTATTTTGAATATGATCCGTCTGACGCAGACTATCCACCGAAGGGATTCTGCAAATACGTCGCCGGGTTGGAAAAGCCTCCAATTTCAGACCGCGATGACCAAAAAGCGTATGACGAATACATTGATGACCTTGTGGAAGAAACCTACAAGGACGCCCAATACTACCTCGAATCCCAAGTAGGCAACAAAACTCACTTGCGGAAATACTATGAGGACGTTCAAGCGGACTTGCAAGCGTATCGGAACGTATCCGAAATCGAGCTTCTAACTGCCTGCGAATTCTATGAAAGAATGGACTTTCAGTTTCCCAAAGACATGCAATTCGGAGACCCATTCTGGCTACAGAAAGAAGTCGAAGAACGGTTGAATGACTTCAATCCGACTTACGATGAAATCGTTAAGTCAGGGTTGTTTGATGCTCAAACCTCGCGCGCTGTTAGCATCATGCTGTCAATCGAAAATCCACGCAGCGTATATCCGTTCAATGACGCGGTTCCAGTGGAAACGCGGGAAGCGCTATGCGAATATGTGGCTACACGCTAATAATCACAACATACAAATCCAACGGCTTTTGCTGATAGCCGTTGTCTGGTCTTTATTTGCGCTTGCCGCCATCAGTTGTGGCAATGGCGACTCAGCATATTCAGCATATACGGACGACTACCTTGAAGAGTATTACATCGATGTTCAGGCAGGGTTGCAAGACGCAGCGGCTTTGTCCAGCATTCCAATTGGGGGCTTGGCGTCCCGAACCGAGTTCAAAGTTGCTTGTGAACTACTCGAAGCAATTGACTATAGACACAACAACACCAACAATTTTGTACATCTTATAAGTCAAGAACCGGAAAAGACATCAGAGCAATTGAATGAATTCGAGCCGCCATTCGCTCTTGTTGCCCAAGTTGGCAGAACTGCGGCAGCTGCACTGCGCGCGGGCGCAATCATGGGAGCGATCGAAGGCGATCCGTCATACTCAAAGAATGAACAAAAGGCTCTTTGTGAGTACATAGCCGATAGATAAAGAAGAAGGCAGAATGATTCGTCTATTTCAGATACGAAATTTCACCCTCATACCTATTCTCATACTTCTAGCCCTCCCCGCCTGCGCCCAACCCGCCCCCGACGCCGTCACCTTCATGGTCGGCTACAAGGCGCAGGCGAACCTGCCCAACGTCGCCGCGTATGTGGCGCAAGAGAAAGGCTACTTCGCAGAGCAGGGCTTGGATGTGGACATACGCCACGCCTCAAGCGGCGAACACATCCAGCTCCTTATGGCGGGCGATGTCCACTTCAGCACCGTGGACGCCGCCGACCTGCTGAAGCGCCGCGCCGATCCGGGGCTGCCGCTAGTGGCTTTCGCGCTGTTCGGGCAGCGCGGGCAGCAAGGTTTCGTCGCGCTCAAAGACGGCGGCATCAATACGCCCAAAGACTGGGAAGGCAAAACTTTCGGCTACAAGTTCACGCAGCCGCCCGACTACCTCGCCATCCTAGAGGCGCAGCAAGTTGACCGCAGCCGCATCCAAGAGGTGCGCGTTGGCTTTGACCCGCGCGTTCTCACCGAAGGGCAGGTGGACATCCTCGCCATCTTCAAGTCCAACGAGCCGGACACCCTCAAGCGCATGGGCTTCGACGTCACCCTTTGGGATCCCGCCGACTACGGCGTGCCAAGCCTAGGGCTGACCTACATCACCACCGAAGCGCACGCCGCCGCCCAACCGGACACGACGCAGCGCTTCCTGAAGGCGACGCTGAAAGGCTTGGAGTACGCAATCGCCAACCGCGAAGAGGCGGTGGACATCGTGCTGAAGTTCGCGCCCGACGAAGAGCGCCCCCACCAGCGCTATATGCTGGACACCGAAATCGCCGACGCCGTCAGCCCGCTCACCGACCAAAACGGCTTGGGTTGGATGACCGCCGCCCAGTGGCAGGCGCTCTACGAACACCTCGCATCCGTGGACGCCCTGCCCAATCAGTTCGACTACAATACCGCCTTCCGCGACGACTTCCTGCAAGCCGTCTATGACGGAAACAGACTCATCTGGCCCTGACGCCTACCCCTTGCCGCTAACGCCGCTTTAACGCCCAACCCAATATCCGTTTCGGCGTGATAGAATGCCTTGACCGGCAGCGGCAACGCTAAACCGCAGCGCCAAACGGCAAGGAGCGGGTTGCCATCCACAACATACTCATAATGCAGTCCGGCGGCTGTACGCCGGCGCTGAACCGCAGCCTATTCGGGCTAGCGCAAGAGGCGCTGGCGCATCCCAACCGCATCGGCAAAATCTACGGCGCCGCCTATGGGATGGAAGGCATCCTGCAGTCCAACCTCATAGACCTGAGCGGCGTATCCCCCGACGAGTGGCGGCGCATTGCGGACACGCCCGGCGCCGCGCTCGGCTCCACCCGCCGCAAGATGCGCGATGAGGATACGCAGCCGATACTGGACACGCTGCGCCGCCACCGCATCGGCTGCTGGTTCATCATCGGCGGCAACGACTCGGCGTGGACGGGACACCGCGTAGGGATGGCGGCGGACGCGGCGGGGATGGCTCTGGCGGTCGTCAATGTGCCGAAAACGATTGACAACGACCTTGTGCTGACCGACCACACGCCCGGCTACGGCAGCGCGGCGCGTTTCGTGGCGCTCGCCGTTATGGGCGCGGCGCGCGACGCCGAATCTATGGGCATCGCATCGCCCATCACCATAATCGAAGTGATGGGCAGAGACGCCGGCTGGCTTGCGGCGGCGTCCGCATTCGCCAAGCGCGACGAGCGCGACGCCCCCCACTACATCGGCATCCCCGAAGTCCCGCTTGACGAAACCCGCTTCCTAGACGCAATGGAAAACGTCTACATCAGATACGGATTCGCCGTCGCCGTCGTCGCCGAAAATGTGCGCGACGGTAGCGGCGCGCCAATCGGATCGCAGGGCGAACCGTGGTATGTGGACGACTTCGGCCATCCCTACTACGAAGGCCCCGCCAAGCATCTAGCGGCGCTGACGGCTAGGCGCTTGGGCGTCCGCGCGCGCTACGAAAAGCCCGGCACAATTCAGCGCTCATTTGCGGCGTGCGTATCCAACACCGACGCGCAGGAAGCCGAAGCCGCCGGCCGCGCCGCAGTCCGCTGCGCCATAAACGGCGGCCGCGACGTCATCATCACGCTAGAGCGCGCCGCCGCCCGCGAATACGCCTGCGCCACCGGCACGGTGCCGCTCGCCCACGTCGGCGGCAAAGTCAAGCGAATGCCCCCGCGCTTCATCGACGCCCCCAACCACTTCGTCACGCCGCAATTCCTAGACTACGCCCGCCCCCTGCTCGGCGAACCCCTGCCGCAATTCGGCCGCCTGCTAGGTTAGCGTCGGCGCACGCCGTCGAACTACTTATCGTATAGGCTTGCGTACAGCCCGACTTGCGCCAGGAGTTCGCTGCTATCAGGCATTGTGCAATGAAAAAGCGGCTGCCGCAAATAGTAGCGACTGCCGCTTAATGCCGAGTGTATCTGACGCTTTTGCGCCGTTATGGGTCTACGGCACAAACTCCAGATCACTTGTCACTGCTGAAAATGATCCCAAAACCGCAGGGGGCATTGCCAGCATTTTCAGTTCCCTTGAGCCGTCCACTAACCAGTCCGCCCGAGTAGCATTCGGCACTGATGAGGCGTCCAATCGCCCTTTGATTTCGGCGATCGTGAGGCTGTCCAGAGCTTTGAACTTTCTGATTTCACGCTCGCCGTGAAGCCAGTATTCGACTTCCGGGCTATGATCATTGCGGCGCAATTCTTGGATAAATTCATCGATGACGGACCTGACCATGCTTTGAACAAAATCACCCCGGACCCTTCCAACAACGTCGGCGCGGATTACGACATCCAGCGTAACCTTGTAGCAGTCCTCCATGTCCATCGGATACGGATAAGCGGGGGAACCGCCAACGATAAGCCAATCGAAGACGTTCATGCCCATCAGGTAAGGGGGATAGCCAACGATGAGCCAATCGAAGGCGTTTCTACCCAATAGATAAGGGAGGTGGCCAAAAGCGGCGCGCCAATTGATGGGAATGAGACTCTTGGATCCCCAAGGAGGCTGCGGCCGTTCTTTCTTCCATTGTCCCAAGAATTTCTTGAGTCTAGGATTGCCTTTCATTGCAGCGATGAGGATCCAATTCCTCCGGACGAGAGCGGCATCAGCATTGGGAGGGCGGAACAATTCGGCGTCCAACTCACCGCCAAATGCGCTCCCACTGAGGATAGACGAACTCCCCTCAGGCTCGACGGGAACCCAGTCGTCGGGAATCATAGCAGCGAGGACGTTGGCGAACTCCTCATCGCGTTCAGCGTACAAAAGCACGCCTCGCGCGATGTTGTGGATGTAATGGGTGGCGGGTATATTATCTATGTACATAACCATCCTCTTATCCCCTTTCGGCTAAATCGCAGTTGCATAAACAATTCTCACCCGACTGCGCCTATTCTATCAATCCGATTTATGCCGATTTGCGCCGATTTTGCAGTACGGAATTTAGCCGAAATTAGCCGAATTCCTAATTCAGGGGACACTTGACATTAGTTTGAGCAATGTTATACTCAGCCCATCAATCTTTTTAGGATTAGAATAGGTCAGGTCCGATGTGCTGCAAAAACCTTGGCCAACTTGTAACATCGATGCGCAAAGACCTTGGTATCAATTCCCGAAAGGCTTTTGCTGAACATGTTATCGGGATAGATGACAAAACTCTGGAGGGTTGGGTAAAGGATAATGCCCAGAACGCGCAAGTCACGCCTCAGTCTCAGCCAAGACTTGAGAACTTTAAGGCTTTTGGGCGCAATCCTTACTGGTACACTGTTAGCCGAATTGCTAACTTTAACAGGTTAGAAAAAGAGGGCGAACGAATCCCCGAAACAGCCTACGTCGACCGCAAAGCAGAGACTTTTAAGGGTGGGATGGATGTTAATGACCCAGATGCTATAGCCATAAATGACGCAATCAAACAGCACTATAAGTGCTGGTGGGATAGTGCTGAGATTAAGAAAGACTCTGACCCAGGGAACGGGATCAACGAGGAATCAGAGAAACAGCCTCAGCCAGCGCAACCTCTGCCTATGGCGCATTTTAGCGCAGTTACCCTATTCGCCAAATTGATCCGCTGGAAAGACAGAGAACTTTATGATGCCCCGTTCGAAACTAAGACTATGGGAATGGGGAATTACAAGACTGAAGTCGCCATATACGACGAAGCGGTTCTATATCGTCATGACACAATCGCGTCCCCCACCCAAGGGAGCGTCAGAATTGAGTTGATCAGTAGCGGGATATTCGACGTAGCCTCAATTGGGCATGAACAACCCGCGCTAACATTCGAAACTTACAGGAATAACGACGGGCGTGTGGCTCCGCTTAATTTCCATGTGCGTCCCAATCAGAAAGAAATCAACTACATTGTCAGGTCCGCAAACGGATTTCAGCGAGGAAATGAGAACATAGCCGTAAAGTCGTTCAACGACGCATACGCTGATGAACTTCGCATTGCCGTTGATTTCAGCTCGGTTGTAACTAGCGCGCAAGACTTTGCTGAAGCGCCGAAAGCTCACTATATCCCTGTTGACGGAAGCGAAAGAGAAATTCAAGCATACGAGGTCAATGATGCCAACTTGTGGTACGCGTCATACAACAATCCTGAATTAAACTCTCGCCTACGAATGTCATGGCGGCTGAAATGATCCATACGATAATAGGATTATCGGAATTTTGATGTGTAGGACATGTCAAACTTGCATAACGGATACTACTTACAAGAACCAGCCACAAAGATTCGAATTACATTGAATCGTTTGTATGGGCTGGCATTGGCGATAATAGTGGCGCTAACCGCCGCAGCCTGCGCTCAGCCCGCCGCCGAGCCCCAAGCCGAACCGGCCGCTGCAGCTCCCACCAGCGCCCCAACCGCCGCCGCGCCCGCGCCCACTCAGCCGACCGCCGCCGCCGACCCCGTAACCATAGGCACAGTGCTCGACTACACCGGCGATCTGTCCGACTTCGGCCCCGATATGCGCAGCGCCATTGATATGTCCGCGCGCATCATCAACGACGCCGGCGGCTTGCTCGGCAGCCCGCTGACGCTGGTTCACAAGGACGGCGCAACCAACCCGCAAGTCTCCACGGACGCCGCGCGCGCCCTGGTGAATGTTGACGGCGCTGAAATCATTATCGGCCCCGTGTCCAGCGGCTCCACGCTCGCCGTCGCCAACGCCGTAACCATCCCCACCAACACGCTGCACATATCGCCCGCCGCCACTTCGCCCGCTATGACCATCCTGGAAGACAACGATTTCGTATTCCGCGTCCGCGTGTCCGACAGCATCCAAGGCGTCATCCTAGCGCGCCTAGCACGCGAACTCGGCTACGACAAAGCCGCCGCTATCTATATCAACAACGCCTACGGCGACGGACTCGCCAACATATTCAAAGACAACTTCGAGCAACAAGGCGGCACGCTAACCGCTATGGTGCCGCAAGAATCCGGGCAGCCCTCTTATGTATCTGAAATCGCCACCGCCGTAGAAGACGACCCCGACGTGCTGGTAGCCGTTACCTACCCCGAAAGCACCGAAGTATTCCTGCGCGAAGCGATTGAAGGCGACTACATCAAGACATTCCTGTTCGTGTCCGCCGTCAGATCCCAGTCCATGGTTGACGCCGTGGGCGGCGATCTGCTGGAAGGCGCTTACGGCACCGCGCCCGGCACCCCGGAGAGCGACGCCACCCGCACATTCCTATCGCTGTACGAAGCCGAATACGGCGAAAGCGTCGACATACCCCTGGTAGGCGAAGCGTTCGACGCCTTCACGATAGCGGCGCTGGCGGTGGAGAAAGCGGGCGTATATGAAGGCGCGGCGGTGCGCGACGCCCTGCGCTCTATAACCAACCCGCCCGGCGTCAAAGTCGGCCCCGGCGACATCCCCAGAGCGCTAGACCTAATCCGCAGCGGCGAAGACATCGACTACGAAGGCGTTACCGGCTCGCAGAACTTCGACGAACACGGCGATGTGATAAACGCCATCGAGATATGGCAAATCCGCGACGGCGTCATAACCCCCACCGGCCGCTTCGAGACGCCGTAGCAACAACGGGGTTAGGCACTAATGTTTGAGCGCAGACGCAATGTATGCGCGCGCTGACATCACGCTTCAACTACAACGCGCTGCCCGTGGTCGAGAATGACCGTAAAGCGCCTAATCGCATGCACGCCGATTAGCGCTTCGTCCCCGATTACGGCTATGACGGATGGGAATGGGCCAAGTCCGTTAAACGCTAGGCTGCCGTCATAAATCGGGGCGCGAACTTCACTGCCGTCCGCAAGTATGTAATGCCTATGCCATCCCGCCGCCCCGATGTCCGAAACACACTTTTCTGGCAGTATGACATCGCCGTCGAAACCAGTATCAAGCAGAGCGTATCCCTCATACACAAAGCCGTGTATTTCTACACGAATTGGCAGATATGGAAACCGCCTGCTTGTTACCGCTATCCTATGACTCACCGCAGCTTCCCCACCGCCTTTTCGCCTATCTTGAACACGAAACCGCCCTTGCCCAACCGTTGCATCGCGGACAAAGACACCTCTTCCAAATCCGTCCCCAGCAGCGTATCGCCCTCCCAAGACACGGCGATGTATTCGCCCCGGCGCTCCGCCTCAAGCGGCTTGGCGTATCGCTCATATAGGGCGTCGCTCAACTTGTCTAGTTCATCGCGTTTCGGATTCATTTCGTCTAGCCCTCAGTGTTATTTCGAAAGCGACTTGTATCGGTCAATCAAAGCGTTAGTTAGTTCAGTCCCCGCATGCCATAAGTATGGCGCCGCCGCCCTTTGCGCCCCTGCGCCTTTGCGTTAAAACCTTCGCCAACTGCCCCCGCCCCTGCGCCAAGGCGACCGCCCCATCACCCCCACATCCCCGTGCTGAAGTACCGCTCTCCTATATCGTTGAAGATGCTGACGATGACCCCCGCCCGCTCCCGGCGCGCAATCTCATACGCCCCCTGTACATACGCCCCCGACGACTGCCCCGCGAACAGCCCCGCCGCCGCAAGCCGCCGCGACATATCATAGGAAGCGTCCACGCCGACCTCCAGCATCTCATCCACCACCGAAGCGTCGAATGTGTCCGGGATGATGTGTCCCTCCCCCAGCGGCTTCAGCCCCTCCACGCCGGGCCACTCCGGCGGATTGATGCTGATAACCCGAATGTCCGGGTTATGCTCTTTCAACCGCCGTCCCACGCCCGAAATCGTGCCGCCCGTGCCAACGCCCCCGACGAAGTGCGTTATGTCCGGCGCCTGCGCCAAAATCTCTTCGGCGGTGGTGTCATAGTGCGCCTGCGGGTTGTTCGGGTTGCTGTACTGGTCGCAGTAGAAATACCTATCGGGCGCATCCTCATACCGCCGCCGCACCTCATACAGCGCCTCGTCATACCCGTGCATCGGATCCGTGAAGATGATATTAGCGCCGTGCGCCGCAAGCCGCTTCTTGCGCTCTTCGCTTGCGTTCTCCGGCATCACCAGCGTTACGCCGTAGCCCAGCACTGCGCCTATCATCGCATAGGCGATGCCCGCATTGCCCGATGTGGCGTCTATAACCGACTTGTCCCGCGTCAGCTCGCCCGCCAAAACCGCCTCGCCCAGCATTCGCAGCACCGGCCTATCCTTAATAGACCCGCCCGGGTTCAGATGCTCGCACTTCACGCTAATCCGCGCCGCCCCAACATCCGACGGCATATCCAACCGCACCATCGGCGTATTCCCGATAGCCGTCAGCGGCGGATACTTCGCTATGAACTCCAAATACTCTTTTGACTGGGGCAAACTATCATCCCTCGCATCAGGCTAATCTATGCTAACATCGGTTCGTCCGCCCACGCCGCCGCCATCCGTTTCGCCGCCCATATGCGCCGCCGATATTAGCGCGCATTCACCGCCGCCAGGCGCATTGCCAAGCGCACTAAGAGTATATCTACCTTGCCCAAATGCGTCCACTATTCGGCTACGATGAACATAGCGCCACCCGCCCCGCATCCGAATTCCGTCGCGGCGATAAAGCCTAACATAGCGCGCGCAAATAGAACCTGCCGCCGCTTGATACGAACAAGATTGTACTCTAACATCAAAGCAATCCACAAAATCTTGCCGCCGCCGAGCGCGCAGCGCCTGCCAACCCATGCTCGACGGCATTATCCAACTCCAACCGGTGAAACGCCTATGCTTGCACTAGACATAACCCAGCGCTTACAAGACCTGCGCCGGCTACTCAACCACCACAACTATCGCTACTACGCGCTAGACGACCCCGAAATCAGCGATGCCGAATACGACCAAATGATGCGCGAACTGCGCCGCATCGAGGCCGAGCGCCCCGACCTGGTAACGCCCGACTCCCCGTCCCAGCGCGTCGGCGCCGAACCCGCCGAGCGCTTCGACCAAGTCCAGCACCCCCGCCCGATGTTCAGCCTCGCCAACGCCTTCGACGCCGACGAGTTCACCGCCTGGCACAAGCGCGTCGCGAACCTGCTAGAGCGCGACGACTTCGATATGGTCTGTGAACTCAAATACGACGGCCTAGCCGTCGCGCTCACCTACGAAAACGGCGTACTCGCGCGCGGCGCAACGCGCGGCAACGGGCTTGTGGGCGAAGATGTAACCCTAAACCTGCGCACCATTAAGAGCGTCCCGTTGCGCCTTATCCAACCCGCCGGAATATCCGCCCCCCAGCGCTTCGAAGTGCGCGGCGAAGTCTATTTCCCCAAATCTCTATTCGCCAAGTTCAACGCAGAGCGCGCCGCCCGCGGCGAACAGACCTACGCCAACCCGCGCAACACTGCCGCCGGCTCCCTGCGCCAACTCGACCCGCGCAACACCGCAGAGCGCCCCCTAGACATCTTCATCTATTCGCTCGGATACGCCGAATCCGACGGCTTGCCCAACACCCATTGGGATATGCTGCAATACCTCAGCAGGCTGGGCTTCAAGGTCAGCGCCGACAGCCGCCGCGTCCATACACCGCAAGAAGCGATTGCCTTCTACGAAGACTGGCTGCAGCGCGCCCAAACCCTAGACGCCGCCGCCGACGGCGTGGTGGTCAAAGTGGATAGGCTGGACTACCAGCGCCACCTAGGCGTTGTGGGCAGAGAGCCGCGCTGGGCGGTGGCGTACAAGTTCCCCGCCGAGCAATCCATCACCCGCCTGCTGGACATCCGCGTCAATGTGGGCAGAACCGGCAGCCTCAACCCCTACGCCGTGCTGGAACCCGTGGACATCGGCGGCGCCACCGTCAAGCAAGCGACGCTGCACAACGCAGACTACATTCGCGAAAAAGACCTGCGCATCGGCGATTGGGTGATTGCGGAGCGCGCCGGCGAAGTCATCCCCCAGGTGGTCAGCGTCATCACGGAACGGCGCAACGGCGACGAGCGCGAATTCCATATGCCCCAAACCTGCCCAAGCTGCGAACAGGCAATCGTCAGCCCCGAAGACGAAGCCGCATCCTACTGCGTCAACGCCGCATGCCCCGCCCAACTTGTGCGCCTATTGGAGCATTTCGTCAGCCGCGGCGCAATGGACATTGAAGGCATGGGCGTCAAGTGGGGCGCGCTGCTCATTCGGCAGGGGCTTATCGCCGATGTCGCGGATCTCTACTACCTGAAGCAGAGCGATCTCGCCCAACTGAGTCTATTGGACGCCATCGAAGCCGGCAAGGCGCGCCAAACGCCCGATCTGTTCGCCCATATCGGCATCCCCTATGTCGGCAAAAAGAGCGCCGAACTGCTCGCCGACGCATTCCCCGCGCTCGCCGATCTGATGCAAGCCGACCAAGCCGCGCTGACCGCCGTTCCCGCCATAACCCCGCGCATCGCCCAAAGCGTCATTCGCTATTTCCGCGACGAACAAGACAGCGCCCTCATTCGGCAGCGCGCGGAGGCGTTCCTAGAGCAGGGCTTGATTGCCGATGTGAACGATATGTACTATGTCCCAAAGAAGCATCTGCTCAACCCTGCGCTTATGCGCCAAAAGAGCGCCGCCAATCTGCTGGGCGCAATCAACGACAGCAAGCGCCGTCCGCTGGCGCGCCTGCTCAACGCGCTGGGCATCCTGCATGTAGGCGGCGAAATCGCCGAACTGCTGGCGCGCGCTTTCGGCAGCATAGACGCCCTTATGAACGCGTCCGAAGACGACCTCACCGCCATACCCGCCATAGGCCCGCGCATAGCCGACAGCGTAGCATCCTACTTCCGCAATCCCGCCAACCGCAGCGTCGTCGAAAAACTCAGAGCCGCCGGCGTCCGCTTGGAAGACGACGCCCCCGCAGCGCCCGCCGAGCAGCCTTTCGCCGGCATGCGCTTCGTGGTCACCGGCAGACTAGAGCGCTTCAGCCGCTCCCAAATACAAGACGCCATCAAGCGCGGCGGCGGCGCAGTCAGCGGCACTGTCAGCAAAAAGACCGACTACCTTGTAGCAGGCGAAGACGCCGGCTCCAAGCTCGCCGACGCCCAGCGCCTAGAAGTAACCGTGCTAACCGAAGCCGCCTTCACCGCAATGCTGCCCGACTAGCCCAGATGCAATAGCCAAAACGGATGCCCCCGCCCCCCTGCGCCAAAACCCCAGCGCCTAAGGCCTATAAATCACCGCAATCGTTTCGCGCAGCGTCTCGCCCCCCGCGCCGATTGCCGCGACATCGATGATGTTCGGCCCCGCCTCCAGCGTAACCGTTGTGGAAAACACCCCCGCGGCGTCCACCGAAAGCGATATGCCGTTGACGCTGACCACCGTTCCGGGCGTTGTGCGCCCCGCAAGCGGTATGCTGGGCTGCGCCGCGACGCTCTGATTCTCCGGCTGCGTTATCAGCAGAAAGAACGGCTGCGGCGGCAGCGCCAGCGATATGACCGTAAGCGTGAGATCCGCGCGCTGCCCGTCGGCCGCTATCGCCGCCACATCTATGCCGTTCACCCCCGGCGAAAGCCCAACCGCCTGCCGAAAGCGCCCCTCGTCGTCCAACTCGACCGCCTGCCCGTTCACCTCGACCTGCGCGCCCGCCGCCGCAAACCCGTGTACCACCACGCCGTCCGTCTGCACCGTAGCGCCGTTCAGCGGCCCCCGCACATCCAGCAGCCCGCCGTTTGCGCCGTCCGGATCGTTTGCGGCGGTGGGCGTCGCCGCAGGCGGGCGCGGGCTTGGCGTAGGGACGGCAACGGGCGTCGCCGTAACCACAACCACCACGGGCGTAGGCGTGGCGACGGGCGCGCGCGGCAGCGCCGTTACGCAGCCCGCCGCCGCCAACAGCAGCCCCGCCGACAGCGCAATTGCGCCCAACGCTCTGCCCAAGGAATTCGGTATATTCGGCAAGTTCGACAATCTCAACAAGTTCGACCGGCTCGGCAAGATCGACAAGTTCGACAGGCTCGACAAGATCGACAAGTTCGACAAGTTCGACAGGCTCGACAAAAATTTCAATCAGCGCCAAAGTTCAATGTACGGCTGCGGCGCAATGCTTGATGATGCGCGGCGCTTCACGGCCCGATTGCGCCAATGGCTTGGCGGCGCGCTATCATTCGGCGGGCGTATCCGCGGGCGGCGCATCGTTGAGCGGCAGACTCAGCGCGAATGCCGATTGCTCATCGGGTTCGGACGCCGCGCTCTCTATCGCAAGATAGCCGCCGTAGCGAACCGCAAGCGTGTGCGCGATGTACAGCCCAAGCCCGGAGCTCGTCTTCTCTTCACGCCGCGCCACCGCCGGCGTCCAACCGCGCTCGAATATGTGCCGCCTGTAGCGCGCGGGGACGCCCGGACCATCATCCCACACCCGCACAAAGAAGCGCCTGTCATCCCGCGAAAGCCCAACCTCGACCTGCGAATCCGCGAACCGTATGGCGTTATCCACAAGGTTGGTTACGATATGCTCTATCGCGGCGCTATCCGAATACACTATGCCGAACTCCGACGGATCCGCCCACCAAGTTATGCTCTTGTTCGCGTCCGACGCAACCGGTATGTAGCGGTCCACTATGCGCCGCACCACCGCCGCCGCCTCTACCGGCTGCGGACTGAACGACGCGTCCGGCGCTTCCAATTGAATAAGCACGCGAATGTTGGACATCATCAGCCGAAAGTTGGGCGCCTGCATCTCGATTTCGTCAAGAAGATCGACCACCTCCGCGCTGTTATCATCCTCGGATGCCCGCAGGAATGCGCGAAGCTCCCGCTCTTTGCCCAGAATGCGCCTCAGCGGCCTGCCCAAATCGTGGTCAAACAGCTCGAAATACTGCTGAGTAACGCTGCTCCAATCCCGCATATCGCGCCGCTCAGCGCCCTCGGATGCGCCGCGCTTCAGCGCCTGCGGCAATGCGTATGTCAGCGCCAGCGCCCCCAAGCCCACTATCAGCAGCGCCGCCCCGATATATGTCAGCGGCTCCACGCCCCATATCGCCGCGAACAGCGCTTCCCCAATCAGCGGCGCAAGCCCCAGACACGCCGCCGCCGCCGCCACTATCAACAGCGCCGCCGCCCTTGCCACCGCTTGCCCCGAAACCCCGCCTAGCATATGCCGAACCGCCATAGCCCAATGCGCCGCCAAGCCCCGCCCGCCGATATTAGGCGCGAATGGCGTAGCAGGAATGCGATGCGATGCGGTTGAGTCAGCATATCGGCGTGTCTAATGTCTAATTCTAATAAGGAAGCGCAAGGCGATTGCCTTCGTAGATGTCTAGGCGTTGTTGATGGTTGTTCTAATCGGGCGGCGCAAGCCGATAACCCCTATCGCGAATGTTGATTATCAGGTCGCCCGCCCCAAACCGCACGCCCAGCGCCCTGCCTATCGCTACCTTGATTTCGCGGATGCGCACCCGAATCGACGCGCGCGGGTCTTCACCATCCGAGTATCGCATCAGCTTCCCAAACGGCACAAGTTCGCCCGGACTGCGATACCAAGTCGTCGCCAGCTCATGCAGTATCTCAAAGCGTATGCCCTGCAGCACGCTAATCGGCGCCGCGTCCCCCCCGTCGGAATGGGCGTACACCACCTTGTTCACGGTGTCCAACGATATGCGGCTGCCCAGCGCAATGACATCGGGCGTCGTCCCCATAAGCCGCCGCAGCCGCATCACCACCTCTTCCGGGCTGGCGAGCTTGTCGATAAAGTCAACCTGCGCGTCCCATTTCAGCGTCCCGCGCACCGCCGTCTCCCTATCCGGCCCCTGTACATACTGCGTGAACATAAGCACCGGTAGCTGCGGATAGCGCTGAACGATCTTTTGCAGAATGCCAAGTCCCTTGAACCTATCGTCCCCGTGTTCCCCGAAGCGCACATCCAGCACAACCCCGTCCGGGCGTTCCTCCTCTATGGCGTACAGCGCCTCCGCCTCGAAGTCTTCGCCCGTTACATGGAAGCTGAACGGCACAACCACTTGTGTGCGCCAGCCCTCTTCGTCGAGCCGCTTTCGCACGCTGCGCACGATAGTGGAATCCCACTCGTCGTCCACAATCAGAATGCTGCGCTGAAACTCTGTCTCTGCCATATCCATCGCCCTTGTCTTGCGCTATCGCGGCGAGATTCGAATGCCGCCGCCCGCATACATTATAGCCCCTCTGCGCAACCCTGATATTAACAAATATGAGCGCCGCCTAACGCCCCGTCCATTCCCAATAATTATACAAGTCTAATAAAATACCCGAAACTATCTTTAAGTCATAATCCCGCAGAGGTTAGCCTATAGACGATACATCAAGACGAGGTTTTAGGTTGAGGCCACACAAAGCCGCCGATTTGCAGTCGATCGGCGGAATGCGCCAAATTGAGCGGCATGTATGGCGGCGTGTGCGTATGGGCTTTTTCGCGCTCATACCCTTGCTCGCCACCTACATAGCGCTGCGCTTCCTCATCGGCTACATAGACGGCTTGCTAGGCCCGCTGCTGAACATCCTGCCGTTCTCATTTCCCGGCCTGGGGTTGCTGCTATTCGTAGTATCGCTCTACCTGCTCGGATTAGCCGTGTCCGCCAAAATCGGCAAGGCTATCATAGCCGCTCAGCACGCCGTATTCAGCCGAATGCCCGTCATCAAGACCATCTACCGCGTAACCAAGCAAGCGTCCGACAACCTGTCCTCATACGCCGCCGGCCACGATTTCAAGCGCGTTGTGCTTGTGGAGTGGCCCAAGCGCAATGTCTATGCGCTGGGCTTCGTTACCGGCCAATGCGTACTTCAGGGCGGCGACGAGCGCCTCACGATATACATCCCCACCGTCCCCAATCCCACTTCCGGCATGTTCGCGCTTATGTCCATAAACGAAGTGGTGGAAACCGATATATCCGTGGAAGAAGCGATAAAGATAGTGCTGTCCGGCGGCATCGTGCTGCCCAATAAGCTCAACGGCATCGCGCTACCCCAACGCGATTGGGCCGAGCAATACGCATTCGACGACTTTGACGACGACTATCTATACAATCAACCCGCCGTCAAGCTCGACCCGCGCCAAATGCGCCTAAAAATCCCGCTCGCCTTCTGACGCCAAGCCGCTATCTGAGCCTAAGCCGCCGTCGCCATCCGATACGAAATTGCCCCGATGCCGGTCTTGCGCCTCAGCCTTTGCGGCGATTGCCCGCCGTTGCCCCGGCAGCCGTTGCGCCGCATATGCGTTTCCGGCGCATAGCGTATAATCGGCATTGCGCGCCCATCGCTCGATCGACTTGGCCGCATCATAGCAGTGATTGCGCGCTCAACCCAACCCAAATCCAAGCGCGAATGCGATATGGCTAATCGGGAAAACAACGCGGACAACCCGTTCTCGACCATCATAGGCGCGGGCGAATGCGCCGGCGACATCGAGAACGCCGCATCCACGCTCCAAGACCTGATGGACGCCGACCTTGCGCCCGAAGCGATGGTGCGCCTATCGCGCCTGCACGCCGCCGACCAAGCCGATGTAGTGGCCCGCCTGCCCGCGGACACCCGCTCCGACGTCCTGGATCTGCTGCCCCCCGTCGACGTGGGCGCGATAGTGGAAGAGCTGGACACCGAACAAGCGGTGTCCGTCTGCGCCGCTATGACCATCCCCAACCTAGCCGATGTGCTGGACGAAACAAGCCCCGATGTGGCGGCCGATGTGCTGAGAGGCGTGCCGAACCAAGTGGCGCTGGACGCGCTCGCCGCAATGAGCGCCGCCGCCGATGTGCTGCCGCTGCTGGACTACGAAGACGACGACGCCGGCGGCCTTATGACCCCTGAGTTCGTGGCGCTGCGCCAATCCATGACCGTAGCGCAGGCGTTAGAGTTCGTGCGCCGTTGGGCCGCCGAAACCGGCCACGAATCTGAGCATGCCCACTACATGTTCGTTGTGGACGCCGACGATGTGCTGAAAGGCGGCATAAGCCTGCCCCAGCTTGTGCTTGCCGCCCCCCATCAGCGCATATCCCTGCTTATGGACGACGACGCAATCTCCGTCGGCGTAGAAACCGACCGGGAAGAAGCCGCCCGCATTATGGAACGCTACGACATATTCAACCTGCCCGTTGTGGATGATATGGGCAGGCTTGTGGGCGCGCTGTGGCTGGACGATATGGTCAGCGTGCTTGAAGACGAAGCCACAGAAGATATGTATCGGATGATTGGCGTTGCGGAAGAAGAGAAGGCGCTGGGCCCGTTCTGGCGCTCTGTGCGAAACCGCCTGCCGTGGCTTATGGTGAACCTTGCGACCGCGGCGCTCGCCGGTTTCGTCATCACGCTGTTTCAATCCACTATGGCGCAGGCGGTTGCGCTTGCGGCGTTCCTGCCGGTCATAGCCGGCCAAGGCGGCATCGCCGGGACCCAGACGCTCACCCTCATAATCCGCTCCATCACGCTGGGCGAAGTGTCCTCCGCGGACGCCCGCCGCCTGCTGCTCAAAGAGCTAGGGCTTGGTCTCGCGCACGGGTTTGCGCTTGGGCTTGTGGTGGCGCTGATAGCGTTCATATGGCAGGGCAGCGAGTTCTTGGCGCTAGTGGTGGGCGTAGCGATGCTTGCCAACCTAGTAGTGGCGGGCATAAGCGGCGTAGTAGTGCCGCTGGGCTTTCGCGCTATGAAAATCGACCCCGCGCTCTCATCCGCCGTAGCCGTAACCACGCTGACCGATGTGCTTGGCTTTCTGATATACCTAGGCTTGGCAACCGCCGCCATCGGCTACATCGCAAGCGCGCTCTGACGCATCTTCAGGACTCTGCGCCCTTGCGCTAAACCATCGACCATAAGCGCAACTCAAACCCGCTTTCTCGCCATTATGGTATATTATCCCTACGCCACACGCTTACAAATCGCTATCACAGCCCAATCCAAGAGGCAAGCCAATGACCACCAAACTAATCGCGCTTCCCAAGCAAGTCCAACAAGCCGAGCATCAGCAAGACGAATACCTTGCCGTATTCCCCGAATATCCCCCGCGAGGCGATATGAACAACCCTATCTTCCTGCACGAACCCTCGCATATGCGCTCGATCGCCATTCACTTCGGCAACTACGAATCCACTTTCGTACTGAGCGAAGTCCCCGTATCGCCCTATGCGACCATACGCCGCGAAAATCGCAAGCCCGACCTCATCGTGACATTTGACTGCGACCGCGACCTGCTCATACGCCAGAAAGGCTACTCCATACTGGCGCAGGGCAAGCCGCCCGACTTTGTGCTGGAAGTGGCGTCGGAAAGCACGGGCGTGGTGGACTACACCGACAAGCGCGACGACTACGCAAGTTACGGCATCCCCGAATACTGGCGCTTTGACCCAAGCGGCGGCTTCTTCCACGAAGCGGCGCTGGCGGGCGATCGCCTAGTCGAGGGCAAGTACGAACCTATCGAAATACAAGTGGTAGGCGATAGGACTTACCGCGGCTACAGCGAAGTCTTGGGCTTGTGGGTGTACTGGGATGAGCGGCAATTGCGCTGGTTCGACCCCAAGTCTGAGCAATTCCTGCGGACGCATGACGAAGAGTATCAGCGCGCCGAGCTTGAGGCGTATGAGCGTCAGCGTGCCGAACTGCGCGCCGTCCAAGCCGAAAACCGCGCCATCGAAGCCGAAACGCGCGCCGAATCCGCCGAAATAATCGCCGAATTCGCAGAAACACTCGCCGCCCAAGAAGCCCAAGCACGCCAGCAAGCCCAAACCCGCGCCGATCAAGAGGCGTTTGCGCGGCAGCAAGAAGCGTTTGCGCGAGAGCAAGCCGAACAGCGCGCAGAACAAGAAGCCTACGCGCGCCAACAAGCCGAACAGCGCGCCATCCAAGCCGAAGCCGAAACCCGCCGCCTACGCGCCGAACTCGACGCGCTAAGACGCAGCGCCCAACCCGACGAAGACAACTGAGGCAAAACCTACTTGCCCATCTTGCATACTGCATATCACATACGGAAAGGAAACTGAAAATGCTTGAACGATTCAAGGTGCCCGCCGACGACCAAGTGCGCGTCCCCGAAGACTCGCTGCGCGAAACCGTCGCCGCAGTGTTCGAGAAGATGGGCGTGGACGCCGGCGACGCCGAACTCGGCGCCGATGTGCTGACCATGACCGACCTACGCGGCGTGGAAACGCACGGCGTATCCAATATGCTGCGCGCTTATGTGCAGCAGTACAACGAAGGCAGCCTCAACCCACGCCCCGATTGGCGCATCGTCAGCGAAGCGCCCGCCACCGCCGTTATGGACGCCGACCGCGGCCTTGCCGTCATACTCGGGCCCAAAGCGATGGAAATGGCGGTAGAGAAGGCGCGCACCTACGGCGTAGGCGTGGTTACGATGTTCAACGCCGGACACTCCGGCGGCATCGGCCACCACGCCATGATAGCCGCCGAACAAGATATGGTTGGCTTCGTTACCACCGCCGGCGGCGCGCAGGTTGTCCCCACATTCGGCGCCGTCGGACGCCTCGGCACCAATCCCATTGCAGTTGCGGCGCCCGCCAAGACCGAACCGCCCTTCCTGTTCGACGCCGCTACCTCCAATGTTGCCGGCAACAAACTCGGACTTGCGCGCAGAGTTGGCGCAACGCTGCTGCCCGGCTGGGTCACCGACGCAGAGGGACGCCCCATTATGGAAGAGACCGATGTGCGCGGGCGCGGCGAATACTGGCACCTGCCTATGGGCGGCACGCGCGAACTCGGCTCCCACAAAGGCTACGGGCTCGCGCTAATGTCCGAAGTGCTGGGAACTATGCTGTCCGGCGCGCTGCCCAGCATGGTCGACCCCGACGGCGGCTCCAAGCACTCTTTCGCGGCGTTCAACATCGCGGCGTTCACCGACGTGGACGCATTCAAAGAGCGCATGGACAAGATGCTGCAGCTGCTGCGCGACACCCCGCCCGCGCCCGGACACGACCGCGTGCTGTATCCGGGCTTGTCCGAACATGAAGAAATACAAGACAGGCGCGCCAACGGCATACCGCTCCACAAAGAGGTGATAGAGTGGTTCGACGACATATGCGGCGAACTCTCCATACCCCGCCTGCGGACGCTGTAGCCGCAGCCGCGCAGACACGACGGTAGCGCTACGGGCACCGCTTGCGTATCTGCCGAATGCGCTGAGCGTAGCCGCGGCCGCGCAGACACGCCACGATAGCGCTACCACCCGTTTTCGCGCGCCTTGATGTAGTTGCGGTAGCTCGCGGCGTGATCGCCCTTCATCGCGTATAGTATCGCGCGGTGGCGGTATGCGCTCCAAAAACTAGGATCCAGCTCCAAAGCGCGCGTCATATCCGCCAGCGCCTCATCCGGCGAACCCGCGTCGGACAACGCAAGCCCCCGATTATGATAGGCGTCGCGGTATTCGGGATCCAGCGCAATCGCCCTGTCCAAGTCGGCGATAGACTCACGTATCTCGCCCAAACACAGATGCGCCATCCCGCGGTTGTTGTACGCTATGCTGTGCGCCGGCTCCAGCGCGATTACGCGCGTCAGGTCGGCTTTCGCCGCTTCGTAGTCGCCCTGATTGGAGTAGGCGTTGCCCCGCCGAAAGAGCGCCGCCGCGTCCATAGGATCCGCCGCTATCGCCTGCGTCGCCTCTGCCACAATGCGCGCTTGCTGCTCAGGATCGCGGTGCCCGCCGCCGCTAGGTTGCCGCATATCTTGTCCTTTATCCGCCCATAATATATTCACTGATAGCGCTCTCATATCGCCCGTCGGATTATAGCGCGCGCCAAGCCGTTTGCGTAACCGATGCGCCGCGCTATGCGTTGTCCGACGGCTTGCGAAAGTGCGAAAATGGTTGCCTATGCCTATGATTAGACGATTGACGGCGCTGCTGCTTATCCTGTGCGCGGCGGCTATGGTGGCGTGCGCTACGCAGGATGACGCTCAGGACGAACTGCTTGTGTTCGCGGCGGCGAGCCTCACCGACGCAATGGCGGACGCGGCGACGGCGTTCGAGTCGACGGGCGGCGCAAAGGTTTCGGTGAGCTACGGACCATCGCAGGCACTGGCGCAGCAGATTGCAAGCGGCGCCCCCGCCGACGTGTATGTTGCCGCCGGCAAACCCCCAATGGACTTTCTGGCCGACGGCGGCCATATCGCGGCGGACGCCGCCGTATCGCTTATGTCCAACAAAATCGTGCTTGCGGCGGCGGCGGACATAGCGCATCCCAACAGCATCGACGAACTGCCGACATCCGAACTCAGGCGCATCGCCATCACCGATCCGCAGATTTCGCCCGCGGGCAACTACGCCAAGACCGCGCTGCAAAACCTCGCGCTGTGGGACGCGCTTCAGCCGCGCCTGCTGTTCGGCAACGATGTGCGCTCCATCCTCGCCTATGTCCAGACCGGCAACGCCGACGCCGCATTCGTGTATCAGACGGACGCCAAGATTGCGCCCGACCTGGCGCTGCTGGACATTGTGCCGCTGGACGCCTATCCCGATGTGGTGTACCCGGCCGCGCTTGTGGGCGCTGACGCGGGCGGCGCTGACGCGGACGGCGATGCGGCGGCGTTCCTGGCGTTCCTGCAGAGCGATGCGGCGAGCGCCATATTCCGCAAGCATGGCTTTACGCCGCTGAACTAGGCAGCGGCGCAGGCGCGATATGCGGGGGCTTGGCAGAACTTGGATATGCTGCAAATCGTTGGGCTGACGCTGCAGGTTGCGGTTGTGGGAACGGCAATCAACCTGCCTATCGCGCTGTGCGTGAGTTGGCTCATCGTCAAGCGTCGGATACGCGGGCGGCTCGTGGTGGATGCGCTGGTGTCCCTGCCTCTCGCGGTGCCGCCGGTGGTGGTGGGCTATGCGCTGCTGCTGCTGCTCGGCAAGAACGGCGCATTGGGCGGACTGCTGGATCGCTTGGGCATAGAGGTTGTGTTCACCTGGTTCGCGGCGGCGCTTGCGGCGGCGGTGGTGTCCTTCCCCCTTATGGCGCGCTCCATTATGATTGCGATGGGCGAAGTGGATGAGCGCCTTGAGATGGCGGCGCGCAGCCTCGGCGCGGGGGCGTTGCGCGCCGCGCTAACCATCACCATCCCACTGGCGTATCGCGGCATACTGGCGGGGACGCTGCTAGGCTTTGTGCGCGCGGTCAGCGAATTCGGCGCTACCATCATAGTCGCGGGCAACATCCCCGGCAAAACGCAGACCTTGCCGCTTGCGATATATTCGCGCGTCATAGCGGGAGACGACGCGCTCGCCATTCGCCTGATAGCCGTATCAGTGGGGCTTGCGGTGGCCACCCTGTTGCTGCACAATCAACTGCTCGGCAGATCTAGGCGGGAGTGATACGGCATATGGACAATCCTCTGCTGCAATTTAGAGTACGCAAGCGGTTTGACGGCTTCGCGCTGGACTGCGAGGCGCAGTTCGGGCGGGGCGTTACCGCGATATTCGGCCCATCCGGCAGCGGCAAATCCACGCTGCTAAACTCCATCGCGGGACTTATGCGCCCGGACGATGGCGAAATCGTCTTTGACGGCGATACGCTGTACTCCGCGCGGCGGCGGACGCACACCCCGCCCGAAAAGCGGCGCTTCGGCTATGTGTTCCAGAACTCGGCGCTCTTCCCGCATATGAGCGTCGCCGACAACATCCAATACGGCTATAAGCTCACGCCGCGCGGCGGTGAACGAATCGAGCCGGCGCATCTGATCGAGTTGCTGCGCTTGGAGCCGCTGCTGGATCGCGGCGTGCGCAACTTGTCCGGCGGCGAGCGGCAGCGCGTCGCGCTGGCAAGAGCGCTCGCCACTTCGCCCCGACTGCTGCTGCTGGACGAACCGCTCGCATCGCTTGATGGCGGACTGCGCGGCGTCATCATCGGCTACCTCAAGCGCATACGCCGCGAACTCGGCATCCCAATGGTGTATGTATCGCACTCCATATCGGAAGTAATCGCGCTCGCGGACGATGCGCTGGCGCTGCTGAACGGCCGCGCGGCGGGCTTCGGCCGCGCGATAGACACGCTGGCGCTGCCGGCGGTTGCGGCGGTCGCCGACTACGCCACCTTGGAAAATCTCTTGGACGCAAAGATAGTCAAGCGCTTTGAGGATGACGGGCTAACCGAATTGCAAGTCGGCTCGGCGCGCCTGTTTGCGGCGGGGACATTGCGCGGCGTAGGCGAATCCGCGACGGTGTCCATACGCGCGGGGGACATCATCCTATCGCGGCAAATGCCTTCGCAGATTAGCGCCCTGAACATCATCAAGGCGCGCGTTGCCGAGATACACGCGATCGAAGGGCGCGTGATGGTGCATGCCGATGTAGGCGCGCGCATCGTGGCCGAGATTACGCGGAGTTCGCTGCGCGCGCTGGCGCTGCGGCCGGGGATGGAGATTTACCTGATAATCAAGGCGAACAGCGTCATTGCGCCGTCGGGTTAGGATTTTTAGCGCAAAGGCGTGGGGGCGCAAAGAGATTTAGGGGTTAAGGGCGGCACGCTTTTCGCGGCGGCAGGCGGCGCGGCCATGGTTGCCAGCAGGCGTCTTGGCGGCGTTGCGCTTTTCGGCGACGGCGATGTTCTGGGCTGCGGCGCGCTTTGCTCACCGGCAGGGCTGGCGGCGGGCGCCTTGGCGGCGGCTTCGATGTCTTCGACTTTAATCCCCATCCGGTTGATGCCGTGGCTGGGGTCGGCATCATCATGATGATCAGCGTTGCGGCAGGTGATTAGACGTCCCAGTATGCTTGGATGTCTTCGTAGGTGATGTGGTCGATGCGAATGTCGTAAACGCGGCGCAAGGGTTCGCATGCTACTCAGACGAGGCGCGATGGACTGAATCCTATGGGCTGGTTGATGGCGCCCTTGCGCCTGCTGATAGACCCGTCTGCGACTTGGTCAGTCTTTTCGGGTGTTCGTCTCCACCACATCTAGGAGAAAACGCGCTTGCGTCCATTCCGTCTTTAATGTAACAGTGGAGGCTCTTGAAGAGGTCCGAGTCCAGGTCTTCGGTTTTGCCCGACAAGATGATGCGGCGTATGGCGGCGGTGTTGCTAAATCCTCTGATTAGTAGTTCTTTGGCGGCGCGCATTCGTGCGGCGACGATGAAGTTTTCGCCTGAGAATTTGATTTCGCCTTTTAAGACAACTCTGACTAGAAATTTTATAAGGATTTCGCCATCGTTGGTTTCTTGTTTGATGAAGCGTGCGATGTCGAAGTGGAGGACTTGGTTTTCGGTAACCTTCGGCTCTTGTCCTGCTTATCTTCGGACTTAAGGCGGGGGCGCACGGTTGCCGATTTGGGGATTGCCTTCCATAGTGTCGACGAGGAATACGGCGGACGGTTTCGCCGCCGTTGGTGGCTTGCTGTATGTAGCGTTTAAAGTTCATATACACTATGGTAAATAACAGAACGGATACGCCAAGGGAGAATTTGGAGAGTTTTTAACGCAAAGGGGGAGGTTGCTCTGCGCATCCGGCATTAGGTAGCGCCAACCCCCGCCTATGATATACGATATGCGCATCACAACGCTCGCCAACCCATAAGCCGCCCAGGGCGCTGCTAAATGCTTCTGAAGTCCACGCTCGCCCACCGACATTTTCAACTGCGCAAGCAAACCTAACAGCCTTATTCCCAACAGAGCAAGCAAGCCCTAATAACCTTATCGACATCGACATACCTACCATAATGCCCGCATACTTACGTACAACCGCATATTTACCAACGTTACCATACCCATCAACGACCGAAAGGGGCAACTATGAAACTGGCATTCTTTGACGATTTCAAACTTGGCGTGGTGAAGGGCGACGCCGTGGTGGATGTGTCCGACGCAGTGGCGGACATCCCGCGCGTATCGCCGCAGGATGTGCTGAGCGGCCTGATAACCGACTTCGACGCCCGCAAAGACGCCATCGCGCAGGCGGCCGCCGCATCTAACGGAACGCCGCTCTCGCAGGTGCGATTGCGCTCGCCCGCGCCGCGCCCGCTCAACATCATCTGCATGGCGGTCAACTATATGGAGAACGGAACGCGCTCCGAACCCGCCCCCAAGAACGGCTTCAACAAGTCCCCCAACGCCGTAATCGGCGACGGCGATACCATCCTGCTGCCCGATGTTGGGGCGTCCATCTTCGAGCACGAAGCCGAGCTTGCGCTGGTCATCAGCAAACCCGCTTGGCAGGTCAAGGCGGAAGACGCCTTTGACTACATCTTCGGCTACATGAACTTCATCGATGTGTCGGCGCGCGGCGTGCCGGCGTTCTATCAGATGAAGTCGCGCGAAACCTTCGCGCCGATGGGCCCATGGCTGGTTACCGCCGACGAAATCGCCGACCCGCAAAGTCTGCCCGTCAAGCTCTGGGTCAACGATAGGCTTGTGCAGGACTTCAACACCGACGATATGGCGCATAAAATCCCGCAGGTCATCGAGTGGGTAACAAGCGTTCACTCGCTAGGTCCGGGCGATGTGATAGCCACCGGCACCAATCACGCCGGATTGAGCGCCATACAGGACGGCGACAGCGTCGAGATTGAGGTAGAGGGAATGGGCAGACTGCATCTGAGCGTGCGGGACGACCTCAAGCGCGCTTGGGGCAGAGAGACGCGCCACGAATGGGAAAGCACCGGCAACGAAGGCACAACGCCGCAACTCACCGGCAAGTATGCGTAGCGCCGAAAGCCCGCGCTTGACGGGCGGCGATTGGCGGCTGCTTTCATCCGTATGGCTTCGGGCTTACGGTACGCAGACGGGCGGCGGGCATATCAGCGCTCGCCACCCAATTGCGCCTAATCGCGGTTGCCACGACTAAGTGCGCCACGCCTTAGCGCGCATCCTAATCGTCGCCCAGTTGTGCGGGCGCGCCATTCGCCGCCATCTGCTGCTGACCTATCAGGATGCCCTCAAGCCGCGCTATGCGCTCCGTCAGTTCCGTTCTCATCTGCGCCATATCAACTCTTATTTCGCTGATTTCCTTTTGCATTCCATCCATTCGGCGCAACATATAAATGAAAGTAGTCATCTGAATGCCCACAATGGCTATGCCCATCGCGATTATGGCAATCATTTCAGGGGACATAGTAGCCTCCTTGTGAACTTGGCATTGCCACTTGGCATTATTGCGTGCGTATAGTAATGCGCTGATTTTTGATAGGTTACCACAATTGAGAACACAAACCTACTATCAATCACGAAAGACAGCGCTCAAGCGTATCCTAGTCGTCGCCCGGATGCGCTGGCGCGCCATTCGCCGCCATTCGCTACTGATCTATCAGGATGCCTTCCAATCGCGCTAAGCGTTCTGTCAAACACGTTATCATCCGTGCCAATTGACCATTTAGTTCCCTGAGTTCCCTTCGCATTGCGTCCATTCGGCGCGCTAGACAGATGCAAGTCGATATTTGAACGCCCATAATGGCTACGCCCACCACGATTATGGTAATCATTTCTGGGGACATATCAGTCTCTTCGTGAACTTGGTGCTGCCGAATGGCATTATTGCGTCTCATAATTCGCTGATTTCTGACAGGTTACCATAATTACGGGCGCAAGTGGGGGCGCAAATTCTGCCGCCAATCACGCAGGGGACGGCGCGCAAATACCGTCAGCCGCATCGTCAGTGCCGAGTAATTGGATATTTCGGCAGCAAAAGCGGCTTGCGGCAGCCTGCGCGCGCGGCGGGCGTTGGCGTATGCGCCGCGCTGATGTATCCTGTATGCCGACGATCGGCGCAAACCCGCCCGAAACTTACACTATGGAGCGTGCTGGACGATGGCAGACAAATACAGGTTGGATAGGGAAATCATCGCTATGCGCGTGGCGAAAGAGCTGCAAGACGGCGATGTGGTCAACCTAGGCATCGGCATACCCTCGCTATGTTCGCAGTTCGTTCCTGAAGGGCGCGATGTGCTGTATCACAGCGAAAGCGGCGTACTCAACTTTGGACCTATGGCGGACGAGGGCGAAGAGGATGTTGACCTGACCAACGCCAGCGGTCACTTCCTGGCGTGGCATCCGGGCATGTCCTTCTTCCACTCGGCGGACGCCTTCGCGATGATACGCGGCGGCCATATCGATGTAACCGTGCTGGGCGCGCTGCAGGTGTCCGCCAAAGGCGATCTTGCGAACTGGATGCTGCCGGAGCGCGGCGTGGGCAATGTGGGCGGCGCTATGGATCTGGCGGTGGGCGCAAAGCGCGTCATCGTAGCGATGGAACACACCGACCGCAGCGGCAATTCCAAGGTGGTGCAAGAGTGTACATATCCGCTCACCGGCAAAGGCTGCGTCGACCTCATCGTAACCGACATCGCAGTAATGGAAATCGTCCCCGAAGGGCTGGCGCTGCGCGAAGTGGCGCCCGGTTGGAGCGCCCAAGATGTTCAAGCGCAGACCGACGCCGCGCTAATCGTATCGCCCACGCTGCGGGAAATTGAGCTTTGAGCGATGTTGAGAAGACAACGCCGCCGCTTCCCATACATACCCGCCAAGAAGCTATGCAGCAAAGGCTCAATCGCCGCCTACGGGAAACTCAGCAATCCACAGATTTGCAAGGATGCCGTCGTCGTCAAAGACGTACTGCCCGGTTGAGATACTCACTATCTCGTAGTCGGGAAGCCTCACTCTCGCCGTGCATGCGCCCTCTAGTATGGCTCCATATGCCGTGTTAAAACGGAAGTCGAGATTGTCGAAGCCGAACTGCCGTCTAACTCCGCGCAAGTCATACACGTCCGCCGGGAATACGCCTAGAAAGAATGTCGATTCCACTTCCGTCTCGTCGCACGGCTGCTTGAAGTAGTGCAGATCGCGTCCAACTAGATACACATCGAACTTGGAACGCGCTGTCGGCTCGACAGTCCGTGCTAACAAGTATGTGTCCTTGAAAGCCGCGACTTCCGACCTAACTTCGAAGTGCGTCATTATCGCCAATCCGACGCTACCCGCAATAATGAGCGCGCAAACCGCTGTCCAAGGCGTCAGATAGCCGCCTCTGATTCCGTCGAAAAACCTGCCGCTATATGTCGGGAGGGAGGGGATATGAGCCTGGAATGAGGCTATGCCCGCGGGTTTGAGCGATGCGATGGATGCCGCCATCTTTTGGCGCGCCGCTTCCTGATCCAGCAGCGCCACTAGCGCATAGAATAAGCAAATGACGCTGAGCAGATACTCTTGCAGTTCTCCAAACCATAGGCTTCTGCCGTGATGAACCAGGTACGCGGTAGATAAAGCGATGGACAAGGACGCGGCGGCGGCAATGAACAACATAGCGTTCCGGGAAAACAACGCAAACAAGAGCAGCAGCAGCAGCAGCCCTCTATGCCAAGTTAAAGTTAGCCGCAGGAAGCCCGCCGAGAAATCCGGCGCTTCTCTTGCCAAAATATAAGATGTGATAACCAGAAACGCCAATGTCAGCAGGATTGGCGGCGCGGGAACCCCGAATATCCTGTCTTTGCGGCAGAAGAAAGCGACGCAGGCTACCATTCCCAGCGCGGAGAATATTTCCTTCAGTTTAATAGCCCTGAGGAAATTCCTTTCAACGACTTGAAGGTTGTGAATGTTGAATTCTTCTTGATTATTCAAACTCGCCAGAAAACCGGGAGTCTCAAATCCGATTATGCGCTGCCCCCAACTGATCTCTTCGCCTCCGAAGAATGTCAGCGCCACGCCGCCGATAACATAAGCGCAGCGCGGGAAGATGCGTCGTTCCGCCAATGCCGCTGCGAACAGAGCTATGCCCGCCAAGAGAAACACTCCGGCGGTGATGTTCTCTAGCCAGCCATCTTCCCAGAACAGCGCGTCATAGACGTTCGTAGGAGTGACGGCGAGGTAGTTGAAGAAGAGCATGCACATACACACGAAAAGGTAGCAAATCTGCGACAGCCTTATGGCGCTTATTGGCCGTTGGCTATCATCTGCGCCCGCATTCTCGCGCTGGGCTGTGGGAAGTCTTGAATGATTATCAGACATACGCATACTTGGAGTGAATAAAGACGACTTTTTGCCCGCTACGGCAACCCGAACCGTCGGGGATGCCAATTTCGTGTAGTTGGCGCATCGCGAAGAGATGCAAACCTCCGTGATGGCATAGATTATACACTAACGCTATGCGCGCGGTATTCCTAACCCGTAGGCATTGCGATAGTTCATCACTTAGGCGCTGCAAGGCGAGAGCGTCAATGCCGTTGCGGGCTTGCCCTTTGCGCCGCAGATTGCTAACCTTTGCCATACGCCCGTTTCAACCGCCCGTCCGACCAAGCGAGCCGCGCCAATGGGAATACTAGATACGCTGCTGCCGCCCCTAGCCGCCGCAAGGCTGCGCGGCGACATCGCCGAACTTAACCGCATAGCGCTGCTGTTCGCCGCGCCCGACGCCAACCGCCTCGCGCCAAAGCGCGCCGCTCTCTGGACTGCATCCTGCAACGCCGCCGCCAACCTAGTAACCGAACTATTCGTCAAGAACTCAGACAAGGCGCTCAACTGGGGCTTGCGCCGCCACCGCCGCCGCCTAAATCATCAACGCCTCGCCGCTATCTACTGGTGGATGCTGCTGTACCAACTCGTCCTGTTTCGCAATCGCGGCATCGACGGCTACGATAAAGCCGCTGACTTCGACGCCCTCTACAACGCCGCTGAAGACCTTATGGCGCAGTTCATAGCGCTGCCGCACATCCGCGCCGCGCATCCGGGCGTATGGGCAGAACGCTGGCAGGCGCAGGTTGGCTTGGAAGCCGCCATCGGGATGTACAACCGCACAATGGAGCTTATGGGCATCGCAATCAACGCCGAAGCGCGCATAACCTGCGTATCGCTGTTCACATCCGCCACCGAGCGCGCCTACGACCGCGTTACCAAGCCCGCCGTGCTGCGCGCCGCCCAAGACATCGGCCGCAGCCGTCCCGCCTAGCCCGCTCGCAACCCGCCGTTCACAACCTACAATCCATAAACCCGACTATTCCCCGAAAGGAATGTGCTGATATGAAACTGGCGTTGCAATACGAAATGCAAAGGCCGTCGCTGGACGACCACCTGGTGCTTACGGAGACGATGGAGCAGTGCATCCTAGCCGACGAGGTGGGCTTCGACTATCTCTGGTTCGTGGAACACCACTTCCTGACCGGCTTCTCGGCGTCGCCCTGTCCCGACCTAGTCTATGCGGCGCTCAGTCAGCGCACAAAGCAAATCCGGCTTGGGCTTGGGGTGGTCATCCTGCCGTATCACCACCCCAACCGCGTCGCCGAGCGCGTGGCGATGCTCGACCATCTATCCGAAGGCAGAGTGGACTTCGGCACGGGACGTTCCGCCCCCTATGAACTCACCGGTATGGGCATCGACCCGCGCGACAGCCGCGAAATGTGGGAAGAGTCGCTGGCGATGGTGCCGCAGATATGGCAATCCGACTGGTTCTCATATGAAGGCAAGTATTGGCAGGTGCCGGAGCGCCAAATCCTGCCCAAGCCCTACCAGAACCCGCACCCGCCCATATGGGTAGCCGCGCTCCAGCCCGCAACCTATGACATAGCCGCCGAAAAGGGCATCGGCGTGCTGTCTTTCGGCTCCAGCGCCCCCACATCGCTCGAACCCTATGTGCGCGCCTACAAAGAGAAGGTCAAGCAGGCAAACCCCGTGGGCGCATTCGCCAACGACCAGTGGGCAAGCTCCACGCTGGGCGTCTGCCTCAACAACGACCGCAAGGCGAAAGAGATGGGCGCGCAGTCCCTCAAGAACTTCTTCGGCCCCGACCGCCCCTATGTGCAGGGGCAGAAAGATGTGTACGCTCAGCTGCTAGACAAGTGGGGCGGCGTTCCCGACCATCTCAAAGCCAACTTTTCCCGCTATGTGGATGTGGACGAAGCCGAAGATGCCAAGGAAGACATCCTAGACTACTCCGGCGGCTCCGCCATAGCGCACCGCATTTGGAACGACCTTGACGCCGATACGCTGTGCGACCGCGCGGTAGTCATCGCCGGCAACCCGGATAGCTGCATCGAGGCGCTCAAAAAGCACGAAGCCATCGGCATCGACCAGATGATGATTATGATGCAGACCGAAACCGTCCCCCACAAAGAGGTGATGGAGTCCATTGAACTGTTCGGCAAGTACGTCATCCCGGAGTTCAAGAAGCGCTAGCCGAACCGCAATCGCGCAATCGCCCGCCGCCTTCAAGTCCGCGCCTTATCCGCCGCATGAACCGCAAAAGCGGACAAACTCTGCGGCTTTCAAGGCATTATGGAAGCCGCAAGCGAATTCGCATGCAAACAAGCCCCGCGGCCCGAAAGCCGTAGGGCTTGTTCACCCCCGCAGTAGGAAGGGCGCGGTTTAGAACGGAGGCGGCTCATCAAAAGGCTCGTCGTTTTCCTTCGCCTTCAGCATGCGCTTATACCACTCACGGCCGCTCTCTTTCATGCGCGCCTCGCCTTCGGCGCGCCCTTCGGCTATGCCTTCAGCCAGGCCTTCGGCACGCCCCTCGGCTAGACCCTCAGCTATGCCTTCAGCGCGCCCCTCGGCTACACCATCAGCATGCCCCTCGGCGCGCCCCTCAGCTACGCCCTCAGCATACCCTTCGGCTTTGTGCGCCTCTATAATCGGCTTTACGAACTTGTTTTTCACATAGTCTGCCATCACCATAAGACCAGGGGCTCCTTCCGATATGAATATGGTCAGCACCAACGCGACAGGCGCTGCTTTGGTCATCTTGCCGCCGACGAACTCGCTTATTTCCGCCAAATCGTATGCTACGGGAATCTTCTCCCACGACCATACGAAAGTCAACATCGCGGTGTGCATAAAGAACAGCACGCTGTAGAAGGTGTAGAACTTCTTTCGGACGCTCATCAGTGAAATTCTTGCGCCCTGATCATCCGAATCGGACTCGCGAGACGATTTGTCGGACTCAGTCCGCTTGAACACGCCTATCAGCGCCACTATGCCCATGCAGATGTATCCAAGCAGCCCCACGCAGACAAGCGCGGCAAGTACGAACAATACGAATACTGCCATAAGCAAGCCCCCCGCTGATAGCGCATCGCAGAGCCGGCGAATGCCGCCGGGAACGCGCTCGCATCGTCGATCCCCGGCGGCGCGCGCCCGCAATGCGCTATCGGATGTATCCCTATGATAGCGGTTTAGCCGCGCGGCTAAAAGGCTAAAGCACCGCTTCCGCCACGCGCTCCAGCTCGGCGTTCATCTCTTCTTCGCTGTGGCAGAGCTCAGTCCGCACAATGACGCGGTCCGCCCCGGCGTCTAGGTATGCGTTCACCAGGTCGCGCTCAGGCGGCTGCCCATGCACGTTGATGGTCAGCGAACTCGGCTCGCGCTCATACTCCGCCGCCAGCGTGTCCAGTATGGCGCGGCTTTCGGCTATCTGCGGCGGCGTTACGCGGTTGGGCAGCCAGCCGTCGCCCCAGCGCGCCACGCGGCGCAGCACATTCTTCGCCATCCCGCCCAGCAGCACCGGCGGATGCGGATCCTGCGCCGGCTTGGGGTAGCACTTCACCGGCGGGAAGTCGTAATACTTGCCGTGAAACTCCGCTTCGTCCTGCGTCCAGAGCTCCTTGAGCGCCAAAGTCGCCTCGCGCGCCTGCGTCCAGCGGTGGTCGAAGTCGCCGCCCATCATCTCCGTCTCTTCGCGATGCCAGCCCGTGCCGATGCCGAACAGGAAGCGCCCGCCGCTGTAAAAGTCCAGCGCCGCGATGGTCTTGGCGAGTACCAGCGGGTTGCGCTCCGTGATAAGCGTTATGCCCGTGCCAAGCTTCAGATCGCTGGTAACCGCGGACGCGCGCGCCAACGCGATATACGGCTCGGTGAAGTGCGAGTAGCTTTCGGGAATGACGCCGTCGCCGGAGCCGGGAAAGCGGCTTGTGGAATGCACCGGCATAATCGGATGCTCCGCATACCACAGAGACTCGAAGCCCAGCTCCTCCGCGCGCTTGGCGGTATATGCAGGGTCAACCGTGTACGCCGGCAACGACGTGGAAATGCCAATGTTAGCCATTCAGAACCTCCTCAGTGGTGGATAGTGGTTAGTTGGCGGTATGTTACCACTATTGCGCCGCTTGCGGGGGAGGTTGGGCTGTAGGGGATTAGGGTATGAAGCGCGCTGACTGCACTGAGCGTCTGACCGGGCAAAGGTTGCGCTACTATATGAACTTAGCGGACGAAGCTCTCAATGATAGCGGCGATCTGTTCGGCGTAGTAGGCGCTCTGGTTGCCATACTCGGAAGGGAGCAGGCACCATTGAGCGCCTGAACGAGCCATACATACCTACGCCTTCAATGAACTTTCTGCATTTGTATTCAGATTTGGTATAAATATCGGGATGCTCTTTGATGAACGGGTATATCATTGAACGTTATGATGGAGTTAGCATTTGAAGTAATCTCTTTGCATCCGCGCCATATAGCCTTTGAAGCCCCGCTCATAGTTTTGAAAGAATTCCAGTCAGTTGCGGACGGTCGATTCGGACGTCGTCCGGATTCGCGTAAAGAGACATGTCTTTGCCTGAAAGCGAAAACCCGCCGTTTTCATAGATCATATATGCTCATGGCGCGCTGTCTTCGGGGTCCAGCGCTATATGCGAACCATATGGCCTGCATGTTTGGGATTTATGGAGCCTATATCGTTCTTAGGTGCGGGGATGCCTGTGAGGCTCTTCTTAGCGCACGGGCGGTATTAGTTCTCTTCGTCTATGACCGCAGGCGGACCGAAAGAAATCTCGTCGGAGGGTTGCGGCGGGCCAAAGGGTATGCTTGACCGCTTCAAAGTTATGTCGACCAACGTTCCCAGATAGAACGACGACGCCTTCATTAAGACAGCGGCCGAGAGGGCGTCAGAGTCGGAACGAAGACATTAAGGCTTCACAGCCCGATCTAGGCGTGGGCGACGGCAGATGATATCTCATATTCGTGACTAAGATCGTCAGGCTGCGGATAACCATGCAACGATCCAAAGGGCATGCTTAAATAAGAAACGCCCATAATTCGAAACTAGATTTTGTTGGTAAATCATCGTAGCCATACCAAGAGATCGCAATGTAGTCGACAAGAGCGAGCGCCGCCAAATCATTTGCGTCCCCGTCGCCCAATGCAAGTATAAGTTCTATGTGGTCAAAATGTCGCACGCTAAGACATACCTTCTTGAAAACGAAGCGCATCCCTAAATTAAATCAAGGCAATCTTCCTGCTTCCGCTTATCCACCATTCGTTGGGAATCCTGCTGTCCAAGGAATAGAACGGCTGAAATCAGTCCAGTGCGTTGCGGAACGTCAAAACGGTTTCGGTTCGCATTCGGAAGTCCAAAGCGCTTTGCGCGTCATTTCTGGGTGGTGGAAGATACCGCCGTCGCGCCGGTATATTTCTACTTGTTCGGTCCATCAACCGAAATCCGACAGAAATTGCGAGCGTTTCAGTTATGCCCGCGTTATCGATAAACGCGCCGCGTAGAAAAGAATTGCCTAGAATCAACACTGCTTCACCGTCTGGCTTGACAATCCTCTTCAATTGGATAAGAACTGCTTTCATATCAGTCGCGTATCGCAGTATCCATCCGATGTGACGCGCCTCAATCCTTGAGTCTTTTTTCTTTTTCACAAACGGAGTCACATCTAAAGACGCTTGTGATACCGGCAACGCCTTCTCAATGCCCACATTCTCAGATTTTATCTTACGGAGTGAATCCAACTTGTAGCCTAGCCATACGAGGGTCAGGCGATGCCCGCGCATGTAGTCTATGGCGTTGAGATATGGCGGAGATGTTATCGCAAGGTCAAAGGATGAGTTTTCCACGCCGTCAAGCCTTCGCGCGTCTCCCAAGCGAACATCGGCGCTTCCATCAATCCTGTCAGGCAACAAGCGCTTGGCGACGTATCGCGCTGAACGCAGAAAACCCGCATATGCGTCGAAATCGTTATGTGACGCAACTCTGTGTGGACGACTGTGGGAGGTGTCCCGCGCCAACGATGCCATCATCTCTTTGGATATGATAATGCGGCTGAACGCCACGGCTAGAAGGTCGTTTTCGGGAGTATCTTCCCTCCGTATGACTGCGGCAAGTCGTCCAAGCGCGTCTATTTGGGCGGGGGCAAACCAGTAAGCAACGAATGCCGCAGTGTCCTTTTCATCGGGGAGCGAGACTTCATTTACGGACAAAGATTTGGCGTCCTCTACCGTCTTTATAGCCTTCGCCTCTATGCCAAAAGCGTCGACCCGCGATGTCCAAACCTTGGAAATCAGCGCTGACAACGGATCTATATCAAAACCGACACATTGTAAACCGGCTTCGACTGCGGCCCTTAGGACAGTTCCGGAGCCGCACATAGGATCGATAACCCTGCTGCCCGCCGGCGCGCGGGCGATAGATAGACGGGCCAGTTCGGGCGCCATCCGGGCCGGGAATGGATGAATGGTTGAGAGCGTTGGCGGTTTAACCACTGATTATGTCCAATTCGCGGATGTTCCTATCAAGGATATTGAGAATTTGTTCCGCTGTTTGGCGCATATTCACTTCCTGAGATTGCGCATTCACCTCTATCCAACGCGTTCCGACAATGGACTCTACGGCTTTTAATCTGGCTACAAGATGAGGGACTTCGAATCTTCCCAGACGCGCCATATCCCGCGCTCTGACAACCGCCACATTAGGCACAGCGTTAACGTCTTTCTTGTCGCGTTCAAGTCCTTCCAGTAACACTTGAAGGGGTATGGCGCCTTTCTCTCTCAACTCCTCTTCCAATCTGTCAAGCCATTCGTTTACTTCAGAAACGGTATAGGCATTGTCGAACAGATTGCGAACATCGGTTAGGGTGACGCCATACTTGTAGTGCAGTTCTGCTAAACGGCGCAAGTGTTTTACTTTAAGTAGGGTTGCGCGAACGCCTGACGGTTGGGTTAGCTTAGAGTTCAATGCACGGTCATCATCATCCTCGCCTTGGTATGCGCGGGCAATAAAGAAGCTATAATCCGCTTTATGGTCTTGGCGGAATCGTTCGATATTCCCGAAATCGATTTTGCCGGCCGGCACTGCGGGTTCATTGGTTTGCTTAGCGTCGTACACGACCTTGTAGTCTGCCAATCTGTCTGTGCGTCGCCCTAATTGAGCATAGAGTATTCCGTCCGGGCCGGATTTATACCCTCCAGCTCGTTGATATTCAAAACCAAGCGCCTGAAAAACCTTGCCGGTAGCCACTTCCATATACTCAGGGTCTTCAGGCGCGAGATCGAGAAGTCTTAGAATTTCACTAGCAGTTGGAGGCGCCATACCTGCAGCGACCAGCCGCAGAGCGTAATCCCTGTTCAACATGAAGTTCGCAGAGGCGACTCGGTCCACTCCAATTTCTCCGAGTTGCCCTTCCATAAGAACCTCTGCAAACCCAAAAAGTTTCACTATTTCTTCGTTTTTGCGAAGAGACCGTATCTTGTCGATAAACGGATGATCTGAATTGATCGACAGGTTTTTGGTTGATGGATCATAAAGAAGCGACGGCGCGTTTACGCCGTGCTTATCAATCAGGGTTTCTCCGAATATCTCTCCGGAAGCGAAAATCTCGTTTTCGTATGATCTAAGCCAAGCTGATCCATCTTTCATAATTTCATCGTTTGGAGCGTTTATGTAAAAAGACTCGCTTTGGGATTCCAAGGCATTCTTTACGCTTCGAAGCATCGGGTCTATAAAGCGAGTAACAGGCGCATCCTTGGATTTGATTATCTGGGCAAGATCGACTTTTGGGAGATCGTCTTTCGCCTGGTTTTCGTAAGCTGTCCGGCATTTGTTGAACACATCGTGGATGTACTCACGAAATTCACGGACGTCATCCGAGTCTCGTACGCCTTCTCTAGATGAGAGCAAGTGATCGCGAAGTCCGTCAGCGTTTATCTCCATAGAGAAACGAGACCAGGCTGCATGGTTAAAAGGGTTCATGCCGAACGTATCGTCGTCAAGGTTGATGATTCTGCCTCTGACGCGAATGAAAAATCCGTAACTGCGCCCGATTTTCTCCGACTTTCCCCTGTCCAATGGGGTTCGGTAGATGGATGCCGTACCATCGACGTTTCCTATCGAGAGGTCTTTGTTGATAGGAATTTCACGAATGAGGTCGGACGGGTTGTCTTTGCTTGATTTTATGCGTTCGCCATCCAACCATATATTGAAGTTCGTCTGCAACGGCAAGCCGGTTCTCAAGACCCATTGCAATCTCCCGGATTGGAGCTTCTTGTATAGATCTCTAAAGTCGGACAATGCCGCGGCAGTCCATGTAACTGCCCTTTCATCGCTTTTCCCAAACAGCCTGCTCCATGCGGTTGGTGATCTGCGTTCTATATTTGCCAAGATGCGTTTGGCGTCAGTCTCTTCAATTTCGCGCAGAGCGATTTGTATGGGGCTCGCATCATCTGTTTTACGGCTCTCTACATCTTGGAAGTTCATAGTAGTCAAAAGCAGCTTATCATCTCGGCGGCTTATGTGTGTCAAGCTCCGCGCGAGAACATACGCAGCTAATTTGCCTATGCCGAACTGTCCGATTAGGGGACGCCCCTTATGCGGCGGAGCGTCCGTTTTGTTCGAGTGGGCAATCCGCCAAAGCTGATGAAATCCGTCTCTGTTCATTCCGTCTCCGTCGTCCACTACCCACAGGGGCGGCATATCGACGGCGGCAGACTCAGACGCATCCGGCAACAAAATATGGACGTTTTGAGCGCCCGCGTCGTAGCTATTGCTGACAAGCTCTTCTATGGCTTTGTGCGGACTGCTGTAAAGCCCTTCGGAGAAAAGACGGATTATGTCGTAGTTTATCCGTACACTAATTTGATCGATTTCTTTCCCCGCATCAGCAAATGGAGAAGGCATTGGCGGATTCCTAACAATGTCGGTTTCTTATCAATATGCAATAACCGTACACTAAATGAGGTCGATTGTAAATCTATACGGGCATTAGACATTCTAGTTGAGCGATGTTGGATTTGAGATTGTTGCAGAAAGCCTAGCGCAAGCAGATTCGTCGGCATATCCACGCTCTTTGCGCATCCTTTTGCACGCCTCACTAATCCATTCAATCTGCCGCGCAGCATCTAATGCAACCCTTCGTTCCAGTTCACAGCGCCACCCTTGCCCACCATATGCTTGTTATGTGTCCACTCATACACCCACCGCATCCATCACTCTCGCATCGCCCGCATCCGGCGCCGCTCCAACAGACGCAGCAGCGCAGCCTCATCACGCCCCACCACCTCAAAGCCCATCCATCTGCTCCTGCCGCGTTCTTCCACCGCCGCCATCCACACCCACACACTATTGCGCTTTTCTTTGCGCCTAACGCCCACTTATGTCCACATTTAGTCAAACGCTATCGTCGTCATCGCCGCCCGTCCACTTGTGTATTCATTGCTCATTGCGCGCATCCGTTTACAAGCAATCGCCTCTCCTCCGAGGCAACCACTCACCGATGCAACGCTCTCGCCCACTACACGTGCCGCCGCCGACAAGCTCTCGACTTCAAGGCGCATCTGAGACGCTTGCCGCTTGGCAATCTCACTTCCCTGAGCATGCTCGGTGTCCGCCGTTTGCTTCCTCTTGCAATCACCGCATTTGTACACCTGATGACCACGGGTATGTCCGTTTTTGGGCGTCCAATTGAGCCGCAGCGCCAGCATCTGACATCGTGCCGATATACCCTTGCTCGCGCGCCATGCATCGCCTCCTAAACATCGGTTTGAACCTCGGACACTTAATTTTGTGAATGCCCATCCTAAACTCAACACGTGTAGGATTGCTATAATTGAGTAGAAATTGACGCCTAAATCATGCTCTTTGCAAAGAAGTCCCCCGATGCAAAGAGCCTACCGCGACGATATGCAATAATGGCGCTGCGCCTCCAACCGACTGCCCAAAGCTGGACTATCGCGCGGCAAGCAGACCTACCGCTGCGGCGAATGCCTACGCCGCTTCACTCCCGAAGGCAACCGCAGCTACTATCCTGAGGCAATCAAGCGCCAAGCGATAGCCACATACACCGCGGGCATGCGATACTCCGCAATATCTAGGGTTCCGGGCGTCAAGCCTGGAGCCCATCTATTCGTGGGTAAAAAAAGCCCTGCAAGCCGTGGCTGCGTTGGAGGCGGAGCGGGCGCAGCGACAGCGGCAAGTTGAGGTTAAGGTCATATCGTTTGACGAGATGTGGACATATGTGGGCGTTAGGAGTGGAGCTGCGCGCAATTCGCGCCAGGTATGGACGGCGGCGCTGGAAGACGAGCTTAGCAATCGGTGGAAGGACTTTGAGGTGGGAGAGAGACAGGAGCGAATCCATCTTCTTGCGCTTGTTGGAGCGGCTGCCGGACACGGCTCGTTACAGGAGCGACGGATATGAGGTGTATGGCTGCTTGCCCGTTGAACAAGCATAAGGTAGGCAAGGGCGGCGCGGTGAACAGGAATGAAGGGTTGCATTCGGCATTGCGCGGGAAGTTGAATAGGCTTGCGCGTCGCATAAAGGGCTACTCCAAGACGGATGGAATGCTGCCTTTGTCGCTTGCGCTGGCATGGCTGAGATTGGGCTGGATTTAACACGCCTGCACATGTTGAGGATACCCGCGGGCATTCGGGCATTCTTACATTGCAGCGCTTATCAGACTGAAATCTACTAGGAAATTAGGAAGCGCTACATTATCGGATACGGATACTTGGCGAGTTGTACACTCAATTGCGCTCAATTCGAGAATGCCCCGTTTTCACCCGCCCGCCGCAATTGTAGTGTATGATGTGCTTGCGCCTGGTATGTCCATATTGCGCCGACGGCTTGTTCGGCGCGGGCGCTTATTCGCAACTGCAAAGGCGGCAATGCTATGACTACTTTCAGATACTACCGATGGGACGGCAGCCAGCATATCTTCGATGTGGATGCCGACGACCTGTTCAACTCCATATCCGACGACATCCTGGAACACGGCGATCCGAACCGCGCGCTTCGCAGCCTGTTTCAGCGCGGCGTTGAGGATTCGCAGGGACAGCAGACGCCCGGACTGCGCGATCTCATGGAGCGCCTGCGCCGTCAGCGGCAGCAGCAACTTGAGCGCTATAACCTCGATTCGGCTATGGACGACGTCAAAGAGCGGTTGCAGGACGTCATAGACACCGAGCGGCGCGGCATAGAACGGCGCTTGGACGACGCGCGCCGTCAGCTCCAAGACGCCGGCGGCGACGCCGAGCATCTGCAGGCGCCTATGCGGATGCTCGAAGAGCGCGCTCAGCGCAGCGCCGAAACGCTGGATACGCTGCCCGAAAGCGCCGGCGGCAAGGTGCGCCAACTCCAAGACTACGACTTTATGGATCCGGAAGCGCGCCAAAAGTTCAACGATCTGCTGGACACGCTCAAGCAACAAATGATGCAGAACTTCTTCCAAGATATGAAGCAACAGCTTCAGCAGATGACGCCCCAAGATATGGAAGGCGTCAAGAATATGCTACAGGCGCTCAACCAAATGCTGCGCGACCGCGCTATGGGCGAGGATCCGGACTTCGAAGGCTTTATGGAGCAGTACGGCGAATACTTCGATCCCAATCGTCCGGCAAGCCTTGACGAACTCATAGAGCGGCTTCAGCAGCAGATGGCGGCGATGCAATCGCTTATGGACAGCATGTCCCCCGATATGCGCAGCGAACTCGAGGGCATGCTGGGCGCCGCGGTCGACCCTGAGATGATGCAGGAACTCGCCGAACTCGCGGGGATGATGTACGACATGTTCCCGTTTGACGATATGGCGGGCGAGTATCCGTTCATGGGCGATGAGTCCATCACGCTGGATTCGGCTATGGAGCTTATGGGCGAACTGCAGCAGATGGATCAACTGGAGCAGCAGATACAGCAAGTTATGCGAAAAGGCAATATCGAAGACCTGGACTTGGACAGCGTGGAGCAGGTTATGGGCGAGGACGCCCGCCGCCAATTGGAGCAGCTGCAGCGCCTCATACAGCAGCTGGAAGAGGCGGGCTATCTGAAGCGCAAGGGCAATCGCTTGGAACTGACGCCGCGCGGCATCCGCAAATTGGCGCAGCAGGCATTGCGCGAGGTGTTCTCAGAACTGAAGAAGGACAGGATGGGACGGCACGAAGTCTATTACCGCGGCGACGGCGGCGAGCGCACCGGCGAAACGCGCGAGTATGAGTTCGGCGATCCGTTCGACATCGACCTGCACCGCACGCTGTTCAACGCCGTGCTGCGCGAAGGGCCGCAAACGCCCATCCGAATGAGCCCCGCCGACTTCGAGATACACCACACCGAGCATATGACGCAGACGGCGACGGCGCTGCTCATCGATCAGAGCCGCTCTATGGGAATGTTCGGCAGCTTCGCCGCCGCCAAGAAGGTGGCGTTGGCGCTCTACTGGCTCATCCATAGCCAGTATCCGCGCGACTACCTCTACATCATCGGCTTCTCGGATTACGGAATGGACATCGCCACCGACGACCTAGCCGACTTGACTTGGAACGCGTGGGTGTCCGGCACGAATATGCAGCATGCGCTGATGCTTGCGCGCAAGGCGCTATCGCGGCAGAAGGTAGCCACCAAGCAGATATTGATGATAACCGACGGCGAACCCACCGCGCACCTGGAACACGGGCGCGCCTACTTCAGCTATCCGCCAAGCTGGCGCACAATCGAAGAGACGCTGAAAGAGGTCAAGCGCTGCACGCAAGAGGGCATCACCATCAACACCTTTATGCTTGAGGCGAACTACTACCTGATGGACTTCATCGACAAGATGACGCGCATAAACAAGGGGCGCGCCTTCTACACCAACCCAAGCCAACTGGGGCGCTATGTGATGGTTGACTACCTCCGCAGCCAACGCAAGCGCATCGCCTAGCCCGCGACTACGGCCGCCGCTACGCCGCCACGCCATCGCGTATTCTGTATGGCAAGGGCGTAAGGCGCATAAGCGGGTTGGAATGGGCGATGGCATAAGGCGTATGAGCGGCTTGGACTAGGCAAGGTTGGGTTAAGGCAAGCGCTACCTTGCGCCAAACGCATCGACGCCAAGGCGTCAGCGGCTTGGGCTTTGGGGCTTGCGATGCGCTTTCGGCATACGGCTTTCGACACGGCGCTAACGGGAGGCAGTTATGGCTAGATGGTGGCTCATCGGCGGGGGCGCGGCGCTGGGAGCGCTGCTCATAGCGAGCATTGCGCTGGCGCTGACGAACCGGCCGGCCGAATTTGCGCCGGGAACGCCTGAGGCGGCGGTGCAGGCGTTGCTGCATGCCGCCAACGTCGACGAGTTCGAGACGGCTTACGGCATGCTGGCGCAATCCCTGCGCGAAGAGTGTCCGCTGCGGCATTTCGCAGAGATGAACTCCATGTACGGGTATGGATACGGCGGCGGAGTTCCCGATATTGAGGCAAGGCTGCATAGTTCAAGAATAGTCGGCGAAGACGCATTCGTAGTAGTGGATGTAACCGAGTACTACGGCACGGGCATATACGGCAGCGGCGAATCTTCGCGCAACGAGCGCTATTCGCTGCAGCGCGAAAACGGCGATTGGAAGTTCACCAACTACCCTTGGCCCTACAGCTACTGCGATAGATGGGACCTTCCGGGCGTTCCTTCGCCTACGCCCACCCCGACGTCCACGCCCATACCCGTACAATAAGAGACGATGCGTTGAGCGAATGGACTGCCGCGCCCGCTTTGCCCGAACTCATAGGATCGGGGAATGAGCCGCCCGCCAACCTCGAAGCGCCCGTCGGCGCGCTGAGAGCATAGGCGTGTACTGCGCCCAACTCCACGGTGGGGGCGGCGCATCGGCCGCGAACCCGATTGCCGGCGCTGGCGCTGCTGATACTGAGGGATAAGCGCAAGCCGCGGGCGTAAGACATTCACGCCCATCGCGAACCCATACGCTTCACCCTAGGCGATAAGCCGTCCGCTTTCGTCTAATCCGGAACGGCGGCTATCGGCGCAAACTCTAACCCGCATACTGCAATCTGACTGAACTGAGAGGATATATCTATGGATGTACTGTTTATGGTTTTCTACATCGCTATGGCGTTTTTGCCCCTTGTGGCGGTTGGGCTAGTCGCGTGGGTCGTAGTCGTATGGCTGCGGCGCGGCAAGGACGGCGCATCCGAAGATGGCGGCGGCATCGTGCGGCGAATCTACTTCTATGTGGTGTCATTCGCATCGCTGATGATGTGGGTGAACGGCGTTGTTTTGCTGGCGCAGTTCGCGCTTGACGGCATATTCGGCGGCGCTCTGATTTCCGCGTCCAACACGGGAATCGCCGCCGGCATAGCCATCACCGTGGTCGGGCTGCCGCTGTGGGCGTTTCACTGGCGCTCCATACAGCGCGCCGCCGCCGATGCGCCCGCCGAAGTCCGATCCATATTCCGCAAACTCTACATATACATCACGCTCGGCGTATCGTTGGCGCTCGCCGTCTATGCGGCGGTTCGGCTGCTGCGCTGGGCGCTGGGCGTGGACGATTTCAACGGCTACTACTTGGCAGCGCCTCCGCTGTGGGCGCTGGTATGGGCGTTCCACTGGCGCATAGAAGAGCGCGAAGGGCAGCAGACGACGGATGCGCTGATAATCCGCCGCCTCTACATATACGCCGCATCGCTGGCGGGAATGGTTATGCTGGCGCTGGGCGTGGGAATGGTGGCGTATTACATCCTGCTCGAGGGCTACAACGCCGTGAGCGGCGCCGAGATACTTTCGGGCGAGCGCGGCTTGTGGCGGCCGGCGCTGCGCGGGATGCTGTGCGTGGCAGCGGTCGGCGGCGGCGTATGGTGGCTGCACTGGTTGCATATGGCGCGCCGCGACCGCGGCTCCGAACTGCGGCAGGTCTATCTCTACCTGTTCGCGATATTCGGCGGCGTCATAACGAGCCTATCGGCGGCGGGCGTCGTCATCCGTCAGACGCTTGTATGGATATTCGAATCGATAGGTGGCGGGACACAACCCCATCACTTCGACTTTCTGCCGGGGTCGATTGCCGCGCTGAGCGTGGGGGTTGCGCTGTGGGCGTATCACTGGCGCAACGCGCGGGATGCGTCGGCGGCGTCCACCGCTGCGGCGAATTCGTCGCAGCGCATCTACAACTACATACTATCGGGCATAGGAACCGCCACGATAGCCGTAGCCGTCTATATGCTGGTGAACACCCTGATCCAGCTCATTCTGGCAGTATCCGAAAGCGTAATCGTCGGCAGCGATTTGTGGGCAAGCCCCATCGCGAACATCATCACGCTGGGCGCGCTGGGCGTTCCGATATGGGGCTACTACTGGCGCAAGATACAGCGCAGCGCAGTCCGCGATGCGAATGAACGGCGGGATATAGCGCGCCGCATATTCATATTCGCGGCGCTGGGAGTGGGCGTGTTGTCGCTGCTAGGCAGCGTGAGCGCGCTGCTGTTCGTGCTGCTGCGCGATCTGCTGAACTCCGATCTGTACATAGAAACGCTGGACGCCGTCGCCGTACCGCTCGCCATAGTCGCCGCAACCGCGGCGTTCCTGCCGTACTACTGGGCGGTCTATGCGCAAGACAGAGCCGCCGCGCCCGAAACATCGCCGCTCGCCGACGCCGCAACCGATGCTATGGATGTTGCTACGCTTGCCAAAATGGATGTTGCCGCGCCCGCCAAAGAAGTAACGCTGCTTGCTGGCGGCGATGCGGACGCGGACGCTCTGGCGCAAAGACTGCAAGCGGCGCTGGGCTACCCCGTGGCCGCGCTGCGCTGGGCGGACGACGACGCCACAACGCCGTCGCTGTCCGACGAGGCGTGCGCGCAGATAGCGCAGCGCGTCGCGGCCGCCGCCGGCCGCCGCGTGCTGCTGGCGCCGGAGGGCGAGGGACTGCGCGTCCTGTCTTATGAGTAGCGGCGGCAGGGCGTTCAGACGCGGCGCGGCGCCGATGGGATTGGCGGGGATTGACAACATATCAACCCCTGCCAATAATGAAACCAATGAAACGCAGAGGTTAAGTTGAAAGCAACAATACCTAGTTGGGTGAGAATAAGCTCCATCATGGTGTTCGCGCTGTCATTCGTGATAGGGATGGCGCTGGTGTCATGGTACGAAATAGGGGAAGTACAAGACGACACCGCATTGGCGACGACAATCGCCATCATAGTCAAGGGACAAGCGGTATCGGTATTATCCACTGCCTTGGGCGGCGTGATAGAAGGGAGCGCATACATAGTGGTAATCGCAACATACATCGTACAGAAGAACCGCGAAGAGGGACATGCCGAGGGGCTTGCCGAGGGACTGAAGCAGGGGCATATCCAGGGCTTGGAGCACGGCCTGGAGCAGGGGCGTAGCGAGGGACGCTCCGAAGGCATAGCCGAGGCATACGCCGACGCCAATGCCAAGAACGCCGCCTACTTCAGGCGCATGAAAGAGGCGCTGGAGCGGGGCGAGGACTTCGACGAGCCGCCGCCTACTTTCGGGGACAAGCCCGACTAAAGGTGTAACGCGGCCGCCCCTGCCAATAACGAAACGCAGAGGTTAAAGTGAACACAACAATACCGAGCTGGGTGAGAATAAGCTCTATCATGGTTTTCGCGCTGTCATTCGTGATAGGGATGGCGCTGGTGTCATGGTACGAAATAGGGGAAGTGCAAGACGACTCCGCATTGGCGACGACAATCGCCATCATAGTCAAGGGACAGGCGGTTTCGGTATTATCTACCGCCCTGGGCGGCGTGATAGAAGGGAGCGCGTACATAGTGGTAATCGCAACATACATCGTACAGAAGAACCGCGAAGAGGGACACGCTGAGGGGCTTGCCGAGGGGCTGAAGCAAGGGCGCACTGAGGGACGCTCCGAAGGCATTGCCGAAGCATACGCTGACGCAAATGCGAAGAACTCCGCATATTTTCGGCGCATGAAAGAGGCGCTGGAGCGGGGCGAAGACTTCGATGAGCCGCCGCCTACTTTCGGGGACAAGTCCGACTGATATTTCGTTTCGCATGCAATAGCGGCGAAATTGCCCCAACCCGCGCATGGGCGTGTATAATGCCACCCAAACGGCTTTCGCATCCATCAGGCAAGGAGTTGGGTATGCGCTACGATGTCGCGATAATCGGCGCGGGTTCGGCGGGCAGCGCGCTTGCAAGCAGGCTTTCGGAAGACGCCAATCGCTCCGTGCTGCTGCTTGAGGCGGGCCCGGACTATCCCGATTTCGCGCGCCTTCCCGACCATATCAAGTACGGAGTGCTGCCTTGGTACCATCAGGCGAACAGCGATGCCCATACCTGGGGATACGAAGCGCATGCAACGCCCGATAGACCACCGTTTCGCCTGCCTAGGGGCAAGGTAACCGGCGGATCAAGCGCCATCAACGGGCAGGTATTCTTTCGCGGCATCCCGGAAGACTACGACGACTGGGCGGCGCAAGGCAACGACGAGTGGGAGTTCCTCAAAGTCCTGCCGTACTTTCGCAAGCTGGAGAACGACCTGGATTTTCAGGGCGACGACTTCCACGGATCAAGCGGACCCATTCCCGCGAGACGCTACAACTCCGATGAACTTCTGCCCATTCCCAACTCCTTCCTGAACGCCGCGCAAGCCGCCGGCTTCCCCTTCACCGCCGATATGAACAGCCCCGAATCCACAGGCGTGGGCTACTATCCGCTAAACCGCATAGACGGCATACGGATGAGTACGGCGCTCACATACCTCGCTATGGCGCGCCACCGCCTCAATCTGACGATAAAGGCGAATGTTGTGGCGCATAGGGTTATCCTAGACGGCGCAAAAGCGGTGGGCGTAGAAGTGGAAAGCGGAGGCGAACTATTTCGCATCCAAGCAGATGAGGTTGTGTTGTGCGGCGGCGCTATCAACTCGCCCCAACTGCTTATGCTGTCCGGCATCGGACCGCAAGATTGCCTCGCCGATGTAGGCATTCCCGCGCGCTATCACCTGCCGGGCGTAGGGCAGAACCTGCGCGATCATCCCGCCGTGTTCCTGCTGTTCCATAGCGCCAATCCCATCCCGGCGGACGCGCCCGCGCTGCAAGTGGGCATGCGCTACACCACGCCCGGCTCGCGCTTCCGAAACGATATGCAGCTTCGCCCGCTGCATGTGCGCACGGAGCATATGCCTATCAACTTCGACATAGAGAGCGACATCACGCCCACCGGCTTCAGCATCGCGCTGCAAAAGGCGGTCTCGTCGGGTGAACTTCGACTGCAATCCGCCGATCCGCGCCAACAGCCATATTTGAACTACCGCTACTTGACCGACGCTTACGATAGGGAACGGCTGCGCGGCGCAGTGAGGCTCTGCGTGGAACTCAGCGAAAGCGCCGAATTCGAGAGCGCGGCGCTGACGCGCGTATCGCCCACCGACCGCGATATTGCAACCGATGACGCTCTCGACAATTGGCTGCTGCAAAATGTGTTGACGCAGCACCACTCTTCCGGCACCTGCAAGATGGGGCCGGCGTCCGACCCGATGGCGGTGGTGGATCAGCGCGGCAAGGTTCACGGCATAGACGGGCTGCGCGTGGTGGACGCTTCCATTATGTCCGACGTCATCAGCGCCAACACTAACGTCACCACTATAATGATCGCCGAGCGCATCGCGGATTGGATGCGCCAAAGGTAGCGCCGTCCGCTTGTCCCGCGCGCTATCCGAATTCACCCGTCTATGCCCGATACGCCCGCCCGAATGAGCCAAGCCGATCCGTGCCGAATCACCACGCGCGACCCCATGGATGCGGTCAGGCGCTGGTTCGCGCTTATGGAACGTTGCTGCGCCGCCGCCGACTACGATGCTGCCGAGCGCATATTCGCGGACGACGTGGTCTGGTTCGACATCAATATGGAAGTGGCATTCGGGCGTTGGGCGCTGCGAAAGCGCGAGTGGGAAGGCGTATGGGACACCGTCAGCAACTTCAAGTTTGACTTGCGCAACGTCCACGCCGACGGCTGCGGCAATCGCGCATGGGGGGCGGCCACCTGGTCATCCATCGGCTTCGACGGCAACTACAAACCGTTCTATCGGCCGGGCAAGGCTACGGCTATACTGGAGCGGCGCGGCGGCGTTTGGCTTGCGGTTCACATCCACTTTTCGCTATACCCGGGCATCCCGCACCGCTCATTCGGCCGTCCCGCCGCCAACCAAGCGCTCCCCCGCTTGAACATTAAGCGCTGAACGCCAACGGCGCATTCACACATCCGTCCCGTCAGCGCGCAAGCCAAAGAGGGTTGATTACGGCAGCGCCCAAGCGCCGCGCATCGGTCAAATAGACTATCCCTTCAAGCCGTATCGTATATCTACAACGCCGATTGATATTCGTTGATGTTCTGACGCTTTCTGATACTTAGTTTTCTAACGCTTAATGCTTAATCTTAATAAGGAGGGACAAGAATGCAGCTTTCGGACAGGGTTGCGCTGATAACCGGCGGCGCAAGCGGCTTGGGCAGGGGAATAGCCACGGTTATGGCGCAGCGCGGCGCATCCGTCGCGGTTGCGGACATAGACACATTGGGCGCTGGCGAAACCGCCGCCGCCATCGCAGCAGACGGCGGCGATGCGCGCGCCTATGCGGTGGATGTAACCGACCAAGGTATGCTCAGCGCGCTTGCGGCGCAGGCGATAGCCGATTTCGGGCGCATCGATATTCTGGTGAACGCCGCCGGCGTCATCGGCGCGCCCGGCTTTGAGGACGCCGTTTCGTCGCGCGCGGAGGATTGGGAGATTACCTTCAATGTGAATGTCAAAGGCGTTGCGCTGGCGTGCGATGCGGTCATCCCGCATATGAAGCGACGGCGATTCGGCAAGATAATCAACATCGCGTCCCACGCCGGGCGCGGCGGCTCCGGCGGCGGTGGCGCTTACGGCGCATCCAAGGCGGCGGTCATTCACCTAACGCAGTCATACGCCCTGGATCTTGCGCCGTTCAACATCAATGTGAACGCCATATGCCCCGGCAGCATTTGGACGCCGATGTGGGAGCGCATAGCCGTGCGATCCAAGCGCAACAATCCCGAAATGCGAAACCTGTCCCCCCGCCAAATCTTCGAGCGCGCCATACGGGAACGCTGCCCGCTCGGACGCGAACAGACGCCCGAAGACATCGGCAAAGCGGCGGCGTTCTTCGCATCCGACGACGCGCTCAACATCACCGGCCAAGCGCTGAACGTCAACGGCGGCACTCGAATGAACTAACGGACGCATAACCCGTCTATCGACTAGCGCTTCAGAAACAGCGTCATAAACTCGTCGTCCAAATACCTGCCGTTCACGAATACCGCGCGCCGTTCCAACCCGTATGGTTCGAATCCCAGCGAAAGATACAACCGCCGCGCCGCCGCATTGCCGCTGACCACCGCGAGGTTGATCTGCTCCAACCCTGCCATACGGGACGCGCGGTCGATTGCGTCCCGCATCATCCGTCTGCCGAGCCCGCGTCCCTGCGCTTCTGCCGCCACATAGACGCCCCATATCTCCGCTTTGTGGCGGCGCTTGGCGCTGCGCTCGCGCCGAAAGCCCATCATCCCGCTCATCGCGCCGTTCACGAACACGCCCAAAACGAAATCATGCGGCGCTTCCGATGCCGCGCGCAGCCTTTCGGCAACATCCGCAATCGGCGTGGCGAGCTGCGCCTCATATGACTGCGAAAACGCTTCGGGATGCTCTCTTAGCGCGCGCAGCCACAAGGCGTGATACGCCGGGGCGTCGGCTGCGCCAAGCGTCCGTATCGCTGCGTCCATAAGCGTTTGCTCGCTGCGTTCACAATTCGTCCCCACATATCTATCTTAACGCAAAAGCGCAAGCTCGCAAGCGCGCAAAGTTTGGCAGTGAACAGCGATGCAAGGGATACAAGGGTATTGATTTGCGTTCAACCAAGCGCGCAAAGCCAACAGCGCAAGCGATGCAATACGATTGGTTTGCCGTTCAACCAAGCCCGAATTGCCCGTTATAGGGCGTTGTGTTATACTGCATAAGTTAAGAAAATTCCAAACTTTCAAACAGCATTAGGAAGGCATATATGCAGCAAGCCGTACCAGTTGCGCCCGAAGCCAGCGTTGTGGTTCAGCGTTCCCCCGCGGAGCGCCCCCCTGTGGAGCGCGATCCCTCGCAGATTACGATGAAGTCTTTGCTCGAGGCGGGCGTCCATTTCGGACACCAGAAGCGCCGCTGGAACCCCAAGATGCGGCGCTACATCTTCACCCACCGCAACGGCATTCACATCATCGACCTGCAGAAGACGCTGCGGATGCTGGAAGAGGCGGCAAGCTTCATATCCGAAGTGGCGGCGGATGGCAAGAAGGTGCTGATGGTCGGCACCAAGAAACAGGCGCAGGATACCATCATCACCGAATCCCAGCGCGCCAACGCCTTCTACATCACCACCCGCTGGCTGGGCGGAACGCTCACCAACTTCAAGACCATCCAGTCCCGCATCGACTACCTAGTCGACCTCGAGACGCGCAAGGCGAAGGGCGAATTCGAGACCCTGCCCAAAAAAGAAGCGCTCAAGCGGGAAGACTCCATATCCCGCCTAAACCGCTATCTGGGCGGCATCAAAGAGATGACCGAAATGCCCGGCGCGCTGTTCGTGATCGACGTCGGCAAGGAAGCCATCGCCGTGGCGGAAGCGCGGCGCGTGGGCATCCCCATCGTGGCGCTGGTCGACTCCGACTGCAATCCCGAACTCATCGACTATCCCATCCCCGGCAACGACGACGCCATTCGCTCCATCAGGTTAGTCACCGGCCGAATCACCAGCGCCATCGTGGAAGGCGTGAACAGCCGCGCCGCCTTGCAGTACGAAGAGGTGAGCGAAGCCGCCGCGCAATACGACGCAGCGCCGCCCGCCCCGGCCGTTGCCGCGCAGCCGCCGACCGCTATGCCGTCCCCGGCCGTTGCGCCAGCTCCGGCCCCTGCGCCCACAACTGAAGCGCCGCCCGCAGTCGCCGATACACAGCCGTCGACTGAGGCACCGCCGCAAGCCCCTGATGTGCAACCGGCCACTGCTGAGCCGCAGTCTGCCCCGCCGCAGGCCACTGAGACGCCCTCAGCATCGCCGCCCGCTGAAGCGCAACCGGCTACTGCTGAGGCCCCGCCGGCAACTGAGCCAACGCAGGCAGCCCCCGATGCGCCGCCGGCCGCTACTGAGGCGCCCCCGTCCCCTGAAGCAGACGCCGCGCCCCAACAAAGCGCGCAACCCTAAGCCGGCATAACCCTAATCTGGCGTAACCCTACTTCACATATACAAAAATCCCACCATCCACTAGGAGGCGAGTTGGAAATCAGCGCTACTACCATAAAAGAACTTAGAGGGCGCACAAGCGCCGGCATTATGGACTGCAAGCGCGCCCTTGAAGAGGCGGGCGGCGACCTTGACAAGGCGGCGGACATCCTCGCCAAGCAGGGCATCGCCAGCGCCGTCAAGAAGGCTACCCGCTCTACCGAAGAGGGCATCGTGGAGTCCTACATCCACAGCGGCGGACGCATCGGCGTGCTTGTAGAGGTCAACTGCGAAACCGATTTCGTCGCCCGCACGCCCGATTTCAAGGAGCTGGCGCACGACCTCGCTATGCAAATCGCCGCTATGTCCCCCGAATATGTGGACAGCGCCGACGTGCCGCAAGGCGAAGACGCCGACAGCCAAGAGATCGTGCTTATGAAGCAGCCATTCATCAAAGACCCCACCAAGTCTATCGCCGACCTTGTCAACGAAGGCATCGGCAGGCTGGGCGAAAACATCCGTGTGCGCCGCTTTACCAGGTTCTCCCTGGGCGAGTGAAGCAGCCCTTGCAGTCCGCCGACGCGAAGTACGACCGAGTGCTGCTGAAGCTGAGCGGCGAATCGTTCACCGGCGATAGCGGCTACGGGACGGATTCCACCGCCGTGGCGTATATGGCGCGCCAAATCTGGACGATATGCGAACTTGGCGTCCAAATCGGCGTTGTTGTGGGCGGCGGCAACATCCTGCGCGGATGGCAAGCCGAAGCGCAAGGCATGGACCGCGCCACCGCCGACTACGCCGGAATGCTCGCCACCATTATCAACGCCCTTGCGCTACAAGACGCCCTAGAGCGTTATCACGGGCTAGAAGTTCGCACTCAGAGCGCCATCAGCGTGCAGCAGATTGCCGAGCCCTACATTCGGCGGCGCGCCATACGCCACTTGGAACGCGGCCGCGTGGTCATATTCGCGGGCGGCACAGGCAACCCGTTTATGACCACCGACACCGCGGCGGCGCTGCGCTCGGTGGAAATCGAAGCGAAGGCGCTGCTTATGGCGAAGAACAACGTGGACGGCATCTATGAATCCGACCCTAACATCGTTCCCGACGCCGCCAAAATCGACTTTATCACGCATCAGGAAGCGTTAGAGCGGCGCTTGCGCGTTATGGACTCCACCGCGCTTTCGCTGTGTATGGACAACGATCTGCCGATAATAGTGTTTGACCTGTTCGAAAACGGAAGTGTTCAGAAAATCATCGCAGGCGGCAAAACGGGTTCCATGGTGGCGTCAAGCCGCCCCGCCTAACGCCCTGCGCCGCTCCGGAGAGTTTTGATTATGCCCACTACACCGGAAGAAGTTCTTGCGGATACCGATTCCCGAATGCAGAAGTCCGTGGAAGCGCTGCAACGCGAGCTGAACGCCATTCGCACCGGCAGAGCGTCCCCCGCGCTCGTCGAAAATATGGTGGTGGAATACTACGGCGCGCCCACCCCCCTGAATCAGCTCGCCTCCATATCCGTGCCCGAAGCGCGCGTGCTGATGATACAGCCGTGGGACAAGCAGTCCATCAAAGACGTAGAGCGCAGTATCCTCACATCCGACCTCGGGCTTATGACCAACAACGACGGCAGCGCAATTCGCATCAACATCCCGGTTCTCACCGAAGAGCGCCGCCGCGAGCTTGTGCGGCTAGTCGGGCGCAAGGTGGAAGACGGCCTAGTGGCGCTGCGAAACATTCGGCGCGACAGCATGGAAGACTTTCGCTCGATGGAACGCGGCAAGGACATCTCTCAGGACGAAAGCCGCCGCGCCCAAGAGCAACTTCAGCAGATGACCAACGCCTTCAGCAATCGGATGAACCAACTCAAGCAGGACAAGGAAGCGGAAGTAATGGAGGTCTGATATGTCAAACCTCCCACAGCGCGGGGCGAAATTGTGGCATTGAGCGCTTCTGCCGACATATCCGAATACGCATCCGAGCCGTGCGCCGCGCCCGTTCACGTCGCTATCATTATGGACGGCAACGGCCGCTGGGCGGCGAACCAGGGCAAAGACCGCTCCTACGGACACCGCGCAGGCACCGCCAACATCCGCCATATCATCGAGGCGTTTGCCAAGCGCGGCGTCCAATACCTGACGCTCTACGCCTTCTCAACCGAAAACTGGGAACGCCCCGGCGAAGAAGTCAGCGCGCTGCTCCAAATCATCAAAGAGGTCATTCATACCGAAGTCGCCGAACTCCACCGCCGTGGCGTGCGCCTGCGGCACCTCGGCCGGCTCGACCGCCTATCGCCCGAACTCCGCAGCGCCATCTGCGAAAGCGTCGAACTCACCCGCGCCAACTCCCGCATGACGCTCTGCATCGCATTCGACTACGGCGGCCGGGACGAAATCCTGGACGCCGTGCGCTCCATCATCGCGGACGGCGTGAAGCCCGAAGACGTCGGCGAAGCGCTGTTCGACCGCTACCTCTATACAAGCGGCATGCCCGATCCCGACCTCATCATACGCACATCCGGCGAACTGCGGCTGAGCAACTTCCTCATATGGCAGGCGGCATACGCCGAATACTACTCGACGCCCGTCTATTGGCCCGACTTTGACGAGGGCGAAGTGGTGAAAGCGCTCGCCGCATACGCCAAACGGCGGCGGCGCTTCGGCAGGCTGGACTAGCGGCGCGCGCCGCGCACGGCATCACACAAGGCGGCAGCGTGAGCAAGAGACTCGTCAGCGCATCCATTGGCCTGCCCATACTGCTAACCGCCGTATGGCTGGGCTTGCCGTGGTACAGCGCATTCATATTCATCGTGGCGATGGCGGCCGCGCTCGAGATGATGCGACTCGCCGGCATACTGCAGAGCAAGCTCTGCCTCGCCTTCACGCTGATTCTGACGGCGTTCTTCATTACGGGCGCTCACACGCGCGCGCTCACCGGCGAGCCGTATTCCTTACAGATACCCTTCCTGGACTTCATAAACTTCGAGTATGTGATGCTTGCGGCATGCTACATAGCGGCGTCGCGGCTGGCGTTCGACGCCGGCATGATGCGCGAACTCGGCTTCGTAACCGCGCTGCGCACTTGCATATACGTCGGCGGCTTTCTTTCGTACGCGGTGTTGCTGCGCGGCTTGGATCAGGGTAGAGAGTGGACGCTGCTGGTACTGATAGCGGTGATGGCGACGGACACGACTGCGTTCCTGGTGGGGCGCGCCATCGGCAAAACGCCGCTTGCGCCGACCATAAGCCCCGGCAAGACGCGCGAAGGCGCCGCCGCCGGCTTCCTAGGCGCTATCGCCGCCACAACCGGCGCTGCCCTTGTTATGGGCTTGGGCGTTATAATATGGGAAGCGCTTATCCTGGGCGCGATAGTGGGCGTAATGGCGCAGCTGGGCGATCTAGTGGAATCCAGAATAAAGCGCAACGCGGAAGTCAAAGACTCAGGCTGGCTTATACCCGGACACGGCGGCATACTCGACCGCATAGATTCAATTGTGTTCGCTTTGCCGGCGGTGTATTATTTCGTGATATGGGAAATACAATCAGAGGGCGGGGGCTTGCTGTCCTAGGCTCCACCGGCTCCATCGGCACGCAGACTTTGGACATCGCGCGCGCGTTCCCCCGCGATTTCAGCGTGGTAGCGCTTGCCGCCGGCCGAAGCCATCGACTCTTGGAACGGCAGCTCCGCGAGTTCCGTCCCGCATTGGCGTACTGCGAGGGCACCGCCGCCGAAAAGGCGTTCATCGCCGAATGCGGCAGCGCCGAATGCCCTATGGAGCGTATGGTAGCCGCCGACGCCGTGGACATCGTGGTAGCCGCCACCACCGGCGACGTCGCCATTCCCGCCACATTCGCCGCCATAGACGCCGGCAAGCGCATCGCCTTGGCGAACAAAGAGACCGTGGTAATCGCCGGCGAACTGCTAACCCGCGCCGCCCGCAAAAACAACGCGTCCCTGCTGCCGCTCGACAGCGAACCCAACGCCATATGGCAATGTCTGCGCGGCGAAGACAAGCCCGTTTCGCGCCTCATCATCACCGCGTCCGGCGGCGCGTTTCGCAGCGCCCCGCTCGATCGCCTGCCCGACGTCACGCCCGAACAAGCCCTCAAGCATCCCACCTGGAAGATGGGCGCTAAAATCACCATAGACTCCGCAACGATGATGAACAAGGCGTTTGAAGTGATAGAGGCGCACTGGCTTTTCGGCGTCCCCTGGGACGATATAGAGGTTGTCATACATCCGCAAAGCCTAATCCATTCCATGGTTGAATTCGTGGACGGTTCGGTTAAGGCGCAGATAAGCCCGCCCGATATGCGGCTGCCCATTCAGTACGCGCTCTTCCATCCCCGCCGCGTCCGCAACGGCAGCATAAGCCGCTTCGACCCGGTGGCGGCCGGCGCGCTCACATTCCTGCCGTGGGAACGCGAGCGCTACCCCTGCTTCGACCTGGCGCTGGACGCGGCGCGGCGCGGCGGCACATGGCCCGCCGCCCTCTGCGGCGCGAACGACGCGGCCGTAGAACGCTTTCTGGCGCGCGAAATCGGCTTTATGGACATTCCCGCAGTCATCGCGGAGGCGCTGCGCGACCACACGGACACGCTGCAGCCCACGCTGCAAGACGCAATCGACGCCGCGGCCGCCGCAAAACGGCGCGCCGCCGGCGCAGTAGAGGTGTAGGCGCAATGTTCGATCTTCCCGCATGGCTGTTGGTATTCCCCGTGCTGGGCTTCCTCATATTCATACACGAACTCGGACACTTCCTAACCGCCAAGTGGTTCGGCATCACCGTGAAAGAGTTCGGCTTCGGCTTCCCGCCGCGGCTCATAGGCTTTCGCCTCTCCCCCGGCGGCACGATATATTCGCTCAACTGGATCCCGCTGGGCGGCTTCGTGCGTATGGTAGGCGAACACGGCGAAGGCATCGAAGAGGGCGCTTATGCGCGGCAGGGCCCCGAAAAAAACGTCGTCCTGCTGCGCGGCCGAACCGACGACATCCCCGACCTGTACGGCATATTCGCCGTGCCGCGCGACGCATCCCAGGAAGACATTCGCAAGGCGTACGTAGATCTTGTGGAACTGGTCGAGTCGAGGCGACCTGAGAAGCGCGATGCGTTGCTGCACGGACTTCAGAGCGCTTACGGCGAGCTCTCAAACCCCGAAACGCGCGCCAAATACGATGAGCTTATCAAAGACATAGAGATGGAACCCGCCGATCCGCCCGACTACTACGGCTTGCTCGGCGTGCCGATGGACGCATCCCAAGAGCGCATCGACGAAGAGTACAAGAAGTTCCTGGAACTCATAGAACGCAAACGAGACAAGTTGGACAACCCCGCCGGAATGCGCCGCTATGTGGATTACGCCTACTCCGAACTATCCGACGCCGAAAGCCGCGCCGACTACGACCGCCGCATACGCGCGATTGCGCCCAACGAAGTCAGCTTCGGCGACCAAAGCGTCCTAAAACGCGTCATTGTGCTGTGCGCCGGCTCGTTCATGAACCTGCTCTTCCCACTGCTGCTGTTCGCCGCGATGTTCGCACTGCCGCACGACGCCGTAAGCGGCACCGTCGTGGTAACCGGCGTCGCCCCCAATTCGCCCGCGCAGCAAGCCGGCATAACATCCGGCGATATGATACTCGCAGTCGACGGCAACGAAATCGACACGCACGCCAACCTTGTGCCGCGCATCATGGCAAGCCTAGGCTCGCCCACCGAACTGACCATTCGGCGCGGCGTGTTCGTCACCGGCAGCGATTCCCCGCAGCCCACTAGCGGCGGCTCCGAAATCATCACCCTAACGCCGCGCGTCAACCCGCCCAACCTGACCGTGGTCGACCGCGTATCCGACCCTACGCGCGAAGTGGCGCTGGCGGACGCAAGGCGCTATCAGGCGAACCTGCAAGTAGGCGATACGCTCACGCAGGGCGCGATAGGCGTGCTGATTGGCACCGTCGACGCCCAAACCGTAACCCGCCGCTACTCCGTCATAGAGGCGGTGCCGATGTCCTTTCAGCGTATGTGGGACATCCTAGTTATCACGCGCAACGGCATAGCGCGCTGGATAGGCGGCGGCCCGGATCCGGGGCTGTCCGGCCCCGTGGGTATAGCGCGCATAACCGGCGAAGTCGCGGAAAGCGGCGGCATATCCCCGCTGCTGCAGCTCACCGCCATACTCAGCATCAGCCTAGGCATCATCAACATCCTGCCCATCCCCGCGCTGGACGGCGGCAGGCTTATGTTCGTCATAATCGAATGGATGCGCGGCGGCAAGCCCATATCGCCCCGCCGCGAAGGCTTGGTGCATATGGTAGGCTTCGTAGTGCTGATAAGCCTCATAGTAGTCATAAGCTACTTCGACATCCTGCGCCTCATAAACGGCGAAGGCGTGCTGCCGTAAGTAGGCGCATCCTTATGGCTGTCAACATCTACGAATGGTCAAGGCAGATAACATTAAGCGAACTTGGATCAGCGCTTAATAGCAGAGTGGGGAAAAGCCGCCTCGCAAATCGGATAACATCGCCGCTGAACCAATTGCCTCAGCCCGCCATAGCGCCTACTCCCCGCAATTTACAGGCTTATATTGATCTCTACGGCGAGCAAGTAACGCAAGATGCCGTTGGAGATTTGCGGCGTTACTTTCAGATAGCGCGCGCCAGAGGTTTTACTTCAGGCGGATTGTCAACCCAACTTCCCCCGCTTTCCATAGTCCCCGGCGATGTAAGACCAAGCGTAACCGCTATATCAGTCATTGGCGAAGGGCTTGCAGGCTGGTATATGGAACGGTGCTCACGACGCCCTCTAGCGCGTCCCGTTGGCGAGGGTGTTGACCTGATTTTCCAAAGCGCTGCGTCCAATTCAAGAAAGTACGCGCTGATTCAAGTCAAAGCAACTCAGCAAGAAAATATCGTATCGCAGATGAAGAGAGCCGTTCCCGGCTTGCTGCAATATACCTACAACATAGCGGCGATTGCCCCGAATGCTTACTCGTGCTATATCATAGGGATCATTATACGCCAGCGCGATGAGTACGATATAATGAGCTTAGAGATAAGCATAGTTTGAGGTCGGCAGTGCCATCTAATTCCCAAAACGCAAACCCCTTCGTTCTCAAAAAAGAGGGCGAATTCAGCAAGGCGTTGTTGGCTTACGCCAGCGAATATGCGGACGCCCAATCCGAAGGCAACGAATTCATCGCGCAGGTATGCTTTGACCAGATGATAGACGTCGAACTGCTGGAACTGCTGAAAAAAGAGCGAAGGTTCAACAACCTAACAGACCTGAAGCGCGAAGTAGGCGGCCGTCTGAAAACTACGCTTACCGAACAGGAAGCGTCGACCGATAGGTTTGACGAACACTTCGCTAATTCGTGGGGAAAGTTTTCACGTAAGGGCAAGGCCATTTTGAGCGTGCCAAAGGAACGCCTTCTTGTTTCCGGTTCGAACGGCAAGAAGCGCTCCAATGAACCGGTAGCCGCATCACCTCGAATTCATCCGTCCCCACCGACGTCCCCTTAACCCCCACAACAAGGAGCGGTCAGCGCAATGCAGAAACGACGCGTTACCAAGCCCGTCTATGTCGGCGATGTGCAGGTCGGCGGCGGCGCTCCCATCAGCGTCCAATCCATGACCAAGACGGACACGCGCGACGTCGCCGCGACCGTGCGCCAAATCCGCGAAGTGGAAGACGCCGGCGGCGAAATTATCCGTTGCGCCGTCCCCGATATGGAAGCCGCAAAAGCGCTCGCCCATATCAAGAAGCGAATCAACATCCCGCTCATCGCCGACATACACTTCCACTATCAGCTCGCCCTAGAATCCCTCAAAAGCGGCGTGGACTGCCTGCGCCTAAACCCCGGCAACATTCGCGATAGGCAAAAAGTCGAAGCCGTTGTGCGCGAAGCCAAAGCCCGCCAAATCCCCATTCGCATCGGCGTCAACTTTGGCAGCCTGCCACCCGTCGGCGGCATCGGCATGACCCGCGGCCTGTCCCGCCACACCGACGGCGTTAATATGCTGCCCAAGCACGGCGATGCGGCGCAAGGCGAATACACCGTCGTCGACCATATGGTTGAGACCGGCCTATGGGAAATCGGCATCCTGGAAGACCTAGACTTCGATCTAATCAAGATTTCGCTCAAAGCCTTCGACATAGACACCACCGTTGAGGCGTACCGCCGCCTCGCCAAGATGGCGCCGTATCCCTTCCATCTCGGCATAACCGAAGCCGGCACCGCCAAATCCGGTAGCATCCGCAGCGCCATCGGACTGGGCATGCTGCTGTACGAAGGCGTCGGCGACACCATCCGCGTATCCCTCAGCGACGACCCTTGCGAAGAGATATACACCGGCTTCGAGATTTTGAAGGCGCTCGAACTCCGCAAAGAAGGCGCTACACTCGTCGCATGCCCCAGCTGCGGCAGGGCCGATGTTGATGTGCGCGCGCTCGCCAACTCCGTGGACGATATGCTCAAAGCCGTCAAGACGCCCATCAAAGTCGCGGTAATGGGCTGCGAAGTCAACGGACCCGGCGAAGCCAAAGACGCCGATGTTGGCATTGCCGCCGGCGCCGGGCGCGCCATCATATTCCGCAAAGGCAAAAAGGCGCGCATCGTGGAAGAATCCGATATGCTCGCCGCCCTTATGCAAGAAGTGCGCCAAGCCGAAGCCGAAATAGGCGCATAAGCAGACGGCGCTACCGCGATTTATCGCCGTGATATACTGAGCGCGATGGGATACGGCTTGCTTGAAAGAAAGCGCTTGAATGCGAAACGCGAGAGATAGCAAGGATTAGCCGCAATGACCATTTCGCAGCGAAACCGCAATATCGCCGATACGCTCACGCAGCGCCTGCTGAACGCTATGGCGGACGAAGTTCACGCCGTCATTCTGTTCGGCTCCGTGGCGCGCGGCGAAGCCACCGAAAGCAGCGATATCGACCTCTACATCATCTCCAAAGACTCATCGGACACGCGGCGGCGCATGGAAGCGATCTGCGATGAAGTCCAAGCCGAATTCGCCAACATAGCGCCCATCCACCACCTGTTCACCGACAAAATTATGTTCTGGACGGAAGCGGCGGCGTGCCGTTGCGCCCGCACTATGAACATCATAAATCAGGGCATCCTGTTGCACGACGACGGCGCCTATGCTGATATACTTGAAGACGCCAAGTGGGATGAATATATGAGCAAAGTCATCCCGCTGCCCAACAGCCGAACCGAAGCCGTTTTCCATATCGACGAACTGATAGACGGCATCCAAAGCGCCGGCCGAAACTACATCATCCAAGGACTGCAAGCCGTCTCATACGCCAACCACACGCAGCCCAACTCCCTGGATATGTGGCTCCGCAAGCGCTTCGCCAAAGACAGAGACACGCCCCAAGCCATATCTGAGGTAATCACCCAACTGATCGATACCGGACGCTTTCGGCAAGGCAAGTTCATCTGCCCCGACAGCGACAATCTCAGCGACGGAATCGAGATAGTGGACTGAGAACCCAGAAAATCTTGAAAACCCGCTTGTGGCATAGTGCGTTCCCGCGCAAGCCCGCTCAAACCTGAACGCTTATCAACGCTTAACTCTTAAATCAAGGCAGCAAACCCATGCGAATGTCCCGCCTATTCGGAAAGACGCAGCGCAACGACCCCGCCGAAGCGGAATTGGCGAGCCATCGCCTTATGTTGCGCGCCGGGATGATATACCAAGTAGCCGCTGGCGTGTATAGTTATCTGCCCCTAGCGTGGCGCGCGCTCCGCAAAATAGAGCGGATCATTCGCGAAGAGATGGACGCCGCCGGCGGGCAGGAAATCCGCATGTCCGTTGCGCAGCCGCAGGAAATCTGGGACGAATCCGGCCGCAGCGTCATTATGGGCAGCGAACTCTTTCGCCTGCGCGACCGCCGCGACCGCCCCCTCGTGCTTGCCCCCACGCACGAAGAGCTGCTCACCTACATGGTCAAGGCGAACGTCAATAGTTACCGCGATCTGCCCCTCATCATCTACCAAATCCAAACCAAGTTCCGCGACGAACCCCGCCCGCGCGGCGGACTCATCCGCGTGCGCGAATTCGATATGAAGGACGCCTACAGCTTCGACATCGACCAAGCCGGCCTAGATCTCAGCTACGATGCGATGGCGCAGGCGTACCGAAACATCTACCGCCGCTGCGGACTTGAAGTCATCGCGGTGGAAGCGGACAGCGGCGCTATCGGCGGCAAAGACTCCAGCGAATTCATCCTGCTCGCCGACTCCGGCGAAGACACCGTGCTGATATGCCCCGCCGCCGACTACGCCGCAAACGCCGAAAAAGCCGAATTCGCCAAACCAACGCCTGAAACCGAACCCCCGCTGCCCCTCGAAGAAGTCCACACTCCCGGCATGAAGACGATCGACGAAATCACCGCCTACCTGAATGTGCCGCATCACAAGACGCTCAAGGCGGTGTTCTATGCGGCGGGCGATGAGATAGTGTTCGTGGTCATTCGCGGCGATCTGGAAGTCAACGAAGTCAAGCTCGCCAATGCGCTAGGCGGCGCTGCCGGACTGCGCCTCGCATCCCCCGAAGAGGTTGAGCGGCAAGGCTTGGTCGCCGGCTCCGCCTCCCCCGTCGGCTTGCAAGGCATACGCATCGTCGCCGACGACTCCATCGACATAGGCGCAAACTTCGTCGTGGGCGCAAACAAGCCCGACTATCATCTGCGAAACGCCAACCACCCGCGCGACTTCAAAGCCGACATCATCGCCGACATCGCTATGGCGCAGGAAGGCAGCGAATGCCGCTTGTGCGGCGAAGCGCTTTCGGCGCGGCGCGGCATCGAAGTCGGGCATATCTTCAAGCTCGGAACGCGCTACAGCGAAGTGCTGAACGCATACTACCCCGCCGAAAACGGCGAACAGCGCCCCATCGTTATGGGCTGCTACGGCATCGGCGTCGGACGCTTGTTAGCCGCCGCCGTTGAGCAAAACCACGACGAAAACGGCATGATACTGCCCCCCGCCATTGCGCCCTACGCCGTATCGCTGATTGCGCTCAACCCCCAAAACGCCGCCGTCGCCGCAGCCGCCGATGACCTCTATCAGGCGCTCCAAGACGCCGGCATAGAGACGCTCTACGACGACCGAAGCGAATCCGCCGGCGTCAAGTTCAACGACGCAGACCTCATAGGCTTGCCCGTGCGCCTAGTGGTCAGCCAGCGCAACATTCGCCAGAACATCGTGGAAGTCAAGCGCCGATCCGAACCCGACGCCGCGCTGATTGCCGTCGACGAAGCAGTTGCCGCCGTCAAGGCGCTGCTGACCGACTGACGCATCCCGCCGCCATTGCATCGCGCAGAAAGCGGCGTACCGCCTTTTCGTATTTGGCGCTGTCCGCGTTCCACGAAAGCGCATGCCCCGCGCCCGCGAACTCCACATAGCGCGCGATGTCCGGGCGTGCGCGCTGCAGGCGGCGGCTCGTCTCCGCCGGCACCAGCGCATCCGCGTCCCCATGCAGCAGCAGCAGCGGCGCGCGAATCTCGTCCGCTCGCGCCAAATAGTTCATCCGCTCCCAGTCTATGCCGAAACGCGCGCCCGCGAACCGCTTGCCGTACTGCGTGATGAAGCGCGGATACCCTAGCGCCTGCGCCGCATAGTCCAGCGTCCCTTCGAAGTCCAGCAGCGGCGAATCCAGCGCCACGCCTATCACCTTGTCCGCAAGCGCCGACTCGTACAGGAAGTTCAGGCATATCCCGCCGCCCATGCTATACCCGTACAGCAGGATGCGCGCTGCGCCGTGTTGCAGCGCATACCGAACCGCCCCTTCTAACTCGCGCCACTCCGTCAACCCAAGCCAATGCCGCCCGTCGGCGCTCGCGGGCGCTCCCTCATCGTTGCGATAGGTTATGCAAAGCGTAGTAAGCCCCGCCGCCGTCAGCGTGGGCAGGATGCGCAGCGTTTCGTTGGGATGCGCCCCCCGCCCGTGTACGAATATCGCCCATACGCGCGCATCGCCGTCTATGCGCCACGCCGGAAATTCGCCCAGATCCGATGCAAAGCGTACATCTTGGTAGGCGATGCGGTGCGCCGTCTGCGGATTGCCCGCATAGTCATAAGCGTCTATGCGCGCCGCCTCGGCATCGCCTATCGCGGCAGTCAGCGGCGTGTACTCGCGCACGGCGTAATCTGCCCCAAGTGCGACGATGTCCCCAATCCGTCCGCAGCCGTTTGCGCTGACAATCCAAAATATCCCCGGATGCCGCCAATTGCCGAAGCTTGCGGACGGCTTGGCGGCGCGCAAGATTATGCGCCCATCCCCCGCGCTCTCGGCGATAACGTCGAGCGGCCGCCGCTCGCGGCCCACCTTGAGGCTGCCGGCGTATATCAGGTTGGACAGATACACGCCGTATATCAGAACCGCCGCCGCCGCAATCGCAGCGCCCGCCGCTATGCCGACCGCTATTTCCATTCACGCCTCCGAAAGCCTTGCCGCATCCGCGCATATCCGAAACGCCAGGCGGTACGCCGCCGCTTGCGTATGTTATGCTAACCCGAAAGCGCGCTGCGATTCAAACCCGCCGCGCGCCCAAACGAGATGATAACCCGCTTGGAGGTGATGTATGAGCGGCATATGGCGCGGCGATATGCGCTGCCCGGTGATGTTGACCTTTGACGTTGACGGCGTATCCGGCGCAATCAATCAGAACCCGGACAGCGCGCGCCTGCCCAGCCTTATGTCAATGCGCGAGTACGGCCCAAGTGTGGGAACGCCCCGCATCCTAGATCTGCTGGACAAGTACGACATCAAGGCGAGCTTCTACATCCCCGGCTATGTAGCCGAAACGCACGAAGCGCTTGTGCGGGACATAAGCGCGCGCGGCCACGAAATCGGGCATCACGGCTACATGCACGAGCCGCCCGCAACGCTCACGCCGCAGCAGGAAGCCGATGTGTTGGACAGAGGCAGCGCCGTCATAGAGCGCATCACCGGCGAAAAGCCGCTGGGCTACCGCTCGCCCAGCTGGGAACTCAGCGAATCATCGCTGACGCTGCTCGCCGAGCGCGGCTTCATCTACGACTCCAGCCTGATGGGAAACGATATACCCTATCTGGTGGATGCCGACGGGCGCGACCTCATAGAAATCCCCGTCCACTGGGAACTTGACGATGTGCCGTACTTCAACTACGCCCCCGCCTTGGGCGCGCGAAACGTGGCGGCATCCCCCGACCAAGTCTATAGCGTCTGGTCCGCCGCGTTCGACGGACTGCATCACTACGGCCGCTCCTTCATGCTCACCATGCACCCCCACACCATAGGCCGCCCCGGCCGCCTGCGAATGCTAGAAAGGCTAATCCAACATATCCAACAGCACACGGACGCGCCGTTCATGCGCGCGATAGATGTGGCGCGGGTGTTTGGCGGGTAGCGGAGTAGGGGGCAACGCAAAGGCGTGTTTGTGTTAGGATTTTAACGCAAAGTAGGGAAGGCGCAAAGAGGGGATGAGATTAGCGCGTCCAACAGTCTTGCAGCAGGGTTGTCGCTGCAAGACTGTTGGACGCTTTGATGCGCGCAGGTTAGGCGCTTGGTTCGTCGGCGTCGTCTATGGGGACGCTGTCTTTGGCGGGCGCTAGGAAGCGGAGTTGCGGGGGGAGCTTACTGCGGAGGCCGCTGAGTTCCACGGCGGAGGCCGGGATGTTCAAGAGTATGGGCAGGTTGAGTATGATGGCGGCGAAGGCGACGATGTCCTTGTGGCTGGCGAGACTGGTGGAGAATTGCTTTTGGATGAAGAGCCCGGTTAGCGCTAGGAAAGCGGCTAGCACGATGTAGTAGTTGGGATGCCCCTGGTCCATGGTGATGAAGAACTTCCAAAGGCTTCTCAGCGTGAACGCAAGCGCAACCGCCAACAGGGCAAGTCCCACTATCCCTAGTTCGCCGGCCGTCTCTAGGAAGATGTTGTGGGCGTATATTTCCAGTCCCGCGGCGCCGTCTATCTTCATGCCCGCGGCGCCGGCGCCTAGAATCGGGTTTTCTCTGAACATTGCAACCGCTTCCCTGAACAACACAACCCGATTCTTCAGCGTATCTTCGGAAGTCCAACCGCTTATCGTGGTGGCGTCCACGAGCGTATCGAAGCGGTCTTGATTGGGAAGCTCTACTCTTGGAAGCTGAATTGGGGGAGCCGTTGGTTCGGGTTCGGGCGTCGGCATCGGCGTGGGTTCAGGCTCAGGCGTGGGTTCGGGCTCAGGCGTAGGTTCAGGTTCGGGAGTGGGTTCTTCTTCCGGTTCGGTATCGGTATCATCGGGGGCTTGGGTGGGTTCCGGGGTTGGCTCGACTGGTTCTGCGGTTGGCGTGGGCGCTTCTTCGACTGCCGCGACGACTGCGGGCGTTTCAGGCTGCGGTTCCGGCACCAATGCGCCCGCGAAGGCATTGTAGAAAATGAAGCCTACGCCGCAGAGCGCGATTATCAGGACGGGCAGTCCCTTGAATCTGCGAGTGGCGAGCGCAGCCACGATAGCCACAATCAGCGCTCCGAATGAGGCGACTATCGCGCCGCGCGTGCCTACGAGCAGCAATGTGTAGAGCATGATGCCGGTTATCACTAGACAGGGGATAGCCCATGAAATACGTCCGCGGCCGGCGGCTAGTCCGACATATGTCATCATCCCTATCATAATCGCCATCCCTACTGCGATAGGGTTGGCTTCCGCGAAAATCAGGCGCTGCCCCCATTCGCTGCTCTCATACGGCAGCAGCGACGCTATCGGTTGGGGCAGGAAGGACGACGCGAAGCCGCCGAGCGCTATGACGGTGATGATGGCGAGCGCGGTGTAGAGAAAGCGCTTGACTTGGCCGAAGTCCACCAGTATGTAGCGCGCAAGAAAGTAGGGAACAAGCACAAGCGCTATGAACCGCATGCTCTTATCAGACCCGGCTTCCGAACCGCTGTTGACAAACATCAACAGCGCCAAGCCGACGAGCGCCAAGTCCGCCCAGATGAGCTGGAATCTGATTTTTCCGGTAACGACGATATGTACGGCGGCGCAGGCGATAGCAAGCAGCAGAAACACCGGCGTAAGGTTTATTGAGCCGAACAGCAACGCGCCGCCTCTCAGCATGTAGGCGAATGTGAAGAGCGCCAAGGCGATAGAGGCGCAGTACATTGACAGCTTGGCGACGTCGGGGTTGGAGAGCCTTTCTGACAGCGATTCGTAAGTTGAGTTGAGCAAGACGATCCTCTGTTGATGCGTTGATGTTCCGCTCATCGCGGTTTGGATTGATGCGGGCGTTTCGGTTTGCGCGTTTATGTTATCACACCGCTAACGGGCGTGAATAGATTTGCGGCGCAACGCCGCGACGATGAACGGGACGAATGCCGCCGCGAATGTCAGCCAGCCTATGGTGTTCGCCCACGCCGCGCCGGATGCGCCGTAAATCGGGGCGAGTGTCAGTATCGCGATTGTCATAGCGGTCAGCGCCAGCGCCGCGGCCGTCAGGTGCGGGATAGCGCGGCCGGTGGCGGCGGGCAGGATATAGACGGGCGCTATTACGGCGAATGCGAATGCGCCCGGGATTAGCGCCAGCAGCGGGACGGCGGCGTCTTCGAAGGCGGGGCCGAGCATTATGCTTATGACGGGTTCGCGGATTAGCGCCAGCAGCGCGTAGCCGGCGAGCGCCAGCGCCAGCGCCAGCAGTGTGAAGCGGCGGGCTATGCGGCGCACGGCGGCGGCGTCTCCGCCGTACCATTGGCGGCTGTATTCGGCTTGCACGCCTACGGATATTGTGCGAAATGGGTGCTTGGTGGCGTCTATGATTTGGTGCGCCGCGCGGTATAGCCCGATTTGGCTTAGACTTACGATATTGGCGATTAGGATGATGTCTATGTGCAGTATGACGGCTTCGATGGATGCGCGCCAGAAAGAGCCTACTTGAAAGGCTAGGATTTCGCGGTCTGGGATGCGTGCGCGCAGGGAGCGCAGGAAGCCGGGCAGTCCGGCGCGCTTCTCGGACGCGGCGGCGGCTATGAACAGGCCGATGCCGTTAATCACATCCCCGGCGACATACGCCAGCGCCACCATCGTTAGGCCGCCCTGGGTTAGCCAGGCGGTCAGCAGGAAGGCTATGCGGGCGGCGGCGCTGATCACTGAGACGGCGAAGCCCAGCTGCAGGCGGTCGGCTATTCGCAGCACGGCCATGCTTTCGCGCATGGTGGCTATGGCAATGCCGCCGATGCCGTAGAGCAGCAACGCGGCGCCGTAGTCTTGCGCTTCGCCGAGCAAGCCGCTTACCGCAAGCGCGACGGCGGCGAGCAGGGCGTAGGATAGCAGGGACAGCGCTTGCGATACGATGAAGGTGAAGCGCAGGATGCCGGCGGCTTCTTGGATGCGGCCTTCGACGATGCCGCGGGTTACGAATGTGGTGATGACTTCGTTGCCGGGGAGGGAGACAAGGCGGTATAGCAGTGACGTCAGCGCGATGATTACGGCTAGGATGCCCAAGCCTTGCGGGCCTAGGATGCGGGCGGATAGCGCGACCTGGGCGATGCTTGCGATGAATTGGGCGGCGGTTATAGCGCCTATCCAAAGGGTTTGGCGCGCGGCGCGTTGGTCGGATGCGGGGAGCAGTGATTTGAGATGCACGGCTTGGGTTTGGCGGGGGCGGCGGGATTTTGAGATTTCTAGGAAGCGTTATATTAACATATTAACGCAAGGGCGTAGGGGCGCAAAGGGTATAGGCGGTTGCGCGCTTACGCCGTTAGCTCAGATTCCAGTTCGCTGAGAGCGCTGCCCATTGCGGCGGCGAGTTCGTCTACGTCGTCTTTGGTGATGCAGAGGGGCGGGCCTAGCGTAATCCGGCCGGCTGGGCTGCAGCGCATGATGACGCTCTGCCGCTGCATCTTGGCGGTGAAGCGCTTGCCTATTTGCTGCTTGGGGTCGAAGGGCGCTTTGGACGCGCGGTCGCTGACGAGTTCGATGCCCAGCAGCAAGCCGATGCCGCGCGCGTCGCCTACGATGGGATGGCGTTCTTGCAGGTCTTGCAAGCGGTCTAGGAAGTAGGCGCCTACGCTGGCGGCGTTCTGTACAAGCCTATCGCGCTCGATTATCTCGATGTTTTTGAGGGCTACGGCGGCGGTGACCGGGTGGCCGCCGAATGTGAGCGCCTGGCGAAAGATGTTGTCTTCGCCGGCGAATGCGTCGGCTACGGCGGTGGATGCGATTGTGGCGGCTAGGGGCAGGTAGCTACTGGTGATGCCTTTGGCGACGGTCATTATGTCGGGGACTACGCCGAAATGCTCCATTGCGAACATTTTGCCGGTGCGTCCAAAACCGGTAACCACTTCGTCGGCGATGAGCAGAACGCCGTAGCGGTCGCATATTTGGCGCAGGGTTTGCCAGTATTCGGGAGCGGGCGGCGCAATGCCGGACGCAATGGGTTCGGCTATGACCGCCGCCACGGTGTCGGGGTGATGCAGCAGGATGAGGTCTTCAATTGCCTGGGCGTTGCGGGCGGCGCACTCTTCGGGGGTGGCGCTGTTGAACTCGCAGCGATAGAGGTCGGGCTGTGGGGCGTAGAGCATGCCCGGCATGGCGGGTTCGTAGTCGGCGAGGTCGGCGCTAGCGCCCGTCCACATAACGCCGCCGGTAGCGCCGTGATATGAGCCGCGGCGGCTGATAATCTTGTAGCGCCCGTTGTCGCCGCGCCGCTTGTGGTAGGCGCGCGCGATTTTGAGCGCGGTTTCGTTGGCTTCGGAGCCGCCGCTCACGGGCCAGACGCGCTCTAGGCTGCCGGGCGCAAGTTCGCCGAGCTTTTCCACAAGCCGAATTAGGGGCGCTGTGGTCGTGCCTTGCGGGAAGTAGGCGAGTTTTCGCATTTGCGCGCGCATAGCGTCGGCGATTTCGGTATGTCCGTAGCCGGCGTTGACGGAAGCGTATCCGCCGTGGGCGTCGATCCAGGTGTTGCCCTCGGCATCGGTAACGCGCACGCCGTCGCCGCTGACCATAATGGGCGGGCCGCCCTGTTCGGCGAGCGTCGTCCAGTCGGCGTTGTGCATCCATAGGTGGTCGAGGGCGGCTTGCCTGACAGCTTGGGTATCGGCGGCGATAGCGGTGGTTGGCATGGCGCTCTCCGGATGATTGTGCGGCGTGTTTCGCTATGTGGGTCAATCATCTGATATTAGCGCATATTGGGGCGTTTGTGTATAGGGGGGTAACGCAAAGGCGCAGGGGCGTTATAGAGTTTGGCGGTATTGCCAGCCGCGCGCGTTGGCGGCGATGGTCAAGATTTTGGAGACGCTTTTGATTTGTCCGGCGGTCAATCCAATGAAGCTTATGGAAACATGCTCAGGATAGGGAACGCCGTCGGGTATAACCTTCAGTTTCGATTGGGCGCATTCTGCCGGCGTAACAGACATCACTCCGCAAGACTCTAGCCCCAATTGGCTTGTGTAATGCAGCCACGAAACCGCGGCAGATATTTGGTCGCCGTCGTAAGTTGAGAGCATTCGGGCGCTCCCGAAAGGTCGGAATGCCTGCGAAGTAACGCGCGGCTGGTCTGATAGCGGGTCGGGTTGGATGAAGTTGGGGTTGATTTGCCGATGCAGCAACGTGGATGCGTTCATTCGGTCTGCCCCGAAAACCGAACAATCTGCGCGTCTATCCACTGCCAGCTTGCTGCCTCTTCCAAGTTCAACGCGCGCTCGTCGTCGGATAGCGTGGACATGTCAAGCCGATGCCATACGGATTGGCGGGTTCGCAAATCCACTTCGAGGCTGATTTCCTGCCCGCCCACAGACCACTCGAATTGGACGCCGCCGGACGGCGTTGGGTATGTGAACGGCAGCGGCGCATTGTCCGGGTACCAGCGTTCGAAGGATTCGGCAAGCCAGTCTAGTCCAGCGCGGGCGGGCGCAATGCCATCGCCGTCCAACCAGCCGTCTCTCATATTGCGGAACTCGTCCAAGCGCGAGGGGACGTCCAGCGGATCTAGGATGTTGATTTGCGCTATCTCTTGGAGCGCGGTCAATCGATGCTGTTGGTCATACTTGCCCACGCCCTCAATTGCGACGCGAACCCCCTCTCTGTAGCCGTTGAATGCCTCCATAAAAGTTTCGTAGTGGTATTCAGAGATAGTCCCCGACACTTTGCGCCCGAATGTCGGATGAATATCGAATGTCATATCATCTTGGTCTACTTCGGATATTGCGCCTCGAATAGTAATTTCTTGCGAGGGCTCTCTCACATTGGCGATTTGGAGTAGTTGCAGGCGAGTCTTTTGGTCGAGCGTCGCCGACCCTTTGACCGAGGGAGCTTGCAATTGAATGAGTTCGTCTTCGCGTAGGCTGCGTCCAATCCTATTGAAGTGCGCGAGGTATTTTGGCGGAAGATAGCCGTTGTTCGAAGGCAAGAAGCCTTGATCGGCTGCGTCAATAGTTTCGATTATGCTTCCCACAGCACTGGTGAAGTATTGCTCATATGGCAAACTCCCTGCCAGTGTCGATTGGGGATCGACTATGCTGATGACAGGGACGGCGCTGCCGCGCTCCAGCCCTGTGAGTTGAAATTCTACGGATCTTGCGAACTTAGACGGCACGCGCCGGCTCGCTGTATTATGATGCAGAAAATGCCATTTGGCTACTTCCAATATCATCTTACGCAGATGCGCCAAATCCTCAAGAAATTCCAACGGGATCGCGCCATCCTCGAAACGCCTTCCCACCAAACGAGGGCGAAGAATCTCTAGGCTAGCCATCACCCCCTCCTGCTAGGTTCCCCATCCTTGCTTCCTAATCCAACTTTGCATTAGCGATTTAAGCAGAACTGCGCCGCCGTGTAAAGGCAAAGGTCAAGCGGCGGCGCAAAGGGGTTTAGGGGAATGACGGCGGTTGCGCAACGCAATTCCGATTGACGCAAGCGGTTCGGTGGTTGTAGGTTGTAAAATGGGGGAAATCGCTGTTGCCCGTTAAGGGTGAACGCCCTAGGATACACGCGCTTGCTGTGTCAATGCGTCAATTTGCGTCAAGGTGAGAGGCTTTGGAATGACTTCGCAATTAGTGGGGCAGCTTCATGAGCATGACGCTAATCAAGCGATAGCGCAGTGGCTTAACGGCGCGGGGCGGGATTGGCGGGCGGACGCTGAGCGCGCGAGCGTGTTGGCGGACAGCGCCGCTAGGCCGGACATTGTGGTGCGGCAGGCGGATCGTATGCCAGTGGTTGTGGAGTGCGAGTACGATAGCCCGGCGGTGGAAGACGCTAAGCGGCGGTTGGGGGAAAGGCTTAGGGGCGATAGGCGTCCGTTCAGCGCGGCTATCTCGGTGGGGATTAGCGCGGACTGCCGCAATGACTCTGTGGCTCAGTTCGCGCGGCGCTTGGACGCCGACGAACGGGTTTTGTCCATACGCTTGGTTTCGGGCGATAGCGCGGATGAGGCGCAGGTTTGGCCGGATGCGCCTATGGCGTGCGCGCCGTCGGATTTGGCGGCGTACTGCGAATATATGCAAGCGCCGCAGGCGACGATCGACCGCCAAAGCGAGCGCATCGCCGAGCGGATAATGTCTATGGGGGAGCATCTGCACGGCGAAATCGAGTTGACGGTTTCGCGCAGCGCCGCCACATTCGCCGAACTGCGCCGCGCTACGGGGACGGACAACGATATGCAGGCGGCGCGGACGGCGTGCGCCATATGGCTTATCGCCATAGACTTGCAAAACGATCTCGCAAAGCATAATTCGGATCTGCAAGCCGTCGAACTTCCGTCGACCGACGACCTTAAGGCAAGAACGGTCTCGGCGGACATTATCCTCAAAGCGCACCTGATTGAGGCTTGGCGGCTGATACAGGGCGTCAACTATCTGCCGGTGATGGAGCTGGCGATAAGCGCGCTGAACGCCGGGGATCTGGGCGATCACTTCCCAAGGACGCTTGCCGAATTGGCGCAGCTCAGCGACGAAATCACTTCTACGAATGCGAAGCATGTGTATAACTTCGCGGGGGAGTTGTGGCAGCGGCTGGTTCCGGACCGCGAAGAGCGCGCCGCTCATTACACCCGGCCGGCGATAGCCGAGCTGCTCGCCACGCTGTCCGCCGCTAGGTTCGCGCATATGGACGCCGACGAGTTGGCGGCGCTGAATCTTTGGGACGCGGCTTGCGGGACGGGGACGCTGATAGGGGCGGGTGAGCGCGCGCTGCGCCGCTTGCATTCGCAGAAGGGCGGCGCTGACCCCGAACTTCACCGCAAGCGAATGGAAGAGCATATCATCGCGCTGGATGTGAACGGCATCGCGGGGACGCTGACCGCCAAGCGGTTGACGGATTTGAATATCGCGCAGGATTACAATCAGAGCAAAATCGCGGTGGTAACGGATGGGGCGGGCTCGCTGTTTTTGCTGGATCCGTCGCGCACCACAGTATCGGACTTTCTGGGCGGCGGCGGGCGCAGCGTAACGCCGGGGATGGACGGGATTAGAGGGCTGTTCGGCATACCGCCGCGCAGCGTAGATTGGGCGCTTATGAATCCGCCGTACAGCCGCCCGCGCAGGGGACGGCAGCAAGCGGCTAGGGGACTTGCGCCATTGCGAAACCGCGCGTCCAGGCGATCCAATGGGCGGGGCTATGCTATGTCCAACGGGCAGGCGGGGCTTGCGTCGGACTTCAGCAACATCGCCAATATGCGCCTAGCGCCGGGCGGCGTGTACGCATTCGTGCTGCCGCTGACCGCCGCTCACGCCGAAAGCTGGCGGGCTTGGCGCATCGAAATGGAGACGGACTTCCAAGACATAGTAGCCATCGCCAACGCCGGGCGGGAAGAAGAGAGCATGAGCGCGGACACCAATATGAACGAAATGCTGGTGGTCGCCACAAAGAAAGCGCTGCGTCCCGGCGGTTGGCAGCCTACGCGCATTACGGCGGTCAATTTTCATCAAGCGCCGTCGGCAATGGAACAAGGGTACGCCGCGGCACAGGAAATCGCGGGAATAGCGCCCGATAGCGCGCAGGGGCGCATCACGCACGGCAACTATGTCAGATGCGCCACGATTAGCGAGGGCTTTCCGTGGTTCGCGGTGGGCAACGCCAACTACGAGTTCACGGCGGTGATTGCGGCGCTGCTCAACGGCAAGTGCTGGGATCCACTGACGCTCGCGGAATTCGACTTGGCGCTGCCGATGGGGACTTTGGGGCAAATCGCGGAGGCGGGGCCTACGCATCACTTGATAGGGCATCGCAGGGGCAACGATGCGATAGGGGCGTTCGAGTGGTCGCCGATGGATGAGTGGGATATTGTCCCCACGCATACGGCGATGTGGGCGGCGGAGGGCAAGCGTCAGACAAGCATAGCGGCGCTGCCTACGGACGGCGGGCATGTGGTGGATGCGGCGCAAGCGGCTAGGATGAGTCAGGCAACAAGCGGATGTTTCTTCAAGCGCGGGCTGCGCTGGACTTCGCAGGCAACCGCGGTGTGTGCTACCGCAAGCGCGGCTCACGGCGGGGCCGCGTGGAACGCATTGCAGAACATCAAGCGCGGCGCAGAACCGGCGATAGCGCTGTTCTACAACAGCATATTCGGGGCGGCGCTGCGGAGCGCCTACGGGCAGTCCACGCAATCGGGGCGCTCTACGATACAGGTGAACGCGATTGCGGGGACGCCCTGCCCGGACTTCGGGGCGGATACGGACGCGGCGCGGCGGGCGATCGAGATTGCGGCGCGGGAGTTTGAGGCGCTGTCTGCGCTGGAGCTGGAGCCGTTCGCGTACTGCTTCCGCGACGGCAATCGGCAGCGCATCGATTCGGTTGTGGCGGATATGCTTGGGTTGGATGCGGCGGACGCGGGGGTTCGGGCGCTGCTGGGGCGTTATAGACTGCTGTTCGCGCGGGAGCCGAATGTGAACGGGCGCAATCGGGGGATATTGGGGGCGCTGGAGGATGTAGGCGTATTGGGTTGAGATTTTCTTTAACGCAAAGGCGCGGAGGCGCAAAGGGGATTTATGTGGGGATGCGCTTCCCCCGGCATCGGGGGAAGCGCATGGTGGTGGTGGCGGGTTAGCGGGGGGCACCGGCTGCGGCGGAGACGCCGGTGGCGGCGATGTCCAACGTTAGGGTGAAGGCGCCGGCGGTTTCTAGGTTGTAGGTGGTTGCTTCGATGGTGTAGGTTCCGGCGGCGAGCTGCTCGACTATTTCGGAGTCGCTGCGGTTGACGATTTCGCCTTGGTTGCCGCTGCCTCGGAGCAGGTAGAGGTAGGCGTCTCTTACTTCGGTGGATGAGACGGTTACGGTTATTCTTGAGGGGGCGTCTAGGGTGAAGGCGTAGTAGCGGGCGTAGCGGGTTCCTTCTTTGGCGGTTGGGGGCGTTTTGGTGGACTGGCAGTCGGCGTTCCAGGTTCCGGTGAGCCAGCCTAGGCCGATTCTGCCGATGCAGGCGGGGTTTAGGGTGGACCTGGATACGCGCGTGGGGGTTGCGGTGGGTATGGTGGTAGATGTGGGCGTTGGCGTGGGAACGCCGTCAAGCACGGTTACGGGGGTATTCGTCAGCGTCGGCGTGGGGGTGTGGGTTGGGGCGGGCGCGCCGTCGGAGCCGCCGTCGAGCGCGTCCAAGCGGGCGGTCAGCCTGTCGATGAGCGCGCGCAGTGAGTTGATAAGTCCTCCCTGCTCTTCTATCTGGTCGCGCTGGGTGTTCACTTGGTTTCGCAGCGTCGCTACTTGGCCTTCGAGTTGGCTTATTCTGGCGTTGGCGTTTCCGGATGTGGTAACCGTGGTTGCGGTGCGGGTGGGCGTAGGTGTGGGGACGTCGGCGCGGGTTGTGGTTGCGGTGGGCGTGGGAGTGATTGGCGCGCCGCTGTCGTCGCGCGCCACCGTGGGGGTGAGGGTGGGCGTGGCAGTAGTGGGCGCGCCGCTGTCGTCGCGCGTTGTGGTTGCCGTGGGCGTGAGGGTGGGCGTGGCGGTGGGCGGCGTTCCCGTCGCCGTGGGCGTGTCGGTGGGGGGCGGGCCGGTTGGCGGGAGTGTGGACATTGCAGTTGGCGTGTAAGTTGCGAGAGTTGGAGGCTCGGATGAGGTCGGAACCGTTGTCGCACCAAAAGAGCCGTTACGTCCCCAGCACACCACAGTGTTGTCGGCGCGAAGACCGCAACTATGAAGCCAGCCGGCGGTTATGGATGTAAAGACACCTGCAGGCGGTGAAGCTTGTCCATGTTCGTTAAACCCCCAACACGCTGCCGTGCCGTTTGCGCGCAGTCCGCAGCCATGCATCCCACCGACGGATATGGATGCGAATGCACCCGAAGGCGGCGACAATTGACCAGTTTGCGCAGGGTCAGAATGCTTCGCGTAAAAGTTAACTTGATTACTGCCCCAGCACACTGCAGCGCCGTTCTGTCGCAGTCCGCAGGTATAATTCGAGCCGGGGCCGGTGACTACGGACTTGAAGACACCCGAAGGCGGTGAAGCTTCTCCAGCGCCGTTTCGTCCCCAGCACACTGCCGTGCCGTTCTGGCGCAGTCCGCAGGTATGTCCTTGACCTGCGGTTATGGAAGTGAAGACACCCGAAGGCGGTGAAGATTGTCCATATTGGTTAAATCCCCAGCACACTGCCGTGCCGTTCTGGCGCAGTCCGCAGCCATGATCATTACCGTGGGTTAAGGCTGTGAAGACGACATCTGTGGGCAATAAAGTTCCATGCACAATTGGAACCGCAGCCCAGTACGTTGCATAGCCATTGGACCGCAGTCCAAGGGCCTGACCAGTGCCGACGGATATGGAGGTGAAGGTGGCATCATTCACAGGCACTTGTTTGCCTGCGCCATATCCGCGGCCCCAGCACACCGTCTCGCCGTTGTCGCGTCGTATTCCACAGTTGGCATTCGAGCCAGTGTCTATGAAGCTAAAAAGTATTGGGAGTGGGCGGGGGCGGGGTGTGGGAGTCGCAGCTTGCTGAGCGCTTGCGTTGTTAGAGTTCGGCAGTAGGATGAGGAGTAGAAGCGCGGCGGCCGCGAGGGCCGTTAGGGAGTAGAGGGCGAGTTTGGAGTTGAATGGGATGAATCGCATAATGGCTCTCTACTCTCTTGTTGCATTTTCTATCATTGACCATAGTAGCGGTTTGTGGCGGCGATGGCAAGGGCAAGGGCAGGTTGGGTTAGCGGCGGTCTTATGCTGCGGGGGGTTATGTCATGCGGGCTATGCCCATTTCGCCTTCGATTTCCCAGAGGGATAGGTCGATGGCGTGGACAATTTCGTCCACTTCGGGGCGGGTTATGCAGAGGGGCGGGCCGATGTTTAGGATGGCGCTGTTGATGCGGAATATGAGACCGCGCTTGCGGAATTTTTCGTTGAGGCGCTCCGGCAAGCGGGCTTCAGGGGGGAAGCCGGCTTTGGTTTTGCGGTCGCTGACGAGCTCTACGGCGAGCAGCATGCCTAGCCCGCGCACATCGCCGACTAGCGGGTGGTCGACGGCTAGTCCCTCTAACTGCTCTTTGAAGTAGGCGCCTACTTCGGCGGCGTTTTCCACTAGCGCTTCGTCTTCTATGATTTGGATGTTTTTGAGCGCGGCGGCGGCCGAAACGGGGTGTCCGGCGGCGGTGAATACGTGGCGCAGGTAGTTTTGTTCGCCGGCGAATGCGTCGGCTATTTCTTGCTTTACGATGGCGGCGGCTAGGGGCAGGTAACTGCTGATGACGCCTTTGGCGACGGTCATGATGTCGGGGGTTACATCCCAATGCTCTACGGCGAACATTTTGCCGGTGCGCCCGAAGCCGCAAATGACTTCGTCGGCGATTAGCAGGACGCCGTACTTGTCGCAGATTTGGCGCAGCATGGGCCAGTATTCGTCGGCGGGGACTACGGCGCCTTGCGGTATTGCGATGGGTTCGGCGATGACGGCGGCGACGGTTTGGGGTCCGTGGAATTGGATTAGGCGCTCAATGGCTTGGGCGCAGCGGACGGCGAATTCGGAGGGGGTTTCGCCGTCGTGGGCGGCGCGGTAGTGGTTGGGCTGTGGGGCGTGCAGCATGCCGGGGTAGGCGGGTTCGTAGTCGTGGCGCGGCTGGTAGGGGCTGCCGCCGAGCCATAGGACGCCGGCGGTCATGCCGTGGTATGAACCTATGCGGCTTATGACTTTGTAGCGGCCGGGTTCGCCGATGCGCTTGTAGTAGGCGCGGGCTATTTTGAGGGCGGTTTCGTTGGCTTCGGAGCCGCCGCTGACGGGGAAGACGCGTGATAGGCTGCCGGGGGTGATGTCGGCAAGCTTGGCGGCGAACTGCGCCGTGGGGATGGTGGTGGCGCCCTGGGGGAAGTAGTGCAGGTTGCGCATTTGCTCATAGGCGGCTTCGCCGATTTCGGTTCTCCCGTAGCCTATGTTGACGGAGTTGTAGCCGCCGTTGACGTCGATCCAGGATCGGCCTTCGGCGTCGGTTACGCGCACGCCTTCGCCGCTCTCGATGATTTGGGGATCGCCTTCTTCGGCCATCTGCGTCCAGTCGCGGTTGTGCATCCATAGGTAGCGCAGGGACGCGCGGCGGAGGGCTTCGCTTTCGCGTGTATCGAGCGTATCGGTTGCAGTGGTCATATCGGCGCCTCCGTGATGTGGGCATATGGATGGGCTTGGGTTGTATGGCAATGTTATGGGGCAAGTGTACTCTGCGATTGGGCGCAAGGCAAGACGGGCGGCGATTGGGTTATACTTGGTTGGCGCTTGCAAGATGCGCTTGGCGTATTCGGCGGCTTGCGAAAGGGCGGTTGCGATATACGCAAGGGACGGTTGGCGCATTCGGCATATCTGCGCACCGGCATACTTATTATGGAGGCTTTGACGATGCGGTTCGGTTCGTTTGTATTTCCGGTAAGCCACAATCCGGGCGGGGACGGCGGCGTGATAGACGGGACGCTGCGCGAGATTGAGTTGGCGGACGCTGTGGGGCTGCATGCGGTTTGGCTTACGGAGCATCACTTTGACGGGGCGGTGGCGTACGCCGATCCGCTGGTGATGGGGGCGGCGGTGGCGGCGCGCACGCGGCAAATTCGGATTGGGTTCGCGGTGGTGGAACTGGCGCTGCATCATCCCATTCGGCTTGCGGCGCAGACGGCGCTGCTGGACAACATTAGCCACGGCAGGCTGATTGTGGGCATTGGACGGGGTTCGGCGTTCAATCATTATGAGTACATCGGGTTCGGGCTGAGTATGCAGGATGGGATAGACCGCGTCGAGGAAGCGGAAGAGCTGCTGGTAAAGGCGTGGACGGCGAAAGACTTGCGGCATGAAGGGGAACATTGGCGGGTGGCGTTTCCGATGCTGCGGCCGCCGCCGTATCAGAAGCCGCATCCGCCGCTTGTGCGGGCGTGCATCAGCGAGGCTTCTACGCTGGCGATGGCGCGGATAGGGCGGCCGGTGATGCTGGGGATAATGCCGCCGCAGACGCTGGCAAGCCGTCTTAGGGGCTATCGCGATGCGATGCTGAGCGCGGGTTTCGGGGAAAACGCGGTGGAGGCGGCGCTGGATATGTGCTGGGCGTCGCGCAATGTGTTCGTGGCGGAGACATATGGGGAGGCGCGCGAGATGGCGGAGTACGGCTTCGCGCGCGAGCGCAAGCATTTCGGGGAGGCGCGGCGGCTCTACAATCCGGCCGAGTTCGCGCCCAAGCCGTCGGACAGCGATATAGCGCCGGCGTCGGATTCTGAAGACATCGGCAAGGCGTTCATCGCGGGGACGCCGCGCCAGGTGGCGGATGAGATAGCGGAGATGCGCGATGCGGGCGTGCGCAACCTGATGCTGAAGTTCAACACGGGCGAAATGGACACGGAGCGGGTGCAGGCGTCGATGCGCCTGTTCGCTGACAGGGTGATGCCGCTGTTTGGGTAGGCGGGATTAACGCAATGGCGCAATGGCGCAAGGGGCTTGATTGCGTCAATGCCCGCCGTAAGAGCGCGGTTTATAGCACGGCTTCGGCGATGCTTTCCAGTGCGGCTATGGCTTCGGCTTCGGGGGCGGTTTCTAGGCGCACCATAACGCGGTCGGCGCCGGCTTCCCGGAGCTGGGCTATCAGATCGCGGTCGGCGGGTTGGCCGAACACGGACACGTTTATGGACGCCGGATCTCTGCCCGCGGCTTGCGCGAGTTCGGTGATGGCGGCGCGGCCTTGCTTGACTTGCTGCGGGGTAACGCGGTTGGGCATCCAGCCGTCGCCGTAGTCGGCGACGCGGCGGAACACGTTGCGCGCCATGCCGCCTAGGAACACGGGCGGGTGCGGGCGCTGCGCCGGGCGTGGGAACGAATAGACGGGCGGGAAGTCGTAATACTTGCCGTGGAATTCGCTCTCAACCGTTGTCCAGAGCTGCTTCATCGCCATAATCGCTTCGCGCGCCTGCGTCCAGCGGCGGGCGAAGTCGCCGCCCATAATTTCGGTCTCTTCGCGGTGCCAGCCTGTGCCGATGCCGAACAGGAAGCGTCCTTTGGAGTACATATCGAGGGTGGCGATTTCTTTCGCCAGCAGCAGGGGGTTGCGCTCGGTTACGAGGCATATGCCGGTTCCAAGCTTCAGGGTATCGGTAACGGCGGATGCGCGGGCGAGCGCCACGAATGGGTCGACGATGTCGGCATAGACTTTGGGGATGACGCCGTCGGGGGAGCCGGGCCAGGGTGAGTTGGCGTGAACGGGCAGGATGGGATGCTCCGGCACCCACAGGGATTCGAAGCCGAGCTCCTCGGCGCGCTTCGCAAGGGTGGCTATGTCAACTGAGTAGTCGGTGGGGAAGGTCGAGATTCCTATGTCCATAAGGCAGCGCCTCCTAAATAAGGCAATGTCAGCGGTCGGTCGGGGTTTTGGCTATTATATGTTGGGGGATGATTTTAACGCAAAGGCGCGGGGGCGCAACGAAAGAAAAGGGTGGGTTGCCCGCCATATTACCAGTATTTGGGGTTAGGGTTGTCTCTACCCTAACCATCCCCTATCGCGGGAAGGGATACTGAGAGCCTACCTTGCCTTTCATAGGTTGGCGTATCTTGGCGCATTCTCAGCTGAATTTCGTCCATCCAGGCTTCTAAAGATGAAGTTGCGCGAAACCACAGCATGGCAGGAACCAACAAGCGGCAGAATTGGAAGAACAGATTAAGAAGTGGCAGCTCTAGCAATGCTTTGGATCGCCTTACGATTTTCGGTGTCATCGGGATGATAATCGGCGCTAAAATAAGACAGCCGGGTTTTCATGGGCGATGTTTGCAGGCGTATGCGCTACTCCAAAATAGTGGAGCATACCGGCCACGAAGGAGCGCTTTACTTTATATGTCCACACTCGCAATAATCGGCATTATCCTGTTCGTAGTCGGCTATCTCATTCCCGCCGCGATCGAGATATACGAAAAGACGCAAGCCAAAGAAGCGCTTGACGACCGCGTATCGCTCTTCAGCATCCGCGCCGACTGGTTCACCGCGTTCAGCGCGCTTGCGGTGGGAATGTCCGGCTTCTTGATTTACATATGGACAGGTGGCAAAATAGCATTAGCGTTGCCGGACAGGGATCTGGCGACCATCGTGGTGTTAGCCGGTTCTGCGTCGGCGTTCCTATCATTCGTGATTATGAAATGGCTGGAGGGGATACTCATGGTGCTAGGCTATATGTGGGACAACACCGTAGTCGCGCGGCGACGACGGCTTGCTGAGGAAGAAAGAGCCGAAATCAGAGAAAAAGCTCTTGAAGAGGGCCGCGCCGAAGGCCGCATTGAAGCTGAAGAGGAAAATGCCCGCCTCAAAGCACGCATCGCCGAGCTTGAACAGAACCGCAACGGCGACGCCGAATAGCCTCATCGTTGCGTACAATCGTTGGTTCTCATAATGTACGGGGACAGAGGGGATACTTATGGTGCTAGGATACATGTGGGACAACACCGTAGTCGCGCGGCGAAAGCGCATCGCCGCCAAAGCCAAAGCCGAGGGATATGCCGAAGGGCGCGAAGAAGGGCAGGCTGAAGGCCGCGAAGAAGGGCGCGCTGAAGGCCGCGAAGAATGGCGCGCTGAAGGCCGCGAAGAATGGCAGGCCAAAGGGCGTGCCGAAGGCCGCGCCGAAATGCAAGAGGAAAACGCGCGCCTCAAAGCCCGCATCGCCGAGCTTGAGCGCCAACGCAACGCCGCCGCCGAATAGCCGCACGCCGCGCATAATAACCGCCGGCGCCGCGCATAGACCGCAAACCCGTCAGCCCATGGCGGGTTTTGTATGTGCAACACAACCCTAAATTGCCTAAATTGGAGGAACAACCTATGCCCAAGATGGTGTTTATGCCCCCGCAGGACGACCTCAGGCGCGCTTTCGCCGCACGCCTTTCGGACACGCTGCCCGAATACGAAGTGGCATCGCCGGAGACCGACGCAGAGGCGATCGAGCAGATCCGGGATGCCGACGCCGCATTCGGCTGGGCGCCCCCCGCCGCGCTTGCCGCCGCCACCAAGCTCCGCTGGCTGCACAGCCCCGACGCCGGCCCATTCTTCGGATTCTACTACCCCGAACTGATGCAAAGCCCCATCACCATCACCAACCCGCGCGGCATCTATTTCGACCACATATCCCACCACATAATGATGTTCGTGTTCGCATTGTCGCGCGGACTGCCGTGGTATATGGACGCGCAGCGCCGCCGCGACTGGGACAAGGACGCCCGCAAATCGGAGTACATAGACCTTGCCGACGCCACCGCGCTCATCAACGGCGTGGGCGGCATCGGACACGAAACCGCGCGCATATGCCACATGCTCGGCATGCAAGTCATCGGACTGGATCCGCGCCCGGAATACGACCTGCCCTATGTGGAATTCCACTCGCCCGACGAAATCGACGCCCTGCTGCCGCGCGCCGATTTCGTGATAACCACCGTGCCGCACACGCTGGTCACGGAAGGCATGTTCAACGCCCGCCGCTTCGCGCTGATGAAGCCCACCGCCTACTTCATCAACATCGGGCGAGGGATGGTGTGCAAGATAGACGACCTCGCGGACGCCGTCGAGAGCGGCGTAATCGCAGGCGCCGGCTTGGATGTGTTCGAGCAAGAGCCGCTGCCGTCCGACCATAAGCTTTGGGGCTTGCCCAATGTGCTGATGACGCCGCACATCGCCGTCAAAGACGCCCACAACATAGACGAGCGCCGCTTTGAAGTGCTAATCGGCAACGCCCGCCGCTTCCTCGCCGACGAGCCGCTCAACAACATAGTGGACAAGAGCAAGTGGTATTAGGCGGGAGGCTTGGAATGACTGCTTCGACAATTGAGATCAAAGCGCCCGTAGTCGTCGGCATCGTAGCAACCGAAACCACGCTAACGGCGAAACTCGCAGACGGGCGCGCTATATCCGTCCCGCTAGACTGGTATCCGCGCCTAGTTCACGGCGCTCCCGAAGAGCGCAATAACATCATACTGTACGAAGGCGGCTACATCCGCTGGCCCGACCTAGACGAAGACATACGGGTAGAGAGCCTGCTCGCCGGCCGCCGTTCCCGCGAAAGCGAAGCCTCACTCGCGCGCTGGCTTGCGGCCAAGCGAGCCGGGCGCGGGCTGACGCTGGCGGAGCTGCGGCGCGGGGAAGATTAGAGCAAGTGGTATTAGGCGAAGCGAATGCCCGTAATAATCAGGGAAGGCCCATACCTCATTCAGTTCTTTTCAGGCGACGAAAATGAACCGCCGCACGTGCATGTTCGGCGCGATAACAACATTGCCAAATTCTGGCTGAACCCTGTACGATTGCAGAATATGGGCGGATTTAGGGGCGTAGAAATTCGCCGCATCCGCAGAATAATCGAAGATAACGAAGACACTCTGTTGGAGGCTTGGAATGACTACTTTGGCAGTTAAGATAGATATTCCCGAAGCCACCGGAATCAGGGTAACCGACGATGCGCTGATAGCCGACTTTGCAGACGGACGCGCCATCAGCGTGCCGCTTGCCTGGTATCCGCGCCTAGTCCACGGCGCCCCCGAAGAGCGCAACAACATCATATTGTATAAGGGCGGCTACATCCGCTGGCCCGACTTGGACGAAGACATACGGGTAGAGAGCCTACTCGCCGGCCGCCGTTCCCGCGAAAGCGAAGCATCACTCGCGCGCTGGCTTGCCGCCAAGCGCGCCGGGCGCGGGCTGACCCTGGCCGAGCTGCGGCGCAATGAAGTTTGAAGAAGGGGACGGGTTCGCTGGTAGGCAACGCCTACCGAACCTTCTTTTACAGAACAAACCGCTGGCTTTTTGCCCAACGTATAGACAGATTGCATCGCAGTCAATATACTAGCGATGAGCCTGCTTTCAAACGGAGCGCGACGCGATGTTCACTACCAATCCCATCTTGCTAAAAACGCTACTGCAAGATGTGTCACAATGCAAGATACAACTCCCTGATTTTCAGCGCGGCTGGGTGTGGGATGATGAGCGCATCAAGGGGTTGTTGGTAAGTATTTCCAGAGGCTTCCCAGTCGGCGCGGTCATGACCCTGCAATCAGGGGGAGACATCAGGTTTAAGTCTCGTCCCGTACAAGGCATTGCCGACAATGGTGATGTTGTTCCTCAGCAATTCTTGCTAGACGGACAACAGAGATTGACGTCTCTGTACCAGGCGTTGGTGTACGACGGAGCAGTGGACACTGAAGATAGCAGGCGGCGACGAATTAAGCGCTGGTACTATATCGACATGCTCAAGGCATTGAACCCGAGCATCGAACGGGAGGATGCCATTATTAGCGTGCCTGAAGACAAGCGCGTCACAGAGAACTTCGGGCGTAAAATAGTACTGGACTTGTCTTCCCCTGAACTGGAATACAAGAACCATATGATGCCTACTGAGTGCCTGTTGAACAGTATGAATTGGATAATTGCGTACAATTCATACTGGGCGCACAACGACTCCGAGCATCCCACAGGTGATTTGTCTAAATTCATGGATGACTTCAATCAGTCAATCCTGACTACTTTCGGCCAATACTCATTGCCGGTTATCGACTTGCAAAGGGGAACTCCTAAGGAAGCGGTGTGCAAAGTCTTTGAAAAGGTCAATACAGGGGGCGTGCCGCTCAATGTATTTGAACTAGTGACGGCATCATTTGCCGCTGACGACTTCCAGCTTCGCGATGATTGGGATAAGCGCAAAAAGCGTATGCGTAGCGGGTTTGGGGTGTTGCACGGCATTGAAGGCGAACACTTCCTGCAGGCGGTTACACTGCTGACAACCTATGAGCGCCGAAAGAAAGAAAGAGAACGGGGTGTACCGGAAAATCAACTTCCCGCAGTAACTTGCAGGAAAGAAGCCATTCTCAACTTGGATCTTGCCGATTACAAACATTGGGCGGATGCGGTTGAGATAGGCTTCGAAGAATCTGCCAAATTCTTGAACAGGCAGTTCGTTTTTCGCGGCGCAGACGTTCCGTATTCGACGCAACTAATTCCAATGGCAACTCTCTTTGTAGAGTTGGATAAAGAACTAACGCCGTCAAACGCCAAAGCGAAGCTGGAACGCTGGTACTGGTCAGGCATATTCAGCGAGTCCTACAGCGGTAACGAAACTCAGTACGCTTTGGATCTGCAACAGGTTGCCGCCTATATCCGCAACGGGGTTGAGCCGACGCTGATAACTCAAGCCAATTTCATCCCTGAGCGTCTTCTCACATTGAGAAGACGCAACAGCGCCGCGTACAAAGGACTTTACGCGCTGCAAATGAAAAGCGGGGCGTCGGATTGGCGTTCTGCCAACCCGCTTTCACTCGCCACTTGGAATTCAGAGAACATCGACCTGCACCACATCTTCCCCAAGAGATGGTGTGAGAAGGTCGCGCAACCGCAGATACCCTGGCAATTGTACGATTCCATCATAAATAAGACTCCGATTGATGCCGAGACCAATCGTATTATCGGCGGAAACAGTCCATCCATCTACATAAACAGGTTGGTGGGAAAGGATATTGAGCCTAATAAATTGGACAATATCTTGAAATCCCACTGGATTGATCCTGACTCGTTGCGCTCGGATGATTTCGCGAATTCCTTCGTTGAGCGCGGCGCGCAAATGCTTAGGTTGATTGGTCTGGCAATGGGCAAGCCAACCTCTGACGATGGGCGTGATGCGTTCCGGAATGCTTTGAACTCAGCGGGCTTCGATATGCAGGAAGACATAGACGATACCGATGCAGAGTACGACGTTATAGGTGAGCGAACATATGAAGGCGCTGTCGATTAGGGACTAAGTGCCGCCCACAAACCAGCCCGGAGCATCCCCAACAATGAAAATCACCGCCGTCACCCCCGTCCCCGCATCCGCCGCCCCACGAGGCATGGCGCGCAACTACATGTTCGTCAAAATCCAAACCGACGAAGGCATTACCGGCTGGGGCGAAGCCACCTCCGGCCCCCTCGCCGTCGCAACTATGGTCGAAGAGTTCGGCAAGCAGCTCATCGGCAAAGACCCGCACCGCATCGAAGAACACTGGCAGACGCTCTACCACCACTTCCATGTGCGCGGCGGCGTGGTGCAAATGTCCGCCATCAGCGGCATTGAAATCGCGCTCTGGGACATCAAAGGCAAGGCGCTCGGCGTCCCCATCTACCAACTGCTCGGCGGCAAAATGCGCGACCGCATCTGGTGCTACGGCAGATGGGACGGACTCACCGTTGACGCCGCTGTAGAGAACGCCCTCAATCACACCGCGCAAGGCCTCACCGCGCTCAAAGGCGATCCGTTCGACCACCGCGGGCTGTTCATCCCCATCCAAGCGGAACGCCTCGCCATAAAGAAGCTCGCCGCCGTGCGCGAAGCCGTCGGCGACGATGTGGAACTGCTTGTTGAAGTTCACGGCAGACTCGCCCCCGCCGACGCAATCCGCATCGGCAACGCCATGGAACCCTACCGCCCATTCGTGTACGAAGAGCCCGTCCCGCCCCAAAACATCGACGCCCTCCAACGCGTCGCCGAAGCCGTCAACATCCCCGTGGCGACCGGCGAGCGCCTCTATACCAAATGGGACTACGCCGACCTGCTCCAGCGCCAAATCGTCAAGATGATCCAACCCGACATCGTGCAGGGCGGCGGCATATCCGAGCTCAAGAAAATCGCCGCGATGGCGGAAGCCCACTACGTCGGCTTCCAACCGCACAACCCCTATGGCCCGCTCTGCACAATCGCATCCCTGCATCTGGACGCCTGCGTGCCGAACTTCATGATACAGGAAGGCGGCATCCATCCGTGGTTCCAAGACGCCTGCGACGGCGATTTCCCCGCGCAAAAAGACGGCTTCCTGCCGCTGCCCACCGCCCCCGGGCTAGGCGTGTCGATGAACGAAGACTGGCTGAAGGCGAACCCGTGGCGGGACGACGCCGCCCCGTGGCGCGCAGGGGACGGCGCTATCCCATCCCTGCAGCAAACCAACTGGTCATAGCGCCGCCGCGATATACCGCCGCCCCGCCGCCTATAGCCGCCCCACGCCCTTGACACTCGCGCGCAACCGTTGTTACCATCACGCCAACCTTTCGGCGTTCTTATTCGGAGGCAAGTCTCGATGCAAATGACCACCGGCGCAAGCGCCGCGCGCGTCCGCGATGCGGCCACGCCGCTCATCGGCGCGCGCAACCCATCCCTTATGGATGCGCTCTTCCCCTCGCTCACCACCCTGCAGCGCGCGCTGCTTGCGCTCGCGGCGGTTATCGCCCTCGCCGTCTGCGGCAAACTCTACTTCTACCTGCCCGACAACCCCGTCCCCATCACATTCCAAACCGCCGGCGTCCTGGCTATGGGCGGCTTTCTCGGACTCCGATGGGGAAGCCTAGCCATCATCGTGTACTACCTGCTGGGAACCGTCGGCGCCCCGATGTTCGCCAACCCCGACCTCTCTTGGGATTTCAACAGAGGCATCGGCGCAATCACCGGCGTTACCGGCGGCTATCTCATCGGCTTTCTGACCGCCGTGCCAATCATCGGATTTATGTCCGAGCGCGGCTGGATACGCGCCAAAAGCCTATGGGCGATGCTGCTCGGCAACATATGGGTGTATGTCCCCGCGCTCATATGGCTTTCGGTTTTCAACTACGGCTGGCCCGCAGAAGGCGAACTATTCGCCGGCGCCGTCTATCCCTTCATCCCTGGCGACCTGGTCAAACTCGTGCTTGCGGCGCTTGTGCTAGGCGCAGGCTGGAGCATCGCCGACCGCCGAAACGGCGCGCGCGCAGACACCAACGCCGCATAGCCGAAAGGCGCAGCCGTATGAGTGGATCGCCGCTGTCCGACATAACCGTCGTGGAAGCAGCCGAGTCCGTCGGCGGCGCATTCTGCGGGCGTATGCTGGCGGCATTCGGCGCCAGGGTCGTCAAGCTGGAACGCCCGCCCCACGGCGCCTGGACGCGCTACGCCGAACCGCAGCTCAACGGACTGCCCCCGCCCGAAGCCGGCGCCCTCTTTCTCTACGACAATATGGGCAAAGAGAGCGTCGCGCTCGACTGGCATACGCCCGACGGAATGGCCGCCCTAATGCGCCTAATCTGCGACGCCGATGTGCTGATAGACGACTGGCAGCCGCGCAAACGCCGCGCGCTCGGCATCGACGCCGCCCGCCTCAAGGCGCTCAACCCCGCGCTCATAAACCTGTCCCTCACGCCATTCGGGCTTGACGGCCCCTATGCCGATTGGCAGTCAACCCCGCTTGTGAGCCTAGCGCTTGGCGGCTACCTCTACCTGTCCGGCGACGAAGCGCGCGAACCGCTTATGCTGCCCGGCTACCAGGCGCAGCGCCTAGCCGCGATGAAGGGTTACGCCGGCGTTCTGCTCGCCCTCAGAGCGCGCGACGCCCACGGCGTCGGCCAGCCCGTCCAAGTATCCGAAATGGAAACCCTGGTTGCGCTGCATCAGTTCACCATCGTGGCGCACACCTACGACGGCATAGTTCGCAAGCGCGCCGGCGTGCGCCTGGCCGCGGGACGGCGCATCGGAGGCTACCCCATCACAACCCTGCCCTGCAAAGACGGCTACATCACCTTTTCGGCGTCAGCGCCCTACCAATGGGACTACCTTTGCGCCGCTATGGGCAGAGAAGACCTGCTGATAGATTCCCCCATAGCCGCCGCCCCAAGCCTGCGCGACGCCGCCCATCTCATAGACGAAATCCTGCTTGATTGGGTGAAAGACAAGACGCGCCAAGAGATAGTAGATCTAGCCGCCGGCGTGTACTCCGTGCCGGCGTCCCCCGTCCTGGACATAACCGAAACCCTGCAAGACGGCCAATACGCAGAGCGCCGCCTGTTCCAACGCATCGAGCATCCCCAAGGCGCCGCGCTAACCTTCCCCACGGTCCCCTATCATATGAGCGAAACGCCGCCCGCCTTCACAAGAGCCCCCGCGCTAGGCGAACACACCGCCTCCGCCCTAGCGCGCGCCCATTCGGATGTCGATGTCGACGGCGCTAGGAACGACGCCGGCGTTAGGAACAACGGCGCTGCATCCAACGGCATTAGCGTCGACGGCGCTGCATCCAACGCCGTCAGCCCCCCGCCGCCAAGCGCCAAGCCCGCCCGCAAAGCCTTGCTCGACGGCGTGCGCGTTCTCGACCTAACCCGCGTATGGGCGGGCCCGCTTGTCGGCCGCATCCTCGCCGATTTCGGCGCGCATGTCATCCGCATATCCGACCCGCGCATCCCCCAAGACAGAACTATGGGAACCAACAACAAACTCGGCCGCAACAAAGACCATATCGCATTGCGCCTCGACCTACAGGACGGCAGAGACGCCTTCCTAGACTTGGCGGCGGTGTCCGACATCGTCATTGAAAGCTTCCGCCCCCATGTGATGCGCAACTTCGGCTTGGACTATCCCGCTTTGCGCCGCGTCCGCCCCGACCTGATTATGTGTTCGCTGTCCGGCTACGGCGCAAGCGGCGCAAACGCCGAATTCCCCGCATACGGCACCTCGGTGGAATCCATCACCGGCGTCCCAAGCCTTATGGGTTACGAAAACGAAATGCCTATGACATCCGGCATCGCCTACCCCGATCCCGTCGCCGGACTCAACGCCGCCGCCGCTATGCTGACCGCCCTGCGCCACCGCACCGCGACCGGCGAAGGCCAGTTCATCGACCTTGCGCTTGCGGAAGGCCCCGTATGCCATATCGGCGAACACATCGCCGCGGTGTCCCACAACGGCCGCCAACCGCCGCGTCAAGGCAACAAGCATCATAAACACGCCCCGCACGGCGTATATCCGGCGCGCGGCAATGACAGATGGCTCGCAATTGCTGTAACATCTCAAGAGCAGTGGCGCGCGCTCTGTGGCATAATGGAAATGCCCGAACTCGCGGACGACAAGCGCTTTCGCAGCCAAACCGCGCGCAAGACGAATGAGGACGCCCTAAACCGCGTCATCGCCGATTGGACGCAGCCCCGCGATGCGCTTGAGACGATGCGCGCGCTGCAAACCGCGGGCATTCCGGCCGGCGCGGCGCACACAAACATCGACCTGCTCAACGATCCGCACCTGCGGCAGCGCGATTTCTTCGTCGATCTTGACGAACCGGACATAGGCGTAATGACCTATCCGGGACAGGCGATAATCACGGACGGGCTGAACAAGCGAACCTGGCGCGCGTCCGCTCCCCCCGGAGCGCACAACGCCCTTGTGCTGAACGACCTGCTTGGCCGCCCCCAAACCGCCGCGCTGCCCAAGTAGCGCCCCATAACCGAACCGAAACTGAACCGAAAAGGTGGCACTGGATTGGAAGACATTGCAGTTGAAGCGCCCATAACCGGGCTTGTTGTTGAAATATGCGTATCCGTCGGCGACGAAATCGCCGCCGGCGATCTGCTGGTGGTGATTGAGTCCATGAAGATGGAAAACGAAATTCTGTCCGAATACGACGGCGCGGTCAAGGAAATCCTCATCCGCCCCAACCAGCACATCGCGCAGGACGACCCTATGATTACCCTAACCCTATCGTGAGCCGCGCTATGTTCGCAAAAGTTCTCATAGCCAACAGAGGCGAAATCGCCTGCCGCATCATACGCACCTGCCGCGCGCTTGGCATTCCCACCGTCGCCGTCCACTCCCCGGCGGAAGCGAACCCGCTGCACGCCGAACTCGCCGACGAAGCCTATGCGCTGCCGCAGCGCGATACCCCGGCAGGCGCATACCTTGACGCCGCCGCCGTAACCCAAATCGCGGTTCAGAGCGGCGCCGACGCCATCCATCCCGGCTACGGCTTTCTGTCCGAATCCCCCGCCTTGGCCGCCGAATGCGCCCGCAGCAGCATCGCTTTCGTGGGCCCGCCCACCGACGTGGCGCGCCTTATGGCCGACAAGTGGGCGGCGCGCAGCAAGATGACCGAACTCGGCGTTCCCGTGCTGCCCGGCGAAAAAGTTGCGGCCGACGACAGCCAAGCGGTTGCCGCCGCCGCTGAGCGCATTGGCTTGCCGCTTATGGTCAAAGCGACCGACGGCGGCGGCGGCATCGGCATGCAGATAGTCCATAGCCAAGCCCGCCTAGAACGCGCCGCCCGACGCGCAAGCTCATCCGCGTTGCGCGCTTTCGGCAGCGCCGACGTGTACCTGGAACGCTATCTCCCCGACTCACGCCATATCGAAGTCCAAATCATCGCCGATACTCACGGCAATGTGCGCCAACTCGGCGAGCGCGAATGCTCCGTCCAGCGCCGCCACCAAAAGGTCATCGAAGAAGCCCCGGCGCCATCACTGAACGCCGATCTGCGCCGATCCCTGCTCGATATGTCCGTGAACGCCGCGCGCGCTGCCAACTATGTGGGCGCAGGCACCTTCGAGTACATATTGAGCGCCGAACAAGACGCCTACTTCCTGGAAGCCAACACCCGCCTGCAGGTTGAACACGGCGTTACCGAAATGGTCACCGGCGTGGACATCGTTGAGCAGCAGCTGAGAGCCGCCGCCGGCATGCCGCTGTCCATCGACGCCGAACCCCATCTGAACGGCAGCGCAATCGAATGCCGCATATACGCCGAAGACCCGCGCACATTCATCCCTTCCCCCGGCGCTCTGGACGCCTTCGACACGCCCACAATCGCCAACCTGCGCGTGGACACCGGCTATCGCGCGGGCGACGCCGTTACGCCGTTCTTCGACCCGCTGCTCGCCAAACTCATAGCCTGGGGTGAAGACAGACAAGCCGCAATCACGCTTATGCGCGATGCGCTCGATGCAACCCAAATCGCCGGCGTCAAGACCAACATCCCCACCCTGTCCGCAGCGCTGGCGCATCCCGATTTCACCGCCGGCAGATACACCACCGCCCTCTTGGACAACCTAACCTAGCCTTTCTGGAGGCGCAAGATGCCGATTGACAAGAACCGCGAAATGTGGAAACCCGGCATGGCTTGGGAAGCCGCCATTGACGATATGCAGTACATACGCGGCCTGGCAAGCGAACTAGGCGGCCCCGACCGCGTGGAACGGCAGCATAATGGCGGGCGCTACACCGTCCGCGAGCGCATCGATATGATTGCCGACCCTGGCAGCTTCGTTGAAGCCGGCCCGATGGTTGGCGCAACCGAATACGACGAAAACGGCAATCTCACCGCTTTCACGCCCGGCGCCTATGTGATGGGTCTTGCCGAAATAGACGGCCGCCCCGTCGCCATCGGCGGCGACGACTTCACCATATCCGGCGGCAGCCCCCACAACGTCCGCAAGCACGCCCGCCAGTTCATCCAGCCGCTCGCCATCCAATACGGCATCCCCTACATCCAACTCGTCGAAGGCGTGGGGCATAGCTCCAAGTCCGACGAAGCCGCCGGACATATGGGCTTGCCGGGCGGCGAACTCTGGTGGAAGGGCGTTGAGCTTATGCGCCGCGTCCCCGTGGCATCCGGCATTATGGGCTCCGTCGCCGGCGCCCCCGCCGCTTTCGCGCTTATGTCCCACTTCACCGTTATGGTCAAAGGGCAATCCCAGATATTCCCCTCCGGTCCGCCCGTGGTGCGCCGCGCCATCGGCGAAACCCTCGACAAAGAAGAACTCGGCGGCTATATGATGCACGTCCACGACAGCGGCCAAGTGGACAACGAAGCCGAAAGCGAAGAGGACGCCTTCGAGCAGATTAAGGCGTTCATATCCTATCTGCCCAACACCACCAACGAAGTCGCTCCGCGCGTAGAGACGGGCGATCCGCCGGACAGACGCCCCGAAGAGCTCCTCAACATCATCCCGCCCAACCGACGGCGCGGCTACGACCCGCGCAAGCTCATTCGCCTGGTGGTGGATAACGGCGATTTCTTTGAGATGCGGCGGCACTGGGCGGGTTCGCTCATAACCGGCTTCGCGCGCTTGGACGGCTACAGCGTGGGCGTCATCGGCAGCGATCCCATGCGCCTCGCGGGCGCTATGGACGGCTGGGCGGCCGAAAAGTACAGCCACTTCGTCGACCTCTGCGATACCTTCAACCTGCCGGTCATCATATTCCTGGATATGCCCGGCTTCATGCTGGGTTCGCACGCCGAGCGCATCGCCACCATGCGGCGGGGCGTGCGCGCGCTTATCGCAAGCGCCGAAGCCAAAGTCCCCAAAATCGAGTTCAACGTCCGCAAGGCATACGGCGTTGCGGCCGACGCGGCGCACAGCCTTGGCCATCCCGACGGCCTAAACCTGCGCTTCGGCTGGCCCGCCGGCGAATGGGGCGGCATCCCCATCGAGGGCGGTGTAGCCGCCGCCTACCGCCGCGAAATCGAATCGGCGCCCGACCCCGAGGCGCACCGCCGCATGATAGAGAACCGCCTGCTGCGCCTGCGCTCGCCCTTCCGCGCCGCCCACCACGGCGACGTAGTCGACCTGATAGACCCGCGCGACACCCGCTACCTAGCCTGCAAATTCATCAAACTCGCCCAACCGATGCTCAAAAAGCTCGCCGAGCGCGAAAAGCGCGCGGTAAGGCCGTAGGCGTGCGGCAACCACAGGCATCGATCTGCGCGTGAGATTAAGACGCAACCGATAGCAGTCAGGGGCGGCGTTGGTCGATTAGTAATCGCACTCTGCCACCGCCCCCAACAGCGTCCCCTGCTCGGCGGCGTCCAATCTTTGGCGCGCGATGTCTATGTACTCTTGCGATATGTCTATGCCGATATACCGCCGCCCGTGCGCCTTTGCCATCTTGCAGGTTGTGCCGGAGCCGCACATCGGGTCAAGCACCACATCGCCGGGGTTCGTCCAAGACAAGATGTGATCCGCCGCCAATTTTTCGGGGAACACCGCCGGATGCCGAAACGCTATCTTGTCCCGCGTTGTGCCGCCAAGCCCAACCGCGTAAGTCCATATATTGGTGCGCGTCTTTTCGCGGTTGAGGCGCGCCTTGCGCTTCTTGTTGACGCCGTCCGCAAGCTTGTTGTGCGTCAGAAGCTCCTCGCCACTGCGAACCGTGGGCGTTTTGAGCGCGTTGAATGTCTTCGGCGGCCCGCCCTTGGACAGCACGAACATAAACTCCCATGCGTTTGTGTAGGCGTTGGAGCGCATAAACGGCGTGTTGCGCTTCTGGTAAATCATAACATCGTGGACGATGAAGCCTATGTCTTGGAACATCACCGCTTGGCGGAAGCTCGTCATTGAGCGCCCGCCGTCTATGTTATCGCCCACCACCCATACCACCACGCCGCCGGGCTTGGTTACCCGCAGCAGCGCCTCGCCCACGCCCTTTGCGTCAAACTCAAACCCGTTGTAGTTGCGGAGTTTATCGTAGGGCGGCGATGTTACCGTCAAGTCTATCGAGCGCGACGGAATTTCGGACAGCGCCTCAACGCAGTTGCCCACGATAAGGCGGTTGGTTTCCAATTCCTGCGCTTGTCCCAACGCCATAGTTCCATCCCCCGCTAGGCTTATGCGCCCAAACGATGTTCGCGAGTTCGGCAAATCAGAACATCGGTAGCGTAAGCATAGCGGGGCGGTCTCATAGTTTCAATGCGAACCGCCCCGCACTTGCGCTCAGTGGGCATGCCGTTCTAAGCGTCCGGGAACGCCGCCGCCATTGCGCGCTTGTCCGTCCCCACGATGAGCCGCCCATCGGCGCGTATCAGCGGGCGGCGCACAAGGCGCGGCTCGCCTACCATAAGCCGTATCAGCTCATCCGGCGTTGCCGCATCCCTGTCCAACCCAAGTTTGCGCGCCGACGGACTGCGCCACGAAAACACATCCGCGGGCGGCGTGTCGCCCAGAAGCGCCCGAAGCTCAGCCTCCGTAAAGCCGTCCTTGAAAAAGTCCCGCTCGCTCAACTCCACGCCTGCTTGTGAAAGCCACGCCTTCACCTTGCGGCATGTACTTCAGCGAGCCCATGTGTAGAATTCCACCTGCGCCATTGCGAACCTCCGATGGCTAGTTGGGTTAATTGCGAATCACGGATTAGTTGCAAACCGCGAATTGGGATTGATTACCGGCCGCGCTTGCGATTTGCCAACCGCATCGCTCGCCCGCATCCCCACGATAGGCGCTGCATCTAATCGGCACTAGAGAGCGGTTTAGAGAGCGATATGGATAACTTGCGATTTTGGGCAATCGCCGCCGTTTGGCTTGCATGCAGCGCCTTGCTTGCGGGCGCAACGACGGCGTGCGCTACCGATGATGCGCCCATTGCCGCGCCAACCGCTGCGTCTGCGCCAACTGCCATTGTTGCGCCGCTGCCGACTGCGCCATCCGTCGTCGCTGCGCCCACGGCAATCGCTGCGGCAGCGCCCGTGTCAACTGCAACCGTTGCGCCAACGCCAAGCCTTGCGCCCACGGCGTTGCCCACTCCGATAGCCTACGACTCCAACCGCGCTATGTACAAGGTGTTTCCGGGCTTTGGCAGAACCGGCAATCGCACCTATGAGGCGCTGGCAGAGGTTCGGCAAAACGGCGATATATCGCTTGTGGCGGCGCTGGTGGAGTCGATGCGGTTTCAGTCGACCGCCAATGCGCGCGAGGCGACGGCCGATGTACTGCGCGCGCTCACCGGCGAGGCATACGGCGGCGAGGATTGGAAGCAGTGGATGGAATGGCTTGGCCGGCATAGCGCCGAATACCCACCGCCCGACGGCTATCTCGATTGGAAGATAAACCTGCTGTCCGAGATTTCGCCGCGCTTCAGGCGCTTCCTAGCCCCGGCGCGCGATGGCGCAATCGCAGTCGATCCGACTGAGCTTGTGTGGGGCGGCGTGCTTCCCGACGGCATCCCGGACATCCGCGATCCGACTATGCTGACGCCCGATGAAGCCGACTTCCTAGCGCCCGATGAGCGCGTGTTCGGCGTGTCCATCAACGGGGACGCGCGCGCCTATCCGCTGCGTATCGCCAACGCCCATGAGATGGTCAACGATGTGGTGGGCGGCGAACCGATCGCGCTGTCTTGGTGAACGCTGTGCAACGGCGGAATCGTGTATTCCGCCCGAATAGACGGCGAGCCCACCACCTTCGGCACATCGGGGCTGCTGTATCGCAGCAACAAGGTTATGTACGACCGCAAGACGAACACGCTTTGGAGCCAGCTTCTGGGCAAGCCCATCGTGGGCGAACTGGTTGGCGGCGGGATGGAGCTTGAGGTTCTGCCGGTTGCGCTGACCACCTGGGGCGAATGGCGGGCGGAGCATCCGAACACCGGCGTAATGTCCCCGCGCACGGGCTACTATTCGCCCGCGCGCTATGAACGCGAAGACGATCCGCGCTCAATCTACTTCGCCTATCGGCAGGATGCCGACACGATGTTCCCCGTGTGGGATAGGGACGATAGCCTGCCGCCAAAGCGCGAGGTTCTTGGGATAGCGGTCGGCGGCGTTCACAAGGCGTATCCCATTGACGCGCTGCAGCGATTGCGGCTTGTGAACGATAGCGTGAACGGCGTGGATGTGGTTGTGATAGCGTCGGCCGGCTCGCTGGATGCGCTGGCGTTTCGCGGCGATGGGCGCGAGTTCAGCCTGCCGCCGAATGCGCCCGATAGCCTGCCGCGCATGCTGATAGACGCAGACGGCGCAGAGTGGCGGGTAACGCGCGATACGCTTGTGAACGCCGCCGATCCGTCTCAAACGCTGGCGGCGCATCCGTCCAATGTGATGTTCTGGTTTGCGTGGCGCATAACATATCCGAATACGCTGCTGTTCCAAGCGCCGCCGTGATTGGCGTTTTCTGTATTGACGCAAGCCCCGATGCAGTACTTCCAAATGCCCGCGGTTCCAAGCGCCGCCGTGATTGGCGCATTGACGCATTGGCGCTGCCGTCTGTACATTCGCGGCAATCGGGAATACCATAGCGGTCGACATAGGTTATCAACATCAATAAGTGAGCGCGGAGGCAATTATGAGCGGCGAAAGCAAGGCGGATGGCGGCAGGGTGGAAGCGCTGATGGACATTGTGCGGGGGCGCTATGGCGATCGGATGAGCGCGGGCGAGCTGGATGAGGCGATCGAGAGCGTGCGCGGTATCGTAAAGGCGTCGGACGCTATGCGCGCCGTGCCGCCGGACAACGGCGATATTCCCTTCGTGGCGACGCCGCATCGCGGGGACTGACTGCGCGGCGCATTCCTATCTCAATCGCAGATACGGCAATCGCAGGTACGCGCGGCAGATACGGCAATCGCAGATGCGCGCGGCGGATGCGGCGCATACGCAGATAAGAGAGCGAACAGCGTGGAGCGTGATATGAGCGTTAACCCCGTCTTTATGCCCATACGGGAGTTGGGCGAGCTGGTGCGGACGCGGCAGGCGTCGCCGGTTGAGCTGGCAGAGATATTCTTGGAACGGCTTGAGCGCATAGGGCCGCGCTACAACGCCGTGGTAACGATAACGGGCGAGCGCGCAATGGCGCAGGCGCGGCGGGCAGAGCGGGAAATCGCGGCGGGCGCATACAAGGGACTGCTGCACGGCATCCCCTACGGCGCAAAGGATTTGCTTGCCACATCGGGCGGCATTCCCACCACTTGGGGGGCGGCGCCGTTTCGCAATCGGACTTTTGACTATGACGCCGGGGTGGTGCGCCGACTTGAGCGGGCGGGCGCTGTGTTAGGCGCAAAACTGGCGATGGTGGAGCTTGCGGGCGGGATGGGCTATCGGCAGCCCAGCGCATCGTTCACGGGGCCGGGGATAACGCCTTGGGGCGATAGCGCGGCGTGGTCGGGCGGGTCGTCGAGCGGTTCGGGCGCTGCGGTCGCCGCCGGACTAGCGCCGTTTGCGATAGGCTCTGAGACTTGGGGATCCATCTTGTCGCCGGCGAACAACTGCGGGTTGGCGGGCTTGCGTCCCACCTACGGGCGGGTAACCCGCTACGGCGCAATGGCGCTGTCTTGGACGCTGGACAAACTGGGGCCGCTCTGCCTTACGGCCGACGACTGCGGCATTGTGCTGGAAGCGATTGCGGGGGCGGATCCTAATGACCCCACAACCGTGGATACGCCTTACCGCTATGACGGCGGGGATGCGCCTAAGCGCAGGTTCAGGCTGGCGGTGGTCAAGGGCGTAACGGACGATGTTCAGCGCGAGGTTGGCGTGAACTTCGAGCGGGCGCTGGCTGCGCTGGGCGGCGTTGCGGATATAGAAGAGATCGAGTTCCCGGATATGCCGTATGACGCGATAACGCGCACAATCTTGAACGCTGAGGCGGCGAGCGCGTTTGAAGAGTTTTTGGAGAGCGGCGGCGCTGCCGAACTGACTGCGCCCGCATACCGCCATCTGCATGCGGGCTTTATGATACCGGCGCAGGATTACATACGGGCGCTGCGGCTGCGGCGCAAGGTGGCGCGGATCGCGGACGAACTGATGACGCCCTACGATGCGCTGGTCGCGCCCACGCGCGGGGTTACGGCAACGCCGATCGACCGGGATTTTCGCAGCGTTACGACGGGCGGCGCGCGGGACATTATGGGGGCGGTGGGCAACGGCACCGGACTGCCGGCGATAAGCGCGCCGAGCGGGTTTTCGGACGCGGGTTTGCCGACGGGCGTTCAGTTTATGGGGCGGGCGTATGACGAAAACCGCATCATCGCGGTGGCGCGCGCATACCAATCGCTGACGGACTGGCACACGCGGCATCCCGATGGGTTGGAGTAGGCTAGGGGCAAGGGGCGCAAGCGCGTGGTCTGCGGCTATGCGCCCGAATGCTGTTGCTCTCTTGTCTGTTATCCGTCCCTATCTCTTACGCATCGCGCGTATCGCGCATTGGCGCAACGCTATCGCTTACGCATCGCATCGCGCATTGGCGCGCGCAACGGCTATCGTTACCAGGCGGGGCTGGAGTCGTCGAAGGCGTTGTTGGTGAGGCGCACTTGGTTTTTGCCGTTGGCGTCCATCATGATGATTTCGCCGTCGCCGTCTAGGTAAGACACGAAAGCGATGCGGCTGCCGTCCGGTGACCAAACCGGTTGGTCGTCGCGTACGCCGTTGCGAGTGAGGCGGTCGGTTTCGCCGCTGCGGACGTCCACAACATAGATTTCGGCGTTGCCGTCTTCTTCGCCCACGAAAGCGAGCTTTCGGCCGTCGGGGGACCATGTTATGTCGTATTCGGCACTGGCGGTGTTGGTGAGGCGGCGCTGTTCGGATGAGTCGGAGTTCATCACATAGACTTCGGGGTTGCCGTCGCGGTCGGATAGGAAGGCTATCTTGTGGGAATTGGGGGACCAGACGGGGTTGTAGTCCGGGGTGGTGGTGAGGCGGACTTCGTTGACGCCGTCGGGATTGCGGAGGTAGATGCCCTGCGCGCCGTCTCTGTTGACCACGAAAGCGACGGTGCTGCCGTCGTAAGACCAGCCGCCGATTTCGTCGGCGACCACGGATGTGAGATCCATGACGAAGGAGCCGTCGTAGCCGACGACGTGTGAGGTGGGATCGCCGCCGTTTTGGACTAGGTAGGATATGCGCTCGCTGGAGGGCGCCCAGCTATGGTCGCGGTGTCCGCCTTCCATGCTGCCGATGGTGATGCGGGGGTGGTTTTCGTTGTGCAGGGACAGCACATTGAGGGCGTTTTCGCGGTCGTCGCCGGACAGGAATGCCAGCATCCTGCCGTTGGGGGATATGGCGGGGGCGAATTCGTTGTCGGCGCTTTTGGTGAGATTGACGAGTTCGGCGGCGTTATTGGGGTCGATGGCGTATATCTCCATATTGCCGTCTCTGTCGGATGTGAACACGATGGGTTCGCTGGCGGATGAGCAAGCGATGGATGCGAAAAGCAGGGCGATGATGGGTAGGATTATGAGTGTTCGCATATGTCAACTCCCGTGGCTGCGGTTGCGTGGCTATGTCGATGGCGGGGCGTTACGGCTGCTAGTCGGCGGGGCGCTAGTGGGCGGATGGCGATATTGCGTAAGTCGCTTGTTAATATGAATAACACAAGCGGGTTGGGGCAGTCCAAGCGAACTTGGAGTCTTTTTTTGACTTTGTTTAATCAAACGGCAAGCGCGGCGGCTTGCGCCAAGTGGCAATTCGGCGGGCGTGGGTTGTACACTATGGCTATGGACGCTGCGATTGATATTGCGATTGACGAACTGATTGAGCGGTATTCGGCGATTCTGTTTGACGCTTACGGGGTGCTGTCGTACTCGGTGGGGGCGCTGCCGGGGGCTGCGGCGCTGATTGGGCGGCTGAATCGGCTGGGCAAGCCGTACTATGTGCTGACGAATGACGCATCGGCACTGCCGGAGACGCGCGCGCGGCGCTATCAGAGCGTTGGGCTTGCGGTGGCCGCCGATCGGATTATCACATCGGGCGGTCTGCTGCGGGGATACTTCGCCGAGAATGGGCTTCGGGGAGCGCGCTGCGTTGTATTGGGGACGGCGGACAGCGCGGAGTATGTGCGGCGGGCGGGCGGCGTTGTGGTTGATGCGGGCGAGGCGTTTGATGTTGTGGTTGTGGGCGACCAATCGGGGTTTCCGTTCATAGAGGGGGTGAATGCGGCGATAAGCGCGCTGTTTCGCAAGATTGACGGGGGGGATACGCCGCGCCTGCTGCTGCCGAATCCGGACTTGGTGTATCCGGATGACGGGGGTTTCGGGATGGCGAGCGGCAGCGTGGCGCTGATATTGGAGGCGGCGCTGCGTCAGCGGTATCCGCGAATGGACGGGCTTGAGTTTGAGCGGTTGGGCAAGCCGCATGGGGCGATGTTCGCGGAGGCGCAGCGGCGCAGCGGGACGCGGGATATGGTGATGATCGGGGATACGCCGGACACGGATATTCGGGGGGCGAACGCGTACGGTATCGCGTCGGCGCTTATGGCGGGCGGCGTGGGGCGGCCGGGCGCCGGGCTTGAGGGCGCGGATAGGCCGACGTATCGGATCGAGACGCTTGTGAGCGCGCGTTTAGTTTAACGCAAAGGCGTGCGCGCGGCAAAAATTTTAGCGCAAAGGGTCCGGTCTGCGTAGGGTTTTTGACGCAGAGGCGCAGGGGCGTAAAGGGTCTGCCCAAGGTTTCGGCGCAGAGGGGCTTAGGGGCTTCGGGCGTTTGGGGGGATGTCGTCGGGTTGGGCGAGGGTTTTCCGCAAGCGCGTCAATTCTTCGGGGGATATGGGTTCGTGAGAGAAGACTACGGTATTTTCGTTGATGTCGGTGGCATGGATGCCCGGTATGGGGTTGGCGAAGGGCGTGTTGGCGGCGTTGCGCTTTTGGGCTTTGCGGGCGGCGCGCTTTTGTCGGCGGCGTGCGGCTCTGCCGGGGTTGGCTGACGGCGTGTTGGCGGCGTTGCGCCTGTTGTCTTCGCGCTTTTCGGCGTCGTCGCGTTGCTTGTGGTCATCACGCTTTTCGGCGGTGATGGCGGGCTTTTCGGCGACGGGGATATTCTTGGCAGCGGCGGGTTGCTCGGTGGCTGCGCGCTTTTGGGCTTTGCGAGCGTCGCGCTTTTGGCGGCGTCGAGCGGCACGGTCGAGGGTGTCTGACGGCGTGTTGTCGGCGTCGGGGTTTTCTTTGACGGCGGCGGGGCGCTTTTCGCTCTTATCGCGGGTGGCGGCGTTGTCGGCTACCTTGGATGCGCGCGCTATGGCGGGGGTTTCGGCTTGGATGTCTTTGGGGGTGATGCCCATGCGGTCGATGTCGGGGCTGGAGTCAGCGTCGGCGGCATTGTCGGCGGCGGGCGATTGGGACTTCCAATATGCCTGGATGTCTTCGGGGGTGATGTGGTCGGTTCGGATGTCGTAGGCGCGGCGCAGGAGTTCGCAGGCGGCCCATACGCGCTGGGACGCGGTGAATCCTTCGGCGGGCTTGCCTTTGCGTTGGCGCTCGAACTTGGGGTAGGGGGTTTGGGCGCCTTTTGAGGTCGCCTCGGGGGTTTTGTTTTCCATCGCCTTTACGAGAAAGCGCACGGAGTCAGCGCCGTGGTCGGTGTATTCCCGTACAATCTTGGAGAGATATGAGTCGAGTTCTTCGGTTTTGCCTGATAGGATGCGGCTGACGCCGGGGATTGCGCTGCCGAAGCCTCTGATTAGGAGCTCTTTGGCGGCGCGCATTCTTGCGGCGGGGGTGAAGTTTTCGCCCGATTTCTCAATCTTGGAGATTACCCTGATTAGGAATTCTACGACGGTTTCGCCGTCGTTGGTCTCTTGCTTGATGAGGCGGGCGATGTCGAAGTGCAGGATTTGCTTTTCGGTAACTTCAGGTCTTTCGTCCCGCTTGTCCCGCTTGCCATTCTCAGGTTCGGACTTGGGTCGTGGGCGAATGGTTGCGGATTTGGGGATGGCGTCTTCGGGGATGAAGCCGCCTAGCGCGGAGAGCCATTCGGCCGACTTTATGCGGTGGCCGAGTGGGGCGTTGTAGTTGGTTCCTTGTATGACATCTACAAGGAACTGGACTACTACTTCGCCGTCGTTGGTGAGGCGTTGTATTGTGGCGTCGATGGTCATACGCTCTATTATAGATAACAGAACGGGTGTGTCAAGGGGTAAATTGGGGAATTTCGGGGGAAATCTGCGGAGATTTTTGGCGCAAGGGCGTAGGGGCGCAAAGATGTGATACATTAACAGCAACATCAAGCAGTATCGAATATACGGATTGTGGAGGCGCACATATGCTTGAATACAAGCCTAATATGGTTTTGGCGAATGAAGAGTTTCGGGTGGTGGGGACGCGCCCGGTGCGGCACGACGGCGTTGACAAGGTTACCGGACGCGCGCGCTATGCGGCGGATACGGCTATGCCGGGGCTGCTGTACGGCAAGATTGCGCGCAGCCCGCACGCCCACGCGCGCATCGTGAGCATCGACGCATCGCGCGCCCTGGCGCTGCCGGGCGTTCACGCCGTAGTTACCGCGGCGGATTTCCCGGAAGCGTCCGCCGAGTTCGTCGACCAAGAAGAGGGCGCGGCGGTGAACTACGGCTTTTTCAGCCGCAACATTATGGCGCGCGAAAAGGCGCTCTACAAGGGACACGCCGTCGCCGCCGTCGCCGCCGCAAGCCAGCATCTAGCCGAAGAAGCGGCGGCGCTGGTTGATGTAGAGTATGAAGTCTTGCGCCCGGCGCTGAACGCCTTCGACGCTATGCGCGATGACGCCCCCATCCTGCATGAGCGCCTGCTCACTATGGCAAGCCCGCTGTTTCGCTCCGGCGGCTACGGCGACGCCGAAAAGCCTACGAATATCGCCAATCACTTCGTCTTCGAAGACGGCGATGTAGAGCAAGGCTTCGCCGACGCCGATGTCGTCGTTGAGCGCGAGTTTCACACCAAGGCGGTGCATCAGGGCTACATCGAGCCGCACTCGGCTACGGCGTACTGGAACCGCGACGGCGAACTGACCGTGTGGTGCAGCACGCAGCAGCTTTTCGCCTTCCGCGACCATATCTCTGCCGTGCTGGGCATCCCGCTGTCCAAAGTGAAGGTTGTGCCGATGGAAATCGGCGGCGGCTTCGGCGGCAAAGGGATGGGCGGGCTGTACCTAGAGCCGGTGGTTTCGGCGCTGTCCCGCAAAGCGAGCCGTCCGGTGAAAATCGCTATGAGCCGCAAAGAGGTGTTCGAGGGCTCCGGCCCTACATCCGCCACGCACATACGCCTCAAGATGGGCGCAAGCAAAGACGGCAAGCTGACGGCGGCGTCCGCGAGCCTGCTGTACGAAGCGGGCGCATTCCCCGGCTCGCCGGTGCCGTCGGGCTGCCGCACAATGCTGGCGCCCTATGTGATACCCAACGCCCACATAGAGGGCTACGATGTTGTGGTGAACACGCAGAAATCGGCGGCGTACCGCGCGCCCGGCTCGCCTGCCGCCGCATTCGCCGCCGAATCCGTGGTTGACGAACTAGCGCGCGAACTTGGCATAGATCCGGTGGAATTCCGTCTGCTGAACGCATCCAAGGAAGGGACGCGGCAGCCGGCCGGCCCTGTGTTTCGGCGCATCGGCAATGTAGAGATGCTGGAGGCGGCGCGCGATCACGCCCACTATCAAACGCCGCTTGAGGGCAAGCATCGCGGCAGGGGCGTGGCGAGCGGCGCCTGGTTCAACGGCAGCGGCCCGGCGAGCGCGGTGGCAAGCGTCAACCCGGACGGCACGGTAAGCCTAGTCGAGGGATCCCCGGACATCGGCGGCAGCCGCGCGGTTATGGCGATCCATGTGGCAGAGGTTCTGGGCATTGACGCAACCGATGTCAAGCCGTCGGTGGTGGACACCGACTCGGTGGGCTACTGCTCCGGCGCCGGCGGCAGCGGCGTTACCTTCAAGACGGGGCGCGCCTGCTATGAAGCGGCGCAGGACGTTCGGCGGCAGATGATCGAGCGCGCCGCCCGAATATGGGATGTGAACGCCGCCGATGTTGAGTACGCCGACGGCGTTCTGCGCCACCGCCAAGACGATGCGCTGGCAATGACTTTCGGCGAACTCGCCGCGCGGCTCAACGGCACGGGCGGCCCAATCGTGGGGCGCGCCACCGTGAACCCGGCGGGCGTGGGCAACGCCTTCGCTATGCACATCGTCGACGTCGAAGTCGACGCCGATACGGGCAAGGTTGATGTGCTGCGCTACACCGCGCTGCAGGATGTGGGCAAGGCGATACATCCCAGTTACGTGGAAGGGCAGCTGCAGGGCGGCGCCGTGCAGGGCATCGGCTGGGCGCTGAACGAAGAGTATTGCTTCGACGAAGGCGGCGCAATGCTGAACTCCTCGTTCCTGGACTACCGCATGCCCGTTTCGCTGGATGTGCCGATGATAGACACCGTGCTGATCGAGGTTGCCAACCCCGGCCATCCCTACGGCGTGCGCGGCGTGGGCGAAGCCTGCATCGTGCCGCCCATGGCCGCCATCGCCAACGCCGTCAGCGACGCAATCGGCGTCCGAATGACCGAACTGCCAATGACGCCCGCCAAAATCACGGCGGCGCTGGCGAACAAAAACGGATAACCGCGACTAACGGCTTCTGCGCCTTTGCGGTGTGATTAACGCAAAGGCGCGGCGGCGCAAAGGTTCAACAAAGGTTAATAAGGGAAAATAGGGTTAGCCGATATGAGGTACTACACTTTTATAGACGCAGACGGCAAGCGGCATCTGATGGCGGAGCCGCGCGAAGGGACGCTGACGGATCTGACCATGCTGCGGCCGTCGCTGACCGAACTGGCGGACTTGGCGCAGGCGGCGTGGCTTGCGGAGCGCAGCATCGACGAAGTGGCGCTGCGGCTCATCTACAAAGACTTGGCGCGCAGCCTGTCGGATACGGAGTTCGACTTGGCGGACGCGCTGAGCGGCGCGGATGGCATGCGCGTGGCGCTGCCGTTTCGCCCGCCTGAGGTATGGGCGGCGGGCGTTACCTACAAGACCAGCGAAATGGAACGCCGCCGCGAAAGCGGAACGCCGGATGTGTATTCGCAAGTCTATAACGCTGAGCGGCCGGAAGTGTTCTTCAAGGCTACCGCGGATCGCTGCGTGGCGCATTCGGACGCCGTCGGCATACGCGCGGATTCCAACTGGAATGTGCCGGAGCCTGAGCTTGCGTTTGTGCTGTACGAAGGCGAAATCATCGGCTACACCATCGGCAACGATGTGAGCAGCCGCCAAATCGAGGGCGAAAACCCCCTATACCTGCCGCAGGCGAAGGTATTCGATCGTTGCTGCGCCATCGGCCCGTGCTTCGCCAGCGCTGAGACCGTGGGGGACGCCCAAGCGCTGGCTGTGCGCTGCGAAATCGAGCGCGGCGGCGAGGTTGTGTTCAGCGGCGAAACGAACACCGCGCAAATGGCGCGCGCCTGCGCTGAGCTGGCGGACTGGCTCCAGCGCCACAACCGCGTGCCGAACATGACCGCCGTGCTGACGGGCACCTCCATAGTGCCGCCCCCGGACTTCACGCTTGAGCCGGGCGACCGGGTAAGCATCGCGATCGAGCGAATAGGCGCGCTGGTGAACGGCGTTGTGGCGGTGTGAGCGGCAATATGCGCGGGCGCGGCGGCTATGGATATAATGAATGGAGCGTGTATAATTATGCGCGCTCCATTCATTACGAAAACACAAGGCAATCTGATTTTAAGAGGTTCGCGCAATGCAATTGGCAAAGAGCGCTCGCAGCCTGCAGCCAAAAGAGGAGTTTCTGCCGCGCCACGATAGCGCGGAAGCGCAGTCCCTGCTCACGAAATTTCGACTTGCGCTTGACGCCGCCGTTTCGGCGCACCAAAGCGGCTACATCACCGATGAAGAGCTGGACGGCTTGATAAGAGAGATGGTCGCAATGCTGATAGCCGCCAAGCTGGATGCGATAGTGTCCGAAAGCATTGCCCCCGCCATCTACCCGCATTCACGCGGACTCAGGCGTTGACATACGCCCCGCCGCGCCGTCCCAGCGCGCAAGATGGCGCATCAACGAAGGATGAGCCAATGACGATTGACGAACAACCGCCGGATAAGCAACAAGAGTATGTCAGCCCGAATGTGCGGGCGTGGAAAGAGCGCCTAGAGCGGCTGCGAAATATGTCCGACGAAGAGAAAGAGGAATACCTTGAGCGCATGTTCGCGGAAGGGCGGCGGTTGGCGCATCTGATGCTGAGGCAGGAAGGCGAACCCGCTATACCACGCGAGAAACTTCGGGATGCGCTTGCCAAGAAATACCCCGGCTTGACCCTCAGCGACCAAGTCATTGAGGACAGGAAGATGTGGTATGAACGCCAAGCTTCACATACCGCGCAAGACAGCGCGCCAACGGAGGACAAGCCAATGACGATTGACAAACAACAACAGCCGGATAAGCAACAAGAGTATGTCAGCCCGAATGTGCGAGCGTGGAAAGAGCGCCTAGAGCGGCTGCGAAGCATGTCCGACGCTGAGAAAGAGGAATACCTTGAGCGCATGTTCGCCGAAGGGCGGCGGCGGGCGCACCTGATGCTGAGGCAGGAGGGCGTCCCAGATATGACGCGTGAAGAAGTTCGGGATCTGTTCGCCAAGGAATACCCCGGCTTGACGCTCAGCGACCAAATTATAGAAGATAGGCGGGCGGGACTCTAAATGCCTATCTACTATCTGGACGCCTCTTCCATTGTGAAGCTCTACCTGCGCGATGAGAGGGGAACGGAGTTTATGGACAAGCTCGTTAGAGAGCGCGTTCCATGGATGCGGCTAGTTACTTCTGAAATCTCTATCGTAGAGGTTAAGGCGGCAATATCGCGCAGGATAGACGACGCAGCCCATAGAAGGGTACTTATAGACACCTATGATAAGGACTGGCGCGAAATCTTTGAGACTTCGCCCATCAGCGAGAGCATCATAATGGACGCAGGCGCAATCGCCGAAGAGCGCAGGCTGCGGTCAGGCGACGCCATCCACCTTGCCACTGCGTTAGCCGTCGCCGCGGTTGCGCCCGGCTCCCCGCAGATGTTCATGGTGTCAAGCGATACTGAGCTGCTCACGGCGTCCCACGAAACGCGCCTTGGCGCGCTGGATCCGCAAACCGACGATGCCCCCGACGACGAGTTGCCCTGATCCGGGCGCCGTTCCCCCGACGCGCAGCGCCGAGTCGAACGCCGTCCATATCCCTTGCCGCCCCCCCCAACGCGCAGTCCCCACTGCCGCCCGCATCCGCCGCCGCAAACCCCGCCGATTGCGGCGCTGTGCTATCATTAAGGCACAAACGCAGCGCAAATATCATCTCAGCATCATCGGCAGGTCGATCCTATGCCGCGAACATCGGCGCGCAAGCCAACGCCGCGCAACACGCCGTCCCCCTTGCGTTCTGTGGCGCGCATCATAGCCCTGACGCTGGCGTTTGCCGTCCTTGCCGCCGCGATTGCGGGCTGCTCCGACGGCGACGCCTCCGATGCGCCGCGCGAACTCACCACCTTCACCGGCGAACCTATGGAAGCGATAAGCGCTTCGCCGCCGGCCGCAGTGATAGACGCGCGGGACAGCGCCGATCCGGACGCCTCCGATGCGCCGCCGCCCGCCGCGCTCGCGTCTCTGCCGTCCATATCAGACCTTGTGCATGAAGTAGAGCCGGCGGTCGTATCCATATCCGTGGAATCCGTCAGCCGCGGCATGTTCTTTGATTTCAACGATGAAAACGCCGGCACCGGCGTGGTCATTCGGCCGGATGGCTACATCGTTACCAACTACCATGTCATTCAGGGCGCGCGCGCCATCAAGGTTACGCTATCCAACGGCGATACCTATGACGCAGCCGTGATTGGCTATGACAGGGTAACCGACTTGGCGGCGCTCAAGATAGAGGCGGCAGACCTTGCCACCGTGAAGATGGGCGATTCCGACGCCATCAAGGTCGGCGATTGGGTTGTGGCGCTGGGAAACGCGCTTGCGCTCAAGGGCGGCCCCACGGTTACTCTGGGCATCGTGAGCGCGCGCGGGCGCACCATCACCACCGATCGCGGCGAACTTTACGGCTTGATACAAACGGACGCCGCCATAAACGACGGCAACAGCGGCGGGCCGCTCATCAACCTGCAGGGTGAAGTTGTGGGCATCAACACCGCTATGCTGCGGCGCGCGCAGGGCATCGGCTTCGCCGTAGGCTCCGCCACCGCGCAGCCGATAATAGACACGCTCATACAACACGGGCGCGTAGTCAGACCGCTCATCGGGCTCACCGGCGCGGATGTAACGCCATCGCGCGCCAATCGGTTCGGGCTCAGCGTTGACGAAGGCATCATCGTAACCCGAATGACGCTAGACGGCCCCGCCTACAGCGCCGGCATCCGCGTAGGCGATGTCATCACCAAGCTCAACGACATCCCCACGCCCGATATGGCGAGCTTCCTAACGCTCTTGTGGACATTCGACGTCGGGCAGGACATACAAGCCGAGTACATCCACCAAGACGAAATCGGCATCACCACCATAACGCTCGCGGAGCGCCCGCAGAGGTGATGCGCGGGGGTTTTTAGCGCAAAGGTTGGGGGCGCAAAGAGAATATGAGCGCAGAGAAAAGAGCAGGCCATCCCATAGCGTTTGCTGTGATACAATCAATCGGGATTAGGGTAGCATAGGGTTGGCATCACTTTAGGAAAGGGCGCAACGATGAGTTTTCAAGGGTATGACATCGCGGTGATTGGCGCGGGGATAATCGGGCTTGCGACGGCTATGCGGTTGGCGCAGGAATACCCGCGCCTCAAGGTTGTTGCGCTGGAGAAAGACGGCGAAGTGGCGCAGCATCAGACGGGGCATAACAGCGGCGTCATTCACGCGGGCATATACTATGCGCCGGGTTCGCAGAAGGCGAATTTCTGCTCCACGGGCGGCAGGCTGCTGCGCGAGTTTTGCGATGAGCGCGGCATCGAGTATGAGATGTGCGGCAAAGTAATCGTCGCCACTAACGACGAAGAAGTGCCGCGTCTGCACGATCTGTTCGAGCGCGGCACCGCCAACGGCGCGCAGGGGCTGCAGATGGTCGGGCCGGAGCGGCTTGCCGAGCTTGAGCCGCACGCGGCGGGCGTGAAGGCTATCTTTTCGCCGAACACCGGCATAATCGACTTTAAGCGGGTATCGCAAGCGTATGCCATCGAGTTCGGCGAAAACGGCGGCGATCTGCTCACGAACACGGCGGTTCACGGCATAGCGCGGCGGGACGGCCAGCTCTACTTGGAAACTTCGCGCGGCGAAATTCGCGCTCGGCACATCATCAACTGCGCCGGACTGCAGGCGGATCAGGTGGCGCGGATGATGGGCGCTGATCCGGGGCTGCGCATCATCCCGTTTCGCGGCGAATACTTCTCAATACGCCCGGAGCGGCAGCATCTTGTCCGCAGCCTGATATACCCCGTGCCGGATCCCAAGCTTCCGTTCTTGGGCGTTCACTTCACCAAGCGCATAACGGGCGGCGTAGAGGCGGGGCCGAACGCGGTGCTCGCCTTTGCGCGCGAGGGATACGCCAAGACGAGCTTCAATCTGGGCGAGGCGCTGGGAACGCTGACATACGCCGGGTTTTGGAAGATGTCCAAGACATACTGGAAGACGGGCTTCGACGAACAGCATCGCTCGCTGCGAAAATCGCTGTTCTTGCGCTCGCTGCAGACGCTTGTCCCCGAAATCGAGATGGACGACCTGAGCGAGCCGGGCGCCGGCGTGCGCGCCCAAGCCGTGGACAACAAGGGCAACCTGCTGCAAGACTTCGCCATATCGGAGACGGAAAATGCAATCCATGTGCTAAGCGCGCCATCCCCGGGCGCTACATCGTCGCTCACGATAAGCCGCTACATCGTGGATATGGCGGCGGGCGCTTTTGGGCTAGAGGACTAGCGATGCGGCGACGCGATAGCATTCGCGCAGGCATAACCGCCGCAGCGCAATACGCTACTGGCATTGGACACGGCGGGCAGATGATAGGCGATGACGGACAATTACACAAAACGATAGCGCGGCGATACGCCGCAGAGGTGATAGGCAATGACAATGAAAATCGCATACGCGTTTCGGCGCAGCACATACTACCCGTTTGTATCCGGGGCGGCGTGGGAGCTTCCGGATGAGCGCGCGCTGCCGGACTATCTGGGCAAGGTGCGGGACATCGGCTTCGACGGCGTTGAGCTCGGCATAGACAACTTTTTGTCGAACTCGCCCAACGCATCCGGCTCGCCCAACGACGGGCTTGCGGTGGACGATGTGCGGGTGAAAGAGATGCGAAAGCGGCTTGACGGCGAGGGGACGCCGTGCGTGGCGATTCGCGCGGGCGGGGCGCTCTGCTATCCGCAGACGGCGGCGCATAACCGCAAACGCTTGGAGACGGCGGTCGAGATCGCCGACGCGCTGGGGGCGGACATCGTGAACACGGCACTCAGCAGTCCGCCGCTCAACCGAATGCTGGACACCGGCCCTTCGGGCGCGCCGGAATCGCACGGCTCCAGTCAGACGGCGTCGGAAGAGGACTTCGTCCGCACGGCGCAGGCGCTGCGCGAAGTGGGCGCTATGGCGGGCGATAGGGGCATCAACATCACCGTAGAGGTGCATCAGCATTCCATTGCGGACAATAGCTGGGCGACGCTGCATCTGCTTGAGCTTGCGGACAGCCCGTTTGTGCATGCCAACCCCGACCTCGGCAATGTGCTATGGAACTACGATGTGCCGGAAGAGTCCACGGAGCAATGCGTATCGGCGCTGGCGTCGCGCTCCAAGTACTGGCACTGCAAATCGCTCAACCGCGTTCACATCCCTGAGATTGACCACTCATACTACATCCGCGTGCCGCTGCCGGACGGCGACATCGACTACCGCTTCGCCATCGGCGCAATGGTGGACGCCGGATACGACGGCTACCTGGCGATAGAGGGCGCCAACGCGGGCGATCAGCTCTACAAGGACAGGCGAAGCGTGAACTATGTGCGGGGGATACTGGGGGAGCTGGAGGCGTAGGGGGTGACGGCATTCTGGCGGCGCAGTAGATAGGCGATTGGGATAATCTAGTCGTTTCTGATGTCCAGCAACACGTAGATGGCGAAAGCGCGTCGGTCGGCGCGGGGCGCTTCGTTGAACCGCTTGATGGTGTCTTCCACTTCGTCGATGTCTTGGATGACATCGGATTTAATGAATGTGACATCCGGGTCATAATCCGCGCTGTGCCGCTTCATCTGCGTAGAAACGAATAGTTTGGCGAAATTCCGTATCTCGGATGGAAAGCGGTTAATAGTGGCTCTGAGGCATCGGCGGCGCGCGGTTGTGTGCTGCAGGGCGCGGTATGTCTGCAGCCACGCCGGACTGCTGCGATTGTCTTGGGCGTTGCCTGCCAGCATATTCGCGCAACAGTCCGCCAAGCAGTGGAAGAGCGCATAGTAGGTAGTACTCACTGCGCGGCGCAAGTTGACCTCACGGGGGCGGCCTCTGCCTGCGCTGTCCACCAAATCCCTTGCCGCCCTGGTGAAATCAAGCGGTTGCATAATCCAACTTATTCCGCTTCTTCAGATTTCGTTCCATGTACTTCCACTCTGATTTTATGATGAATGACGGGACGGGGAATTCCTTTATGCCTGCGGCTATTAGGTGAGGCTGGATGCGTCCTATGAGACTACCCGTCCAGCTCGGATCGAGGTTAGCCTGATCGCCGTCGAAGACGATGAAGATGTGGAGGTAGTCGATGCACTCGTCGAGGTAATCGTCGACTTCCGGGATTACTACTATCGGGTCGAATATGAAGTCGTCGGCGAAGCGCTTTTCGAGCGCATTGCGGACGATGGCTTTGACTTTTTCTTTCGCTTCGGCTTCCATCATGGCGCTCCCATATGTATGGCTAATGGTTGGTGTAGGTTGGGGGATTAGTATAGCAGAGATTTCGATGCGATAGGGCGGGCGAAATCGGATTTGGGGCTTATCCCCAGAGCCTGATTAGCAAGCCCAGTACGGCGGTTACTACGCCCGCCAGCGCTACGCCGAAACCGATGAATCGCCAGGTCAGCGTGTTGATTGCGCGCACTAGGTCTGCTTTGGTTGCCAAGCGCTCGCGGCGGTCTGCGGGTCGGCTTGCTTGATGCGCCATATCGGTTTGTCCTTCGAGCAGTGGGCGTCGACGGCGTTATTGCGGTTAGCCGCTTCGCTGATGCGCTTGGCGGCACAGGCGGGGGGTTATGTTGGTCGACGGCTCTTTGTCTGCGGGGCTTCGCGCGTTGCTATCGTATCATAGGCTGCGGATATTTAAGCGGGTTGGCGGCGGATTTTGGGCGTATTCTTAAAATTGGTTGAACAAAGGGTTGACAAGGCGGTTTGGGCGGGTGTAGGATAGTGGTTACCGCAATTTGGCGGCGGCACCTTAACAACTGGATAGTGGAAGGAAACACACGTTTAGAGTTTGATCCTGGCTCAGGACGAACGCTGGCGGTGCGCTTAATGCATGCAAGTCGGACGGGCAAAGGGGCTTCGGCCTCGGCGCTAGTGGCAGACGGCTGAGTAACACGTAAGTGATCTGCCCCGGAGCGGGGGATAATCCGGAGAAATTCGGTCTAATACCCCGTACGTTGAGCGAGTTAAGGCTCGCTGAAGAAAGGCTTCGGTCGCTCTGGGAGGAGCTTGCGGCTTATCAGGTAGTTGGCGGGGTAAAGGCCCACCAAGCCGAAGACGGGTAGCCGATGTGAGAGCATGATCGGTCAGAGGGGGACTGAGACACGGCCCCCACTCCTACGGGAGGCAGCAGCAGGGAATCTTGCGCAATGGGCGAAAGCCTGACGCAGCGACACCGCGTGAGGGAAGAAGGCCTCAGGGCTGTAAACCTCTTTTATGAGGGAAGAGATAGGACGGTACCTCATGAATAAGAATCGGCTAACTACGTGCCAGCAGCCGCGGTAATACGTAGGATTCGAGCGTTGTCCGGATTTACTGGGCGTAAAGGGTGTGTAGGCGGCACGGCAAGTCTCATGTGAAATCTCCCGGCTCAACTGGGAGGGGTCATGGGAAACTGCCGAGCTTGAGGGCAGCAGAGGAAAGCGGAATTCCGGGAGTAGTGGTGAAATGCGTAGATACCCGGAGGAACACCAGAGGCGAAGGCGGCTTTCTGGGCTGTGCCTGACGCTGAGACACGAAAGCGTGGGGAGCAAACCGGATTAGATACCCGGGTAGTCCACGCCCTAAACGATGGATACTAGATATGGGGGGTATCGACCCCTCCCGTGTCGGAGTTAACGCGATAAGTATCCCGCCTGGGGAGTACGGCCGCAAGGCTAAAACTCAAAGGAATTGACGGGTCCCCGCACAAGCGGCGGAGCGTGTGGTTTAATTCGATGATAAGCGAAGAACCTTACCTGGGCTTGACATGCGTCTGACGGTTCGCGAAAGCGGGCCTTCCTTCGGGACAGGCGCACAGATGTTGCATGGCTGTCGTCAGCTCGTGCCGTGAGGTGTTGGGTTAAGTCCCGCAACGAGCGCAACCCTCGTCGTTAGTTACTATGTCTAGCGAGACTGCTCCTAAAAGGGGAGAGGAAGGTGGGGACGACGTCAAGTCGGCACGGCTCTTACGCTCAGGGCTACACACACGCTACAATGGTCGGAACAGAGGGTCGCGAGGGCGCGAGCCGGAGCTAATCCCAAAAATCCGGCCTCAGTTGGAATTGCAGGCTGCAACTCGCCTGCATGAACGCGGAGTCGCTAGTAATCGCAGGTCAGCACACTGCGGTGAATACGTTCCCGGGGATTGTACACACCGCCCGTCACGTCATGGAAGTCGGTAACACTTGAAGTCGCTGGGCTAACCGCAAGGAGGCAGGCGCCGAGGGTGGGACTGGTGACTGGGACGAAGTCGTAACAAGGTAGCTGTACCGGAAGGTGCGGCTGGATCACCTCCTTTCTAGGGAGAAACCGCGCGGCAAATGCGCCACAAACGGCGCGCCAACCGCAAGGTCTTATCCCAGGTCGTTCAGCAGACGGGGCGACCACGGCGGCGAGTAGAGCCGGACCTCGGTCATCCGAGGGGAGCTCCTCAAAAGCCGGAAGCGCCTCCCTGAGAAAACCTGCTGGTTTTGCAAACTAAACTTTTCCTTCCACTATCCAGCGGTTAAGGTGTTTCTGCGTTTGGCGCATACGCGGCGCTTGGCGGCAAGACGCGCTATAAGCGGCGCGCGCGTTGGACACGGCGCTTCCGCCGTATGCGCCGGCGTTGATTGACTAATGCGTTTTCGCGATATGCGCCGCGCGCCGCCATCACGCTTGCGGGGTGTGCCGATGTGGGGCTGTAGCTCAGCTGGGAGAGCGCTTCCTTTGCAAGGAAGAAGTCAGGGGTTCGAGTCCCCTCAGCTCCACCAAGGCGCCGGCGCCGGCACGCAAACCCGTTGAAACGGGTTGATGTTGCCCGTTTTCTCTCGAGTCGCATTGACGCGCTCAGCCGCTTTGGGATAGTCTTTGTCAGTGCATTCGCTCAATCTATCCGCATTCAAATGGGCTGTTCCGGCGATGGCGCTGGTTGCCGCTTTCTTGACGGCATGCAGCGCATCCGCGGATCTATTGCCTGAATCCCTTCCATCGCCTGCCGCTGCCGCTAATTCTGCCGCAAAGCCTTCAATGCCGCCGCAAAGCGAGGTTATGGAAGCGCTCGGTCGGCTGACGCAGGTGTCTGTGGGGGATCCGCAAGCCTGCGGTTTGCTGCAAGACGGAGCGCTGCGGTGTTTTCGCGGCAAGAGCAACCCTGAGCCGGGGACGACCTTCAGCTGGGCGACTTCCGGAAAGGAGTTCGCTTGCGGGCTGCGGGACGATGGAACGATACTTTGCTGGGGCGAGAACATTCACGGCAATGTGGACGCGCCTGAGGGTCGATTTGTGAAGGTGGACGCAGGCAAACGCCACGCCTGCGCGCTTGATGAGCGGGGCGATGCGGTCTGCTGGGGATGGGATGAGAACGGGCGCGCAAGGGCGCCTTCGGGCGAAACCTTCGTTGACATTCAAGCGGGCGGCACTCATAGCTGCGGGCTGACGCAAAGCGGCGCTCTGCTGTGCTGGGGAAATCAGGCGGACGGCCGCTCCGTTTCGCGCATTGGACCTTACAAGGGATTGGCGGTTGGAGAGTACCATACCTGCGCGCTGCGAATGGACGGCGCCGCGTTCTGTCAAGGCGTCAATGAGTACGGCGAGTCCAATCCGCCGCAAACCGTCTTTACGCAGATTAGCGCCGGCGACGCGCATACTTGCGGGCTTGCCGCTACGGGAGATGTTGAGTGCTGGGGCATTGGCGCGACGGCCGCGCCGTCTGCAAAGTTCACATCCGTAAGCGTGGGAAAGCATGAGTCCTGCGCCATTCGGATGGACGGCTATGTCGAATGTTGGCGCCATCGGGATCCTTCGCCGGAAGAAATTGCGTTTCTTGACAGGATATTGTCTCAACCGGTCGAGATGTTTGCGTGGCCGTCCGGCGGAGTGGCCGTAGTGGATCGGATTGGGCATATCACCGCATACCCCTTGGAAGGGGAGCCGCGGAGAATGCTCGACTTGACTGCCGAAACCTACTGCTGCAGCATCGAAAGAGGCATGCTTAGCGCGGCGTTGGATCCTCAGTTCGACGATTTTCCTTTTATCTACATATACTATCAAGTGGATGAGGCGGATGATGGGGAAGAGGACTATTTTAGGGGCAGGCTGGCGCGCTTTCCGATAGACGGGGACAGTATCGCGCCTGAGGATGCGCTGGTGATATTGGATCTGAAACAGAAGGGCGCGAATCACTTCGGCGGGGCGGTTCGATTTGGCGCGGACGGCATGCTGTATTTGGGGTTGGGGGAAAATGCGGAAGCCGATGCGGTCGGAGATCCGCAAAGTTTGCAAACGCTGAACGGCAAGATAATCCGCATTGATGTGCGCGGCGCTACTAGGGAGCGTCCCTATCGGATACCGAATGACAATCCTTTTGCGGCGACGCCGCATGCGCGCGCTGAGATCTGGGCGTATGGCTTGCGCAATCCGTGGCGAATGGACTTTGACAGGGCGGGCAGGCTTTGGGTTGGGGATGTCGGAGGCGACGATATCGAGGAACTCAGCGTCGTCACAACAGGGGCGAACCTGGGCTATCCGCTATTCGAAGGCGATCTGTGCTTAGGCGGCAATCGGCGTTGCGCGGATTTGACTGAAGCCGTCCCCCCGGCGGTTACCTACAAACACGTCGGCAGGAACTGCGCGATAATCGCCGGGACGGCGTCTCCGTGGCCGGATAGCGAGTTCATATTCGGCGATTTTTGCAGCGGCCGCGTGTGGATCGTGAGCGGCGGCAGTGAGGAAGGCTGGCGGATGCGCGAGATAGCGGATCTGCCCCGTTACATCTTCGCATTCGGAACCGACGAGAACGGCGAAGTGTACGCGCTTACGAGGCTGGGCCCCGCTGTTCGCCTCGAAAAGCCCGAATGAAGGAAACGCGAAGGCGCAGCGAGGCAAAGGGTGAAGGGATTTTCTTGACGCGCGCGGCGGTTTTGGAATAGTCTTTGTTTATGCTTCTGATAAGCGTTTTCAATGTATCCGTATTCAAACGGCCGGCGCTGGCGGCGGCGTTGGCTGCCGTTTTCTTGACGGCGTGCGATTCCATCGCCGCGGCTCCGTTGCCGGAATCCCCCCCCCCCCCCCCCCCCATATACAAAGGTTCTGATACAACTCTGCCGATGCGGACGCAACTATTGGAGTCATTAGGGCGGCTGGCGCAGGCGTCGATGGGCGATTCGCAAGCCTGCGGTTTGTTTGGGGACGGGACGATGCGCTGCTTTATGGGCGAGAACAACCCTGAGCCCGGCGCTGCCTTCATTCAGACAACCACGGGGAAAGATTTTGCGTGCGGATTGCGGGACGATGGAACGATACTTTGCTGGGGCGAGAATTTTCACGGCAACGCCGATGCGCCTGATGGACGCTTCGCGAGGGTGGATGCGGGCAAACGGCATGCCTGCGCGCTGGACGCCCAAGGCAAAGCGGTCTGCTGGGGATGGAACAGGGACGGGCGCGCCGCGCCGCCGAATGAAACTTTCGTTGACATTCAAGCGGGCGGCACTCACAGCTGCGGGCTGAATCAGAACGGCGCTCTGATATGCTGGGGGAATGAGTGGGATGACCGCGCGGTTTCGCGCATTGGGCCTTACAAGGGGTTGGCGGTTGGGTTGACGCATACCTGCGCGCTGCGAATGGACGGCACGGCGTTTTGCCAGGGCAGCAACGAATACGGCGAGTCCATTCCGCCGCAAACCGTCTTTACGCAGATTAGCGCCGGCGCCAACTATACCTGCGGGGTTGCCGCCGGCGGGGAAGTGGAGTGCTGGGGGATTGGCGCATCGCCCGCGACGGCGGCGAGGTTCACGGCGGTAAGCGTGGGGCATGAAGAGACTTGCGCCATTCGGACAGACGGATATGTAGAATGCTGGCGCAACCACTAGAGGTTTCGCGGGCATAGGTCGTCTGTCGGAAATCGCTTTTCCCGTTCTGTCCGTTCTTTGCGCCGTTGGCGGGCATTCCGTACGCAACTATCACGCAGCCATCGCTTTCGCAGTACGCTTAATCGCAGCGGCGCGGGATGTTTGCGCGGCAGGCGTTCGATTTGGCGCTGGCGGCAGGCACATTGCGCTTGGGGTTGGCAGGCGCTGCCGAAAGCCGCGCATCCACAGGCAAAGGGGGATTAGGCGCTTGACCGAACAATGAAGGCGATTTATTATTCATTGCGGTTGGCGGTGGCGGGATGCGGCGGCAGGCGGCAAGGCGTGGTTCGGATGCGCGATATGGATTTAAGGCAGTACATACGGGACATACCGAACTTCCCGAAGCGGGGGGTTCTGTTTCGGGATATAACGCCGCTGCTTGGGGACGGGCGCGCGCTGGGCTATGCGGTTGATCGGATGGCGGCGGCTTGCGAGCGTCTTCAGCCGGATGTGGTGGTAAGCGTTGAGGCGCGCGGCTTCTTGTTCGCCGCGCCGCTGGCGTGCCGCCTGGGCAAGCCGCTTGTGCCGGTGCGAAAGCGCGGCAAGCTGCCGTATGAGACGCATAGCACCGCCTATGAGTTGGAGTACGGGACGGATGCGCTGGAGATACATACGGATGCGATACGCCCAGGTCAGCGGGCGGTGATTGTGGATGACCTGCTGGCGACGGGCGGCACGGTGTCCGCGGCGGCGGCGCTTGCGCGCGAGTGCGGCGGCGTGGTTGCGGGCTACGCGTTTCTGATCGAGCTGGCGGCGCTTGAGGGCAGGCGTCGGCTTGGGGACGCTGAGATTGTGGCGCTGGTGAGATACTGCTAATCGGTTATGATAGGGCGGCTGCGCCAAGCGTGGTTAACAAGACTAGCGCGGGCGCGCCGATTGAAGGCGATTCAGGGTCAAACAGATAGGATACAGATAAGGAAGGATGCTATGAGTACGGATGCGAATATGGAAGGGCTGATAGCGGATGTGAAGCAGGTGGTTGCGCGCGGGATAGCGTATGTACAGGCGAATGCGGAGTCGGAGGTGAAGATAGACATATGGACGCCGCGCGAAACGCTGTGCCACTTCATCTATTGGCATAGGGCGATAGCGGAAGGGATGGAGAGCGCGGCGGCGGGCGGCGGTCCGCACCGCGTCTATGCGGCGGCGGATGAGATGAACGCGCGGTCGGTGGGGCGCAAGTCGGGTTGGACGGTGGCGTACCTGGTAGAGGAAATGGAGGAGCTGCAGGAACGGCTGACAACGGCGGCGCGCGGGCTTGCGGACGCCGACGCAGTGGTTCTGGCGTTTCCGTCGGGCACTGAGCTATCCGCGTTGGACGCTATGCGGACGATAACGGCGCACTGGGAAGAGCATCTCGAAGAGATGGCGGCGGCGGATGCGGCTGTTGCTACGGCAGCGTCTGCGTAGGGGTTTTGACGCAAAGGCGCGGCGGCGCAAAGAAAAGAGGGTAGCATTGCCCCCATCCTAATCTTCTTCACTCTGACAGAAGGTTGGGATGGGGGCGCAGAGTTTGATAAGGGGGGTTTCGCTATGGACTTGGGAATTAAGGGCAGGGTTGCGCTGGTAACGGGCGGCAGCCGCGGGCTGGGACGGCATGCGGCGCTTTCGCTGGCGCGCGAGGGCGTGGATGTGGCGATATGCGGGCGCACGGAGTCGACGCTGCGCGATACCGTGGCCGAACTAGAGGCGCTGGGCGCGCGGGCGCTGGGCGTCGCGGCGGATGTATCGGACGCATCCGCGATGGGCACGCTGCATCGCGAGGTTGCGGCCGGACTGGGCGATGTGGACATTCTGGTGAACAACGCCGGCGGTTCGCGTGCGCGCGAGGACATAGCGGATCTGGCGCTGGATGATTTCAGGGCGGCGTTCGACCTGAACTTGTTCGGCGGGTTTCAGCTTATGCGCGAGGTCATTCCGCATATGCGGCGGCAGCGTTGGGGGCGCATCATCAACATCGCGTCCATATACGGGCGCGAGCACGGCGGCAACCTATCGTATATGTCGGCGAAGGCGGCGCTCATCGGCGCTACCAAGCATGCAGCGCTGAGCCTAGTCGAGGACGGCGTGATGGTGAACAGCATAGCGCCGGGGTCGATATCGCATCCGCAGGGGAGCTGGGAGCGGTTTCAGAACGACAACCCGCCTGAAGTGGTGGCGGACTTCATATCGCGCAACCTGCCGATGGGCAAGTTCGGCTGGCCGGAGCCGGTGGGGGATCTAGTGGCGTTCCTGGCGTCGGAGCGCGCGGGGCTAATCACAGGCGCCTGCATCGTGGTGGACGGGGGGCAGGGGCATTCTATGATATAGGTTTTAACGCAAAGGCGCGGGGGCGCAAAGGGGAATGAGGGGGGACGCAGTTAGAGAATGGACTGCGTCCCCCCCGTTTTGTCGCTGCTTGGGATGGGCTTACTGCGATGCCACCACGCCGGTGGTGAGCGGCGTTACGCGGCGTGTCCAGGTTCCATCGCTAGTTTCGTAGTAGGCGTACATTCGCAGATAGAAGCCTACATCGTCGGCGGTGGGGGTGTAGTTGGTCCACCAGTGGCCGGGGATGCCGGCTATGTAGGTACAATCGCTGTGCGGCGCTGTGGTGGTACTGGGGCAGCGCTGCCAGCCTACTTGGACGTCCACAGCGCCGGATGGCAGGGGATCGGACGCCACGATTCTGAGGCCCACCCTCGGGGCGGCGTGTCCGAGGATGAAGGGGATTTCTGCGCCTTCGGTTGCGGTGGTGGTGGCGCTGACGCGGCCGCCCAGCGGCCTGGTGTAGGCGGTACTGCCGTCGCTGAGTTCCATCTTGGCGCGCAGGAAGTTGCCCACGTCGGCTGCCACCGGGCTGTATTCGTAGGTTGGCGCGTTGTCGCCGGCGCCGGGGATGACCGCCCAAGCTACGCCGTTGAGGGAGCGTTCCCAGACCCAGCCTACCAGATAGGTTTCGCCGGACACGGTTGCGCGGTTGGGCCGGTCTTCGGGAGTGAGGCAGACGCCGAGCCGTTCGCCCGTAACGGGGGCGTTCCAGTTGTCGGGGATGCCCATCGCTTGGCCGCCCTGCGGATCGGTGCTCATTCCGTCGTATTTCAGCATGGGATACTGCATGTTGTTGCCGAATGCCCAGGGGTCGTCCGTGCCGGTTGTGGCGTCGCTATCTTCGTCGGCGTCGTCTAGGTCGACGTTCCAGTCGGCGTAGATGCTGCCGGTGGTGTAGTCGGTAACGGTTTGGAGTTCGCGGGCGGTCTTGGCAACGCCGCCGCCCGGGCTGCCCGTGCAGCCGTCGCTGCCGCCGGTTACGCAGCCGCTGGATGATGAGTCGTAGTAGCTGGCGGTTGTGGTTCCTTGCGAGGAAGAGCCTATTAGCCCGCCGATTTCCGAAGCGTTACCGCTGGTGCGGCTAACCAGGCCGGTGGCGTATGAGTTGGTGACGCTGCCGAACTTTTGCCCCAGCACGCCGCCGACGTATTGCATGCCGCTGACGGCTGCGGTGGAGTAGCTAGAATGGATGGACGCTGCGTTTAGCCCCTGGTAGCCGATTATGCCGCCGACCCTGGTGGTGCCGCTAACCGCTCCGGTGGTGTATGAGGCGATGACGGAGCCGTTGTTGGTGCCGGCTAGGATGCCGGTGTAGATGGATCCGGTGACGGTGGCGTTGGTTATGCCCACGGTTTCTATGCGGGAGCTGCTGCCAAAAGAGCTGAACAGCCCGACGTCGTTCGTGCCGGTGCGCCCGATGGTAAGCAGGTCGATGGTGTTGCCGTTGCCCTTGAAGTGGCCTGTGTATGCGCCGAGGGGCAGCCAGCCCATGTTGCTGTTCCAATAGGTTGGATCGCCGGTTTCGGTGACTTGACCGTCGCCGTTTTCGTCGAAGGTGAGGCTTGCGATAAGTTCGTAGCCCGTGCAGGTGGCTTGATCAGGCGTGCCGGAATTCCCGTCGTGGTCGGTGAGCTCGCAGCCCATTCGGCCGGCGGTGGTGGCGTCGCGCCAGCGGAATACGGTGTTGTAGGCGAGCAGGTTGCCGCTCGCGGGATCGCCGTCGCCGTCCAAGTCCCAGCGGATGGCGTTGAGATGGGCGAGCGTCCAGATGTCGATATAGCCGTCGTCGTCATAGTCGTATTCGCCGCGGTTCTGCTTTGAGCGGTCGTGTCCGCCGTATTTCAGCGAGGGGTACCAGCCGGGGCTGCCGAAGTCCCACGGGTCGTCGGCGCCGGTTTCGCCGTCGATGTTGGCGTTCCAATCGGCGTATATGCCGGTGTAGCCGGTGGGCGTTTGGAGGCCGCTGGTGGTCTGCCCAGAGCCGCCGCGGCTGCTGTTCTGGTTGCTGGTTTGGGTATCCCAGTAGCTTGCGGTTATGATGCCGCTTGAACTGCTGCCTATCAGCCCGCCCCTTGGGGTGCCGGTGGTGGCGACGCTGCCGGTGGAATATGAGTTTGTTACGCCGCCGCTTACGACCCGCCCTACCAGGCCGCCGCCGTTACGGGCGACTCCGCTGACGGACGCGGTGGAGTAGCTAGAGGTGACGGACGTACCGGCTCCGTTCATTAAGCCTATCATCCCGCCGACATCCGCTGTGGATGCGCTCACCGAGCCGGTGGTGTAACAGGCGACGACATCGCCGTAAATGGTGCCTACCAGAATGCCGACATATTCCTGCGCCGTTACATTGGCGTTGGTTACGCCCAATGACTCGATGGTGGATGCGCCGGAATTTGCGCCGAACAGCCCTGCGTCGTCGCGGCTGGAGTCATTGATGACCATGTTGTCTATGATAAAGCCGTTGCCTTTGAAATCGCCTGTGAACTGGTTGCCGGAGTCGTCGCCGAGAGGATCCCAGCCCGCGCCGCTGTTGTAGTATGTATCGGCGGCTGTGTGGCTGCCGTCGCCGTTGGTGTCAAGATCTATGTCGGCGGTGAGTTCGTAGCCCGTGCAGCCGCTGCTGGGGCAGCCCATGCGTCCGCCCGCGCCGGTGAAGCGCAGGGGGAACGCCGTGTTGTAAGTGGCGGCGTTGCCGCTTGAGGGATCGCCGTCAGCGTCCAAGTCCCAGCGGACGGCGTTGAGTTGGGCGTGGGTGGCTATGTCGATGTAGCCGTCGTTGTCCTCATCGTAGTCGGTCTTGCCGTACTTCAGGATGGGATACTGCGATGTTGTGCCGAAGTACCACGGGTCGTCGTTGCCTGCGACGCCGTCGATGTTGGCGTTCCAGTTGGCGTATATGCCGGTGTAGCCGACGGGGGTTTGGAGCGCGCTGGTGGTTTGGCCCGTGACGCCTGTGCCGCCGGCGCTGGTTGTGCAGCCGGCGGTACCGCCGCTTACGCAGCCGCTGGTTGTGGTGTCGTAGTAGCTGTCGGTGCCGGCGCTCGAGGTGCCGGAGCCCATCAACCCGCCGATGTTTGTTGACGATCCGGTGCCGGAGCGGGTAACCACGCCTGTGGCGTAGGAGTTGGTTACGGTGGCGGCGCTGTCTTGGGCCGCTCCCAGAAGTCCGCCGACGTGGTCAGTTCCGGTGACGGATGCGGTGGAGTAGCTTGAGGTAATAGTGCCGGTCATCCATCCGACCAGGCCGCCGGCGGTTTCGTTGGCTGATGTAACGGTGCCGGTGGACCAGCAGCCGATGATTGCGCCGCCGCGGTTGGCGCCGGTTAGAGCGCCGACATATCTCGCTGCGCTGACATTAGCGTTGGTTATGCCGACGGATTCGATGCGCGCTGCGCTGCCGAGTCCTCCGAACAGCCCTTGGTAGCCGGTGGTGCTGCGGCTGATGGTCAGGTTTTGGACTTCGTAGCCGTTGCCTTTGAAACGGCCTGAGTATCTGTTACTGCCGTCGTCTCCGATGGCATTCCAGCCTGCGTTGCCGTTGTAGTATGCGTCGCCGGAGTCGAATGAGCCGTTGCCGTTGGTGTCGAGGTCGATGTTGGCGGTGAGTTCGTAGCCGACGCAGGCGCCGGAGGGGCATCCCATGCGTCCCGCTGCGCCGCCCTCGCGGTTGGGGAAGGCGTTGTTGTATGCGGATGCGCCGCCGCTTGTGGGATCGCCGTTGCCGTCCAGGTCGTTGCGGATCATATTGAGCTGCGCGTGGCCGGAGACCTCGATATAGCCGTCGTCGTCGGTGTCGTAGTCGATGATGGTTTGCGCGGTTACGGCGGCAGGGACGGCGGATTGGACTGCGCCCACGAGGGACAGGATGGCGGCGAGCGTCAGCAGGATGCCCAGCGTAAATAGGGCGTGAGGGCGGCGGGTTGCGGTTGCGGCGTTAGCGGCGGTTGTAGCGGTTGCGTTTCTCATATTGGCGTATCACCTTGCAGCGTTGCTTAGGTTGCGTTTCTTATCTAGGGGATGGCTGTGTCAGCGTTAGCGAATGGATTGCGTGATTGGCGCGTATCGCGCGGTTCGCGGGATATGCGGTTGTGGGCGTAACGCGAATAACGGATTTGGCGCGGCGCGCGGGTCTTTGCAATGCAGTGGTATTGCGGGGGGGGGGGGGGGGGGTAGAAAAATATGCTGAGATGTTCGCGCATTCGGCATTATAGGCATTCGTCTTTCCTCGAATAGGTTGTTGCGCCGCGCATTGCGCCGTATCGCGCCGTACATCATTGCGATTGCGCCGTGAATTATATCACAGATTACAGACGATACGGATTTTATGCGCCGTATATTTTAACGCAAAGGCGCGCGAGGCGCAAAGGTATTTCGATGGCGTTTAGGTTGGCGGTGTTTGGGTTGTCGGTTGGTCTTGGGCGCTTGGTGGGTTAGTCCTGGTTGTCGCTGCGTCGGCGTAGCGCGTCGAGTTGTGCGCGTAGGTTGCGGGCTTGGGCTTCGGCTTGTTGGGCGCGGGTTTCGGCTTGTTCAGCGCGGGTTTCGGCTTGATCGGCGCGGATTTCCGCCTGCCGCCGCTCATACTCTACTTGCAGCCTCAGATCGCGCTCTTCGTCGACGCGCAGTTCGGCTTGGATGGCGCGCAGTTCGGCCTGCCGCCGCTCATACGCTTCGAGTTCGGCGCGGTCGTACTCTTCGTCGTGCGTGCGTAGGTATGCGCCTGCCTTGGCGTCGAACAGACGCAACCGCTGATCCTCCCAGCACAGCCACAAGTCCAAGACAGCGCTGTATCCCCGTCGATTCAGCCCGTCCATCATTTGTATCTCTATCGGCTCATACCTGCCGTCCACTAGACGATCCCCCGCAAGCGCCGCGTCGTGGTAGTCCCCGCCGCTCGAGTCAAAGCGCCAGTACTCAGGGATGCCGTAGCTTTCGTACTCGTCGCGCTTTTCGGTGTAGTCCACTTCGCCCGTGCTTTCGGACGCCACTTCCAGCACAAAGTCGGGCGGCTTGCCCTGCGTTACGATGGAGTAGCCGTTTTGGCTTATGAGCAGCTCGCGGTCGCAGTCGAACGCCACCATGAGGTCGGGGCGGCGATGCTCGCGGCGTATGGTCGCGGATGTGGATACGGGGACTTCGCTCATCACAAACGTGGTTTCGTCCCTGCCAAAGTGAATGGCGAGCGAGCGCATATGCGAGGGTTCGTGCAGAAAGAAGGGGTTGTTCATATCGCCTCTTGGGGGATACTCAGGGAATACGGCAAGATATTCGTCCTGTTCGACTTCGACTTTCTGATGAACGTCTTGCTTTGGAGCGGCGATTAGTTTTGTAACCATTGGCTTGCCTCCGCTTGCCAAGCCGCCGTGGTTCGGCGGCGCGCCTGTGGGGGTGATGGGGGATATTCTAGCGCAAGGGCGCGGTGGGATGCAAAGGGGGATGTTGGCGGTGTATCGCGCGGTGTTTGGGGAAATGGATTAAAACGCCAAACCGCAGAGCTGCAAAGAGACGAATGCCCCGCATCGTTTAGCGGCAATGTTGCATCTATAAAGATACACGAAACGCAACGATGCCAGCGCGCGGGAATGAACCGATGGGCGGTTTCGTGATAATATGAAGCGCGCGCAGAACGGCGCATATGAGTTTTGGGCGTATCTGAGATGCTGATAGGCGGGATATGGCTGCGATAGAGAATGCGGACGGACAACAGGCGGCGGAGCTTCCGGGGTTCGGGGAGTATCTGAGGCGCAGGTTCAGCCTCAGGATGAGCGCGGCGTCGGCCAAGGTTGGGACGGCGACGGCGCTGTGGGAATGGGCGGCGTATGGCGCGCTGCTGATAACGGCGGCGGCTATGCGGCTGTGGGATCTGGGAAGCCGCGCGGTGCATCACGACGAAAGCCTGCACGCCTACTATTCGTGGAAGCTCGCGTCCGGGGACGGCTTCGCGCACGATCCGCTGATGCACGGGCCGCTGCAGTTCGAGGCTACGGCGGCGATATTCCTGCTGTTCGGGGACAGCGATTACACATCGCGGCTGCTGTATGCGCTGGCGGGCGTTGCGCTGGTGGCGCTGCCGTTTCTGTTTCGCGATAGGCTCGGCAGACTGGGCGCGCTGTTCACCTCGGTGATGCTGGCGTTTTCGCCGGCGATGCTGTACTTCAGCCGCTTTGCGCGCAACGATATACTGATGGCGGTCTGGGCGCTTGGGCTGGTCATCTGCATGTGGCGCTACATGGACGAAGGCAAGCATCGCTACATATACATAGCGGCGGTTTTGCTGGCGCTGGCGTTTGCGTCAAAGGAAACGGCGTATCTGCTAACCGCGCTGCTTGGGCTGTTCTTGGCGCTGCTGATAATCGCGCGCAACGCGTCGGCCGTTGTGGCGGCGGCGCAGATACGCATAGGCGAAACCACCACGGTCGCGGCGATTGGGCGGCTCGCGCGGGCGGTTCGCGCGCGCGCGACGAGTTTCGCCGACGTGAGGGGGCCGGCGGCGTTCCTGCTGCTGCTGATAACGCTGACGCTGCCGTTGTGGTCGGCGGCCATCGGGCTGTTCCAGGAAACGCCGCTGCTGAGTTGGTCGAACCTGACATTCGTGGCGGCCGAAGGCGGGACGGGGCCGATAGGCTCGCCGAGCGGCGGCGCGATACTGATAGCCGGGCTGCTGGTGGCGGCGCTGTTCGTGATTGCGGCGCTTGCGGGAATGCAGTGGAACTACGGCGTTTGGGTGATTGCGGCGCTTGCGTTCTACGCCGTGTTTGTGCTGACCTACTCCACATTCTTCAGCAATCTCGGCGGGATAAACACGGGGATGTGGCAGTCGCTGGGCTACTGGATAGTGCAGCAGGATGTAGCGCGCGGCAATCAGCCTTGGTACTACTACTTCGTCATCACGCCCTTGTACGAATTCCTGCCGCTTGCGCTTGCGATAGCGGCGGCGGTGTACTATCGGGTAAAGCGGCAAGGCGACGCTTTCACGCTCTTCCTGTTCTACTGGGCGGGCATGACGGTGGTCTTGTTCACCATCGCAAGCGAAAAGATGCCGTGGCTGCTGGTCAACATAGCGCTGCCGATAATTGTGCTTGCGGGCAAGTTCCTGGGGGATGTAGCGTCCAAGTTCGATTGGCGCAGTCTTGCATCCGGCGAAGGGCTTGCGCTGCGGCTAGGCGTAGTAGCGGGCGCGCCGATACTGGCGCTGGCAGCGTACAGACTGGCGCTGCTGGGAACCGGCGGCGATAGCGTAGCGCCAGTGATTGGGATAGCGCTGGCGGTAGCGGTTGCGGCGCTGATTGGCGGCGGCATATGGGCGGCGCGGCGGTTGGGCAGCGCGCGGCTTTGGGGATACGCCGCAATCCCGATGGTGGCGCTGCTGCTGATTCTGACGGCGCGCGCGGGCGTTATGGCGGCGTATCGCAACGGCGATGTGCCGGTCGAGATGCTGGTCTATACGCAGACCTCGCCGGACATACCGCGCCTGCTAGCTGAGATAGAGCGCCCGGCGGCGGGCAGCGCGGACGGCTTGCCGCTGCGCATCGACGACACTAGCGGCTTCACTTGGCCGTGGGCGTGGTATCTGCGGCATTCGGACAGGTATCGCGCCAACTTTAGCCCCTACGATGAGAACGAAACGCCCACTTCGCCGGTGATGCTGATTCATTCCAACAATCGGGATTCGGCGGACGAAATGCTGGCGGGACAGTACACCGAGGCTGAGCGCGTGCGGCATCGATGGTGGTTCCCGGAGCATACCTATCGCAGCGTAACGCCGTTTCGGTTCATAGCGGGCTTGTTTGACCGCGAGGCGTGGCGCAGCGTGGCGGACTACTGGCTGTTCCGCGATGGCGTGCGCGATCTGATAGGCAGCGAGGATGCGTATGTCTATTTCAAGTCGGACTTCCCGCAGGATTTCGAGCCGATGGAATAGGCGGCGGGCTTGGGATGGCAGACGGGTTGAACGCGGAGGCGCAAAGGGGGGATGGGGTGAAGTTGCGGGGCGATGGTTGCTTTACCGCTGAGTGGGGGATGGGTTACACTGGGGTAGGGGTTTTCAGTCAGCAAGGCAAAGGGGGCGCTTGAATGCAAGTAGTCTTTAATGAAGCGGTTAGGCAGCTGGAGGGCGAAGCGCCGGTGGTGGTGGCTACGGTGATTGGCACGAAGGGGTCGACGCCGCAGAAGCCCGGTTCCAAACTGCTGGTTCGCAGCGACGGCAGCGGCGTGGGGACGCTGGGCGGCGGTTGCGTGGAAGGGGACATATGGTTCGCGGCGAGCGAGCTGCTTAAGCGCGGCGGGCCGGCCGAGTACCGCGAGTATCAACTCAACGAAGATCTGGCGGCAGAGGATGGGCTGGTGTGCGGCGGCACGATGTTCTTTCTCATAGATCCGGTGTATCAGCCGGGCGAGTATCTTGATTTCGCCAAAGAGATCGAGGACGCCTACACCGGTGGCGCTCCGGTGGCGCTGGCAAGCCTCATACGCGGCGGCAGCGGCGCTAATGCCACGATTGGCGCTAAGCTTTTCATACGCGAAGACGGCTCGACCGTGGGGACGCTGGGCAGCGCGGCGCTGGACGAAAGCGCGGTCAAAGAGGCGTTTGAGCTTATGGTTCACGGCAAGAACAAGTATGTGGTAACCGGCAGCGGCGCAGAGTACTTTGTCGAAGCATACACCACGCCGCCCCAACTGGTTTTGTGCGGCGGCGGGCATGTGTCCAAGTCCATTGCGCCGCTGGCGAAGACGCTGGGGTTTCGGGTGTTCGTAACCGACGACCGCCAAGAGTTCGCCAACGCCGACCGCTTTCCGGAAGCGGACATTATCGTCGCCAAGAAGCCGGAAGACGCGCTTGGCGAACTGCCAATCAATCCGAACACGTTCATCGTGGTGGCGACGCGCGGGCATCGCTATGACAATGTGGCGCTTGCGGCGGCGGCGCGCACATCGGCGAAGTATGTGGGACTGCTGGGCAGCAAGCGCAAGATAATTCTCATCTACGAAGATCTGATGCGAATGGGCATATCCAACGAGCGCATCCGCGAACTGCGCGCGCCCATCGGCTTGGACATCGGCGCGCGCACGCCCGAAGAGATCGCGGTCAGCATTATGTCCGAGATTCTGATGTTTCGGCTTGGCGGCAGCGGCAGCGTGATGAAGCTGGAAGGGCGGCTTATGGAGCGCATAGAGGATAAGCACAGCGCCGCCGCGATGGTGGCGGACTAGCCTATGGCGGGCGTTTCGGCGATACTCACGGCGGCGGGCGAGTCCAAGCGAATGGGGCGTTCCAAGCCGCTGCTGGCGTGGCGCGGCGTTACGCTCATAGAGCATCAGATAGGCGCGCTGACGGATGGCGGCGCTGCCGAAATCGTGGCGGTACTCGGACATAAGGCGGACGCCGTCGCGCCGAAAGCGGCGGGAATGGGCGCGCGCTGCGTTCTCAACGCCGATTATCGCGAGGGAAAGACGACGTCGATCAAGGCGGGTTTGAGCGCCGTGAGCGCAGACGCGGATGCGATAATGCTGCTTGCGGTTGACCAGCCGCGCGCGGCGGCAATCGTATCGGCGGTGATAGCGGCGCACTATGCGGGCGGGGCGCTGATAACATCGCCGCGCTATCGGGGACACGGCGGGCATCCGCTGATATTCGCGGCATCGCTGCGGGACGAACTGGCGCGCATAAGCGAATGCAAGCAGGGCATCCGCGAGGTGTTTCAGCGCCATCGGGACAGCGTGTATGAGCATCCGATCGACGACCCGATGATACGGCTCGACCTCAACACGCCCGACGCTTACGCAAAGGCGCTGCGGGAATACGGGACGCTTGCCCGTTAGCCGCGAATTTTTAGCGCAAAGGCGCATAAGCGCAAAGCGTCCATACTTGCGTCGGCGTTAAGAGCGCTCGCTCCATTCACTCCACGTCCGCTCTAGCAGCGCTTGCGTGGCGGCGTACTCTTCGCCAAGGCGCGCGATGTCGGCGACGCTTTGGCGCTCCGTCGCCGTCCGAAGCGCGGCGTCGATTTGCGCCAGTTGCGTTTCCAATCCGGTGATGATGCCTTCGTAGTCGGGCGGGGCGTCGCGCTTCGCCTTTTGGCGGGCGGCAGCGGCGGCGCGGCGTCTTGCGGCGGGATTGCGCGGCTTGGACGCTTGCGATTGCGCGGGGACGTCCGCATTTTGGGGCTGCCGCCCGTTTATCCAGTCTTCAAAGCCGCCCTTGAACATACTGACTGCGCCGTCTTCGGCTACCCATAGTTGGGTAGCCAGGGATGCGATGAGGCGGCGGTCGTGGGACACGAACAGCAGCGTGCCGTTGTAGGATTGCAGCGCCTGTTCAAGCGCCTCGCGGCTGGGGATGTCAAGGTGAGTGGTGGGTTCGTCAAGCACAAGCATATTGGGCGCGGCGATAAGCAGGCGGGCAAGCGCGAGCCGGCTGCGCTCGCCGCCGCTCAGCGCCGCCACGGGCTTGAAGACGTCGTCGCCGCGAAACAGGAAGCGCGCCAAATAGTTGCGCGCGTCGGGCAGGCGCAGGTTGCGGGCGTCAAGCAGCGCGTCTATGACGGATGAGCGCTCCGGCAAATCGCCGCTGCCCTGCGAATAGTAGCCCGGCTCTACATTGTGTCCGAGCCGCGCGCTGCCGGAGATTGGCGGCGCTAACCCTAGCAGCGTCTCTATCAGCGTGCTTTTGCCCACGCCGTTGCTGCCCACCACGGCGGTGCGGGAGCCGCGCTCAAGCTCAGCGTCGGCCACGCGCAGCAACGGCATATCATAGCCGTTTTCGCGGTACCCCACGCTGAGTTTGGATGTTCTGAGGGCGATATGTCCGGTGCGGTTGGCGGATACGCTTTGCAAGTGGATGCTGGCGTTGGATTGGGGTTTGGGGATGCGCTGCAGGCGTTCCAAGCGGGTTGCGCGGCCGCGGGCTTCGCGCGCGCGCTGGCCGGCGCGGTATCGGCGAATGAACGCCTCTTCGCGCTCAATGTACTCTTGCTGGCGCTCATACTCGATCTGCTGGCGGCGCAGCGCCTCATCTTTCAGCGCGCGGTATTTGGAGTAGTTGCCGGGGAATGCCTGCAAGCGTCCGTTGTCCATTTCCAGGATGCGCTCGGCTACCTTGTCCAGGAAATAGCGGTCGTGCGACACCACGATAAAGCCGCCCGCAAAGCGCGATAGGAAGGTTTCAAGCCAGTCCAATCCCCTGAAGTCTAGGTAGTTGGTCGGCTCGTCCAAAATCAGAAAATCGGGGTCGGACAGCAGCGCTCTTGCGAGGGCGGCGCGTGTTCGCTCGCCGCCGCTTGCCGCGCTTGCGGGCGTGTCCAGGGTTTGCGGCGAAAGCGCCACGCCGTCGAGTACGCGCTCTAAGCGGTGCATGTAGTCGTAGCCGCCTAGCGCTTCGTATTCGCGCAGCAGCGCATCGTAGCGGCGCTCGGAACGGCGGCGGGCGTCGGCGTCCGTTACCTGAATGTCCAGGGCGCTTGCGGCGAGTTCGTCCTCGATTTGGCGCAAGCGCGTGAACGCAAGCATCACTTCGTCGCGCAGGGTTCCGTGGGCGGTCTGCGCCGGCGTCTGCGGCACATATCCGAGTCGCAGGCCGCGCCGCCATACCGCGCTGCCGGCGTTGGGTTCAAGCTCGCCCGCCAGGATGCGTATGAGCGATGTCTTGCCGCCGCCGTTGGGGCCGACGATGCCGATGCGGGCGCCGTCGTCTAGCTGAAAGCCGACGTCGGCGAAAATCTCCACTTCGCCGTAGAACAGGCTGAGTTGGGATGCGGTAAGGGCGGGCATAGGCTTGGGTTGGCGTTTGTGGGGTTGGGTTTCGCGGGACTGCGTCGGGATTGGTGCGTATAGGCGCTTGGATATGATAACACTTTTGGGGGGTGAGGGATTGGCGGGGCGATTGCATTGGAAGGGTTGCGCATTGCGATTGCGTCGCAGTTGTACTCGAAGCGTCTTTGCATTACAATGGCGATCGAGTAGAGTTGACATACGCCAAGGCGTAACCTCAGCGTTGGAGGGGGTGCTATGACTCAAGCGCAAGCGACGGACAATGCGCAGAACCTTTTGGGTCTGACTCAGGAAGAGGCAGAAGAGCTGAGCAGGCTATTGAAAAGCATGCCCAAAGACAGGCCGTTGCCGGATACGCCGGAGATGCGCGATGCGCTGTTTGACCTGTTTGTGGGGATGTACGGCGAGGCGTTGAAGGAGCTGGAGAGGCTGTAACGGAGAGTTTAACTTTCAACAGGATTGGCGTATGGAGGAAAGACAAATGGCTGATGGACAAGGACCAGTTTGCGTTTCGGTGATAAATATGAAGGGCGGCGTCGGCAAGACGACCATTGCGGCGATGTTGGCGCGTGATGCTCGATTGCGAAACTTCGACACTCTAGCGATAGACTTGGACCCGCAGGCGAACCTTTCTCAGGCGCTTATGGGCGCCAATAGATATGGTCGGTTCTTAGACGACGGTTCCCCATCAATCGTTGAGGTGTTTAACGGCTATCAACCGCCGGCGAGTCCGCTTGATATTGATAATGTAGTTCGTCAAGTTTCGGATGATCTACATATCATCCCTTCAAGATTCGACTTCTCGGATAATCTAATTGGTTCGATTGCAACCGACGAGAGGGTTTTGGCGCGTCTTATAGCCAATAGTTTCCAAGACAAAGACCTCATACTGATAGACTGCGCGCCTACGGAGTCTATATTCACTCGAGTTGCCTACCATGCGTCCCACTACATACTTGTGCCCGTTAAGCCTGAGTTTCTGGCAACCATCGGCTTCCCACTGCTAGAGGATTCGCTCACCGGATTTAGAAACAGAAATCCTTCTCATCCGCTTGAGGTCATCGGCGTTGTTATCAATAACTCTTCCGGTTACCAAATCACATTGGAACAAAGCAGATCCATAGGCGAAATACGTCAAGAGGCAAAAAGGAATGGTTGGCACATATTCAGCAACAGCCTTGGTTACTCTAGTGGTTTTCCGAAACTGATGCGTGGCGATTACAGTTATTCCGGCAGCGCTAACTTGATGTTCGGAAGGTTTGCGGACGAATTTTTCGCTAGATTAGGATTAGACGGATAATGACCAATTCCAAACTTGACGCATCCATGCGGCGCATAGTTCGCGAACATGGTTTGGGGAGCGTTCTTGTTTCCCTTGGCAAAATCGCTGAGGATGCTCCTCAAGAGCAAACTGCTTCTGAGTCAAAGACGGCGCTCAATCGCGACTCTGCTCATATGAAAACCCCCGCGCGCGCGCCTAAGTCAAAACCTACGGCTACGGGATATGTCGCCAAGATGGAATTGCCCGCCGAGAAACGGCAAGTCGCGGCCGCATTGGCGGAGCGGTTTGAGCGTAGGGACTTCCTGCCGTCGTTTGGCGATATTGCCCACTTCTGCCAAAATTACGGCATTGCCGTGCCGGCGTCAAAGACACGCGCAAGCGCCATTCCGAGGGTTTTCAAGTTCATTGCGGATATGGAAGCCGAAGAAGCTAAGAGGATGCTGGACAGCGGTATGTTCTCAGGACCTTCGCGGTTGGGGCCTATCGCTGACGCAATCCGAAATTACGGCAGAGCAACCCGCGCCTCTCACACGCCGGCAAGCGCGCGGGCTTCGTCTAGCAGCAGGCGGACGGCTGCGGGGGATTCGGCTTCGGCGTAGATGCGCAGCAGGGGTTCGGTGCCGCTGAAGCGCACTAGCGTCCAGTAGCCGCCACTGAGCAGGTAGCGGAAGCCGTCGATCGTGTCCACGCGCTCTACGCGCTTGCCGCCGAGCGATGCGGGCGCGCCGCTCTGAAGCCGCGCTAGTATGGCAGACCGTTGGCTTTCGTCGAACTGCAGGTCGAGGCGGTCGTAGTGGTGGGGGCCTACCTTGTCCTCAAGTTCGGCAAGCAGGTCGGCGACGCCCATGTCGGTTTTGACCATCATATCCAGCAGCATTAGGCCGCTTAGGATGCCGTCGCGCTCCGGCACGTTGCCGCGAAAGGCGTAGCCGCCGCTCTCTTCGCCCGCAAGTAGCGCATCCTCGCTCATCATCACGGGGCCGAGATATTTGAAGCCTACGGGGGTTTCGTGAACCGGGACATCGTAGATTGCGCCTAGCTTATCGACCATGCCGGTCATCGTGATGGAGCGCACGAGTGGGCCGCGCCTGCCCAGCGTGTCCAACTGGTGCATGCAGAGCAGGGCGTATGTCTGCAGCGTGGTTATGAAGCGCCCGTCGTCGTCTATGACGCCCAGGCGGTCGGCGTCGCCGTCATTTGCCAAGCCGACGTCGGCCGTTCTGTCCGCGACTTCGTTGATAAGCGGCTCTAGGTTGTGCGCTAGGGGTTCGGGCTGCGCCATTGCGGGGAAGGCGGGGTTGGGTTCGGCGCGGATTTCGGATACGCGCGTGGAGCCGCCGTCGAGCAGTTCGGCGAAGTAGCCCGCGCCCGCGCCGTGCATTGCGTCCACGATGATGTCAAGCCCGGCGTTGCGTATAGCGGCTACATCTACGAAAGATGCGATGTGCGCGAGGTAGTCGGGCAGCGGGCTGAAGTATTCCAGCAGTCCGCGCGCTTCTGCGTCGGCAAGCGGCATTCGCAGCGCGCCTCTTGTCGCCGCGCCGTTGATGCGTTCTTCGAGTTCGGCGACGATTTCGGGCAATGCGCTGCCGCCGTAGTCGGGCTTGTACTTGAAGCCGTTGTACGCCGCGGGGTTGTGGCTGGCGGTGATGACGCAGCCGGCGCCGGCGTCTTTCGCCACCAGGTTGTACGCCACGGTGGGCGTGGGCGCGGTTCGGTCGCACAGCAGGGTGGGGACGCCGTTTGCGGTCATCACCTCAGCGACGGCGGCGGCGAACTGCGCGGATGCGAAGCGGGTATCGTAGCCCACCACGAAGCCGCGCTGGGCGAGGTTGTGGGACTTCAGCAGATCGGCGGCGCCCTGAGCGCATAGGCGCACATTGTCGAAGGTGAAGTCTTCGCCGATGATGGCGCGCCAGCCGTCCGTCCCGAACTTGATTGCCATATCTGTCCCCTATACATCCGTATGTGTACGGCTTGCGTGTCCATATGTGCGTCTGCGCGGTGATGTCCAAGCGCGGCGGTTCGCTTACGCCTTGTACGCCGGTATGCGCGCGTCCGCATGCGCGATATTGCGCCGCTGTCCGTTGTGCGCCGCCTAGCGTTAGAGGCCGGCGGCGCGCCTGAGGGCGTCGGCCTTGTCGGTGCGCTCCCAGGGCAGATCGAGGTCGTCGCGGCCGAAGTGTCCGTATGCGGCAGTCTGCTTGTAGATGGGCTTGCGGAGGTCCAGGTCGCGGATGATTGCGCCGGGCGTGAGGTCGAAGTGTTCGTCGATGAGCGCGGCTATGCGCTCGTCGGGGATCTTGCCGCTGCCGAATGTTTCGATGGACACGGATATGGGCTTGAGCATCGCGATGGCGTATGAGACTTGGATTTCCATTCTGTCCGCAATGCCGGCGGCAACGATGTTTTTCGCTACATAGCGGGCGGCGTATGCGGCGGAGCGGTCGACTTTGGTGGGGTCTTTGCCGGAGAAAGCGCCGCCGCCGTGCCGCGCAAAGCCGCCGTAGGTGTCCACCAGTATCTTGCGGCCGGTAAGCCCGGTGTCGCCTACGGGGCCGCCGATTACGAAGCGCCCGGACGGGTTCACTTCGTATATGGTCTCATCGTCCAGCAGCTCAGGCGGGATGATAACGCGCGCGGCGTGTTCTATCAGGTCTTTCTTGATGGTTTCCCGCTCGACGTCTTCGTTGTGTTGGGTGCTCATGACGACGGTGTGGACGCGCTTGGGGACGCCGTATTCGTACTCTACGGTTACCTGCGATTTGCCGTCCGGACGCAGGTAGGGCAGCGTGTTTTGGGTGCGGAGCAGCGCCATTTGGCGGCAGAGTTTGTGGGACAGCGCAATGGGCAGCGGCATGAGTTCGGGCGTTTCGTTGCAGGCGAAGCCTACCATCATGCCTTGGTCGCCGGCGCCCACGGACGCTAGGTCGTCGTCGGAGTCGTCGGCTTGGTGGCGCACCTCCAGGGCGCGGCTCACGCCGCCGTCGATGTCGGCGGACTGCTCATGAACGGATATTGCGATGCCGCAGGACTGGTAGTCGAAGCCGTAAGAGGAGTCGATGTAGCCGGCGTCGCGTATAGTTCGGCGGACGATGCTGGCTATGTCCACATAGGTGTCCGTGGAGATTTCGCCCATGACCACAACCAAGCCGGTGGTGGTGCAGACTTCGCAGGCGACGCGCGCCTTGGGGTCGTCGGCGATTATGGCGTCCAAGACGGCGTCCGAAATCTGGTCGCAGAGCTTATCGGGGTGTCCCTCGGTAACCGATTCGGATGTGAACAGGTATGATTTCGCTTCGGTAAAGGTATGGCTCAATGTATCCTCTCCTGATAGCCCGCCGATGGATTTTGCGGATGCGGCGGCGGGCATTGTTTGTTTTGCCGAATAAGTTTGTATGCTAGGAGCGGGCTATGCGATGCCAAGCCGCTCGATATGCTCTTGGCGCAGCGCTACAAGTTCGGCGCTGCCTTCGGCGATGATTTCGCCGCGCTCGTCGGCGAGGGTTGCGGCGGCGCTCATATCGCGTCCGTTTTGGCTTGTGAACCACGCCGCCGCGGTGATGCGCTCGCCGATGCTCGCCGGCTTGCGAAAGCGCGTCTGCATACGGCGCATCATCGCGGTTTTGCCGTCGGCGTAGGGCAGGTTTTCCATAACTTCGTACAGCAGCGTAGTTATGATGCCGCCGTGAACGATGCCGGGCCAGCCCTGATGCGCTTCCGCGGGCGTGAAATGGGTTACCAGGCGCTTGCCTTCGCTGCGATACGCCAGGCGCAAGCCGATTGGGTTGGCGTCGCCGCAACCGAAGCAGTTCGGGTATGTTTTGAGTGGGCGTGATTCGGTTGAAACCATTTTGTTCGCCGCCGGTGGCGCTTTTGGGTTGCCTTATGCCATACGCTAATTCGCTTGGGGCTATGTGCCGACGTCCCAGCTGGCTAGGTACCTGGCTTGCTCATCCGTGAGCGTGTCGATGGTGATGCCCATGGAGAGCAGCTTGAGGCGGCCAACCTCTTCGTCGATGTCGCGCGGCACGTCGTACACTTGGGGCTTGAGCGCGTGCGCCGTCTGCGCGAGATGCTCCACGGCGAGCGCTTGGTCGGCGAAGCTCATATCCATCACGGCGGAGGGATGGCCTTCGGCGGCGGATAGGTTGATGAGGCGGCCTTCCGCCAGCAGGTATAGCCGTCTGCCGTCTGCCATCAGGTATTCTTCCACGAATGGGCGGGCTTCCTGCTTGCTGTCCGCCATATCGTCCAGCGCGTCTATGTCGATTTCCACATTGAAGTGGCCGCTGTTGGCAAGCAGCGCGCCGTTTTTCATAACCGCTATGTGCTGCGCCGCCACCGCCTTCATGCCGCCGGTGAGCGTGATGAATATATCGCCCACGCGGGCGGCTTCGTCCATGCTCATAACTTGGTGTCCGTCCATAGCGGCTTCTAGGGCGCGGGTGTGATTGACTTCGGTAACGATGACGTGCGCGCCCATGCCGCGCGCGCGCAGAGCTACGCCGCGGCCACACCAGCCGTAGCCTGCCACCACGACTTTTTTGCCCGCCCAAAGTATGTTGGTGGCGCGGGTGATGCCGTCCAGCGTGCTTTGCCCGGTGCCGTAGCGGTTGTCGAAGAAGTGCTTGGTGTCGGCGTCGTTGACGGCGATGATGGGATAGCGCAGTCTGCCGGCTTCGGCGAGGCTTCGCAGACGAATGACGCCGGTGGTGGTCTCTTCGGTGCCGCCGATGACGGACTCGAGAGCGTCGGCGCGCTCGGAGTGCAGCGTGGCGACGAGGTCAGCGCCGTCGTCCATAGTGATGTTGGGGCTGAGGTCTAGGGTGGAGTTGATGTGCGCGTAGTAGGTGGCGTTGTCTTCGCCCTTGACGGCGAATGTGGGGATGCCGTATTCGCTGACCAGCGCCGCCGCCACGTCGTCTTGCGTGCTGAGTGGGTTGCTGGCGCAGATGGCGGTTTGAGCGCCGCCGTCTTGCAGCGCGAGCAGCAGGTTGGCGGTTTCGGTGGTAACATGCAGGCATGCGGCGATGCGAAGGCCTGCGAGCGGCTTTTCGTTGGCGAAGCGTTCGCGTATTTGGCGCAGCACCGGCATTTCGCGCTCCGCCCAATGAATGCGGCGGATGCCATCGGACGCCAGCGAGGCGTCTCTGATATGCCCGCTATCCGTTCTTGTCGTCAAATTGTCCTCCTCAATAGGAATGCTACAGGCTGCCCGATTGCAACCTACAATGTTGTTGTTCGTATCTGTGGCTATGTGTTATATGCCGCAGCGCTAGTTGTATCCGTGAATTGCGTATGTGCGACAACTCAAAATTCTCGACTTAAGTTTCAAACCTTCTAATTGTTTCGCTTGGGCAGGGTTTCGCCGTCGGCGAGCGGCTCGAAAGCTGATAGCGTGGTGAAGGCTCGAAAGCGGGCGTCGATATCGGCGTCGGTGAGCGCGAGCAGCCTATCTACGCTGAAGTCTTCTACGCAGAACGAACCCAGCGTGGAACCCAGCACGGTAGCCCTGCGATAGCCCGCCGTCGTGGTGTCATCGGTGGCGGCGATGTATCCCATGAAGCCGGCGGCGAAGCAGTCGCCGGCGCCGGTGGGGTCGACCACGCGCTCTAGGAGATACGCCGGAGCGGCGAACACCGAATCGCCCGCGAACAGCAGCGCCCCGTGCGCGCCCTGCTTCACCACCACCACGGACGGGCCCATGCTCAGGATGCGCCGCGCCGCCTTGACTAGGTTGCCTTCGCCTGAGAAATCGCGAACTTCGCTCTCTTCCATAAACAGCGCATCCACGCTGCCAATGGCTTCGGCTAATGCGTCGGGCTTGCTCTCTATCCAAAAGTTCATTGAATCCAGGGCGATTAGTTTGGGTCGGCGCTCCATTTGGCGTATGACGCTCAGCTGCAGTTCGGGGTCTATGTTGGCGAGGAACAGGTAGGGATTGCGGCGCTGTTCGGCGGTGAGTTGGGGCGCGAAATCGGCGAACACATTGAGTTGCGTGTCCAGGGTGTCGCGCGTGTTCATATCGGGATGGTATTCGCCCGCCCAACGGAATGTGCCGCCGCTCGCGCGCTGCAGTCCGCTCACATCCACGCCGCGCGCCTGCAGCAGCGCTATATGGCGCTCGTCGAAGTCGTCGCCCACTACCGCAAGCAGGCTGACCGGGGTAAAGCGGCTTGCGGCGATGGAAAAGTACATCGCGGATCCGCCGAGCGCGTCTCGGCGGCTTGCGGACGGGGTGGTTACGGAGTCGTAGGCGACTGAACCGACGACAAGCACGGACATACGGATTTTCCCCTTATAATATGCTTATGCTGATGATGCTGATGCTGACGGTATGGCGGGGTAACGGCGGTGGTGGCGCAACGGCAATTTGGCGGCGGCAAACGATAGGCGGCTATCGGCGGCAACGGCGGGCGTTGGGCGCGGTTTAGGCTACGGGCGATACTCTGGTCGACGGGATACGCCTATCGCGCGGCGGGGGTTATACGCGGGCAACCGATTGCGCCTCATACGGATGAAGCGCCGCGCGCCAAAGCCTAAATTGCGCTAATCGTCTGCGCCGTAGCTAGTGGGCTTGCCCTGCTCGATCCAGGCGGCGGTGCCGGCTTCGATATTGTAGAGGTTTTCGGTGTCGTAGCCCATCGCCGCCGCCATCTCAGCGGCAAGTCCGCTGCGGACGCCCTGCGCGCAGATGAACAGCAGCTTCTTGTCGGTGGGGAGCTCGTCGATGCGCCCAAGCAGGTCGTCGACCGTGATGAACAACGCATTCTTCACATGGCCTTCGGCGTACTCGTCGAGGCGGCGCACATCCACCACGATGGCGTCGTCTTGGGCGTACATTTCGGCGGCTTCGTCTATGCTGAGGCGATAGTACGGTTCGCCCTGCACTTTGGTTGGCATTGTGGTTCCTCCGTTTTGCTTGAGTTGCTTGGCGTGAATAGTGAGGTAGGCGGCTTGCGCGCTGTCTTGTGAATTATATGAGATGGGCAAAAAAAGACTTCCCTTGTGATGAGAGAAGTCAGATGCGCATATGCCGCTCTCATCTGCGAGCCGTAAAGGCTCTCCGGAATTAGCACCGCTTCACGCACCATATGGATGCGGAAAGGTTGCCGGGCTTCACAGGGCCGGTCCCTCAGCCACTCTTGATAAGAGAGTGTATTCGGTTGTTGAACGCCGATAATGTTACAAGACAGGAAGCGGGGTTGTCAACTTTTGGGGGATGGGGAACGTTCTCAAATTGCAGCGCTTATCAGTTTGAAAACTTCTAGGAAACGCCGTATAGGGGATGATTCGCGGGTTTATACGCTAAATTGCGCTCAATTTTAAGAATATCAGAACGCAACGGATCAGAAAGGCAGGGCGAGGGTCAGTCCGCGCGGGTGAGGGAGCGCCATAGCCAGCGTTGACTATGTAGGGTAGATCTGGGGTCAGTCCGCGCGGGTGAGGGAGCGCCGATTGCGCGCCGAAAGCGCTTCCCGCTGGTAACGGTCAGTCCGCGCGGGTGAGGGAGCGCCAGGTGTGGAAGAGGCGCTGGGCGGTGGTGAAGAAGGTGAGCAGCGCGATTATGGCAAGCACAATCGGTATGACAAGCGGCAGCCATTGCCCGATGATTAGGCCGAATCCCAGCGCCGCAACGCGCTCAGGGCGGGTCATAACGCCTACTTTGCATTCGATGCCCAAGCCTTCGGAGCGGGCGCGCAGGTAGCTCACCATTACCGAACCGGCTACGGCGAGGTACACCAGCACGATGCCTTCGACGGAGTCGATGCGGGCGTAGTAAATCAGCAGTCCCAGCAGCACGATTATCTCTGAGATGCGGTCAATCACGGAGTCCAGCAGCGCGCCGAAGGGGGAATCCTGGGCGGTGGCTCTGGCGAGCGCGCCGTCGAAGAGGTCGAGTACGCCGGCGAACAGCATAACGAGTCCGCCCGCCCACATTATGCCTTGGCTGATGAGGTATGCGCTGACGGCGGCGCCTACAAGGCCGGCGAGCGTAACGGCGTTGGGGGATACGCCAAGCCTTGCAAGCGCGGCGGCGACGGGCTGCTCGATGTAGGTGGATAGCGCTTGACGGGCGGACGCCCTGTTCATTGCGATTTAGCCTTCAATCTTGTTTGGGCTTGTGTGAACCCGTTACCCGTTAGCCTTGACTTTGTTAGCCCGCTGATTGACTTAACCCGTTAGCCTTGCGATGCGGCGGATTGGCGCAGGGAGGCGCGCGCCGTTTGCGTTGAGGCGTCGTAGCAGTCCATCACTTTGCCCGCTATGCGTTCCCAGCGATAGTCCTGTACAAGCGCTGCGCCGGCGTCGGCGAGTTTGCGGGCGAGGGCGGCGTCTTTGAGCAGGCTTGCGATGGCGTCGGCGAGCGCGTCTTCGTCTTTGGGGGGGACGAGCAAGCCTTCTCTGCGGTGCGTTATGACGCCGGAGTAGCCCTCGATGTCGGTGGCGACTATGGGAGCGCCCGCCGCCATAGCCTCTAGCAGCACGATGCCGAAACTCTCTTTGCCGGTTGCGGGCGAGCAGTAGACGTCGGCGGTTTTGTAGTATCGGAACTTGTCTTCGTCGGATACTCTGCCCATGAATTCGACGTTCTGCAGGTTGCGCTCGCTGATGATGCGCAGCGAATCCACGTCGGGATTGCCGGGGCCTACCACCAGCAGGCGCAGGTTGGGCCAATCCCATTTTAGTTTGCTGAATGCGCCGAGCAGGTATTTCAAGCCTTTGCGCTTTTCCAGTCTGCCAACGAACAGCAGGTTTATCATGCCGTCGTTTGTGAGATGCGGGAAGGGTTCGGCGTTGGCGAAGTCGTCGACTTGAATGCCGTTTGGGATGATGTCGTAGCGCGCGGGGAATTGGCGGCTGATGAAGCGGTGGGCGGGCTTGGATACGGCAATGCGCCCGTGCAGCATGCGGAAGTATGGGCGCGCCAGGCGCTTTGCGCCGATTTTGTAGAGGCGCGTGCCTTCGTAGGTGTGAAATGTGCCTACGGCGGTGGATACGGCGGGGTCGACTAGGCTGAGCACATCTTTGCTGATAAGTCCGGCGAAGGGTTCATGGAAATGGACGACGTCGAAGGCTTCGCGCTCCAGCATCTGCTTTATTTGGGGCTTGAGCCAGACGGAGAAGGACACGCGCGCGATGGAGCCGCCGCTGGGGATGGGGACGGGCTTGCCCATGGGGATGAAGTGTTCGTCGTCCACGCTGTCGGGGGAGGCGCAGGGGGCTATGATTTTAACGGCGTGTCCCCAAGCCCTGAACTGGGTAGCGAGGCTGTTGATATGGTCGGCGACGCCGCCGTGAAAGGCGTGGTCGTATGGCGATACAAGCGCTATTTTGCGGCGACGGCTCATATAACATCGTTACCTTGCGCGTAATAACTGCGCCGCGCCGCGCGCATCGTAGTTCGCGGCGCAGACCCCAAGAGTACGCCTATGATACCCCATACCGCTTTAAGTTGCATCATCCGACGGCAACGCCTAACGGCGTATTCTGCCGCGCCGCGTCCGCAAGCAAGCGCGAAAGGCGGCGGCTACTCTTCGGTGATGTACTCTTTGCCGACGATGAATTCTTCCAGTTTTTGGCGCGCTTCGTCGTCGGTGTACTGCACCGGCGGGGATTTCATAAAGTAGGATGAGGGGGCGAGTATAGGGCCGCCCATGCCTCTGTCCTTGGCGATTTTGGCGCATCGGATGGCGTCTATGACCACGCCGGCGGAGTTGGGGCTGTCGTGAACTTCGAGTTTGAGTTCCACGTTTAGGGGGACGTCTCCGAAGCTTGTGCCTTCGAGTCGGATGTACGCCCACTTGCGGTCGCTGAGCCACGGCACATAGTCGCTGGGGCCTATGTGTATGTTGTCGCTGGGCAGGTCGTAATCGACTTGTGAAGTAACGGAGCCTGTCTTGGATATTTTCTTGCTGTAGAGGCGCTCGCGTTCCAGCATATTGAAGAAGTCGGAGTTGCCTCCGAAGTTGAGCTGATAGGTGTTGTCTAGGCGGACGCCTCTGTCCATAAACAGGCGGGTGAGAACGCGGTGGACGATGGTAGCGCCCACTTGGGACTTGATGTCGTCGCCGATGATGGGGGCGCCGGCTTCGCGGAAGCGGCGCTGCCAGTAGTTGCCTTCGCCGCTTGCGATAAAGACGGGGACGCAGTTTATGAAGCCGCAGCCCGCCGCCAATACCTGCTCTACATACCACTTGGTAGCCTGTTCGGAGCCGACGGGCAGGTAGTTTATGACCACATCCACTTCGCGCTCTTTGAGAATGCCCACGATGTCGTCGGTTGGACCGGTAGCCTTTTGGATGATGTCGGACATATAGCGTCCCACGCCGTCGTGCGTCATTCCGCGCTGGACGGTAACGCCGGTGTGGGCGACGTCTTGGAACTTGACGGTATTGTTGGGCTTGGCGAAGATGGCTTCGGACAGGTCTTGCCCTACTTTGCCGGAGTCGATGTCGAAGGCGGCGACGAAGTTGATGTCGCCCACGCCGTATTCGCCTAGAACCGGGTGCATGAGTCCCGGTATCTCTTTGTCATTGGCGGCGTCGGCGTATTTGGATACGCCTTGAACAAGGGATGAGGCGCAGTTGCCCACGCCGATGATAGCGACATTGATGCTTGCCAATCCTGCACGGACTCCTTTGGCGTAATTCGTTTGGGATGCGCGCCTTCAAAGGCGCTGCGCGCAGATAATTTTAGCATTATAGGCAAAGGTATGACAAGTTAGCGGTGGGGATTTTAACGCAAAGGCGCAGAGACGCAAAGCGGGCGCCCCCGACGACTGCCCATTGATACGCCGCCCAATCTGCAATACAATGGCGTGTATGCGAATACTTCGATACGCTGCGGCGGCGCTGATCTGCGCGCTGTTGGCGGCATGCGGCGATCCTGCGATAGACGTCCCTACGCCGACGGCTACGGTTGCGCCCACGCTGACGCCGACGGTTGCCGCCGTTCCGCCGCCCACGGCAACGCCTGCCGTTACGCCTACGCCTGCGCCTACAGCCACGCCGCTGCCGACTGCTACCGCAGTGCCTACATCCGCGCCGATGCTGACGCCCGTTTCTGAGATTGCGCCCAACGCCGCCCGCAGCGCGCTTGCCGCCGATGATAGCGCGCGGGAAATCTTGAGCGCCGCCCTGGAAGCGATGCAGGACGCGGACGCTTTTCACGCCGATGTTGACGCCTCTTTCAAGATAGTGCAGACGGAGGCGAGCTTCCAAATGGACGAAGAGACTTTCGGGGACGAATTTCCCATCTACTACAAGGGGGATATTCAAGCGCCGGATAGAACGCGGGGCAAGCTCGGGATTTCGCTGGGGTTCTTTCTGTTGGAGATAGACATCATCACGATAGGCGAAGACGCTTATATCACAAATCCCGAAACGGGCGTGTGGGAGCGGGTATTCGCAGCGGATACGGGCTTTCCGTCGCCCTATGAGTTCGCGCTGCCGCCTATGGATCCGGCGCAGTATGAAGATGCGCAAATTGTGGGGGACGATACGGTCGACGGCGTTGCCGCGCGGCGTATCAGCGCAATGGTGCGCGGCAACTATCTGGGCAGCGCCTATGACAGCCTGTATGTGGAGATGTGGGTGGGCGTTGAGGATGCGCTTGTGCGCCGCTTGACGATGGCGGGCGAAACATCGGCGGAGGCGCAGGATTCGGCCGGGCTTTCGGGCGATGCGATGCCGCTTGCGCCGGGGGATTTGGGCGGCACTGCGGAGTTCAACGCCACGATTACATATACCGAATTTGGCAGGGATTTCGATATACAAGCGCCGATACCTTAGCGCTGTCCCAGCCGTTCATAGTGGGGGATATTGAGATATGGCTAAAAAAGTTAGCGTATTCCTGAGCTTCGAGTTCACCAGAAACAGAGATCTTCACCACAACTTCTATTCTCAGGCCAAGGAACATTCAAATCATTGCATTCAGAACTGCTCTCTTGATGAGCAATATCGTCCGGATGACAGATGGCTGAATAAGGCAAGAAACAAGATTAGGCAAAGCGACATCGTGATAGTCATTGCCGGCTATGATAGCCACAATGCGCCCGGCGTTAAGAAAGAGGTCGGGGAAGCGAATAAGATGAAGAAGCCGATTTTCCAGATTAAGCCTAAGACGCAGAAAGTCGGCAAGGTCAAAGGCGCTGGGGAATTGATACCTTGGAGGTGGAAGTTGATAGACGCCAAGATAGACGAGCTGCTTAAACTTAAGTAAGCGGCGCAGCAATTTCACGATGAAGTTGCAACCGCAAAGGGAGACACACGCCAATGAACCTGCCGCCAATACCCTATGCCGACATTGTGCGCCTGCTGGAGCCGCCTAGTGGCACTTGCAATGTCGTCATCGACACCGATACATACAACGAAATCGACGACCAGTTCGCCATCATCCATGCGCTGCTGTCCGATACGCTGAATATCGAGGCGATCCAGGCGGCGCCCTTTCACGCGGCGGTTCGCAAGACCCAAAGCTTCGAACACGGCATGGAGCTGAGCTACGACGAGATTGGGCGCGTGCTGGAGTTGTCCCCCGTGCGCTACGACGGACCCGTGCTGAGAGGCTCGCGCCAATCGCTGATGGATACGGACGGCAAGCCGGTGAATAGCGATGCGGCGGACAACATCGTGAACCTAGCGATACAGCCGCGCGACGAGCCGCTGTATGTACTGGCGCTGGGCGCGCTGACCAATGTGGCGTCCGCGATACTGCTTGAGCCGCGGATCCGCCAGCGCATAACGATTGTGGCGCTGGGTGGCTGGCCGCATCACGCCGCCGGCTTTCCGGACTTCAACTTCAGGCAGGATATTCGCGCGGCGCAGGTAGTATTCGACAGCGGCGCCGCGCTTGTACAGGTAACCGGCTTCGGCGTATCGGAGCTTCTGCGAACTACGCGCTGGGAACTGCTGCAGCATCTCAAAGGGCGCGGCAGGATAGGCGATTTCCTGTTTGAGCGATACGAAGAGTTCGTGCGGGACTATCCGGGGCGCAGCAAGCCTATTTGGGATCTTGCGCCGGGCGCTTGGCTGCTGAACCCCGCTTGGCTGAAGACGCATATCGAAGCCGCTCCCATCCTCAACGCCCACTTGGGATACAGCCGCGACGCAAGCCGCCATCCGATGCGCATCGTGGATTGGCTTGACCGCGACGCCGTGTTCGGGGATTTCTTCGCCAAGCTACACGCCGCCACGGCAAACGGCTAGTTCTGCGTATCGCTGACTTTGCCGGTGACCATATAGATTACGCGCTCTGCGATGTTGGTTGTGCGGTCGGCGATGCGCTCGATGTTGTGCGCCGCCCATAGCAGGTAGGTTGCGCGGCGTATGACGGACGGATCGCCCAGCATATATGTCAGCAGCTCGCGATAGACCTGTTCGTAGAGGGCGTCTATTTCGTCGTCGTCGCTCTGCACCGCCATAGAAGAGACCACATCGCGGTTGATGAAGGCGTCGAGGCTGCGCCGCACCATATCGGACGCTTTGTGCGCCATTCGGGGGATGTCTATGAGCGGCTTGAGCGGCGGCTCGTCGCCCATCATCACGCTGATTTTGGCGATGCCCTCGGCGTAGTCGCCCATGCGCTCAAGCTCTACGCACAGATGCAGCACGGTTATGAGTATGCGCAGGTCGCCCGCAAGCGGCTGCTGCGTGGCTATCAGATCGATGCAGCGCTCTTCGATTTCGTTCTGCTTGCGGTCGATGATGTCGTCTTCGCGAATGACTTCGTTAGCCATAGCGAGGTCGCGGTTTCGCAGCGCGTCAAGCGAGCGCGCAATCGCCTTCTCCACCATATTGCCCATCAACAGCAGTTCGTCCTGAAGCATTCGCAGGTCGCGGTCGTAATCCGTTCTGGGCATAGTGGCGCTCCTTGGGCAGATGGGCGGTCTGTCAGTGGGCGGGCCGTTAGCCGTTATTCTAACTGAAGCGCCCCGTTATGTACGCTTCCGTGCGCTCGTCGGATGGGTTGGTGAATATCTGCTGCGTGGCGTCGAATTCCACAAGGTAGCCGGCGCGGTTTTCGTCCACCATCAGAAAGGCGGTTTCGTCGGATACGCGCGCCGCCTGCTGCATATTATGCGTAACGATGATGATGGTGTAATGCTCTTTGAGTTCGCGGATGAGTTCCTCTACCGCAAGCGTGGCAATGGGATCGAGCGCGGACGCCGGCTCGTCCATAAGCACGATTTCGGGCTGCACCGCTATGGCGCGCGCGATGCAAAGGCGCTGCTGCTGCCCCCCGGACAGGTCCAGCGCGCTGCTGCTCAGGCGGTCTTTGACCTCATCCCAGAGCGCCGCCTGGCGCAGGGACTTTTCCACCGCCTCCGCCATATCGCCGGTGTAGCCGTTTATTCGCAGTCCGAAAGCCACATTGTCGTAGATGGACTTGGGGAACGGGTTGGGGCGCTGAAACACCATGCCGATGCGCGATCGGATTTCGGTGGGGTCGACGTTGGCGGCGTAGAGGTCGTAGCCGTCGAACATAATGCGGCCGCTGATGCGCGCGCCGGGGATAAGGTCGTTCATGCGGTTGAAGCAGCGCAGCAGAGTGCTTTTGCCGCAGCCGGACGGGCCTATCAGCGCGGTAACCTCTTTGCGCTTGATGTCCATACGGATGCCGCGCACCGCTTGGAACGCGCCGTAATGCACGCCCAGTTCGTCGGTTCGCAGCACGAATTCGGGGTTATTGTCCATCCGATTTCACCTGATGGCGGTCTCTCAAAATTATCGCAACCGCATTCATGGACAGCAGCACCACTAGCAGCACTATGATGCCGGCGGCTGCTAGTCCCTGGAACTCTTCCTGCGGGCGCGACGTCCAGTTGAATATCTGTATGGGCAGCACGGTGAACTGCTCCAGCGGATGCGCCGGCACGAATGTGAGATACACCAGCGCGCTGATTGCGATAACCGGCGCCGCTTCGCCCAGCGCGCGGGACATAGCCAGGATTGTGCCGGTCAGGATGCCGGGCAGCGCCTGCGGCAGCACCACGCCCTTGATGACCTGCCACCTGTCCGCGCCCAGTCCATACGCCGCTTGGCGGTAGGTGTCCGGCACCGCGCGTATCGCCTCGCGGGACGCCAGTATCACGATGGGCATCACCAGCAGCGCCATAGTCATTGCGCCCGCAAGCAGCACGCGCTCGCCTTGGAATACCCGCTGCACGAACAGCGAAAGCCCAAGCAAGCCGTACACGATCGAGGGGACGCCCGCCAGGTTGGACAGGTTTATCTCAATGAAGCTTGTGAGGCGGCTCTTTGGGGCGTACTCTTCCAGGTAGATGGCGGCGCCCACGCCGATGGGTATGGCGAACAGCGCGGTCAAGCCCATAAGCCAGACGCTGCCCCAAAGCGCCGACTTCAGTCCGGCTTCTTCGGGATGGCGCGATGGATACGATGTGATGAAGTTCCAGTTCAGCCAATCGCTGCCCTCAAGCGCGATGCGCGCCAGCAGCGCTATAAGCCCCACTATGCCGACCATCACCGCCAGCAGGAATATGCTGTAGAACACTGCGCCGATGCCCTTGCGCGCGGACAGGCGCGGGTTGAATAAGGCGTTCTGCCGCATGCTAATACTTCTCCCGCCAGCGTCTCACGATGAAGTAGCCCAACAGGTTCATTGCCAGCGTCATTAGGAAGAGCAGCAAGCCCACGGCGAATATGGTGTTGTACTCCAAGGAGCCGTGCGGGGTTTCGCCTAGGCTGAGCTGAACGATGAAGGCGGTCATCGTTTGGATGCTCTCAAGCGGGTTGAGCGTGAGATTGGGGGTTGCGCCGGCGGCGATGGTAACCAGCATCGTTTCGCCGACGGCGCGCGATATGGCGATGATGAAAGACGCCACGATGCCGGACAGCGCGGCCGGCGCCACCACGCGCAGGCTCACCTCAAGGCGGGTCGCGCCGAGCGCGTATGCGCCGTTTCGCAGCGAATTGGGCACCGACGCCATAGCGTCTTCGCTCAGCGAGGACACCATCGGGATAATCATCACGCCCATCACGATGCCGGCGCTCAGCGCGTTGAACACCAGCATTTCCGGGAAGATGTTCTGAAGCAGTGGCGTTACGAATGTGAGCGCAAAGTAGCCATATACCACGGTTGGGATGCCCGCCAGGATTTCGAGCAACGGCTTGACCGCGCGGCGCATCTTGTCGGGGGCGTATTCGGATAGGAATATCGCGGTAGCCAAGCCCACCGGCAGCGCCACCGCGGCGGCGATTGCGGCGATTAGCAGCGTGCCGCCCACCAATGGCAGCACCCCGTAGGCGCGCGGCTTGAGGATGGGCGTCCAGCGTGTTCCCGTCAGGAATTCCCACAGCGATACTTCAAAGAAGAAGCCTACCGCTTGGGATAGCAGCGTGAAGATTATGCCGATGGTGGTGAATATGGAAATCAGCGCGCACGCAAAGAAAAGCCAGCGCACTATCCTGCCCTCGATGGATGCGCCGCGCCGCCGCTTGAAGGGCAGCGCATCGCGGCCCGGTTCGGCGGCGATTTCCCTCTGCCGTCGCTGCGGCCGGAGATGCGGTATCGTTCTTTGCATAGCGCAGTAAAGGTTACTCCCCGATTTTTAAGCAGCCTTGAACGAATTATTAACAATCCGTTAATGGCATTCGGCAAAATCCGCAGCAGCACCAGGGTTATCGCGCAGTTCGGGGCGTATCCGTCGATAGACTGCGTGTAGGCGTATAGGCGGGGCGGGCGTGGAACTACGCAATATAGCGGCGCAAGGCTATGAGATGCGCGGCACGCTGAAGGTGAATACGCTGCCTGCGCCCTCCTCGCTTTCTACGCTCACTTCGCCGCCGTGCATTTGGATGATGTGCCGCACTATGGCAAGGCCCAATCCGCTGCCGCCGTCCCGCCGCGCGCGGTCGACCTTGTAGAAGCGCTCGAACACGTGCGGCAAATGCTCGCGCGGTATGCCCACGCCGCTGTCGCTGACGCGCACATAGCAGTGGCTTTCGCCGCCGTCGACGGACACTGTTATGATGCCCGACGGCGTGTTCTTCAAGGCGTTTTCGAGCAGATTGACTAACGCCTGGCGAAGCTTGGCGCTTTCGCCGAGCGCCAGCGCCGCGGCGGCCGGCAGCTGAGCGCGCACATCCACGCCGCGCGCGCGGTCGGCGTACTCGGCCACCACTTCGGCGACGAGCGCCGATAGATCCAGGGGCGCAAGGCTTATCTGCTGACGGCCGCTCTCAAGGCGCGAAAGCTCAAGCAGGTCTTCCACCATATCGTTCATTCGGTCGACATCGCGGTTGATGCGGTCGAGGAAATTGCGCGCGGTAGGCGGATGCTCAAGCGCGCCCTCTTGCAGCGTTTCCACCATCGCCTTGACGGACGCCAGCGGGCTGCGAAGTTCGTGCGATACATTGGTTACGAACTCGCGCAGGGTGGTTTCTACTTGGCGCACGCCGCTCAAGTCGTGCAGCGTCAGCAGAATGCCCGCCGAGCCTGCGCCGCCCGCGCCGCTCAATGGCGTTGCAATCGCCTTCAGAAAGCGGCGCTGGGGCAGTATCTCGACTTCTGCCTGCTGAATGCGCCCGGATGAGAGCGCAAGGGACGCCGTTTGCTGGATTTCGTGATCGCGCAGAACTTCCACTAGGCGGGATCCCACGGCGTCCCTTGCGCCGATGTCCAGCAGCAGTTCGGCGGCGCTGTTCATCAGCGTTATGACGCCGTCGGCTTCTATGACCACCACGCCGTCTTCCATCGTGTCCAGCATTGCGGTAAGCTTGCCGCTTTCGTCGGACATATCGCGCAGCATGCGGCGGATCGTGTTCGCCATAGTGTTGAACGCCTCCGCCAATTCCTGCGTCTCGTCGGATGCGGTGGGCGCAACGCGATGCTCCAAATCGCCCTGGGACAAGCGGCGCGCGCCGTCCGCCACATCCCGCACGGAGCGCGAAGTTCTGCGAAACAGAATGTAGCCGATGCCCACGGACAGCATCGCAACGATGAGGGCGGACAGCGCGATAGCCGCCACAAGGCGGTTGATGTTGGGCTGCACCTGAGCGGCGGGCGCCGATACGCGTGCAACGCCCACCACCACGCCGTCGCTGACGATGGGCGCAGCGGCGTGTATCATCGACACGGGGCTGGCGGCATTGGGCGCTGCGGCGTCATACACCGCGTAGGCGGCGCTGCCGTCGAGCGCGCTGCGAACTTCGGGACGGCTTAGCTGAGACGGCATTTGCGCGGGCACTTGTACGCTGTCGGCTATGACTGCGCCGTCGGCGCCGATAAGGGTTGCGCGCGCGCCCACGCTTGCGCCCAAGCGCGCCGTGAGCGCCTGCAGGGCGGCACTGTCCATAGCGTCGGAAGATGCGTCGGCGATGAGATATGGCGCTGTGGTTTCGCTGACAAGGCGGGCTTGCTGCAGTAGGGCGGCTTGCAGGTTGGCGATGTAGGTGTTTCGCACGAAGCCCACAAGGTAGATGCTGACCACGCCCATAGTAACGAAAATGAGCGCGGTGTAGGCGAGCGCGATGCGCCAGTGCAGCGAGCGGGGCAGCCTCATCCGTCGAAGCGGTATCCCACGCCGCGAATGGTAACGATTCTGACGGGCTTGCTTGGCTGCGGCTCGATCTTTTCGCGCAGCCAGCGGATATGCACGTCCACGGTGCGGCTGTCGCCGTAGTAGTCGTGTCCCCACAGGCGTTCCAAGATTTGGTCGCGGGTGAATGCGCGCGCCTTGTTCTTGGCGAGCAGCGCCAGCAGGTCGAACTCGCGCGGCTTCAGCTCGAGCAGCTCGCCGTTAAGTCTTACGATATGGCTTACGCTGTCGATTTCCAGATCGCCGCTGCGCAGGATGTCGGCCGGGGAGGCGTCGTCCGCCGCCGAGGGCGCGCGGTGGGATCGGCGCAGCAGATTGCGGACGCGCGCCATCAGCTCTCGTATGCTGAAGGGCTTGGTTACATAGTCGTCGGCGCCCAGCTCCAAGCCTACCACGCGGTCGATCTCTTCGCCGCGCGCGGTGAGCATCAGGATGGGGACGTCGCTGCGGCGGCGCAGGATGCGGCATATCTCAAAGCCGTCCAGCTGCGGCAGCATCACATCCAGGATAACAAGGTCGGGCGCAGAATCGCGCGCCGAAAGCAGCGCTTGTTCGCCGTCAATCGCGGTATTCACGGCGTAGCCTTCGCGCTCTAGGTTGTAGCGCAGCGCTTCCAGCAGATTTTCTTCGTCCTCAACGACCAGCACGGTGTTCATTTTGTTCACCTGTCAGCGTTGTCAGCCTTGATATAGGGTTATAGCGCGGCGGCGGGTTGGCGTGATGCGATTAGGCGGCGGGCTAGGCGCTCTTCCAATGCTAGGGCGGCGGCGAGCGGCATATCAGCGCCTTCGACCACCGCTTGCTTGGCGAACGCAACGGCGTTGGGGTCGAGCGCCGCCAGCGCATCGGCGACGGATTGCGCCTCTGCCATAAGCGCATCGGGCGGCGTTACGATGTGCGCCAAGCCGATGCGCTGCGCCTCAGTAGCGTCGATGCGCCTGTTCGTCAGTATCATTTCAAGCGCGCGGTTTGCGCCTATCGCGCGGCGCAGGGTTTGCGTGCCGCCGGCGGCGGGAATCATCCCAAGCGCCACTTCCGGCATAGCGAATTGCGCGTCATCGGCGGCGATGCGAATATCGCAGAGGCAGGCGATTTCAACGCCGGAGCCGATTACATAGCCGCGCATAGCCGCAATCAGGGGCTTTCGCAAGTTGGCGAACAGTCCCCAAATATCGCGTTCCCAGCGCGCTTGACGGGCTATAGCCTGCGATGGGGCGCTGCCGAACTCGGTCAGATCGGCGCCGGCGCAGAAGGCGCGCTCGCCGGCGCCGCTAATCAGCGCCGCGCGCACGTCGGGGTCGTCGCGCACTGCTTCCAGCGCCACGAAAAGCTCATCGCGCATCCGCACATTGTAGGCGTTCAGCACGGCGGGGCGGTTCAGCGCAATTTGCGCCACTGCGCCGCGCTTGCCGTACAGAACCGTGGGTTCGCTCATCATCACCTGCCGCATTGAACATAGAAAACCGCGCCGAATATGTCAATACTTATGGGCGATAAGCGGGCTTGGCGGTGTTGCAAACGGCGCGCTTGGATGTATCATAGCGGGCATCGGATATAGCCGGGAAACGCAGACCGCAATCCGATTGCGGCATTGCAACGGAGGGGGATATGAAAATCGGATTTATCGGGCTTGGCACTATGGGCGGCGGAATGGCGGCGAATGTTCTCAAGGCGGGATATGAACTTGTGGCGCATGACATTCGGCGCGAGGCCGCAACGCCGCTGCTGGAGAACGGCGCTAGTTGGGCGGACACGCCGGCCGAGCTCGCCGCCGAATGCGACGCCGTTCTGACATCGCTGCCGGGGCCGCGCGAGGTGGAGGCGGTGGCGCTGGGCGATGGCGGCGTGCTGGAGGGAATGCGCGCGGGCGGCGTGTATATCGATATGAGCACCAGTTCGCCCACGCTGATACGCAGCATCGCGGAGCGTTTCGCGGGCAAGGGCGCAAGCGTGTTGGACGCGCCGGTGAGCGGCGGGCCGGTTGGCGCGCGCACCGGGCGGCTGGCGGTGATGGTGGGCGGCGATAGGGATGTGTATGAGCGCGTCAAGCCGGCGCTGGACGCCATCGGGGACAGGGTTGGCTACATAGGCGGCGTGGGCAGCGGCTCGATCGCCAAGCTCATGCACAACTGCATCGGCTACGGCTTGCAGACGATTGTGGCGGAATGCCTGACGCTGGGCGTGAAGGCGGGGGTTGACGCCGCGCCGCTGTTTGAGGCGATATGCAACGGCTCCGTGGGGCGGGGCAGCACATTCGCGAACACTTACCCGAACACCTACTTGGCGGGCAACTTCGATCCGCCGAGTTTCGCGCTGCGGCTGGCGCACAAGGATGTGGGGCTTGCGCTGGAGCTTGCGCGCGAATACGGGGTGCCGATGAGCGTGGGCAGCATCGCGTATCAAGAGATGACGGCGGCGCTGAATCGCGGCTGGGCGGACAAAGATTCGCGCATCGCAATGCTGCTGCAGGAGGAGCGCGCGGGCGGGGTGGAGGTTCGGGTTGGTGGGGGCTAGGCGGTGTATGCGCCTCTTTGGTTTTCCAAGCCATCCAAGGCGGCGGGGAATTCGGCTTCGCTGAATATCAGCCGAAATGTGCCTTTGGCGGGGCCGTCCCGCACGGTCATTGCGCCGTAGTTGCGGTTGTAGGCGTTTTCCAGCGCTTCAAATACTTGCTCCTTGTAGTCGGTGTCGGGGTTGCCACGCAGATGCTCGCCTTTGGTCTCGAACACAAGCACATGCGGCTTGCCGTCCGATTCGCCGCCCATCGCCACGAAGTCGGGCCAGATGCGCTCTTGCTTCCAGCCGCGCAGGTAGTATTCCCCGCGCTGGCGCACGGCGACGCGATGCCACCACTTGAGCGCCCGCCGCTCGTCTAGGTAGCGCGCGAATTTGCGCTCAAGCTCGGAGTCGAACTGCTGCGTGAACACGGGTTCGAACAGGCTGAGCTGCACCATTTGGCCGTCGTTGCGCGGCATAATCCCGGCATCGGCAATCACCGGCATTTCGTAGCACGCCGCCATACGAAAGTTGGGCTGGCCGGCTTCCAAGTCAAAACGGATTTCGCCTTGCTTGAGCTTGTTCTCAAAGATATTCTTCGACTGCTTTTCCAATTCGTCGGCTACATAGTCGCGCAGGATGCTCGATAGGTATGAGCGCTTGTCGTAGATGTCTTCGTCGGCGTCGCCTTCGCCGTGCAGTAGAGCCACTAGATCGAGCGTTATTCGCGCCGCCTGCCACGGGTTCGGCACGACGTCGGATAGGCGGCGGGCGAACCATTCGGCGCGTATCGTCTTGTCGATGTAAAGCTCGCGGTCGGCTTGGAACACGGGCAGCGCATCGCCCACATCCACGCTTGCGGTCTGGCGCTTGGCGCGGTCGGGGAAGGCGCTTTGCGTGTCCGGCGCTTGGATCGCGTCCCAAATGACGGCGGGCAGTATGTGCTGCGAGTAGTCCAACTCAGTCCATTCGTCGCCGTGTTTATGCAGCACTTTGGGCAGGAATATGGCGGCGTTCTTAAACTTATCGCGGCGCTTGACGGTGATGCGCTTAAAATCGTCCGAGTTGCCGGTTACGGCGTCGCCCAGGCCCGTCAAGCCTTCCTGCTCCAGCCCTAGTTTGACTTGCTTCACCGCATTATGGACATCGGTGTTGAGGCAGTACACGTAGCACTTGTCGAGCGCTTCGCGGTTGGCGCGGCGCGCGTGCGGCTGACGCATAACGCGCCCTACGAGCTGCGTGATCGCGCGCTGCGCCTGCGTGTTGTCCAGCATCACCAGCAGGTAGGCGAATGGGCAGTCCCAGCCTTCCATCAGCGCCGATTTGGTGATTATCCAGCGCACTTGCGAGAACTCGGACAGCAGGTTTTCGCCGCGCAGTTCGTCCATTTCGGATGATTTGACGGCGACCGCCTCGGCGGGAACGTCTAGGTTTGCGACCAGGTATTCGCGCACGTCCTCGGCGTGAATGCGCTCGCCGTCGCGCTGGTCTTTGCCGGTGCGTTCCACGCGCACGACGGCTATCGGGCGGATGTAGCGCCCTTCGTTTTGCTGCAAAGCCACCGCTTCGTTGTGGATGCGCTCAAGTTCGTCGTGCGCCTGCGCCAGCGTGTAATGCCAATCGGCGTTGGTGAACGATGTTACCTCTACGGGGAGTTTTATCATCTCTTCGTTCTTGAGCTCAACACCGGTGATGTCCACAAGCAGGTTGCTGATGCCTTTGTTGGGCGTGGCGGACAACTCTATGACCAGGCTGGGATCGAGGCGGTTGACGGCGCGCGCGAACTCTTCGTTGGATTCGCGCCTCTTTAAGCCGTAAGCCTTGTGCGCTTCGTCAAGCACCACCACGGGGCGCAGCATCTTGAACGCATTGAATAGGCTGTGCTTGACCGGGCCGCCTTCGGAGGCGCGCTCCAAATCGGGGTATTCGCTGAGAAGCTTGCCGTCGCCCATCGCGTCGTCGCTGTCCGGGAACAGCGTGGGATAGCGTCCGGAATCGCGGAACATTCGCAGGAACTCTTTGCCCTTTTGGCGGTTGGCGGCGGGCAGCATCAGCAGCATCACGCACAGGTAGTTGGCGACGTCGGCGCGGGTGAATTGGTCGTCCTTTTCCAGCAGTTTGACGCGGCCGGCGCTGGCGCGCTCCAGCATTTGGCGGTAGGGATGCTCGCGGTTTCGCAGCGCCGCTCTGGTCTGTTCGTAGATGGCGCGCGTTGGGGTAACCCAGAGCGTCAGCCCGGTTTGGCGGTTGAGGCGCTCCAGCGCGGCGGCGGCGAGCAGCGTCTTGCCCCCGCCGGTGGGGATTTTGAAGCAGATGTGCGGGATGGGACGGCCGGCGTCATCGGTGCGGCTCACATATTCGCCGGCGTTGTCTGCCACGCCGCCCTTCCGGTTCAGGTTGTCCCAAGCCGTCTTGGGATAGTTGCGGATAGATTCTCTGGCGTCTTCGGGAATGTCCGCGCCTTGCAACGCGGCAATCTGTTCTTCGGATTTCAGGCGCGCCGATTCAAGTTCATCGCGCCAGCGCGCGAATGCCTGCAGGGTGGCGGCTTGATACTCTTTTAGTTCCATTGCTGCCCTCCGCGCGCGGCGCATATCGCTTATAATGTTATAATATAATATATGATACTATAACATTGCTTATGTTTCAGATAACTTATTCCCCGCAGCTTGGGCGGGCGCAGTTGGAGAGAATGCGATGAAACCTAAGAAAGCGCGCTGGATGCTGAGTTTCTGGCATTCCGAGGGCGATTGGCGAGGCGAAGCCGGCTTCCCCGATGTTGAGTTTTGGCATCCCGATAGCAAGACGGCTAGAGCGGAGGCGGCGCGAGCGCTTGCGGATCTGCGCGATAGCGGCGATATGCGCGATTGGGTCGCCGCCGGGCATCCCGACCCGCGGGAGGTTGCGGCAGGCAACCATATCGGCGGGCAATGGGCTTTGCAATACGACGACTTGGAATGCGCCACCGGGGCGGCGGGCGAGCGCGTCGTCGGCATAAGGCGCGCCGCGGACGATTGGAGCGGCGTAGATTGGGAAAAGATGAAAAGGGAGCTCCACGAAGCGCGCCATTGCAGTTGCGGGACGCGAAGGTAGCGGGGCGCGGGCGATGCGGTATCTTGTGGATACGGACTGGGCGATTGAGTACATGCGCAGCCGTCAACCTATAGTGGAGCGCTTCGATGAGTTGCTGCCGCAGGGCATCGGCTTGAGCGTCGTATCGCTTGCCGAACTCTACGACGGAGTACTGGGCGATGCGAACCGGCAGCAATCGGAGCGGGATTTGCGGAGTTTTCTTGATGATATTGAAGAAATAGCGCCGCTTGACGATACGATTTGCCGCATATTCGCTATGGAGCGCCGCAGGCTCAGAGCCGACGGAAACCGACTCGAAGACCTTGATCTTCTGATTGGGGCGACGGCGGTACGGCGCAACCTCACGTTGCTCACCAACAACCGCCGGCATTTTGAGCGGATGCAGGGGTTGAGCATCATATCGGCGTAAGCCGCAAGTTCGGCCGCCGATAAGCGTCGAATCACCCCCTCACTCACACGGCTGCGCCCCGGTGCATCTCATACGGGATTTGGCAGAAGGTTATGCGCTGCGCGGTGAGTTCGCGCTGGCCGATGTATTTGCCGGGCGCGAACACGATTGCGCGCTTGACAGCGGCGCTTGCGCTTACGGCGTCGCCGATGCGCTTAGCGCGCTCCGCGGTCAGCATTCCGGCGTTGCTGCATAGCCATTCCAAATTATCTTTGTACAGCAGGTAGAATGCGGTTTCGTCGATTGTGTGAAAATACCCGTCATCATCCTGCGGCGCAAGTTCGGATTGGCCGACGGATGCGCCGGTGGCGGTGTGCAGCAGATACGCGGCGAGCGCCGAGTATGATGGCAGCGCTTTGCCGGTCAGCATGCTTTCGGCTTCGATGGGCTCGCCGAGTTCGCAATAGGTGAACGAGCCGCCAAGCCCCTGTTTCAGCGCTTTGTCGCGCGCCGCGGGGACGCCGCCGATGACGCGGCGCACGCGCTCGGCGGTGATGCTGTCGGCGTAGTCTTCGCACTCTACGAGTATGAACTTGCGGTTGCCGCCGTCTTCGTTGTTCAGCGCGAGTGCGGCGTGCGCGGTTGTGCCGCTGCCGGCGAATGAATCGAGGACTATATCGTTGGGTCCAACATTGGCAAAGCGCAATACATCCTCCACCAACGCAACAGCCTTTGGAAAGTTAAAACGACGCTCACCGTCGAAAATCGCTTTCATCGCGTTAGTCCCGCTTGCGGCGGAGTATTGGGGCTTATTCCACAAGGATGTCGGTTTCTCCCGGAAATTGCCGACGCTGTCGCTGGGACGTATCTTTATGGTGAACTGATACCCCATCCTGCTGTGCGGCCTAATCAACAGGTTATGCGGTTCTCTCTCAACTTTCTGCTTGCCCCAGCGCCAGACCGCCGGATCGCCCTGAGCATCCGTTGGATAAACTGCTACATCAGACGGCGAAAGCCGCTCCGTGGATATGGAAAGGTCATCACCTACGAAAATAGGAAAGTGCAGGTTGGGACGGTCGACGGGAGTTCCGCTCAAACCGATGCGGATAAGCCCGCTACCCAAACGATAGTTTCCCCATTCATCACTGAACCATCCATCATCGGGCGCTTCTTTGACGAAAGTCCCTAAGTCCAATTGGGATATGTCTTTTGCAAAGACGTGGATGTGTTCGTTCACTTCGCGGAGATACTTCCCAGATACTGCTCCCAAGTTCTGAATATGGACAAGAGTGTCCACAAAGTTTTGTTCGCCAAAGATTTCTTCCATAAGCCCCAGAAGACGCCACTGTTCGTGATCGTCGATAGACACAAAGATTGCGCCGTTATCCGCCAGCAGTTCCCGGAGCAGATGCAACCGGGGCCACATCATGCAGAGCCACTTGTCATGCCGTTCCAGGTCTTCCAGGTCAACGGATGACTTCAGCCATGTCTGCATCAGGGGACTGTTGACATTATCGTTGAACACCCACGCTTGGCTACCAGTGTTGTAGGGCGGGTCGATGTAGATGCACTTGACGCGGTTGGCGTATCGCGGTAGCAACGCTTTGAGGGCGTGCAGGTTGTCGCCGTGGATGATGAGGTTGTCGTCGGCGCGCGCGTTATGTAGCACATCCGTACGGGGGGGGGGTATTTTGAAGGACGGATTTGCCCACGTCGGGAACCAGCGGCCGATATGGGACGGCGAGGTGGTGGGCGTAGATGTGCTGCTTGCCTTTGAAGTCTAGGGTGGGCATTGTTTCGTCCGTGCGTCCGTATCGGGTTAGGGTTGGCGGTTCGGTTGGGCCGCATTGCGCTATCGGTCGGGCTCAGCGCAATCATCGGGGGCTATCGTATCAGACGGCGGGGGGTTTGCGCTAGACGGGGTTGGGGGCGTGTTCGGCTGAGATTTCAACGCAAAGGCGCAGAGGCGCAAAGGGGGGCAGGTTGGGCGCTAGGCTATTCTTTGGGATTGGCGGGCGTTTCGTCTAGCGCCTTTATGAGTTCTGCGGTGGGGATGCCTTTCGCTTTGGTAATCGGCTCGATCCGCTCGATGAATTCGCGCTTTGCCTGCTCTATCATGACGCGTTGCGCTTGCGCGAGCAGGTCTTGCTTCACCTCATCGCCGATTTCGCGCTTTACTCGCGCGACCATCGCTGCGTGCATAGCCTCTTTGCGCTCTTGCCGCTGTTCTGCGCGCTTTTGCTCCTCTGCGCGCATAGCCGCCATCCGCTTTTGCCGCTGTTCAAGCGCCCAAAACATAAGCGTCGCTCCTGTGGGTTCAGTGGGTTTAGTTGTGGCGCCGCGGGGACGCTTTACTTGTTCTTGTTGTCCCGCTCTTTGGACTTGGCGTTGGAACGCACTTCGCTGAACGCCTGCCGCAGTTCGTCCTCAGAGATGCCCTTATCTTTGGCAATCGGCCCTAGCCGCGCGAAGATTTCGCGCTCCGCCTGCGCGACTACATCTTGCCTTATCTCTGATGCTATCTCATCGCGGAACGCCTTTTGCCGCTTTTGCCGTTGTTCAAGCGCCCAAAACATAAGCGTTATTCCTTTCTCTATCACTACCGCTACCATGCCGTATAGCACGGCGCCTAGGTCCACGAATCCGGCGGCGGTTTGCGTGAGTTCGCGGGGCCGCGCCTGCCCCTGCGTGTACAGGTATGTCAGCAGCGCGGTTGCCGCGAATACGCCGAAGGGCGCTGCCAATGCGTGGCGGCGCAGCCATCTCTCACTCCACCATTCATTCATGGCTATACTATACCACTTATCGGCGCGCGGGGGATTGGCAAGCGCGGGTTGAATGCGCGCCGTTGCATAGACGAGGTTGATATGCCGGTGAAGCTGCTTGCGTTAGTCTTTTTCAACAGGATCAAACTTAATGGGGGAATACTAAGCAGTAAGCAGAGGTCAAAATTGCGTAAAGGCGCTTTGTTATCGTATCTTTGAGTGTATGGACAATGACTTTTCGCTGCTGCTGCCTGAGTTTATGGTTACGGGGTTGGCGTTTGTAGTTCTGACGCTGGACTTGTTTCTGGCGGAGCGCCGCAAGTGGCTGCTGCCGTATGTGGCGCTGGTGGGGTTGGCGGTGGCATTCGCGTTTTCGCTGGCGTTTCTGTGGGATAAGGACGCCACGCTGTACGACGGCGTTATACGCATAGACGGGTATGCGCTGTTCTTCAAGGCGTTCTTCATAGCGCTGGGCGGCGCCGTGATACTGGCGTCGGTGGATTTCGTGCGGCGCAACCTGGATCATCCGGGCGAATACTACGGCATCCTGCTGTTCACCGTGGCGGCGATGATGCTGATGGCGGCGTCGGGCGAGCTGCTGACGGCGTACATATCGCTGGAGCTGCTGAGCTTCGGGCTTTATGTGCTGGTGGGATATGACCGCTATAACGCCAAGTCCAATGAGGGCGCTACCAAGTACATCCTGCTGGGGGCGTTCTCATCGGCGCTGCTTCTGTACGGGATAAGCCAAGTGTATGGGCTGCTGGGGACTACGCGCTTCGATGAGATTAACGCGGCACTGGCGGCCGGGGACGGGCTCAGCGCGGGGCTAATACTGGGCATTGCGCTGATAGTGGCGGGCTTGGGTTTCAAGGTGGCGGCGGTTCCGTTCCATATGTGGGCGCCGGACGCATATGAGGGCGCGCCAATACCGATTACGGCGCATCTTGCGGTGAGCTCCAAGGCGGCGGCGTTTGCGCTCGCTCTGCGGCTGTTCGCAGAGGCGTTTATGCCGATAGCCGAGCAGTGGCAGATGTTGCTGATAGCGCTGGCGGTGATTACGATGCTGCTGGGCAATCTGGTGGCACTGGCGCAGCGCAATCTTAAGCGGCTGCTGGCGTACTCCAGCGTGGGGCAGGTGGGCTTTCTGCTGATGGGCGTTGCGGCGCTGACGGCGCGCGGCGGCGAATCGGCGGGGCTTTCGCACTTGGCGTCCAACGGCGTGATGCTGCATCTGGTCTCATACGCCGTAACGAATATGGCGGCGTTTCTGTGCATCGCGGCTATCTACAATATGACGGGGCGGGACGATATAGCGGGAATGGCGGGCGTCGCGCGGCGAGCGCCGCTGGTGGGATTGGCATTCGCGGCGGCGCTGTTTTCGCTTGCGGGACTGCCGGTGTTCGCGGGCTTCACCAGCAAGTTCTACCTGTTCAACGCGGCGGCGGCGCAAGGGTTTCTGTGGGCTGCGGGCGTGGCGATATTCGCCAGCCTGATTTCGCTGTACTACTATCTTATGGTGGTGCGGCAGCTCTACATAGAGCCGGCGTCTGACGCCGCGCCGATAGCCTCGCCGCGCCTGACGCTGGGGACGCTTGCGGCGCTGCTGGCTGGAATGGTGGCGCTGGGAGTGTATCCCGCGCCGCTGATGTGGGCGATACAGCATGCAAGCGATGCGCTGCTGGCGGGCGTGGGCGGCTAGATGCGCCTAATCGCTTCTAAACGCAAAGGCGCAGGGGCGGAAAGATGTAGGGTAGGATAGCGCCTATCCGCTACGCGCTATCAGCGAATCTAGCAGCATGCGCGACGCCGCGGCGATGTCATCTACCGCGCGGTTGAACGCCTGCTCATTGGCGCGCGATGGCTTGCGGTAGCCGCTTATCTTGCGAACATACTGGAGCGCGGCGGCGCGCACATCCTCATCGGCGGCGGATGCGCCGGGCTGCCTCAGCGTTTTGATGCTTCTGCACATTTGGGGGCGTCTCCTAGTGGCTTGGACTTGGCGCATTGCCGAGCGGCGGTTGTCCGCATATCGGCATTGCGTTTGTGATGGATGCCTTGAGTCGATTAAAAGCGTATCCGTGATTGCTTGACACATTAGACACATTAGCATACTCAGGGGCGGCGCATAGGCGTGGAATGCGCTATAATCACGCCGTCGACAGCGCGCGGCGATTGGATGGCGGCGCATTGCCCAACCGACGCGCAATATACACAAGCGGCATACAAGCATATGCGGGAGGTTCAGCATTATGACTACTGCCACGCGAAGCGTTCCCACCAAATCCGAGGTGCTGGCGTATCTGAGCGAGCGGCGCAACTGGGGACGCTGGGGGGACAAGGGATCCGCGGGCGCTATGAACCTGATTGACGACGCAAAGCGATTGAGCGCGGTGAGGCTTGTGGAGAAGGGGCGCATGGTTTCGCTTAGCCGCCCGTTTCCGGTTACGCCCACGGCGGAGAACCCGCGCCCGGCGCAGCACTATATGCAGGTGTGGGAACGGCCGGGCAACTCAGGCGCGGCGGTGGACTACTACGGGCTGATATATCACGGCACGGCTACTACGCACATAGACGCGCTGTGCCATGTGTGGGACGAAAACGGGATGTGGGACGGGCGCAAGCCGTCGGATACGCTGACTTTCGCGGGCGCGAACTACGGCAGCGTGGACGCATGGAGCGAGGGCATTCTGACGCGCGGCGTGCTGCTGGATGTGCCGCAGCATAGGGGCAAGCCGTATGTTACGGTGGATGAGCCGGTTCACGGCTGGGAGCTTGAGGATGTAGCGCGGGCGCAGGGCGTAACGCTGGAGCCGGGCGATGCGGTGATGGTGTACAGCGGGCGCGAGGCGTATGCGGCGGAACACGACGTCTGGGCGAATTCGGTATCGGGCGAGCCACGGCCGGGGCTGCACGCATCCTGCCTGCCGTTTGTGCGCGACTGCGATATGGCGATGCTGGGCTGGGATATGATGGACGCTTCGCCGAATGAGTACGACATAGGCTGGAGCGTTCATGGCGTCATATTCGCCTACGGCGTGGCGCTGCTGGACAATGCGCTGCTGGAGCCGCTGGCGGCGGCGTGCGCCGAAGAGGGGCGCTACGAATTCATGCTGAGCGTCAACCCGCTGAACGTGATAGGCGGGACGGGCTCGCCGGTGAACCCGATAGCGGTGTTCTGATGCGGGCGGATTGGTAGGCGACGGGTGGTTCTCTCAGCGGCGTTCTGATGCGAACATTTTGACAATGGCGCAGAAATGCGCTAGGCTAGGCGCACAGATAAAGGTTCCAATATCTGAATTCATGGAGGGAGAGCTTCCCTTAAAAGGGGGAGAGCATGAAAGACACAACAAAATTTCGGGAAGCCATAGTTCACATTGCGAACAGATGCAGTGAGGACAAAAAGTTCGGAGCGGTTAAGATAAACAAGATACTCTACTACTCCGACTTTTACGCCTACCGCGCGCTGGGGCGTTCCATAACCGGATCGGAGTATCAGCATCTGAGCGAAGGCCCTGCGCCGCGCGAATTGCTTGAGGTTAGGACGGAGCTCATAAAGGACGGCTCAATCGATCTGCAGAAACGCCCGTACCTCAACTCCATTCAGCACAGAATAGTCGCAATGCGCGAGGCGGACGCCGGCGCGTTCAATGATGACGAACTTGCCATTATGGACGAAGTCATCGAAAGCCTATGGGATATGAACGGAACGCAAATCAGCGATATGTCTCACAATGAGATCGGATGGCAGGTTACTGACGAATACGAAACTATTCCGTATCGCACCGCTTGGCTATCGCCGCAGCCGCTGACGCCCGAACAGATTGAACAGGGCAAGGAGGTTGCCAAGCGCAATGGACTTCTTGGATAACCCTCACATCGTTCCGTACACCGTCAAAGAGACGCATTACTTTCTGGAACAGATGGGACTGCTGCTCAGCAGAATCGAAAGATGGGACGAAATCAAAGAGACCATAGACCTCGATTTAGCCCGCAATCCGAGAGCCGGCATGCGTATCCCTGAGACCCCGTTGTATGCAGTTACCGTTCTGTCAGAACCTCCGCTAACCGTGTACTACACCATTGACGACCAAGCCCAAATACTTACCCTTGTGGAGGTTCACCTGTTCTGACGGCGGGCGCGGCTAGGTATATTCGGCTATGGGAGGTTCGCTATGACCGAAGAGCAAGGCTATCCGTTGAACATTCGGGGGGATTTCCCGGATGCGGACATAAGCCGCTGGCTGTGGCTGGTGAAGTGGTTTCTCGCGATACCGCACATATTTGTGCTGATATTCCTGGGGATTGCGATGTTCGTGGTGTGGATCATCGCGTTCTGGGCGGTGCTGATTACGGCGCGCTACCCGCGTGGGCTGTTCGACTTCACGGTGGGCGTGATGCGCTGGGGTTGGCGCGTGGGGTTCTACGCATTCGGTCCGCTCGCCACCGACCGCTATCCGCCGTTCAGCCTGCGCTCCAACGACGACTATCCCGCCGACCTGTATGTGGAGTATCCGGAACGCCTGTCACGCGCGAAGGTTCTGTTCAAGTGGTGGCTGCTGGCAATCCCGCACTACCTAGCGCTTGGGGCGCTGGTGGGAACGAGTGGCGTGCTTTTCCAAAACTCGATAGGAACTCTAACAATCGGGTCAGAAGTCCTGGAGTTTGGCAGCGAAACCGCTGACATAGGCGCCATCGTTCTTGGCGAGCGGCTGATTTCTATCGGCATAAGCGGCATCGTACCCGCTGTGATTTCAACCGGCGGGTTGGCGGGAATGATTGTGATTATCACGATGATAACGCTGCTGTTCAGGGGACGCTACCCGTCGGACAACTTCAATCTGCTGATGGGAATATCCCGCTGGTCCAACCGCGTGGGCGGCTATGCGCTGCTGCTGTACGACAAGTATCCGCCGTTCCGCTTCAAGCCGTGAAGCGCCTGCGCTTTGAGATAGCGCCCACGCCGCCGTATGACTTCGCGCTTACGGCGGACTGCATGACATACTTCCAGAGCCGCCACGCCGCCGATGTGTTCGAGGACGGCGTTCTGCGCCGCGTTCTGACGCTGAGCAGCGGCAGGCCTGCGCTAGCGTCGGTGCGCTCGATCGGCAGCGTGGACGCTCCGTTGCTCGCCGCAGATGCAGCGGGCGACGACCTGACGCCGCAGGACGTCGCCGAAACGCAGCGGCTAATCCGCCGAATGCTGAACGCCGATATTGATATTGCGCCGTTCTACGCTATGGCAGCGGCGGACGAACATCTTGCGCCGCTTGCCCGCAACCTGCATGGCTTGCGGCTCACGCTGACGCCCACGCCGTATGAAGCGCTGATATTGGCGATTTTGGGGCAGCAGATAAGCAATCAAGTCGCGCGGATGCTGCGCGAGCTGCTGATACAGACCTACGGCGAGCGCTTCACGCTTGCGGGCGAAACGCATTGCGCCTTTCCGCCGCCGCGCGCAATCGCAGAGGCGGGCGTAGAGGGACTGCGCGCCATCAAGTTCAGCCAGCGCAAGGCGGAGTACATCACGGACATATCGCGGCTTGCGGCGTCGGGCGAGCTGGCGCTGGACGATCTGCGCGGCTTGGCGACCGACGAGGTTGAGCGGCGGCTGACGGCGCTGCGCGGGGTGGGCCCGTGGACGGCGCACTGGATGCTGATGCGCGCGCTTGGGCATACGGACGGCTTCCCCTACGGCGATCTCGCGCTGCAGCGGATGATGGGCGCGCTGGTGGGCGACGGCAGCCCGATGCCGCCCGCCGATGCGCTGGCATACTCGGAGCGCTGGTCGCCGTGGCGCAGTTATGTAACCACATACCTATTCGCCGCAAACAGAGCGGGGCGGTTCGGCGAGCTGACGGGACGGGTATAGGCGGCGGTTGTTTGGGATTGTCGCCTAGCCTGTTATCTATCAGCGCAAAGACGCTAGGGCGCAAAGGAATTAGACTATGCCTAATGACAAAGTGATGATTTATATCGACGGAAGCAACCTATATTACTCGCTGAATGCTACGCACGGCAGGCATCAGTTGGACTTCAGCAAGTTTGCCGCTAAGCTGGTTGGCGGGCGGCGTCTTGTGCGTATGTATTACTACAACGCCCCTGTTGACCAGACCAAAGAGCCTGAAAGATACCGCGGACAGCAGGGCTTTTTCTCTGCGCTGCGGTCAGTGCCGTATATGGAGTTGCGTTTGGGACGCCTTGTATATCGCAACTGGCCGAATGAACGCCCTTATGAGAAAGGCGTGGACGTCAAACTGGCAACCGATATGGTTGTACACGGATCTCAGGGAAATTATGACGCCGCAGTTCTTGTAAGCGGCGACAGCGATTATGCAGACGCAGTGCAAGCAGTGAAGAACTTCGGACTTCATGTAGAAGTTGCGCTTCTCAGTTCGGGAGCGTCTTTGTTGCTTCGTGAGGTTGCGGATGTGGCAATTGACCTGACGCCCGAATTTCTGGCGGATTGTTGGCGCTAAAAAACAAGAGGTTGCAACAAAGGCAACCTCTTGGCGTTCATTGCTGATGGTTGCGGCGCAACCATCAGGGGATGATTACATTGTATCTTGACAAATAATATGGGTTTTGTCAATTATTTTAGCGCAATTGGTATTCTCACCGTTAAGTGGTAGTTGGACTACACCATTAAAACCATGCTATACTAATTCCAATCTGGATAGACCGCCATAAGATTGGCAGTGATAGAGGCCTAGGTGCCTCCGCCGTTGTCGGCATCAGCGGGATACGCGACAAGCCTGACCTTGTGTCCAGACTATCCGAGACTTCATAACCATTTCAATTATGGAGGTTCTCGTATGTCTGAAAACAACGAAAGGGACAATCGCTCCAAGCAGCTCAATCCCAACAACGATGCCTATTGGCAGGCGCGGGGCTATGCAAAACGGACCCGGAACTGGAAGGCTTTGGTCGCAAAAAGCAAAGGCTTCGACGTCAAGACCACCCGTCGTAGAAGGAAAGGCGGAGGTCTGCCGTTTGAGTGGGACGACTTCGGACTGTTGCCTGGGGATGGGCTTGGGCGTCTCAGCTCAGAAGACTACTAGACTGATAATGCGCCGCCGCCCGCCGTCCCCCGCATCCGCTCCCGCACGTCGTCCGGTATGTTGCGGATGCTGCGGCGCACGGCCGAATCGTTGCGCTTGGCGACGCTGACCGCCGCTTCCGCTATCAGCGCCACGCCGCCTAGGTAGTCGGATACGCTGATGTATTCCGAATCCACCCCGCCATCGCGGTCGGGTATGGTTGTGGTGGCGTTGTGCCAGTTGCCGAGTGGGAACGCCAAGCCGGTTACGCTGTATCCGAACACCGCAAACGCCGTCGCCTCGCATCCGCCGCCGCTCATGAGCTGCCGCTGACACCGAAACCCGCCGTCCCGCGCGGCTATGCTGTCCCGCGCCGCGATAAGCGCCTGTTCTGCGTCCGAGTCGAATGTGTACACCCTATCCCCCGTGCGTATGACCGGGCCCGCGCCCTGCTCCACGCCCGGTATAAGCGGGCTTGCCTCTACGGATACCACCAGCGCGTTCTTGGGCAGCGCGCCCGCTTCCGCCATAAGCCGCGCGCCGAACAGCCCGCCCTCTTCGGCGCGCGTGAACACGCCGTAGAAGTCGGCCGCAGCGCCCGCCGCCGCCAGCAGCTCCAGCGCCGCCAATATGCTGCCGCAGCCGGCAAGATCGTCCGCGGCGCGCATCCGTATGGTGGCGCCGTCGATGGAAAAGTCCGGCAGGTCGAACGCCACTGCCGTCGGCAAATCCAACCGAGCGTCGGATTCCAGGCGCACGCGCGCCAGCCGCTTTTCTGCACCGTCGCCGTCGGGCATAGGCAGAAGTTCGGCGGGAATGCGGCTGCCGTCCGCGGTCAGCGCAAACGCGGGCGTGCGCTTTGTCATAGACGCAACCGGCACGCCGCCCAGCGCCTCTGCGATGTAGCATCTTTCGCCGATATTCCCATCGTTATCGCTCGCTTCAGCGCCGCCATATGGCGTATCTGCGCGAATGATTTCGTAGCCCGGATGGTCCATATGCGCCACAAATGCGATTGGCGGATGCGGATCTGCGCCGGCATCGGATGCGGCTTGCGGCTCGCCGTAGTGCGCGATGATGTTGCCGAAGTCGTCGATGCGCCAGTCCACGCCCTCGATCCGCTCAAGCAACCCGATGATATGCCGCGCCACCGCCGCCTCGTGAAACGGAACGGCCGGATGTACCGCAAGTCCCGCCAGTATGTCCAGCGCGCGCCGCTCTTGTTCGGTGTATTCGCTCACTCTGCGCCTCCAATCCGTTGCGTATTCCCATCGGACAGGTTATCAGAGCGCCGAAATATCGGCAATCGACGGCATGGCTTGCGGGGAATAGCCCAAAGACGCAAACGCATAGTGAACGAAAAGCGCGCGCCTTGTAATCAACCGAACTGAGGCAACTGAGGCAAGGTGATGATAGCGCGGTGATATAATCGTTTTCAATGCAGCGCGATTAACGGCGCAATCAGGGAGGACTATAAACCTATGACTTCATCCGAACACACACCCGACGCCGTCCGATCCGCGCTCGGGGGACACATCGGGCAGGCGGAGCATCGCATTCTGGACGGGTTGAACGCCAATCAGCGCGCGGCGGTAACCGCTATCGACGGGCCGTTGCTCATAATCGCGGGGCCGGGCAGCGGCAAGACGCGCGTCATCACGCACCGCATCGCCTACATCGCGCGCGTGGTGGGCATCACGCCCTATCGCATCGCGGCGGTAACCTTCACCAATAAGGCGGCGCGCGAAATGCGCCAACGGCTTGCCTCGCTGCTTGGGCAGGCGTCGGAGCGGCTCACAACATCCACATTCCACGCATTTTGCGCAGGCGTGCTGCGGCGCGAATTCGAACATATCGGCATAGACCGCGACTTTGCGATATACGACGACGCAGACCAAATGTCCCTGATGAAACGCGTTCTCACTGAGCTTGAATACGACCCCAAGCGCTACCCTCCGCGCGCGATACTATCCGCCATATCGGGCGCAAAGAGCCAGCTTCTGGGCATCGAAGGGTTCGCGCAGCGCTCCGCCAGTTACTGGGACGAAATCGTAGCGCGCGCCTATGAGCGCTACGACGACCTGCTGCGCCAAAGCTCAGCAGTGGACTTCGACGACTTGCTGCTAAAGACATTCCAACTCTTCGAGCGCCAACCCGATGTGGCGCGAAAATACCAGGATCGCTTCGTTCACTTTATGATTGACGAGTTCCAAGACACCAACGTGGCGCAATACGCCATAGCCAAGCAGCTTGCGGGCGTTCACCTGAACATATGCGTAGTGGGCGATCCCGACCAGTCCATATACACTTGGCGCAACGCCGATATTCGCAACATCCTGAGCTTTCAAGATGACTATCCAAACGCCAAACTGATTGCGCTTGAGGAAAACTACCGCTCTACGCAGACCATCTTGGACGCGGCGCGCAGTCTCATCGCATCCAACACGCAGCGGATGGACAAGGCTCTGTGGACGCGCAACGGACGGGGCGTTCCAATCGTCATTGCGGAAGGCTACAACGAAGAGGAAGAAGCGCAGTTCGTAGTCAAGGAAATCCAAAGTCTCGCGCGCAGCCCGCGCATCGCGCTTGGGGACATTGCAGTTATGTACCGCGTGAACGCCCAATCGCGCGCGTTGGAAGAGGCTTGCCTGCGCTACGGAATGCCGTATCAGGTGGTTGGCGGGCAGAAGTTCTACCAGCGCCAAGAAGTCAAAGACATAACCGCCTACCTGCGCCTTATCGCCAATCCCAACGATGATGTGAGCCTTAACCGCGTCATCAACGTGCCGTCGCGCGGCATCGGACAGCGCACGCTCGATCACCTGACACGCATTGCGCGGACGGCGGGCATATCGCAGTTCGCTGCGATAGAAGCGCTGGCAAACGGCGCTGCGTCGTCGCAGCAGTTCGGCGCGGCGGCATCGGGGTCAGGCTTGCTGAGTAGCCCGTTCACGGCGCGCGCGCGGTCGGCGCTGACCGCATTCCACGCCCTCATCAAAGGCATAGCGGACGAGCGCCACAATCTCGACCTGCCGGACATCATAGACCTTGTGATAGATCGCAGCGGCTACGGGCGCTGGATGAGCGAGCAGTCCGACCGCGGCGAAGAGCGCATGGACAACATCCACGAATTCCGCGAAGCGTCGCGCGGCTTTCTGCGCATGGGCAGGGATGAGGCGCTGACGGCGTTCCTAGAGAGTGTGAGCCTCGTCGCCGACGTGGACAACTTCGAGCAAAAAACGGACGCCATAACGCTTATCACGCTGCATCAGGCGAAGGGATTGGAGTTTCCCATCGTGTTCATGGTGGGAATGGAAGAAGGCTTGCTGCCGCACACGCGCTCAATGGACGACCCCACGCAGGTTGAGGAAGAGCGCCGCCTGTGCTATGTGGGCGTTACGCGCGCCAAAGAGCGGCTCTATCTGCTGCGCGCCTTTCGGCGGGGCTTCCGCGGTGGATCGGAGCCGGGAATGCCCTCGCGCTTTCTGCTGGACATCCCGTCTGAGCTACTGGAAGCGCCGTCGCAACCCAAGCCCGCCACGCAGCGCAAATCGGCGGGCGCGGCCGGCTGGACTGGCGGCGCAGCAGCAAGCGGCGGTCGTCGCCCGACGCAAACGCCGACGCAGGGCGATGCGGTGGGACGCGCGCCAACGCAGAACGACGTGGCAAGGCGCACGCCGCTGACGCCACAGCCCGACGCCGGCCTTACGCGGCGGCAGTGGCAAGCGCCAATCCGCAGCGGCAGGGACGCGGCGCGAAAGCCTGGTAGCGCATCCGCAAGGCGCGGCACGGACAGCGGCGCCGACGCAAGGCGGGCTCAGGCGTCAGCGGCGCCGCTGTCGACCGGCGACAAGGTGCGGCATAAGGCATTCGGCGAAGGCATCGTAACCGAGTGCAAGCCGTCCGGCGGCGACTACGAAGTAACCGTTGTCTTCACCGACGGCGCCGGCATCAAGCGGCTGCTGCTAGGATTAGCGCCGCTGGAGAAGATTCAATAGAGCGAATAACCAACATCGAAAGCGAAAGGCATCGACGATGCAGCGTAATTCGGACAGCGACAACAGAAACCGCCGCGATGATGGGCGTTTGCCCTTCATGCCGCCAAAGGGATGGAGCACCCACTATGTCATAGTGTTTTCGGCGCTTATGCTATTATATGGCATAAGTCTGCTTGTTACCTTGCCTGAGGACTATATCGTCAGCGAGGACGCAAGCGGACTTCGCAACCTGGTCAACGACCTAAGTTCGGCTATGCCCTTTGTGGCATTCCTATCCTATCTGGCAACGGAGGCGATGAGAGCCATGGTGTTTTTCTCCGAAAAGGTCAAAGAAAGCAGAGACAGAGCAAGAGAAGTGATCAAGGCTGAGGGCCGGGTTGAGGGCGAGGCCCGAGGCATAACCCGGGGCAAGGCGGAAAGAGACGCGGCGTGGCGGGAATGGTTCGACGAGTTTGAGAAAGCGCGTCTCCGCGAATACGGCGCTTCACCGCATCGCTGTCTATGTCCGCAAGCATATCCAGGATTAGCCTGCCTATGCCACAACATGATGGATCTGCAATCGCAAGCCTCGCTGATGCTCTGGCAGTGGAACGCCACATCTACTTGGCTATCCCCCGGCGGAAGCTGACGCCCGGAATAAGGATTTCATAGACAATCCGAAATCGCGGGCGCAGCGCGCGACGCACATCATCAATAAAGACGGGCAGATAGGGTTTATGTTCAAGAACTAACAACGCCTGCCGCTGGAAAAGAAAGTCCGCCATCCGCGCTGAATAACGCAGACAGCGGTTGCGCGTTCTGCTTGAAGGCTCAATCAGTTCACACTCGGCGCGCGCATTCCTCGCCAATCCCCATCTTAACTCAGGTTATCTTCCTGTCCAAATTCCCATTTACGAAACAAGTGTTCAAACGCGCGCCTTTCAGTATCGTGATCCTGTTCCTTAAGATCATTATAAGTATCAGACAAAAGACGATTAGAGTCAGAACCCAACTCATTCAAGTCAAACTTATATTTGATAGCATATTCCATCGCCAAGGAAAACGAACCGGCGCGAGTTACCCAATGCTTAAGATTATCCAGTTCAGGTTTTACTCTCACCTCCCATTGATCCGGAGGAGCTGTAAAAATAGAACCCATATGCTTGTTCATAGTGTCCAAAATCCTATATTCCACTTCATGGCTCAAGAGATGAGCCTTCTCAAACGCGATCATTTCCGCTATAAAACACACCATATGACTATTAACTCCTGGATCAGGGTATATCCTCTTATGCCGCCGCGACACGCGATTATCCTCCGCTAGCTTATCTAGCGCCCAATATCTATACAGCTCAAAGTGGCTCTTTCCTCCCGTCTCCTCTAAATAAGTCGGCAGGTTGGCGTAATGACGACGAAGGCTTACCAAAGGTTCAATATCGTAGAAATCTACAATATCTCTAAAAGCCTCATCAATCTGCGTCTGAACGTCGATCGACAGATTGCCATAAATCTCGTACAGGTCATGAGTCTTGCATTCCTCATCTAGTAGGCCCTTCAACCCCACCTCAAAAGCAGTATGGAGCATAGAGGCCAATGGAGCATAAAATGCAAGATCGGTTAGCTCATCAAGACTTACGCCCTTCAACGCATTTTCGACAATTCGCGCAGCAGCCTTTAGAGAATCATACTGATAATTCATATGTGCTTTTTTATCCAACAGACAACCTACCTTTCAGCGCATTCCAAGCGCAATAGGGCTAGGCACTTGGCATCAAACGGCAATCCCCCATAAGAGCCCGCCGCCGCTCGCGCAAGCCCGTAGCCCATGCCCCCCGTCTATGCGTCAATGCCCGGCGCGGGAAAGCGCTTGCACAGGTCGAGCGCATCGTTGCGAACACGGCGCTTCACCGCCTCGCTGCCTATGTCCGCAAGCGTGTCCAGGATTAGCCTGCCTATCTTGCGCGCTTCCCCGGCTCCCATCCCGCGGCTTGTTATGGACGGCGTCCCCAAGCGCATGCCGCTGGCGGTGCGCGGCGGCTTTTCGTCGTATGGGATGGCGTTGCGGTTCACCACGATGTTCGCTTCGCCCAGCGCCTCTTCGGCTTGCCGTCCCGTGATGCCCATCGGCGTCAAGTCCACAAGAACGATGTGATTGTCCGTGCCGCCGGACACCAGCCGCAAGCCGCCCGACTGAAGTTCATCGGCGAGCGCCACGGCGTTGGCGCGTATCTGCCGCTGGTACTCCGCGAACTCAGGCGTCATAGCTTCGCCGAATGCCACCGCCTTCGCCGCGATGATATGCTCCAGCGGCCCGCCCTGCATATTGGGGAACACCGCGCTGTTCACCGCGCGGCGATGCGCCTCGTCGCACAAAATCATCCCGCCGCGCGGGCCGCGCAGCGTCTTGTGCGTGGTGGTGGTTACAATCTCGGCAAGCGGCACCGGCGAAGGATGTTCGTCCGCCGCCACAAGCCCCGCGATATGCGCCATATCCACCATCAGTTTGGCACCCACTTCGTCCGCTATGCCGCGAAAGCGCGGGAAGTCTATTATGCGCGTGTAGGCGCTCGCCCCCGTAACGATGAGCTTAGGGCGGCGCTCTTTCGCAAGCCGCTCCACTTCGTCATAGTCTATCGTTTCCAGTTCGCGGTCAACGCCGTATGACACCACATCGTAGAGTTTGGCGGAGAAGTTGACCGAAGCGCCGTGCGTCAGATGTCCGCCTTGGTCTAGGCTCATGCCCATAATCGTATCGCCCGGACTGATAGTCGCAAAGTACGCCGCCATATTCGCCTGCGCGCCGCTGTGCGGCTGTACATTGGCGTGTTCCGCGCCGAACAGCGTCTTAGCGCGGCTGATGGCAAGGCTTTCGGCCACGTCCACGAACTCGCAGCCGCCGTAGTAGCGCCGCCGCGGGTAGCCTTCGGCGTACTTGTTAGTGAACACCGAACCCTGCGCCTCCAGCACCGCGTCGCTGGCAAAGTTTTCGGATGCGATGAGATTTATATTCGTGCGCTGACGCTCAATTTCGTCCTGTATCGCGCGCCCAATCTCCGGATCTTGCTGCATCAGTGTACTCAATTGGCGCTCCTTTGCGAACTATGCGTATCTTGGCGGATGGGGCGGGCCGCGGTTGGCGGCGACTTGTGGGCAAGTTGGCTATCTAATCAACCTATCATATTCAGCATGCGGCCCAATCCAAAACCAGACCAAGCCTTCATCGTTTTCTACCGCCAAGGCTCGATATCCGATGCCGACTCGCGCAGCCCAATATCTTCCGACTTTCTTCAAACGTAGAGACGGATGCCGCATATCTTGCTTCAACAGGTCGAATTTCTCATCCGCTAATTCTTGAACGCTTAGTGGAAGTCTGTTGTAGCGCCGCCAGAAATCGGGGACTGTAAAATGCTTCACAGCTCTTCGTATCTTCCCGCGCGAAAATCGGCAAGCGCTCGGTCGGCAAGCGCGTCAAGCCTTCCCGCATTGACGTCGTCTTCGAACTGCTCATCCCATATCTTTGCGTCAAAATCCTCATACCAGATTCTGAAGCTAACCAGATCGTCCGCCGAGAGCTGAGTAACCGCTTCCTGAATGTCCTTGACTGCCGGATTCATTTTGACGCCCCCCTTGATATTGACCGTATCGACTGTGCCTTTTGGCGCAACCGCTTGCGGCGCGCTGCGCATTAGCGCTACCCCGCGCTCGGCTCGATCACGCCGTAGTCGCCGTCGCCGCGCCGATACACCACGCTGTATTCGTCTATATCCGAATTGCGGAACAAGAAGAAGTTGTGGTCTAGCAGCTCCATTTCCATTATAGCCTCATCCGTGGTCATCGGCTTCATCGCGAACCGCTTTACGCGCACAAGCCTGCCCAGCTCATCCGCCGCCTCGTCGGGCGCATCCTCGTCGTCGCGCTCATACAGCAGCGCGTCGGCGTCCTCGCGCAACGCCTGACTGCGCGCCGACCGTCGCGCCTGCGCCGTTCTGTACGCTCGGCCCTTGTAGCGCCGGATCTGCTTCGCCATCACATCCGCAACGGCGTCCACCGCCGCAAACAGCGTCGGACCGCTTTCCTGCCCACGCAAGGTAGCGCCGCTCGCGCTGATGGTCATCTGAACCACGAACCTATCCGTCTGAGAGCGCGCCGCCGTGCGCGAAATCTCGAACTTGGCGCTCACATCCTCCCGCAAGCGCCGCTCCAAGCGCGCCACCTTCTTCTGAATGTACTCTTCGGAGCGCGCGCTCAGCTTCATATTCCTGGCGAAAATCTGCGTATCCATAAAGGTTAACTCCACTTCGTTCTTGCATATCCGCAGAACCTTGAGCCTTGATCCTTTGCGGGGGCTATATTGTAGGGGCTATCAACCCCACCTTTCAAGTGGCGCTCCGCCTTTTAGCATCCCCAACTTCCACCTTTGCGCCCCCCGCGCCCTTGCGTTTAGCGCCCCCCAAACTGCCATTTGCCACTAATCGCCGCAATTGTGATAAAATCAGGCAAGCCAATCGGTCAATATGCAATGCGCGGGGCAAAATGATAACCGGAGTTCTGGAACGGTACAGAGACTATCTGCCCGTAACCGACGATACGCCCATTTTCACGCTGGGCGAAGGCGATACGCCGCTGGTCAAGTCCGACGGCTTGGCGAAGGAATTGGGCTGCAGCCAGCTCTACTTCAAGCTGGAAAGCTGCAATCCCACCGGCTCTTTCAAGGACAGGGGCATGGTGGTAGCCGTCGCCAAGGCGCTGGAAGAGGGCGGCGCTACGATTGTGTGCGCCTCCACAGGCAACACCAGCGCATCCGCCGCCGCATACGGCGCGCGCTGCGGCCTAACCACCGTCATACTTGTCCCCAGAGACCACGTCGCGCGCGGCAAAATGGCGCAGGCGATAACCTACGGCGCGCAAATTATGCTTATCGACGGCGGCTTCGACGACGCCCTCAGCATCGTGCGCCAACTCAGCGCCAAGCATCCCGTCGTGCTGGTCAATTCGCTCAACCCGTATAGGCTGCAGGGACAAAAGACCGCGGCATTCGAAATCGTGGACGACCTCGGCGCGGCGCCCGATTACCTGTTCATACCCGTAGGCAACGCCGGTAACATCACCGCCTATTGGATGGGCTTTAACGAAGCGTATCAAATGGAATGGACGGGAACGCTGCCCAAGATGATGGGCTTTCAGGCGGAAGGCGCCGCCGCCATCGTCAAGGGACATCCCATCAAGACGCCCGAAACCGTGGCGTCCGCCATCCGCGTGGGCAATCCCGCAAGCTGGAAGCGCGCCGTCGCCGCACGCGAAGAATCGCAAGGGATGATTGACGCCGTAACCGATGACGAAATCCTAGAAGCGTACACCATTATGGCGCGTCAGGAGGGCATTTTCTGCGAACCCGCGTCAGCCGCCTCTGTTGCAGGCTTGCTGAAGCTGGCTCGCGGCGGTATGCGATTCAACGATAGCAAGGTTGTATGCGTCATTACCGGCAACGGGCTCAAAGACCCCGACACCGCCGTCAGCGTGGAACCCGTCGCGATGGACGAACATCCCGCCGACCTCAACGCAATCGAGCAAGCAATGGGATTTGTATAGACATTGGCTTGCATCATCGCCCCGCAAACCCCGTCCCGCGCATGTACGCGCGCCGTATCGCGGCCGCCAAGCCAAATGCCGTCGTCTGCGCGTGTTCGGCAGCGCATCCCCAAGCAGTGTAAGGACGCTTCTTAGTGGACTACGACAAGATACGCCGCGCCGTAACGGATATACTCTGCGCCGTCGGCGAAGACACAACCCGCGAAGGGCTTGCGGACACGCCCCGCCGCGTCGCCGATATGTACGCCGAACTGTTCTCAGGCATTGGGCAGGATCCCGCCGCCGAACTTGATACCGCATTTAATGAACAGCACCGCGAACTTGTGCTGCTGCGCGATATTCCCTTTCATTCCGTCTGCGAACATCACTTGCTGCCATTCTACGGCAGCGCGCACATCGCATACATTCCCACCGGGCGCGTGGTAGGCGCATCCAAGCTGGCGCGCGCGCTTGACATACTCGCCCGCCGCCCGCAAATCCAGGAACGCCTCACAACCCTGCTCGCCGACGCCGTCAATGATACGCTGTGTCCCGACGGCGTCATCGTGATAATCAAAGCCGAGCATCTGTGCATGTCCCTGCGCGGCGCGCGCAAGCCGGGCAGCAAAATCGTTACCACCGCCGCAAGAGGCGCGCTCAAAACCCAACAAGCGGCGCGCCAAGAGTTCTTATCGCTACTAGGGAGCTAGGAATGGCATATTCCGTCCAAAGAGAGTCCTTCGACACCATCGGCGGCGAATGGGAAGACATATTATCGCGCACCGCCGCCAACACCATATTCATAACCCCCTGGTGGCAGCGCCTATGGTGGGAACGCTACGGCGGCGACGCGCGCCTTGAGCTGCTGTCCGTGCGCCGCGACGACGCGCTGCTTGGCATAGCGCCGCTTATGATAAGCGGCGACGCGCTATCGTTCCTGGGCGACACCGATCTGTTCGACTACCACGATTTCCTAGTGAGCGACGGATGCGAAGTCGATTTCTACAACGCGCTTTGGCAGCATATCTCCGCGCTCGACTGGCAGACGCTGGATCTCAAATCCCTGCGCCAAGACTCGCATACCCTAAAGCGCCTGCCCGCGCTTGCCCAAGCGGACGGCTGCGATACCCAAATCACCCAAGAGGATGTGTCCCCCTACGCCGTTCTGCAGCCCACTTGGGACGAATACCTAGCCGGCTTGCGAAAGAAAGACCGCCACGAACTGCGCCGCAAACTGCGCCGTCTGCAAAACGGCGGCAACGCCAATCAGTACGCCTACGCCGACCCTGACGCTATCGCCGACGCAATGCCCGACTTCTTTCGGCTTATGCGCGCAAGCAGCGGGGACAAGAACGATTTTCTCACGCCCGACCGCGAGCGCTTCTTTTGCGAACTTGCCTGCGAACTAGCGGCGCGCGGGCAGTTCAAACTATTCTTCCTGGAAGTCGATCAAGCGCGCGTGGCGGCGTGCATCTGCTTCGACTACGACGACAACTTTCTGCTGTACAACAGCGGCTACGATCCCGAATACTCCGCGCTCAGCGTAGGGCTGCTCAACAAGGCGCTCTGCATCCGCGAAGCCATCGAAAGCGGCAAACGGCGCTTCGACTTCCTGCGCGGCGACGAGCGCTACAAGTACAACCTCGGCGGCAAAGACCAGACCGTTCACGAACTAACCATCCGCCGCCGCTAACCTATGCTTGACAGCCGATTCATACACCAACCACCACTCGCCGACCGCCGACCCAACGGAGGATTGATGCTTAGACTGGCGCTAATATGCTTCCATAGCTGCCCGGCCGGACGGCTTGGGGAGAAAGACACCGGCGGCATGAATGTGTATGTGCGGCAGTTGGCGCGCAGGCTAGGCAGTCAAGGCTATCAGGTGGACATCTTCACACGCCGCCACGATCCTGAAGACCCGCAGATTGTCCCCATCGGCGAGCGCGCTAGAGTCATCCATCTCAAGGCGGGCCCGCTTGCCATCGTCAAGGAAGACCTATACCAGCACATCCCGGAGTTCATATACGAACTCGGCGCGTTTCAGCAAGCCGAATGCGCCCGATACGATCTGATCCACAGCCACTACTGGCTATCCGGCCGCATCGGGATGAAGCTCAGCCGCCGCTGGCGCATCCCGCACATCGCCACATTCCACACGCACGCCCGCACCAAGCTCAAGGCGCGCCCCGGCGAGCGCGAAGTGGAGCAGCGCGCATGCGTGGAAGAAGTGGTGATGGACAGCGTGGACGCCATCGTAGCCTCAACCGTGGTGGAGCGCGATGAGATAACCGAACTCTACGGCGCGGCGCATTCCAAAATCAAAGTGGTGCCGCCCGGCGTCGACCTGGATCTGTTCAAGCCCGCGGACAAGGCGCAGGCGCGCCGCGCGCTCAACATCGCAGAGGATCGCGTAGCGCTGTATGTAGGCCGCATCGAGCCGCTCAAAGGCATCGACATCCTGCTGCGCGCCGCCAAACTGATGGACATGCGGGCAAACACGCGCCTCGTAATCGTGGGCGGCGGGCCGGAAGACGCCGCCGAACTGCAGCGCCTCAAAGCGCTCGCCGCGCGGCTTTGCATCCAAGATATGGTTACATTCACCGGCGCCGTAGAGCAAGAGCGCCTGCCCGTGTACTACAACGCCGCCGATGTGATGGCGCTGCCCTCATACTACGAAAGCTTCGGGCTCGCCGCGCTGGAAGCGATGGCGTGCGCCACTCCGGTGGTGGTGTCCAAGGTGGGCGGCTTGCAGACGTTCATAGAACACGGCCGCGCCGGCTATCTTATACCCCGCCAATGCCCCGAACCATTCGCGCGCGCGTTGGATACACTGCTCGCCGACCCCGCGCTCGCCAACGCTATGGGCAGCGCAGCCCGCCGCAAGGCATCCAAGATGAGTTGGGACAGAACGGCGGCGGCTATGCTAAAATGTTACCAACCGCTGTTGAGACGGGAACGGGTATGTGAAGGCGTCGCGATCGCCTGAACAAAGGCGACTGCAAGGAGGCAGATGTGAGCAATCAATTCTCCTCAGGCAACGACGCATTCCCCCCCGACGAAAATGTGCGCTTCCACAAGCGCCTAGAGCGCCATCTGCTCAGAACCGTCATTTCGGGATTCGTCATCCTGTTCCCGCTGTTCGTAACCATCATCGTGCTGGTGGCGCTCTTCAGCTATGTGGATTCCACATTCGGTGGGCTTGTGCATCTGACGAGCAATTACCTTCTGACCGTCTTCAACGCGCACGGCACCTGGATCGAGTCAGTCGTAATCGCGGCGGGTCCGCTAGTCAGCATGCTCATCATGCTGATGGTGCTGTACATATTCGGCGTGTTGGTTACATTCAGAGCCGGCAGAAAGGCGGTGCAAGCAAAGCAAGCCGTGCTGTCCAATCTGCCCGTAGCCCGATCGATCTACAGGGTCGGCCGTCAAGTTATGGATAGCGTCATAGCGCAGAGAGACGGCCGCCAATTCAGCCGCGTGGTGTTCGTGGAATGGCCCCGCGAAGGCTACCTTGCGATAGGCTTCATCACCTCGCACTGCTACTCCAACGAACTCAACAAAGAGCATCCCCTTATGGTGGTGTACATCCCCACGGTTCCCAATCCCACGTCCGGCAACCTAGCCTATGTCCCGGAAGAGGATGTAATCGAAACCGATCTCACCGTAGAGGAAGCGATGAAGATAGTCTTCTCCGGCGGAATGGTGCATCCCGACCGCATGCGTGTGAAAGTGTCCGAAAGCAAGCCCAAAGATACGGACGAAATCCCCGAAGCCCAATAGCGGCGCAACGACTAAATCAGCCTAGCCCGCTTTGCGCCTCTGCGCCCCTGCGTTTAAGCGCCTGCGCCTACTCCGAGAACCGCTTTTCATACCAGATAGTCTTGCTCACTCGGCGAAAGCCAAGCTTCAGGTAGAGTTCGCGCGCCAGCGCATTATCCGAGTCCACTTCCAGATCCACATGCGCCGCGCCTCTGTCCACCAGATACGCTATGCCCGCCGCGACCACCGCCCTGCCCAGCCCGCGCCCGCGATAGCTCGGATGCACGCCCGTCATAGAGATAACGCCGCTTGAGTTAGCGCCGTCCGCAGAGAACATCGTCCAGTTGTACGCCGCCGGCTTGCCTTCGTCGGTGATGAACAGGATGCTCTCAGGCCCGCCTATGTTCTGCTCCACGCGCGCGCTAATCTGCTCAACCGTGTTCGGACTAAAGCCCCAGTTCTCGCCGAAAGCGGTGTTCTGCAGAAAGGTCAGCGCCGCCTCATCCTCGCCCGGCTGCAGCGAGCGCGCCGCAAACCCGGACGGCAGGCGCACGGATGGCGCATTGTCGCCCTGCCATCGCATCTGCCAATACTGCTTGACTATCTCGAAGCCTTCCGACGCCAGCAGTCGCTGCAGCGCATCGTTTCGCTCGCCCGCTTCTATATGCAGCGCATCCACGCCCAGCGCCGCCGAATGCTCGACCGCCTTCCGAACCAACGCCCGCCCTACGCCCTTGCCGCGCATATTAGGCAGAGCGCCGCCCAATGCCACCGCCCTTGCGATTGGCCGCTCATACGCCACCAGCGCATAGCCCGCCATAGCGCCGTCCAATTCGGCGATAAAGCAATGCCGCTCAGGATCGCAGCCCGGCTGCTCCAGCATACGCCGCATAGACTCGGCGTCGTGCGCCTTGGCAGCGCCGCTCGCGCCGCCAATCTCATTATGCGCCCGCGCCAACCCCGCTACGTCCAACCAGTCAAACCCTCTTATTCTCAAATCTCGCTTGCCCTCTCATAAAGCGCTCTTATCCGCAAATCCCGCTTGCGTCTGCCTGCTGAAAACTTGTTAGGATTGTATCAGACGCAATGCGCCTGCGTCATTCTAACAAATCCTTTGCGCGCCTCTGCGCCTTTGTGTTAAAACACCGTCCCTGCGCCGCCGCTTGAAATAGTACATTGCCCCCGCCCTATGCTAAACTCTACTCCGATACATACGATACATTCATAGCCAGGAGTGAACCGACGAATGGAACGCGACGATATTGTTCGGCAGGCGAAAGAGGCGGGCGTGAAGCTAATCAGCTTCTTTTGGTGCGACAACGGCGGCATCATACGAGGCAAGGCAACCCACATAGCGGGCTTGGAATCGCGCCTCAATTCAGGGATCGGCACTACCACCGCGATGCAGATAATGACCGATATGGATCAGCTCCAAGTGATGGACGGAATGGGCCCCGCCGGCGAATTCCGCCTGCTGCCCGACCCCGATACCTTCACCATACTGCCCTACGCCCCCAAGCGCGCGCTGATGCTGTCCGATCTAATGTCAATCGAGCGCCGCCCGTGGGAAGCGTGTCCGCGCGACTTCCTGAAGCGAATGCTCGCTAAAGGCGAAGCGCTGGGACTCACATTCCAGGCGGCGATGGAACCCGAATGGTACCTGGCGCGCAAGACGGACGACGGCGGCTATGTCCCCCTAGACGACAGCCTCGACAACGCCAGCGTAGGCATGACCTACGCCCAAGACGCGGTCGACGACATCATAGCGGCGCTGGAAGCCCAGGGCATCCGCATAGAGCAGTATCACACCGAATTAGGGCATGGGCAGCAGGAGCTGAGCATACGCCACACCGACGCCTTGCGCGCCGCCGACAACCATCTCATCTACCGCGAAACCGTGCGGAACGTGGCGTATCAGCACGGCTTGTTCGCCTCTTTCGCGCCCAAGCCCTTCCCCGACCAGGCGGGCAACGGCTTGCACACCCACCTCAGCGCTTGGGACAAGTCCGGGCAGACCAACCTGTTCTTTGACGGCGCCGACGAGCAAAATATCAGCGAACTGGCGTATCATTTCATCGGCGGCGTGATGGCGCATCTGCCGGCGCTGGTGGCGCTAACCTGCCCCAGCATGAACAGCTACAGGCGGCTGTCCCCCGGCTCATGGAGCACCGCCTTCACCTGCTACGGCCCGGACAACCGCGAGGCCGCGCTGCGAATACCCTCTACCTTCTGGGGCGCAGAGATGGCTTCCACCAACTTGGAGTTTCGCCCCGTCGATTCCAGCTCCAACCCATATATCGCGCTTGGCGGGATAATCGCCGCCGGGCTTGACGGCATAGAGCGCGAACTGCAGCCCAGCAAAGCGCAATGGATCGACGTCGACCCCACGCTGCTGCCGATCGAAGAGCTGGCGCGGCGCGGCATACACCGATTGCCCGGAACGCTGCTCGCCGCCGTGCGCGAACTAGAAAGCGATACGCTGCTTATGGACGCGCTTGGCCCGCTGCTTGCAAACTCATACCTAACGGTTCGCAAAGCGGACTGGGATCTCTTCTCACGCCAAGACGCCGAGTTCGAAATCCGCAACCACTTCTACAAGTTCTAGCGCCGCGCGCCGGCAACGAACTAGTGCCGATTAGGGTTTATCCCAAGTAGCGGCGCTAGCGCGAAATGCGTCAGCGGACGCGCTCGGAGCGGTGCGCCTCCAGCAGATCGCCCTCTTCGTAATCGTTGAAGCCATCCAGCGTAAGCCCGCCCTCAAAGCCCGTGTTGACTTCGCGCACATCGTCTTTGAAGCGCTTGAGGCTTGCGATTGAGCCGGAGTGAATGCGCTCCCCGTCGCGCAGCACATGGACAACCGAACTGCGCTGTATCGTGCCGTTGTTGACATAGAAGCCGGCCGCCTTGACCCGCCTTCCCACGCCGAAAGTGGCTCTGACGGTTGCGTGTCCCTCTATGACATCCCGATAGACCGGCTCAAGCAGTCCCGTCAGCGCCTTTTCGACGTCTTCGAGCAGGTTATAGATGATGTCATAGCGGCGGATTTCTACGCCTTCCTGATTGGCGAGCGCGGTTGCGCCCTGTTCGGGATCGCTGTTGAAGCCGACTATGATTGCCTGAGACGCCATTCCCAGCAGCACATCGCTTTCGGTGATAGCGCCGCTCGCGAGGTGGACAATGTTCACCCTGGACTGGTCGGTGCTAAGGTTGTTCAGCGCGCTCTTGACGGCGTCCACGCTGCCCTGCACATCCGTCTTGATGATGAGGTTGAGCGCCTTCACTTCGCCCGCCGCGATGCGCGTATGCACATCCTCGAGCGTCGGCCCCGTGGAGCGCTTCATCTGCGATTCGCGGATGCGCCGTTCCACAAGTTGGCGGGCGGCGCGCTCGTCTGTGGTTACTTCCAGGATGTCCCCCGCTTCAGGGACGCCGCTTATGCCCAGCACCTCTACCGGCTGCGACGGCGCGGCGGCGGTTATGGGCTGCCCGCTGTCCGTCAGCATAGCGCGAATGCGCCCCTTCATATTGCCCACCACCACATTATCGCCCACGCTGAGAGTGCCGGACTGAATAAGCACGGTGGCGACGGTGCCGCGGCTGCGGTCTATGCGCGCCTCCACCACCACGCCCCTGGCGGGCTTATGCGGATTTGCCTTGAGCTCGCCGATTTCTGAGACCACCAGTAGGTTGTCGAGCAGATCTTGAACGCCGTCGCCGGTAAGCGCCGACACCGGACAGGCGATAACATCGCCGCCCCACTCTTCGATCAGCAGGTCATGTTCCGCCAGCTGCCGCTTGACGCGTTCAGGGTCGGATTCGGGGCGGTCCACCTTGTTTATCGCCACCACGATTGGAACGGCGGCGGCTTTCACATGGTCTATCGCCTCTTCGGTTTGGGGCATAATGCCGTCGTCGGCGGCGATTACAAGCACCGCGATGTCCGTAACCTGTGCGCCGCGCGCGCGCATTGCGGTGAACGCTTCGTGGCCGGGCGTATCCAAGAATGTGAGCGTTTCGTCTTTGGATTTGACCTGATAAGCGCCGATATGCTGCGTGATGCCGCCGGCTTCGCCGCCAACAACATTGCTCTTGCGTATCGTGTCCAGCAGCGTGGTTTTGCCGTGGTCAACATGCCCCAGAATGGTTATGACGGGCGGGCGGTCTTCCAGCAGCGCGGGATCTTCGCCGCTAGTCGAGGGAACGATGGATGCGGGGCCGGTTTCCTCTTCCAGAGGCAGCACTTCGAAGCCGAAAGCGGGGGCGATTTCGGCGACGAGTTCATGCTCTACCACTTCGTTGATAGAGAACATATAGCCGCTGCGCATAAACTCTTTGATGACTTCAATGGGGGTTGTCTGCATCAAATCGGACAAGTCGTGAACGGCTATCGCATTGGGCACCTCAAGTGGTTCCAACTCATAGTCGTCGTAGTCGTCATACCCGTCGTCGTATGCGCCTGCGTCTTGATAGACTGCTTGAGCGGCGTCTTCGTCGCTGCGGTTTTGGTAGTCTATGGTTTCCACTCTGTCAGTCATATGCCCCCCTTGCTGTCTCATCGTTTCACGGATTCCCGGCGCCCATCCCACGCCGGGGCCGGTTGCGCGCAATGCGGTTAGCGCGCCTGCGCCTCGCTGTGCGCCGATATGTCTGCGATAACCTTATCCCACTGCCGATTGTCTATGCGCGTCCGCAGCGAATGCGCCAGCCGCCCCTGCCTGAGTTTGCCCGTATCGGCGGCGCAGTTCGGGCAGATGTACGCCCCCCTGCCGTGCATCCTGCCGCTTGCGTCCACCTGCGCGCCGCCTTCGGGCGTGGCGACGATGCGCAGCAGTTCGCGCTTTGGCGTCTTGCCGCCGCACGCCACGCAAGTCCGCATTGGGATATGCCGCTTTCGGGCGTTCATACGCTAACGCCGCCTTCTGTTGTTATTGGACTTGCGCCTTCTAGCCGGCCCGCGGTTATCGCCGCCGCCGGGCGCCTGCGAATCGCGCCTGCGTCGGCGGGATGCGGTAACGCCGCCGCGCAGTCCCGCGATGTCCTCGGCGAACCGAATGCGTCCGGGCGCGTCTTCGTCGCCGGGCGCCGGTCGTCGGGCGCGGGCGCGGCGCACCGTCCATATGTCGTCGGGCAGATCGCGCAACGATGTTGTCTGCTCTGCCGTCGGCTCGACTTCGGCGGCGGCCGGCTCAGGCAGCGGCACTTCAGCGGCAGGCGGCGCTTGCGCTTCGGCTTTTGCTTCCTGCAGCTTCAGTTCGGCGGCGGCAAGCTCGGCCGCGGCCCGCTCTACCGCGGCTATCTCGGCCGCTTCCGCGGCAAGCATCTCTTCAAGTATTTCGTCTTGGGGCTTTCCTGAATCCGCGCTTTCGGCGGCGGGTTCGGCAGCCACGGCATCCGCGTCCGCCACGGCAGGTTCAAGTTCGGCCGCAGGCTGCGCATCCGCCTCTTTCTGCGCTATTTCTGCGACTTCCGCCGCTGCCGGCTCGCCGACGGGCGCATCCGCAGCCGGCGCAAGTTCGGCCGCAATAGGCTCGGCGGCTTGCGCGGCATCGTCATTCTCGAACGCGAATGCGCCGAGCGATGCAGCCTTAGCTCTGGCGATAGCGGCCGCCTCGGCGGCTACGGCGGCGGCGTGCGCCTCGGCGGCGTGCCGCGCGCGCGCCTCAATATCCGCCTGGTACTCGACATCGCTCTTAATGTCCACCTTCCAGCCGGTCAGATGCGCCGCGAGCCGCGCGTTCTGCCCCTCCCTGCCGATGGCGAGCGACAACTGCCTTTCGGGGACGATTGCCATAGCGGAGCCATAGTCCATATTGAGCTCCACCCTCAGCACCTGCGCCGGACTGAGAGCGTTGGCTATGAAAACCGGCGCTTCCCTGCTCCACTCCACCACGTCGATCTTTTCGCCGTGAAGTTCGTTGACGATGTTCTGAATGCGCACCCCGCGCAGTCCCACGCATGAACCTACCGGATCCACGCCCTCTTGACGCGCGCTCACCGCCACCTTGCTGCGCGAGCCGGGTTCGCGCGCTATCGCCTCGATCTCGACCGCTCCGCTGAAGATTTCAGGCACTTCCATCTCGAACAGCCGCCTAAGCAGAAGCTTATCGGCGCGCGATACGATTAGCTCAAGCCCCTTGCTAGGGGAGCGCTCCACCGACTTGAGCAGCACGCGCATCTTGGTGTTGCTGCGATAGCGCTCGCTGGGGACTTGCTCGATGTGCGGCATAATCGCTTCGGAGCGTCCAAGATCCACGACTATATGGCGAGGATCGATCTTTTGAAGCGTAACCAGGAATACTTCGCCCGCCTTGTCTTCATACTGCTTGAAGACAATGTCCCGCTCGGCGTCGCGCAGGCGCTGCATCACCACCTGCTTTGCCGTCTGCGCCGCGATGCGTCCCGGCTCGTGGGGCATGCTCTCTGTGATGACGATCCCGCCAACATCGGCGTCCGGGGCTATCTTGCGCGCGTCCCGCAGCGCAACCTCGGTCCTATCGTCGGCTACGACGTCCACCACGGTTTTCAGCACATTGACCGTGACGTCGCCGGAGCCGGGGTCCAGTTTCACGGTGATATTCTGCCCGGCGGCGACGCTGTCCCTTCGGTAGGCGGACGCTATCGCCTCTTCGATAGCGGAAAGCACGCTTTCTTGTGGAAGACCGCGCTCTGCTGCGAGCTGCGTCAAGGCGACGACAAAATCGCTCTTCGGCATACCTTAACCACCTCCTAATATCGGTTAGCGCAAATTGCCCCTCATAACAAAGAAAGTGGGCAAGCCCACTTCCTGCAGAAGAAACGATAAGTTAGATACACGCCCGCGCCGCATGCGTATGACGCGAAAGCGGCATATACGCAAATAGTATATCATCAGCGAGTATGTTGCGCAACCCGATTAAGGGACGGCGGGAATTGCGAACCTAGGGATAGCGCGCCGAATGCGGGCGCGCAAGAGCGTCGACGTCGCAGCCGACGCCCTTGCCGTTAGCGCATCGGCAACTCCCGATCTATCGCGGCGGGCTTGCGATTGCGCCTATACCGCCGCCGGGTAGTGCAGCCGTCCCTGCCTATCGGTGTGCGCCATATAGACATCGCCGCCGCCCGTGGTTACATACAGCGTTGTCAGATCCGCCCCGCCGAATGAGCAGTTGGTAGGCCGATCCGTAGGCGTAGGATGCGTCTCCAACACTTCCCCATCGGGCGCAAACACATACACCATCGGCCCCGGCCCGCCCTCGCGAATGCCGGCGGTGGCGATGATGTTTCCCTCAGTGTCCAGAACCATCCCGTCTATGCCGCGATGCGCGCCGAAATCGTGCAGCACCCTGCAGTCGCCGAGACTGCCGTCCCCGTTGACCGGATACGCCCGCAATTCGCGCTTTTCGTCAGCGTCCCGCCCCGACTGCGCCACATACAGAACGCTGTGATCCAGCGAAAACAGCAGCCCGTTGGGGCGCGTGGTGTCATAGGTAACGCGGCTTATCGCCCAGCTTCCGTCGGACTGCTCATCGAGCCGATACACCGAATCGTGGTCAAGGTCTTTGTTGGAGCGGTCTAGGCTCCACGGCCCGCCTGCGCCGTCATAGAACGGGTCCGTGAACCAGACGCGCCCCTTATCGTCTATCGCAAGGTCGTTTGGCACATTCAGGCGCTTGCCCTCGAACCCGTCCGCCAGCGTGGTAGCGGAGCCGTCCGCTTCGTACCGCACAACCCGCCGCCCGCCGCCCTCGCAGGCGTACAGCCGCCCGTCCGCGTCGAACATCAACCCATTTGCGTTGTTGGTGTCCGCGCGGAACAAACTGGATCCCCTGCTTTCCGGATCGTATCGGATGATGCGGCTACTCGGAATGTGCGTGAACAGCAACCCGGAGCCGTCCCACGCCGGCCCCTCCGCCGTCCCGCCGTACGGCCCATTGACCAAAATAAATTGCCAACTCATAGACTTACTCCTATGCGATTGCGTGAATGCAAAAATTCGCCGGCGCGCCCCATTCGGCGCAACCCAAACGCCCGCCGCCCGTCCGTGGCTTGCGGCGCGTCTCTGCGGCTTGGCGCTCAAGCTGCCCCGCCGAAGCGCTACAAGGGTAACACATCGGGGACTTGAATGGCGCAAAAGCCGAGCCGGGCAGAAGCGAAGCGCCTCAACCCGGCTTGATTTGCCCGACTGCGTTGACTGCGCGCGACGGGGACTTAGTCGCCGTGGTATATCGCCAGTAGCATGCGCTCAACATGCTTTGGGAACGAAGTATCGTAGTTGCCCCAATCCTTGTACTTGTCCAAAGCCAAAGTCTGCGGCAGCGTGTCGAACAGCCCGAATGCGGCGAAGCGCGCCCCGCCGCCCTGCGCGATTGCGTCATCTACGGCTACCCTCACCGCATCGTACAGATCGTTGAAGTACTCCACATTCTCCATCAGATCCACCGGATCCGTGCCCGGCGAATGCGCGTTGACCACATGCGTGAGCTCCCAACCGCTGACGGTGTTGAGAATGTGCCGCACGCCCGCGAAGTTCTTATCGTCCACCCACATCTTGTGCGTGAGCGCGCGCGGTTCGTACAAGTCCGCCGTAACTACGATCCGTTCATTGGGCATATAGATAACGGTTGTGGCATCGCCGTCGCCCGGCCCAAGATAGTGGAGTTCCACAACCTTATCGCCTACCTGAATCGCCTTGAACTTGTCGAAAGTCTCATCCACATCCGGAATCGGGCCGTATCCGGGAACCTCGCCCTGCTTGAACAGGTCGAAGACCGGCTGGCAGTTGCGATGGCATATCACCTTGGCGTCATCGAACACATCCGTGCCGCCTATATGGTCATAATGTTCGTGAGTCAACACGATGGTGGTAACCGGGACATCCGTCAGCTTGGCTATCTCTTCCTTGACGGACTCCGCCCTGAAGCCGATAGCGGGATCGGTTATCAGCACGCCGTCATCCGAAATCACCACTAGGGTGCTGCTGAAGAAGCCGAAATACTGATACACGCCGTCCGCAAGCTCAGTCATAGTGGGCGGCGGTATTTGGAACTGCGGCTGTTCCTGCTCTTGCTCCGCCTCCGGGGTTGCCGCAGCCTCAAGCGTAGGCGCTGCGGTAGGCTCAGGCGCGGCCGTCGCGGTGGGCGCAGGCGCCCGCCTGGGCCTAGGCGTGGGCGCCATCATCGGCGCGACCGTAGGCGCGGGCATAGCGGTTGCGGCCGGCGGCGCGGCGGCCGCGGGCGCGGGCATCGCCGGGGCGCGCGGCGCAATGGGCGGCGGCGCGGTGGGCGCAGGCTGCATCGCCGGCGCGGACACCACAGGGGGCGCAACGGGCGCAGGCGGCGTATTCGAACAAGCCGCCAACAGCCCCGCTGATAGTATCGCAACGGCGCACGCTGTCAGCGCCGCGCTAAATCGTCTGCTCATCGTGTTGCCTCCTAGGGCGGGCATATCATCTGCCTATCGGACGGGGCAAGTCCCTTAATTGGATTAGAGACTCCCAGCCGCGTTTTAGTCTCCGTGAGAGATGGACTGAAACATTCGCTCCACATGCCGCGGGAACGATGATTCGTAGTTCTCCCAGTCTTTATACTTCTCCAGCTCCAATGTCTGAGGCAGCGTCTCAAACACGCCGAATATCGCAAACGGGCCGCCGGCGGTTGCGGATTCCACTATCGCAGCGTACACCGCATCGTACAGATCGTTGTAGTACTCCACATTCTCCAGCATATCCACCGGATCGGTGCCCGGCGAATGAGCGTTCACGGCGTATGTGATGTCCCATTGGCTGATGGTGTTGAGGATGTGGCGCACCCCGGTGAAGTGCTTATCGTCCACCCAGTTCTTGTGCGTCAGCGCGCGCGGCTCGTACAAGTCCGATGTAACCACGATTTGTTCATTCGGCATATAGACTACGGTGGTGGCTTCGCCGTCGCCCGGCCCAAGGTAGTGAAGTTCCACAACCTTATCGCCCACGCGAACTTCCATAAAATCGTCGAAGGTTTCGTCCACTTCCGGCACGTCCCCCAGCGAATTCAGGTCGAAGGTAGCCTGGCAGTTGCGGTGGCAAATTACCGTAGCGTCCGGGAACACGCCCGTGCCGCCCACATGGTCATAATGCTCATGCGTAAGCGCGATAGTGGCAACCGGCGCATCCGTCAGTTTGGCTATCTCTTCCTTAAGAGACTGCGCTCTCAGCGGATTGTCAGGGTCGGTTATCAGCACGCCGTCGTCCGCAATCACCACAAGGCTGCTGCTAAAGAAGCCGAAGTACTGATATACGCCGTCCGCCAGCTCCGTCATAGTGGGCGGCGGTATTTGGAAGTCTTGCTGCTGCTGCGCCGCATGCGCCGGCGCCGCCGCGAACTGCTGGTAGCCGACCAGCGCAGCGCACAGCATAACGGCGCAAAACGCCGCCACCGCCGCCGTAAGTCTTTTGCTCATCCTGTTGTCTCCTAAAATGCTAGTGATAGCCGTATCCCAAAGCGCTCTGCCATCGATGCGGCGGACGGCCGCTTGCGATATGAAAGCGAATGCCGCGGCTCGCAGCGCAATAGAAAACCGCGGTTAACCGCGGTCACGGAAAATTGTAACACAAGCGCAAATCGTGAATAAACAATTAAATGCGCCGGGGCGTTCTCAGTTTTGAGTGGTATTGAGTTTATAATCCGTGACGTGTCCGCTAATATAGGGCTTCCTAGAAGGCTTCAAATTGATAACCACTGCAATTTCAGAATACCAATCGGCTAAGGCGCTTGACATATACGGGCGGTATAGACAAGATATTCCGTGTTCCGCTCCGACGCGCGGCTAATCTGCGACGAATGCCCGTATGACCGATCAGCGCTAACGCCTGATAACGCCCAATCCTCTAACCCCAATCGCCTAACAAGGAGCGCATTATGCCTAGAATGAGTGAACGGCAGACGACCGAGTTCTTGACTGAAGGCAGCAATATGATGCGCTTGGCTACGCTGACGGCGGAAGGCTGGCCGTATGTTGCGCCAATCTGGTATCACTACGAAGACGGGGCGTTCTATGTTGCGGGACGGCGCAAGGCGATATGGGTGGCGAACATACGGCGGGACGCGCGCGTGTCTTTCTGCATAGATACCTGCGATGCGCCGTACAAGCGAGTTGCGGCGCTGGGACTGGCTGAGATTGTGGATAGCGCCTGGCTGGGCGAATGGCGCGCGTGGGCGGTGCGCTATCGCGGCGAGGAAGAGGGCGGGCAATACTACGAAGAGACCAAGCATACGCCGCGCGCCTACATCCGCATCACGCCGCGCAAGCTGACCACATGGGCGGGGCCCGGCTGGCATCCGCGCTATGAGGAATAGCGGCGAACAGCGCCAACCCGCGAATTCTTTTACTCTAACGATTAGCGCAAACGGAGGCAGCCTATGAGCGCCGTTAGACAAATAGTTGGAGCGCTTCTGATACTGACTGCGGCGGCAGTGGCGTTCTTCGCGATATTCGATCCCCTCTTCGAGGACGCCATATTCGTATGGCCCTACCTCAATCCGATTATGTTCGTGGCGCTGGTGCTGGGGACAAGCGTGGCCTTTCACATCAAGCGCGATGCCGCGGCGAGCCCCGAATCGAGCGCAATGCGCCGCTTGGAAGCGGGGGCGCTGTTCTACGGCTTTCTGTTCGTGGGCATCCTGTTCATGTCCAACTGGCTTAATTCGATATTCGACGATTCGCAGCGCGATGCGCGGTTTCTGGTATGGTACTTCATCAACGCCGTGTTCCCGGTGATGGTGGGCTACTGCGGCGTCTATCTGTTGCGGCACAGCGGCGATTAACCCGCATAGCGGCGCTGCCGGCGGGACGGGGCCGCCGCAGGCGCTTGGATTTCGCGGACCGATAAGTTCGCCTACGGCTGCCGATGATCGCTTATCAAGCGCATAGGCATACGGGGCAGCGAATAGAGAGGCAAGGGCGCATATGGAAACGTTAAACCGCATCGTAGGCGCGGTTCTCATAGCCATCGCCGCCATAATCGCCATTCACACGGTTGTAGAGCCCGCCTACTACACATCTACGACGTCGGCGGCATACAGCCCCATATGGGCGTACATCAACCCGCTTTCTGCGCTGGCAATGGTTTTGGGCGTGATATACGGCTACATTCGAATCCGTTCATTCGCCCACGAAAGCGGCGCGGCGGCCGCCACTTGGGGACGCTTGGCGGCTAATACGCTGTTCTACGGCTTTGTGTTCACCGGCATCGTGTTCTTCGCAAGTTGGTTCATGCTGCTCAGCCCCGGCCATACTGTACTGGCGGCGGACTCCGCAGGGTTTCTGTGGATAATCGTGGACGCGCTTATGCCCGTGCTGTCCGGCGCATTGGGAATAGCGTTGCTGCGCGGGGAATAGGTTTGCCGAGCGCGCGGTTGGCGGCGTTTTGCGCAGAGATTGGCAGCGGCAAGCGGCGCAGCGCGCCTTGATTTCGGCGGGATATTCGGGATATACGGGAGATTGCAATGCAAGCGCTTACACGGATTATAGGGTGGCTTCTCATTGTGGTGGGCGCCGCGGTGGGGATATTCATAATGATAGAGCCGCTGGTGTACACATCAACGGACGCGCAACCGTACAGCCCGCTATGGGACTACGCGCTCGATCCTGGCATTGTGATAAGCATTCCGTTGGGCATCGCATTCGCGTACATCCGCAAGCGCGGCGTGGACAAAGAGGGCGCTGCCGGGGCAATCACCTGGGATCGGCTGGCGGCGAATGCGCTGTTCTACGGCTTTCTGATTGTGGCGATCCTGTACTACTGGGACTTAGTCGCTCAGCTGAACGCGGACACATTCTTCGGCGGCGGCGATGCGGTTTTCGGCGCGATGTGGGTCATCATATACGCGCTGTTTGCGCCGTTAGCCGTAACGCTGGGCTTCACTATGCAACGCGGCGAAGGGGCCGCTTAGGCGCTGCGCCCGCCGATTTTGCGCCAAACGCGAATGCCGCGCATAGACGGATTGACAGAAAATCAAACGGCGTTAGGATCCAACAACCGAATGCCCTGAGCGGACAATGACAAAACGAATAGGAGGACTGCGCATATGGATATTGCAAGGCGAATCATCGGGGCGTATCTCATCATAATCGCAGCGGTAGTCGGGGTATTCTCGGTAGTGGAGCCGATGATCCACACATCTACGGCGGCTTATCCGTACAGCCCCATATGGGAGTACATCAACCCGCTCACCGGGATAGGGTGCGCGCTGGGCGCGATATTCGCGTTCATCCGCAAGCGCGCGGTGGACGCCGCATCGGGCGACGCCGTAACTTGGACGCGGCTGGCGACGAGCGTGCAGTTCTACGGCATACTGGCGGTGGCGCTGCTATACTACTGGAACTGGTTCTTCCATCTGAACATGGAATACTATGCGCCCGTCGACCTCGGCGTGTTCGGGCTGTCGTGGAAGCCGACGGATGTGGCGTTCCCGCTTATCTCCGGCTCGATCGGCATCGGCATGTGGAGCGGCCGCGCCACCGACTAGCGGGCGGCGAATAGGCGGCGTCCGCGTAACGCCGCCAAGCCGGGCTAGGCAGCGGTTACCGCCTACTCGTCGAAGGTCAAAGACACCTTGAGCGCGCCGTCTTCGCGCGATTCGGCGAGGTCAAACGCCTCTTGCACCTGCGATATGGGGAAGCGGTGGGTAACGAAGGGCGCCATATCTATTTCGCCCTTGGTGATGAAGTCCACCGCTAGTTGGAATGCGGGCAGTCCGGGTTCGTCCTGCGCCCCGAATGTGGAGTAGATGTCCAAGCGCTTGCGAAAGAAGGTGTCCCAGTCAAACGGCACGCGCTCCATCGTGGGCGGCAGCCCGAACACCGCGATAGTCCCCAACGGCTTGACCGTCTTGAGCGCCTGATTCAGCGTATCCACGCTGCCGCACGCCTCTATGACCACATCCGCGCCTTCGCCGCCGGTCAGATCCAGCACGGCGTCGGTGGCGCGGTTGCCGGTTACATCGATCGCGTCGTCGACGCCCATGCGCCTGCCGGCGTCGAGGCGCGCCGTTACCGGCTCCACGGCGATGATGCGTTGCGCGCCAAGCCGACGCAGCATAAAGTCGTGGAACAGCCCGACGGAGCCTTGCCCCAGCACGGCGACCGTCTTGCCCAGCAGCGGCGGAAGCTTGCGCGCGCCAAACACCACGGTGCCGAGTTGCTGCGCCATAAGCAGATGCGCCGGCGGAACGCCGTTTGGCAGTTTTAGCAGGAACTGCTCTTCAATCATCTGGTAGCCGGCGAACACCTTGGACTTCCAGATATTGGGCGCGGTCAGCACAAGATCGCCTTCTTCGAAGGCAGTATCGCCTGGGTCAACGACTACGCCCACGCCTTCGTGTCCGGGGTAGCCGTGCGGCAGTGGGAATTCGTGGGCGTTCCAGCCCATATAGACGATATGCAGATCGCTGCCGCAGATGGACGCAAGGCTGGTGCGAACCAGCGCATGCCCCGGCTGCATAGCGGGAATAGGCACATCTTCGCATCGGAGCCGCCTAAGGTCGGTCGCCACCGCGGCGGGCATCATAGTCATTGCTTGTTCTCCTACGCTTTTTGCTGGCTTGGACTAGTCGCGCTTGGACTTCGGCTTGCGGAACTTAGGCTTGCTGAGCTTCGGCAAGTCATCGAAAGGAATGCCCTTCTCTTTCGCCCAAGTCTCTAACTGCATGGTGTGTTCGCGGTGAGCTAGTTCAACGCCTTGCTTAAAGCCCTGCGCGAAGCCTTGTTCGTAACCCTGCTCAAAGCCCTGTGCGACATCTTGCTCGATGTACTTTCGCTTGACAATTTGCGCCAGTACCATGATTGCCTCCACGAAGAGTGCTATGTTCCCTCCGCGCTTTTCATTGCTCAGGTTAGTCGCGCTTGGACTTTGGCTTGCGGAGCTTCGGCAAGTCTTCGAGAGGAATGTCATTCTCTTTCGCCCAAGCCTCCATATCTTTTGTCCAAGCCTCTAGCTGCTCAGTGTGTTCGCGCTGAGTCTGCTCGATGCCTTCCTCTTTACCCTGCTCGAACTGCCTTCGCTTGACGATTTGCGCCAATACCATAGTTGCCTCCATAAAGAGCGCTATCACTAGCGCGTTGACCGCTGCGCCGATTCCGGTGGGGCCGGAGCCTCTGACGATTTCCAGCAATGTAACGGGTACGGGGGCGTCCGCGCGCTGCTGCAGCTGATAATAGGCGTCGATTGCGATGCCCGCAACGCACTGAACCCAGAATATAACGAAATACAGGGTGAGCATTGCGGGGGACAGCGACCATATCGCCACCCGCTGCTCCGCCGGGCGTTTCGTTGTATTCATTGCAGGGTTGCGCTCCGCCATCCGTATCCGCTTTCATAGTGTAGCAAAACGGGGGGCGTGTCAAGGTACTCTCACCCTGGTATTCTCAACGTGCAGGACTGCTATAATTGAGTAGAAATTGACGCCTAAAATCATGCTCTTTGCAAAGAAGTCCCCCGATGCAAAGAGCCTACCGCGACGATATGCAATGATGGCGCTGCGCCTCCAACCGACTGCCCAAAGCTGGACTATCGCGCGGCAAGCAGACCTACCGTTGCGGCGAATGCCTACGCCGCTTCACTCCCGAAGGCAACCGCAGCTACTATCCTGAGGCAATCAAGCGCCAAGCGATAGCCATGTACACCGAGGGCATGGGATACTCCGCAATATCTAGGGTTCCGGGCGTCAAACCTGAGACTATCTATTCGTGGATAAAAAAGCCATGCAAGCCATGGCTGCGTTGGAGACGGAGCGGGCGCAGCGACAGCGGCAAGAGGACGGTGAATCTGCTTGCGCCGGTGTTTGCGCACAAACTCAATACCACTCATCACTAAGAATACCAGGTGCTTGCGGCGGGGCAATTCCACTTTAATAATCGCAATCGCAAGCCTATTCGGGCAGGCTTTGATATTATGACAGAAACCCGTTGCGCTTAACGGCTCAAGACGATGTTGTTATCAATGTTGTCTTTATCGACTTCACCAATGAAGAAGAGAGATAAAAGGAGCGCTGATTATGGCGATAGCGATTGTGGGCGAGATGCGCGAGCTGATAACCAATGCGCTTGCGGACGGCTTTCCGTGCATCGTGGGGACGGCGTCGGCGGACGGCAAGCCGCAGATAAGCATGCGCGGCAGCGTAGCCGTGTATGATGCCGAAACGCTGTGTTGGTGGGAACGGTCTATGCGCTCCGCCGTGGAGAACATCGGAGAAAACCCGCAGGCGGTCATATTCTACCGCAACAACCGCGAGCGCATTCATTGGCGCTTCCACGGCACGGTTACGCTGCACGGCGAGGGCGAAGTGCGCGACCGCGTGATGAGCGTAACGCCGCAGCCTGAGCTGGACAGAGACCCTGATCGCATCGGAGTGGCGGCGCTGCTGCGCGTGGACAGCATAACTGAGCTTTCGGGCAATGCGTTGCAGACGCGCTGACGAACCCTATGCCTTACTGCAAAGCGCAACTCACAACGCCCGTCAAAGCGCTGCAGGCGCGCTGACTAACGCCAACTAACTAGGCGTCGAATTTGGCGCGCTGTACCAGGAATACCGCAAGTATCCCCACGGGGATCGCCACCACGATTAGCCCCAGTATGATGACTAGGGGCAGCGAACCCAAGCCGGTGATGCTTTGGATGATGTGAATTATCCAGTCGATCAGCACCGGATCCCCGGGTTCGGAGTGGTGGGCGGCGATGGACAGCAGCGGCATTAGTCGGCCCTTCCCGCGGTTGCGGCGGCAGGCGCTGGCTGGTAGCGGATAGAGAACTTGCGCTCATTCACGGCGTAGCTGGCGAGGGTCGCGCCCAGCAGCGTAAGCCCGGCTAACGCAAACGGGATTTCGTATGCGCCATATACAACGTACAACACGCCCGCCATAAACACGCTGATCGAACCGCCGATTTGGTGGGACATCGTAGATAGCCCGTTCAGCGTGCCGATGTGCCGCACGCCGTATATGTCCGCGGTCAGCGAGCTTGTGAGCGGCGGCGTGGCTATCCAAGACACTCCGGCAAGCGCCGCGAAACCCCATATCGCGATTGAAGGCGGTATGGAAACGCCCCAAAGTTGACCTGCGAAGCCGGGCGCTACCAGCATCACATAGGCGAGGAAGCGGATGAAGTATATCGTCCCCAACAGGTTCTTGCGGCTGAATTTGTCCGCAAGAAAACCCACGACGAGTACGCCCACGGCGTTCAATCCCTGCATGAAGCCGAAGGCAAGGCCGGCGACGCCCTGCGATATGCCCAAGTCTAATGCGAAGGGGACGTAGTGGGCGCTTATGATGATGGTTGTTACGCCGCAGACAAAGTACGCCCCGGAGAGCTGCAGGAAGGGCGGCGACCTAAGCGCGCTCTTCCATCGATCGGTTTCCAACGGCGCTTTCGCGATGGCTCTGGCGCTGTCGGCGGCTCTGCCGTTGGCGGCGGGCGTGGGATCGCTTTTGTCGCCGTCCGGTCTTTCGCCAACCTCGCTTGGGGTGTCGCGCATGATTATCAGCACAATCGGCAGCGCAAGCAGCAGCACGAACAGCGCAAGCGCTATCCACGCAATCCGCCAGTGCGCGCTGGCTATGAGAAACGACGCAAACGGGGTTAGCAGCATGCCGCCCACCGATGCGCCGGATGTGGCGATGCTGAGCATCATGCCGCGCTTGCGGTAGAACCACTTGGATAGCACGGAATGCACCGTTACCAGCGATACGCCGCTGGACGCGGTGGACATCACAAAGCCGTATATGAGTATCAGGTATATCAGCGAGCTGGTGAGCGTGTAGGTGAATCCGCCGATGCCGATATTGAAGTCGAGCAGTCCGGGGAGCGGTGTGATGCCGATGCTGAAGCCGGGGAATGCGATGTCGATGCCGAAATCGGGGATTACCAGGCCGGCGAAAGTGAGGGTGAGCGTCGCTATGCCAAGCACAAGCAGGCTTGCGGATATTACGATGCGCGCGCCGTAGCGGTCGTACAGCCTGCCCAAGAACGGCTGCGTGAGCGCGTTGACCATCGTGCCGATTGCGATAACGGCCGAGATTTCGGCGCGGTTGTCCCATATGCGGTCGGCCTCCATCTCTTTGATGAAGACGCCCAAGCCATTGCGCGCGCCCATAGACACGAACAGCGCGAAAAAGCCCGCCGCGACGATGAAATTCCCGTAAAAGATGGGCTCGCGCAGTAGCCTATGGAGCAGTGCGTTTTGCAATGCGTTCTCCTGTATAAGGTAGAATTGAGATTAACACCGCATCGTTGCGTTGGCAAGGGTAAATAGCGGGCAACCCGCGCGCATTCGGCAGGCGGCGGATTGGCGGGATTGAACAAGATAACGGGGATGCGGGCGGCTCGCATTGCGAATTAGCGCTTGCGAACCAAGGCGCGGCGGCGATGCGCGATGCAACGGGCGGCGGCGGTATGACAAGCGGCGCCGAAACGGGTATATTTAGCGCGCTTGCATACGGCATACGGCGGTGAAATTTGGCGCTACAACTTACGGCGGCGCTCTCTAACGCACAGGCGTTCACGCAGACGTTCGACGCGCTGCGCTATCGCAACTTTCGGCTGTACTGGTTCGGCGGCATTGGGCAAGCCGGCGCAATCGGGATGCAGTTCCTGATTTTCGGCTGGCTCATACTGCAGCTCACCAACTCGGCGTCTCAGCTTGGGCTGCTCATATTCATCTACGGCATGCCGAACCTCTTTATGCTGATATTCGGCGGCATCGTGGCGGACAGAGTCGACAGGCGCTGGCTGCTGTTCTACAGCCAAGCCGTGGTTGCCGTCCTCATCGCCATATCGGCCACGCTGACCCTGTATCAGCTCATATCCATCTGGCACCTGTACGGCATCGCCTTCGTACTAGGCATAATCCAGGGCATCAATATGCCGGCGCGAATGGCGATTGTGCGCGATCTGGTAGATAGGGACGCCATAATGAACGCCACATCGCTGAATATGGCGGTGTTCAACACGGGGCGCATCATCGGGCCGTCGCTTGCGGGATGGATAATTCAGTACGTCGGAATGGGACACGCGCTCTACTTCAACGCCGTATGCTATGGCGTGGGCTGCGTGTTCCTGCTGCTGATGACCGGCGTGGAATCGCGCAGCGAGCGGCGGCCGGGCAGCGTTCTGAACGATATGGCGGAGGGACTGCGCTATGTGGCGATAACGCCGATAGCCTTCACGATGGTGGGGCTAAGCTTCGCATTCGGCTTCTTCGGGGCGGCGTATGTGCAGGTGCTGCCCGCATTCGGCAAAGAGGTGCTGCGCTTGAAAGCGGACGGCGCGGGCGTTCTGCTTTCGGCGGCGGGCATAGGCTCGCTTGCGGGCAATATGTTCATCGCATCGCTGGGCAACACGCGCCACAAAAGCCTGCTGCTCATAGGAATGATAGTGCTGTTCGGCATAACGCTGTTCATATTCGCGTGGACGCCGTGGTACAGCGTATCGCTGCTAATGCTGTTTCTGACGGGCATAGGCTTCACCGGCTTCATATCGGTGGGGACTTCCATCCTGCAGCTGACCACGCCGCCGCGCCTGCTTGGGCGTATGATGAGCCTATGGCTTATCGGCGCCGCGATGCACTACATCGGCGCGCTGCCGCTCGGCGTGGTGGCGGACTACTACAGCTGGCCCATGTCCCTTGCGATGGGCGCGATTGCGATGATGGCGTTTGTGATATGGCTGGGGATGCTCAGACCCACGCTGAGACGCCTGCAAGTGTAGCGATGCGGCGGCGCGGGCTAAGCGCATTAACCGCGCATGCGATAACATAGACGCGCGCGATACACCGCAATATATACGCGATTGCGAACCGCGGGCAGCAATTGGCAATCGTCGACAAGCAACGGCAATCGGCAAAACGGGGGTTAGGCAATATGCTGGACATTATGCGAATAGTGCGCGCGATGGGGTATTCGTACAGGGGCTTTCGCGCCGCATTCACGGGCGAGCCGGCGTTCAGGCTAGAGGTGGTTCTGGCGCTGATACTGACGCCGATAGCGGTATGGCTGGGCGGCGACGGCGTGGAGCGCGCGCTGCTGATAGGCACGCTGCTGTTAGCGCTTCTAACTGAGCTGCTGAACTCCGCGGTAGAGGCGGCGATAGACCGAATGGGCGACGAGTTTCACGAACTATCCGGCCGCGCCAAAGATATGGGATCGGCGGCGGTGTTCGTCGCGATAGCGCTGGCGGTAGTGGTGTGGGCGCTGGTATTGCTGGGATAGCCGCCTAGAATAGCCGAGCGCGCCGCCAAAGCCGCCAACAAGCGGGTGGGGTTCTGATGGGGCGCGGCATCGCCCTAACGCATCCCATAGCGCTTGCATCGGCGTTGGCGTGTTATAATGCGCCCAACCGATTTGCATATACTCATAACGCAATTCTGAAAGGCGGGAACGAATTGAGCATGCGAATGGCATTTGGGACAGCGTCTGGCGCGTTGCTACTGACGTTGGTGATACTAGCGTCGGTACTGATAGGCGCGCGGGCATGCGGCGCCGGCGGCGAAGCCGTGTATGTGCAGCCTGACGGTACGCAAACAACGCCAATCCCCGAACAGCGTCGGCAGTCCGAAGCATCTCAGTCGGCCGCCGCTCAACCTCAGCCTGCCGCTGCCCCGGCTGCGCCTCAGTCGGCCGCCGCTCAATCCCAACCACAACCCGCCGCAGCCCCGGCCGCGCCCGCTGCCCCGTCGGCTCCGGCCTCACCGCAACCTCCCGCTGCAGCAACCGAAACTCCGCCGCAACCCGAACAGCCTCAGCCAGCTGTTGCCCCGACTGCGCCCGTTGTCACGTCGTCTCCGTCAACGCCGCCACCAACCGCAACGCCTCAGCCCGCCGTCAATCCGCGCTGGCAGAATAAGCGCAACGACTTGTGTTCAACCCTAGGCTTGGACGCCGCCGTTTGCGGGAATATCGCGCTCAATCAGAGCGCGCCCGAAGGCGAAGCGCAAGACATAGAACTGCCCGACGAACCCGACGCCACGCCCGCGCCGGTGGATGATGTGGACGCCGCGACTAGCGAATTGGAAGAGGCGGTAGAGGCGCAGGGCGAAGTAAGCATACAAGCGCTCACCTACGTTGAAAGCCTGATAAGCCAAGCGGCGGAAGCCGTGGTGCAAGCCGAACAAGAACTCGCCAATCAACAGGCTACCTCGGCGTATCTCGACCAAAAGCGCGCCGAACTTCAGCAATTGCGCCGAACCTACGCCGAGCTGCTGCGCCAAATCGGCGTTGAGCTGGACAAGGCGCTCGATATTGCCGAACAGCTAGAGGCAGAACATCTAGCGTTCAGCATAGAGCGCGCCGCCGGCGAAGCGCTGATTCGCTATAAAGACGTGCGGCTGACGCACGCCGCCGCGCTTGCAAACGCAGAGAGAGACGTCACCACGCAGATTGACGCCGTCGTTTCGGCGAACAAAGACGCATCAATTTATGAGCCGGAGCGCACAGACCTTGCGCCGCTCTACAAGGCGCGGGATGAGGCGCAGGCAAAGTACGACTCTGCATCCCAAAACTTTGTGAAGTGGATTAACGCGTACGAGAAAAACTGGCTCGCAGTGTACGATGTGTACATAACTGACCCTACCTTGTGGAATAACATTTATGAGCCAGTGAGCTCTTACACCAGCATTGTCGCCCGCTTTGAAGATGTGGAGGAAATTGTGTGGGCTTACCATTATCCGATGGAACGCGGAAGTATTGAACTGTTGGGTATGGACAAACTACTGGCAGGCACAACATCGGAAGCTACTAATAGGGGGGACTTTAACCCTAAATCCGTGAACCTGACGCTTTTGCGAAAGGCAGTCAACGATGCTAATCGTGAGATAGCTCGCGCGACCGCTGCAAACGAAAAGGCACAGAGGGCTACCAGCGTACATATTGACGCCGCCAGCGCCGTGGGCGCTGCGATAAGCGACGCTCGGTTGGCAGTGGTCGAGGCTTATCGCGAATACGGCATAAGCGAGGGACGCGCCGGGCAGATATTCCGATTCACCGACAACGGCGAAGACGCCGTAACTTACAACATATCGATCACCGCGCTGAATGCGGACGCAGACGCCAACCTTGCGTCATTCAAAACGGCGCTCAACGGGGTTCTGGACGATATGCACGCCGCCATTCGCGCCGCCGAAGATGCGCGGGACAAAGCTTTGGCCGACGCCGAGGACACACGCTTTGCCAGCGCCGATACGCTTGAAGAAGATCAACAGAAACGCAGTGAGTGGCAAGACTCCGAGAACCTGCGCCGTCGCATACTGCTAACGGACGCGCTGATGATGTCTGCGGGTTGGGGTGCAATATATAACCCCAATGAACACCATAGTGACTGGACTTTTTTTAGCCACTTCTCTGCCATTGTTCCGGGTCATGATTCCAATTGCGCCTCAAGTGCTAATGCGCCATATTTCCGGACCGCTACGGGTATAGGCCGCGACGCGTATATCCGCAAGTACTGGTATAAAGAGCAGCCGATTGAGCGAACATATACTGATGAGCGGCTGGCGGCTGTTGAAAGTGTGGTGGACAAGTTGGAGGAGTGGCTTGACAGACAAGCGGATTATTGGTGGGACAAGTATGAACAGAAACGATACAACAGATGCGAGCAAGCGCTGAACTGGTTCAGCGGGATGAAGGCGGAGATTGTTAGGGTGAATCCGTTGCCGACGGATTAGGTTGGCGCGCGCGGTGTAATCACGCTGTCTGCGGTGTAGGTTTTCTTTCACGGATAGATGCGCCGTGAGTGCGGTGTGGGGGCACCACCATCAAAATTTTGGTATTGACAAATGCCACCACTATCATTTATGATACAGGCGCGTGAGTTTTACTCATATTTATTATGTCTGCTCGCACACTGAAATCGACGGGGGTGAAATTCTTGACATAGCGACACGGCAAAGGTTCCCAAAGCAAACCAGTAGGCGATTTGAAATTAGCGCAACAAACAATGATAAAAAGGAGAATAACATGACTCTCATCACTACACATGCAGAAGACATTAGTGATAGTATTGATACCATCATGATGGTAACATTTGCAAATGACGATCTCCAACACTGCTACCAAGACATGGCAGTAGCAACAAGAGAATGGGGCAAGAATATCGGGTGCAGATACATCCGAACAATTGACCATATGAGCGTGGCGACTAGCATACAAGATTTGTACGCATATCCCTCACTGAGATTGCACAAACTAATAGGGCGGCGCGCGGGACAATTTGCCGTACGGCTGAATGTGCGATGGCGGCTGATATTTACATACAACGAATATGAGGAAATCATACGCATCTTAGAGGTTTCTAAACACTATGACGACTGAAATCGGCACTGAGATATACTCCAACTACGCCGTTCATCCCGGTGAAATGCTTTGCGACGAGATTGAGTTCATCGGGATGACGCCGCGGGAGCTTGCCAAGCAAATGGGCAGACTGCCGCAAGTGGTCTATGAGCTCATCAATTGCGAGCGAAACGTGACCGCCGAAATCGCGGCGGATTTGGAACGGGCGCTAGACATTCCCGCATACATGTGGACTAGGGCGCAAGCGCGTTACGAGCGAACCCTTCAGTACATCGCAGAGCGCGGGGAAGAGTAGCCTTGCGGGTGATGTCGCTGAACGCGCAACGCGCTTCGGCATCTGTGAAAAGCCCACGCTTGACACAGATATAAGCCTCGCCTATGATCCATTATAGAGTCGGGCGGGATTCCCTGCGGGAATCACATCTGACTCTTTGATTTTGTGTTGCCCGTTTCCACTTCCATAAAACCCCCATCCCCTCTACCCAAAACCCTCCCCCGCCTTGTAACCCCCTCGCCCCACAAGTGTATAATCAGGCTGCGCCCTATCCCGCTATCCCGATGTATCGCAAGGTGAAGCCTATGACCTCCACGCCCGCCGGCGCAGCCCCGCTGCTTGACACGCCCGCAAGCCCGCTGCTAATCCTGATTGACGGACACGCGCTCGTGCATCGGGCGTTCCACGCCATCCGCGAACCGCTAACCGTGCAGCGCAGCGGCGAAGACGTCTCCGCCGTCTATGGCTATCTCAACGCATTCCTGCGAACCATAGAGGAATGGAAGCCGTCCCACTGCATCGTCGCCTTCGATGTGTCCGCGCCCACCTTTCGGCACCAAGCGTTTGCCGAATACAAGGCGCACCGCCCGCCTACGCCGCCTGAGCTGCGCGGGCAGTTCGGACGCGTGCGCCAGCTGATGCAGGCGTTTGGCGTGCCAATCTTCGAGGCGCCCGGCTTTGAGGCGGACGACCTGCTCGGCAGCCTAGGCAGACAAGCCGAAGAGCGCCAAATCCAGACGCTCATACTCACCGGGGACAGCGACATCCTGCAGCTAGTATCGCCGCATGTGCGCGTTCTGCTCGCATCAAGCGCGCGCACTGCAACGTTATACGATGCGGCAAAAGTGCGCGAGCGCTACAGCGGCCTGGGCCCGGAATTGGTGGCCGAAATAAAGGCGCTGCAGGGCGATACATCGGACAACATACCGGGCGTGCCGCGCGTGGGCATCAAGACGGCGGTCAACCTGCTTGCGGCGTATGGCAGCATAGAGGGCATCTACGAACATCTGGACGCCGTCAAGCCGCCGCGCATACAGCAGTCCTTGCGCGAAAACGAAGCGCTGGCGCTCCAATGCAAGATGCTGACCACCATACGCCGCGACGCCCCGGCGACGCTCGACCTTGACGCCGCGCGCTTTGGCGGCTTCGACCGCGCCGACGTGGTGGCGCTGCTGCGCGAACTGGAATTCGTCAGCATGGTCAACCGCATCCCCGCGCCCGCCGGCGACGCCGCTCAGATGAGCCTTATGGACGCCGCGCCGCCCGCCGACGATACCGACTACACGATAGTCGACACCGAATCGGCGCTTGACGATATGCTTGCGGCGCTGAACGCATCGGACATCGTGGCGTTTGACACCGAAACCACATCGCAGGCGGCGATGACCGCCGATCTTGTGGGGCTATCGTTCTCCAACGCCGCCGGCAAGGCGTGGTATGTGCCGGTGGGACACCAAGACGGCCGGCAGCTTGAGCGCGGCTATGTGCTGGAACGGTTGCGTCCATTGCTGGAAAACGGCAAGGCTGCGCTCGCCGCCCATAACGCCAACTACGATTTGAGCGTGCTTGAAAACTACGGCGTCAAGGTGGGCGCTCTCGCGTTCGACACGATGCTTGCGGCGCATTTCAGCGGCATAAAGGCGATTGGGCTGAAGCAGCTGGCGCAGACCCAGCTCAGCGAAGATATGACGCCCATAAGCGAACTCATCGGCACGGGACGGAAGCAGCTCACGATGGACAAGGTCGATATCGCCGCCGCCGCCCCATACGCCGCCGCGGACGCCGATATGACGCGCCGCCTTGTGGATGTGTTCGCGGATCGGCTTGAGCAGAACCGCACGCGCGAGCCGTTCGACGCGGTGGAAATGCCGCTTGTATCCGTGCTTGTGCGGATGCAGCGCAACGGCGTCGCCATAGATGTGGATGCGCTGAACCGAATGTCCGCCGAACTGGGCGGGCAGCTCGCCGACATACAGGCGGGAATGTACGAAGTGGTTGGACACGAATTCAACATCAACTCATCGCGGCAGCTGGGGGATGTGCTGTTCAACGAACTGCGCCTGCCGCCCACGCGCCGCACAAAGAGCGGCTACTCCACCGACGCCGCGGCGCTTGACGGCCTCAAAGAAATGCTCGACGCCGGCGAAGCCGAAGGCGTCGACCCCAAGGCGTATGAGGTGCTGAATCGGGTATTGGAGTTTCGGCAGGTTTCCAAAATCAAGTCCACCTATGTTGACGCGCTGCCTGCGCTGGTGAACGCCAAGACGGGCAGGATACACACGAACTACAATCAGACGGGTTCGGCGACGGGGCGCGTGTCAAGCAGCGACCCGAATGTGCAGAACATACCGGTTCGCACCGAGCTGGGGCGGCAGGTGCGCAAGGCATTCGTGGCGGAAGAGGCGCCCCAATGGACGCTGCTGGGCGCGGACTATTCGCAGATAGAACTGCGGATTCTGGCGCATATATCGCAGGATGAGGGCTTGCTGACGGCGTTCCACAACGGCGAAGACATTCACGCCGCAACCGCCGCGTCCGTCTATGACGCCCCGATAGACGCCGTAACCGCCAAAATGCGACGCATCGCCAAGATAATGAACTTCGGCGTGCTGTACGGGCTAAGCCCGTTTGGCATTCGGCGGCAGACCGGCTTCAGCTCCGATGAAGGCAAGCAGTTCATAGACACCTACTTCAGCAAATATCCGGGCATACGCGAATACATAGACTCGGTCAAGCGCGGCGTGAAAGAGCGGCGCTATGTAGAGACGCTCAGCGGGCGGCGGCGCTACATCAACGAAGTGCAGTCGCGCAACTACAATGTGCGCGCGTCCGGCGAGCGAATGGCGGTCAACATGCCCATACAAGGCACCGCCGCGGACATCATCAAAATCGCGATGATAGGCATTCAGCGCCAACTCGATGCGCTCGCAATGCGCTCTCGAATGATAATCCAAGTCCACGACGAGCTCATCTTCGAAGCGCCGCTGGACGAACTGGATCGCCTAAAGGCAATCGTAATGGAGATAATGCCCTCGGCGCTGCCGCTCGATGTGCCGCTGGACGTGGAGCTAAAGAGCGGCGCGAACTGGGGGGATATGGGGTAGGGGGCGCAAAGGGCGAATGGCGCAGTGATATAGCGGGGGCATCCGAATGCAAAGCGTGGGGCGTGATTACATACAATCGCTGATTAGTCCCGGCGAATCGGAAACGCTGGAGTTTAAGCGCACTACCGCCGAAAAGCGCGAGGTGTCAAAGTCCGTATGCGCGATGGCGAATCAGCGCGGGGGCAGGGTTGTCATTGGCGTAGATCCCGACGGTCGGATAGTTGGGCAGCAGGTTGGCGAGCGCACGATTGAGCGCTTGAGTCAGGAGCTGGGCGCGATAGATCCGCCGGTGATCCCCAGCATTGACAGGATAGACTTGGGGAATGGGCTTGAGGCGCTGGCAGTCAAAGTAGATGCCGGATATAGCAAGCCCTACTCTTACCGCAATGTTGCCTATCTCAGAGTGGGAAACACCAACCGCGTACTGTCGCGCGCTGAGTACGACCGGCTGATAATCGAGCACGCGCACGGCGAGCGGCGCTGGGAGAACGAGCCGGCGGCGGGTTGGACGATAGATCGCGTTGATAGCAGCGAGCTGGTTCGAACCGTGAGAGAGGCAATTCGGCGCGGACGACTAGAAAACCCTGCCACTGAGGAGCCGGCCGAATTGCTGCGGGGATTGGGACTGCTACGCGACGGGCAGTTGCTGCGCGCCGGCGCCGTGCTGTTCGGTCGCTCTGAGTATTTGGAAGTGGATTACCCGCAATGTATGCTGCGCGTCGCAAAATTTCGCGGCAGGAATAGATCGGAGTTCTTGGACAATCGTCAGTTCTACGGAAGCGCATTCAGCCTCTTGCGAGCGGCGGAGCGGTTTCTGATAGACAATCTGCCGATTGCCGGCCGCATCACTGCCGAATCTTTTGAGCGCGTGGATACGCCACTCTATCCCATGGAGGCGCTGCGGGAAGCGTTGGCAAACGCCTTCTGCCATAGGGATTATTCAATCGGCGGCGGTTCGGTAGCCGTCGCGATTTATGACGATAGGCTTGAAATCACCTCTTCGGGGACGCTGCACTTTGGGCTGACTGCCGCGACTTTGTTTGAGCCTCACGAATCGCTTCCGTGGAATCCGCTGATTGCGCGGAGCTTCCATAGGCGGGGAATTATTGAGGAATGGGGGCGCGGCATTGCCAAGATGTCGCAATTGGCAACCGGGGCGGGCTTGCCTGAACCTGGAATTGAAGAAGTGGCGGGATGCGTTACGGTCAGATTTGCGCCAAGCCGTTATGTGCCTCCGCAGCGGATAGGGCATAATCTAACCGAGCGCCAAAGGGTGGTCTTGGAGGTCATCAACGGCGCGGGAGTTCACGGGTTGGCGTTTGGGGACATTATGCTTCAGTTGGACTCAGGTCTAACTTCAAGGCAAATACGAAGTGACCTAAGCCTTTTGCGGTCCTTAAATTTGATATTCGTTGAAGGACATGCTAGGGGGGCGAGATGGAAGCTTTTGTCAGGGTGAAGAAACAATAGCCCCTTAATAGTCCCCTCAAAATGGGCTATTGCATCACCAAAATGTCACTAATGTCACTAAAATGTCATTAAAATGTCACTAAAAAGGGCATTAATGTCACCAATAGTTAAGCGCGGCGTCGTTGGCGGCGTCGCTGGCGGGCGCAGCGTGAGATTGCATCGGGGCGATTGGATACGGATATGAACGCATCCCCGAAGTTCGCGGTTCGGATACATCAGGGCGGGTATGATTATGCTTATGTGCGGGGCGTCTGCGCGCGGGCGGATGAGCTGGGGTATGACGCGGTGTCGCTGTACGACCTGCTTAGCGTTCCTACGCTGGAGTGCTGGACGACGCTGACGGCGATTGCGGCTGAGACGGAGCGCATTCGGCTTGTGCCGCTGACGCTGGCGAACTTGTATCGCCACCCGGGGGCGCTGGCTAAGATGGCGGCTACGCTGGATGTTATCAGCGAGGGCAGGCTGATACTGGGCATCGGCGCGGGCGGCGGCGAGCGGGACCATCGCGCATACGGCTTTGCGTATCCGCCGATGCGGGAGCGCGCCGCTATGCTGGGCGAGGCGGTATCCGTGATGAAGGCGCTTTGGACGGGCGAGCGGGTTAGCTTAGATGGGGAGTATTATCGGCTGGCGGATGCGTTGTGCCAGCCGACGCCGGCGCAGCGTCCGCATCCGCCCATACTCATCGGCGGACACGGGGAGCGCTATCTGCTGCGGGCGGCGGCGGCGCATGCGGACATCACCAATATGAGCGCCGACATTGGCATCGCCGAACACGCCGCCAAGCGCAAGGCGCTGGAGGCGCACTGCCGCGCGCTGGGGTGCAATCCGTCGGAGATTGCGGCTAGCCATAATGCGCGGGTGTTCATCGGCGCTGATGAGGCGGCGGTGGATGCGCTGCTGGATGAGCAGGCGGCGCATCAGGGCGTTTCGGCGGCGCAGTTCCGGGCGTCGCTGGGCAACGCCGTGGTGGGGACGCCGCCGCAGTGCGCCGCTCAGATTCGGCAGTATATGGACTACGGCATGGGCTGGTTCTTCCTGCTGTTTCCCGAACCGATAAGGGCGGCGCAGCTGGAGCTGTTCGCCGCTGAGGTGATGCCGTTGGTTAGGGGATAGGGTTTGGCGAATGGGTTGTGGTTGGGAGTGGCTTTAACGCAAAGACGCAGGGGCGCAAAGGGTTAGGGGCTGCCGCGGTAGTCGCGGAAGGGGCCGTCGCGCCATTCCAGCGCCGCTTTTAGGCCGTCCGTCTTGGAGCGGCGCGCGAATTCTTTGACGATGGGGGCTTGGTGGGCTATGGCGTCGGTTTCGGCGGCGATGTGCTGCAGGGTATTGCGTCCCATCAGTTCCAGCGCGCGGTTGACGATGCTCTTGTTGGCGGCGAGAAGCTCCCAGGGTATTCGCGCCATTGTGCGCGCCAGGTCTTCTACGGCGTCTTCCAGGTCGGCGCGCGGCACGGATTTCCAGACGAGTCCGATTTCCTCAGCGCGCTTGCCGGATACGGATTCGCCGGTGAGCAGGAACCATTTCGCCCACTGCGGGCCTACCATGTATGTCCACATATGGGTTGGGGGCGTTCCCATGGAGCGGACGGGCGGGAAGCCGATTTGGGCGTCGTGGGCGGCGATGGATATGTCGCAGTGCATAGCGAGGTCGGTGCCGCCGGCGATGCAGTAGCCGTGAATGCCGGCGATGACGGGCTTGCTGAGGTTGAGAATTTGCGCCATCGTGTTGGGGGTTTGCTTCATGCGGTGGATGTCGGAGCGGATGTTGTCGCGGCGTTCTTGTGCGGCGCGCTCTTCATCGGGGGTTTGGGGCGGCGTGATGTCGTAGCCGGCGCAGAAGGCTCGGCCGTTGCCTGTGAGGGTCATAACGCGAATGTCGGGGTCGTCGTCTGCGCGCTGCAGGCAGTCCACAAGCTCCAGTTGGAGTTCGCGGCTGAGGGCGTTGAGTTTCTGCGGGCGGTTGAGCGCGACGCGCCCGATGCCGTCCGAGGGGTTGTATTGGACAAACTGATAGGTCATTGGGGCAGCGCCTCCGTGTGAATTAGCGATTATCGCTGACTGCCAATTATGAATTGCGGAGCGCGGCAGGTCAAATTGCGGCGGCGTTCAAGCGTTGGGGCATGAAGAATACATAAGGCTAATGGCGTGGAGTCAATCAGCGCCCCCTCCCATTCATTGACAATCTAGCGCCCGCATTGCTACTATTGGAACTGCCGTCGCGTCCCGCGCAGCAGCGCATCGGCGGCGATCTCCGGGAGTCGGACGCTACCATCTTGAGGGAGAATGCGCAGCCTTGTCTCATGTAAAAAGCCTGAGCTGCCGTGAATGCGGCAGAGAGTACGCAGTAGAGCCGCAGTATGTATGCGACTTCTGCTTCGGCCCGCTTGAGGTCGGCTACGACTACGACAGCATCGCGCGCTGCATCAGCCGCAAGCGCATCGCCGACGGCCCTCTCAATATGTGGCGCTACCACGACCTGCTGCCCGTGGACGCAGGGACGGCGCTGGATATGAACACCGGCTTCACGCCGCTCATCAAGGCGAAAAACCTAGGCAGACTGCTCGGGCTCAACAACCTCTACATCAAGAACGACAGCGTCAATCCCACATTTTCGTTCAAGGACAGAGTGGTGTCCGTAGCGTCCGCAAAGGCGCTAGAGTTCGAATTCGACACCCTCGCGTGCGCCTCTACCGGCAACCTAGCAGGCTCCGTGTCCGCGCACGGCGCAAAAGCCGGCATAAAGACAATGGTCTTCTTCCCCTCCGACCTAGAGCGCGGCAAAATCCTAGGCGCGGGCATCTACGGCGCAACCCTAGTCGCAGTGGACGGCACATACGACCAAGTCAACCGCCTCTGCAGCGAACTCGCAGACAACCACCGCTGGGCTTTCGTCAACATCAACATGCGCCCCTTCTACTCCGAAGGCAGCAAGACGCTCGCATACGAAGTCGCCGAACAGCTCGGCTGGCGCGCCCCCGACGCTTGCGTAGTCCCCGGCGCTTCCGGCTCCCTGTTCACCAAGATATGGAAGGGACTGAACGAACTCGCCGACCTAGACCTGATAGACTCGGCGCGCACGCGCATGCACATAGCGCAAGCCGAAGGTTGCTCCCCCATCGTCAGCGCCTACGATGAAGACACGCCCCATGTGCGCCCCGTTACGCCCGACACCGTCGCCAAATCTCTCGCCATCGGCAACCCCGCCGACGGCTTCTATTCCATCAAAACCATAGAAGCCTCAAAAGGCAGCGCCGTCGCCGCCCCCGAAGACGAAATCGTGGAAGGCATCCAACTGCTGGCGCAGACCGAAGGCATATTCACCGAAACCGCCGGCGGCGTGGTCATCTCAGGACTCCGCAAACTAGCGCGGCAGGGCAAGATAAAACCGGACGACCTCACAGTGGCGTACATCACCGGCAACGGCTTGAAGACGCAAGAAGTCGTGGAGCAGGTCGTCGATCCCGTATTCACCACTCCCGACTACGACGACTTTATGAACAACCTCGCCGCGCACGAAAACCGAAACGGCAGCGCCTAACCCGATCTTAGCGCAGACGCTCCAACACGGCGTTTCGGTGTGAGAAAGAAATGGTAAGAGTAATGGCTAAAAGGCGGGTAAAATTCACATTCCCCCAAGACCTGGTAACCCAGCCGCTGATATACAACCTCGGCCGCAACTTTGAGATAGTCACTAACATCCGCCGCGCGGACATACGCGACAACATGGGCTGGATGCTGCTGGAACTCGAAGGCGATGAGGACGAACTTGACCGCGCGATAGAATGGATGGTGCAAACCGGCGTGCGCGTCGATCCCATCACCGGCGATCTCATCGAAGGCTAATGCGCCCCTAATTGGCATAGCATTGCCAGCCCATATGCGGCAAGCCGCGCTTGACAACCCTGCTGATAACACAACTACCGCTAACAACAACCACACCCTCGGAGGTCAACGAACTATGAGCATATCGGTGCGAATACCGACGCCCCTTCGCCGCGTAACCAACGGCGTGGACAAAGTGGACGCCGAAGGCGATACTCTCGACCAAATCATCGACTCGCTGGACGGCCAATACCCCGGCCTCAAAGGCCGCCTGTGCGACGAAGACGGCGAGCTCCGCAACTTTGTCAACGTCTATGTCAACGGCGAAGACGTGCGCTTCATGCAGGGACTAGCCACCGCCACCAAGAGCGGCGACGAAGTCAGCATCGTCCCCGCCGTCGCCGGCGGCCGATAGATTCGATGCCACGTCCTCAAACTAGCAGGGTAACCGCACTGCCCCCCTTTGCGTTAAAACGCCCCCGGTCAGTGCCCCTGCGTCAAGCCACGCCGCGCGCAGACTGCAGCCACTTGCGCTTTTGGGCGCGGCGCACGCGCTCATCCGGCGGCGTGAAGCGGCTGTGGAACTCAGACCGATAGCGCGCGAAATCGCCCGCAAAGATTGCGGCGCGCATCTCTTCCATCAGCCGCAAAACGAAGCGCAGGTTGTGTATAGTAGCCAAGCGATACGCCAGCAGCTCGCGCGCCCGAAATAGGTGGTGTACATACGCCGCCGAAAATGTGAGACAGGCGTAGCAGTCGCAGCCCTCTTCGATCGGGGCGTCTAGCGCCTTGAAGCGCGCGCCGCTTATGTTCAGCCGGCCGGCGCGCGTGAACAGCGAGCCGTTGCGCGCGATCCGCGTGGGCAGCACGCAGTCGAACATATCTATGCCGCGCGCCACGCACTCCACAAGGTCTTCCGGCGATCCCACGCCCATCAGATAGCGCGGCGCGTCCGACGGCAGCAGCGGTGCGGTGAAGCCCACCGCCTCATACATATCGCGCTTGGATTCGCCCACGCTTAGCCCCCCGATAGCGTAGCCCTCGAACCCAACGCCCGCGATGAACTCCGCCGATTTGCGTCGCAGCTCAGGGAACAGCCCGCCCTGCGCAATGCCGAACAGCGTTTGGTCGTCGCGTGTGCGCGCTTCGCGGCAGCGCATAAGCCAGCGGTGCGTCTTGTCCAGCGCCGCCGCAACCGTAGCGCGGTCGCTGTCCGCCGCGACGCATATGTCCAGCGGCATAACGATGTCGGCGCCTATCGCCTCTTGATGCCGTATCGCCGCCTCCGGCGTGAAGGTGTGAGCGCTGCCGTCTATGTGCGATTTGAACACGATGGCATCGTCCGTGATGCGCCGCAGATGCGCCAGGCTAAAGCCCTGGAACCCGCCGCTGTCCGTGAGCGTAGGCCCGTCCCAGCGCATAAATCCGTGCAGTCCGCCCAGCGCGCGCACAATATCCACGCCCGGCCGCAAGTACAAGTGGTATGTGTTGGACAGAACGATGCGGGCGCCCGCCGCGCGCAGATCGGCCACATCCAGCGCCTTCACCGTGCCCTGCGTGGCTACCGGCATAAACGCCGGCGTGGGCGCATCGCCGTGCGGCGTGCTCAGCGTCCCTGCGCGCGCGTCCCCATCCGTCGCTTCAAGCGCAAAGAAGGGCTTTGTAAGATGCCGCGCGCTACTCACCGCGAACCGTCCGCGATTTCATAAAGCCACTGCCTTAATAATCATCCCATAGTGTCTTTGCGCCCCTGCGCCTTTGCGTTTGGTTGCCGTCTATGCGATTGGCCCCGCCGTCAGTTCCACAACCCTACGCCTTGCGCTATGAGCTGCAGTCCCATCGCGAGTATGAGCAGCATAAGCATTCGTATTATCCAAGGACCTTGCACCTTGCCGCTGAGCCGCGCGCCCAGCTGCCCGCCCGCCACAAGCCCTATGCCGGTGAACACGAATGTGGGGAACCACTCGATATTGCCCAAGACGCCGTGCGTAACGGCGCCCGCGGTGGTGTAGAAAGACAGCGCGAATATGGAAGTGGCGACCGCAACCTGAACCGGAAAACCGAAGGCATAGACAAGTATCGGCGTCCGCAGAAAGCCGCCGCCCACGCCGAAGAAGCTCGATATGAAGCCCAGCACAAAGTTGACCGCCACCGCATACGCTTCATGCAAGCGATAGCGGTATGTTTCGCCGCTTTCGGCGGTGATGCGGCGGCGGCGCAGCGTGTCCGGGCTGACGAAGCTTCGCCGACGCGCGCGCGCCAGAGTCGACCGACGCCTGCGCTCAAACTGCTGCGACGCGATGCGCGCCGCAAGCGCAACAAGCAGCGCGCCGAACAGCGCGTCGAACAGGCCGGGCAGCCCCTCAAGCGCCTCTTTCAGCGCAAACGGCGCTATCACGGAGCCGGGAATGGCGGCGGCGGCGAACAGGTAGGCGCTGCGCCGATCCACCACGCGCATCAGGCGATAGGCGAATGCGCCCGATATGCTGTTGGCGGCAACCAGCGCAAGCACCGTCCCCGCCACCAGCGCGGGGTCTTTGTCGAAGAATATGCGAAGCGCCGGCACCAGAATGAAGCCGCCGCCCGCGCCCACCATCACGCCGAACACGCCCGTGGCAAAGCCCATCAGCGCTAGTATCAGCCATTCCGACGCCTGCGTCCAATCCAGCGCCGTTAGCCAGCCGGCCGGCTCCCAGGGCAGCCACTCCAGCCCCGGCATCTAACCGGCTGCCAGTCTCTCGAGCGCATCCTGCGCCAGCTCAGGCGGAACGTCGTTGCGCGTAACCGCATTGCCTATCCCGTCCAGCATCACCCAGCGGATAGCCCGTCCCGCCGTCTTTTTGTCGGACAGCATCGCATCCTTCACGGCGTCTATGTCCATATCCGCAAACGCCAGCGGCAGCCCGTACCCGCGCAGCGCCGCCCGCTGACGGTCCACTTCGGCGGCGGACAGCATCCCCAGCGCCTCGCCGATGTACGCCGCGCCCATCATCCCCACGCTGACTGCTTCGCCGTGCAGAAACCGGCCGTAGCCCGTCGCCGCTTCGATGGCATGCCCTATCGTATGCCCGTAGTTCAGCAGTATGCGTATGTCCAGCGTTTCGCGCTCATCCTGCGAAACGATATTCGCCTTGATTGCCACGCTGCGCCGTATGATTTGGGTTGCTATGTCCCGCTCCAGCGCAAGTATCGGCGCGCGCTGATCCTCGAAATCGGACAGCAGTCGCTCATCCAAAATAAGCCCGTGCTTGATGGCTTCCGCCCATCCGGACGCAAGATCGCGCGGCTGCAGCGTCCGCAGCGCGCTCACATCCGAAAGCACGAACTTGGGCTGATAGAACGCCCCCACTAGGTTCTTGCCCTGCGGCAGGTCGACCGCGACCTTGCCGCCGATGGAGGCGTCCATCATCGCCAGCAGGCTTGTGGGGATTTGCGCGAATGGCATGCCGCGCAGGTAGGTTGCCGCCGCGAATCCCGCAAGATCGCCCACAACGCCGCCGCCTACCGCTACAACCGCATGCCCGCGCTCCGCCTTGCGCTTCGCAAGCCAGCGATAGATAAGCTGCGCCGTCTCAAGCGTCTTGTTCGTTTCGCCCTGCGGCATAATGAACATATGCGCCGCAACGCCCGCCGCCTCAAGCGCGAACTGCGCCCGCCGCGCCTGCCGATGCGCCCCTTCGTCGGTGATGATGTACGCAGTGGACACGGAAGCGCCCAATGCGGCCTTCATTCGCTCGCCGAGTTCGTCCAGTATTCCCCAACCCACCCAGACCGGGTAATCGCCCGCGGATGTACGGACAACCGCCGCCGTGTCATCCGTATCGATGGCATCGCCGATCGCCGCGGCCTTAGCCGATGATTCGTTCGATAGCGCAAGAGCGCCGTTGCCGCCGCCGTCGTCAAGCATTTCGCGCGCGCTGACCTCCATCCATTTCGGATACGCCCGATAGCATATATCATCGCCGTCGTCGTTGAGTATATCGAATGCGCGCGCGACTTCGTGCGCCGCCTGCGCCGCCGACAGCGTATCCGTATGCACCGTCCAATGGGCAAGAGTATAGTTTAACTGCCGCTGCGACTTCAACACGCGAATGCGCCGCATGGGGTCGTCTGCCGCAAGCATTGGACGCACGACCGCGACCGCGCCTTCGCTCTGCGCCCGCACCCGCGCGTATATCGTTTCCGGCGCCGCCTCAAGGCAGACGATTGCGCCGTTGGATGCCATTGCCTTGCGATTGGCGGCGCTCATAACGATGCCGCCACCGGTGGACACCACCTGCCCTTCGCGCGCGCACGCCGCCAGCAGCGCCTGCGACTCCAGCGCGCGAAAATGCGCCTCGCCATCCGCCGCGAATATGGCGTCGATAGGCTTGCCCGCCGCCGCCTCGATATCCTCGTCCAGATCGACAAACCGCCATCCCAGCAGCCGCGCCGCCTCGCGCCCGACCGTGGTCTTGCCCGTCCCCGAAAAGCCTGTGACAAAGATGTTTCGCTTCATATATGAATTCCTTGTGGTATCTTGGGGCTATCTCAGGGCAATCGCATTCATTAGATTAGATGTGAGACTAACCCTATACACATGCACTAACTATCCCGTAGGTAGTTGTAGGTAGGTATTGACACACACCTACTTCGGGTAGTACCATAGCCCCTAAGAGATAGATTATTCTAGTCGGTAAAGGATGAGGGTGCCGAGCGAATCGTCGCTTGGTGCCCTTTAGGATGGGGTGTCGGGCGACGATTCGCTCGGCACCCTTATATTTTCCAAGATGCACCTAACTAGAACGTGCCCGTTTGATAATACGATCGTCTGCACATACTGATCGAGATTGTTAGGATTAGGCACAGAGACGCCGTATCCCACTATCCCTAAAGCAATCGCTTCTTTAACGCTAGTGTGCGCCTCCCCTATAGTTTCGCCATACCTCGGGCGCAATTCGGATAGCCGCCTCGCAAAATAAAGCAGAGTCACATAATCCAAACTCTGCGTCATCCTGTAAAGCAGACGCACAAACCCTGCCCATCTGCGGACTTCAGCCAGGCTTGGCAAGTCTTCCGCTCTAATGTTGGGAATTAGCTGAATCCTAGAACGGAGCGCCGCATCCGAAAAATATCTCTCTAGGAGATACACCGCCGTAGAAAGACTTGCCAATTCCGGAGCCAGCGAATCCGATACTGAGACAACATAAACTTCAAAGCCCCGCTCCAACGCGCGCCGCGCAGCTACGGCGTAATCGGCATCCCCCGCGCACAACAGAATTGCAGGCTTATCAGCGCCGGCGTGTGTATGCGTAAAATCCACGATGTCCGCCACTATCGTAGTATCGCACCTATCGCCGCCGCTCGCCTTGCGCGGAACAAGTACGGTTCTGAATCTATAATTCGCCTCCAACAGAGGAACTATCTCAGAGTAAGCGGTGCGCCAGTCAGCATATACATACGCCGCTTCAAGGCTGCCAACTCTTTCGGCTATGGTTTCAATCGCGGAAATGGCAAGCCGTCCCACATCTTGATGCTGATTTAGCCCGCGAAAATACCCTCGCAGACTACGCTCGACGTTTGGCCAGTCAACGAATGCCGTAACCCGTTCTTCAAGCGTCATCGCTTGTCCCCTACCCCCCCTGCATCAGCGCCACATTCCCCGCCGCGAACATCGCCTCTACCGGCGCAACCCTGCCCGTCCACATCTCAAACGCCGCCGCGCCTTGGTAGATGAGCATCGGCATTCCCCCCACCGCGCGCGCGCCGGCGCTCCGTGCGGCCGCAAGCAGCGGCGTATGCTGCGGGTTGTACACCATATCCAGCGCCACCGCGTCATGCGGTATCAGCCCCCCCGCAAGCGGCGTCTGTCCCTCAGCGTCGCCGTGCCGCATTCCCACCGATGTGGAGTTCACTATCAAGTCGGCGTTCAGCGCGGCGTCATGCAGCGCCGCATCGTCCGCCGCAATCGCGCTTATGCTTGCGCCGTCCGCGCTCAGATCCGTCGCAAGCACCGCCGCCCGCTCAAGCGTCCTGTTCGCGATCGCCAGCGACGCTACGCCCTCTTGGCACAGCGCAAACGCCGCCGCCCGCGCCGCGCCGCCCGCGCCCAGCAGCAGCGCGCGCCTGCCCGACGGCTCAAACGCGGCGTCCTCTTTCAGCGCCCGCATAAATCCGTGAGCGTCCGTGTTGTAGCCCACAAGCCTGCCGCCGCGCTTGACTATCGTATTCACCGCGCCGATAGCCTCAGCGAGCGGGTCGACCTCATCCAAAAGCGCCATAACCGCCTGCTTGTGCGGGATGGTAACATTAGCGCCGATGAAATCGCCCCCGCGCAGCTTCGCCACCTCTGCTGCCAGGGCGTCCGGCGGCGTTTCCCACGCCAAGTAGCGCGCGTCAAGCCCGTAGTGGTTGAACGCCGCCTGCTGAAACGCCGGCGACAGCGAATGCGCCAACGGATAGCCGAATATCCCCGCCAATCGTGTCATAAATCACCTCTGCTCCACGTCATTCACATCGCCAACAAGTATAGCAACGCCGCCTACGCTTGTCAGCAAAACGCCCCGCAGCGTCTCATATTATGAAGCGCCGTTTTCTCGTTATCCTTTGGGAAATCGGCAATCTACCGCATCATCATGCGTAGAAGCTAAAATGCCCGTCAGACTGACAGACAAACATATCTCGAACTTGACGCGTAGCCGCGCGCATCAGGCTTGCAACGAACTTGGCGAAGGGGGTACGCTTTCGGCGTATCCCTTTTCCGCGTTTCGGCGGCTATTCTTGCGAGGGCGAGGGCATCGGATTATGAGACGAGCGCTGCGAATTGGACGGGCGCATCCGCTTGCGGCGGCGGCGCTGGTGATGGCGCTTGTGATAGCGCTGACGCTCGCCGCTCAGCAGATAGCGAGCCGCGTCGCCCCCCAAACCGCGCAGTCCGAATACGACCGGCACTTCACCTACGGCCAACTCCAAGCGATGACCCATTTCGCGATGTGCGATGCGATGCTATTCTCAACGCGCCCCGAAGACGAGCTTGAGAATGTGAAAGAGCGAATGGCGATCGACGTGGAATACATAGCGCCTGCCGCGCCCGGTCAGCAGGGCGAATACAAGCGCCGCGTGCGGGACAGGGAAGAGATAGCGGAAGTGGTCAAGCTCGCCGGCGAGTTCTATGAGCGCGTGAACTGCAAGTGAACCGTCGGGCAATCCAAGCCGATTGGCGCGCGCTAAATAGCGCCGTCGATGCAAGCGCGCAACCCAATTTGTGTAGCGGCCGCATTCCAAAAACAGCGGCGAACATCTCCGCAAGCGCTTAACCCAATCTTGGGCATCCTATTCGCCCCCGCGCTTGGATTGCCGATAGCGGAATGTCCGAATATCCGAAAAAAGGTTGACCTTGCGGCGGATACAGGCTAACATCTATTTATAGCATCGCAACGGCAGGCGCTTTCGCCGGTTGCGCATTGCTTGCCCCCCGCAGAATGCGGCCCCGTGGTGTAGTGGTTTAACATACTGCCCTGTCAAGGCAGAGATCGCCGGTTCAAATCCGGTCGGGGTCGCCACCCATTCCCTTGCCGCCGGCCCGGCATCCGCGCCTAGTTCACGCACGCCCGAAGAGCGCAGCGCCGTCGAGTTGTACAATGGCGGCTACATCCGCGCGCTGAACAATATCAAGAAGGGTATTCGCGTCGCGTAGGCATATCTGTTATTATGCAAGCGTAACCCGACAGATTGCCAAACTGAGAGGAATGAGCAATGGCTGAGAAGAGTACATTCACCGCAGAGGAACTAGACGTACTGCATGTATTCAACGATGACTACCGCTTCGCCATGCCGTCATACCAAAGGCCATATGCTTGGACGGAATATGAAACTGACGAACTTCTAAACGATCTCATAGACGCTATGGACGATGAAGGCGATGTCAGTCCCTACTTCCTCGGCAGCATTGTCCTTGTCAATAAGTCAGGCACGTCTTACGAAGTAGTTGACGGTCAGCAGCGTCTCACAACCCTGACCATGCTCTTCTGCGTATTGCGCGATCTAGCCGACAGCGATAAAAAGAGAAACGAACTTCACGAATTCGTTGCAGCCGCGGCGAACAGCGTTAGGGGAACTGAAGAAAGATTTCGCCTGTCCATTCGAGGACAGGACAATGACTTCTTTCAGAACAATGTGCAGAAAATGAGTCGGGTGAATGGCTTCGTAGAAAGTTCATCCAAGACCATCAAAAGCGATGCTAGAAAGCGCATAGTAGAGAATACCAAGTACCTATGGGGCGAACTCTCAAAAGAGAGTGAAGATAGACGATTCAATCTATCCACCTTCTTGGTGCGGAATTGCTACTTCGTGGTGATTAAGGCATCCAATAGCAATTCCGCGCACCGCATCTTTTCGGTCCTGAACGCTCGCGGGCTTGAGCTGCTGCCGACCGACATCCTGAAATCCGAAATTATCGGGCAGGTTATTAAGGCTAACGAGTCCGAGTACACTGAAAAGTGGGAAACCATTGAAGAGGATCTTGGACGCGACAGCTTCAGGGATCTGTTCGGGCATATTCACATGATTCATGTGAAGAGAAAGCCCCAAAAGAAGACGTTGGACAGGTCGTTCACTGAAGACGTCCTACAAGGCGCTCTGAAGCGTATAAATGGCGAAGGGTTCATTGACGATGTGCTTCAGCCGTATGCGGAGTGGTATCAAGCCGTCTCCAATTCGGCATACGACGGCGATGAGTTCGCTGAGGAAATCAATAGACGCCTGCAAAATCTGAACGGGATCACAAGCATGGTCTCGTTCTGGATTGCGCCGGCTATGGAGTTTTGCAAAACCTACGGCGACGACGGCCGCAAACTCTACAGGCTCATCAAAGATCTGGAACGCCTAACCTACGGGTTACTCTTCCTTCCGGGAAACAGAGACTCGCGTAGAACCAGATATGAGAAAGTCCTTGACGACCTTCATAAGGGGACGATCCTTGAAGACACAAGCGCGCTTCAGCTTACGAACAGCGAGAAGCGAAGAATCGTCGACGAACTGAACGCCCCGCTGCAAGGGCGGTTGCGCAAGCCCCTGCTTCTGTTCACAGACAGCCTTTTGGCAGACAGCGCCGCCAGCTATGAACACAAAATCATCACGGTGGAGCATGTGCTTCCGCAGAACCCCAAAGAAGGTTCAGAGTGGATTGCGAACTTCCAGGATGAGGAACAGCGCGAGGAATGGACGAACAAGATCGCGAACCTTGTGTTGCTTTCACGCGGCAAGAACTCAAGCGCGAACAACTACGATTTCGAGCGCAAGAAGAGCGCGTATTTCCAAAAGAAGGGGACTACTACATTCGCTCTGACTACGCAGGTAATCAACGAATCCAAATGGACGCCCAAAGTTCTTGAAAGGCGTCAAAAGCATCTGATCGACGCCCTGAAGAAAGAGTGGCGCTTGGATTAGAAATCCTAGCCCGCAATCGCAATCCGCCCAGCCGCCGCCCTAGAACCAGTATTGCCGCCCGATTTCGCGCAGGCGGTTGCGCCGCGCCTTGTGGTCGGGGATGTGCCGCGCCACCAGTTCCCAGAAGCGCGCCGAGTGGTTCATCTCATCCAGATGCGCCAGCTCATGCACCACCAGGTAATCTATAATCGGCGGCGCCGCCATTACGACGCGCCAGTTGAGGCGCAGCGATCCGTCCGAACTGCAGCTTCCCCACCGCTTGCGCTGATTGCGGATTAGCGTCCGCATGGGCTTTCTGCGGCTAACCTTGTCCTGCCAGCGTTCCACGGCTTGCGGCAGCAGCGTTGCGGCGCGCTTCTTGTACCATTCCGTAAGCGCCGATCCCACCACCGCATCGCGCTTATCCGCGCCTACTATCGTCGGCAAGCCGATGCGAAAAGCGCCGTCCTCAGCGCGCACGGTTATGTACTCGCCGTCGACTATCTCGGATCTCAGCGTCATTTCGTTTCCCAGATAGAGCAGCGTCGCGCCGTCCGCGAAGCGGCGCTGCGCCTTTTGCGCCGCTTCCGCCTGTTCGGCCAGCGTGAGCGCTATCCAGTCGGCGCGCTGCCGTACCATTGCGTCGATTTGGACGCGCAGCGCGCGCATCGACGCCAGAACTACCACGCCCCTATCCTGCTCGACGCGTATCTCGATCGTCTTCTTGCGGCGCGCGCTGCGGACTAGGGTGTACTCAATCACTCCGTCGTCGCACTCCACGCTTGCCCGTTCAGTCTTTGTCGAATTTCGCGGCATATGCAGTTCGCTTATTGCCTCAAGGTGTGTTCCGTCGACGGGGTTGCGCGCTAGGCGTCCGTTTGCGTTTGCGGCGGCACTGCGGGACGGCCGCCCCCAAACGCGCCGATGATTCCGGCGAACAGGCCGGGTATGGACACGGTCATAATCATGTACACCACCGGCACCACCACCAGCGTCAGGAATGTTGAGCTTATCAGTCCGCCGATGACCACGGTGGCGAGTTCGGCGCCGATGATGCCGCCGTCGTATGAGCTTGCGGCGAGCGGGACAAGCGCGAATGTGGTGGTGAAGGCGGTCATTAGGATGGGGCGCAGGCGCACGCGGCCGCCTTCGACCAGCGCCTCATAGACGCCGTAGCCGCGCTGCCTGAGCTGCTCCACGAATGTTAGCAGCACGATGGCGTTGGTTACCACGATGCCTATGAGCAGCAGGAAGCCCATTAGCGCCGAAAGGCTGAGCGTGCGGCCGGTAAGCAGCAGCAGCAGCAGCGCGCCCGATATGGCGAGCGGCAGGCTTAGCACGATGACAAACGGCGTGCGCAGCGAGCCCAGTGTGGCTACCATCACCAGATACACCAGCACTATGCCCGCCGCCATCGCCACATAGACATCCTGGAAGCCTTCAGCTATCTGCTCGAATATGCCGCCCGTCTTTATCTCAACGCCCGGCGGCAGCTCCACGCTCATCCGCGCGCGCGCCACTTCAGTGCCCACCGCGCCCGTGTCTTCGGCGGTTATCGTGCCGTTGATGGTGGCGGAGCGCTCTTGATTGTAGCGGTTTATCACGATAGGCGCTTTCTCTATCGCGATGTCCGCTATGAACCCCAGTTTGGCGACGCCGACCGGGCCGGAGATTTTGAGGTTCTTCAGGTTGTCTATATCGTCAACGTCGTCGGGATCGCCGCGCAGGATGATGTCCAGCGTATCGCCGGCGACGTTCATTTCGGATACATCGCGCCCAACGACGAACTGGTTCACCTGCGCGCTCACTTGGGCGACGGTTAGCCCGTATTCGCCGGCGCGCTGCGCGTCCACCCGTATAACCACTTCGTCCTGTCCGTCGGATACGCTGTTGGTGAGATTGGCGATGCCTTCGATGTTGGACAGCCGCGCTTCCAAGTCGCGCGATACGGCGGCGATGTCGTTGAAATCGGGGCCGGTTATGGTCATTTCAAGGCCGCCTTCGGGCGGGCCGCCGGCTTCGGCGCTCACTACCAGCGTTACATCAGCGCCCAGATCCGGGATGGCGGCGCGCGTCAGCGCTTCTATATCGTCTGCCGGATCGTCGGGCAGCGTAACCAGAAAGCCCGCCAGGTGAGCGCCGCTTGCGGTTGAGCCCTCATCCGATTGCTGATTGCTGCCCAGCGTAACCTGATATGTCTCTACATAGCCTTGCCGAAGCAGCCCGTCCAGCGCCTCTTCCACAAGCAGCGCCTTTTCGTTTGTGCGCTGCAAGCCCGTTCCCGTGGGGAGCTCGATGTTGATGGTAATGAACTCCGGAGCGCCGGCGGGGAAAAAGGTGATGGGTATAAAGCGCAGCAGGACTAGGCTTGCGCCGGTTACCGCAATGGCGACTATGATGGTTATGAACTTGTGGCGCAGCGTCCATATCAGCAGCGGCGTGTAGATGCGCTGCAGGATTGTGTCCCTATCGGCGGGGGACGATGCGCCGCCGTCCGTTTCGGGGAAATCGCCGCGGCGCAGCAGTATCGCGCCCAGCGCCGGCACCGCGGTTATCGCAACGGCGGTTGACGCTATCAGCGCCAGGCTTACGGATATGGCGAATGGGCTGAAGAACTCGCCCACAAGCCCTTGTATGAACGCAAGCGGGATGAATATGGCGACCGTGGTGAGCGTGGATGACACGATGGCGGCGCTCACTTCGCGCGTGGCTTCGTAGGCGGCGCTCACGCGCTCTTCGCCCTGCTGTATATGGCGGTAGGTGTTCTCCAAAACAACGATGCTGTCGTCCACCACGCGCCCGACTGCGATTGCCAACCCCGCAAGCGACATGAAGTTCAGCGATATGTCCGTGAAGGACATCATCAGCACGCCCACCAGGATGCTGAGCGGTATGGACACCGCGATTATGGCGGTTGGGCGCAGCGACAGCGTAACGCCGCGCAGCAACGAGGGGCGCACATTCAGCAGGAACACGAACACCACCGCCACGGCGAACAAGAAGCCCAGAGTGCCTTCGCGCAGCAGGTTGTCCAGCGATTCGCGCACTTGCGGGCCGCTGTCGTTCAGCACGGCGACTTCCAGTTCAGACGGCAGCGAACCGCTTTGACGCAGATCCGCGATAACGGCGTGTACGCCTTCGGTTACATCGACGGTATTGGCGTCCGGGTCTTTCACGATTTCAAGCGTGATGCTGGAATTGCCGTTTGTGCGCGATATGGGCCATGCGTCGCTTTTGAGTTCCACGGAGGCGGCGTCGGATAGGCGTATGGGACGCGCGCCCGGCGTGGGGCCCGGAGCGCCGTCCGCCGCCTGCTCGAAGCCCACCACAAGATCGCGCACATCTTGCACCGAACCGAATTCGCCGGTTGTGCGGACGGGGTAGCTTATGCCGCGCGTGCCTACGGCGCCGGCGGGGAAGCTCACATTGCTTTGCGATATGGCGTCCGCCAGCGCTTGGGGGGACAAGCCCAGGTCTTCCATCTTGTCGGCGTCGGCGGTTACCACTACTTGGCGCCAGGCGAGTCCCTGCTCGCGCACATCGCCCACGCCGTCAACGCGCTCGATGGCGGGGACAAGGACGTCCTCCACGATGCGGCTGAGCGAGATTACGCCGTCAGCGCCGCCGCCGTTGGACACGCTGAGGTTCATCACGGGGAAGGTGTCGTTGTTGATGCGGTTGACCGACGGCGTGTCCACATCGTCGGGGAAGTCCACGGCGTTCACCGCGCTCTCTATGTCGCGCTGCGCCTCTTTCATATCGATTCCAAAGTCGAAGGTGGCTATCACCACCGCGAAATTGGGGTTGGATGTGGACTCTATCTGATTGAGCCCGGTCATGCCCGCTATGGCGTTCTCGATGGGTTCCGCCACTTCCTTGGCGACGGTCTCCGGGTCCGAATTGGGATACACGGCGACGATGAATATGTTGGGGAACTCGATTGCGGGGAATAGTTCGCGCTGAAATCCGTTGTACTGATACACGCCCAGCGCGAACAGCAAGATGATGGTCAGGATGGTAACCGGGCGCCTGCTCAACGCCAGTCTGGTAACGAAGCTCAACTGATCGACTCCCGTGCGTTAGTTTGTGATAAATGCCACTAATCAACTATAACAAAAATCGGGCGCGCTTGTTGCGTTTGAATGCCCAAATACGGCCTGTTTGGCATCCCGCCGCCGCGCTTGTTGCGCCGATGTTACGCAACCCGAAATCGATGCGCCCGCAAAGCCTTTCGCATAGCGCCTATCGGGTATAGAATAGCGGCGGCGCTCTATTATCGGGCATTGAAACATTGGCCGTCATATTCGGAAACGGCAGTTCAGGATTGGCGCAGAGTTGGCAGTTCGACGGCGTCCCCGCACAATCCATACCTTCGATGCGTTTCTGAACGGCAACTATCGTCTGCTCTGGGCGAGCAACTTCTTTGCGTACATATCGCGCTGGATGCAGATGACGATGCTGGGCTGGTTCGTGTTTGAAGAGACCGGCTCGCCGTTTCTGGTAACGGTGGTAGGGTTTTCGGGAATGGGGCCGCTGGTGGTGCTGGGCGTGTTCGGCGGCGTGCTGGCGGAGCAGGTGGACAAGCGGCGGCTTCTGCTCTGCACGCTGTTCGCTAACCTCATCGCCGCGTCGCTTATGGCGGCGCTCATATTCTCTGACCTCATCCTGGACACCGATCTGGTGCGCTTTTGGCACGCCTATCTGGTTATGCTGGTGGGCGGCATCGGCTGGGGACTGGATATGCCGTCGCGCCGATCCATCGTGCTGGATGTGCTGGGCAGGGAGCGCGTCAACAACGCGGTGGCGCTGGACTCCATCGGCATGCACTCCAGCCGGATGCTGGGTCCGCTGCTTGGCGGGGCGCTCATAACCGCAAGCCAATTCGCATTGCCCGAAGGCTACGGCTTGGAGTGCGGATACGCCGCGACGCTGCTGTTCTTCATCGCATCGGCGGCGATGATGCTGAATATGCGGATGCCGCGCCGCGCTGAATCCGTAGTGCCTATGAATATGGGCGTGAAAGACGTGCTGAGAAACCTCTGTGAAGGCTTTCGGTATGTTTGGGGCGAGCCAACGCTGCGCGCCGTAGTGCTGATAACCGTGTTTATGAACCTGCTGCTGTTCCCCTATCAGCAGCTCATACCGGTGGTGGCGGAAGAAGTTCTGATGGTAGGCGCAACGCTGATGGGGATGCTGCTTGCGTTTGAGGGGCTGGGGGCGCTGACGGGCGCCGCGCTGATAGCGTCGGCGTCCAATATGACGCATCACGGGCGGGTGTATTTCGGCGGCTCTATGTTCGGGCTGCTAATGCTGCTGCTGTTTTCGTTTTCGCAGTGGTACGGCGTATCGCTGGCGCTGATGCTGCTGCTTGGGTTGGGGACGGCGGGATTCGGCACGATGCAGGCGACGATAGTGCTGCTGGTGGCGCGCGAGGATATGCGCGGCAGGGGCTTGGGCATCATCACGCTGGCGATAGGCGCGGGCCCAATCGGCGCGCTGATGCTGGGCGCAATCGCCGAGAATCTGGGGGCGCCGATAGCGCTGACAATCATCGCAACGCTGGGCTTGCTGACCGTGGGGCTTGTGGGCTTGCTGCTGCCAACGCTGCGCGGCCGTATGACTTCGGACACGGAGGCGGCGAGCGGGACGGTTTGAACGCAGAGGCGCGGGGGCGCAAAGTAGGGCAAGCGTATATCAGTCTGCCGATGCGTCTAAGACGATGCCGCTTTCGTCCATAAGCATCAGGTAGGGTTCGCCGAACTGCGCTGCGTCGTCGATATCCCAATCGGCGTTGGATGCGGCGGGCTTCATTCGGATGCCCCAATCGCCGCCGAATATCAGATGAACTACCGCTTGTCCCGAATCGGATACGGGGGCGTACATAGCGGGGCAGGGGCTGCCGCCGTTTGCGCTGCTCCAGCCGGTTACCGCGTACAAGCCGGGCGGCCTGTCCGGCTCATCCAGCGTAATCTGGGACACCGATACGGCGGCGGCGTGCGCTTCATACAGCATCAGCGGCATGTAATCGCAATTTGGGTTGTCTTCCACTTCAAGGTAGATGGATTCGGGCATAGCGCGTTCTTAGTCCTTAACCGCCTACACGCCGCCTGCGCCGAAGCTTTGGCGGAAGTTGTAGAGCGTCATTTCGGGTTCCACGGGCGCAACCGGCAGGTAGCCTTCCTCTTCCACTTTGGCGACGATTAGCCACGGGCCGGGTTCGTCCAGCGCTTGACGGAACACGCCGACCAGGTCTTCTTCGTCGCGCGCGGTTGCGGTTTTGGGGATGCCGCAGCTTGCGCCAACCTGCTCCAAGTCCGTGCCGAATGCGGTGTGCGTGGGTTGAAAGCCGGTCTGTCCCCACTGCTCGTTGTCCCATACCACAACGATGAGGTTGGCGGGCTGCTCTCTGCCGATGGTGGCGAGCGTCCCCATATTCATCAGCAGGCTGCCATCGCCGTCGAGCGATACAACCTTTTCGTCTGTGGACAACGCCATCCCAAGCGCGATGGACGAGCATAGCCCCATAGAGCCGTAGCAGTAGAAGTTGCGCGCGCGCCCGGCGGATGCGTGCCAGAGCTCGTCGGATGTGGGGCCAAGGTTGGACACCAGCGGGGCGTCGCCGGCGTTTTGGAGCAGCAGTTTGGTAGCGGATAGCCTGTTCAATTTCGCCTCCGTGCGGTTTGGGAATATGGTGTATAGGCGTATGGCGGGGCTATGCGATTTTGCCGCCGTGCAGCATGGGCGTCATGCACAGCGCCAGCGGCTGGCGGGATGCATAGCAGAGCGTCAACGCGCCGCTTATGCGCTGCTGCAGGCGGTCATCGCTCTCAAGCGTGTAGTGCGTGAGCGCCAGGGCGTCTAGGATAGGGCGGGTTACGCGCCCCATAGCCACCTGCGCTAGATTGAATTCGCCTACTTCGCCGCGAAGGTTGATGAACATCGGCAGCGGTATGCGATAGGGAATGCAGAGGCTTGCCAGGGCGTTGACGCAGTTGCCGAAGCCGCTGGACTGCATAAACACGGCGGCTCTGCGCCCGGCGGCATACGCGCCCGACGCGATGCCGATAGCCTCTTCCTCGCGCGTTGCCGCGACGACGTGGAAGTAGTCGTCGTCTTCCATAAGCTTGGTAACCTGATAGATGCTAATGTCCGGCACATACGCTATAAGCGATACATCGCCGTCTTTGAGCGCCTGCACGATAGTTTCTGCCCAGTTCATTTAACTCAAATGCCTCCTGATAGATGGCTCGACGCCGTTGGACGGCGTATTGACGCACAACCTCAAAGTCGGGCGCGCGTCTGATTTCCGATTAGGTAGATTTTACAGCAATCCTAGCGGGATATGCTGAAGGACTTCTTTGCCGGTGAACGGATCCGCCATTGTGGGCAGCGCGGGAAAGCGATTGTCGAAGTAGTCCCGTATAGACCAAAGTTGTACGGCGGGGTATTCCTGCGCGCCTATTCGGTAAGCGCCCTTGGACGCGGCAGCGTCAGAGCGCTATATCCCCATTATGTTATAGCCGGTGTCCACATGCAGTATTTCGCCGGTGATGCCGCTTGATAGATCGCTGCACAGGAATAGCGCCGCTTTCGCCACTTCGTCGGCGGTGATGTTGCGGCGCATCGGCGAGCGCTCGGCGTGGATGCGCTTCATATCGCGGTAGTGGCTTATGACGCGCGATGAGAGCGTGTCCAGCGGCCCGGCGGATACGGCGTTCACGCGGACGGCGCTCTGCCCAAGGTCGGACGCAAGCTGCTTGACTTCGTTTTCAAGCGCCGCCTTTGCGGTTCCCATTATGTTGTAGCCGGGGAAGACGCGGTTCGCCGCCTGAAAGGTGAGCGTCAGGATGCTGCCGCCGTTCCGCATAAGCGGCGCTGCGCCGCGCGCTATGGGCAGCAGCGAATAGGCGCTGATGTCGAGCGCGAGCCGAAAGCCCTCGCGGTCGGTGTCCACGAATGGGCCGCCCAGGTCGTCGCGGTTGGCGAATGCGATGCTGTGAACCACGATGTCCAGGCTGCCAAACGCCTCGCCCACGCTGTCGAAGGCGGCGGCTACATTGGCGTCGTCGCTGACATCGCACTCGATAAGCGGCGCATCGCCATCCCACTGCGATACTAGGCGCGCGACGCCGTTCTTGACGCGCTCGTTCTGATATGCCACGGCGATGTTGGCGCCGGCATCATGCAAGATTTGGGCGATTGCCCAAGCGATGCTGCGGTGATTGGCTATGCCGAACACGATGCCGTTCTTGCCGGATAGGTCTATTGCGTACATATGGCTCTCCGATGCGGGTATGGCGCTGCGCTAGGGTTGCGCGCGGGTTAGTCGATGTGAAGGCTGCCCATAACCACCGATCCGTTGATTATGAGATCCGGATCGGCGTCGTTGCGGGCGCTTTGGGGGCGCGTGTCCTTGGTTTCGCCCATAGTTGTGTTGATGTTGAGTTGGACAACCCATTCGGGCGGCGCATGAATAATCGCCTGCCCCATAACAACGCTGACTTCCAGCGTAGAGGGCTTGCGCGTGAGCGTGGCGCCGCGAAAGTCCACTTCTGCCTTGCCCATCACAACATTGAAGTCCGCCTTGCCGTCCACGAAATCGGGCGCTGTGGTGTGTACGCCTCCCATATTCACGGCGGGGACGTCGACGTCGATGATTGCGCCGCTGCCCTCGGATGGCGTGAACGGATCGGACTGCCGCCGCGTATCGCTATCGCTGCGCCGACCGCCCCGAATGGCGCACGCCGCGATAGCGATGCCGACCGCAATCAGTATGATCGGCCAGAACGACCATATTGCGCCGAAGTCTATGTTGACCAAGTTTATCGCGAAGAACAGCGCGCCTATCGCTATAAGCGCGATGGGGAAGCCAAGGCTGCGTCCGCGCGACGCCGCCAACCGCCATACGCCCACTAGGATGAGTATCAGCGGCCAGAATCGTCCGAGCGCATCGTAGTCCACGCCGGGTATGATTTCTAGGTTTATGACCAGGAACAGCGCGCCTATCGCTATGAGCGCAACCGGGAATGATCGGCTGCGTCCGCGGCTTGCGGTCAAGCGCCAAACGCCTATGACGATGAGTATCAGCGGCCAAAGCGTTCCAACGCTGAGTTTGGGGATGGGCGCTATGTTCAGCGCGTTAAGCAGGAAGAGCGCGCCCAGCAATATGACCACCACGCCGGCGATAATGCCGCCCGTGTTGGGACGGCGGTTGTTGGGGCTGTCCGTTGACATTGTTGACTCCTGTGCGGATGGATGCGCGCGAATAGGCGGTTGTTGGGTTGCGCTCTAGCGCGGCGGCTACGATGCCTGCCAATAGCGGCGTCCGTTCAGCCGCACAAGCGCGCCGAAACCGGGCGACGGGAAATGCCCGGATATTAGCATAGCGTTATCGCGCTCGATGCGCTCCAATAATTCGCGGCGGGTTTCGGCGGATAGTTCGGGCTTGGAATCGGCGCGGGGGCTCCAGTGCGTCTCTTGCGCCTGCGCCCGTATGTGTATTGCGTCGCCGGTTATGACCGCCTTTTCGCCCTGCGATGATATGAGGTAGCTTGTGTGGCCGGGCGTATGTCCCGGCGTGGGCAGCGTGGAGACTTCGCTTGTGAGCGCCCGCTCGCCGTCGAATAGATGCAGCAAGCCTTGTTCTTGCAGCGGCAGCACTTGAGCGCCCATATACTCGCGCTTGCGGAGCGCGCCGCGGGTGAAGACGCGCCAATCGGCGTTGTTCACCCAGTAGCGGGCGTTGGCGAAGGTTGGGCGCGGCGCGGCGTTCTGCGGGCTTGCGGTTTGCTGAGAATTCGACGCTTCATCGCTATTGTCGTCATACAAAAAATTCCAACCCACATGGTCTATATGCAGGTGGGTTATGGCGACGATGTCCACATCATCGCGGCGGACGCCCTTTGCGCGCATATCGTCGAGCAGCGCGCCCATCTCAAGCGTATCGATGCCGCCGGCGTCCTGCCCCAAGCCGGTGTCTATGAGTATCGTTTTGCCTTCGGAGCGTATCGCAAAGCAGCCTAGGTTCATAATCATATCGCCCTGCGGCGTGAGGTCGGCGCGGTAGGGCGCCCAGGCGTCTGCGCTTACGGTTGGAAAGAAGTCGGACGGCGCAAAGCGGATGCGCCCGTCGGACAGCGCGGTTATCTCTACATTGCCCACGCGGGTAGTGTAGTTAGGCATAGACCTTGTCCTCTGCGGTTTCAAGCGCGGCGGCGTGGTATTGCGGCACGATTTCGCGCCCCAGCGCTTCAAGCTGAGATTGCATCATTTCGGGCGGGCAAGCGGGGCGCATCACGAACTTTTGAGCGCCGCAGTCGATATACTCGTCTATGAGCGCGCTAATCGATTCGGGGCGGCCGAATGCTGAGAACTCGCGCCAGTGGGTGTCTTCGCGGCGGCGCAGCATATAGGGCGCTGCGATGCGCTCGGCTTCTTGGGCGTCGTCCGCGATGCAGAACGATATGAGCGCGCCGTAGTGGTCTTCCTCGATATCGTTGTCGCATTCGGCTGCCCAAGTGGAGATCTTGTCCACGCCGTCGGCGACTTCTTGCGGCGTTGCCTGCGAAACCAGCCAGCCGTCGCCGATGCGGGCGGTTCGCCGCAGCGCCGGTTCGCTGCGGCCGCCGATCCAGATGGGCGGCATGCCGTCGGGGGGGAAGACGGGCTTGGGGCGCACGGTAACATTGTTGAGCGTGAAGTGCTGCCCGTGAAAGGTTACATTGTCTTCACGCCACAGCAGGCGCATAACCTCAACCGCCTCTTCGGTGCGGCTGACGCGGCGGGAGCGGGTAGCGCCGCACGCTTCGTATTCCTGCGCGTCCTCCGTGCCGAGCCCCACGGCGGGCAGACAGCGTCCGTCGGACAGGAAGTCGAGCGTGGCGAGCTGCTTGGCGAGGATGGTGGGATTGCGCAGGGGCAGCGCAAGCACGCTGGTGCCGAACTTGAGGTTTTTGGTGCGCGCCGCCGCGAATGAGAGCGCGACGACGGCTTCCATATTCATCAGCGGGGACACGATGCGATCGCTAATCCAGATGGAGTCGATGTCCAGCGCTTCGCAGGCGTCCACATATTGCAGGAATGGCTGCGGGTTGTCGCCCAGAAAGGGCCATCCCCCGAATCCGATGCCGATTTTGATAGACATGGGCGTTGTTCCTCTCGCTTGTTAGTTGTGTAGAGCATCCTATAGTCGACTAATCGCCGCTGAAATGTCCGTTAGATGCTGCGAATTAGCGCGTTGCGCGAATGTGTTCGCTTAGTCAATCGGCTAACGCAGACGGATATGCGGCTCGACTTGAAGTATTCGGTTTGGCTAGGATTTTTCCCAAAGACCTTGTTCCGCAGCTTCGATTAACCCCTCGCTGAACTGCAAGCCCGATTCCCAAGCGGTGTGAAAATTAGCGCCCGGCTCTTCGCCTGAATTGAACCTGTCATGCAAAATGCCTACGATTATTTCTCGCGCAGTGTCCTCCGATACTGCCGACGATGAATCCGTATCCGAAATTTGCAGCCTATCGGCGATGTTGCTGATGATAGCGTATCGTTCTCTGTTGCCGCGTATTGAATCGGGATGATCTTTTGAGTCTATATGGGCTAGGGCGCAAACCGCTTGTATGGTTGCGCCCCAAATCATTTCCCCCGCAGCCAAGTAAAAGCCTTCGTCGTAAAGGTTCACGCTCGCTTCCACGAAGCGCTTGGCGGTTTGGATATGAAGCGTTGTCTCCACTTACGATTGCTCGCTGTACAGCGGCGCATCGCCCAATCCGTAAACGCGTATGCTTTCGCTCAGTTTGTCGACTATCTTGGCAACGCTTGTTTTGACGTCCTTCGACAAATTAGGGTTGTCCGTCCATTGGCAGCCGGCGTCCCACATTCCGGAGAAAATCACGCCAGCCAAGTTATTCGGAAGACCGATACGGGCTTGGTGGAAGTCGATCGCATCCATAGAATCGTTGCCGGAGTACAGGAACACGATGCCGATGTCCGAGTTCTGCAGTTGGCGCGCCGCCAATTTCACCTTGTCCGCTATATGTTTCGGCTTGTTGGGAACCTTGATACGCATAGGATGTATTTTGCTGGCGTCCAACCTGCCGCGGATTTCGCGCTCAAGCCGCCAATGACTCACTTCCACATCCGCGACAATGCCTTGCGCTTGGATTTGGAAGTCGGGGCCTTCAGCGCCCATTGGACGCATCCGCACGTCGCAGCACGCCGCATAAAACGACAGCGCCGCAAGCCCTTCCAAGCAGAAGTCTGCGAAATAATCGTTCCCTGCCCTTCGAGCAACTTCCCCATTCCACTCCGAATAATCGGAAATATCCGTCCTCGCCATTTTGGAAACGATGTCGTCAAGTTTGACCTTATCGCCGATTATTCTAAGTCGGCGAAGCCTCTTGTCGAATTCGGGTTCTGCGCCGATGCTCATTATCGTCGGATTATCGAAGAATGCGCGCACTTCGGACTGAATCAGTTCACACACATCCTGCCGTGTTCGGTATTCGTTAGGGTCGTGAGTGAATGCGTTCATCATACGCTTTTGCGCGGCTTTGTCGAAGCCGGATATGTGGGCGAGGAACGTCAGATGGTCCCGCGTTGGCATTTCGGGGAAGGCGTGTTTGAACTGGCGAAGATGGCGGTTCAGTTTAACGCGGTTCATCACGTCGAAGGCATCTTGTATGTCTTTGGAAACCATCGTAGTCTGCCTTTCGCGGTTACACGATTTGACGGCGCTGCGTATCATCATATCATTGTTTGATTGCAGCGCCGGGCATTCGCGCGCCGCTAAGCCGTCTGCCGATTCGCCTTAGCCCTTATCCCCCGCCAAACCGCCCCGCGCTGAAGTGCGCTATCAGATCCGGCTTTTCGCCCACGATTTGGTCGGCTATAAGCTTGCCGCTTATGGCGCTCAATAGTATGCCGCTGCGATAGTGTCCCGCCGCCACATGCAGCCCCCGCCAGCCCGGCACCGGGCCCAGCGCAGGCGCGTCGTCGGGCGAGCCGGGACGCAAGCCGGCCGCCGCCCAGTTCAGGCGCGCGTCGCGCAGCGATGGAACAAGCCGCGCGGACATATCTATGATGTCCCGCGCTGCGCCCGCCGTAACGCGGCAGTCAAAGTCGGCTTCCTCTACGGTTGCGCCGGCGATGATCGATCCGTCGTTGCGCGGCACAAGCAGTCCCCAATCGCCGTGAATCACACTGCGTATGCCGCGACCGGCGGGCTGCAGGTTGAGGTTCACGCCGCGCACCGGACGCACCGGCACATCGCCGCCTACCCATTCGGCTATCGCTTTGCTCCAAGCGCCCGCCGCGATAATCACATTGTCGGCGGCTATCTCATCGTTGGCGGTGCGGACGCCGGTTATCCGAAAGCCGCTGCGAATAAGCCCAAGCGCTTCCGTAGTGGGGCGCACATCCGCGCCCAGCCGCGCCGCCGCCCCGGCGTATGCGGCGCTGAGGCGCTGATTGTTGACGCGGCACACTTCGGGCATAAACAGCGCGCCCTCAACCGACGGGGTTAGCTCAGGCTCCATTTCAAGGGCCGCTTGCGCGTCAAGCCACTGCGCCTGATCGCTGCGCCAATCGCCCGCCGCCGCGGCGCTTCGGTAGGCGTCTGCTTCGCCAGGCGTGAGCGCCAGCTCCAGCTCGCCGCACTGCGCGAACTCTATATCCACGCCCGACGCTTCCGCCAACTCAGGCGCAAGCGTGTGGAACATAGCGAGGCTTTCGTTCACAAGGCGGGTGTAGGGTTCGGTGGGATTGCCGAACAGCGACGACAGGATGCCGGACGCCGCGTTGGACGCTTCCATGCCGATTTGTCCGCGCTCCAGCAGCGTGGTCTTGACGCCCGCTTTGGCGAGATGGTATGCGATGGAGCAGCCAATCACTCCGCCGCCGATGACGATTGCGTCCGGGCTGGCGTTCATTATTCCTCCCTTTGCGGCGGCGAATCGGGCAGTATCGGCTCTATGCCGTCTATGAGATAGTCGGCGAGCTGATCGAAGTCGGCGGTAATAATATCCGGCTGATGCGGCGTCTGTTCCATCGGCAAGCCGTAGCGGTTGACATAGGCGGCGCGGTAGCCGCAGGCGCGCGCTCCCATTATGTCGAACGAGTGCGACGCCACCATCATAAGCTCGCCCGCTTCCGCTTGCAGGATGCGCGCCGCCTTGCGATACACGCCCGGATGCGGCTTGAAAGCGCCCGCCTCTTCCACCGATATTACGGCGTCGAAGTCGAACTTGATGCGGTTGTTCGCCAGATGCTCCAAATACCACGCTTCGCCGTTGGAAAGCCCCACAAGGCGGTAATGCCCCTTCAAGCGGTTAAGCCCGCGCACGGCGTCCTCAAACGGGTTTAGGAGCTGCCACGCCTGCATGAAATCGTCCACTTCGGCATGCGTGAACGGGATGCGGTTGGCGCGCAGCGTGTACAGAAAGGCGTATTGGCACACGGTCAGATAGCCGCTGTGTCCCATCATCAAGATGGTGTCCTGATACTGCTCGACGCGCTGCCGATTGCGCCACTGCGCCCAGAACGAGTCGGCGTCGATCGGCGATTCGCGCGCCGCGAGAAAGCGCTCTATGTGCGGCGTCAAACTGCCCGCCAAGTCCAACACCGTGCCGAACAGGTCGAATGTCAGCGTGTTCACGCCCGCTGCAGCGCCGTTGCTCATAACCGAATTCTCCTTGCTAATGAATAACCTTTGCGTTCCTGCGCCTTTGCGTTAAAACGCGCTTAACCAAACTTGGGATTGCGGCTTGGGATTGCAAGCGGCGGCGGGCTAGACTTCGTGATAGCGCCACAGCCGAAAGCCGTAGTAGAGCCCGCTGAACGCCGTGGACAGCAGGGTTGCGCCGCACACCGCGAACACCCATATGGCGGATGTGGTTGCCGAACCCCTGGATATGAGCCTATCGTTGCGAACCTCGGCGGCGGTTGCGTCGGCGATAAAATAGCCTGTGAGCGATCCCAAAATCGCAAGCCCAAACGCCAGTATGAAGCCGACCACTATCACGCGGCGCGAGGATTCGGGCTTGAACCACGATAGAAACACCGCAAGCCCGGTGCTGACGCCCACCGCCACGGTTATCATATTCAATCGCCCAACCCAGTCCGGCGGTATTATGGACGAAAACAGCGCGAGGCTGACGAACCCCAGCATCACGCCCACCAAGAACGACAGCCCGCCTCTTATCAGCATCGCGAATATGATTTCCATTGTTGCCTCCCGCTTGTCCCCCGCTAATCAGCGCCTTTCGCTAATTATAGAGGATATGAGACGCAAAGGTGAGCGTAAGCGGCAGACATTTGGCGGCGCGCGGCCGCACGGCATCGGATATATCGCATATTGGCGCTGCAAGTCGACGGCTATATGGCGACGACGGGACGCTTGGCGGCGGGAGCAGTCAGCGAAACCGCCCCTGCGCCGCGCGCCTAGCCAAGCGTCCCCTGCCTAAGCAAGCAGACGGGACAACGTCGTCAAACTGCCCCGGAAGTGCCTAGCCGATCGCCAAGCCAAGCGCCCTTCATACCTTATTGTACGATTGTACGCAGATACACGCATGCCTTATTACAATTACAGGATTGCGCGCATTCATTGCCAATAGGCTATGCGGACGCTTGGCGCTATGCAGCGTCTATGCCTAGTCGTCGCCCTGCGGCACGGCGGCTCTGGCAAGCCCAATCTGCGCCATCGCCGCGATGACCTCGGCCTGCTGCGCCGATGTGAGCGGCTGTCCGGGCGGGCGCGGATTGCCGCAGTCTATGCCCAATCGCTCGCTGAGTATGAACTTCGCCGTGGAATGCAGCCCGTAAGCGCGCGCCAACAGCGTGGCGTCGCTCGCCCTGTCCTGCGCCGCTTCAGCCGCGTCCCAATCGCCGTCCTGATAGGCGTTCCATATGTCAACCCAAAGTTCGGGCGCATAGTTGGGCGGCCCGTCAACGCAGCCGGTTGCGCCTATCGTGAGCGCGGGCAGCATCAGCATGCTGTTGCCGATGAGACAGTCAAGCCCCATCTTGGCGAATGCGCGCACATTGGCGAATGTAACCGCCGAGTGCTTCAGCCCCTTGAGTTGCGGTACGCCGTCTTGGATTTTCGCCATAAGTTCGGGCGTAATCTCAACGCCCGTGGACTGCGGCAGGTTGTACACGAACAACGGCAGATCCGCGGCGGCGCCTACTGTGCGGTAGTGTTCCACGATGGCGTCGTCGCTCTGCCGATAGAAGAACGGCGGCACGCAGCATATCGCTTCGTTGCCCGCTTTGGCGGCGTGTTCGGCGAGCCTCGCGGCGCGCTCAGTGGTGGCGGCGCCCACGTGCATTATGTTGTTCACCCGCCCGCGGTTCTGGTCCGCGGAAATCTCCGCGATGCGCATATTCTCTTCGTCGCTCAGCAGCACGCTTTCGCCCGTGCCGCCGGCAATCCAAAAGCCGTTCACCCCCGCCTGTATGTTGTACTCCATCACATCGCGAAAAGCCGCCTCGTTCAGCCTGCCGTCCGCCGTCATAGGCGTAATGATTGCGGGCAGAATGCCCTCGAAGTCCGCCATTGAAATCCTCCCTTTATTGTTTATTGTTATTGTTGCGTCTTGCCTTTTAGCGCTTGACTTAACCTAGCGCCGCTTGCCGCCGACGCCGCGATTGGCTTGGACGTCGACTCGCGCAACGCTCGCGGCGCATTCTATCACGTTACGCTATCTTGCGGGCAAAAGCGCCCGACGATAGCGCGCGTCGGCGTGCGGCGCGGCGCAATTCGAGCGGGGCGCTATCGTCGGAATAGCGCGGCGATTATGCGCGTCCCCATCCCAAACATCCCCAATTTAATCCCCAAGCCTTGACTTGCAATCGCAACTTGTGATAAATATCTCTAAATCAAACGGACGGATGGGATGTCAGGCTTGAAATTCAGCAAAGAATCCGAATACACAATACAAGGAGGGTCTAACTGATGAAATTCAATTGGTTGGGAAAGAAGCTCCTGTTCGGAGCGGCAGCGGCGGCGGCGTTAGTCGGCGCGGTGGCGTGCGCCTCGCAGCCGGCGGCGCAGCCCGCAGCGCAGCCCCAAGCTCCCGCGCCCGCAGCTCAGGCTCAGGCGCCCGTTCCGCCGGCTCCGCCCCCGGCTCCCACGCAAGTAGCGCCCGCGCAGCCGGCGCAAGCAGCCCCCACCGCCGCGGCTCCGGCAATGGCGCCCCCCACTGGCGGCATGATGGAGGGTCCCGAACCTTCGGGCAAGCTCACCATCGCCACCTCTTTCGTGGGCGCGCCCAACGGCCTCCCGCGCTTCTGCTCCGCCTCCGCAGGCGGCTGCGCAGAAATCATCTATATGTCCGGTCAGACGGACACCCTGTTCAACTCCGTGCTGGACTCCACCGGCACCGCCGTTACCGAACCCATGCTGGCGACCGAATTCACGCTCGACCCCAGCCTTGAGTTCGGCGACTTCGCGCTCCGCGAGGGCGTGCAGTTCCACCACGGCATCGGCGAAATGACATCCAAAGACGTGGCGTTCTCATACAACGACGCCAACTCCGTCACCAACCCCGAAAGCGTTCACGGACAGGCGGGCGACTTTGCGCCGCTGATCCAGAACATGGAAGAGATCGACACCTACACCGTCCGCCTCAACTACCGCAACTACGACAGCCGCGGCATGCTGCACCGCTTCAGCCAGTTCTGGCAGACGGCGGGCATCGTCAGCTCCAAAGTCTTTGAGACCAAAGGCGTTGAGGGCATGCAGGACGACTACACCGGCGTAGGCCCCTTCGTTGTAACCGAGTGGACGCAGCAGAAGGGCATCTGGCTGGAAGCCTTCCCCGACTACTACGCGCGCGGCGAGGACAACAACGGCCCGTTCGTGCAGAATGTAGAGTGGATAGACATCCCCGACGGCGCTTCCCGGCGCGCAGCGCTTGAAGGCGACACCGCCCAGATAGCGCGCGTCAACCTCGCCGACCTGCCCGGACTTATCGCCGACGGCTACGAAGCGCAGCGCGGCACCGCCCACAACGCGATGTTCAACATCTCAATGTCCGGCAACTACTGGGAAAGCCACAGCGCGCTCGGGGGCGACGCCCTTGAACGAGACCTCTCGGACGCAGGCACCGCCTCATATCCCTACATCGGCGACCCCTTCGAGAACGGCGACTTCGACGAAAACACCCCGTCTATGGAAAGCGCCCGCCTGGTTCGCAACGGACTGGCGTGGAGCATCCCGCGCGCCGACCTGCTAGAGAACGTCATCTCCGGGCTTGGCGTGGTCAACCACCAGCCCTACTTGTCCGTCAACAACCCCAACTACGACGACGCTTGGAGCTGGGGCACCGACTACGATATGGGCAAGAGCCTCATCACCGAAGCGGGCTATCCCGACGGCTTCGAGATGGACATGTGGATCGGCACCTCTGAGCTGAACTCCGACGTAGGTGAAGCGGTAGGTTCCGCGTGGCAGGAAAACCTCGGCGTGAAGGTCAACTTCGTCAAGACCGAGTACGGCACATTCCGCCCCGGCCTCGTAGCGCGCACCAACCGCACGCCCTTCACCGGCTGCGGCGACGAGAACCACTCCAACTTCCCGTTTGACTGGGCGCACGGCTTCGTGATGAGCTCCATCAGCGCCGGCGGCTACGGCGTGGGCATGGAAATCCCCTGGGCGGCGCGCATCTACCTCGCGATGGCAGCCGAGCCCGACCAGGCCGCCCGCGAAGATCTCGCCCGCGAGTTCTACACCAACAACCGCCGCGAAGCGCTCTGCGTGGGCGTGTTCGAATTCCCCATCTGGCCCGCCTACGATCCCGGCGACATCGAGACCTGGGACCAGCGCCCCACAGCGCTCGGCAACATGGGCGGCATCAACAACATCCGCACAATCAAGCTGAAGTAACCCTTCCGCAAGACGGCGGATTCCCGTCAATCTGAAATCGCAGGCGTTCCCTTAACAACGGAGCGCCTGCGATAAACGCTAAACAACCACTATCGCCTGTCAACACTTGCCTCGCCCGTCGCAAGGGTTAACTGCCCGGCTGAACACCCGAATCCCCCGCGAATTCGCGGCGGCGTTTGGGAAGAACTTCAACTGACGAGAGGGTGCGATTTAGATGCTGCAATTTCTCATAAGACGAATTCTATTCGCTTTTCTGGCGCTAGTCGGCGCTACGCTGCTCACTTTCAGCCTGTCCAGAGCCGCCGGCGATCCGCGCTACCTCTACGCCCAAGAAGGCGGCTACGGCATCACACAAGACCGCTGGGACGCCCTCGGCGAGGAACTCGGCCTAGACAAGCCGATTATTTGGCAGTACGCCGTATGGCTCGGCAACATCCTCAGAGGCAACTGGCAGGACAGCCTCATAGACCGCAAAAGCGTCTTCGACAAGGTAGTAACAAGCCTGCCGGTAACCCTACGGCTCGCCTTCACCTCATTCGCTTTCGCATCCATCGTCGGCATACCGCTGGGCGTGCTGTCCGCCGTCAAGCGCGGCACCCTCTTAGATATGCTCGGCCGCGGCTTCGCCCTGTTCGGACAGGCTTTGCCCGTCTTCTGGGTAGGCATCATGGGCATCCTCATATTCTCCGTCCAATTAGGCTGGCTGCCCAGCGCCACACTAGGCGAGCGCGATAAAGGCATATTCCAATGGGAATACTACGTGCTTCCCACCATAACCCTGGGCTGGATCGCCGCCGCAAGCTACCTCAGGCTTGTGCGCTCCGCGATGCTCGAGATATTCGACTCCGAATTCATCAAGCTCGCGCGCGCCAAGGGCGTATCCAACAACTCCGTCATTTGGAAGCACGGCTTCCGCAACGCACTCATAGCGCCGCTCACCTTCTCAGCGCTGCTGCTCACCGGCTTCATCACCGGCGCGGTGGTAACCGAATCCATATTCGCCATACCCGGACTCGGCAGACTGGCTTTCGGCTCCATCCAAGACAACGACTTCCCCGTGATGGTGGCGGTCGTGATGGTGTTCACCACCATGTACGTGGTGATGAACTTCATGACCGATATGCTCTACGCGCTCATAGACCCGCGCATCCGATACTCCTAAACTAGGCTGTGAACAACTAAGGTGTCATCCTTATGGCTCAAGCAGAACTGTCGGCTGACCTGACCCGCGACTTGACCGAATCTACAAGCGGCGTTATCGGGTTTTGGAACAAAATCAAGCGCTGGCCCTTGGTGTCCATCGTGGTGCTGTCCCTGCTGGTGCTCACCGCAGTATTCGCCAATCAGATAGCGCCGCACAGCCCCATCAGCGCCGAACCCGACGACACCACGCTCGCGCCCTTCTGGTACGCCCCCGAAGTGGTGTCCGTACAAGACCTGCCGCTCATCGTGGCGATTGACGGCGAACTCGCAGTATCCGGCGTAACCGAATCCGCGCAACGCTACGGCGTCGATCTCACCGATGTCAACATCGGCGACGCCCGCGATATTCGCGGCGCATTCAACGACCAAGCCGGCGTCAGAGCCACCGTTATGGAACTCGCCATCATCACCGAAGTGAAGCAGGTGGACGCCCCGGACGAACCCGACTACTGGGTGGATGTCAACCTGAACATCATCGACGCCGCCGAAGCCTACGAAGTGGACATATCGCTGGAGCAGCTCGCCGATCCGCTCTACGGCGGCACCGTCGTCAAGAGCGCATTCGCCGGGCAGGCCGGCCTCGATGTGAAAGTCCAGGATGCCGCCGTGCCGCGCCCCGTGCTGCGCGATGTGGAAACCGCCGCCGCTCAATTCGGCGTGTCCATCCCGCCCGACCAACTCCGCAACGAAGACGCGATAGTCGGCGCCTTCCTAGACCAGGCAAACCTGCGCGCCAAAGTTCGCATCCCCACCTCCGACCACATCCTAGGCGGCGACAACATCGGGCGCGATCTACTCAGCCGAATGATACACGGCGCGCGCGTATCGCTCATAGTAGTCGCCGTAGCGCTAACCAGCGGCTTGCTTGTAGGCGTCAGCATGGGACTCGTCGCCGGCTGGTTCGGCGGCCTCACCGATGAAATCATCATGCGCATAACCGACGTCTGGCTCGGAATGCCCTTCATCCTTGTGGCAATCGTGGTTGTCATCGCCATCGGGCAGACGTTCATCATCCTAATCGGCTTGCTTGCGCTGCTGTCCTGGACGCCATTCGTGCGTAATGTGCGCGGCGAAGTGCTGTCCCTCAAGACGCGCGACTATGTCAGCCTCGCCAAGGTTGCGGGCGCTTCCACCTTCCGCATAATGATCTGGCACCTGCTGCCCGGCGTCATAAACACCGTCATCGTCATAGCCACCCTGCGCGTAGGCCAGCTCATCCTAACCGAAGCCATTCTGAGCTACCTCGGCGCCGGCATCCCGCCGCCCACGCCCGCCTGGGGCGCGATGGTCAACGACGGCCGAAGCTACATCCAAGACGCTTGGTGGATTTCGTTCTTCCCCGGCATGTGCATATTCCTAGTCGTCATGTCCCTGAACTTCCTAGGCGACTGGATGCGCGATAGGTTCGACCCCCGCCTGCGTCAGCTCTAACCCGCAGGCGCGCCGCCGCCGCCGCATCCGCCAACACACCCAAACCGCGAATGGCGCTCCGCTTGGGCTTGACCTTAAGCGAAGCGCCATTATAATTAGATTAACGCTCGTCGCTGCCGCCAATCGGGTTGACAAGCGAATCAAAGCCGCCAACGGACGCATCGCATTGAACGAAGTTCACAATGCCGAAATCCGAAACAACATCTGAAACAGAGGTGATACGCTTATGACAAATGCCCCTGCCAAAAGCCCACTCAGGCGCGCCGCTGCCCGCCTGCCCCTATACCTGTTAGCCGCCCTCACCCTGACAAGCGTGCTGCTAATGGCGTGCGGCGTGGAATCCGGCAACCGCCGCCCCGCACGCGACGACGAAGACAAGACCGGCGAGTTCCACCGCTCTCCCGTAGCCGCGCTAGAGCAGTTTCGCATCGACGTAGAAAAATCCGAAGACGGCTGCTCCGCAGACCCCGCCGATGTAACCGTTCAGGACGGGCGGCGCGTCAGCCTCGCCATTCAGCTCACCGGCGGCGGCACAATCACCACCACCAGCACCGGATCCACCGCCTTAGAAGGCGAGCGCGAGAGCGCCACCTACGCAATTCAAGGACTTGCCATATCCGCGTCCGGCGGCGTGCTTGGAACCGGCGTCACCGAGATCGACCTGGAACTGAGCTCCGGCAGACGCAGCGCCTATCAGTTCAACGTCAACGGCGCCGGCGCATTCGACATCCTCTGCGACGGCGAAAAAGTCGGCACATTCACCGTAACCGGCGGCTAAATACAGCGCCAACACAAACGCCTTTGCGCCCAGCAGACGCCGCATCCGTATCGTATCCCGGCATAAGCGGCGCGGGCGCAAAGCAACCCCAATCAAGCCTAAGACTACACGCACAAAGAGAGGGCAAGTCCAATTGAAGACTTGCCCTCTCTCTGCTTATCTTATCCGATGGGCGATGCGCCTGCCGGCGCCGCCCCTTGCGCTTGGACGCCGCGCGCTACTCCGATATGGTTGCGAGGTCGACGCCCTGCTCCGCCGCGCTGCTGATTGTGCTCCACGGCGTAATGCTGACCCAGTGATCCGGCTCGATCTCTTGCAGCGGCGGGCGGCTGTTGGCGTATTCGTGGCTCGGATCCACCTCAAGCGGCGTGCGCGTCATAAACACATCGCCCTCCGGCGGATCCACCGGCGATACCACTTCGCCCGGCAGGATTATCTCTTCCCGCTGAATGTCCGGATGCGATGGCAGCGCCGCCGATAGCAGCGCATTCGTGTACAGATGCACCGGGTTGTTGAAGATGCTCTCCGTGTCCCCCATCTCCTGCACCACGCCCAGATACATCACCGCCATCCGGTCGCACATATAGCGCACCGTGGCGAGGTTGTGCGCCACCATCAGATACGCCAACCCGTGTTCCTGCTGCAAGTCCACCAGCAGGTTCATTATTTGCGCCCGAATGGACACATCCAGCGCGGACACCGGCTCGTCCAGCACGATGACCTTGGGGTTCAGCGAAAGCGCGCGCGCCACGCCGATACGCTGCCGCTGACCGCCGCTGAATTCGTGCGGGAACAGCGACGCCTGATACGGCGGCAGCCCCACTTCCTGCAGAAGTTCCTGCACCCGTGAGCTAATCTGCTTCTTGGTCATCGTGGTGTTGACCTCAAGCGGCTCGCCGATGATGCTGCCGACGCGCATTCGCGGGTTCAGCGACGCCCACGGATCCTGGAACACCGCTTGCACCGAACTCCGCAGCTCGCGCTTGCCCGCGCGGCTCATCTCTGCCACATCCTCGCCCTCGAAGAAGACCGTGCCCTCCGTCGGCTCTTCCAAGCCAAGCAGCACCTTGAGCGTAGTGGTCTTGCCGCAGCCCGACTCGCCCACCAGCCCCATCGTCTTGCCGCGCTCCACATCGAAGCTCACATCGTCCACCGCCTTCAGGATGCTCTTGTTGCGGCTGAAGAGCGAGTTGCCCACTGGAAACCACTTGCGCAGATGCCGCACCGATATGATGGCATCCGAGCTGCTGTCAACGCCGGGGGCGGACTCCACCCCGTAACGATTCGCCGTTGTGCCGTTAGTTGCCATTTCTCACCACCAAGCCTTTGTTTGTGTGTAATTCCGAATGACGCCGCGCGCCCGCCTATCGCATTAGTTGCGAATTGCGCCCCTACTTGTACTATGAGCTGTACCGAATTTGGAAGTCTTTGGAAGTCATATGGAAGTACTTGTCGAACTCCGCCACAGACGAGTGGCTGAGTTGCACCCAGTGATCCGGCTCGATCTCCACGAGCTCAGGCCGAATCTCGAAGTCCTTCTCAACCGCCGGAAGCGGCGAGCGATCGGCGAATGCGTCGCCCTCCGGCAGGTTGTACAGAAGCGGCGGCTGCCCCTCGATCTGCGCCAAGCGGCCGGTCTTCTCTTCCAGCTTCGGCACCGAGTTGATGAGCGCCTTTGTGTACTCATGCTTCGGGTTGTTGAATATCGTGCGCACATCCGCATGCTCCACGATGCGCCCCGCGTACATCACCGCCACCCTATCGCACATCTTGGCGACGATGCCGAAGTCGTGCGTGATGAACATTATCGCCACGCCCGTATCTTCCTGAAGGTCTTTCAGCAGCCGCAGATACTGCGCCTGAATCGTAACATCCAGCGAAGTCGTCGGCTCGTCCGCGATTAGCACCTCAGGGTCGCAGGATATGCCGATTGCGCCCACAACGCGCTGCCGCATCCCGCCGCTAAGCTGATGCGGATAGTCGCGGATGCGCACCTCAGGCGCGGGAATGCGAACCTTGCGCAGCATCTCTACCACCTGTTCGCGCAGCGCCGGCCCCTTCATGCTTTTGTGAATCTTGAGCGCCTCGCCCACCTGGTCGTCAATGTCGAACACCGGATTGAGCGCCGTCATCGGATCCTGAAGCACCATAGCGATGCGGTTGCCCCGAACCTTCTCCATCTCTTTTTCGTCCAGCGCCAGCACATCGTCATCGTTCAGCAGCACCTGCCCGCCGACGATATGACCGGGCGGCGAAGGCACAAGCCGCATAATGGACAGCGAGGTTACCGACTTGCCGGACCCCGATTCGCCCACAATGCCCAGCGTCTCGCCGCGCCGAAGCTGGAAACTCACCCCGTCCACCGCCTTCACCACGCCCCAGCGCGTTACGAAGTAGGTTCGCAGGTCTTGCACATCCAGGACTACATCGCCTTTGGAGCCGTTCGCAGTAGTCATGCTCAATCTCTCCTATGAATGTATGTCATTTGCGGAACCGCGCGCCGCGCCGTTCACAACCCGGTTCACCGCAGCCCAAAGCGTCCCTATTGCATAGAAAACGCGTCATATCGGACTATCCGAAACTGGTATGCAAACTATAGCCAATGCCCATAAAAAACGCAAGCCCGCCCCATAAATCAGCGTTATCCCCGAAACATATCCCGTCCCTTTGCCCCATATAACGCTAACGGCGATATTCAATGCGCCGCCCTGTCCCACGCTCACCTTGCTGATATACTGACACCCCCAAACATCGGCTAATCCGATGCCAATCCGATTTGATCTAAGGAGGTTCAGCCACTATGAAGCGCGCAAACAGAGACGTTCTCTACTTCGAAACCGGCCCCGACAACGCCCCCACGCTGTTCGTCGACCCCGGCGAAGAGTTCGAGGTAGAAACGCAGATGAACCGCGGCCCCTGGCTCGACGCGCACCCCGACGGCGACAGGCTGCGCCAACTGCTGCGCGCCGGCAACCCCTCCAGCGGCTGCATCTACATCAACGGCGCAGAGCCGGGACAGGCGCTGGTGGTTCACATCGGCGAAATCGACGTCGATCCCATCGGCTTCACCAACTTTCGCGGCGGCAACGGCGCTATGCCCGGCTGGATGGGCGACAGCGGCATAGGACGCCACCACAAAGTCGTCGATATCGCGGACGGCTATATCCTGTGGAGCGACGCCCTCAAAATCCCGATTGCGCCGATGCTGGGCGTGGTAGGCGTAGCGCCCAAATACACCCGCCGTTCAAACGCCTGGGCGGGCGAATGGGGCGGCAACTTCGACATCCAAGAGGTAAATACCGGCGCAAGCGTTTGGCTGCCCGTCAACGTCCCCGGCGCGCTGCTGCACATCGGCGATATGCACGCGCGGCAGGGCGACGGCGAAATCTGCGGCGCCGGCGGCATAGAGACCGGCGGCAGAGCGCGTATCCGCTGCGAACTTGCGCCCCTGCCCGCCGCAATGACATGGCCGCGCATCACCGACGACGCCTACATAATGACCACCGCCATGGCGCGCCCCGCCGAAGACGCCTTTCGCATGGCGCTGTCCGAAATGATCCTATGGCTTGAAGCAGACTACGGCTTCACCCGCGGCGAAGCCTACCTATTCCTAGGGCAGGTGTTGGAAGCGCGCTGCACCCAATTCGTCAACCCCACCTTCAGCTACGTCGCGAAAGTGCATCGCAAATACCTGCCGTCATAAGCCAATCCCCGCTATCCGATACGCCCGACTGATAGGAAGGTGAACGCTACATTGGAGCAACGCAGACACGCCCCGAACGACGAGCGCGAATCTATGTGGAGCGTCTCCAAGCGATTCGCGAAAGTGTACTTTGCGCTATTCAGCGCCATCGGAACGCTCGGCATCGCTTGGACTATCTGGTATGAGACAGTCCACAACAGCGCCGGAAAATCGTGGTATGATGTCGTTGACGGCATCATCCAAAAGTTCCCGCCGGTCATACTAGGCGCGGCATTCATCAGCTTCGTAATAACGGAGGCGCTTGTGGTTCTATACTCTATCTACCGCGACAGAATGGAAAAGAAAGCGGAGAAGATCTTCGCCGAAGGCGTTGCTCGAGGTATCGCCGAGGGCGAGGCGCGGGGTATCGCCGAGGGCGAAGCGCGAGGCATCGCGCAAGGCAAGGCGCAAGGCGTAGCCGAAGGCATCGCTATGCTCGAAGACTACTACCGCCGCAAAGCCGACGCCGAAGCGCGCGGCGAACCCTTCGACGAGCCATACCCCGGCGCTGACAACAACAACGGCATCGACAACGACGACAACGCCGCTAACAATAAGAATGGCGTCGACAACAAAAACGGCGCCGACGCTGACTAATCCGACGCCCCTGCTATGCGGCGCGCCGCCCAGCCGGCGCTGCCGCATCCTCACCCCTACAACCCCGCCGCCAACCTCTTCGCTTTCGCCGCAATCTCCGGCGGCACGCCGGAAGATGCGCTTATGTCCATCAAGGCGTCCTTAGCTCGCCCCGCCTCGATGATTTTGCGCGCGCCGCTTGTGCGAGTCTGACAAGAGTTTTTTGTGTAACCCTCATCGTGCATCAGTATTTCGATAACATCTTTGTTTGGCAGCGACGAATTGTCAAACTCGCGGAAGTAAGTGACGAAACACGCCTTGCCGATGCGTCCTAACATCCTACTCAATTCCTGGTCATCCATCTTTTGCCCCCTATCCGAATCTTATGAATAAATCGCTCTTGTTCGATCCTTAACCGCCCCCGGCCGCCTCGCCCGACGCTTCCCCCCTCGACACCCGCCGCCGCTCACCCAGTATCCCGTTCGGCCGCACCACTATGACCGCCACCAGCAGGAAGCCTATCATGAAGAAGCGCAAGTCCGGATCGCTCAGTCCCCACGGCAGAAACTGCGTCCCGCTCCATATCCCCCACACCACAAACGCGCCCAGTATCGCCCCCAAGTTGTTGCCGCTGCCGCCTATCATCAGCATCACCCAAATGATGAACGTCGCCACCAGCGGGTCGAACACCGTCGGATCCACATAGCGGAAGCCGTGCGCGAACAGCGCCCCCCCTATCCCCATCACCGCCGCCCCCAATATGAACGCCTGCAGCTTGAAGTGAAACACATTCTTGCCCGCCGCCGCCGCCGTTTCGTCTTCCCGTATCGCGCGCAGCACACGCCCCCACGGCGAACTTATCGCGCGCTGAACCGCTATGTACAGCGCCCCCAGCACAATCATCACCACTGCGAAATACACTATCTCGTAGCTCTGCGGATCCACCAAATCCTCCAAGAACTTGGGGATGTTGTACAGCCCGCGCGAGCCGTTGGCGAGCCACTTTTCGTTCAGGAATATCAGCCGCACGCTCTCCGCTATGCCCAGCGTGGATATGGCGAGGTAGTCGTCGCGCAGCCGCAGCGTGATAGCCCCCACTATGAGCGCCACCACAGCGCACACCGCCGCCGCGCCCGCAAGCGCCGCAACGAACCACAAGTCGATTCCCAGATCCAACACGACCGCCAAATTGCCGCCGAACTTGAAATCCTCGAATAGTTCGGCCGAAGGCGGCGCAGTGGTCAGCAGCGCCGATGTGTACGCCCCAAGCGCATAGAAGCCCGCTATGCCTATGTTGAACAGCCCCGTGTATCCCCAATGCACATTCAGCCCCAGCGTGAATATGCCGTAGATGCCCGCAAGCACGCCCAACCCGGCAAGAAAGTAGATAATATCCATCTAGGCGTTCCTATCCCCGAATAGCCCCTGAGGACGCAGCAGCAGCGCTCCCAGCATTATCGTGAACGCGATCGCAGGCTTGTACGCCGGCGAAACCCACTCCGTCGCCGCCTCCATCGACACGCCGATTAGCAGCCCGCCCGCAAGCGCCCCCCACGGCTTGCCTATGCCGCCCAGCGTTACCGCCGCGAACAACGGAATAAGCACCTTCCAACCCGAATGCGGCAGTAGCTGCGCCTGCGACACCGCCAGCAGCGTCCCCGCTATTGCGGCGTATGCCGCGGCGATTGCCCAAGTCCAATAGATTATACGCGTGGTGTTTATGCCGCTCACCCGCGCAAGCTCCATATTGTCCGATGTAGCCCGCATCGCCTTGCCCGTGCGCGTCCTGTTCAAGAACAAGTACAGCGCCAACACCAGTATCACCGCCATCAGCCCCAAAAACAGATTGTCCGGCGGCACCCGTATGTCGAACGGCAACGCGGCGGCCCCTATCGGTATATCGAACTCAATGTGATAGAACGGCTTGGACTCGCGCGGGTATCTTGTGGGATCCGTCCCCCATATCACCTGCACGATGCCGCGCATCGCGATGGCTATCCCCAGCGATACCATCGCCATCATCACGAGGTTGCTGCCCTGCGCGCGCAGTCGGCGATACACCAGCAAGTCCATCGCCAGCGCCATGCCGATTACCGCCGCCATCGCCACCGGCAGCGCAAGCAGCAGCGGATAGCCGAATGTGAACGGCCCAAATCCGGCCGAATCTATCCCCAGCGGCGGAAACACTACCGTCAGCATAAACAGCGTGGCGTAAGCCCCCAGCGTCATATACTCGCCGTGCGCCACATGCGCGAAGCGCAGTATGCTGTATATCAGCGTTATGCCGATTGCGCCCAGCGCGATTACGCTGCCCAGCAGCAGCCCGTTGATGACCTTGCCCGGCGCCGCAAGCGCCACTGCCACCGCAACCGCTACGCCCGCCGCAAGCCAAATCACGTCGCCGCGCCCCGCGATCTGCATCCGCGCCGCTATAGTCTGCATTGACATACCGCGCTATCCCCTAACTGCCGCGCGCTTAAACGCCTAAAACTCAAAGCCTGTTTGCGCCAAACCTATTGCGCCAAGCCAGCCTAGCCTAGCGCCTAACTGCCGTCTGCCTAAAACTCAAAACCTATCCGCGATAAGACCGCCAAGCCTATCCCCCAAGATACAGCCGCCCAACCTCAGGGTTGTCCAACAGGTTTTGAGCGCTGCCCTCTATCTGATTTTCGCCGCCCGCAAGCACATACCCGCGGTCAGACATCGCCAGCGCCGACCGCGCGTTCTGCTCCACCACCAATATCGCAACGCCCGATTGCCGAATTTCGGTCAGCCGCTCAAATATCACCTGCACCATAATTGGCGACAGCCCGGCCGACGGTTCGTCCAGCAGCAGCAGGCGCGGCTGCAGCATCAGCGCCCGCCCGAATGCCAGCATCTGCCGCTGCCCCCCCGACAGGCTGCCCGCCCGCTGCCGCCGGCTGCGCCGCAAGTCCGGGAACATATCGTACATCTCCGCTATGCGCCCCGCGGCGCCGCCGCTATCCACAAACGCCCCCATCTCAAGGTTCTCTTCTATCGTCAACGACGGGAATATATTATCCGTCTGCGGCACATACGACATCCCCATCCGTATCAGCCGCTCGGTGGGCATCCCCGTTATGTTCGTTTCCTCAAAGAACACATCCCCCCGCTTGGGCGTCAGCAGCCCGAACACCGTTTTCATAAGCGTCGACTTGCCGCACCCGTTCGGCCCAATAATCGTTACGAACTCGCCCGGCTCCACGCGCACCGAAACCCCGTGCAGTATCTCGGTTTCCCCATATCCCGCGAAAACGTCGTCCGCCGTCAATATGCTCATCAAAACGCCCCGACCGAGCCGCCCAAATAGGCGTCAAGCACCGCCGGGTTGCGCTGCACCTCCTGCGGCGTCCCCTCCGCCAGCTTCGTCCCCGCGTTCATCACGATTATCGGATTGCACAGGCTCATCACCAAGTCCATATCATGCTCGATGATGAGTATCGTTACGCCCGTCTCTTGCTGCGTGCGCCGTATGTCGTCAACCAACGCGTTCATCAGCGTCGGATTGACGCCCGCCCCCGGCTCGTCAAGCAGTATCATCTCAGGCTTCGCCATAAGCATCCTGCCCAACTCCAAAAGCTTCTTCTGCCCCCCCGACAGATTGGCGGCGTACTCGTCTTTCAGATGTATCAGGTTCAGAAAGTCCAACACCTCAAGCGCCTGCCGCTCCACCGCCCGCTCTTCCGACGACACCCGCCAAGGCATCAGCCACGCCGCCCACAGCCGCTCCCCGCGCTGACCGCCCGGCACAAGCATCAGGTTCTCCAGCACGCTCATCCGCTTGAACTCGCGCGGTATCTGAAACGTGCGCACAAGCCCCGTCCGAAACGTCTGATGCGGCGATAGTCCCTCGATCCGCCTGCCCATAAAGGTTATAGCGCCGCCCGTCGGCTTCAGAAACCCCGTAACAAGGTTGAACAGCGTTGTCTTGCCCGCCCCGTTAGGCCCGATAAGCCCCGTGATTGTGCCGCGCCGCACATCGAAAGAGCAGTCGTCGACCGCATGCACGCCCCCGAAATCCTTCACAAGATTGCGAACCTGCAGTATAGCCGCCCCCGCATCCCGCCCCGGATCAGCGCCCGCATCCATAGCCATAGCCAATTCGCCCCCGTATCTAGCCCTAAGCCCTAAGCCAAGCCCAAGCCGCCGCAAAAGTGTATCAACGCCCCTATGCCCCGTCAAACCGCCTTGCGCCCTTTGCGCCTTTGCGTTAAAACCTTACGCCATCGGCCGTATCGTAACCCGAAACCGCCGCATCGCGCACGTCGGCGCAAGCTCCCGTACCGCCGCGATCTCAGCCCGCCGCCATCCATCGCCGTCCGCAATCGCCGCCCCCGCCGCCGGAGCCGCCGCATCGCCGTCCATATACACCCGCCCCAGCGGTTCGTTCCCCTCCGAATACACGAACCACACCGCCGAAACCGCCGCCGTCTGCTGCTGCATCGCCATTCGGTCTTATGCCCCCGTCCGTTGCGTTCAACTTTGCGTATCAGTACACCACTGCGCTCTTATGCCGCTTGCCCCGCGCGCTACTGCGCCGTTACGCCCCCGTCTATCACTAGCTCCGACCCCGTAACATACTCCGAATCGTCCGACGCCAAATACAGCATCCCCTGCGCCAATTCCCCCGGCTGCCCCAACCGCCCCATCGGTATGCGCGCAAGCGTCGCCCGGCGATTCTCCGGATCGCTCTGGCTAACCTGCGTCATCGGCGTTTCGCAGAACCCCGGATGTATCGAGTTCACCCGAATGTTTTCGGGCGCGTACTGAATAGCCGCCGACTTGGTCAGTATGCGCACCGCCCCCTTCGCCGCATGGTACGCCGTGGATGTTTGGCTGCCCACAAGCCCGTATATGGACGACACATTGATGATAGACCCGCCGCCCGCCTTTCGCATCTCAGGAATGGCGTGCTTCATCCCCAGAAACGCCCCCTTGGCGTGTACATCCATCTGCCCGTCCCACAGCCCTTCGCTTGTATCCTCAACCCGCTGCCGCCCGCCTGTGCCGGCGTTGTTTATCAGTATGTCCAACCGCCCGTATGTATCGATCGTCAGCTTGACCGCCGCCCGCCAATCATCCTCGCTTGTAACATCCAAGCGCGTGAACGCCGCCTCATACCCCCGCTCCCTCAGCTGCGCCGCCGTGCGCCGTCCCATATCCTCGTTGATGTCCGCCAGCGCCAGCTTCGCCCCCTCGCCCGCGAACAGCCACGCCGCCGCGCCGCCGAACCCCATCAGCTCGCCCTGAACGCCCGCCGCAGCCCCCGTTATCAGCGCAATCTTTCCCGCAAGTCGCATCGTCCATATCCTCCATTCAATCGCCTCAACCGCCTATGCGGCAAGGGTTCGGATAAAAATATCGATCACATTCCCGCAATGCGCGCATCCCAACCCCACTTCCCTCCTTTGCGCCCCTGCGCCTTTGCGTTAAATTCCCGCGCCGCACGCCCGCTAATCATCGTCCCCCAAAAACGTGCGGCTGAATATCGTCTCCATAGACCCGTGTATCTTGAACACTACCCGCCACATCAGCGCCACCAGACCCAGCAGCATCACCACCGCTATCGGCGTGGAAAAGCTCCCGATTATCACCAACCGCGATATGAACGGCAGGCTCATCACCGCCAGCGCCCCTATCATAAGTATCAGTATCCCATATTGCAAAATATCGTGCAGATCCGCCTTCCCCAAATGAAAGTCCGTCCCCCGCAGCAGCGAAAAATGAGACGCCTCCAAATGAAGTATGTACGTCGAAAGTTCGTCCGTCATTCGCGCAAGCGCCCGCCATATGAATATCGACGGCGGTATGCAGAACGCCACCACTATGCAGCTCACCGCAAGCCCCAGTATCCCTTCCCGCAAATTGAGCGTCTGCGCCAAGTCGTCGGCGTAGTTCAGCGAGAAAGTCCCCATGCTTATTATGAACACCATCACCCCGGAGTTCACGATGATAACCCGCCCCGACCGCCGCATCAGCCGCGCCAATTCGCTGCGCTCCAGCCCCACCACCGCGCGCATCGAGATTAGCAGATTGGACAAGTTCCCCACATACTGCCGCAGCAATCGCGGCGAGCGCCGTTCCAAGAACCGCCCCACATGCGGCGCTGACCGCGACATCGACGGGTAAAACATCGACGTTATCGCAGACGCCGCCGCCACCACCGGATACAGAAACGCGCTCACTACGCCGTGATCCGCCCCCACCTTGGTCATCGCCAGCGAAAACTCCCCCAACTGCGGCGACCCCATCCCCACGCTAAGCGAAGTCTTGCCGTCGTGTCCCGCTATGAATGTCCCCAATGTCAGCGCCACCGTCTTGCCCGCCATAAACACCGCCGCGATTATCAGCGACGGCACGATAAATTCGGCAAGCAGCGACAAGTCTATCAGCATCCCGATTGATATGAAGAACAGCGCCGCGAACACATCCCGCACCGGCGTCATCGTCGCCGTCAGCTCCTCCGAATGCTCCGAATCCCCCAGCACCGTCCCTATGATGAACGCCCCCGCAGCAGCCGATGTCCCCAGTATCTCGCCTATCAGCGCCAACCCAAAGCACATAGCGAGGCTTATTATCAGCAGTGCCTCGCGCGACTCGAACCTCGCCACAAAGTTGATGATCCGCGGCGCGAGCAGCGCTCCGGCGAACAGCGCGCACAGAAAAAATATCCCCAAATTGGTCATCAAATTCGCGATTTCGCCGACGCTCGCCGTCCCGCTTGTGGCAACCCCGGACAGCACGCTCAGCAGCAGCACCGCCGCGAAATCCTCCACCACCAGTATCCCCACGATGAGCCGCCCGTGCGTCTCCAGCAGCGTCCCGCTGTCCCGCAGCACCTTCACGATAATCGCCGAGCTGCTGATAGACAGCGCCGCCCCCAAAAATATCGCTTCCGTCGCGCTCCATCCCAGCAGCGTCGCCACCTCATAACCCATCGCAAGCATCGACACAATCCCGATTGTGCCGATGAGAACCACCCGCAGCCCCATCTGCCGTATCCGGCTCCAACCGAACTCCATCCCAAGCGCGAACAGCAGCAGCACAAGCCCCGTATCCGCCATAACCCGTATGATTTCGGTGTCCGATATAAACGCCGGCAGCCCGATAAGCGGCAGCGTGAACGGCCCCACAATCAGCCCCGCTATCAGATACCCAAGCACCGGCGGCTGCTTAATCCAGCGAAACACCACAATCGTTACGCTGGCAAGCCCCATAATAATGGCGAAGTCCCGAACAATTTCCGAGTGTTCCACAAGCCCAACCTCAGATGCGCCTGCCGTCTCTCACAACGATAGCCAACCCCATAGCGTACTAGCCGCCATTATAGCAAGCAGTTCGCATTGTGTCAGGACAACCGCCGACTACTTTCTTTGCTCCCCCAAAATGCCTTTGCGCCAAAAATCCCCGCCGATTTCCCCTAAATTCCCCAATTTACCCCTTGACACACCCGTTCTATTTACTATAATAGAGCGCATGACCATCGACGCCACTATTCAACGCCTCACCGGAGACGGCGAAATCATCGCCCAGTTCCTTGTAGATACCCTACAAGGCTACACCCGTGACGCCACCGTCAGCCACCGCCTCAAGTCGGCCGAATGGCTTACCGCGTTCGGCCGACTCATCCCCGAATCCGCCATCCCCAAATCAGCCTCCATCCGCCCACGACCCAAGTCCGAAACCAAGCCGGCAAAGCGGGACAAGCTCGACAAGAAGCCGAAGGTTACCGAAAAGCAAATCCTGCACTTCGACATCGCCCGCCTCATCAAGCAAGAAACCAACGACGGCGAAACCATCATCGAGTTCCTAATCAGGGTAATCTCCAAGATTGAGGAAACAGGCGAAAACTTCACCCCCGCCGTAAGAATGCGCGCCGCCCGCGAGCTGCTAATCCGAGGCTTCGGCGGCACGATCCCCGGCGTCCGCCGCATCCTGTCCGGCAAAACGGAAGAACTCGACTCGTATCTCTCCAAGATTGTGCGCGAATACACCAACTACGGCGCGGACTCCATACGCTTCCTGGTAGAGACGATGGAAAACAAAGACCCCGAGGCCGATTCCAGAGGCGCCGCAAGCTTTATCAAGCTCATGCGAATGCGCCCCAGAACCAAGCCCGCCGAAGGCTTCACCGCCTCACACCGCGTCTGGGCAGCATGCGAACTCTTGCGCCGCGCCTACGACATCAAGACCGACCACATCACCTACGAAGACATCCAAGCATACTGGAGCGCCCGCACGCCCGCCGACGCCCGCAAAGACGACCCCGGCAGTCCCGCGGCCAGCCTCAAGGGTTTCACCCCCGAATACCTCGAAACCCAAGCAGCCAAGATGCGCGACGACGCCGAGCAACCCGCCGACGCCGCGAACATCGACGCCCACGCCAAGCAAAAGCGCGATGCCGACAAGCATCCCGTCGGTAACCCCGGACTCGCCGCCGGTGAGCAACCCGCCGCCGACGCCGAAAATATCGCCGACGCCAAACAGCCCGCCGACGCCAACACGCCGTCAGACACCCCTAGCCGCGCCGCCCGCCGCCGCGAACAGCGCGCCGAGCGCAAAACCCTAAAGCGCATCCCGCTCTTCCCCAATCGCCGCCGCACCCGCGAAGATGTAGCGGAAATGTTAGCCTTCAAAGCCGAACTAGAATCCAGGCGCCCCGCAGCCTTCGAATTCCAACGCCGCCAATCCGAAAAGCGCAAAGCCGCCGCCGCCCAAAATATCGCCGACGCCAAAAAGCCCGACGCCGGTGAGCAACTCGCCGCCGCCCAAAATATCGCAGTCTCAGAAAAGAGCGCCACCACCGAACAGCGCGATGCCGACAAGCAGCCCGCCGACGCCGAAAAGAGTGCCACCACCGCCGAAAAGCGCAACGCCGTCGCCGAAAAGCCCGATGTTGCCGCCAAACAGCCCGACGCCGACAAGCAACGCGACGACAAAAATCCCGCCGACGCCAACACGCCGCCAGCCAACCCCGGCAACCCGGGCAGAGCCGCACGCCGCCGCCAAAAGCGCGACGCTCGCAAAGCCGAAAAGCGCGCCATCAGTGAGCAACCCGCCGCTGCCGCGAATATCGCCGCCGTCAAAGAAAAGCCCAAGGCCGCCACCGAGCAGCCCGCCGCCGACGCCGAAAAGCCCGCCGACGCCAACACGCCGTCAGCCAACCCCGGCAACCCGGGCAGAGCCGCGCGCCGCCGCCAAAAGCGCGCCGCCCGCAAAGCCGAAAAGCGCAAAGCCGCCGCCGCCAACACCAACGCCAACACGCCCGCCGCCAACGAAAAGAACGGAAAGCCGCAAGACAACCACGCCACCAACGGCAAGACGCCCGAAGCCGCCGCCATAATCCTCGATAGCGAACCCCTATCCATCGAAGAGTGGAAGCGCTTGCGAAAAACCCTCGCCCACCCCGACAACATCCCCGCAAACGCCCGCAGCCCCTAATCCATTTGCGCCCTTACACCCTTGCGCCCAAAAATCCTACCGCACCCCTTTGCGCCCCTGCGCCTTTGCGTTAAAACCTTACGCAGACCGGCGCCCCATGCGTTTGATGAACCCCCGCCCGCTGTGCTATACTTGCCAAGCGTCTATATTGCCGCGTCTATACCGCCTGCCGCCAATCCCCGCGCGGCGCGCGCTTACGCACTAAGGAGTTCATCTTGGCATATGTAACGCTTCGCGATGGCGAAGACCCCGAAGCCCTTCTCAAGCGCTTCCAAACCTCCATGCAGCGCTCCGGCATCCTGCGCGAACTGCGCAACCGCCGCTTCTTTCGCTCCAAAGGCGAACAGACCCGCCTTGACAAGCAGCGCAGCCTCCGACGCATCCGCCGCCGCCGCAACCGATAGCATCACGCCGCCTAGCGCAGCCCCGTCTATCGCCACTAAGGAGGCCGCCCCCTTGGACGCCAACCCCGCCGACCAATTCATGAACATCAACGGGCTGAGCATTCACTACCTTGACTGGGGCGGCAGCTCGGCGCGCAACCTGATGCTAGTTCACGGGCAAGGCGGCAACGCCCACAACTGGGACTTCATAGCGCGCGAGTTGCGCGGCGAATTCCGCATCATCGCCATAGACCAGCGCGGCCACGGCGACTCATCCCACACCCGCGAAGGCTACGCCGTAACCGCCTTCGCCGCCGACCTCGCCGCATTCGCAGACGCCGTAGGCATCGTCCCATACGACTATGTAGGCGCATCACTCGGCGCGCGCAACGCCATCGCATACGCCGGCGACCATCCCGCCCACCTCAAGCATCTGGTCTGCCTAGACTACGGCCCCGAAATGAGCATAGCATCCGCCCGAAACCAAATCAGCGGCATGAACCGCCGCCCGCTCGGTTGGCGCAGCATCGACGAATATGTGGAACACAGCGCCCAGGCGAACCCCCGCCCGTCCACCGAATATCACCGCAACTCGGCGTATTACGGATTGCGTCTCAACTACGCCGGCAAATACGTCCCCAAGCACGACCCCGACATGTTCTGGATCAACGGCAGTTTCGGCAAGCGCGAAGTGCCGCTGCTGTGGGAAAAGTGGGCGAACATCCGCTGCCCCGTCCTAATCATGAAAGGCGCGCACAGCGACTTCCTATCCCCGGACATAGTAGCCCGAATGCAAGCCGCCCAACCCCGAATGCAGTTCATCGAAGCCCCCGACTCCGGCCACCCCATCGCCGCCGACAACCCCGCATTCCTGATAGCCGAACTGCGCCGCTTCTTCGTCGACTAACCCAGCCGTATGCGCGCAACCGCCACCGTAGCCGCCGCCGACTTCGCCTTGCGCGCGACAATCTCGCCGCCGTCCGACGCCAGCAGCGCCGCCGGCTCCGCCACCCCCACTATGCCCAGCAGCCGCTGCGACGCCGACGCCCCCGACGGCCCCGGCATCCCGTTCAGCGCATCCCCGTCGTAGAAGCGCAGGGGGACGCCCAGCCGTTCCCCAAGCAGCCTTATCGCAGGTTCGTCCCGCTTGAGTTCTGCCGTCGCCAAGCAGCGGATGCTTGCAACCGACAGCCCCGCCGCCGCGAATGTATCGCGCACCAGCGCCTCCAACTCAGCGGCGTCAGCGCCCCGCCTGCAGCCCACGCCCACCGCCAGCGTGCGCGGCCGATAGGTTATCAGCGTTGCGGGCAGCGCCGTCCCGATGCGCTCCAATGCGTCCGCGCGGTCGGTGATAAGCAGCGCCGTCCCAAACCCCGCCAACTCGCCGACCGTATCGCATATATGAATGTTGGATGGCAGCGGCTTGCCGGCGTCCCGCCAGTTCGGCTCGCCCGCATCCTGATACACGCCCACCGGCTCGCCGTTCACCACGGCGGCGGCGGCGCGCGTCAGCGCCCCCGATCCCGCCTCAATGCGCCAGCCGAACTCGCCCCCCAGCATATCCACCGCAACCGTCCCCAGCGCATAGGACGCCGATGTTATCACCGCCGTTGCGCCGATTGCGTCCGCCACTATCTCAGCAAGCCCGTCCCCCCCGCCGATATGCCCCGACAGCGCGCTCACCGCAAACCGCCCCGCCTCATCCACGCACACCACCGCCGGATCGTTGCGCTTATCGCCGATGCAAGGCGCAATCAATCGCACCGCAGCGCCCACCGGCAGCATCACCACAAGCGCCCGCCGTTCCCCAAACAGCCGCGCTATCAGCGGCCGCAGCGGCAAATCAAACGGAATTGCGCCATCGACAGCGTCCGTAAATCGGCGTTCAGCATACAGCGCCGCATTGCCGCCAAGCGCGTCCCGGATGCGCCCGCCCAGGACTGCGCCCCGCCGCGATACCGCAACCACCGCGGCATCATTCGCGGCCGACATCGGCTTGGCTTTCGGCGGCGCTGCTGCCAAAATCGGCCGCGCGCCGATACAGATGCGTGTAGTCGGCGGAGTACAGATGCGATGCCGCCGCCGCTTGAGCCGTTTCGGGCGCGCGTATATTCGGCGCGAATGCGGCGCCCACCAACACAAGCGCCTGCAGCGTGATGCCCGCGCGCTTGACCTTGGGCGCAATGTCCGCAAGCGTCCCCCGAATGATGCGCTCATCGCTCCAACCCACCCGATACGCCACCGCTACCGGCGTATCGTCAGAATACCCCCCGGCGGTCAGTTCGCGCACAACGCCGTTTATGCGCGTGATACTCAGGAACAGAACCAGCGTGCAGCCGTGCGCCGCAAGATCGCGCAGCTTCTCCCCCGACGGCATCGCCACCCTGCCCTCAAGCCGCGTGAATATGACCGTCTGCGATACTTCCGGCACCGTGAACTCCGTCTTGAGCGCGGCGGCGGCGGCGAATGCGGCGCTCACCCCCGGCACGATTTCGTATGCCACGCCCGCCGCCTCAAGCAAACGCATCTGCTCCAACACAGCGCCGTAGATGGACGGATCGCCGCTCTGTATGCGCGCCACCAGTTTGCCCGCCCGCGCCGCGCCCACCGTCAGCGCGCTGATTTCGGCCAACGTCAGCGCCTTGCTGCCGATGATTTGCGCGCCCGGCTTGGCGGATTCGCACACCGCGGGATGCACTAGCGAATCGGCGTAGATGATTACATCCGCGGCGTCTATGATGCGCTTCGCCTTCAGCGTCAGCAGCTCGGGATCGCCCGGCCCGCCGCCTATGAAATACACCTTGCCCGCCGCGCATTCTTGTTGTTCTTGCATATGTATCGCTAGTCCTTGCGCCCGCTCAAAATCAGCATAGAGAAGTAGTCCACCTCTTTGGGATCCAGATCGCGCAGACTGAACGCAATCAGCTCGCGCTGCGTGGTGGCGCGGCGCGCGAACACGCAGCGGCTCAGCGCCCCTTCGCTTTCCAGAGCGGCGACGGCTGCCAGCGCCCGCCGATTGACCTTCATCAGCGCCACCGTATCGTATGCCGCAAGCACCGCGCGCAGGTCGTCTATGCCGTACATTGCGGGCAGTACCGCCAGCCGCTCGCCGTGCGATACAAGCGGCAACTTCGCCGCCGCAGCCGCCGCCGTGATGGACGTCACGCCCGGCACAACCTCTATGGGAATATCAGGATGCGCCGCCTGAACCTTCTGCATCACATACATAAACGAACCGTACAGCATCGGATCGCCCTGCGTCAGAAACGCCACATCAGCGCCGTCGAGCAGATGGCGCGCTATGCGTTCCGCCGCCTCGATCCATACGCCGTCGGATGCGCCGCCCATAACAAACGATGCGTAAATCAGCCGTTGGCGCGATTCGTCGATATAGCGCCGCGCCACGCTGAGCGCGATGCTATCCGCGCTGCCCTCCGCTTGCGGCGCGAACACCACGGGCGCATCGGTTAGCACGCGCACCGCCTTGAGCGTCAGCAGTTCGGGATCGCCGGGGCCAACGCCCACGCCGTACAGACACCCCGGTGAGTTACGAGTCATTGGCGCTTGTCCCTAATCGGCAGCGGGTTTTGGGTTGGCGCGTTCGAACGGCGGCCACGATGAACACCGGGTTTTCCGCCGCCAAGCGCAGCGCGCCGTCGGGCAGCGGCTTGCCGCGCGCCGCGCTTATCTGCATCAGTTCCGCATCCAACCCCAGCGCCATCAAGCAGGCGTGCGCTTGCAGCGCGCGTTCCATCGCCGCCAAGTTGACCACGATGCGCCCCTCTGCGTTCAAGCGCGCTGCGGCGCATTCCAAGATGGCGTTCAGTTTGACGCCGCCGCCGCCCACGAACACGCAATCGGGCGACGGCAAATCGGCGAGCGCGGCGGGCGCATCGCCGGGCGTTACCGCTACATTGGCGGGGCCCAGCCGCTGCAGGTTGCGGCGCAGCATAGCGATGCTTTCGGCATCGCGCTCTACGGCATACACCATCCCGTCCGACGCAATCAGCGCCGCCTCCAGCGCCACCGATCCGCTGCCTGCGCCCACATCCCAAACGATGCTGCCGCGCGCAAGCCCAAGCTTATACAGGCTTACGGCGCGCGCCTCCGATTTGGTGATAAGCCCCCTATGCGGGCGCTTCTGCGAGAATGCGTCATCGGGCAATCCCAGCGGCCGCGCGTTAGTCATCGGACGCCGCCGCATTCACAAGCGGTATAGGATGCGCCGATGTGGTTGCCTTGCCCAGTACGCCGCCCTCAAAGTCGAAGCATATAGCGTCTATGACGATAGCGTCCGCCCTGTCCGCGAGGTATTCCTGCGCTTGATGGCAGACGCGCGCGCACACAAGGTCGAACACCGACTGCAAGCCGTGTTCCAACGCTATCTCTTGGAAATGGCGGCCGCTCGCCGCTTGCCGCATATCCGCTTGTATGCGCTCGGAAGCGCCGCACTCAGCCGCAAGCTCAGCCAGAAACACAGGATCGACCTTGTTGCCGGCCACATGCGTAACGAACTTGCCCATCGCGATTTTGGAGAACTTGCCAATCATCCCCACCAGCGTGGCGCGCGGAATGCCGCGTTGCACGCAGCGCTTGAGGGCGGCGCCGGTGAATATGCCCACATTCACATACGCCATATCGGGCAGGTCAAGGCGGCGCTTGGCGAACTCTTCGGACTGCGTGCCGGTGGTGATTACCATATGCGAAAGGCGGTTGGCGGCGGCTACATCGATGCTGACATTCACGCTTGCGCGCCAAGCGGCGGTCGAGAACGGCTGCACCACGCCCGTCGTGCCAAGAATGGATATGCCGTTCACGATGCCGAGCCGAGGGTTGTCCGTGCGCTTGGCAATCTCTCTGCCATCGGGGACTGAGATTTCCACGATGAGAGACGCCGAACTGCCCACGCTTTCGGCGGCGTCCAACACCGCTTGGGCTATCATCCGACGAGGGACGCGCGTTATGGACGCGTCGCCCACCGGTATGCCGGTTCCCGGCTTGGTCACCACGCCCACGCCTTCGCCGCCGCGGATCGCTATCTTAGGCGCATCATCAGGCGCATCATCGGCGGCGCTTTCGGCATCGCATACGCCGTCATAATCCGCCCATACCTTGGCGCATATCTCAGCCCCGGAGGTTACATCGGGGTCGTCGCCGCCGTCCTTTATCACGGAGCAGAGCGCGGCCCAGGGGATTGCGCCGCCGGCAGCGCGCGCATCCCCGTTGCGCCCGGCGCCCGCCGGCGTCAGTTCGCAGCGCTCCAGCGTGAAAGCGGCGTCCCGGCCTATCGGCAAGCGAATGGTCGACTCGCGCTGAGGTTCGCCGGTGAGCAGCGCTAGGGTTGCGGCTTTGGCGGCGGCGGCGGCGCATGCGCCCGTGGTGTAGCCGGTTCGCATCCCGCGCCGCCTCACCGTGGGACGGCTGTAATCGCTCTCTCGGCTTGCCATTGCGCCTTCCTAGCGGTTAGTTGCCAGCGATAGGTTACAGGAATAGGTTGATGATTGGCGGCGTGAACGGCTTGGGGATAGCGGCGGCTCAAGCGCAGTCATTGGCGCTGCCGCTGCTTGCGCGCCGCCTCGAGTATGCGCCGCGCGGTGAGTTCCACAAGCCCGCTCTCTACGCCAAGCGTGGGCGTTACCCGAAAGGGTATGCGCGGGTATTTCCATTCCAGGTCTTTGACGCCGCCGATGATGTTGCGCGTGAGGATAAGTCCGGGGAAGAATATGTACGGCACGCATATCACGCCCGCCACGCCGCGTTCTTGCGCTAGTTCGGCGGCGGCTTCGTCCATAGTGGGCGGGCCGAAGTGCGATTGCGCCACCGCCACCGCATAGCCTTCGCCCAATTGACGCTCCAGCATCTGCCCCAAAGTATGCAGCCAGATATGGTTTTCGGCGGGCGAGCGCGTTCCCGCCTTGACCAGCATAACGCCGGTGGGCGCCGCGCCCACGCTGCCGTTCAGCGCGACGGGATGCTGACGCACGCGCGCCGCCACGATGTCCACCAGCGCCGGGTCTGCGCCGAATGTTTGCGATGCGCTGATGCGCGCCTGCGGATACGCCTCCAGCGCGCGCCCAATTTCCTCTTCAATGTCGTCGGTGGTGTGCGTCCCCTGTCCAAGCAGGAAAGGCATAACCACGATGCTGCCGACGCCCTCTGCCACCAGCGATCCTACCGCCTGCGGCAGGTCGGGTTGAATGAACTCTAGGCACGCCATCACAACGCGCGCGCGGTCGGGGGCGAGGCGCTCTTGCAACCGCTGCGTCATATCGCGCAGTCCGTCAATCGTATCGCTGCCGCGCCGACTGCCGTGCGCCAGCAGCGCCACGCCCCAATCGGCGTTGGGCGCGCTTCCGTTATCGCCGTATCGGATCGCTGCGGTCATTCGTTATCGTCCATTGCAAGCGTCAGCAGCGCGTTCAGCGTGGCGGCGGCGGCGCTGCTTCCCCCGCGCTTGCCCAAAATCGTGATGTGCGCCGTGGAGCGTTTGGCGAGTTCGGCTTTGGATTCGGCGCACGCCACAAAGCCCACCGGCATCCCAATTATAAGCGACGGCGCCGCTTTTCGCTCATCCACAAGGTCTAGCAGCGCAAGCAGCGCCGTGGGGGCGTTGCCCACCGCCACCACAGCGCCGTCCAAGCGCGGCGCAAGCTCCAATATGGCGGCGGCGGATCGGGTGATGCCTTCGCGCTTGGCGCGCTCCGCCACGCTCGGCGCGTCGATCAGCGTGGTGATGGAACAGCCGGCGCGCGCAAGCAGCGGCTTGGACGCGCCGACCGCCACCATTCGCACATCGCTTACGATGGGAGCGGCGGCTCTGACGGCCGCAACGCCGCGCTCCACGGCGTCGGCGCTGAAGCGCACGGACGGGACAAGCTGCGGTTCGCCCTCCGCGCGCACGATGCGGCTTAGCACAAAACGCTCGCGCGCGGACAGATGCGGCGTAGGCGGCATAGCGGCATCCACCATCTCAAGGCTGCGGCGCTCAATCTGCCGCGGCGTAAGCCCGTACTTTTTCAGTAAAGACAATCGCTGCGCGCTCCGTTGCGAATAAGGCTGCGTGTCAGACGGCGCGCGCCGAATATGCGGCATGCCCGCGCGCGCTACGCAGTCGTAGCTAAATCGTCGCTACACAATATACTGCTTTACGGCTGAGAACACAAAGGGGGGTTGTGTTGCAAAGTCGGGGGCGTGAATGCGGGGGTTTGACGGAGCGCCTATCGCCTCCATTTGGGGCACTTGCCGCAGCCGCACTTTCCGTCGCGCGGTTCAGGCCCCAACATATGTATAATTGCCTGAAGGACACGAAAAGCCACAACGCAGATATTTTCGGAGTCTGCAGAGGCTTGCAAGTGGTCATATTCGGTACGCGTGATTTGGAAGAACCAGCAGTTCAAATCCCAAATTTCGCGATCCGAAATATCCAGCTCCCGATCTTCACAGAATATGTTGACTACATTGATCCAATATCGGGTTTCGCCGTGGTCGCTGATGCGGTACGAATCCTCGCCGGTGCGCTGCACATAAAGCATAATCGGGGTGTCGTATGGATACATGAAGGGCGTAATGATAGTTGCCGAGTCATCCCCCGTGTCCTCTACCTTGAACACAGATCCAACATGCTGAAGTAGCTGGTCTTGGACTTGGGTTTGCATGTGAGCTTGATTTTTAATCGTCATAGCTGCATTATTCCTCTATGTGGTCTATGGGTTGCGCTTTTTGAGACAGACGCAGCCTAGCACAAAAGCTCTTTTGATGCAACCAGGATTAAGCGCTATTTCTGAGTGAATGGTATGGACACCCTGTCCGACTACATAAACACGATACGGCAAGGCGACTGCGTAGAGCTGATGTCAAAGATGCCTGCGGAATACGTCGATCTGATAATCACGGATCCGCCGTTTGCCATTGACTTCAAAGCGGCGCGAACCAACTACAACCGCACGGGAAGCAGAGTCCTTGATGGCTACAACGAAATCAGCGAATCCGACTATTTAGCCTTCACTTGCGATTGGCTTGGACAGGCGACCAGAACGCTTAAAAGTTCCGGCAGCATGTACATATTTTCAGGCTGGAACCATCTCAAAGACATTCTGATAGCGATTGACCGCTACAACCTAGTAACCGTCAATCATATCGTTTGGAAATACCAGTTTGGGGTAGCAACAAGGCGAAAATATGTGACGTCTCACTACCACTGCTTGTATGTCTGCAAAGACGACCGCAAGAGACGGTTCTATCCCTACGCCCGCTTCGCCAAAGACGAAAAGACGCCCAACGGCGGCTCTGCCCATTACAAAGACAAAGAGGATGTGTGGGGCATCAAACGGGAATACTGGCACGGCGATAAGAAGACGCCTACCAAACTTCCATCTGAGATAATCAGAAAAATCCTCGCCTATTCCAGCAAGAAGGGCGATGTAGTGTTGGATCCGTTTCTGGGATCCGGGCAAGTTGCCGTAGTCAGCAAGATGGAGGGACGGCGCTACATAGGCTTTGAAATTGTGCCTGAATACTACGAATTCGCCTTAGAGCGAATCAACTCCGGCAAATACAGAATCCAAGCGGATGAAGCGCGGCCCGTGAGCGCCACAACAAAACAAAGAGGTGAAAACTTAACATTATGGCAATAAACAGCGAAATCGTGAACACAGCCGAAAGGCTGCAGGCAGCCTCGCGGAGCATAGCGAAGGTATGGGATGGCAGAGCGTCTATCCTAGCGATGAAGAACGCCGATTACCCGCATTGGCGGCAAATGGAATGGATAGGGTTCTATTTCCAATACCTCTGCGAAAACACTTTCGCGCAGATATTGGAGATGCCGGGCAAGCGGTACGGCCGTACCGAATTCGACGCTTTTGGCAATATCTCGTGGGATTTCAAGTCCCACGCCTTCAACTCAACGCGCAACGCCGTCATAGCCAACGACACCGAAGCCATTAGCCAAACGCTGGATGAGTACGGCTATTACGGGCTCATACTGGCTATCGGCGAAGTGGAATACAACGACGAAGAGCTGACCTTCAAAAGATGGCATGATGAGCTGAAGGGCGCGATGAGCGCCTACGAAGTTCGCAGGATAGCGCGGGGCGCGATGTCGCGAAAACGCAAGACCGAGTTCAATCTGTCGGAGATTTGCTTCGTTTGTCTCGACGAAGACGGCCTCAAGCAGTGCTACGGCACTTTCCAACAAGGGTTCAGGAACTCCGACGGCAGACCGCGAAGACAAAAGGTAACAATCAACATCAACAGAATACCGGACAACGCCGTTCTGGGAATCGAGAAGTTTTGATGGCATTCTCATATTGAGATTGCTCATCCCCACCGCTTGACAGCGCGCCCGTCGTATCGCTAGAATAGATGCAGGCAAAATACACCGATCCGATGGCGCGCAGGCGCAAAGGAGGAGGTTAACATATGAGCGAACATAAAAACTTGGTTGTGGGTTTGTCGCCTATAATGTACCGTAATATAGAGCGACAAGCCATTGACCTAGATTGTTCTATGGCAGAAGTGGTGCGCAACATGCTATTAGAGCAAATGACCTTCAACATGACCGAAGCCAGAGAAATACTCCACTTGTTGGCTGCGGCAGGTGAAATGTCTTTCGAAGGGGCAGAGCAAGCGGAAATGAATCAAGCAGATAAAGAAAACCAGTCAATCCGTGATATAGCGGATAAAATGGGAACTGACTTCAATGAAACCAGGGCTGCCATTCGGGGTGAAGGTGAATACTGGGATGTTGAGGGTGAAATTCACGCAAACGCAGGAAAATATCCTTTGGGCGTGTACCAACCTGACAACTAACCGAAAAAACGCGAAAGGCAACAGTCAACGTCAGCAGGATACCGCATACCGCCATTCTGGGAATCGAGAAGTTTTGACGGCATTCTCATACTGAGATTGCTCATCCCCCCACCGCTTGACCGCGCGCCCGTCGTATCGCTAGAATAGACGCAGGCAAAATGCACCGATCCGATGGCACGACAGGCGCGCAAAGGGGATTGTCTCTTGGGAACTGCGTAGGCGGCCCACAACGCCAATATCGCCCGACTATACGGCCTCCCGTTCGCCGATGCGGCAGCGCGGGAGGCTTCCGTTTGCCATCAATGCAGCGGCGGGGCGCGTTACCGACGGCGCCGCCCGCCTTTTGGAGGATAACGAAATGACGCTGGCACAAGAGCGCGAGTTGGCAGACCTGCGGCAGCGCATCCGCCACTCCACGGCGCACGTTATGGCCGATGTGGTCACCAAGCTCTTCCCCGATGTGAAGCTCGCCATCGGCCCGCCCACAGAGGACGGCTTCTACTACGACTTCCTAGCGCCGCAGCCCTTCCGCGACGAAGACATTGAGCGGATCGAGCGCCGAATGCGCGCGGTCATCGCCCAAGACTTGGCATTCGAATACAGCGAATACCCGCGCCAAGAAGCGCTGGCGCTGAACGCCGACGAGCCGCTGAAGCTCGAGATTATCGCCGAAATTCCGACGGACGAAGCTATCTCCACCTATCGGCACGGCGACTTCGAAGACCTGTGCGCCGGGCCGCATGTGGCGTCCACCGGCGCCATTCCGGCGTTCAAGCTTCTGAGCGTGGCGGGCGCTTACTGGCGCGGCGACGAGCGCCGTCCGATGCTGCAGCGCATCTACGGCACCGCCTTCGAATCGCAGCAGGCGCTGGATGAGCATCTGCATCGGCTGGAAGAGGCGAAGCGGCGCGACCATCGGCTGCTGGGCAGGGAACTCGACCTGTTCTCTATGCACGACGAAACGGGGCCGGGGCTGATTGTGTGGCATCCCAAGGGCGCTCGGCTGCGCGGCATCGTGGAGGATTTCTGGAAGCGGCAGCACTACGCCGCCGACTACGACCTCGTCTATACGCCGCACATCGGGCGCTCCGCGCTCTGGGAAACCAGCGGGCATTTGGACTTCTACAAAGAGAATATGTACGCCGCAATGGAGATGGACGGGCAGGAATACTACCTCAAGCCGATGAACTGCCCGTTCCACATCATGTACTACCAGACGGCGATGCGGAGCTACCGCGAACTGCCGATGCGCATCGGCGAACTCGGCTCGGTGTACCGCTATGAGCGCGGCGGCGTGCTGCACGGCTTGCTGCGCGTGCGCGGCATGACGCAGGATGACGCCCACATATTCTGCCGTCCCGACCAGGTCGTGGATGAGGTGAACGGCGTCTTGGATCTGGACTTTCACATCCTAGAGACGATGGGGTTCAGCGAATTCGAGGTGATGCTCTCAACGCGCCCTGATAAGGCGGTGGGCGACGCGGAGCGCTGGGAAGTGGCGACCGAATCGCTGCGGCAGACATTGGAGCGGCGCGGGATGCCGTTCGACGTGGACGAAGGCGGCGGCGCTTTCTACGGGCCCAAGATAGACATTCACATTCGGGACGCCATCGGGCGGCTGTGGCAATGCACCACGGTGCAGTTCGACTTCAACCTGCCGCAGCGTTTCGGGCTGACATACATCGGCGACGACGGCAGGGAACACCAGCCCTATATGGTGCATCGCGCGCTGCTGGGTTCGCTTGAGCGCTTTACCGGCATCCTGATAGAGCATTACGGCGGCGCATTTCCCGTATGGCTTGCGCCCGTGCAGGCGGTTGTCATACCCATCGCCGACCGCCATATCGAGTACGCCGAAAAGGCGCGCGCTATGCTTGCGGCTGCGGGCATTCGGGCGCAGACGGACGCCCGCGGCGAGCGAATGAACGCCAAAATCCGCGAGGCGCAGCTCCAAAAGATACCCTACATGCTTGTAGTGGGCGACCGCGAGGCGGCGGCGGACACCGCTGCCGTGCGCCTGCGCTCCGGCGAAAACCTAGTCGCAACGCCGCTGACGGACATCGCCGCCCGCATAGCGCAAGAAGCGTCGGAGCGGCGATAGGCGTGGTTGGCGGCTTGCCATCTCAGCGCTTTGGATAAAATGCAGATAGGCGCAGGCGGGGGCCGGGCAACGCTTGGAAAACGGCGCATTCGTTTCGCCTACACCACCAGCCCCGCCCCCGCCGGCCGCCGCTTGCCCCCGTGAACCGACGGTTCGGCGCACCACTTGGCCGCAAGCATCCGCACGCCCTCATACACGGCGTTGTCAAAGCCCAGCATATCGCGCACCACGCGCCGATCCAGCAGCGCGCGGTTGGCGTCGGCGTGCTGTTACCCAGGACCAATAGGGTCTATCCCCGCGTGGGCGGGGGAAACTCGTAGGAACGGGCTTGTAGGATTGGATCCCACGGTCTATCCCCGCGTGGGCGGGGGAAACGCTGCGCTGGTCAAGGCTGGCGGTCTATCCCCGCGTGGGCGGGGGAAACGGTTTTACCATCAGGCCAGACCACGCCATAGGAGGTCTATCCCCGCGTGGGCGGGGGAAACTCTAGGCTACGCTGCTGGTGTATCGGGTCCCACGGTCTATCCCCGCGTGGGCGGGGGAAACAACGTGGCGTGGCGATCAAGCGCGCTATCGCACGGTCTATCCCCGCGTGGGCGGGGGAAACTCTGTCGGCTCATCACGCACGATAGTCCACCAAGGTCTATCCCCGCGTGGGCGGGGGAAACCGGGTTCACTCCGTCGAGCGCGCAGGCAAGCACGGTCTATCCCCGCGTGGGCGGGGGAAACGCCTTTGCGCGCTCTGTTTTAGCGCCGGACGGCGGTCTATCCCCGCGTGGGCGGGGGAAACGCCGGTTTGTTGCCGCGTCGAGACACGGGATAGGGTCTATCCCCGCGTGGGCGGGGGAAACTAGCCGCGAATAGGCAACCCTAATCCGGCGGGCGGTCTATCCCCGCGTGGGCGGGGGAAACCACGCCGCAAGCAGGTCTAGCGTCATCGGCGCAGGTCTATCCCCGCGTGGGCGGGGGAAACTCTCAGCGGCAGTGAACGGCTTGCCGGCTGGCAGGTCTATCCCCGCGTGGGCGGGGGAAACCAATGCCGTCCGGACGGCGCTCAATCGAAAGGCGGTCTATCCCCGCGTGGGCGGGGGAAACAAGACGGCGAAGACGGCGCAAACGGATGGACGCGGTCTATCCCCGCGTGGGCGGGGGAAACGCAATGTGTGAAGCCCAAAGCCTTTGGGCTGAAGGTCTATCCCCGCGTGGGCGGGGGAAACAGCGGCGCTTGCGGGAACACTAGCACAGTGCGGGGTCTATCCCCGCGTGGGCGGGGGAAACCGCACTAAAATAGCGCTCTGGCAATTTTGAACAGGTCTATCCCCGCGTGGGCGGGGGAAACGCGCCGTTTCTGCGGATTCGCAAGCGCCTGCCGGGTCTATCCCCGCGTGGGCGGGGGAAACCGGTTATGGGGCAGAGCCGGCAGTCGCTGCGCAGGTCTATCCCCGCGTGGGCGGGGGAAACGATAGGCTGAAGCAGTCTCGTGTAATCAGGAATGGTCTATCCCCGCGTGGGCGGGGGAAACTACGGCAACGATGCGCCGCCCCGCCATATGCGAGGTCTATCCCCGCGTGGGCGGGGGAAACGCCTAAACGCCGCAAAGTAGTCGTCAAGCATGAGGTCTATCCCCGCGTGGGCGGGGGAAACGGTAGCCCAGTATGCCATAGCCTATACCTCGCTGGTCTATCCCCGCGTGGGCGGGGGAAACTGCGCCTCATAAACGCCAAAATCCCATTTGGCGGGTCTATCCCCGCGTGGGCGGGGGAAACTATCTGTATTAAGCGCCTCACGTGCGATAATCAGGTCTATCCCCGCGTGGGCGGGGGAAACCCCTAGGCGCTTAGGTATAGCGTCTTACCTGTCGGTCTATCCCCGCGTGGGCGGGGGAAACCGCTAAACGAGGCTAAGCGGCTCGCCGCCGAAAGGTCTATCCCCGCGTGGGCGGGGGAAACCATTCGGTAAAGCCCGACGAGTTTTATGCGCTAGGTCTATCCCCGCGTGGGCGGGGGAAACGACGCAAACAGCGGGCATTTCACCCTGATACGAGGTCTATCCCCGCGTGGGCGGGGGAAACCTATGCAGGCAACGCCCTAGCGCCCTATTGACAGGTCTATCCCCGCGTGGGCGGGGGAAACTGCTATGGACGAATCGCAAGCCGCAGCAAATGCGGTCTATCCCCGCGTGGGCGGGGGAAACATTTGTCTTTGTGGTCAGTGTCTGCTACGGAGAGGTCTATCCCCGCGTGGGCGGGGGAAACTAGCCCAAGTCAGCGCGCCCGAACAAACGACGTGGTCTATCCCCGCGTGGGCGGGGGAAACAAGACGTGCCGCCGCAGATGAGCGCCGAACAAAGGTCTATCCCCGCGTGGGCGGGGGAAACGAGCCACTTGGCGCTGCGAAATGGAAATCATCAGGTCTATCCCCGCGTGGGCGGGGGAAACCTCTAATCAGGGGGATGCTGCTGCGCCGCCCGCGGTCTATCCCCGCGTGGGCGGGGGAAACACCGCCACGCCGCTTTGCGTCAGCAAAATTTCGGGTCTATCCCCGCGTGGGCGGGGGAAACTAGATATGCCTATACCGATCGGGGGGAATACGGGGTCTATCCCCGCGTGGGCGGGGGAAACCACTCCGGAGTCCGTCCGCGCCAAGGTGTCGACGGTCTATCCCCGCGTGGGCGGGGGAAACATCCGGCGCTGCAGCGCATGCAGCGTATCGGCGGGTCTATCCCCGCGTGGGCGGGGGAAACGTGGGCGATGTCTATGCGCGCGAGGCGCTGGATGGTCTATCCCCGCGTGGGCGGGGGAAACGCAGCGCCTCGATCTCAGCGCCGCGCCGCTGCAGGTCTATCCCCGCGTGGGCGGGGGAAACGTTGGCGTTTGTCCGCTGCAGCGCCGCGCGCTCGGTCTATCCCCGCGTGGGCGGGGGAAACCCTTGGCAGCCGCCCATGGCGCAGGTTCCAAGAGGTCTATCCCCGCGTGGGCGGGGGAAACTTCCACTACCTCTGTCTCGAAAATATCTGTGAAGGTCTATCCCCGCGTGGGCGGGGGAAACCATACAGAAAGGACAACCGACATGCTGTTTCACGGTCTATCCCCGCGTGGGCGGGGGAAACATGTCCAGATATATGAGCGCGACGCGGTTGAGCGGTCTATCCCCGCGTGGGCGGGGGAAACTTGGGATAAGGGCGCTGCCGGGCTAACCAGCGCGGTCTATCCCCGCGTGGGCGGGGGAAACTGCGCCAAAGGCGTGTAGGGCGAGCGCCCGGTGGGTCTATCCCCGCGTGGGCGGGGGAAACTCCCGTATGGAGGCGCTGTCCGACTCTGCGTCGGGTCTATCCCCGCGTGGGCGGGGGAAACCTATCGCACTTGCTCTCAGCGACGAATATGCGCGGTCTATCCCCGCGTGGGCGGGGGAAACATTACGGCGGGGCTGCTGCAGGACGGACGGCTCGGTCTATCCCCGCGTGGGCGGGGGAAACGGCGCGCCGTCCCGCAGCCGCCCGATGAAGAGCGGTCTATCCCCGCGTGGGCGGGGGAAACCCTCTGCGCGCGCGATTTGGACGCACTGCGCGAGGTCTATCCCCGCGTGGGCGGGGGAAACGCTACATCGAAGCCTTTTCGGATGAGGAAATAGGGTCTATCCCCGCGTGGGCGGGGGAAACAGTCCTTATGCTGTGGCTGGCTGGATGTAGTAGGGTCTATCCCCGCGTGGGCGGGGGAAACAGCCGCTGAAGTCGCCGTGGTATAGCGCGCGCAGGTCTATCCCCGCGTGGGCGGGGGAAACCTCACTGAGCGGCGGGCGCTCATCGGCGCTGGAGGTCTATCCCCGCGTGGGCGGGGGAAACAGCGCGAAGGTGGTTCTGCTGTATCCCATGAAGGGTCTATCCCCGCGTGGGCGGGGGAAACGCGCCGCCGTCGGGCTCTATGCCCAAAAAGGCGGGTCTATCCCCGCGTGGGCGGGGGAAACGCGTCCCGCCGTCCGTGAATAGCCCTATCTCAGGGTCTATCCCCGCGTGGGCGGGGGAAACGCGTCCCGCCGTCCGTGAATAGCCCTATCTCAGGGTCTATCCCCGCGTGGGCGGGGGAAACGCAATATATCATTTGCCACGCCGTTGGGGATTGGGTCTATCCCCGCGTGGGCGGGGGAAACGGCAATTCGTAGTCGAGTTGGCGTTCTCGAATCGGTCTATCCCCGCGTGGGCGGGGGAAACTATGCGGCTAAGGGCTTCATCACCGGCGGCGGCGGTCTATCCCCGCGTGGGCGGGGGAAACCGGCTGGTCTGCATTCCAACTGGACGCGGCTCAGGTCTATCCCCGCGTGGGCGGGGGAAACGCGGTCAAGGCTTGTATCCTGCAGGCGCAACGCGGTCTATCCCCGCGTGGGCGGGGGAAACCCGAACTCTCGAATCTCAGGATACGCCGCATCGGGTCTATCCCCGCGTGGGCGGGGGAAACGCATTGAACGCAATCATCATAGACGACTGGGCGGGTCTATCCCCGCGTGGGCGGGGGAAACATCGTGATGCTGCCCACGCTTGTGCCGGTGTTAGGTCTATCCCCGCGTGGGCGGGGGAAACGCGTCCCGCCGTCCGTGAATAGCCCTATCTCAGGGTCTATCCCCGCGTGGGCGGGGGAAACCGGCGTTGCCCTCGCCGTCAACGCCATCGTAGGGGTCTATCCCCGCGTGGGCGGGGGAAACGCGCCTAGCCCAGGCAACCCTAATCCGGCGGCGGGTCTATCCCCGCGTGGGCGGGGGAAACACTACGAAGCCCAAAGCATCTGCGGCTTCTGCAGGTCTATCCCCGCGTGGGCGGGGGAAACACGTCCCCCTGCCGCCGCGCGCTTGCTCACGGCGGTCTATCCCCGCGTGGGCGGGGGAAACGCCACCTCATCGGATAGCGTCGGCGTTCCCGCAGGTCTATCCCCGCGTGGGCGGGGGAAACGTCTGAGTATTTATCCCGTCTATCGCAATCGGCGGTCTATCCCCGCGTGGGCGGGGGAAACGATTTCGGGCGCATATCGACCCACGCCCCGTAGGGTCTATCCCCGCGTGGGCGGGGGAAACCCGGCGTATCATCGCGCGCCATAGCCTGCAGTCGGTCTATCCCCGCGTGGGCGGGGGAAACACCGTCGCCTACGCCGTCACCCACGCCCACGCCGGTCTATCCCCGCGTGGGCGGGGGAAACGCATCAGCGCCGCGCTTTGTGCGCCTAAGCCAGGGTCTATCCCCGCGTGGGCGGGGGAAACAGACTGCATCGAGCGGATTATATCAGATTGGGAGGTCTATCCCCGCGTGGGCGGGGGAAACGACTGCGAATAGGCTAATCCTAATCCGGCGGCGGGTCTATCCCCGCGTGGGCGGGGGAAACAAGAATTTTGCCCTTGCCACCCTACTGATATGCGGTCTATCCCCGCGTGGGCGGGGGAAACCAAACTCAATGTCCCCGAATGAACGGATGCGCGGGTCTATCCCCGCGTGGGCGGGGGAAACGGCAACGCGCGCTATACCGAATGGACGGACGCGGGTCTATCCCCGCGTGGGCGGGGGAAACTTGCCTCTGCAGTCCCGTCCTTGAACTTGAATGGGTCTATCCCCGCGTGGGCGGGGGAAACGCTAAACGCCGTGAACACCGACCGCGTAGGGTCGGTCTATCCCCGCGTGGGCGGGGGAAACGATAACGCCGTCTTCGGCTATCGTGCCGAATGCGGTCTATCCCCGCGTGGGCGGGGGAAACAGGGTCTCGAGCGATACGCTGTTGTATCTCGGCGGTCTATCCCCGCGTGGGCGGGGGAAACAACCTGCATCCCCACTGCGTCCACTTGCCGATAGGTCTATCCCCGCGTGGGCGGGGGAAACTCACGGCATCGGATGCGTCAAAGCCGCAGTCGGGGTCTATCCCCGCGTGGGCGGGGGAAACCGGGCTTGTTCTGTATGGCGGCGAAGCCTTGACGGTCTATCCCCGCGTGGGCGGGGGAAACCGCTGGGATAACTGCGAGCCGGGCTTTCAAGACGGTCTATCCCCGCGTGGGCGGGGGAAACCCCTATGCGGCAAGCGCGCGATGGTGAGCGAACGGTCTATCCCCGCGTGGGCGGGGGAAACGAAAATAAAGCCCCTACGCAAATCGTGGGCGCAGGTCTATCCCCGCGTGGGCGGGGGAAACTCTCTTGCGTCTCGAATAGGACATTAGCAAAACGGTCTATCCCCGCGTGGGCGGGGGAAACAACATCTAGCGCATGGATAAACGCCAAATGGGAGGTCTATCCCCGCGTGGGCGGGGGAAACTTGGACGGCTATTCGGATGTAGGCGCGGCGGCGGGTCTATCCCCGCGTGGGCGGGGGAAACACCTGCATTGCGACCCTAGCGCATCGCACTATAGGTCTATCCCCGCGTGGGCGGGGGAAACTTAGCCATAGCCTTCTATCACCTGAGACAAGGCGGTCTATCCCCGCGTGGGCGGGGGAAACTCCGCACTGCGGCGGCGATACGAATTTCAAGCGGGTCTATCCCCGCGTGGGCGGGGGAAACGCCCTGGTCTTTGGGCGTTGCCTGCTCAATCGCGGTCTATCCCCGCGTGGGCGGGGGAAACTACTACATGCTGGGACTGCTCCAGAGTAGGATAGGTCTATCCCCGCGTGGGCGGGGGAAACGTGGTGTAGGGCATGCCGACGATATGGGGCTACGGTCTATCCCCGCGTGGGCGGGGGAAACCGCCGTCGCCTTGCGACCGCAGAGTGTCTTGCCGGTCTATCCCCGCGTGGGCGGGGGAAACACCGCCGCCACCGCTACCACCGCTGTCGTCATCGGTCTATCCCCGCGTGGGCGGGGGAAACTACTACATGCTGGGACTGCTCCAGAGTAGGATAGGTCTATCCCCGCGTGGGCGGGGGAAACTAACCGATGAAGATAAAGCGCGAAATGGTAGTGGGTCTATCCCCGCGTGGGCGGGGGAAACGCAGTATGAGCAAGTGGTCTATCGCGATGCTGAGGTCTATCCCCGCGTGGGCGGGGGAAACTGGCTGGGCCCCATCAAACGCAGACAGCCAGCAGGTCTATCCCCGCGTGGGCGGGGGAAACCAGATGCGCCAGCGTTTCTGTGCGCTTTTTCATCGGTCTATCCCCGCGTGGGCGGGGGAAACAGAGAGGGTGCGATATGCTGGATAGGTTCATAGGGTCTATCCCCGCGTGGGCGGGGGAAACCTCGAACTGCTGCCCCATCGTGTACCTCATCGCGGTCTATCCCCGCGTGGGCGGGGGAAACGAACAACGGGATGCTCTGGTAGGGCATATCCTGGGTCTATCCCCGCGTGGGCGGGGGAAACGCGCTGCCGGATGCTATGGGGGCGCCCGCATAGGGTCTATCCCCGCGTGGGCGGGGGAAACCTGCTTGAACCGCTCTTGCCGGCGCTGGACTGGGGTCTATCCCCGCGTGGGCGGGGGAAACCGATGCCGGATCAAGCGGCGTAAGACGCTCAACGGTCTATCCCCGCGTGGGCGGGGGAAACACCGAAAGGGGGACATTATGAGGTTCGCTTGGAGGTCTATCCCCGCGTGGGCGGGGGAAACGTCGGATCTATGCTATTCGTACACGGCGAGGGCGGTCTATCCCCGCGTGGGCGGGGGAAACGTGCGTCCGCTGCTGCGCTGCGAAAATATCTGCGGTCTATCCCCGCGTGGGCGGGGGAAACCGCCTTGCACCTTGCCGCCGTAGTAAGCCATCGGGTCTATCCCCGCGTGGGCGGGGGAAACTTATGCAGCGGCACTTCGATAAGCCCTGGATATGGTCTATCCCCGCGTGGGCGGGGGAAACATTTTCACCTCGCGGCGCAACGCTTCCGTAGGCGGTCTATCCCCGCGTGGGCGGGGGAAACCCATATAGCCGTCTGCGCGATTGGCGGCGGCGCGGTCTATCCCCGCGTGGGCGGGGGAAACCATTTGGCGTTGCCTTTCTACTAACTGCTTGACGGTCTATCCCCGCGTGGGCGGGGGAAACTTATGCCTGCACTCACGCACCCTATCCCGCATAGGTCTATCCCCGCGTGGGCGGGGGAAACCGCATCGCTATCCCAGCGCGAATTCGTGAACATGGTCTATCCCCGCGTGGGCGGGGGAAACCTTTATAGCCGACCGCATCCTCGCGCGTCATATGGTCTATCCCCGCGTGGGCGGGGGAAACCTCTTGCGCCGCGAGCGCCTGTTCGTTGCGCCGGGTCTATCCCCGCGTGGGCGGGGGAAACGCCGCTTGGCGCGTGCGTTTGCGCTGGTGAAAAGGTCTATCCCCGCGTGGGCGGGGGAAACCGCCTTGCACCTTGCCGCCGTAGTAAGCCATCGGGTCTATCCCCGCGTGGGCGGGGGAAACTGCCCCGTATGGCGTGGGCGTCGTCCGGCGCATGGTCTATCCCCGCGTGGGCGGGGGAAACCCGCTCGCGCTCTGCGGCGGCGTCTGTGACCATGGTCTATCCCCGCGTGGGCGGGGGAAACCGCAGCCACTATGCTGACCTCTATGCTCGGCGCGGTCTATCCCCGCGTGGGCGGGGGAAACGCGGCGGCGCTTAGGTTTGCCGGCGTAAGGGGGGGTCTATCCCCGCGTGGGCGGGGGAAACCCCCAATTATGCCAGTATCCAACTCGAGCTTCAGGTCTATCCCCGCGTGGGCGGGGGAAACCCGGGCATCCCCAGCGTGCGTATCCAATATGAGGGTCTATCCCCGCGTGGGCGGGGGAAACTTGGGCGTTGCCGAATGCGCCAGCAATGGATACGGTCTATCCCCGCGTGGGCGGGGGAAACTGCCTTGCGCCGGACGCGCGCCATTTGAAATAAGGTCTATCCCCGCGTGGGCGGGGGAAACTATCGCCGCGGCATCATCCCGAAGCTTCTCGGTGGTCTATCCCCGCGTGGGCGGGGGAAACGGGAGCGAGTCCATCAGCGCAGCGCCCACGCGCGGTCTATCCCCGCGTGGGCGGGGGAAACATAAACTCGTCGGGCGTGATTTTCTCGCCCGCCGGTCTATCCCCGCGTGGGCGGGGGAAACTTTTAGATCCGGATGTAGCGGCACAAGTCTATCGGTCTATCCCCGCGTGGGCGGGGGAAACGGATCGCGCAGGGCTACGGATGCCGCGGCGAAGGGTCTATCCCCGCGTGGGCGGGGGAAACCGCCTGCGCCCATTCGTAGCGCGCGATCGACGAGGTCTATCCCCGCGTGGGCGGGGGAAACCGGGTGCCTGTGGGCGGCTCTCCGCGGCCGCCCGGTCTATCCCCGCGTGGGCGGGGGAAACGCGGGTCTGTGTGGTACAGCGCCTTCTGTACCCGGTCTATCCCCGCGTGGGCGGGGGAAACCAGACCTGCATAGACAACGACAATCACAAGCAAGGTCTATCCCCGCGTGGGCGGGGGAAACAGCGCCGTCGTATATGCGGTTCGCGCATACGGAGGTCTATCCCCGCGTGGGCGGGGGAAACTGTCCATACTGCGGCGCAGACCACTATAACGACGGTCTATCCCCGCGTGGGCGGGGGAAACTTCGCCGTTATCGGCATACTAGGACTGAGGAGGGGTCTATCCCCGCGTGGGCGGGGGAAACTCCTTCGTAGCAGAAATCATCGACCAGAGAGACGGTCTATCCCCGCGTGGGCGGGGGAAACTTGAGGTCTGTATGGTAGGCGCGGCAAGCGTGAGGTCTATCCCCGCGTGGGCGGGGGAAACTCGGTATTGGGGGAAGTAGGCTCTCTATCGGCAGGTCTATCCCCGCGTGGGCGGGGGAAACGCGAATTTTAAGCGCCTCTTCCGATGCGGCGGCGGTCTATCCCCGCGTGGGCGGGGGAAACGTTGCCATCGATGATATAGTATTCACAGAGCGGGGTCTATCCCCGCGTGGGCGGGGGAAACCCGCTCGCCATTTTGACCGCCTCTATGATGCAGGGTCTATCCCCGCGTGGGCGGGGGAAACTCGAGATATGCCGTCTCGCGAATGTTCGAGCGGGGTCTATCCCCGCGTGGGCGGGGGAAACAAGCGGCAACGGCTGCGGCTGCGGCATTCGCGGGGTCTATCCCCGCGTGGGCGGGGGAAACCCTCTGCCATTACCTGCGGCATAAGCCGCTCGAGGTCTATCCCCGCGTGGGCGGGGGAAACATCAGCGGGATGCGCCCCAAATCGCTCAATCAGGGTCTATCCCCGCGTGGGCGGGGGAAACCTCCTGCTCGATTGTTGGACTCGCGCATACGCAGGTCTATCCCCGCGTGGGCGGGGGAAACAATATGAGCAGAACCCGCAAGGCGCGCTATCGCGGTCTATCCCCGCGTGGGCGGGGGAAACTATATCGCCGGCGTCTTCAGGCTCATCGACGCAGGTCTATCCCCGCGTGGGCGGGGGAAACAATGTCTATGGTAACCTTGTTTCATAGCGTTGAGGTCTATCCCCGCGTGGGCGGGGGAAACACGGCGCTCACAACGCAAGCGCCCGCATGGGCGGGTCTATCCCCGCGTGGGCGGGGGAAACCCGCGCTGATAGACCCTAACCTCTTCAGTTATCGGTCTATCCCCGCGTGGGCGGGGGAAACGCGTCGTCGCCATAGACGACGGCACAGCCGGAGGGTCTATCCCCGCGTGGGCGGGGGAAACACCCATAGGGTCAATACCGTCAATCGTACCACCGGTCTATCCCCGCGTGGGCGGGGGAAACCGGGTATTTCGGCATTGTGCAAACTCCTTTTTAGGTCTATCCCCGCGTGGGCGGGGGAAACCCATTCGTCAACATTCCCCGTGCGGGGGACATAGGTCTATCCCCGCGTGGGCGGGGGAAACATACGCTGATGGTCGTCAACTACGACGGCGGCGGGTCTATCCCCGCGTGGGCGGGGGAAACCGTTCACAGGGGACGGCGTGTAGAGTGAGCCAAGGTCTATCCCCGCGTGGGCGGGGGAAACATCCCCGCGCAGCCTAGTGGCGGTCTGATCATGGGTCTATCCCCGCGTGGGCGGGGGAAACTAAACGAGCTAACGCATTGGGCGCACGGCTGCAGGTCTATCCCCGCGTGGGCGGGGGAAACGCAACCGCCGAGTAGTATTCGGATTTTAGGCAAGGTCTATCCCCGCGTGGGCGGGGGAAACCCGGCGACGCGCTGACTGTCGCAGGGCAGACGAGGTCTATCCCCGCGTGGGCGGGGGAAACGAACCCACAGCGTTCTTTCGGCGAGCGCCCAAGGGTCTATCCCCGCGTGGGCGGGGGAAACAGACGCAAGCGGGTTCGACGGCAATCTGCGCCAGGTCTATCCCCGCGTGGGCGGGGGAAACGAATGAGACGGACGATGAGTGGGATAGCGGCAGGGTCTATCCCCGCGTGGGCGGGGGAAACCGGACTACGTTTTCCAGCGGCACATCGAGGTCGGGTCTATCCCCGCGTGGGCGGGGGAAACCTGGCGAGTCGGTGCGCTCTGTGTACCTCAACCGGTCTATCCCCGCGTGGGCGGGGGAAACCCGTTGCTCACTCAACTGCTTGGTACTGTCGGCGGTCTATCCCCGCGTGGGCGGGGGAAACCTCTTCCTACTGACATCGTTAGTCAACTGGCGCGGTCTATCCCCGCGTGGGCGGGGGAAACTGGGCCTCTGTCCCCCTTGTCCCCTTTCATGCCGGTCTATCCCCGCGTGGGCGGGGGAAACATTGCGCCAAGCGAAGGACATTGTAGTTACAAGGGTCTATCCCCGCGTGGGCGGGGGAAACGGTGCGTATCGTATGGTGCAGAAGCATAACGAGGGTCTATCCCCGCGTGGGCGGGGGAAACATAGACGGCGTAACCTCAATGCTGATGAGCGAAGGTCTATCCCCGCGTGGGCGGGGGAAACCGTTTGACGCCCCGCCGAGTGAAAACCGCCCAAGGTCTATCCCCGCGTGGGCGGGGGAAACGCACCTGCTGAAGTTGTGCACGAAGCGCTTAAGGGTCTATCCCCGCGTGGGCGGGGGAAACGCTGACCGCTACGAATGGGCGACGGCAAATATGGGTCTATCCCCGCGTGGGCGGGGGAAACTTGCCCGCCTGCCCCATAACCGCGCGCAGGTCGGGTCTATCCCCGCGTGGGCGGGGGAAACCCGCCGTAGTATGGCAGCGGCCTAGGCTTGCGCGGTCTATCCCCGCGTGGGCGGGGGAAACGGATAGGACAGGGTCTAGCCGGGGAAGCCCGAGGGTCTATCCCCGCGTGGGCGGGGGAAACGGCTTGATATTGAGCGCCTGCGAACCCGCCGCGGGTCTATCCCCGCGTGGGCGGGGGAAACGTTCTTGGCGAGATATGTCCGCTCCTCGCCTACGGTCTATCCCCGCGTGGGCGGGGGAAACGGTGATATGTATTTCTCTACTGCTCATAGTGGGGGTCTATCCCCGCGTGGGCGGGGGAAACCATCATGCCGCCGCCTTGCGCCTTCTGACCCACGGTCTATCCCCGCGTGGGCGGGGGAAACGCTATCCCACTAGCGATGATGACTGGGACAGGCGGTCTATCCCCGCGTGGGCGGGGGAAACGCGTCTGCGCGCTACATCCTGGAACCCTGCCCGGGTCTATCCCCGCGTGGGCGGGGGAAACGGTAGCATGGGCAGTCTCTCACTGCTGATAGCGGGTCTATCCCCGCGTGGGCGGGGGAAACCCTAGTTGGGTAAATAATAACTTGTGCGGCCTATCTGTCAAGGGAATGATTGTTAGCGGCGCTTTACTAGATATACGCCGTCTGCGTCCACTATGCTTTTGGGCGCATCGCCAAGGTGCGTATCCGCTGCTCGCCTACCGCGCTTGGGTCGCGCCAGGTCATTACTATGGAACCCTGCCCCAATTCGTAGTGCCACTTCTTCAGCACATCCCATATCCTGTCGCGGATTCCTGCGGTCATCTGCGGCGAAGTATAGACGCCGGGCGCTATCTCTAGCATCGCAGAGGCGAGGAAACCCCGATAGCGCGCCTCTACATTGACGGTAACTACTATTGTCATTAGACCGCCACCTCTCCGGCTTCGTCCGTCAACGCAGCGCCGCTTTCAACCGCCTCTATGCCCTGAAAGAGCTGCTTGATGTGGTCTATCATCTTGGGGATGACGCGCTCTCTGCGAAGCGTTTCGCCCGTGGTTCGCCTAGTGTGTCTTTCAATGTTGAGCCTAGAGTTCTTCATCACGTCTGCGGCGGACTTGAAGGCGGCGGGCAATAGCACGCTGTCGCGGTGCAGGTCGGCGATGTCTAGCGCGAAGGCGTCGCCGCTGTGTTCGTGGATGAAGCCAAGCTGCGGGATTGCGCCGGTGGCTATGACGGCTATCACGGCGGCGGATGTTACGGCTACGGATGCGTGGTTTATCGCCTGATTGGGAATGTCCGCCGCCATCGGGTCGGATCTGTCGTAGCGGCGGCCGCGCCATGTGATGCCGTATCGCTGCGCTAGGTTCTGATATGTGCGCCTCATGCGCGCGCCTTCCATGCCGCGCAGCGTGTTTATGTCGGTGTGAGGCAGCACTTCGCCCAAGCGAATGGCGTACATTCTGCGCGCGACGGTGATGCGGCTGCCCTCGGCGTCGCCCCATGCGCGCATCTGCTGCCGCGCAATCTCCGATGTGTCGGGCGTCAGCGGCGGCGCGGTGTAGCAGCGCACGCCGTCCGATCCGACTGCCACAAGCGCGGTGCCGTGCCGCGCCATCAGCCGCAGCGCGTCGTGGCTGACGGTGGAGCCCGGCCCCAGCAGTATCATCGACAGCGTTTGAAAGGGTATGCCATACTCGCCGCTATCCAGCGGGCTGTCGGCGGATGCGTCGGCTTGACGGTCGAAGCGCAATGTGCCGTCCCGCACCGTGAGAGCGCCGCGCGACAGCCATAGCAGCCCGTGCCTATCGGCGTGGGGAATGCGGGCGGTTTCTAATCCTAATCTGCCTCGCAACATAAGTCTTCTCCTTGGGCGCAAAGCGTGTCTTGATTTAAGGCGATTTTAGGACAATAAGGCGAATATAGATAAATGGACTTGGCGGCGGCGAATGTGTTCTGTCCATGTTGGGCGCATTCGCCGCCGCTCGGTTGGGCTCGGTTGCGATAATGGGTGAAAACGGCGGTATGGCTGCGCGTCTTTTATTCGGTTGTTAAGGTGCGCGTGTCCAATCGCCGCGGCGCCGGGCTAGGCGCGCGCCGGACGCAGCAGCAGCATTCCGTAGCCGTATGCGCGGTGGCGTCCTATGCCGCGCGCCAGCAATGCATTGAAGGCGTGGGCGTCGGTTATGGTGAGAACGCCGCGCATCACTGCCTCCGGGCCCTCAATCGATTGCCGCGCGCTGAGATTGCGTATGATGCGCGTGCGCTGGAATGACTTCATAACCGCGCTGCCCTCAAGCCGCGCGCCGCCGTGCCGCAGAAGTTGCGCCGCCAGCCAATCGGAGTACACCGCTTCACGGCTGAGCAGCGCCTCTTCGCCTTGCAATTGGAATACATCGCGCTCTTTGCCGCCTTTGCGATTGCTTTCCGGATCCGGCTTGCTATCGCGGCAGCGCGCCACCGGGCGGATCAGCGTCTCAAATCCGAGCCGCTTCCCTACACGCCATTCGGTCGGCATCGGCTTGGTGTCGATGCGGTTGGCGGGCAGAATGCGCGCTTGCAGCGGGCAGGCGCAGATGTCGGATTCTTGCTGAAGTTCTTGAGCGTCTGCGCCGCAGTAGCCGTACAGCGTTCCGTGCCTGACGCCTTTGGAGCGCGGCACAATCAGGCGGAAGGGTTTGGGCGCAAGATCGCCGAAGGTTTCGGTCAAGAGGCAATGCAGCGCATAGCCGGGGTCAAAGGCGCTTTGGCGCATCATCCGACGGCTGCCTGCCCACTCATGGAACGCTCTGATATCGACGGTTGCGCGTATCATCCGCAAAGGCGCGACGGCGGTATCGGAGCGCTGCGTCGTGTCCGCCGATGCGCGCGGCGCGATGGTTGCGGTGGTCATATGCTAATCCTTTCAACGGATCGAGTTATCAGCGGCTATCGACTGGGTTGACGATGGGTGTCCGACGAATGCTATGCGTCAGACGGATGCAGCGGCGGCATCGGGAGCGCGAAAGCGGTCGGCGTCAACGGAGGCTTCGCATACCCAGCGTCCGCCGCCGTGCAGCCCCGAAATCCAGTTGCGCTCGTCGGTGAGCATAAAGGTGCGGTTGGGTTCAATGCCGTCAGCGCCTTCGCAGTCGGGATACATCAGGGATATGCGCGACGTCGTCGCCGTATCGCAGATCGGCGCGGCAAGCAACGCTTCGAGCGCGCTGTCGCCATCGGCGAATCTTCGCGCTTCCTCTGACGCCAGCAGCAGCGCGGATGGCAGACAGGGCTTGCGGCCTATGAACAGCGGCCGCGCCGGCGTGTCCAGCGCCTGCGCCAGTTCGTCCAGCGTGGGCGCGTCATCGGCGGGCTGCAGGCGCAGGGCTACGGTTACGCGCATATCGGCGAAGTAGTCGCGGTAACGCAGGATGTTCTGGAAATTCCCCCCCGCCCTGCCTTCCGGAGCGCCGCGCGTAGTCCAACCTTTCTCGCTGTTGTTAATCGCCGCCGACTGAAAATCCGTCATATGCAGTCCGCCGTGCGGTTCGCGGTCGATGCGCGCCGCAAAGACGAGTCTGTCTTGCAATCGCTGATGGCTTTCGCGCTCGATGCGCCGCCAACCCAGCGCGTTGGCGAACATGCCCGTCAGCATAGACGCCGCCGGGAAGCGGCGCACCACGCCGTAGTTGTCTATCGTTTCGCCGCCGAATGCCATTAGCGGCGCTTCGAGGTTCAGTATGAGATGCCGCATAATTTACTCCGCGCCGCCGCTGACAATCCCTGCCGCCCATCCCGCCAGATCGTCCATATTGAGGCGCTCGGCTTGGGGGATTTCGCAGTCTTCAACCGCCATGAAGCGGCGGTTTTCGCGCGTGCCGTAAGCGGCGTCCAGCTTCGTGAGATAGCCGCATAGCACCTTGACTGCGGCGTCCGTCTGCGCGCCGGCCGGGCTGCGGAAGGCGTTTGCGAGCGAGCGCGGCTGACGGCTGCCCGCCTCGATGAGCATAAGATCGGCGCAGGCATACGGGGCGGTGGAACCGAGCTTGGCGCCTGGCGACACCGTGGCGATGAGATGCGTCAGATGCTCCACCACCTTTGCGGCGAGCGCGCGGTCGGCGTTCTGCCAATCGGCGGCTTCGCACGCCGTTATGTTGGACACCAGCTCCGGTATATTCACCACCACATAGCCGTAGAACAGCCCCGCCGTTAGTTCCGTGTCGCCTATGTACGCTGCCCCTGCGTCCTCGTCGCGTCGCTGCAGGTCGTCCACCACCGAAAAGTAGTCGCCTTCGCTCTCTTCAGCATGCACTGTGAATGCATGCGCCACATGAACGGCGGCGTCTATGTTAGCGTCAGGATCGGATGTTACCATGCGCCCAAACAGCGCGCCCTCCAGTCCGCCGGGCAGCGTGGCGGCTTTGCGGAATGCGGCAAAGTTTGCGCTTTCACCCCGTTGAGCGCTAAAAATATCTTCAGCGGCTTTCTTGGCGGCGTCGGCGTCATCGGAATGCGCCGCGCATATTGTCGCAGCCTTTTGCTGCAGATATTCAACCTCAGGCAACCCCAACAGCAACGGTTGACGCCCGTCTCTAGATCTGCCACGGCTACCATATACGCCCAGATTGAACGCAGTTTCAACCGCATTCAACACATCGTCGCCTATCCCGCTGTCATCGCGCAGAGGTTGCATCACGCTGCGCTCTACGACGTTGCGCGAGCGCAGCGCAGCTTCGGCGCCGGGGACGTTGTGCATGGCGAAGTCGTCCTGCGCCGTGCGCCAATGCCGCTTGAGGCACTGCGAGGATATGCGCGTGCGAACCGCGCCGCCGAAGGGCATGCGCTTGGCGAGGCCGCTGTCGTCGCGGTTGAGCAGCGCCGCCGGGTATGAGTGCAGCGTGTGGATTTGCAGAAATCGGGGGATTGTCATTATGGAAACCTCCTTGTTGTGGTTGTGATTTGTTATTCTTGGGATTGTTGCGCGTTATACTCTGCTCGATAGTATGCGCGGGCTATTTTAACGCGCGCGGATTCGGATCTTTCTTCGTCGTATCCTTCGTTCAGGATGAACCGAGCCATCTCGCGCCAATCGAAAGCGCACCTTTTATTTCCGAGCATCCGGAACAAGCGTGCCAGCAAGGTATGCAGCGTAGTACCTCTAGCTGCAAGCAACTTTGCCAACCTGCTGTCGCTATAGAAAGCAGCCGAACTATTGCCGTCGCCCTCATACAACGCTCGCCCAACGGGCATTCTCGAGTTATGCGCTAAACCCGCGCCGTGCGACATCAACGCTATCCCGTGCATTATTAGCGCCCATTTTGGTGTGTCAGGGTTTCGGGGCATTCCATCCCTCGACATAAGTCTCCAGAAAATAGGCGCGTCTGGATGGCTGAGATTCATTCGGCGCAAGCTGGCGTGGTCGCCGGAGCGCATCTCAGAGTCTTCTATCGTTTCGGCAAGGTCGGTTATAATTGAACCGAGATTTGCCGGTATCTGATTAGCGCGCTGGGAGCGAGCCGGCCGAGAATGTACCGGATAATGAACGCCCTCATCTGTAGGACCATTCACAAGAACATCTTCGATTTTATCCCAGTCTTCGGGACACCAAGTATATGCGGGTATGCGCTGACCCAGCGCCTCCAACCAGCCTTTCTGTTCTTCCGTTGGCTCGCTGTCATAGTCGCGCTTCAACTCTGCCGCCACCAACTCGATGGTGGTTTCGCCTTTCCTGTACATCACTAAGTCAGGGAATCCTCTGCCCCGGACAATATGGACGCTGTCCCGGTCGCGGAGATGAAATGTCCGCCAGCCATAGTCCGCCGCTACGCCAATCACTTCCTGAGTGAAATGGCGTTCTGATTGCCGCCGCACTTGAGTGTGTTCTGTTAGATTAGCGGGAGCTGATCCCCCATCGCGTTCTGTGTTTGTGGCTGAGTGGCGCTGTTCTGGCATTCGTCGCCCTCCTTGACTTTCTCAGTGTCGTACAGAAATGGCAGTCCATTATTCCCACGTATCCTGTTATAAAATACGCTGTTGGAACTGACACGGGCGCGGTAACGCTGGATAGCACTGCACGGCAGCGCGTCTTGGGCATCTCGGAGTATGCGTTCCGCAATATCTACCACTCCATCTTTGCTTTCTGTGTTCCGTAGCCACTTATTGCGGATACGGTCGCGTTCGTCCGGGTCGTTTTCCTCAAACTCGACTTGCAGGTCGTCGAAGAATGAGGCGTCTATCAGTCCGTCCAATCTGTCCAGCCAAGGCGTGATCTGTTCAGAGCTGATTCTGCCGCTATCCTCAACTGCCCTGAACACCCGAATGGCGTGGCTGAGTATTCGCCGCACTATCGCCGCTTGCTCGATGCGCTCATTGGCAATCCGTCCAACATCATCCATAGCGTCGCCGGATCCTGCGCGCTGCCCCATTGCCGACCGCAACTTCCTTCTGATTGGGATGATGCGCTCATGGTAGCCTTTTGTTCCACCTTCGCCCCGCACCATACCACGGGCTACCAATGTCATATCATCGCTGAATCCCTTGTCGAACTGCGCCAAGCGCAAAAGGTATGGCTGTTTCCAATCCGGAGATGTCAGTCCTGCCACTACTCTTTCATATCCGAATTTATACCACTCGCTGAGGAATGCAGGAGGGGTTCCCCGTGAATTAGCACTACTGCTAATAGGCGCCCACGGGTCCCCTGTTAATCCTTTAACGTCAACAAGCCTTTTGAAACCTGAGTTGGCGCGAACAGCACTCAACTCATTCGCACCCCAACGTAGCCGAATCCGCCGGCATATCTCAATGTAGAAAGGCTCCATCTCGGTAAGCAGCAAAGCCTCTGCTTTAGTTCCATCCCAAGGCACAGTCCACAACAGAGCTATGCCGGTATCGCTCATCGGATACTCGTTTAGGATCTCTTGACGCCACTCCATTAGCGCCTTTATGTCGCGCTTGATGTGAATCCCCAAACGAATAGATGGAGTAAGGCTAAATGCAGGGCGGTTTCCGTAACCGCTGGGCATACGAGAAATTCCGTAGTTGTACTTCCCATCATAGCCAGTCATCGTCTGCAGGCTAATCAGCGCAAACAGCCAGTCATCAGCGCCACCATCGGACGCTACGGACATCTTCAGGTCGTGGTTCTTGGATGTAACCAGCATGTCGAGCTCGTCCGGCGTCAAAGCTTGTTTCTTGTAATCGCGCTCGCGCTCTGCGGCGCTCGCTGGCGGCTGCATAAACGCTGGCTTGGTGATGTCGTCCACCACCAGCCGCCACGGCTCGTCGGCGGGGAAGTTCGGCGTCAGTCCGCGTATTAGCGCCTGCCACTTGGGGGCGTCGGTCGGCGGCTCGCTCACGCCCGCGCGCTGCAACGCCATAGCGCCGAGCTGCACGATGAAGGCGTGCCACGCATGCCGCTGATGCGGGCGCAGCGCAGGGAACGCTTCCACTTCGTCGCGCATTAGCAACGCAAGGGCTTCGGGAAGGGACGCCCGCCTTTCGCCCTCGCGGGCGCGTACCCTGATGACTGACTCTTCGAGTATGTTGAACATCGTCTCAACTCCCTGTATAATTGGCTATGCGAAGATAGCGCAACAATTCCGAACAAGGTATAGCATTATTTTGAGAATGTCAATATCTTATATCCAGGAAAAGTGTCTTCTGACCTCACCTCAGTCTTGGAATAAGACTGAGTGCGCTTGCGGCGGGTTCGAGATTGCAGAGTCGAAGTCTGACCGTCATTGACCAGAATTGTCTCCTCAACGCTCTCTGAATCGGTACGGATGTAGGTTGTTCGGATGGTTTCAGTCATTTTGAAATCCTAAATTTAAGTCTTAATTGTCACACGAAAATTGTTTGATGTATATCTTGGCATAGTATTATACTTTTTGTCAAGACTATTTTATACATATGCTACATTCACCCCCACAGATTGGGGATAGACCTTTTCGCGTGACGATTTGGATCATCATACGCAATTTCCCCCGCCCACGCGGGGTTTTGGCGCAGGGACGGAAGGCATTCGCCCCTGCGCCGCGCATACTTCCCTACCCCACTCGGCGCAGTCCCAGCCGGTCGTAGCGGAAGTTTGCGTCGTTTACGCTGAAGCGGAAGCCGTCGGCGTCCGTGGTAGGCGCAACCGGCTCTTCACTGACGGCGGCGTCTAGGGACTGTCCGCGTAGCAGATGCGCGGGTATTGTCAGCTTCTCTATGCTGACGGATGCGTTGAATGGGCTTTTAGGCTGCGGCACGAATTCCACCTCAATGCCTTCGTCGCCCAATCGCGTGCGTATCTGCTGTTGCATATCGCCGAATACCACATCTCTGTTGCCTTCATTGAAAGTTTTGTCCCGCCGCACAACGGCGCTGGCGGCAGTCATTCCATCCGCAATAAACTCGCCCTCGAGATTGTTTGCGTGAACGCGCCAATCACCCCCAAGCTCAGCGGTGATAGCCTCTAGCTCGTCGGGATGCGTGGCGCGCTCCACTAGGCTGCGGTTCATTTCAGGGATATGCCATTCGGGGTTTTCATGGATCAGCCGCCGCGTCGCCTCCAAGATGCGAAGGTCTTTGTACACCGTCCCCAAGCCGTTCACGGATCTCGACAGCAGCGGGGACAAGTCCGCGTTCGATGGTGTCAGCACGATGCAGCGCGCTTGCCTGTAGCCGTCGGGTCTGTCACGGCGCGAGTGGCGGTGCAGGCGTCCGATGCGCTGAAGCAGCACATCCGCCGGGCAGAGGTCGGTAATCAGGAGGTCGGCGTCAATGTCCAAAGACTGCTCAAGCGTCTGCGTGCCTACCACTACGCAGCCCTTGCTAGGAGCGCCTTTGCCAAGGAGCGCCTCTACCGCCTTGTCTAGCATATGGCGGTCGGGCGCCGCAAAGCGGCTGTGGTGCAGCGTGCGCTTTCCATTGCAGGCGAATAGCGCATCCGCATCGTCGCCGGCGGCGCGCTCTATCGCCTGCTGCGTGGCTATCGCGTTGCCTACCGTGTTGCGAATTACCAGCGTCTTTGCGCCCGCTCTTGCCGCTTGCAGCGCTAGTTGCGCCGTTTGATCGAAGTCTTGCATCGCGGGGCGCGCTTTCATCTGTACGCGCTTGGGGCGGTCGTTTTCGCCGGCAGGCCGAATTCCCTCGCCAGCGGTGGCGACGGACGGATACGCCGCCTTAACGGCATCGTCTATGCTCGGCGCATCCAGGGCGGCCACGCGCGAGCGCGTGAGCAGGCGGTGGCGCGCGTCGGATCCCAGCGTGGCGGACATCAGCAGCGCATAGCCGCCCGCGCCTATGTGAGCGTCTAGCAGCGCCTCAAGTATTCGCCGCATGTAGGCGTCGGAGGCGTGAACCTCATCCACCACAAGCAGGTTGCGCGCCAAGCACGCAGCGCGCATATGCGAATGCCTGACCTTGAGCGCCGCCATCATCGCTTGGTCAATCGTGCCAACCGCGATTTGGGCGGCGAGGAACCGTTTGGCGCTCTCTGCTGCCCAGCGGCGGCGGTCGGTTGCGTGGTCGTCCCACCATACCTTATACGACTGAAGCCTGCGCTTGCCCTTAATGTCGCCGGAGCGTATGTAGCCGGGCACCGCTAGCACGGGTTCAGGCGCATCGGCGGCGGTGAACATACCCGATACAAAGCGATTGACGCGCCCATGGATCTGTACGGCGGCGGCGCGGGTGGGCAGCGCAAAGTACAGCCCGTCCACAAGCCCTTCATCGTATAGCCGCGCAAACCGCCATAGCGCCGCTTCCGTCTTGCCCGAACCCGTCTCTGACTCGATAATTGCCAGTGGTTCGTCCAGCGGAACGTCGTATGCCGCCCTCTGAATTGCATTTGGCGACAAGTTGAACAGATCGGCGAAATCAGGCGTATCCCCAAATCCCACGCGCTGTTCCGCAATGTCCAGCCCGACTTCGCGCACAATCGCTTTTGCTTGATGGCGCGCGGTGGCTATGTAATCGGCTTGCGGCGCATCCTGAAACGGGAAGCGGGTTTCGTCGGAGCCAAGCCAGTCCGCCAGCGTGCATAGCCCCAGGAACATATGCTGAAACTCCGGAGCGGACGGCAGCGGCGGCGCATTGCGCGCGAATGCGGCGGGAAACCAGGCGCGCGCAAGCCCGCCGATGCGCTCCACGCACGCCTTGGGGTCAAGCTCTCGGTATGCCTGCCACATACTTGGATTGCGCGAAGGCCCGCCCTCTAGGTTCAGCGGCTCGCCGTGATGCGACAGCGTCGCGACGAACAGGCTGATTACAGTCTTCCCCTCGTCGTCAGCGTCCCACTCAAGCAGGTCTTCGGATCCCAGCGCAGGAAAGAACCAGGCCGCGGCTTCCTTATCATCATAGTTAAGTACAGGCACAATGTCGCGGGTATGCCCGCGTCCCCATCCAAGGGGACGCCGCTCGCCTTGCCAGTCTTCCGCTTGCCATATCTGCGTCTGAAAGCCCACATTCACCTTGCCAATGTCGTGCAGCGCGGCGAATACCGCCAGGCGGGCGGTGGTGGCTTCGTCTATGGCGTCGCGGCCGGCGGCGCTAGCGAGTCGGCCGCGGATCGTGGGCTGAGCAAGCAGCGCTTCCATACATGCGCCAACGTCGGCGAGGTGGTGTTCAAGCAGGTGGATACGGCCGGGGTTATCCCTATCGGATTTCGCCCAGTGAGCGCGCGTGTAGGCGTTGGGGTTGGCGTGGGATAGCGTCATTGCGATTGCCTCCGCTGCGTTGTTGTTGGAATGCGGCGGAGTATATCACTTGACGCGCGGGGAGCATTAGGACTGCGCGCGTATCGGCGCAAATTGACGGCGCAACGGGCGGACGGGCGTCTATCCGCCTTCGTAGTAGTCGTGGGTATTCCTGACTAGATGGCTTTCATCTACGGGATGAACCTGCATATTGGCGAAGAACGCAATCACAAGAAGTCCCGCCATTACCCACATCATCAGGTTGTAAAGGCTGGGCGTAGGGTCAACCGTGCCGACGGGCGCTATCTCCATCAGGTTGCTGATGGTAACGGTATTGGCGTCAATCAGTTCGCCAAGGTTGCTTATCGACGCGCCGAATTTTGCTTCAAAATCGGCAGGGTTGACTTTGGACGCCAATTCGTTGATTTCCCGTCTGACGGAGAATTCGCGCAGGGATGTCAGGATGAAGGGGCCCAGCACGCCCGCGGCGCTCCAAGCGGTGAGAAGCTTGCCGTGAATGCCGCCGACGTGCAGCGTCCCGAACATGTCGGCGATATAGGCGGGTATGATGGCGAAGCCGCCGCCGTACATAGTGAACGCAAGCAAGGTGCCGGCATAGAATATCACCAGCCAAACCACTATCGGATTGGCGCCCACCGCGCTCGCCGCAAACGGAATCGACAGGTAGAGCAGCGCGCCTAGACCGGTGAAACAGTAGTAGGTATTTTTTCTGCCAAGGTAGTCGGATGCGAACCCCCAAGCGAACCTGCCGAGCAGGTTGAACAGGCTTATCATCAACACATAGGTTGCGGCGAAGGCGGGAGTTACTATGCCCGGCAGCGCGCCGCCAAAGATTTCGGTCATCATCGTCTTCGCCACGCCGATAATGCCTATTCCAGCGGTAACATTGAAGCACAAAACTATCCACAGCAGGTAGAACTGCAGCGTCTTGGGCGCTTGGCTGACATGAACGGCATCGCCGTGGTCGTCCGCTTCGTCTTCATCATCCGCCTGGACTTGTCTATTCGGCCTCCAATTGGGCGCAGGGATGCGGTAGGCGAGCGAGGCAAGAAACATCACCGCGAAATAGATTAGCCCAAGCGTGATGAAGGTAGCCGCCGCGCCGGTAGAGCCGCTGCCTACCACATATACGCCGTCGGGGCCGGCCGTCAACAAAGTGGATATAGCGGACGCATCGGAAGCACTTACCACTACCACTTCCATCATCTGCCCCGATACTTCCGCGAACCTGCGCCCCTGTTCGGCTATCAGCTCCACAGATCCAACGGGGCCCAAGTATTGCGGCGGGCGGTCAAATATGTTTAGCAGGAACTCTTTCAGCGGCACCGCGATGATAGCGCCGCCGCCAAAGCCCATTATCGCCATTCCCGCCGCCATGCCGCGCCTGTCCGGGAACCAGCGCAGCAGCGTCGCCACAGGCGATACATACGCCAAGCCAAGCCCGCATCCGCCCAGCACGCCGTAGCCCAGATAGACTATCCATATCTGATGCAGGTATATGCCTAAGCCGCCGACTACGAAGCCGCCGCCCCACAGGCATGCGGCCACCACGCCCGCCAAGCGCGGCCCAACCTCTTCTATCCATCTGCCGGTGAACGCCGCCGACAAGCCCAAGAACAGGATGGCGACGGAGAACACCCAGACCACTTCGCCTATGCCCCAGTCTTCGGCGGCGCTCGCTACAACGCCCAGTTCTTTTACAAGGACGGGGTTGAATATGCTCCACGAATAGAGCGAGCCGATGCACAGGTGTATGGCTATCGCAATAGGCGGGATCTTCCAGCGGTTGAAGCCGGGCTGCGCCACAATCCGATCTTTCATAAAGAACGAAAAGCGCGATGCCAACACTCTGCTGCTATCCATCACTATCCTAGTAGGCGATTTAGCGCAATCGGCGATTTAGCAGAAGTCCGCCTCTGCCTCTTCGCGCTCTTCGATTACATCGGCGGGCGGCGTCAGCGGCAGGCTGATTATCATATCCGTGAACTCGCCCGGCTCGGTGTTGACGTTGATGCTGCCGCCGTGCCGTCGGATAATGTCGCTGCACATCGCCAAGCCCAAACCGGTGCCTTCATTTGTGGGCTTGGTGGTGAAGAACGGATTGAATATCTTGTCGACGACCTCATCGGGAATTCCGCTGCCGTTGTCATTGATGTGGATCTCGATATTGTCGTCTTTGCGCTGGGTAATCAGCAGCAGTTGGGGCCAATAGCGGGCGTCGTCCGTCGCGGAGGATTCCACTTCGCGCCGCTTATGGTCCGTGGCATAGCAGGCGTTGCTCACCATATTCAGCACCACGCGCCCCAAGTCCTGCGGGATGACTTCGATTTCGCCCACATCCGGGTCGAGATCATACTTCAGGTCGAGCTGGAAATCGGCGTCCGTGGCGCGCGCGCTATGGAACGCCAAGCGCGCATGCTCATCCACAAGATTGTTGATGTTGGTAACCTGCCACTCGCCGGAATCCCTACCCATCATCAGCATATCGTGAACGATGCGGTCTGCGCGGTTGCCGTGTGAACGAATCCGCTCCATATTGTCCGATAGATCTTGAGAGATTTCGCCGATGTAGGAAAGTTGGTCTTCCTCTATATCATCGCCTATCTCTTCGACTACTTCTTTCAGATCAGAGAGAAGTTCTTCGGAAGCCTCTGAGAAATTCTTGACGAAGTTCAGCGGATTGCGGATTTCGTGCGCCACGCCGGCGGTGAGCTGACCAAGCGCCGCCAGCTTCTCGCGCGCCACAATCTGGTCTTGCGCCAGCTGCAGGTCTGCCAGCACGCTCTCTAATTGGTCGTTCTTGGATTGCAGATCTTCCGCCAGTTTTTCCACCAGGTTCAGGCGCTGCACCTCCAAGGCGTGCAGACGGAACACCTCGAGCGCGGCGGCCATATCGGCGACTTCGTCGCGGCCGCCAATCTGAACTTGCGCTTCGAGATCGCCACCCGCCATGCGGCGCATCCAATCCGAAAGCATCTGCAGGCGGCGCAGCAACACTCTGCCCACGAATAGCCATGCGATAAGCACAGCACCACCGATGCTAAGGGCGCTGATTGCAAGCAGCAAGGTGCGTCCCCTCAGTATCGCCTGCGTGGATGCCTGCGTAACTTCACGGGCGTCGACGCGCGCCTCATTCACCAGCGCGTCAATATCGGCGACCAAGGCGATGGTGATAGCGCGATTGCGCGCCAGCAGCGCCTGCTGATCTTCCACAAGGCGCAACTCGCGCTCAATCAGATTGAATACGCTGTCGTCGCCTGTTCCCAACTCCACAATCCTGTTGAATATCGGAGCGATCGCGGCGGCGTTGGCGTCAGCGAAATCCGACGATCCCGCCGCTGCCGCCGCGCCGTTGATATAGGCGGATGATGAGCTGGCCTCGAGCCCCGCCAGGTTGCGCTGTATATGCTCGACCGACGCCTCAAAGCGCTCGCGAAGCGGTTCAAGCGAAGGGGCGTCGGGGATGTTGAACGCGCTGGCAAGCAACTGAGTCGCGATGCTAATGTCAGACTGGAGTTCGGACAAGTGGTGATAGCGTTCAAACTCGGCTTCGGAGAAGTGTTCCGCGCGAGGCGACGCCGGCTGCCCTAGTTCGTGGTAGCCGGTGAGCGTATAAAAGAGCTGATCGTCTATAGCCGGCACGACTATATCGTCAAAGCTACCGATTATCTCAGCGAGTTCGGCTTGCAGCGCCCTGCGGCTATCGGTCAGCTCATAGAGCTCCGACATATCGCCCTTGACCGATTCGATGTTGGAAATCAGCGTGTCCGCGTTGGAGCTGATGCGGGTGAAGCGCTCATCGGAGGGCGTCCACGCTTCTTCCACAAGCGGCGAAGCGACCTGTTCGGCGTTGGCGTTCAATCCGGTTTCCAGCGCGACGAGTTGATCTTCAAAAGCTCTGTATGCGCCGTCAATATCCGCGCTGACCTGCCCAAAGTCTTCGGGCGATGCAGCGGTTAGGCTAGGCGCGGCCGCCACAAGAGCGCCGCTGTACTGCGCCACGCCGAAAGCCGCCACAAGCCTGGGGATGCTGTCTTCGTTCACGCGGCTCTGCGCGGATCCCACCTGATTGAACGAAAACCAGCCGACGAGACTTGCCGCAATGGTAAGCGCCGCCGCGCCGCCTATGCCAAGGTAGAGCTGGGAAGATATGCGAAATCGCCTACGCAGCAATCGCTTCCACATTCTCAGTTCTCACTTCCTATCATCGTATCTACCGGATGATATGCGCCGTCGTCCCCTATCACCGTTAGAAACACTTCGTCCGAACCCTGATTGTCGTCGGTTCCATAGTGAAGTAGAAAGCCGTCGATGCTTATGCTTTCGGCGCTGTGAAGCTCTTTCAGGAAGCAAGCGCGGTCGACATTGCGCCCGCACCTATCCAGCGCCTCAATCGCCAAGCGTCCCGCAAGATAGCCCTCAAAAGAGACAAACCCCGGAACTATCTCCGGCAAGCCGTTCTCTCTGGCGTACACCTCTAGCGCGTTCAGGTAAGTGGTAACCGCCGGCGCCGAATTGTCCGTCGGGAAAGGCACTACCTGAGTAACATACACCCCGGCGCCCCCGGCGCCCAACTCTTCGGCCAAGGCGTTGCTTCCCACGAAAGACACCGTCATAAAGACCGCGTCCAAACCCATATGGCGCGACCAGGCTATCACTTCCGCCACCGGCTTGTACGCCCCGATGATAATCACCGCTTCCGGATCGCCCCGCCGCAGCTCGAGCAATCCCGTCTTTACCGCCGTGGTATTGCGGGTATAGAGCCCGATTGCAACCGGCTCCATCCCGCGCCGTTCCAAGGCGCTCACTGCGCCGCGGTAGCCCGCCTTGCCGAAAGAATCGTCTTGATACATCACCGCTATGCGCTCTATGCCCAAGTCTTCGGTTAAGCGCGCCACCATCTCTTCGGTCTCTTGATTGTATGAGGCGCGCAGGTTGATTATGTTGTCCCACTTGGGATCGCGCAGAAAAGCGGCGCCGGTGAACGGGGCTATGTATGGAATGCCGGCGGCGGCGGCTATCGGCGTGGCGGAGCGCGATGTGGGCGTGCCGACGGCGCCAATCAGCGCAAACACGCTTTCTATCTCAATAAGCTCAACGGTGTTCGCAATCGCCGCTTCGGGTTCATAGGCGTCGTCGCGCGAAACTAGATCCAGCATTCTGCCGTGAACGCCGCCCTTGCTGTTCTTTTCATAGAACGCCGCCTCTATTCCCCGTCTCATATTGCGCCCCAGCTCCTGCGCCGGGCCGCTGAACGCCGCGGATTGGCCGAAAAGAATGCGGTCGTCGGAAATGCCGAGCGTAGCCGCTTGTTCTTCCCCCATAGCGCTCATCGGCGCGGGCGCGTTGGACGCGTCGGGCGCAATCCCGCGCAACGCTTCCAATGCTGTTCGAGCGCGCGGCTCGTCGGATGGAGCGGGCGCAGGCTCAGAGCCGACGGCGTTGCCGCATCCCGCAATCACGGCGAGCGCAAGAAGGGCGGCAAGCCACGCAAGCGGCGCGAACATTCGGGATTGGCGAAAGCGCATATAGGCGTATTGCGAACCCGCGCCGTCGCGGAAATTAGCGGTGTCCATAGATGCGGGCATCCTCGCCTGATTAGCGAACCTTAACCGTACAAGCATATCCGATTTGCAAGCGCTGGCTGCTCTCAAAAGCCTTTCCAATTCGCGGCGGAACGTTCGCGTTAAAGAACGCCCTCGCGCAAACAACGCCGAAAAGACAACATCGGCGCATGCCGACAGCACCTAGGATTTGCTCAGGTTAGCCTCACTACCCTTCAAATCGTTTAGTCAGCGTTAGGTGATTCTTGCCGTTTTCGCGGCGGTAGCTCAGGTCGTCCATCATTGATCGAACCAGATGAATGCCAAGCCCGCCGATGCGCCGCTCTTCTATCGGCGCGTTCACATCCACGGAGGGGCCTTCGGTCAGCGGGTTAAAGGGCAAGCCGTCGTCGATAATATCGATGGTCAGCGCGTCTTCTTCGGAAGCCATCCTGATTTCAATCTTGTGATTGCCGTCAGGACTTCCGTAGTTGATGACATTGACGGCCAGCTCTTCAAGCGCAAGCGTGACGTGAAAGACCAGCGGAGGAGGCCAATTTTCTTGCTCTGCCAGCTGCTCTACTGCGGAAGTGATGCGCTCAAGTTCGTCGAGGTTGGTCTGGACTTCCAGCGAAATCTGCGCGCTCAAGAGGATCTCCCACGATGATAAAGCGTCAGGCAAGCCACATCGTCGGACTGCGGCGCCTCGCCTGCGAAATTGTTCACCGCCTCAAAAACCATACGGTTGGCTTTCTGCGCGTCGTTGGGGGGACTCGACTCAAAGATTTGGCACAGGCGATCCAGCCCAAACTCTTCATCATTCACATTCATCGCCTCGGATACGCCGTCCGTGTAAAGCACAACGGTGTCGCCGGGGCTGAGCGTTACGCTGTTTTGGCGGTACGGTATGCCGGGCAGCACGCCGAGCGCCACGCCCCCGGTCAGCGGCAGCAGGGTCGAAGTTCCGTCGGCGTGAACCACTACCGGGGTGTTATGCCCGCCGTTGGCGTAGGTGAACTTGCCGTCCGCCGGGTCGTACTCCGCGTACAGCACGGTAACGAATGTGGCGGTTTCGTTGCCTTCGCACAGCATATCGTTGACTTCGCACAGCACTTCGGCGGGTTTGCCCACGCCTACCGCCGTGCCCTTCAGCAATGTGCGGCTGGACATCATAAACAGCGCGGATGGCACGCCCTTATCCGACACGTCGGCGATAGCCAGCCCAATCCGCCCGTTTGCAAGCCGAATCACATCGTAGAAGTCCCCCCCTACATCGCGCGCCGGCTCCATATTGGCGAATATCTCATAGTCGGGGCTTTTCGGAAACTCCGTCGGCAGAATCGACTGCTGGATCTTGTTGGCGACTTCCAGTTCGTTCTGCAGCGCCACCAGTTTGTCCCGCGAAGAGAGCGCGTCCCGCCACTCTTCCATATGGCGCAGCGTCCGCTCGATGGTGATCTTCAGATCCTCGAAGTCTATCGGCTTCGTTACGAAGTCGAAAGCGCCCCGATTCATCGCTGTGCGGATGTTCTTCATGTCGCCGTAAGCCGACACGATTACCGAGCGCACATTGGGGTCGACCGATGGGATCTGCTCCAACAGCGTAAGCCCGTCCATTCGCGGCATATTGATGTCGGAGAGCACCATATCTATGTCGCCCTCGTCGTTCAGCACCTCCAGCGCCTCAACGCCGTTGTGCGCGAAGACGAATTCGTACAAGCCCCTGCGGGTGTACCGCCTCATGCGCTGCAGTACCAGCGGCTGCAGATCCGGCTCATCGTCAACTACAAGTATCTTGTATGGTGTTGCCATCACATCCAATTCTCACATGCTTCGGGAATTTGTCCACCGCGGCAAGCGCGGCTTTTAGCCGTTGAACGCAGCGCGCGCGTCCGACTCAGTCTTGTGAACTGAGATTATCTGATCGAAGCCGCTCATCTGAAAGACTTCGTAGATGCGCTCCTGGAGCTCGCACACCGCGAACTCGGTATTGCGGCTTTGGAGCGACTTGGCAATCAGCAGGACGACCCGCAGCCCCGCGCTGCTGATGTAGGAGAGTTGCCCCAGGTTCAGGATCACCACCTTGTCCTCGGCGCCTATGGATTTCTCCAAAGTATCCTGAAACTCAAGCGCGTTGCTGCCGTCAACACGCCCCGACGCCTTGGCGACCAGAATTCCGTTTTCCCGCTCAATTGTAGTTTCCACTGGTTCCACCCCTTAAATGTAAAACAGGTCTAATGCGGCTTGTGAAATCATTATTCGTCACGCCGCCGGAACGCCCGAAAATCGGCATGCGCCGAAGCCTTTTCGCTATTATACTTGTTTGCCCATTACGCCGCAAATATACTCAGACATATCCAAGCGCTTTGCCGCCGTATCAGCGAAAATTGCCCTAATACGGCAATATCTATCGCATAGCGCCGCGAATTTGGCATATGCAAACGCTGATTGCAAGCCTTGAACGGCGTATTATCGCTCACTTTCGTTCCAAAGCTGCGCGCGCTGCATAAAGACCGATGTGTCCGCCAGCCATTCCCCGTAGCCGATTTGCCTGTTGTCCGTCAGCCAGTTCACCTTGTCGTCGATGCAGGCGGCTAGTTCCGCATCCTCTGCCGCAAGCGCAAAGCCGCCGTACTCGACTTGCGGATCCAGCGCCGTTACTACGAATGCGCCGCCATTTGCCGACGAAGCGTCTTGATTGCCTATCTCGCCCCGCGCAATGGCGTCGATGCTGCCGTCCGCAAGCGCCTCCAGCAACTCCGATTCGCCGAGTTCGTCGCCAAGATAGACCACCTGCGGCTTTGTATCGTCGGGCGGATGAAGCAGCGTTCTATCCTGCAGGTTCGGCGTTTCGTGAGACGATGTGATGACATAATCGGCACTGCCGTCGGCGGTCAGCACGCCGTTGGACGTCTCGATGCGGACGCCCGCAAGCAGAACGCCGTCATCGTTCACAAGCCCCGTTAGCTCCAGCAAGCGCGCCTCGCCCGTAGTGCCGGCGAGCGCCCCGACGCGCACGTCGCCGCTCAGCGCGTCATGCGTCGCGAGCCGTTCCGCATCCGCGGCGCGCGCAAGCAACGATTGGCGGAAGCTCACATGCCCTGATGTGAACATCACCGCCGTTTCGCCCGCCGCGTCCAAAGTGCGCGATTCAAGAATGGTGATGCCGCCTCCTACCACGTCGTAATCCGCGCCGGCCGGCTTCAGCCAAATATCGTCCCATTCGGCGATGGGCTTGCGCTCAAACGCCAACCCTGCCCCGTCCATCGACTCCAAAGCGGTCAGTATGTCCGCCTCATACCCCATATGAGTATTGAAGCCAACCGACGCAGGATCCTCGTCGGCGCTGAAACTCATAGGCGCAAAGAATGCGTAGAAGCCGTAGCGGAGCATTTCGCCATCCTTAACGCAGGCATCGGGGTTGGCTTGCCCCGCGCATCCCGCAAGACACAGCAGCGCCACCCCCAACAAAATCGGCATTCGCATCACGGCGGCGCGGCGTTTGCCCATCTTACCATTCCACGCAAGTTTCTCTTAATCAGCGCCGAAGCGCTTCAGCGAATTCGCCGAGTTGGTCGAATTGGTCGAAAAATTCGGAGTTCCAATCGGCAATGACAAACTATATCTTATCAGGTTGTCTATTGCTACTGCCAAACGAAAATTAGGCGCTGCCCAAAACGGGAATATAGCCGAAACATCTGGAAACGTCGGCGATTTCGTAGTAGAATGGATTGCAAGCCAACGTAGCTCAGTCGGCAGAGCAGCTGTTTCGTAAACAGCAGGTCGGTGGTTCGAGTCCACTCGTTGGCTCCACCAAGCCCTACATCGCGCGAACCCGCCGGGTTCAGCAGCCTGACGGGTTCGCCTTTTGCGCGTATCTTTCGCCAAACATGCCGCAAGCGCGCATGGGCCGACGTCTCTATTCCATATCGACGCGCTACTTGCGTATCGACGCGGTCATGCCCCAGCGCAGCCGCGGATCCGAGCCGCTAATCCGTATCTCAGCGGTGTAAGTTACCGATCCCTGCTTCTCTTCTCCGAAGCGGCTAATGCGCGTAACCGTGCCGGCCAATTCCAGATCAGGTAGCGCATCGAAGCGCACCTGCACGCCGCTGCCTTCAGGAAGATTGACAACGCTAAGTTCGTCTAGATCGGCGGTGTGAAGCTCCCATTCGGATATGTCCGCAAGGCGCATAACCGGCTGCCGCGCGCCCACCTCTTCGCCCGTCTCGGCGCTCAACGCCACCACCGTGCCGCTAAACGGCGCGCGCAGTTCGGTATCCTGCAGCGCAAGCTCCGCCGCATCCAGGTTCGTCGTCGCCAGCGCAATCCGCGATTTTGCCGCCTCAAGCCGCGCGTCTCTGCGCGCCTCCGCCAGCGGATCCCTGCCGCGCTCAATCTTCTCTATCCGCAGCCGCAAATCCGCAAGTTCCTGCTCCGCCGCCGCAATCTCTGCGTCGTCCGGAAGCAGCGCCTCAAGCGCCGCTTCCGCCGCTTCAAGGTTCGCCTCCGCTTGCGCTACTTCCACAGGATCGGCGAAATCCAGCAATTCCGTCAGCGCGGCGTTGGCGGCGTCTATATCCGATCGAATGCGCTCAGCGTCAACCTCGCGGCGTCCGTCCGGTACAAGCTCCAGCGCGCGCTCAGCGTCCCGAACCGCCTTCTCAGACACCACCACGGCGTTCTCGGCGGCGGCGACTGAATTGGCGGCGTTCAGCTCATGCGCCAGCAGGTCTTCCCTAGAGGAGGACAGCGCGTCCCACGCATCGTCATACTCCCGCTCCATGCACATTATCGCGCGCGGCAGTTTCACGCCCTCGCATGTTTTGAATATCGCGCTTGGGCCGGGATGCAGACGCAGCCAAGCGAAAATCTTGAGCTCGTCCCAGCGGGTAGCGGGATCGTCTATGAACCCGGAATCCCCAAGCGGCTGATTCTCGCGGTCGAAGAGTTCATCCAAGTCCACGCCCCAGCTACTGAACAGCGTGTCCGGGTCTTGCAGAAGCTCATCGTCCGTCAGATCGATGCCCAGATAGCGCTTGTGAACCATGCGCCATTCCACTACGGCGTCATCGTAGGCGTTCTGTACGATGCGCTCATTCTCTTCTGCTTGCAACCGCGTTACATCTAACTTGCGCTTGGCGTTCAGCAGCAGCGCGTTAGCCACCGACACCGCCTCTTCGGCGTCGCTGCGAAGTTCGGCTTCATCGTCCGCATTGTCTAGCGCCGCCTGCAGATCGAAGATATTTAGCCGAAGCGCCGCTATTTTAGCGTCGCGCTTCGCAACGCGGGCTACGCTTTCGGGCGTCTGCGGAATGCCGGGCGCGCTTGCCACGCCCTTTGCGGCGAGAACCGCGTCTTGCGCCTGCTGTACTGCGGTTTCGGCGTCCGCGATCGCCCTTGCGAACTCAGCCTCCAGCGCCGCGCCGTCCGCGCTCACCGATGCGCCCGCCGCGCGGTTTGCGCCCGAAAGATGCAGGTAGCGCTCTTCAGCTCGCTGAGCCGCAAGCCGCGCCTGCTCCAGCTTGCCCGGACGGGTTTCATCCTCAAGCTCGCGCTCTTCAGCGATTACCGACTGAAGCGCATCAAGGTCGGCTTGCGCCGCGTCCAACGCCGTCTCCGCCTTCTGAAGTGCCGCAACCGCGTCGGCATCGTCCAACCGAACTAGAACCTGCCCCGCGCCAACCAGTTCGTTCTCATCCACCAAAACCTCGCTGACAACCCCCGCCTTAGGCATACTCAGATCGGCGCTGCGGACGGGCATAACCACGGCGTCCGCCCTCACCACGGGTGTAGCCACCGCCGCCGCTTGCGACGCCAAGCCGTCATCGGCGGCGTCATCGCGCAGGATGAAGAACAGCGCCGCCACAATCACAATCGCAGCCACCACGAACACGCCCACAATTCCCGCAACTATTCTATTCAAGCCCCGCTCCTTATTATCGCCGTTCCCGCCTGTCCGCAGCAGACGCCGCTCACGCTTGCCCCTGTGAAAACTCACACGATTGTATCAGACATAATGCGCCTCTGTCATTTAACGCCTTGCTCGACGTTCTCAAAATTGAGTGATTGAGTGTATAAACCGCGAAGTATCCGCTAATACAGGGGCTCCTAAGAAAATTTCAAACTGATAATCGCTACAAGATGGGAATATCCGTCAAGTATGAGGCTGTGAATTGGATAGGGTATAATGCTAACGTTGCTATTAAGGGATTCTTCCACTTTCGGCGATTGATCATCTTTATACACATTTATATGCAGTTAGGGGGTAATGTCCCCTTCCGCTTCCGCTCAAAATCGGACTATTAAGGTGCTTTTAGAATCCAACCGATGCGCCGCCTCTTGAAAATAGCCTTCACCCCCCTCCCTCGAATATGTGGTCGTATTCTGCGGATTGCCGCGTTTAATGCGCTGCTAATCGCTGCGGGGATAACGCTGATTGCGGTTTCGGGGGAGACGTACTTCCGTGTGAGCGCGCCTTACGGGTTTGCCGCTAATCCCAAAGATTTCGGCTATCATACATGGCAGGGGCGCTTTGTCCACAATGTTGGGAATGTAACGGCGCCCAATCAGGAAATACGCTATTCGAATCACCTTGATTTTTGGACAATCACCCAAGTCAACAGCCTCGGGTTTCTAGACCGCGAACCTATTAGCCCGGAGCGCGCCGCCGAAACCTGCCACATTGCGCTCATCGGCGATTCTTTTGTAGTGGGAAAGGAAGTAGCCATCGCAGACAAGGCACAGGTAAAACTGGAAGAGCGCGCCGCACGCGAACTGCCTCACTTGGACATCACTGCCTCTGCGTTTGGACGAGGGAACTTCGGGCAGATCAATCAGCTGGCATTCTACGATGAGTATGCGCGGCATCTGCGCCCCAAAGTCGTGGCGCTTGTATTCACCAATAACGATTTTGGGGACAATTCCCCGATTATCAGCGCATTGCGATGGGGAACGCATCCTGAGCATATGCCGATTCTCACGGCGGCGATAGGCGTAGATGGAGCGCCGGAGTTGCGCCCCCCGGATCCCGATTACGGCGCGTTCAAACTGCCGTGGCCGCCCATTCGGGAGCGGCCCTTCTATGAAGCATTCCTCAGACGCGCTGAAGATCCCGCCAAGTATCAAAACAGCATGTACCACCACTTCGCAAAATGGGAGTGGGAAACCATCAAGTATTCCTATCTAGCTAAATGGTTGGACGCCAAAATTGAGATGATGTTTTATGAAGTAGAGCCGCACCCACGGGAGCTAATGCTATGGCGGGCGGATTTGCTCAGACAGCAACAACGTTATTCAGCGTTTCTCCAAGAATGGACGCCAAGCCGATACAGACACATAGATCCAACATTCGCGGAAACCGATCTGCCGCCCGTTTTTGAGGATGCGCTGGCATACACCGAATTCGGGCTGGAGCAGTTCAAACGGCGCGTAGACCGCGACAGCGCTAATCTCGTCATTCTAACGACTCACAGCGCCAAACTATATGGAAACCTGCTTTTCGATCGCCTAATCGCAATGGCGGAGGGGCTGGAAATCCCCGTCATAGACCAACACGAATACATCGTTCAGCATAGGGGCGAGGATCCCGGAAATGCGGAATGGAAACACGACCTTCATTGGAACGAGAACGGCCATCTATGGGCGGCAGAGGCGCTACTGGAATGGCTGAGGGATAACCAAGATGTTTGCGATGAACGGGACTAAGGCTACTCCATAGGATATAATGCTGCGCCAATAATGGAGTTGCTAAGGAGACGCCCCCTACCCCCGCATCGCCCCCTCCATCGCCTCCAGCGCATAGTCCACATCATCCGCCGTAATCCCGTAGTGCGTAACGAACCGCCAAGACCTAGTCGGCATCCCCCCCTTGACGCCGCGCTTGCCGATTTCCCGCATTATCGCGGCAGGGTCCCCCCGCTCTATCTCGAAGAACACCAAGTTCGTGGGCAGCTTATCCGGCTCGATCGCTATCCCGGGTATCTCAGCCAGCCCCTGCGCCAGCCGCCGCGCGTTGGCGTGGTCGTCCGCCAGCCGCTCCACCATCCCGTCCAGCGCCACTATCCCCGCCGCCGCCACAACCCCCACCTGACGCATCCCGCCGCCCACCATCTTGCGCCACTTGCGCGCCCCCTCAACGAACTCCGCGCTGCCGCAAATCACCGACCCTATCGGGCAGCTCAGCCCCTTGGACAAACAGAAGCTCACGCTATCCGCATCCCGCACCAGCTCCACCACCGGCGTCTCAAGCGCCACCGAAGCGTTGAATATCCGCGCCCCGTCTATGTGCAGCGGTATGCCGTGCCGATGCGCTATATCCGCAACCGCCTGCGTATCGCTCGCAGTCAGCGGCGTCCCCCCGCAGGCGTTGTGCGTGTTCTCTATGCCTATCATTGCGGTGCGCGTGAAATGGACATTGGGCGGCTTGATGGCCGCTTCAAGTTCGTCCAGGTCGAACAGCCCGCGCTCGTTGTTCGGCAGCGTGTTGTACGCCACGCCGCCCAGCGCCGACGCCCCGCCCGCCTCGCTGCGAAAGATATGCGCCTTGTCCCCGATGATGATCTCGTCCCCCCGCTGAGCGTGCGTCAGAATGGACACCAGATTGCCCATTGTGCCGCTTGCGACAAACACCGCCGCCTCTTTGCCCAGCCGCTCCGCCGCCATCGCCTCCAGCCGGTTCAGCGTGGGATCGTCCCCGAACACATCGTCCCCAAGCTCCGCTTCCGCCATCGCCCGCCGCATCTCAGCCGAAGGATGCGTTACCGTATCGCTGCGAAGATCAACCTCTCTCAATTCTAATCTCCCCCGACCTGCCCTGCGCGCAAGTCCGTTTCGCTGTCTTACGATTGGCTACCTATTCCATGCGCGCAATTCTAGCACAACGCTTGTCAAAATCCATAGCGTAGCCTATATTACAACTTAGTAGGCTATGGCTATGCTATCTAATAGCAATGAAGGTAAACGCAATGGGTTTGGCGCTGCTGACGAACAACGAAATTATTCAAGTTCTTTGGTTTCTGTTGCCGGGTTTTGTGGCGGCGGCGTTCTATTACTTCCTCACTTCCTACCCCAAACCCAACAACTTTGGAAAGATAATTCACGCGCTAGTGTTCACTGCGATTGGGCAAACTGTATGGATAATAGTAGAGCGTCTATCTCCGATAGGCAGCGAATGGGGCATTCCGATTTCCGTGACAGCAGCGGCTTTTTCTGCGGTAATCGTCGTCGGAGTTTCCAACAACGATATAATACACAAATTCTTCAGGTGGATTCGATTCACAAAAGAGAATTCATACCCGTCGGAATGGTACTCAGCCTTTTCGCGCAACACCGATTGCTATGTTGTGCTACACTTGACACACGACCGCCAACTCTACGGCTGGCCGTCCGAATGGCCTGCAAATCCTACTGAAGGGCATATTCGGATTTCTGAAGGCGAATGGCTCGACGAATCCGGGGATTTTATCAGCGCCGAAATCGACCAAGACAGCGCTTCTATGCCCACCTTTCTTATCCCCACGAAAGAGGTGGAAATGGTAGAGTTTATACACCCCGAGCCTACTGACCATCATAAGGAGTAAGACATGGCTAGAGAACCGAATCCCTCTCGACGCGAAAATACGATTGTCAGAGACATTAACGGCAGAATCATCGAGTTTGGCAGAACGCCCAAACCCACAAATATACGCAAGCCTAGGGTGCTGCCGCCCAGGCCGCCCAAGAAATCCTAACCCGATCTATGCCGGGATGCGCCGATCTATGCCCCCAAATCCCCACAAAAGAGGTGGAAATGGTAGAGTTTATACACCCCGAGCCTACTGATAACAAGGAGTAAGATATGGTTAGAGAACCGAACCCCTCGCCGCGAGAACGCCAAATTGCGGCTGCCAAAGAAATTGGCGGCAAAGTCATCGAGGGTGGCGAAACGCCCAAACCCGTAAATATACGCAAGCCCAAGCTGCCGCCCAGGCCGCCCAAGAAATCCTAACCCTGCCCTATGCCGGAATGCGCCGAGTTATGCCCGCAATCCGCAAAGACATCACATTCCAAAGCGACGGCCTAACCCTAGAAGGCGCTCTGCACATCCCCGCGCACGCCGCCGCGCGCTTCCCCGGCGTAGTCATATGCCATCCGCACCCCCGATACGGCGGCGATATGTACAACGCCATCGTGGCAACGCTTGCGGACACCCTATCCGCCGCCGGCATCACCGCCCTGCGCTTCAACTTTCGCGGCGTCGACCTAAGCGAAGGCGCTTTCGACGGCGGCGCCGGCGAAATCCGCGACGCCCAAAAAGCGCTCGAATGCCTTTCGCTCAACGACAGCGTGGACGCCAGCCGCATCGGAATCGCGGGCTATTCATTCGGCGCGGCGATTGCGCTAACCGCGGCGTGGCAATCCAACCTAGCCCAGGCTATCGTATCCATCGCATGCCCCTCGCGCGTCTTCAACGAAATGGGCGCGCGCGAAATCCTGCAGCCCAAGCTGCTCATATGCGGCTCGCGCGACCACGACTTCCCTGTTCAGCAGTTCAAATTCCTGGCGCGCCGCTACTCCGACCCCAAGTCCATTGAGGTAATCGACGGCGCAGACCACTTCTTCGGCGGGCATGTATCCCAAGTCGCCGATATGGCAACCGCCTTCTTCAACCGGTGGCTTGGCGAAAGCGCCGGATAGCCGCAATGCGCCAATCCGCCATTGCGTTCAAGAGCGGCAAACTCACACTAGAGGGCGTTCTGACCATTCCCACCGAACTGCCGCAGCCCTACCCTGCGCTTGTGGCATGCTACCCGCACCCCTTGTTGGGCGGCAACATGGACAACCCTGTAGTAACCGCCGTATGCCGCGCCGCAGCTGCGATGGGCTTAGCGGCGTTGCGCTTCAACTATCGCGGCGTTGAGGGCAGCGAGGGCGAGTTCACCAACGGCAAGCGCGAAGCCGAAGACATACAGAGCGCGCTGAACCTAATGCGCCAATGGCCCGGCATAGACCGCAAACGGCTTGCCCTAGTCGGCTACTCTTTCGGCGCGGCGCTCATACTCCGCGAACTCAAGCGCTGCAAGTCGGCGAAAAGCCTAGCGCTGATTGCGCCGCCCGCATCCGCCGTAGCAGCATCGCCCATAAAGCGAGACAAGCGCCCTAAGCTATTCATAGCCGGACAAAACGACCGCGTAGCCCCGTCCCCAGCCATCCGGCGCGCCCTAGACGATGTGCGCCAACCCGTCCAATTTCGCGAAATACCCGCCGCCGACCACAGCCTACACGGCAGCGAAGCCCACGCCGCCGAACTCGCCGCCGACTTCCTAGCGGCGACGCTTAGTCGATGAGAAATCAGAACTGCGAAACATCACCCCTCCAGAAACGCCACCAGCCTATCCGTTACATCCCCCAAATCCCGCAACTGACACTCCCACACCGTCATCACTCCCCAGCCATCCCCTTGCAGCAACGCCAAATTGCGCTTGTCCCGATTATAGTTTCGCTCCAACTTAGCCACCCAGTAATCCCGATTAGTGGCAGGAATTCGCACCTTAGCGCAGCCCGAATGCCGATGCCAAAAGCAGCCGTTCACAAACACCACCTTGCGCCGCGACGGAAACACCAAGTCCGGCCTGCCCGGCAAATCCGCCCGATGCAGCCGATACCGATACCCCAACCCATGCAGCAACCGCCGCACCTTCATCTCAGGCTTCATCCCCTTCGACTTCACCTGCGCCATTATGCGACTGCGAACATCCGGCGTTACCTTATCTGCCATACTGCCCTACCCTCTGCTACTGCCTACTGCAAGATGCTGCCCAATCCGAACTATACCCTTTGCGCCCCTGCGCCTTTGCGTTAAATTCCCCGCTAAACATCCCACAAATCATTCTCCCCAGAACCGCGCTCACAACCGCCACAGGTACCGCATTCCCCGTCTGCTTTCGTATCTGCTGATACGAACCCGGCAGTTCAACCCAATCAGGAAACCCCTGCAGCCTAAGCATCTCCCGCGGCGTCAACCGCCTTTCCCCGTTCACCAAAAGATAGTTGTACGACGCCCCCGCCCGCAGCGCGCACGAAAACGGATGGCTTGACACATTCCCCCCCTTATTCTCATGCCATATCGCCAGCCGATGCGCGCTCCGATGCTCCGCCCGCCGCTTGCGCCGTATCCTATCGCTCGCGAAATAACGCGCAGGCGCTTCCCGTTCAAGAACCGTATCCAAAGACGGCGGTTCCCCAATCGGCTCTGGCCACTCAAACGCAACCGAATGATCCCGAAACCCCACTATAAAAGTGCGCTCGCGCTTCTGCGCCAACCCGAAATCCAAGGCGTTGAAAATGCGCCAATCCGCGCGATACCCCAACTCCGCCAACACTTCCATAATCCTGGCAAGCGTGCGCCCCTTATTATGGCTTGAAAGCTGCCGCACATTCTCCAACAGCAACGCCATCGGCATCTTAGCTTCAATCACCTGCGCCAAGTTGAAAAACAGCGTCCCCCGCGCATCCTCAAACCCGCGCATATTCCCTATAATGCTGAACGGCTGACACGGAAACCCCGCAAACAAAACATCGTGTTGCGGCACATCGTCAAGACAAATCTCAGTAATGTCCCCCGCCGGCTCAATGCTGAAATTCTGCTGATAAGCCCGCCGCGCTTCCCCATCGATATCGCAGGCGAACACGCAGCGCATCCCCATTCCCGCCGCCGCAATATGAAACCCGCCTATCCCGCAAAACATATCCGCGAAAGTCAGCGACGACGCAAAGTTATCGTTCATATCCAACAGCAAACCCTCGCCGCCTTGCGCCCGCATTGCGATACATCCCCCCAATCGGCAATAATATACCGCAACGCCGTTCAGCCTTACGATGGTATGGCGTATCGCCGCCGCCCAATATCTTGCAAATACTATGGACTTAAATCCCAAGATTCAAGAAGCCTCAAGGTTTCAAAGGCGAATAAAGTAAATAAAGCGAATTAGGAGAAACCATATGCCGGACAATCCCCAAGCCCACCGAACCGAGCGCGACTCCATGGGCGAGTTCCAAGTCCCCGCCCACGCCTACTACGGCGCAAACACCATGCGCGCCGTCCTGAATTTCCCCATCAGCGACCTGCGTTTCGGCCGCTCCTTCATCAGCGCCCTCGGCCAAATCAAGCAGGCCGCCGCCCAAGTCAACGCCGACCTCGACCTGCTTCCCCCCGAACTCGCCCACGCCATAGCCGCCGCCGCCCAAGAAGTCATCGACGGCAAACTCGACGACCAGTTCGTCGTGGACATCTTTCAGACCGGATCCGGCACTTCCACCAACATGAACGCTAACGAAGTCATCTCAAACCGCGCCATCCAAATGCTGGGCGGCGCCCTAGGCTCCCGCTCCCCCGTTCACCCCAACGACCATGTCAACATCGGCCAATCATCCAACGACGTCATCCCCACCGCCATCCACATATCAGCCCTAAAAGCCGTCCACGACGACCTTATCCCCGCCCTAGAGCGGCTTCAGCAAGGCTTGGCGCAGAAAGCGGACGAGTTCATGCCCGTCATAAAGACCGGCCGCACCCACCTCCAAGACGCTACCCCCGTCCGCCTGGGCCAAGAGTTCCTAGGATACGCCGGCCAAATCGAGCGCGGCATCGCACGCCTGCGCCACGCCCAAACTGAGCTCTCCGAAGTGGCGCTCGGCGGCACCGCCGTCGGCACCGGCGTCAACACCCACCCCGAATTCGCCGCCCGCGTTTGCGCCCGCCTATCCCAAACCCTAGGCGTCCAAGTCCGCGAAACATCCAACCACTTCCAAGCCCAAAGCACCCTCGACAACGTCGTCCAAGCAAGCGGCGCGCTCAAAACCATCGCCGTCAGCCTTATGAAAATCTGCAACGACATCCGTTGGCTCGGATCCGGCCCACGCGGCGGCATCGGCGAAATAGAACTCCCCGAAGTCCAACCCGGCAGCTCCATCATGCCCGGCAAAGTCAACCCCGTCATCCCCGAATCCGTCTGCCAAGTTGCAGCCCAAGTCATCGGCAACGACGCCGCCATCGCCGTCGGCGGCCAATCCGGCAACTTCGAGATCAATGTAATGATGCCCGTCTGCGCCTACAACCTGCTCCAATCCATCGACCTGCTTGCCGCCGCCGCGCGCAACCTGGACGCCCAGTGCATACGCGGCCTCAAAGCCACCGCCAAAGGCCCCGAAATGGTTGAGCGCGGCCTAGCCATCGTTACCACCCTCGTCCCCCACATCGGCTATGACGCATCCGCCGCCATCGCCAAGCAGGCGCAGCAAAGCGGCAAATCCGTCAAAGAAGTAGCCCTAGAAACCACCGCCCTATCCCCCGCCGAACTTGACGAAATCCTAGACCCAAGCGCCATGACCGAGCCCGGCCTATCCCCCGGCGGCGTATCCGTCGGCTAACCCGTCAACCGCCGCGCGCATCCGCCGGCAGACGCCACAGAAACCGAAACCAACCCACGTCGTAGGTTAGCCCTCGCGCGTACCCGCAAGCCGTCAATCGATCGCTTGCGGACTCGCGCGCTAACCCGTCAACCGCCGCGCATATCCCCCAACCGCCGCCGCGCATACGCCGTTTCGTCCGCGCGCGTCGCAACCTCCCCGTCGATGCGCGCGGACACCAGCTCCGCCAATATCGCCCCCACCGCCGGCCCCTGCGGAACCCCCAGCGCAAGCAAATCGTCCCCGCTCAACAGCGCCCGCGCATCCCGCAGTTCCCGCCGATAAAGATCCAGCCGCCCCCCTATGCGCCCATCACCCACGCACACCGCGCACGCCGCAATCGCCGCATCGTGACAGCCGCGCAGCCGCCGATATATCTCGCTGCGTCTAATGCCGTCCCGCCCCAACGCCCCGAATTCACCCTTCACCCTAGCCGTGTCCGTGAATATCCTGCCCCACAGCGCGCTCACATCAAGCCGCGCGGCAAGTTCGGCATGCCGCTCCGCCGCCGCCCAATACGCCATCACCCCCACCACCAGCAGCGGCTTGTCGGCGTACTCCAAGGCATCGGCGCGCTCCAGCGCATTCACCGCATCGGCGTTCAGCTCCAGCGCAGGGTGAACCGCCCGCAAAACCCCGTACTCATTCGCCGCCGCCAGCATCGCCACCCGCCGCTCTTCCCCCAGTATGCGCTCCAATTCGCCCCGAACCCGCGCCCCCGATATGCCGCCCATATGCGCCGCGTCCCGCCGCATCAGCCGCTCCGTCTCAGCGTCCGGCGCAAACCCAAGCCTCACAGCGTACCGCACCGCCCGAAATATGCGCGTGGCGTCATCCATGAAGCTAAACGGACGCAGCGCCCGCACCACGCCCCGCCGCAAATCGCCCTGCCCGTCAAACGGATCCAGCAGATCCCCCCAGTTATCCGCCGCAAGCGAAACCGCCATTGCGTTGATGGAAAAATCCCGCCGCGCAAGATCGTCCGCCATCATCCCCGGCGACACGCTAGGCAGCGCCCCCGGACGCGCATAAGTCTCCCGCCGCGCCATTGCGATGTCCAACCGCCCGCTTGCCGTGCCGATGCCGAATGTGTTGAACTGCGAGCGCGATGCCACTGTCCCGCCCAGCGCATTCGCCGCCGCCTCTGCGAACTCCGCCGTAGCCCCCACCGCCGATATGTCCAAGTCCGACACCGCCAGCCCCAAAAGCGCGTCCCGCGCGCCGCCGCCCACCAGCCAGCACCGCAGCCTGAAACCGTCCGCCACGCGCGCCACCGTCCGCAGCTGCGCCAACTGATTCGGCGTAAGCCGCGCCTCGATCGTGGACGCTATGTTAGCCATCTCAGCGCCGCCGCCCCCGCGCTACCCTGTTGCGCCGTCCACCTTCGCCTTGAACGCCGCCGCGCCGGACGCCACCCACGCCTGCCACCCCGTCATCATAAACCGCACGCCCTTGCCGATGTAATGCTCAACATTCGCGTCCGTAACCAGCGCCCCAGCCGTGCGCCCCGACGCCACGATACGCTCCAGCGCCCCGTCTATCGTCGCCGTTACATCCGGGTGGTCTATACCCCCCAAATGCCCCATCGACTGCGCCAAATCGCTCGGCGCCACGAAGAACACATCGATGTTGTCCACCGCCAGTATCTCCGGCAGATTGTTGACCGCCGCTATGTCCTCGATCAGCACGACCACCAGCGTCTCGTCATTCGCCTTGTGGACATAATCCGGATCCCCGTACCCCTGACGGCTGCCGAACATCCCCCGATGCCCTATCGGATGGAACTTAGCCGCGTCCACAACCGCCTGCGCCTCCGCCGCCGTGTTCACATGCGGAATCACGACGCCCTGCGCCCCCACATCGAAGGTTCGGTAGATAACCCCGGCGTTATTCTGATTCACCCGCACCACCGAACTCATCCCCCACACATCGCACGCACGCGTCAGATCCGGTATATCCGCGAAATCCACCGGCCCGTGTTCAGCCTCGATCCACACCGCATCGAACCCGAACTGCCCCAGAAAATCTATCACATGCGTCGAGTTCAACCCCGAAACGCACACAACACGCTCCCCCCGCTCCAGCTTATGCTTCGCCGCATTCTCTCGCATATCTCACTCCCCTTTTATCTGTTCTGTATCGTAGCAATGCCCCTATTATATGCCATCCCCTACCGCTTGTCAGCATCCATCGATCTCACTCCTTACTTTGCGCCCCTGCGCCTCTGCGTTAAAAACCCTACGCAAACACGCCCCTGCGCCAAAATTCACGCCCGCCATATGCTTCTCAGCGGCATCACAATCGCCGCCGTCGCCGCTATGCCCACAACCCCGTTCACGATTAGCGCCGTCGATATCCCGAAGCCGTCCGCCGCCGCCCCCGACGCCAGCAACCCCAGCGGCAGCCCGTACACCGCCAGCGAGCGCAGACCCATCATGCGCCCGCGTATCTCCGTCGGCGTGCTGCCCAGCAGCAATATCGACATCGTTACCATCGTGAACGACTGCGATATGCCCGCAAACGCCAGCGCCGCAAGCGATACATCAAACCGATCCACAAACGCCAGCGCCGCAACCGCCGCATGCCACGCCACGGCGCCCAATACCATCACCCGCCCCGCGCGCTCCAGCCGCGCCATCCCCGCTATCAGCGCCGAACCCACGAATGCCCCCGCCGAATACGCCCCCAGCAGCCAGCCCAACCCGCTCGAATCCGTCTGCAATATATCGTGAGCGAACACCGGCGCAAGCCCCTGATTCAGCGGAAACCCCGTCAAGTTCACCAAAAACGCCAGCAGCAGCAGCGCCAATATCGCCTGATTGCCCTTTGCGTACCGCAGGCTTTCCATCAGCGTACTCAGCACCGACGCCCCCCGCGCCGCGGGCGTCCGAGACGGCGCGCGCGCTATCATCACGCACAACGCCCCCGTCAGATGCAGCGCAATCACTGCCGCGTATGTCCAACCAAGCCCCTGCCACTCCAACACGAACCCGCCCACAATCGGCCCGACTATCTGCGTAGCGTCCCGCCCCACCCGCGTCAGCGCAATCGCATTGGACAGATCCTGACGCGCCACCAAATCCGCTATCAGCGTTTGCCGCGCCACATTGTCGAAGGCGCGCACCATCCCCGCAACCCCCGTCAGCGCGAATATATGCCACACCGCAACCTGATTGGAAAACGCCAGCGCCGCGATAACCACGCCCACGCCCAGCATCGCCATCCGCGCCGCCGTCAGCAGCCTAAGACGGTCATAGCGGTCAACCACCACCCCGTAGAACGGCGCGAACAGCGTCCCCGTGAAGCGCAGCGCCCCGTACAGCCCCACCAGCAGCGGCGACTCCGTCTCTATCAGCACGAACCACGCCAGCGCCAGAAACTCTATCTGCTCCGCCGAACTCGTCGCCTCGTCCGCAAACCACAGCATCCGATAATCGCGGTTGCGAAACGACCGAAAAAAGCGCCCTGCCGCCGTCTGCGGAAACAACCTACGCTATCCCCCTACCTATCTGCTCTGCCGCGCTGCATTCGCATAGATGACGCGCAACCAATCCGCGCTATCAAGCCGATTGCCCCGAAAATATCTCTCTCAGCGCAGCGCTGCGATACTCGAAGATGCGCCGCAAATCCGGCGCGACGAACAACCGCTGAACCAAGCCGCCGCCCGGAACGGCGTACCGCACCATATCCCGCGCGGCCGTCCCGCCGTCTTGTGCCGCGAATGTATGCTCATGAACCCAAAGCCGATACGGCCCCCGCCGCTGCTCATCCACAAACCGATGCGGCGGCTCCCACGCCGTAATCTCGCTCTGCCAGCGCATCGGAATGCCCCGCAGCCGCACGCGGTAGTCCAGCAGCGTACCCACGCCCATCGCGATTGGCGGCGCCGTCAACACCCGAAACCGCAGCATCGGCGGCGTGATGCGCTCCAAATTGAAGGCGTCCGCAAAGAACGGGAACACATCCCACGGCGGCGCAGGCAGCCAAAGTTCGTTGGTCAGCGTGAATGTTTTCATACCCAGTCTATGCCGCCCGTATTCCATATCCAACGCATCAGCGCTTGCCCTTGACGCCCGCGCGCTTAATCGATCGCCGCCCGCTATCGGATAAACATTGCGTCCCCGAAGCTATAGAAGCGATAGCGCTGCGCCACCGCCACCGCATAGGCGCGCATCATCGCGTCCCGCCCCGCAAGCGCGCTTGTGAGCATCAGCAGCGTGGAGCGCGGCAAGTGGAAGTTCGTTATCAGCGCGTCCACCACCCGAAAGCGATAGCCCGGCGTGATGAATATGTCCGCCCATCCCGAACCCGCCGACGGCAGCCCGTCCCCCGACAGCGCGGCGGCGTTCTCCAACACCCGAACCGTGGTCGTCCCCACCGCCACTATGCGCCGCCCGTCCGCCTTGGCGCGGCGTATTAGCGCGGCGGTTGCGTCCGAAATCTCAAAGTATTCGGAGTGCATCTTGTGTTCGGCGGGGTTGTCCGTCTTCACCGGCCGAAACGAATCCCAGCCCACATGCAGCGATACGAATGCGGCATCAACGCCCACAGCGCGCAGCCTATCCAAGAGGCTTTCGGTGAAGTGAAGCCCCGCCGTGGGCGCCGCCGCGCTGCCCTCAACCCTCGCATAGACCGTCTGATACCGCTCTGCGTCGTCCAGCGTCTCAGTGATATACGGCGGCAGCGGCGCCACGCCCACCTCCGGCAGCCGCGCATCGTCGTCCAACCGCACGATGCGCTCGCCGCCATCCTCGACTTGCAGCACTTCGCCCGTCATTGCGCCCGCCCCGCTTGTAATCTCAAACGCCGTCCCCGCACGCAGATAGCGCCCCGGCCGTCCGATGGCGCGCCAAACCCCGGGCGATACGCGCGCCAGCAGCAGCAACTCGATCGCCCCCCCGCCGCCGATGCGTCGCCCGTACAGACGTGCCGGCATAACGCGGCTATCGTTGAACACCATCACATCATCCGGGCGCAGCAGTCCGGGCAGTTCGTAGAAGCGATGATGCCCAATGCCGCCGTCCGCTATGCTCAGCGTCATCAGCCGCGAATGGTCGCGCGGCTCCAGCGGCGTCTGCGCTATCAGCGCCGGCGGAAGCTCATAGTCGAAGTCCGAGGTTCGCATGCCTGCGCCGCCGCCCAAGTTCGGCGCATCCCGTCCATCCCGCGCGCTCATATCAGCTCGGATGTATGGAGTGGCGCGCCGCGGCAAGCGTGTTCTGCAGCAGCATAGCGATGGTCATAGGCCCAACGCCGCCCGGCACCGGCGTTATCGCGGACGCTTTCTGCGATACGCTATCGAAGTCCACATCCCCCACAAGCCGATAGCCCCGCCGCCGCTCAGGCGCGTCTATGCGGTTCACGCCCACATCTATCACCACCGCGCCTTCGCTCACCATATCGGCGTCAATCATCTGCGCGCTGCCCACCGCCGCTATCAGTATGTCCGCCTGCCGCGTCATTGCCCCCAAGTCCCGCGTGCGCGTGTGGCAAACGCTGACCGTGGCGTTTGCGCCCGCGCGCCGCTGCATCAGCAGGTTCACAATCGGCTTGCCCACGATGTTGCTTCTGCCGCACACCACCACATGCTTGCCCGCCGGATCGTTCCCCGTCCGCAGCAGCAACTGCTGTATCCCCGCCGGCGTCGCCGGCACAAAGCGCGGCCTGCCCGCCGTCAGCAATCCCATATTGAACGGATGTAGCCCGTCAACATCCTTGTTCGGATTGATAGCCTCGATCACCGCATCTTCGTCGATATGATCCGGCAGCGGAAGCTGCACCAGTATGCCGTGATAGCGCGCGTCATCGTTCAGACGGCGCAGTATCGCAAGCACATCGTCTTGAGGCGTATCCGCCGCCAGCCGCTCCACCTTGGACAGCATCCCCGCTTCGTTGGCGGCGCGCTGCTTGTTGCGCACATACACCGCCGACGCCGGATCATCGCCCACTAGCACGACCGCAAGCCCCGGCGCTACGCCGTGCTTAGCGCGCATCTCCGCCACGCCTTCCCCAACCTCGCCGTGCACCTCCGCCGCGATACTCTTGCCGTCAATTAGCGCTGCGCTCATAGGGAGCCTCCAATCTGTCGATTATCTCCGAAAGAGCTTCCACCCATCGGATATGCCTTCAACCTTCATGTTTGATTCGCGAACCGCTTCATTCGCTTGATGGACGCCATAGTGTTGGCAAGGGCAAGCTCGCGCTCTGGCAAACATCGGTTTCCAATAGGGTCCGTATCGCTCCCACCGGCCGTTGCATATGAGGCAGGTAGCCGTTTCTTCCAATGGAAGGGGCTGAGCTATCATCATATCCTCCTAATCTAAACTGAATAGCAACCGCTTTATCTTACACTATCTACGAATTATAATGCCGATGCGCACCAGTGATAACCCAACTGATAACCCGGTTGTAACCCATCCCTACCTGCGGGATAGGCGCTTACCCCTAACGCTTGCGATTTTGAACCCACTGGACTGCTATATCAGCGCACGCTAAATCAGCGAACAAAATGGGATGCCGCAATGCCAACACTTTCCGAACTGCTCCAATCCGATAGGTTCGTCATAACATCCGAACTGAACCCGCCCAAGGGGACGGATCTTGCGCCGCTGCTTGACAAGGCGCAAGCCCTGCGCGGCGTGGTGGACGCCTTCAACCTGACCGATTCGCACACCGCCCGAATGAGCATGTCCCCGATTGCGGCGGCGCATATGTTAGCGCACAGCGGCATAGAGCCGATACTGCAGCTCACCTGCCGCGACCGCAACCGCATCGCGCTGCAGGCGGACGCATTGGCGGCGGCGGCGCTAGGCGTGCACAACATCCTGACGATGACCGGCGACCACCCCGGCGGCGGCGATCATCCCCACGCCAAGCCCGTCTTCGACATCGACTCCACCGCGCTACTGCGGACGCTAAGCGGCCTAACCCACGGCGGCGATATGTCCGGCGCGGCGCTGAGCGGCAGTCCCGACCTGTTCGTGGGCGCTGTGGTCAACCCCGGCGCAGACGACGTCGACGGCGAACTGTGCCGTATGGAGCAAAAGATCGAGGCGGGCGCGCGCTTCTTTCAGACGCAGGCGGTATATGACGCCGCCGCATTCGAGCGCTTCATTCGGCGCGCGGAGTGCTTTGGAGCGCCCATACTGGCGGGCTGCATCATGCTCAAGTCCGCGAATATGGCGCGCAACCTGAACGCCAATGTGCCCGGCATAAGCGTCCCCGACGCCCTAATCCGCGAGCTGGCCGCCCCCCCCGACCGCCGCCGCGCAAGCGCCGCCATAGCCGCGCGCATAATCCGCGACATACGCCCCATGTGCCAAGGCGCGCACATAATGGCGATAGGATGGGAAGCGCTCATACCCGAAGTGGTTGACGCCAGCCGCTAATCGGTTGCGCCGCCGCAATCGCAATGCCGATACGCGCATACCGCATCCGATACGCCGATTAGCCGCCAACCCGCTTAGCCTGATACACCGAACCGCTACAACCCAAGACTATGGACTGATAACGCATATGCTAGTTACCGGCGTTGACATAATAGAGATTGGGCGCGTTGAGCGCGTTCACGCGCAGTACGGCGAGCGCTTTCTGCGCCGCATATACACGGATGCGGAGATAGCCTACTGCCGCGGCCGCGCGCCGCAGCTCGCCAGCCGTTTCGCCGCCAAAGAAGCGGTGATGAAGCTGCTAGGAACCGGCGTGCGCGGCGTGCGTTGGCGCGACATCGAGGTGGCGCGCGCGCGCGGACAAGCGCCTCACATCCGACTGCACGGCACCGCCACCGCCCGCGCCGAGCGCATCGGCCTGACCGACATTGCGCTGTCCCTATCGCACTCGCGCGAATACGCCGTGGCGTCGGTCATCGGCGACAGCGAACACGGCAACCTAGTCCCCATAGCGCGCCGCCGCCGATGAGATGCGCTAAAATGCGTATATGCGCACCGACCGCTGCAATACGATACGGATGCGCCGCAATCATCCCGAAAGGCGAAACCAATGCTCACTCAACAAGACATACGCAATCACATTCACACGACGCTGCGTTATGCGTGGCAACCCGCCCGCGAACCCACCGACCGCGATACGCGGCGGGCGTCTTATGGTCTCTGGCATGCCGCAGCGGACGTGGTAACGGCGGTTGCGATCGATCGCGGCTGGCGGCGCTCAACCCACCGCGATATGAAGAACGCCGTTAAGCGTCTTGCCGCCGAACCCGGCAACGAATGCTTGGACGCTCAGTTCGCGGCGATAGAAAAATTCTACATAAACCTGTTCCACCCTGCGCTTGAACCTCACGATGTAGAAACGGACAAGTTCATCGTGTACGATTTCGTGGAGCGTATGCTTGCGCTGCTGCCATCGAAGCAAGAAGCGCAGTAATCATAGGAGGCGTCAAAATGGCTAAGGAAGAAATGACAATCGCAGAACGCTCCCAATCGGCGCTGGCGTTCCTGGATGACTCAGAGCGCGAATTCGCCGCCGGCGACGTGCGCCAAGCGTCTGAGAAGCTCTGGGGCGCCGCCACTGACGCGATAACGGCGGTTGCGCTTGAGCGCGGTTGGAATCACGAAAGCCATCGCGATATGAAGAACGCCGTGCAGCGTCTTGCGGTCGAACCCGGCAACGACCACCTGGACGCTCAATTCATCGCGGCAGAGAAGTTCCATGTGAACTTCTTCCGAGCCACGCTTGAAGACTACGAAATAGAATCGGACAAGCCCATCGCGCGCGCCTTCGTGCATCGCACCCTCGCGCTGCTGCGAAACGGCATATAGCCAAGCGCGTCATTCGGCGGCATAAGGCATAAGCGCGCTTCCAAACACGCCGCTTTCGCCCCGACGATGCGATTGATACGATGTTGGCGCGATAACACTGCGATAGACACGCGATAACGCAAGCGCCGATTTAACCGCTTGCCGATACGCCAAAACTCACTCGGAGGGACATATGAAAATCGGGCTTTTCGTGGGCGCTGCGCCTACGGACAGAATCAGGCTAACCGAAATCATAGCGCAGGGCGCGCAGGCGGAAGCGGACGGCTTCGACAGCTTCTGGCTGCCGCACATATCAGCGCGCGGCCCCGACGCGCTCACCGCGCTGGCGCTCATCGGCGCGCAGACCGACCGCATCGCGCTTGGCACCGGCGTCGTCCCCACCTACCCGCGCCATCCCACGATGCTGGCGCAACAAGCGCTCACCGCGCAAATCGCCGCCAACGGACGGCTCACGCTCGGCATCGGCCCGTCCCACAAGCCCGGCATAGAGGACGCTTTTGGGCTATCCTACGACCGCCCCGCAAAGCACACGCAAGAGTACCTAGCCGTGCTGCGCCCGCTGCTTGAAGATGGCAGAGTGGACTTCGACGGCGAGTTCTTTCGCGTCCACGCCGATCTTGCGCTTGCTGACGCGCTGCCTGTGCCGCTGATGATTTCGGCGCTGGCGCCGCGAATGCTGCGGCTCGCCGGCGCGTCAGCCGACGGCACAATCACTTGGATGGCGGGACTGCGCGCCATAGACTCCCACATAGCGCCGCGCATCAACGCCGCCGCGCGCGACGCCGGCCGGCAGTCCCCGCGCGTGGCCGTCGGCTTGCCCGTCGCCGTTGCGGACGACGAATCCGCAGGCAGAGAGCAGGCGGCGCGCCTCTTCGAGCGCTACGGATCGCTGGTCAACTACCGCCGCATCCTAGACATCGAAGAGGCAGAGGGTCCATCCGAAGTAGCCGTCGTAGGCAACGAGGCGCAGGTAGAGCGGCATATCCGCGCATTCGCAGACGCCGGCGCAACCGAGTTCATAGCGTCCGTATTCCCCGTAGGCGCTGACGCCGCCGCATCCGTAGCGCGCACGCAGGCGCTGCTGAAATCGCTGACGACCTAGCTTGCGCTAATCGGCGCATTGTGCGGGCGAAGTTCACCGTGTAATGCGCCGCATGCGCCCCTAAAACCGCAAGCGCCGTTAAAGCCAAGCAGTCATACGGAGCAAGATATGACACTCAGCAAAACCAAAGCCCCAACCGCTGCCACCGCAGCCGCAGAAGCTGAAGCGGTCATAGAACCTTTCCCTGACCGCGCCACTTTCAACCGTCTAGCCGACAACCAGAATGCCAAGCCGACCGTTCTCAGCGTTCATATCATCTCATTCAACTGCCGATGCCTTTCAACAATCGTGCGCGCCCGAAAACTGCCGATGCCTTTCAGTATCGCGGGCAATCGAACTATGCCGATGCCCTTCAATATCGAGGGCAACCGAACTCGTGGCCGACGGCGCAATTGTGATGCTGAGAGGTTATAATGAAACCGCTTTGTTTGCAATAATAGAAGGGTTATTATACGGACAGACGGACACTTTGAAGGGGGCATAGATTTGAGTAGCATATTCGGATTGAAGAGGCGAATAACGCTAGTGGTTATTGTGGCGGCAGTACTGGCAGGGTTAGCGTATTCGGCGCAGATCTATGGCGGCGATGGCTGCGTTCATAGCATAAGCGTCGGTTGGATCAGTGGCGCATGGAGTGGCGTCTGCGTATCCGATAGGACGCCGGACGATCCGGATGCGCCGCTTGGAGTGCGCCATGCGCGCTTCTACACATTCACGCTTGATGCGCCTTCGAATGTAACCGTATCCCTAACGTCCGAACACAACCCGTATCTATATCTGCTTGCGGGCGCGGGCAGAGACGGCGCGGCGCTTCACAGCAATAACAACATCAGCGCCAACGATTTCAACTCGCGGATAGAAGCCGCCCTGCCGCCGGGGAACTACACGATAGAGGCGACTACCTACGCAGTGGGAATCAGCGGCAACTTCACTCTCGCCTTCGACGCAGTTGCCACCGCCGCGCCGGTATCATCTCTCACGCCCACGTTAACGCCAACACCGACGTCCGCCTCCGGCGCTTCCGATTACGCATCTACCCTTATGGGCAACATCGTAGCCATTGGAGAGGCGAAACTTACCTACCTCGATACGCAAGATCTGTGCGCGGCCGCATTGGAACACGCCTACGGACCTGAACGGCTGCAAGAACCGCCTGAGGTTCGGCGGTGGGTTCTGACGCTGCTCGATGCCTGCGAGGCTCAGCATATTCGCAATAAACCCACCGCAACGCCTACGATGACGCCTTCGCCTACCGCCACCCGAGCGCCGTCTTATACTACACCCACTCCCAACTGCTCCGATTTCAGGCCGGGCGCAAACCTGAGCGGCTGCGACCTGAGGAATATCGACTTCACTGAGAACAATCTGACCGGCATCAATCTGTCAAACGCAATCCTGACCAACGCAAACTTCAGCAAGGCAACGCTGACTAACGCAAACTTCAAGGGCGCTGACATCAAGGCCGCCAGGTTTAACGGCGCGCAGATGCAGGGCGCAGACCTGAGCGGCACGAATGTAACCGAAGCCCAGTTTAGGGACGCCAACTTGGACGCCGCCATAATGACCGGCGCAACCATCAGGGCGAGCAGGCGGGCGCACAACACCCAGAAGTTCAGAGGCGCAACGCTTACCAACATCACATTCAGCAGCGGCGTCAACCTGTCCGGCGTGGGCTTCATCAACGCCAATCTGTCCAACTCGTCCCTGGTGAACGCCAACCTAGAGGATGCGGACTTTCGCAACGCAATCCTCATAAATACGGATCTTACCGGCGCAAACTTTGAGAGCGCGGACTTGGGAAGCGCCGACCTGCGACATATGAGAGCAGACAACAGGACGACCTTTGAGAAGGCGGATTTGGCGAAAGCGAACTTGTCCGACGTGGTGTGGCCAAACGCCAATTTCGACGAGGCGGATATGAGCGGCGCAAACCTCACCAACGCCGAGTTTGAGCGCGGCAGTTTCAACGATGTGAACTTCTCCAACGCCGACTTGGAGGACACAGACTTCTCCAACGCCGACCTGGACAGCGCGGACTTCGACGGCGCGAAGCTGGACGACACCGACTTCAAGGACGCCGATCTCACCGACGCCAAGAACATGGAGAACGCGCAGGACATCCGCAACGCCAAGTGGGACAATACCGAGTGTCCCGACGGCACAAACAGCGATGACGCCGCATATGGGGAATGCTACCCTAACCATCTACAGCCGCGCTCCAACTAGCGGGTTTGGCCGCCGATTAGTTCATTGAAAGCGTCGCCTATTGCGCCGGGCGTGGGCGCGATGGCGACGCCTGCCGCGAATTGCCGAAAACCTGCGGCTGCGGGGGAGTTGTAGATGGGATTGCTAAAAATCTCGACGAAATTCGCTGACCACTCCTTGAAAGTCAGTATGTTTATCGCTGATAATATACGAAAGTTCTTATTGAGTTAGCCCATAAAAAGGAGAAAAGCAACATGACACAGCATATTTGGGATGAAGGCGTGAAAGTTTTCATCAGCCACGCATCTAGCACACGCCCGTTGGCCGGAGAGGTGAAAGACTCGCTTGCTAAACGAGGCGTATCGGCTTTTGTAGCCCATGAAGATATTCAAACTACCGCACAATGGCAGGAAGTTATACTTGAAGCGCTATCTTCAATGGATATGTTCTTGGCCATCCTCTCGCAAGATTTTTGTGAAAGCGCTTATTGCGATCAAGAGCTTGGCTTCGCAATATCGGAAAGGCGGCGGCGCGCGGATGCCCATCCCGAAAGACCGCTTACTATCATGGCGGTTACGTGCGACAACACCGACCCTTATGGGTTTCTTCGCGGTGAACAGGCTGCGAAGGTTAGACAAGCGGCAGACATTCCTTCAAAGGTATTGGAGGTCTTGTTTGGAAAGGACTTTGACCTTTGGTTCAAGTCCTTTATCCGCAGAATTCGCTATTCTCCAGACTACGATAACTCAAACAAAAATTTAGCGCCAGAACTTAAAAAGGTCGAGAAACTTACTGTCGAACAAGCAAACGAATTAGTGGATGCTGTTAATACAAGCAGTCAAGTGTATATAGCGGGGCGTTTTATGTCTGCCCTAGTCAGTAAGACTGTCCAATGCCCTGGTACTGGGCAGATTTCATTTTATCCCGAACATACTTCCCCTCATCCCATCCCTGAAATCCAATTTAGAATCGATAGGGACGATGGCTAGAAATTTCTATGAAATGCGCTAACCACAACCCTTGACAACCAATATGAAAATCGTAACCGCCGCCCAAATGCGCCGCATCGAAGACCGCTCCGAAGCGCTGGGCGTCTCCAAAGACGCGCTTATGGAGAACGCCGGGCTAAGCATAGCGCGCCGCATCCGCCAACTGCTTGCGCCCCTAATCGGCGTCCCCGTAACAGCGCTAGTCGGACCCGGCAACAACGGCGACGACGGACTGGTAGCCGCGCGCCATCTGCATCGCTGGGGCGCATCCGTAACCGTGTACATTTGCCGCGATAGACGCACGACCGACCCTAAACTAGACGCCGTCAAGGCGCTTGGCGTTCCCATAATATCCGCATCATCCGACGTCGGGTTGGCGCAGTTAAGAGCCCTGCTCGACAGCGCGCATATGGCGGTGGACGCCGTACTCGGCATCGGGCGCATCCGCCCCATCCAATCCACGCTGCGGGACATCCTGACGCTGCTTGCGAAAGCGCGCGCAGAGCGCCCCCACCTGCGTCTGCTCGCAATCGACGTGCCAAGCGGCATGAACGCCGATAGCGGCGATGCCGACGCCGCATCCGTCCCCGCAGACGTCACGCTGTCTATGGGCTATCCCAAAGCGGGACATTACGCCTACCACGCCGCCCCCCTGATTGGCGCGCTGGAAGTCGCGGACATCGGCTTGCCGCCCGCCGCCGACCACGATGCGCCGCTATCGCTAATGACCGCCGCCCATATGAGAACGCTGCTGCCCAATCGCCCCGCGGCGTCGCACAAGGGCAGTTTCGGCAAGACGCTTGTCGTCGCCGGCTCGTCCAACTACATCGGCGCGGCGTATCTGGCCGCAACCGCCGCAACCCGCGTAGGCAGCGGGCTAGTTGCGATTGCGCTGCCCGCCGCAATCCAAACCGCAGTGGCATCCAAGGCAACCGAACCCACATACTTGCCCCTGCCCGAAACCTCCCCCGGCGTCATAGCGCCCACCGCCGCCGCCGATGTGTTGAACGCCTTGCGCGATTGCGACAGCCTGCTGCTAGGCTGCGGCATGGGACAGGCCGACGACACGCGCCGTTTCATAGAGGCCGTACTATATTCGGATAAGCGCCTTCCCCCCGCCGTGATAGACGCTGACGGGTTGAACACGCTGGCGCAAACGCCCCATTGGTGGGAGCGCACCCCCGACCTAGCGATACTCACGCCCCATCCCGGCGAAATGGCGCGCCTAACCGGTATGTCCACGCGCGAGGTGCAGTCCGACCGCATCAGCGCCGCGATGGAATCGGCGGCGCGCTGGCGCAAAATCGTGGTCTTAAAGGGCGCCTATACCGTGGTTGCCTTCCCCGACGGCGGCGCTATGCTAAGCCCCTTCGCCAACGCCGGCTTGGCGTCCGCAGGAACCGGCGATGTGTTGGCGGGCAGCATCGCCGGGCTGCTGGCACAAGGCGTGTCCCCGCAAAACGCCGCCGCGCTCGGCGTGTATCTGCATGGACTTGTGGGCGAGCGTGTGCGCGCTAGACTTGGCGATACCGGTATGGTGGCAAGCGATCTGCTGCCCGAACTGCCCTTGGCAATCAAGGCGCTGCGCTCCGGGGACGCCGACTAATGGCGCAGCTTCGCGGACAAGCGCGCGCGCGCTATGTAAGCCGAATGTTCGGGCGCATATCCCGCCGCTACGACCTGCTAAACACCGTTATGACCGGCGGCAGGCACTACGCTTGGCGGCACTTGGCGGCATCCGACGCCGCGGCGTCGGGGCTATTCGGGGCGGCGCTGGATGTGGCGTCCGGCACCGGCGATTTCGCATTCGACCTAGCGCGCAAGCCCAACATAGACAGCGTCATAGGCATAGACTTCGTGCCGCAGATGCTGGCGCTCGCGCAGCGAAAGGCGCAGCGGCAGCGCCTCGCCGCGCAGGCCGCATTCATAGCCGGCGACGCCCACGCTCTGCCGTTTGCCGACGACAGCTTCATCTGCGCCACCGTAGGCTTCGGCGTCCGCAACTTCATCGACGTGCCGACCGCGCTGCGCGAAATGGCGCGCGTAGTGCGCCCCGGCGGACGCGTCGCGGTGCTAGAGATTGTGCGCATTGAAGGCAGCGGCATCCGAAGCCGCGTCTTGCCGAAATGCTTCCGGACGCTCGCCCCCCTGCTAGGCGCGCTGCTTGCGCGCGACGCCGAGGCATACTCATACCTGCCGGAGTCCGTGGACGAATTCCTAAGCGCGCGCGAACTTGCGTCAGCGATGGAGCGCGCCGGCTTGCGCCATATACGCCGCCGCGATCTTGCGCTCGGCAGCGTGGCGGCGCTGGTGGGCGAAGTGGCGTAGCCGCCAAAGGCCGCCGCGCTCACCCGGCTATGGCGGCGGGCGCGACGATAGCGTCGGGTGTACGCGCCCTATCCACCGACGGCGCGCTTTGCCGCGTTAGCGATGTAGTTAATGGCAGAATCGACCTCTTGGCGGCGCGCAAACAGATTCGAGCCGTCCGGGTGGATCAACCATGCAGCAATGCTTCCACCGCCGCCTCGACCGCTTGTCCCTCAGCGGACGCCTCTAGCCATTTACGCAGTTCGCGGCGCGCAATCCGCACGCTCACATCGCCGCCGCGCTCAGCCTGCAGTTCGCGCAGCGCCGCTTGCGCCCCCAATGCCGCCGCTTCGCCCGCATCCGCTATCTCGCTGTGAGCGGGATTGTCCGCGTCAAACTCAGGGATGGGCAGTTTCCACAAGTGTTTCTGCAGGTGGCGCGGGCCGAACTGCCCTTTAGTCATTAGCGGCTCCACCGCCTCATACAGAGCGGCGCTGTTGATGATAGCCGTCAAGTAATGGGCTTCCCGCATCGTCTTGGAGGCGATCCAGTATAGCGTGGTATCTACGATTACCTTATCATCGTGAAGCAGCGCGGCGGTAGGAATTCCAGAGGCCGCATAAACTACGCGGATGGTTTCGGCGTGCGATTGCAGATATTCAAGCTGCGATGACAACTTCGCATAGTAGTCTATCTGCCCCAGCAGGCTTAGTTTGTTGTTAGGAGACTTGTTGTCTTCCCATAGGTCGTTGATAGTCGGCCAACGCCGGCGCATGCGCCAGTTCAATCTGCCTAGGTTTATGCCGAATACGCCGTCTGCATCGGTAGGCAGCGCAGCATCCCCCTGCTTGAACGGCAATACCGCTTTGAGCGGGGCAAGCGTGGCATATGGAACAACGGTCTCGCCTAGATGAACATCGAACACATGGGACGTCTCTATCATTTGGTTGTTTAGGCGCGTCAGATCGATGTCCTTCCACGGCGCTTTGTCCTGCGCCCCTCTGCGCGGGATAACCATTATCGCATTGGGCGCTTGGATAAGGACGCGATTTTCGATTTCGTTCACGAAAAACAGACAGCGCGGAATAATCGCTGCGCCGGCACGCGCATAGCGGGCATACGGCGAGGCGCCCTCGCCCGATGTGTCGACTATGCGAACCCGTTCACGACGCACATCGTCCGACCCCGTTGCGCCCAGCCAGCGTTCTACGCTTCCGGCAAGCGGCTTTCCCGTTTCGGCAGCGCCCTTGCGTTCTGCGAATATCACCGACGATGCAATCGGAAAGAATGTATTGGGCTCCAACTTTTCCAAGTCCCACGCCGTCTTGACGCCAAAGTCCACAGACAGCGACCGTCCATTGGTGGCGGCGTTCCAGCGCCCCGTCCGCCACTTGGAGTACTGCCCCGACTGCAGCGCGCTGTGCGGCATCACCATTCCGATTTTGCCCCCCTCGCGCAGATATAGATCCACGCTGCGCGCAAAGAACAGTCCCGCCACATCCTGGTGCGTAGCATACTGCCCGCCCGTCCATATATCGTAGTCATTCCGGCTCTGCTGCGCCAACGCTTCGCGCAGCGCGCTGGATGTGTTGCGATAGTTCAGCCACGGCGGATTGCCCACCACCACATCCACTTTGGAATGAGACAGCGATACGGGGCGAACCATGTTGCGAATATAGTATGTCCATATATGGTTGCGTCCCTGCGCGTGCAGCTGCCGCAGCGCCGCGATTGTGGCAAGCAGCATCGGGCGCTGCGCTGCGTCGATGCTATGGTCGTCGAGCGCGAATGCAGGGTTATCGCCTCTCTCTATGTATCCGCCAATATCGCTGATAAACCCGTCGAATGCCTGCGCGTCGTCCACAAGCTCGCGCGGGAATTTGAGCTCAAGCGCTTCCGTGCCGTCGCCGTTGTTTTCGACCGCGATGGCGACTTCGCGTTCTGCGAACATGTCGTCGCTGCGGTAGCGCAGCTGAAGCGCGTCGCCAAGGTATATGGGAGCGTTGACGTCGCTCACGGCGGCGTCCCTGATGGCGGGCATTACGGCAAGCGCCCACGCCGCGCGCGCAAGGTGAACCGCTACGGATGAACGTCGATCCCCACAACCGAACTATGCAGCCCGCCGAACACCTCATCCGGCGCAATCCCTGCCGCTCTCGCATGCGCGATATAATGCCGCGCCGCTTCTACGATGAACGTGCCGCTGCCGCAGGACGGATCCAATACGCGCTGCTCAAGCGGGTTAGACACAAGCTCCGACACCATAGCGCGCGCCAGCCATTCGGGGGTGTAGTATTCGCCGAGCGAGCGTCTTTCGTCCGCCGGTATGACGCACTGGTACAGTATGGACGCAATATCGTTGGGGAAGCTGCCCTGCCAGTCAAAGCGGCTAATTCGCTGCGCCAGCGCCTTGACGAATGCCTGCCCTCCGACCTCTGTCGGCCAAACGAAAAAGTCCGATTCCACTACGCCCTGCAGCCCCGTTTGGCTGCGAAACTGCTGCCCCGCCAGCAGGTCGTCCGGATCCGAGGCGGCGAGCGCATCCACATCTACCCCGAACACCGCCTGCACCACTATCCCTATAACCGCCGTGAGATAGGTATGCCGCACGAACAGGTCGTCTTGCTGCGGCAATTCATTCGCCACTTCGCCGAGCGCGGCGCGCAGCAGGTCATGCCACAGATTGCGCTTAACCCGAATTGTTTCGGTATCTTTGAACCTATCGTACAGCCGCGTTAGCGCCTCTATGTCGCGCTCATAATGCGGGCTGCCGGGTCCGAAATGTTCCTGCAGGCTATCCCTGGTAACGGTGATATTTTCGGCGGCGAGCAGCACGCTATCGCGCAGCCACAAGCGCAGCTGCTCCGCGCTATCAGCGCCCGCTTCCAGCGTGAATGCCCACGGAAACCCCGATCGCACGGGAGCGCCCGCTTTGGAGCGCACTGCCCAATGCTTGCCGTCGGTCAGCACGCCCAAGCGCACGCCGTTGCCCGCATCCTGCGATTCCACAAGATAGTTGTCCAGCTGCGCCACATACTCAGCGTTGGGCGTGCTGCTGTTGCTGCCCCCCGCAATGCGCCGCTTGACCTCAATTAGCGTACCTGCGGTTCGTAGATCAACCAAATTGCGCGATGCGTCGGACGGATGAGTTTCCTCTTCCATATCGCCGGGCTTCGCCAAGACGGCGCTGACTAGAAAATCCCGCACCGCGCTGGTGATATTGGCTTCCGCTTCATATTTCTGCCAGCGTCTCAATATCTGCGCGGCGGCGGACGCGACGACGTTGGCGAAGTCGACATCGGTTGACTGATGCGCCATAACAGCCTTCCTAATTTCAATATCAGAAAGCATAGCACAAATATACTATGGATTGCCACCCGCATAATGCTACTATATTTGGGTTTCATATTTCGCTAGATTAGCGCTTGAGCGTCTGCTACTATACACACAACTACACCGAATCAAGGTTGCGTCTATGCCCCCACAACCTCATCCCCCAACCACGCCCCCAGCGCCGTCGGCCGGCGCCGCCCGCATATGGCTTGCGGCGGGCGCGCTGTTCGGGCTGCTGGCGGTCGTCGCGGGCGCGGCGGGGACGCATGCGCTGCGGGACGCGCTGGACGCCGATGCGTTGCGCGTGTTCGAGACGGCGGCGCGCTTTCAGATGTATCACGCGCTTGCGCTGCTTGCCGTTGGGTTGCTCGCCATTCGCCGCCGCTCGCTTGCGCTCAACGTCGCCGGCGCGCTATTCGCGCTGGGAACGCTGCTGTTTAACGGCAGTCTGTACGCGCTCGCGCTGAGCGGCGTGGGCGTCTTGGGCGCGGTTGCGCCTGTGGGCGGCGTGTGCCTTATGGCGGGTTGGGCGGCGCTTGCGATTGCGGCGCTGCGGCGGCAATAATGACGCAAGGGTTTAACGCAAAGACGCAAGCGCGCAAAGCGGGGCTTTCTATATGGCAAATTCTAGGCGGCGATATTCCACCAACACGCCTTGGGAGGCGGTCGGCGGCTATAGCAGAGCGGTGCGCGTGGGGGAGCGCATCCTGGTTTCGGGCAGCACTGCGAGCGGCGCAGAGGGGGCGTTGGGCATCGCCGACGCCGCCGAACAGACGCGCGCGGTGTTGGAAATCATCCAATCCGCCGTGGAATCGCTGGGCGGCCGCCTATCGGATGTTGTACGGACGCGCATCTATGTGAAAGACATCGCGCTGTGGGAAAGCGTGGCGCGCGTTCACGGCGAGTTCTTTGCGGACATACGCCCCGCATGCACGCTGGTCGAGGCGCGGCTGGTGGACGATTCGCTGCTAGTCGAGATCGAGGCGGAAGCGGTTGTGGGAAGCGGCGATGCGGTTTAGCCTGCGCCTCAACAACGACCTAACGCTGCCGCAGTATGTCGAACTGGCGCAATTAGCGGAAGCGCAGGGCTTCGATCAGTTTTGGGTAAGCAACGACCTGTTCTTTCGCAGCGCGCCGGTGATACTCACGGCGATTGCGCTCAACACCAATCGCATCGGCATCGGAAGCTGCGTCCTCAACCCCTACACGATGAACCCGTCGGAAATCGCAATGCTCGCGGCGACGCTTAACGAAGCGTCGAACGGCAGGTTTCTGCTGGGAATATCGGCGGGCGCGGCGGAGTTTCTGGACTGGATCGGGCTTCGCCATCGCAAGCCGCTTGGCGCGTTGCGCGAATCGGTTAGGGCTATAAGACGGCTGCTGAACGGCCAGCGCGCTACATGCAACGGCGAGTTTTTGGCTTGGAGCGCGGACGCCTACCTGCGCTTTGCGGTCAAGCGCGATATTCCCATATACATCGGCGGGATGGGGCCGAAGATGCTGGCGCTGGCGGGCGAAATCGGCGACGGCGCGCTGCCGCTGCTGTTCCCGCCGGAGCGCTACTATGCGGCGCGCCAACACATCGGCGGCGGACGGGCGTTGCGCGTTGACGGCGGCGACTTCGACTTGGCGGTCTGCGTATGGGTTTCGGCGTCGCGGGACTATCGCGCGGCGCGCAGGGCGCTGGCGCAGAAGATCGCCTATTACGGCGGCGCTATGAATGCGACGCTGCTCGCCGATATGGGGCTTGCCAAGTCCGATTTCGCGCCGATAACAAGGGCGCTTATCGCCGAAAGAGACGAAGCGAAGGCGATAGATCTTGTCACGGACGATATGCTGCGAATTGGCGTAGTGGGCGGGGCGTCCGAAATCATAGAGTGCCTTGAGCCGCTGGCGGCCGACGGCGCAACGCACCTGAGTTTCGGTCCGCCGCTGGGGCCGGACTTACGCGAATCCGTCCGCATTCTGGGCGAAGTGGCGCGGCATTTCAAGCGCGGCAACGAGTGAGGGAGCGCTATGGCGGCAATGGGGGACTACATCCGAGCACTTGTGGTTGCGCAGAGTGAGCGCAGAGCGGATGAACTCGCGCAAATCTTGGAGCGCAACGGCTGCATGGTTACATCCACCGTCAGCATAACCACTGCGCTTGACCTTGCGGGGTATTCGGAGTTTGAGGCGGTGGTGGTTGCCGAGGACGTACCGCCGGCGGATCGAAGCTACCTTCGAACTCAGATTGCGCTACGGATGCCGCAAGCGGTGTTCGTTTCCAATCGCAGCTCGCGCTCGGTGATGCTGCAGCTCACTCAGGCGTTCAAGGAAGCCCGCCGCTAGTCGACTGCGATGCGCCAACCGGCATGCTTTGGCATGCGCGCTTTGACATAGCCGCGCGCCTTCTGCCTTTCTGTATGTTTCAACATATGTTCAACGCCGTATAAAGCGGTTTTAACGCGGCGTTAATCTGCCGTTCACATCTACGCCGTATCGTGTTTGTAGTCAATTTTTGGACTAATCCCAACAACGCAAACCGACGGCGATATATCAAGAGAGAACGGAGGCAAACTCAGAAGGCTATGTCAGAGTCAACAGGTTTTCCCAACATAAGCAGGGCGAGGCGAAGCGGCGCAAAGGGGCTTGCGGGCATCGTGTCGCTGCTCGTCGCGCTTGCGGCGCTTGCATGCTCATCGGCGGCGCCCGCCTCGCCGTCTCAGTCGGCGCAATCGGCGCCCGCAATGGCGGCGTCCGCCGATCTTAGCGGCACGATAGAGATAGACGGCTCAAGCACGGTGTTTCCCGTGAGCGAAGCGGTGGCGGAAGAGTTCCATAAGCTTCATCCCGATGTGCGCGTCAATGTGGGCGTGTCCGGCACGGGCGGCGGCTTCAAGCGCTTCACCGCCGGCGAAACCGACATCAGCGACGCATCGCGCCCCATCAAGGACACGGAAGCGCAGGCGGCGGCCGACAACGGCATCGAGTACTACCCCCTGCGCGTGGCTATGGACGGGCTATCCGTGCTGGTCAGTCCGGATAACGATTTCGTGGAATGCCTATCCGTAGAGCAGCTCAAGGCTATCTGGGAACCGGGTAGCGCCGTCAGCAACTGGAACGATGTCGACCCGGCGTTCCCGGACAAGAAGATAGTGTTGTACGGCCCGGACACCGACTCCGGCACATTCGACTACTTCACCGAAGAGGTAGTTGGCGAAGTACAGGCGAGCCGCGCAGACTACACCGCAAGCGCCGATGACAATGTGCTTGTGCAGGGCATAGCCGGCGGCAGGTATTCGCTGGGCTACTTCGGCTACGCCTACTACGCCGAGAACGCGGACAAGCTGAAGCTGGTGTCTGTGGATGCGGGCAACGGCTGCGTAACGCCGACGTCCGAGACTATCGAGAACGGCACATATGCGCCGCTGTCCAGGCCGCTGTTCATCTATGTGAGCAAGCAGAGTTTGGAGCGGCCTGAGGTGAAGGCGTTTGTGGAGTTCTACTTGGACAACGCCGCGGAGTTGGCGCAGGAAGTCGGCTACATCCGCTTGGGCGAAGCCGAATACGCCGCCAACCGCGATATGATCAAGTAGCCGATAGCGCTCAAACCTAGTCTAGCGCCCATCCCGACGGCGCGCGCGGCTTCCCTCCCGTGCGCGCCGTCAATTCGTTTTGGTTCGGATGGGACAATGCGATAAGGTTGTGAGATTGAACGCACAAGAAACGCAAGGGCGCAAGGTATGAGTAGCGCTTGCGCCTTTTCGCGCCGCGCCTACACGCTTGGGAGCGGCGCGTCGTCGCCCGCCCGCTGCTGCCATATGCGGATGCGCACCGCCATATCTATGACGCGGTCGCGCTGCGCCGGGTCGGCGAATAGGTTGTTCATTTCGTAAGGGTCAGCGTTCAGGTCGAAGAGTTCGCCTGCGTCGCCGGCGCAGAGCGCGAGCTTCCACCTATCGGGCGTGATGATGCAGCGGCGGGGCAGCGCGTTCATCCGATTGATGGCGGCGCTGCCTAGGAAGCGGTCGGGCAATCGCTCGCTGTTGCCGTTCCACTGGATTATCACTTCATTGTCGCTGAGATCGCGCTCGCCCGTCAGCGCCAGCGCAAGGCTTTTGCCCTGCAGATGCGGCGGCGGCGTCTGACCCATCAGGTCAAGCAGCGTCGGCACAAGGTCGATGTGGCTTGCGCTGCCCTCCAGCATCGTTTGCTCGCGGGACAGCCATGGAACGCGCATCGTTAGGGGGACGCGCGACGCCTCTTCATAGAAAGAGCGCTTCTCTAGCATGCCGTGATCGCCCGCCATTTCGCCGTGTTCGCTGGTGAACACCACGATTGTGTTATCCGCCACGCCCGCCTTGTCCAGCGCATCGGTGATTTTGGCTACCATTCGGTCAACCAGCGTGATGTTGGCGAGGTAGTGAGCGCGCAGCGTGCGCCAGCCGAGTTCGGTGGTGAGGTCTTGCCCGTTTGCGGGGTTGTGGGACATATACGGGTCTTGCGCCGGATCGCCGCCCTCATACATGTATTGAGTGTAGTATGCGCCGCGTACCCTGTTGTACATCGATGCGCCGTCCGGCCGCTGCAGGAACGCAGGGCCGACGGGAAGCGTCGCCGGATCGTACATATCGTTCAGCGGCCCGTTGTAGGGCGGATGCGGCTCGAATGTGCTGACATACAGCGCGAAGGGTTGGTCGGAGTTGCGCTCTATGAAATCGGCGGCGCGGTCGCCTAGGAAGGACGCCATCTGAAACTCTTCGGGCAGGCGCGAGCGCGCGGCGGGCGAAAAGATGAACTTGCCCGGCATACGCTCCAAGTCCGGCTCAAAGCCGTTGTCGACTAGATGATGCCAATAATCGCTGAATTCGTTGCGGTATTCGCGGCGGGTGTACTCCGGCAGGTGGCCGTCTTCCGTACTGACCCATTCGTCGAAGCCGTGCTGCCGAATGACGTCGTCCCCAAGATGCCACTTGCCGTAGTAGCCGCAGTGATATTCGGCGGGTAGCATCTCTGCGATGACGGGTATATCGCGCGACATCACAAGCTGATTGACCGGCATATTGGCGGCGTGCGGATACAGCCCGGTCATAATGGAGGCGCGCGCCGGCGTGCATACGGGCTGGGTAACATAGGCGTTTTGGAACACGAAACTTTGCGCCGCCAAAGCGTTCAGGTTGGGGACGTTCAGCCAATCATTGCCGTAGCACGCCATAGTATCGGCGCGCTGCTGATCGCTGAATATGAAAACCAGGTTGGGCGTGCGTGTCATTGTGATGCGCTCCCTTCAATAGCGTTGTTCGGCGCGTTAGCCGCGCGCCGATGCCTGGGCGGTCTCTATGGCGGCGCAGCAACCGAGGCAGCCGCATGCTGCCGCTGAGACTGCGCTTGCGCCGTTGCGGTTTGCGGCGGCGTCCGCGCGTATGCCGTGAGTAGTTATATTGCGCCCGTTCAAGGGCTGCGTAGGGCGGTTGTTGGCAACGCCGCCGGTGAGCGCGGCGATCCGCCGTACCTGATCCGCGGATACCTGCAGCGCGTCCGCCATAACGATCCACTGAACGCCTTCGGTGTAGGGATGCGTGGTAAGCGAACCGTGGTAGGCGTAGTAGCCGCCGCTTGATGGCAGATAGTCCGTTGCCTGCAGTGGCGCGGGTGGCGCAACGTCGGCATCCCCTTGAGACGGCGCTGCGTCGATTATCCACCGCATCACGGGGTTGGGTTCGCCCAAGCGATACAGGATGCCTATCACCGCGATTTCCCCGGATGCGCGCTTGTGGACAAGGTGTGCCTCCAAGTCGAAACTTTCGCCGTTAATAGTGTGTTCGCTGGGATTGTGCGTGTGCATCTCTATGAGTTCGTATTCGCGCCCGTCAATCCGAATGCCGCCGCCGTTTGCGTACTTGACCCTGACGAAATCGCCATCGTTGACGATGCTATCGGCACTGCCGCCGTATGCGAACTCCACGACGGGAGCGCCGCCGGCCGCGTATCCTGCGATGTTCACCGGGGATTGTTGTCTCATTGCGTCTTGTTCACACCCTAAAAGCGCAAAGGCAAGCGCTGCCGCCCACGCAAGCCAAAGCGGCCTTGCGCCGATGCGCCGCAGGCGGGGCGTGTATGCGAAACTCGGTTTGCGCATATCAAAGGGCGTTCTTACCGTTCCATATATCTCATATCTTGCCATACGGCTTGCGGCGCGCTATCGCACATTCCGCAGCCTGGGATCCAGCACATCGCGCAGCGAATCGCCGAACAGGTTGACCGCCAGCACCACTATCGATATGGCGAGGCCGGGCGCAACCGCAATGTGCGGCGCAAGGTCGAAGTTCAGCTGAGCGCGCGTCAGCATATTGCCCCAAGACGGGATTGGCGGCTGTATGCCGATGCCTAGGAAACTCAGCGCCGCCTCTGCCGTGATGGCAGTGCCCACGCTGACCGCAATCAGCACCATTGACACCGGCAGCGAATTGGGGACTAGATGGCGGAATATGATGCGGGTGTTGGAGCTTCCTATGGCGCGCGCCGCCTCGACGTACTGCATGCTGCTAAGCGTGAGCGCGCGCGACCGCACCACGCGCACCGAACTTGCGCTGTAGCTGACGGCAAGCGCCATTATGACCACCGGCACGGTAAAGCCGAAAGCCACGGTTATCGTCATCGCCACCACGATGCCGGGCAGGATTAGCACGGTATCGACGATGCGCTGCACCAGCAGATCGAACCATCTGCCGAAATAGGCGCTTGCGATGCCCAGCACCGTGCCTATCGCCACGCCGATGAGCGGGGCCATAATGCCCACGAATATGGACACGCGCCCGCCGTGCAGCAGCCGGCTCACCACATCGCGCCCAAGTTCGTCGCTGCCGAACCAGAGCGTTCCTTCTTGCAGCGTGGCGTCGGCGAAGGGCGGCAGCAGCTGGCGGGCGACGGTTCTATCGTATCTGAACGGCGATAGCACGTTCGCCAGCAGCACCATAAGGATGATTACGCCCAGGATAGCGCCGCCGGCCGCGCCGGTGGGATGCGATCGGCCGAAAGCGCCAAGCGCCTTGCCCATCCGCGCAAGTCGCGCCGATACGCCGCGTTCAAGCATTGCTTCCGGGGCGGCGGTTTGCTGCAACTGCTGGCTCCTGCAATCCGATGGATGTTTAGGAATTAGGCTTGCTTAAGGGTTGTATGCGCTTGTTTCGCGCGCCTATTCGTAGCGAATGCGCGGGTCGATCCAGGCATAGAGCAGGTCGATTATCAGAATCCATATCATCATAAAGAGCGCCAAAATCAGCACGATGCCCTGCACCATAACGAAATCGCGCGCGCTTGTGGCGTCGACTATCTGCTGTCCCAAACCGGGCAGCGTGAAGATGCGCTCTATGATGACCGCGCCGTCCATAAGCGCCGCCACCAGCAGCCCCGCCATAGTCAGCACGGGGATGATGGCGTTGGCGAGCGCGTGGCGCATCGTAACCACATATGGGCCTAGCCCCTTGGCGCGCGCCGTGCGGATGTAGTCGTCGCCGATTACCTCGAGCATCGTTGAGCGCGTCATTCGGCTTATGGTAGATGCCGATCGGAAGCCGATTACCAGCGCGGGAAACAGCAGCCGTTTCAGCGCGGTTATCGGCTCGTCGAAGATGCTGACATGCTGGATCGGCGGGATCCAGTTGAAGAACTTGACCAGGAACAGCAGCAGCAGTATCGCCACCCAGAAGTTGGGCATTGCGATGCCGGCGGCGGTGATGACGCGAATGGTTTGGTCTATCCAGCTTCCGCGCCACAGCGCCGATATTATGCCGAGCGGCAGCGACCACGCCAGCGCCACCACAACCGACAGGAACGCCAGCGATGCGGTTACCTCGATCTTGCTTGCCAGCGCGTCCACCACCGGGCGGTCTGCGTAGCGCGAATAGCCCAGATCGCCCCGCAGCGCATCCCTGAGCCAGCGCCAGTACTGCACATACAGCGGATCGTTCAGTCCCCACGCCTCGCGAAGCTTCTCCAAGTCCTCGACTGACGCTACGGACTCTTCGCCCGATGTGATGAAGAGCGCCTCGTCGCCCGGCAGCACGCGCAGCATAAAGAACAGCACGGTTGCGAGCAGGAAGAGCGTGGGTATTATGAGAAGCAGTCGTCGGAGAGTGTATTTCCACACGGCGAACTCACACAGTATCGCGCCCGAAAGCGCGGCAGTCGCATCCTAAGTTGACAGGGTTGTTTAGCCGATTGTCGATATATGGCGCAATCGCGCGGCGTATGTTTATGCAGTAGGCAGCACCGGCGCTAGGGCGATCGTTTAGGCAGCCTGCTAACCGCCGTCGGGGATATTCCCCCATCCTAACCTTTCCCTCTATATCCCCCTAATAGAGGAAATGGATAAACGGATTGCGACGGCATTAGCGTAGGGCGTTAGCGTATGAATGGGTAGTCTGATGTAATCGGATGATATGGCGCAAGCGGCCGGGCGGGACGCCGTCGGCCGCTTGCGCCGCGTTGACGCGGTTATCGGGCGGGCGCGCTGTCGTCCAGCCACACGTCGTAGATGCGGGTTTGGATGAACTTCATCGCGGGTATGGGATCCCAGTTATGGACATACGCCCACGCCAGCTTGTACTCGTTGAAGCGCAGCGTGGGGACTTTGGGGATCCACTGCTCGCGCAATATCGTGTCCAATTCCTTGAACTGCTTGTTGCGCTCCGGGCCGGGGAATGTGCGCTTAATCTCCGCCACCTTGTCAATGAACTCCTGCGGTGGCTCTGCATTGTGGTAGAAAGCGCCTGCGCCGGGCAGATAGAACAGGTCGATGAAGTTGACCGGATTCGCCATAGCGACGGCGTGGCTGTCGAACATCACTTCGTAGTTGCCGTCCTGCCCCATTGCGCGCAGCGGCGCTGTCTCGAAAGTCTCGATGTTCATTTTGATGCCGATGTCTTCCAGCTGCTGCACGATGAGTTGGGCGCTGTCGTTGTTTGCGCCGGTGATGCCGCTGTGCGCCGTGAACTCGGTTACGCCCACCTCTTGGAACAGCCGCTTCGCCTCTTCCAAGGCGTCGTCGCGGGTGCCGGGCTCATAGCCGTAGTAGCCCATAACGTCGCTCAGGTTGGGATCGGCGGTGCCTAGGTAGCTCACCTGCACGAAGTTGGCGGGCAGTTCGGCTATGGGCGTAGATAGCGTTGCCTGAATGGGCGCGCGGTTGACGGCGAGATAGAGCGCTTTGCGGGCGCGGATGTCGTCGAACGGGGGCTTTTCGCCGTTCATAGAGATGTACATAACGCCCGGACTGAATGCGGCCTCAAGCACAACTTGGTCGCCTAGCTGATCCTTGACGCCCCACGCCTTCTGCAGATTCATCGGCGCTGACAGGTCGATGCGCCCGGTGGCGAGCGCCGCCGCCTGCGTATCCCAATCGGTGAACTGAATGGTGGTTACCTGGTCGAGGTAGGGATACGGCGCGCCGTCGGGTCCGTCGCGGAAGTAGTCGGGGTTGGCTTCGGACAGCACGAAGCTATCGCGCTCCGTGTTCTTGACGCGGAATGCGCCGGTGCCTATGAGCCGTTCCGGCGAGTTGATGCCGCCTTCCATCTCAAGGATGTGCTTGGGCAGCATGATGTGCCAAGCGTCCGCGAGGTCGAGTAGGAAGTCGGCGCTGGGCTGCTTCAGGGACACGCTGAAGGTGACGTCGTCGATCTTATCGGTGCCGGCGATGTTCTTGAAGCCGCCAACGCGCGGCTGCGGTATGCCCTCCGGCGGGTTCGCCCAGCGGTTGAGCGTGAACGCGATGTCCTCCACTGTGAGCGGGTTGCCGTCGTGCCACTGAACGCCGTCAACAAGGTTGAGCGTTATTTCGTCCACGGCGTCGGCGAACTCCCAGCTTTCCGCCAAGTCGGGCAGCACATCGATGCCGTTGCGCGGGTTGAACTGCAGGATGCCGCTGTAGTGGCGGTTGAAGTGTTCGGTGAAGTGCCAGACGCCGGCTTGCGTCATATCCCACTTCGGCGGGAATGCGCGCGGCCCTACGCCCCATATGAGATGTCCGCCGCGCTTGAAATCGCCTTCGCTCATAGCGGCGGGCTGCGCCGGAGCGCTTCGTGCCGCGGCTCGCGTGGGCTGCGCGATAGGCTGCGCCGGGGCGGGCAGCGCCTGAGATTGGAACCCCTGCTGAGCGGGCGCTGCGGGCGCAGGCTGAGCAGGCGCCGCCGGCTGCATAGGCGCGGGCGCGGCCGGCGCCATTGCGGGCGCCGGGGCGACGGCGGGCGCTTGCGGCGCAGGCTGAGCGGGTGCGGCGGGCGCAGAACTGCACGCCAACGCTGCGACGGCTATAATGGCGGTTATCACGGCAACGATAGGGGATTTGAACGCTTTCATCGTATTCACCCTCTAATCTGAAGTATGCGCCGCTTGCGGACAGCGGCAATGTCGGAACGGCGGCGGCAAACCGCATCGCGCGTCTGCGCCGCCGAAAGATTGCGTGAACTTTAAGGCAAGGCTTGGCGTAAAGTCAAGTGGGCAAAACTAATGCGGACATAATGGGAATTGGCAAGATGGATGCGCTTATTCTTATACTTACCCTTAATAAGGATAAGGGCGGATTATAGCGAAGGGGCGCTATGTTCTGGAAATGTATAAAGATAGTTGACACTCGCGTTCTACCTCTGTTAGACTGACCTTGTCCAGCGAACATTAGTGCGCGATATATTTAAGGACGTATATCATCAAGCGCGCTGCATAAGTATCATTTACGCACAACGCATATACACACATAAAGGAGGAAAACGCTATGGTCACCAGACGCAAGCTTTCGGATAGGCAGGAGCGCATTCTGGCGTTCATCAAGAACTTCATGAGCGACCACCAGTTCCCGCCCACCATTCGGGACATTCAGACGGGGTGCGAGGTCAGCTCCACCTCCGTGGTTGACTACAACCTGCAGATTCTGCAGCGCGAAGGCTACCTGCGCCGCCTGCCTGAGGTCTCGCGCGGCATCGAGCTGCTCGGCATGCACTCGGCGGCGCGCAACAATGTGGCGCGGCTCCCGATCTACGGCAGCATCGCCGCCGGCGAACCCCTGCACGTGCCGTCCGCCGCCTCGCGCTACTCCGACGACTTCGAGTCCATGGATGTGCCGGTGGCGCTGCTCAACGGCAAGGACGACGCCTACGGCTTGCGCGTCAAGGGCGATTCCATGATAGACGCCTTCATAGCCGACGGCGACCTCGTCATCATGCAGCCCACCGCCAACCCCGACGTCGGCGATATGGTGGCGGCCGAACTGGACGGACGGGACGAAGTTACGCTGAAGCGTTTCTTCATCGAAGGCGACACCGTGCGCCTCCAGCCGGAGAACGCAACTATGGAGCCCATACGGGTGCCGGCGGACAGCGTTCAGGTGCGCGGGCGCGTCATCGGCGTCATCAGGTCTTTCTAGATACTGCGCTTTCGCCCCGCAAGGGCGGGTTTGGGCAAGCGCGGCCGTATTCTGCGGCTTGCGCTTGCCCCCTTTCGTACGTCCAACTCGGAGTGCGGTGTAATCTCACGCCCGCTTGGTGTCCCTAATTTCATAACGGCTATGGCAAGATATGGCAAGACGCGCGCATTGGTGCGATAATCATTGCAAGAATGATTCGCAGCAGTATTAGCCGCAGCCGGCGGCGCTGACCCAAAGCGCCGCATAACGCCTATTTCGGCGGCGGCGAAGGGAACGCCAATGCTTGCCCAAACCGAAGAGCGCATCGTAGTCCCGATTACGGGCATGACCTGCGCCGCTTGCGTAACCCACGTGTCCCGCGCGCTTGAGGATGTGCCGGGCGTTTCCGACGTGACCGTCAGCCTCGCGTCCGAAAAGGCGTCTATAGCATCTGACGCGCAAGGCTTATCCGCGTCCACGCTCGTCGACGCGCTGCAGGATGCGGGCTACGGCGTCGCCACCCAAAAGGTTACGCTTGGGGTAGGCGGGATGACCTGTGCCGCCTGCGTAACCCACATCCAAAAGGCGCTTGCGGGCGTGGACGGCGTGGTGAATTGCGGCGTCAACCTCGCCACCGAACGCGCCGCAGTCGAGTACATACCCGGCCTCGCCGGCATAGCCGATATGCGCCATGCAGTCGAGGACGCCGGTTACACGCTCATCGGGGCGGTAGGCGATAGACACGACGATGCCGCCACCCCGCGCGATCTGCTGCTGTTGCGTCGCAAACTCATCGTCAGCCTTGCGGTTTCCGTCGCGATAATGGCGCTGATGTTCATTCCCGGCGCGCGCGACGCGCTGCCCGTCAGCCTTGACTACATCCTGCTTGCGCTCGCCACCCCCGTGCAGTTCTGGGCGGGCAGTCAGTTCTACGGCGGCGCATGGGGGGCGCTCAAGCATCGCACGAGCAACATGAACACGCTTATAGCGGTCGGCACGTCGGTAGCCTATCTCTACAGCGCGGCGGTTGCGCTTTTGGGCGATGCCGCCTTCTTTAGCAACGCAGACGCCGCAACATTCTTCGACACATCCACCGCGATAATCGCGCTTGTGCTGCTGGGCAAGTATCTCGAAGCAACTGCCAAGCGGCGCGCTTCCCGAGCTATCAGGGCGCTAATGGACTTGCAGCCCAAAACAGCGCAGGCGCTTCGCGGCGGCCGCGAGGTGCAGGTTGCCGTGGAAGACCTGCAGGTAGGCGACGAAATCGTTGTGCGTCCGGGCGAACAGATCGCCGTCGACGGCGAAGTTCTGGACGGCTTTTCGGCAGTCGACGAGTCCATGCTGACGGGCGAAAGCGCCCCAGTGGACAAAGCGCCCGGCAGCCTAGTCTATGGCGCAACCCTGAACGCCACCGGCAGTTTCACCTTCAGGGCGCTCAAGGTTGGGCGGGACACGATGCTGGCGCAAATCGTGCGCCTAGTGGAAGACGCCCAAGCGTCAAGAGCGCCCGTGCAACGGCTTGCGGATGTGGTTTCGGCGTACTTCGTGCCGGCGGTGATTGCGGCGGCGGCGCTCACATTCGCCTTCTGGCTGATATTCGGCCCGCCCCCAAGTTATGTACACGCCACCCTGACCGCGGTCGCCGTGCTGATTATCGCCTGCCCGTGCGCGCTTGGGCTTGCCACGCCCGCGGCGATAATGGTCGGCACGGGCAAGGGCGCCGAACTGGGCGTGCTCATACGAAGTGCCGAAGCGCTGGAGCGGGCGCACAAAATCGACACGCTGGTCTTCGACAAGACCGGCACCCTGACACTCGGCAAACCCTCCGTCGTGGACACTGTGAGCAACCACATACCCCCCGATGAACTTCTGACGCTTGCGGCATCGGTGGAACGGGGATCGGAGCATCCGCTGGGCAAAGCGCTCGCCGCCGCCGCTGACGCCAAGGGGCTTGTTCTGCCGCGCGCCGAAAACTTTGCCGCGCTGCCCGGTTTCGGCGTATCCGCGAATGTGAACGGCCGCCGTCTGCTGCTCGGCAGCCCGGCGCTTATGCGGCGCGAATCGGCGCGCATGAACGGCTACGATGCGCTCGCCGATACGCTTGCAGAGCGCGGCAGCACGCCCGTATTCGTCGCCGCGGATGGCGATGCGCTGGGCATAATCGCGCTCGCCGATACCATACGCCCCGAAGCGCAAGAAGCCGTGCAGCGCCTGAAGAGAGACGGGCTTGAGGTGGCGATGCTGACCGGCGATAACCGGCGCGCGTCGGACGCAATCGCGCGCCAAATCGGAATAGAGCGCGTGATTGCGGATGTACTGCCGGGCGAAAAGGCGGCGCATATCAGCGAACTGCAGCGCGGCGGCAAGGTGGTGGCGATGGTGGGGGACGGCATCAACGACACGCCCTCGCTGGCGCAAGCCGATGTGGGCTTCGCAATCGGAGCAGGCGCGGATGTGGCGCTGGAAGCCGCCGACATAACGCTGGTCAGCGCCAACCTCAACGCCGTATCAGACGCAATCCGCCTCAGCAAGGCGACCATGCGCTCCATCCGCCAAAACCTGTTCTGGGCGTTTGCCTACAATGTGGCGCTCATACCCGTTGCGGCGGGCGCGCTCTACCCGCTGTTCGCAGACGGCGGCGTCCCCGACGCGCTAACGCTCGCGCTCGGCGAATACGGCTTCCTAAACCCGATCCTCGCCGCCGCCGCAATGGCGATAAGCTCAGTAACCGTGCTGACCAACTCGCTCCGACTGCGGCGTTTCAAATAAGCCCAAACAAAAACGGCCGCTTTGGGTGCGTGCGCTCCCCCGATAATATGAACGGCAATACGGCAATACAACGCCAACGATAGCAGCGACAGCGAGGGTAATCCGATGCGAATTCGTCTATTCAACCGCGGTTCGGACACCGCGATAGACCCCGTCTGCGATATGGAAGTGGACATGCGAAAGCCCGGCGGCGGCTCATACGACTACAACGGCGCCACCTACTACTTCTGTGGGCAAGGCTGCAACCGCGCCTTCCAAAAAGAGCCGCAGGCATACCTGTCCGGCGAAAAGAAGATAGAGATGTAATAGCGAATAATGAATACGACCGATCTACCCATAGACCCCCTAGCAAAGCGCGCCGCCGCCGATGCAGCGCTGTCGCGCGCCTCGATTGACGCATCTGACGCCGCGCTTGAAATGAGGAACCTTCTTGCCGAAATCGCCGCGGCGCTGGATCCGTTCCCGAACTTTATGGGCTTGAGCAGCGTGCAGGCGGTTGAGGTGGAGCCGCCGGGTGGCGCTAATCCGCAGAACGGCTGCGTGGTGGTATGTCCGGACGGCGAACTGCGCGAACTGGTATTGCGTATGATACCCGCGCCGTTCGATATGGGCGGCGTGGAGCAGACCGACGAGATGGCGGAGCTGGACTTGCCGCCCGGCGAGTTCGTGGCATACGCACACGCCGCCGTGCTAGAGCTTCTCGATCTGTTGGAAGCGCAACAAGCCGCTCACTGATCTTCGCCGATTATGCCTCTGCGCGCCGCCAAGCGATGCGGAAGCCGCCTGAACGCGAACTCGCTCCAAGTGGGCGGGTTCGGCTTGGCTTTCAGCAGCGCCCGCAGCATGTCCGATGCGCCGCCTATGAGCGGGGCGCCGTGTCCGCCGCAGAGCACGTCGAACGACATCGCCGCGAGCCGTTCAAGCGATTGCCGATACTGCGCGGCATCGTAGCCCGGGAACGGCAGCGATCGGCTCACGAACCCGCCGTCGCTGAATACCGTATCGCCGCTGAACAGCAGCGACTTGTCTTGCAGCAGGAAGCAGACGCTTCCGGGCGTATGTCCCGGCGTGTGAATGACGCGTATGCCGCCCGCAACCGGTATAAGATCGCCTTCGTCGATTAGGCGCTCGGCGGGGATGTGGCGCAAGAACGGCAGCGGCGCATTCAGCGCGCCGAACATGCCCATGCAGTCGAGGCTGCGTCCGCCGCGCCGATGCCGCCGCGTGTCCCGCCGATGCGCGACGATATGCGCTCCGCTGACGCTGCGTATGCGGGGCGCGCCGCCGGCGTGGTCGGGGTGGCTGTGCGTCATCAGGATGCGGCTAATCTCGGACGGCCGCCTGCCGATGCGCTCGATGTATCTGAGAACGGGCTTTGCGCTCCAAGGCATGCCGGCGTCTATCAGCGTAAGATCTGCGTCTTCAATCAGATAGACGCGCGAAGGCCGAATACCCGGGACGGCGTGGACGCCGCTAACAATCTCCATGCCCGCTACGAATATCTAGCCTGATACGCCTCATACACCGCCCGCGTAAGCGCGCTCAACTTATCTTTGTGCGCCGCCCACTCGTCCGCGTTCACTAGGAACTGAATCTGCGGCTGCGGGTCTTCCAACGGATTGTCTTTGCGGTCACGCGGCCAGGTTTGATACCGAATTTCGTTCAGGAGCGGCGCAAACTGCTCGCGGCACAACTCAACGGACGATCGATAGAAAACCATCTCCATGCTTCCCGCCATTCCCTCCGGACCTATACGAGCATAGGCGCGCGCGGCATCGCTTCCTGATGCGTGCTTAAGCTCTAACCCTAGCTGATGATAGGACTCGTTAGGGTTGCGCCAATTTTCGCGGAACATATCGAGAGCCGGCTTGATTACTTCATTTGAACCGCTGGCTCTAGCCATGCTGAAAAGTCTTTCTGATGCTTCCGCACTTTGCAGTGCCTGGTATGCGTCGTACACCGCCCGCGTAAGCGCGCTCAACTTATCCTTGTGCGTCACCCACTCGTCCGCGTTCACTGGGAACTGAATCTCCGCCACATGGTCTCCCAATGGATTGTCTTGGCGGCCCGGCGGCCAGATTGTGTGTGGGATTTCGTCCAAGAGCGGCGCAAACTGCTCGCGGCACAACTCAACGGATCTGGGGTAGAAAACTGTTACAACACGGCCGTCATTCCCACCCGGATCTATACGGCCATATGCGTGTCTGGTAGATCCTCCCGCTAGAGTGCGTCCGGGAAGACCTATGCTGAATCCCATAGCCCCAGGTGTTTCTCTAGAGCCGATCCAATTTTCTCGGAACATCGCTCGCACTGACTCTAACAAGTCACTCGCGTCGTTCTCTTTGGCGCGTCGGAGCAACTCTTCCTGCATTTCTGCAGAACTAAGGCTATTTCTTGACGGCCGAGAAACGGGTTCTTCTTTCGTCTCCACTGGCATCTGCCGCGCAAGCAGCGTCTTGTCGTCCTGCGTAAAGCCCTGGAATGTCAGCAACGATATGCTCATACCCTTGCCATTGAGAAATTTCGCCATTCTCTGAGTTCGGTCGTCCACGCCCAAGCCCACAAGGAACATACGCAAGGGCAACAGCACGTCTAGGCGATCTTCGCCGAATTTTCCAGCATGCCACTCATGGAAGTTCTCTATCTTCTCGATGCCGCCCGCTCCCGACTGATCTGCTATATGTTTCGCTAGTTCGTCCACGTCCATAGTTTCGAGGTATGAGGCGTAGTCTATTATCTGCGCGACGGCGTCCCGTGACAATCTGCCTCGCTTCAATTCGAACAAGACAAGCCGCCCGTCGCTGTCCACGCCCAGCAGGTCGAGCGGGCCGCCATCGGTGGCCGTCTGCCGCCCGACGAGTGTCAGCCCGGGTATCAGCATCTCAGGGTTCTTGACCAGAATTTCTTCCAGCCGCTCCTCGGAATCTATCCCAACGGCCGGCAGCACTGGCACAGCGCGCTCGCCGTCAAGTGTCCAAATCTTGATTTCGTCCATCGTCTCCACCTTTCTTTACGCAACGATACAGTCTTTGTGCGTGAAGTGTTTTGCGATATATATATTGGCGAGAGGCAACCTCCGCATAGCGCGGAGCCGTAGCTGATACCTATGTGGACGCTAGCTGACCCTAGCGTTGCGGTTCGATCCGCTGCCACCCGCTGTACCACAACCTTACTTGAAACCCGCAGCTTCGCACTCGCGCAATGCGGACGCCGCATCGCCAGTCCCTATGTGCGTTAAGCTCATTGGATTGGCTGTCATTACGCGAAGGTTCATCTCGTTGGACAAGTGCATCACAGCAGTGTCTCTTCCAAGCATTGCCATCGGCCTGTATGTGTCCATTATCCACTGACACCCGAATACGCTCGCTAGTGTCGGGACTGGCGTCGCTGTCGGTAGCGGCGTTGCGGTTGCAATCGGGACAGCCGTCGATGTTGATACCGGCGGCGAGTCTGAATCAGCGCCACCGCATCCTGTTGCCATCGCAGCAACCAACATCAGGCAGATTAGGACGCTCTTGTACATCGCAGGAACCCCCTTGTGGCAAAGGTTTAGGCTACTCTCCACAAGCTGCCGGTTCCTGCGAGCCTCAAGGGGGTACGATGAATACCCACCTCCGCCTTGGCTCGCAGGGTTTGGAACACGAACTTGTGGAGAGTTCATAAACATTCTAGTTACGCCCTCTGACATCTGTCAAGGGTTGTTCGAAAACTTTGTGAACTCTAACTCACCGGTTCAGCGTAACTAAAATGCGAATTCGCGGGATATGCGAACAGTCCCCTGTGCTATAATTTCGCGGGGCGGTTGGCGGCGGTGAACGGCGGTTGAACGCAGCATACGGAGGCGTTGGATGGCGGACGCGGGACGCAGGCAGATTGTGAAGTACACATTCTTTAAGGCGGCGGCGGAGTGGCGGCGGCTCGATCCGGACGAGCGCGATATGCACAGACGGGAGTTCGCGGCGGCGGTGTGGGACATATCGGAGCGAATGTTCACGCGTTGCTTCAGCCTGATAGGGCTGCGCGGCGACGCCGATTTCCTGCTGTGGCAGGCGGCGGACACGCCCGAAGAGATACAGGACGCGGCGGCGCAGCTCTGGTCGACGCGGCTGGGCGGCTATCTGACTACGCCGCATTCGTATCTTGCGATGACGCGGCGGTCGCAGTATGTCGGCGCTCACACTCACGCCGGGCAGGAAGGCACAGGGACGCGCCTGAAGCCGGGCAAGGCGGAATACTTCATCGTGTATCCGTTTCTGAAGACGCGCGAATGGTATCTGCTGCCCCAAGAAGAGCGCCAACGGATGATGAACGCCCACTTCGCGGTCGGGCATAAGTATCCATCGGTGAAGATCAACACCACCTACTCATTCGGGTTGGACGACCAGGAGTTCGTGGTGGGGTTTGAGACGGACAGCCCGTCGGATTTCGTGGATTTGGTGATGGACTTGCGCGGCGTTGAGGGCAGCCTGTACACGCTGCGGGACACGCCGATATTCACGGGCATTCACCGCAGCATCGAGGATACGCTCGCCGCGCTCGGCGGGTATGATGGGCAGCGATAGCGGCGGCTCGATCCGATATAGGCATAGACGGATATAGCGCCGTATCAGCCTTAAAGGCATAGGCGGGCATAGACGCCGCAGCGGATAAGCGCCCCCCGCTTTCGGCTTTCGGCCGGATAGCGGGGGGCTTGCCGTTAGCGGCATATCTTATGCGCGGGGCTTAGCGCGTGGTGCGTTGTATGCAAGCGCATTAGCATATCGGCGCATCATACGCGCGCCGTGCGTTAGAGTTGCGCTTCCAGCTTGGTTATGACGCTGTCGACCTGCGCTACCACATGGTCGACTTCGTCTTTCGTGATGCAGAGCGGCGGCGATAGGTAGATGCTGTTGCCGGGTCTGCCCAAGAGGCGATGCTCGTTCATCAGCGGCGCTATCTTGTCCGAAAGCTTGGCTTCCGCGGGGAACGATTCCTTAGTATCGCGGTCTTTCACCAGTTCCACGGCGCAGAGCAAGCCCATGCCGCCGCGCACATCGCCCACGATGGGATGCTCGTAGAGCGTTTGGAGTTGGTCGTGCATGTAAGCGCCCATTTCGGCGGAGTTGTCCACCATGCCTTCGCCTTCCATAATGTCGAGGTTGGCGGTTGCGGCGGCGCAGGCGACGGGGTTGCCGCCGAATGTGATGAGATGGCGGAAGGTGGCGTCTTCGCCGATGAATGCGTCGGACACCTTCTTGCTGGCGATAGCGGCGCCGATGGGAATGTAGCCGCTGGTGAGCGCCTTGGCGACGGTGAAGATGTCGGGCTTGATGCCCCAGTGTTCGGTGGCGAACATCTTGCCGGTGCGCCCGAAGCCGGTTATGACTTCGTCGCATATCATAATCACGCCGTACTTGTCGCATATTTCGCGGATGGTGGGCCAGTATTCGGGATGCGGTATATGAATGCCGGCCGCCGCGGATATGGGCTCGCCGATGAACGCCGCCACCGTGGACGGGCCTTCGTGCTTTACGGCGATTTCCAGATCGCGCGCGCACTGGAGGTTGCAGCCGCCGTTGTCGCTGCAGTATGCGCAGCGGTATGCGTCGGGCTGCGCGATGTGGATGTTGCCGGGCATTAGCGGGCCGAAGTGGATGGGCGCGCCGCCGCCGCTGCCGAGGCTCATGCAGGCGTGGGTTGCGCCGTGATACGAGCCGCGCCTGCTGATGACCTTGTAGCGCGTGGGTTCGCCGTTGTTCTTGTGATACTGCTTCGCCATCTTGATAGCCGTCTCAACGGCTTCGGAGCCGCCGCTGACGAAGTAGGTTCTCGCCTCTTTGTCCGGCGCGAGGCTGGCGATTTTGGCGGATATGCGCGCGGTAACGGGGCTGACGGTGCCGCCGGGCGTGTAGCTAATGTCTTGCATTTGGGCGTACACGGCGTCCGCGACCTCCGTGCGCCCGTGGCCGATGTTCTTGAGCCACATGCCCGCCATAGTGTCGAACCACTGCTCGCCGTCCACATCCTCGACCCAAACGCCCTTGCCGCTCTGCACAAGCTTAACGCCCTCGTCGCCGATATTGCCGGCGGCGTTGTTGTGCGGCCAAAAGTGGTCTGACGCCTGCTGCTTCAGTTCTTCGATCTGCTCGCCGGTCAGTCTAGTAGCCATATCGGTATCCCTCCCGTGATGCTGCGGCAAGACGCCGCGCTACGCCAATGTCAGGTTCGCTAACGCATAGTATCATCAATATGGTTTTTAGCGCAAAGGCGCGGGGGCGTAAAGGAGTTTAGGGCTACGGCGTTTGGGGGACACTGGCGGCGGCGCTGGCTTCGTCGACATCGGCGTTGGTCGCGTCGTCGGGGTTGGCGTTGCCGTTGTTGGAGCGCGGCACTGGCGGCGGCTTCGGCTTGGATGTCTTCGGATGTGCTGTGATGCCCGTGCGGTTGGCGGGCTTGTCGATGCGCTTGATCGTGAAATCGCTGATAGCGTTGCAGGCGCCTTTGCCCGTCTCTTTGGGGTTTTAGTTATCCATTGCCTCTACGAGAAGTCGGACGAGTTACACGACGTCATCGGTGGCTTCGCGTATGCGCTTGGCGAAGTCTGAGCCCAACTCTTCAGCATCGACGGAGAGAATGTGAGGGCGGCATCCTGCGTATGATGTGCCGCTGCAGCCTCTGTTGAATAGTTCGCGGGTGGCGCGCATTCTTGCGGCGCCGGTGAAATTTTCGCATGAGTTGGGTATTTCGTCTTTTCGACTACTCTTGCAAAGATGTCTATGGCGGTTTTGCTGTCTTGTGTTTCGTGTTTGATAAGGCGTGCAATGTCGAAGTGCAGGATTTGCTTTTCGGTAACGGGTGATTTGCTGAATGTACTGTTCTACGGTGATACGGTCTACTATTATGCAATAGAACAAATATATCAAAGAGGGAATTGGGGAATTGGGGAGGCAATTTTCAACGCGAAGGCGCAAGGGGCGCAAAGATTGAATAGTAACAACGCCTCCGCCCGCCGCTTGCGCGCCGCCTCCGCCTGTATTATATTGTGCGTATCAGACTGCAACATCCATAGCGTCCCGAACTTTGCGGCGAAGCGGCGGGTTCGGGGCAGCGGATGCGGCCAAGCGGCGCATATACATTAGGAGGGCGAGGATGACCACAGCGCAGAACGAATCGCTGCAAGCCGTCAAAGAGTACGCCGACGACTACGAACTTGACCTGTCGTGGCTGGACTCGCGCGGCGAATGGGGCATTAAGGCGGCGCCGGACGAAAAGCGCGGGATGACGCTGTCCAGCATCGAGGTCGGCTCATACGGCGAAGCGCCGGACACCACGGACAATATGACGGGCAAGCCCAGAGGCGCGGCGTCCCGCCCCGACGCCTATCGCATCGGCGGCTACGGCGTGCGAACCAAGTCCGAAATCTGGCTGGACAACGCCGCCGCCCTCTACGAAGAGTCGCTGCAGCGGCAGTGGAGCTCGGCGACGGACATCCCCTGGCACACCATCAAGCCGCTGCCCGACGACATCGAGCGCGCGCAGTGCCAGTTGGACACATTCCTGACCGAAGTGGAGTTCGTAGCGGCGGACATTCCGGCACGCTGGGTGGCTACCACCAGCCCCGACTACTTCGAGCCGCGAATGTTTCTGCTGAGCCAGATAATGGACGAATCCCGCCATTTGGATGTGTTTCGCAAGCGCGCGCTTGCCAACGGCGGCGGGCTGATGCAGCGCCCGGACATCACCACCAGCGGCGTTGTGGGCAGCATCGACTTGTCCCGCGAGTTCACCGAAATGTCGTCCCGCCTGCACATATCGGGCGAAGGCGCGGTGCTGACGCTGTTTCGCATGGGCGAGCTGATGTCGTACAACGAAGCCGAAAAGCGCATCTATCGGCTGGCGGCGCAGGACGAATCGCGCCATGTGGCATTCGGCGTTATGCACATGCGCTATCTGTCCGAAAGCGAGCCGGAGCGCCGCGAAGAGATACACTGCTACCTCGACGAAGGCGAGCGCAGCCTGCTCGCCGGCACGCAGAACCCCGCCGCTATTAACACGCCCAGCAGCGAGGCGATGGCTATCCTGCTTGGCGGCGGCGTCAAGAACTACGATGAGGGCGCGCGCAAGCTAATGGCGATCCGCCGCCGCCAAGTGCGCGAATATGTGCAGCGCATCCGATCCGCCGGCTTCGGCGAGCGCTTCGAGAACGGGCGCGCCGTCCCAGGCATCATGGACTACATCCGCAACTAGCCCACGCGCGGCACTGTGATGCGATGCTTGACCGCCCATCGCCCATATTGACCGCCTGCGAGGTATAAGACGATGCGTCTAAAAAAGGCGATAGCCCTGATTTTCGCGGCGCTCGCCTTATACCTCGTATTCGGCGCAATGTTCACCATAGCGCGCGCTCTAGTGCTCATTCTAGAGATTTGGGGGTTATCGCCCCGAGTGCTAACCGAAGCCGCCGACCCCTTTTATGGACCCTTCACCCTAGCGGTAATCCTACCTGCAAGGGTCATACTGCAGATAATACTGCCCGTGGTCATCGTGGTTTGGAAAAGACAAGCGATATACTCCATACTGCGCGTCGGCTGACGGCTCTGAGCGGGCAACGCTAATCGCTATTCAATACACCGGAGGCGCAAGCCAATGACCGCAGGAAAAGCAGTCGCCCTATTCGTGGCGTGGTTTGCGCTGACGGTTGTGTTTGCTAAGATAGGAGTTTCGCTTGGCATTTCGCTAGGAATTACAATTGGACTGCCGCCGGTGTACCTGCCGTTTATTGACTACCAACCGATTGAGAACTCCACATTCCCGTTTGCGTTCTACGCTTGGGCGCTTTTAACAAATGCGATTCTGTTTGCATCCGTCGTTGCAGCGCCGATAGTCATAGTGGCTTGGAAGCGGGAAAGGATATACTCTCTACTAGGCGGCGATTTGACGAACATAGGAAGAGCGTTAATCCTATTGACGGCATGGCTTGCGTTAGCGATTGTGGCAACGCTCAACTTCTTCTTCCCGCATCTTGTTGTGGCGGTCGTTATGCAGTCGATCTTCGAAAACCTGTTCGGAGTCAACAAGTACCTACACTTGCTTGAAATTTTATCCACTTATCTTATAGTTGACGCCATCACGCTTATGCTGCCGCTAGTTCTAGTGGTATGGAACAGAAGGCTAATATACGACCTGCTTCGCGTGGATTCATGGTTCGGAGCGAAATCGGAGTAGCGATACACAATGACAGACAAGACCCAACCCAAAACCGCCGCTGCGCCGGAGTCGTCCGCGGCGCGCGCCACCGAACAGGCCGCGGGCGCCGCGCCTGAGGTGGAAATCGCGCCGCCCGACCTGTCGTGGATGAACAACACTCTCCAGTGGGGGACGCGCGCCGTTCCCACCAAGAACGGGTTGACGGTGGATGCGCTCAACGTGGGCGTGTATGGCGATGTGCCGGACTTTTGGGATGACCAGACGCGCAAGCCGCGCGGCGCCTACCCTGTGCCGGGCGTTGCGCCGCTTGGCTTTGAGGTGCGCGAAAAGCGCGAACTCTGGGCCGACAACGCCGCCGATCTCTACGAAGAAGCCATTCAGCGGCGGTGGGCGCCCGCAACGGACATCCCCTGGGATACGCTGCGCCCATTGCCCGACGATGTGGAAGCCGCTATGTGCCAGCTCTGCACTGAGCTTTCGCAGTACGCCAGCGTTGAGATAGACGTCATCGGCGGCTGGCAGCAGAAGCTCTCATACGGCTATCACGAAGTCAAACTCTTCCTTGCGTCGCAGATGTTCGACAACGCGCGGCACTTTGAGGCGTTTCGCAAGCGCGCGCTTGCCAACGGCGGCGGCTTGGGGCTTGAGAACAAGGGCGAAGTCAACCGCATGCTGTTGGAAAGCACCGGCGGCTGGCCCGAAACTGCGCTTATGCTGCACCTGCTGCGCGGGACTTTCACCTTCACGCTGTACAGGTATGGCGAACTATTCGCGCACAACCCCGCCGAAAAGGTTTTGTTCGCGCGCTGCGTCCAAGATAAGGCGCGGCATATCGCCTACGGACTTTCGCATCTGCGCTACGCCACATCGCATAACCCGGATAAGGTCATCGTGTTCGGCCGGCTGCTCAACATAGCGGAGCGGGTGTTCGAGCGCGAGCTGGAAGACCCGGCGCTGAAAGAGGCGCTCGCCGTCATATTCGGCGGCGGCATAGAGGGCGCGCGCAGCGGAATGCGCCAGTTCGAGCGAATGATGGGCGATTTCGCGCGGCAATACCTGTCCAATATGGAGCACATCGGCGTTAGGCGCGAGACGGGCTTCCCGCAGGGGCTCGCGAAGTATATGGAGGCGTAGAAAGTGCCGCAATTCCCATCGCTAGACTGGTTTGAACAGGTGCGCGGCGTCTTCAATTCCGACGACTCGTATCAGCAGGCGGGCGGCGGCTTGTGCGACGCCGTTATGGGCGTCAAGGTGGGCGATAAGGCGTATCTGGTGGTGTTCGAGGGGATGGAGTGCGCCGAAGCGCGCGAAGTGGACGCCGCCACGCTTGCGGACGCCGACTTCTATCTCAATATGGAGTACGCCGAATGGCGCGATATGCTCGCGAACATCAGGGACAACAACGGCGCTGACCTGGACTATACGCTGAACACGCTGGATATGGAGCGCGACGACGGCTTGGCGCAAACGCTGAACGGCGACCAGTACCGCCAAGACTTCTTCTATCGCTACAATCAGACATTCCAATACTTCTTCGACGCGTCCGCGCGCGTCCAAACCGAATTCGCCCCGGAAGGTTAGCCGCTCGCTAGATGATGAAAAGGTTCTTGTCCGGCAGAATATCCATATGGAGCATATCCGAGGCGTGGGGCGTCGTCTATTACATCCTGTTTTCGCTTCAGATAACGGTTGTCATATGCCTGATAAGCTGGCAAGAGATATTCCACAACACCGACGACACGCCTACCGAAACGCTCATCGCAATCGGACAGGGAAGCGCGCCGCTGGTAATCACGATTGCGGCAGAGACGCTCGTAATACTACTTACATTGGAGGGGGCTGTTATGCTGGCAGAACGCTACTTGAAGAGGCGCTACCAAATAGGGCGTGAGGAAGGACGCGAAGAGGGGGTTGAAGAGGGACTTGAAAAGGGCATTGAGGTGGGGCGCGTCGAAGGCATTGAGGTGGGGCTTATCAAAGGACGCGTCGAAGGGCTTGAAGAGGGCATTGAGGTGGGGCGTATCGAGGGGCGTGAGGAAGCGCGCGAAATTCTCAGGCGGCATAATCGACACAACGCCAGGCTCAAGGCGTGGGACGCGCGCCGCCTGAAATCGATAGCCGAAGGCGAATCCTTCGACGAGCCGATGCCCAATTTTGATGACGATGATGAAGCCGAAGAAGAGGATGCTTAACCACCGCGCGCGCTGATGCGCTTTGTTGCGGGCGCAAGCGCAAGCCTGCCGTATAGCGATTGGAGGAAACCTATTATACTTGCAGAACGATACCTAAGACACCGCTATGAGGAAGGGCGTAAGGCGGGGCGCGCGGAATCTCGCAGACGGATGAAGCGATACCGCGCCAGGCTCAAGGCGTGGGACGCGCGCCGTCTGAAAGCGGAAGCCGCGGGCGAACTCTTCGACGAGCCTCTGCCCGAATTTGACGACGATGATAAAGCCGAAGCGGACGCTTAGCCGACGCAAGCGCTGGTGCGTTTCAATCGGGATGCAAGCCTGCCGCATAGCAAGCGAAAGCGAAGTGAGGATGATATGCCGGATTTTCCGTCAATAGAGTGGTTCGAGGCGGTGCGCCAGCGCGCCAACGCTGACCCGCAGTTCGCATCGCAGGGAAGCTGCAACTGCGTTATGGGCGTCAAGGTCGGCGATAAGGCGTTTGCGGTTACATTCGATGGCTTCGAGTGCGTCGGGGCGGCGGCCGTTCCTGCGGACGATATGCGCGCCGCCGATTTCTATCTGGATATGTCCCCGGCGGAATGGCGCGCGCTTTTGGACAACATCGCGTCCAACGGCGGCGCAGACTCCGCGCATACCTTGAATGCGCTCGACCTCGCGATGCCCAACGGTTGCGTAAAATCGCACGACGAACTGCGCCGAACCGCTTTCTTCCAATATCACCTATCGCTGCAGGCGTTCTTTGACGCCTCGGCGGGGGTGCAGACCACTTTCGCCTAACCGGCGACGCAAACGGGTGAACGCATATGCCTATCTATGAGTACAGGTGCAGGGGCTGCAACCGCAAATCCGATGTGCTGTGGCGCAATTTCTCGCCGCCGGACGCCGTGGAGTGCGCCAGCTGCGGCGGCAATGACACCACGCGCGTAATCTCAACCGTTGCGCTGCATAAATCGCTCGCCAGAAAACTCGGCGATCTTGACCCAAAGTATGACAGGATGCTCGACGCAGCCGACTCCGGCAATCCTAGGGCGGATCCCAACTACTACCTCAGCAAGGCGACGCCGCTCAGCGAAGGCGCTCCGGACTGAGGCAAGCAACGCGCCGCCCACTCAGCGAACCTAGGCGTCGAAGGCGCAATCGCCAAGCCCGTCGGCGGCAAGCGCGTCTATGAGCGCCGCCACTCTGCGGCTGCGCGCGTAGCGTGGGGGGCGAGCATTACATCGGTGAGCGGCTGGCTCAAAAAAGAGGAAAGTCGCGCGTGAACGGATGCGCGCAACGAGCGATGTCCAGACAATCGGACAGACAGCTGTAATCGCTGCCTTGCCGCTTGCGCTAGTGCGGTTGATTGGCGTGGATTTAACACATCCGCACGCGGCGAGAATGCCCGCGCCCCAATTGACACTCAAAACCTATACCTGATATATTAAATTCCTACTATCCTGAAATATAGCGGGTTTATGGCATACCCGCGCCGGCGTTACCCAGCGCTCTTGCAGAGCCTACAATGCGAGCAGCACAGCGACAGCATAGCGGACAAGCGCCGCATCATCCCGCCCCCATATCGCGCGGCAAAATCGCCGCAGGGTTCGGGGCGTTTTGGCATTCCCACGCAGTTAGCCGGCGATGAACGGCGCGCGCCATATAGCGGGCGATACCCCAGGAGGCGAGATTTGCAAAAGACCGACTTTGTAGTTAGATTCGCGGGTGAGGGCGGTCAAGGCATGGTTACCTCATCCGAAGGGCTGGCGCAGGCGGCAAGCAATGAGGGCTATCATGTGCAAACCTTTGTTACCTTCCCCTCGCAAATCATGGGCGGCCCCACTATGGCGCAGACGCGGCTGTCCACTTCGCATATCCTGAGCGCCGGCGACGAACTCGACGTCCTTGTGTGCTTCAACGAAGAGGCGTACCTGAATCACAGGGACGAAGTCGGCGACGGCGGCGTCATCATTTACAACTCCGGCGAGTTCGAGCCCGACGACATTGACGGCAGTTTCGGCATGCCATTCGCCGACCTCGCCAAGTCCACCGGCAACGCCCGCGCCGAAAATATGATTGTGCTGGGCGCGCTGGCGCATCTGGTCAGCATGCCCCAAACCATCCTGGAAAACTTCGTCAGAGAGCGCTTCACGCGCGGCCGCGCCAACGATGAGCAGATAATCACATCCAACATAGAAGCGCTGTCCCTCGGCCGCCAACAATCGGAAAGCAGCGGCTTCAGCCTAGGCGAACTTGCGCCGCCAATTATGCCCGAAGGCGATCAAATCCTGGTCAACGGCAACGAAGCTATCTCACTTGGCGCGTGCGTCGCCGGCTTGAACTTCTATGTCGGCTATCCCATATCCCCCGCAACATCGATCCTGCTATGGATGGAGCGCAACCTCACCGGCGGCGGCAATTTCGTGCATCAGGCAAGCTCCGAAATCGAGGCTATCAACGCCATCGTGGGCGCGGGTTTCGGCGGGCAAAAGGCTATGACCGCAACCGCCGGTCCCGGGCTTTCGCTTATGGGCGAGGGGCTTGGGCTTGCGTGGATGGCCGAAGTGCCGCTTGTGGTTACCGACGTGCAGCGCGGCGGCCCCTCTACCGGATTGCCCACCAAGACCGAGCAGTCCGACCTGCTTGCGGCGCTCAACCCCGGACACGGCGATGTCAGCATGCCCATCATCGCGCCCGGCAGCGTGGAAGAGTGCTTCTACGCCGCAGTTATGGCGTTCAACTGGGCAGAGCGCTACCAAGGCCCCGTTATCCTGATGAGCGAGCATATGCTTTCTGAAAGAAAGCAAAACATTCGCAAGCCCGACCTCGCAAGCGTCACGGTTGAAAACAGGGACACCTACGGCGGCAGCAACGGCTACAACCGCTACGACGGCTGGGAAATTTCGCCGATGCCGCTGCCCGGCGGCCCCGGAAGCTATATCGCCAACGGCAGCGAACACGACGGCATGGGCGACACCACCCACCTGCCGGAGCGCCACATCCAAATGACCGAGCGCCGCTTCAGCAAGTTGGAGCTTCTTGAGGACGAAGCCTACGAAATCGACGGCGACGACTGCCCCATCGTATTGATGCCCTGGGGCGGCTCCAAAGGCCCGGCGCAGGCGGCGTATGAGCAGCTCATCGCGGACGGCGAAGACCTGGGATGGCGCTACACTATGTTTGTCAATCCGCTGCCTAAAGAGCTTGTGGAAGATTTGAAAGAGAAAGAACTTGTGCTTGTGCCTGAGCTCAACTACCTTGGGCAGTTCGCCAGCGTGCTGCGCTCGCAAGGCGTCAAGGCGGAAGCGATAACGCAGTACACCGGCTTGCCCTTCAAGGTGAGAGACCTGGTCGGCCGAATAAGAGAGCGCCTCGAACAGGAACAGAAAGTGAGCGTACCCGTATGAGCGTCAAGAACCCGGAATACGATTTCAAATGGTGCCCCGGCTGCGGCGATTTCGGCGTGCGGCGCGCTCTGGAAGCCGCCATCAAACAGCGCCGCGTGGACACCGAACTGCCCGTAGAAAACAATGTTGTGGTAGCCGGCATCGGCTGCTCCGGCAATATGGTTCATCTGCTTGAGGGAGATCAGCCCTACGGCATTCACGGCATTCACGGCAGAGCGCTGCCAATCGCGTTTGGCGTCAAGATGGGACGCCCCGACCTCAACGTCATAGTAGTCGCGGGCGACGGCGACTTTCTCAGCATCGGCAACGAACACATAGCCCCGCAGGCGGCGCGCAACCTGGACATCACCGCCGTCATTATGGACAACGGCGTGTACGGCTTGACCAAAGGGCAAAGCTCGCCCACCACTAAGCTTGACGAAGTTACCAGTTCCACGCCTTTCGGCAAGCCCGAAGACGCCCTGAACCCGCTTGCGCTCTACCTCACGCTCGGCGTGTCCTACATCGCATCCCATGTGTCCACCAAAGTCAGAGACTTGGGCGCAATCATAACCGACGCGATGAACCACAAAGGCTTCTCGATCGTGCATGTGCAATCGCCCTGCACCACCTACAACAACACCTACCAGGAACTCAAGGGCAATGTTCGGCAGGGCATCCCGCCGCTTGCGTGGGACATCCCCGAACACCACGACCCCGGCGACATCGAAGCCGCCGCCGACCTAGTCAATCAGGGCGGCGTCCCCGTGGGCGTAGTCTATAAGGACAGCGACCGCCCCTCATTCCAAGACCGCATAGACGCCATCAACGACAAGTCCTTCTCCCGCCAAGTGGACAGGATGATAGACTCCTACGCCATCTAACCGCCCGTCAATTTCTCACAAGCCGACCCAACACAACACAGCGCATCTAAGGCAGGGGCGAAGGTAATTCGCCCCTGCCTTATTTTGCATTAGCACTTTTGCGTTTAGAGCATCGCTAACCACATAACTCCAAGCCCATTTTGACCACACGCTAAGGCGGCGTTAAAGAGTCGTTAAACCCAAACGGGTAAAGTAGTTCGCGGGCTTGTTTCAACGCCCCAACGCCATACGGGAGAATCCACACATTGCGGTTGTGCTATGCGCTGATAGCGGAAACGATTGGAACTTTTCTACTTGTGCTGTTCGGCACGGGCGTTGTGGCGGCGGCGGTGATTGCGGGCGCGCAAGTCGGGCAATGGCAGGTGGCGGTTGTATGGGGTTTCGGCGTGGCGCTTGCCATCTACGCCACCGCCGCCATATCCGGCGCGCACCTCAACCCCGCCGTCAGCCTCGCTTTCGCCATATTCCGCCGCCGCGAATTCCCATTCCGCAGAATGCTCGCCTACTGGGGCGCTCAACTGGCGGGCGCAGCGCTGGCCGGGCTTGTGGTGCTTGCGCTGTTCGGCCCGTTCATAGCGCGCTTCGAGCAAGCCAACGGCTACATTAGAGGCTTGCCCGGCAGCCAGCATTCGGCGATGATTTTCGGCGAATACTTCCCCGATCCGAACACCGTCGGCGTGGACGCGGCGGCGCGCGCGCTCATATCTGCGCCAATGGCGGCGGTAGTGGAAGGCTTGGGAACGGCGATACTGGCGCTGGTCATATTCTCGCTGTCCGACAGGCGCAACGCCGCGCTGCCCAACAAGGGACTTGCGCCCTTCTTCATCGGCTTCACCGTCGCGGTGCTGATAAGCGTCTTTGCGCCGCTCACGCAAGCGGGCTGGAATCCGGCGCGCGATTTCGGGCCGCGCATCGTGGCGTTCTTCGCCGGCTGGGGCAGCATCGCCATTCCTGGACCGTCCGGCGGCTTCTGGGCATACATCATAGGCCCGCTGGTAGGCGCTCCGATAGGCGCCGCAGTCCACGAATTCCTGCTGAAGCCGGGACTGCCGCAGAGCCGCGCAGACGGCCGCGCGAGCGCAAGCGATGAGTTGATACCCGCAGCGAAAGCCAAAGACGGCCACATCCCCACCGACGGGTTGATAGCCGCGGCAAGGGACGACGAATGAGCGCCATCCTGTTCGTGTGCGTTCACAATGCGGGACGCAGCCAAATGGCGGCTGCGCTCTTCAACCGAATGGCGGCCGAGCGCGGCATGAGCATACGCGCGGCGTCCGCCGGGACGCATCCTGCGGCAGCGGTTCACTCGGGCGTTGCGGCGGCGATGCGCGTATGCGGCATAAACATATCGGACGCCAAGCCCGCGCTGATGACCAATGCGCTTGTGGAGCGCGCTAATCGCGTCATCACGATGAGCTGCGCCCTGGATGCGGCCGAATGCCCGGCGCTGCTGCTGAAGACGCCGCTGGACTGGGGACTGCCCGATCCCGCCGGCAAAGACGCCGCGGAAGTGCGCGCCATTCGCGACGAAATCAGGCGCAGAGTGGCGGCGCTCATAGACGCGCTTGCCTCCGACGGGCTCGGCGATTGCGCCGCCGACGCCTAGGTTCGCTGAGCAGACGACGTACTTCTTGCCTTAGTCCGGAGTGCCTTCGCTGAGCGGCGTCGACATAGACTGCGCTTTTTACTAATGAATAGATAGCCTCAATCTTGGCAGCTAAACCCTAGATGTTGCGGAGTATCCCGTACATTCGGAGTACATGTCGATTGCTTGGCACTTGATTGTTTCGGGGTTGCAACCCTTCGGGGGCGAAGCCGTGGAGGCATTCGCAGCAGTGATAGGTCTGTTTATAGCGCGCGAGTCCGGCCTTGGGCAACCATCAGATACAATGATGTAGGCTATGCTGGCAAATGTCTTAAACTATTGTATGACACAACAAATGCTAAACTCCACGCCAATGGCCAAAAAGATATATGCGTTCATCAAAGAACAGCCCAATGCGTACAACAAGTCTGAATATCTATGCGGCACGATGTGTTTCTTGCTTTGGCGATACGAATTTTGCAACCGCGTTCTGCCCTAACATTGCCTAATCCGTCTAACGACGTGCATCGACCTCAAGCAATGGTGGGGGAAGTGGTGGAGCTGGGGGGACTCGAACCCCCTACCTCTTCAATGCCATTGAAGCGCTCTCCCAGATGAGCTACAGCCCCACCCGTTCTGCGGACAGCGTGCGCCGCCCGCAAGTGGCAGATTAAATATAGCAGACGCCCCTAGCGGTATGCAAGGAATGCGGGCGCTTGCCGCGCTTGCGCTCAAGCGGTTGGGCAATATCGCTGCGCCGGGGGCAAGAGCGCTGCGGTGGGGGCAAGCCCGCTTTTGCGTGAGACGGCGGCGGGGTTCGCATAATAGAAAACTCCGTCATCGCCCTATGGGACGCGCGCTAGGCGGGCGCGGCGGCATTGACTAGCGCATTCGCGAAGTGTTAGCATCCCAACGCTTGGGCAGCGCCTTGAAGCGCCACTCCCCGCTTTGGCGAATTAGGAACCGCAGTTGCAGCAACGACTAGCAGATCGCACGCCCTTCTACTACGGCTGGGTTGTGCTGGGCGCGGCGGGCAGCGCGCTGTTCGTCCGCAACGCCGCCGCAAGCCTGACAATCGCGGTGTTCGTGTATCCGCTGTCGGCCGAACTAGGCTTGAGCCGCACGATAATAGCCGGATCGGCGGCGGTGGGCGGGCTTGCCGCCACCTTCACATCGCCGCTTGTGGGATGGCTCATCGACCGCTACGGCGCGCGCGCAGTGCTGACCGTCAGCATCCTCATCCTGGGCGCTGCCACGCTGGCGCTTAATTGGTCGGACGCCAGCGTTACCGTCTTGGGCGCAACTATCCCGTGGGTTCTGTACATCGCATACGGCACGGGGCGGGTGATATTCTCCAGCCCGCTGCAAATCGGCGCTTCGGTGGTGGTATCGCGCTGGTTCATACGGTTGCGCGGCAGAACAAACGGCATCCTGAACATGTCGCATTCGGTAGGAATGGTGCTGTTCCCACTGATTGCGTCGCTGGTAATCGCCAACAGCGGCTGGCGGGACGCTTGGCTTGTGTTGGGAACGCTGGTGTTCGTGGTAGCGCTGCTGCCGGTGGCGCTGCTGATAGCGCAGCGCCCTGAGGATGTGGGACTTCACCCGGATGGCGACGAGCGGGACGTCTCATACGCCGCGAATGCGTCGAACGGGGCATCCGCCGAGTCGACGGAAGAGCCGGATTGGACGCTGAAGCAGGCGATGCGGACGCCTACGCTTTGGCTTATCGCGATTGGCACGGGCTTGCTCTTCCTGATGCAGGCGGGAACCAACACCCACTCGGCGGCGTTCTTTCGCGACCAAGGCTTGAATGCGGTAACGGCGGGCTTGGGCATCAGTTTCAACGCAATCTTTCTCGGCATAGGCAGCGTGGCATGGGGTTGGATTGTGGAAAAGGCGCCCGTGCGCTATGCGCTGGCGGCGGTTGCGCTGGTGATGGCGGCGGCGTCATACCTGTTCACATTCACCAATACCGGCGTTGAGGCGCTGGCGTTTTCGGCGCTGTTCGGCTTCGGGCTTGGCGGGATGCTGACCGTGCCGCCGGTGGCGTACGCCGACTACTTCGGCAGGCGATCGCTGGGCGCTATTCGCGGCGTAACCGAGCCGTTCACAACGCTGGGACAGGCGATAGGGGCGCTGATACCGGGCGTGGTGTTCGACAGCGCCGGCAGCTACAGCGCGGTATTCTACGGATTCGCGGCGATTGGGATACTCACCGCGATTGTGGCGCTGTTCGCCGTGCAGCCGCGCCATCGAGTAGATAACCTTAATAGCGTGAATTGACGCCATTTTCGGCGCTCTGCTACACTTTTGCGCGATGGACACTGGCTAGTTTCCCGCTGCGTGGATGCGCCAAGCGCCGATTGCGATAAGCGTTAGCCGGCATTTGCCGCATACGGGCATTGTGGAACAAGCGCAATGTCTGACGCAGCATTTAGCGCTGTGTTGGGCATATTTTGATTTTATGGAGATGTGATATGACGAATTATGCCGCGGTCGTCCTAGCGGCGGGTTTGGGGACTCGGATGCGATCGCGAATGCCGAAAGCGCTGCATCGCGTCTGCGGGCGCGAGATGGTCAGCCTAGCGCTGAACGCGGCGCGCGAAGCGGGACTTGAGCATGCCGTCGTGGTAACGCCGCCGGACGATGCGCGCTTCAGAGCCGCGCTCGGCGACGCCGCGCTGTACGCCGCGCAGCCGCAGCCGCTCGGCACGGGCAACGCGCTGATGCAAGCTCGCAGCGCGCTCAAGGGCGTCGACAACATTGTGGTGTTGTACGGCGATACGCCGCTAATCAAGCCGCGCACGCTCGCCGATATGATGCAACGGCACGCCGAATCCGAAGCGTGCGTAACCCTTCTGACATCAAGCGCGGTCAATCCGGACGGCATGGGGCGCATCTCGCGCGACGCCGACGGCAATATCACCGCCATCGTGGAGCATGAGTACGCCGACGATAAGACGCTCGCAATTCGCGAAGTGAACAGCGGCTTCTACTGCTTCCGCGCCGCCTGGCTTTGGCATAACTTGGAACGGCTGCCGCCGTCGCCGAAAGGCGAGACGCTTCTGACGGACTTGATACGGGTTGCCGCAGCGCAGGGCGCGGGCGTGGCATCGGTAGCGTCCGACGACCCGAATGAGGCGCTGGGCGTCAACAACCGCATTCAGATGGCAGAGGCGGAAGCGGCAATGCGCCGCCGCATTCGCGAGCGCTGGATGCTGGCGGGCGTTGCGATGCCGGATCCGTCCAGCGTGTACATAGACTTCGACGTGACGCTGGGGCAGGATACGGTAGTTATGCCCAACACGCACATTCGCGGCCGAACTCGGATTGGCGACGGCTGCGAAATCGGTCCCAACGCGATTATAAACAACGCCGTCATCGGCGACGGCTGCGCGGTGGTGTCATCCGTGATAGGCGATTCCACGCTAGAGGATGGCGTGGATGTGGGGCCGTTCAGCAACATTCGCGGCGTATCGCACATAGAGAGCGGCGTTCATATCGGCACATGCGCCGAAGTTAAGAACAGCCGATTGGGGCGGGAACTGAAGATGGGACATTTCAGCTACGTCGGGGAAGCTACCATAGGCGCGCGCGTGAACATCGGCGCGGGCGCGGTAATCGTTACCTACGACGGCGTCAACAAGTACCAAACCACGATAGAGCGGGACGCCGCTATCGGCAGCGGCACGATGCTGGTAGCGCCGCTGACGGTTGGCGAGGGCGCCGTTACGGGCGCGGGCGCGGTTGTTACGCGCGATGTAGCGGATGGGGCGCTCGTGGTGGGCGTGCCGGCAAGGGAAATGCCCAACCGCAAGCCGTCTCATAAACCGGCGTCGGATAAATCATTGGCGAAAGCGGCAGAGTAGGCAAGCGCAACGCATCCAGCGCATTCGCTTGCCTCAAGCGCGCGCGCCAATGATGCGCCATTATCCGCAACACGCCAAGCGCAGCAAGCCATCCGCATAAGCATAACAACGCGACGAAAGAACAACCCCTCCGACGGACTGCCGTCGGAGGGGTTGCTTGACTCTGCCTAATCAGAGGGGGTAGTAGCGGAAACTACTTCTCCGATTCCATTACGGCGAGCGGGGCGGTTACCATGGCTTGCATACCGCCGATGGGCTGTCCCGTTGCGCTGATGGTGTACACATCGGGATCTAGGGTTATGGTGGCGGTCAGGGACACCGCGCCGTAGTTGTTGGCGGGGCCGCCTACCAGCACTCTGTCGTCGCCGCCGGATGCGCCTACCGCCACAACGGTGATGAACTCGCCGGGCATAAAGCCCGCCGCCATGATGGTAACATCGCCGTCAACGGCTACGGAGTTGCTGCTCAGCGCAATGCTGGGCGCCGGCGCAATGCCGCCGTCGGAGATTACGCGGATGGGCGTGCTCGCCTTGCTGCCGTCTGCGCCGCTGGCATACACCGCGAGGCTGTTCACGCCGCCGTTGGATGCGTCAAGCAACCTGGCGGTTGTGTTGCCCTTGAACTCTGCGCCGACGGAGTCCACGGAGAATGTGAAGTTGCCGCCGGAGTTGGCCGCGGTCTGAGCGCGCCGTCCGCCGCCGATGAACGGCTGCAGGTTCTGGTCGACTATCAGAAGCAGGGCGACCGGCTCGTTGGGCTGGAAGCCCGAACCGCTTATGGTCAGTCCGTCGTTGACTGCTATGACGCCGGAGCTAACCTCTATCGCCGCCTGCGGGGATACGCCGTCGATGCCTGCGGGACCCGGAGGACCGGGAGGGCCTGCGCGGCCGGGAGGACCGGGGTTGCCGGGATTGCCCGGGTTGCCGGGAAGTCCGGGTTCGCCGGGGAAGCCGGGCAAGCCTTGCGCGCCGGGATTGCCCGGGTTGCCCGGCAAGCCGGGAGCGCCAGGCGCGCCGGCGGGGCCTGCGCACGCCGCTAATAGAAGAACCACCAGAATTGAAAACAGCAGAGTAGCAATCTTACCCCGCGAAGGGAAACGCTTCGTCATTTGACCCCCTCTTCTTAAAATGTCCAATCTTTAAGGAACTTGTTCAGCTACTGCATGAACTTGCGGCGTAACCCTCAAATTGCAAGGGCTGCCCCTGATATGCAAGCGCCGAAAGCAATGATAGTCCCGTAGCGCAAGCCTTGTCAATACCCTTAACGAATGGCAATCAGGATTTGATTTGCGGCAATTATGAACAATCGCAACGGACTGCTCAACCGCTGACATAATCTTATTCTAATTCTAATCAAAAGTTCAATAGTTTTCTGTATGTATAAGCGGGCTTATTCGGCAATCGCAGCCGCGCTTCGGCGTTCACGCGCGCGCAGAAGCGGCATCGGCGGCGCAGCGCAGCGCTCAAGCGCGCCCGAAACATATCGCGGATGCAGGCGCTTATCGCGGATATAGAGATATAGAGAAGCGCTTCCAAGCGGGCGCCAACAAGTCTTTGCAAAGCGTTTCCTAATTCGGGGTTCATAATTGCGCCTGCGCCTCTAACTCTGATAGCATCTATTTATCAAACCTATAAATGATACTGAGTAACGATACCTTGGGTATTGGATGAAGTGAGATATGGGAGGTGAGATATGCCTCAGGCGATAAATCTGCAGATGGTAACGCGGGACGATGTGGCGCGCATTCGGCGCTGGCTTGCGGACGAAGAGGTTTCGGAGTCGTGGTTCGGGCGCTACGCCTACGGCGATCCGGCGCACCTCGGCTATCATCCCAACGAAGTGGACGACATATCGGACGAAGAGTGGGCGCATGTGTTCGACAACCCGGAGCACCGAATCCTGTCCATATACTGCCCGGAAGCGGGACACATAGGCGAGATTCACATCGCGATCGAGGAATCGCTGGGCGACGGGCAGCTCTCCGTGCTGATTGGGCGCAAGGACTTGTGGCATCACGGCTACGGCTCCGCCGCCGCCCGCCGCGCGCTGGAAACCGCATTCGACGAGTACGGACTGTACCGCGTATGGGTGGACATCCCCGAATACAATATGCCGGCGCGCAATATGTTCGCGCACCTAGGCTTTCAGCATGAAGGCACGCTGCGCAAGAGCCGCCCGCACGAAGGCGCGCGCTTCGACTCGGTGGTGATGGGCATACTCGCCAACGAATACGTTCCGCTGGAAGACCACGCAATCAAGGCAATCCCGCGCGTATAGTCTAACAAACGCTATATGCGCCGTCCCGTCCCCGCGCGTCCCGCCTGCCCCGCCGCTTTGCGCCAACGCCGTAGGGTATGCGGCAGACGTCCTTGTTACAGGGTTATGGGATAGCAGTCAAAACCGCGCTGCATCTTAATTAAGGTAGCCGTTACAACTGCTCTACATTCTCTTTATTAAGGATAAGATTGAGTTGAGTTCGGGACGATTACATTAGGGGATATGGTGCTGGGGAAGGCGCAAGCGGCGCGCTGACTAATCGGCACATCGACCAATAACTTGGGGGCAACGCTTGCTGTACGAAGCGCAAGCCGGCAATCTGACGCTTGTCGCCGGCGGCGATACGATGATAACCCGACGGCTGTCGGTCTTTCGCGAAGACGGCTTTGCGCAGCTTGCCACGCTCTTCCGCGACGCCGATGTGGGCTTCGCCAACCTCGAGATGCTGATGCACGACTATGAGCATTCGCCGGGGATGGCGGGCGGCACATTCACGGCGTCCGACCCCAAGAACCTGCGCGATCTGGAGTGGCTGGGCGTCAATCTGGTGTCCTGCGCCAACAATCATAGCTACGATTACGGCGAGGGCGGCGTTCTAACCCACTTGGCGCATCTCCGCAAATCCGAGTTGGCGTATGCCGGCACGGGGCGCAATCTCAGCGAGGCGCGCGCGCCGGCGTACTTGGACACCGCCAACGGGCGCGTGGCGCTCATATCGGCGTCTTCCACATTCGCAGAGGCGGGACGCGCGCTAGACCAGCGCCCCGACGTTAAGGGACGCCCCGGCCTAAACCCGCTGCGCTTCAGCCTCACGCACACGATTGACCGCCCCGCATTCGACGCATTGCGCCGCATCAGAAGCAAGCTCGGCTTGGAAGCGCAGCAGAACGCAGAGCGCAACTTTCGGCATCGCGGCGCTATCCCGGAAGACACCGATGAGCGCTTCCTGTTTATGGACAAGCGGTTCGCGCTGGGGGAAGAGTTCAAAATCACATCGAAGCTGAACGCGCGCGATCTTGAGGGCAATCTGCGCTGGCTGCGGGACGCCCGCCGAATGGCGGACTGGGCGCTCGTATCCGTTCACTGCCACGAAAGCGGCGCAAACCGCGACCTGCCGCCCGATTTCCTGGTGGATTTCGCGCGCGCCTGCATAGACGAGGGCGCAGACGCCTTCATCGGACACGGGCCGCACATCACGCGCGGCGTAGAGGTCTATAAGGGCAGACCGATAATGTACAGCCTCGGCAATTTCATATTTCAGAACGACACCGTGCGCTGGCAGCCTTCCTACAACTACGAAAGCGTGAAGCTAGGGGCGGACGCCACGCCCGCCGACTTCTACGACGCCCGCAGCGAACAAGACCAGCGCGGCTTTCCGGGCGATCCGATCTATTGGGAAAGCGTGGTGGCGCGCTGCGAATTCAAGGGCGGCGATTTGCGCGCGCTGACGCTGCATCCGATCGATATGGGATACGGCAAGCGGCGCTCGCAGCGCGGCCGGCCGCTGCTTGCGGGCGCAGATGTGAGCCGCCGCGCGCTGGAACGCATCAAGCGGCTGTCCAAGCCCTTCGATACGGATGTGCGTATCGAAGGGGGGATAGGCGTGGTGCGGGTTTAGGGGCATCCTAATCGGAGGCTAGATGATGACACAGCAACAGCGCGACGACAATCCCGAACCGGCGCAAGAGCGGCAGGTTCAGCATTCCACTGGGCCGGAAGCGGCGTTGGCGGCGCTGCGTAGGGCGTCGGACATAGCGCGGCGCAGGGCGCTTGAAACTACGGGCTCGGTAGCCATTTTCAGGGACGGCGAGATAGTGCATGAGACCGACCCAAATGTGCTTTTCAGCGAACCGCAGGAATGGCTCAACGCCTCATGCTGCCATACGCACCGGCCGAATGCGGCGCATCTGGGCGGCGAATCGGATGGCAACGGCAACCCGTCATAAAAGCGCCGCCGCTAACCTGCGGGTGCCGCTCACGGGCTTGATGTTGATATAACGCCCGTTGTTGCGCCCGCCTACGCCGGCAGCGGCGTTCCGATGCCGCGCTCCATAGCGATTTGGTACACGCGTATGCCGGTGGTGATGTCTTGTACCGCAAGCCCTTGCGATTCGAACAGCGTTATATCCGTAGGGGACGTCCTGCCCGCCGCGCTGCCGCCCACTACATCGGCTAGGCTGCGAACCTGCTCCCAGCGGATTGCGCCGAACTCTGCGGGATATATCAGATCGCCGCACTCCAGCTTCGCCTGCTCGATATCGTCTGCCACAATGATATTTGCGCGACTCACCGCATCGCCGTCGAGTTCGCGGCGCATCCAGTGGTTGGCGCCGGCGGCGTTGATGTGAGCGCCATCGGAGAGCCATTCGCCTTGCAGCACGGGGCGGGATGCGCTGGTCATCGTGATTACCACGTCGGCGTTGCGCGCGCACTCTTCGGCGCTTTGCGCGGGCGCAACCTCTATGCCGAGCTTCGCCGTCATCTCATCGGCAAACGCCTGCCTGTTCTCAGGTTTGCGGCTGAACACCCGCGCCGTCTTAATCGGGCGCACTTTGCAGACCGCCTCCAACTGAGTGCGCGCCTGATAGCCGGAGCCGATGACGCCCACGCTTGCGGCGTCTGCGCGCGCCATATACTTGGTGGCGACGCCGCTCGCCGCGCCCGTGCGTATCTGCCCCAGGTCGGACGCCTCGATCAGCGCCAGCAGTTCGCCCGTGTCAGAGCTGAATATCTGTACATAGAACTTGACGGGGCCGCTTGCCACGCCGTAAGCCTTCAAGCCCATCACGCCGGCGCCGGGCGCGGCGGCGGACATAAAGTTGAACACGCCGCGCGGCAGTCTAATGCGCGAGCGCGGGCTGTTTGTAGCGCCGCCGTCCGCAAGCAGCCGAAACGCCTCTTCCACCGTATCCAGCGCAATGTCCATAGTCAGTATGCGGTTCACATCCGCTTCGGTGAGGTATAGCGCCATGATTGGGACCTTCTTTCGGGGTGAGATTGTTGATGCGTAGGGGATTTTCAACGCAAAGGCGCAGGGTGCGCGCAAAAGGATTATCGGGTTGTCCCCATTCTAGCATTTCCCTAACGGGGGAAGGGCTCTTGTGTCAGTGTTAAAGCGTCGTCAGGATTGACGACGAATCTGTATGTCTCGAATGATTTCACGATAGAAATCGCCCTGTGAATGAACGCTTTTCTTTGCCTTTGGTTCATCCGATAAGAGCGGGCTAGACAATAATCGGGCCTGCTATGCGAAAGCGGGTTGATTGCGCGTAGGTGGTGGGTATGCGTCCGCGCTTCGCCCGCTATCCGCCGCTGATGAACTGCTGGAAGGGGTTGGCGGGCTGGGGCGAGGGGGTTATGGTGGTGGAGATGCCGAGCTGGCTTATCATCCATGCGTAGATGTCGGAGTTGAAGACGGCATAGACATCGTGTTCGCGGCGCTGTTCGTTTATCCAGCGCTCCAAGGCGCGCGTCTTGAGCGCATCGGCGTTGGCGGGGCTGAGTTCGCGCAGTTCGTCGATTTCGGACACCATGAACACAAAGGCTTGCTGGCGCTGGTCGCGGTTGGGAATAAGGTCGCTGAGCTTGCCTACCTCAAGGTTGGCGATGACGTCGTCGTAGTCTTCCAGCACGCCGACCGGCAGCCAGCCTATTTCGCCGCCGCGCCGCACAAGCTCCGGCTCTTCGCGCGAAAACTCGCGGGCAATCGCCTTGAACGCCTCGTGCAATACCCGTGGATCAGCGCTTGCCTTCACATAGTCTTTGTACTTGGTCTGCATAATGTCTATCTCATCGTCGTGGTTCACGGCGAGCCGATAGACATGGTACTGCTTGGTTACGCCGGGCAGGGCTTCGCCGACATATTGGCGCACTTTTTCGCGCAACAGCGTGCGGCGCACTATTCGGCGATGCTCCGATTCGTCGATTTGCGACGAATTCAGAAAGCTGGCGTAGAGTTCTTTGAACTCGCGGTCGAGCTGATCCTGCGGCTTGCCTACTAGGTTTGCGCCCGCTTGAAAGATGATAGTCGCCTGAATTTGGGCGTCCACCTCTTCATCGGAGACGGTGATGCCGAGGCTGGGCGCGCTCTGGGCGATGATTTCGTTCTCTACGATGAGTTGCAGCGCTTGGAATATGTCCGTTCCGGTGTCGATGCGCTGTCCGGAGTCCTCTAGTAGGCGCTGGCGGATGCGCAGTATCTTGACCATATCGCCGCGCGTGTAGGTGACGTCGTTGACGCTGACCACGCGTTCTTGCGGGGGGCGCACGAAGATAATGACATAGCCGGCTATCAGGATGCCCACGATGATTATGAGCATAACGCCGATGACGCCGAATGCTAGACGGCGGCGGCGCCGGACCTGCTGTATTCGGGCGCTTTCACGCCGGCGGTCGGTGGGCGCATCCTCGGCGGCGTCTCTTCGCGGTTGTGTCGGTTGATTTGCCACTTGTCGGATCCGAAGGTGTGTATGCGGCGGCGGGTTTTAGGCTGCGTAGCCGCCGCCGGGCATCTTGTGGTCGGGGCTGTACGGGATGAGCGCCAGCGCGCGGGCGCGTTTGATGGCGCGGGCGAGCATCCGCTGATGCTTGGAGCATACGCCAGTCTTGCGGCGCGCCTCCATCTTGTAGCGGTCGGATATGAAGCGGCGCAGTCTGGCGATGTCCTTGTAGTCGATGTACTCCACCTTGTCCACGCAAAAGGAGCATATCTTGCGGCGCGCATAGTAGCGCGGTCTGCCGCGGCGCGGCCGGAATCCCCCGCCGCCACCACCGCCGCCTCGAAACGGCGGTCTGCCGCCCTGTCCGCCGGCGGGACGCGCGTCGCCCCCGGGCCGGGGCGCTGCGGGGGCGCGGACGGCTGCCGGGGCTGCGCCGGGCGCGGGAGTGGTAGGTCGCTCTGTAGTCATCGCATTACCTCTGTGCTAACCGCTATATTCGTGTGCCGCTCATATCGTCCGATGAGCGGGCGTGAGTTTTGTTCAATATCGCAGTCGGGTTGTCGAGACTGCGTGCTTATGCCGTCGTCGGAATGCCGAATGACGCGCGTTAGGCGTATTGGATCGCGCAGTGATTACCACGGCAGGCTGTCTTCGTCGGATGGATCGTCGGGGGGCGCATCGCCGCCGTAGCCGCCGCTACCGCCATAGTCCCCACCGCCAGAATAACCGCCGCTACTGCCGTAACCGCCGCCAGAGTAGCTATCATCGCCGCCACCCTGAGGTCCGCCACCGCCATAACCACCGCCCTGCTGCGGTCTGTCGAGGAATGTAACTTGCTGCGCTATAATTTCGTTGCGAAAGCGGGTTTGCCCGTCGTTGCCGACCCATGAATCGCTTTTCAGTCTGCCCTCGACATAGACCTTCATCCCCTTCACCACGAACTGGTTGCAGGTCTCAGCCAGGCGGTTCCATGCCTTAACGGTGAACCACTCGGTCTCTTCATGACGTTCACCGTCGCGTGTGGTATAGGATCTGCCAGTGGCGATACTGAATGATGTAACGGCACTTCCGTTAGGCGTGTAGCGCATTTCGGGATCCCTGCCTACATTGCCTATAACCAGCATTTTGTTAAGCATAGTTATGCCCTTTTCACATCGGTTTGAAACGGCGCTTAAAGCCTTGTAACCAGATGCCTGATTACATCTTCGGATGTGTTGAGGCTTCGGTCGAGCGCCAGCACGTCGTTGGCGTCCAGCGTGAACTTGGCGAGCACGTAGATGCCTTCCATGAACTTGTTGATGGGATATGCGAGGCGCCGCAGGCCCCAGACTTCGTGTTCGCTGACGGTACCGCCGCGTTCCGTGATGAACGCGCTCACGCGCTCTACGGCGGCGCTCACTTCGCCTTCGTTAGCCTCAGGCGTGAGGATGAATACAATTTCGTAATCGCGTAGTCGCTGAGCTACCAACCTATGCTCCTGTGCGCAATGTGTTTGGGCGCGCCACCATCAATGTCATAAACGGATGTTGGGATTATATCACGCGCGCGCAAACGGCGCTATCGTTTTGGGTGTTGGTAATGGCGAGCGCGCCAGCGCAAGCATCACAGCGCCGCCGCAAAGCGCGATTACAGCATAACCAGTCGCGGGTTATTCCTTCCACGGCGGCGGTTCGTCGAAGGGTTCGCCGCGCAGTTCGGCGTTCTCTTTGTGGGCGTACCAAAGCTCGCACCGCAGCTTGAAGAGCTGCAGATCAAGGGCTTCTGTGCCGTGCGCAGCGCCGTTGGCGTCCGGCTGCGCCGATCCGTTTGCCATCAGGCGTTCCATTGCGCGCGCCTCGCCGATGGCGATGCCCTCTTTTCGGCCTTCTTTTCGGCCTTCTTGCCTGCCCTCATCCCTGCCTTCTGCGCGCGCCTCTGCTCTCATATCTTCTTCGACTTCTTTGACGGTTCGGATGAACAGTCCCATAATAAACCTCCATCCTCTTTGTGATATGTCGAACACGAAGCCGACGCCGACTACCGATATTGCCAGCGCAAGCATCACCACGCCGCCGGTGTCCCGCGTCGCCATCATTGCGCATCGGTCGACGCTCGCGCAACCGTCAGCGACTGCGTGCGCGGCGGCGAACCCTCCGTATGCCGCAATCTGAATTACGAATACGAAGAGATACGCCAGCCTTCTGCTCTCGAATATGTCGAGTAGCCCGCCCCGCTTGCGCTTGCCGTCCGATGCCGCCATTGTAGTGGGCGCTAGTCTTTGCGCGCAACCGCGCGGCAGCCCGCCGTAGCGCAAAATGCGCCCGGTTGCGCCACCCACGCGCGTATCTCCGCCGCCATATCGTCCAGATCGGCGCGCTCGACCCAGCCCTCTTCGATCGCTCGGTCGAACAGCGGCAGGTTCTCGATCCATTCTGCCCAGCCGCCCGCCATATTGTTCACCGCTTCGGGCGTGGATGCGTTGCTGTACGCCCCGAACATGTCTATGACGGTCAAGCCCGCCTCGCGCAGCATAGCGCCTAGATGCCGTCCGCTGTTCATCGACCCGCCTTGAAGCTGAAAGCCCCGCTCGAAAAGCTCAAAGAAGCGCGTCAGCGCATCGCACGGCGGGGACACCATCGGATCGCTCCAATCGGTGCGGGTGATGCCCACCACGCCGCCACGCTTCACCACGCGCCGAAGCTCGCTCATCGCTTTCACCGGCTCGCTCAGATGCTCCGTCACCGCGCATGACAGCGCCGCGTCGAAGGTGTTGTCTTCAAACGGCAGGTTCAGTATGTCCCCCGTCTGAAATGTCAGGTTGGGCAGATTCGCCGGCTCCGCCAGCGCCGCGGCGCGCGCCACCATCCCCGGCTCAAGGTCGCAGCCGATGACCTCGCCCGGCGCAACCGCGCGCGCCAAGCCCTGCGTGATGGTGCCGGGGCCGCAGCCGCAGTCCAACACCTTCATCCCCGGCTTCAGGTGCGGCAGGAAGAACGCCGCCACATTCGGCGCTTCCCGCAGCGCGTACTGCTCTTGTATCGCATCCACATCGTAGCCGTAGAACGGGCTGTCGTTGTGCATCGGCATAGACTGATTGTCGTCGTGTGCGTCCGTTGTGTCCGTCATATTTACCTCTCTTTGATTGGGTTGGTAGTTGATCGACGCATCGGCGCTTGCTTCAGGGCATTGGCGGATCCGTCCGCGCTGTTGCGTCGTCTATATGCGCTATCGCTATGCGCCGCAACAAGCGGCGACGCGCGGCGGCCGCGCAATCCGTCGGCTAACCGATGCGCTGACCAACCGATTCGCTATATTTGGCTGTAGCCGCTGCCCGGGCGGCCGCCGGGAACGCCGGTGCCTTTCGCTTCGTCTAGCCAGCCGTACTCTTTGAGGATCTGCTGGCTGTAGGTTACGCGCCCCGTGACGTCGTCCAGCGGCTCCGAGGCGAGCAGCAGCGCCGCCTTAGCCATAAGTTCCGGATGTTCGCCGCGAGGGTCGTCTATGCCCGAAACCAGATTGTGGAACACGGTGCCCGGCGTCGGAACCACCTGCGATGGCGAAACCGCCGTAACCGATATGCCGAAGCGATACACCTCTTGCGCCAACCCCTGCGTGAAGCGCTCCAGCGCCGCCTTTTCTGCGCCGTAGCATGTGCCGCCGCTGTTCGGAGGAACATCCGTGTATGGCCCGCGGCCGGGGCCTATCGCCGCGCCCGACGATATGTTCACGATGCTGCCGCTGCCGCGCGGCATCATATCCTCCAATACCAGTTGGCTCAGGATGAACGGCGCATGGAAGTTCACTGCCCACGAGCGCATCCAGCGATTGAGCGCATAGTCCTTCACGGGGATGAAGTATGTGAGCGCGGCGTTGTTCACCAGCACATCCACGGGGCCGTAGGTATCGCGCGCCGCCTGCACCAGCGCCTCGCAGTCTTCGGGCAGCGATATGTTCGCCGCCGCCGCCGTAGCCTCGCCGCCCGCCGCGCGGATTTCGGCTATTGTGGTGTTCAGCGATCCCTCAAGCGGATGGCTGCCCTCCTCCACGGTGCGCGCCGCGCAGATGACCTTGCCGCCCTCTGCCGCGAACAGCAGCGCTATGTCTTTGCCTATGCCGCGGCTTGCGCCCGTTACGATTACTACCTTGTCGTCGAGTCTGCCCATTAAAAGCCTCCGTCGCTACACGCCTAGTTTCATCGCCAAATCGTTGAAGTCGGTGGCATAGACGTCCAGCCACTCTTCGTTGGTTGTGTCCACTGCTACATCCGGCCCATGCTCGCCCGGACGCGGCACAAACGCCGTCTTGAGCCCCGCTTCCTGCGCCGATTTCAGGTCGAACTTGTGCGCCGCCACCATCATGACCTGCTCATACGGCAAGCCCAGCAGGTCGGCCGCGCCCTGATACACCTTCGGGTCGCGCTTGTATCGCTTGAAAAGCTCAGCGGACAGGATGCAGTCCCACGGCAGCCCGCCCCACTTCGCCATATTCGTCAGCAGCGCCACATTGCCGTTGGAGAGCGTGGCGATGACATAACCCTTCTTCAGGCGCGTCAGTCCCGCGGCGGAGTCCGGCCACGGGTCAAGCCGATGCCACGCCTTGTTGAACGCTGCCTTCTCCGGCTCCGTCAGTCCGTCTATGCCGAACTCTGCCAGAAGCTCGTCCAGTATCATCCGATGTAGCGTATCGATGTTCGTCCACGGAAGCTCGCCGCTGCGGACGCGCTCCATCGACGGCCCATAGCCGCCGCGCCATCTGTCCGCGAAATTCGCCCAGTCGACGCCCGCCAATCCCTTTGACTTCGCCAGCCGCTCGCCCTCGCGTATGATGCTGCTGCGCCAATCCACTACCGTGCCGAACACATCGAAAGTCAGCGCCTTGACCTGTGAAACATCCCCCATAGCGAACCTCCTAATCGGTTTCAAGTTGTAGTTGTTGATAGTTGCAAGTTTCGGTGAGAGTTTGTGAGTTGCGCGCGCAATGCGCTAACCGAATGTTAAGCCGATGCGCCTATGCTGTCAAACGCATCCCGTCTATTAGGATGGCGGTGCCGTCCTCGATATGCCGTCGGATACGCAGGCAATCCAGGATACGAACAACGATTAAACGCAAGCCGTGAGCGTCAATAACCGCCGCTATGCCCACTACATCACACGCCCCAAACCACAATCGCTAGACTACCACGCCGCCGTTGAGTACACTTTCACTACGGACTAGCAATATCGCAATCAACGGCTCCAATAATCTTGCGATTGAATGCGGCCGGATTGCGCTCCGCTCACATCGCTTGCTTATATCCGCTTATACCAAGGAAGGCATATGACTCAGGATAGAACTGCCGAAGAAAACAATCTCAACGCCGGCGGCATTGACGGCATCGACAAAGATTTTTCGCGCGGGATGGTGGTGGTGGCGCACGCCGACGATGCCGAGTTCGGCTGTTCAGGCACCGTTGCCAAGCTCTGCGCCGCCGGCTGGGAGATGGTGTATGTGATGTGCACCGACGGCAGCAAGGGCAGCAGCGACCGCGAAATCACGCAGCGGCAGTTGGCGAGCATACGCCGCAAAGAGCAGCAGAACGCCGGCAAGACGCTTGGATTGAAAGATGTAGTCTTTCTCGACTATGAAGACAGCATGCTGCAGCCCACGCTGGCGCTTCGCAAAGACATAGCGCGCGAGATACGCCGCTACAAGCCCGATGTGCTTATCACGATGTATCCGATGCGCAACCTTGACGGCGGCTGGGGCGTGGGACACCCCGACCATATGGCGGCGGGCGAAGCGGCGCTGCAAGCCGTATTCCCCACCGCGCGCGACCATATGACATTCCCGGATCTGCTAGAGGCGGGCTTCGAGCCGCACAAAGTAGCCGAAGTGTGGATAATCGGACACCCGCAGCCTGACCTGTACGTCGACGTTACCAAGCATATGGACACATCGGTGGCGGCGCTGATGCAACACAAATCGCAGATGAACGGCCGCGACGAAGCGTGGGCAAACGAAATGATGCGGCGCTGGCGGCGCGAGCGCGGCATCGGCAAAGGCATTCAGTACGCCGAAGCGTTCAAACGCATCGAGTTTCGGCGCTAGCCGATTGTTGCCGCCCTACTCTGCTTACTCTGTCCATCAGTCTTATCATCCGAACCTTCGACGCTTGACCGCTATTCCTCTACTACAAACTGAAAGGCGAATGGGCATACCACCAGGAACAGCGCGTCAAACGCAATCAGGAAGGGGATCCAGCGCGTCAACCCGCCCTCGCCCTGTATCACGGCGCTGGAAGCCTCGACCGCCGCTATCAGCGCAGGCGTTACCACTGGGAAGAACAGCAGCGGCAGCATCACTTCGCGCGCGCGCGTCCGCACCGCCATAGCCGCGAACAGCGTCCCCACCGCCGCTATGCCCAGCGTGGTCAGCGCCGCCACCAGCAGCAGCCCCGGCATCAGCAGCGAAAAGTTGTACATAACCGCGAACACGGGGAAGACGGCAACCTCTACCAGCAGCATGAACAGCGCGCTGCCCAGCATCTTGCCGAAGAATATCGTGTCCCGCCCCACGGGCGCCAGCATCAGCGCCTGCAGCCCGCCGCTTTCGTTCTCAAGCGCCAGCGAGCGGTTCAACCCCAGAACGCCCCCGAATGTGAACGCTATCCAAAGTATGCCCGGCGCCACGAATGCGACCGTCTGCGGCGTGGGACTGACGGCGAAGTTGAACACCACTATGACCAGCAGCGCGAACACTAGCGCCGATACCACTATGTCTTTCGCCCGCAGCTCCAGAACTATATCTTTCCACAGGATTGCAGTTGCAGGCAGGATGAAGCCTTTCAGTTCGCTCATAAGCGCGCCAATTCGCAATTTCGTTTCGTATTTCGCGGCGAAAGACTTTGTCCGTTCAATCCGCCGCCGTATGCTCAAAGTACATTGCCTTGAGCGCGTCGGCGTTGCGCGAATTCGCGGCGTCTTCGTATGCGATGCGCCCGCGCGATAGGATAGCCACGCGGTCGCCAAGCGCAATGCCGCGCTCGAGGTTGTGCGTAGTCAGCAGAACCGCGCGGTTGGGAACGCTCTTGTCCGTCACTACGGCATCTAGCAGACGCAGCGCCTCTTGATCCAGTCCGCTGTCCGGTTCGTCCATAATCAGCATTCGCGGCGAATGCAGCAGCGCGCGCGCAATGCTGAAGCGCCGCCGCAAGCCGTGCGACAGCGCCCCCGCCTTATCGCCAAGCCTATCCGTTACGCCCATCTGCTCGGCGACCGATTGGATGCGCTCGTCTATGCGGTCAAGCGCAAACATCCGCGCGAAGAAGCGCAGGTTTTCGCCGCCGGTGAGCCCGTCATATAGCAGCGGTTCGTGAGTTACGACGCCGATGATGCGGCGTATGCGCTTTGCGTTGCGCCGCGTGGACATTCCGCCGATGCGAACCTCGCCATCGTCGGGCTTGGTCAGCGTCGCCAGCGTCTTGATGAGCGTAGTCTTGCCGGAGCCGTTAGCCCCCAAAATCGCCAGCGTCTCGCCCCAACCCACTTGCAGGTTCACGCCCCGCAGCGCCTGCGCGCGCCCGTAGGATTTGCGTATGCCGCGCGCTTCAAGGGCAACGGCGGCTTGATATTCGTTAGCCATACATGCGATACATAGCGATTTTCAACAATGGCGTGCATAAGCTGCCGCCCCGGCGGTTAGCTTTCATAAAGCCGCTCTATGGCGTCCATATCTTCAATCACGATATTGATGTCGTCTTCGCGGCGTCCACTGTTTTCTAGGTAAGCAATATAGCAAGCAACTGCGCCGGTGAAGCCGACTGCCGCTGCCACAGAGAAGCCTATTACTACCCAAGTCGCGACGCCCTCAAGCGCCAAGAATGCTACGCCTATTAGAAATGAAACGCCCATAGACACAAGCGCGTATGACGCTGAGAGCCATTGGCTCTCGCTAGATCGGATATTGCGGACGCGCTCTTTGATGCGATTCCATTCCTGTCGAGTTACCACAAAACCCGGCTGCTGAACCCGATCCGCAACTGCAATGGAAGTGAAATACTCACTTCCTCCTCTATCTGATGGTTCCCCACCCACAGACGACTTATTCATCTTCATCTTCCTCGTCATAGAGGCCCAGGATTTTGGCGCTGAAAAGCGCCATGTAGCCGCAGCCGGCGCACGCTATCATAACGGCAGGGTAGGAGTTTCCTATCACAATTCCCCTGTTTTTGAGCGGAACGACGGTTACCAACTCTTCCGCTATCGTCCAACTGCTGTGACCTGAGAAAGGGCACTCAAAGTTGGTCAAGGTCTCTTCTAGCGCCTTTTCTACTCGTTCCAAGTCCAACTTTCGCCGCGCTGCCGTCTTTGTAACCATAACCTTGCCTCTCTGTGCCAACGGTTTCCCGCACTATGCCCAACAATGTATCACAGATTAACCTTGCGCGGTTGCGCCGTCTGTGAACTGAGCGCGGCGCGCGCCATCCCCCGCTAATCCGCCGGCCGAAATCCGCGCGCCGAATATCTCCGAACCGGCCGCCAAGCGCCAAGCATTCCCGCTCATACAATCGGCGCTATCGCTTCCGTCGTCGCGAGCCGCCGCAGCGCAGCTTCGTCTATCTCCACGCCAAGCCCCGGCGCCGTGGGGACGCTCACAAAGCCGTCACGCTGCTCGAACGGCGCGGGCGTCAGCCCCTCGCGTATGCCGCTGGGCGTGCGGTCGAACTCCATCACCGGCTCTTGCTCATATGGGCGCGGATCATGCGCCGTCGGGCAGGGCGGTATGGTGGACGCGATGTGCAGGCTCGCCGCTATCATTATCGGCGAACCCCACACATGCGGGTTGACCTGAATGCCCATTGCATTGGCGGTCATTGCGATGTTGCGCATTTCGGTTATGCCGCCGGCGTTCACCACATCCGGCTGCGCGATGTCATAGGCGCGCCTTGCGAGGAATGCGCTGAATTCGTGCCGTGTTCGCAGATTTTCACCGCCCGCGACGGGCATAGGTATCGCCGCCTTGACCTGCAGATAGCCCTCGATATCCTTGGCGTTGACCGGCTCTTCGAACCAGGTGATGTCCTGCGCTTCAAGCCGCTGCGCTATGCGTATGGCGGATGCGGCGTTGTACGCCTGATTGGCGTCCACCATAAGCCGAATGTCGTCGCCGATAGCCCTGCGAAGCGCCTCCACCCGCCACACATCCTCTTGCATCGGCAGCCCGCCCACCTTGGTTTTCATTCCCTTGAAGCCCATCTCTACATAGCCCACCGCCTCTTCAAGCAGCCGCGTGGGGAATTCGCCCTTGGTGTAGTACAAGCCGGTTGCGTACACCGCCACCTTGTCCCGAATGCGCCCGCCCAGCAGCTCCGATACGGACTGCCCGGCCGCCTTGCCCGCTATGTCCCAAAGCGCGATGTCCACGGCGCTCATTGCGCTGCCCGCGAACCCGCCGGCGTTGTTGCCGTTATAGACGCGCGCCAGCATCCGCTGCCATAGCGCGTTGCGGTTCAGCGGATCAGCCCCGATGAGCGCATCCCCGAAGTGCTGTTTGACGAAGCCGCCGCCCGCCCCGACATAGCCCTCGCCCCAACCGGTTATGCCCTCATCCGTCTCGATCTTCAGCGCATCCACCACGCGGGCGTCTAGCCAGCCGTTTGACCAGCCGAAAGCGCGCTCAAGCGGCGATTTCAGATTGAAGCCCTCAATGTTGGTGATACGCATTCTGCGCCCCCCGATGTGTGATGCGTGAAATGTGTAAGTGTTCGATTGGCTGTAGATTTGCGAATGCAATGGTAGCACATCGCCGCCGCTGCAAGCCAAATGTGGCAGTGGGCGGCGTGATTAGAGTACACTTACCGCATCGCATAATCGGCTGCATCTGCATAACTATAATCGCATAGTCAACGGGAGGGCTTTGACGCAATGACCAAATATGCGCGCTACGAACACAACGGCGCAGTATCCTACGGCGTGGTGGACGGCGACGGCGTGAGCCGAATAAGCGCCGCCCCCTACGATGAACACGAGCGCGCGGGCGAAACGCTGCCGCTTTCCGAAGTGAAGCTGCTTGCGCCGGTGATGCCCGGCAAGATAATCGCAATCGGCAGAAACTATGTGAGCCATCTGGCGCACTCGGCGTCCCTTGTGGGCGGCGACCTAGACCTGCCCAAAGTCCCCGAACCCTTCTTTAAGACGCCGTCGTCGGTCATCGGCCCCAACGACGCCATCGTCATCCCGCGCGAGGCGCTTGAAGAGGGCGTGGCAGTAGAGGAAGAGGCTGAACTGACGCTGGTGATAGGCAGGCGCTGCCGCCGCGCCACGCAGGAAACGGCGCTGGACTATGTGCTGGGCGTAACCTGCGGCAACGATGTGAGCGCGCGCGACTGGCAGCGCAACGACCTATCGTGGTGGCGCGCCAAGTCCAGCGACACATTCAGCCCCATCGGCCCGTACATTGCCACCGGACTTGACGCCGACAACCTGCTGCTCACCGGGCGCGTCAACGGCAAGGTAATCCAGCAGTCCAACACCGACGACCTGGCGCACAACTGCCGCCGCATCATCGAGTTCGTCAGCAGCGTAGTAACGCTGGAGCCGGGCGATGTTATAATGACCGGCACGCCCGGCGAACCCGGCCAAATCAAAGCCGGCGACACCGTGGAAGTGGAACTCGAGGGCGTGGGGACGCTGAGCAACCCCGTGGTGGCGGAAGGGTAGAGTAGCGCGCGTGGGCGTCGACGTGGGTTTGTCGACGGCGCTTCCACCCCGTAGTTCGAAGCGTTCTGCGCGCGGAGGCGTACACTTGGACACAGCAAACACATCTGCGCGGGTGTTTGCGTAACGATATGCGCGCGTGGATCGCCCGCTAATCCATGATTGGCGGGCTTCCGATTCCGAAAATACCACTGTTCATATCCACACTTCTTTGCGCTTGTTCGCACGACGCGCTTGCCGATATGTCCGCATCTCACCGCAGGCGCCGCAACCGCCTTGCAGATGCCCGCCCTTCCTTCCCTCTGCGTCTTTGCGTTTAGAATGTCCCCAACTGTATGACTATGCGCGTCCCCGAATTTGGCATTCTTAATAGCGAGTGGCATTAGATATAATGGCGCTTAAACCACTATCTTGGAGGCGAATTATGGCGCGCGAAAGGGCATATCGACACGCCATCAGATGCCGACACTGCGGCTCCAATTGGATGCCCAAAGACGGACACACGCGGCAGGCAAGTGTACAAATGCGGCGATTGCAAGAGGAAAGTACACGGCGGACGCCGAGCGGCCACGCTTCCTAGAGCAAGTCAAGCGACAGGCGGTTCAGATGCGCATAGAGGGCGTGGACATATGTAGGCGCTAGGCGCGAAGAAAGGCGCAACGATCTGTGGGTGTGGACGGCGGTGTTGGAAGAGCGCGGTGGGAGCGGATGGATAGACTTTGAGATGGGTGGCAAGGATGAAGCCACATTCATGCGCTTGCCGGAGCGGCTGCCCGTATGCGGAGCGCTACGAGGCCGACGCTTGCGGAGTATATGGGCGTTGCCGGTCGACAAGCATGTGGCTGGGAAGTACGGTGCGGTGAACTGGAACGAGGGACTGCACTCTATGCCGCGCGGGAAGCTGAATCGGTTAGCGCGTCGGACAAAGGGATGCGCAAAGAGCGTGGAGAGGCTGGTGAATCTGATTGCGCTGGTCTTCTGCGCCAAGCTCAAACTCAATACCACTCACCATTAAGAATACCAGCGGCGGGGGAGCGCTTGAACTTGCGGGCTTTGATGGCATATATTGCATACGGATTTTGGGGCGCGTGGGGTTGCGCGCGCGGTTGGATTTGCGCGGGAGGCGCTTGTCCGAATGGCGAGAATGTATCCGATAGATGAGAGCGCGTTGCGTGAGGATTGGCTTGCCGCGCTGGACGATGAGGGCATCGATGCGCTGCTGATGAGGCGCGCCGCCGATATGGACGCGTTGGACGCGGGCGCGCTGCCGCATCTTGCGTTTGTGGATCTGAGAACGCTGTCGCAGTCGGCCGCAAAGTCCGCTGTGGATGAGTGCGATAGGCTGAAGCTGCCGGTGGTTGCGCTGCTGCCGCGCGATATGCTCGTCGACTTCGAGGCGCTGCCTGATGTGAGCGATTTCGTGGCGTGTCCGCCGGACGCCGACCCTGATGCCGACGAAGTGGTGGCGCGCGTGAAGCAGACATTGCGGCGCACGCAGACGGATCAGCAAGACGATGTGATACGGGCGGGCAGTCTGGTCATCAACCCGGCGACTTATGAGGTGTCGCTGCGTGGCAAGCGGGTGAACCTGCGCTTCAAAGAGTACGAACTGCTGCGGCTGCTGGCTACCAATCCGGGGCGGGTGTATTCGCGCGAGGCGCTGCTGAGCAACATCTGGGGCTACGACTACTTCGGGGGGACGCGGACGGTGGATGTGCATGTGCGGCGGCTGCGGAGCAAGATCGAGGATGCCGAGCAGCCGTTCATCGAGACGATATGGAATGTGGGCTATCGCTTCAGGGATGTCAGCCGTCCGGCGTAGCGCGATATGGCAAGCATAGGCGGGCTGCGGGGTCTTACGGCGCTTATGCGGCGGCGCAGTGCCGTTGACGGTGAGATAGCCGAAGCGATTGGGCGGCGGGCGCTTATCGGGCATGTGGGCGAACTCTCTACTCTCTGAAGGGAAGCGCAGTCAACCTTGATTGCGCTTGATTGATTTTGAAATATGCGGAGGCAGCATTATGACGCAGGAACGCATCGTGTATCTGAACGGGGAAATGGTGCAGGAAAGCCAAGCCGTGATTTCGGTGCGCGATAGGGGGTTCGTGTACGGGGATGCGGTGTTTGACACCACGCGCACATTCGGCGGCAGGATATTCAAGCTCAGCGAGCATCTGGATCGCTTCTTCAACTCGCTGCGCTATCTGCGTATGCAGCCGCCGCTGACCAAGCAGCAGTTCGCGGACATCACGATGCAGGTATTGGAGGCGAACCTGCCGCTGCTTGAAGAGGGCGGCGACTACTGGGTTACGCAGCGGGTTACGCGGGGCGCGCCGGGCAGCAGTCCCACTGTCATCGTGGAGTGCGTGCCGCTGCCGTTTGCGCAGCGCGCGGCGTACTACCGTGACGGAATGCCGGTCATCGTCCCGTCTGTGCGCCGCACGCCGCCGGACGCTATGAGCCCGCGCGCCAAGATGCACAACTACATCAACCTTGTGCTGGCGACGCAAGAGGTGGAGGCGCAGAACCCGGACGCTTGGCCCATCCTGTTGGATATGAACGGCAACCTGTGCGAGGGTCCGGGCGCGAACATCTTTTTGGTGAAGGACGGCGAGGTGCTGACGCCGCGCGAGCAGTATGTGCTTGCGGGCATCAGCCGCGAAACGGCGATAGACTTGGCGCATGAGCTGGGCATGCCGCTGCGCGAGGCGGATCTGGACCTGTACGACGCCTACACCGCGGACGAGGCGTTCATCACATCCACTAGCTTCTGCATCGTGCCGGTGTCGTCGTTCAACGGCAATGCGATAGGAAGCGGCGGCGTTCCGGGGCCGATAACCGACCGCCTGACGAAGGCGTACAGCGGGCTGGTGGGCGTGGACATAGCGGCGCAGTATTTGGCGCGGCTGGGGTAGGGGCAAGCGCAGAATGCCGACGCTCCCGCGCAGGTTATAGTTTAAGGGCGTGAATCAATGCTTCCTATGACAACGGTTAGAGGCGCATACATCGATCGCGCTTTCGCCGACGGGCATGCCGAAATTGTCGGCGAAGGCAGAGCGGAACGGATACGCTATGTCGCCGCAGACCATTCCGAAAGATGGTCTGACCCCGAAGAAAAAGTTCGCGCCGAACTCTGGGCGGAGCTCATCTACAAGTACGACTATCCGCCGCGCCGCATCCGATTCGAAGTCAACGTCCCGCGCCGCGAGCCAAACGATTACGCAGACTTGGTTATCTACAACGATGACGAACTCAAAGATCCGTACTTTGTGTTCGAGTGTAAGCGCGCGGATGTGTCCGACGCCCAATTCGATCAGGCGATAGAGCAAGCCTGCGGCAACCGCGCCAGCCTAGGCGCAAACTACTGCGGCGCAATCGCCGGCTTTACTCGTAGGCTGCTGCGCTTCGACAGATTTCCCGCCGGCGAGCGCGATAAGAACACCCTCGCCGACATCCCCATTCGCTACGGCAGACCGCTGGAGTGGCGCTTCTACAAGAACGCCGCCGGGCAAGACTTAGCCGCCGTCCCTCGCGAAGAGCTTCGCTCCGCCATCCGCAAGTGCCACCAAACGCTTTGGGAAGGCGGACGCCGCAGCCCTATCGCCGCTTTCGGCGAGTTCTCCAAACTGGTGTTTATCAAGCACCGCGACGAGAAAAATTTGGATCGCGATAACGGCGAGCCTTACTCATTTCAGCGTCGCGCCGGCGAAACCGCCGCCACACTAGCATCGCGCATAAACAGCCTCTATGACGCTGAGCAGCAGCGCGAACCGAATGTGTTCACCGACCGCATCAACGTTGATGCCGCGATAATGGCGCAGTGCGTAGAGCATCTGGAGGGCATATCGCTCGACCGCACCGAACTTGACACCAAAGGCGTTGCGTTCGAAGAGTTCATGGGCAGCTTCTTCAAAGGCGATTTCGGGCAGTATTTCACGCCGCGCGAACTAATCGCCTTCGCAGTGGCGATGCTTGAACCCAAGCGCACCGACCTTATCCTAGACCCCGCCTGCGGCTCCGGCGGCTTCCTGCTCTATGCGCTAGACCATGTGCGGCGCGAAGCGGATGCGCGCTTCGACCCGAAGAGCATCCAGCATTACCAATACTGGCACGAATTCGCCGAAAAGAACCTGTTCGGCATAGATGTGAACGACGAACTGGCGCGCGTCGCCAAGATGAATATGATTATCCACGATGACGGGCATACCAACATCATCGGACAGGATGCGCTCGATTTCCCCGAAAACATCTCTGAACAAAACGCAGGCATTAACTTCGGCGGATTCGACCTCATCCTCACCAATCCGCCGTTTGGCGCTACGATTAAGCGCGCTGAGAAGGGCGACGGCTACCTTGAGCAGTTCGATCTGCAGCAGTACCTCGGCGTGAACTACGATAGGCGCAAGCGTCCCGCAAAGCGCGCCAGCATCAAGACGGAAATCGCATTTGTGGAGCGCATACATTCGTTCCTCAAGCCCGGCGTGGGGCGCGCCGCCGTGGTGCTGCCCGACGGCATTCTCACCAACTCTTCGCTGCAAGGCGTGCGCGAATGGATGCTAAACCACTTCCAACTGCTGGCGGTGGTCAGCCTGCCGCAGTTCGCCTTTCAGCACTATGACGCAGGCGTAAAGGCGAGCATCGTATTCCTGCGCCGCCTCGCGGATGGCGAAAGCGTGTCCGACGACGCCCCCATATTCATGGCGCTTGCCGACAACATCGGCTATGACGCAACCGGACGCAAGACGTTCGCGGTAAGCATAGAGCGCGAGCAGCCAGGCGCAGAGAAAGTGGAGCGGCATAGCTGCGACCTGTTCGACTATCGGGTTACCTACGAATGGAGCAGCGCGGCTTCCGAATTGGATGGCTGGAGCGAGCGCCGCCGCGAAATCATCCCCGGCACCGGGCTGGTCGGGCAATGGCAGGAGTTTCGCAGGGACCCAACGCCTTTTTTCGCATAACCCCCGCTGACGCAGCGATTGCGCGGACATTCGCCGTCAGACGGGGGGAAGTCATCCGAAGGCTGGATCCAAGGTTCAATCATCCCAGATACGGGCTATTGGACAAAGGGCTGAATTCCGCTCAAATCGCCACGCCCGAACTAGACGAACTTCTGAAATCCATCTCCAGCGGCGCTACGCCTCACCGAAGCGATGCGTCTCTGTACGCCGATAGCGGCATTAAGTTTCTGCGAATACTCAACATAGACGACGGCGAAATCGTAGAGCGGGATATGAAGCATATCACCGACGCCGTACACAATGAGGCACTTAATCGTTCTCGACTCGCCGCCGATGATGTCTTGATGACGATAACTGGACGGGTGGGTTCGGCGGCGGTTGTGCGGGAAAGCCACTTGCCCGCCAACATCAACCAGCACATAGTCCGAATGCGGATTGACGCGAAACGCTGCCGTCCCGATTTTCTCAGCGAATGGCTCAACTGCCCGGCGGGGCTTGAACTATCCAATCGCGGCGTATCCGGGGGAACGCGCCCCGCTCTCGACTATTCGGCAATTCGCAGCATACGGATTCCATTGCCCGCATCGCTGGAGACGCAAGACGGGTTAGTTCAAGATATGGGCGCCGCCCGCGCCAAGCGCAAGGCAATGCTGGCAGACGCTGATGCGTTGATGGCGAGTATGGATGATTTCGTACTGGATGCGTTAGGAATTCCGAAGCCGGTGTACGAACCGAAGCAATCGTTTGCGGTGCGCCCGTCGCAATTGGGCGTTCAACGCAGGCTCGATTCAGATTACTATCACCCGGAGCGGATTAGCGCGCTGTCAACGCTGCAAGCGGTAAGCCGTAACTTAAGACTAACCAAACTTGCGGATGCAGCGATCTTTGTGCGCGAAAAGCTCAATGAACCCACAGAAAACTATATGGGTTTGGCGCATGTTGAAAGTCATACTGGCGAACATACAGGTTCAACTAATACGGCGGCCGGCGCCTGCTTTGAGTTCCAAACCGACGACGTTCTTTTCGCTCGTCTAGGGTCTTATCTGAACAAAGTCTATTGCGCCGAAATGAACGGATGCTGCTCGACCGAGTTCCACGTTCTCAGAGTCAAGTCCCCGAATGCGTTGTTGCCCGAATACCTTGCCGCCGCGCTGCGAAGTCGGATTATACTGGCGCAAACTACACATATGGCGGCCGGCAACACGCACCCGCGCCTTACCAACTACGATGTTGAGAACCTGCTAGTTCCAATCCCCGAACTAGAGGCGCAAGAAGCCATCGTCGCCGAAATACGCCGCCGTCGACAGAAAGCCCGCAGTCTGCGCGCGCAAGCCGACGTGGTTCTGCGGGATGCTAAGCGGCAGTTTGAGGCGCAGTTGCTTGGGGGCGTCGGGAACTGCTAATCATTGGAGGAACAGGATAAAGAAAATGCCCCCACACATGGTAATAACGCTAATCGCATGTCCAGTTTTAGGGGTAGTGGCAGCGTCGCGAGTGAGCTTCATACCCGATGAAGTCGGATTCATTATCGGAATGCTCGCCGCTGGCATTGTCCTGTATCTGTGGAAACGATAACGGACAAACACTATGGCAAAGACAACCACCATGACCCTAACGGCGGCGGTTTGGTTGGCGGCGCTGCACTGCCTTGGCGTGGGTTGCCCTAGTCCGAATTATCGCCTTTCCTCAGCATCAGACCGATTATGCAAAACAGCGCGCTGACTATCAGCATCCAAAAGTCGACGTTCTGAAAATAGGGCGATGGAAACGAGCGCGTAAAGAAAACTACCGCCACTCCCAGACAGACCGTTCCCAAATCATTGGAAACAGGGCTTATCATGAGGCGAAGTCTTTCCCAGAGAACGCTGAAAGCGTCTTTCATTTTTCTCAATCTTCATTTTTGAAGAAGAGCGCCGAAAGAATAAGCACACCCGCGGTTACCACCGACAACGCCGCGCCCGTGTACGCCGCCATCAGCGCGCTCGACAGCGCCCCTGGACCCTGAGGCTGTCCGAGGAAGCCCAAGTGATAGACGGCTATAATTAGCCAGCATATGGCAAAGAAGCTGAGAAGCATTATCGCAACGCCTTGCATATGAAAACCTCCGCTATCCTGTCCCGAACCAGCGTATAATTCACTATATCACAGATTTCTCAATCTTCATTTATCTATCGCCGCGAATATAACCGCAGCCACAGTTACCACCGACAACGCCGCGCCAGTGTACGCCATAATCAGCGCGCTCGATAGCATCCCTGGACCTTGAGGTTGGCCGAGGAAACCCAAGTGATAGACGGCTATAATTAGCCAGCAAGCGGTGAAGAAGCCAAGAAGCAGAAGCGTTATCGCAGCGCCTTGCATATCAGAACCTCCGCTATCCTGTCCCGAACCGGCGTATAATTCACTATATCACAGATTTCTCATGATGGGCTAAGGGCGGCGCGCTTGGCGAAACGCCGCGACTATGTTGCAACCCCTGCGAACAAACACTATGGCAAAGTCCCCCACCATCACCCTAACGGCGGCGGTTTGCTTGGCGGCGCTGCTTGGCTTGGCGTGGGCGATTGCGGGCTGCGCTCAGGATGCGCCGCCGTCGGAGCGCGGCGCGGCGAATCAGCCGGCGCGCAACGCGGCGCGGATTACGCCATTCGCCAACATTGCGGACACCGCGCTGAGCGGCGGCTATGAGATATGGAACGACCGCGCGGGCGTGGCGATTTTCGACTATGACCGCGACGGGGATTTGGACTTCTATATCACATCGCAGCAGGGCGAGCCGAACCGCCTCTATCGCAATGACGGGGACGCCGCTTTCACCGACGTGGCGGCGCAGGCGGGCGTGGACGCAACCGACAGCAACAGCACGGGCGTGGCGGCGTGCGATGTTGACAATGACGGCTTTCAAGATCTGTATGTGGGCGCTTGGGGCATTCGCGGGGACGGGCTGGGCTTTCGCTCGCCGCAGCAGGGCAGCGCCGACCGCCTCTACCGCAACAACGGCGCCGGCGGCTTTGCCGATGTTACGCAAGCCGCTTTCGGGGACGCGGTCAACAGGCGCTCCGCCACCGGCATCGCCTGCGCCGATGTGAACAACGACGGCTGGCTCGACATATACGTGGGCAATCTGCTGGACGACGACTTCCGCGTGTTTGAGGATTACCACCATCCGGGACACTACAACCTGCTCTATATCAACAACGCGGACGGCACATTCAGCGAAACGGCGCAGGCGGCGGGCGTCGCCGGGCCTCAGATAAAGATGGCGGATTCGGACGGCTCAACGGTTATCTACACCGACCCCGCTACGGGCGAAACCTATGAGGGCTACAATCCGGCGGCGGTGGACGCGCTGGGCAACCGCGTGGGCGAGCCGACCGGACAGACGCACGCCGTCTTGTTCTTCGACTATGACGATGACGGCGATCCCGATCTGTGGGTAGCCAACGACGGCGATAGGCTGCACCTGTTCCGCAACGATTCGGCGCGCGGCAGTCGGGACGGCGCGCGCTTTACGCCGGCAGCGCGCGCTATGGGCATCGACATCGTGGGCTCGTGGATGGGCTTCGCGCTGGGCGATTATGACGCCGACGCCGATCTGGATGTGTTCGCAACCAACATAGGCTATCATCCGCTGCTGCTGCCGTTGGTGGAAAAGCCGCGCGGCAACTGCGAGTATTCGGGCAGGTTCGCCTGGGGGACTTGCGCGCACTTCTTGCTGCGAAACGATGGCGGCGGGAGCTTCGTTGACGCCGCGCCGTCGACGAATGTAGCGCCCAGCGCTTGGATGCCGCCGCCCTCGCTGAACGCCGCCGTGCTGCATCCCGCGCAGCATGTGCTTACCGGGCTTGCGGCGTATGACTTCGGCTTCGGCGCTACCTTCTTCGACTATGACAATGACGGCTATCAAGATCTGTACTGGCTGGGATCCACCGTGAACCGAGGGGAAGGCCCGGGCGGGCAGGTGTTCCCAAGCGCCGGCCGGATGCTGCTGAACGATAGGCAGGGCGGCTTTGAGGACATCACGGTGCGCGCCCGTCTGCTGGACATATCGCGCGTGAACTATGAGGGCTTGGAAGAGGATGAGGCGGCGCTGAACAACCCTGTGCTGCGGCGAGTGCGGCGGATTGACGCAAGCCTGCATGAGAACGGCAAGGGCGTGGCGCATGGCGATTTGAACGGCGACGGCTACGCCGATCTGATAGCCACCAACAGCAGCGGCGAAGTGTTCGCGGGCCCGTTCGACCCGGCGGTGGGCGCCGCGCCCACGCGGATGGCGCCGGGGCCGCTGTTCGTATGGATTAGCGGCGGCGGCGATAACCACTGGCTCACGCTGCGCCTGAAAGGGCGTATGGCGATCGACGGCAGCGGCAGCAACGCGGACGGCATCGGCGCGCGCGTGTATGTTACCACTCGATCCGATGGCGGCGCTCATACGCAAGTACAGGAAGCAATCGCGGGGTCGAGTTATCTGTCGATGGACAGCGTCGACCTCGAGTTCGGGTTGGGGGACGCGTCGGTTGTGGATAAGATAGAGGTACTGTGGCCCAGCGGCAGAACGCAGACGCTTGAGGATGTGGCGGCTAACCAAGTTCTGGAGGTGGTGGAGCCGCCGGAGTAGGAAAGCGGGTCGGCGCTTGCGCTTGGAAGCAATTGGCAATCGAGGCGGACGGCGGCGTTATCCGGTGCGGCGCAGTCGAGGGTCGAGCGTGTCGCGCAGTCCGTCGCCGACTAGATTTGCGCCCAACACGGTGAGCGATAGGAATAGGCCGGGGAAGAATATCGTCCATACGGCGAGCTGCATAAAGAGCTTCGCTTCGCCCATCATATTGCCCCAGCTTGGGATGAACGGCGGCACGCCCGCGCCCAGGAAACTTAGGCCGGCTTCCACCAGGATGGCGAGCGCGAACACATAAGTCGCCTGCACGGTGAGCGGCGCAACTAGGTTGGGGAATATGTGAAACGCCAGGATGCGCAGCGGCCGCGCGCCCACCGCAAGCGCGCCTTCGACATACTGCCGCTCGCGCAGGCTCAGCACGGAGCCGCGCACTATTCGCGCCACGCGCGGCGTTTCCACCACCGACAGCGCAATCACCACATTTTGGAAGCTTGCGCCAAGCAGCGCCACCAGCGCTATCGCCAGCAGAAACGATGGGAACGCCATTAGCCCGTCCATAAAGCGCATTATGATGTTGTCCGCAAGCTTGTAGTAGCCGGACACTACGCCTATGAACACGCCGCATATAATCGTGGCAAGAGTTACGCAAGCGCCGATTGCGAGGGACAAGCGGCTGCCGTATATCGTGCGCGAGAACACGTCCCTGCCCACGCTGTCCGTGCCGAACCAGGCGTCGGCGGACGGCGCCTGCAGTCGATTCACGGGGTCGAGCGCCTGCGGGTCTATGCGCGTGATGAGCGGCGCGAATATCGCCATAAGCGCGGCTATCGCGATGATGGCGAGCCCAAGCGCCATATTCGGGTTGTTCCGCATAAGGCGGCGAAACTCCGCCAGGCGCTCTAGGTTGCGCGCGCGGGCGCTGCGTCGGGCTATGGCGGCGTCGGCGTCTTGTCTTTCGGCGACCATCAGTAGCGTATCCTTGGGTCAAGGTAGCCGTATATTATGTCCACCGCAAGGTTAATCAGCACATAGGCGAAGGTTACCATAAGCACCACGCCTTGGATTACGGGATAGTCGCGGCGCAGCACGGCGTCCACTATCAGCCGCCCCACGCCCGGTATCGCGAACACCGCTTCGGTAACTACTAGCCCGGACACCAGCCCCGCAAGCCCAATGCCGATTATCGTTACAACCGGAATGGATGCGTTTTTGAAGGCGTGCGCTATCAGGATTTTGTATTCGCCCAAGCCTTTGGCGCGCGCGGTTCGCACATAGTCTTCGCGCAGCACTTCCAGCATGCTGGCGCGCGTCATTCGGGCTATCAGCGCGGCGGATATGAAGCCGATGGCTATGGACGGCAGCGTTATGGAGCGCAGCCACGGCAGAACGCCGTCCGATATGGACACATAGCCGAGCGCGGGGAACCAGTCGAGGCGCACCGCGAACAGCCAAATCAGGTTAGCGCCCAGCCAGAACGATGGGATGGCAAGCCCGGCCACGGCGAATATCATCAGCGCGCGGTCGATCCATGTGTTCGCCTTCCACGCCGCTAGAATGCCGGCCGGAATGGCGATGATTATGGCGACGAGCTGCGAGAATATGGCGATGGATATTGTGGGCTCGAGGCGCTGCGCGATTAGCGTAGTTACGGGAAACTTGGTGAATACGGATTCGCCGAAATCGCCGCGCAGGATGTCCCAAAAGTAGATGCCGAGCTGCTCATAGAGAGGGCGGTTGAGGCCGAGTTTCTCTTTGATGCGCTCAATGTCTTCGGGAAGCGCTTGGTCGCCCGCCATAAGGCTCGCGGGATCGCCCGGCGTCAGATGCACCAGCGAAAAGGTAACGACTGCTACGATTAGCAGCACGGGAATGGCGGCAAGCAGCCTTTGCACTAGATAGCGCCCCATTCTTCACAAACCTCCCCCTGACTTTGCTAAAGCGTCGCAAGCCCGTCTGCGGGGGAGTATATCAAAGCGATTGGCAGTCGGCAATCGGGCGGCGGCTATAGCGCGCGCGCTAACGGGGAAAGGCTGGGATATGCAGAGGCGATATGCGGGTTGGGGCTTTGCTGTAAAATCTCGACTACGATAACAGCATCTAAATGACAAATCCCTTATTTCCCCTAGCGTTCTTCGGCGGCGGTTGCCGCATCCGAACGTAGAGACAGCAGGAGTTGGCATATGAGAACCGTCCATAAGAGCCTGAAGAGTTTGACCGCGCTGGTGCTGCTAATAACGGCGGCGTTTGCGATTATGGCGTGTTCCGCCGATGCGCCTGCGACACAGACGGCGGAAGCGCCGGCGTCGCAGCAAGCCGCCACCGCTCCCACCGTCGCGCCGCCGCCGCAAGCGCCCGCCGCTACCGCAACGCCGCAGGACACGCCCACGCCGCCGCCGTCCAAGCCCGCCGCGGCGGCCGCCGTTTCGGACGCGTCCCTGATCGTCGCGCCGCCCACGGGCGACGAAAAGACCGTGCCTGAGATTGCGGGCATAGAGAGCTGGATAAACTCCGATCCGCTGACATTCGAAGAACAGCGCGGCAAGGTTGTGCTGGTGGACTTCTGGACATACACCTGCGTCAACTGCATCCGCACCCTGCCGTATCTCAAGGCGTGGCACGAAAAGTACGCCGACGAAGGGCTTGTCATCGTGGGCGTGCATACGCCGGAGTTCGAGTTCGAGAAAGAGCGCGAGAATGTGGTGAAAGCCACCGAAGAGTTCGGCTTGGAGTGGGCGATAGCGCAAGATAACGATTTCACCACTTGGCGGGCATTCAACAACCGCTACTGGCCCGCAAAGTATTTGGTGGACAAAGACGGGCTGATACGCTACACACACTTCGGCGAGGGGGCGTATGACGAAACCGAACTCTGGATCCGCGGACTGCTGGAAGAGACGGGCGCAGACCTGAGCGCCATACCCGCCAACACCGCGCCTGAGCCTCGCCACGCCGTCAATCTGCGCGAAAAGGATCGCGAAACCGGACTGACGCGCGAAATCTATGCCGGCTATGAGCGCAACTACGGCGCGCTGCGGTCCTCAACAACGCCGTATGTGCGGCACCAAGAATACTATGAAGGAACGGACAGCGAGATATTCTACACCGACCCGGGCGACTACAAGAACCACTTCCTGTACATTCAGGGCTTGTGGCGCAACGATGCCGAACGGCTTGTTCACGCGCGCGAAACGGACGCATACGAAGACTACCTCGGATTGAAGTTCAACGCCACAAGCGTCAACGCCGTGATGGCGCCGCTGAACGGGAACGCATATCAGGTTCGGGTTACGCTGGACGATATGCCCATCGGCAGCGAAGCGGCGGGACACGATGTTATGTTCGACGCCGACGGCAACGGCTACATCGTGGTCGATGAAGCGCGGATGTATAATATAGTCAACCTGTCCGAGTACGGCGGACACGAACTCAAGCTCAGTTCCAACTCGGCGGAGTTCACGCTGTTCGCCTACACATTCGGCGCATACAGCGGCGGCGAACCCGCGCCAACGGGGCCTAACGGATAGCGCGCAAGGCATCTTGGTCTTGCGGGGATGTTCGGATGCGCCGTCCCTATCCCGCCTGCCCCCGCAAACGGCGGCGCAGGCGGGACAGGGACGGGCTGCCTATCCGATGCGCGCTAAATTACACGGATACATAACGGATACATAGAGGTGAACTGCGTATGAGATTCAGGGCGCTAACGATGCCGGGGATGCTTGCGGCGGCGCTGCTGCTTGCGATTGCCGCATTCGGCTGCCAAACCGCGGCGACGCAGGATGCGGCGTCGGACGCATCCGAACAGAGCGTCCCGACTGAGGTGGAACTCATCAAGGGGCCGGTGTCGGCCGACGGCTTGCAGGCGATATTCGCCACGCCGGACCTTTCGCCCGGCGAGCAGCGCATCGCCGTGGTTCTCACATCCGAACAGGGCTTGGTGCGCTCGCCCATCGCGACGCTGACGTCGTTCCACTACCCCGACAGCGCGGCAGCGGGCGAGCGGCGCGAAAGCGCGGTTGCGCTGTTTAGGCCGTTCCCGTTGGGGACGCGCGGGCTGTATTCGGCGCAGATGCGCTTCGATGCGCCGGGCGATTGGGGCTTGGAAATCGCGGTGCTGGACGAAAACGCCAACACGCTGACGGCCGAGTTGCGCTTTGAGGTGGCGGAGCAGACCGCCGCGCCCGCCATCGGAGCGCCCGCCGTGGCAAGCGTCAGCAAGACGATTCACGACACCGCCATAGAGGAACTTACCACAGGTTCCAGGCACGACGTCGATCTGTATCAGATAAGCATCGCGGACGCCGTGCGGTCGGGTACGCCCACGGTCATCGTGATGGCAAGCCCAGCGTTCTGCACAAACGCCGTCTGCGGGCCTCAGGTCGAGGTGCTGAGCGAATTGCAGGAAAAATACGCCGGGCAGGCGAACTTCATTCACATCGACTTCTACGACAACCCGACGGAAATTCAGGGCGATTTGACGCGCGCCAAAGTGTCCCCGACCGTGGTTGAGTGGAACCTTCCCAGCACCGAATGGTCGTTTGTGGTGAACGGCGAAGGCGTCATACATCAGCGATTTGAGGCATTCGCGCCTCTGGACGAGCTGGAGAAATCGCTATTGGAGGTGTTGGGCTAAGGCTCATAGAACCGCCAAGCGCCCGCCCTTAATTGACACTGCCCCTACGCCATTTCATAATTGCGGGGCAATAGTCTTAAAAGAGGCGGTTGACCAATGAGGGCATCGGATAGCGAAAGTTTGCGGCAGCGCGTGGCGATGCTGTCTATATCGCCCAAAATGCTTGGGGCGTACTTCGTCATATTTTGGGTTCAGTATGCGCCGGGAATGGCGCTGATGCTGACCGCCCGCTATCAGGCTTGGCGGCGCGCGGATGCCGATCTTGCGGTTATAATACCCGAAGTGCTCAAAGAGTCCGGCCCTATCGGAATTGGCGCGGCGGTGAATGCGACCGCAATCATCATCCTAGCGGAGGTAATTATGGTACTAGCGCAGATGGTCAAGAAGAAGCAGTATGAGGCAGGGCGGCAAGAGGGCATCGTCGAAGGTCGTCAGGAAGGCATTGCAGAGGGTCGACAGGAAGGTCGACAGGAGGGCATTGCCGAAGGCCGACAGGAAGGACGGCAAGAAGGCATCGCCGAAGGGCGCAAGCAGAGCGCCAAGCGGATGCGCGCCTGGGCGAAAGATCGCGGCATTCCGGAAGACGAACTCCCGCTCGATCCGGACGACGATGACGATTAAGCTACGCCCACTGCCGATAGCAACGGCGCCGCGCCTGCCGCCGCTCGCATTGCGGCGAAACGCGATACGAAAGCGGCTTTAAGCGTAAGCCGTTTCTCTTATAGGCTGTTAGTCTATAATGGAAGGTGAAACGCGGCGGGCGAATATGCGCGTGGAGGCAGTATTGAGGGCGCTAATCCCAATGAATGGAAGCCGCATCGGCGCGTGTGCCAAGCGCGCGCTGAAACTCCATAGCCGCGCATTGCCGTATCTCGCCGCAGCGCTGCTTATCCTCATCATTCCCGCGCTTGGCGGCGCGCCTGCCGCATCCGCTCAGTCGCCGATAGACTATGACAAGGACGACGACGGCCTCATCGAGATAGCGTACTTGGAGCAGCTGGACGCGGTGCGCTATGACCTTGACGGCGACGGCGAACCCGATGAGGACGACGACGGCGCATCCAACGCAGACGCATACACGGCCGCGTTCCCCAACGCCGCCGCGGATATGGGCTGTCGTTTCCTTGGCTGCAACGGCTACGAACTGACGCAAAGCCTGGACTTCAAGAACCCCGTAAGCTACACATCCAACACGGTCAACCGCGATTGGACGGGCGGCAGCGGCTGGCTTCCCATCGGCATAGAACCGGAAAAGCCGTTTGGCGCCGTATTCGAGGGCAACGGCAGCGTCATATTCAACCTGTACATCAACCGCGCAGGACTTGCGGACACAGGAATTACGGGCTTGTTCGGCGTTGCGCGCGAAGGCGATTTTCGGCGCTTAGGCCTGGTTGATATGAATGTAGCCGGGTTTTCGGAGGTGGGCGGGCTTATCGGAGTGACTTATGTTACGCGCATCAGCGATTGCTATGTCACCGGGCGCGTATCGGGCAGCCACACAGTCGGCGGCTTGGTTGGACATATGCAGCCTACAAAGCCAGTCTCTTCCATAACCGCAAGCCATTCCACCGCCGCCGTCAAGGGGGAAACGTTCGTCGGCGGCCTAGTGGGGGACAACGGCAGCGACATCAAAGGCAGCTACGCCGAGGGCAGCGTGGTCGGCATGTCCCAAGTGGGCGGGCTAGTCGGGGTCAGCATGGGCAAAATCAGCAACAGCCGCGCCGCCGGCAATGTTTCGGGCGAAAACGCCGTCGGCGGACTTGTCGGTATAAACGTGGAGATTGGCAGCATTCGGGATAGCTACGCCACCGGCAGAGCGCTGGGCAGGCAGTCCGTCGGCGGGCTTGTCGGCTTGAACGTCGGGACGATTACTTCAAGCTACGCAAGCGGCAATGTGAGTCCGGTGAAGCGAAGCGCCAACGTCGTCGGCGGGCTTGTGGGCGAGAATGTAGTAGGCAGGATTTTGGCGAGTTACGCAAGCGGTAGCGTATCCGGCGATGGGTTGGTCGGCGGGCTTGTGGGGGCTAATCACGCTGATATTATAGCGAGCTACGCCGTGGGCGGCGTGACCGGCAATCATGTCGTGGGCGGCCTGGTCGGCGAAAATCACCGCAGCATCTGGGGGAGCTACGCCCTCGGCAGGGTGCAGGCGGATTCAACCGTGGGCGGCTTTGCGGGATCGAATCACGGCAATATCAACGAAAGCTACTGGGACACCGAAGCCTCGCGCACTTTCGTGGGCGTCGGCTCGGATGACCGCAACAACGACGGTAGCGTGCGGACGCGCGACGACGAAACTGCGACGCAGGGCGCAATCGGGCGCAATACGGCTGCGCTGAAGCGCCCCACCCGCTACGCCGACATCTACCGCGAATGGAATCTGGACTTTGACAACGCCGATATGGACTACAACCCGCAGACGGGCAAGGACGATTTCTGGGATTTCGGCGCGCCCACCGACTACCCGCTGCTGAAAGCAGACATCGACGGGGACGGCATGGCGACCTGGTGGGAATTCGGCAGTCAGCACGGCAATCGCGCAGTCCCTACGCCGACGCCTACACATACTCCCACGCCCACGCTTACGCCGACGAACACGCCAACGCCTACGCATACGCCCATGCCAACATTCACGCCAACGCCCACATCTACGGCTACCGCCACGCTAACGCCTAATCCAACGGCAACTCACACGCCCACCGCCACGCCGACGGCGACGAACACGGCGACGCCTACGCTGACACCCACGCCGTTTGTCATAGTGGTAACGGCGACGCCCACATCTACGGCAGCGCCGCCGCCCACGCAGACGCCCGTGATAGTGGTGGTTACCGAAGCGGCGGCCGCGAGCGCGCCTGAGGCGGCCGCGACGGCAAGCGCCCCGACCGATACGCTAATCGCGCCTGAGCCGCCAACTGATCCGCCCCCATCTGAGTCGAGCGGCGGCGGATGCGGCTTTGCGCCGGGCGCATCCGCGGGAACGGCGGCGGGCAACCTGCTTGCGCTGCTTGCGCCGCTGATTGGGATTGCGGGGCTGCGGGTTGCGCGGCGGGGTAAAAGGCATTCTCAAAATTGAGTGTAATTGAGTTTATAACCCGCGACATATCTGCTAATGAAGAGCTTCCTAGAAAGTTTCAAATTGATAAGCACTGCAACTTTAGAATACCGCAGCGTAAAACGAATGATTGACAAAAGCCGTTCACGGCGCTAACCTCAGTACAAGAGTACAAGCAGTTGGGAGGGCCGCCTTAAGCGGTTCGTTGAGGCTAGGTTCTCACTCGGCTGCCTTTCTTTTTGCTTAAATCGCCGCCGATTTTTACAGCGAAGGCGGCGTTGTACACGGATTGCATCACTACAAGAACCTGACCGACGAATGCGACTGCCCCGTATGCGCGCCGAATTTGCGGCTATTTCAATTGCCCTGAATGTATAGAACGGCGTGCATGCGCCCCACGCAATTCTCTGATTTTCGGTTTTTATGTAGATGTTCATCGCGCGAAACTCCTCGCGCAATTCCGACGCTCTTTTCCTCATTATTGACAATTGACAAAACTTAGCCTTGATGCTAATCTCACGATAAGATGATAAGGTCCATCGTTGTATCTAATAATAAGGCGGCTTGCGTTCTCAAGCCGAACTCATTAGGGAGGGTAGATATGGCAAAGTCCGAAGTTTTCTATATGGATGCCCATTCGGAATCCACAGAGACTAGCCTCGTGGCTAAGATGCTCACCGTCTTCGACGCCGCAGGGCTGGATGAGATGATCCGGCCTAACGATATGGTGGCTATCAAGGTTCACTGCGGCGAGTGGAACAACACCGCCTATCTGCGCCCCGTCTATGCGCGGGCGCTTGCGGACCGAATCAAGGAGCTGGGCGGGCGGCCGTTTGTGTGCGACACCACCACCTCCACCTATTCGCCGTGGGGTTCGCGCTCCAGCGAACTGGACATCCTGCTCACGGCGGAGCGCAACGGCTACAACTCCGCCACGCTGGGATGCCCGTTCATCTGCGCCGACGGCTTCATCGGCACCAGCGACTTCCGCGTGGACATCCCCGAAGGCTATCTGCTGAAAGAGGCGTATGTGGCGCAGGCAATCGCCGCGGCGGACGCGCTCATCACGCTGACGCACTTCAAGGGCCACGGCATGGGCGTCATCGGCGGCGCGCTCAAGAACCTCGGCATCGGCGCGCAGTCCAAGCGCGGCAAGCTAAACGTCCATATGGGCGGCCACCCCAACTACGGCTACGGCGCCGCCGCTATCTTCCATCCGGAACGCTTCCAAGGCAAGGCGAACACGCCCGATTGGGAAATCCTGGAAGACTGCTGCCCGTTCAACCTGTATCACATCAACGAAAACGATGAGCTGGAGTGGGACCGCGAGCGCTGCGCCACCTGCTTGGGCTGCTTCGGCGTTATGGGCCCGCGCGGGCTTGCCGAAATACCGCCGGTCAACTTCGACGCCGTGGACGTCGCCATCGCGGACGCCTGCTTGGGCGTAGAAAAGGCGGTGGGACGCGACAAGGTGGGCTACATCAATATGGCGATCGACGTGTCCCCCAAGTGCGACTGCGGCAATCACTCCGATATGCCCATCGTGCCGCACCTGGGCGTGTTCGCGAGTACGGACGCCGTGGCGATAGATATGGCGTGCGTGGACAAGGCGAAGGAATCGCCGGGAATGCCGGGTTCGGCGTCCGAGATGATGGAAGCGCACCATCCGGGCGACAACAAGTTCGAGGCCGCCGCCGCTACCTTCCACGGTCAGAGCGAAGTGGCAAGCATCAACACCGGCCACGAAATCGGGCTTGGCAGCCGCGACTACAGCCTTATTGTGGTGGAGCCGCAGCCGGCCGACATGCACAAGTTCCCGTATGACCGCCGCCCCAGCCGCCAGCGGTTCAAGGATCGCTTCGAGAAGTTCCAGCCGTTCCCGTATGACAGGCACGACGGCAAGGGCTTCAACCGCAACGACGAAGTGGACTTGGAGCGCATGAAGCGCCACTACGACCACACCGCCAACGGCCACTCCCCAAACGGCGTTCACCTGGACGTCGACCTCCGCGAGCTTCAGCCCGCCGACGACAACTAACCGCTCGCACAGGGCGCAATAGGCAATAACCCCAAGGGGACACGTACTGCAGCGGCGTGTCCCCTTTTCTATGCCGCTTGTCTTGCATTCGGGCGTTCCTAAACGCAAAGTTGCAAGAGCGCAAAGATCGAGGGCATTTTGGCGCGCGCGAACATTCCCTTTATTAGCGCCGCTTGGATGGCATAAAATAGCGTACATCAGGCGCGCAACGGCGCATCTGAAATCGGCGTATAGGCGCATCGCATTAAGACGGAGTAGGCGTTGATACTAATCGGCTTGGGGATGGTGTTCGCAACGGCGCTGATGGCCGCCAATGTGATTGCGGGCAAGATAATCGCCATAGGCGGTTGGGAAATGTCGGCGGGCATAATCGCCTATCCGCTGACATTCCTGCTGACGGACACTATCGCCGAAGTGTATGGGCGCAAGGCGACAACGCGCGTGGTATGGTTCGGCTTCGCCTGCAGCCTGATGATGACCGCGCTCATCTACTTGGGCGGCGCGCTGCCGATAGCGTCGGTATCCGCGGTATCTCAGGAATCGTTTGATGGCGCTTTGGGAAGCGTGCCGCGCATCGTGCTCGCCTCAATGCTGGCGTACCTGGTAGCGCAAAATCACGATGTATTCGCATTCCACTTCTGGCGGCGCAAGACCGACGGACGCCATCTGTGGTTCAGAAACAACGCGTCCACGGCGGTTTCCCAGCTTCTGGACACCGCGCTGTTCACGCTCATAGCCTTTTGGGGCGTACTTCCCGTCGATGTTGTGCTAATGATTTTCGTGGTGGAATACATCGCCAAGATAGCGATTTCGGTCGCGGACACGCCGTTGGTGTACGCCCTGGTGGGCGCTATCCGCAGATACGGCGGCAAGATCGACGGCGCGATAACTGCAGATGGCGCGCCCAACGCGGCGTAACGGGCGCAGCGGGCGCTCTTAACTCATCCCCCTTTTGCGTCTATGCGTTAAACCCCCCTCATCAAGCGGGCTTGACGCAAGCGCAAATCAACGGCAAAATATGAACGAACAAAATCTAACGGAGGGTATAGCAAGATGCCAGTATCCGGACAGGAACTTTTGGAAGAGTCCATAGTCAACTGCCAGCAGATAGCGGACGGCTTGGGCACGGTCAACGCCGCGTGGGAAACTTCCATAGTGGAAATCTTGGAGAAGTTCGATGAGATAAGCGACACCTTCTTCTTCAAGACAATGCCGAGCGTGCCGGCGGCGCGCGCCGTGGCGCGCGAGTCTTCGTCGGCGCTTTCGCTGCGGCAGAACGAAGACTGGGACAACTTCGGACCAGCGATCGAGAACCTCATCGCATCCTCTCAGAACCTCATCGAGAAGGCGGGAATGAAGGGAGTAACTCTCACATGAGCGCGCCGATTCTGATAACGGGCGGCGCCGGCAGCGTGGGGCGAATGCTCGTAGAGAAGCTGGTGGATTCGGGGCGCAGCGTCCGCGTATTCGACCTGCCGTTTATGGACTTCGACGGGCTTGAAGGGCGCAGCGGCATCGACATCGTCAAGGGCGACATCACCGATGCGGCGCAGGTGGCGGACGCTATCGGCGGCGTGAGCGCGGTCGCGCATCTAGCGGCGCTGCTGCCGCCCAACAGCGAGCGCGACCGCCAGCGCACTTTCGCCGTCAACGTGGGCGGCACGCAGAACATCATCGCAGCAATGCAAGCGCGCGCAGCCGACGCCGCTCTCATATTCACATCGTCCATCAGCACATACGGCGACACCAGCGCCGAAGCGCCGCCCGTGCGCGTGAGTCATCCGCAGTCCGCCATCGATATCTATGCCGACAGCAAGATTGTGGGCGAGCGTATGGTGCGCGAATCATCGCTGAACTGGATCGCGCTGCGCATCGCGGGCATACTGGCGCCGGCATTCCTGGAGCCGCCCAACCCGTGGCCGTTCGTGGCGGGACAGCGCGTAGAGATGATTCACCGCGACGACGTAGTGGACGCGCTGTTCGCCTCGGTGGACGCCCCGGACGCCGCAAACAAGGCGCTCAACATTGCGGGCGGCCCCACTTGGCAGCTTCGCGGCGAGGACTACGCGCGCGACTTCTACGGCTTTATGGGCGCGCCCTTTGAGGATGTGAACTATCGCCAAACGCCCGGCTGGGTGGACTGGTACGACACCGAAGAGTCGCAGCGCATCCTGGGCTATCAGAACAGACCCTATCAGCAATACTGCGACGAAATGCGCGCCATAGTAGAGGCGCTGATGGCGGAATAGCGCGGCGGCCCGAAAGCGCCAACGGCTATACGGGCGCAGGGTTCGCGATGCGACGCTTTGAGCGCGGCGGTTAGCGCAATCGCATTCGGCGGCGAAATCGGCGGCAAATCGGCGCGGGGTTGGGCTATACTGAGATCGGCGTTAGCGAATTGCGTCGCAAAGCCTGCGCTCACGCTGTCGGCGATTACGATTGACGGGTTAAGCGCGGCGGCGAACCCGATTTTGCGGTTAGCGGCGCGCAGACTGCGCCTGCGGAGGCAAGACATATGACCACTCACACGAAACAAACGCTGACGATTGACGCAAAGATGGACGGACTCAAGTCTATCCTGTCCGATATGGGCTCGGTGATTGTGGCATATTCCGGGGGGACGGACAGCGCGTTTCTGGCTGCCACCGCCAACGATGTGCTGGGGGACAAGGCGCTTGCGGTTACCGCCAAATCGCCCAGCCTCGCGCCCGCTGAGTTGCGCGAAGCAACCGAACTGGCGCAGCGGCTTGGCTTGCGCCACCGCATCATCGAGACGCGCGAAGTCGAGCGCGAAGACTATGCCGCCAACAACCCCAATCGCTGCTTCTTCTGCAAAGACGAACTCTATACCTACCTGAGCGACTTTGCGGCGTCAGAAGGCTACGACGGCATCGCCAACGGCACGAACACCGACGACCTTGGCGACTTTCGGCCGGGCTTGAACGCCGCCAAGCAGTACGGCGTCCGCAGCCCGATGGTGGAAGCGGATCTCTCCAAGGCGGAGATACGCGAGCTCTCCAAGGATATGGACTTGCCCACTTGGGACAAGCCGGCGCAGGCGTGCCTGTCATCGCGCATCCCATACGGCACGATGGTTACGGTTGAGGCGCTGACGCGCATAGCGCAGGCCGAAGAGTATCTGCGCGATGAGATTGGCATTCGGCAGCTTCGGGTGCGCCACCACGACACGATAGCGCGCATAGAGGTGGAGCCGCAGGATTTCGCCACGCTGACCGACGAATCCGTGCGGGCGCAGATCGCCGCCAAGTTCCGCGAAATAGGCTATTCCTATGTAACGCTGGACTTGCAGGGCTTCCGCTCCGGCAGCATGAACGAAGTGTTGGCGGCGCTGAAGCGGCGGGGGTAGGGCGTTCCTCAAATAGTAGATTTCCATTCCCCTCAATCTGCTAATAAACTACGCGTTAAATGCGGGCGCATAAGCGCCAAACGCCGCAACCTCCCGAAAACGCATACGCCGCCGCCGCATATTCCGCCAACTTTGACACATTCGGCGTGAAAGTGTAGCCTAATGCTGTCCACTTGGGATATAATGCTTTGCGGTTCGGGTTGGCGGCGGCATTTCCCACAAACGGCGCTAGTGTGATATGATATGCAACGATGCGCGCGCAATGGTGCTGGCGAATACGACGAAATTGTACAAATCTTAAAATTACCAAGAAAATAACGCCCGCAAAGTCTATTATGTTCCACAAGGTTGTGGTAATGTTTGTACTTGGGCGCAGGCTAATACACACTCTTAACAAGGGAGGAAAAGACATAGCATGCCTAGGTCTAAGCTTCTTATAACTCTGGGACTAATCCTGCTGATGACGCTATCGGTGTCAGTCGCTTACGCGGATCACCATACGACGGCTTATAGCGGCGAAGGCACTGCGGTAATCTCGGACGCTGCCGCGAGTAGCGACAAGGTTACCTACTCGCTGGCGGGCGTAACCGCGCTGGACGCCGACCACGCCTACGAAGGCTGGCTGATTGACAGCGTCAGCGGCGATATGATGAGCACCGGCGTGATGAGCGTTATCGGCGGCAAGATAAGCCATTCGTGGACTTCCCCCGACGGCGATAATCTGCTCGCTATGTACGACTCCGTAGCCGTTACGGTCGAGGACTTGCCGGACGACGACGAAGCGCCTTCGGACACCAAGGCGTTCTCCGGCGCCATCTCCTCCGATGCGATAATGCACATCCGCCATCTGGTAGTGGCATTCCCCGACGGCGGCGACTCCGGCCTGCTCACGCAGCTTCAGGCGCAGATAGGCATGGCTATGGCAAAGATAGCCGAAGCGCAGGCGGCGGACGAAATCGAAGCGCTGAAGGCGGCGACGCTGGAAGCGGTCGACATCATCGACGCCGACGACGGCATCGTGGAGCTGGCGCATTCCGCTGAAGAACACGCAGACCTCGCATCTGACGCGGCGGGCCCCGCCGAAAACAGCGTCCGAACCTACGCCAAGAAGGTTATCAAGTCAAGCGGGAATGCAGAAATCTGGGCGCTGGACGCCAAGGCACAGACCGTCGCCGTTATCGCAGAAGACGACATCGACACCGCGAAGGTGCTACTGAACATCGTCAACGGCAGGCTCGACGCGGCGCAGAACGGCACCGCCACCGAAGACGGCGCAGCCGCAGCCTACAAGCAGGCGCAAATGATGGCTACCATCGCGCTCACTACCGACGGCCCGCCCGAGACTGATGAGAGGCCCAAACTGCCCGAGCCAGGCGATACAACCGTTCCCGCCGCGATGCAGCTCATGCTGCTGACCGCGATGGCGCTGATAATCGGCGGCGGCGCGCTACTATACAGGGCGCGGCGGCAAGGCTCCAAAGCCTAACCAACGCCAAGCCAACAACCTACCCTAGATACCACAGAGACTTCATCCGCATCGGTTGGATGGAGTCTCTGCGCTTTTGAAACGCCCCTACGCCTTTCGCATCCGCCAATCGAATCGGCGTGAAATGAACTAAACGCAAAGGCGCAGAGGCGCAAAGGCGCAAAGGGTTGCAGAATGCTGGGCAGAATTGAGCGCGCTCGGCTTGGAATTATGCCGCAGCATATAGATGCGTCCGCCAAAGCGTTGTTCACCGCGCTTGCGGCATTGGCGCTGATGCTGACGCTGCTTGCGAGCGCCTGCAGCGATGCGGCGCAGTCCCCCACGCCAACGCTTGCGCCGCCCACTCCTACGCCAACTCCCACGCCCATCAACCCGCAGGCGATTGTAGATGAAAGCGCGGCAACGATGGCGGCACTGGATTCGTTTCGTTTCGCGCTGACGCACAACAACGATGGCGGAACGCCGCTCGCGCTTGGGATGCTGCTTACGGATGCAAGCGGAACCGTGGGCGTCCCCGACAGGGTGGCGCTGGACTTCAACGGCGTGTCCGCCGGCAGGTTCGCGGTCAGCGGCAGCGTAATCGCGGTGGGCGAGGATGTGTACATGACCAACCCGCTAACCGGCGATTGGCATCAGGTTGGCGGCGATGCAAGCCCGCTCAACTTCTTCAATCCGGCGCAGGGCATCGCCGATATAATGGCGCAGATGCGCGATGTGGCGCTTGTATCACACGACGCGGCGGCGTATCGCATAGACGGCACGCTGCCGGCGGAAGCGCTGGCAGCGCTGTTCGGCGCAGCGACGGATGAGAGCGTGGTGCGCGCCGCGCTCACGATCGACAAGCCGAGCCTGCATCTGAGCAAGGCGGTGTTGGACGGGCGCATTACGCCGAATGAGGCGGACGGGCTTGCGCGAACCATAACGCTCTTCGACTTCGACCGGCCGGTGGACATAGCGCCGCCCAACTAGCCGCAGCGCAAGCAGCCAGTCCTATATGCCATACACACTGAGGCTTCGCAGCGCCCGCATAGCGCCGTATGCCGCGCTGGCGGCGGTGTTCGCGGGCGTGTTCGTGGCGGCGGACGACCAAACCGTCGTGGTAACCGTGCTGCCGCAAATTATGCTGGACTTGAAGACGCCCATAACCGAAATCGACCGCGCATCGTGGACTATCAGCGGCTACCTGCTCGGCTATGTGGGCGCAATGCCGCTCATAGGCAGGCTGTCCGACATATGGGGACACCGCAATGTGTTCGTGGCGGCGCTGCTGCTGTTCATGGCGGGATCGGCGGGGGTTGCGCTGGCGCCCGACCTGAACTGGCTGATAGGCTTGCGCGTGTTTCAGGCGCTTGGCGCGGGCGCGCTTGTGCCGGTGTCCATAGCGATTGTGGGCGATGTGTTCCCGCCTGAGCGGCGCGGGACGGCGCTGGGGCTTGTGGGCGCGTCGGCAGAGGCTGGCGGCGTCATCGGGCCGCTGTGGGGCGGCGTCATCACGCGCTACTTGGCGTGGGAATGGGTCTTTTGGATTAACCTGCCCTTGTGCGCGGCGGTGATAGCGCTGGCGCTGGCGCTGCTGCCCCCAAGCCCGCGCTACGCCGCGAAGGTGGACTTCATCGGCGGGGCGCTGATAACGGTCAGCATAGCGGCGCTGACGCTGGGGGTTGCGCGCATAGGCGATCCGGACGCGCTGATGGCGCTGTGGTGCGCGCTGGCGGCGGTCTGCTTTGCGCTGTTCGTATGGCGGCAGCTCAGCGCGTCGGAGCCGCTGCTGCCGCGCGCTATGTTTCGCATAACGGCGTTTGCGGCGTCCAACATAGCGCATCTGCTTGTGGGGGCGGCGCTGATAATCGGCATGGTAACCGTGCCGCTGATGGCGAACACCCTGCTTGAGCGGACGCCGCTGGAGGGCGGGCTGATGCTTATGCGCCTCACGGCGGCGATACCGGTGGGCGCAGTCTTGGGCGGGATTGCGTGCCAGCGTCTCGACTATCGGCTGCCGTCTGCGCTGGGGCTGCTGCTTGCGGCGCTGGGCTTTTGGCTTATGAGCGGGTGGGACTTGGGCATAGCCGATCCATGGCTCACGGCGCACTTGGCGACGGCGGGCTTGGGATTCGGCTTGCTGATAGCGCCCATCGCCTTGGCTGCCACGAACACGGTGGGCGATGATGCGCGCGGCGCGGCGGCGGCGCTGATAACGGCTACGCGCATCATCGGGATGACGCTGGGCATAGCGGCGCTGACAGCGTGGGGGACGGGCAGGTTTGACGCGCTGATTGCGGGCGCGGGAACGCCGTTTGCGCTGCCGGGCGAAACGCCGCAGCAAGCCGCTGAGCGCATAGCGGAGTTCCAGCAGCGGCTTGCGGAAGCCGGACTGACGCTGTTCGGCGACTTCTTCACGGCGGCCATGCTGCTATGCTTGGCGGCGCTGCTGCCTATTGCGTTTATGGCGTGGAATGGGCGGCGCAATACAGGCTGAACGCAACGACGGCGCGTGGCGCGGGCTGACGCATTACGGCGGCGTCAGTTGCCCATAGTTGTCGCTGCCCCAGCACGCTACTGTGCCGTCCGCGCGCAGTCCGCAGGTGTAATTCCCGCCAGCGCTTATGCCGGTGAAGCGTCCACCCGGAGCGGTTGTCTGACCCTCGGAGGATCTGCCCCAGCACACCGCCGCGCCGCTGCTATTCAGCGCGCAGGCGTGTTCGCCGAAACTCGCGCTTACGCTGGTGAAACCATCACCGGAAGGCGGGCTTAATAGCCCAAATCTGTCGTATCCCCAGCACTCGATTGCGCCGTTATCGCGCAGCCCGCAGGTGTGAACCTGTCCCGCGTCCATGCTGACGAAGCGGCCGGCGGGCGGACTTGATAGCCCATTGGTGTTGCTGCCCCAACATAGGATTGCGCCGTCTGCGCGCAGTCCGCAGGTGTGATCCTTGCCGCCGCTTATGCTGGTGAAACGCTCGCCGGCGGGCGGGTTTGACAACCCTTGATAGTTGTATCCCCAGCACGCCGCTTCGCCGCTTTCGCGCAGCGCGCAGCCGTGGTAATGCCCCGTGGTTATGCTGGTGAAGCGGCCGGCCGGGGACCTTGTATGCCCGCTTCGCCCGTCAACTCCCCAGCACTCGATTGCGCCGTTGGCGCGCAGTCCGCAGGTAAAACCGGCTCCCGCGCTTATGTCGGTGAAACGCCCGCTTGGAGGGCTTGTTGAGCCCTCTTCGTTGCGGCCCCAGCACACCGCTTCGCCGTTGGCGCGCAGCGCGCAGGCGTGATCATATCCAGTAGTCAGGGACGTCAATGCCGCGGAGCCTGACGCGGTGGTGGGCGTCGCCGTGGGCGTATGGGTGGGCGTGTGAGTAGGCCCGCCGGGAGTTGGGGTTGTGGTGGGCGTTGCCGTGGACGTATGGGTTGGCGTGTGAGTAGGCCCGCCGGGAGTTGCGGCTATGGTGGGCGTGCGGGTTGGCGCAGCCGTAACCGTAGGGTGCAAGGTAGGGATGCGGACGATTGGCGTTGCCGTCGGGGGAACGCTGCCCGGCGGCGTTAGTTGCCCATAGTTGTCGCTGCCCCAGCATACGGGTGTGCCGTCGGCGCGCAGGCCGCAGGTGTAATTCCCGCCAGCGCTTATGCTAGTGAAGCGGCCGCCCGGAGCGGTTGTCTGCCCCTCCGATGACCTGCCCCAGCACATGGCTTCGCCTTTGTCATCCAGCGCGCAGGCGTGTTCGCCGAAACTTGCGCTTACGCTTGTGAAACCATCGCCGGAAGGCGGGCTTTGCAACCCAAATCTGTCGTATCCCCAGCACTCGATTGCGCCGTTTTCGCGCAGTCCGCAGGTGTGAATCTGTCCCGCGTCCATGCTGACGAAGCGGCCGGTGGGCGGGCTTGACAGTCCGTTTGTGTTGCTGCCCCAACATAGGATTGCGCCGTCGGCGCGCAGTCCGCAGGTGTGATCCTTGCCGCCGCTTATGCTGGCGAAGCGCTCGCCGGCGGGCGGGTTTGACAACCCTTGATAGTTATATCCCCAGCACACCGCTTCGCCGCTTTCGCGCAACGCGCAGCCGTGGTAATGCCCTGTATTTATGCTAGTGAAACGTCCCGTCGGCGGACTTGTTACTCTGGTGCGCTCGCTAATGCCCCAGCATTCGAGCTCGCCGTTTTCGCGCAGCCCGCAGGTAAAATTAGCGCCCGCGCTTATGCTGGTGAAGCGCCCGCTTGGGGGACTTGCCTGCCCATGTTGGTTACGGCCCCAGCACACCGCTTCGCCGTTGGCGCGCAGCGCGCAGGCGTGATCATATCCAGTAGTCAGGGACGTCAATGCCGCGGAGCCTGATGCAGTGGTGGGCGTGGGCGTATGGGTGGGCGTTGGCGTATGGGTTGGCGTGTGAGTAGGCCCGCCGGGAGTTGGGGTTATGGTGGGCGTGTTTGTAGGGGTAGGCGTGTGAGTAGGCCCGAGCTGACCGTATGTGTCGCTGCCCCAGCACGCCGCTGATCCGTCGGCGCGCAAGCCGCAAGTGTAATTTCCGCCGGCGCTTATGCCGGTGAAACGGCCGCCCGGAGCGGTTGTCTGACCTTCGGATGATCTGCCCCAGCACATGGCTTCGCCTTTGTCATCCAGCGCGCAGGCGTGTTCGCCGAAACTCGCGCTTACGCTGGTGAAACCATCGCCGGAAGGCGGGCTTAGCAGACCATATCTTTCGTATCCCCAGCACTCGATTGCGCCGCTTTCGCGCAACCCGCAGGTGTGAATCTGCCCCGCGTCCATGCTTACGAAGCGCCCGGCCGGCGGGCTTGACAACCCATTCGTATTGCTGCCCCAACATAGGATTGTGCCGTCGGCGCGCAGTCCGCAGGTGTGATCCTTGCCGCCGCTTATGCTGGCGAAGCGCTCGCCGGCGGGCGGGTTTGAGAGTCCCTGATAGTTGTATCCCCAGCATACCGCCTCGCCATTTTCGCGCAGCGCGCAGCCGTGGTAATGCCCCGTGGTTATGCTGGTGAAACGGCCGGCCGGGGACCTTGTATGCCCGCTTCGCCCGTCAACTCCCCAGCACTCGATTGCGCCGTTCTCGCGTAGCCCGCAGGTAAAGCCGGCTCCCGCGCTTATGTCGGTGAAGCGCCCGCTTGGGGGACTTGCCTGCCCATGTTGGTTACGGCCCCAGCACACCGCTTCGCTGTTGGCGCGCAGCGCGCAGGCGTGATCATACCCCGTAGTCAGGGATGTCAATGCCGCGGAGCCTGACGCGGTGGTGGGCGTCGCCGTGGGCGTATGGGTGGGCGTGTGGGTGGGCGTGTGGGTGGGCGTGTGAGTAGGCCCACCGGGAGTTGGGGTTATGGTGGGCGTGAATGTGGGCGTGGGCGGGTCCGCTTGGGGGCCGCCGTCAAGCGCCGCTACCTTGTTGGTCAGCGCGATAATCGCTTGCAGCATACTATTGAGAAGGCGTTGGAGCGTTCCCATCTGCGCTTGCGTGGTTCCCATCCCCTCTTCAAGCCCCGCCATCCTAGCGCGAACTTCTTCAGCGCCTATGGGCGTGGCCGACGGCGTTGGGGTAGGCGTAAAGGTGGGCGTTGGGGTAGGTGTAAAGGTAGGCGTGGACGTGGGCGTGTAGGTAGGCGTGTACGTAGGCGTGGGCGTGGGGCAGAACTGCAACCCTGTTTGCGAAAAGTCGTTCCTCCTGATCTCCTGCAACGACCTAGGAATGCACCCGGTAAGCCGATTGTCTTTGATGTACAACTCTCTCAGTTTAGGCAGATCGCCCAACTCCGACGGTATTTCGCCCGTGAGTCGATTGTCGTTGAGATGCAAGCGTTCCAGATAAGAAAGCCTGCCCAAATCCGACGGTATTTCGCCCGTGAGTCGATTGTCGTCGAGCTTCAGTTTGTCAAGATCGGAAAGATTGCCCAGCTCCGGCGGTATTCTGCCCGTGAGTCGATTGTCGTCAAGCTCCAACTCGGTCAACCTAGAAAGCCTGCCCAACTCCGGCGGTATTTCACCCGTGAGCCGGTTATCACTAAGCCACAGCGTATACAGACTAGAAAGCCTGCTCAGATCCGATGAGACTTTACCGGCCAAGCCTCTGTCGTCAAGATCCAACTCAACTACCCTTAGGGGGTACCTGGCTACGCGGATGCCTTCCCAATTGTCTATGGAAGTGTTGATTGACCAGTTGAGGGGCGTTATAGTTCTGCCGCCAAGCGTCGGGGCGGCGCTGATCAGCGCGGCGCAATCTTCCACCAGCGCGGGATTGTTCGCCGGGTCATGCACGACGATGCCGTTGTTGCAACCCCCAATCGGCACAGGCGTTGCGGTTGGCGTTATGGTTGGCGTTGCGGTCGGAGTGGGGGATGGGGTGTAGGTTGGCGTGGGAGTGGGCGGTTCCCCAATGGGCGGTGGCTCTGCCAATTCACTCCAGACGATGAAGTCCACTTTTGATGTGTCTTGCAGGGTGAGGTTAAGCGAATTGATCCAAATCTTCAGAATCCAAAACGTAAGTGTTGGGATAAAACCAGACTTAAAGTCTACAAGCAATTCGACTACAGCATAGCCTACGTGTCCAAGATCATACGGCGCGACAAAAGGAAGATGTGTCAGACGCCCAACCAGCACACAGTGCAGTTCATAAGTACCTGTAGCGTCGGGCACAAAGGTATCGGTCACAGTCCAATAGATCGCACTAAATTCGCCCCGCGGCTTTATTTTCAGGTTTTGATATACTTCCGCCGTGTCGCTTATGTATTCGTGAATTCCTACGTCGTCTCGATAAACTGCGAAGACTACGTTGAGATAAGGACTTTGCTCACGCGCTTGAGATTGCTTTACATCCACAAGCTTGGCCACGGCTTTTAACTGCACTTCCATTCCTTTAGTTGGGTCTTCCACGCCTAGGTCGACGGGCTCTACAAGGCATTCCGTAAGTTCAGCCAAATCATTATCCAGATAATTCTTCAGTATTGGCTGCTCTTCCTCGACAGGCTGAGACGTCGTGCGCTTCGGAAGTTCGGGACGGAGGTCGGGATCTGTTGTGAACGTGGACGTAGCCGTGCCGCCCAGCGGCGTCTGCGCGCCTGCGTTGTCGGCGTCCGCCAGCAGGGTGAACAGCAGCAGCGCCGCCGCGGTGAGGGCTGTGAGGATGTAGAGCGCGGATGAGGGAATGAATCGCATATTAACTATCCCTTCGTTATCAGGGTGGGCGGCGCCTTTCCCCCCGCGGTTCGTTGCGAGGGGAAGTTGTTGCATTAGCGCGAGATGTCCATCGTGAGCGTGAAGCTACCGACGGTTTGTAGGTTGTAGGTGGTTGCCTCTATGGTGTATGCGCCTGTCGGCAGTTGCTCGGATATTCGCGTATCGTCTCTGTTCACCACAGCGCCATCGTTGCCTACGCCCTCAAGCAGGTATAGGTAGGCATTCGCTACATCGGTGGATGCGATGCTGACGGTTACGGTTGCGGGCGCGTCCAGCGTGAAGGTGTAGAAGCGCGCATAGCGGGTTCCCGCCTTTGCGGTGGGCGGCGTCTTATCGGACAGGCAGTCCGCGTTCCATGTGCCGGTGAGCCAACCCAAGCCTATCTTGCCGATGCAGGCGGACGCCAAGGTTGGCGTGGGCGTCAGCGTTGGCGTGGCGGTAGGCTCGGCGGTGGGTACGGGCGTCGATCCCGGTACTCGCGTTGGCGTGGGCGTAAGCGTGGGCAAAGAGGTGGGGCTTGGCGTTACCGTCGGGTGGTAGCCGCGCTCAAGCGCATCCACTCTGACGACCAGCCTATCGATAAGCGCTGTGAGCGTTTGGGCAAGCCGCTGCACTATCCCCAGCGACGCTTGCATCGCTTCCTGCCGCTCTTCAAGCGCGTTCAGTTTGGCGCTAACGCCTTCGGGGGTTGCCGACGGCGTGGGGGTGGAGACGGCGTCGTTCACATCTAACCGTATCGTTACAAGGATTTGGTCGTGACCGTATGCGGTATCGACTACATCTATTTCCAGCGAATAGGAAGTTCGCGTTTCGTAATCCAGCCTGCCATTTATGGACAGAACGCCCGAAGAAGAATCTATCGCGAAGAGCGCAGAGTCCGTCGACTGACGGAGGGAAAATGCAAGGTCGTCGCCATCCGCGTCGCAGGCATCGAAGTCTGCCAACAATGTGCCGGTTGGCTGCTCTTCGTCTAGCGTAATGCCAAAATCGGCGTTCAGCTGTAGGGGCGAGGCGGAGCAGTCTGTGTCGTCCACGACGAAGTAAGGGGGAGAGTTGATCTGCGCGCTCGCTTTGTCGGCGCCCGCCAGCAGGGTGAACAGCAGCAGCAGCGCCGCCGTGAGGGATGTGAGGAAGTAGAGCGAGAGTTTAGAACTTATGCACGGGGGGGGGGGGGGGGGGTAAATCGTATGTTCGGCATATGTATGAACTACCCTTTCGCTTTTGAAGGCTCCGGAGGCGATAGTACACCGCGAATTTGCGGATGTCAAGCCCTGTGGCGCAATATAGTCGATTGGGTTGGGGAATGTCAACCCTCAAGTCCGGGGGTTTAACGCATGGGCGCAAGGGCGCAAAGAGGAATGAACGCCAAGGGCGCGGTATTCTCACTCTTCAGTGTTTAGGGTATAGTGGCATCCAAACTGCTATTTAGAAGGCGATACATGGCAGGTGAGCGAGCGGGCGGCTGCAATCGCTACGTCAAAACCATAGCACTTGACGAAATGTTGACATACTGGAACTAGAAAAGAAGAAAAGCGCAATGACCTTTGGGTGTGGACGGCGGCTTGTGGTCGCGGCGCTGTTCGTGGGTTGCCGCGCCGGTCTGGCGGGAATGCCATGCGGCTAGGGTTGAGTCGAGGATTGCGGATCGACAGCGGTCGTCTGTCCACGATGCGACGGGGATGGCGGCTATCTTGGCAAGTATGCTTTGCGCCGACGGGGGTGTAGGGTTGGGCATTGAGGGACGCCTCCACGTTGGTTTGATTGCGCGCATTCTAGCATATACGCCACGCCTAAGTAATGTTCCCCTCCGCCGTCTGGCGCTTTACTATGGCGTCGTACACGGCGTTGTACACCGCGTCCCGCTCGGCTTGCGTCAGACCTAGCCACTCGAAGACGGGCGCGTCTATGGCGCGGCGCGTGTCCATCACGGGAAGTAGCGGTATATTTCGCTGCGGTGCAGGAACCTGACTAGCACGACTGTGTCGCCTATGATTGCGATGCCTAGGCGGTATTGCCCTATCCGTATCCGGTAGCAGAGGCCGCTTGCGGGCGCTACGACGCGGCGGACGCCGGCGATTTCGGCGAGGGATGACGCCGCCTCTAGCTGTGTGATGACGCTGTCGACGCGGCGGCGCAGAGCGGCGTCGCGCAGGCGCCTGAGGTCGCGGGTGAATGCGGGGGCGGGTTCAAGCTCCATCCTGACCCCGCAGTATGCGCCTGATTTCGTCTATGCCTACGCGCTCGCCCGGCTCCGCAAGCGCTTCGGCCATAGCGCGCCCCAGCGCCGCATCCTCCGCCGCGTCGGTGGCGTGGATCAGCCCTAGGCTACGCTCTATGGCGGTGGACTCGGCTTCGGTTAGGCCGTATAGCGCATAGACGAGATCGTCTAGCCGCCACTCCAACTCGCGCGTGTCGGCGGCGGGGTCGGCGCGCTTGGCGGCTTGGATTTCGGCATACAAGTGGATGAATGGGCGTTGCTCGACAAAGCCGATTTCAGGGATGGGGATGCGCTCAGCGGGCGGCGGCTTGCGGTCGCGGCGCTGTTCGGCAGTTGGCGCTCCGGTCTGACGGGAATGCCAGGCGGCCAGGGTTGAGTCGATGATTGCGGAGCGATAGCGGTTGTCCGGCGCATCCTCGACGGGGATGGACTCTATCTTGGCAAGTATGCTTTGCGCCGACGGGGGTGATGTGGGGTTGGACATTGGGGGACGCCTCCGGTTGTTTGCGGCGATGACATCGCTTGTTAGCCGTTGCATTCATTACGGCGCGTCTTCCTCTATCAGAACGCTGCCGCCTGCTCGCGCTTGTATTGTGATGACGCTGCCTTCCAGGAGTAACATTCCAATCAATGACTCGCCGTCCGTTTCCAGAACTTGCAGGTCGCGGCGCCGGCCGTGCCATAGCGCCGTTCCGTCATAGTAACGCGCCAGTACTTCGCCAACCGCCAAACTTATCGCGCTTTGACCTCTATAAGTCAGCCCAAGGCGTCGGATGGTATCGAACGGCAAAGCCAGTTCTCCGTTGAATCCTGTGTCTAGGACAACTTCGGTTGAATGAAAGTTGCCGTCATCGCCTTCAATGTCTATCGGGATTGATGGATCCAGCGCTTGATTTACGTTGCCTGTTATCATTGTTTAACTATGTATGACCTCAATCCTGTCTTGAAGGCAGTCGGGTAACCGATCCTTACCGTATATGTGATTACTTCAGGGAGACGCTCTACTAGCCGTCCCACCGCGACGGAGTGCCTGGCGTCAATTTCGTAATCGCCGCTGTACACATCAATTACCGCGAACTTTCCTTTTTCCTTAGGCTCTGCCCAGTCGCGTATCTTCCCGTCGTAGATAGCTTGGCCTCGGGACGCAACCCCACCTCGTCCATTCGATTCGATCGTTTTGGGCGACGGCAACACTTTTTGAGGCAGTCGATAGACTGATTCGTACGGTGGTAGCAGTTCTTGAATTCGCTCTACTTCGCTAGGCGAAAAGCCGTACAGCGCGCCAATCAGAATGTCAAGGCGGTGTTCATACGTCATCGCCTTCGCGACCGCATCGGGCTTGCAATCAACACCGCCCAAGCGCAGGAGCTTGGATACTAGTTCCGTAATTTCGCCAAGCGCCTTGCCCTTGGGCATCGGCGGGAACGGCAACGAATTGAGTTCGCCCGCGGATACTTGGGTATTGCTGTTCAACCGCCTGAACACGAATTCCGTCATGCTGGAGTTGAGAGCTGCCAACAGGAACAAGCCCTTCATTTTGTCCCCAATAGAGACGAAGTTCGTGTGGTTTTCGGAATATACCGATGAGCTACCTGCGACAGATGGCTCAATCAGAGACGCAATAATGCGTCGCGGCTGTTCGTTGGCAGATATTCGTTGCGTTATGATTCCCTCGCCTGTGATGTTGGGCGGCATGATTGAGGTAATGCGCTTGGAAAGCCACTCTTTGCCGACGCGCTTGGCGGACGGCCGCAATGCGTATCTCTGCGTGTTCTCAGCCCACATCAGACGGCATGCGCCATCGACGGCGGTTGGCTGGGCATATTGGCGATACTTGTCGAACTGTACCTTGCCGGTAGCCGCCTTGACGCCAAAATCGTCCAGGTTCACGCCCACTTTGTCCATACGCTCGAATACTTGGTATTCAAACTCGGACGCGCCGATGTAGAATGCCCCGTCATAGGCATCGTCAAGCAACACTCGCTCCGACGCCACCGTAGCGGTATTGTGAAAGTCGTTAAGGTCCTCAGGTATCTCAATGGCGCAAGTGTTCACCCTATAAGTATGGGACGGTTGCGTTGTTTTGTTGAGATGCAGGATGATACATTCCTGCAGCACACGCTCAAAGGTGTTGTGTCTGTCCGCAATCAGCACCACGCCTTTCAGTTCGGTCGTCTGTTTGATGACTTTCCGCAAGTTTGTGAAGTATCTGTCAGTGAGCAGCGTCCTGGGGTTGATGAAGAAAAGCTGCGAACCTTCCTTAATCAGTTGCAGGCTACGCTGTATGAACAGGCCGTAGAGGTTCATGCGCCCATACACGCCTTCCTTGTACATCGCTCTCAGCGCGCTGTCTTTCACCACAACATACGGCGGGTTCGCTATCACCACGTCGAAGCCGCCGCCCGCGTCTGCGAACACTTCGGCGAATGCGATGCGCCAGTCCACTATGTTCTCAGGAACGGCGGCGTCTCCCAAGGCGTTTTGCAGTTCGCGCTGTATGTCGAGGATTTGGGCTTTTAGGCGCCGCTTTTCGTCGCCGTGGGTGGCGCGCATGTAGTCCGCCTTCGCATCGCCCAGTTTGCGGCTGTCGGTCAGCGCGCGGAACAGGTCGCCGTAGGCGGCGGCGCTTGGGTCGGGGCCCAGCAGGCTGTCGCCGCATACCAGTTTGAGGTCGAGGTTGGGCAGCGGTTCGGGGCGCTCGCCTTCGTAGTCTATCGCCAGCGAAAGCCACATTCGCAGCATTGCGATGTTGACCGCAAAGTCGGAGTTGTCCACGCCGTAGAGGTTGCGCTGGATGATGTCCAGCTTAAGTTCGTACACGCCTTTGGGGTCGACGCCGGCGTTGTAGAGCGCGGTTTGGAGTTCTACGAGTTCTTGCATCATCCCCAGCAGGTATGCGCCCGAACCGCATGCGGGGTCGACTACGGCAACGGCTGCCAGCGCTTCGCCCACTCTGCGGGCGTCCGCCAGCGGTATGCCTGATGCGTCGCGTTCGTCAATGAACTTGGCGATTGCGGCGGGCGCGAGCGCGGCATCGCGTCCGGCGAGGTAGCCTTTGAGCGCTTCGCGGCACATGAAGGACACCACGGCGCGCGGCGTGTAGTAGGAGCCGGAGCCGTGCCGGTCGTTCACAAGCTCCTCAAACACCTTGCCCAGCATTTCGGGATCGACCGCAACTTCGACGTCGTAGGGCGTGGACTCCTGCACGGTGAAGTTGAACTTGTCGAACAGGTCGGTCATTATGCGGCGCAGCGCGGCGTCGGGGACGGTTACGGCATCATCGCCGCCGGTCTCTGCGCGCCGATCCAGTTCGGTCTGCTCGAACAGTCCGCCGTTGAGGAACGGCACATCGCCTATCAGCTCGCGCGCCGAATCGTGATGCGTATGGTCTTGCGATTTGGGGTTGTTCAGCCCGGCGAAGAACAGCGGGCGCAGCCGGTCAATGTAGAAGTTCTTCTGCTCGCCATCGGTTGCGGCGTAGTCCCGCCACAAGGCGTTCAGATAGTCGCGGTCGCGGTTGATGGCAAGCCAGCCTTTGCGGGACATGAAGTAGATGAACATAAGGCGGTTGAACAGGGTTTGCGTGAATGTGCGCTTGGCGTCAAGTTCGGCATCGCCTGCGCCAAAGCCCCGGATGCTGCGCTCTACTTCGTTGAATATGCGGTGATATTCCGTAAAGAACTGCTTGGTGACCGGATCTACATCGAAGGCGTTGTCAAGCGCTTCGCGGATGCTGCCCGTATCGGTGTAGTTCCAATAGATGTTGGCGACTTGCTGAACGGCGGTGCGCTGGGGGATGCCGCGCTCAACCACCATACGGCGCAGGGTGGGCTGCGCGCCCGCAAAGTTGGGGTAGATGAGGTGTAGCTGAGACGCCGAGCGGTTGGCGAACACGAGCAGCATGTCGTCGCCGAGTCGATCCGCGATGCGGCGGGCGGCGGCGACTACGTCTTGCTTGCGGACGCGGTCGGCGTCGCTCCTGCCGTCAATCGGCGCATGCTGAAGCGGCACATAGAGCGCTTGGACGCCGTCGAGTTGGGCGATGCGCTCAGCGTTGGCGGGCAGCGCGGGGTTGGCGGCGGCGGACGATGCGCCATCGAGGGGGACTTCGCCCAGCGCCGTGTTGAAGTCGAGAACTTCCGCGAACAGTCGGCGGAGTTCGTGGGCGCGCTGTTCGGGCGGCGCTTGGAATATGCGCTCAAAGCGCGCTTCTACATCGGCGGCGTCATTGCGGTTGATGATAGGCATATGCTTGCGCTCCGTAAGCGGTGTTCAAAATCGGCATGCGGCTATTTTCAACGCAACGGCGCTAATGCGCAAGGGGGATGCGGGAATGGGTGAATGCGGTAACGCGGCGCAAAAGGCAACGGGCGCCGTAATGGCGCCCGTTGTGTGTTAGCCGAAAGGGTGGTAGTGGTGGAGACGGGGGAGGGTCGAACTCCCCGTCCAGAAGATTCCCAAACTAGGATGTGCTACAGGCATAGTCGGCAATTGAGTCTTGCTCCGTCCAAGCGCTTGCCGACGCGCAACTTGTCAGAGCCAGCCGATGGGTTAAGCCTTTTCGTATCGGCGTCCGTCAGGCTTTCCTCCGATGATATGGCACCCAATCACCCCCCTCGGAGGGAAGGAGCGGTGGATGTAGCCGCGGTTAGGCGGCTAGGGCAAACTCTCTGTCGTTGCCAGTTACTTTTTTTGCCACTTTTAACGAGGTGTATGGCGCCTCGGCCTGCAATCCTGCTGAGACAATCCCCTGTCGAACCCACGCGTCCCCACTGCAATAGCCATCATAGCACATTCGCGGCGGCGTATGTAAGCGCCGAAATTCGCGAATTGGCTGCGACGGCGGGTTATTTGAGCGCGGCCACCATAGCGGATTGGCGGCTTATGCGGCTGTCGTGGTCGAGCGCAAAGCGCTTGATGCCGTTATAGATGGAATCGGAGTCGAGATGCGCTTCCGCAATCACATCCGCTTCGGCGCCGCCGGTGAGCCACTGGTTGTCCCAGTCGGACACCATGGAGTACTCGTCGGTGAGCGGGCCGGCGTTCTGCACGGGCCACATTCGGCGGGTGCCGGTGGACACCACCATCATATCGTAGATGGCTTCGGACGGCAGCACCGACGCTCTGTATTCGTCGGATTGGCGCGCGAAAAGCTCTTCGCTGATGGCGGCGACGACCTTCACATTCACGCCCTCCGCCTCCAAGCGCGGCAGCGCGGAGACCAGGTTGACCGTGGAGGACGAACCCTGCACTACAACATAGCCGTGCTTGGGCTTGTTCGGCGCAAAGTCGCGTATCACATAGAAGCCTTTCGCCGCCGCCATAAGGTCGGTATCGGCGAATGTGGTTCTGTCGGCGACGGGGAAGTCCGGGCGAGCCACTTCCAGCACGATGACGCCAACTTTGGGGTCGCGCGCCGCGATTTCTGCGGCGGCGAAGTAGCCCGGGGCTACGTCGTTGTAGTCCCAGAAGCTGAGGGTGATTACCTGCCCGCGCGGGAAGAGCTTCCAGACCTGCGGCGCGAAAATGCCGAAGTGTGTGCGCGCGTCGGCGGCGGTTTCGGGGCCGGAGTGGCCGGCAAGCACATTCAGCACGCCCACGCGGAAGGGGCTGTCTTGGTTCTGCTGGCTCCAAACGCGCGCCGGCAGATACATCAGCGGCGTGAATGCGCCGTATGTGCCGCTGATAGCCCATACGCCGACGTGCTTGTCCGGGTCGAGCGAGGCGGACTGACCTACGAACCCGACCGCGGTGGACACATTGCCCGCTTCCTGGATCGCCGCCTTCAGGCGCGTGCCGCTGGGGTTATGCACCGGATCGTAGTGTCCCCACAAGCCGCCCGGCTCCACATTGATGGATTCGGCGAGGTCGGCGGCGATGATGACGAAGCGGTTGTCGGTTACATAGTTCATGTACTTGGCGATTTCGGATATGGCGCGGCGCGTCCCCCGCACATTGCCGGGCTCTTCGAAGAGCTTGATCGAGACAGACTTCTCTTCGCCCGTCGTTGCGTTGGCGACGCTGACCGACTGCGGCTCCACCGGCAGGTTCTTGACTTTGAGGCGGTCGTCTAGGAAGGGATCCACATCGCGGTCGATGCGAAGCGGCAGGTCGTCGTCCACGCTGTCGCCGATTTCCACCAGGCGGTCGGAGAGCCAATCGCCCAAGCCGTCCCGCTCGAGCGCGGACATTGCGGCGTCGATGTTGCGCTTGAACTGCAGCAGCCGCTCGCGCGTGTCTGCCACTGCGCCGCCGCGTATGCCTTCGAACTCTATGCCGAAACGCTGCTCGAAGGTGGATGCGAGCGCTTGGAAGTAGTCGCCGTTGAGCGCGAAGCCGTAGGGGTGGCTGTGGTAGCTAACGATTTGGTCGCCGTAGCCGGGGATGCTGCCGTTGACCGCCGCGGGCCACCAGCCCTTCACCGTGCGTCCCACCACAACCATCGGGCGGCCGTCGGCGGGATCCCAGTCTTCCATAGCCTTCAGAACGCCCATAACTTGGTCGTAGTCGTTGCCGTTGTCTATGGCGAACACATTCCAGCCGTAGGCGGCCCACTGGTCTTCGATGCGATAGCCGTCGTACTGAGGCTGTATGACGCCGCCGATGAGTTCGTCGTCGATGCCGGCGTTGTTGTAAGACAGCAGGATTCGCAGACGCTTGCCTACTTGCTGCGCTACCGCCTGCGTCTTCATTTCCTGTGAATGTCCCGAAGTCATGGCGAATTCGCCCTCGATCGCCATAATCTTGAGGCTGTCGGGAGCGCCCATCATATCCCAGAACGCCGCCTTGCCAGCCGCGGTGGCGATGCCGATGCCGGACGGTCCGCCGTTCACGTCGTTGGTCAGATCGGTGGTTTCGGAGTGTCCCGCCAGCGATCGGATGCCGCGTATCTTCGCCTGCGCCATTGCGGGATGGTCTGCGAGGTCGAAGTCGCTCAGCAGCGTGTCCAGCGCGCCCCTGCCCCGCCGAAAGCCAAGGCAGTCTATCGAAAGCATGCCTTGGTTATGGTCGACGACGTAGCGCGGATCGCCCGTCTTGGCGTGTTTGCGCGCCAGCGCTTCGCCCATAATCATCCACAGCGCATAGGTAACGGGGGCGTTGTGTCCGCCCGCGAGCATAAATCGGTCGGCATAGGGATGCTTCGGATGTCGGTAGTCATAGCGCAGTCCGCCCATCTCCGGGCCCGCCAAGTGCAGCGCCACGGTGTAGGGCGTGTATGCCAGCGGCCCGCCGAAGTGTCCGGTCTGCGAGTAGTTTCCCAGCAGCACCAGAGTCATAGCCGTGAGGAAGCCCACATCTTCCATTCGGCGCTTATCGTACTCCGGCAGTTCAATGGGCGTGCGCTCTCTGTTGGCGGATAGCGCAATCTGACTGATTGTCGTAACTGAACCGTTGTTGTTTGCCATACCTGTTGTGCTCCCGTCCGTAATATGGGGCCGTGAATGCGCGCAAAACTATCGGCGCAAAGCACTCCCTTGGCGCTTCGCCAATTCTGCGCCCTCAAAGCCGTGAGGGCTGTCTAATCATATCAAATATGCGGCGCGCCTTGCCACTATGCGCCCACGCAGCCGACGCGGCGGATATGCGGGCATTCGCTAGGCGGGCTCGAACATCGGCAGGGACACATCGCCTTCGCCTTGATCTTCCCAGCGCACCTTGACGCGCATGCCGCAGTGAATGTCTTCCACAGGGTTGGCGACGCCCACGATGTTCGTCATAATGCGAAAGCCTTCGTCAAGGTCGACGTACGCCACCGCATACGGGCCCAAGTCCGCGAATGCCGGATGGCGGCTCTGCATCACCACGCTGAAGGTGTACACTTCGCCTTCGCCTTTGGACACGCGCCAATCGGTGTTTTCGCTGCCGCACGCAAGGCAGTATTTGCGCGGGTAGAATACTACATCGCCGCAGTCGTTCACCTGATACACGAGCTCATGCCGCTTGGTGGCTTCCCAGAACGGCTCGGTGTCCGGCTCCGGAAATCTGGGTAGTGGTCGCTGACCTGCCATTGTTCATTCTCCTGATATGCCGCTGACGCCGCCCGCGCTCTATGCGCGCCTTATGTGAGAGAGTGCGGCTTGATGATGCGATATTTACGCCCCGCCGCTTAGTCGGCCGCCAGAATGGTTACGCCGGTAGCGTGGCGCGAGCCGAGCATTCCGCCGTTGCCCACCGCAACCGCAAGTTTGGGGTCTTGTACCTGCGCCGTGGATTCGCCGCGAAGCTGACGCGTCGATTCCAAAAGCAGGAATATGCCGCGCTCGCCCGGATGGTTTGATGACAGCCCGCCGCCGTCGGTGTTCATAGCGGGCTTGCGCGGGTCGTCGAACCCAAGATGGCGCTGGCTCACATAATCGCCGCCTTCGCCCTTCTTGCAGAAGCCCAAGTCCTCGATCATGCACATAACCGTTATGCTGAACGAATCGTACGCCATAAGCACATCGATCTCATCGGGGGAAACGCCGGCGTCCGCAAAGGCGATGGGGCCGGACTGGGCGCCGGCGCTCACGGTTATATCGCCGCCGTTTTCGCGATACTTGGTAGCTTCGCCCGTGCCGATAATCCACGCCGGCTTCTTGCGGCAGTTGGCGGCTACCTCAGGCGAGGCGATTACCACCGCGCCGCCGCCGTCCGAAATCATGCAGCACTCAAGCAGATGCAGCGGATGCGCTATGACGCGCGAATCTATCACATCTTGAACCGTAATTTCGTTCACGCCTACGAATGCCAGATCGGTCATCGCCTTCACCGCCTCCGGGTTTCGCATAGCGTGGCGGCGCGTTACCACCGATATTTCGGCGAACTGCTCGTCTGTGGTGCCATACTGATGCTTATGGCGGTTCTTGACCATCCCGTAGTTGGCGATGAGCGTCTGTCCCCACGAATCCTCCATATTGGACGCCGGCGTCGCCGGACCCAGCCCGGTTGCGCCCGCGGTGCCGATGTTGCGCCTATCGGAGTGCGCCGTGGAGCCGTAGGTGAGTAGCGCGACATTGCACTTGCCCGCGGCGATCATCTTGGCGGCGTGGTTTGCCTGGAACTCATACGAAGTCCCGCCTACCGCCGTGTTGTCTATGACGCGCGGCTTCAGCCCAAGGTATTCGGATATGCCCAGCCCGCCGATGCCCTGGTGAGTTCCGGTGTCATAGACGGCGTCCACGTCCTTGCCGGACAGCCCGGCGTCTTCCAACGCCTTGATAGCAGACGCCGCCTTGATTTGCAGCGCGCTTGTGCCGGGCCCCACCACTCTGAGCGGGTATTCGTGAATGCCGACTATTGCGGCCTCTCTGCGCTGAGGCATAGGTTGCTCCTCCCCTAATCGCGGTGATGCGGCGCGTTGAATTCGGCGGCTGCGCCTTTTGCTTGAACGCCGCCGCCCATATCTGATAGCGTAATTGGCGTAACTGAGACGCTTATTCCAACGGGAAACTACGGCGCAAAGGTAGCATATTTAGACGTTGCAAGTCAATTAACGCGCTTGCCGGCGGACGCTTTTGCGCCGCATTCGCCGCCCATACGAACATTACCGCACCGCGCATTCACGCCAAAGGCCGCATCAATGAAAATCGGACTGCTTACCGATACGCATCTGCCCAATATGATTAGAGACCTTGACGAACTTGGTCCGGAGCCTGCCGAGTTCTTTTCGTCTGTTGATCTAATACTGCACGGCGGCGACCTCATCTATACGCGCGTGCTGGACTGGCTGGAGCAGTTCGCGCCGGTTGTGTGCGCCAACGGCAACAACGATCCGTACGACGACCGCCGCTCCAAAGAGGTGCAGACGCTCACAATCGAGGGTTGGCGCATTGGGATGATACACAGCCTAGAGGGCGAACATCGCCCTATGCGCGAGCTGCAAAAGGCGTTTCCCGCGCCGGTGGACATTATGGTGGCGGGGCATACGCATCAAGAGGCGCTGGAGTTGCGCGACGGCGTAGTGCTGCTCAACAGCGGCAGCATCACATTCCCGCGGCACAAGGAGCTTCGGTTGGGCGGCGTCGGGCTGCTGGAGCTTGCGCCCGCCGCGCTGCATGCGCAGATAATCCCGATAGGCGAAACGCCCGGCAGACCTAACCCCTGCGAGGCGCTGGCTCTGGATGTGAAGCGCGGCGACGGCTAAGTGCGCCCTGCCGCGCCGCATCGCAAAGGCTATCGCGCAAAGAGGCGACGCTCAATCTATGCGAGCGCCGCCTTTGTGGCATCCGCGCATCCGTATCGGATTGGGCTGCGTCGGCGGGACGCAACGTCCGTTATGAGCGCATTAGCCGGCGGCTTGGTTGGCGGCGCTGACTGCGGCGTCGAAGTCGGGGAGCTGCGCAATCTGCGGCACATACTCCACATGGCGCACCACATTATCCTTGTCCAGCACGAACACCGCGCGCGCCAACAGTCCGTTCTCTTTCACATGCACGCCGTAGCTATCGCCGAACTCGCGCGTCTTGAAATCGGACGCCGTCTCGACCTTGTCAACTTCGTGAGCGCCGCACCAGCGCGCCTGCGCGAAGGGCAGATCCATGCTGATGGTCAGAATGACGATGTCGTCGGACAGCGACGCCGCGATTTCGTTGAACTTCTGCGTCTCATCGCTGCAGACGCCCGTGTCCAGCGAGGGCACGGATGCGATTATCTTCACCTTGCCCGCAAAGTCGTCCAGCGACACCTGCTTCAGTCCCGCGCCCGACGCCGTGAACCCCGGCGCCGCATCGCCCACCTTCACTTCCGGGCCCAGCAACGTCAGCGCATTCTCGCCCGCCGCGAATACCCCTGTGCGTTCTTCCATATGCTCATCTCCTCATCATATCGGTTTCATATCTCAGCAGTTCATTGGCAATCGGCAGTCGCAGCCAACGCCTTTTGCTGCGTCCAAAGTCTAATTCATTCGGGCATAGATTGGCAACTTAACGGATTAGGCATTCGCCTACGCCCGACGCAACGCATCCCTTTCCCATGCAGTTCTTTGCTGGGGAAGGGATGCGTTTGCAATTGCAATACGGCGTCCGTTAGCGCGAGACGCTTGCCGTAGAGATGTCTAGCGTCAGCACGAAGTTGCCGCCGGTTTGCAGGTTGTATGTGGTTGCCTCGATGGTGTAACTGCCCGCCTGCAGCTGCTCCGTTATGCGCGCGTCGCCGCGGTTCACCACCGAGCCGGCGTTGCCCACGCCCTCAAGCAGGTAGAGGTAGGTGTCCGCCACATCGTCGGATGATATGTTAACGGTTACGGTTGAGGCCGCGTCCAGCGTGAATGTGTAGAAACGCGCATAGCGGGTTCCCGTCTTTGCGGTGGCGGGCGTCTTATCGGACTGGCAATCGGCGTTCCATGTGCCGGTGAGCCAGCCCAAGCCGGTCTTGCGAATGCAGTCGGGCGCCAATGTCGACGCTGATGCGCGCGTGGGCGTTGCCGTAGGTATGGTCGTAGACGTCGCCGTGGGTGCAGGCGTGGCTTCCAGCACGGTTACCGGCGTATTCGTCGGCGTGGGCGTATGGGTTGGCGTTGCCGTTGGGGATGCGCCCTCACGCGCCGCTAATATGTCAGTCAGCGCATTGATAAGCCCTTGCAGTGTTTGCACAAGCCGCCGCAACGGGTCCGTTTCCACTTCTTGCAACGTTCCCGCCTGGCCTAGCAGCGCTTCGGCTTGTTCTTCAACCGCGCCCACTCTTTCGGCGCCGGTGGGTGTGGACACGCCGGTTGCGGTTGGCGTGAGCGTGGGGGCGGGTTCGTCCGTGATGATCGTGCTCGTAGGCGTTGGGATAGATTCGCTTGTGGACGAAACGCTTGTGGACGTGGGCGTATGAGTTGCCGTTGCTGTGGGCGCAGGTTCGTCTGTTGCCGAAACACTCGTGGAAGTCGGCGTAAGCGTGGGTTCGCCTGTGGCTGAAACGCTCGTTGCCGTGGGCGTGTGAGTCGGTGTTGAAGTTGTTGTGGGAGCAGGCGTTGACGATCCGCTCACACCGAATAGGTGTACCGTTACATAGATTACGTCCGTACCCAGTTGGTCATCTGCATCGTTGGTTACTCGGACTTCCACCCTATGGAAGGGTCTCGACCATGTATTCAGCCTGGCATCTACGGACAGAACGCCCGAAGAAGAAATGGCGAACACGCGCGGCTCGCCTATAGCGGTGCGGAGCCTAAACTTAATGGCGTCTCCGTCCGGATCGCAGGCATCGAAATCCTCCAACACCGTGCGCGTTAGCGAATCTCCGTCTATCCAATAAACCGGATCTCTTCCTGCAGAGAAGGTAGTGCGTGGTCGGGCTGTGGCGCAGTCTGTGTCATCATAGACGAAGTAAGGCGGACTGTTGACAAGCGTGGGCGTATGAGTAGGCTCAGGCGTAGGCGTAAGAGTTGGGATTGGCGTTTCTATGGGCGCAGATGCGGCCGGCGGCGTTGACTCGCCAAATTGGTTTTTGCCCCAGCATACTACAGCGCCATCCGCGCGAAGACCGCACTTATGGCTCCCGCCACCGCTTATGGATGCGAAGGTTTCACCCGCAGGCGGCGTTGTTTGACCATAATCGTTAAGCCCCCAGCATACTGCGACTCCGTCATTTCGCAATCCGCAAGTATGCCGAGCGCCGGCGCTTATAGATGCGAAGGTTTCACCCGCAGGCGGCGTTGACTGTCCGAATCCGTCATAACCCCAACATACCGCAGCGCCATCCGCGCGAAGACCGCAGGCATGGCGATGTCCGGCGCTTATGGATGCGAAGGTTTCATCCGCAGGAGGCGTTGACTGACCGAACCTGTTATCGCCCCAGCATACTGCGGCGCCGTCATTTCGCAGTCCGCAGGTATAAGACGTATTAGCGCTTATAAACGCGAATGCGCCCGTAGGGGGCGTTGCCTCGCCATGTATGTTACGCCCTCCCCAGCATACTGCCGCGCCATCCGCGCGAAGACCACAAGTATGAGAGTAACCGACGCTTGCAACGCTTGCAACGCTTATAGACGCGAATGCGCCCGTAGGGGGCGTTGGAGGCGCTGACCTATTGTACTTGGCATCACCCCAGCATACTGCCGCGCCATCCGCGCGAAGGCCGCAGGCGTGGCGAAATCCAGCGCTGATAGATGTGAAGACACCTGACGGCGGAGAAATCTGATCATGCGCGTTAAGCCCCCAGCATACTGCCGCGCCATCCGTGCGAATACCGCAGGTAAGACCGTCCCCGGCGCTTACGGCGCGAAAAGTCATTGCGCGCGGCGCGCTTGTGGCTGTAGGCGTGTGGTCGACGGTCTGCTGCGCGCTTGCGTCGTCCGTATTTGCGAGCATGGTGAATAGCAGAAGCGTCGCCGCTGTGATGGCTGTGAAGAAGTAAAGCGCGGGTTTGGGATTGAAAGGAGTAAATCGCATATCAGCGTCCTTTTCTTCTTTACGAAAGAATGGAAATCGTTGTATAGCAATTATATGCCGAAGATTGCGCAAGTCAAGTTGCGTTTGGCAGCCGGCATTGCGCCCATCCCTGACTTGCTATGCTGAGGAAAGGCAAATCGCGCATCGGATACGCCGGTTATGCCTAGCGCAGACGCATCCCTTCTCCCCGCGATTAACTGCAGGGGAAGGGATGTGCTTGCAATTGCAATACGGCGCAGCGTCCGTTAGCGCGAGACGCTTGCAGTAGAGATGTCCAGCGTCAGCATGAAGTTGCCGCCGGTTTGCAGGTTGTAGGTGGTTGCCTCGATGGTGTAACTGCCCGCCTGCAGATTCTCAGATATTTGCGCGTCGCCCCGGTTCACCACGGAGCCGGCGTTGCCTACGCCGTTAAGCAGGTAGAGGTAGGTGTCCGCTACATCGTCGGATGAGATGTTGACGGTTACGGTTGAGGCCGCGTCCAGCGTGAATGTGTAGAAGCGCGCGTAGCGGGTTCCCGCCTTTGCGGTGGCGGGTGTCTTATCGGACAGGCAATCGCTGTTCCATGTGCCGGTGAGCCAGCCCAAGCCGGTCTTGCGAATGCAGCCGGGCGCCAATGTCGACGCTGATGCGCGCGTAGGTGTTGCGGTGGGTATGGTTGTAGCCGTCGCCGTGGGCGTAGGCGTAGATTCCAGCACGGTCACCGGCGTATTCGTCGGCGTGGGCGTATGGGTTGGCGTTGCCGTCGGGATGGTTCCTCCAAGTTCCGCCACTCTATCGGTCAGCGCGTTGATAAGCCCGCGCAACGATTCGATAAGCCTATTCAGCGTTCCCATATCTTGGAGCGTTCCCGCCCGATCGCGCAACGCTCCGACCTGCTCTTCAAACTCGCCTAGTCCGTCGCCTACGGGCATGGACACGCCGGTTGCGGTTGGCGTGAGCGTGGGGGCGGGGGCGTCCGTGACCGTCGTACTCGTAGGCGTAGGGGTGGATTCGCCTGTTGCCGAAACGCTCGTCGCTGTGGGCGTGTGAGTAGGCTCAGGCGTTACGCCTTCCGTTACGGTGGTAGGCGTAGGCGTGTGGGTTGGGATTGCCGTTGCTGTGGGCGTGTGAGCCGGGTTCGGAGTCGCCGTGGGCGTGTATTCGAGCGGTGGCGTAGTCTGTCCGCCGCTAGTACCATATGGCTCTCCACCCCAGCACACTGCCGTGCCGTCTCTCCGCAGCCCGCAGGTATGAAACCAGCCACCTTCTATGGAAGTGAAGGCGCCCGACGGCGGCGATGACTGACCATGTTCGTTATGGCCCCAACACACTGCAGTGCCGTCTGCGCGCAGTCCGCAGGCATGATCCAACTCGCCGGCGTCTATGGAAGTGAATGAACCCGACGGCGGCGTTGTCACACCAAATCTGCCTGCAACTGGCCACTTGGTATCACCCCAGCACACTGCTGTGCCGTCTGCGCGCAATCCGCAGACAAGACGCGTCCCGACGCTTATCGATTCCAAGGTTTCATCCTTAGGTATTGGCATTCCCTTTATAGTCATAGTCCCATCACGAAGCCTGCCGACGTCGCGCCCCCAGCACAACGGTTTGCTATCCTGCCGACGCAGTCCGCAGGTAATCTTATATCCGGTGTCTATGGCTGACAGTCCACCCGCAAGCAAGTTCCGTTTCTGCGGGTCTCTAGGTAGCGCGTAGTTCCCGCTACCCCAGCACACTGGAGCGCCGTCTGCGCGCAGTCCGCAAGTATGATCCCGCCCGGTGCTTATGGACGTAAAGGTTTCGCCCGCCGGCACCGTTGACTGACCCTCATCGTTTCTGCCCCAGCACACTGCCGTGCCGTCTGCACGCAGTCCGCAGGTATGATCCCGCCCAGCGCTTATAGCCGTGAAGACACCCGACGGCGGCGTGTCGCCGCCATGCCCATACCCCCAGCACGCTACTTTGCCATCTGTGCGAATGCCGCAATTATGCGCATAGCCGACGCTTATGGCGCGGAACTTCATTACGTGGGGCGTTGCCGTGGGGGTGGGCGTTGACGTAACAGTTGGGAGTATAACGGTTGGGACTAGCGTTGCTACGGGACCAGATGCGGCTGGCGGCGTTGACTGACCATAGTAGTTGTTCCCCCAGCAGACCGCAACGCCATCCGTACGCAGTCCGCAGGTATGCCAGCTTCCGGCGCTTATCGAAGTGAAAACACCCGACGGCGGATGAATCGCACCTGGTGTCCAGGCGCCGCTACCGTTATCCCCCCAGCAGACTGCAGTGCCGTTCTTCCGCAGTCCGCAGGTATGGGAATAGCCGGGGTTTATGGATGCAAAGGTTTCGCCCGCCGGCGGCGTCGTTTTGCCAAATTGGCTATGGCCCCAGCACACCGCAGCGCCATCAGCGCGCAACCCACAAGTATGCACTCCGCCAGCGCTTATGGACGCGAAGGTTTCACCCGCCGGCGGCGTTGACTGACTATATCTGTTATGCCCCCAGCATACCGCCGCGCCGTCCGCGCGAAGTCCGCAGACATGATATGAACCGGCGCTTATGGACGCGAAGGTTTCACCCGCCGGCGGCGAAGCCTGACCGAATTGGTCAGCGCCCCAGCACACCGCAGCGCCATCAGCGCGCAACCCACAAGTATGCCCTCCGCCAGCGCTTATGGACGCGAAGGTTTCATTCGCCGGCGGCGAAGCCTGACCGAATTGGTCAGCGCCCCAGCACACCGCAGCGCCATTAGCGCGAAGTCCGCAGACATGGCTATTACCTCCGTGACCGTACACCCTGCCGCCGCTTATAGACGCGAAGGTTTCATTCGCCGGCGGCAAAGCCTGTCCATTTTTGTTATCGCCCCAGCATACCGTAGCGCCATCCGTACGAATACCGCAGGTAGTATTGCGTCCGGCGCTTATGGCGCTGAATGTCATTGCGAGCGGTGTGCTTGTGGATGCAGGCGTGTTGTCGACGGCTTGCTGCGCGCTTGCGTCGTCCGCATTCGCAAGCAGGGTGAACAGCAACAACGCCGCCGCTGTGAGGGCGGTGAGGAAATATAACGTGAACCTAGAACTCATGTGCGGGGGGGGGGGGGGGGGGGGGAATCGTATGTTCGGCATATTGCTACTCCATTCGCTAAGGTTGACAGTTTGCGAATGATTATATGCCGTTAATTTACGGAAGTCAAGGCGCGCGGTTCACAATGGCGCTTTCAAATTGATAAGCGCCGCCGCTGCAAGATAAGCATACCCTAACCCCCAATCCGCTAGTCAGCGCTTGCGGCGGGAATGTACAATAGCAGCCTACAATCCGATTGCCGCCCGCCCTCTATGGCGATAGCCTTTTTGAGGAATGCTCTTTGACCGCCAACCCCCTGCATCAAGCTACGGCGCATATCGCGCTTGACGACCTGCGCCTGATGCCGCTGGAGCCGGACGACCTGCCGCCGCCGTTTGAGAACTACGAACCGTCGCGCGAAACGGCGCTCGACAATCGCGCGATGGCGCAGCACGGCTTCCCCGGCAGCAGCGAAGAGCGCTTCCAAGCGGTTGGGCGCATCGGCGGCTATATGCGCGAAATGCTTTCGTCCGTGCCGTCTTTCGGCAGCGACGGCGCCGACTTTATGCTGGCGACCGTGGCGCATCTGTTCGAGACGCCCGACGGCGTGTATAGCTGGATGCACGACATCTTTCTGCGCGACTTCGAGGCGAACGTGGGCGCAGACCTGGGCGACGACCAGCGCCTCGTCGGAGTCGAGCGCCTGCAGCCGGAGGGCTTCTACGATGAGGCGGTGGCGCTCAAAGCGCTACACAACGACGGCGGCAGGCTCATATCGGTTACGATTGTGGACTTTCGCGTTGGGCATGTGCTGGGCGTGGCATTCGTCGGCACGCTGGGCGATCATCGGCGGCTTGAGCGCGCCCAACGCCTCGCCCAAGCGCTAGAGCAGCGCATCGTCAGCGTGGCGCTATCGTAGGCGCATCGTCGCCGATGGGAATGCGTCAACGGATATGCCGCCGCCGATGCGCCTGAATTGCGCCCGAATAGATACTGCTAGAACGCCGCAATCGCGCGCCAAACAAGTTTCGCGTTGTGCGCTTCCGCCGTGTGTCAGGCGTATCTCAAACGATGCAAAACCCTTGACACCGCTAAATGCCCTGTGATAATTTTCACCAAGATTTTGGGAAGGGCGCTCTACGGCGTCGGCGCATTCGCGAACCGCCCCGCATCCGCACTGCGCGGACGGGCGGCGCGCCAGGATTTGTTTGAGGGTAGCGAATCGATGGAACCCGCCCCGCTAGGCATACCGGAGTGGCAGCAAATCAGCAGTCTGCTGACCGCGCTGTGGATGGTGGTGCTGTTCATTGTGCTGTTCGCAGCCAATATGATAGTCGGCCACAACCTCATCCCATCGTTTGTAGCCTCGCGCCATGTGCCGCAGTCGTGGCAGCGATTGCGCCTATTCTTCTACGCCGCCGCGATTGTCTGCTTCGCCATAGCCGTGTACTTCCTTATAAGGACGATCGACCTCGCGGGCGTGCTGCGAAGCTTCTGGGCGGACTACTGGATATAAGCGGCGCCAAGCGGCGAACTATACCAACAGGACAAACGGAATTTGATACCAGGCGATTTTCAGGTTTCCAAGCCTAACCGCAGGCAGCTCCTGAAACTAAGTGTACTCGGCGTTGTGAGCCTTGCGGCGCTCATCGGGATTGCGCTCGGGCTTACTTTCGTCATATCCGCGTGGCTGGGAACGCCCGTCATATTCGGCTACGACGAAGGCCCCGACCAGCCGATTGCCTTCCCGCACACCAAGCACGTCGACGAACTGGGGCTGGACTGCGTATTCTGCCACCGCAACGTCAACAAGGGCGCGGCGGCGACCGTCCCGTCCGCCGGGCTGTGCCTCACCTGCCACCAAGTCATAGGCGACGACCTGCCTGAGGTGGAAAAGCTTCGCGAAATGGTGGCCGACGACCGCCCAATCGACTGGGTGCGCGTCCACAGGGTCCCCGACCATGTTCACTTCGTTCACGAAGCGCACATACGCTTCTTCTCCGAGCGCGACGGCATCCCCGAAAGCGCCGTCTGCGCCACCTGCCACGGCGACGTGGCGCAAATGGAAAAGGTCGAGCAGGTATTGCCGCTCAAAATGGGCGACTGCGTGGAGTGCCACCGCGACAACGGCGCCCCTACCGACTGCTCCACCTGCCACTTCTAAAGGCTGAACACAAGTATGGCTCTGACGCGACGACAATTCCTAACTCTAGCCGGCGGCTCGGCGGCCGGCGCTATCATCTTCCAAGCCTGCGGCGTGCCGGAAGACGAACTTCTGGTGCAAGCCCCCGTGGAAATGCCCGAAGACCTCGTCACCGGGCGCGATAACTGGTACGCAACCCTCTGCCGCCAGTGTCCCACCAGCGAAGGCATCGTGGTGCGCGTTATGGAAGGGCGCGCCAAAAAGGTCGAAGGCAACGTCGACTACCCCATAAATCAGGGCAAGCACAGCGCGCGCTGCGAAGGCGGACTGCAGGCGCTCTACCACCCCGACAGGATACGCGGCCCAATGGTGCGCGTGGGCGAGCGCGGCGCAAACCAGTTCCGCGAAATAAGCTGGGACGACGCCATCGGCCGCCTTACATTCCAACTCCAAAACATCAGCCAAGCCGGCCGCCAATCAGCCGTGGTTCTAGCCACCGATCCCGTCAACGCCCATATGGGAATGGTCGTAGATAGCTTCGTGTCCGCATACGGCGCAAGGCATATGACCTACGAACCGCTTGAGCGCACAACCTTGCGCGCCGCTATGCGCCAGGTGTTCGGACAAGACACGCTGCCCGACTTCGACATAGCGCACGCAAGCACAGTGCTGTCATTTGGCGCGGACTTCCTGAACACCTGGATGTCCCCGGTCCGCTATTCGCGCGGCTACGGCGAATTCCGCGATACCGGACACGAGCGCGGCGATCTCATACATGTGGATTCGCGCTTCTCTATGAGCGCCGCAAACGCCGATAAGTGGATATATGTCAAGCCCGGAATGGAAGGCGTTCTGGCGCTCAGCATAGCGCAGGTCATCATAGCTGACGGGCTTGCGGACGCGGGCGCGGCGAATGCGCTCACCGCAAACGGCGCATTCGACATCAACGCCTACGCCCCCGAAACCGTTGCCGCCCAAACCGGCGTCAGCGCCGAAAAGATCCGCTCCGTAGCGCACGATTTCGCAGAGCATCGCCCCGCGCTCGCATTCGGCGGCGGCTCCGCCTCGGCGCACACCAACGGCATGTTCAACCTCGCCGCCATCTACTCCCTCAACTACCTTGTGGGCAGCGTCAACGCCGAAGGCGGCGTTATTTTCAACCCGTCCCCGCCCATCGCAGACCTAGCCGTCGAGCGCAACGCCACGCCGTTCTCGGAATGGCACAGACTCGCCGACGAAATGTCCCGCGGCGAAGTGCAAATGCTTATGGTGCGCGGCGCGGATCCCATCTACGGACTGCCCGACGCCGTCGACTTCAAGATCGCCGCCTACGATGTGCCGTTCATAGTCAGCTTCTCCGACGTGATGGACGACACCACCGCCGTAGCCGACCTTGTGCTGCCGCAGCACAACTATCTCGAGGATTGGGGCAGCGACGTCCCCGATCCTGCGCCTGGCTATCAGGTAATCGGCTTTCAGCAGCCGGTTGTGCGCCCCTTCTTTGAGGCGCGCGGCGAACACCTGGGAACTAGAAACTTCGCCGATGTGTTGCTCGCCGTAGCGCAGGGCATCGAACTTGATCTAGGCTTGCCCGGCGAAACCTATCGCGAGATACTCCAAGACGGCGCGCTGAAGCTCTACAAATCCGGCAGCGGCTCGGTGCGCGCCGCAAGCTTCAACGCGTTCTGGAACGGCGTGCTGCAGCGCGGCGGTTGGTGGGACACCTCAGCGCGCGCAAACAACACAAAGCCCACGCCACCCGCACTGCCGTCGGCGCAGCAGCCCTCATTCACGGACGGCGAGTTCCATCTGATGCCTTTCACCACCACCGGCATCGGCGACGGCAGAGGCGCGCCGCTCCCCTGGATGCAGGCAACGCCCGACCCCATCTCAACCGCCGTGTGGCAGACCTGGGTTGAAATCAATCACCGCGTCGCCGAACAGCGCGGCATCAGCGAAGGCGACGTGGTCAGAATCGAATCGCAGTACGGGACGATATACGCGCTGGCGTTCCCAAGTCCCGCCGTGCCGCCCGATACGGTATGCGTTCCCGTCGGGCAAGGGCATTCCGCCGCGGACGCTACGCCAAAGGGCGCGGCTCCAATGTCTATTCCATCCTGGCGCCCAACATCGACGGCGCAACCGGCGCGCTCGCCTGGGCATCCACCAAAGTCAACATAAGCAACACCGGCGAATGGATACGCCTGCCCAAGTTCGAAAACACCGTTACCGAATTCCCGCGCGACGAGCATCAGCATGTCATCAAGCTGACCACGCTGCACGGCGGCAACGGGGACGGGCATTAAACTGCGGCGCAATTCGCTAATCAACGGACTAACGGACGAAATCCAAGATGGCGCAAGACGGCGCAATGCTAATTTGAGAGGCAAGTCAAGAAAAATAATGCTGCCCGCGTTAGGCGGCGCACTGGGATTGGTTCTAGCGCTCGGCTGGTGGTTCATCGTGAGAGAACCCGCCCTAGGCCCCATTCACATATCGGGTTCCCAACCGGGCTACAAGTCCATCGAAAGCCTGTCACGCGCCGCCGATGCGGTCGTTATAGGCACAGTCAAGAGAGTGGCGGGACGCGAACCCTACTACACCGGTTCAGGCAGCGGCGATATTGGCATTCCCAGCGTGTTCTACGAAATAGAGGTGAACGAAACCCTGCAGGGCAACCCCGAAGACACAATCATCGTGGCGCAAATTGATAACGCCGCTGCGGATGTTATAGTATCCGATTCGGGAAGCGCCCTGAATGTAGGCGAGCGGCTGGCGCTGTTCCTCTTGCATAGAGCGGGGGATGAATACGGACTGAATGAGTTCGGGGATATCGACAACCTATATGTGATTGTCAGCGATGACAACGGCACGTTCGATGTGTCGGCGGATGAAGTGGCTACGCCGCGCGCGCCGTACATGTTTAGAACGCCGGGAAGTCCTGATACGCCGACATTCACGCTTGACCAAATACGCGCCGGCGTAACGGTGAACGAACTGCCGAGCGCCCCCGACGACGATGATGTCCCCGGCGGTCTGCTCGAAGAACCCCCGCCTTCGGCATCGCCCATATCGGCGAACTAACCCAATCTATACGAAATATACGATACGATAAATCAGCGAACTCCAGCCCAAGGAGAAACATATGGCGGACGCTCAATGGGGAATGGTGGTTGACATAGACAAATGCACAGGCTGCCAAGCCTGCGTGGTCGCATGCCAGTCCGAAAACAATGTGCCTATCAACGAAGAGGGACACTTCAATCAGCGCCGCGCGATCGAATGGATACGCGTCGAGCGCTACTGGGAAGGCGAATTCCCCGATGTGAAGGCGCGCTTCATCCCGCTGTTCTGCCAGCAGTGCGGCGACGCCCCCTGCGAACCCGTCTGCCCCGTCTATGCCACCTACCACAACAGCGAAGGCTTGAACGTGCAAGTCTATAACCGCTGCATCGGCACGCGCTTTTGCGCCAACAACTGCCCCTACCAAGTGCGCTTCTTCAACTTCTGGGAACCGGCTTGGCCCGAATCCCTCAAAAATCAGCTCAACCCCGATGTTACCGTCCGTAGCCGCGGCATTATGGAGAAATGCACTTTCTGCGTACAGCGCATCCGCCGCGCCACTCGCGACGCCGACAAGGAAGGCCGCCAAGTCGAGGACGGCGACCGCGCGCTCAGCCCCGCTTGCGTCAACGCATGCCCCACGGAAGCGTTGATGTTCGGCGATCTGAACGATCCCGACTCCAAAGCCGCCCAAAAGGCGAAGGACGAACTTCGCAAGTCCGGCCCTGGCGGCGACGGCGGGCGCGGCTATCACCTGTTCGACGAACTGGGAACGCATCCCAAAGTAGTCTATCTGAAGAAAGTTGACAACGAAGCTGAGGCAGTCGAAGCGCATGGCTAGTCATAACGGCAACGGTCACCACGCCCCGCGCGAAGGGCTATACGTCCCCTTCCATACGCAGGAGGAAGTGGCGAAAGACCTCATAGGCAAGCACGATAAGCCCAGCGACAAGTGGTGGAGCGGCGTCGCGGCGGGCGCGATACTGCTTGTGCTCGGCATAATCGGCTTCGTCTTGCGCCTCTCCGACGGCGTGGGCGACCGCCTCGTCTGGGGCTACTTCGCGATGATGTTCGCATTCGTGCTGACCACCGCGCAAGCCGCGCCGATGGTTGCCATAGCGCCCCGCATCGCCAACGGCCACTGGCGACGCCCCATATCGCGCGCCGCCGAACTTTGGACGGCCGTCGGCCTCTTCAATATGCTGCTCTTCATCCCTATGCTGTGGATACTGCCGCCGCTGTCCGACGGCAGGCGCAGCCTATGGTTCTTCGACCCCGACGACCCTTTCCTAAGCAACGTCCCGACCTACTCGCCGCACATATGGGCATCCGCCGGCATGCTCGCGCTGGTCATACTCGGCGTGATGCTGCTGTGGCTGTCCGCAATGCCCGACCTGGCGCTCATACGCGACAACGGCGCTCCCGGCTGGCGGCAGCGCTGGGCGGCGCGCCTGTCCCGCAACTGGATCGGCACCACCGCCCAATGGAACATGCTGCATCACCGAATGGGCATACTGGGCGCGTTCTACTTCATTATGCTCATTTTCGTTCACTTCCTCATATCCGTGGACTTCCTGATTGCGCTTGTGCCGGGTTGGATAGACGCCCTATTCCCCATCACGCACGCCGCGAGCGCATTGCAGGCGGGCGTGGCGACGGTCATTCTCACAATGGTAGTGCTGCGGCAGTGGGGCGGCTACAAAGACTACATCACGCTAGAGCAGTTCTGGGGTGTCAGCAAGCTCCTGTTCGCGCTGTCCCTGCTCTGGTTCTGGTTCTGGTTCTCAAGCTTCAACGTATTCTGGTACGGCAAAAAGCCCAACGAACAAGCCGTGCTCGATATGCTGATGGTAGGCCCATATCAGGCGGCGTTTATGGCGGGCTTCGTGCTCTGCTTCCTGACGCCTCTGTTCGTGATGATGTGGAACCCCGTCCGCAAGAGCATCTGGGGCCCAACCATTATGTCCGTGGCGGTGCTGGTCGGCACGCTCTTCGACAGACTGCGCCTCTACGTCGCGGCGTATTCCATCCCCGGCATAGGCGATCCCAATGTGGACAAGCACGCCCTCCATCTCGATGAAGCCGGCAGACTGCCCCTCGCAATCCGCGGCGCGCACCTGCCCGACATCCCCGACATTATGATGATACTGGGCGTAATCGGCGGATCCGTGCTAGTCTATCTGCTGTTCGCCCGTCTAATACCGCCCGTCAACATCTGGGAACAAAAAGAGTTCATGCTCTACAAGATGCACAAGGCGTATCACCGCACGCAAGTATTCGTGCTGGGCAAGCCGCGATAGCGCGGGATGGCGCGCGCCAATCCGCCGCCGCGAAACCCATAATCAGATAACAAGACAACAGGCAGCAGATGCAAGAACACATCCAAAAGACCCAAAAACAAGTCAACAACGACCTGCTTGCGGGCGTGCTTGGCATGCCCAAATGGTGGCTGGGTTCCGTCGCCTTTCTGCTGCTAGTCATCTGCGCCGGCCTAGGCGCTTACGGCTACGAAATCAACAAAGGCATCGGCGTCGCCGGCCTAAGCCGCCCCGTGCTGTGGGGCTTCTACATAACTAACTTCGTATTCTGGATCGGCATCAGCCACGCCGGCATTATGATTTCCGCCATCCTGCGCCTCACCCAAGCCGAATGGCGGCGTCCGGTAACCCGCGCCGCTGAGGTTATGACGCTATTCTCCCTGGTAGCGGCGCTATCCAATATCATGTTCCACGTCGGGCGTCCGTGGCGGCTGTTCTGGGTGTATCCCTACGACTTTTCGCGCGACATCTTTATGAATGTGCGCTCCCCATTCGTATGGGATCCCAGCGCCGTTATGACCTACCTCATCGGCAGCTCGCTGTTCGTGTTCGTGGCGCTAATCCCCGATCTCGCCGTTGTGCGCGACCGCGCCACCGGCAAGTACGCCCCCCGCATCTACGCCTTCCTATGCCTCGGCTGGCGCGGCACTCCCCGCCAATGGCGCTTGCAGGCTATCGCCGGCATACTGCTGTCCGCGCTTGTGCTGCCCGTGTTCGTATCCGTTCACAGCATCGTGTCATGGGACTTCGCCGTCGCCATCGGCGTAGAAGGTTGGCACTCCACCATATTCGCGCCCTACTTCATCATCGGCGCTATCCACTCAGGCGTATCCGCCGTGGCGATGATAATGGCGTTAATCGTTTGGATGTGGAAAGTCGACCACTACATCCGCCCCGACCACTTCGACGCCATCGGCAGGCTGCTCATCGTGGTAGCCACCACTTGGTTCTTCTTCTTCGTGCTGGAGTGGATATTCGCGCTCTACACCCTTGAGCCGCCCGAACTCGCGCTGCGCGAACTGCAGGTGTTCGAAAACCCCTACTGGTGGCTTTTCGTCATATTCCTGCTGACATCGTTCTTCATACCGGTCCCGATGTGGCTGTTCAAGAGCGTCCGCCGCAGCGCCGCCCTGATGTTCTTCACCACCGTGCTGGTCAACATCGGCATGTGGCTGGAGCGCTTCCTAATCATCATACCGGCCTTGGCGCGCCGCACCCCGCTCACATTCGACTGGGGAACCTACCATCCCAGCATCGTCGAAATCCTAATCGTCGCCGAAACCTTCGCCTTTGTCGCGCTGGGAATGCTCATATTCGCCAAAGTATTCCCCCTCATACCGCTGTTCGACGTCAAAGAAGGCATGGTGTTCCGCGACGAAATCAAGATAGGCCGACGCATCGTCCCCGCAAGCATCAGAGAGACGCCGTAGCATACGGGCGGCGCAAGTCCAATCACACACAGACCGAACTCAAAGACAATTCAGCACATCCGAAGAGGCGTTTTATGGCAAAGAGAAGCGTGTTGGGGCTTTTCCCCGAAGAGCAGGTTGACACCGCGGCGGACGCAATGGACGCCCTGGCGTCCGCCGGATACACCGACAGCGAATACGAAGTGCTGACCGGCACTCCATACCCCGAAGGCACTTTCGGCGAACATGAACCCGTCCACAAACTCTTTCGCTGGCCCCTTATGGGCGCGGCGTGCGGCTTCGTCGTCGGCTTGATGGTTACCGCCGGCTCCCAGCTCGCCTATCCCCTTGTAACCGGCGGCAAGCCCATCCTGTCCATCCCGCCTATGGCGATTATCCTCTACGAAGGCACTATGCTCGGCTCTATCATCTTCGCCGTAATCGGCATTATCATAGAGTCCCGCCTGCCCCGTATGTTCATGGGCGCATACGACAAGCGCATCACCGAAGGCTACATCGGCGTAACCGTTACCGCCGACGAAAGCAGAATGGCGGACGCGGAGCGGGTGCTGCTAGAAGCGGGCGCCGAATCGGTCAAGCGCGGCTGGGAGAACAACTAGCAGATGAGCAAGCCTTCCCCTAATGCCACGCCCCTCAGCGCTAAGCCCGCGCATCGGCGGCGCGCCGGTGCTATCGCAAGCCGTAGCGCGTTGTTGCTTGTGACGTTGTTGCTTGTCTTTGCCACGCTCGCATGCTACAACACGCGCACCGGCCGCGTGGACGTCGGCGGCGCGATAAACTTCAAGCTCCCCGCATTCCCGCAAACGGGCAGCCACGCCGTCCAAGCCTTCACCGAAATGCACTACCAGCCTTCCTACCGCGTGCAGGAAGGCCCCCGCCTATTGCCGCCCGAAGGCTCCGTCCCCATCACCGGCAGGGAAGTCGAGTACGATACCGTTGAAGAGTATCAGGCGCTGTCCGTCCCCGGCGGCTTGGCGTCCGACCCCGAAACCGTCAGCCGCGCGCGCCACACATACACGATTAACTGCCAAGTATGCCACGGCTCCAACCTGCGCGGCGAAGACGGCGACGCCCCAATCCTAGGCTACCTAGGCGAAGCCGGCGCACGCCCCCGAAATCTTATCGACGAAAAAACCGACGCCAACGGCAACCCCGTCATAGGCGCAGCCAACACATCCGACGGCGAACTCTACGCTTGGATAACCTACGGCGGCCAGGCCGGCTTCGCCTCCGCGCTGCGCGACCGCCCAACATCATCCTGGATGCCCCCCTTCGGACGCCTGCTCACCGAGCAAGAGCGCTGGGAACTTGTGATGCTAATCCGATCCGAACAAGGCAGGTAGCCCCCGCAATGCCGCAACCCGTTCACAACCCCTTTCTCCATATCGGCATAGAGAAAGGGGTTTATGATATAACCCGTAACACAAACCGCCCGCAAGCGCCGAATGCTGCCCGCTGGCGCATGCCCTACTGACACCCGGAGAATTGCATATGACCGCCCAATCCATCGAAACCGCCTACACCATAGACACATCCGCCATCAAGTTCGGCCCCGGCGTAACCCGCGAAGTGGGCTACGAAATGAACCGCCTCGGCGCGCGCCGCGTTATGGTCGTAACCGACCCGCGTATGGCAAGTAGCGAAGCCGTCGACATAACCCTGCAGTCCCTGCGCGCCGAGTCCATCGACGCCGTTCTGTTCGACGCCGTAAGCGTAGAGCCGACCGACGCATCCTTCAAAGAAGCGATTCGCTTCGCCGTCGACGGCGCATTCGACGGCTTTGTGGCGGTTGGCGGCGGCTCCAGCATCGACACCGCCAAAGCCGCCAACCTCTACGCCACCTATCCGGCGGACTTCCTAACCTATGTCAACGCCCCCATCGGCGAAGGCAAGCCCGTCCCCGGCCCGCTCAAGCCCCTAATCGCCGTCCCCACCACATCCGGCACCGGCAGCGAAACCACCGGCGTCGCCATATTCGACCTGCTGGAGCTTGAAGCGAAGACCGGCATAGCCCACCGCGCGCTGCGCCCAACTATGGGCATCGTCGACCCGCTCCACTCGCGCACCCTGCCCAGCGAAGTAGTGGCGTGCAGCGGCTTCGACGTGCTCTGCCACGGCCTGGAATCCTACACAGCCCTGCCGTTCAGCCAACGAGAAGCCCCCGAAAACCCTGGCTTGCGCCCCGCATACCAAGGCTCAAACCCCATCAGCGATGTATGGGCAACCCGCGCCGTTGAAATGGTTGCCGCGAATATGGTCAGAGCGTACGACGACTCCGACGACATGGAGGCGCGCAGCCAAATGATGCTTGCCGCCACCTTCGCCGGCGTAGGCTTCGGCAACGCCGGCTGCCACCTGCCGCACGGCATGTCATACCCCGTATCCGGCATGGTGCGCGAGTTCACGCCGCCCGGCTACCCGCAGAACGCCCCGCTTGTCCCGCACGGCATGTCCGTCATACTCAACGCCCCCGCCGTGTTTCGCTTCACCGCCCCCACCAACCCGCAGCGCCATCTGCGCGCCGCCCGCCTTATGGGCCAGGACGTCGGCGGCGCATCCCCCGAAGACGCCGGCGACCTGCTATCCGACGCCATCGTAAGCCTTATGCGCCGCGTCAACATGCCCAACGGCTTGAGCGCCATCGGCTACTCCCCCGCCGACCTGGACAGGCTTGTAGAAGGCACATTGCCCCAGCATCGCGTCGTCAAACTATCGCCCCGTCCCGTCGGCGCCCCCGAACTGCGCCGCCTGTTCACCGACTCCATGACCCTATGGTAACCCGCCCCCCCAAACCGCCGCCGCATTCGCGCATTCTCTCAGTGCCGCTATGCCGCTGCCGTCTATGCGGCGCTGCTCCCAAATCCAACCGGCGCTTGCCCCCATTGAGTTTGAGCGCATCGGCATTCACGAATAGATTGACATCATATTAACTATTCCATAATATAATGAGAACTATGCGAGGGAGGCGTGATAAGTTGACTTCTGAAGTGGCGGAAACCACAACCATTCGCGAAGCCTTGGAAATGTACGTCCGGAGCCTCAAACCCGACGGCAAGCCCAAGGCCAAAAGCCCCACCAAATCCGGCAGCGCCGACAAGCCCGTCGACCTGAACGCGCTCCAAGACTTCCTGCGCTCATTCGAACACCGCAGCGCTCTGATCGAATTGACGCCCAAAGAGATTGGCGCATACGCGGACAAGATCAACGGCACCGGCACCACCCCGCAAGCCGCCGAGCGCCTCCAAGCGGTCAAAGACTTCCTCGCATACTCCAACAAGACCGCAAAACTCACCGACGAAAACCTCGCCCGCTATGTCCGCATCAAAAAGCCCCGCAACCGAAAGGGCGTCGCCGTAATCTCAAACGGCGCGCAGCCCATCGAACTCACATCCGAAGGCCACGCCCAACTCCAAGCCGAGCGCGATAAGCTCGCCGCCGAAATCGAAGTGCTCGCCCGCGACATCCACAAAGCGCGCGCCGACGGCGACGTCACCGAAAACTCGCCCCTAGACGCCGCACGCGAAGAACACGCCCACAAAGAGGCGCGAGTCCAAGTCATCAGGGCGACGCTCGAAAAGGCGGTTATCATCGACCAATCTCAGACGCGCGAATCCGAAATCGTCAAGATTGGCGCGAAAGTGGAAGTCCAAGACATCGCCAGCGGCAAACCGATGAGTTACACGCTTGTCAACAGCACTGAGGCAAAGCCCCTCGAAGGGCGCATATCCAGCGATTCCCTAGTGGGCAGCGCGCTGCTCGACAAGACCCTTAACGACCAAGTGGAAGTCCAAACCCCCGGCGGCGTCAAGCGCTACAAAATTGTAAGCATATCCTAACCGATAACCGCGCTTGCGCTCCCTGCCGATAATCGCCCCAACTCCGCCGTTGCCCATCGTTGCGCCTACATTGCGCTTGCGCCCAACTCATCCCAAACAACCCGATCCGCTTGTGCCCATCCGTCGGCTAATCGATCGCCGCATTGTTGCGCCCCTGCGTCGATCGACGCCGTCTGCGGCGCGCCATCCCGCATAGATTGAAAATCACACGGAGCGCCACCCTTGACCGCCAATAACAACCGGGCGATCTACTGGACAACCATAGCCCTACTTGCCGCCGCCGGCATCCCCGGCATACTGATGCGCTTCTCGGGCATCCACCTGCCCCCGCCGTTTGACGCGCCGTTAGCGCAGGCGCTCATATTCGGCATCGGCATCATCGGCGCCGCTTTCCTGCTATCCTGGGCAGCCGAAATCGCCCAAATGGACGTATCCGCCTCATTCGCCATCGCGATCCTCGCGCTCATCGCCGTGATGCCCGAATACACCATTGAAGCCGTGTTGGCGTGGGGCGCCGGCGTTTCGTTTATGGCAGAGGGCATGCCGTCCGTCCCCACCAAAGAGATGCAGCTCACCGCCGCCAACGTCACCGGCGCGAACCGCCTGCTAATCGGCGTTGGCTGGGCGTTGGTCATCATCATATTCTGGATCAAGCGCCGCTCCACGCTGGATATGCGCGGCTTGCTGAACCTCGAACTGCCGATGCTGGTCGTCGCCACCCTGCTGACCCTGGCGGTATTCGCCTTCAGAGCGATCCCGATTTGGCTTGCCGCCGTATTCATCGGCGCGTACATATTCTACCTATGGCGCAGCTCCACGCAGGAAGCCGAAGAGCCTGAGCTTATGGGCGCAGCCGCTATGATAGGCGGCTTTCGCCCGCTCTATCGCCGCCTATGGGTGCTGGCGATGTTCATATTCAGCGCCGCCATCATCCTGATAGCCGCCGACCCTTTCGTGCATAAGCTTGAAGCCGCCGGCGCAGAATTCGGCATCAGCGAATTCCTGATTATCCAATGGATAGCCCCCCTTGCGTCCGAATCCCCGGAGATAATCGTTGCCGCCCTCTTCAGCCTACGCGCGCGCGGCGCCGACGGACTCACAACCCTAATATCATCCCAAGTCAATCAACTCACCCTGCTAGTCGGCAGCGTCGTAATCATATTCAGCATAGCCGCCGGCGGCCCCTTCAACTTCCCCCTAGACTCGCTTCAGTCCAGCGAATTCCTGCTGACCGCCGCCACATCCGCATTCGCCATCCTGCTCATAGCCACCCGCATGGTCAAAGCATGGCACGGGCTCGTCTTGCTGACGCTCTTCGCCTCGTACCTGATACTGCTGCTGGCGTTCTTCAGCGCAGACATAGGCAACCCCAGCATCCGCTACGCATACTCCATCCTCACATTCGCGCTCACCGGCCTGATGGTAGCCCTCAACTGGCGCCGCCTAATATACGTGCTGCGCGGCGTCCCCCCCGACCAAAACGCCGCATAACGCCAGTCCATCATTCCCCCAAAACCCGCCCGCGCCTGATACAATCCCTATGTGCTATCTCAACCCGTGTACCCCACTTCGGAGGCAGCGGCATATGACAACCACAAAACAAAAACTCCTAACCGCCGCCGACCTGCTGCGCCTATACAGCAAAGGCATCCGCGGCGAGCTGATCCGGGGAGAGTTGTGCGAAACTATGTCTGCAGGTGTAACCCACGGCAAAATCGTAGTAAATCTGACCATCGAGTTGGGCGCTTTCGTCAAGCCCCGCCGCTTGGGCTCGCTAATGGCGTCCGATACGGGCATCATCTTGGAACGCAATCCCGACACCGTCCGCGAGCCCGACATAGCGTTCATCTCCGCCGCCAAAATGCCGATCGGCATAGACATCCCCGGATACTCCGAAGCAGTCCCCGACCTAGTAGTAGAGATAGCATCCCCCAACGACAGCCGCCGCGAAGTCGACGACAAAGTCCAAATGTGGCTAAGCTACGGCGTGCGCCTAGCATGGGCCGTATTCCCCAACACGCGCACCGTCGAGTCCCACCCGCAGCGCGGCGCGCCCACCCTACTCACCGCCACTGACGCGCTAGACGGTGCCGACGTACTCCCCGGCTTCACCTGCAAACTCAGCGACATCTTCGACGACTAAACCCAACTTGCCCTCACTCTGCGTCCCCGACGCCCGCTATAATGACGCAAAAGACTGATTAGTTCGCGAATAAACCCCTTACCCCGTACCCAATAAATGCGCCCATATCCCGCCAGGAGGCAGCGGCATATGACAACCACCAAGCAAAAGCTCCTAACCGCCGCCGACCTGCTGCGCCTAGACAGCAAAGGCATCCGCGGCGAGCTCATCCGGGGAGAGTTGTGCGAAACTATGTCTGCAGGTGTAACCCACGGCAAAATCGTAGTAAATCTGACCATCGAGTTGGGCGCATTCGTCAAGCCCCGCCGCCTAGGTTCGCTAATGGCGTCCGATACCGGCATCATCTTGGAGCGCAACCCCGACACCGTCCGCGAGCCGGACATAGCCTTCATCTCCGCCGCCAAAATGCCGCTCGGAATGGACATCCCCGGATACTCCGAAGTAGTCCCCGACCTAGTAGTCGAGATAGCGTCCCCCAACGACAGCCGCCGCGAAATCGGCAACAAAATGCAAATGGTATTCTCATCGAGTGCAGGTGTGGTATAACTAAATTGAATTGACGCCTAAAACCATTGTTAATAGTTAAGGATGAACCCCGATGCAAAGGGTCTATCGCGATGATATGCAATGCCGACGTTGCGGATCCAACCGATTGCCCAAAGCCGGACTCGCGCACGGACGGGAAGTAGACCTACTGCTGTAGCGAATGTCTCCACCGATTCACCCCCGAATACAACCGTAGCTACTACCCTGAACTATCAAACGGCAAGCGATCGCCAGGTATTCCACAAGCATGGGATACTCCGGCAATATCTAGGGTTATCGGCATCAAGCTTGAGATCATCTATTCGTAAGTTAATAAGGCTCTCCAATCAATGGCAGCGATAGTTCGCTGTCTTGACCAGCAGCGCCCCGCTTTGTTAGACTGAATGGGCGCAAGGGTTTGGGCGGTTAGCTCAGCTGGCAAGAGCGCTACGTTGACATCGTAGAGGTCATAAGTTCAAGTCTTATACCGCCCACCAATGCCAGCCGCGCGGCAATCGCAGCCGCGTTTGTCCCCCAATCGTTTAGCGCCCATCAGCATCTAATCGGCATAAGAAAGCCTGCCCCGTTTCCGGCGGCGTTGTGAGAGGAGACCGCTATGACGCGAGAGAACCCCAGCGATAAGGCGATGGGCCGAATGCGGACCTTCGTCGAGAAGTATTGCCAGAAGTCGGGAACATTCACCCATCCGGGCGAGGGCGTAACCGATGCGGTGGTGCTTGGGCTTGCCCAGAATGTGGACGAAATCGGCAGGCCGCTCTGCCCGTGCCGCTTCTATCCGGACAAGACCGAAGAGATTAAGCATCGCACCTGGATTTGCGCCTGCGACGATATGCAGATATACAAGTATTGCCACTGCTTGCTGTTCGTCAACGAAGAGGGCATGCCGATAACCGAGTATCTGCCCGAAGGCCACGAAGGGCGCGAAATGTACGGGCTGGTCAAAGATCCCACGCCCGATAAGGGACGCCCGTTGCGGCACAAGGCTGAAGAGCGCGAAATCGAGCGCAAAGAACGCCCATCGTAGGCAGCGGCGCAAGCGCGACGGCGGGTCAAGTCAAGGGAACTGAGGCATTGACGCAAAGTTTTCCATCCGTTTGCCACCGTCGCGAAAGCGTTCTTTCCAATCCAAAGTTCAAAGATTGGGACGGCTAGGATGGGGGATACATTCCAGACTGACAAACCGACGACTATCGACTTAATAAACCTACTCTTGGAGGATTTGATGGCAAAGCCAATCGCGGTTACGGACGGCAATTTCGAGGCCGAAGTGTTGAATTCGGACACTCCGGTTCTGGTGGACTTTTGGGCGGACTGGTGCGGCCCCTGCAAGGCGATAGCGCCCGTGGTGGATGAGCTCGCCGAAGAGTACGCCGGCAAGATGAAGTTCACCAAGCTGGATGTGGACTCCAACCCCAAAACGGCTATCAACTACGGCATTCGCGGCATCCCGGCGCTGCTGATTTTCGACGGCGGCCAGGTCTCCAAGCAGGTGGTAGGCGCAGTGCCGAAGTCCAGCCTCAAGCGCAGCATCGACGAAGCGCTAGGCTAACGGCGTCCGCGCGCCCAAAGAACGCAACACCGATAGGCAGGTTCGCGCAGGCGGGTCTGCCTATCGCTTTGTCAAGCGCATTTTTTCACTTTTAGGCGTATGTGATGAACTCCGTTTCGTTGCCTACAACATAAGTGGGCTTGTATCCAAATCCTAGACGCGCTGCCCCGCAACATCGGCGCAATCTCAGCCGCTCCGAACTGTCGATAGGAGTCCGCTTGTTGCTCGAATGCGCGCCGCGGTATGCGTTTTGGTATAATCCCCGTCGTTGTTGGGAGACCGGGTTGGGAGACCTAATCCGTATGGGATTGCAAGCGAAATCGCAAGACAAGATACAAGGCAATGCGAAAAGGAGACGCTGTTATGGCAACCGAAACCGTTTCTAGGCTCAGGCACAAGAGCCATGTGGTCGTGGATGGGCCGGATAGGGCGCCGGCGCGCTCGATGCTGCGCGCGGTGGGCTTGAAAGACGCAGACTTCGAAAAGCCTTTCGTGGCGGTGGCGAACTTGGCGAGCGACGTCACGCCCTGCAATGTGCATCTGGACCGCATCGCGCAGAAGGTCAAGCAGGGCATATGGGACGCCGACGGCGTGCCGTTTCTGTTCGGCACTATCACCATCAGCGACGGCATATCTATGGGCACCGAGGGGATGAAGGCGTCCCTTGTGAGCCGCGAGGTTATCGCGGATTCCATAGAGACGGTTACATTCGGCGAGGGAATGGACGGGCTTGTGGTGGTCGCGGCGTGCGACAAGAATATGCCCGGCGCAATGATGGCGATGGCGCGAATGGATGTGCCGGCGATATTCGTCTATGGCGGCGCGATACTGCCCGGCAACTATATGGGCAAAGACATCAACATCCAAGATATGTATGAGGCTTGCGGGGCGTTCTCCACGGGCGATATGACGCTTGACGAACTCATCGCGATGGAGCGGATAGCCTGTCCGGGCGAGGGCGCATGCTCCGGGATGTTCACCGCCAACACGATGTCATCGGCTATCGAGGCGATGGGAATGTCCATACCGGGCGCGGCGTCCATACCGGCGGTGGATCCGCGCAACGAAGATGTGGCGCACGCCGCGGGCGCCGTGATGTACGGGATGCTGGAGCGGGGCGCAACGCCGCGCCAAATTATGACGCGCGAGGCGTTTGAGAACGCCATCACGGTGGTTATGGCGATGGGCGGCTCTACCAACGCCGTGCTGCATCTGCTCGCCATAGCGCACGAAGCGCAGGTGGATTTGAGCATCGACGACTTCGATGAGATAAGCCGCCGCACGCCGTACATAACCGATCTGCGGCCGGGCGGGCGCTTCGTGATGTCCGACGTGGACAAGGCGGGCGGCGTTCCGGTGGTGATGAAGCAGCTCCTAGAGGCGGGACTGCTGCACGGCGATGCGCTGACTATCACCGGCAAGACGCTCGCTGAGAACTTGGACGAGTTCGGCGGCGAGCCGGACAGCCGCGTCATCTATCCGATAACTACGCCGCGCAGTCCCACGGGCGGGCTTGTGATACTTAAGGGCAACCTTGCGCCTGAGGGTGCGGTCATCAAGGTGTCCGGCACCAAGCACACGGCGCACGAAGGGCCGGCGCGCGTGTTCGACGGCGAGCGTCCCGCGTTTGAGGCGATAATCAACGGCGAAATCAAGGACGGCGATGTGGTGGTGGTTCGCTATGAAGGGCCTAAGGGCGGCCCCGGGATGCAAGAGATGCTTGCGGTTACGGGCGCGATAATGGGCGCCGGGCTGGGCGATTCCACGATGCTGATAACCGACGGGCGCTTTTCGGGCGCGTCGCGCGGTCCGTGCATCGGGCATGTGTCGCCTGAGGCGGCCGTTGGCGGCGCAATCGGACTGCTGCGCGACGGGGACATAGTGTCCTTCAACGCCGACGAGCGCGCGCTGAATGTGCTACTGTCCGACGACGAGCTGGCGCGGCGTCGCGCCGAGTGGACGCCGCCGCCGCCCAACTACGAGCGCGGCGTGCTTGCCAAGTACGCCAAACTGGTGTCCTCTGCATCGCTGGGGGCGGTAACGACTTAGGCATAGATAAGAGAACGGGGGGGACTACGAACTGCCTCAATACGCAGGCTGCCAAGCGCTTGAAAAGGCAGTTCCCTCCCCCTAACTCACTCTTCGGCATTGCGCGATAGAGCGCATCCAAAGCGGTCAACCAAACGGCATTGAGAACCGCAGTGAAACTATGCAAGTCGCCAAACTGGGGCGAAAGGCAATGCCAACGCCTGCAAGACTTGGCAAGGCAATCGTTGACGCGCTTATCGGGGCCGTCGTCGGGCTGATTGCGGGCGCGCCTGCGGGCGCGATGAGCGGCAGCGTCGGGATGGTCATATTCCACATTATCTTGAAACTGACCATCGAAGACCCGACGCCCGATGATTCTCTCGGCATAGGGTTCGCTATAGTAGGCGGCGCTATGATGGGCTTATTCACAATTCCCGTTGGCCCGGTCGTGGGAGCGGTTGTCGGCGCAGCGATGGGCGTCCGCAGCCTTGGTGGCGTAATCGCGGTGGTCTGCGGCGCCGGCATCGGCGCATTCGGGGGATTGCTTGCCGGCGTGGGCGTAAATGTCGCCGATCTTTTGGTTGATGGATATGGAAGCTCGCTGTTCCATTATCTAGCGCACAGCGATCTGTATATTGGCGTGTCGTTCATCGTGGCGTCGGGCGTAGTTATAGGCATCGTGGCGGGCGTGGTCATTGGGCGCATTCTTAAGCGGCAACAGACCGTCATTTGAACGAAAGCGGTGAAGCTATGCAAGTCGCCAAACTAGGGCGAAAGGCAATGCCAACGCCGGCAAGGATTGGCAGGGGAATCGTCGATGCGCTTATCGGGGCTATCATCGGCGGGATTTCAAACGCGCTTGCGGGGGCGCTAATCGGCGGCGGCGGGATGGCTCTAATCGCCATCGTTATGCTGCTGCTTAGAGACGGCCCGCCGCCGGATGTCGGCATAGGGTTCGCTATAATAGCCGGCGCTACGACGGGCTTGTTCGCAATGCCCGTTGGCCCGGTCGTGGGGGCGGTTGTCGGCGCAGTGATGGGCGTCCGCAGTCTTGGCGGCGTAATCGCGGTGGTCTGCGGCGCTGGCATCGGCGCAGTGGCGGGATGGCTTGCCGTCGCGCTTGCCGCCGTGTTTGCGATTTTGCTTGTCGGAGCGTTTACGGCTTTGGGAAGCTTTATTTCACACGAAGGACCGTTTCATTACTTAGCGCGCGCATTCGAATACTTAGCGCGTGTACTCAGTTATTTGATATACGATCAGCTGACGTTTCTTTTGTTCCTTACGGCGTCGGGCTCAGTCGCAGGCGTCTGCGCGGGCGTGATAATCGGGCGCAGGCTTAGGCGGCATAATACCGTCATTTGAACGAAAGCAGTGAAAGCCTAATGCGATGCGGCGGCGTTGCCTATGCTGCCTATGTTGGATGCCGAAATACGGAACGTCCTGGTGTATAATGTAACCCTGTTTGGCAAGCGCGGCGTTTGCGCTGCGTCGAAAGTAACGGAGTCTGATTGTGCGCGACGGAAGGGACACGCTTTTGGGCGCGGTCATAGGCGTATTTTTCGGCTCCGCCGTCAGTATGTTCGTAGCCGCATTCGTGGGCGGATGCGCCCATATTCTCGCGCGCACGGACGGCGAAACGCAGTATGACGCCATATTCCCGACGATAGCGGCAAGCGTTTTGACCTGCATAATCGTGGGCGCTATTCTGGGCGCATACACGGGGCATTACGATGGGCTGGGATTGTCCAAAACCATGATACTAGGCACGATAGTCGGGGGTTCCGCCGGGGTTCTGGCAACCCTTTTCAGCGGAATAACCGCGAGCGTCATAATAGGCGCTCTAGTGGGCGCGCTGTTCGGGCTGTGGCTTGAACGCTGACCGTCTGCCCATATCAAACTTCGACCGAAAATCTAACCGCTAAGGATTCCAAATGACACAGAAACCGAACATCATCCTGATACTCGCCGACGATATGGGCTACTCAGACCTCGGCTGCTACGGTTCGGAGATACGCACGCCGAACCTCGACCGGCTTGCGGCGTCTGGGCTGCGCTTTTCGCAGATGTACAATTCGGCGCGCTGCTGCCCCTCGCGGGCGTCGCTGCTCACCGGACTGAACCCGCATCAGACGGGCGTGGGGCATATGATGGACGCGCTTGGGCCGGAGTCGTATCAGGGCTATCTGAACGAAAGCTGCGCCACAATCGCAGAGGTTTTGCGCGCGGGCGGCTACCGCACCTATATGAGCGGCAAGTGGCATGTGGGCGGACGCTACGATCTGCTTGACGATAGCAACTGGGAACGGCTGAAGGGCAGTACGGGTTATCCCATTCCCACGCAGCGCGGCTTTGACCGGTTCTACGGCATCGTGGCGGGCAGCGCCAACTACTTCTTCCCTCGCCTGCTGATGGAGGATGACCGCTTCTTGGAGCTTGAGCCGTCGGGCTACTACTTCACGGACGCCATAACCGACAACGCCGTCAAGATGCTGGACGAAAACGCCGCCGCTAACGCAAGCGCCGCCGATGACGCATCCCACGTCGACAAAAAACCGTTCTTCCTGCATGTAACCTACACCGCGCCCCACTGGCCGCTGCACGCCTTGGACGAAGACATAGCGCGCTATGAGGGCAAGTATGGCGACGGCTGGGATGCGGTTCGCACGGCGCGCCACGAAGAGCTGAAGGCGAGCGGGATACTCGATTCCAAGTGGCCGATTTCGCCGCGCGATCCGTCCGCGCATCCGTGGGGCGACGAGCGCAACAAGGATTGGGAAGACCTGCGAATGGCAACCTATGCGGCGATGATCGACCGAATGGATCAGGGCATCGGGCGCATCCTGGACAAGGTGCGCGATATGGGCGCAACGGACAACACGCTGATTATGTTCCTATCGGACAACGGCGGCTGCGCCGAATTCCTAGCAGAGGATACGCAGCGTCCGGAACCATCGCAATACGCCAGCCCCAACCCGGATGGCACGCCCGTCAAGATGGGCAACATCGCGGGGATGCGCCCCGGCCCGGGCGATACCTTTATGAGCTACAACCTGCCTTGGGCGAATGCCAGCAACAGCCCGTTCCGCCTGTTCAAGCGCTGGACGCACGAAGGCGGCATATCCACGCCGTTCATCGTGAGCTGGCCGGATAGGATAAAGCGGGCGGGCATTGCGCATGAGCCCACGCACATATCGGACATACCGGCTACCTGCATAGCGGCGGCGGGCGCGTCCTATCCCTCCGAACTCAACGGCAATGCCATCACGCCGATCGAGGGCGTCAGCTTTATGGACGCTATCGAGGCGGGCGATTGGAAGCGCAATCTGCCTATCTACTGGGAACACGAAGGCAGTCGCGCGGTGCGCATCGAGAACTGGAAGCTGGTAGCCGAAGTGGGCGGCGAATGGGAACTCTACGATATGGACGAAGATCGCACTGAGCTGAACAATCTGGTAGAGCGCAACGCTCCCAAAGCCTCCGAAATGATAGCGCTATACGATGCGTGGGCGGAGCGCTGCGGCGTACTGCCGTGGCCGCTGTCCCCCAACGCGCGCATGATGAACCTGCGGTCGGCGCACAACCACTATGTTTAGGCGCATATAGACGCAACCGCGCAATGCGGGGCTTTCGCAGCGCCTGCCTGCGCGGTGAAGCGTCGAACTTAACGAGGGCGTCATGTTATGAAAACCACCTTGGACATCAATGATGAGCTGCTGACAAAGGCGCGGCGGCTTACGGGAATATCCGAAAAGGGTGCGTTAGTGAGCGAGGGCTTGCGCGCGTTGATTGAACGCGAAAGCGCCCGCAGCCTTGCGTCGCTGGGCGGCAGCGAACCGCAGTTGACAGACATACCACGCCGGAAGAGCGCGATATGATGGCGCTTATCGACGCAGCCCGCTATGTACAATTCTGATGTATTCTAAGTATGGGGGATGGACGCAGTGAAAAATTTGGGGATTTTCGCAGCGGCGGTTTTCGCGCTGGTGCTGGCGGCTTGCGGCGGCGGCGCTGACGATGCTACGCCCACCGCGGCGGCGAGCGCGGCGCTGTCCACGGCCGCGCAAGCCACGCCGCCCACCGCATCGCTTGCCACGCGCACGCCCATTTCCACCGAAACGCCCGCGCCTACCAATACGCCTCTGCCCACGCACACGCCCGCGCCTACGAACACGCCTCTGCCCACGCACACGCCCGCGCCTATCGCTGCGCCGCCCGCCACGAATACGCCTCTGCCCACCAACACGCCCGCGCCCACGAATACGCCCGAACCTACTCATACCGCCGCGCCCACTTATACGCCCGCGCCTACATACACGCCCGTAGCCACATACACGCCTGAACCCACTTATACGCCTGAACCCACGCTCACGCCCACGCCAACCTATACCCCTACGCCCACGAACACGCCCACGCTTGAGGAAATAATTGAAACTATCAATGGACGAAGCAGGGTCAATCCAGTGCCGTTCAAAGACAAGACGGAGCTGGCAAACTCCGGCGGGCTTGTGCTGCATATAACGAAAGTGATTCGGGGCGATGCCGCGATAGAGTTTCTTGACGAAGCGAACAACCCCGATGTGCCGCCGCCGCCCGGGCATAAGTTCACGCTCATACGCATTGCCGTGGAGAACGCCGGCGAGCGGCTGGATTCCGTCAAGTATCCGGCGTATCGACGGCTGCTGCTTGTAGGCGAAACGGAAGACATCACCCGCCGATACACGAATGCGGGAGTTGCCGGCGAGCGGGACGACTGCGGCAATCTCGGAGAGAGGTTCCACGAATCGCGGCCGATAGAGTGGAGGGAAACCTACGGCGGATATGTCTGCTTTGCGGCGCGCACCGAAGACGCCGGCAAGCTTCTGCTGGTGGACAACGGCGGCAGCGCCGAAACGTCCGACGACTGGCGCTACTTCGCGCTGAGGTGATTCGCGCGCCGAAAGTCGCAAGCGGCGCAATCGCAATGTTCAAGCGCGGACGTATAGCCTACAACCTGAAACCCAATGCCGCCAAAATGCGGCGGTCTATCCGAACCCAAACGATACATTTGCAGAGCGGAGTTAGAGTATGCAGCCCTTAAAAGACATTCGCGTGCTGGCGGTAACCGGCTTTTTGGCGGGGCCTTACGCCAGCATGAATTTCGCGCGGCTGGGCGCTGAGGTCATCAAGGTCGAGGTTCCCGGCAAGGGCGATCCGGTGCGCGGCAACGGGCCGTTTATCGGGCCCAAGGGCAAGCATCCCCAGGCGCAGACGCCCGACGACATATCCACGCGCTTCCTGAAGCGCAATCAGGGCGTCAAGAGCGTTACGCTCAACCTGAAGCATTCGCAGGGGCGGCGGATGTTTTTGGACTTGGCGAAGCATGCCGATGTGATGCTTGAAAACCTTGCGCCCGGCTCTCTCACGCGCATGGGCTTGGGGTATGAGGACGTCTCTGCCGCCAATCCGTCCATAATCTACTGCTCCATATCGGGCTACGGGCAGACGGGCGCTTATGCGGACAAGCCGGCGCACGATCCGCAGATACAAGGGATGAGCGGGTTGATGGAAATCAATGGGCATCCCGACGGGCCGCCCACGCGCGTGGGCTTCTATATCGGCGATCTGGTTACGCCGCTGTTCGCGTGCTATGCGATTTTGGCGGCGTTGCGCGAAAAAGAGCGCACGGGGCAGGGGCAATATCTGGATGTGTCTATGATGGACACGCTCACTTCGCTGATGCTGATGGACACGCTTGAAGACGATATTGAGATGGGCTTGCCGCTGCGAATGGGCAACACCACGCGCGGCGGCCCCACCGGCTTGTACCGCACAAGCGACGGCGAGCTCACCATCACGGCGGCGAGCGACGACCAGTGGCGGCGGCTCGCCAACGCCTTGGACGCGCCCGAACTTGTGGAAGACGCGCGCTTCGCCGAGTTCCACAGCAGAACCGCGAATGTGGTAGAAGCGCGCGCAGAGGTGCAGAAGCGCGTAATCAAGCTCAAGCGCGACGAGGCGCTTGAGCGCTTCGAGAAGTTCGATGTGCCGAGCGGCGCTGTTCGCAGCGTTGATGAGGCGATAAACGATAAGCACTTTTGGGAGCGCGGCAGTCTGCTACCGATGCGGCACGGCGTTTTGGGCGAAACGGCGGACGGCGGCATAGTGGCGGGCTTTCCCATCATATTCGGCGGCGGCAAGCTTCCCGAAGCCTACGGCGCCCCCACGCTTGGAATGCACAACGCCGAAATCTACGGCAAGCTACTGAACTTGAGCGGCGACGACATCGCAACGCTGAAAGCCGACGGCGTGGTGTAGGGACGGCCGCCGTAAGCGCCGACGGGTCGCAACCGATAATCGAATACTCACTACTTGACTTGCCAACACTCGGAGTTCGCCAATGAAATTCGAAGCCAAGCCTCTCCGCTCAGTCCTGTTTGTGCCGGGCAACAAGGAAGATTGGATACGCAAAGCACCCAAGTACGGCGCAGACGCGCTCATCCTCGACTTGGAGGATTCGGTGCCGCCGCAGGAAAAGGACGCCGCGCGCCAAGTGGTCGCCAAGATGATCGACGAACTGGGCGGCGCAGGCCAAACCCTGTTCGTGCGCGTCAACCCGCTTGAGAGCGGCATCACCGGCTACGACCTTGAGGCGATTGCGGGGCCGAACTTGTACGGCGTCACGTTGCCCAAGGTGCAATGCGCCGCCGATGTGGTAGAGGTGGATGTGCTGCTGCGATTCTTTGAGCGCAAGGCGGGAATGGACATTGGCAGCATATTCATAGACCCCGGCTTGGAGACGGCGCAGGGCATTCGCAGCGCATATGAGATCGCAACGGCGTCCGACCGCATAGCGCATATGGGCGGCAGCGGCGGCAAGGGCGGGGACACCGCGCGCTCAATCGGCTACGAATGGACGGCGCAGGGTTTGGAAACGCTGTTCATCCGATCCAAGGTATTGGTGGATTCGCGCGCCGCCGGGGTTCAGTTCCCCATATCGGGCGGCTGGTTCGACATACGCGATCTGGACGGCTTGCGGGCATATGCTAGCGAACTGAAGCGGCTGGGCTACAACGGGATGAGCCTGATACATCCCTACCATGCGCCGATTGTGAACGAAGTGTTCACGCCCACGCCCGAAGAGATAGCCGAGTGGCGCGGGCTTGTGGATGCGATGGAACGGATGCGGCAGAGCGGCGGCGCGGCGGTAACCTACGGCGGCGATATGGTGGACATAGCGCACGAACAGACGGCGCGCGCTATGCTGCGAATGGCGGAGCGGCTGGGCGTGGCGTAAGCAATCGGACGCTTGAAAGCGCAAACTTGAAAGCAAGGCAGAAAGGGTTGGACAGAATGAACACCGTATCACCCAAGTCGGTCGGTTTCTCGGAGAAGAGGCTGCGGCGCGTCAACGATTGGATGGAAGGCTATGTGAGCGGCGGCAAGCTGGCGGGCGCAATCACGATGCTGGCGCGCGGCGGCGATACATTCCACTTCCAAACCTACGGCGCGACAGACCTTGATAGCGGCGCGCCGATAGAGCGTGACACCATATTTCGCATCTACTCTATGACCAAGCCGATAACCAGCGCGGCGGTTATGATGCTGTACGAAGAGGGATGCTTTGCGCTTGACGATCCCATAGGCAAGTTCATACCGGCGCTACGCCGAATGAAGGTGTATGACGGCATGAGCGAAACCGGCATGCGCTTGGCGGATCAGGAACGCCCCATCACGATACGCCATCTGCTCACGCACACATCCGGACTTAGCTACGGCTTTCACCAAGACTCGCCCGTAGAGGATATGTACAGGGCGGCGGACGTCACCGATCCGGATAGCGATTTCGTAGAGATGGCGGACAAACTGGGGCGGCTGCCGCTGGTGAGCCAGCCGGGGACGAAGTGGCGCTACAGCCACGCAACCGATGTACTCGGCTATCTGGTTGAAGTAGCGTCGGGACTGCCGTTCGACGAATTCCTGCGCGACCGTATCCTAGTGCCGCTGGGAATGACGGACACAGCGTTCTACCTGACCGAAGACAAGCTCGGCAGGCTGGCAAGCGTGTATGGCGCGCCAACTGAGATGGGCGGGCGCATAACGCGCTTGGACAATTCGCTCATCAACCGAGTGGAACGGCCGCACACGCTCTTTTCGGGCGGCGGCGGGTTGGTGTCGACGGCGGCCGACTACATGTGCTTCTGTCAAACGCTGCTCAACGGCGGCACGCTGGACGGGCAGCGGTTGCTCGCGCCCAAGACGGTCGAGATGATGCGCTCCAATCATCTGACGGACGACCTGAAGCCGTTTGCCGTGGGGCAAAGCTCTGCGTCTGACACCAAGGGCTGCGGTTTCGGCTTGGGCTTCCGCGTGGTGACGGACATAGCGCAGCACGGCATAATCGGCTCCAACGGGATATACTCGTGGGGCGGCGCCGCAAGCACCGTCTTTTGGATAGACCCGTCGGAAGAGCTCATCGCCATCCTGCTGACGCAGTTCATGCCCAGCTCATACTACCCGCTGCGCCGCCAGTTTCAGATAGCGGCGTATCAGGCGTTGGTGGGGTAGGGGCGGGTTGGCGGGGGTAAGCAATCGCCTATCCGATTAGCGGGCGGCGGTGGGTGGTTTGCTGATCTGGTAGTGAGTTGATGCGCGCGAGCGGTAGATGGGGAATGGGCGCTGCTAGTTAGCTCTGCAGGCGCATTGCGGTGTTGCGCCAAGTAGCAGCGCTTGCTATCATCCTAGACATTAAGCAGTCCGAAACGCTACAAGGCTAGACTGTGAGGCAATCATGAAAGTCAGTTTTCAAACTCTGGCATCAGAAATATGGCGAATCCGATATGAATGGAAGATATACCGTCGCTTCCTAGATTCGCTGGAGGGTCACGTATCGGGTGTTATGCTCGACTTGAACCAGATGCTAGAGCGCGAGGATGATGAAGAGCAGCGGGAGTTTCTCCGTGAACTCAATGAAGACGATTACTACGACTTCCAGCAGTTCAAAGCCATTCTTCTGAATTCCTTCTTCACGGCTTCCTATGCCTTGTTCGAACGGCATTTGAGGCAACTCTTTCAGATTCCCGAGGGTGAGAAATTCTACGCAAGCCGTGCCGCGCTATATCTGACAAAGCTAGGGATAGCGTTTCTTATCGATACCCCTGAGTGGAACAGCATCAACCGATTTACAGCGATTAGAAACAAGGTTGTTCACGAAGGGGGAGTTGTCGAGAAAGAGTGGTCCTATCTCGATTACGCAAAGGGAAAAGGGATTATTGAACCCCCCCCCCTACACATCAAGGTAACACGCAGATTTTGCGATGAGGCGTGCAGCGACTTCGTGAACTTCCTGATAAAAGTTCATGAAGCGATCCACTCAGACGCAAACTTTGTAGAGACGGCCGATTCGTTGGGGCAGTCGAACAATCCCGTTCAAGTTGAAAAAGCGAGCATCTGGGGCTACCTGAGGGCGGTCGACTGGACAAACAAAACGGCGCGGCTTGAGCGGCTTGTTGGCAAGCCCGTGCCGCTGAAGTTCGGCGATGAGCTGGCAGATGATATGCGCCGCTTCGCTACCGAGTATGCGCAAATCCGAGGCGAGGGCGTTATAAGCGCGGTCGACGACGAATGGGTGTCCGTCAATGTGACGTCTATCGAGGGCGATAGAGATCCGTATAAACCCTTCGATATGGAAGAGTTTCTGGCTCAGCCGCGCAAGCCTTTCAGGTTCGAAGACCTGAAGCCCCCAAGCGAGCCTTTCGATGTGGACGAGTTCAACCGAATAATACGGGAAGGGCGTGACGTATGACGCCCCGCGAACTCGGCGGCGTTGTGGTGGTGGATACAAGCGTAGTGTCCATCCTGTTCAGTCAAATTTCCCCCCAATACGATTATTACCAAAGCGAACTTGAAGGATATGATGAGTTGGCAATATCCTTTCAGACTTTGGAAGAGGCGTTGTACGGCGCATATAATGCGAACTGGGGCAATCGCAGAATCCGCGAACTAGCCGACCATCTAAGATTGTTTAGGGTTATCTACCCCGACAATCGTCTCATTGACATTTCCGCCACTTTACGCAGCGAAACCAGGAAGCTGGGCAGAGAACTCGCGTCAGCGGACGCTTGGATAGCCGCCACCGCGATAATGATGGACTGCCCGTTGGCGTCCGACGACAGGGACTTTGACGCAGTATCGGACAGGTTAGCGCTGATAAGACGATTGGGATAACGCCATGCCCCACACCCAACCATCCCCCTGCTGCGCCGCGGCGCGCCCCCCGGCCGTCGCATACGCCGCTGTCGCCGCACCTGCCCCCGTCGCCGCTGCGTCTGCTACCACTAGCGCCGCGTCTGCCACCACCACCGACGTCGCCGGCATGGCGCTGCTGAGCGGCGGCGAGTTCCTGATGGGTACGGACGACGCAAGCGGCTTTGCGGCGGACGGCGAAGGACCGGTGCGTCCGGTGCGTCTGAAGCCGTTCTATATCGACATATATGCCGTTACCAACGCGCGCTTCGATGAATTCGTCCGCGATACGGGCTACAAAACGGAAGCGGAGCGGTTCGGCTGGTCATTCGTGTTCCATATGTTCGTCAGCGCGAAGGGACGGCGTACCGCATCCCAAGCCGCCGCCGATGCGCCGTGGTGGTGGGTGGTCAAGGGCGCTTACTGGCGCAGACCGGAAGGCCCCGGCTCCAACCTCAAGCGGCGCTGGCGTCATCCCGCAACGCACATATCTTGGAACGACGCGGCGGCGTACTGCTCTTGGGCGGGCAAGCGGCTGCCCACCGAAGCGGAGTGGGAGTACGCGGCGCGCGGCGGGCTTTCGCAGAAGCGCTACGCCTGGGGCGATGAGCTGACGCCCGGCGGCGAGCATCAGTGCAACATATGGCAGGGCGATTTCCCCGATACGAACAGCGCAGAGGACGGCTACAAGGGCGCCGCCCCCGTGGACGCCTACAAGCCCAACGGCTACGGGCTTTACAATATGGCGGGCAATGTGTGGGAATGGACTAGCGACTGGTTCAGCGCCGCCTTCGACGCCACCCCGCAACACAACCCTACGGGGCCGGCGCGCGGCTCCGCCAAGACGATACGCGGCGGCTCATACCTCTGCCACGATTCGTACTGCAACCGCTATCGGGTGGCGGCGCGCACATCCAACACGCCCGACAGCTCGACCGGCAACCTAGGCTTTCGCTGCGCGCGGGATGCGTGAAGCCGACGCCTATGCCGCTCCCAATATCGCAAAGCGCGGCGGGCAATGCGGCAAACTTTGTTCATACGAAAAGATAGGATTGCGAAATGAAGGCTTTGCCTGTTCCCATCAAATTGTTGGCTACTGCGTGTCTTTCGGTTCTGTTCACGCTTGCGATGGCGGCGTGTCTCAACCCTGCGCCGGAAGCCGAACCGCAGCCGCCCGCTACGACAATGCCCGCGTCGCCTACCGCAGCATCAGCGCCACCTACCGCCGAACCGCCCACTGCTACGGCTGTGCCATCTACGGCTACGCCTAATCCACCTACGGCAATACCCGCGTCGCCCACTGCTACGGCTGTATCGCCTGCGGCAACGCCCGCGCCCGCGCCGCCTACCGCTACGTCAGTATCGCATGCGTCAATGCCTGCGCCATCGCAACCTGCCCCTAAGGCTGGGACACCAATGCCAACCGCCATTCCAATACCTGAACCGGACATCGTGAGCGCAGATAGGCAAGCTTTGATTGCCTTGTACAATGCTACTGACGGGCCGAATTGGTATGCCCAAGACGACTGGTTAGGCTACAATCCCATTCGTGGTTGGTTTGGAGTTCGTACCGAGGGTGACAGAGTTGTTTCGTTGACCCTCAACTACAACAATCTGAACGGCAAGATACCGCCTGAAATCGGCAACCTCACCAGTCTGACATGGCTGACTATTGATGATAATAACCTGAGCGGCAGCATTCCCCCCGAAATCGGCAATCTCACCAATCTGAGACATTTGTCTCTCAACTCCAACAATCTGAGCGGCAGCATACCGCCTGAAATCGGCAACCTAACTAATCTGACCTGGCTGCAGATCGATGGGAACAATCTGAGCGGCGGCATCCCGCCTGAAATCGGCAATCTCACTAAGCTAACCCATCTGCACTTGGGTAGTAATAAGCTGAGCGGCAGCATTCCATCCGAAATAGGCAATCTCGCCAACCTGGACCAACTGTCTTTGTCTAGGAACAACCTAAGTGGAAACGTACCACCCGAAATCTACGACCTAACTAATCTGGGATCGCTATCTATCAGGTATAACGACCTGAGCGGCGGCATATCGCCCAAAATCGGCAATCTCACCAACTTGGGGGGACTTTACCTCAGAAACAGCGGCCTAGGCGGCAGCATTCCGCGCGAAATCGGCAGCCTTGATAATTTGGGTGAACTGTCCCTCGGTGGCAATAACCTGAGTGGGGACATTCCCCCTGAAATCTACAATCTCGCCAACTTGGGATCGTTATCTATCAGGGGTAACAACCTGAGCGGCAGCATATCGCCCGAAATCGGCAATCTCACTAATCTGTGGAAACTGTCTATTGAAGGCGACAATCTGAGCGGCGGCATTCCCCCTGAAATCGGCAGCCTCGCTAACCTGGGATCGCTGTCCATAGGCGGCAACAACCTGAGCGGCGGCATACCGCGCGAAATCGGCAACCTCGCCAATCTAATTGAATTGTTCATCGCCGGGAACAACTTGAGTGGCGGCATTCCCCCTGAAATCGGCAATCTCACTAATCTGAGGGAACTATCTATCAGGGATAGCAACCTGAGCGGCGGCATACCGCCCGAAATCGGCAACCTCGCTAATCTGCGGGATCTGTCCATCGGCGGCAACAACCTGAGCGGCGACATACCGCCCGAAATCGGCAATCTCACCAATCTGGTGATGCTGTCCCTCGGCAACAACAACCTGAGCGGGTGCATACCTTCACACCTAGATCACACTTTGATACAAACCGAGTCCGCCCCGCCGTTGTGCGGCGCATCGACGGCAACGCCCATGCCACATACGCCCGCGTCAGCAAACACGCCGATGCCGCAGCCCGCTGCGCCATCCCAGTCGCATGCCGCCACTGACACAGAGCGGGAAGCCCTGATAGCCTTGTACAATGCCACGAATGGACCGAGTTGGTATTTCCAAGACAACTGGCTAACCGATCTTCCCGTCGGTGATTGGGACGGCGTCAAAACCAGAGACGGACGAGTTGTTGAATTGTACCTCAGGTACAATAATCTGAGTGGGATCATTCCACCTGAGATTGGCAACTTCTCTAGTATGAGGGCGCTCTTCCTCGGTGCGAACAACCTGAGCGGCGGCATACCGCCCGAAATCGGCAATCTCTCCAATATAATCAGTCTGGACGTCGAGATGAACAATCTGAGCGGTAGCATCCCGCCCGAAATCGGCAGCCTTTCAAATCTGCGATGGTTGGACATTGAAGGCAACAATCTAAGCGGCGGCATCCCGCCCGAAATCGGTAGCCTACCCAAGCTAGAGGCGTTGTACGCCGATAGAAATAAGTTGAGCGGTAGCATCCCCCCTGAAATTGGGAACCTCTCCAACCTAGTCCATCTGATACTCGATAGCAACAGCCTGAGCGGCAGCGTACCGCCCGAAATCGGCAATCTCACCAAGCTGGCGTGGCTGACACTCGGCGGCGCGTCGTGGATGTTCCCCGTTGGCAACAATGTAAGCGGGTGCCTACCTTTGACTATGCGGCGAACTTTGACAAACTACGATAACGCGCTCCCATTCTGCAGGTAGCGCCTATCCGCCGCCCGATTGCGCCGCCGGTTGACGATATGCTATGCCGCCTACAACACACCCGCCAGCTCGACCGCCAACCCAGGCTTTCGCTGCGCGCGCGATGCGTGAAAGCCGACGCCTATGTTCGTCCCCAATACCGCAAAGCGCGGTGGTAGTGCGGCAAACTTTGTTCATACGAAAATATAGGATTTACGAACAAGAGCGCATCCCTTGGCTATCGAGTTTAAGCGAGGATTGCGGAATGAAGGCTTTGCCCGCTGCCATCAGTTTGGTGGCTGCTGCGTGTCTTGCGGTTCTGTTCACGCTTGCGATGGCGGCGTGCAATAGCCCGCCCGGCGGCGCGATAGGCAGCGCTGACACGGACAGGCAAGCCTTAATCGCGTTGTATAATGCCACGAACGGGCCGATTTGGGTGCGCCAATACAACTGGTTAAGCAACCGCTCCCTCCGCAATTGGCATGGCGTCAAAACGCAGGGGGGACGCGTTGTTGAACTGGATCTTAGGGATAACAATCTGAGAGGGGACATTCCCCCCGAAATCGCTAACCTACCCGCTCTAACGCGCTTGCGTCTTGACCGCAACTATCTGAGCGGCAGCATCCCGCCCGAAATCGCCAACCTCGCTAATCTAGAGGAGCTCATCCTAGACGACAACTATCTAAGCGGCAGCATTCCCCCCGAAATCGGCAATCTATCCAGCCTAGAGGATCTACTATTAGACGGCAATAATCTGAGTGGCAGTATTCCCCCCGAAATTGGCAATCTAGCCAGGTTAGAGGAGTTAATCCTAGACGGCAACATTCTGCGCGGGAGCATCCCGCCCGAAATCGGCGATCTATCCAACCTATGGCTGCTGCAGCTCGAGGGCAACAGGCTGAGCGGCAGCATTCCCCCCGAAATCGGCAATCTCGCTAACTTGGGCTCGCTATCTCTCAACGGCAACAATCTGAGCGGAAGCGTCCCGCCAGAAATCGGCAACCTGTCCAATCTATGGCTGCTGCGGCTTGGCGGCAATAACCTGAGCGGGTGCATACCTTCGTCGCTGAGGCGCGGTTTGCATAACTACGATGCCGCTATCCCATTCTGCGATTAGCGCCTGCCCACCGGCCGATTGCGCCTTTAGTCGACGATATGCTATACAATGCCCCTATCAACGCCCCGTATCGACTTTTGAGGAGGGAAACCATATGAAGTACGACTACATCGTCATAGGCGCCGGGTCGGCCGGATCCATACTCGCTACAAGGCTCACCGAAGACCCCGATACATCGGTGCTGCTACTGGAGGCGGGGCCCGATTACCCCGACCTTGACAGCCTGCCCGAAGAGGTGAAGTACGGCTACGCGTCCGCCACCGATATTATGACCAGCGACCACAACTGGCAGTTCACCGCCAAGGCTACCGACGCGGCGCAGCCGATGATGGTGCCGCGCGGCAAGGTTACCGGAGGCTCAAGCGCCATCAACGGGCAGATATTCCTGCGCGGCGTGCCGGACGACTACGACCGCTGGGCGGCTTGGGGAAACCACGAATGGACTTTCGAGAAGTCCCTGCCCTACTTCCGCAAACTGGAAACGGACACCACCTACAGCGACGACTTTCACGGCACGGACGGCCCTATCATATGCCACCGCTTCCCGCCGGACACTTGGCGCGGCGCGTCCAAGGCGTTCTACGAATCCTGCCTAGACTACGGCTTCCCCGACTGCCCCGACCACAATGCGCCCGATACCACAGGCGTGGGGCCGTTGCCGCTGAACAACCCGGAAGGCATCCGCTGGAGCACCAACTTGGGCTATCTCAGCCTGTCCCGCCACCGCCTCAACCTCACCATCCGCCCCAACTGCGTGGTTCATCGCATCGTCTTCGACGGCAATCGCGCAATCGGCGTGGATGTTGAGAGCGGCGGCGAACGGTTCGTGGTGGAAGGCGGCGAAATCATACTCAGCGGCGGCGCGGTGGGCTCGCCCCAAATCCTGATGCTGTCCGGCATCGGCCCCGCCGACCATCTGCGCGAACTGGGCATACCGGTGCTCAAAGACCTGCCCGGCGTGGGGCAGAACCTGCGCGACCATCCGCTGGTGTATGTAACCTGGAGCGCCAAGCCGGAGTACGACTTGGAGACATTCGGCCCGCGCATTCAGTTCGGGCTGCGCTACACCGCCGCCGGCTCGGATATGGAAAACGATATGATCGTCTATATGAACATCTACGCCACCGAACGCGTTGACCGCGGCGGCGACCGAATGACGCCCATCGGCGTGCGGATGATAATCGGGCTAGACCTTGCGCTGGGCGCGGGCGAGCTCAAGCTCCAGTCCGCGGATCCCAATATGCAGCCGCTGCTGGACTACAACTACTTCCAAGAGTCGTTCGACCTTGAGCGCATGCGCGAGGCGGTTCGCATCTGCTCCAAGCTGGGCGAGCATGAGGCGTGGAAGGACATCATAGATCAGCGCATCGAGCCGCCCGACGAGGCGCTTGAATCGGATGAGGCGCTGGACGCATGGATGAAGCGCGAGGTAACTACCGGGCATCACATATCCTGCACCTGCAAGATGGGGCCGGCGGACGACCCTATGGCGGTAGTCGACCAGTACGGCCGCGTACACGGCGTTGAGGGCTTGCGCGTGGTGGACGCATCCATAATGCCCGACTGCGTGCGCGCCAATATCAACGTCACCACGATGATGATAGGCGAGCGCGTATCCGAATTCCTGAAGGCGGGCGCATAGCCGTCGGCAGGCGGCCCCGCCAATCCTGATGCGTTAGACGCGTTAGACGCAAGCGGGTTGGCGGGGCTATCGCCGCGCGCTAGAACGCCACATAGCCGCCGTCGACCGGGATTGCAACGCCGGTTACATAGTCCGACGCGGCGGCGGCTAGGAACACCGCTGTTCCCGCCATATCGTCCGGCGTTCCCCAGCGTCCGTGCGGGATGCGCGCCGATATGAGTTCGTAGCGCTCGCGGAAGCCCTCTTCGGTTCGCAGCGGCTCCGTCAGATCGGTCTCTATCCAACCGGGCAGTATGCTGTTGACCTGGATGTTGTCTTTCGCCCACGCCGTCGCAAGGCTTTTGGTGAGCTGCACCACGCCGCCCTTGCTCGCCGAATACGGCATAACAAGATCGTGTCCGAATATGGAAGTCATAGAGCCGATGTTGATTATCTTGCCGCCGCCCGCCTGCGCCATATGCGGATAGACGGCGCGGCACGGCAGGAAAGTCCCCGTCAGGTTGATGTCCATAATCAGGTTCCAATCGTCCAGCGTGTAGTCCTGCGGCGCTTTGCGAATGCCGATGCCGGCGTTGTTCACCAGGATGTCGATGCCGCCGAAAGCGTCCAGCGCGGCGCTTACCATATCGGCTACTTCGTTTTCGCGCTGCACGTTGGTCGTGGTTCCAATCGCCTGCGCGCCCAGCGCTTGGATGCGCTGCACGGCGTCGGCGGTCTTGCGCTCGTTGCGCGCCGCCACCACGATATTCGCGCCCGCCTGCGCCAATCCCACGGCGATGCCAAGCCCGATGCCGCCGTTGCCGCCCGTTACGATTGCCGTCTTGCCGCTCAAATCAAACATTGCGTCGCTCATTGCGTAACTCCCGTATCATCAAATAGCGCTTTGGGTCGTCTGCGCGCATATCCAAATAGCCGCGCGCTATCATCTCCGCCCACATATCCGCTTTGGCTTCCATATGCTTCTGAACGGCCTCCACTTCATCCTTGTAGTCGCCGCGAATTCTGCCGTCAAACCACTCTTCGAGCGGCTCGCGCGGATGCCAAATGTAGAGCCTGCTGTAATCGCGCTTTACCTTTATGAACAGCTCCAGCCCTTTGTAATCGCGATAATACTCGTCCGTGTCCGTATGCGTCCAATCCGTGTCGGTGTCGTCGATCAGGTTGTCATCCATGCGCGCATTGCCCCCGCTTATGCCGCCGCCTATCTAAGTCGTCTAAGCCTATGATAGCAAGAAACGGCGTTTGTGGGTATATGCGCGCTATCGATATAAATGATATAATCGGCGGCGTGCTACGGGTTGCATGGGTTTTTGAGAGAGGGGAGTTCGCGGCTTTGAGGATTGCGCGCATCGCCTTGTGCATGCTTGTTCTGGTTATAGCGGCGGCTTGCGGCCAATCCGAAGCATTGCCCACGCCGCAACCAGACCTAGAGGCGACGGTTCAATCTATGGTGAAGGCTGCGCTGCCAACCGAAACGCCGACGAGTACGCCCGACATCGCGGCAATGGTTGCGGCGGACGTGGCTGCCACGATGGAAGCGCTGCCAAGTCATACGCCTATATCCACTAGCGCTAGCGCGCCGCCACCAACCGCAACGCATACGGCAACGCCGCCCACGCATACGCCTATTCCCACTAGCGCGCCCGAAACGCCGCCCACGCATACGCCTGCGCCTACAAGCGCGCCCACACCACCGCCTACCTATACGCCCATCCCGACCGTCGATCCAACACCCGCCGCCACGCATACGCCGCTTCCCACATCCACGCCCACGTTGGCGCAGACTATAGAGCGCATCGAGCGTAGTCTTGTCTATATCAAAACACCTTCCGGCAGCGGATCCGGATTCATCGTCGAGGAAGACGGCTTGATGGTTACCAACGCCCATGTGGTAGAGGATTTCGAGACCGTAAGCGTGGTAACGGCGGACGGATCTGAGTACGTAGGCAGCGTGCTGGGCGTAGATGAGATAGCCGATCTTGCGCTTGTGAAAGTGCGCGCAGGCACGCTATTCGCTGCGATGGGCTTGGGGGATTCGGACGGCGTTCAAGTGGGCGATGATGTGATTGCGCTGGGCTTTCCGCTGCGCTACGAACTTGGAAGTTCGCTGACGGTAACGCGCGGTATAGTCTCATCCAAGCGGGTTTCCTATGGCGTAGAAGAGCTTCAGACGGACGCCGCCATAAACCCCGGCAACAGCGGCGGTCCGCTAGTTGACCGCGACGGCAGGGTAATCGGCGTGAACTATGCAGAACTGGCGCTGTCCGACGGCAGCCCGGTGGACAATATCGGCTTCTCAATCGCCGTCAACGAACTGAAGAAGCGAATGGACGCGCTCGCCAAGGGCAACAATGTGCTGCTGCCAACGCCCACGCCGGGGCAGTGGACGGAGTACCGCAACCAAGAATACGGCTACGGCATAGACATTCCCCCCGGCTGGCAGCTGACGGATGAAACGGACATCGGGGGCGTCTCATTTTCGGTAGACGGCCTCGCTGCCGTTCTTGACATATATGTGTATGACCTTTCGGATGACGACTACTCGCTCACGGAGTTCGCCGAATGGGTGCGAGACGATTTGGTTGAACTTGCTCGAACTGATGCGTGGGATGTGTTCGAGATAACCGATTTCGCTGGAGTAAGGCGCGACGGCAGCGAATACTATTGGATGGAGTACAAGTATCGCTCTTCGGATGAGTATTGCCTCTCTTACAACACCGAACTTATCGTGCTGTCTTCGCAATACCCTGCAGTGCCTTACGGGTTTAATGTAGTGGGCGTCGTGTGCGAGCATAGCTTAGACTACTACGCAGATCAGGTGTCAGAGATGATCGCGAGCTTCGCCGATTGGACGCCGCCCGCCTTCAGCGCCACTCCCACGCCCGCCGCCTGGACGACCTATCGCAGCGACGGATACGGCTATGAAATAGACATTCCAACCGCTTGGAGCCTAGGCGACGAAACGGACGAAGACTATGCCATATTCGTGAGCGAGGACGGCGCCGCCAATCTTGAAATATATGTGTTTGACCTTTCGGATGACGACTACTCGATCGCAGAGTTCGCCGAATTGGTGCGGGACGATTTGGTTGAACTTGCGAGAACTGAGGCGTGGGATGTGTTCGAGATAACCGACTTTCGCAAGAGCAGCCACGGCGACAGCGAAACCTACCGGCTAATGTACATATGGCGGCCTTCTGATGAGTACTGCGTTTTGCGCTATGTTGAGCTCATCGTTTTGTCATCGCAATACCCTGCGGTGCCGTACGGGTTTAATGTAGTGGGCGGCGTGTGCGAGCGCAGCGTCGACGACTACACCGAACAGATCGCCGCTATCCTTGAGAGCTTCACTCCGTAGCCGGTACTCTCATCGTGCGCAGGGCTGCTATAATTGAGTTGAAATTAGCGCCTAAACGGTATCATTTACAGTAAGAAGGATGCTAATACAAAGAGGCTATCGCGACGAGATGCAATGCCCGCACTGCGCCTCTAACTGGGTTGTTCAAAATCGGCATCTCTCACGGAAAACAGCCCTTTCCTTATGTCGAGTGCATCCATCGCGATTCACATCCGAGGCAGCCGCAGCTACTACCCGGAATCAATCAAGCGCCAAGCGGTAGCCATGCACTCCGAGGGAATGGGATACTCCGAAATATCTCAATGTCTAGGGTTATAGGCGTCAAGCCCGAGACTATCGATTCGTGGATTTAAAAAGCGCTCCAATCTATGGAGGCGCTGGAAGCAGAGAGAGTGCGGTAGGCGTCGGTCAAGGCTCATATCGATTGTTGAGATGCGGGCGTCAGACGGGATGATATGCGCAATTGGCGTTGGATAGGTACGGCGGTGGCGGAAGCGCTTCGGGCAATCGGTGGGAGAGATAGGAGCGAAGCCACGTTCTTGCGTCTGTTGGAGCATTTGCTGGACACGGCTCGGTACAGGAGCGCGACGCCTACGGATTGTATAGTTGCTTGCCTGTGAACAAACGCAGGGTAGGCGAGGGCGGCGCAGTGAACAGGAACGATGAACTTCACTCTGTATCGCGTGGAAGGTTGAACAGGCTTGCGCAGTGTACGAAGGGCTACTCCAAGATAGATGTAATGCTGACCTTGTTCGCTTGCGTTGGAACGGCTGAAGTTGGGCTGGATTTATTACGCCTGCACGTGCTGAGAATGCCTAATATCCGTCGCCCCAATACATTACATAATCGCGCAATCAATCCGCCAACCCCTAACGAAAGAGTAACGATACTTGGCTATATTCGATCTGCATCTGCATACGGTTCGCGGCAGCAGCGACAGCGGCCTCGCCACCGACCAACTCATCCAAGAAGCGCAACGCATCGGGCTTGACGGCGTTTGCCTCACCGAACACTCCGGCGGATGGGAAGCCGCCGAACTGGCAAGCGCCTTCAAAGGCTCCGGACTGACCGCCATCAGAGCGCTGGAAGTGAACACCGATATGGGACACATTCTCGCCTTCGGACTGCATCGCTATGTGAGCGGCATGCACACCGCCGCCGGCTTGCGCAAAGTGATAGACCGCGCCGGCGGCGTGATGATCTCGGCGCACCCGTTCCGCAACTTCTTCAACCGCCCGCCCTACAACATCAACCTGCTATTCAAGAGCGCCAATGGCGTCAGACCCACAACCGCAATCGAGGCGTCTAAGCATCCGCTGTTCGAACTGGTCGACGACGTCGAGGTAGCCAACGGCGCAAACACCGACCGCGAAAACCTGTTCACGCTGGACGTGGCGCGCCACCTAGGCTTCACCGGCAGCGGCGGCAGCGACGCCCACTCCAAGCACGGCATCGGCAAGTGCGTAACCTTGTTCGACGACGACATTCGCAGCGAATCAGACCTCATAGAGGCGCTCAAAGCCAAAGCATTCGCCCCCGCCGAAGGCTTGCATATCGGCAATCTCAAGCCATTCGCCCATACCGAAGCGCCCATCAGCGAACTGCTAGTTGGGGATTAGCATCCCGATACGCGGATTGTCCTTGACTACTTGACTACAAGAACTATCGGCTAAACATCGTAAGCCGCCAACAACCGCCAAAGCGCATATCGCGCATATCACACACGGGAGGCAAGCCCTATGCAGACAATCAACCCTATCGTCAACCGATGGCGCAGCGAAGCCGCCGCATCCCCCAACGAATTTTGGGCGCGCGCCGCCGATGCGCTGCCCTGGTTTCGCAAGTGGGACGATGTGTTCCAATGGGATTTCCCCGACTTTCGCTGGTTCAGCGGCGCCACCACGAACATCGCCTACAACTGCATCGACCGCCACGTCGAGCGCGGCTGGGGCGGACACGCCGCCATCGCATACGCCAACGAGCGCGGCGAGCGCAGCGTACTCACCTACTCGCAGCTCAAGCACGAAGTTGAGCGCGTGGCGGCGGCGCTGCGCGGTATGGGCATCCGCAAGGGCGACCGCATCACCATCTATATGCCCGTATCCGTAGAGGCGATACTGCTCATGCTCGCCGCCGTCCGCATCGGCGCTATCCACTCCGTAGTGTTCGCCGGCTTCGGCGCGGGCGCGCTCGGCGACCGCATCCAAGCGAGCGGCTCCCGCCTTGTGTTCACCACCGACATCACCTATCGCAAAGGGCGCGACATCCCGCTCAAAGGCATAGTCGACGCTTCGCTCGAAATCGGCGGCGACGCAGTGGAGCATGTCGTCGTGCTCAGCCGTACAGCCGACGCCCCGATGACGCCCGGCCGCGACATCGGCTGGGACGACTTCCTTGCGCGCGGCAATGGACACGACGGCGGCTATGTCGAGATGGAATCCAACGAACCCGCCTACATCCTGGCTACATCCGGCACAACCGCTAAGCCCAAGCTCGCGGTGCATACGCACGGCGGCTATCAGGTGGGCGTCAATAGCATGGGCAAGTGGTGTTTCGGCTTGCGCGACACCGACGTCTGGTGGGCGACATCGGACATCGGCTGGATTGTGGGGCATTCCTATATCGTCTATGCGCCGCTGCTCGCCGGCAGCACCACAATCGCCTTTGAGGGCGCTATCGACCATCCGCATCCCGACTCGATCTGGCGGCTCTGCGATGAATTCGGCGTAACCGGAATGTTCACATCCCCCACCGCCGTGCGCCTGCTTATGCGCTACGGCGACGAAGGCAAGCCCAAATCCGACCTGCCCACACTGGAGCGCATCGTTTGCGCCGGCGAAGTGCTAAACCCGCCCGCGTGGGAATGGCTGCAACAAGATGTGCTGCAAAACCGAATACCGGTCATAGACCACTACTGGCAGACCGAAACCGGCGGCCCGCTGGTGGGCAACCCATACGGCTTGGCGATGCTGCCCATCAAGCCCGGCTCCAGCGGCGTGCCGATGCCCGGCATAGAAGCCGCCGTTATGACGCCCGAAGGCGAACCCTGCGCCACCGGCGAAAAGGGCATACTCGTGGTCAAGCGCCCCTTCCCAAGCCTAACTCCGATGCTTTGGGGCGAACCGGAACGCTACGGAACGGACTATTGGGGACGCATACCCGACGAGCAGGTCTATTTCACCGGCGATTCGGCGCACATAGACGAAGACGGCTATGTGTGGTTCGCCGGACGCGCCGACGAAGTCATCAAGATAGCGGCGCACCGCATCGGCACGATAGAGGTGGAATCGGCGTTTCTGACGCATCCCGCCGTAGCCGAAGCGGGCGTTACCGGCCGCCCCGACGAACTGCGCGGCGAAGTCATATCCGCCTTCGTTGTGCTGCGAAACGACTACGCCCCGTCAGACGAACTCAAGCGCGAACTGCTGCTGGCGGTGCGCCGCGAACTCGGCCCCGTCGCCGTCATCAGCGAGCTGAACTTCGTGGACATGCTGCCCAAAACGCGCAGCGGCAAGATAATGCGCCGCGTGTTCAAGGCGGTTGTGCTTGACCAAGACCCCGGCGACATCACCACCATCGAAGACGAAGGCTCCGTGGAAGAGGCGCGCCAAGCGTGGGAGCGAATGCGCGCAAGCCTCAGAAGCGAATAGCGCGCGAGCGGCGGCATCGCAATGCGCTCACAACGCATTAACAAACAAGAGAGCAATACCAATGCCAACTACGCAAGGGTAGTGCGCTCCCGAATTCGCAACGCAAACAATCCCCAAATGGTGTATGATACATACAATCCATGGATAGGGGGCTGCAATGGTTACACAGACACAACCGCAAACGGAATTTGCCACTAAGGATGACTTAGAGGCATTGACACGGATTATCGGCACCGCCGTCACGGAAGCGTTGGATCGGTCCGAGCAGCGCACTCGCAACGACTTCATGACTGCTTTGGAGCAATCCGAGCAGCGCGTCCGAACCGACTTCACGGCTGCTTTGGAGCAATCTGAGCAGCGCATCCGAACTGATTTCACGACCGCTTTGGAGCAATCCGAGCAGCGCATCCGAACTGATTTCACGACCGCAATGGAAGCGTCTGAGACGCGCTTCATGACCGCGCTAGAGCAGACTGAGCGGCGCATCCGCACTGACTTCGCGACCGCAATGGAAGCGTCTGAGACGCGCTTCATGGCCGCGCTAGAGCAGACTGAGCGGCGCATCCGCACTGACTTCGCGACCGCAATGGAAGCGTCTGAGACGCGCTTCATGGCTGCTTTAGAGCAGACTGAGCGGCGCATCCGCACTGAGTTCACGACCGCAATGGAAGCGTCGGAGACGCGTTTCATGGCCGCGCTAGAGGCATCGGAGACGCGCATCCGCACTGAAGTCACGAAAGAGATAGAACAGTCCGAGCAGCGCATCCGCAAAGACTTCACGACGTCGCTAGAGGCAACGGAAGAGCGTTTCACGAAAAAGCTAGAGCAGTCCGAGCAACGCATCCGCAAAGACGTCTCGAATGAGGTAGAGCAGTCCGATTACCGCCTTCTGATCGAGATCGAGAAGTCGAAGGTGGCGACGCTTCGCTGGATGGTTGGCGGCCTGATAGGGCTTTCTTTTATTATGGTGAGTTGCGTGGTGGGCGCCATCATAGGGCTTGTCCCGTAACCCATCGGATCAACCAACGCCAACCTACTAAAGAACCTCGCCGCTGAGGCTCTGACGCCCGCTCGGAGCCTCACTCCATTTATGCGAATGCGTAGCCTATTACACCCTTTCGCGAACAAGCGCGATCGCCATCCCGAACCGCCGGCGCTTGCGGTCGTCGGCTTGGGCAACCCCGGCGCAGAGTACGCCGCCACCCGCCACAACGCCGGCTTTTGGTGCGTTGACGCGCTGGCGCGAAAGCATGCCATTCGGCTTGAACGGCGGCGCAGCTCGGCGATAATCGGCGAAGGCGTTATCGCAGACCGCCCCGTAGCGCTGGTCAAGCCGCGCACTTATGTCAACCGCAGCGGCGCGGCGATCCGCTACCTGCAGGCGCGCTACGGGTTGCCGGCGGACAAGCTTCTTATCGTGTGCGACGACATTAACCTGCCGCCGGGCAAGCTTCGACTGCGCGCCAAGGGCAGCGCGGGCGGCCATAACGGACTCAAGTCCGTGATTGAGGCGGCCGGCTCCCAAGCCTTCCCCCGCCTGCGCATAGGCGTAGGGATGCCCGCGGACGGCGCCGGCCAGATCGAGCATGTCATCGGCCCAATGCCGCCCGACGAGCGCGAGATCCTGGACGCCGCCGTTGAGCGCGCCGCCGATGCGATTGCCTGCCTGCTTGCGGAAGGCATCCAAGAGACGATGAGCCGCTTTAACTGACAAGCGCCGCCGTCCCCCAATCGTCATACGATTATTGACAACGCGAACAACAAGAACAGCAAAGGAAGTTTTGAATGCAATTCGGCTTGTTTCTAGAGTGGCCCAACCCCACTTTGCGTAATTGGAAAACGCTCTTTGAAGAGGGCGTAGAGCAGGTGCAATACTCCGAAGAATTGGGGTTTGACTACTGCCTAATCGCCGAGCACCACTTCACCAACTACGGCAATTCGCCCGCGCCCTTGATGCAGGCGCTCTACATCGGGCAGCGCACGCGGCGCATTCGCATCGGCACGGCATCCGTCATACTCCCCGTATGGCAGCCGCTGCGCCTCGCCGAAGAGATAGCCGTGTTGGACAACCTCATCGACGGCAGGCTAATGTGCGGCGTTGGCAGAGGATACCAAGGCTATGAGATGGCCGGCTTCGGCAGCGATTTGGGCGAATCGCGCGGCAAGTTCGAAGAGACGCTCGATGTGCTGCTCAAGGCGTGGACTTCCCACGAATCGTTCACCTACGATGGCGATTATGTGCGCATCGAGAACCCCGTAACCGTCTTCCCCAAGCCCAAGCAGCAGCCGCACCCGCCGCTTTGGGTTACCGGAACCAGCGTAGAGTCCATGCGCTTGGCGGCGCGCTTGGATATGCTGCCGCTGTCCTCCAGCATGATGGGCATGGACGGCGTCCGCAAGCAAATGGCGTCCCTAGTCCACGCCCGCGCCGAGTTCGGCAAGCCCGCGACCGGCTTGTCGCTAGGCTTGCAGTGCATGACCCACGTCGCGCCCACCGACGCAGAGGCATATGACGCATTGCGCTATGTGCGCTGGCAGAACCGCGCTCAGCGCGGCCTCAACCGCCACGACGTCGTGAACGGCGCAGTCGACGCAAGCCCCTACGACGGCGAACTGGACGATGAAGCGTTCCTGGACAGGCTATTCTTCGGCAGTCCAGAAACCGTCATCGAGAAGTTCAAGCGCGCGGCGGACGTGGGCGCGACGCACATCAGCAATTGGATGATGTTCGGCGGAATGGAACACGAAAAGTTGATGCGCTCAGTTCGGCTTATGGGCGAAGAGGTCATACCGGCGCTGCGCGATGTATCGCCGCCGCCCGCGCTGTACGCTGAGCTGGCGCAAGAGCCGCAGGTTACCACCGCCGAACTCCAATCGGCGCGCTTCGCCCGCGCCCCGCGCGATATGGCGACTTAGGCGCGCGCAGTTCCAAATTGCCCATACGCCCGCCCGCAAGTATAATCCCACTTGCCCAATCAAACGCCGATTTCACCCGCTATCCCAACCTATCGCTTGCCATTCCAACCCTAATGCCACTAAGGAGCGCTCAATGCCTGCTGCATCCCAACTACGCCGCGAAACCGACCGCTTCATCGCCGCCACGCCCAAATCGGAGGCGCTTCAGGCGGAAGCCGCGCGCTACCTGCCCGGCGGAAGCTCGCGCGGCACGGCGTACTTTGCGCCCTATCCCACTTTCGTCGACCGCGCCGCCGGCCACTATGTCTATGATGTGGACGGCAACCGCTATCTAGACTTTATGATTAACGCCACCACGCACATCTTGGGACACGCCCATCCCGACATCGTGGCGGCGCTCCAAGCGCAGGCGGCGCGCGGCAACTCGTTCAGCGGCCCCACCGAAGCGCAAGTTCGGCTGGCGAAGACGCTGTGCGAGCGCGTGCCGTCCGTAGAGACGATACGCTTCACCAACTCCGGCACCGAAGGCACGATGATGGCGATTCGCGGCGCGCGCGCCTTCACCGGCAGGCACAAGATAGCCAAGTTCGAGGGCGGCTACCACGGCTCCCACGAGTATGTATCCGTCAGCGTGCGCCCGCCCGCAAGCGCGCTCGACCCCGACGGCACAACGCCCGTCCCGGAGCATCCGGGACAGCCGCCCAGCATTGCGGACGACGTCATCACGCTTCCCTACAACGACTTGGAAACCTGCGAGCGCCTAATCCGCCGCCACAAGAACGACCTCGCCTGCGTGATAATGGAAGTGGTGTCATCCAGTTTCGGCTATCTGCCCGCCGCCGCCGATTTCCTGCGCGGCATGCGCGCGCTCACCGCGGAGCTGGACATCCTGCTCATATTCGACGAAGTGCAAAGCTTCCGCGTATCGTCGGGCGGCGCGCAGCAGTTGTTCGGCGTCATACCCGATATGACCACATTCGGCAAGATAATCGGCGGCGGCATGCCCGTCGGCGCATGGGGCGGGCGGCGCGATGTGATGGCGCTATTCGACCCCACGCATGACACCCCCCTGGCGCACGCCGGCACATTCAACGCCAACCCGATGACGATGGCGGCGGGCGAAGTGGTGATGAACCGCCTCACGCCGCAGGTGTATGAGCGAATGAACGCGCTGGGCGAAACCTTGCGCGCCAAGCTTCGCGCCGTGTTCGACGAACTTGACATAGCGGCGCAGGTTACCGGCGTGGCATCCCTATTCGGCATACACTTCACCGCCGAAAACATCACCGACTACCGCTCCGCGCTGAGCGGCGACGGCGGTATGACCAAAGCGCTATTCACCGGCTTGCTAAACGAAGGCATACTGCTCCAAACCGGCGGCGCCGGCGCGCTCAACGCGCTCACCACCGAAGCCGAAGTGGACGCCCTGGTTGACGCCGTGCGCCGCGTAGCGCAGCGCGCGCGGTGATGAGGGGGGCGCGGATGCAGGGGCTACAGATAGGATGATGCGGAGCGCCTATCAGCGCGGCCGCCGCCTACCAGCGCACCTTGAATTGGGATGCGTCCAAGCCGGCGCGCTCTATGATTAGGCGGGCGTTTCTTACGGAAGCCCTAGCCGAGTAGTGGGTATTGATATAGAGAGCGTTCACTTCTCTATGATAGTTGAAAGCGTTGCCGTTAGCATGTACGGGTTGAGCGGCAATAATGTAACTGCTTCCAACTTGAACGGGGCAGTGGCTTGCGTTCAAGTACCCGTTATCGGTAAGCCAACGGACGCTTTCAACTACCACATCACTCCAGTAGCTAACTGTGGCAGAAAGGTTGTCAGGGAACATTATCTCTGACGGGCGACTGCCTGCTTGATGTTTAATGTCTGACAGCGGCTGCCATTCGCCGCCGGGGTTGGGGACGATTAGCGGCGGCTCTTGGACGGGGGCGGCTATCGGTGCGGGCGGCTGCGCCGTCGACGCTTGCGGTTGGTCAAGCGTGGAATCGAGTTCGCCGTCGCTTGCGTCTTGCGGAGTATCGGATCTGTTTGCTGATACGCTATTCTCGCGCACGAACTCGTGAAAAGCCTGTTTCACCAAGCCTCTATGCTCTTCCACGCGCCCTTTGGAAACCCTGCCTGAAATCAGTTTGCGGAGAAGCAGTCTGGCGAATTCGTCGTCGGGGCGCTCATACACGCTTTCCAAGTATTCCTTTAAGACGCTCACTCGCTTCGCGTTGATTACGGCGGTCTTGATGGCGTCGGCGTCGAAGACGTCTTTGGAAAAGCGGCGCAACTCGCTGATGTCGACTTCGGTGGCGCAACGGATGTCCACTTCCATGAACGGCGTATCATCCATTCTGCCAACGTCGGTCAGATCGCTGAAGAACTTGTAGATGACGCCGTTTGTCAGAACGCCAATAGCGGCATTCGTGCTTTGGAAGTAGCGAAAGAGTTGCGATATTTCGGAGACGCCCAGCGCATTTGAAAGCGCCTTGCACTCAAACAGAATTATCGGTTCGCCGTCCCGCATAACGGCGTAGTCAACCTTTTCGCCCCTTTTTATGCCCACATCCGCGGTATATTCCGCAATAACTTCGGTTGGGGAGAGATAGTCGTAGCCCAAGCCGCCGATGAATGGCTGCACTAGGGAAATCTTAGTGCTTTGTTCGTTGTTGGCGTACAGACCGCTATATTCTTCGGCCCGCTTTGCGATGTCTTGCAGGTCTTTCAAAGACAACATATGCCCGGAACTCCGTATCCGCGATGCCGCCGAATCGTCCGCCTTGGAATTTCGCATACTATACCATAATAGGAATTAAATGCAAAATCGGGCGGCAGCCCAGCGCGAATTAGCCATTGCGCGCGGCGATGAATTCGCCCACCACGCGGTTGAACTCGGCGGGCGCTTCGAAGTAGGGCGAGTGTCCCGCCCGCTCTATGATGTGGAGCTTTGCGCCGGGTATGACTTGCGAAACCTCTTGCAGCACGGCGAGCGGGAATATGCGGTCTTGCGCGCCCGCCACCATCAGCGTGGGCGTATCGTAGCCGGTCAGCGCGTCGGGCGATACGCCGAGTTCACCCGTGCCGGTGTCGCCGATGGGCGGGTTCAGCGCCGATAGTTGGCGATACAGCAGCGCCATAGCGGGATCGCGCTCGAATGCGTCGGGCGCAAGCGCGAGATGCGGTTCGTTCCAAGCGATTGGGCGGTCAAGGTCGATGGCGCGGCTGCGGGCGCGGGCGTCGCGCGCTTGGACTACGCCGGGCGTCTGCACGCCGCCGGGAGTGCCGGACAGCGCAAGGCAGGACACGCGCTCAGGATGCGCCAGCGTGAATTGCATGCCCGTCCAACCGCCCATAGACTGGCATACGATAGCGGCGCGCGCTGCGCCGGCGGCGTCCATAACGGCGCGCATATCGTCGGCGAAATAGCGCGCATGTTTATGCTGAGGCTGGCAGCGCGATCTGCCCCAACCGCGATGGTCGAAGGCGATTACTCTGTGCCAGCGCGCGAAATGCGCCACCTGCCGATACCACACCAGCGTGTTGCCGCCTGCGCCGTGCGCCAAAACCACGGGCGAACCCTCGCCGTGCGCTTCGTAGTAGATCTCTGCGTTGTCCGTACTCACAAACGGCATCTTTCGTCCTTTAGCCTTTGTCTTTTGTCTTTCCAAGTATCTTATGCGTATCAAGCGGTTGGCGCAGTGGGCAAGCCGCCGATTGCTGCGCTAACCCGCCCCCAGCGCCCCGCTTTGGCGCAGCGCGGCTATGTCTGCATCCGCATAGCCGAACTCGGCCAATACCTCGTCGGTGTGCTGGCCGAGCAGCGGCGCGGGCGTCCGCACGGAGCCGGGCGTGTCCGAAAGCTTGACCGCCACGCCGATGTTGCGGATGCCGCCCGCCTTGGGATGCTGCAGTTCCACCGCCATATCACGCGACTGCACATGCGGATCGGCATAGACTTGCTCAATGTTGTAGATAGGGCCGCAGGGGACGCCCGCGCGCTCCAAAGTCTCTACCCAGTGGGCGGTCGTCTGCGTGCGGAATGTCTCTTCCATAATCGGCGTGAGGCTTTGGATGTTGACCATGCGCTCCGGGTTGGACGCGAAGCGCGCGTCGTCCAGCAGGTCGTCGCGCCCCACCGCGCGGCACATGCGCTCCCAGTTATTCTGGTTGGCGGCGCCGATGTTGATGTAGCCGTCCCGCGTGGCGAATGCCTGATAGGGCGCAATCATCCGATGCGCCGAACCCAGCGGGCCCGCCACTTCGCCGGTCGCAAAGTAGGTAGCCGATTCGTAGAGAGTGTACGCCATCCCCGACTCCAGCAGTGAGGCATCTACATGCTGCCCCTTGCCGGTAGCGAGGCGGTTGATGTACGCCGTCAGAATGCCGTAGGCGCAGAACATGCCGGTGTTCAGATCCGCCATAGGCACGCCCACCTTGGCGGGCGGCGAATCGGGAAAGCCGTTGATGCTCATAAGCCCGCTCATGCCTTGCGCCACAAGGTCGAAGCCCGCCCGTTGGCTGTACGGGCCGGTGGCGCCGAAACCCGACACTGCGCAATATACGATGGCGGGGTTCAGCGCGGACACATCGTCGTAGCCAAGCCCCATTCGCTCCACCACGCCGGGGCGGAAGTTGTGCAGCATCACATCGGCGTCCGCCAGCATTCGGCGCACAACGCCCAAGCCCTGTTCGTTTTTGAGATCCAGCACGATGCTGCGCTTGTTGCGGTTGAGCGTCAGAAACGCCGCCGATTCGCCCTCGATGAAGGGCGGGCCGTAGCGGCGCGTGTCGTCGCCGCCGTTGGGCTTTTCCACTTTGACGACGTCGGCGCCCATATCCGCCAGCAACATCGTACAGAACGGCCCCGCCAAGATTTGGCTGAAGTCTATTACTCTTATCCCTTGCAGCGGGAGTTTTCTTTCGGACTTTTGCATACGCTATCTCCACAATATCGGCGCAACCCGACGCTATGCCGATTGGCATTCGGAATTTGGAATAGGATACTACATACGGCGTTTCAAGGGCAGGGCGTTCACGGCAAAAATCCCCTATGCCGCGCTATGTTGCATAAGAGGGTTAACGCGAAGGCGCAGAGACGCAATGCTTGGGGCGGGCAGCGTAAGACGGCCGGCTATACGCCTCTGAAGTGGGGTTTGCGGCGCTCTACGAATGCGGCGCGGCCTTCGTGGAAGTCGGCGCTGTCGAAGTTGGTGAACGGCAGGCGGCGCTCTTCGTCGGTCAAGCCTTCGCCGGACGGGTTTCGCAGCAGGATGTCGCGGATGCGCTTGTTGCGGGCGTGGCTCAGCGGCGCAAGTTCGGCTATTTCGTGGGCGAGTTCGTAGGTGTGTTGCCGCAGATCTTGGGCGCCGACGAGCGTGGTGATTAAGCCGATGCGGTGCGCTTCTCGCGCGTCAATCAGTCTGCCGCTCAGCAGGATGTAGGATGCGTTGCCGGGGCCTACAAGGTTCAGCAAGCGGCGCATCTCGCCGTATCCCACCAGGATGCCCAGCCGCGCTATGGGAATGCCGAAGCGACTGTTGTCGGCGGCGATGCGTATGTCCGTCGCCATTGAGAGTTCGCAGCCGCCGCCCACGCAGAAGCCTTGTATCATGGATATGGTGGGCTTGGACATCGCCTCAATGGTGTCCATAGCGCCGTCAAATGCGTCTGCATACACTTCGGCGATGCGCGAGTTGCTGCGATACCGCTCGAAGTCCTTTATGTCAGCGCCCGCCGAGAACGCCCTGTCCCCTGCGCCAGCGAGAACCACGACGCGCACGCCGTCGTCCCGCTCAAGTTCCATTGCGATGCGCCGCAGCTCTAGCCAGCCGGCGTAGCTAATTGCGTTGCGCTGGTCGGGTCTGTTGAAAATCACGGTGGCGACGCTGCCATCCCGCTCCACCAGTATGTCGTTTGCCATCGGATATAGTTGCCTCGCACTAATGGGTTGTTCGCAAACCGTTGAGTTGTGGGATAGAGGCGAGCGCCGCGCGCTAGAACGCCGGCGTCCATATTGGCGTTAGATTCAGCGCAAAGCCCGCGAGCTCAGGTTCGGCGGACAGCGTATCGGGGGCGTCCATGACTTCCACCGGCGCATTGGGGCGGTACACATATACGCGCCGCGCTATCGGGTCAATCAGCCAGCCTAGCCGCGCGCCGTTTGCGATGTATTCTGCCATTTTTGCCTGCACTACGCTTAGCCTGTCAGTGGTTGAGCGCAGTTCCACCACGAAATCGGGGCATAGCGGAATGAAGCGGTTCTTGTCTTCATCCGATAGCGCTGCAAGGCGCGAGCGCAGAACCCACGATGCGTCGGGCGCGCGAATTGCGCGGTTGGGCAATCTGAAGCCGGCGGTCGGGCCGAAGAACACGCCTGTGCCGTCGCGTCTAGCCCAAATCCCCAACTCCACAGTAATATCAGCATTCTGGGAACCTGTAATGCTATAAGTAGGCGGCATAATTTCCAATACTCCCTCGGCGGTGAGTTCGATGCGCATATCGCTATTTTGCGCGCAGAACGCCGCGAACTGCTCCTCAGTCAGCGCGATAGCGGGTTCAAAGCGCAGTTCCGTCGGCGTACAACCGAAAGGAGGATGCGCGCGCTTCGGCTTTGGCGGCCGCGTCAGCGTTTGTGTCATAGCCATAACAAGCCTCCTCAGCGTTTCGCTAAAACGCTGGCTCCCATATGGGCGTCAGGTTCAGCGCAAAGCCCGCAAGCTCAGGTTCGGCGGACAGCGTATCGGGGGCATCCAATACTTCCACCGGGGCGTTGGGGCGGTACACATACACGCGCCGCGCTATCGGATCGATTAGCCAGCCTAGCCGCGCGCCGTTTGCGATATACTCTGCCATCTTTGCCTGCACTACGCTTAGCCTGTCAGTAGTCGATCGCAGTTCCACCACGAAATCGGGGCATAGCGGGATGAAGCGGTTCTTGTCTTCATCGGTCAGCGCGGCGAGACGCGAGCGCAAAACCCACGATGCGTCGGGGGAGCGTATGGCGTTGTTTGGCAGTGTGAAGCCGGCGGTCGGGCCGAAAGCGACGCCGCTGCCGTCCGCTCTAGACCAAATCTTCAAATCCGCCGCAATGTCTAGTTCTATCGACCCTGTATCGCCTTTAGTTGGCGGCATAATTTCCAATACCCCCTCTGCGGTGAGTTCGATGCGCATATCGCTGTTCTGCGCGCAAAATGCCGTGAACAGATCTTCCGTCATCGCAATGGCGGGTTCAAAGCGCAGTTCCAGCGGCATAGGCGCAGTATCTGCGGCATCTTCGGTTTTGTCCGCGCGCGTTGGCGGGCGTGTCAGCGTTTGTGTCATAGCCATAGCAAGCCTCCCGTTAGCGTTATCATATCACACGACGGTTTAGGCAAACTCCGGCGCAACCTCATTTAGGAAGGCGTCCATTTGGCGTTCTTGCTCAAATGAGGCAAAGCGCACGATTATGGTCTGCGCCCCGGCGTCGCGATACTCGCCGATGCGCTCGACTACCCGCTGCGCGCCGCCGAACGGCCCCCAGCGGTCGCCCCATATATTGACGCCGTAGTACATACGCAGGAATGCGTCGGATTCGGCGGCGGCTTTGCGCTCATCCTGATCGAGGTTCACGGTCATATAGAAAGCGGCTTCCGCGCTTGCGGGATCGCCGCCGCATTCTGATACATAGCCGCGCACTTTGTCCACCACGCGGGCGTACTCGTCGGGGTAGTCGGATATGGACATAAAGCCGGCGCCCAGTCTTGCGGCGCGCTGAAACTGCCGCTCGCGTCCGGCGCGCCAGTGGCATGCCACCAGGAACGGCACGCCTTGGGGACGCAGCGCGCGCGGGCGCACGCTCACGCCGTCTAGGTCGAAATGCCGCCCGGTGAATGTAACGCTTTCGCCCTGCGTTAGGCAGTTGGCTATTTCTACTACCTCTTCGAAGCGGCTTGCGCGGCGGGCGGGATCTACGCCGGCGTTATGCCATTCCTGTCGTTGCGCCGCGTTGAATGCGCCGCCGACGCCTGCGCCCAAAATGAGCCGTCCCTGCGATATGGCGTCCACGGTTGCCGCCGCCTGCGCCAGCGCGACCGGATGGCGCAGCGCGGCGAGCAGCACGGCGGTTCCCAGTCGCACGCGCCGAGTTCGCATCGCAATCGCCGCAAGCGTGGTCAGCGGCTCAAGGCGCGGCTTTGCGGTCAGGCTATCGCCCACCCACACGGAGTCCAAGCCCGCCTGCTCGGCGGCTTCCGCCATAGCCATCAGCGGCTCGACGCTTGGCGGCTCATCGCTGCTCATAACCAGTTGGCGGGTGGGCAAAAGCACGCCCAGTTTCAATGCCATCGCTTCTTCACTCTCCCTAAATACGTCCCTCTTTATAAGTCGACTTCGTCTAAACCCGCCAGCGCCGTTAGGTTCTCAACGAAGCCCGGCTCGGCGGCGGCGCACACCGCAAGGTCGGCGGGCGTATCCAGATCTATGCCGAACCCGTCGCTTTCGCACACCGCAAAGGCGATGCCTAGCTGCTGCGCCTGCGCCGTGTGGCGGCAGAAGCTGCGTTTGCCCAGCGCGGGACGAAACGGCGAACCGCGCGGGATTAGCATAGCGTTGGTGCCGCCGTCGCGTTTGGCGGGCGCAAGCGCTAGAGTTGCGCCGTCTTGGGATACGCTCAACAAGGCGTTCACATCGCAGGCGGTTACAAACGGCAGATCGGAGGGCAGATAGAGCGCCGCATTGCCGCATTTGAACGCCTGCCGCATCGCAATCTCAAGCGATTCGTTGAGATTGCCGCCGCAGTCTTTGCGCCACTTTGCGCCTGCTCGTTCTGCCGCTTGCTTGACGGCGGCATCGCCGCCGATAACCCACACGTCGCTGAGGGACGACGCTTGCGCCGCCGCAATCACACGGCGTAGCATCCCAAGGCTCACGGCGGCGCGCTCCGAGGGCGTTAGCGCATCCGCCAGGCGCGTCTTTGCGCGCTGAAGCGGCTTCATCGGCACGATGGCGACTATCCCGCCTGCGCTCACTTCGTCAGCCCGCAGATGTACTTTGCCAACCGAACCTTGTCGGCGTCATCGTTCATAATCGTGTTCGTTATCGCCGCCCGCATTCCAAGCGCTTCGACGACGGGCGCATATGCGGCGTCCATATCGTCAATCACGAACACATCGCAGAGGCCGGCGTACTGCCGCGCAACGCCCGCGCACGAAACCTCATGCCCAAGCTCGCGCATCATCTTGGCGGCCGGGCCCTTGACCGACTGCCCGCCCACGATTGGGCTGACGGCGACGCGCAAGCCGCCGAAGCGCTCTATGGCGCGGCGCACGCCCGGCACGGCGAGTATGGGCGCAACGCTGACGAATGGGTTGGACGGGCAGAACGCCAGCGCATCGCTTTCGGACAAGGCTTGCGCCAGCGCCGGCGACGGACGGGCATGCTCAGCGCCGTCGAAGCGAATGGCGCTCACAATCGGTTCGCAGCGGTTTTTCACGAAGTAGGTCTGCATCGGCAGATCGCCAATATCGGTGGTCAGCATAGTGCGGACGCTTTGGTCGCTCATAGGCGCAATCGGGTGCGCCACGCCTAGCGCGCTTCGCAGCATATCCGTTGCCTCTGACAAGGTATAGCCCTGCCGCAGTAGTTCGGTGCGGCGTATGTGGGTCGCCAAGTCCCTATCGCCTAGGTTGAACCAGGTGTCAGCGCCGTATGCGCGCAGCCGTTCCAGCGCATAGAAGGTTTCGCCCGCGATTCCCCAGCCAGTCTCGATGTTGGACAACCCCGCCAGCGTGTACATCACCGTGTCCACATCGGGCGATACATGCAAGCCGTGGAACTGCTCGTCGTCGCCGGTGTTCACCACGATGGTCAGTTCGCGCGGCGTCAGTATCTTGGATAGCCCCAGCACCAGTTTAGCGCCGCCCACGCCGCCCGCAAGCGCGATCCACTTCATAATACGCTGTCCCTCTTGCAACTGATGCAACTAAAACTTGCGGTCTTACCCAAAGCGGCTACGCGGCTGGCGCAGAATGCGTAGTGAGCGCAACGCAATCTGAGCGCATCACGCCGCCATCGTTTGCAAGCCGTACTGCCGTATTCGGGCGTCCCGCGTAACCAGCAAAAGCCCTTCCGCTTGCGCCTGCGCTATCAGAAGCCGATCGAACGGATCGCGGTGATGCAACGGAAGGCTACCCGCCTGTACGCCGTGCGAGAATGTAACCGCCAACGGCGTAAAGCGTTCCCTTTCAACCATAACCGCCAAGTTATCGGGCGCTTGCAACTTTCCTAGATTGGCTTTGAGCGCAATCTCCCAACCGCTGACTGCGCTGACGAACACATCGTTGTTCAGGTCCGAAATCGCTTCGTGGGTGCGCGCATTCAGGCGTTCAGGCGTGGTGAGCCACCATAGAAGGGCGTGGGTATCGAGCAAAAGACGCTGCATCACTCTTTGGGCTTGTCAGACTGCTCTTCGGGGAAAATCTCGCCATCATAGAACAGGTCTATCAGCTCTTCGGGCGTATCGTCAAAATCGGGCGCAATCCAAATCTGCCCTCTCAGCGCGCCCGATAAGCGGCGTTGCGCGGCTTCCTCATAGTACGGCGTTAGGCGCAGGAACGGCTTGCCCGCCTTGGCGATGATTATCTCTTCCCCCTGCCACGCAAGCTCGCCCAACTCCGATAGGCTGGACTCCGCCTCTTGCATATTCACCTGCATAACGCCCTCCCGCGCAAGTTTGACTTAGGCTAAACCTAGCAAAGCATTATGACAGCGTCAAGCGCTAGGCGATAGCGCTACGGGGTTGTCCTTTCAAGCGCTCGCGCGCCGCCCGTCCGCGCCGCAAACGCGCTGTGGTAAAATCCGATTGACGCCTATTATACCTTATGTGCCATCTCTTAACGCTGCGCGCTACGGATTTACGGACTTGCGAGGCGCATCATTCACATCACGCGCATTAGCCTAGCGAACTTTCGCAACTATGAGCGGCTTGAGCTTGACCTGCAGCCCGGCATGACGCTGTTCCACGGCGGCAACGGCGAGGGCAAGAGCAACCTCATCGAGGCGATCTATATGCTCGCCATCGCGCGCTCGCCCAGAACCGCGAATGACCGCGACCTGATGCGCCGCGTCCCAACCGACGGCGGCGAAGCCTACGCGCGGATCGCCGCCAATGTGGAGCGCGGCGGCGATCCGCTGCGCCTGCAGATCGACCTTGTCAGCGCTCACGCCGACGCATCCGCCGCCACCAACAGCAACCCTCCGCGCGACGCATCCGCCGTCCAAAAGCGCTTTCGCGTCAACGGCGCCCCCCGCAGAGCCTCCGCCCTTATTGGGCAGCTCAACGCCGTGATGTTCAGCGCCGACGACCTAGACATCGTGTATGGCTCGCCGAGCGCGCGGCGGCGCTATCTCAACATACTTATAGCCCAGGCAGACCGCGAATATCTGCGCGCGCTGCGGCGCTATGAGCGCATCGTGCGGCAGCGCAACCACCTGCTGCGCCAAATCAGGGACGGCGGCGCGCGCCCCGACGAACTCGGCTTTTGGGATGACGCGCTGGTGAACGAAGGCAAGCTCGTCATAGCGCGGCGGCGGGCAAGCGCGCAAACGCTGTCCCAAAGCGCCAAGCCCATATACGCCGAAATGAGCGGCGCAACCGAAACTATGGCGGCGGCGTACAACCCCAATGTGCCGCTGCCGCCGGAGGCGTCCGATGACGCGATCGCCGATCTTATGCGCCAACGACTGGCAGAGCGGCGCGCGGCCGAACTTGCGCGCGGCGTTACGCTCGTCGGCCCCCACCGCGACGACCTGCGCCTGACGCTGGACGATATGGACGCCGCCGCATTCGCATCGCGCGGGCAGACGCGCACCCTAGCGCTGGCGCTGAAACTGGCGGAAGCCGAATATCTCGCCGCCCGCCGCGCGCATCAGCCCGTCATCCTAATGGACGATGTTCTGTCCGAACTAGACGCCGCCCGCCGCCTGCAGACGCTAGAGCGCGCAATCCGATACCGCCAAGCGCTCATCACCACCGCCGACGCGCACGCCGTTGACGCCCGATTCCTGCCGCATATCGCCCGCTTCAGCATACGCAACGGCGCTATAACGCCCGCCGCGAACTGACACCCGTTAGCCGATAACAGCCAACCCCACCGCGCGCTCACACAGCCATTCGAATAGCATATCTAAAAATGAATAGAGCGGTAGTCTGATTGCGTTGCACGCCGTGTCAAGCGCGCAACGGCTTTGGCGTGATTAGACCTTTCTGCCAATGACGCGCTATCGCCGTTAAGATAGCCGACGCGGTATTTTGGCAACGAGGTGTGTTCGTACACAGAACAGGTGTTGATGCACTGATGCACGCTATTTTAGCTTCATTTATCGGGTCTATTGGGCTTATATACCGTGTAAGCGGCGCACGCAGAATAGTATTCGGATAGCCTAGTGGCGTTAGATATTAAAGAGATTCAAACCGCTATTTAGATTTAGTAGGAGGCGGTCTATGACTCGCGCACGAACATATCGACATGAGGTCAGAGGCGGACGTTGTGGCTCCAACCAGTTGCCCAAAGATGGACACACGGTCAGCGGGCATCCTAGGCGTACAAAATACAGGTATTCTCAAAAACACGAGCGCGGTAGAACCCCAATCAGCATGACGCGCCCACCCTGCTCACCGCCGACGACGCGCTAGACGGCGGCGACGTCCTCCCCGGCTTCACCTGCAAACTCAGCGACATCTTCGACATCTAGCGTCTACCCTCGCCCCCGCATTCCCCGAAACCCGCCGCCGTCCAAACCCAAGCGCGCCTAGCCCCCCGCCGGCGCCCACTATCGCCGCCGCTACCTGCCACTGCGTCCCTTATGGCATTGCAACCCCCGCCTTTCTTTGAATCCTCGCCCCAAACCAGTTATCCTATTAAGACGCATCTTTGCGATTAAACCCGCTTTGCGATAAAATCCAACGCTTGCGCTATCACCCGCTATCTGCGCCGCCACGCGCTTTGCGGACTTGAAGGGATACGGAAATATGGCAACCGCAACCACCCTGCGATCCGCCCCATCCGCCGAGGCGGACACGCGAGAACTCGTAGAAGAGCTAAACCGCCGCGTCGACGGCGAAGTGCGCTTCGACAAGATGACGCGCATGCTATACAGCGCCGACGCCAGCATCTACCAAATCGAACCCGTCGGCGTTGTGCTGCCCAAGAACGACGACGACGTCATCGCCGTCGTCGAAACCGCCCGCCGCCACAACGTCCACGTACTCCCCCGCGGCGGCGGCACCAGCCTCGCCGGCCAAACCGTCGCCAACGCCATCGTCATCGACTTCTCCCGCCACATGCGCGACATCATCGAACTCAACGCCGAAGAAGGCTGGGTACGAACCCAACCCGGCATCATCCTAGACGAACTCAACCACAAGATAGCCCACAGCGGCTTGTTCTTCACGCCCGACCCCAGCACCAGCAGCCGCGGCAATGTCGGCGGCGCGCTCGGCAACAACTCCTGCGGCGCCCACTCTATCATGTGGGGCAAAACCGTCGACAACGTCCATTCCCTCGACGCAATTCTGTCCAACGGCGACCCCGCCCACTTCGGCCCCATCGACGGCGCCCAACTAGAAGCCAAAATGCGCGGCGAATCCCTAGAAGCCGACATCTACCGCAGCCTGTTCAGCATCGGCGAAACCCACCGCGACGAAATCCTAGCGCGCTACCCCAAAATCCAGCGCCGCGTATCCGGCTACAACCTAGACGAATTCGTCGGCGGCAGCGCCTTCAATATGGCGCGCTTCGTCGTCGGCTCCGAAGGCACCCTGGTCACCATCACCGAAGCCAAGCTCGCCCTAGTCCCCCGCCCCAAGCTTCGCGCCCTATCCGTCATACACTTCGACAACCTAATCGAATCCATGGAAGCCACCGTCGCCACCCTTGAAATGGATCCCGCCGCCGTAGAACTCATCGGCAGCATGATAATCCGCCAAGCGAAAAGCAACCTCGCCTACTCCCGCATCACCGACTTCATCCAAGGCGATCCGGAAGCGCTGCTAGTAGTCGAAGTCGTCGCCGAAACCGAACCTGAGCTTATGTCCAAGCTGGAGCGCCTAGAGCAGCGCATTCGCCGCGACCGCCTCGGCTACGCTATGCCGCGCCTCATAAAGCCCGCCGACCAAGCCAAAGTCTGGGACGTCCGCAAAGCCGGCCTCGGCCTTATGATGAACGTCCCCGGCGACGCCAAGCCCCTCCCTTTCGTGGAAGACACCGCCGTATCACCCGAAAAACTCCCCCAATTCGTCCGCCGCTTCGACCAAATCGTCCAAGCCCACGACACCGAAGCCGGCTACTACGGCCACGCCAGCGTCGGCTGCCTACACATACGCCCCCTAATCAACCTCAAGCGCCAAGACGGCGTTGACAAGATGGTGTCCATATCCGACGAAATCAGCGATCTTGTCCTAGAATTCGGCGGCTCCCTCAGCGGCGAACACGGCGACGGCCTAGTTCGCAGCCCATATAACGAGAAGATGTTCGGCAGCCGCATCTACCACGCCTTCCGCGATGTGAAGCGCGCCTTCGATCCGCAAGGCATCATGAACCCCGGCAAAATCGTGGACTCCCCCCCCATGACCCAAAACCTGCGCATCGGCCCCGAATACAAGCCCATCCAAATGCAAACCGGCTTCGCATTCGCCCAAGAAGGCAGCTTCGCCCACGCCATCGAGATGTGCAACGGGCAGGGCGCTTGCCGCAAAGTCTTGGGCGGTACGATGTGTCCGTCATATATGGCGACCCGCGATGAAGAACACTCCACCCGCGGCCGCGCAAACGCCCTCCGCGGCGCAATGTCCGGCGCGCTGCCGCCCGAATCCCTCACTAGCGAGCGCATGCGCCAAGTTATGGACTTGTGCCTAGAATGCAAAGGCTGCGCCGCCGAATGCCCCTCAAACGTGGATATGGCGAAGCTCAAGTACGAATTCCTGGACAAATACCACAAAGCGAACGGCCACTCTTTGCGCGATATGCTGTTCGGCAACATCGCCGCCGTCAACCGCCTAGCGTCATTCTTCGCCCCCCTGTCCAACCTGCCGCTCAAATCCGCGCTCGGCAAGCAGCTCCTAGAGCGCTACGCCGGCATCGACAAACGCCGAACACTGCCGCCCGTCGCAAGCCAAACTTTTACGCAGTGGTTCAGAGCCACTGGCGGTTCCCCCCCATCCGACGCCAAGCTCGGCACCGTGCTGCTGTTCGCGGACACTTTCACGAACTACAATCACCCCGAAATCGGCATCGCCGCCGTCAAAGTTCTGCGCGCGCTTGGCTACCAAGTGGTGTTGCCGCCCGCAGCCTGCTGCGGACGCCCCATGCTCTCCAAAGGCTACATGGACAAGGCAAAGGCAAGCGCCCGCGCCAATGTGGACGGCGTCTATCCCCACATCGAGCGCGGCGCAAAACTCGTCGGCATAGAGCCAAGCTGCATACTCAGCTTCAAAGACGAATACCCCGACCTGCTAGGCGACGACGCCAAGGCAAAGACCATAGCCGCCAACACGATGCTCATAGAAGAGTTCCTAATCTACGCCCAAGAGACGCACGGCGCAACCCTGCAGTACGCCAACCCGCCCCGCAAAGTGCTGTTTCACGGACACTGCCACCAAAAGGCGCTTGTAGGAACCCGCCCCGCGATGCAGGCGCTCAACGCCATCCCGGGTTGCGAAGCCAGCGAAATACCGTCCGGCTGTTGCGGTATGGCAGGCTCTTTCGGCATGGAAAAAGAGCGCTACGACATCTCAATGACCATCGGCGAAATGTCCCTATTCCCCGCCATACGCGCCCAGCAAGGCGACTTCGATATCGTAATGGAAGGCGTATCCTGCCGCCAGCAGGTAGAACACGCCTGCGGCAAAAAAGCCAAGCACCTAGTCGAACTGCTCGCCGACGCCCTCTAACCGCCCGCCCCCTTTGCGCCCCCCGCGCCTTTGCGTCAATTCTCCCTCTCAAACACCTTGCGCTAAAGCCCTTCCTTGACACCCCAAAAGCGAAAGCGCTAGAATTAGCCCACTCAATACAAACTATCACGAGTTGCAGCGAGCGCGGGTTTGCCCGTCGCCGAATGCGCCAAATCAAAGCGGGGGAGGATACGGAATGAGCAGCGAGCAGAAGGTCGAACTCCACCGAGGACTTCGCGATGTGCATATAGACCGCACCACGTCCAGTTTCATTGACGGCGACATCGGCAAACTGCTGTATCGCGGCTACAACATCGACGACCTGGCGACGCAGTCCACATTCGAAGAGACTATCTACCTTCTGCTTTACGGCAGCCTTCCAACGCGCGAGCAGCTTGATGCCTTCGACTCCGAACTCAAGGCAAGCCGCGCGCTGCCCGAAGAGGTTCTCAGCGTAATCGGCCTCACCCAGAATTCGCATCCGATGGATGTGCTGCGAACCGCCGTATCTGCGCTATCCGCCTACGACTCCGAAACCGAAGACAACTCCGCCGAAGCCACTCTGCGCAAGGGCATCCGCCTCACCGCGCAGGCGGCCACCATCGTCGCCGCTCACGCCCGCATCCGCGAAGGCAAGCAGCCCATAGCGCCCGACAGCAGCCTCAATCACGCCGCCAACTTCCTCTATATGCTGTTCGGCGAAAAGCCCGAAGAGCAAGATGCCGCTCTCATAGACAAAGACTTCATTCTGCACGCCGAACACGGCATCAACGCATCATCATTCGGCGCAAGGGTTACCGCGTCCACGCAGGCAGACCTCCACTGCGCCGTTACCACCGGCATCGGCGTTCTCAAAGGACCGTCACACGGCGGCGCCGCCGAAGAGGTTATGAAGATGGCGATGGAAATCGGCGACGAATCCAACGCCGAAGGCTATGTGCGCGATCTGCGCAGCAAAGGCGGCCGCGTTATGGGCTTCGGACACCGCGTCTATAAAGCCGTCGACCCACGCTCCATTCACCTCAAGGACGACGCCCGCGCGCTTGGCGAGCGCAAAGGCCAACCCGGCTGGTTCTCCATCCTGGAAGCCGTAACCAAGGTAATGGAACCCTACGCGCGGCGCGGCATCTGCCAAAACGTGGACTTCTTCTCCGGCGCAATCTACTACCTGCTGGACATCCCCGAAGACCTCTTCATCTCCATATTCGCTATGGGGCGCATCCCCGGCTGGACGGTGCAGGTGATGGAGCAGTTCGACAACAACATCCTGCTGCGCCCCCGCCTGCTCTACATCGGGGATATGGATGTGGAGTATGTGCCGATAGACCGGCGCTAACCGCCGCCGCATCCCAACCGCAAGCGCCACCAGTCAAAACCGAAGGGATTGTACATTGACGCAAGAGGCTACCGACGCTACCGAGTGCAATCGCCACCACTGGCAGATTGAAAGCCCCAACGGCCCCGTCAGTATCGGCAAATGCAAGATATGCGGCGAGCGCCGCGAGTTCAACAACTCCATTCAGGGCTCAGGCTGGGACAGGCAAGGCTCCCACAACCGCCGCCTAAGGCAGGCGAAAGCCGCCGCGGCCGCCAATTCCAACGCCAAATCCTGATTGCCGCCCCGTTGCGTCTTTACGCCTCCACGCGCGCTTGCAATAAGCGCTCTAATCGCATCCCGCATCGTTCCCGCCGCCGCATCGTAGCCGCTTAATGTGATGACCCAAACCGCCGCTGAGCAGGCAATCCGCGACCGCATTCGGCGGCAGGGCAGTATCACCTTCGCCGAGTTCATGCGCCTTGCGCTATACCACCCCGTCGGCGGCTACTACACTAGCGCCGCCCCCTTCGGCGCAGCCGGCGACTACTACACCAGTCCGGCGGCGCATCCCGCATTCGGCGCATTGCTCTGCGTTCAGCTCCGCCATATGTGGCGTCTCATCGGCAAGCCCCCGCAATTCACCGTCGTGGAAATGGGCGCCGGCAACGGCATCCTCGCCAACGACGTCGCCGCCTACGCCCCCCGCCTATCCCCCGAATTCGCCCGCTGCCTACGCTACATCTGCATCGACCGCTACGCCCCCGCAAGCGCCGCCGCCAACCCGTCCGTCGACAGACTGCGCGCCCAAGGCGTCCCCATGAGAGGCGTCATAGGCTGCCTGCTATCCAACGAACTTGTGGACGCCTTCCCCGTTCACCGCTTCCGCATCGTGAACGGCGCGCCCCTCGAGATATACGTTGCGCTGGATGCAGACGGCGCTTTCACAGAGACGCTCGCCGCGCCCTCGACGCCCCGTTTGGCGGAGCGCATCAGCGCGTTAGGCTTCCCCCTGCCCGACGGCTTCAGCGGCGAAGTGCGCCTCAATACCCGAAGCTGGCTCGGCGAAGCGGCGCAAGCGCTGGACAAAGGGTTCGTCATCACCATCGACTACGGCTATGAAGCGGCGGAGCTGTACTCCCACCAAGGGCGCTTTGGAACGCTGCAAACATACTACCGCCATACCGAAGGCGGCAGCCCGTATCAGCGCATCGGACGCCAAGACATCAGCGCCCATGTGGATTTCTCGCAGCTCCAGTCCGACGGGCGCGCCGCCAGCTTGAGCGCAATCGCCTACACTACGCAGGCAGCGCTACTGCAATCGTTGGGCATAGACGATATGTTGCGCCAAGTCCGTACTATGCCCCTGTCCCCGCGCGACCGCAGCGCCAACCTGATGGCAATGCGCGAGTTAATCAAGCCAAGCGGCTTGGGCGGCTTCAAGGCGCTAATCCAAGCAAAGGGCATGGAGACATCGGCGGCGGACATAGCGCCATCCCCGGCGCAGCGCGGGGATCTGCAAGCGCCGCTGCTGTCCGACCGCCATATGCCGCTGCTGGAGGGACGCTACCCGCACGCCGCCTGGCAAGTATGGGAAACGCCCGAACTTTGGCCGCCTGAAGCCGAACTACGCTAGGCGCGCTCCGCCACTTGCGATGCCGGGCGCGGCGAGCATCTGCGCGCAACCGTGATGAAGCCGGTGTGCGCCACCATCCGATGCTCCGGACGCACGCTGCGGTTGCTCACATTCCACGGGCGCAGCAGAACTTCCATCGTCTCTATCATCTCGAAGGTGTGAGCCGCCCTCAGCGCGCGCGCAAGCTCATGCACCTGCAGCACGGTGGGCAGGAAGCTGACGATTATGCCGCCGGGCAGCAGCGCCTCGGATGCGTGCGGCACAACCAGCCAAGGCTCCGGCAGGTCAAGTACGATGCGGTCGAGTTCGCGCTCTTCAAACCCCTCATACACATCGCCCAGCTTGAGCGTGAGATTGGCGGGATCGGGCATAACGAACTGAACATTCTGCCGCGTGCGGTTAATCATATCCTGCCGCAGGTCGTAGGATACCAGCGTCCCGCGCTCGCCTATCGCGCGCAGCAGCGCCATCGTAACGGCGCCGGAGCCGCAACCCGCCTCTAGCGCTCGCGCGCCGGGGAAGATGTCGCCATAGACTAGGATAACGCCGAGGTCTTTGGGATAGCCCACGGTCGCGATGCGCGGCATATCAAGCGCGAAGTCCGCCAGCGTGGGCTTCACCGCAAGCAGCACATGCCCGCGGTTGGTGGTCATCCAGCAGCCCGCTTCAGCGCCAATCAGGTCGTCGATCGGGAACGCGCCCAGGTGCGATTCGAACTTGGTGGATGCGCGCAGCAACGTCAGGTAGCGCCGCCCTCGGCGGTCAATAATGAGAGCGTGTTCGCCCTCCCGAAAGATGTTGCGCAAATCCGTCCGTCTTTCATTCGCCGCCCGCCGCATAATTGGGAAGGACTGCCCGCATTGCAGAACAGGCGGGCAGTCTCTAATCCATGTGCGGTTGCGGACGGCGGTTAGAGTTTGTCCAGTTCGGCGAGGATGTCTTTGGGATCGAGGTCTATGGCGTTGTCATAGACGCGCTTGAAGCGCACGATGCCTTCGGTGTCCACGATGAACACCGCGCGATTGGGAGCGCCGCGCTCTTCGTTGTAGATGCCGTATGCCTGCGTTACCGCGCCCTTGGGGTGGAAGTCCGCCAGCAGCGGATAGGGTATGCCGCCGAGCGATGCGGAGTATGCGGTTTGGGACGGACGGGCGTCGCAGCTAATGCCCAGAACTTGGGCATTCTTCTCTTCGAACAGCGGGTTCGCCACGCGGAACGAAGAGACCTGCCCCGTTCAACCGCCTGTGAACGAGAATATGTGAAACGAGAGTATGACCGCCTTATCGCCCTTGAATGCACTGAGGGTTACATCGGCGTTGTCCTGCGATGGCAGCGTAAAGTCCGGCGCCGCCTGTCCAACATCTACCATTGTGTTGCCTTTCTGCTGAGTTGCGTGAATGCTTTCGTTTGCGCCCGCGTTCCTGCGGGGCAGTTGGGATGCGCTGCGCCGAATGCCAAGTCGCGCGCCGCTATTCGGATTGGCGCAGGCGGTCTAGCTCGGCGCGCAGTTCGCGCACCTGCGCTTCTGTCGATAGCAATGCTCGGCGTTCACGTCGGCGCGCATCGACTTCGGCTTCATGCGCCAACCTAGTGGCTTCGTGCGCTTGCCGTTCCCTATCATGCGCCTCGACTTCGGCTTCATGCGCTAACCTAGTGGCTTCGTGCGCTTGCCGTTCCCTATCATGCGCCAGTCTAGTGGCTTCGTGCGCTTGGCGTTCCTGCTCATGCGCCTCAATTTCGGCTTCATACGCCAATCTAGTCACCTCGTGTGATTGGCGTTCCCTATCATGTGCCAGACTAGTCGCTTCGTGCGCCAGTTTGGTGACTTCGTGCGCCTCAACTTCGGCCTCAATAAAGTTCAGCCATTCCCCCGTCGCCGAGTCCTTTACCCAGAACCGATTCCCGCGCATATAGAAGTCCAAGTTCAGCGCCTCGCTGTACGCCCATATGTCCCCGTCGGCGTCTGTGTGAATCGGATACGGCTCATATCTGCCGTCCACTAGGCGCTCGCCTGCAAGCGGCTCGCCGTACAACTCGCCGCCGCTTGGGTCAAAGCGCCAGTACTCCCGCGCGCCTATCCGCGCGTAGATGTCGCGTTTTGTGGTGACGTCGTTTAGCGCTGTGCTTTCGGACGCTATCTCTAGCGCGAAATCGGGCGGCTTGCCCCACTGCCAGACGCGGTAGCTGTTGTGTCCCGCGATGGCGTGAGCGTCTACATCAAAGACTACATAGCAGTCGGGGGCTATGCGCGCATTCGGGTCGTTTATGTCGTAGAGGATGAAAGTGGGGCCGGACACCAAGACCGAATCGGCGCGCGGCTTGAAGTGCAGTCTCAGTATGGACGCTATGTCTTCGATGATGGGATTTTGCAGCATGCCATCCTCAACCGGCGGCGGATCCGGCACGAAATCATACCAGCGCTTGACAGCGGCGGCGCGGTTACGGCTTGCAGTGGTCATAGCGTATCTCCGAGTATTTGGGGAGATTGTCGGACCCTAACTTCCCCGCTACCGCCGCCTGCCGCATATCTCCAAGCATCTAGGGGAGATTATACCATAGGAATTAGGCATAATCGCTGCGACGGGAGCACTGCATCGCTCACAATCGCCGATTTCGGCTATCGCTATGAGCGGCGCCAGCGCAGGTCGGGACGGCGGGCGGCGCGCGCTTCGTCAAGCCGCGTGTTGGGCGCATCGTGCGGCGCGGCATGCAGCGCATCCGGGTCGGTTTGCGCTTCTTGCGCTATGGCGCGCATCACCTCTATGAAGTAGTCGAGCGTCTCTTTGCTTTCGGTTTCGGTCGGCTCGATCATCAGCGCCTCTTCCACGATGAGCGGGAAGTACATCGTGGGCGGGTGTATGCCGTAGTCTATCAGCCGCTTGGCTACATCCAAGGCGCTGACGCCGCAATCGCGCCTGAGTGTTCGCGCGCTGAACACTACTTCGTGCATGCAGCTTCGGTCATACGGCAGGTCATAGCAGTCTTTGAGTTGGCTCATAATGTAGTTGGCGTTGATGACGGCGTCGCGGCTAATGTCGGCGATGCCTTCATTGCCGAGCGTTGTGATATAGGCGTAGGCGCGCGCCAATGCGCCGAAGTTGCCGTGAAACGCGCCCATCCGGCCGATGCTGTTCGGCGGCGCTTGGAGCGAGTAGCATTCGCCGCCGTCTGCGTCGACGCTGCGCTGCGCCACAGGCGTGGGCAGATACGGCAGCAGCCGCTCGCTGACCATAATCGGGCCTGCGCCCGGGCCGCCGCCGCCGTGTGGTTGCGTGAATGTCTTGTGCAGGTTGGAGTGCATCACATCGAAGCCGATTTCGCCGAGTTTGATGCGCCCAAGCAGCGCATTCAGGTTCGCGCCGTCCCCATACACGATGCCGCCGGATTCATGCACAATCCGTATAACCTCAAGTATGTGGGAGTCGAACAGTCCCAGCGTGCTGGGCAGCGTAATCATCAAGCCGGCCAGGTCGTCGCCCACTGAGTAGCGCAGCGCGTCCAAATCGGTGTCCCCGTTGGCGTCCGACGGCAGCGTGATGACGTCGAAGCCGCACATGCTTGCGGTTGCAGGATTGGTGCCGTGCGCGCTGTCCGGTATAAGCACCTTGACGCGGCGGTCGTCGCCCCGCGCGCGGTGATAGGCGCGCGCCACAAGCATCCCCGCGAATTCGCCGTCAGCGCCCGCCATAGGCGCAAGGCTGCAGCCCGCCATTCCGGTTATCTCTATGAGCCGCTGCTGCAACTCCCACATAAGGCGCAGCGCCCCCTGCGCGGTGGCATCCGGCTGCAGCGGGTGAATATCGGCGAATCCGGGCAGCGCCGCAATCTCATCGTTGACCTTGGGGTTGTACTTCATCGTGCAGCTGCCCAAGGGATAGAAGTTGTGGTCAATAGAGAAGTTGAGCTGACTGAGCGTTGAGAAGTAGCGGACGATTTCGTTTTCGCTGACTTCGGGGAAATCCAGATCGTCCCGCAGCGTATCGGATGGGGGCATGGGCTGCTGCGGCACATCGCTTTCGGGCAGGCTGACGCCCATTCTGCCGGGGACGCTGCGGTCCATAAGCAGACGGCGGCGGTCGGTGGCAAGCCGTTGCTGAAGTGCGTTCATTGCGATCCGCCTATCTCCGCGAGCGCGGCGGCGAGCGCCTCGATCTCTTCGCGGGTGTTGACTTCGGTGGCGCAGACCAGCATACCGTTGGGAATGCGGTCGCTTATGTCCAAGCCGCCGATTATCTTGTAATCAAGCAGGCGCTTGTTAATCTCGGACGGCGGCAGCGGGCAACTCACCGCGAATTCTTGAAAGAATACGCCGTCTTGCGCTAGTGAGTAGCCGGGGATGTCTTGTATCAGCGACGCCAAATAGTGCGCTTTCTGATAGGTGAGGTTGGCGATATGGCGCATCCCGCGCTTGCCGTTTGCCGCCATATAGACGGTGGTCATAAGCGCAATCAGCGCCACCGATGTGCATATGTTTGAGGTTGCGCGCTCGCGGCGTATATGCTGCTCGCGCGTTTGCAGCGTCAGCACATACGCCGCGCGCCCCTGCGTGTCCAGCGTCTTGCCCACGATGCGGCCGGGCATTTGGCGGATGTAGTCTTGCTTGCATGCGAATATGCCCACATACGGGCCGCCGAATGTAGGCGGGACGCCCAGCGCCTGCCCTTCGGACGCCACGATGTCAGCGCCGTACTCGCCCGGCGGCTTGAAGAGCGCCATCGCCATCGCATCGGCGTACGCCACGAACAGCGCGCCCGCCGCATGCGCCTTATCCGCCAAGCGCCGCATATCTTGGACGCATCCAAGGAAGTCGGGCTGCTGCGCTATCAGACACGCCGTATCGTCCGACAGCGCAATATCGTCGGGGGACACGACGTCGATAGCGATGCCCGGCGCTTCGGCGTAGGTTTTCAGAACGCCGATGTATGCGGGCGATACGGAGTCTAGCACGGCGATGCGGTTGCGCCGTGTAACGCGCGCCGCCATAAGAGCGGCTTCCGCGAGCGAAGTGGAGCCGTCGTACATGCCGGCGTTGGCGACGTCCATCCCCGTTAGTTGAGCGCACAGGGTTTGGAACTCGAACTCGGTTTGCAGCGTCCCCTGCGATATTTCGGGTTGATAGGGCGTATAAGCCGTCATAAACTCGCTGCGGCTTGTGAGCTGGCGCACGATTGCGGGGATGTGATGCCTATACGAACCTGCGCCCAAGAAGCAGGCGTACTCGCCGGGCGTTTTGTTCATAGCCGCGAGTTTGCCGAAGTAACGCTTGAGCTCGAATTCGGACGCCGGCTGCGGCAGATCCAGCGCGGGGTTGCGATGCGCCGCGGGGATGTCTCGAAAGAGTTCGTCTGCCGAATCCACGCCGATAGCGTCGAGCATACGGCGGCGGTCTGCGTCGGTGTTGGGGGTGTATGGCGAGATGAAGCGGTCGTCGGTCATTTGGCGAATGCTGGGTTGGCGCGATAGGCGTGCGGTATGTGTATAGGCGGGTTTATGGATTGGCGGGGGCGCAGGCTTATCCCTGGGCTTCGAGCATAGCGGAATAGTCGTCGGCGAACATAAGGTTGTGGAGTTCGGCGGCGTCCGCAAGTTTGACGCGCACCATCCAGCCGTCTTGGTATGGGCTTTCGTTGACGAGCTCAGGGCTGTCGATCAGGCTTTCGTTGCGCTCCGCGACCGTTCCCGACACCGGCGAATACAGGTCGGACACCGCTTTGACGGACTCGATTTCGCCCATCTTGCCGAATTGCGCCACGCTTGCGCCCACTTCGGGCAGTTCCACGAACACCACATCGCCCAGGCTTTCGGCGGCGAACTCCGTGATGCCCACCAGCGCCACGCCGTCGGCGTCCACGCTGACCCATTCGTGTTCGTCAGAGTATTTCAGTTCGGCAGGGATCATTAAGCCTTTCTCCGTGAGTAAAAGGGCAGGCGCGCGACTTGCACTTCTACAAGCCGCCCGCGAATGTCAATTTTGAGCGTTGAGCCTATCGCCGAATGGCAAGCGGGAACATACCCCAAACCTATGGCGTTGTCAAGCGTAGGCGATGGCCCGCCGCTGGTTACGATGCCGATATTGCGCTCGCCGTCGCTTATGGTGTAGCCGTGCCGCGGGATGCCGCGCCCCGCCATAGTGAAGCCGACCAGCGTTCTGTCGACGCCCTCGTCGCGCGCCTTAAGCAGCGCCTCGCGCGCGGCGTATCCCTCTCTGTCCGGATCCACAAAGCGGTCAAGCCCCGCCTCATACGGGTTGGTTTGCGCGTCCATATCGTTGCCGTGCAGCAGCAAGCCCGCCTCCAAGCGCAGCACATCGCGCGCGCCCAGGCCGCATGCAGCGGCGCCCTTGTCCATAAGCAAGCGCCATATGCGCGGCGCATCCGCCGCCGGCAGGATTATCTCGAAGCCGTCTTCGCCGGTGTAGCCGGTGCGCGCCAGCAGCGCATCCACGCCGTCGATCCCCGCCTCTACGGCGGCGAATGGGCGGACGGACGCAAGATCGCGCGATGCAACGCCGCTTAGCATTGCTGCCGCCTGCGGTCCCTGGTGCGCAATCATAGCGGTGTCCGCGGTGATGTTTCGGATGCTTACATCGTCGGGTTGCGTATTCAAGCGCGCAAGCCAATTTAGCACTGCGGCGGTGTTGGCGGCGTTGGGTATGAGCAGAAAGCGCTCATCGCCGCGCCGATACACGATGCAGTCGTCGATGATGCCGCCCGATGCGTTGCATATCACATTGTAGCGCGCCCGCCCGATGCGCAGCGCCGCCGCGTTGACGCTAAGCGCGCGGTTGAGCAGGGACGCAGCGCCGCCGCCGCTTATGTCCAAGCGCCCCATATGGGACACGTCGAACAGCCCGGCATTGTTTCGCACGGCGCGCGCCTCTTGCAGAATGCTAGTGTACTGAATGGGCATCGCCCACCCGCCGAACGGCACGATGCGCCCGCCTAGCGCCAGATGCGTATCGTAGAGCGCCGTGTGTCTGAGGTCTGTCATAGCCACGCCTTTGCGTTGAATGTGTAATGAAAACGGGCGATAGCGCTAATACCGATTTGCGCCGTACCTTGCTCTAATGAGCGCCGCCCAGCGTTTTGCGCGCAGATAGAATAATGTATGCGTAGGCGGATGCAATGTCAATGATTGGGCGGCGTTCTTACTTTGGCACGCTGCATTGCGCGCAATCCCTCGTTCCAAGATGCGTATTTCCACCGATTGCCGCTTGGTATATTCGGAAAAATGGGGATGCTCGGCTTCTTCAATCTGCTTATTCTTACATTCACCGAATTTGTGAGATTGCTGACCGTGTGAGTGCCTATCTTTGGGGCATCCGTTTGGAGACGCAGCATTGGCATCTGACATTGCGCCGATACACCCGCGCCTTATCCGCGGCGCACATCCTAAACGGCAGTTTGAAAACCTTATCATATCGATAACACTCGACTTTGAGAATGCCCCGCGCCTCTAGGTTGACTGAGCGCAAGGGCGGTGTTAGTGTTTGCGTATCTCTAATCTTGTAATCAGGAAGGCGGGGGATATGCGGCTTGAGGGCAAGGTTGCGCTTATAAGCGGCGGCGCAAGGGGGATGGGCGCGGCGGAGGCGCGGCTGTTCGCTCGCGAGGGCGCAAAGGTGATTATCGGCGATCTGTTGGCATCTGAGGGCAAGCGGGTTGCGGCGAATATTAACGCCGACGGCGGCGAAGCGCTGTTCGTGAAGCTAGACGTCACCGATGAGTCGAGCTGGCAGCGCGCGGTTGACGGCGCCGTGGAGCGCTTCGGCAAGCTGAACGTGCTGGTGAACAACGCCGCCGTTCTGCGCGTTCAAGGGCTGCTGGACACCACCCAAGAGATTTGGGATGAGGTTATGGATGTGAACGCCAAGGGAACCTTCCTTGGAACAAAGACCGTCATAGCGGCGATGCGAAATGCGGGCGGCGGCTCTATCATCAACATATCGTCGGGCGCGGGCATCACGGGCAGCGCGCGCAACACCGCCTATCACGCGTCCAAGGGCGCAGTGCGCATATTCACAAAGGCGGCGGCGATTCAGCACGCCGCTGAGAACATTCGCGTGAACTCGGTGCATCCGGGCCCAATCGCAACCGATATGCTGGCGTTTTCCAGGACGGCGCCGGGCGCGCGCAGACCGGAGGATGTGCCGCTGGGACGCCACGGCAGACCGGAGGAAGTGGCATACGGCGTTCTTTTCTTAGCGTCCGACGAGTCGTCATTTATCACCGGCAGCGAGGTTGTGATAGACGGCGGGCGCACCGCCGAGTAGCCAAGCGCTGCGGACACTGACATAAACGCAAAGGCGCAAGGGCGCAAAGCGGGTTAAGGCTATCAGACTAATTTAGGGAATTGGCGATAATCGCGAATGCGCCGCCCGCGCAAAGACGCCGTTTGACCAAAGACACGCTCATATACCCAAAACATTCAGGAGAGATGCGATGCAAGATGCGGTAATCGTTAGCGGCGCGCGCACGCCGGTGGGCCGGTTCGGGGGCGCGTTCAAGGATGTGGCGGCGCCGGATTTGGGCGCTGAAGCAATCAAGGCGGCGCTTGAGCGCGCGGGCATTCGTCCGGATCAGGTGGAAGAGGTTGTGTTGGGCAACGCGCTGCAGGCGGCGGAAGCGGGCTACGCCGCAAGGCTCGCCACGCTGAAGGCGGGCATTCCCCAAGAGACGCCTACTATTGCGGTGAACCGTCAGTGTTCGTCCGGATTGGAAGCCATCAATATGGCGGCGCAGCTTGTGCGCACCGGCGAAGTGGACATTGCGGTAGCCGGCGGCGCTGAGAATATGAGCCAGGCGCCCTATATGCTGGACTACCGGGCGCGCTTCGACGGGTTGCGAATGGGCGACGCCACGATGCGCGACGGGCTGATCGAGGGGCTTGGCTGCCCGGTCAACCGCTATCATATGGGCGTAACCGCCGAGAATGTGGCAGAGCGCTTTGAGGTCAGCCGCGAAGACCAAGACGAACTGGCGTTGATGAGCCACCAGCGCGCCGTGGCCGCCATCCAAAACGGACGCTTCAGCGAACAGATAGTTGAGGTCGGCGTGCCGCAGCGCCGCGGCGATCCCGTCGTGGTTTCGCAAGACGAAGGGCCGCGCGCAGACACTACGCTTGATCGGCTCGCATCGCTGCGTCCGGTGTTCAAGCCCGACGGCAGCGTAACGGCGGGCAACGCATCCAGCATCAACGACGGCGCTGCGGCAGTGGTGATTATGTCGGCCGAAAAGGCGGCGGAGTTGGACTTGCGGCCCAAACTGCGCTGGCATACGCGCGGCGTGGCCGGCGTGGAGCCTGCCATAATGGGGACGGGCCCCGTTCCCGCCGTCCGCAAGGCACTGTCCAAGTCCGGGATGAACATCGGCGACATTGACCTGATCGAGCTCAACGAGGCGTTTGCGGCGCAGGCGCTCTACTGCATGCGCGAGCTGGATATGGACATGGACAAGACCAATGTGAACGGCAGCGGCATAAGCCTTGGGCATCCGGTAGGCGCTACGGGCGCGATAATGACCGTGAAACTGATGGAAGAGATAGGCTTGCGCGACGATGAGCTGGGGCTGGTAACGATGTGCGTCGGCGGCGGGCAGGGGGTAGCGACGATATTCGAGCGGGTGGGGTAGGCGTGGTGGATGCGATGCCCCAAACGCCTGCGCCGTATCCCGTTATAGAGGTGAGACCGGAGTGGCTGCAAGACCCGGACTCGATGAATTTCGAGCATATGGGCAGCAAGCCTAAGTTCTGGTTTCAGTCCAACATTAAGCAGCGGTGGCTGTTCAAGTATCCCATCCGAAGAGATTCCGGGGAGCATTGGGCTGAGAAGATAGCCGCGGAGGTGGCAGGGCTGTTCGGCGTTTCATGCGCGCGAGTTGAACTTGCCGCCTTTGAAAATACCCCTAGTGAACTTGCCGCCCGCGTAGGATATAGAGGCTCCGTATCGGAATCATTTACGGAAGAAAACGACAACCTAATTCACGGCAACGAAATTTTGCCTCTAATAATGCCGGATTACGATATGCGGGCAACGCGGTTTCGCCAGCCGCATCACACGCTTATCAACATTTGGTCAGTATTTGACGCAGTGTTTGAAAATACTGCAGAAAATGTAGCGGCAAAAAGTCGGTTTTCAGAATATCTGACGCTAGACGCGCTAATTGGCAACACCGACCGCCATCATGAAAACTGGGGGTTGATAATAAGATACGATGAAGGCGATTTGAGAATTTCTATAGCCCCGTCATACGATCATGCGTCATCTCTGGGGCATGGACTACATGATATGCGGCGCAACTCGCTGCTGTCAGAAGTCCGGCTAGCGGCGTATGTCGCGCGATCCGGCAGAAGGGGCAGCGGCGGCATCTACTGGTCGAGCGATGAGAATGCTCCTAGCCCGCTAGAACTTGTGCGACGGGCTGCAAGAACTTATCCTTCTCTGTTTGACTCGTCAAAGGCGCGCATACAAGAATTAGACGAAAGCTCATTAGCCGGCATCGTCCGAAGAATTCCTCAGGATTGGATGACGCAGCCTGCGCGCGATTTTGCCGTAGCCTTGCTGTTGCGCAACCTTAACGAACTGCGAGAGATACTCAGATGAGCGAACAAACCCTATTTCTAGCCTGGCAAGATAAAAGGGAAGCCTCGCGCCGATGGTTCCCTTTCGGCCGGCTCGACGCCGATGTGGAACGTCCGCATTACCGCTTCCGCTACATAGAAGGAGTAACGAAGGTGCAAGACAAAGCGGGCTTCCAACCGCTGTTCGAGTTCCCCGATCCGGAGAAATCTTACTGCTCGTCGGCGCTCTTCCCGATTTTCAGGAATCGGGTTATGTCTGACAAAAGGCCGGATTTCGCGCAGTACATAAGCAGTCTCGGGCTCGCCCAAACGGCTAACCCGATAGAAATTCTGGCTGTCAGCGGGGGGCGGCGCGTAACCGATAACTTTGGGGTTTTCCCTAAAATCAATAAGCGGCCGGATGGCAGCTTCACTTGCCGCTTTTTTCTGCACGGATGGCGTCATGTGAGCGATGCGGCGAAAGAGCGCATTAAGACGCTGAAGCCGGACGAACCGCTATATCTGACGCTGGAGCTGACCAACCCCGCTACACTCGTTGCAGTACAAATCCAAACTACGGACTACCATATGGTTGGATGGGCGCCGCGCTATCTAGTGTGGGATTTAGTCGCAGCGATGGCTAAGTCGCCCGATCCCGATTATTCGGCGCGCGTGGTTCAAGTCAATCCGATGCCCGTGCCGTCGAATCATCGCGTCCTGATTGAAATGCAAGGCTGTTGGGATAATGACCACGAGCCCATGTCCGGCCCGGACTTTCAGCCGTTGGTGGATTAGGGATTGCCGCGCGCTGGCCGGCGCCGTCAATCAAACGACGTCGATGCAAGACGAGAAATTGGAGGGCGTATGAAGTTTGTGATAACGCTTGAAGAGGATGAGGACGGCTTTATCGTTGCCAGCTGTCCCGCGCTGCCGGGATGCCATTCGCAGGGGTTGGATAGGGACGAAGCCGTCGCCAACATCACGGAGGCTATACAGGCGTACATCGAGAGCCTGATCAAGTGCGGCGAACCGTTGCCACGCCTCTAGAAATCCAGTTATCGCAAGTTTTCGCTACACTTCCAGCGTCCCCGCGCGCTTGACCACCCGCCCCTGCGCCACGATGGCGCTGACATTGTGCAACGCGGTTATGTCCGCGGACGGATCGCCTTCTACTATGACCACATCGGCGGACTTGCCCGCCTCTAGCGTGCCGGTTTCGTGCGCTATGCCTAGGCATTCGGCGGATGTCTGCGTGGCGCAGATTATCGCCTCCATCGGCGTTATCCACATCTCTTCCACCATCACTTGCGGTATGTAGGCGAAATCGCCGAAGCGCGCGTTGGTCATGCCGGAGTCCATACCGGTTACGAACTTCACGCCCCTGTCCCACATATCGCGCAGTATCTCAAAGCGGCGCTGCGGGTCGGACATGGCGGAGCCGCCCGTCTGCTTGCCGCGCAGCCGATTGAGCCGATTCAGCGCCAGCGTGGGGTCGACCCAGATGCCCTTTTCGGCTATCATATCGGCGTCGGCGGGATCGTAGTCATACATCTGCCGCGGATCTTCGGCGAGCCAAGAGCAGTGGATAAGGTTATGGACGCCCGCCTCTACGCAGTTGCGGACGCCGGCGCTTGCGTGGCAGTGCGCCGCGACGCGCAGTCCCAGCCTTTCGGCGTCCTGCACGGCGGCTTTGAGCGTCTCCGCCGAATACTGCGGCGCGCGCACATTGGTGCCGGGCGTGAAGCCGCCGCCGGTTGCCATAATCTTGATGTAGCCCGCGCCCAGCTTGAACTGCTGACGCACCGCTCTGACGACGTCCGCCGTGGTGTCCGCCTCCGTGCCGAATGAGTTGCAGTGTCCGCCGGTAGTGGTTATGGGCGTCCCCGCTACGATGAGGCGGGGGCCGGGGATGATGCCGTCATCGATGGCTTGCTTGATGGGGAAGGCAACCTGATTGCGCGCGCCCAAATCGCGCATAGTGGTAACGCCGGACGCGAGGGCGGCGCGCACGGCGCCCACAGCGCGCATCAGAAACACATTGTCGCTTTCGGTGGTGATGTGCGTATAGGCGTCAAGTTCGGCGCTGCAATGGATGTGCGAGTGCATCTCAATGAAGCCGGGCATAATGCTGCCGCCGCTCACCTCTATCACATCCACCGCGTCATCGGGCGCAAGCGGGATGGCGTCCGCCGCCGCTATTTGGGCTATCCTGCCGTCTTCAATCAGGACGGCGGCGTTTGGAACGGGGTCTGCGCCCGTGCCGTCGATAAGTCTGTCAGCCTTCAGCAACAGTTTCATAAGCGCAATCACCTTCCGTTTCGCCCTGCAACGCAGAATTTTCTGCGCATTATATCACGGCAAGGGTAACGGCAACGGGCGGGATAGGCGTTTGGCGGAGCGTCATCCGATATACGCTTGTTATACGCCGCCGAGAGTTGCGCAGAGTTATGCAGCCGAATGCGCCCCAACTCAGAGTTCGCTCCGCCGAAATGCGATTGCGCCCGTATATCTAATGCGCCTTGCCTATGAGAACGCCCGCCGCGCTCAAATCGCGCATTCATATCGCAGACGCCCGCAATAACGCGAAAAGCCCTGCGGCAATCGGATACATGCGTCCGATTGCCGCAGGGTTAGTTGTTGCCGGTTGGAATTGCTGGCTAGGCGTATGGTAGAGTGCGTGTGGTTTGATGCGCTGCTCTCAAACCGCACGCGCGGACGCGTTAGTCCGTTACCAAATCAGCGCCACTGATGGACGCGATCAGCCACTTTCTGTGTTGTGAAGCCGGTGGATGCGCGCACCCAGTCGCCGGACTTCTTGTAGTAGATGTCGGCGCGGATGTAGTGATTTAGGTCGGCGGACCCCGGTATGTATGAGCGAAGGCTACCAACCAGCTCACACCCTGACGAAGTGGATGTGTTAGTATCGCAGCGGTACCACAGGCCCGTAGCGTCCGTAGCGCCTGAAGGCAACGCCGCGACCGTTATCTCCGTTCCAACGCGAGGCGAGGCGCCGCCGCTGGCGAAACTCAGCGCAGGGGCGGTGCCGGCAGCCTCTATTTTGCCTAGCACCCTAGTATAAATGTAACCTCCGCGTGTGAATGGAACTTTAACGCGGATGTATTTGCCCACATGCTCTGTCCTAGGGACGAACCTGTATGTGGCACTGGCGCCTCGGCGCTCCGGACCACAATATCTATTACCAGGGGTTGGACTACAGCTGCTGCTGTAAACCGGATTACTCCACGTGATGCCGTCGGTGGATACCTCCCATTGCCATGGTCCGTTGCGCCACACCCCTCTGCTTTTGTTGAGATCCGACCCGGGTAATGACCCCATATTAGAACGCAAGGTCATTCCCTCGTGGGGCTGTATTGTGTCTCCTCCTCTTCTGGTGCCGCCGTTCACATAAAGTTGATTGCCCGATGTGGCTGTGGTGTGGCCGTCGTATGTCAGCCATGGATGAAATCCTTCGGAGTTGAAGCCCCACGGCGCTGGAACAACTGCGCCGTCGATCGTCAGATTCTTCCACGCTGCGTATATGCTAGTGTCAGGGGATGTAGACGTGGTCGACGTGAGATCGCGCGTAGATTTCCCCTCCGGCATCGCGGTGTCAGAGTCGTCGTCTATCCCGCTGGATATGTAGTCCCAATAACTTGCGGTTATCGTGTCAGTGATGGTGGTGGAATCGGTGCAGCAGCCTGTCAGACCGCCGACCGTGGGCGTGGGCGGGTTTGCCGTAGTAGCGTATGCGACGGAAGTAACGGGCGCTATGGAGTAGCTGGCGATTATCGTCTTTGTGCCGCTTGGCGCATCGTCTGCCAGCGTATTGTGTCCAACTAGCCCGCCGACGGAGCCGCTGCCGCCCTTGCCCTTGACCGCGCCCGCGGCGTAAGTGGCGGTCAGCGTTCCTGAGTTGTACCCTGCCAGGCCGCCGGCGTAGATGTTCGTACTGCCGCCGATGGCGCCCGCTTCCATCTCTAGGTCGACGGTGGCGCGTGAGAAGCTAGCGGATATAGTCCCCGTATTGTAGCCAACCAGTCCGCCGGCGTAGCTTCCGGAACCTGCGGTGGCGTCTATTGTACCGGTGGAGTAGCACGCTATTACCTTGCCGGCGTTGTTGCCCACAAGCGCGCCAATCTTTGCGCCTTGGGGCAAAACGGATGGTTTCACATTGACGTCCACAAGCCCCACGCCTTCAATTCGGGCGGTGGCGCTAGTTACGCCGAACAGTCCCACTTCCGTTGATCTGTCGATTATCGTGAGGTTGGAGATTGTGGCGATCTTTGGAGTTGCGCCGTTGCTGTTGCCCTTGAAAGTAGCGGTGAATGGACTGGCGGTTGTGCCGATGGGCGTCCAGTTGGAGTAGAGTTCCGTGGCTTCCACAGTTCCGTCGCCGTCGGAGTCGAAGTCCAGGTTCGCCATCAGTTCGTAGCCGGTACAGGTAGCTTGCTGGGCGGTGGCAGTATCGTCGTCGTGGTCGGTGAGCGGGCAGCCCATGCGTCCTGTGGCGGTGGTGTCGCGGTTGGGGAATGCGGCGATGTAGTCGGCGTGGGTTGAGTCGCCGTTGCCGTCTAGGTCGTAACGGACGGCGTTGAGCTGGGCGAGGGTCTTGATGTCGATGAGGCCGTCGTTGTCCGAGTCGTAGTCGGTGGTGGTAGGCGCTGTGGTGGCGGTTGCCGTGGCAGTGGCGGTAGATGCGGGCGAGGATTGCGCTTCTGCCGCGGCGTTGGGGAGCAGGACGGCAAGCGCGAGTAGGAGCCCCAGCGCAACGAGCGTCGAGGCGCGGAGCGCGGTCTTTACGCTTCGGAGGTTTTTGGACTTATCTCGATTTTTCGGGGGGGGGGGGGGGGGGGGGGGGGTAAAACGTATATTCTTCGACATTTTGGGACACTCCTTATTGCTTGGTTAGGATGGCTGATATTGATGATGGATAAGAGCATAACGCAGGCGGGTTTGCAATGTCAATACATTAACGCGGGCGGTATTCTCAGCACGTGCAGGCGTGGTGCAATTGAGTAGAAATCGACGCCTAAACCATGCGCATGGCAAGGATGTTCCCGATACAAAGAACCTATCGCGAAGATATGCAATGCCCACACTGCGGCTCCAATTGGCTGCCCAAATCAGGACCATCGCACGGCAAACAGACCTACCGCTGCGGCGAGTGTCTCCACCGCTTCACTCCCGAAGGCAATCGCAGCTACTACCCTGAGGCAATCAAGCGCCAAGCGATAGCCATGTACGCCGAGGACATGGGATACCCCGCAATATCTAGGGTTCTGGGCGTCAAGCCTGAGACTATCTATTCGTGAATAAAAAGACGCTTCAACCTATGGCGGCGTTGGATGCGGAGCGTGCGCTACGGCGGCGGCAAGTTGAGGTTATGGACTGCGGCGCTGGAAGACGCGCTTGGCAATTGGTGGAAGGATTTTGAGGTGGGAGAGAGACAGGAGCGAATCCATCTTCTTGCGCTTGTTGGAGCGGCTGCCGGACACGGCTCGTTACAGGAGCGACGGATATGGAGTGTATGGCTGCTTGCCCGTTGAACAAGCATCAAGCATAAGGTAGGCAAGGGCGGCGCGGTGAACAGGAATGAGGGATTGCATTCGGCATTGCGCGGGAAATTGAACAGGCTTGCGCGTCGCACAAAGAGGTACTCCAAGACGGATGGAATGCTGACCTTGTCGCTTGCGCTGGCATAGCTGAGATTGGGCTGGATTTAACACGCCTGCACATGTTGAGAATGCCCATCCTAAAAATTTGATTTGCCTATGTAGCGCTCCGTGTGTTATGCTTAAGCCTGGTTGTTCTCATTTATGCCTGGGCGATTTCCTAATATACTTGGATACCCTGGTGATAAGCAGGCAACGATTTTTCTCAATAAAGGAGATCGCCAGTGGTCTTTCAAGATAGGACGCTCACATGCGTGGAGTGTACGAATAGCTTCATCTTCTCGGTCGACGACCAGCAGTACCATGCGGAGAAGGGCTATACCAACGAGCCCAAGCGCTGCCTGGACTGCCGGCGCTCGCGCCGCTCTTCGTTCAACCGTGGCGGCGGTGGCGGCGGCGGATTCGGTGGTGGTGGTGGCGGCGGCGCTCCCCGCCAGATGTACGCCATCACCTGCGCGCAGTGCGGCAAAGAGGACGAAGTCCCCTTCCGCCCGACCGGCACCCGCCCCGTGTACTGCTACGACTGCTTCAGGTCCGCGCCGCGCCCCTAGCGCGAAACGCGCAACCCCGCGCAATCAGTCATAAACCCTCACTCAGCAATGCCGCCTACTCACGCAGCAGGCGGCATTCTTGCGTCCAACCGCAGTTTCACGGAAGCGCCGCCGCCGCAAAATTGGGATATTGACTATCCCTCACTCAATTTCCTAAAATCTAGTTATCGGCTATAAAGTCCCGACGGGCGTCAGCGATCCGCGATGGCGTTGGGGCGCATCTACTAGCGCAATGGGCTTGCCAATGCCCGTATCTATTTGGGAGGTCAACGAATGGAAGCGCCCGTGATGGTGAGCTTTGGCTGGACAGGCGAAAACAGGGAAATCAAAGTCGTTGAGAAGGACGGCAAGTGGCTGACGGAGCATCTGATTGACGGCAGCCCGGATCAGCAGCTCATAAAGTTGTTCGGCGTCAACATCATACCGACGCCGTGGTCTTCGGACACCGGCCGCGACGAAGTGGTGGCTGAGCTTTCGGTCAGAAACCCCAACTCCAATGTAGTCTAGGCGGAATGCCGATCGACGCCGGCATTCGGACGCAGTTCGACCGCCGGCATAGGTTTCGGCGCATGCGCGGCCGCTCATTCGGGCGGCGCGTACGCCGGCAGCTCTAGTATGTCGGTCAGACTGGCGATAACTCTGCTTGCGTCCGCGTCCGACAGCGAAAAGAACTTTCGCCGCGACGCCCGAAATGTGAGGTAGTTGTAGAAGGCGTTCCACGCCCGCCAGATTTGTTGCGCGTTGCGCGCCTTCCTCAGCGCAGGCAGATACTGCCCCTCAAAGCGGTAGAGAATCAGCCCGCGCGCCTCTGCGTCTTCCACAAACGCCAGCGCTTCGTCCGCCGCCTCCACCCAATCGTCTTCCGATATGTCCCATCTGCTTGCCATAATCGCCTATCCGTCCGCATAACTTTGCCGGGATGCCGTCCCATTCCCGGTAACCTGATGTTGCCCCGCCGCCGCCGCTTCATCGGGAACGCGCGGCGCTGACCCGGCGGGATGCCCCGTATCGTATCATTGCCCGCACCCTGCCGATAGCGCGATAGCGGCAAGTTGGCGATAGCCACCAAATCCCGATTTACGACGACTTGGAGTTAGCCGCTAGTGCAAGCCCCCGACGCGCAAAGCCAATATCCCGCCGAACTCTTTCGCCGACAAGACGAGTCCGACGACCGCCTGTTTTACGCAGAGCCGCGCCTAGTAACGCACATCGACGACTACGCGATCGAAGCAATCCGCGCCTACCTGCGCGAAGCGCTGCCGCCGCACGGGACGGCCCTGGATCTGATGTCCAGCTGGAGATCGCATCTGCCCTATGACCTGCCGCTAGAGCGCGTAATCGGGCTTGGCTTGAACGCCGTAGAATTGGATGAGAACCCTCAGCTCACCGATAGGGTTGCGCATGACCTAAACGCAGAGCCGCGCCTGCCGCTTGAAACGGGCAGCGTGGACGCCGCGATAGTTACCGTTTCAATCCAGTACATCGTCAAGCCGATTGCCGTCTTTCGCGAAATCAACCGAATTCTGAAGACGGGCGCGGCGTTCCATGTCATCTACTCCAACCGAATGTTCCCCACCAAAGCGGTGGCGGTATGGCAGTCGATCGACGACAGGATGCGCGCGCAGCTCATCGGCTCCTACTTCGCCAATTCGGGCGGCTGGACTACGCCCAAAGCGATGGACATCAGCCCCAATATGGGCTTCTACACCGATCCGGTGTATGTGGTAACCGCCAACAAAACTAAGGTCGACGGCTAGTTGATCGCTAATCTGCGGCTAGAATGCCAAGCCCCGGCTCAGGCAGCGGCGGACGCTGCCCCCGAACCACGGCATCCTGCTCGGCGGCGCTCAGCGGCCGAAAGCGCTCGGCGGCATCCAGCGCGCGCGGCAGCAGCGTTACATCGCCCACGCTCGGCGCGGTGTGCATCGGCTGCGACAACAGCCACCACAGCGCCTTGTCAATGTCTTCCTGCCGCCTATGCGGATCGTACCAAGTGGCGTGTTCGCGGTCGCGCCCGCCCCAGCCGCCGCGCGCCAGCATCTTGATGGTATGAATGCCCACATCCTTTTCGGCGGCGACGGCGAGCAGTTCGGTTGCGCTTTCGCGGTATTCGGGATTTTGGAACAGCGTTGCGTTGAGCGGAAACATAATCGTGTCGAAGTCGAAGCGGCGCAACGCCTCTAGCTGAACGCGCGGGACTTCGGCTCCGTGTCCGGTGATGCCGACCCACTTGGTCAAGCCGCGCTCGCGCAGTTCCACCAACGCCTCCAATGCGCCGCCGCTTGCGGTTACGGCGTCCAAGTCCGCCATCGTGCCGACGGAATGGAGTTGAAACAGATCGAACGATTCCACGCCCAACCGCCGCATGCAGTCCTCGATGTTGCGCTGCGCCGCCGCCCGTGTGCGCTCGCGTGTTTTCGCGCCCAGAAACACGCCCTCGCGAATCTTGCGCATCCACGGCGAGAGCCGCTCCATCGCCTCGCCGTATGAGGGCGCAATGTCAATATGATTGACGCCGTGCGCCAAAATCCGCTCTACCGCCTTGTCCGCCGCCGCTTGGCTTACCCTGCCAATCCCCGCCGTGCCGAATGTTACAACCGTGCTGTGGTGTCCCGTTCTGCCCAACCTGCGCTTTTCCATCGCTCGCTCCTTGCCAATTTATGCGTCTTATCCCCGCCGCCGCTTGCAATCCAATCTTGCCCTTCCTGCTTTGGCGGCGTCCGTTGCGCGCCCAATTTTAGCACAACGCCGCCTAGAACTACTCGACCGGCAAGCCGTACACTTGCGGTATAGTAGCAGGGTAAAGGGTAAGCGGGGCGTTTGTGCAGGCACGCCTAGCGCCTGCGAATGTCTGCGAAGAAATGCCCGTGAAACGGAGGCGAAAATGCCGGAAGCGCCTGAACTTGAAGTGGTCAAGGACTTTCTGACGGCAAACGCCGTCGGCGCAGATATTCAAGCCGCGACGATAGTTCGGCCGGGCGCGCTGCGCTCCCTATGCGGCGATATGCCGATCGACATCCGCGGCCGTAGCTTGGACGGCGTGCGGCGGCGCGGCAAGTTCATTCTGCTCGATCTGGCGGGCGGGCGCATCGTGGCAATCAACCCGATGCTGACGGGCGCGCTTCAGTATTGCCCACCCAAGCAGCGCGTCTATAAACGCGCATATCTCGCATTCGCGCTGTCCAACGGGTATGAGATACGCTACCTGGACGAAAAGCGGATGGGAATGGTCTATTACGCCGCCGCCGCGCAGACGGATGAGATACCGCGCTTGAACGAACAGGGGCCGGATGTACTGGACGAGTTCACATTCGAAGAGTTCTGCGAGCGCCTCAAGCGGTTTCACGGCGAAATAAAGGGCATTCTGACCGGGGGCAAAGTGGTTTCGGGCATAGGCAACGCCTACTCCGACGAAATCCTGTTTGCGGCGCAAATATACCCGTTCCGCCGACGCAAAGCGCTGTCCGACGCTGAGATTCGGCGGCTATATGATGCCTGCAGTAGGGTAGTGTTGGACGCAATCCCGATTGTGCGCGATCGCATCGGCGATGACATTCACCTGAAGGTCAGGGATTTCTTGCAGGTTCACAACAAGGGCGGCAAGCCTTGCCCGCGCTGCGGCGGCAAAATCAGTCAGATTACCGCGAATAGGCGCATCACAAGCTACTGCCGCGCTTGCCAGCCGGGGATGCTGCTGCGAAACTGACCCGCCGCCGCGCCGTAGCCTATGCGATGACCAACGGAATGCGCATCTCCGCCGGCGTAAGCCCGCTGTGGTGGGAGCGCATTCGCTTTCTGCTGTCCTCGCCGAGCGCCTTTCGCAAGTCTATGACGGCGCTGTTGGTGGATAATGCCAGCGTGTTGCCGGTGCGTCTGCGCGTCTCAGGCGATCGCGGTTCGGGTCCGAGCAGCCGCATCGATTCTACATCCGCCATATCCAGAGTCAGAAAATCGCCGCCCAGCCGTTGGCGAACCGCGCGCCGAAAAGCGTCCCTATTCTCAGGGCTTACGGTTGCGTACATCAGGCGCACATCCCCGGACGGCTTGGTTTCGCAGAGCTTGAGCATCTCATCGTCCGCCGTGAGCGCGTATGTCTTGGAATTGGGAGCGTCCAGGTGGCCGTGGTCGGCGGTCATCACCAGCCGCGCGTTGGACGGCAGCGCATCCGCAAGCCGCTCCAGCGTTTCGTCCGCCTTGCGCGCCTCGCTCAGCGTGATATGGTGAAACGCCCCGCGCTTGTGGGCGGCGCTGTCCACCCGCGGCATATACAGATAGGTGAAAGTGGGGCGTTTGGCGCCGGCGATATGGCGGACAACGGCGCTGACCGCCTGCGCGCTCGACTTATACGCGATCTGCCGATTGCCGCCCGCCCAGTAGGTAGAGTAGGCGGTGTTGGTGATATGCTTGGGCATCAGATAGGCGGCGGCGCGCTTGGCGGCGCTCATGCGCGAAGGAACGGGATAGGCGTCCCGCGCGCTGACGCCGATCCGCGAAAGCGGCGTCTTATCGGGTGTGCGCTGAAAGCCGATTATCACGGATACGGCGTTCAGCTGAGGCAGCAGCGTATGCCAGCCGGTAACGGCGTGCCGCGCGGGCCATTCGCCGGTCGCCAGCGTGGTGAGCGCGGCCGATGTTGTGGACGGAAAGACGCTGCGCATCTCGACTGCTAGGTTGTCGCGCACGAAAGCGCCGCGGCTCATCGCCTCAACGAAGTTCATCCCAAAGCCGTCTATCAGCGCGAAAACCAGATGCTCCGGCTCGCCGATAAGCGCTTTGACGGCGGCGGCGTTTGCGCCTATTGGCTCACTGTGCGCGCCTATGAGGTTGTGCAGCGCGTCGGCGAAGTCAACCAGGTTCGCCGCATCCGATATAGGATGAAGCAGCGTTCCGGCATCAAACAGCGATTTCAGTCTTTGAGCGTCGTCCATAGTTTTGTTGCCTGCAGTCTAGCGCCGACGCTTTGTTGACGCTTCGTTCACGCCTTATTGATACTTTCGCGGATATATTGCAGATAGACATTATAGACGACAGGCGTTTGTGTTGATACTATCAAGGCGCACACAAAACGGGGAGTGGACTATGAGTTGTGAGCAAGCCACCGCCCAAGCGCTGAAAGAGTCGGGACATCGGCTGACGCCGCAGCGCCTGATGATACTATCCGCCATCCGCCATTCGGAAATGCACATAACCGCATCCGAAATACTGGATGAAGTGAAGGCGTCTTACCCGTACATAGACGTCTCCACGGTGTACCGCACGCTCAGCGTTCTCAAGCAGATGCGCTTGGTGTCCGAAACGGATATGGGCGGCGGCGAATACCGCTACGAATGGATTAACCACCTGCGCCATCATCACCTAATCTGCCGCGGCTGCGATAAGGTTGTGCTGCTTGACCACAAGTATTGGGAAAACATCGGCGCGGAGATTATGGCGGACTACGGCTTTCAGCCGGACATAGACCATATCGCGCTATTCGGCGTCTGCCACGAATGCCTTGACCGAATGGAAACCGAGTAGCGGCCGCCGCTTGCCGTGAAGCGCTATGTTAGCAGTCGCAGAAAAGCCCGCCGCCGCATACACCGAAAGCGCGCTCGTTACGCTGTGGAGCAGGGCGCACACGCTCGCCGACGGGCTTGTCACCGAAGACGGGCATCGGCTGCAAGTGGTGTATCCCGGCCGCCGCAGCGCGCTTGCGGGGCCGGACTTTCACGACGCCGTGCTGCTCGACGAATCGGGCAAGACGCTTACGGGCGATGTTGAGATTCACATAACCGCCCCCGGCTGGTACGGCCACGCCCACCACACGGACGCCAACTACAACGGCGTTGTGTTGCACATCGTCTTTTCGCCGAAGGGACATCGGAGTTCGCGGCAGCGCTCCGGGACGAATGCGCCCGTTGCCGCGCTTGCGGCGGTTGCATCGAGCCTTGAGAGCGCGCCATCCGACGCCGTCCCCGATTTGCCCTCGCTTCGGATGCCCAAAGACGCCGCGGACATCTGCGATATGCTGGACTCCGCGGGCGATAGGCGCTTTCTCGCCAAGAGCCGCGGCTTTGCGGCTGACATAGACGCTTTGGGCGCAGACGAAGCGCTCTACCGCGGGCTTATGGACGCGCTGGGATACGCCACCAACCGCAAGCCGTTTCGGATGCTGGCGGCGCGCGTCCCCTATGAGCGGCTTGCGGCGCTGCGCGGCGAGCCGGCATCCACTCGACTTATGGCAATCAAGGCGGCGCTGCTTGGCGCGTCGGGGCTTATGCAATCGGCGGACAGATGGGAAGACACCGCCGAACTGCGCCGCATATACCGCAGAATGGATAATGCCAAGCCGATGGGCAAGCGCGAATGGAAGCTGTTTCGGGTAAGGCCGCCCAACCATCCGGCGCGGCGCATACTGGGCGCGGCGCTGATAATAGACGGCTGCATAGACAAGGGCATAGCCAAATCTTTCGCCGACGCGCTGCTTGACGGCGGGCGCAGAGCGCTGACGGCGCGGCTGGAGGCGAAGCCGTATGTGGGCGGGACGCGGGCGCGCGATATGCTGATCAACATCGCGCTGCCGTTCCTGCACGCTTACGCCACAGCGGGCGGCGCAACCGAGCGCGGCCGAAACGGCTTGCCGCACGGATATGCCGAGTTGGCGGACGCGGCGCTGGATGCGTATGCGGCGGCGCCCAAGCTCCAAGAGAACGAAATCACGCGCGAAATGCGCCGTCTGTGCGGCATAGACGGCAAAATGCGCCTAAACGCGCGGCGTCAGCAGGGGCTGCAGGAGCTGTATAGGCGGGCGGTTAGGGGCGAGTCTTAGACGGCTGGGAATAACCCCGCCAATGGGTTGTTGCTAGATGCCTAGGATGTCTTTGACTAGCAGGATAAGCGTCTCTACCTAGACATCGTCCAGAGGAAGTTCGCCAAGTCTTCGTAGTATTTTACTTGATGGCTAGACCAAGCATACTGAGACTGGTTATACAGACTTTGTAAAGGAAGCAATCCATCATTATTCCGTGCATTGGGATTTGCGCCATGTGTCAGAAGCGTTAGGATGGAGTCCCTATCTCCCCGCATTGCGGCGTGGTGCAACGGTGTACTACCCAAATTATTTGTGGCGTTCACATGCGCTCCATTTCGCAACAAAGCCATAATAACATCTTCGTCTGCCGCCCCAGAGGCGTTATGTAGAGGTGTATTTCCCGCGTTGCGGCCAATGCTGCTAGTGTTGACGTCCGCGCCTAAAGCGATGAGTTCATCAACGTAATCTACGGCTGACAAATGAGTGTTGATAAACACAGGATTGTCTTCTTCTTCATCAGGGTCAAACGGATTTTGATAATCCCAGCCATCTCTGCACTTCTCACAGGATTCCGCTATTATGCTCAACACTGTGGAACCGTTGTCAGGATCTGTGGCATTGATGTCCGCGCCGTTTTCTATAAGCAGACGCACAACGCTGAATAGTTGAGTGTTTTCGTATGATGAAGAAGGACTGTCAACATCGATGACAATGTTGTGAGCTACTCCTATGATAGGAAAATAATCCGTACCTGTAGCGTTGACATCTGCGCCCGCCTCTATGAGCATTCTAGCGACCTCAACGCTTTTGGCATCGTATAACGGTGTAAATGCCACAATCTTTTTCTCGAGAGCTGCAAAATAATTTGGAAGTTGCACATCCGCGCCCGCTTCGATGAGCATCCGCACTACTTCTATGTTGTCATTCCTAACGGCATGGTGCAATGAAGTGCCTGATAGTGTCTCATTGTTGTTGACATCCGCTCCAACGTCGATAAGCATTCTGATAATATCAGGGTTTCCGTTATCTACCGCGACATACAGCGGGAATATCTTTCCTGAATCCCACATGAAATGGTTTGAGAAGTCAATTACAGGTTCGTTAACGTCGCCCCCTTCTGAGATAATGCGACGCACCGCCTCTTCGTCGTCGTATATTATTGCCGCGGTCAATTCAGTGAATGAAACAAAACGATACCTACCCGGCAAGGAATCGTCGTTGTTCGCGCGTTCCGCATAGGTTTGCCCGCAAGAAAGGGCAGCAACAACTGCTATCACAGCAATTGTTAGAAGTATGATTTGCGCCTTTGTCATTTGGTATATCCTACGCAACCAAGCATTAGCCGCCGATGTGCTGGCAATCTATGCTATTCGTCAACCGTATCGCCGTCTCCCCAGTCCAGCCATTGGAGCGCTTCAATGTCGAAGCCTTCATGCCAGACCTTGGTTTTGTCAGGCTTTAGAAAGGGTATATTCTTTAATGCGCATTCCTTTGAATCCGCTAGTGTTACTATTTGTATCGGGACTCGTCTATGTCCCCAAGAATTCTTCTCGCCACCGCGCTGATAGGCGACCAACAATCTCCCCAACGCTTCATAAGCATGGCTGTCATGCTTCGGCATAGAATAGCCGATGATAGTTATAGACGAGTAGACGTCCCCTGTAAGGTGCATGCTCGACCAAAGCTCGGCGATCGCCTCATAGCCAAGCAACTTGTCGTATGCAAGCGGCAACATGAACGGCACTAAATGCCATGGAGGGCAGCCGCTATTGGCTATTTGAAAGTAAAGTGGTTTGATGTCGGGTACGCGAAAAACGCGCGATAGTATCTCATCGCCGAATCCTTGCTCTGTCTGTCCTCGCGAAAGTGGTTCAGTAGGAACAGTTGGGTTCGGGCCAAAGATAGGGTCGTCATCAGGAATATCAAGCCTTGGCCAATCTTCTCTAAAGGTACGCCTCCTGAAATCATGGTACCGGCGATCATACCAGTCTAGCGATCCGTGGAGTTTCAAAAGGTTGATGTACTTAGCGCTATTTTCGCGGTCAACAAGCCACCATGTAGGCGTTAGGGAATACGGCTTCCCAATTTCGTCGAGAGCCTGTTCCAGCAGGGTGTCGTAGTTAAATGTCAGAACTACATCGTTAGGAGTCAAATGTTGTGCAAACCTCTGATATAGATCATCAGAAGTCCACGGTGAAGCGTCAATGAGAGTTTCTTGAATTATCGGACGCGCAAAAACGATTGCTCTGCTGTCGTGTCTGAAGTACTCTTCATGTCCTTTGAGTTGCAGGTAGTGTTGTCTATGGCTGTACGCTAGTACACGCTCCAAATCGCATTTCTCGCCAGGATATAATTCAGACCATTCTTTTATATCACGCTCTAATACATCTCCGTCAAAATTTTCACGCACCGTTCGAAGCAGACCTGCAGCTAACGGCAAGCCGGCCGGATTTGAAAAGCCTGCTCCGAGTATGAATAGACGGCGGTGTGGGAATGTCAATTTTATCGCCTTCGCCAGATTAGCCTTTACTCCTGATGACTAGGTTTAGATTGCCATATATTTGAGAGCGTTTCAAACAATGGCGGTCAAACGAATGCAGGCGAAACCGCCGCCGCCGCCGTTGATATGCGGGCGTTGATATGACATACTCAAATGCGGCTGGGTTGCATGCGGACCTATAAGAGGTGGAATGATGGCTACTATACGGATAGATGTTTCGGACGAAACCTTGGCGGCGATAGAGCGCGAGCGGGCGGCAGTCGTCTGATGGACTACTGAGGTAGGCGCGTATGGCGCAAGTTAGGCAAGCGCGGCGCAGTGAATTGGAACGGAAGGGGGTTGCGCTCGGAATGGCGCGGTAAGGTGAACGGATTGGCGCGGCGGACCTAACTTGGGGGAGCGCCCTGATAAGGGCATGCTCTAGATTCTCTGCGCCCTTGCGTTTAGAATAACGCCAACTATTCGGGAAGAGCGGCGTTTCATCCAGTCCGATTGTCCAAGTACGTCAGCAGCGTTTGGAGTGCGCCGCCGAGTTCGGCAAGTACGGCGTGGATGTCTTCGCGCCCGCCGGGAATGGTGAAGTACGCGAAAGCGATGAAGGTGGCGGCAAGCGCTATGAACTGCCATAGCGTTATGCCGGGCAGCGGGCGCGTGTATCTGTTGAACGCCCAGCTGCAAAACCATATCAGCGCCGCCAGCGGGTATATCGGAAGCTCCCAAATCCTGAAGCCGCGCGTGAACACATTCTGCATATCCGCGCGCGAGGGCAGAATGTGGTATGAAGATGCGAACAGCAGCCAGAACAGCGCCGCCGCGAGCGCTGCTTTCTGCCATCCAACCGCTATGGCGAGTTCGTCGGTGAATAGCGCGAGCAAGCCGTAGTCGCTCAGAAACCATACCTCGCCGCAGGTCAGCAGCGGCCCCGCGCCTACTATGAACATTTTCAGCGCGGGGAACTTGCTGCGGGCGTCTATGCCAAAGCGCGCATAACCTAGAACCCGTCCGCCGTCCGGCATAATGTAGCCGTCATCGCTCACCATAGACTTCCAGTCGAACCACTTCACAGCGGTGACTTTTGCCTTGAGCGTGGCGGCGAGCAGGTAGTGTCTTAGTTCGCGCAAAATAGCGCCGGGCATAGCGAGCCGGTTAATCAGCAACAGTATCGGCCTTAGCATATACGCTCCCTTGCCTATACACTCGGCTATGCGCGGCGCGCGAACGTCGGTCTAATCGGCGGGCGTTCCGTCGGGTGACGGCGCTAATCGCCTTCCGACGCCAGCTTGCCGGCCTCCGCCCAGTCGTCTTTGGACACATCCGCGAACACCACGATGGTCGCCTCCGGCGGCGCGCCCGCTATGTCATGCACCGCATCGGTTATCGCCTTCGCCAGCTCAGCCTTCTGCTCCCGCGTGCGGCCGGGCCACATCTCAACGCGTACTATCGGCATAGTTGTGCCTCCTGATTGTGAGTTTAGTTATGAGTTTTGGGTTGTAAATCGTATGTCTTGGGTTTGCGCTTGGAGTGTATCAGCAAGGCGCAGCGCGCTCAATGCAACGGCGGCAGCGCGCAGGGCAACCGCACCCAATCAATCCATTTCACTCTAAGTATCGCGCAACTCGATCCAGGATTTCGTGTCCGACGTCGTACTTGCTCATCAGCGGCAAGTCCTGCCTGCCGCCTTCGCTGTCCAGCAAAATCACCTTGTTGGTGTCCACGCCGAAGCCGCTGTCCGCTGCGGTGATGTCGTTTGCGGCAATCAGGCGCAGTCCCTTGGCGCGGAGCTTGCTTTCGGCGTTTGCCAGCAGATCTTCGCTTTCGGCGGCGAAGCCCACTTTCACTAGCCTATCGCCCTTTACGCCGGCGACGATGTCCGGGTTCTTGACCATATCGACTGTCCATACATCGGCGTCCCCCTTCTTGACTTTTTGATCGGATATGTTGGCGGGACGCCAATCGGCAACCGCCGCCGCCATTATGAGAGCGTCGGCGTCGGCGCACTCGCGCTCTATCGCACGCTGCATCTGAAGCGCCGTCTGCACGCGCGCGATGCGAATGCCGTATGGAGCGGGTAGAGCGGTGGGCGTGGATACCAACGCCACGTCCGCCCCCCGGTCGCGCGCCGCTTCCGCTACGGCGTAGCCCATCTTGCCGGACGAATGATTGGCTATCACGCGCACCGGGTCTATCGACTCTTGCGTGCCGCCGGCGCTGACCACTATCTTGCGCCCCGCAAGATCGCCGCCGCGCGCAAGCGTTTGGCGGATGCAGCCTAGCAGATCCGGCGTTTCGAGCAGCCGCCCCATGCCCATAAGCCCGGATGCGAGCCGTCCCTTTGCGGGCCCGGCGATAACGCATCCCCTTGAGCGCAGCGTTGCGATGTTCTGCTGCGTGGCGGCGTTGTCATACATATGGGCGTCCATTGCGGGCGCTACTATCAGCGGCGCTTGGGTCGCCAAGATGGTGGCGGCAAGAGCGTCATCCGCAAGCCCGTGCGCTATCTTGGCTATGGTGTGCGCAGTCGCGGGCGCTACGATGATTGCGTGGCTGCGTTCCGCCAGCGCCACGTGGTTGACGCTGAGTTCGGATTGCGGATCGAACACATCGCTTGTTACCGCGCGGTGCGTGATGCTGCGAAAGGTTAGGGGAGTGATGAACTGCGCCGATTCTTTGGTCAGGATTACATCCACAAGCGCGCCTGCCTGCGTGAGCTTGCTTGCGAGGTCAACCGCCTTGTAGCAGGCGATGCTGCCGCTGACTCCAAGCGTAATGCTGCTTTGCGCTATCGGATCGCGCATAGGAAAACCTCGCGAATGAGCGGCGGCGAACTTGTTGGCCTTAGCGCGCCATGCCTTGTATGAGCATAAGCCCCATCAGCGTCAGGTCGGGGTTTATGTCGTCGAAGACGCCCGCTTCCGCCTCTAATATGTGCGCCAGTCCGCCGGTGGCGACGACTTTTGCCCCGCCGCCGAGTTCGGCGTCAAAGCGCGCCACCATACCGCGCACCAGGTCGGCGTATCCCAGCACAACGCCGGATTGGATGGCGTGGATGGTGTTTCTGCCGATTGCGGTCTCTGGGGCGACGAGTTCCACTCTGCGAAGCTGCGATGTGCTGCTAAAGAGCGCGTCGGAGGCTATCACCATTCCGGGCGCGATTGCGCCGCCGAGGTAGTCGCCGTTGGCGGTTACGGCGTCAAACACGGTTGCCGTGCCGATGTCCACCACTATGACGGGGCCGCCGTACAGTCTCAATGCGGCGGCGGCGTCCACGATGCGGTCTGCGCCCACATCGCGCGGGTTGTCGTACAGGATGCGGATGCCCGTCTTTGTGCCTGCGCCCACCACCAACGGCTCTACGCCGAAATGCGTCTTGCAGAGATCAACGAATGTGGGCGTCAGCGGGGGGACTACGCTGCAGAGCGCGACGGCGTCGATATGCTGCGCCGCCATATCGCGCAGCTGCAGCATCTGCATCAGGGTTGCGCTGTACTCGTCGGATGTTTTGGAGCGCTCGGTTGACAGCCGCCAAGTGGCGGACAGCGCATCGCCGTCGAACACGCCCAAGGTGATGTTGGTGTTGCCTATGTCTATGGCTAACAGCATAGCGGCGTCATCCGTGCGTGAATGATGTGGACGCGGCGGGTTGCGCAGGGTAGGGCAAGAGCTACTTGCGGATGATGGCGTTGCCGTCGCGCCGCCAGTTGAGCTGCAGAAGCGTGCTTGCCTCAAGCAGTTTCTCCAGCGAGGGATACTCGGACACGCTCAACTTGCGCGCCCCCAGCGCCTTTGCGGCGTCCATAGCGGCGACGCGCCCGGCGATGCGATCCTTGTCCCGCCTGTGCCATGCGGCGTTCACTTCCTCTGCCCAGGTAGCCGCTTGAGCGGGATCGCCTGCGGCGGCGGGCGCATCCGGCTGAGCCGCTTGGGGTTGAGCCGCTTCTTTGATTTCTTTGACTACGGGAACCACGGATGCCTCGGCCTCTTTCTTAGCCTCAGCGGCATCGGCTGCCTTAGCCACTTCGCTTTCAATGTCCTCAGGCGGGACGGGCGGTAGTATGACGGGCTGAGGCGGCGGTTGGGGCGGGTTGCGCTGAATTGTGGGGACGGGGCCGCCGTCCGGCTGATAGCGCAACGGGGTTCTGCGCCGGCTGGGGGATCTGTGGTCTGCGTCCGTCCGCGGCGGCGACGGCTGATCCGCGGGTTCGGCGACGCTCTGCCTGCCGCGTCCGTTGCGCCGCGCCGCGGTTCGAGGCTGCTCGCGGCTGCCGTGAATCTGCACAATCACATCGCCGCTGCCGTCTTTGGGGCGGATTACATCCACCACATCGGAGTAACTGTCCAGGAACTGCGTGAATATCCTGTGGCGCAGGTCTTTGTAGTTGAAGCTCGGCTCTATGCGTCGCATCGTTTGGTAGAGCTTGGAGCCTACCACGCTGCCTTCTTCATCCATCGATGCGTTCATAGCGCGCAGCAGCAGCGATTTGGGATCCGGAGTTGGCGTTCTGGCAGCGGTTTGCGTCCCTCGTCTTGAAGGCGTTGCGCGGCGGCGTGAAACGGCGTTCTGCGCCACGGCGGGTTCGGCGTCGTCGAGGAAGATAAAGCGGTCGCAGCTCTTGATGAGCGTGGGCGAAGTGGCTTCCCTGCGCCCCGCCACGATGACGCTCTTGCCCGCAGAGCGTAGCCTGCCGACGAGCGGCACGAAATCGCTGTCCGACGAGACGATAACGAAAGTGTCGATCGGGGATGAGTGCAGCAGATCGATCGCTTCGATCACCAACCGAATGTCGCTGGAGTTCTTGCCCGATTTGTTGGAGTGGTATTGATGGATAGGCTCTATGCCAAGATCGAGCAGTTGGTCTTGCTTGCCGCGCTGCACGGACCAGTCGCCATACGCCCGCCGAATAATCACCCGTCCCACGTCGGAGAGTTGGTCAAGCAGGTGATCGATAGCGTCCAACCCCACGTTCTCATAGTCAATCAGCATAGCGACGTTTGCATCTACCAAATTATCATCCCTGTCTATTCCTGCGTGATAGTCGTTCTACCGCCTATGCGCATAGTATATCACCTTTAAGTTCAAATGCGTAACTTGCGCCGCCGCATATCGACGCGATAAGCCTTGTATGCGGCCGCGGTTGGCGCATTCGTGCGCGGGAACGGCAGACGCGCCTACTTGAAAGCGGGGACTACTTTTTCGCAGAATAGGCGCAGCGAACTGGCGATTTTCTCTTCAGGAATAAGCTCGCCGGCGTTGAACTCGGCCACTACGCCGCTCAGGTTGAGCGCTTCTTTCATCGCGCTGAGCTGCTCCACCACCGCTTCGGGAGTGCCGACCGCCGCCTTTTGCCCAATGACGTCGCGTTCCCAGTCGAGGCTGGCGAGCTGCTGGCTGCGCTCAGTGCGCTCTTCGCGCGGGTCTGCGCCGGCGCGTCCGGCCGACGCCGCAAGCTGACCGCCCAGCCGTCGGAACTGGCGCATGAAGCTCTCTTCGGGCGTGCGCAGCGCGTCCTCTTTGGTTGCGCCCACATAGACCGGCACGCGCAGCGACACATCGATATCGCCGCTGTGTCCCGCTTCATCCCACGCTGTCTTGTAGAGCCGCACCTGTTCGCCCACGCCTTCGAGGTTCATGCCGCGCACGCCCACGAATACGGAAAAGCCCATCTTGCCGATTACCGGGAATGTGTCAGATGTGGTAGCCGCTATGCGTATCGGCGGGTGCGGCGACTGATACGGCTTAGGGACTAGGCACACATCCTGGAAGCTGTAGTATTCCCCATCGTAACTGAAGCGCTCGTTTCGCCACGCCGCAAGTATGATGTTCAGATATTCGTAGAACCTATCGCGGCTTTCGGAGTAGGGAATGTTGTAGCCTTCATATGAGCCGGGCAGTCCGCTGCGTCCCACGCCGAAATCGAAGCGCCCTTCGCTTATTTGGTCGATCGTGGCGGCTTCTTCCGCGGTGCGGAGCGGGTTGCCCAGGGGCAGCACGCTGACCGCCGTGCCGATCCGCAGCCGCTTAGTGCGCGCCGCGATCGCCGATGCGATGGCGTGCGGCGAAGACAGCACAGACCGCGCCGGGCTGAAGTGCGATTCCGCCAGCCATACCGCATCCAACCCCAGCGACTCCGCCATATCTATATGCGCGAAGGCTTCGCGAAAGGCGTCGGGTTGCGTGCCTCCCGCGCGGCAGTGAAACTCCATAAACGAACCGAATTGCATCGCGTATTCTCCAAACTGAAGCAATCAATGTAGGCGCATCTTATCGCGCGGTATGTATCGCTATACTACGCAAGCCTACTCGCTTGGGATAACAAGGTCAAGGATAAGCGGATCAAGATGAGCCCATCTAGCCGCAGTTATGGCGCGCGCTACTCAATCCGCAAATCATGGCAATAGCTCTAGCCCCGCTCACTGCAAACTTCCTGGTTATCCCTCAGCCATTCCAGTAGCGCTTCCGCCGCCCAGCGATGCCCGTCTCTGTTCCAGTGCCAGTCGTGTTTCCATTCAGCATTCCTGGGACTTGCGCCTATGCCTATGATGTAATCGTGTTGGTTGATGAGCGGGATATTGAGTTCCTCTGCCATTGCGCTTAGGCGATCGAAGCGCGGGTTCCCGGTTGTTCCCATCACGTGCGTTGTTAGTATGACGAGCGTAGCGCCGTCGCGGGCTGCGCGCCGCTTGAACTGCTCTAGCGCGAATTTGGTGTACGCCATGGCTTCCTCAAAGACGGGAGATCTGTCGTTTTTTGCGAATGACAGATAGAGATCGTTGTATGTAGTTGGCGTCCATCCTTGGAAAAGCGCTGAATAGCGGGGCCGGCGACTGAGCAGATCTGCCTGCCGCATCATATATTTCGGGTCGCGCGTTTCTGATTTGCCAAACGCTCGCCCTATCTTGGCTTCCATCCATCTTGCTAAGTACGAGTACTTGGCAAGCTCACTGGAGGCTTGCGGTCGATTAAACGGCGGCGCCATCCTGAACGCCTCAAAATCGGGGTCCGGCGGGCGCAACTCCGGCGCGCCGTCTGCGCCTATCGCAGCTGTGACCCGCGGCATATGGTCAGGATCTAGTCCGTATTCCAGCGCTGTGATGATGGTGGAATTGTTTCGAAAGTCGTTAGATACGAATGCCAGCGCCACGACATTGGGGCTCATATGCCGCGCATACTCATCGTAAAACGCCAGCTGGTTAATCTGTCCGGCGCCGCCTCGCGCAAACGCAGAGGCGACGACGTCCAAGTGCGGCAGTTCGCGGGCGACAAACTCCTCTAGTTTCACCTGGACTTTGTCGGCGATTGCCACTTGCTCTGCTTGAACAAAGGAATCGCCGATTAGGGCAATGTGGCAGCTTTCGGCGGCGCGTTCTGCGCTGATAGGTTCGCGATCAAAAATTCCCAGACTATTGGTTCGGGCGATTGTCCAAAAATCCAGATGGTTCGTATGGCGCAACTCCCAATTGGGAGCCAGCATCACACCCACATTAGGAAAAAAGCGCCAGGATCTGCGCCCCTCGAAATCTTTGGGATTAGCGACAAGCCCATATCCATTAGGCACTACTATCAGGCGGAAGTACGCTTCCCCCGCAACCCCAATCAGCGCCAGCGCCGCAACGATTAGCAGCGCATTGAATGCGGCTATCCGAATGTAGCGCACATATATTCGAGGGAGGGGGGGGTGAAGGCTATTTTCAAGAGGCGGCGCATCGGTTGATTTCCAAAAGCGTCTCATAATTCAATTCTGATCGAAAGAATGCCGTTCAGCCGATAGAAGCAGAGCCGCCAGACAGGTGGCTCAACCCTGGAATGGATGAAGCTTCTATATGGTCGTAGCGTCATTATACGCTATCGCGCAGCATGTCCCGCCTAATCGCAAGCGTCTTGATTATCCCGCAGCCATTCCAGCAGCGCCTCAGCCGCCCAACGGTGCCCGTCTTCGTTCCAGTGTCCGTTGTGCTTCCACGCCGCGGACATAGGATCTGCGCCTATGCCGATGATGTATTCGTACTGTTAGACTACGGGGATGTCGAGCTCCTCTGCCATTGTAGTTAGCCGATCGAAGGGTAGGTTCCCATCCACTTTTGTCCTGTACACCGCTAGGATGACTAGCTCAGCGCCGTCGCGTTCTGCGCGCCGCTTGAACTGCTCCAGCCCGAATTTGGTGTTCGCCACCGCCTCTTCAAAGATGGGCGGCAGGTCGCTTTCCTTGAATATAGCGCCCATATTTGCGTATGTGCTTGGCGTCCAGCCTTGCGCAATCGTCGAGTAGCGCGGTCGACGGCTGAGCAGATCCACCCAATATATTAGCTCCGGGTTGCGCGCCTCTTCTTTGGGAAACGTCGCCTTCCTCTTGGCGTCCAGCCATTTTGCGAAGTAGGAATACTTGGCGATTTCAGCATTGGCGCGTTGGGCAGGCCCGGCGGCGCGCTTGGCGAAAGAGCCGATATACGATTTGACATCGCCATTATCGCCGTCTGAGGTTTGCGCCCAGTAGTTAGGTGGTGGCGACGGCAGTCTGAACGCCTCGTAATCAGGGGCGGGCGGGCGCAAATGTGGCTCGCCGTCTGCGCCCTGCGCCGCCGTAACCCGCGGCAGATGATCCGGATCTATACCTAATCCCAGCGCGTTCAAGTGAACGGAATTATCGTCAAAATCGTTATTGACGAATACAAGCGCCACGACGTTGGGGCGCAGATGCCGCGCATATTCATCGTAAAACGCCAGCTGATTGATCTGCCCGAAGCTTCCTCGACCAAACGCCGATGTAGTGACGTCCAAGTGAGGCAGTTCGGCGGCGAGATCTTCCAGTTTCACCTGCGATTTGTCGGCGATAGGGACTTCCTTCCCCACTACAAAGGAATCGCCGATGAAGCTAATGTGGCAGCTTTCGGCGGCGAGCTCCGGGCTGATAGGTTCGCGATCAAAAATCCCCATGCTATTGGTTCGGGCGATTGTCCAAAAATCCAGATGGTTCGTATGGCGCAACTCCCAATTGGGAGCCAGCATCACCCCCACATTAGGAACGAAGTGCCAGGACCTACGTCCATCGAAATCTTTGGGATTTATGGCAAGTCCATATCCGTTGGGAACCACTATCAGGCGAAAGTACACTTCCCCCGCAACCCCAATCAGTGCCAGCGCCGCAACGATTAGCAGCGCATTGAGCACGGCAAGCCGCAGAATACGAACACATATTCGGGGGGGGGTGAAGACTATTTTCAAGAGGCGGCGCATCAGTTGATTTCCAAAAGCGTCTCATAATTCAATTCTAATCGAATAGCCGTTCCCCGTCGCATACGCCGAACGGGTTATCTGTGCGCACTTGCAGACACGCGCTTGGCAATCCAAATGCGGGTTGCCCGCTAATCGTAGAATGAGCAGCCGATGCCGTGATAGCCTATCGTAACTTCGCCGTCTTCCACCGTTACCGGCGTGATGCGCTCGCCGTCGGTCAGCGCCTCAAGCTCCGCCCACTTGTCCGGCTGCTCCGCCAGATCGATCTCGCGATAAGCCTTGCCCTTTTCGTCCAACTCCATCTTGACCGTAACGCAGATGGTACATTCGGGATGTGTGTAAATCATGATGTTGGAGTCTGCCAAATCGCGCTCCTTGTTGTGCGTCATAGCGGTAGATCGGGGCGCTGACGGCACGCCTGCGTCGCCGCGTGGGAACTTGCGGCAACTTGCGCTAAGACACGCAGCCGATGCCGTTCACGCCGACCGTAACCGTGTCGCCTTCCACCACCACCGGCGTCAGCCGCACGCCGTCGGTGTAGGGCAGTATCTCGCCCCACCTGTCCGGATGCAGCGAAAGGTTGACCTCTTCGTAGGCGGTTCCCGCCTTATCCAAGTCCGCCTTCACCACATCCGTATAGCCGCATCCGATTGTGGAATATACGATTACCTTATCAGCCAAAGCGTTCACCTCAACAAGCGTAATTGCCGGCATTGCCCGAAAGCCTATCGCCGGACGCCCTCAATGATAGCGCGAATTGCCCTTGTTTTGCAAAGAGCGGCCGCCGTTTTGCGAAAGCGTTGCCGGGTATTATATCATCCCGCGCAATTCGTGGGGCGCGTATTCGCTCCCCGCGCTTGCAATAGGGGGGCATGGACACAGGAGGAAGTCAATGACGACGGACGATAAGGAAATCCAGCCCCAAGAGGAGTTGGACGAGGAAGCTGAAGAAAAGAAACAGCAGAAACAGGGGGGCTTCATTCTGGCGGGGCTGTTCGCCGTAATTCTGCTAGGCGTTGGCTCGTGCTTCGCGCTTACCCGCGGGCCGGATCCCGCTGAGGAATCGCGAACTCAAGCCATCAATGAGGCTCAATCGCAAGTGCGCGCCTTGGAGACCTCATATGACGCAGCGCGCAGATCTGCGGCTGCTGCAAGGGGTTCTTGGATAGAGGCCAGCTTCGATCTGTACGAGATATTCGAAGGCTGGGCATCCAGGAACGTCCAGAACAAGTACGGCAATGGCAATAACGCCCTCAACGTTATCGATCCGAAAGGCGTGTGCGATCTGGCTATTAACGGCAATACAGATGCTGCCGTCATTCAAAATCGTGATGCCTTGGAGATGAGGCGTAGTTTGCTCGCATTAGATGTGCGCTTCATGACTGAGACGGATCCTGATGTTCGCTCTGCTTGCGTCAGGATCCAAGATGCCAAGAGCCAGGAAGAAAGCCAAAGTGAGCGCGCATCTAAGGCTAAACAAGAACTTGAGGCCGCGGAAAGGGTGCTGGATGACGCACTACTCGGCAAGGACGACATTGAAATAAAGAAAGAAGAGGAAAAAAGACAAGCCAACGACGACCTGCGTGAGGAGTGGAACAGATACACTTCGTCGCTTCCCGAATATGATTTGGAGACATACACTGGCTGGGTGAATGTTTGCTATCATTTCAGGCGAATGCACAAATTCATCGTCCTCCGAGGTGCTGATGCGGACATGGTAGACATCTACGATGATATGCCTACCATGCACGAACGTGCAAGTTGGTGCATCGAGCAAAGCATTCCCACGCGGTCAGCGTGGGAGTCTATGGGGACTGAGGAGAAAGAGTCCAAAGCCGACGACGCTGGGCTTCCATGCGGAAATGGCTGTCTCTAGTTCCCACGCCACTAGATCCTCAGCACCTGCTGCGGAGCTTCGTCAATCACTCAAGAAAGCAGGAGGAATGCAATGGTTACAGACGACAAGCAACCCCAAGATGAGCTGGGCTCTGAAGCGGAACAGGCGAGTAGCCATAGCAAGTATAGCTGGGGTGGGCTCGCGATACTGGTAGGGCTATTCGCCCTGCTCCTGCTGGGTGTTGGCTCGTGCTTCTATTTCGGGCTCAGGCCTGCTCCTGTTGAGGAGTATCCGTCACGTGAACAAAAAGCACAAGCCAACCAGGAATTGCGAAAGGAATGGCGTAGATTCACTTCGTCGCGTCCTAAATACGATGAGAATACGCTCACTGGCATGGTGGGTGTCTGCGATCATGTTAGACGCATGAACTACCTCATCACTTATCGTGGGGCTGATGCGGACATTGTCGATGGGGATTATGCGCTTACCTTGAGTAGGTGCGAGGAGAAAAAGATCCCCACGATGCCGATATGGGAAGAGTTTGACGTTGGATTGAAAAAGTTCGCCGCAATCCGACGTGATATGGAGTGCGGCAAGGACTGTCCCTAGTCCCCAGCAAACCTGCCCCTCCAGTTGATGCTGGGGGCTTTCTGCCTACACTAAGTTGCGCGAATAAGCGCAGAAAGGACAAAGAGAGATGAAACTCGTACTGGTAGCGATAGCCGCCACGCTCTTGGCGGTGGGCGCGGCGTCTGCGCTCGTTAGAGCGCCAACGCCAACCCCCACGCGCTAACCTCCCAAACCCCGCCGGCAGTCAGCTCATAAACAGCGTTACATCGGCGTGCGGGAAGATCAACGCCACGCTTGCTCGCCGCTCGCGCTGCAGGGTTCGGGCGTACTCCACACGCTTGGGGTCGGATACGGCGAGCTTGTGCGGGCAGGGCTCGCGGCGCTCTTCCTGCGGGCAGAGGTGCAGATCCGCCTGATAGTCCCAAAACCCCACCATCTTCATCGGAAAGAACAGCGTCTCGGCGGCGCTCCGCAGGTCTGCCAGTATTTCGCTTGCGCGCGCGCCGCCCGCATCGCTCTCAATGCGTATGACTATCTTGTCCATAGGCTCTTTCGTCAGCGAGTGCCGCGACGGATGCGCTCATACGCGTCATCCGTTCAGCGCTTGCGATGAGCGTGACGTCTTTACGATGATGCAGGCTCGCCGCCACTACAAGCCCTGGCTGACGCGCCCGTTGGCGTGGATGCGCCCGGCCGCGCTGAGCTCGCCGTTGCGCTCGAAGTCGGCAATCAGCCGCCGCACATCGTCCGGCACGGCGCGCGCCTTGCCACGCTCGGCGTCATAGTCCACGTAGACCACTTCTGCGCGGTGTATCGGCTGCGCGCCGTCCGCCAAGTACATCTCCGCCTTCAGCGTGAGGCTGCTGTTGCCGATGCGCGCCACGCCGAGGTAGATCTCAAGCATATCGTCCACACGCGCCGGCGCCATATACTCCAGCGTAGCCTTGACCGTCGCCAAGTCGAAGTACCGCCGCGAATCGGCGTCGTAGATACGCATCCCCAGGTTGCGAAAATACTCCGCCTGCGCCACCTCGATGAAGTTCAAGTACTGCGCGTTGAACACGATGCCCTGCGCGTCGCACTCGCCCCAGCGCACACGCAATTCGCAGCTGAACCTGAAATCCTCTTTCGGCAAACCCGCCTCTCCTGCTATTCAACTATCCCTTCTAGGGGAAGGTTAGGGTGAGGGCAACGGCAATAGGGTAGGGAAGTATAAACTAGAGGCGTACAGATACGCCTATCATTATCCCGTTACTTTCCAAGATACTATTCCATTATGCCGCTTGGGATGATATACTTTGCGGGATGAGTACGCAACTAGACGCCAAATGCAAGGTCATTCACCCGGACGGGCTTGAAGTGGAAGTGGCATCCGGCAGTATGACGCGCCTCGCGGGGGTGTCCAAGACGCTTGCGGGAACGGAAGGCATACACCTTGCGGTTGCCACCATACCGCCCGGATGCGCCTCCAGCCCCCACTATCATGTCAACTGCGAATCGGCTATCTATGTAGCCAAAGGCAGCGGCCGCTTTCTCACCGGCAGACGGCTCGAAACATCGTTGGACATAGCAGCGGGCGATTTCATATATGTGCCGCCCGACTCCGTTCATCAGCCGGTCAACGACAGCCTATCCGAGCCGCTGGAGCTAATAGTGGCGCGCAATGCGCCCGTCGAAATCGTAGTGGAATTCGACCCGCAGACGGGCGAGCCCAAAACATAGCCGCCGTCCTTTCGGCGTCAATGCAGCATCAAGCGTCAATAGGGGCCATTAGCTCAGCAGGTTAGAGCGCAGTCCTGATAAGACTGAGGTCCGTGGTTCGAGTCCACGATGGCCCACCATTCCCCCGCCCGCTAAGCACGGACAGGGTTAAGGCCAATGCCCGCCAAGCCCAAGAAGCCGCCCAAAGCGGCCGGCAAACCGCCTGATGAGAACTCTAACGCCAAGCCTGTCCGATTGCTCTCAGGCGGCAACCCTCAGATAGCCAAAGCCGACGGCGACGCCCCCGTGCAGGCGTACATCGCCGCGATGCCGGGTTGGAAAAGCGAACTCGGACGCCGCCTCGACGCTCTCATAACCCAAACTGTCCCCGAAGTGCGAAAGGCGGTTAGGTGGAACTCGCCGTTCTACGGCGTTGAGGGACAAGGCTGGTTCCTGAGTTACCACGTCTTTACCCGCTATGTCAAAGTAACCTTCTTGCAAGGCGCGTCTTTGGATCCCGTCCCGCCCGGATCAGGCAAGGACAAAGACGCGCGCTGGCTTGACATCTACGAAGACGGCTTTGAAGAAGCTCAGATGGCGGAATGGATACGCCAAGCGGCCGACATACCCGGCTGGGACGGCTTCCGATAGCCCGCGAAACCGTGATAGCCCCGCACCTCTGCCTAGCATCCCCCGACACTCTGCGAACAAGCCCACTGCCGTCTGATTCCAGCGCTCCCCCTGTGGTATTCTTATCACTATGATAAGGAAACATTCCCTTATCATTTTGCGCCTCTGCGCCTTTGCGTTAAAAACTCGTCGATAGATACCAACCCGCCAGGATAGCCCAATGGCATCGCTCAATAGAATTCTGAAGCACCGCAGGAACATCGGGTTGGTCGTCGGCATTGCGCTTGGGCTACTGCTTGTGGCGTTTCTCATTTATCCGAAAAGAAACGCCCTCGTCGCCAAAGGCCCGATGAACGCCGGCCACGAAGCGCTTGGCTGCGAGCAGTGCCATACGCCCGTCAAAGCCACGCCCGCGCAGCAGGTCAGCGCCAACATCTACTACTGGCTTGGTCTGCGCCGCAAGACAATCGGCTTCGGTTCCAAGCCGGTCGACACCGACGACTGCATCGACTGCCATGAGCGCCCCAACGACCGCCATCCGGTATCCCGCTTCCTAGAGCCGCGCTTCTCCGACGCGCGCAAGCATATCAAGGCATACGATTGCATCGCCTGCCACGCCGAACACCAAGGCAAGCGCGTTACGCTGCCCACGCTCGGCTACTGCATGCACTGCCACCAAGACACCGAGTTAAGCGACGACCCCATACTGCCGACGCACGCCGCCATCATTCGTAGCGAATCTTGGAATACATGCCTGCAATGCCACGACTTCCACGGCAATCACATTCGCGACACGCCTATCCGCATCCAAGACGCGGTGTCCGAAGCCGAACTATGGCGCTACTTCCACGGCGGCGCATCGCCCTATTCCGCCGAAAAGTTCGTCTATCCGTCTGATACGCGCGCCGGAGAATGATCCGTGAAGTGGATAATCACAGCATTAGCAATCATCGGCGTGAGCGCAGCCGTGGTAATCATCAATGCGCCGCCCCCTGACGCGCAGACCGCCGGCGGCGCTCCCATTCCCATATCCGCCGTGTTCACAATCTTGGAGGCCGAAAACGACGCCGTCCGCGAACTTTGGACGAAAGAGATAGTAGGGCAGGGCAAAGAGCGCGGCTTGGCGTTCCACAAGGATTGGCGCGAACCGCAGATAGACGCCGGCCCGCTGCCCGCGCTCTTTCTGCGCGAGACCGCCGAAAGCCTTCGCCGAAATCCGCTGCCGCTCTACCTGTTCCTAGGCTCCGATTTCCCCGTCAACGACGCCAACAAGTTCACCGGCGTTCAGCAGGCGCGCTTCGCCCAAATCAAGCAGACCGGCAATCCGCAGTTCTTCCTCGACGAAGACGTCAATCTCCACACCGCTATGTTCTCAGACATCGCAGTCGCCGAAACTTGCGTGATATGCCACAACACCGAACCGGAGTCCCCCAAAACCGATTGGGAGCTAGGGGATATTATGGGCGCCACCACTTGGTCATATCCCAAGCCCGAGGTTAGCCTGCAGGAAGCGCTCGCTATGGTAGGGGCGCTGCGGCAGGGTTTTCGCGAAGCATACGCAGAGTATCTCGCCAAAGCCGCCGCATTCGCCGAGCCGCCCCCCATAGGCGAGCGCTGGCCCGCCGACGGCTACTACCTCCCGTCCGCCGACGCATTCGTCGCAGAGGCCGAGTTGCGAACCTCCGCCGCCACTATGCGCGCCCTGCTAGAGTTCGGGCAGGCGGACGAATGAGCGCTCTACGGCAGATCCAAGCCCGCGCCACATCGCAGCGCCGCATTCGGTTTAGCGGTATCATCTCGTCGCGCCTATCTCAATGGCGTTGGCGGCTGCTTGCCGCGCTGCTGCTGCTGGCGTACATAATCCAAGACGCCGCCGGCCTACGCTGGGAATGGCTCGCCCAACTCCAAACGATCGACCTTTACAAATACATCAGCGGCGCTTGTCTGCTGATATACATCGGTTGGCAGTGGCACATCTTCCTTGCCCGTCAGCGCGGCGTGAAAATCCAAGGCTTGCTTACGCTGCATCAGCGCAGCGGCGCATTTGCGCCCATACTCTTTTACCTGCACAGCGCGCAGGCGGGCTACGGCTATCTAGCCGTCTTGAGCTGGATATTCTTCGCCAACATCATCGTAGGCGTCGCCAGTCCGCTCGGCATCAAGATACGCAGCAAAACCTACACGGCGTCATGGGTCATACTCCATGTGCTGCTTGCCGCGCTGACCGTCATATTAGCCATCTTTCACGCCTATATCGCCGTCTATTACAAGTAGCGCCGCGCAACAACGCCCGCCGTTTTGCGCGCATTTTGCGGATTTGCGCTCCATATCTATCTAACTCCCTTGCCCCGCTTGTGCTATCATATTTAGGGGCTTGCGTTCACGCCTAGCGCATTTCAATAGCCTGCCGTGAACGCAATAAAGGCAATAGCCTTGCCAACATTACTTGAAAACAACCGATAAATCCCAATCTAGGAGATAATTGCCGAATGATCGGATTTCCCAAAGCGCTCCGCAGCATCGCTGATATGCGGACGGCGGCGCTCTTTCTGACACTCGCCATAGCGCTCGCCGCGTTGATTGCCTGCGGCAGGGCAAGCGCGCCCGAACCTCCGCCCGAAGACGCCGCCCCGGCCGAAGCTTCCGCCCGCGGCGCGCCCGATTCCATCCCAGTATCCGGATCCCTGGTATTCCCGCGCAGCGAAGCGCTCGCATTCGAATCACCCGGCATAGTAGGCGAAGTGCTTGTCAGCGAAGGCCAATCCGTAACCGACGGACAGCCGCTTGCATCCCTAAGCGCTCTCAAAACCGCTGAGCTGCGCCAATTCGTTCAACAGACGGAAGCGCGCATTGCGACCGCGGAGTCCGCTCTTAAAACCGCTCGGCTTCCCACAGCCATAGCGCGCGCCGAACAGGAAGTAGCCGCCGCCGAACTCGCCGCCGACCAAGCGCGGCAGGCGCTCGACGACATTACGCAGTCCCCCAACCTGACCGTGCGCGGCGCTGAACAAGCCGTAGCCCAGACTGCCGTAGCGCTAGACAACGCCCGCGAATTCCTAGACGATCTGCTGGCGCCCGAAGATGTAGCAGTTGCCGCCGCCAATCAGCGCATCGCCGCCGCGCGCGTAGAGATCGACGCCGCCCAAGAAGCCTACGACGACATCAAGAACGGCGCTTTCACCGACGACATCCTGCGCGACGCCCGCAACCGCGCCGCATTCGCCCAAACCGCGCTTGACGCCGCTAGAACAACCCTTGCCGACTCGACTTTCGCGCAAGAAAACGCCGTCAGAGCCGCATCAGACGCCTACAACCTGCGCGTAGAGCAGTACGCCGGCCTGTTCAAATACTGGTTCGGCACAACCCCCACCGAAGACGAACTGCTTATGACCCCGCAGGAAATGTTCGCCGAATGGGGCATCGATCTTGAAGCCACCTATGACCGCCGAAACCCCCGATACCACGGCGTAGCGCCCACGCCTGACGACCCCAACACGCGTTGGAACGAAATTACCGTATGGGCATGGCTCAATCTCCATCCCGAAAACGGCGCGGTAATTCCCACCTGCGACGACAGCGTTATGCTGGCGGCAAGGCAGCGCTGCGTAGAGCGCGATATTGAAAATGCCTACGATGCGCTCGACATAGCGCGCGACAACCTCACCGCCGCGCGCAACGCCGCAGACACCACTGCCGAGCGCGCGGCCGACGCCGTAACCGCCGCGCAAGACGCGCTCGACGACGCCCAAGACGATCTCAAAGAAGTAGAAGACGGCCCCGACGCCAGCATAGTTGAGAATGCCGAAAAGCGTCTGCGCCTTGCCCAAGCCAGCCTTGTCGACGCCGAGGCCGACCTCGCCGAACTGACCGTGGACATAGACCCGCTGCTGATAGCCCAAGCGCGGGCGAACCTAGCGTATTCCGAAACCGCCTACGCCGAAGCGCAAAAGACGCTCGACCGCGCGCGCGACGACTCGCTGCGCCGGCAGAACGCCCGCGAGCGGCTTGACCTTGCCAACGCATCCCTAGCGCAAGCGCAAACCCAACTAGAGGACAGCAGCGCCCTGCATCAAGAGAGCATAGCGCTAGCCGAATCCGAACTCCAACTGGCGCAGGCTGCGCTTGACCAAGCCAATGAAGACCTGGACGGCGCTATGCTGCGCGCGCCCTTCGACGGCATCGTATCGCTTGTGAATGTAGCGCCCGACGACCGCGTCAGCGACAGCCTGACCGTCATTGAGGTTACCGCCGCCGATGTGATTGAAGTGGACGGCGTAATTGACGCCGCCGCCAAGCCCTATGTGCGCGAAGGCGGCAGCGCCGTAGTCAACATAGAGAGCGTGGGTGATACGCCGCTCAACGGAACCGTTACATTCGTCGACGACGAAGTCCGCACAGAGCGCGGCGTGGTGTCCTACGCCGTCCGCATCCGCGTGGATGTGCCGCCCGGCGTGCAAATCCCCATAAGGCTGTCCGCCGTATCCGCCGTAATCGCGCCCGCCGGCTCTGCGCGGATCGCCGCCCCGCCAGCCGACGCCGTCGCGTCGGCCGTTCAGCGCTAACATACGCGCGCGCATCCCAGTCTAACCCTGATAATCCGGATACTCCCTCGCCAAATATATGCAGAAACTACAGACATACCTGCGAATGGAAAACCGCCCGATAATTGAACGCATGATAAGCTCAATCATCCGCTTCATCCATCAAGAGACCGCCGGCGGCGTCGTGCTTCTTATAGCGGCGGTGGCGGCGCTTATCCTGTCCAACTCCCCGTTCTCATACCAGTTCCTCCACTTCTGGGAAACCCACTTCATCATCGGCACGCGCGATTTCAACATCGACAAGACTATCCACTTCTGGATAAGCGACACCCTAATGGCGATATTCTTCTTCGTCGTGGGGTTGGAAATCAAGCGTTCCCTGGTTCTGGGCGAGCTGTCCACCGTGCGCCGCGCCGCGCTGCCCATCGTAGCCGCCGTGGGCGGTATGGTGGTTCCCGCAAGCATATACCTGGTTCTCAACTCCGACGGCGAGGCCGCCCGCGGCTGGGGCATACCGATGTCAACCGACATCGCCTTCTCCCTGGGCGTGCTTGCGCTGCTGGGAACGCGCGCACCCTTGCCGCTCAAGGTATTCCTAGCCGCATTCGCCATCGTGGACGACATAGGCGCGATCATCGTCATAGCGGTGTTCTTCACCGAAACTATCAACTGGCAGCCGCTGGGCATCGGCTTCGCCCTAATCGCGTCGCTGCTGGCTATCAACTTCATGGGCGTCCGCAATGTCATCCCGTACTTCATCATCAGCGCCGCAGTCTGGGTATCGTTCTTCAACTCAGGCGTCCACCCGACCATTGCGGGCGTGCTGGTTTCGCTCACCATACCCTTGCGCGTCCGAATGGATCCGGAGCAGTTCGTCGCCCGGGGCAGGGCGCTGCTCAACATATTCGAGCAAGATGACAGCCGCCGAATACGCCGCGGACAACTCGCGCTCACCACCGGCGTCCAAACCCGCGTGCTGGACGAACTAGAATCCGCCACCAAACAGGTGGAATCCCCCCTGCAGCAGCTGGAACACGCCCTTCACCCGTGGGTGGCTTTCGTCATAATGCCCCTGTTCGCATTCGCCAACGCCCACGTCATCATCGACTCATCCCTGCTCGCAGCCCTCACATCCCCCGTTACCATCGGCATCGTGCTTGGGCTTGTGGTTGGCAAGCCCGTCGGCGTCATACTATTTGCGTGGCTCGCCGTCAAAGCCGGCGTCGCGACGCTGCCCCGCAATGTCAACTGGGCGCAAATCGCGGGCGCCGCGCTGCTTGGCGGCATCGGCTTCACTATGTCCATTTTCGTAACCGGACTGGCTTTTATGTCCCCTGAGCTGGTGCTTCAAGCCAAAGCCGGAATAATGATCGCGTCCGTAATAGCGGGCGTGGGCGGCTATGCCATCATTCGCGGCAGCAGCAATTAGCCCGAAACGCCCAATTAGCCAATCAAGGCGGCTACCCAAATCGCCAATCAAAGCAGCCATAAAGCAAGGAACGGCAACTCTATGAACACGCGGCAGCTCGGCAGAAACGGACCCCAAGTATCGGTCATAGCATTCGGCGCCTGGCCCATCGGCGGCGGTCTTGGCAGCGTCCCCGAAGCGCAGGGCATAGCCGCCGTACACGCCGCGCTCGACGCCGGCATGACCTTCATAGACACCGCCGAAGGCTATCTCACCAGTGAATCAGTGGTGGGCAAGGCTATCAAGGGCAGACGCCATGAAGCATTCCTGGCAACCAAACTATCCGGCGACGACCACTCCGCCGCGCACATTGCAGTAGCACTTGAAAACAGCCTGCGCGCGCTCAATACCGACTACATCGACCTCTATCAACTCCATTCGCCCCAACCCCAATGGCCTATCGCCGACACTATGGCGAACCTAGTCCGCCTCCAAGATGACGGCAAGATACGCCATATCGGCGTCTCCAACTTTTCCCCCGAACAGACGCAAGAGGCTATGCAGTACGCCGCTATCCAATCATCCCAACCGCGCTACAACCTGATGTGGCGCAACCTTGAAGACGATGTACTGCCCTACTGCCTAGAAAACGGCATCGGTGTCATACCGCACTCAGTTCTATGCAAAGGCATCCTCGCCGGCAAACACAAGCCCGGCCACCAATTCGCGCCCGACGACGAGCGTCGCCTCTTCAATTTCTTTCGCGGCGATCTCTTTCGGCAGACGCACGCCGTAGCCCAGCGCCTAGGCGACTGGGCGCGCGACCACGGCCGCGACATAGCGCAGCTCGCCATCGCATGGGTGTTGGCGAACCCCGCCGTATCCGCCGCGCTAGTGGGCGCAAAATCGCCCGCGCAGGTACAGCACAACGCCCGCGCCGCCGACTGGCGCCTCACCCCCGCCGACCTAGCCGAAATAGAAACCCTAATGGACGGCTTCCGAATGCCTTGGGTCAAAGACGAATAGGCGGCGATCGCGCTTGCACGCGAGTATATCGCTACGATGCCGGTGACTGACGCTGCGGCTGCTTAAAGATGGGAATACCGGCGGCGGGCAGGGCGGCTAGATGTTGGCGATTTCCCTTGCGAGCGCGAACACGCTGGTGGTCAGCACAATGGCGACTACGGCGCGCCGCCATATGGCGTCGGTTAGGCGCTGGGCTATCTTGTCGCCGAGCAGCGCCGCAAGCACGGCGGGGACGAAGGCGAAGGCTATCAGCGTGAGGCGCGGCGGCGTGAACAGCCCGTTCATTGCGTAGCCCGCCAGCAGCGCGGTTACCATAAAGACGAAGAACAGCCCCATTGAGGCGCGTATGGATTGGCGGCTCCAGCCCTGCGACAGCATGAACAGCACCAGCAACGGGCCGCCGACGCCCGCGGCGGTGATGAACAGCCCGACTAGAAAGCCCGAAACCGGCCCCGCAATTCTTGGGTTGGGCTTTGGAAAGGGCATCTTGAACATCCCGCCGATGGTCAGCGCGATTATCAGCGCCAAGATGGCGATGCCGAAGAGCCGTCCGTGCGCATCGACGTCCAGCGCGCCGAGCGCACGCGCGCCTATGAGCGCGCCGATTATGCCGGCTATCGCTATGGGCAGGACTACGCGCGGCTGCAGATGCGCGCGGTTGCGCAACACGATTACCGCCACTACGGGCGCCGCCATCACATTAAGCAGGATTATCGCGGTGGTGGGGTCGAACAGCAGCAACAGCAACGGTATGCCCACTATGCCGATGCCGAACCCCAGCGAGCTGAACACGGCGCAGGCGAAGAACACCACCGCCACGGCTGCCGCCAGTTCAAAAGCGCTAAGGGAATATATCAAATCCGTTCCTGTTCAAGGTTGAGGACAAGCGGCGGCGGGGCAGTGTCAGAAGGCTATCCGTTAACGGCTTGATGCGCCGATTGGGAAGCGCCAAGCGCGCGCAGTGAAAGGGCGTATCGCTATTGCGTCCGTAGGGGACGCTTGGCGGGCGGCGGCGTTCAAGAGAGCGTCAGAGGTTGGGGATGTTGAGGAAGTTTTCCTGCTGTTTCATCATGCGGCGCATCTTTTTGCTTGCGCGCTTGGCGTTGCGCTTGCTGCCTTTGCCGGTGGGAGCGCCCATCATTTGGCGCATCATCTTTTGCATCTGGCTGAACTGGTTGAGGAGCTGGTTCACATCTTGGGGCGTACAGCCGCTGCCGCGCGCTATTCGGCGACGGCGGCTGCCTCCGATTATCTGCGGGCGGCGGCGCTCTTCCGGGGTCATGGAGTAGATTATCGCCTCCGTCTTGTCGAAGTGGCTGCCGTCAAGTTCGTCCATCGCCATCTTGCCCTTCATCGCGGAGAAGCCCGGCACCATATCTAGCACCTGACTGATTGGGCCCATCTGCTTGAGCTGCTGGATTTGGGACAGAAAATCCTCAAGGTCGAAGTTCGCTTGGCGGATTTTCTTTTCCATTTCGGAGGCTTCGGCTTTGTCGAAGTTCGCCTGCGCCTTGTCGATGAGGGTGAGCATATCGCCCATGCCGAGGATGCGGGACGCAAGCCTGTCGGGGTAGAACGGCTCTAGGGCGTCGGAGCGCTCACCGGTGCCGATGAACTTGATGGGGACGCCGGTGACGGATGTGATGGACAGCGCCGCGCCGCCTCTTGCGTCGCCGTCCATTTTGGTCATAATAAGCCCGGTCAAGCCGATGCGGTCGTGGAACTGCTTGGCGGCTTCAACGGCTTCCTGCCCTGTCATAGCGTCCACGACGAGCAGCGTTTCGTCGGGTGAAACGGCGTCTCTGACGGTTTCCAACTCGCGCATAAGGTCGTCGTCTATCTGAAAGCGGCCGGCGGTGTCCACGATAGCCCAGGCGGCGTTCAGTTCGGCGGCGCGCTTTACGCCGTCTTTGGCGACTTTTGCGGTGGGGCGGGATGCGCCGTCCTGATATACGGCGACGTCAATCTGCGAACCCAGGGTTTGGAGCTGCTGGATTGCGGCGGGGCGCTGCAGGTCTGCGGCTACCATAAGCGGGGTTTTGCCCGACTGCTTCAGATGATGCGCGAGTTTGGCGGAGGCGGTTGTCTTGCCCGCGCCGTTGAGCCCCACCACCAGGATGACGGACGGCTGCTTGGGGCCGGGCTCAAGCTTATGCGCGCCGCCGCCCAGTATGTCTATGAGCGCGTCGTTGGTTATCTTGACAACCTGCTGTCCGGGCGAAAGGCTTTTGAGGACGTCGGAGTGGAGCGCGTTTTCGCGGATGCGCGCCACAAAGTCGCGCGCCACGCGGAAGTTGACATCGGCTTCCAGCAGCGCCATACGCACTTCGCGCAGCGCTTCATCCACATCGCGCTCGGTAAGCCTACCTTTGTTGTTAAGGCGGCCGAACACGCCGTTTAGTTTTTCGGACAAGGTCTCGAACATAAGTGTATCTCTCCTCAGCGCGGGCGCTGCGAATGCGGGCGCATACGCTTGCGATTACGCCATTCGCATGCTTTCGAGCAGTTCGTTCATAGCGGACGACATGAACTTGACGCCCGCCATAGTTTTAGGATATTCCATGCGCGTGGGGCCGACGACGCCCACGGCGCCAACGGCGTGATGCGGCGCGCCGTACTGGCACACGACCACGCTCATCGGGGACAGCATATCGTCGGGGTTTTCGTGGCCTATGATGACTCTGACCACGCCGCCTTCGGGCGTTTCGGACAGGATTGTCTGCGCCAGGCTGCCGTCTTCGACGCTCTGCACGATGGCTTGGGCGCGCTCGTTTTGCGCGAACTCAGGCTGCGAAAGCAGGTTGCGCATTCCGTCGACATAGTGATCGCGGTACACCGCCTTGTCTTCCTCGCGCAGCACAACGGCGGTGGCTTCCACCAGTTCCTCTTCAAACGGCGTTAGGCGCATGACCTGAGACTCTATCTGGCGGCGGTTCAAGCCGGTTATGAGCGCGCGCACGCGGGCGGTGGCGTCTTCCAGTTCAACGGCGTCAATGGGGGCGGCTAGGCGGATGAGTTGGCGGCGCAGGCGCGCTTGTTCCAGCACCACAATCAGCATCACCAGCACATCTTGCAGATGCACAAGGTCAATATGGCGCACGCGGGATTCGCGCGCCTTGGGGAAGGTTGCGATAGCCATATTGCCGACGAGGCCGGACAGCACGGCCGCCGATACATTCGCCCAATCGTCGAGGTTTTGCAGGATGTTCCTGAGACGGCGCTTCGCCGTAGCGCGAACCCGGGGCGGTATTGCGCTATCGGCGGCGGGCTCCAGCGATTCCACATAGAAGCGATAAGCCTTGTCCAGCGGGACGCTGCCGGCGGATGAGTGGGGATGCGTGATGTAGCCTTCGCTTTCCAGCGCGGCGACGTCGTTGCGAATGGTGGCGGGGCTAACGCCGAGCGCGTGTTCGCGCGCCAGCGCTTCGGACGCGATGGGCGCGGCGGTGCGCGTGTAGTCGGCGATTATGACGCTCAGAATCAGTTCTTGGCGCTTGGTAAGCATAGGCAGACGCATCGCTATGTCAAACGGGTTGGCAGTATGTTCACATTCTACATTCGCGCAATCCGCCTAACAAGGGGATTGGGCGCGCAATCCACCGATCAAAGCCGATTAGGGCATGCGCGATTGGGATGCAAGGCATAGGCGCACGGCGAAACCGCTATGCGCCCGCCGACGGGACGCGCGCTCACAAAGCGCAAGACCCCACGCCGTTGGCAACGCGGGGTCTTGGCTATGATGCAACCCGCCGAGGGGATCGACGTTTCGGCGGGCTTGGTTTGCGGCTAACGGCGGGAACGGCGGCGGCTGTGGGCGTACTTTGCGCCGCCCAGCATCACTAGCGGGGCTATGAGCATCAGCAGGTTGCCGGCGGATTCGCCGGGCGTCAGCGCGCGAGATGCGCTGCAGGCGCCGCCGCCTTCGTCATCGGTTTCGGGCGTGGATGCCACTACGGGCGCCTGGGTTGGCGGAACCGCGGTAGGCGGCACGGGCGTTGCAGTGGGCGGCACCGGCGTCGCAGTAGGCGGCACCGGCGTCGATGTGGGCGGCACCGGCGTCGCAGTAGGCGGCACCGGCGTCGATGTGGGCGGCACCGGCGTATCGGTGGGTATCGGCGTTGCAGTGGGCGGTAGGGGCGTCGACGTCGGCGGCACCGGCGTCGCGGTGGGTATCGGCGTGGGCGTTGTCGTAGGCGGCACGTTCTGGAATACCAGGGATATGTTGTGCGTACTGCCTGGCTCGAAGACGCCGTGCGCGGGCGGGGTTGAAGGCACGCCGTTCAGGAAGAACTCTACGGGCAAGCCTATCACGCTTTCGTCGGTGGGGGCTATCACCAGGCCGATGAAGCTGCCGCTGCCGTCGGCGAGGATGGCGGCGGGCGCGGTCTGATAAGTGGCACCGAGGCGCGCGACTAGGGTCATATCGGGGGTTACAGCGAAGCCTGCCACTACTATGTTGCCGGCGTAGATTGCGGGCAGCACCGGCACGGGCGTGGGCGTGAGGGTGGCTTCGGGGATGTTCGGGAAGGTGAGGTTGAATTGGAAGTGGGCGGTTCCGGGCTGATGGAGTATGCGCTCATTCGCTTCCACGCCTTCCAGGAACAGGCTTACCTCTTCGTTGATAAACGCGGAGTTGGGTGGGGCGATTTTAATCAGATAGCGGCCGTTTGTGATAACGGCGGGCTGGCTTTCGTATGAGCCGATGCGCGCCACTAGGCTGAAGCCGTCGGGGGCGGATGCGGCTTGCCCTGAGAGCGTCATGGGTATGGGCGGCACGGACAGCGCCGGCCGCGGCGTGGGGGTGGAGGTGGGCGCCTGCGCTTGGGCGGTGTCGGTCAGCGCCGCAGCGCCCAGCGCAAGCAGCAGCGCCGCCATTATGCCTGTGAGAATCCGTCTTGTCTTCATATGTTCGCGCTCCGGTTATCCTTTCCGCTGTATGGGCGTATCGGTATGTAGGCATTGCCGTTTCAAAGATGCGCCTCCCGGCGGCGCTTGCTGTGCGCGGGCGGGAGGCGATTGAACATTCGCCAAAACTATTTTAGCACATTGGGCGTTGGGGGATAAGCGTTAGGGGGCGTTTGCGCGCGGGGATTTGGGGAAAGCGGAGCCGCCCCCCGAAACGGATTCGGGAGGCGGCCGGTTGTGTTCGCTTATGCAGTTTGAGCGCGGCGGGCGCCGGGCGGGATGCCTGGCTGCCCAGGCTCCCCCGAAGCCGCGCGGGTTTCGGGGGAGCGCCGTTATGCGCTTATCTGCGCAGCTCCAACGGGATGCCGCCCGGCACGAGGCTTGCGCTCTCGCGGACGAATACCCAGTAGGCGGAGCCTATCTGCAGGTAGCCGGTCACAGGCACGTCCATCCACTCATTGGTGATGGTGTTGAAGCCAAGCACGCGCGCCAGGTCTAGCCCGTCGTCCAGGCTGTCGAGGTAGGTCCTGGTGCTGATGAAATGCCTGGTGTTCAGCGCATCGCCCGTTACGTCTACAACCGGAATCAGGTTCCAGCCCGCGTAAATCGGTATGACCGGCGGTTGGATCGGCGTGGATGCGCCGACTGCGCCGCCCGCGAGCCTCGGGATGGATACCTCGAGGTCTTGGATGGCGTCGCTGAGCACCCAGTAGCCGCTCTTTGCCGTGATGTCGGTCAGGTCGCCTTGCCAGGCGTCGTCAAGCGTCTCGCGCACCGCTACCTGCCAGCCGCCCGGAGTGACGGGGTTGTAGGTGTACACGGTCCGCACTTCGATATCGCTGCCGAATACGCTGGCGATTGCGCTGTCCGCCGGCGAGCCAGGCAGGCTTACCAGGTTCCAGCCCGGGTTCAGGCGGCGCGTGAACGGATCCCGCTCTTCCACCTCGAACTCGATTTCCAGCACATCCTTCAGCTCGTTGCCCGCGACGTCGGTGGCTTGGATCTTGAGCTCGTGATCGCCTATGCCCACGTCGTCCAAGGCTATCAGGAAGGTCTCGTCGTCCGTGGTCTTGACGTCATCGGTCATGTCCACGCCGTCCAGCTCGAAGCGGGTTATGGTTACCGCGCGGAAGCTGTCTTGCGCGTATTCTGCCTGCGAGTCGCGTTCATCCGCGCCGGCGCTGCTTTCGGCGGTGCACTCGAGCTTGTTGCTGAGCTTATCGCCGGCACTGCAGTCCGCGCTGAAGGGCCGGGTGAAGTCCACCTCTATGAAGAGAGGCCGCTTGAACTCTACCGTGGGCTCGGTGTCGCCAGCGTGTCTGCCGCTGACTACTACCCGCGGCTTGGGAAGCTGGACGTCGCCTTCGAAGAAGACTGCGTCGTCTGCATTGACATCGCCGTCCTTCTCGAAGAATTTGGTTACTAGGTCGGTGGGGTTAACGCCTTCGCTGCCGCGGTTCTTCTGCGAGGAGCGGTCATCCGCGTAGATGTACACGTTGTAGTAGCCGGTCGCAGAAGGCTTGTCCACCGTGATGGTCCACTCGTTGGTGCCGTCCTTGGAGATGACGCTGTTGAGCGGCGTCCCCTTGGCGTTCACGGCGCAGTCCGCGCGCGACTCGCCGGGCTCTAGCCGCCCGTCGCCGTCGGTGTCCCGTCCGGCGCGCAGGATGATGCCGGACCTGTCAACGCAGCCTGCGGGCGCGTTCACATAGTCGACGTCTACCAGCGGCTTGGTGGTGCTGATGCGCTCGTCAGAGGTTACGGTCAGCACTACCTTCTGGTCTTCGCCTACCAGCACATTGTCGCGGCTGGTTTCGAGCGGCGAGGTTATGGACTGTACTGCGAACTTGGGCGCAATCCAGTCGTCCGCCTCTACTTCGTCGTCGTCCTGCTCCTTGCCGGCTTCGTCCTCAAGGCCGTTGGGGACTACGCTGACGTCGGGCGTGGCGTCGGGAAGAAGCTCTTCTTCCAGCTCAATGAACACCGTCTTGGAGATTTCGCGGTAGGCGCGGGAGCCGCTGCCGGTGTCGTAGCGGGTGCCCCAGTTCTCGTCCTCGGCGTCCGGGTCGTCGTACCAGTACACGCGCTTGATGGTGTAGCCGTCCACCACGAAGTCATCCGCCTCGATGGTGTCGGGGTTGAGCTTGCTGAGGTCGGTGAAGATAGCCTGGATGAAGCTGCGGGAGTCGTCGTACTTGTTGTCGGCGGCATCCCACATCACGCCGGTGCGCGCCTGCGAAAGGTCGGGCGCAATGGTGTCCACGGTTATCTCTGCCAGCGCCTCGCGAGTGTCGTTCTCGTCCGGGTCGAACGCTACGCAGTTGCCTGCGGCGTCGCATGCGATGAACGTCACGAAGGATATCTGGTTTGCGCTGAGCACGACTTCGGTGTCAACCTCAAAGCCGTCGGTTACCGAGTCGAGGTCTTTGTCGTCAACGATGACACGAACCTCGGGGGTAGTGGCGGCGGGGCAGTAGATCTGCGCGCCTTCGTGCAGGTTGGTGTTGGCAACCATGCTTGTGCCGCTGGGCGGGGTTACGCCCTGCGCTACATTGTGGCACTGCCGGGTGTTGACCAGCGCGGCTACCGCCATATATGAGTCGTCGCCGTCGACGTCGGGCAGGTCTTCGGGATCGGGAATGCCGGATATGGCGTCCGTCACCGTGAAGGTGTACTGCACTTCGTCGTCGTCGGTGGACGCTTCGTGCTCAGGCAGGAAGTTGGAGAATTCCGGCGCTTCGTTGTCGATCGTTACGCTGTCGCGCAGGTTGCCGAACTTGATGCGCAGGGTGTCCTCTTCATCCACCCTGATGCGCGGCACGCTGCCGTCGGCGTGCCTGTACACGGGGGCTGTGCCTGCCGTCGCCATGTTGGCGCTTTGCACGGGCATGACCGCGGCGACGAACAGGTTGTCCTTGCCGCTGTTGCGGTACGCCATAACATTGAGGATGTCGTCGGAGTCGTCGCCTTCAAGCTCGATGACGACGCACTGGTTGCCGTTGCCGCAGGTGGCGCCGGGGGATTCGGCCAGCACTTCGATGCGAAGCGTGGTGCCCCAGCCGGCTGCGCCGGTTTCCACGAAGTTGACGGGCGAGTCGCCGGTGGTTGCGGGTAGGTCCGCGGGCGCTTCGGGGACGGCTATGGATACGGTGGTCTTGCGGTCTGCAAGCGCGCTATTCGGGTCGCCGTTGGTGCCCAGCACCGGGTTCGCCATCTTGACCGTTATGGATCCGATGCTGTCGTTGACGTCGCCGATGGTTATCCGAACGTTCCGCGTGATGCTGTTCGTCCCATCAGACGCGGTTACCGTTATGGCATCCGAGGTGTTGGTGTCCGCGTCTAGGGAGGCCAGCGTCTTGAGCATGCCGTTGGCGCTGCCAATCTGGTACTGGCTGCCGTTGCTGCCGCCCACGGTGTAGGTGATGGTGTCGCCGTCTGCGTCGGTGGCGGTGTAGGTCGCCAGATCAGTGCCGCGCAACACGTTCTCATTCACTGAGATCGCCTCGCGGGCGTGAGTGGTGTGCGGCGTCTGCCACACCGGCGAGTTATCGTTCAGGTTGTTGAGGTTTATCGTTTGCTCGATTTGCCCCTGACCTGCCGCGTTGTCTTGCACCTCGATCTCTAGCAGGTAGCTCGACTTGGTTTCGTAGTCGAGAGTCTTGCCTGGCGCCACGGTCAGCACGCCGGTCTCTCCGTTAATCGCGAAGTCGAGCGCGTCCGTGCCGCGAAGCACGAATGTGAGGTCGTCTCCGTCGGGATCGACTGCGTAGTAGCGCGCCACCACTGTGCCGCTGGCAGTGTTCTCGTCTATCTCAATCGCATCGACTTCAGTCAGCTCAGTGGTGCTGTTGGCGCCGGTTACGAAGTAGGGCGGCTCGTTGGTGTCGTCGACCGTTATTGTCAGCTTCACCGTGTCGGACATCGCGTTGGTCGCGTCGTTATCGGTTACCTTGACAAACAACGGATAGGACGCTGTAGTTTCGGCATCCAGCCTGCCGCTCACCGTTATCGCGCCTGTGGAGGCGTTTATGGCGAAGGGTCCGCTGAACGCAACCTCCGGAGAGGTTATCGGGTTGCCGGTGGTAGTTTGCGCGGCAATGAGACGGTAGGTCAGCTTGCCTGCGACGCCCGGGGGAGTGTCGTCTTTGGTGTCATCGTCTATGACGCCCCTAGCGAAGGTTGTTGTGTCCTCTATCCGATCATCGGACGACCAACCGTAGGCTACTGCGTCTCCCACGTCGGCGGACTCGGAAACCTTCGCCCTGTACACGTCGGTGGCGATGTCATCGTCAAGCGGGGTTTGGGTCGTCGCGGGGGCGACCGGCGCGCCACGGGTGAACATGGGCATTTCGTTGACGTCGTTGATGTTGACTGTGACCGGGCGGGTCTGCCGGTTAGCCCCTTCTCCTGAGTACGCTACCAGCAGCCAGCTGGACTGGGCCTCATAGTCCAGAGTTGCGCCCTCGGGAAGGGGATCGGCAATGGTGAGCGCGCCTGATGTGGATATTGCGAACCTGCCGCCGCCGTTTGCGTTGGTATCCAGGGAGTAAGCGGTAGTAAGCTCGACTCCGGCAGCGTTAGGTATCCGCACAGTGCCGACTTCCGCGCCTGCTGCGCTGTTCTCATCTACGGAGAAGGTAAGCCCTGTGGTGGGCGTCGCCTCATCCTCGTCGGTTACCGTAACGGTGATCTCTTGCGAGTCTTCCAGGGAACCGTCGGTTACGGTTACGACTAGCGTCCACCTAACGGCGTCTTTCGCCGCGGCGGTTGCGGCCGGATCTTCGTCCTCATCGTCGTAGTCGGTGTCTTCGTAGTTGACTTGCTTCTTAAGCGTGAGCTGGAATCTGCCGTCTGCGCCGGCAGCAGTCGGGAAGTTGAAGAAGTTGTTGTAGTGATCTTCGCCGTCGCTGTCTTCCTTAGGCGCGATGCTGTACGAGAGCGTGTTGCGGTCGGCATCGGTTGCTCGACCGTTAAGGTCTAGCAGCACGGCGGTGGTGGATGTGTTCTCAGGTATGGTGAGGTTGGGCAGCGTGTCCAGCACGGGCGCGCGGTTGCCCTGCACCACTTTGACCGTTACTTCCACCGAATCGGCGCCGCCCGCTTGGACTTCGCCATCTTCGCCTATCTGGTCGTTGGCTATCACCGTGAAGGTGTAGTCCTGTCCCGGCGTGAGAGTCGCGCCGGACGCTACCCTCAAGGTAGCCTCGACCGCGGTCACTGAACCGGATGGGTTGGCCGAGCCCTGGCCCGTATTGGCTCTGTAGGGATCGCCGGTTTCCAACTCGAACAGGTTCTGGTTTCCGCTGTCCGTCAGTCCGAATATCACATTGCGGTTGAGGTAGGTCGCTGAAGACCTGGAGACTGTGCGGAACTTGCCTACCACTCCGTCGTGGTCGGACCTTATCGTATAGACTATCGCATCGCCTTCAGCGTCCGTGCCTTCCTTGTCGAACATGGTCGGGGCGTTGGAGGTGTTGGCGATGATATTTATCGGCGGCGCGGCCTCTGAGTAGGTGACGGTGAAGGTTTGGTCGGGTAAATCCCACTTGTCGAGCGCGGCAGCCGCGTCCGGAGTGGTGCCCGTGCCGAGGGTGTGCACCACGCTCGTGCTGATTGTGGTAGTGCCCCTCTTAACGGGAGTGATGGTCAACTCGCCGGCGCTGACGGAGAGCTGGACTATTCCCGTAGGATCAGCAGTCGCTACCAAGCTGTATTGAGCGGGCGGGAAGTCCTCTATATCCCACGTTACGGCGGTGCCGGTAGTCGTAGGGACGAGCGCATTGGAAGCTGCGCCTGCAGAGAGAGGCCTATCGGCGGGGGCGGGGAGCTCCGGATCTTCAAGCACCGCCGCTATCGATGTGAAATTGAAGCTGTCCAACACATCGAAGTTAGCGTCGGCAGTAGGGAAGGAAGCGTCGCCAGGCGCATGGGAGCTGTGCGCTCGCCAGTTGATAACTGTACTGCCTGCCGTGGTTGCGGCTTTAACCCCCAATATGCCATTTGGGATAACCATGTCGTTGGCGGCGGGGGTGACGACTTCTTGCCCGTCAATGATGAATATCACATTGTTGGGATTTCCGGCGAAGTCGCCGAGGGTGTATGTGGTGGTGGCGGTCTGGTTGTCGCCAGGCACCGTGAATTTCTTGAGGTCAATGGTGTGCGTCCTGCCGGCCGGGAGCGTGCGATCCGGCGGCACGGTAGCCGCTATAGACACCTGAGCCTGCCCGTGGGCGGCGGGAATGGCCTGCTCGAACTCGTTCCCGGCATCCTGCAGGACGGCTTCCGTCCGGTCGGATGTCTGCACGCCGAAGATCCCGACGGCTGCGATGACCGCCAGGACCAGGAATACAGATGCTAGTATCCTTTTCAATTTCTTCTCCTTGGTGTAGGTGTGTTCGTTAGGGTTGCGGTTGGGGTAGTTGGGCGGTCTGGGGAATGCGGCGAAGTGCGCCGCGCCGTGTCTGCCTTTCATGTGTTCCTCCTGTCGTTGAGTTTCGTTTGGCTGCCCATTTGTGGCGTTGTTCGGGCGTTTGGCGGTCTGCGGCTGCAGGCTGCCGGGTATGCCCGTGCGCGCCATATGCGGGCGTTGATGGGATAATGTTAGCGCCCAAGTGTTACGGGAGTATTACGGGGGATGGTAGATTTGGGCGAATTTTTAGATTTTTTAGACAAATGCAAAGGGTTTTCGGGATATTGGCAAGGGTTTGGCGTGATTTAGGGCGGATTTAACGCAAAGGCGCATAAGGCGCGAAGGGTTTAATAAGGGTATGTGGTTCACATTATCCTCTGATGAACAGCGCGATTATGCCGATGAGCGCTATGATAACGCCGACGATAAGTCCGAAGATGGAATACATCAGCCTGTCGAATTTTGAGTCGAACTTCGCGTCGAGGCGTTCTATGGCGCGTAGGATGTGGTGGTTGAATTCTTCTTGCGTCATCGCGGTTCGCTCCCGGGCTTCGGGCATTCGCTTACAGCAGGCTTATCAAGATGCTGACTATGCCGGTGATAAGGGACACCAGAACGCCGCCGCCAACTCCGATAAGGATGTATGTCAACCTATTGATCTTGTCGTCGAGTCGGTTGACGCTGTCATCCAGTTTGCTGTCCAGGCGGTCGAGCCGATTCAGGATGTGCACATTGAAATCGTCTTGCGTCATAGCGGTTCGCTCCTCAAGTTTCGTCCTAACCTTTGCGATAGATCTTAAACGCAGGAGCGCAGAGGGCGCAAGAGCATCGTGAGTAGGATACGCTTGTTGCGCGGGCGGTGTCAATCGGATTTGGGGTTTATGCTAAGCGGTTGGCTGGTGTTTGGTTTAGCATTTAGCTTAGTCTTTTTCGTCGGATTGCGCGGGGGTTGCGGATTGCCGGCTCACTTCTCTTCGTCGGATTGGGGGTTGGCGCGGCTTGCGGCGTCGAGTTGGGCGCGCAGGCGTTGGGCTTCGGCTTCGGCTTGCTGGCGGGCTTGGGCTTCTTGGTCGGCGCGGGTTTCGGCTTGCTGACGGGCTTGGGATTCTTGGTCGGCACGCTGTTCGGCTTGTTCGGCGCGGGTTTGGGCTTGTTCGGCGCGGGTTTGGGCTTGCTGGCGCGCGAGCATTTCTTGGGCGGCGCGCTGTTCGGCGTACTCTGCGATTATTTCGGCGGATTCGGCGCGCGTTTCGGCGGATTCGGCGCGCAGCTCCGCCCGCTGACGCTCATACGCCTCAAGCTCGGCGCGCGCATACTCTTCGTCGTGCGTGCGCAGAAATCGCTCAGACTTGGGGTCGAACCAGCGCAATTGCCGCTCATCCCAGTACACCCACAAGCCCAAGACTTCGCTGTAGCCGCGATAAGTCCTATCGCCTACCACTTGTATCTCGATAGGTTCGTATTCGCCCTCGACTAGGCGGTCGCCCGCCAGCGCTGCTTCGTGGAAGAAGCCGCCGCTTGGGTCAAAGCGCCAGTATTCCGGTATGCCGCAGGCTGCGTAGTCGCGGCGCTTGTCCGTGTAGTCCACCACGCCGGTGCTTTCGGACGCCACTTCCAGCACAAAATCGGGCGGCTTGCCTTGCGCCAGTATGGAGTAGCCCTTTTGGCGGATGAGCAGATCGCGGTCGCAGTCGAAGGTCACGATGAGGTCGGGCTTGCGGTTTTCGCGGCGTATGGTCGCATACGGCGATATGGGGACTTCGCTCAGTACGAAAGTGCTTTCGTAGTTGCCGAAGTGGATGGCGAGCGAGCGCATATGCGAGGGTTCGTGCAGGAAGATAGGGTTGTTCATATCGCCTCGCGGGGGATACTCCGGAAATACGGCAAGGTATTCGTCTTGCTGATGCTCGGCTTGCTTGGTTTGCTTGGGAAGCGCGATTAGCTTGGTGGTCATGGGCTGCCTCTTGTTTGGGCTTTGATGTCGCTGCAGGTTGTAGCAATGGGGATGCGCGGCAATGCGGGCGGCTTGCGTTGGAGCGGGAGACGGGATTCGAACCCGCGACATTCTGCTTGGGAAGCAGATGCTCTACCCCTGAGCTACTCCCGCTTGCGTTAGTGGGGGGCGTCAGCGTTGTGCAGGTGTGGCTACGCAACGCTGACGCGATTGTAGCATATCCGAAAGCGAACAATACACCCCTTTGCGCCTTTCGCGCCTTTGCGTTAGAAATCGACCCTATAGACGCAATAGGCGCGCTAGTCCCCCGCCGACGCGCGGCCGGGCAGCGCGGCCGGCGATTTGGCATTGCCTATCACGAAGCCCAGCGCGCCCAGCAGCGCGCCGATGCCGGTTACGCCGAACACGTTGGCGATGCCGATGGGCGTGGCGAGCGGGCCGACTACGAATGAGCCGGCGCTGCCGCCGATGTCCCACGCCTGCTGCAGCGTCGCCATTCCTGCGCTGCGCTCGCGCAAAGGCACCCTGTCCACCGTGAGCGATTGGATGCCCGGCTGCAGCAAGCCGAAGCCAAGCCCTGCGAAGAAGCCGGCGCTCAGGAACATCGCTTGGAAGAAAGCGCCGTTCAGCACGAACATCGCCACCGCCACGGACAGCAGTCCGGGTATGATGACCGTGGAGCGGCCGTATCTGTCCGCGATGGGGCCCGCCTGCCACATAGCCAGGATCGATGTCGACGAAAACACGGTGTAGAACAGCCCGGGGTTGCCCAGCTTCTGCTGCGCCGCAAGCAGCGGCAGGAAGGTGTTGATGGGCGCAGTGGTGAATGTGTATGTGAGAAACACCAGCGTGGGGAATATGGCGGCTTTGGCTACCAGCGGCGGCTTGTCGGCGGCGCTTGCGGTGGGCGTCACGGGCTTTTCAAATGCGATGCGGCTCGCCGATATTCGCATCCCCGAAATCATCCCAATCGCCGCCGCGAGCCCCGAAAATACGAATGCGTATGCGAAGCCTGTCGAGTTGTCGCCAACATAGTCAAGTATGCTGGACGCCACGAATGGGGAGTACAGAAACGATGCGTTGATGGCGTTGCCCATGTACGCCATAGCTTCGGCGCGGCGCGTGGGCGGCGCAAGGTTGGCGACGATGGTGGATGTGGCGACGGGGCCTAGCGCGAGCCCTACGCCCTGCAGCATCCGCATCGGCACCAGCCACCAAGGGCTGAGCGCGAATATGTAGCAAAGGCTGCCGATAGCCACAATCGCCGTACCCGCCACCGCCACGCGCTTGGGGCCGAATGCGTATATCCACTGCCCGCCGAATGGGCGTATCAGCAAGCCCACAATGCCGAATGCGCCCACGATGATGCCCAGATGCCACTCCGTCCCGTGCCGAAACAGCACATACGGCGGGATGACCGTGAGCATAGCGGTGTAGCCGGCGAACATAAAGTGCGCCGTCAGCAGGTTGAGTATGAAATCCACCGTCCATAGGCGGTTGCTTTGTGATGCGCCGTTCCGCTGCGCCATACGCCTCGCCGCCGCCGCGATATGCCGTAATACGCCGTCAAATCCGTTCAGCAACTTTAGCACATAACAAGCGCAGGCGGTTAGCGGGTTTGCAGCGCTATGCGATTGCGTTATACTCACCTACATAAATCAAATCCCGTCCGTCCCGTGGCGCGGCGACGGACGCATCAGAAACGGAGGGCGGCAATGAACCTACTGGTCATATCGGGCGGCAGACACCCTTATGAAGAGTCCACTCCGGTATTGGAAAAGTTCCTGAGCGATGCGGGGCATAGCGTTAACGTCTCTGAGGACGCGTCGATACTTGCGGACGCCGCGGCGCTGGGCGGCTACGATGCGTTGGTGTTCAACACGATGCGCGCCGGGGACGACGCTATGACGCGCGCGCAGCAGGCGGGAATGACGCGGTTCATAGAGTCAGGCAAGGGCTTTGTGTGCATACACATCGCGGGCTGCGCCTCCGAGGATTGGCCCGAATACTACGACATCACCGGCGGCGGCTGGCTGCTGACGGATAGCTACCATCCCCCATACGGGCGGTTTGAGGTGAACGTCTCCGACGCCGCCAGCCCCGGCGCGGCGGGCATATCCGACTTCGCCACAAACGACGAGCTCTATATGGGCATCGCATACCGCGAGGGCAACGATGTGTTCATCACCGGCGACGCGGACGACGGAACGCATATGTGGCGCGGCGAGCCCACCTTTATGCCGGGCGGCACATTCCCGCTCGGTTGGACGCGCAGATACGGCGAAGGCAAGGTGTTCGTTACGCTGCTGGGGCATAACGGGCTGAGCTTTCAGACGCCGGAGTTCCAGCGCATCGTGCTGAACGGCGTGGACTGGACCACTAGCGGGGATTAGAGAGGCTGCGGATGGCTATCCATAATGAGGTACTTGAGGCCGCTCGACAGATAACGTCGAAGTCGGATGACTCGACCTTCACTATCGTGGCGGTAATCAATGCGCTGCCGCACTTGAATGGGCGGACGATTCGCACTCACATAGCGAGCAGATGCTGCGTGAACGCTCCCAAGAATCACGCCAGCAAGTTGCCGTACTTCAGGCGCGTCGCTTACGGCGTGTATCAGGTCGAGCCTGATTTTCGCTGACAAGAAATGATAAGCAAAATACAGGAGGTCTGTCCGATGAGGCTCGAAGGCAAAGTGGCGATAATCAGCGGCGGCGCGCGCGGGCAGGGCGCGGCCGAGGCGAAGATGTTCGCGCGCGAAGGCGCAAAGGTGGTTTTCGGCGACATCCTCGACGAAGACGGCAAGAAGGTGGAAGCCGAAATCAACGAAATTGGCGGCGACGCCGTCTATGTAACGCTGGACGTCACGGATGAAGATTCGTGGCGGCAAGCGGTGGACATCGCCGTTGCGCGCTACGGCAAGGTGGACATTCTGGTCAACAACGCCGGCATAGCGATATGGGCGGCCGGCGACGACGCCAGCGTGGAAGACTGGGATCGCGTTATGGATGTGAACGCCAAGGGCGTGTTTCTGGGAACCAAGGCTGTCATCCCTGAGATGCGAAAGGCGGGCGGCGGATCCATAGTCAACATATCGTCCATATCCGGGCTTATCGGGCAGGCGACGATACACCCCGGCTACAACGCGTCCAAGGGCGCCGTGCGCATCCTCACCAAGTCCACCGCGATCCAGTACGCCAAAGAGGGCATTCGCGCCAACTCGGTGCATCCCGGCCCCGTGATGACCGAAATGACGGCGCACGGTTGGCGCGATCCCGAAAACCGACGGCGCACCGAGCAGAACACGCCGCTCGGCAGATACGCCCACGCCGACGAAATCGCAAGCGGCGTGCTGTTCCTCGCATCCGACGAATCGTCCTATATGACGGGAAGCGAGCTTGTGATCGACGGCGGCGTAACCGCGCAGTAGGCGGCGCATTATAAGCGCATACTACGCATAATATAGGAATGAGCGTCGGCAACGCGCGCCAACGGCAGCGCCACCAACAAGCCCGCCGCAATCCGTGAACCGCTCGGCAGCGCCTCGACCTTGCGTCCGGCGCTGCCTGCGGTTTATGCGCGCGAATGAACGCCCGCGCCGCTCTTAAATCCGTCCCGCGCGTACCCTTGCGCGTGTATCGCAATATGCGCGCTTTGTGGTAAATTAGAGCAAATCTACTCAGTCTACTCAGGGAGATTTGCGAAATGCCAATCAATGTAGTCGTACACGGCGTTATGGGCAAGATGGGGCAGCAGGTATTGGATATGGCAACGCGCGCCGAGGGCATGCAGCCCACGGGCGCGGCCGACATCACGGCGTCGAAAGGCAGCCTAACGCTGCCCGACAACTCAGGCGATATTCCACTATCGAGTTCGCTTGCGGATGTGCTAGACGGCGCGGATGTGGTGGTGGACTTCAGCAGTGCAGAGGGCGCGGCATCGGTGATGCGCGCCGCGGCGCCGCGCAATGTCAACATCGTCATAGGCTCCACGGGCATCACCGACGCCATATATCAGGATGCGGAACGCCTCGCCGACGAACACGGCGTCGGCATCATAATCGCGCCCAACTTCGCTATGGGCGCTGTGCTTATGATTGCGCTGGCGAAACAGGCGGCGCGCTTCTTCGACTATGCCGATCTGACGGAAATGCACCACGAAGCCAAGATAGACTCGCCCTCCGGCACCGCGCTTGCAATCGCCAACGCCGCCATAGAGGGCAAGGCGGGCGGGTTCACAGCGCCGCAGTCTGAGAAAGAGCTGATAATCGGCGCGCGCGGCGCAACGCACAACGGCGTCAGCATCCACAGCGCCCGAATGCCGGGACGCGTGGCGCACCATGAGCTCGTGTTCGGCGCGCTGGGGCAGACGCTCACCATCCGCCACGACTCCGTCAACCGCGAAAGCTTCATGCCCGGCGTGTCGCTGGCAATCAACGAAGTCATCAAGCGCACAGGGCTGACCGTAGGGCTAGACAAGATTATGGGACTGTAGCGGCAGCGCAAAGCGCCCATCCGAACCATACAACAGCGGCGCAGCGTATCTCGCGCTCATCTGCACTCGACGGCATATACGCAAGAGCCAATCCAAACGACCTACCAGAAAGCAAGGTGAACCATGGTGCAGCCCGAAATAGAGACGCAACAAACCCAAGATGCGCCCACCAACGAGCGAATGCTCGGTTGGAACCTAGGTCAGATGACGGCGAATGTCGCCAACCTGAAAGAGAACTCGGCGACGAAAACCGACATCTCCGAGTTGCGCGAGGATATAGCGACCAAAGCCGACATAGCCGACCTGCGCGAGAACTCGGCGACGAAAACCGAACTCGCCAATCTGCGCGAGAACATGGCTACAAAAGTGGACATTGCCGAGTTGCGCGAGAATATGGCCACCAAAGCCGAACTCGCCGAAGTCCGCGAAAACATGGCCACCAAAGCCGATATTGCGAATATGGCCACCAAAGCGGACCTTGCCAATATGGCCACCAAAGCCGAACTTGCCGAAGTCCGCGCGAATATGGCCACCAAAGCCGAACTTGCCGAAGTCCGCGAAAACATGGCCACCAAAGCCGATATTGCCAATCTGCGCGAAGACTCAGCTACTAAAGCCGACCTCGCCAATCTGAGAGAAAACTCGGCAACGAAAGAAGACCTGGCAAGAATGGAAGCGCGCCTGATATGGCGGATGATGGGCGGTACGACTGCCATAATCGCCGTAGCGCTTGCGCTCGCCCGCCTGCTGTTCGGCTAATCGCGACCTGAACGCAAACCTAGATTTACGCAGCATTCGCCATTATCATTTAGACTGACAAACCTTAAACCTTTTATCCCCGGAGGATAACCTTGGACGCTTGCAGCATAGCGGTAGTCGGCGCAACGGGCGCGGTTGGGCGCGTATTCTTGGAGGCGCTTGAAGAGCGAAAATTTCCCGTCAACGATATTCGGCTTTGCGCTTCGGAACGCTCGGTGGGCAAAACACTGAAGTGCATGGGCGAAGACATCGCGGTGGAGTTGGCAACGCCGGATCTGTTCGGCGAAGTGGACTTCGTATTCATATCTGCGAGCGGCGACGTCAGCCGCGCGCTTGCGCCCGTCGCCGCCAAGCGGGGCACGCTTGTCATCGACGACAGCTCTGCCTTTCGCATGAACGCCGATGTGCCGCTGGTGGTGCCCGAAGTGAACGGCGCGGATGTAGCCCAGCACAACGGCATAATCTCCATCCCCAACTGCTCCACCACGCCGCTTGTTATGGTTCTCAAGCCGCTTATGGAAGTCAACCCCGTCAAGCGCGTCATCGCCGACACATATCAGTCCGTTTCCGGCACGGGCGCTGCCGCCGTAGAGGAACTTCGCGCGCAGTCCAAGCGCCTGACCGCCGACGCTGCGCTGACGCACGCCGACATCGCGCCCGAAATTTACCCGCATCCCATCGCATTCAACGCGCTGCCCCACATAGAGTCGTTCCTAGACAACGGCTATACCAACGAAGAGATGAAGATGGTCAACGAAACGCGCAAGATACTGCACGCCCCCGACATCGCGGTTTCGGCTACCTGCGTGCGCGTCCCCGTGATGCTCAGCCACAGCGAAGCGGTTCACATAGAGTTCGATCGCCCCATCAGCCCCGCGGATGTGCGCCGCATCCTGTCCGACTTCCCCGGCGTCAAGGTGGTGGACGACCCGCAGGCTAACGTGTATCCTATGCCTATCGACGCGGCGGGGCGCGATGAGGTGTTCGTGGGGCGCATCCGGCAGGATGTATCGCATCCCAACGGCATCGCAATGTGGGTCGTTACCGACAATCTTCGCAAAGGCGCAGCCACCAACGCCCTGCAGATAGCCGAGGATGTTCTGGAGCGCGGACTGTTGCCGCGTCGCCAAGCGGTTGCCGCAAGCCGTTAGATAAGCGTAAGCGGCAAGCGTAATGGGCATATGCGCTTGCCGCGCAACGCATACCGCGCAGACGCTATAACTGCCATACATAAAAGATAAGGCGATGCTTTCAACGGATATTGAGCGCCGCCTTCATCCCAATCCTATACCCTCTGTAAGACTAAACCGCTTATTCGGTTTCAAGACATCAACGCATATAGCGAATACCTAATCCTGTATGAGGAGGCGATACTATGGCTGAACTGGGCAGGCTCATAACCGCAATGATTACCCCCTTCGACGAGCAGGGCGAGGTTGACTACAAAGAGGCGGGACGCCTTGCCAAAGCGCTTGTGGCGTCCGGAAGCGACGGGCTTGTGGTTACCGGCACAACCGGCGAAACCCCCACGCTCTCTTTCGACGAAAAGATCGGACTCTATGAGGCGACCAAGAACGCAGTGGGCGATACCGCCGCCATCATCGCAGGCACCACCACCTACAACACCGCCGACTCCGTCGCTATGAGCCGAGAAGCCGAAGATCTGGGCGTGGACGGCATCCTGATGACCGTGCCGTCCTACAACAAGCCGCCGCAAGAGGGGCTGTATCAGCACTTCAAGACCATCGCCGCAAGCGTGGGGCTGCCCTGCGTCCTCTACAACGTCCCAAGCCGCACAAGCATCAATATGACCGCCGAAACCACCGTGCGACTCAGCCGCATAGACAACATCGTGGGCACCAAAGAGGCGAGCAGCGACTTGGTGCAGATAACCAAGATAATCCGCGACGCCGGCGACGACTTCAAGGTTTGGAGCGGCAACGACGACGAAACATTCCCGATAATGTGCGCCGGCGGCTACGGCATCGTCAGCGTGGCGTCCCACCTCATCGGCAGCCAAATCAAGGCGATGATGGGGATGATATTGGAAGGCGATATCGAGAGCGCCGCCGCCGAACACCGCCGCCTGCTGGACATATTCAAGGTTCTGTTCGTGGTGTCAAACCCCATTCCCGTGAAATACTGCGTGGGCAACGCCGGCTTCAGCGTCGGGCAGCCGCGCCTGCCGCTCGTGCCGCCCGACGCTGCATCCGCCGCTACCATCGACGCCGTAGTATCGCGCTACGACATCGACCTGCCGACGTCAATCGCCGCCGACTAACCCGCCCCATCCCTACACGGACAATCGACTCCGCCCACTGATGCGCCCCGCCGCGCAGCGCCAATATCAGTGGGCGGCTTCCTACGCCGCGAGCGAGCGTTCCGCGCATCTGTGGAGGCCTCTGATATGTTCGGCATTTCCGCCGAATCAGGCTTCAAGGCTTCGCCGTATTCTTTGCGATATACCTACTCGGTCTCATTGCAATCCTAATATACGGCTACATCTTCACGGATAATCGGCTCGCGCTATTCCTGTTCCTATTTGTTTGGATAATGCTGTACTTGTGCGTCTTGATGGCGCAAATCACATTTGGGACGCGCATAAAGGAGTTTATAATGAACATCGGAGTCTATGAGCGAATTCGTGAACGGCGCAGACTGGCGGCCGCCGCTGCGGTGGCGGATCAGTTCGAAGGACAAAACCTGTTCGAAACCCAAGAGGCGCGCGAAATACCCAAGGCGGAGTATCGCTGCGGAAACGATTCCTACATCGGCTATCGCTTCAATGAAGCGGACAATATGTACTGGATCGATTCGCCGCCAATGGCGCCGGGCTGGTACTGCGTCAAATGCGCCGACGGCCTGCGCGACAAAGACAGAGCCGAACGCCTCAATATGGGCGTGTTCCTAACGGTGCTAGACTACGAAGCGGCGCGTTCAGACAAGGAATAGCCGACGACTGCCTATATACCGAATACGCCCAAGCAGACGCGCGAAATCGGCGCAATCCCGAACTAAGCGCAACCACCGCCGCTGCCGTTCAGCGCAGATAGCAGTCAGCGCGCTATGTTTGCATGAGCGCAACCAGCTAAGCCGACGCCTCACTGATAACCGGCCTGACCATTATCGTTTCATGGCGATGCGGGCCGGTGGAAATCAGGTCTATGCGGCAGCCGATGACCTCTTGCAGGCGCTCCACATAAGCGCGCGCTTCCCTAGGAAGCTGCTCGAAGTTCGTTACGCTTGCGGTGGGGCTGTCCCAGCCGGGAAGCTCCTCATAGACCGGCTTGCAGCGTTCCAGCGCCGCCACGCCGCCGGGGAATTCGTCCACGATGCCGCCGTCGAGTTCGTAGTGCGTGCAAATCCGCACCGAATCGAAGCCGTCCAGCACATCCAACCGCGTGAGGATTGCGGAAGTGTAGCCGTTCACATCGACGCTGTAGCGCGCCGCCACGCCGTCGAACCAGCCCACCCGCCTGGGTCTGCCGGTGGTGACGCCGAATTCCTGAGCGAGGCTGCGTATGGTTTCGCCCGTGTGGTCCAAGAGTTCGGTGGGCAAAGGCCCGCTGCCCACGCGCGTAGAATACGCCTTGAACACGCCCGTAATGCCCGCGATATGCACCGGGGACATGCCCAACCCGATGCAAGCGCCGCCAACCGTGGGGTTGGACGATGTAACAAACGGATATGTGCCGTGGTCAAGGTCAAGCAGCGCCCCCTGCGCGCCCTCAAGCAGAATGTTTCTATCGGCTTTGAGCGCGTCTAGCACTATCTTCTCGACCGGCGCAATCAGCGGCGCCATCCGATCCGCCCACTGACGGCACTTGTCGAATATCTCGCTTTCGGACACCGCCGAGCCGCCATAGACTTTGGTGATGACAGCGTTGGTATGCTCAATGATGCGCGATAGGCGCGGCAGCAGCGCCTCCACATCCAGCAGATCGGCCGCCCGAATGCCCGTGCGCGCCGCCTTGTCTGCGTAGGTGGGGCCAATGCCCTTGCCGGTAGTGCCGATAGCGGTATTGCCGCGCGCCCGCTCCGACAGCATATCAAGCGCCACATGGTAGGGCATAATGATATGCGCGCGGTCGCTGACCACCAGCCTGCCGTCAATATCGATGCCGCGCTCGCGCAGGCTGTCGACCTCATCAAGCAGCACATCGGGATCGATCACAACGCCGTTGCCGATAACATTGAGCGTATCGGGCCAAAACACGCCGCAGGGTATCAGATGGAAGCTGAACTTGCCCTCTTCGTTGACAACCGTATGGCCGGCGTTATTTCCGCCGGAGAACCTGGCGACGATATGTGCGTCGCGCGCCAGCACATCGATAATCTTTCCCTTTCCCTCGTCGCCCCATTGAGCGCCCAAAACGGCATAGGCAGGCATGCCCTCTCCTCTTCATTCGCATTGCGGGATACGCTCGGCGTTTCGGGAATGCGCGGCAAAGCGTCTCTCTAAATCCATCGAGTTCGCCCTACGACTAAGGGCAATCGCCGCGTTAAGCGCGCGAAATCCCGCCGCCAAAGCCAAATAAGTATAGCAAACGGCGCATAAGTTTGAAAGTGATTGCGGTTAGGGGTATTCTCAATGTTGAATGTATAACCTGCGAAATATCCGCTAATATAGGGCTTTCTAGAAGATTTCAAACTGATAAGCGCTGCAGGGTGAGAATACCACATGCTACCCGTTGACTTGTAACGCTATGGCAATATCGTGGTGGAGGCAAGCCTCAAACCTTGGAGTATTTTGTAGGCGTATTTCTAACGGCTGGATCATTCGCGCTGATATTGGCGATGGGATGTGGAATTGAAGATATGCTGGGGCAAGCGATTGTGGAAAGCCTACAGAACCCAACGTTTTCGTTTCCATAACGCTAATGGGTGTTATGCTTATGAGCTACGCACCGATGGTGTGGAGGTATGTTGGGGAAGGGCTGGACTGCGGTGTGTTGGGGAGCGAATAGTACAAACCAGCCGCCTACTGGGCTAAACCTTCGTATCCATAAAAGGGCCGGCAGCGATTGGGATCATGTCTGTGGGCTACGCGGGGATGGAACTGTAATGCGCAGGGACAATAACAAATATTGTCAATCAACGTCGTCAACGGGTTAACCTTCATTCCGGCCTCCCATCTTAATTTTATTTGGAAGTGGCTTTGCATACAGATACGACATCAAGCGTAAATCGGGTTAGGCAATAGATTTTTAACACATATGCAACATATCTGTTACAGATGCTTAACATTGTGGAAACATACGGGGAATAGATTTTTTAGCGTGGTTAAAATCAATTAGTCGTATGAGGAGAGAGGGCAATGAGCTTACTGAAGATGGCGCTGTATCCCACCACGCTGAAGATGCGGTTGCTGCTGATAGCGCTGCTGGGCGTGGGCATTGTGATTGGCGGCGGCGGCATCGCCTACGCGCAGAGCGCCGCTGAGGTGTCGGAGACGCTGGAGAACGCCATACTGGTGGTCGCGGCGGCGCTGGTGTTCTTTATGCAGGCGGGCTTCGCGTTTTTGGGCGCGGGACTGATACGCGCCAAGAACACGGTCAACTATATGACCAAGTCCTTCCTGGACTTCTGCATAGCGTCGCTGGGCTTTTGGGCATTCGGCTATGCGCTGATGTTCGGGGGCGGCGCCGCGGCGGGCTTTATCGGGCTGGAGGGCTTCTTCCTGCAGAACTTCGCGGACGGCGATCTAGTGGGCTGGTTCTTCCAGATGGTATTCGCGGGAACGGCGGCTACGATAATCGCGGGCGCAATGGCGGAACGCACCAAGATCAACGCCTACTTCGCATACAGCTTCATCGTGGGGGCGCTTATCTACCCGATATACGGACACTGGGCGTGGAGCGATTACGGCTGGCTGGTCAATATGGGCTTCTCGGACTACGCGGGTTCCGGCGTGGTGCATATGATAGGCGGCTTCTTGGCGCTTGCGGGCGCAATGGTGGTAGGGCCGCGCAGGGGCTGGGAGCAGGGCATCGTCATACGCGGCCATAATGTGCCGTATGTGGTGATAGGCACGTTCATCCTGTTCTTCGGCTGGTTCGGGTTCAACATCAACTCGTCCACGCTGGGGTTGAACGCGGTGAACACGCTGCTTGCGGGCGCCGCGGGGGCGACGTCGGCGATATACTTGACGCTGCTTCGCACGGGCAAGGCGGACATTGAGATGGCGGCAAACGGGGCGCTCGCCGGCCTGGTGGGCATAACCGCCGGCTGCGCGTATGTGGATGTGTGGGCGGCGGTGGTCATCGGCTTGATAGCCGGCATCATAATGCCTTTCGGCATCGGCTTCGTCAAGAACGTGCTGAAGACGGACGACCCGGTCGGCGCGGTAACGGTGCACGGCATCTGCGGCGCTTGGGGGCTGCTGGCGGTGGCGATATTCGCATCCGGCCATAACAAAGTGTACGGCTTGCTGGGCGGCGACGCTTCGCTGCTGCTGCCGCAAATCGTGGGCATCATCGCGGCAATCGTTTGGGGCTTCGGCGGCGGGTTCGTCTTGTTCAAGGTTTTGGACCTGACGATGGGGCTGCGCGTGTCCGAGGAAGAGGAAGAGGAAGGGTTGGACGAGACCGAACACGGCACGGTGGCGTATCCGCAGATGAACTAGCGGCAAAGCGCCGCCGGGGGCATTCGCTTTCGGCGCAGTGGCGCTAATCGGACTAATAAGCGCGGGGGCGGTTCGCAGGAGACTGCCCCCGTTGCTTTGCTTTCTGCTGAGATGCAGGGCTAGGGCGGGATGTTGCGATTGGCGAACAAGGGCTTGCGATGCCGACGCTTTCTGCGGATGTTGCGAAAGTTGGCGGGATGTAACAATTATTTAACATATACGCAACATTTGGGAAACATAGTTGTTTCACAATAGATTCAAACAGATTACAAACAACTTGTTCGGAGGTTCGGAGATGGAAGCAGTACTCGGTGGCGTAGCATTCGCGGCGTTGTTCGCGTTGTGGGTGATTGTTCCCAGCGCAGTCCGCAAAAACCGCGCGAACCGCTCGAAGTAGAAACTGCCGTCATCGGCAAGTCTGCCTGTCAAAATCGCATATTCCAGCGAGGCTTTGTATAAGTCTCGCTGGTTGTTGTATAATATGGGCGCTAATTCGATGGAGCGGGCGGGGAGCCTGCTCATCCGCATATCAGCGAAGCCCAAGGCAGGATTTTAAGGGCTAAATCCGATGAGGAGGATACGATGAGTTTCTACAAGGCGGAATACATTTGGGTAGATGGGGGGAATCTGGTTAAGAACGACGACCCCACGCCGCATGTGCGCTCCAAGACTAAGGTCATCCCGGTTGGGGAGGAACCCGATCTGTGGGGCTTTGACGGCTCCAGCACCAATCAGGCGGAGGGCGAGGATTCGGACTGCGTGCTGAAGCCGGTGTTCGTCTGTCCGGATCCGATTCGCGGCGAGAACCATAAGCTTGTGATGTGCGAAGTGATGCTGCCGCCGCGGGACGGCGAGGATGAGATGCGGCCGCATCCGTCCAACACGCGGGCGATGTGCGCCGAGGCGGCAAAGAAGTACGCCGACTTCGACACATGGTTCGGCATAGAGCAAGAGTACACCTTCATGCAGGGGACGCATCCGCTGGGCTGGCCGGACAACGGCTTCCCCGCGCCTCAGGGCGGCTACTATTGCGGCGTTGGCTACGATGAGATATTCGGGCGGGACACCGTGGAAGAGCATCTGAAGGCGTGCCTCACCGCCGGGCTTGCGATTTCGGGCATAAACGCCGAGGTTATGCCGGCGCAGTGGGAGTTCCAAATCGGGCCGGTGGGCGCGCCTGAGGTGGGCGACCATCTGTGGGTGGCGCGCTGGCTGCTCTATCGCATCGCCGAGAATTACGGCTACAGCGCGACGCTCGATCCCAAGCCTATGCGCGGCGACTGGAACGGCGCAGGGGCGCACACCAACTTCTCTACCAAGCAGATGCGCGCGGCGTATGACCCGTGCGTTGAGGCGGCGGAAGCGCTGAAGGGCAACCACGAACAGCATATCGCCAACTACGGCTTTCGCATTGAAGAGCGGCTGACGGGGCGGCATGAGACCTGCTCCTACCGCGAGTTCCGCTACGGCGTGTCCGACAGGGGCGCGTCGGTGCGAATACCGTGGCAGGTGGCGCGCGACCGGAAGGGCTACATCGAGGACAGGCGTCCCAACGCCAACTGCGATCCCTACACGGTTACGGGGCTCATCCTGAACACGGTTTGCTCGGCGGCGTCCGGCAAGTAGATTAGGCAACCGATTAAGCGAAGTCTGCGCCGCGGGGCTATCGGCAAGCGGCGCAGGCTTTTGCTTTCACATATGGGATGGCAGTAGCATCACGAGCGGCGGCGTCTTGGCATGACAACCTTGCCACGCTTTGGATGAGAAAATTCGGCACATCCCGATCTCCTCTACGCAGCGCCGATATATTGCTGCTGCCCTACGAACCCAACCCGCCGTTCACCTGGTTCGACCGTTATATGCAAGCGCTTGAGGTTATAAGCCAAAACCTAGTTCAAGTTGGCGTTGCAAGCGATTAGCCCCCTACCCGCCCCTATACTCCCCCAGCGGCTTGATGCTATACCCCGCCCCCCCGTCGATCAGGCTCTCCACCGCCGCCCGCGCCGTGTCCAACGATGTGAAGCAAGGGATGCGCCCGTCAACCGCCGCGCGGCGTATCTCAAACCCGTCTTCAAGCGATTCGCGGTCGCCCTCTATCGTGTTCACCACCGCCGATACCGCCCCGTCCGCTATGATGTCCACCGTGTTCGGCCGCTCCCCCGTGTGCGCCTTGGGGATTTCCATCGCGTCTATGCCGAGCCCCCGTATCATCCCCGCCGTGCCGGGCGTGGCGAACAGCCCGTAGCCCGCATCCGCCAGCTGCCGTATCATCGGCACAGCGTCCGCCTTGTCCCGATCGGCTATCGTCAGCAGTATCGACCCCTTGGCGGGCAGCGTCATCCCCGACGCAAGCAGCGCCTTCGCCACCGCCGCCGAAAAGTCTTTGTCTATGCCCATCACTTCCCCGGTGGACTTCATCTCAGGCCCCAAATAGGTGTCGACGCCCGTGAGCTTGGACATAGAGAACACCGGCGCTTTCACCGCCACCAGATCCTGCCGCTTCCATAGCCCGGCCGGATAGCCTTCGTCCGTGATGCGCTTGCCCAGCATCGCCTTGATTGCGAGGCGTATCATCGGCACGCCCGTTACCTTGGATATGAACGGAATTGTGCGGCTGGCGCGCGGGTTGACCTCAATCACGAACACCTGCGTAGGCGCGCCGCCGCCCGCCGACGCGGACGCCCTGCGCGTGGATGGGCTGCGATACGCCGCGCCGCCCACAACTACATACTGGATATTCATCAGCCCCTTGACCTGCAGCTCCCGCCCTATGCGCGTGGTGTAATCAACGATGGTGTCCACTTCGGCGTCCGTGAGCGTTAAGCCGGGGTAGATAGCCATAGAATCGCCGCTGTGAACGCCCGCGCGCTCCACATGCTCCATTATGCCGGGAATAAGCACATTCTCGCCGTCGCACACCGCGTCAACCTCGACCTCGCGCCCCTCGAAATACTTGTCGATCAGCACCCGCCGCCCCATTCCCGCCTCGAACGCGCTCGTCATATAGCGCACCAATTCGCTGGCGTTATGCACGATTTCCATCGCCCTGCCGCCAAGCACATAGCTAGGACGCACCAGCGCCGGATAGCCCACCTCTTGCGCCACATTCAGCGCCTGCTCTAGGTTGCTGACCGCCGCCCCCGGCGGATTGGGTATGCCCGTTCTTGCCAGAAACTCTTCGAACAGATGGCGGTCTGAGGCGATGTCTATCGAGCGCGCGGTAGAGCCGAGTATCGGCATCTCAACGCCGGCGAGCGTCTGCGATAGGTTAATCGCCGTCTGCCCCCCGAACTGCACGATGGACGGCGGAAATGCGTCAGCGTCGTCGTCCGGAGAGGCTTCGTTTTCCAATATGTCCAGCACGCTCTCTTCGTCAAGCGGCTCGAAGTACAAGCGGTCGCTGGTGTCGAAATCGGTGGACACCGTCTCAGGGTTGGAGTTCGCCATTATGCTTTGCACGCCCTCTTCGCTGAGCGCCCACGCCGCATGCACGGAGCAGTAGTCGAACTCTATGCCCTGCCCGATGCGTATCGGCCCGCTGCCCACCACAAGCGCCTTTCCCTGTGGCAGCGCCGCCGCTTCGTTTTCCTGCTCATAGGCGCTGTAAAAATACGGCGTATGCGCCTCGAACTCGGCGGCGCAGGTGTCCACCATCTTATACACCGGGCGCAGTCCCCACCGACGGCGCAATTCCCGAACCTGCTGCGGCGTGCGGTCGGTCAGATCGCCTATCTTGGCGTCCGAAAAGCCCAGCCGCTTGGCGCGCCACAGCAGCTCGGAGTCCAAGTGCGACGCCAGCAGTTCGGCTTCCATCAACGCTATGTTCTGAAAGGCGCGCGTGAACCACGGGTCGATGCCCGTATGCCGCGACAGCGCCTCAGGGCTCGCCCCCCGCCGCAGCGAATAGAGCAGCGCCCACAACCGCTCATCGTTGGGATGCAGCGGCGGCGATCCCGCGCCGCGCAGCCAAGCGTCCGCATCCGTTGCCGCATCTGCCGCATCTGCGCCGCCGATAGCATCGCCATTCGCTGCGCCGTCCGTTGCGCCCTCTATTGCCATAGAATTTGGCGCGGGATTAAGCGAAACGCCGTCAACGCCCCCCGCCGATTTCCATTCCGAGCTTTCCCACAAGATGTCGCGGTTGGTGATTTCAAGCGATCGCACCGCCTTCTGCATCGCCGCCTCGAACGATCGGTCGATCGCCATCACTTCGCCCGTCGCCTTCATCTGCGTGTTGATGGAGCGGTCGCCCGCCGGGAACTTGTCGAACGGCCAGCGCGGTATCTTCACCACGCAGTAGTCCAGCGCCGGCTCAAACGCCGCCAAGGTCTGCTGCGTAACCGCGTTGGGGATTTCGTCCAACCGCTTGCCCACCGCTATCTTGGCGGCGACGCGCGCTATGGGGTAGCCCGTCGCCTTGCTCGCCAGCGCCGAACTGCGGCTCACCCTAGGGTTGACCTCTATGATGTAATAGGCGCTGTCCGCCCGCCCGCCGTCCGGCAGCGTGTCCGCCACCACATCGCCCGGCTCAAGCGCCATCTGTATGTTGCAGCCGCCCTCTATGCCCAGCGCCCGTATGATTTTGAGGCTTGCCGTCCGCAGCATCTGATACTCTTTGTCCGATAGCGTCTGACTGGGCGCGACCACTATGCTGTCCCCCGTGTGAACGCCCATCGGGTCAATGTTCTCCATATTGCAAATGGTGATGCAGTTATCGGCGGCATCGCGCATCACCTCATACTCGATCTCTTTCCATCCGATAAGCGATTTTTCGAGCAAAACCTGATTGATTGGGCTTGCCGCCAAGCCGCCCGACACGATAGCGCGAAACTCGTCGTCGGTGTGAGCGATGCCGCCGCCCGTGCCGCCGAGCGTGTACGCCGGCCGCGCCACAAGCGGCAGTCCAAGCTCGGCAAGCGCCGCATACGCCTCGTCCATAGACTCCACGATGGCGCTGGGCGGAGTCGGTTCGCCGATGGTGGTCAGCAGCTGCCGAAAGAGTTCGCGGTCTTCGGCGTTGCGGATAGTCTCCAGCGGCGTCCCCAGCAGCCGCACGCCGTACTTGTCGAGTATGCCCGCGTCGGCGAGGTCTACCGCCAGGTTCAAGCCCGTCTGTCCGCCGAGCGTGGGCAGCACGCCGTCCGGGCGCTCCGCCGCTATCACGCGCTCCAGCGCCTCTATCGTCAGTGGCTCGATATACACCACATCCGCGATGCCCTCATCCGTCATTATCGTCGCCGGATTGGAGTTGACCAGCACGGTGGTAACGCCCTCTTCGCGCAGCGCCTTGCATGCCTGCGTGCCGGCGTAATCGAACTCCGCCGCCTGCCCAATCACGATAGGCCCGGAGCCGATAACTAGAACTTTGGACGGCTTGGACGGCTGCTTGACTTGCTTCACTGCCCTTCTCTCTAACAATCGCGCTGCTAAACTTCACGGATGAACGATAACCAGCGCAGGCGCATTACGCCCTGAGTATCGCAGAGTTATTATATCAGCAAGCGCCATATCGTTACCGCATTCCGCAATCTCTATAACGGCGCAATCGCATCTACTCATCCGTTCTCCGTAAATCGGAGATGGAAGGCGCTAGTGCGGTTAGTCCACTCTTTCTTATAAAGAAGCATGCCCTCAAATAATCCATTTCCCCGTTGTAGGTAAGATTAGTATGGAGGCAACGCCGGGACATAATGCGCTGGACGCCTGTGAGTCGAGGCGATGGCGTTGCGGGATTTAGTTTGCCGTCGTCGCAAAAGTTCGGGGATGCGCCGCGGCGCTATGTGATTGCGAATGCAATATGTATGCAAAAATAGAGGATGCCCCGCAAACTCTGCGGAACATCCCCTATTTATTATTGCGCTACTGCATTGCGCTAGGTCAGCGATTGGCGGCGTTAGGCGTCGCCGTCGCTGTGGTAACGCTCGCCGCCGCGACGGTCGTCGTCCCAGCCGAACCTGTGCCACTTGCGCTTGGCGCCGTCGTCGAAAAAGTCGAAGCGCGGGAAGTCGAAGTCCCGCTCGCCGAACATGAACGGATGCGGGAAGCCGAAGCCGCGCGCTCCGAAGTCCTTATCGCGCAACCCCTGCATGCCGAAGTTCATATCGCCCTGCGCCACCATCTCTACATTTCGCGCGCCCTCTGCGTCGATCTCTTCCACCACCAGCGTTGTTTCGGTGGCGCTCAATCCGCCGAGGCTGCCGCTGCGGTTGATTAGCACTTTGGTGTCTTCGTTGATGGTGAACGACAGCGTCTCGGATTCGTCCGCCAGCAGCAGGTTGAGAACGCCGCGCGCCACATCTACGCTCTGAACCGTGCCGACGGCTTTGCGCACGGTCATCACGCCCTCATCGGTTTGGCGGCGCGTCTCGGAGAGTATCAGACCGTCGAGTCCGTCATCATCGTAATCGTGTTCGTCGAAGTAGCCGCGCTTGGCTATCGTGAAATCGTCCGACGCGCGCGCGCCCACGGTGACGCTGACATCCATATCGGCGTCGCCGCGCCTGACGCTGAACACAATCGTATCGCCCGGCTCAGCATTGCGCACAATCGCCGCCACATCGCGCGGCCCGTCTATGGCGTCGCCGTCCAATGCGGTGATTATGTCATCTACTTGCAGATTGCCATCCGCCGGACTGCCCGCCATCACCTTCACGATAAGCGCGCCGTCGCCGTTCTCAGCGGCGTCATCAGCTCCGTCGGCGGCTGCGTCATCGTCTTCGGGGACGCGCGCAATCGCAATGCCGATGTAGGGTATGCGCCCGTTGCGGGCATCGGCGGTCTGCGCTGTGTCTGGCTGTGGGTTGGCGGCGCTGTTCGCGGGCATAGCGCGCCGCTCTGCGTTGGGGGCGCCGCCGTCGAATGTGTTCGCTCTTATCCCGGCGATTACGCCGGCGCTGACCAGAACGGCCGCCACAATCGCCGCCGCTATCAGTTTAGTCTTCAAGACTGCTTCTCCCTTCTTCAAACTGCCTTAACCGCTTTGGGATACGGGCGGCAGACAAAACATCCGCCGTCCCGTTCCAAGTTTGGGAGCGGCGCGGCGCGCTTGGGATTATGCTTGCGCCGCGCGCGCTTTCGGTTTGAGCGCTCGCAATATGAAACGCCCTCAGCGGCAGAAAGGTTAGCGGCAAGATTGGCGGCGCGCGCAGAAGGCAGCGGTTTGGGCGGGCAAAGCAGATTGCGTAATCCACAGATATGAGCGCCGCCAGCGAGGGGCATTTAGCGTCCCCAATCGACGGCGGCGTTGATTAACCCGTGTTCGTTATCGCCCTAGCGCACAACCCACAGGCGTGAAAACCGCAGGGCTTAACGCGAGAGCTTGCATTCCTATGGAGGGGTTGACTGGCCGTGTTCGTTATCGCCCCAGCACACCGCCAAGCCGTTTGCGCGCAGGCCGCAGGTGTGATTCCTGCCGGTGGTTAGGGATGCGAAAATGCCCGACGGAGGCGTTGACTGACCATGTTGGTCTGCGCCCCAGCACACGGCGGAGCCGTCCCTGCGCAGTCCGCAGGTGTGATAGCCGCCGGGGCTTAGTTCAGAGAATTCCCCCGACGGAGGCGCGCTCGCTTGACTGAAAGAGTTGTCGCCCCAGCATATCGCCAAGCCGTCAGCGCGCAGCCCGCAGGTGTGAAACTCGCCGGCGTATATGGACGCGAAGCTTTGAGACGGCTGCACCGGCTGCGACTGACCGAATTCGTTATCGCCCCAGTACACCACCGAGCCGTTGTCCCGCAGCCCGCAGGTGTGATAGCCGCCGGCGCTTACCGCCGTGAAGTCTTGATTGAATGTCGGCGTGGTGGATTCGCCGTATCGGTCGCTGCCCCAGCACTCCACCGTCCCATCATCGCGCAAGCCGCAGGTGTGCGATCTGCCGGCACTCAGCGACGCGAAGGTTTCGCCGGATGGCGGCGTTGACTGGCCGGATAGGTTTGCGCCCCAGCACGACGTCGAGCCGTCCGCGCTCAGTCCGCAGGTGTGATCCCAACCGGCGGCCAGCGACGCGAAGATTTCACCATCGGGCGGCGTCGACTGTCCGTATTCGTTATTGCCCCAGCACAACGCGGAGCCGTCCTTGCGCAGTCCGCAGGTATGCTGCTCGCCGGCGATTATGGAAGTGAACGGCACGGGGGTTGGCGTAGGGGTGGGCGTGGCGGTGGCGGTTGGCGTGGCAGGCGCATCGGGCGGCGCTTCTCCGTCCAGCTCCTCCAACCTGCTCTCTATGCGCGCGAACCTGCTCTCAAACGTCGCCACAAGCGCCCGCAGCTGACTAACGAGTACCTCTAGTGTGGTCAGCCTGGGTCCAGGATCCTCGCCGGACTGCGAGGGCGCGGCGATTTCGGCCGGCGCGGAAGTGGGCGTAGCCGTGCCGCCGATGGGTTGCTGCGCGCTTGCGTTATCGGCGTTTGTCAGCAGTGTGAACAGCAGCAGCGCCGCCGCGCCGCCGACTGCGAGGATGTGAAGCGGGCGCTTGGGATTTATAGCGGGAAGCGTAAATCGCATATCGTTTCCTCCTCAGTGGCACAACAATGACATAACGCCAAAGGCGCAGAACATTCTCACTGATGACCGATGCGATAAATTTCGGTTAGGCATGCCATAGCGATTGGATGAGAACGGCGGCGGCGTGAAAAGGCTATGCGTCGTGGGTGAACGGCTGCTCTTGGATGTCCCCGTTTGGCTGAATGCGAAAGGCGCGGATATGCGGATTCGCCTTGTCTTCCAGCGACACCAGAATGTAGTACACATCCTCGCCCAGCCAGCCGCTCTGCTGCGCCATGCGCACATCCGTGGGCGAGGGATACGCCGCGCTGTGCGTGTGCGAATGGTAGAACGCCATCACATCCCAATCGTTGCGCTCTGCGTCCAGCATAGCGTTGAGCTGCTCCTGCGGATCCATCAGATAGCGCACCGGGCTCGCCACCGTGTTCGTGATGCGATACTGCTTGCAGACCACGTCGGCGCTGCCCGCCAGAATGCCGCAGCACTCATTGGGGTCATCCTGCCGCGCGTGCGCGATAATATCGTCCGCGAACTTCTTGGCAATGGTAAGCAAGGGGGAATGCCTCCGTGGGTAGGTTGTGAAAGCGGACATTGGCCGCGCCAGCGTCCACTTTGGCATTGCGCGCCCAACGCTTGATAGACGCATAAACAGGCTTGATTTCGTTGGACATCATTATGGACATTGTCCACCAAAATGTCCATATTTGCGCTCTGCCGCGCGCGCCCACGTCTGCGAAAGGTTGGGCATTGCACAACATCTTATAATGCGCCAAAGTCCCGCCGCTAACGGGTTTATGAGGTGAATCATGGCGCGCGCAAGAGCATATCGACACTATGTCAAACGCATACACTGCGGCTCCAATTGGATGCCCAAGGATGGACACACACGCGGTAGGCAAGTTCACTGATGCGTCGATTGCAAGAGGAAATATACGGCAGACACCGAGTAGCCTCACTTCCCTAAGCATGCCAAGCGGCAGGACGTTCAGATGTGTATAGAGGACGCCGGTATATCAGCGAGGCGCGAGTAGTGGGCGCGAGCGTTGCATCGATGAGTGGTTGGATCAAAAGGGGACGATTGCGCGTGAACGGATGCGCGCAATGAGCGCGTGGCGCGCAAGTGGGAGCGCAGCTGCAATCGCTGCTTCAACGATAGCATTTGACGAAATGTTGACATACTTGGGTGCTAGAAAAGAAGAAAAGCGCAACGACCTGTGGGGATGGACTGCGGTGGTGGAAGAACGCGGTGGGAGCAGTGTGAATCTGCTTACGCTGGTCTTCTGCGCCAAGCTCAAACTCAATACTACTCACCATTGAGAATACCCGCTGGCTGCTCGTGATTGACTTGGGGGGGCGTTGGCGCTAATCTCAAGGCGTGAAACATCGGGGAAGTTAGCGCGCGCAGGTTTGTTTGCTTATGCCTAAATCCAATGCCACACAGCGCAATCCGTCGCCGGCGCGGCAGCGGCTGTCTATGACGGCGGAGAATTATCTGCTGTCCATATATCGGCTGCATGAAGAGGATAACCTAGTTACGCTGACGCAGCTTGCGGAGCATCTGAAGATGCTGCCGGAGGATGAAGGGCTGGGGACTTCGCTGCCTACGGTCGGGGGGATGATACGGCGTCTTGAGCGTGAGGGGCTGCTTGAGGTGGATTCCAAGAAGCAGCTTTCGTTGACGCGCAAGGGGAATCAGAACGCCGAAAGCATAGTGCGCCGCCATCGGCTTGCGGAGCGGATGGTGGTGGATATGTTCGATGTGGAGCTTCATCGGGCGCATATAGAGGCGCATCTGTTGGAACACGCCATATCGCCGTATCTTGAAAAGCGGATTATGGAGAAGTTGGATATGCCGACTACATCGCCATTCGGCTATCCGATACCCGGCACGGACTATGAGCGCAAGCGGGGGCTGTTTCGGCTGGATGAGGCGCAGCGCGGGCAGCGGCTGGTCATAGACAAGATCCCGGTGGATGATGAGGCGCTGCTGAAGTATCTTGTGGATAACGATGTGGTTCCGGGAACTACCGTGTCCATCAATGAGATAAACACTTCCACGGGGATAATTTCGTTCACATGCGCCGATGAGGATGCGGCGGTGGTGGTGGGCTATCAGGTGGGCAAGCTGATTTGGGTGCATCCGCCGGGGGATTAGCGGCTCATAGGCTCATATCCTTGCGCCAAATGCCAATGCCGGCGCTATACCGCCGCGCCGTTTGGCGCATCGACGCTGTCGGGGCGGGTGGTCTGCAACGCTTCTAGTTCGCGCAGGCGCTGCATTTGGGGGGGCGTGATGGTGATGAACGGGCGGGCGCTGCGTATCAGATCTAGGGCGTCGTCTGCGCCGTAGCCGCGGCGTATCAGGTAGGCGGCGGCCATTGTGGGCGCGCGTCCTACGCCGGCCGAGCAGTGGATATAGACCTTGCCGCCGCTGCCGATTGCGCTTTCAATGAACGCTATGCCCTGCGCCAAGTGCGCCATAGAGGGGGCTTCGTCGTCGGGGGTTGGCAGGTGGCAGTAGGATGCGCGCGCGTCTGCGGGCGAACCGTCGGGGGGCGCATCCGGGGTTAGGATTAGTCCGTGAACGGCGTCGTCGAATTCGGAGCGCATATTCAGGATGTAGGCGATGCCGGCTTGGGCTAGGGCGCGCTTGCCGTTTGCGCGGTGCTGGGGGCCGACGTAGAGCGCGGGGGTTACGCGGCTGTATCGCAGGATGGGGACGCCGGTGATGTAGGGGACGCCGCGCGCGTATGCCCAAAGCGCGGTTGTGCGAAAGCCCTGAGTGCGCAGGCGGCGGAAGATTATGCGCGCGCCTTTGCGAATGGTTTTCAGCAAGGCTCGGCCTCATAGACGCCGTCGTCTTCGGCAAGGAAGCGCATTTGCTCGCCGTGGGCGGTTTTGATGCGGCGGATGCGGAGTTCGGCGGCGGTGAGGGCTTCGTTGCACATACGGGCGAGCGCCATGCCCTCTTCGTATAGGCGGGTGGATTCGGCGAGCGTGAGCCCGCCGGATTCCAATGCCTGCACGGTGGCGTCCAGGCGTTCGAGCGCCTGCTCGAATGTGAGGGCGTTCAGGTCTTGGCTGCCGCTGCCGCCGTTGGCGTTGGCGATATGGGGGTTATCCGTCATCGTGGCTCCTGTGGGATGCGGCGGTTACTTCGGCTTTCAAAGCGCCGTCAGTGAAGGTGATGGCTAGGGCGTCGCCGGGGGCGACCTGATTGTGCGCGCTGACTACGCCGCCGTCGCGCGCGCGCTGCACGATGGCGTAGCCGCGCCGCAGGGTGTCTTTGGGGCTTAGCGCTTCCAGGCGATACTTGAGGCCGCTGACGCGTTCCGTCTTGAGCGCCAAATCGGCTTCCACTAGGTTGACGGCGGTTCTGAGACGGTCGTCGATGCGCATTCGCAGTGTGTCGAGGTCGGGGACGGCGTTTTGGAGGCGGGCGTGGAGTTGCGCCGTATCGTCGAGCGCGGCGTTTAGTTGGCGGGAAACGGCGGCGGTCATGGATTGGGCGCAGCCGACGGTGAAGGCGGCGAGTTCGGCGCGGTCGGGGACGACGAGTTCGGCGGCGGCGGACGGGGTTGGGGCGCGCTTGTCGGCGACGAGGTCGGCGATGGTGTGGTCGGTTTCGTGGCCGACGGCGCTGACTACGGGGGGGCGGCAGGCGTAGATGGCTCTTGCGACTTCCTCTTCGTTGAACGCCCAGAGGTCTTCGAGGGAGCCGCCGCCGCGCGCTAGGATTATGACATCGACGTCGGGGGCGCTGCTTGCGGCGTTGAGCGCTTCGGCAAGGGCGGGGGCTGCGTCTGCGCCTTGCACGGGGGCGGGCGCAATGGCGAGCTCTGCGAGCGGGTAGCGGCGGCTTATCACGGTGCGAATGTCGTGCCAGACCGAACCGCTTGGGGATGTGACCACGGCGATTTTGGCGGGAAAGCGGGGCAGTTCGCGCTTGCGGGACGGCTCGAACAAGCCTTCGTTCTGCAACTTAAGGGTGAGTTGCTCAAGCAGCAGTTGGAGTTCGCCGACGCCTTCGGGTTGGGCGATGTCGGCGATGATTTGCAGATCGCCGCGCTGTTCGTAGATGGATACGCGGCCGTGGATGATGACGGCGGCGCCGTTGGCGAGGTGCTCAGCGCCGCGCGCGCCGCCGCGGAACATAACGCAGCGCAGGGTGGCGTTTGCTTCGCGCAGGCTGAAGTAAGAGTGGCCGGAGCCGGGGCGCGCGAGGTTGGCGACTTCGCCGCTGATCCAGACGTCGCGCATCGCGGCGTCGCGCTCAAGCGTCTGCTTGATGTATGAGGATAGTTGTGAGACGGAGTATATGGCTGCCATTGCGATGCTGCGGTGCGCGTGATGGGCTATGCGCGGGATAGGTATTGTCCGGTGCGGGTGTCCACTTTGATGAGTTCGCCTTGATTGACGAACAGGGGGACTTGGACAACAAGGCCGGTTTGCAGGGTGGCGGGCTTGGTGCCGCCTTGCGCGGTGTCGCCGCGCACGCCGGGGACGGTTTCGGCCACTTCCAGGTTGACGGTGATGGGGAGTTCAATCGCAACGGGATTATCGCGAAACAGCACAAGGTCGACTTCGGTCTGCTCTACCAGGAACTGCAGGGCGTCAGTTATCTGTGAATCGGACAGGGGGAACTGCTCGTAGGAGGCGGTGTCCATGAAGTAGTAGAGGTTGTCGTCTTGGTAGATGTACTCGGCGGAGCGGCGCTCGACGTCGGCGAGTTTGAAGTCCACGTCGTAGCCGGAGAAGGTGCGGTCGATGAGGCGGCCGGTGGTGAGTTCGCGGAACTTGATGCGCATAACTGGGGCGCGCTGCTGCATCTTGCGCTGTTCGTATTCCACCACGATAAAGGGGGCGTCGTCCATCTCGATCGCCATTCCCTTGCGAAGTTCGCCATAGTTGACGTTCATAACGGGCTCCTGTGGGTTGGGTTGGGATGATTGGCGGGGCTAGAGCTTGCGGGCTTTGCTGAGAACGCGGGCGCGTCCGTTTTCTAGGACGACGATGTCTTCGATGCGGACGCCGCCCCAGCCGGGCAGGTAGATGCCCGGTTCGATGGTGAAGACCATGCCGTCTTGGAGCGTGTCTTCTTCGGCGCTGGGGCCGACGTGGGGGAATTCGTGAACGGCTAGGCCGACGCCGTGGCCTAGGCTGTGGCCGAAGTCGTCGGCGTGGCCGGCGTCGGCGATGATGTCGCGGGCTATGGCGTCGGCTTCTTTGCCGGTCATGCCGGCGCGGACTTGGTCTTCGGCGGCGAGCTGTGCCTGCAGCACGATGTCGTAGATTTCGCGAAACTTGGCGTCGGGTTCGCCTACGAAAATGGTGCGGGTCAAATCGCTGCAGTAGCCTTCGTACTTTGCGCCCATATCAATGACGATGGCGTCGTTTTGCCTGATGGGGGTTTGGTCTGCGCGGTGGTGGGGGAGCGCGCCGTTGGGGCCGGCGCCTACGATGGTGTCGAAGGAAATCATTTCGGCGCCGCGCTGCCGCATCTCTTTCTCGAGTTCCCACGCCACGCCTTCTTCGGTGATGCCCGGCTCGATGCGGGGCGATACGGCGTCGAGCGCTTCGTCGGCTATCCGGATTGCTTCGCAGAGCAGCGCTAGTTCGTCGGCGTCTTTGTACGCCCTGAGCTGCTCGACGATGCCGGATGTGGGGACGAGTTCGGGGCAGTTTGTGGTTTCGGCTTCGTCGGCGGCTTTGGTGAAGGCTTGGTGAACGGCGACGGTGACGTCTTGGCTTTCGAAGCCGATGCGCTTGACTTCGTGTTCGGCAGTCCATTCGGGGAACCAGGCAAGGCCGGGCATTGTGCGCCGGACTTCGTATTCGGGGGACTGGCGGCCGGCTTGCTCGATATAGCGAAAGTCGGTTGCGAGGGTTGCGTTGTGGGGGGATATGAGCAGCCAGCCGGCGGAGCCGGTGAAGCCGGACATATAGCGGCGGTTTTCGGGGGATGATATGAGCAGCGCGTCAAGTTCGGCTTCTTCTATCTTTTGGCGGAGGTTTTGCAGTTTGAGCGTCATGCGAGTCCTTTGTCCTTTAGTCCTTTCCCTTTAATTGGGCAATTGGGCGCTTTTGAGATTGAGCGCTTGCTTTGGGATTGCTTCAGGCTTGGTTTAGGTGGGATGCGAGGTATTCTAGCGCGAAAATGTAGCCTTGCCAGCCGAGTCCGGCGATTTGCGCTTGCGCTATGTCGGCGATGACGGAGCGGCGGCGGAATTCTTCGCGGGCGTGGATGTTGGAGAGATGCACCTCAACGATGGGCAGGCGGGCGTCTATGAGTGCGTCGCGCAGGGACAGCCCGTAGTGGGTGAGCGCGCCGGCGTTGACGATGATGCCCGCCACATCGGGCGTGAGGCGCTGGAGGTAGTCCACAAGCGCGCCTTCGTGGTTTGACTGAAAGAATTCGGTCTCGACTGCCAGTTGGCGGGCGCGGTCTTGGACGAGTTCGGCGATGTCGTCAAGGGTTTTGACGCCGTAGTAGGATTGCTCGCGCCTGCCGAGCATATTGAGATTGGGTCCGTTTAGGATGATGATTTTCATATTGGGGCTGCGACCTAAGTCAGTATAGGTAAAGCATAAAGCATTTTGTATAAGCGTTATAAGTATAAGGTTAGCGGTGGTGGGTTGTCATTGGATTTGGGGAAATTGGGGGGGGTTAGGCGTCAACCGCGAATAGGGTTAACTGCTGGGCGGCGGCTTTGCCAACGACGGCATTCGCGACGGATTCGTTAGTTAGTGAATCACTCATCAGGTACTTTTCAAGCCCTGGGATATGGATGTCAAAGGTCTCTTTGAGATGCGCCAAAACCTTGTTCGCCAATCGCTTCAGCTGCGCTGCGTCGCCGCTGAACGTAACCTCGCACTGCAGATCGGTGGGTTGAATAAGCGGCAGGTGGCTTTCCCTGATTCTCAGCACATTCCACCCGGCGGCTTTCAGGGCGCTTGTCTTGTTTGTGTCTTGCGCTAACCTGACTTTATGCCAATAGAGCGCATCGTATTCAATCACCATATTTTCCGATGGGATTAGTATATCAACCTTCAAGGTTTCGCCTTGAGGCGTCTCAATCTTGTGCGTCTGCGCGGGATCAATGTCGTCAAAGAATGCCGCTAGTTCGCAGGCAAGGTATATCTCAACCTTTGACCTGTGGGGTATGGAGCAACGGGCGCAACCGTTGCCTCTGGTCCGCTCGCTTATTTTGGCGTTCCATTCATGACCTCTCGCGCAACGCCACCAAGCCCTCTTATTGCTGGCATACATCACGTCGTCGGGCGTCAAGTCGCCGTTCTTGGTGGGATGCCATTGCTTGGCTACTTCGGGATAGTGAATAGACAACCTGTTTAGGTCAGACACAAGCTTCCTAGAGCAGAATAAGCAACCGCTACCCTTATTACATCGAGCGCCTATCGATGCTTCCCATTCATGCCCCTTTTCGCAGAGCCACCACGCTTTCTTATCGCTGCCATAGGACACGTCGTCGGGCATCAAGTCGCCGTTCTTAGTGGGATGCCATTGCTTGGCTACGTCGGGATAGTGAATAGACAACCTGTTTTCGTCGGTAACGAGTTTTCCCGCGCAGTACGGGCATCCCACTCCGTCTTTTGTTCGGCTTGCGACAACGGCATCCCACTCATGCCCTCTTTCGCAAAGCCACCAGGCTTTCCTGTGGGTAGCATATGTCACATCATAGGAAGTCAAGTCGCCGTTCTTGGTGGGATGCCATTGCTTGGCTACATCGGGATAGTGAATAGACAACCTGTTTTCGTCAGTAACAAGGTAGCCTGAGCAGTACGGGCAACCGTTGCCTTTGCTTCGCACACTTATTTTGGCGTTCCATTCATGACCCTTTTCACAGAGCCACCAAGCCCCCTTATTGCTGAAACATGCAAAGTCGGCGGATGTCAAATTACCGTTCTTGGTGGGATGCCATTGCTTGGCTACATCGGGATAGTGAATAGACAACCTGTTTTCGTCGGTAACGCGCTGTCCCGCGCAGTATGGGCAGCCAACTCCGTCTAATGTTCGACTGGAGATAACGGCATCCCACTCATGCCTCCGCTCACAACGCCACCATACCCTCTTATTAGCGCCATACGAAACGTCGGACGACGTCACGTCGCCGTTCTTGGTGGGATGCCATTCTTTGGCTACATCGGGGTAACGGATGGATAATCTGTTTAGGTCAGACACGTATTTCCCGGAGCAGAATGGGCAACCGCTGCCCCTGCTTCGATGGTCTGGCGGCGCTTCCCAATCATGGAATTTTTCACAACGCCACCACACCTTCTTGCCGCTGCCCTTAGACACGGCGGCGGGCGTCAAGTCGCCGTTCATGGTGGGATGCCATTCTTTCGCTAGTTCGGGGAAGTTTAGCGAGAGGCGGTTGGCGTCTGTGAGTTTTCTGCCCAAGTGTTCACTCCATAAGTGGGAAGTGGGGGCTGAGTTAGGGCGTTGGCTTTGGCGGCGCTTGTTGTGGTATGGGGATAATATACCATAGCGCGAAACTGGGGTTGGGTTGTTCGCAAAGGCTATGCGCTTGCGAATGCGGGTTGGTAGCCGGATCTGGCTCGGGCTAGGGCGTAGTAGTCGAGCGCTTGCTGGGCTGCCCAAGGCAGGTTCACCAGGTCGGCGAGGGTGTCCACCAGCATTTCGCCGGCGTAGGCTATCTCTTCGCGGTAGTCCGCCAAGTGGACGCGCCGGCTGTTCTTGCGAATGTTGTGCGTGGGGCATAGCGGCGCGCGGTTGGTTATCTGATTGGAGCCTTCTTTTGAGCGCGGGTCAATGTGATCCAGATGGAAGTTGTTGGCAGTTCGCACGATGGTTCCATCGGGGCGGCGATTGGCGAAGCCGCAGCACCACGCCTTGTAGTCGGATAGTTCCAGCAGGAATTCCAGCATCTCTTTTTCGGGGATGATGCTGGACGGGACTTTGTATTTTCTTTCGGGCAACTCTTTGATGTCTTGGCGTTCAGTGGGATCGGCGTCGGTTCGGGTTGGCAGGTCGGAGGGAGCGCGCGTGATGACGTTGGCGTTGACGATAAGCGTGGGGGTTTGGGTGGCTTGCGCGCCGTCCACGGAGTAGTGGAATTTGGCGAATTGGCGGCGCAGCACGGTGAGCGCTCTGGGGGATATGTCGCATGCTATCCACTGGCGGTTGTTGCGCTCGGCGGCGACGGGGACATAGGCGCAGCCGGCGAAGCAGTCAAGCACGACGTCGCCGGGGTTTGTACTGGCGAGGATGATGCGCTCGGCAAGCGCGACGGGCTTTTGGGTAGGGTAGCCTGTGCGTTCTTTCGCATTAGGATTGACCGGGTTAATGTCGTTCCATAGCGAATCGACGATGTCGCCGTGGGTTTCATCCAAATAGATAGTTCGGCGGCCGCCGGCGGTCGGATTAACATCGTCTCGATACAATCTTCCATTATCGTCTTTTTTGAACCGCTTTATGTATTCGGGCTTGTGCGGCAGGTATTGCGTGTTGAATCGATTTTGCTCCATAGACTTGGCATAGAACAGAATGGTATCGCTTTTCTGCGGGAATTTATTAGCGGATCTTCGTTTGAAACCTGCCGACCTTGCCCACACTATCTCGGCGCGAATGTTTTTATCTCCAAAAATGGAGTCCAAAGTCATACGCAAATAGGCGTTGGCGTTGACATCGCAATGTATGTAAATGCTGCCGGTGGGCTTCAGGATGCGGTGCATCTCAATAAGGCGGATAGCCATATACGCTAGATACGCCGCGGTGTCTTCGCTGTGTGCGTAGCGGGTGGCGTCAATCACTTTGGCTAGGGCGGCGTGGTCGCTCTCAATGCGGGCTATCCAATCTTCGTGGACGTCGTTTTCCCAGCGCCATATGTCCTTGAACTTGGCGTAGTTCTGTCCGTAGGGCCATTCTATGCCGGCGGTAGCGGCTTGGCGGGCGTTGTGGATGCCCCAGTCCGCCATCATATCGAGTTCTTGGCGCTGTTCGTCGTCGGTCAGCGGCGGCTTGAGCGCGCCCACAAAGGTTTGGTTTTTGGCGAAAGGCGGGTCAATGCAGATGAGGTCGACGCTTTCGTTGTCAAGGCGCTGGAGCAGTGTGAGGTTGTCCGCGATGAATAGGTTGCGGTTTAGGGGGTGCGGCGGGTTGGGTGCGCCGGCAGTGGCGCTGCTGTTGGCGGCGCTGGCGTTGTGGGAGATGTCGGGCATTGTGTTTCTGGCGGTGGCGGGCATTGGGTTGGCTCCTGGGTGTATGGCGAGGATATGGCGGCGAGCGTATCGGGCATATGGGGGCATGCGGGCGGCGGCTCAGGCTTCGTCGTTGGGTTGGGCGCTGCGTCTTAGGGCGTCGAGTTCGGCGCGTAGGCGGCGGTTTTCGGCTTCGGCTTGCTGGCGGGCTTGGGCTTCTTGGGCGGCGCGGGCTTCGGCGTCTGTGGCGCGGGTTTCGGCCTGCCGGCGCTCATACGCCTCAAGTTCGGCGCGCAGCTCCGCCTGCTCACGCGCAAACGTCTCTTGCAGTCTCATCTCGCGCTCATCGAAAAAGGTCAGCAGGTATTCGCCGGCGTGGTGGTCATACCAACGCAGATTGCCGTGCTCCCAGCACACATACAGATCCAAGACCGCGCTGTACCCGCGGCAACGATCATTGTCGAGCCAGTCTATGTCGATCGGCTTGTATTCGCCCTCGACCAAACGATCCCCCGCAAGCGCTTCCTTGTGGTAATCGCCGCCCGTTTGGTCATACCGCCAGTATTCCCGTATCCCGTAGGCGGCGTAGTCGATCCGCTTTTCGGTTTCGTCGATTATGCCGGTCGTCTTAGACGCCACTTCCAGCGCGAAATCCGGCGGCTTGCCCTGAAGGTCTATCGCATAGCCGTCTTGCCGAATGGCGAGCTCAGGGTCGCAGTCGAACGACACTATCAGGTCGGGACGGCGATGCTCTTTGGACGCGGCGGCGGACGGCGCTACCGATACTTCGCCCAGCACAAGCGTTGTGTCCGGATTGCCGAGGTGAACCTCAAGCGCGGTTACATGGGCGAAGCGGTTTAGGTAGAGCGAGTTCTGCATATCGTCTCTTGGCGGATACTCCGGGAATACGGCAAGGTTTGCGTCCTGCTGATTAGCGTCCTGCTTATGAACCTTTGGAGCGTCGATTAGTTTGGTGGTCATCGGCTGCCTCTTGATTGGGCTTTGACGGCGGTTGTGGTGGTGTGGGGATAATATACCATAATGCGAAAGTGGGGATGGGTTGTCTGCAAGGCTATGAATAGATGCGCGCGCCAACTTGCCGCCGATTGGGGACGGGGCGTTTGTTGGCGCGCGGTGATTTGCGGTTTGCGGCGGGCTTGGCGGTTGGCGCTATTTGCCGCTGATGGTGGCGTTTGCCATGTCTTCGATGAAGTTGGCTATGGCGGAGTGGTCGGCGTCGCCTTTGCCTTCGTTCATGAGCGAGCCGATTATCTGCTGCGCCAATGCGGTGAAGGGCAGGGGGACGCTGAGTTCGCGCGCCGTCTGCAGGGCGTTGTTGAGGTCTTTCTGGTGCAGGCGGATGCGGAAGCCGGGGTTGAAGTTGCCCTCAATCATCATCGGCGCTTTGGCGTTTAGCACGGTGCTGCCCGCCAAGCCGCCCTTGATGGCGTCGAACACAATGTTCGGGTCAAGTCCCGCCTTCTTGGACAGCACGAGCGCTTCGCTCACCGCCGCAATGTTGATGGCGACGATTATCTGATTGGCGAGCTTGGTGGTGTTGCCGGCGCCGTAGTCGCCGCAGTAGGTTGAGCTGCCCATAGGGGCGAACACGTCCATATACTTGTCATATACGGCGCGCTTGCCGCCTACCATAATGGCGAGGGTTCCGGCGATAGCGCCCGGCTCGCCGCCGCTGACGGGGGCGTCTAGGAAGTCAACGCCCTGCGCTTCGCAAGCGGCGGCTATCTTCTGCGCTGACGCCGGCGCTATGGAACTCATATCGATGACGACTGCGCCGTCCGCCGCGCCCTCAAGCACGCCGTTTGCGCCCATGATGGCGGCTTCGGCGTCGGGGCCGTCGGGCACCATGGTGATGATGAGCGGGTTGTTGGCGGCGACTTCGCTTGAGGAGGAGGCGGGCTTTGCGCCTTCGGTAGCCATCTCCTCCACCGCCGTGCCAACGATGTCATAGACGGTTACGGAGTTGCCCGCGTTCATAAGGTTTCTGACCATCGGCTTGCCCATAATGCCAAGCCCCACGAATCCGATGTCTGCCATTGCTTGCTCCTTCGCTGTGCGTTTGCTATGCGTTCCGATGCCGATTTCGTTGCGTTTCGTTGCGCCCGCCTTGGCGTCGCGGCGATGCGGGCGGGTTTGTTCGTAGGCAACATTATCAGTCCAATAAGCGGGCGTGGTCAAGCGTTGGGGGCGGCGTAGGGGCGGGCGGCGGATGCGCTGACGCTGCGTATTGCGGGTTGTGGCGCGGGCAATACGCGCGCTAATCTGCTATGTTATGGCTTGCGGGTGAACGCGCGCATAACCGAAACGCCTAAGGATCGCATATCGATGGCAGTCCCCAACTTCGCCAACCGCTCCCTGTTTCACGCAGACAATCTCGACGTACTGCGCGGCATGAATTCCGAATCCGTTCATCTCATCGCCACCGATCCGCCGTTCAACAAGAGCAAAGACTTTCACGCCACGCCTGACAGCCTTGCGCGCGGCGCGCGTTTCCAAGACCGATGGCGCTGGATCGAGGACGTCCACGACGACTGGCTCACCGAGATTATGCGCGATTTCCCCGAAGTCTATGCGGTCATATCAACCACCCGCGAAGCCTGCGGCAGCGATATGGCGGCGTTCCTAGCGTTTATGGCGATACGCCTGATTGAGATGCGCCGCGTTCTGCGCGAAGACGGCAGCATCTATTTGCATTGCGACCATACCGCGAGCCATTATCTGAAAATGCTGATGGACGCTATTTTCGGCAGAGATAACTTTCGCAACGAAATCGTCTGGCGGCGAACGGTTCGCGGATTCAAGGGGTCTCAATTCCTTCCCCGTAGCTACAATGTGAACACGGATAGCGTTCTGTTCTATGTGAAAACGGCGGCGGCGGTTTTTGATATGAGCGGCGTGCTAGAGCCTTATGATCCCGACTATCTAGCCAAGGCGTTCAAGCTAAAAGATGACAAAGGCGCATACTACTTGGATGTTGCGTTCAATCGTCCAAGCGCCGCCCCGCGCCCTAACTTATGCTACGAATACAAAGGCTTTTTCCCGCCGTATGCTTCGGGATGGAAGATTGGGAAGCCGCGAATGGAAGAGGCGGACAGGAACGGGGAATTGATTGTTCGGAACGATAAGTTGTATCGCAAGATACGCCCCAAAGCGGGGACTATCCGCAACAATCTATGGGACGATGTGAAAGAAGCCAAAGGCAAAGAGCGCACCGGCTACCCCACGCAAAAGCCGTTGGCGCTGTATGAGCGCATCATCAAGGCGTCGTCCAACCCCGGCGACATCGTGCTAGACCCATTCGCCGGCTGCGCCACAACGCCAATCGCCGCCGAGCGCCTATGCCGCCAATGGGTTGGCATAGACATCTGGGAAGGCGCTTACCAAACCGTGCTGCATCGGCTACAAGCCGAGGGGTTAGCCGTCAAAGACGCTGCCGCCGAATCCAATCAAGCCAACCTGCTGACATTCGGCGACGTCCACTATCTCACAACGCCGCCCAAACGCACCGATTACGAAAATCCGATGCCCTACTTCCAAACGCCCACGGCGCAAACGCGCAGACGCTACCCGCCGCCGCGCGAGCAGCATCAAAGGCTGCTGGACGACGTCGGAGCGTACTGCCAAGGCTGCGGCGCAAACTACGGCTTCGACCCGCGCGTCTTGGAGGTTGACCACATCCGCCCCAAAGCGGACGGCGGCTCCGACGCATACGACAATCTCACGCTGCTATGCCCGCCATGCAACAAGGTCAAGCGCGACCGAATGACCTTGACCGGCTTGCAGATGCAAAACCGCAAAGAGGGCTATCTCAAGCCCGAAAACGAGCCCAACCTGAGCCACGGCAACCCTAACCGTCGCCGCGCGGGCGCGCGACGACGCGCTGTGGGGCGGCGGCGCTGACACGACGCTAATCTCGAATGCGCGCTTATGCCTGGGAATGCCGAATGCTGACAACCGCTTGCGCCGCCCTTGTGTGATAATATCCACCTCAATGCTGCCGAAGCGTGGGAATGCCGCAGCAGTGGTTTTATTCGCGCATCGGGGGCATGGCATAATGACTGAAAATCCGAACGATGACGAACAGGTTGACCTGTTGGGCATATCTAGGCGCGAAAAGCGGCTGCACGGCACGGTGTACGCGCTGATAATCCTGGCGTGGAGCGTGATTGCGCTGACGGACGCGCTTATGGGCGAATGCCGAACAGCGCAGTATCCGCAAACGGGTTGTATAATCGAAGTGGTAAAGTCGATAAGCGCGGCTGTGCTGCCGGCGCTGTTGGCGACAATCGGGCTAGTATGGTTCGGGCGTTCAATCAGAGCAGTGTTCAGGAGGCTGATGATGGTGCTGCCGGTGATAAGGGACAAGTACGCGGAAAACCTGAAGGAGGCTGAGGCGCGAGGCATCGCAATTGGCGAAGCGCGTGGCGTCGCAATCGGTGAGGAGCGCGGCGTCGAGCGTGGCGTCGCGATCGGCGAAGCGCGTGGAGAGAAGCGTGGCGTGGCGATTGGCGAAGCCAAAATCAAGGCGGACGCCAAGGCGTGGTACACCCGCAAGCAGCGCGCCGAAGACAACGATGAGCCTTTCGACGAGCCGCCGCCGTGGGAAGAGTAGGGGCGATACTACGCCGCCGTGTTCGCGCGCGACCGTCTGCTGGGAAAGGCATCAAGCCGCGTATAAACACATCCGCCGTTTCCCAAATCGGCGCGCGCCGCCAATGCGCCCCAAGTCTCAGGTATTAGATGGAAGGCAGCCTTATGCAACCCAACGTCTCCTATCCGCTGAACCGCAACCTGTTCATTGCGGACAACCTCAGCCTGCTGCGCCGCCTCGACAATCAGACCATAGATCTTGTCTGCATAGATCCGCCATTCGCAAAGAACCAAACCTTCATCGGCAGTCTGCGCCCGCCCTTAACCGATGATGAACGCAGGCGGGAACTGGAAACTCTGGCGGCTTGGGGCATCGGAAGCGAGCGCGAGGCGGTCGACGCCGGGATAGATTGGCCGGATGCAGATGACGCCGCCAAGTTCAAGGACATCTGGCGCTGGGAAAACGATGTGCACGAAGAGTGGATAGACAGAATAGACGAAGACTATCCGGCGCTCGCCAAAGTCATAGACGCCGCCCGCTATACACACAGCGAATCCACCGCCGCCTACCTGACATACATGGCTACGCGCCTCATAGAGATACACCGCGTACTCAAGCCCAGCGGCAGCCTCTACCTGCACTGCGACCACAACGCCAACGCATACCTGCGCCTTGCGCTTGACGCCGTGTTCGGGGCGCAAAACTTTCGCAACGATCTGGCATGGAGCTACCGCACCGGCGGCGTCAGCAGGCGATACTGGCCGCGCAAGCACGATACGATAATGTTCTATGTCAAGTCGGCGGCGTATCGCCACAACCCCGCCCAAGAGCGCGTGTATTATGACAAGCCCTTCTTTACATCCGCCACCGATGAGCAGGGGCGCTCTTACGCCGATGTGTTCGTGCGCGACGTTTGGGAAGACATCAAGCCGCTCATAAACACATCCGGGGAGCGCACCGGCTACCCAACGCAGAAGCCCGTAGCGCTCGCAGAGCGCATCATCTTGGCAAGCACGAACCCGGGCGATGTGGTGCTTGACTGCTTTGCGGGATGCGCCTATGTGCCGGTAGCCGCCGAGCGCAACGGCCGCCAATGGATTGCCTGCGACATATCGCCGCGCGCGCTTACCATTCTGCGGCGGCAGTTCGCCAAGTTTCGCTACAGCGTGGACGGCGGACAGAGCGCCGCCAATGCGCCCGCGCTCATCACCGACGCCGATGTCATCACCCACGCGCCGTTTGATCTGCCTGAGCGCTCCGACGAAGATCCGTCAACGCCCCCCGCCGTCAAAGAACTTCCAAGCAGGCAATTCAAAGTCCCCGCCAGCGTCATCCCTGAAAAAGATATGCAGGCATCCACCAACCCACTCGCGCTTGTCCCTGCCCCTGCGGCGCGCCTGGCGATATGATCGCATCTCGGCGCAGTACGCCGCAATAGCCTTGCGCGCATCCCGCTTTGCGCTGTTGCGCTGGGAATGTCTTGTGAGCGCTGTGAGCGCGGCGGGCAATGCGTGTGCTAATCTGGTATGTTATGGCTGAGGGTGACTCTCGCATAACCGAAATGCCTAAGGAGCGCATATCAATGGCATACGCTATCAACCATGTTCACATAAGGTCGGCGGATCCGCGCGCATCGGCGGCGTGGTATGAGCAACACTTCGGCGCAAAGACGCTGTCCGAAAGAGAGGTGATGCCCGGCACGATAACAATCAGCATGGACGCTGGCGGACCGGTTCGGCTCAACATATCGTCCAAGCCGCAGGGTTCGTCGGACGAGCGGGCGGTCGCCGAACTGAATCGGCTGGGCTTGGAACATTTCGGCTTCGATGTCGACGATATAGACGCCGATATAGCGCGGCTGCAGGCGGCGGGCATTCGCGTGGTACTGCCGATAACCGAAGTGGCAGGCGGGACGCGCCTGGCGTATATCGAGGGTCCGGATGATGTGCTGATCGAGCTTGTGCAGCCGGCGAACAGGTAGGCGGCATTCGCGCGCTGCATCCTAAGGGGCATCCTAACGGGGCTTTAACGCAGCGGCGCAAAGGCGTCGAGATGAACTTGAATGCGGGGGAGGCAGATATGAGCGATGAGGTTGTGCGCTGGGCGGAGGTGCGGCAAATCCTGTCCGATATTATGCAGCGCTGGGAGCGGCGCGAAAAGCGGCGGGGACTGCCGGGCATACACGGCTACTACTGGGACACGCCGCAGGAGCTTGCGGACGATTCCGCTATGGGAATGAAGTTCATCGAATCTGGCGTGCCGGCGTCCGAAACGACGCTGGTGGTTTCGCTGCGGCGCGGGCTTGGCAGCATACCCAAGATGCCTATGGGCGGGCCGTTCCTCTCGGAAGAGGATATTCGCAAGATTGAAGACTGGATCGACAACGGAATGCCTGAGTGAGCGCGCCGTCGCATTCGGCGCTACAAGAGAGGTTCGGCGATGGCGGAAAGACCTACAAGCAGCGTGCAAGTGGAATGGCAGGGCGGCTTCAGGTTCGCGGCGCAGGACGCGCACGGACATAGCGTAACGGTGGACGCGCCGCAAAACGATGGGGACGCCTTCGCGGGAATGATGCCCGGCGATCTGCTGCTGACAAGCCTTGCGGGATGCAGCGGGATCGACGTGGTGAACATACTTCGGCGGCAACGGCAGGATGTGCGCGGGCTAAGCGTGGACGTGCGCGGCGAGCAGCTTCCGGATGCGCCGTGGACTTGGGTTGCGGTTCGGTTGGAGTACACGATACGCGGGCGGGGGTTGAGCGATGCAGCGGTGCGGCGCGCGATAGATCTTTCGGAGCGCAAATACTGCTCCATCGGCGCAACGCTCGCAGGGCGCACAACCATAACTAGCGGCTATACCATCGTGGAGGAATGACGGCGCGGCGTGTGGCGGGACGGTTTTAACGCAAAGGCGCAGGGGCGCAAAGGGGGCGGTGTGTGGTATTATCTTGGGGCGATGCTACGGGCATTCAAGCGGCTAGGAGGATTTCCACGATGTCGACTGAAACGCAGGAACGGACTGACGCCGACGTCGACGCCCCCGACGCCAAGGCAGAATGGGCGACGAAGGCGGATGTCGACTTCGTGTTGTCGAAGGTCGCTGAACAGAGCGTCGAAGTTGGCAAGACTCATACCACGCTGAAGTGGATTGCGTGGATACTTGGCGGACTGTTCTTGATGGTGGCGGCGCTGGTATTTTTGCTGCTTGCCATTGCGCTGCGACTTTAGCGGGCGGCGCGCGAAAGGTTGCGCAGGCAAGCGGCTAAGGAAGGATTTTCGCTATGGCAACTGAAACGCAGGAAAGGACTGACGCCGACGTCGACGAGACGGACTGGGCGACGAAAGCGGATGTTGACGCCGTGTCGAAGAAGGTCGCTGAGCAGGGACTCGAAGTCGGCAAGACTCAAGTCACGCTCAAGTGGATTTCGGGGATACTTGGCGGGCTGTTTCTGATGGTGGCGGTACTGGTATTTCTATTGCTTGCCATTGCGCTGCAGATATAGTGGGCGGCGCGCGAAAGGCTATTGCAGTCTGACAGCGCAGAGCCTAATCCGCTTATCGCATCCAAGCCTATGCCAATACGCTAAACGAACTATACGCCGAACCCAAACGAAAACATATACAAATACACCCATATCACTATCACTCTAAGGAGGCGCTTCATTGCCAAACCTGACTCCGGAGCAGCTGGAAACTCTGCGGCAAATTCCGTCCTGCTCTATCGCCAACGCCATCGAGACCTTCGATGTGATGCCGCGCACTGAGGGCTTTATGCTGCCCGCCATCAAGTCCATATTCCCGGATATGGAGCATATGATTGGCTATGCGGTTACCGCCGTCATCTCCGCCGATATGCCGCCAAGCGCTCATATGAATGTGTCCCGCCTCGACTGGGTGGACGCGATACTGCAAGTCCCGGAGCCGCGCGTGCTGGTGCTGAAGGACATTGACTATCCCAACGTCATCGGCTCGTTTTGGGGCGAAGTGCAGGCGAACATTCACAAGGCGCTCGGCTGCGTGGGGACGGTTACGGACGGCGGCGTGCGCGATTTGGACGAAATGCGCGAGCTGGGCTTCAACGCCTTCGCCTCCGATGTGCTGGTGTCCCACGCCTATGTGCATCTGGTAGAGGTGGGAACGCCGGTCACCGTCGGCGGGCTTGATGTGCGAATGGGGGACATCATCATGGGCGATAAGCACGGCGTCATCAAAGTGCCGCACGACATCGCCGCCGACGTCCCCGCCGCCGTCAAGCGCGTGGAAGACAGAGAGCGCGAGATGATTAGCCTCTGCCAAGCGCCCGATTTCAGCGTGGACAAGCTCAAGGCGCAGCTCCGCAAGATGTACGGCGGGTAACGCAAACGGACAAGAGGTATGCGCTATGTCGGCAAAGGTGACATTCCTGCACGGGCTGCGGCCTGAGATTGTGGATGTAATCACGGGACACACGCCGCAGGGTTGGACGACGACCGCGGTTCACCGCGACGAGCCGCTCGACCGTCAGACGGCGCTGGCGCGCGACGCCGATTTCCTGATGGTGTATGCCGCGCCGCTGCCCGACGATGTGCTGCGCGCCGCGGACAAGACGCGCCTGGTGCAGCTTCTTGCGGCGGGCTACGATAGGATGAACCTGCCCCTGATGCGCGCGCTAGAGGTTCCCTGCGCCAACAACGGCGGCGCGAATTCGTGGGCGGTGGCAGACCATACCTTGCTGCTGATGCTGGCGGTCTATCGGCGGCAGACGCACGCCGATCCCGCAACGCGCGACGGCCGCTGGAGCGCGCCCATAAGCGGCACGAACACCTTCGAGATGGCGAACAAGCTCGTGGGCGTACTCGGCATGGGCAACATCGGGCGGCAGGTGGCGCGCCGCGTTCAGGGCTTTGACGCGCAGGTTCAGTATTACGATATGTATCCGCTGCCGGAAGAGCGCGAGCGCGAGCTGAATGTTCGGCGGGTTTCGCTCGATACGCTGTTTCGTACGTCGGACATTCTCACCTGCCACACGCCACTTACGCCGGATACGCATCACATCGTCAACCGCGAGCGCCTGGCGCTGATGAAGCCCACGGCGGTTGTCATCAACACAAGCCGCGGCCCCGTTGTGGATGAAGCGGCGCTAATAGAGGCGCTGCGGCAGGGCAGAATTGCGGGCGCAGGCTTGGATGTGTTTGAGCGAGAGCCGGTGGATCCCGCCAACCCGCTGCTTGCGATGGACAATGTGGTGGTAACGCCGCACAGCGCCGGCACAACTTGGGACACCTGGTTTCGGCGCGCCGAATTCGCATATGAGAATATGATGCGCGTTTGGAACGGCGAAGCGCCGCTTGCCATCGCGCGGGAATTCGACTAGCGCGGACTGCGAGTTTTAACGCAAAGGCGCAGCGGCGCAAAGATGAACGGATACGATAATACGATAACGGGAGGGCGATTTGGAACCGGTCATAAAGAACTATGAAGGCGAAGCCAATCCGATTTTGGGGCCGCAGGACGGCGTTCCCAACTATGTGATGCTGTATGTGCAGCATCCGCCGGGCGGCGCAAGCCCGGGACACATACACGCTTGGGAGCATCAGGCGTTCATCACCGAAGGGTCGGGCGTGTTGTGGGTTGAAGGCAAGGAGTATCCCATCAAGCGGGGGGACGCCGTGCTTGTGCCGCCCAATGTGGAGCATCAGTTTCGCAATACGGGCGATGTTACGCTGAGCCGCGTAACCGTGAACCCGCTCAGTTCGGTGGAGTAGCGCGGGGGCAGGGCTGCCTAAAAGGCAAGCAGTTCATTAAGGACGGACTGGGGCGGTTAGTTGCGCCCCACTACAGCACCAGCCGTGCCTCCGCCGGCCGCCGCTTGCCCCCATGAACCGACGGCTCCGCGCACCACTTGGCCGCGAGCATCCGCACGCCTTCATACACGGCGTCGTCGAACCCCAGCATATCACAGACCACGCGGCGATCCAGCAGCGCGCGGTTGGCGTCGGCGTCGGCGAGATACGCCGGCTGCAGCTCAAGCTCGCGAAACTCGTCGAAGATTTCTTGCGCCGTCGCAAGCTGCGCGTCGGTGAGCGCGCGCAGGTCTAGGGTGGGTAGATTATCCATGCCGCTGACTGTGATGTCTCCACGCCCGGCTTGTTGACGGCTTGAATGCCACCAATAACATAGCAGGCCAAGAGAGCTGTTGCCCCAAATTGTGAAAGCGTAGTCAAAACGCCGATCTTCAAATTTCACATTGGGCCAAGCGCGCCCGCCTAGGCTTATTTGCTCTGTGTATGCTACCGAAAGCGGTTGTGCGGTGAAACGAAAACCGCGGCTTATATGCGCGCGACTCGCCATTGCCCATATCTCGGCGACTCTCGGCCTCATGCCTCGCCTTGCCCGCAGCTGCGAATCGGGGACGCAGACCATTCGGGTTTCGTTTCGGGCGTTGTGGTTCCATAGCGCGGGATAGGTAGCGGTAGGGGACGGCGGGTGTTTGGTGAAAGGCGCATTGTGCGCGGCGCTTATCACCATTTGCGAGTCCAGTCCCCGCTGTCCGACTTCGCTTAATCGCGCGATAGGCAGTTCATGCGTTTCGGCGGCTACGGGAAGCCACAACTTGCCTTCGGATAGCGAATGCGCCGCTTGCGCCAGCGATGCGTCGTTCATGCGCGCAGCACCCCAGCCGGTCGCGTAGTTATCTATCGGAGCGTCCAACGCTTCCCCTACAAGATCCGCGCCGCAGTAGATCGGGACGCCGCCGTATGGACCGTCCTCAAGCCGATTCAACTCAGCGTCGGCGGCAATGCCGCGCGCGAACTCTCTCGACTCCACAAATCCCCCCGGCCTGTGCGTCAGCGATACGAACTCCGCGCGCTGACGCGGCTCCTCTTCAGGCTCCAGTTTGCGCGCTACTATCAGGCATTCCGCTATTCCAGTATCCGACGAAAACGCCATATCCCTGCCAGTGGATGCGATGCTCACAATCGTGGCATCCGTATATTGAGTGGCGATGAGCTCCCTGAACTTCGCCCACGCAGCGCCGTTAATCGCGGTGAGCGGCAGCACCAGTGCCACTACGCCGCCCGGCCGAACCTTTTTGTCTGCTATGGACGCAAACGCCGAACCCAAACCCGCATGTCCGTGATAGTGAGAGCCGCGCGCTAATTGAATCAGCAACGTCGCCATATCATCCTGGTCTGCGATAGGCGCGCCGAAGGCGGCGAAGGCGGCGTTTAGTATGTTGCCATCCGCGTCCCTGTGCTTGGTGTTGCTGGTGAACGGGGGGTTCATTATCACGATGTCGAAGCCGTCGTCCAGTATGTCGACCGCGATTTGGGCGGCGGTCTCTTCGCCTATGCTGCCGGTTCGCAGCGCAGGATCGCTTGTGTTGAACAGCGTCATAACAGACGAAGTTTGCAGCAGATCCAGCGATCCGATTTTCACGCTGCCGTCCGCTTGCCGTCCGTAGGGCATTGTGTACAAGCGTGAATTTTCGTAGCCGATGTTGGGCTGTATGCCAGACAGCGTGGCGCCCGTGATGTGAACGGCGGATGGCATTACATCGCAACCGTATAGCGCGTCTTCCATCATCGCTTTGTGGAGCGATGCGGCTGCGCCGCCGGCGTGTTCGTGGCGTATGGAGAACTGCTCATACACGGCGGACAGCAGCGCCCCTGTGCCGCATGCGAAATCGCCCACGCGGAGCTTGCCGATGGCGTTTGCGTCTGCCCAGTCCACGTCTTTCAACTTGGCTACTGCTATGCGCGCGAGCAGCGCCGATGACGCCGGCAGCGTGTAGAAGGTGGCGAGATACTTGCGGTCGGCTATGAGCCGCTGGAATATGCGCCCGGTGAGGTCGTGCGCGAATATGGCGCCGCCTGAGCTAATGCGCTGAGCGGTGTCGCGCAATCGGTCGATGATTTGCGCCGCATCATGCGTGGGGAGTTGGTTCACGATGTCGCGCGCTATGGCGAATATCGCCCAGTAGTTGATTTGCAGGACGTCATCCCACGCCGCGTTTAGTTTGTCCCGCGGGTTGTCTTCGGCGGATGTCCAAAGCAAGTTAAGCGGCTTGACTTCGGCGTGCATCCCCGCGATGCGCTCATGGAATATGAGCGCGTTTGCGATGATGGCGCACGCCATTCTGCGGGTGGGCGGCAGGTCATCCATGCCCAGCAGTCGCGCGATTTCCTGATTTATGGCGGGGCGCAGCTTGCCCATATTGTCCAGGACGGCGACGGCGCGCTCGATGCCCTGCTCCAACACATCGGTGGCGGCGTCAACCGCGCGCTCCGACACGGACACCAATCGTATCAGGTCGGCAAGGTCTGACACGCCGCCCTGTAGCCAGCCTGATGCAGGAAAGCGCGCTTCGTCTTCTTCATAGAATACGGCGTATTCCAAGCGCGCCGATCGAATTGCGCCATCCAGGTCTGGAGCATTAGCAACATCCGACGGATAGCGCAACGCGATTGCGGATTCGATACGCTTGCCGCCGTCTGCCAGTTGCAAGCCAAGCCGCGCCTTTGCCTCATCCTCTGCGGTGTATGCGGGTATGTACTCGGCTTCCACCACAACGGGCGCGCGGTCGGATGCGGTAATCAGAATGTCGGGCTGCAGGCCGGGATGGTCGCTGATGGCGCGCGTGGTTTCGGAGTGAACCGCGCAACTCGGCAGCATGCGGCGCAGGATAGCGCCGAGTGCGTTGTTTGCGCTTGGTTCGGTTTGGCGCAGGGTAGTCATGGGCAATATCCGCCGTAGGGCTATGCTTGTGAGACGCTGACTATTATAGGGGCGTTTGTTCTATGGCGCAAGCGGTAATCGTGTCCGAATTTCGACCCGCTAGGGCTCTGACAAGCGCGGCTGTTCGGAGTAGCGGTCGGCGCGGACGCTCCATACGCCGCGAATGATGGCGGCGTGTTGGGGCGGCTGTTCGCTTTAGGGCGTTACACTCTTGCCAAGGTGGTTGTGAGATTATACACTAACTAGTCGTCGACCGGGGCGCTTTCTATGGCGCGCGCCAATCATGAGAAGACGGCGTAAGACCGCAGCGCTACTCGGCGGCAGCGGGTTGGGAATATGATGCCGCCGTTTCAGGTGGTAGGGTAGGGAACAGTAGGCTTTGATATGGACGCCGTTATGTCAGTGGACAACGCTCAATGGGTGAACTCCATTATCCAAGGCGACGCGCTGGAAACGCTTCGGCGGCTTCCGAGCGCATCGGTCAATTGCGTCGTTACAAGCCCGCCCTACTATATGCAGCGCGATTACAGCGCCCCGTATCAGATTGGCAATGAGCAATCGCCGTCCGAGTATGTACAAAAGCTTCAAAGCGTGTTTTCGGAATGCCGACGCGTATTGAAAGATAACGGCGCTTTGTGGCTTAACTTGGGCGATAAGTACCAAGACGGGGCGCTGCTGGGAATGCCTTGGCGGGTCGCATTCGCTTTGAAAGACGACGGCTGGCTGCTTCGCTCAGACATCATTTGGCGCAAACCCAATGCGATGCCGTCGTCCGTGAAGAATAGGCCCACGACAGACCATGAGTACGTTTTTCTGTTCGCAAAAAACCAGAACTACTATTACGACGTTGATGCGGTGAGAGAGCCGCACGTCACTTTCACGGATAAGAGCCGAATGAAGGGCGGGCGCAATCATTTCGGCAAGCGGCAAGGCACTCCCGAAAGCGGCAAGAACGGCGGCAACGCCAATCTGCATAACGGCAGGTGGGATCAAGCGTTTCATCCGAAAGGCAGAAACCGCCGAACCGTATGGGATATTCCGCTGTCTAAGTTTCGCGGGGTTCACTTCGCGGTTTTCCCCGAAAGGCTGGTCGAACTCTGTATTTCGGCCGGATGCCCCGAAAACGGAATAGTTCTAGATCCTTTCGTCGGCAGCGGAACAACGGCGGTCGTCGCCAAGCGCCTCAACAGGAAGTATGTGGGCATTGACAGCAACGCAGAGTATTGCGAAATGGCGCTGGACAGGCTCTATCAGGGCAGTCTGCTTTAGTTTGCGGCGATGTCTCTGAGCAGCGGCAGCAGGTCGTCTTCCAGTTTCTGCGCCAATAGCGGCTCAATGGAAACTATCTGATTAGGGTTCGCTTGAATGTAGATGTAGAGTTCGGATTCGAGCTCGTCCAAATCGCCCGTCCACGATCCTGCGATAACGATGGGAACGCAGGTGTAGCCGTTTTCAGTGGCGACCAGAATTGACTTGTAAATGTCCCTAGTGAACAGCAGTGAGTGGCCGCCGCCCATAGTTTCGCGCGTCTTGACGGGAATGAGAATTGAGGTAGTTTCGCCTATGACCTGGACGTCATAGGTTTCGTCGGCTATTCGGACTTGCGCCCTGCTGACTTGCAACGCCAATTCGTGGCGCTTAATCAGGTTTTCAAGTATCCGTCTCACAAGCCCTTCAAACAGGGTTCCCTTTAAGGCGCGTCTGCTGCCCTCAAGTCTTGACAGCATAATTTCGGATACGGCGTGCCATTCCCAGCTTTCTGCGTCGGGAAACAACGGCGCAACGAACTTGCGGACTTCATTCAGCAGGTAAGCGCGCCGATCTGCCAGGGTATCGCCCGGCGCGGTTTTGAGAAGCGGCTGCAGGCGCTGCGTCGCCGCATCGCGAAGCAACCAAGCCAGAAAATACCACTTGGCTCTGGAGTTAGAATAGGGTCGCAGCAGACCATCGTATAGTCGAACATCGCCCGGACGATCGAAGTAGCGATTTATCGTGTTTATCGCTCTGTCATCCGATGCTTCCTGAACGAAATCCAGGACGGAGCCGTATCCGTCTTCCGCAAGAAAATCTACGAAATCTTGATAGAAGCTCCGATTTTCTTGGACTATTGCGACCAATTCTCTCAACCGCAGGTTGTGTAGAACGAAGTCCATAATGTAGGGCTTACGCGCCGCTAAAACGCGTCCTCTTCCTCTGCCATTCGGGCGAAGTCGGCGTGGGTGTAGCTTGCCAGGCTGCGGAAGTCGAGCTCGGTGTAGTTCTTTATCCAGCGCAGCGAGACTTTGTATGCCTTGTGGTAGCGCGCCGCCTGCTCTTGGTATTGCGCTTGGGCGTCCGCGGCGTCGGCGGGCAGCGCCGCCTTGCGATGCTTGAGGATGTCCGCCGTCTCTTCTTGCAGCAGGCGCTTGGCGAGCGCGAAGTCGTGGCGCTGTTCGGTGTCTTCGGCTATCGCGCCGTGCCGGATGCGCTGCGCCGTCTGCGCCACCGATATGCGCCCGGTGGCGAGGTCTTCCATCAGCGCGGGGTGAGCGCCGGGCTGCCCTTCTAGGCTGTCTATGCCCTTTGCGCCGCGCCCGGCGAGCCAACCCTCTACATACTCGATTATCATTCGGGCGTTGCGGCGGGTGCCTTGTGCGGTGATTGGTCCTTCGGGGCGCTCTATGCTGACGGGGTAGTTGGCGGGATCGGCCATGCCTTCGGCGGGCTGCCAATCGGCGGTGATATGCTCTTTGAATGGATCGCTTGCGGTTTTCATATGGAAGATGTGCGCCACCCAGCCGCGCAGAAAGCCCTGCTGCGCTTCCCACACCTTGTCGGCGCGGATGGATGCGGCGGCTATCTTGTTGATTTCGTCGTCGCGGCTTGGCAGCGCGGTCGCCATGCCGCCTATGGGGACGGCGCCGCGCTTGAGGCATACGGCTACCAGGCGGCGGAAGATGTTCGCCATAAAGTCGGTGGTCTTGATGTCCACGCCGAAACGGTCGGGCCATACCATATTCGGGTCGGCCATAATGTACTCCAGGATGCTCGCCTTCAAGTCCCAGCGCGCGGCGTTCAGTCCGGCGGCGTAGGGGCCGAGTTCGTGGAGCAGATCCTCCATTATGTACACGGCGGGCAGCGATTCCACTAGGAATATGGCGCGTATGACGGCATCGTGAGGGTAGCCCAGCCGCTCTTTGCTGAAGTCGAAGAAGTCGCGGTAGAACGCCGCCTCTTCCAACACTTCAACCTTGGGCAGATAGAAGTACAAGCCTTGCCCGCGCTCTACCTGCGCCCTGCCGCCGTATGCGAATGTGAGCGCCATGCCGAGTATGGTGGCGGGTATCGGGCTGCCGTCAACGGCGAAATCGTGTTCGTCCAGGTGGAGAGCGCGCTCGCGGTGCATAAAGAAGGGCGTATCGCCGTCCGCGATGGCGTAGGTGCGGTTGCGCGCGGGGTTGTGGAATGACAGCGTGCGCTCGGTGATGCCCAAGCGATTGCGGGCGGCGTTCAGCGTGTCCGCAAGGTTATGGCCGCCGGAGTCTTCGTCGTCGTCGAGGTAGCCCACGGCGCGCTCGCCTTCGGGTCCGGGGTTGACGGCGTTGATCGCCATATTGGCTATGGACACGGGGCCCGAAATCTCGATGCCGGGGATGCGCAGGTCGTCGGGGACGGGCGGCGCCTGCCAATCGCCGGTTGCGGCGGAGTCGGCAGGGAAATCGGGCATAACGCCGTCGTGGAGCGCGCGGCGTAGCTGAGCGGCGCGCTTGTTTCGCACATCTTGGACGCGGTCGGCGAACTTGTCATACGCTTCGGTAACATAGTCTAAGAATTCGGGAGTGAACAGGTCTTCAGCGCCTTCTACGTTAGTCCAGCAGATCCTACTTGCGGTTGTTGACATTGGATTGTTTCTCCTAATAAATGGCTAGTGATTGAGATGCGTGTGTGAGCATCAAAGCGGTTTTGGTGATACAGACGTCGTCGACCGCTTTGTCGGCGGCAAGCAGGTTAAGTTTATTCTGCTATGCCGATGTTAGTCAAATTGCGGTTGGCGCGCGGGCAAGCGCTTAACGCAAAGGCGCAGCGGCGCAAAGCGGGGACAAGGGATTTGGCGCAAGCGGCGTTAGAATATCGCGATTGGGTTGACGGGACTGCCGGTTACATTTCGCAGAATCAGCGGGCCCATGCTGAGCATGAACTCGTAGCGGCCGCGGCGTTTGCATTCGGCGGCGATCCGCTCTAGGTTGGCGCTGTCTATGAGCCATAACCCCAGCGTTACAAGGCAGAGGGTATGCAGCGGCGAGCCGATGTTGGGGTATTGGCTTGGGCGCACATCGTTGGATGTGTCCGTGCCAAGCATAGCGATGCCGCGCTCGCGGAACCACGGGGCGCAAGCGGCTTGGCAAGCGGGCGTGGGTTCGCCGTTGGGCAGCGCGCCTCGCTCTATGCGGCGGCGGTAGTAGCCGGTGCGAACCAGCAGTATATCGCCCTGCTCCACGCGCACGCCTTGCGCCTTCTCAGCGGCTTCCAGGTCATCGGGCATAACGGGGGCGTCGGGTTGCAACCAGTCCACGCCGCGCGCTAGGGGAATGTCCAGCAAAACGCCGCGCGTAACGATGCCGTCGGACGCCGGCTCAATGGAGTGGCTTTGCGCGCCTTCGCGCGCTGTAACCGCGCTTGCGGGAACGCCGTTGTACATCCTGCCTTCCCAAGAGTAGTGGGAAGGGGCGTCTATGTGAGTTATGCTCTGCCCATGGAATACCATGCCGATGAATTCGGCGGCGCCGCGGCGGGCAATCTTGCGCTCAGGCGGGTCGGTGTCCCTGCCTTCGCCGCTGTCCACCATAAAGCGCTGCACCTGATAGCGTATATCGGGCGCGGTTTCGGTAGTTATCGGGCGGGCGCAGCTCACGATTTCGCCGTCGCGAACAAGCGCGGCGGCTTGGCGGCGCTTTGCAGGCGCAATCAGATTGAGACATCCGAGTTGGTCGTCGTCGCCCCATCTGCCCCAGTTGCTGAGGGATGTCATCCAATCCAAGACCTGCGCTTCGGTTGGGATGGGATGCGGTGTCATATGAACTGCTCCTTGGCGTTTGGCGTGCGCGAGGCGTTCACCGAATCTGCGGTGGCTTGGGATTTTCAACGCAAAGGCGCAGAGACGCAAAGCGTTTCCTATGGGATAGGTTTGCGCGTGGGAATGGCGGCAACTATCGGGCGATCTTTACATAGAAAGCCCTTCGACGAATTGAGCGCCGGGGATTTTGGCGATGGCGTCGGGCGCTACTTTTATCTTTGATGAGCGGCTGCCGGAGCCTAGGATGACGTAGTCGAGCGCGCGCAGTTTGGCGTCGGCGTACACCGGCAGATCAGGCGGCAGCGCTAACGCGGTAACGCCGCCTATCATCATCCCGGTGAGCCGCATCGTCTCATCGGCGGACGCAAACGATGCGCGCGAAACGCCCATAAGCCGCTTTACGGTCTTGTTCACATCCAGGCGCGCGGAGCCTTGCACGATGCAGGCGCAGTATTTCTTTGCGCCGCGCTTGGACGCCACGATGATGGTGTTGCCGCTGCTCTCAAGCGTGTAGCCGTACTTTTCGCAGAACTGGGCGGTGTCTGCGTATTCAGGATCGATTTGGATAAGCTCATGTGGGATGGCGAGCCTTTGCAGCGTAGAAACTACCTGCGCCTCAATGTCCGTAGATGTCATATGCAGCGATACCTCTGTTGTGTGATGTGTAGGGTGATGTGCGTCAATGGATTTGCGCCAATGAATGGGAAGGGATGCAGTCCGCTAACTAACAAGGGATCTTTGGCTGGGCTTGCTATTCGCCGCGCAGTCGACGCAGTTCGGCTTCCATTTCGGCTATACGGGCTTCTGCTGCATCGGCGCGTTCTTCTGCTGCTAGTCGCGCGTTGCCCTGCGATTCTGCGTACTCTTCGGCTACCAATCGCGCCGCGCGTTGCGATTCTGCATACTCTTCGGTCTCTAGCCGCACAAGCTCCCACTCCCTAGCGTTGAGCAGGAACTCGCCGCTCACAGGGTCACGAAAGCGCAACTCGCCATCGTCCCACCACAACTCCAGTCCCAGAACCGCGCTGTATCCCCACAGGCGATCGGTGGGATCGCGCGCTATCGCAAGCGGCGCATACTCGCCGTTCACCAGAGCATCGCCCGCAAGCGGGGCGTCGTGAAACCGGCCGCCAGTGCGGTCAAACCGCCAGTATTCACGCACACCGTAGCCGGCGTATCCAGCGCGCTTGACCGTGTAGTCGCGCGCGCCTGTGCTTTTGGACGCGACCTCAAGCGCGAAATCGGGCGGCTTGCCAACCTCGCTTATCACATAGCCGTTGCGCGCTATGATTGCGTCGGGATTGACGCCGAATGCAACCACCAAGTCGGGCGCAAGACGCTCGGATTCGTTGGTAGCTTCGCGTCTGAGGTAGCCGCTGCCGCAAATCAGTACATCGCTGCGGTTCGCAAAGTGCGCTTGCAATGTTGCGTCGGCGGTGAATACGCTTCTGTGTTGCTGCATGTCATGCTTTCGCGGCGGGTCGGGTAGCGGCTCTAAGCGGGAGTAGTCGTAGATATGGGGTAGTGTGCTTTTAGTAGTCATAGTTGGACACTCCGATATGCAGTAGGTGCCGCAATCTACATTGGGATTTGTGTTTGTGGTTATGGCGTGATTATAGCATCGTTGGGGCAGAGATGGGTTTGATTGGATTGAGAATAATACGTAAGGCGCGCGGGCACTGCGTTAGCGCGAGATGAGGCGTTGCGTTAGTTCTAGGGCGTCTATGGGCCAGAATGGTTTCGGGCGCGGGTTGATCACATTTGCGCCGCCTGCCTCCGGGCGGCAGCTCAGGACTGCGTCGCGCCATTGGCTTGGGATGGCGTCGTAGCCGTACACAGCGCCCAACAATGCGCCGCATATCGCAGCGTTGGTATCGGTGTCGCCGCCGCGCATAACGGTGTCCACCACTCCCTCTTCCAAGTTTGGGGCGTGCGTGAGCTGCCACAGCGCATTTCGCATCGCAATCAATACCCAGCCCATCTGTGTCATATAGTCGTCGGGCAGAGAATGAGCGGCACCCTCAATCGCGGCAAGCAACGCGGGATCAATATCCATTGTGTTTGCCCACACGAGGATCCGCTCGTATAGGCTATCGGCGGAGCAACCACTTCGGATGGCGTGCGTTATCGCCATTGCGAATAGCGCGTTTGCCTGCAAGCAGACGGGGTTGATGTGCGTGATTGCGGCGTCTTGGCGCGCCCAGTCCGCGACCTGTTCAAGCGCATAGTTGACGCCGAATATGCCGAGCGGACTAATCCGCATAAGCGCGCCGTTGGCTTGGCTATTTGGGTTGTGCCGTCCACGCAATCCTGACCGGACGGTAAGGCCGCAATCTAAAGGCGCGGTGTCGAGCCAATATATGTACGCCTTGCGGATTGCCTCGACGTCAAACCGCCCGTGTTCTGCCAGCGAGCGTGCCAGCATCAGCGCCATCTCGGAATCGTCCGTGGGCTGTCCCGCAATCGTGCCGAAGTGTCCGCCGTCCGCAAGTTCGCGGACGCCGTCAGGATATTGGCGCAATATCTGCGCCGGCGATTGGAACTCCACCAGACTGCCGAGCGAATCGCCTGCAAGCTGTCCCAGCATACAGCCCTGCGCCCGATTGAGCAGGGCGGCGTCCACGGTGGTTTCATTATCGGAGTTTGCCATCGAACGAACCTCCTCAATTATTGTTAAGCGAAACCATATCATAAGATTGATGCGTTGGGCGAAAGCGGGGCTTGCCGACGCTAACCTCTTTGCCGTACACAAGGTTATTGTCCGTATCACAAGCCTATTACAACGCCGGAGCGCGTATGTATCAAAGCGCGTTACTCCATTTGACCGCGCGCTGGGCGGGTTGTTACACTTCGGCTAGTGAAAGCGATTCTTAAAGCCGTTGCCGCTTGGCATCCCCGCCCGAAGTTTTATTACGGCTGGCTTGTACTTGGCACGGCGGCGCTGGGGGCGTTCATAGCCACGGGCGTGGCGCAAACCGTGCTGGGCGCAGTTCAAGACCTCATAGCGCAGGACATGGGCTGGGACAGAAGCGCCATCGCTTTCGCCGCCACCGCCGGCACTTGGATTTCCGGGCTCACGATGCCCATCGTCGGCAGACTCGTCGACCGCTACGGCCCGCGCTATATGATGTTCGCCGCCGCGCTGGTTGTAGCCGCCGCATTCTTTGCGCTGTCGGGCGTTCAATCCGTCTGGCAGTTCTACATCGCATACATCATAGCGCGCTCATTCGCGGGGCCGAACCTGCAGAATGTTGTGCCGCGCACGGTGGCGGTGAACTTCTTTCGGCGCAAACGCAACCTCGCGCTGGGCATTACCGCGCTGAACCGCATCGGCGGCGAGGCGGTCAACATTCAGATAATCACGCTGATTGCGGGAATGCTGAGCTGGCGCGCCGCATACATAACGCTGGGATGCCTCGCGCTGCCGCTCGCCGTGCCGCTGGCGCTGGTGATGCGCAAACGCCCCGAAGACATCGGGCTGCTTCCCGACGGGGACGCCGCCGAACCGCCGCAGCGGGCGCATTCGGCGGGCGGCGCGGCACGGCCATCAGCGGACTTCGACTGGCGCGCGCGCGAAGTGATTTTCGTTCCCGCATTCTGGTTTATCGTATGGGGCGAGTTCCTAGCGGTGTCGACTACGGCGGCGGTCGGCTTTCAGCTTGTGCCGTTTCTATCGGACGCCGGGCTTTCGCAGACGAGCGCCGCCGCCGCGCTGACGTTGGGCGTGCTGCTGGGCGGGCTGTCCGTTCCGCTGTGGGGACACCTATCGGACAAGTTCACCATCAAGCGGCTGACCATCGCGGCGCTTGTAGCCACCGCCGCCGCAACGCTTGCATTCGCGCTCACGGAGGCGCAGAGCGTCGGATTCTACATAACGATAGCGTGGGGCATAGCGTCAGGCGCAATACCGGTAGTGGGCAGCATGATGCTGGGCAACTACTTCGGCAGAACATCGTTTGGGACACTGACGGGATTGACGGGGCCGTTTCGCACTGCGGCGATGGGATTGGGCCCCGCAATAGGCGCGCTGCTGTTCAACCTGACGGGCGGCTACACTGCGATGTTCGCCATAGCCATCGTCTCATACGCCGCTGCGATGGCGCTGAACGGCGGCGTGCGTCGGCCGGCGCTGCCGCGGCGGGGCGGCGTGTAGGCGTATATCGCAGCTCTGATAGCCCGATGTCGACTTGCGCGCCTCACCCCGCTTCGCGAATGCACCGCTCCAGCAGTTCGTATGCCGCTTGCGCGAATGCCCGCATATTGGCTTGGCGGTCGGAGTCGCCGGTCTCGATGGTGATGGCGCGCTCTACGGGGCCGGATACGGCTATGCAGGCGTGGCCGGCGGCGTCGCCGTAGCGGTTGCCCGTGGGGCCGCTTGCGCCCGTTTCGCTCAGCGCCCAGGTGGTTCCCAGACTTTCGCGCACGGAGCGGGCGTTCAGCATAGCATAGGCTTCGGTGCTGGCGCGCAGCCCTTTCATAGCGGCGTCCGGCACGCCGAGCAGTCCCGCCTGCGCCGCGCGCGTATAGCAGACCACGCCGCCCACATAGTACGCCGACGCGCCCGGAAGCGCTACGAGGGACGCCGACAGCATCCCGCCGCAGGACGATTCCGATACTGCGATTGTGTGTCCGTTTCGCTTCAGAAGCTCAGCCGCCGCTGCCGCCGTCGCGCTAATATCCGCCATTGTACGCTCCCTATGATTAACCTTATCGTTGCAAGCGCGCGGCATTCGTTGGATGTATGCCTATGTGCATGATATGCCCGCTTTCGTTTCTGCGTTACGGCCATTGCGGCATTGTGGTTTGACCGCCGCGCGGGGTTGCGCGCCGCTAGACCAGATGCAGATGTTCGCGCACCTGCGGGTTCACCAGATTGCGCGGCATATTGCCCGCCAGAACGCTTGCCACCTCTTCGCCATAGCGGCCGGTTCGCAGGCGCAGCGATTCCACCGATGTATGCCCCGAATGCGGCGAAAGCGCCACATTGTCCATCGCAAGCAGCGGATTATCGCTTGCGGGCGGCTCCTTTTCCAGCACATCCAAGCCGGCGCCGGCTATCCAGCCATCTTGCAGCGCCTTGATGAGCGCCGCTTCATCCACCACGGGGCCGCGCGATGTGTTTATCAGATAGGCGTTAGGCTTCATCATCCGCAGCGCGCTTTCGTTGATGATGTGCCGCGTTTCGGCGGTTAGCGGCGTGTGCAGCGAAAGGTAGTCGGACTGCGCCATCAACTCGTCGAATGACACGCGGGTTACGCCGCGCTCGCTGAAAACCGCGTCCGAAATGTACGGGTCGTAGGCGATAACATTGAGCTCAAAGCCCTTGGCGCGCTGCGCCATAGCGCTGCCGATGCGCCCAAGCCCTAGAATGCCTATCGTTTCGCCGTGCAGCGCGCCCACGGCATAGGGCGGGCGCGGCGTCCAAGTATCGGCGCGGATGTCGGCGTGCAGGTTGATGACTTTGCGGTTGCACGCCAGCAGCAGGGACATAGCCTGATTGGCGACTTCGCGCGTCCACAGGTCGGGGATGTTCACGACCGCGATGCCGTTCTCCGTGGCGGCTTCAACGTCGATGACGTCGTAGCCTACGCCGGTTCGCAGCACAACCTTGCACTGCGTCAGCGCATCCAGCACGCGCCGCGTCATCGGCGATTCGGATGTGATGATGCCGTCGGCGTTCCGCACATTGCGGATGATTTCGTCCTCATCGTCCGTCGACTGCAGCAGTTCCAGGCTTGCGCCCACTTCCGCCAGCGCCGCCCGCGTGTCGGTCAGATCTTCCGCTTGCCACCGTCCTATGTAGTACACCGTGAAATTAGCGTCTGCCATTCGTTTCTCCCTGCTGTGTATGCTTATAAGCGCGCTTGCGCGGCCGTCGGCGATGTTCTCTATAATCGACTTTGGCGGGTAGTATATCACAGGGCGGGATGCGAGCGATTGGCGCGGTGAAAAGGCGTTGCCGATGTTGGGCATCGGATATAGAATGAGCGCAAGGAGGTTGGAATTATGGCGTTGCAAGTCGAAAAGCGGCTATTCACCATCGAAGACTACTACCGCATGGCGGAGACGGGCATCCTGCGCCGCGACGACAGGGTGGAACTTATTCGGGGGGAAATTGTACGGATGGCGCCTATAGGTATCCCGCACGCATCTAGAGTTGACATACTAACCGTTGAATTCGTCCGAGCGGTGGGCGATGACGCAATCGTGAGAGTGCAGAACCCGATACGATTGGAGGCGCAGAACTCTGAGCCTGAGCCGGACATATCACTGTTGCGTCCCAAGCGCGACTACTACGCATCAGCGCACCCAACGCCTGCCGATGTCCTGCTAGTGGTGGAAGTGGCAGACAGTAGCCTAAGCTACGACCGCGGGGTCAAAATACCGCTGTACGCAGAGGCGGGCATCCCTGAAGTATGGATCATGGCGCTGGAAGAAGAATGCGTCGAGCGATATAGCGGGCTTGATGGCGGGGAATATCGTGATGTGCGCCGCTTCTACCCCGGCGAAAGCATCACGCCCGCGTTGCTGCCGAATGCGCGGTTGGATGTGGGCAGGTTGTTCGGCGTATCGGATTAAGCGCAAGTGCAGGAGGTTCGGATATGACGCTGCAAGTTGAGAAGCGGCTATTCACCATCGAAGACTACTACCGCATGGCAGAAACGGGCATCCTGCGCCGCGATGACAGGGTGGAGCTTATTCGGGGGGAGATTGTACGGATGTCACCGGTAGGAAGCCTTCACGCCGCTTGTGTGAAAAGAACGGCTGCCGAGTTCTTTGGAATCGTGGGGACTGACGCGATTGTGAGCGTGCAGGATCCGATAAGGTTGGCGGCGCAGAACTCCGAACCCGAACCCGACATATCGCTGTTGCGTCCCAAGCGCGACTATTACGCATCAGCGCACCCGACGCCCGCCGACGTGTTGCTGGTGGTGGAAGTGGCGGACAGCAGTCTGATGTACGACCGCGAGGTCAAGATCCCGCTGTACGCAGAGGCGGGCATCCCTGAAGTATGGATTATGGCGCTGGAAGAAGAATGCGTCGAGCGATACAGCGGACTTGAAGACGGGGAATATCGCGATGTGCGCCGCTTCTACCCCGGCGATAGCATCGCGCCCGCACTGCTGCCGAATGCGCGGCTAGACGTCGTCCGGCTGTTCGGCGTGGAGTAGGCGTCGATTAGCGCGCATCCGGATCGGCGCTGCGCGTTGCGGCCGATGAGTGGGGTGTGGTGGCAACGGGTGGGTTCGAACCACCGACCTAGCGCTTATGAAGCGCCCGCTCTGCCCCTGAGCTACGTTGCCCTGACCGCGCATCTATTATACGCCATATGCGCCGCTACTTAAAGCATTTAGCGGGATTGGCGGCAAATTGCAGTCTAATCAGTTCATCAATGAAGCCGCGCCATTGCCTTTATCGCTAGTCCGCTCCATGAACAGTCCACAGCGCTCACACGCCCAAGCGCCCTTTCAAGACACGGGCATATGCCTTGACCGCATACAAGGCTAGTTCGTAGTATTGGCGCATGATTGAAAACGCAGGCGGAGCAGCGGGCGCATCAGCGATAAGCATTGCCAAGGCGCTGATAATCAGCGCGCGCCCGTGGCAGTGGTACAAAAACCTCGTCATATATCTGGCGTTCTTCTTCACAGTCAACGAAGCGTGGATGCCGGGCGGCGACGTGCGCGCCGCGCTGACGCTGTTCGGCGAAATAACGCTCGCCTTCGCCGCATTCTCGGCGCTGACCAGCGCGGTTTATCTGGTGAACGACGTCTTGGACGCGGAACGCGATCGTCTGCATACGCATAAGCGCAATCGTCCGGTGGCGTCGGGGCGCTTGCCTGTATCCGTCGCTTGGACAGCGGCGGCGCTGGCGGCGGCAATCGGGTTAGGCGGCTCATTCGCCCTGGATCCGCTGTTCGGCGTAGTATCGTGCGCCTATGCGCTTGCGAATGCGGCGTATTCGCTGCTGCTAAAACATATCGTCCTTGTGGATGTGTTCGTGATAAGCAGCGGGATGGTGCTGCGCGCGGTTGCGGGCGCAGTCATTATGCAAGTTCCAATATCGCCGTGGCTCTACCTCTGCACGGCGCTGGTTGCGCTATTGCTTGCGCTTGTTAAGCGGCGAACTCAGCTTGCGAGCGCCGGCGAAAACGCCGCTCGGCAGCGCGCCACCCTGAGCCGCTACACAGTGGCATCGCTCGATCAGCTCATCGTCATAACCGCCACCGCGTCGCTCATAGCCTACTCGCTCTACACTTTCACCGCGCCCAACCTGCCCGCCAACAACGCAATGATGCTCACCATTCCGTTTGTGGCATTCGGCCTATTCCGCTACATCCTATTGGCGGCGACGTCCGAGCATGGCGAAAACCCGGAGCGCCTGCTCATAGGCGACCGCGCGTTGATACTGACGCTGCTGCTGTGGCTCGCAAGCGCAGTAGCGGTGCTCGCTATGTTCCGCGCATAAAGCCGCGTTTCGAGCATTCAATGCCCCGAACTTTCTTGTATGCAGACGCGGGCACTTTCCATTCGTGCGCGACGTACTCCTGCCTTGAATCCGTTTAACCGCCGGCCTATGAGGCGCTTACCATTCGCGCGCGTTTCGGGCGCGCGCAAACCCCCGCCGCTGCGTTTGGCTTGCCGTGAAAGCGTATGATAAACTCGCCGTCGCTTCGCTTCATTCGTTCCTTGGGAGATGGCAATGGTCCCACCTGACAGCCTGTTCGGAATAATCCCCACTTGGGTTGGCGTGTACATCGTTTCGCTTGGCGCATTCGCCGCCGCCGGATGGTTCTTATACCAACGGGTCTTCAGGCTAGTGCTGCTCGGCAAGCCCGCCGATCGCTTCGACCGCCCATTGCATCGGCTCATCGGCGCGCTGCCGTTCATATTCGGGCAGCGCAAGGTGCTGCAGCGCGTCAACATACGCAGAGACCGCGCGGGATTGGCGCACTTCTTCATATTCTGGGGATTCCTGTCCTTCTCCCTGAGCTACATCCTGTTCATATTCGGCGACTCTATATGGCATCCGCTCTCATCCAAAATCCTGACCGAAACCGGACTGCGCGTATTCACCGCCTACCTCGACATACTGGCGGTGATATTCCTGATAGCGCTGGCCTGGGCGGCAATTCGGCGCTGGGTAGCCACGCCGCGCCGTCTGTCCTTCGACCTCACGCAAAAGAAAGAATCCGGCGTCATCCTCGGACTGATAGCGCTGCTGATGGCGCTCACGCTGCTGACGGAAGCGTTCTATGTGGCGGCGGGCGGTACGGGCGCGCACGCATCGGCGCCCGTGGGCGGCGCGCTGGGCAGTTTGTTCATCGGCGTTGTCAGCGTTGACGCCGCCAATCTGCTGCACGGCTTGTTCTGGTGGGCGCATCTTGCCGTCATTCTGGGCTTTGCGATATACATCCCGCTGTCCAAGCATATGCACCTAGTAGGCGCGCCCATCAACTTCTTCACGCGCTCGCTTGAGGCTAGAGGGACGCTTTCCACGCCGGCCGACCTGGAAACCGCCGAAGTGTTCGGCGCTTACAGGGTGCAGGACTTCACGCAGCGCCAGCTGCTGGACGGCTACGCCTGCGCCGTGTGCGGCCGCTGCACCGAAATCTGCCCCGCCAACATCAGCGGTAAGATACTATCCCCGATGCACATCGTAGAAAACCTCAAAGAGCATACATTAGAGACGGGCCCCGGCATCATCGCGGGCGATGACCCGCAAGACGAAAAGCCGCTCATAGGGCGTTGGATACAGGAAGAGGCGCTCTGGGACTGCCTCACATGTGGCGCATGCGTGGAAGAATGTCCCGTAGGCGTGGAGCATATCAATACCATCGTGGATATGCGCCGCTACCTTGTGATGGAAAAGGCGGAAATGCCCGAAACCGCTATGAACGCCCTGCTGAGCATGGAGCAGCGCGGGCATCCGTGGCGCGGCACAACCTTCACCCGCACCGATTGGGCGGACGGGCTTGGCGTCAAGACGCTTGCGGAGCATCCCGATGCCGAAGTGCTGTTTTGGGTAGGCTGCACCGCTGCCTTGGAGCAGCGCAGCCAGAGCGTAGCGCGCGCTATGGCGTCCGTGCTGAAGCGCGCCGGCGTGGACTTCGCCATACTGGGCAGCGAAGAGAACTGCACCGGAGATCCCGCGCGGCGAATGGGCAACGAATACCTCTATCAGATTTTGGCGCAGCAGAACATAGAGACGCTCAACGGCTACAATGTCAAAAAGATAGTCGCCATATGCCCGCACTGTTTCAACGCCATCAAGAACGAATACCCGCACCTCGGCGGCGAATACGAAGTGCTTCACTACAGCGAAATGGTGTCTGAACTAATAGCGGACGGGCGCATCAGGCCGCTAGTTGAGATTAACTCCACGCTGGCGTATCACGACTCCTGCTATCTAGGGCGGCACAACGGCATCTACGACCAGCCGCGCCAAATAGCCGAAGCGATACCGGGCTTGAAGCTTGTAGAGATGGAACGCTGCCGCAGTCAGGGCTTCTGCTGCGGCGCGGGCGGCGGGCATATGTGGATTGAAGAGAGCCGCGGCAGCCGCGTCAACCATGTCCGCACCGACCAGTATCTCGAAACGCAAGCCGACACCGTAGGCGTATCCTGCCCCTTCTGCCTCCAAATGTTCGTAGAGGGCATCGGCACAAAAGAGAAGCAAGACACGCATCAAGCGAAAGACCTGCTAGAGCTACTAGACGAAAGCCTAGGGCGGGATGCGTAGCAGCGCGGCAAACCCGGCCGCTTCACAATCGGAGACGCCGCATATCGCCGCCTGGCGCTCATGTACCACCCCGACGTGAACAAGGCGACCAGCGAGCACGAAACGATGATACGCATCAACCTCGCCTACGAAATCCTGGGAACCCCCGCCTACCGCGCATCCCAACAATGCGCTATCATTAAGCCACCGGCATTAAGCGGGGCGCCGCAGACAGCCGTGGGGAAAGGAAACCGCTATTGGCAACAGACGAAATGAGAGGGCTGATCGCCGAGCTGAGGGCTAACCCGTGGTATATGCGGTTGTACTTCGCACAAGTTGCGGCTTGGCTTGCGGCGGTTATAATCTACGAAACGGCATACGCGCCCGCCGCGCCGCTGCTCAAACACATCATAGACGGCGGCGTAACAATATCGTTCCTGGCATACGGCTCTCTAGTATCGTCGGTAATCGTAGTTGACGTCACGCAAACCGCATACCAAAAGGGGAAGGAGCTTATGGGAATACTACTCACACCCGCAAAGAACAAGTTCGAGGCGCGCGGCGAGGAGCGCGGCCGCCGTGAAGGCATAGCGCTTGGACAGCGTGAAGGCGAAGCGCGCGGCCGCCGTAAGGGCGAAGCGATAATGGCGGCAAGGTCGGCCGCTTGGTTCGCCGATATGCAGCTGGCGCAGAAGGAAGGCCGCGAGTTCAACGAACCGCCGCCCTGGGAGCAGAACGGTCAGGATGAGGACGATTAGATATACCGCCGAAGTGGATGTCCGGCTTGCGCGCCGCCTAGGAATCGGACACTTGCTTATAAAGGCTAACACCTAGCCGTTAAGGTCGAAAACCTCTTCCATTGCCGCCCACCACTCTGATGGGCTTGCGCCGGGAATGGGCTGCTGAAACTCGCGCATCAGCGCATCCCACTCGGCGGCGCGCGGCGATTGCGCCATATAGCGCGGGAAGTCGCGCTCCAAGTCGAAGTCATCCGGCGCTTCCAGATACATGAACAGCCGCCGCCCGCGCAGGAATATCTTCATCTTTCGGATGCCGATTGAGCGCAGCCCGTCCAATACATCATCCCACACCGCGCGGTGGTATTCTTTGTACTTTTCCATTGCGGCGGCATCGTCCCGCAGGTCTAGCGCCATCGCAAACGATTTCATCGTTGCCTCCCCCTGCTACCATTGATATACGGCATGCGCGGCATCCGATTGTCCATATCACGCGGCCTAAGGCGTGGGCGCGTTCTCAGGCAGAAGCCCCTCGCGCTTGAGTTCGGTCCATAGATCGGCAGGTATGGGAAAGCCTACCATATCGAAGTTCTGCCGCACTTCGTCGGCAGACACCGCGCCCGGTATGGTTGCGGCAACCGCGGGATGCGCCAGCCCGAACTGCAGCGCCGCCGCCTTCAACGGCACGGCGTATCTGTCGCACACCGCCTTTATCCTGCGCGCCAACTCCAGCACATCCGTCGGCGTGTCTTTGTAGAAGTAGGTTGTGCCTTCCCCAAGATCAGACGCAAGCACGCCGCTGTTGTACGGCCCGCCCAGCGCCACGCTTATGCCCTTTCGCTCGCACAGCGGCAGCAGGTCATCCAAGCCCGATTGATCAAGCAGCGTGTAACGCCCCGCCAGCAGGAAGCAGTCGAAGTCCGCCTCGCGCGCGAACTGCGCCAGCGGCTCGCAGAAGTTCATCCCCGCGCCGATTGCGCCTATGACGCCCTGCGCCCGCAGATCCGCCAACACGGGGAACGCCTCGTTCAACGCCTGTTCGTGAAAATCGTCCGGGTCGTGTATTAGTACGATGTCTATGCGGTCGATATCCAAGCGCTTGAGGCTTTCCTCGAATGAGCGCAATACCCCGTCGCGCCTGAAGTCAAACGCCCACTCCATAGGCGCGGCATCGTCGGCCGTATCGCCGCCGCCGATCGGGTTCAGCACTCGCCCCACCTTGGAAGACAGCGTGAACGCCTCGCGCGGCGCGCCGCGCAAGCCCTTGGCGTAGCAGCGCTCACTTCTGCCAACGCCGTACATCGGAGCCGTGTCATAGTAGGCGATGCCCAGCTCCAAGCCCTTGCGTATGCTCTCCACGGCGCGCTGTTCGGCGGCGTCCGCCGGCATGCTCCCGAATGGCGCGCCGCCCAAGCCCAAGCGCGTTACCTCAATATCCGTAGATCCGATTTGCGCCCTGTCAAGTGGGTTCATTCGCATTGCCTCCGATCTGCGCCGCTGTTCATATAGCGCGAATATGCGCGCCGCAACCGCTATCATATAGCAATTCGCCGCCAATTCACAGGTTGAGCGCGCGCCCGCTTTCACCTAGCGCAGCGCCTTGCTATAATGGCGCTAATTCGGCGCACCAACGGACGCAGCCGCATACTTACATATGATAGCCACGCATCAAGTTCACAGCATTCAGAGAGGCGCTACATTGAGAGTTCGCAAAGCGGTCATACCGGCGGCAGGTTTCGGCACGCGCTTTCTGCCGGTTACGCGCGCAATCCCCAAGGTGATGCTGCCCGTTCTGAGCGAACCCGCCATCCAGTTTTCGGTACAGGAAGCGGCGGACGCCGGCATTGAGCGCATAGTGTTCGTCATATCGCGAGGCCAAGAAGCCACCAACGACTACTTTCGTCCGGCGACGGCGCTGGAGCGCGCGCTCGAAGAGCGCGGCAGCGTCGATCTGCTGACCGATATGCGCCGCATATCCTCTATGATGCAGACCGAGTTCGTCTATCAGGACGAACAGCGCGGGCTTGGACACGCCGTCCTTATGGCGAAAGACGCTATCGGCGATGAGCCTTTCGCGGTGTTTCTGCCCGACGACATTATCCGGTCGGACACGCCCACCATCGGCGCTATGATTGGCGTGTTCGCCGAGCGCCGCGCAAGCGTAATCGCGGTGAAGCAAGTCCCCGACGAAGCCATCCCCAGCCTAGGCGTGATAGACCCCGAACCGCTGACGGACGATGCGCACGGCAATGTCTATGACAATATCTATAGGGTAAAGGGAATGGTGGAAAAGCCCCGACTTGAGGATGCCCCCTCAAACCTCGCCATCGTGGGGCGCTATGTGCTGACGCCCGAAGTGTTTGGCTCGCTGGAGCGGGCGGCGCCCGGCGCTATCGGCGAAATTCAACTCACCGACGCCATAGACGCTGCGCGCGCTCAGCAGGGCGCATACGCCTACCGCTTTGACGCAGACCACTTCGACGTGGGAACGCCCATCGGGATGCTGAAAGCGTCCGTGTACGCCGCGCTGCGCCGCAAAGATATGGCGGACGATATAAGAGACTGGCTGCGGCATACACTTAGTTCCGACGCTGCCGACCGCTGACCTAAAACCTATGGACTAGCGAGCAAGGAGTTGCATATGGACAAGGCGCTGAACGGCGTGCGAGTGGTTGACCTGACGCAATATGAAGCCGGCACTTCCTGCACGCAGATGCTGGCGTGGCTCGGCGCGGATGTTATAAAGGTGGAAAACCCTGCCGGCGGCGATCCCGGCCGCTCAATCGGCGGCGGCGATGTGGATTCCAACTACTTCCTGCACTACAACTCCAACAAGCGCAGCGTAACGCTCAACCTCAAATCCGAAAGCGGCAGGCGGACGCTGCTGGATCTGGTCAAGCAAGCCGATATAGTCGCCGAAAATCTGTCGCCCGGCGCAATAGAGCGTATGGGGCTGGACTACGCCGCGCTCTCCGCCGCCAACCCGCGCATCATTCTGGCGCGCATCAAGGGCTTTGGCACATACGGCCCGTACAGCGAATACAAGAGCTTCGACCCCGTGGCGCAGGCGGCAGGCGGCGCTTTCTGCTCCACCGGCGAAGCGGACGGCCCGCCGATGAAGCCCGGCATAACCGCCGGCGACTCCGGCACCGGACTGCATGCCGTCATCGGCATTCTGGCGGCGCTCTGGCAGCGGCAGACCAGCGGCAAGGGGCAAGTCGTGGAAGTGTCGATGCAGGATGCTATCGTGAACCTAGGGCGCACCTGGATGACGCGCGCCGAACAGGGCGCCGTATCGCCGCCGCGCACGGGCAACGGCGGCGGAGCGAACCGCCCCGGCGTAGGCACATTCCGCTGCGCGCCCGGCGGCGATGACGACTATGTCTATATGATAGCCTACCCCGGCCGTGGCGCTATGTGGCGCGCGCTAACCGAAGCGCTCGGCAAGCCCGAACTGCTGCAAGACCCGCGCCTGCAGGATACGGCGCAGTACGACGCTGCGCTCGCCGCCGAAATAAACGGCGTCATAGAGGCGTGGACGCTGCGGCATACCAAGTTTGAGGTGATGCGCATTCTAGGCGAAATGGGCGTGCCGTGCAGCGCCTGCTTCAACGCCGTGGACATCTACGCCGACGAACACCTGCGCCGCCGCGATATGGTAATCAGCGTCGACCATCCCACGCGCGGGCGCTTCACCATGCCCGGCTGCCCCGTCAAACTCAGCGATTCCCCCGTGGAGTTCAACCCCGCGCCGCTGCTGGGACAGCACAACGCCGAAGTGTTCGCCGAATTCCTAGACTGCGACGATGCCGCTATAAGCAACCTAAGAGGGCGGCAGGTAATATAGCCGCCTAGCCTATGCCGCAAAGAGCGCCTATCGGATAATCACAAATCGGAATGCGGAAACAAATCGGAAACGAACAGGAAAGCAGTCGCGCATGACAATCCTAGCGGTTATACCAATCGTGCAAGAGTTTGACGCTATGATGGAGGCGATGGCGGAGTTCGGCTATGCCGCCAAAGAGCGCAACGTTGGCCGGCTGACAGCGGCGGAGTTCGACGGCGGCAGGCTCATCGTAGCGCAGGGCGGGCTTGGCAAGGCGCAGTTCGGCGTGCAGACGCAGCACCTGCTCGACAACCTGATCGGCATAGACGCCGTGGTGTGCGCCGGCACATCGGGCGCGCTTTCGGACGCGCTCGATCGCGGCGATGTGGTGATTGCCGCCCAAACCGTGGAACACGATTTCAACCGCGGCAGCGCGCTCATAACCCTGCCATTGCCCACATTCCCCGGCGACGCCGCGCTCATAGACGCGCTCAGGGCGTTGATGGCGCGCAAAGCATTCCCGTTCACGCTGCATTTCGGCGGCGTGGCAAGCGGCGATGAGGGCGTCGCCAACCGCGCCCGCGCGCAAGAGATAAGCGATGCGACCGGCGCAATAGCCGTGGCATGGGAAGGCGCCGGCGGCGCGCGCGCCGCTCAGCTCGCAGAGATACCTTTCCTAGAAATTCGCGGCATCTCCGACGGCGCCGGCGAAAGCGCCCTCGAAGAGTTCTGGCAAAACATCCCCTCCACAATCCGCAATGTGGCGCTGGTTGTGCGCGAGTTGCCGGCGTTTGTGGGCATTTAAGATTCAAATTCCAAGCGCTTCACTTATGATACTTAGGTATTCTCAAAATTGAGTGCATAACCCGCGAAGCATCCCCCAATACAGAGTTTCCTAGAAGATTTCAAACTGATAAGCGCTGTAGTGTCCCTTGTACGCCGAGTGCCACTTGGTCGAGTGTTTCATAGCATAGGCAAGATGAAGCATTGTCGCAGGGCGTTTGCGCGATACGATAAGCCGGCGTAGCGCTATTCGGCTTTATCCGAATTGTAGGTTCCCCTCTATGTTGTTGCGCTGATTTGCCAACCAAAACCTAGATATTATGCGTAGATAGCAGGAATGCCGCCCTCGCCCGCGCAACTTGGGGGCAGCGTTTCAAACAAGATTGGCGCATTTCAAATCCGGCGCTGATATGCGGCTATGGGCTATGCGCTGTATCCGCGCGTGTTTGCAACGCAACGGTTGCCCTATACACTATGGCGGGGGCTGTGTTATGGTTTGGATACGCCAAACGAACTTGGCGATGCGGATGCACATAAAAGGACTACCAATATGACTACTACTACTATCAGCAGCGGAGCGCATACTCACCCTGAACTGCAGTCAGGGATAGAGACGACGCAGGCTATGCTTGCCCAGGTGCTAGACGGGCAAGCCACGATATTGGACACGCTGAACGTCCAAGCCGAAAACCAAGCACGGATGCAGGCTGACATCAGCGAACTGAAGACCGACATCAGCGAACTGAAGACAAGCGTAGGCGAATTGCAATCGACCGTCGGCGAACTGCAGACAACCGTCGGCGAACTGCAGACAACCGTCGGCGAACTGCAGACAACCGTCGGCGAACTGCAGACAACCGTCGGCGAACTGCAGACAACCGTCGGGGATGTGGCGCGCGGGCTGGCGGTGGTGCAGGCGGATGTGGCGCTGCTGGTGGCGCGCGATTCGTAGGCGAGATTATTGCGCTCAACTCACGTCGGCGCTCTCTGATTCAAGCGCGGTACGCCGCCCGAAATTTCGCAGTCGGGCGGCGTTTGCTTTATAGTGTGTCCAAAATCGGCGAATGGGAGGGCTAACTATGACGGATAAGCAGACTAGGGTTTATGTACTGGGAGCGGGGACGCCCACGCCTACGCCTGCGCGCTTCGGGTCGGCGTTCGCTATGCGGATTGGCGATGAGACGCTGATGCTGGACTGCGGCCCCGCCGCTACTCATAAGCTGGTGAAGGCGGGGCTATGGCCCACCGACGTGGACTACCTGTTCTTCACGCACCACCACTTTGACCACGATATCGACTATCCCTGCTTCCTGCTGTGCCGCTGGGACCAGAGCGTTGGCAGTGAAAACACGCTGCAGGCGTTCGGGCCTACGCTAACGGAGCGCATCACGCGCGGCATACTGGGCGAAAACGAGGGCGTGTTCGCGCACGATTGGAAGGCGCGCGTGGGGCATCCGCTGAGTCAGCGCATCCATGTCAACAGGGGCGGAACGCTGCCTCGCAAGCCGCCGTCGGTGAGCGCAAGGGATGTTGGGCCGGGGCCGGTATTCGCCGGCGACGACTGGCGGGTTACGGCCGCGCCGGCGGAGCATGTGCAGCCTTTCCTCGATTCGCTGGCGTACCGCTTCGACACGCCGGCGGGCAGCGTGGTGTTCACCGGCGATACGCAGCCGTGCGAATCCGTAACCCGTCTGGCCAAAGACGCCGATTTGATGCTGTGCATGTGCTGGGACGACCAAGAGATTATGGACGCGGACGGCGAGTCGCCCGGTCAGTGCGGCACGCTGGGCGCGGCGCGAATGGCGCAGGCGGCGGGCGTCAAGCGGCTTGCGCTGGTTCATATCGGTCCGCATCTGTCGCAGCCGGGCGCAAGAGAGAAGGGCATCGGCGACGTGCGCCAAATCTACGACGGCGAGCTGCTATTCACCGACGAGCTTATGAGCTTTGACTTGTAGCGCGCGAGCGGCGGCGATTGTCAGCCCGCCGCGCCGGCATTCTTATGGTTGGGTGGCGCTAGGTATGCTAAGTATTAAAGCTGAGAATACCGCCTGCGCGCTTTCATTCACTTGACCCCGCTATGGCATAGTCATAGCGAAATGCAGCTATCGGACGCTGGATGCAATAGTATGGCAACAACGCAGACACTCGTCAGAACCCTCCCCGACATCTTCTGTGAAGACCCCGAACCGGTGGAGGATCACATGCTGCAAGAAGAACCGCTTACTCCGATCGCGCTCGACACCGTCTCTTGATTGCCTTTAGTCCCGCGACTACTTTGGCAACAAACGAATTCCGGACGCAGGGGGCAACTTGCGCGCTTGCCCCTGCGCCCGAACTCACTCCTGCCGCTTTGCGGTTTGTTGCGCCGCCCTATAGCACGTGGTAGAGCAGCAGATGTTCGCGCAGCACGTCGTTGGCGAAATCGTTCTCTTCGTCGCGCAGAACCGAATGGATGTGATTGGCGTCGTTCTGGCGGTTGTCGTATTCCACGACGAAGTTGCCGCCGTGGATGCGGTAGTAGTGCTTGGTGTTGTTCTCCAAGCCGCCACCCCACGCAAAGTAGAAGTCGTCCAAGCCCTGCTCTCGGATGGCGTTCAACTTGTCCTGCGCCACATCCTCGCGGATAGTGGTGACATATTCGTTGATGATGGTCATCATCATCTCGCGCTGGGCGCCGTTCATCTGCGATCCGGGCAACCCTTCTTCCTGCGGAAATACCGCGCGCGACGAGTTGTAGGTCAGGATGTCATACGGCGCTTCGGGGTAGATGACCGCGCGGCGACGTTGCTCGGAACTCAGCCCGTTCACCATCTCCAGCGCGAGGTCTTGCCTATCGCCCAGAATGCGAAGCCCCTGCTGAGGACCCTGCGGCACTTCGGCGGGGTTCGCGCCGAAGAAGAACGGCGTGGTGGATATGACGTTATCCCCCCAAACGCTGTAGTGCAGCGATACATGATGCCCCTCTACGCGCCACGCCCACGGATCGGCGCCGCCCGGCTCGCCGAACACCGTGAAGTAGTAGAGTTCGGGATCGCGCGCGAATGACACCACGCCGCGCTCTTTCTCGAGTTTGCCGAGTATGGTTTCGTGGTCGATTATCTGCGCCGCCTGCTTGTAGGCGCGCGGCGTGAGTCCGCTTTCCATAATGCCGTATGCCAGCTTGCGCTGCTCGTCATCCATATCGCGCAGCGCCAAGCCGTGCCGATTGAGCGGCGGGTAGTACCAGAAGACGCGCTCGCCGTCCATGTACTCATAGGTAGCCTTTGCCCGCTGCTCATCCGAGAGGCTGTCAAGCCAAGCCGCCGCCGCCGCCGCCATATCCGCCGCCGCCCGCGCGTGGGCGTGTCCGTTTTCGTGGGTATGCTGATTTCCCATTAAGCCGCTCCTTTTCTGAGGTGGTAATCAGTTGCAAAGCCCGAACAAGCTGCCCCCCTTGTCTTTGTGACTTATCGCCGTAAAAGTCTCTCTTTCGTCGCCGAATTTTCCGACGAATTCTATAGAACCGTCCTCGTTAGTGGAATCGGCGTTTGTTTCAACGATTTCCCCGGGCATCGTCAGTGTCCAATATTGCCTTGCTCTGAGTATCTGGTCTATATCGATATCAGGAGGTTCATCTTCTAGTAGTTCCTCATCGGCATCAAAGAATACGTTTGTGGAAGTGACTCGATATTCCCACTTATTGCCCAAATCTTTCTTCGTCACTTCAACCTCAACGCTCATTTCTGATCCCATATCTTCATGGGCGACGTCTAAACAGGTTATCTCAAACCTATCTACATCTTTAGTAATTGTACAATTTTCTTGGACGAATTCATTATTGATTTCGTCATTGATTTCATCTAACCCTTCATCTTCTTCGAATATCAGTTGCACAATGGGACCTGATAGAACGTACTTCATGTCGTGCGTTATATCGGTTTCATCCTTGACCTCCGTATCAACATCAATCGTGATTGCACCGCATGCTACTACGAGCAGCATCAGCGTTATTGGCAACCACTTGCGTATATTCGTGATTAAAGTCATTGGTTTCACATCCTTCCTAGTGAATTATATGGGTAGTATATCACTAGAGCCGTCATTGTTCATCTACAATAACAGCAAAGTGCCGTTTCCTCACTGCGCCGCGCGCGCCTTCTCGACAACATCGATAAGCCTATATCCGTACTTTGAGGCGTCTGCCGGCGTCTCTTGTCCCGGCCACCTATCGTAGCGCTCCATCCTGAGCCTATATCGGTAGCCCGCCTCATGCTCGAAGCCCTCTATATCATCATAGAAAAGATCGCCGTCCACCACCATGCACCGCATCGGCGCCGATCCATCGCAATCCTCCAGTTCCGGACCTACGCTAACCTCCATCATGCAATCGACGGCGGTTTCGTCCGCGCAGGCTTCTATCTGAGACGGCGCGGTGGTTGGCGCAGGCGCGGCGGTTGGCGCAGACGCGATAGTTGGCGCAGATACGATAGTTGGCGCAGGCGCGGCGGTCTCAGATGGCGCAGTAGCTACGGATGCTGTCGGTTGGGGCGCAACGGGCGTCGGCGGCGTTTCTGCATTGCCGCCGCACACAAGCGCAAGCGCCGCGGCCGCCGCAATCAGCGCAATAAAGATGGCAATACGCATATATGCGCCCCCCTAATCCGTAGCCACTGGCTATTCGATTCTCACCAGCTTCTGCAGCGTCCTGAGATTGTCCGGCGGCGTTTCGCCCGAATTGCTTATGTTGGTGTGCGCCACTTCGCCCACATAGATGCTGTTGGTAGAGTCTATGCAGATGCCGTGCGGCGATATGAATTGCCCTTCGCCCAGTCCGTAGCCGCTGCCCAGACGCGCAAGCGTGTTGCCGCGCCGGTCAAGCGCTGATACGCGCGGCCCGATGTTCGGCACATTGCGCTGAACGGACATTCCCCAGCCAAGTTCGCCCACATAGATATGCTGTTCGCGCGATATGTAGAGCGCGCAGGGACGATGCACATTCGGCCACTGCTCTTCGAACCTGCCGTTGGAGTCGAAGATTTGGATGCGGTGGTTCTCGCGGTCGGCTACATACACATAGCCGTCGGCATCCGTAACGATGTTGTGCGCGATGCTGAACTCGCCCGGATCCGTGCCGGGCGCGCCCCAAGAGAACAGAAGCTTGCCGTCGGGCGAATACTTATGCACGCGCGAATTGCCGTAGCCGTCCGATACATATATGTCCCCCGTCTTGGGGTCGAGCGCAGTGTGCGTGCAGCGATTGAACGGATCGCCGCTGAACAACGGGGCGGGCTCGCCCGGAACCCCCAGCGTCATCAGTACATCGCCGTCAAGCGTGCATTGGCGGACGGTGTGGTCGCCGTCGTCGCTGCAATACAGCGTGTTGTCCGGGCCCAGGCTGACGCCGTGCGCCCGCGTGAACACGCCCTCGCCCCACGACTTGATGAAGTTGCCCTCGCTGTCGAACACCATCATCGGATGCTCGCCGCGATTGAACACATACACATTGTCGCTGCCGTCCACCGCAACCGCGGCCACCTCTCGCCACTTGTAGCCGGGCGGCAGCGTCTCCCAATTGGGCGCCGGCCTATACCTGAAATCCCCGCCGCCCAGTACGCTATCCGTAGTCATATTCCTGCCCCCCTACGCTTGCATATCATTGCATCGGCGATTATACGCCTTCATCACTCCAAAGCGCGCCCCTGAATTGTGAGCCATTGTACGCCCGATTATACACCCTAACGCCGCATAGTACACACACGCCCGCAAACCCTCGTCTTGCCCCGTGAATATGCACGCGAATATCGTCGCCGCAGCCCGCCAATCCCCATTGAATAGCGCCGCCGGTGGGCGTATCATAAGCCGCATCGGGGAACGAATTAGAGCCTGCCTGCAAACTTGCCGCATTCGCCATATGCAACTCACAGGCGATTTAGGAGGACACCGCTATGATTATCGGAATGCACCATACCGGCTTCGTTGTGAGCGACATCGACGCGTCCGTAGCCTTCTACCGCGACGCAGTTGGGTTGACGCTCATAGGCAGGCGCGAGCGCGACGGCGGCCCCATATCGCAGATATTGGGCTACGAAAGCACGCACATAAAGATAGCCGAGTTCCACTACGGCAACGGACATCTGCTGGAGCTGATAGAGTATGTCAACCCGCCCGGCGCGGACGCCCACATCCAAGAGCGCAACGGCTACGGCGCATCGCACATCGCCTTTGAGGTGAACGATATATTCGCGGCGTATGAGCGGCTTATCCGCAGCGGCGCAAAGCGGCTTAACCCGCCGATCGAGATCGTCGAGGGTAAGAAAGGCTGCTACCTGCAAGACCCCGACGGCAACTGGGTCGAGCTGCTGCAGCTAGGCTAATGCGCCTGCCCCAACCCTGATTGCCAAAATCCGCCCAATGATACATAGTTGTCAGACAACTACTTTCCATATCGCCAAAATATGAGAGGTCAGCGATGGCCGCGAAAACGACTGCGCCCATAAAGACAACGGCAAGCCCGAACACAAACGGGGCACTCAGTACAAACGGGGCGCTCACGGCAAGCGAATCGACGCTCGCGCAGTTCCCTGAGTTCCCGTTACGCTACGATATGCAGAACATAGACATTCTCCACGAAATCGGCTACGTCGCAACCCTTAAACGCCATTTCGGCAGGCGGGACACCACCCTGGTGTATGGCGAACTTCCCGTAGGGACCGCGCTGAGCATTCGGTTGGGGCTACGCATACCCGACCTCATCATCGCGTTTGACTGCGACCCTGCGCGCGCGATAGCACTGCAGGGCTATGACATAGACGAACAGGGCAAGCCGCCGGATTTTGCGCTGGAGATAGCGTCCAAGACTACGGGCAGAGTCGACTACACTGATAAGCGCGTGGACTATGAGCGCTACGGCATACCGGAGTACTGGCGATTCGACGCCACCGGCGGCGATTACCACGATGCGGCGTTGGCGGGCGATAGGCTAGTGGATGGGCGCTATGAGCCTATCCCTGTCGAGCAGGATGGCGATAGTTACTACTGGGGGTACAGCGATACGCTGGGGCTGTATGTGTGCTGGGATGCGGGCAGGCTGCGCTGGTATGACCCGCGGACCGGTAGTTATCTTCTCACCTCTGACGAAGAGGCTGACCGCGCAGACAGGGCTGAAGAGAGCGCCGCAAGGGAAGCGGCGGCGCGGCATCTGGCGGATGAGCGCGCGGCCAACGAAGCCGCCGCGCGCCGACAGTCCGATGAGCGCGCTGACAGAGCCGAAGCAGAACTGCGCCGGCTGCAGGAACGCCTAAGGCGGCTTGGCGACGACGAATGACGATGAGCAAGCGGCAATGCCTTGCGCCCGTCTATATGCGCCTAGACTGCCCTGCCGCTTAAGCCATCCGGTCTTTCACATCTCTGTATCATCAACCAACCGCGCAAGCCCTTTGTACGCTATGCGCGCTAACTATGCTAACTAAAGGAGTTCCCAATTATGGCAGTCAACACAGATCCCGGCGTTCAGGCGATAATGGACAACATCCAAATCGTGGTAGCGTCCGAAGGCGGCTCGCTGGAGTTCGTGGACTTGCAGTCCGGGCGTCTGACCGTGAAGTATCACAAGGGCGTCAACGAAGAGTGTCCCGAATGCGTCCCCGACCACCAGCTCGTTGAGATGATGTTTCGCTCGTCGCTGCCCAACTACGCCCCGCACATCAGCGACGTCGAGCTCGTCTAGCCCGCGGGCTGCCGTATCATATCCAGGTACTTCAGCCCTGAGCCGGTGTTCAGCAGCAGGATGGATTCGTCCGCCGACAGCGCGCCGTCCGCAACCAGGCGGCGCAGCGCGGCCGCGATTGCCGCGCCCTCAGGGCAGACGAATATCCCTTCCAGCGCCGCCACCGCGCGCATATCCGCCAGGATTTCCGCGTCCGTAACCGTCAGCGCCCCGCCGCCGCTCTCGCGCAGCGCCTGCAGTATCAGGTAGTCCCCGATAGCCGCCGGAACCCGTATCCCCGCCGCCAGCGTGGACGGGTTCTCCCACGGCGCGGCGAACTCGCTGCCTTCGCTGAACGCCTTCACTATCGGCGCGCAGCCCTCGGACTGCACCGCGAACATCTTGGGACGCTTGCCGTCAAGCCAGCCCATAGCCTCCATTTCGGCAAACGCCTTCCACATCCCCACTATGCCCGTGCCGCCGCCCGTGGGGTATAGTATCGCGTCCGGCAGCGTCCAACCCATCTGCTCGGCGATCTCATACCCCATCGTCTTCTTGCCCTCTACGCGATACGGCTCGCGCAGCGTAGAAACATCGAACAGATCCAACTCGGCGGCGCGTTCTGCCGAAATCCGTCCTGCGTCGGTGATAAACCCGTCCACCAGCTCCAGGCGCGCGCCGCTCATCTCGACCTCTATGCGATTAGCCTCCGGCGCATCCTTCGGCATAAACACAAACGCATCCATTCCCGCCTTTGCCGCATACGCGCTCATAGCGCCCGCCGCATTCCCGGCGGACGGCATCGTCAGTCGTTGTATGCCCAGCTCGCGCGCCTTGGACACCGCCGCGCCCAGCCCGCGCGCCTTGAACGATCCCGTGGGATTAACCCCTTCGTCCTTGATATACAGATTGGCGCAGCCGATGTGCTTGCCCAGTCGTTCCGCCTTGAACAGCGGCGTAAAGCCTTCGCCCAGCGTAACCACATTAGCGGCGTCCAGCACGGGCATCACCTCAAAGTAGCGCCACATATTCGCGGGACGCCGCGCCAGATCCTCGCGCCTCAGCGCAGCGCCTGCGCCCTGCAAGTCATAGCGCGGATACAACACCTTGCCGCAGTCAGGGTCCGGACAGGTGCGATGCGGCGCATCCGCCGACAGAGTGCGGTGGCAGTATGTGCATTCCAAATGCGTCAAGAAACTCTTCATTGCGGTAATGCTCCAATTAGTTAGCGTGGCGGTTGGCGCAATCGGACGCGGCGCCTTTGACAATCAGCGTAGCGCCTACGATTATGTTTGAACTGCGGCGCGGGTGTCAATCGGGCGGCGAGCGTGAAGTCGGCGCAATGAGGACAGCGCTATGCGGAAGCCGTGCATCCGCCCGTTCGATCCCAGTATACAACCCCACTCCCCATTGACCGCCCCCGCCTCGCTTGTGTATTATACACAGACAGATAGCACATTATATCTACCCCCCTAAGGAACGGCGCGCTTATGGCTATGAACGAAAGGGCTCTCAACGCATTTATCGCCGAGGCGATGGAGCGCCAAGCGCCGCCCGGATACGAATTCCCCCCCGAAGAATCCGGCACCGCGCGCAGCGGCAATGCCACTCCCGACATCGTGGCGCATATGCCCTACGGACTGCGTACCATCATCGAGACCGAATACGGCGCTCCAGCCGTCAAAGACGCTATCGCGCGGCTCGGCTATCAGTTCAACGACTACAATATCCCGATGAAGTCCGTCATCGCGCTAGGTATCCCAAGACGCTTAGGTGAACTCGGCCACGCTGAGCGCGAAACGGCGCTTATGAGCGACGAACCCCAATTCCTGATGCAGGTTGTGACCGGCAAGTCCCCCGACGACCCTGAGCTGACCACCGTACCCGATAAGCCATTCCCCGTATCGCTGCAGGACGTCGTTCAATACGCTTGGCTCGCCGCCATCCCCGAACCATACGCCGAATCCGTTATGCAAGCCGCAATCGACGATATGACCAAGGCGAAAAATGCGCTCGCCGCCAAACTGAACGCCTGCCCCGCCGCTACGCGAGCGCGCCTCTCCGGGCGCTATGGACTGCGGCAAGCGCAACAGCGTCAACAAGTGGAATCCGTCGCCGGCAACATCGTCGGCACCCTATTCAGCATGATTCAGCTCCATATGAATCTCAACGAGTGGGGCGGTTTGCAAAATGTCTTGACGATAGACGCCCCCGATCTGTATCAGAAGATAGCGCCATACGACGGCATTCCCGCCAAAATCGCCGCCGAATGGCGCAAAATCGAAGCTATCAACTACACGCCCCTATCCACCCTCGCGTCGGATATGCTGGAAGACTCCGAAGTCAGTCCCCATATCGGCGATACATTGCGCGCAGTAAAAGACGCCGTTTCGCAGTACATCCAAGCCGGCGTCAGCGCTACCACCAACGTCGCCGCCGAAATATGGCAATCCCTTATTCCCGACCGCGACCAGCGCGCCGCCTACTACACCAAGCCGGCAACCGCCGAACTGCTCGCCAATATCACCACCCGCCGTTTGTCCGACCCGCGCAGCGCCAAGTACAACGAAGTCTGCGCCGGCACCGGCACGCTTGCGCGCGCCACCGAAGAGAACATCCGCTTTCGCCACTACGCCAAATCCGCCGACAAGACCAGCATCCACGCCGACCGAATGGAGCGCTTCATCCAACTATCCGACATCAACCGGCAGTCCGTATCCGTCGCCACTGCCAACTTGACCTCTCTCGAACCCCAAACTTCCTTTACCGACAGCGCCATATTCGCCATCACCAATAACGGCGGCTCTCTGAACTTTCTGCTATCTACAGGCGTATCGAATATGCAGGCGCGCATCATCGGACTCAGAGGCGCGCAAAACACGATGCTCACCATTGACCCGCGCACATTCGATATATGCAACAACAATGATCCCTACTTTCGGGCGCGCGGCGGCGCAGATAGCCCTATTGATACCAAAGATATGCAGAAGTACAAGCGCGCCGCTGACCGCCGATTGCCCGGCGTCGCAAATGGACAGGCTGGGCTTGCCACATTTATGCACGCGATTGAGCATCTGGTATTGGACAACGGGCGTCCGCACGGCAAGGTGCTGCCCCTTACGGCGGCGCACGCCCAGACATACGCCGGCTTTCGCAAGAACATTGAGAACGAATACTGCGATGTGATTGCCATAAGCACGGCGTCCGGCGACGGTAATTCAATGTCGGCGGACACCGGCATACAAGAGATGCTGCTAATCGGCACAAAGCACACTTCCCCGCCCATGCTCGACCCAAACGGCGATAGATCCGTAACCTGCGTTAACCTAACACGCACATTCACAACCAAACTCGAAGCCAAAATGTTCGCCGACGCCATCCGCCATGAAGTCGCGCTCGGCAAGAAATCGGGCGAAATCGCAGTAGGCGAAACCGTGGGAACTTACTATCGTATGAGCGATTTGGGCGAAGGCAACCCGTGGTCTGCGCTTGGCCCCAGCGGCGATTATGCGATATTGGCAGAATATATGCGGGAAGGCGCAGCGTGGGATCCGCGCACGGGCGCAACCGCAGGGTTGGCGTTGCCGATGGCAACGCTAAGTGATGAGTCGGGCATCGGCCCGACTCATCACTTGCTGGGATGTATCCCAGCAAGTCATGACCCGCGCGGCGCATTTACAATGCGCCCCGAAAAAGAGACGCGCAGTCGAACAAATCCGTCTATGTGGCACTTGGATGCAAAGACTCAGCTAACTATCACTTGCGCTCCAACGCATTACGGCGAACCGCGCGGCGATGCCAGTGAAGCAACGCGAATGTTGAATACATCCGGCCACTTTCACCTATCCCGCAACCTCAGCATGAGTACTCAGACAATCGCCATGTGCTACACCGAACAGGAATGTATGGGCGGCAGGTCATGGACAACCATCTACGCCGCCGATGATGTAGCCAAAGCGATAACCCTGTTCCTCAATAGCACCTATGGGATGCTGATACGGATAGGATACGGGCAGTCCACTATGCTAGGGAGGTCGACTATGCAAGTCAGGGCTATCGGCGGCCACCCCATCCCCGACTTCGCCGAAGACTCGGACGCCGCCAAGGCAGCGCGCCGCATAGCCGCCGCCAACTTCGACCGCCTGCGAAGCCTGCCGCTCAAGCGCATCAGCCTAAGCGCCCTCGACCCCAACCGCGCCGAAATAGACCGCATAGTAACGCAAATGCTAGGCTTGCCCTACGACGCCAACGCCGAGTCGATGCTGTCATCGTGGCGCAAGCTAATGTGCCTCCAGCCCATCGTGAACGCCAACAACAAGTCCGTGCTGCGCGAGCTGGAGCGGGAGGGTGTGAGGGGGTAGGCTCAAGGCGGATGGCGCATACCCATTTCTTCTAACTGCGCCCCTGCGCCTTTGCGTTAATCCGCGCCGAACCTGCCCCGCCCATTCCCCTCACTACCCCACTCTGCAGCCGCCCGCGCTTTGCGCATACTAGAAAGCGGCGTATATCTCGGCATCCGTCTCCCCCGTGCGCCCCATCTGCGTTGCATATTATACTTTGGGCGATATAATAAACAATGCAACCGCCGCGCGCATTCCCAACAACCTAATCCTATCCTTTTGATGAACTGCATAGCCTCGCATATTCCCAACAAACCAATTCCATCCCTTTAACGAACTACAACTGCCCCTATGTATTCACAACAACCTAGTTCTGAACTACAAACCCACACCAAACCGAAAGGACCGCTATGGCATCGCAGATAGAGCAACGCTACTTGGAACTTCACCCCGGCTCCGCAGAGCGCTGGGACACCGCGCGCGACATCTTTCCCGACGGCGTAACACACGACGGACGCCGTATGTCCCCGTTCCCGCTGTACGGAACGCACGGCGAAGGCGGCGTCAAGTGGGACGTCGACGGCAACCGCATCATTGACTTCTGGACGGGACACGGCTCTATGATGCTCGGACACTCCCACCCGGAAATAGTCAAGGCGGTGCAAGAGCAGGTTGCGCGCGGCACCCATCTCAGCATGTCCTCCGACCTCGAAATCCGCTGGGCGCAGCTCGTGCAGCAGCTCATCCCCTCCGCCGAAAAGGTGCGCTTCCATAGCTCAGGCACCGAAGCCACGATGATGGCTATCCGCATGGCGCGCGCCTACACCCGCAAGTCCAGGGTCATCAAGTTCGAGGATCACTTTCACGGCTGGAGCGACTCCCTGTCAGCCGGCAGCGCAGGAATTGGCGGCATACCGCGCGAGACGCTCAACACGATGATTGTGCTGCCCCCCAACGACATGGCCGCCCTAGAGTGGGCGATGCTGGGCAACAACGACATCGCCGCTATCATCCTGGAACCCACCGGCGCCCATATGGGCTTGGAGCCGATAAGCGCCGCATTCCTCGCCGATCTGCGCGCGCTCACCGAGCGGCACGGCGTTGTGCTTATCTTCGACGAAGTGGTAACCGGCTTCCGCGTCTCCAAGGGCGGCGCGCAGGAACTCTACGGCGTTACCCCCGATATGACCACTATGGCGAAAATCCTAGGCGGCGGACTGCCCGGCGGCGCTGTGGCGGGCAAGGCGGACATCATCAATATGATACAGAACGGCCCCGACCCCGAATACAATCACAACCGCCGCATCGCCCACAACGGCACATTCAACGCCAACCCGCTGTCCGCCGTCGCCGGCATCAAAGCGCTTGAGCTGCTGTCAACCACGCCCGTCAACGAAACCGCCGACGCTATGGGACAGCGCCTCAAAGACGGCATCAACGATCTTCTCGCCAAGATCGAAGTGGACGGCTGCGCCACCGGCATAAGCTCGCTCATATTCCTGCGGCTCGGCGTCGACCCCGCAGCGGCCGACCCCGACCGCAACCCTAGCGCCGCCCGCGATATGCGCGCGTCCGACAACCCCGAACTCCAAGCGCAGCTCAACCTCGCTATGCTCAACCACGGCATACACGCCGGCAGCGCCCACGGCGGCGGGCGCTTCATCCTCAGCGCCGCCCACACCGAGCAAGACATCGACGCCACCGTGGAAGCCGTAGGCAGCGCCCTCAACGACGTCCGCGAGCAGGGGCTTATCTAGCCGCGCATAAAGCGCCCGCTTGCCTGCGATAGGCTTATAGGAAACGAAACCAAAATCCCATCCCCCTCATGTCTCAGGCCAGGGGGATGGCTAGAATAGGAACGCCCGCCAAGAAAACCGCCGCCTTTCAGGGAGCGCCAATGCAGCAGCAGCCTATCTACGACGTCATCATCATCGGCGGCGGCGCGGCCGGCCTGACCGCCGCCATATACGCCTGCCGCGCCGGCCTAGCCACGCTGATGCTGGAGCGCCTTATGCCCGGCGGCCAGGTCATAAACGCCGACCGCATCGAGAACTTCCCGGGCTTCCCCGACGGCATATCCGGCGCAGAGATCGGCCCGCTAATGCAGCAGCAGGCGACCAACTACGGCTTGGAAATCCGCCTAGCCGAAGTGGACGAACTAGCGCCGCATCCCGGCGGCTGGCGCGTATCCGCATACGGCGAAGCGCATATCGCCAAAGCCGTCATTATCGCCGGCGGCTCCACGCTGCGAAAACTCGGCGTCCCCGGCGAAGACGCGCTCTACGGCGCCGGCGTATCCTACTGCGCCACCTGCGACGGCGGCTTCTTCATCGACCAACCCGTCGGCGTAGTGGGCGGCGGCGACTCCGCGCTCGACGAAGCGCTTGTTCTCACCGAATACGCATCGCAGGTTACGCTGTTCCACAGAGGCGCATCCCTCAGCGGCGAGCGCATCCTGCAAGAGCGCGTTCACGCCCATCCCAAAATCCAAGCGCGCCCCAACACGCTCATAACCGCCGCGCTGGGCGATGCGCAACTTGAAGCCGTCAGGATCCTTGACCAAACCAGCGGCGAAACCTCACGCGTCGACCTAGCCGGCCTGTTCATCTACGTCGGTCTTGAGCCCAACACCGCCTACCTGCGCGACCTGCTGCCCCTAGACGGCGGCGGACACATCCCAACCGACATATGGATGCGAACCGCGCAGCCCGGCATATTCGCCGCCGGCGACATCCGCCAGCATAGCGCCGCTCAGCTCATAACCGCCGCCGGCGACGGCGCAACCGCTGCCATAGCCGCGTGCCGCTACCTCTACGAAACCCGTTAAAACCCGCTTATGCTACACTGGCTCCCATCACGCCCCCCCAACGGCAACGGCGCTTAACGCTGCCCCCGTAACGCTCCCGTAATACTCCCAAGCGATAATGGCTCTATACCCACCGCTAGTAAAGAGGCGCAGAATGAAAGGCGTTCAGTTCATAATAGACAAACGCGGCAACCCTACATCCGTAATCCTAGACCTCGCCATATGGCACGAAATATGGGAAGACATCCACGATGGGATAGTCTTGGAATCGCGAAAAGACGAAGAGCCTACCATCACGCTGGAAGAGCTGCAAATGGAAATGAAACAGGAAATCTTCGCGAATGACTGACGAATACGATATTCGTTTTCTGCCCTCAGCATCTAGAGATTACCGCAGATTGCCCCGAAACATTCAGCCGCGCATCATAGGCGCTGCAAACAACCTACCTGCGAATCCGCGTCCTTTCGGAGTTAGCAAACTGCGGGAATATGAACGGGCTTACAGAATTCGAGTTGGCCAATACCGCATCATCTATGAAATTGACGATGCCCAAAGACTGATTAGCGTAAGGTACATAAGACACCGCCGCGAAGTCTATCGCAGTTTCTAGGCAATGCGATTCGCGCCACAGCGCAGAAACGGAGGCAACCCCAATGAAAGGCGTTCAGTTCATAATAGACAAACGCGGCAACCCTACATCCGTAATCCTAGACCTCGCCATATGGCACGAAATATGGGAAGACATCTACGACATCAAGGCGATCGAAGCCGCCAGGCAAGAAGATGGACCCTATACCCCGTGGGAAACTTTGGAAGCCGAATTGGACGCGAAATTGGCGGCAATGAACGCTGCGGACTCGGACGCCGCGGATGACTAGCAATAGATATACCGTCAGATTTGCGTCCACGGCAACCAGAGACTTCCGCAGATTGCCGGTACAAATTCAAGACCGCGTCAGATTTGCCATACGCAGGCTCGCCGTTAACCCGCGCCCGCCGGGAGTTCGCAAACTTAGCGGCAATGCGGCGGATTACCGAATTCGCGTCGGCCAGTATCGGGTTCTCTATGACATCCATGACGCCGAAATACTGGTGTACATCGTCCGCATAGGACACCGCCGCGAAGTCTATCGCAATTCATAGATGGCAGCAGATTTATGCCACAGCGCAGAAATGGAGGCAATACCCAATGGAAGGCGTGCAATTCCTAGTCGACGACCACGGCAACCCCACATCCGTCATAGTCGACCTCGACATACTGGGCGATAAGTGGGAACACATCTACGAAACCATGCGCGCCGAAGCGCCCGGCGACGAACCCACTATGTCGTGGGAGCAGGTCAAAGCCGAGCTGCGCGCCTCAATCGACAGAGAATTCGACGGCTTCGACGACGAAGACCAAGTCAACGACGAGTTCGCCGACTATGACAAAGAAGGATCCCCCCAATGAAAGGCGTTCAGTTCATAATAGACAAACGCGGCAACCCCACATCAGTCGTCCTAGACCTCGCCATATGGCACGAAATATGGGAAGACATCTACGACATCAAGGCAATCGAAGCCGCCAAGGAAGAAGGCGGGGAACCTATCCCTTGGGAGCGGATCAAAGCCGAGATGGACGAGGAATTGGCGGCAATGAACGCTGCGGACGCCGCGGATGCCTAGCAATACACATATACCATTCGGTTTGCGCCCGCGGCAAACCGAAACTTCGACAGGAATACTAATAGGCGATTTATGCCGCATATCCCCCGACGAGCTTAATCAACTGATAGAAGCGTTCAACCGATTTGCTAACCGAAGAGATTGACTAACGCCGCCCCGCATTCTGAAACAACAGGACTTGATACTATGGACTTCCACTTCACACCACAGCAGCAAGACTTTCGCCAAGAAGTGCGCCAATTCCTTGTCGACAACCTCGGCGACGACTGGCGCGGCATCGTCCCCGACGACTACTTCACCGCCGATAACTGGGCGCTCATACGCCAACTCACCGCCAAGCTAGTAGAGCGCGGCTGGCTCACGCTCGCTTGGCCGCAAGAGTACGGCGGGCAGGGCAGGCCGCACATCGAGCAGATGATTTACAACGAAGAGACCGCCTACTTCCGCGCGCCCATGCGCGATACCAGCATGGGGACGCATATGGTCGGCCCCTCCATTATGCTGTACGGCAGCGACGAGCAGAAGGCGCGCTACCTGCCCGAAATCGCCGACGGCTCAGCAGTATATTGCCAAGGCTTCAGCGAACCCGAATCCGGCTCAGACCTAGCGTCCCTTCAACTGCGCGCCGTGGAAGACGGCGACGACTTTATCCTCAACGGCTCCAAGATATGGACAAGCGGCGCGCACCGCGCAAACCGCTGCTACATTATGGCGCGCACCGATCCGGACGCCCCCAAGCACCGCGGCATCAGCGTGTTCATCGTGGATATGGCGGCGCCCGGCATCCAAGTCGCGCCCATCATCAATATGTTCGGCGTTCACTACTTCAACCAAGTCTTCTTTGAAAATGTGCGCGTCCCCAAGCAAAATATGATTGGCGAAATGAACCGCGGTTGGTACGTCGCCGCCACCACGCTCGACTTCGAGCGCTCCGGCGTCGGACGCTACGGCTCCAACCGCCGCGACTTGGAAGAGCTCATAGAACTCTACAACCACCTGCGCTTCGACTGCGGCGTATCCGTCGAAGACAAGTACCGCCGCCGCATCGCCGATCTCTGGACTGCAAACGAAGCCGGCCGCCTCACCGCCTACAACGTGGCGTGGATGCAAAGCCAAGCGCTTGTCCCCAACAAAGAAGCGTCCGCCGCCAAGCTTGTGGGCAGCGAAATAAGCCAGCGCATCAGCCAACTCGGCATGCAAATGCTCGGCCCCTACGCCGTATTGGACGAAGGCTCCGGTTGGGCGTTTCTCAACGGCAGAATAGCGCAGCAATGGATGGACGCCGTATCGCTCACCATACGCGCCGGCGCCTCCGAAATACAGCGCAACATCATCGCCAGCCGCGGGCTGGGACTGCCGCGAGGCTAACGCCGCTATGCTTATGTGGGCGCTTGTGGCAATCGGCGGCGCGCTCGGCGCCGTGTCCCGCTACGGCATCGACCGCGCAATAATCGCCGCGTTTGGCGCGCCAATACTAGGCACATTCGCAGTCAACATAAGCGGCTCATTCCTGCTCGGCATACTGCTGGGATTGGGAACCGCCGAGGGGCGCTTCGGGCTGTCCAACGAAGCGCGCGCTGACAGCGGTGGGCTTTCTCGGCTCATACACCACCTTCTCCACGCTCACCGTCGCCAGCGTCCGCCTAGCCGCCGACGGCGATTGGCTGCGCGCGGCGCTCAACATCGGCGCCAGCGTGCTAGTGGGCATCATCGCGGCGTTTGCAGGTATAATGCTAGGCAGGGCGTTGTAGGCAAGCGGCGTTTCAAATCCCTTCCATCTCGGGGTGATGGTGAAGGTGAATGTTAAGATGAAGGGGCAATCCTAGGTAAATCAGTCTATCTAGTTCGCAGAGGTTTTCCCGCATGTACAACAGAGCGTACAAGGTAAAAGACGGCATCGTGTATGACTCCAAAACCGCCGATCTTGTTCACTACAAAGACTCCATTATCGGCACGCGCGACATCCTAGCCGTAACCCCCGAAGGCAACTACTTTGTGACATCATTCGGCGGGTTTCTAACCGGTTGGCAGGTCTTCCCATACGGCCGCTTGTCGGCGATAGACTGGGCGATACGCAAGAAAGCGCCCGCCAAAGCCTTTGAGCGCCTGGGCGTAACCATAATGCCCGAACCCGATGTGCCGGCAGACAAGCCCTATGAGCCGTTTCACGCCTGCGAAGTCCTATGCGCCAAGAACAAGACCTTCGACAATTCGCTCATCGCCACCGCCAAGTTTCTGTTCAGAAACCCCGACGGCAGGTTCTTTCTCTACGATGGAATGATACTGCTGGGGCGCTATGTTTTTGAGGAAAACCGCCCGATGTCTCAGCTGCAGGCGCTGCGCTGGGCAATGCTGAACAGCGACACTTGGTACCCACTCGAAGAGCTGGGCTGCATCCGCGACTACAAATACAAAGGCGAAGGCAAGGGCTTGTAGTCTGCCGCCAACCGCATCCAACCCACCGCGAACAGCATCCGTTCAGTTTAGAACGGATCGCTATCCGATTGCATACGCAAGCGATTTCATATAAGATTTCGCAAAATGAACACCGAGCTTTCGCAAATAAATGAAGTGCGTGAATGGCTGTAACCTACACAGACGACAAGATTGCGACGCTAATCGCAGAGCGTAAGCCGCTATCTAGGCGGCAATTGCCACTCAGATTAAGAGATAAGCGAGGACATCGCGAAGCCATCATAGATGTACAGCGCGACTCTGGCGGAAAATTCTGCATCATAATTCGCGAAAGCCAGTTTGACCCTTCGGACTTTTCAATCATCTTGGCAATACAGCCTCCGCATGAGAGTGGGTTCTTTCGCCTGCGGCGTTATGACGGAATACACGAACATACAAATCCACTCGAATCTACGCACAGGAACAAAGATAAATTCTACGATTTTCACATTCACACCGCCACCGAAAGATACCAAAAAAGCGCATTCCGCGATGATGGCTATGCCGAAGCAACTGAGCGATACAACGACATAGACGGAGCCTTTCATTGCCTCCGGGATGACGCAAATCTTTACTTTGCGCAACAGCGGTTCGATATTTCCGCAAATCTATGGAGAATGTCATGAACACTGCAGTCGTTGACATTGAGAAAAAATTCGTCCACAAAGTTTCGAAAGAAGTGCGCCTTATCCCGCAAGGCAATGAGCGCTACCGCGTCTCTACGCCGTTTATGTTCGACGACGGCGACCATTTCTCAATCGTGCTGAAGCGGCGCGGAGATGGGTGGGCGTTGTCCGACGAGGGGCACACCTACATGCACCTGACATACTACGTCGACGAGTCGGATATGTTTAGCGGCAATCGCGGCAAAATTATCTCCAACACGCTGGCGATGTTCGATGTGCAAGACCGCGAAGGCGAGCTTGTGCTTGATGTGATAGATGACGACTATGGCGAAGCGCTGTTCACATTCGTGCAGGCGTTGGTGAAAATCTCCGACGTGTCCTATCTATCGCGCGAGCGAGTGCGGCGCACCTTCCGGGACGATTTCAGGGAGCTGATGAGCAGAACCGTTCCATCGGAGCGAATGAACTTAGACTGGTACGACGCTTCTCGCGATAAAGAAGGCAAATACAAGGTGGATTACCACATAAACGGTATGAAGACTCCGCTTTTCATATACGCTCTGAATAGCGATACGCACACCCGCGACGCTACTATCGCGTTGCACCAGTTCTCGAGCTGGGGAATGAACTTTGAGCCCGTGGGCGTGTTTGAAAATAAAGAGCCCATCCCCAGTATAGTGCAGGCGCGCTTCGCCGATGTTTGCCCCAAACAATTCGCTAATCTCTCTGCGGATAGTGAGGAAATCGTTCAATTCATAAAGGGCAGAATGAACGGCATAGGAAGCGCGCTTAGTTAGCCCTACGCCTAACCCATTACGGGCGTTAACGGCAGCGTCTTTTATAATCGGGCGCATCACCCCAACCCCGCATACCGCCGCCCCGTCACCGACGGCTCCGCGGCTAGATGGCGGCGTATCGTCGCCACGCGCTCAGCGTCTATGCCCAGCGCATCGCATACGGCGGCGTCCAGGGCGGCGCGCGCAGGGTCGGCGTTCATCTGCGGCAGCGGCAGCAGCGCCTGTTCGCATAGCGCATCGTATTCGGCCGCCAATCGCAGCGCCGCCGCTTCGCCCAGCGCCGCAAAGTCGGGAACGGGTATTTTGTGGAGATCGGCCATTGAGAACTGAGGATAGGACGGCGTTTTGTTTGAGCGGTCGCCCAGCATCGCCAGCGCTCCGACCGATGAGTTGAGATAGACGCAGAGCGCCTTTTCGAGCGTGTCGACGTCTATGCCCGCTACTTCGGGCTTGCAGGGCGCCCAAGCCGAACCCAGCGCTCGCTGATTTAGCCTCACGCTGAGCATTCTGACGGTGTTGAGGCGCGCGCGCATCGGCAGCAACATCGTGCCGCGCTGTTCCCATAGACGATTAGCCTGCGCCTCTTTGCCAGGCTTTGCCGTTACAAAGGTATCAGGCGCGGCAAGCATTGATTGCGTAACGTCCGATTTGTGGTCCCAAAGCGCGGCCATCCCAATTTCGTCGGGAAAATCGGAGCGAATAAAGTTGCCGCGCAAGCCCCTTCCATCGGGTCCAATGGCGGCCACGCTTTCCAAAGGCAATGCAGCGGCGAGTTCGCCTCGCCCCAGCGAAACGAATTCGCGGACGAGGGTAGGCGAAAGAAACTGAACCGCTCCCCAGTCGCCGGCTTCTATATCGCTTGCCGAAACCCGCTGAAGCGTCCCTAACCCCCTTGCTACGGTAGAGTCGTTTTGAATCGCTTCAGCCGCCGCGTAGGCTTCAGCCGGCGTTGACGGGTTTATCGCCAAGTTGACCACCCTAGTCGTCGGCTTGCCCCTTTCACGCCAATCCCACACGCGGCATACCAGCAGCATTTCCCCGATGCTGGTGCTATCCGAGAAATAGATGCGCTGAGGGTCGTGAGAGGTTACGATGTACTCCACCCAGTAGCGGCCGCCGATGTACTTTCGTATATCCAGCGCCGATGCGTTTGTGGCGGTTACAAGCGGCAGGATTACGGCTATTTTGCTGTCCCCGCTCTTTCGCATAAAGTCCGCCAAGACTATAAAGGCGTTGCCGTTGCTTGATAGATGCACCGGCTTGTTGCTGAACAGCATCTTCTCGCGCGCCTTGATTTTGCGCTCATCGGCGGCGCTAAACTGGTCGTGGCGCAGGCTATTGCGCGTGAAGGGCGGGTTCATTATCACTAGATCGGCGGGTTCGGACTGCGCCATGTCGTCGCCGTTTTCCACCTGCGCTACCGGCTGCGCGGCGTTGGGCCACGACATCATCTTGGGTTTCAGATCCAGGAACTCCAGCGAACCCAAATAGGCATCGCCCTCTTCGTCAACGCCTAGGAATGCGCGCCCGATTTTCATTTTGCGGAAGGATGTTGTAGGGGATAGCAGTCCCAGCGTAGTCGCCGCCATATGCGTCGCGGTGAGGTTGACGTCGTAACCGCACAATACTTGCTCGATCAGCGCCTGCGCGAAATCGTCGTCGTCTCTGGTTTGGGGCGATAGGTCGCGGATGCGTTCCGCCGCCGCCATAAGCAGCGTGCCGGTGCCGCACGCCGGATCCACGATGCGAAGGCTTGCTACGGCGTCTGCGTCGTTCCAATCGCGCATACCCTCATCAATGGCAAGGGTTGCGAGCAGCGTGGCGGCGGGAGTGGATGTGTAGAACGAGCCGTCGTAGGGCGCAGAGTCCAGAACCCTGTGGAAGATACGCCCCATAAGGTCGTGGCGCAGTCCCGCGATATTGCCGGCTACCGCCAGCGCCGCCTTTGCGGTTTCACGGACGGCGTTAGTGAACGCAGGGTCCGGGGGACAGGCTTGGAGCGCGGCGCGTCCCGTCTCGAAGATGGGCTTGTAGTCCAGCGCCAGTATTAGATTCCAAGCGTCTGAAAAGTCCGCCGTGGGGTTGTCCGAATCGGCGCAGCGTTGCGCCATTTGGGGCGGCCATTCATCCGTGAAGGGCGCATTGTCAAGAATACGGTTGTCATACTCGGGACGCATTCCTTCTAGATGGTAATCCAAGCGCGAATGGAACATCACGGCGGTCGCCACCACCAGCAGCGCGCGCTTGGCGGCTCTATCCCAGCGCGTTGCGTCCGTCTTGCCCGCCTTGCGCTGGGGCAGATCCATATGCTGCGCCAGAAAGCGCCGCTGCGTTTTGTTCAGATACGACACGGCGACGTCGAGGCTGGCTGAAAGCGATGCCGCCACATGGTCGGGGTTGCCCAGCTGCATGGGCGCAAGCCGAATTATGCGCGGCAGTTCGGCGGCGTCGGCTTCGTTCCAAAGCGGCGCGGCGCCCTGCCGCAGTCTGTCCGGCGAGCGAATAGCCCAAAGAACGCGGCAGTTTCGCATTTGTTCTTTGCGGGTGATGCCGTCGGGATAGCATACCGCGATAGCGCAGTCCGCGAGGTTCTGCGCAAGGCGGGCGTCGGCGTCCCTAATCGCTTCGTTGCGCTTGGCGGTGGACTGCCCCTGCTCCGCCTCCAGCGCGATCCGCGCCGAACCCACGCTGATAAGCACGTCGATGCGTCTTCCCTGCCCTGCCGCGTGTTCCTGCTTGGCGTCCAACCCTCGCTGGATCAGCAGCTCCGCCAGCCACACATTGAGGGTGTGTTCATGCTCTCTTGTGGTCAAGTTCGCTTCCCTTAGTTCGGTTAGAATGCGCCACTTAGGATGCGCGGGTTAGAATGCGCGGCCGGCCTTTTAAGCATCATACAGCATATCGCGCTGAGGGGGCTATCGGGCGCGCGGTTAGGAATTCTTGCGTTGCGGCGTATATCGGTTTGATTTTTCCTAGGAAGCAAAGCCGCAAACCCGCTCCCTATTTGCTGTCCCCATCCGCGGCGGCGCGCTCTAGTTCGGCGCGCATCTCTTCGATGCGGGCGCGCTCCGTGGGGCGGTGGCCGTAGCATGCCCGCTCAAAGGCGCGCGTCGCCGCACGGGCGAGCCACGCCGGGAATATGCCCTCCAGAGCGCGTTGATATTCCGAGGGCGTTTCGGCGGACGGCTTGGGGGCGCCGCGCTTTTCGGCAAGCGTCAGCATGCCGAAGTAGATGCGAAACACATCCGCGATATTCGGGTCGTCGGACGGCACTCTCAGCGCGCGGCCGCTGCGTCGGCGGCGAAAGCGCGCGGGCAGCAGGTTGAACAGCAGGTTCGCAAGGTCATACGCCGCGTCGGCGTCATCGCGCACCGATTCGCGCTCGCCGTCGACGGCGTCGGCGATGCGTCTGTGCCGCCGCTTGTACGCCAGCGCCATCACCGCCAGCGCCGCTACGACGATTGCCGCGACTAATGACCATTGCAGCACTTGCAGCAGCAACAGCGCCGCCGGCTCGCCTTCGCCGCGCTCTAGCATCTGCAGCCCGCCCGATACATCCGGCGCAAAAGGCGCGGTTTCGGCTTGCGGCTCTACGCGCAGCCATCTGAAGAACGCAATCAGTCCGTTCACAAAGAAGTCTATGAGATACGCCAGCGGGATGATGAGTACATAGAACACCGCGGTCGCCAGTATGTTCAGCGCCCACAGCAGCGGCGCGGCGATTGCGGCCAGGGCGTCCCGCTGCAGCAGGCTGAACAGCAGTCCCAGCGCCACTATCGCCGCCACAAGCCCGCCTATCACGCGCATCCACGCCTTGTCCGCCGCCGCCTTTTGGGACGCCGCCGCCATATGCGCTATGCTCAACCCGGCAATGCCCGCGGCGAAGAACACGAACATCATCGGGAATATGTTTAGGTCGGCGGAATGGAATATGTCAACCACCGCCGCAATCGCCAGCGCAATCACGCCTACCTTGAAGCTTGCGCCCAGCGTTTCGGCGGGGAACGCCGTAGCGCCGATGTGTCCGCCGCGCCACCACAGCAGCGCGCCGCCGACGCTGCCCAGTATCGCCCTGACCGTGAACGAGCGCGATGCGTCCGTCATATCATCGTTCGACAGCATTGCGGGCCATCCCAGATTTACGCCCTGAAACTCCGGGGACGCCTGCGCCGCCACGCACACATACACCACCGCCGCGCCCGCCGCCATCTGCAAGCCGTATGCCATTAGCGCAGGCATCGCTATCAGCGAAAGCGCGCGCGCCGTCAGCAGCGAAACGCCCATCACGGCAAGCATCGCGAACCACGCCAGCGGGCTGTCCGCCGCGCCCAGCATCAGGCTGGCTACGCCGAATGCGCCGTAGAGCCACGCCGTTTCTTGCAGCAGCATCGCCGCCGTAACAAGGTTGTCCCGCGCCGAACTCATCCGTTTCGCCTCAAATCGCCGCCGAATGCGCCGCTGCCCATATCGTCGCCGATAGCGCCGCCCGCCATATCAGCGCTTGACTGCCGAAAGTCCGTCGCCGCATCCGTGGGCAAGTCCCCCGTCAAGTTCCCTACTATGTCTGCAGCTCCCATCGAATGCGTCCCCGATTTCATACACAAGCGTCCCCTCAGGCAGCGGCGGACACGGTTCGTCGCCCACATACACCACCACGGCGCTGATGCCGCGCGAGCGCATGCTGAGCAGCACGCCCGGCAGTTCGTCGGACACAAGGGACAGCGCCACAACCACGGTTGCGCCCATCGGGAAGCGCCGCCATTCGTCGCTCAGTTGGGCGGCGATCGAGCCCACGGGCAGCGGGCGTATGGACGCAAGCGCTTCTAGTATCACGGTCAGCTGCTCCGGCGCTTGGCTGGGCGCTATCTTGAGCGGTCTGTCCGCCAGTATCGGCGTGCCGTTGGAGAACAGCCCTAGGTTGCAGCGCTGACCCGCGGCGTAGTTCGCGATAGACGCCGCCGCCGTGATTATGCGCTCCAAGTGTATCGGCGAATAGCCTTCCCATGTGTGCGCCACCGTGTCCACCGCCACCGCGAGTATCACCGTCAGCGAGGAGCTGGGCTCGAATGTGCGAACCTGCAGATCCTGCATTCGCGCGGTAGCCTTCCAGTCCACGATTTTGAGCGGATCGCCGGTGCGGTAATCGCGCAGTCCCATCGGGCGGGATGCGTCCTCGAATATGCGAATGCCGCCGCGCGTTTCGCCCAGCGGCCGCGCTGACGGCATCCCGATTTCGGGCAACGAAACCACGCGCGGATACACCAGCACATAATCGCGGCTTCGGACAACCTTTTCGCTGCCGAAGAAGCCGAATATGTCGCCGCTTTTCAGCGTCACCGGCCCCACTCGAAAGTAGCCCCGCCGCCTGCAGGTGAATTCGTAAGTCCACCGAATTCGCTCATACCAAGACATCGAGGTGGAATGCCGCAGCGTTTGCGCTTCGGGGTTCGGGCTGCCAACCATATCGGCGTCCGCCAGATCCATAGACGCCGGCATTTCGTCCTCGACGAGCGCGCGGCTCAGCGGCAGCGGCTTGCGGTTGGTTAGGGTTATTCGCATAGACGCCTTTTCGCCGATGAACACCCGTTGCTGCGTGAACTCGCGCTCATATGAGACGTCTTCCAGCGATATGCGGTTCCAGAGCCAGCCGGCGCCCGTTATCAGCAGCCCCATCGCGCCGAAACCAATCAGCATTCCGGCGCCCGCGAATACGCCCACGCCAATCAGCGCCGCGAATAGTATCAGCCAGAACTCGTGCCACATGCGGCTAAGCATCGGCGCTGCGCCTCTCAATGGGGACGGGGATAGCCGCCAGGATTTCGCGCAAGATATGCGCCGCCGCGCGCCCACGCAAGCGCGCGTTGGACGCCACGATGAGGCGGTGCGGCAATGCGTGATGCGCCGCTGCCTTGATGTCGTCCGGCGTTGCGAACTCGCGGCCGTCTATGGCGGCACGCGCCTGGGCCGTCTTGTACAGCGCCAGCGCCGCGCGCGGACTTGCGCCAAGCCGAAGCGCCTGATTCTGCCGCGTCGCCTGCGCAATCTCGACTATGTACATTCGCAGCGCGTCATCGACTAATACCTGCGAAACTTGCCGCTGCATATCCGCGATTTCGGCGGCGTCCGTAACCGCATCGACGTTCGGCGGGGCGTTCTCGCGCTCAAAGCGCAGCAGTATGTCCGATTCTTCTTCGGGCGTGGGATAGCCCAAGCGGATGCGCAGCATAAAGCGATCGAGCTGCGCTTCCGGCAGCGGGAATGTGCCTTCCATCTCAATCGGGTTCTGCGTCGCCATCACTAGGAACGGCTCCGGTAGCGCGCGCGTTTCGCCGTCGATCGTAGCCTGGCGTTCCTGCATCGCTTCCAGCAGCGCCGATTGCGTGCGTGGCGTGGCGCGGTTGATTTCGTCCGCAAGCAGCAGTTGGCTGAATATCGGGCCTTCGCGAAACTCAAAATCGCCCGCGCGCTGATTGTAGAAATTCACGCCCAGCACATCGGTGGGCATCAGGTCGGGCGTGAACTGAATGCGCTTGAAGCTGCAGCCTAGCGATTGCGCCAGCGCCTTTGCCAGCGTGGTCTTGCCGATGCCCGGCGCATCCTCAACGAGCGCATGCCCGCGGCACAGCGCCGCGATAATCGCGAGGTTGATAGCCTCATCCTTGCCCACGATAACGCGCTGCACATTCTGCCGTATCCGAGCCGCAAAGCGCCGGATGTCCGCCGCAAACCCTGCCGTATCAGTCAACAACCGCTCCCATTCGCTTCATATCCGATATTGCGCCCGCCGCCGCATCCCAACCGCATCCCAACCGCCGCCGCATCCCAGCCACCCGCCTCACAAGTATAATGCGAAATCCAGCCCTTTCAAGCGCTTTACACTGGTTTAGTGCCCGCCAATGCGCTATATTTAATTGTGCAACCCTCCGTTTCAAGATGCGTCGAATGCAAGAGGCGTCTTGTTTCCCCCACGCTGCCCGGTAGTGTAGTGGTAGCACAAAGGACTTTGGATCCTTTGACCGAGGTTCGAATCCTCGCCGGGCAGCCATATCCTATTCGCTTTGCGCGTCCCTTAAAGCCCTTCTATCTAGTTGAACAGGTACCTCTAATCAATCCCTTATAATCTCTTAACGCCGAAGCGATATCCCTTCCTCTGAAAGGTGAAGGCTAGGATGGGGGCGTTCCGTTGCGCGCCTCTGCGTTAATTCCCCACCGCAAGAGCGCAAACGCAAAGGCGCAGCTATTCGGCGTAAAGACTGGTTTGAGGATGCCAGTCCGACCAGGCGAACCAGAACGATAGGTGCGATGGGATGCGCTTGAGCGCCGCGCCCCGCAGTTCGCCGTCGAGCGCTCTGCCGCTGAAGGCGGACCAGCGGCTGCCGGTTTGGTCGTCGACCAGAATGGTTTGTACGCCGTTGGGGACGCCTTGCGCGCTGAAAGTGAGCGGCGTTCCGTTCACATTGCGGTCGAATATGAGCGCGGTGGCGGTGGCGTCGTCGTAGAACGCTAGCACATCTTGGTCGGCGAAAGTATCGTTGAGTGCTTTTGCGTTACTCAGGGCGTTCAGCGCGTATGCCTTGGAAGCGCCGTCGATGCTGACGCCCATCACTAGCGCCTTGGCGGGAAGGCGGTCGTCGGGGTTGGTTTCGCCTAATACGCCGGCGCGGCCGTCTTCGTAGTACAGCGCATACGGATCCGCGATGCGCGCGCCGCCGCCCTTGTCGAGAACTTTGGTGTCGGGGTGAAGCTCAAGCCACGCCGCCCAAGTTGTTTGGGTTGCGGGCAGCATATCCAGTTCAACCCCGGCGAGTTCGCCTTCCACGCCCTTGCTCAGGAACTGGCTCCAAAGGGTCCTGGTTTGGTGGTCGTACATCACCAGGGCGTTCATTATGAGCTTGCCGGATACGCCGAATGTGTGCGCCGCGCCGTTGACTTGGCGGCTATACACTATAGCCGAGTAGCAGAGCGGTCACCAAGTGATGGCAACCGGTTCGCCGCCCACGGTGTCGTTGACGATTTCGTGGCGGCTGAGCGTCGGGACGGAGTAGGCGCGGCGGTCGCCGTTGACGGACAAGCCTATCACCTGCTCGTCGGGGGACATCCACTGCCGCGCTTCGCTTGGGGCGACGAATTCTGGCGCTAGTATGGCGGGAATGGCGTCATAGCCCAACAGCGTGATTATCTCATAGTCCTGCGACGCGGCGGGTTCACGCATCCGCTCGGCCGCGCCGTTCAGCGGCGCTTCAGGGGCAGCGCCGCCGCCGAATCGGGGGATGACTTGCCTCTGAAAGAACGGGCCCAGCAGCGGCGCTATGAGGCTGAATATGAGCAGCAATACCACTAGGAATATGCCGATTTTGACCAGTATTGACATTTGAACTCGCTTGACTTGTGTATCAGAATTTGGGCGGTATTTATCGGGATGAATGATAGATAGTAGGCAATAGCAGGCATAGGAATGCAGGCGCTTGCGGGCGGTTATGAGAGCGTTCTATCGGATGCGCCCCAGCGTTGGCAATGCGCGCGGACCAGCAGGCGCAGGTCGTGCGAAAAGAGCGGTTTGCGGATGCCCGACGCAGTCATTATGAGAGCGTCTTCGCGGTTATCGACGTAGTACGCCTTGCGGACGCCCTGCCTTTTGAAGCCGTACTTCTTGTAGAGGTTTTGCGCGATGTAGTTTGAGACGCGCACTTCTAGGGTAACGGATTGCATGCGGCGGGCGATAGCCTGCTCGATAGCGCCGATGAGCAGCAGCTCACCGATGCCCTGGCTGCGGTGGGGACTGCGGACGCCCACGGCGATGATGTGCGCTTCGTCGTGAATATGCCAGGCGCCTAGAAATCCGGCGACGTACTGCTGTCCCGGCTGCCAAGCGCCGGGGCGTCGCTGCCAGAGATTGCGCGCTCCGTCGATGATGCGGTCGATATGGTCGATACGCGTGGCGCGGGCAGCGGGCGTAGGCTTGGGCTTGGCGTCCATCGGCGGCGCAGTGGGGCGGCAGAGATCGTCGTCGCGGTGGACTGCCACGATGTAGCGCGCAAGTCGATTCTTGAGCTCGCGTCGAAACGATGTAGGCGGGAAGAGCGTGGGGAAGGCGTCGCGCTCGATTTCGGCGGCTTGCGCCAAGTCCTGCGGGATCATTGGGCGCAGTGCATAAGGCATCAGTTTGGCGTGCGTTGGGTTGTGGACTGCGCTCATCGTGCGGCTCATCGCGCTTGGCCTGGTGTCGATGTCCCGTATTCTAGCATATCAACGGATTTGGCTAGTATGAATGAACGGCGGGCGAGCGCAATTATGCGATTATGCGCCGCGGGCGCTAACCAATCGGCGCATGCGGCGTTATAATGGTGGACAAGGCGAATTCGCGATGCGCGCGCCGAGCGTATCGCGCGGCAAAGAAAGGCGGCGATGCAAGCCGAAAAGCAGGGTCAGGCAGATGTTGCGGCGCTGGTGAGGCAAGCCCAAGACGGGGCTGCTTCGGCTTTTGGCGCGCTGTACGAACACTTCTACGATTCCATCTTTCGCTATGTGTCCTTCAAGACGGGCAACCCCGCGGACGCAGAGGATATAACGGCGGAGGTGTTCGTGCGGATGATAGAGTCCATCAACCGCTTCAAGTGGCAGGGCTACCCGTTCTCTGCGTGGCTGTTTCGCATCGCGCACAACCTTGTAGTGGACCACTATCGCAAAAGGAGCAGGAAGCAGATGGTCTCACTAGAAAACACATCCCCCATTCTGAAGGCGGCGGCGTTTGACGCAGACGCGCATATGGATATGGAACTGACGCTGGAAGAGGTGGGCAAGGCGATGGAAAACCTGACGGCGCTGCAGCGCGAGGTCATTATGCTGCGGTTCGGCGCGGGACTGTCGGTCGCTGAGACAGCGCGCGCGGTGGGGCGCAAAGACAACGCGGTGAAGGCGCTGCAGCACGCCGGATTGAAGAAGCTGCGGCGGATATTGTGTCCCGAAGTCGCGGACGCACCGGCGCGCATAGGCATAACGAATTAGCGGGCTTCTATCTCTTATCAAAATATCGCAGCATCGCGCAGCGCTGGGCGATAGACAAGATAGGCGATTGGCGGCGATAACGCATATGCGCATCGGCATTGGCGGATATTCACTTCATTACGAGCAAGCGAAAGCAAAACGGCGAGGGAATTGTCAGAGGGCTGATATGAGCGCTTCCGACTTTGACAATGTATTGAACGAATGCTTGGAGATGCTGTCTGCGGGGCAGGATGTTTCGCAGTGTTTGGCTGCATATCCTGAGCATGCGTCTGAGCTTGCGCCACTGCTGCGGGTGGCGAGCGCCACGATGCGGCTATCGCATTCCATTGCGCCGAGCGCGGAGGCGAAGGCGCGCGGGCTTGCGCGAATGAATGATGCGCTTGCGAACAGACCGCGGCAGGCGCGGCGGCGGTTCGGGCTGCGTATGCCGAATATGGCGCGGCTGCTTCCTCGTCCGATAAGCGCGCCGATAGCGGCGGCGTTTGCGGTGGTGTTCCTGACCATCGTGGCGGCGGGCGGCACAACGATGGCGTCATCCGATAGCGTTCCGGGGGAGCCGCTGTACTGGGTCAAGAGCGCGCGCGAGATGTGCGAGGAGCGGATTGCGCGCTCCGCCGAAAGCAAGGCGCAGGTTCATGCGCGGCATGCGCGCGAGCGGGGGCGCGAGATGGGCGAGCTTATCGCTAGGGGACGGCTGCAGGATGCGGAACGGGTGGTGATTCGGCTTCAGTATCATCTCACCAAATCGGCGGATCATATGGGCATAGTGCTTACTGCGCATTCGGTAGAGATGCCAAGCCGCGCTATCGACAAGGGGCGCATACCGAGCGCCAATGCGCTGAAGCGGATGCTGGCGCACGACGAGGCGTATGTGAAGGGGCAGCTAATCGCGCTGACGAACCAACTGCCGGAGCCTGAAGCAAAGCGCGTATGGCGTCTGATGCGCAAGTCCGACTTCGGGTATCGGGTGGTAATCGTGGCGCTTGAAGAGCATAGCGGGGCGGCGCACGACGGCTATTATGGGTATGGGATTGGCAAGCGCGAAATCCTGCGCCACCACGATTAGCGGGCGCCTGGGCTAAGGTCGAATTGCTGGGAGTTTTAACGCAAAGGCGCAGGGGCGCAAAGGGTGGGATGGGTTTGGTGATTGCATATGCCCGATGTCCGTCTAAACAGGCTTGTAGTCAAAAGGCGATTGTCCCGCTACTGCCTGGACTGCTGACGGCGCAACCGTTCATTCTCATCTTGGAGCGCGCGCAATTGCAACTCGACAGCGTCAGCCCGCGCCTCAGCCGTGTTAGCGCGCGCTTCCGCTACTAGCCGAGCTTCACGTTCCGCATTCTCACCCGCTTCCGCCACTAGACGAGCCGCCCGCTCTATCACAACATGACTATACCATAGCGGCGCTAGGCGAGTGAATGAAAGCGCGCAACAGGCGCTCACTTCTTAATAGTTATAGTTAGAACGCCAAGTGCCGCCAAAGGCTTGACTAATGGTGTATTATTTACATCCAATATAGTGTACATTTTCACGAACTACCGCGAACTACAATGTGATGTGTTGTAGGCAGGGAAGCATGCAGTCAAGTTTAGGCGCGAGAATGACGCCGTTCAGGCAGTTCGTCTATATGTTTGCGCTGACGCTGGTCGTTCAGACGCTCCATATGGTCGAGCATGTCTCGCAGCTAGTCCAAAAGTTTGCGCTGGACGCGCCGTCCGCTCACGGGCTTATCGGTTCGTTCGATGTGGAGCAGGTGCATTTCACCTTCAACCTGCTGTATTTTGGCGCGCTCATCTATGTGATGCTGGGCTGGCTGAACTTCGGCGCGCAGGTGTGCAGCCGCCAAAAGATGCTTGGCGCGCTGCTGGCGATGGTAACGCTGCTGCAGGGCTACCATATGGTCGAGCATTCGGCGAAGCTGGTGCAGTTCATAAACAGCGGTCTTCAAGGGACGCCGGGGCTGCTGGGCGCGCACTTCGACGGCGTGATATTCCACGCGGTTATGAACACCGCGGTGTACGCCCCGGTGGTGGTGGTGTTCGTGTGTTCGGGAATGTACAAGCAGTTCGGCTTCGGGCGCGGCGAGCCGGAGCCTGCGCCGCAAAACTAGCGGCCGCGCGCCAACCCAATGCGCCGAATTGGATTTTGTCCCATCGTCCCGTACGAAAAACGTGCGGGACTTTTTTTATGATTGTAAAAAACCTTGTCAGTTCGCAGGCAAAAAGTGTTATGATAATAGACCGAAACGCCGAATTGCAGCCGTTTGCCCTGCGGGCGACGGCATAGCGATAAGCAAGCTCGGCCGTTAACACAGGGGGTTGCGAGCGCGTATGTCGGTTATATGGCGAATCGTCAAGATGGCGTTCAGGCGCAAATGGCATATGCTTGCGGCGTATATCTCAATGTTCGGCGCCGCAGCCGCATATCTGTTTCTGCCCCATTACTTCGGCGTAGCCATAGACCAAGTCAAGGTTCTGGCGGAAGGCGGCGCATTTCCGCTGCAAAACCTTCTGGTTATTACCGGCATTATCATCGGGCTTAGCGTCATCCGCGGGGCGCTCTCCTACTTCCAAACCTACATGGGTGAAGCGGTGTCGCAGTTCGTGTCGTATGACCTGCGCAACCGCTTCTACGACCATGTGCAGCACCTGAGCTTCGGCTTTCACGACAAGAACCACACCGGACACCTGATGTCGCGCGCCATCACGGATGTCGAGAACATCCGAATGTTCGTGAATATGGGCATCGTGCGCACGCCCTACTTCGCCATCCTGATGGTGGTGGTGTCCGTAATTCTGATACGGATGGACTGGCAGCTCGGTCTGCTGGGCATCAGTTTTATGCCGCCGGTGATTCTGGTTTCGGGCGTCATCCGCCTCAAGCTGCGGCGGGCGTGGCTGAAAATCCAAGATATGATGGCCGAACTGAACACAGTGCTGCAAGAGAACCTGACCGGGCAGCGCGTAGTGAAGGCGTTTGCGTCTGAGGATTTCGAGAACCGCAAGTATAACGATAAGAGCATGGAGGTGTCCGAGGCGTTCATTGCGGCGGAGAAGCTTCGGATTTCCAACACATCGTTCACGCTGTTTTCGTTCCAAATAGCGCTTGCGCTGATACTGCTGTTCGGCGGCTGGCGGGTGATTAGCGGCGATCTGACGATTGGGCAGCTGGCGGCGTTTGTGTTCTATATGCAAATCCTCGCAATGCCCGTGCGAATGTCCGGAATGATTGTGAACTCATACGCAAGGGCGGCGTCGGGCGGTCAGCGGCTGTTCGAGATCTTGGATATGCCGTCGGAGGTTGTGGAAAAGCCAACCGCCAAAGAGATGCCGCGCGTCAAGGGGCATGTGCGCTTCGAGAATGTGAGCTTCGGCTACGAAGAAGGCAAGCCGGTGCTGCGAAACATCAACCTTGAACTAGAGGCGGGCAAGGTGGTGGCGCTGCTCGGCGCTCCCGGCAGCGGCAAAAGCACCGTCGCCAATTTGCTGCCGCGCTTCTATGAGGTAGGCTCCGGACGCGTCACGATCGACGGAATGGACATTCGGGACGCGACGCTGCGATCGCTGCGCCACAACATCGGCATGGTGCAGCAGGACGTGTTCCTGTTCGGCGCGGGACTGCGCGAGAACATAGCCTACGGACGCGAGGACGCCCCCGTCGAGGATGTGATGCGCGCCGCAAAGGTGGCGCAGCTTCACGACTTCATATCATCGCTCGAAGACGGCTATGACACCGACGTGGGCGAAAGAGGCGTTACGCTATCCGGCGGGCAGCGTCAGCGAATGTCCATAGCGCGCGCCGTGCTGCTTGACCCGCCCATCCTCATACTGGACGATTCCACATCCAGCGTTGACGCCAACACCGAAGACCAGATCCGCAGGGCGATGGAAGAGGTTATGCGCGGGCGAACCACGCTCATAATCGCGCACCGCCTCAGCACGGTTCACAGGGCGGACGAAATCGTTGTGCTGGACAGGGGCGAAATCGTGGAGCGCGGCGATCACGCCGAACTGCTGGCGCTGGGCGGCAAGTATCGCGAAATCTACGAACTCCAACTGCGCCCCCAAGAAGAGGTTATGCGCGATATAGATGTAACCGAGTCGGCATTCGCCGCCTTGGGGGAGGGCGCGCCGCGATGATGCAAGGAAGCGCTTTCAGCGGCCGAAGCAGCGGCCGCCCCGAGCCGGACGGCGAAACATTCGGCAGAATATACGATAAGCGCGTCATCGCGCGCATCCTGCCATATGTGCGCCCGTACAAGCGCCTGGCGCTATTCGCCTTCATCGCTATGCTGGTGTACACAGGCTCTCAGGTGGCGATTCCCTTCCTTATAAAACTGGGGATAGACGGCTACATAGAGAACGGAAGCTTCCAAGGACTGCTAACGATATTCGGCATATTCGTGGCGACGGCGGCGGCGGGACTTGCGGCGAACTACCTGCAGCAGATGTTCATGGCGCGCGTGGGGCTAGGCGTGCTGTACGACCTGCGCCGCGCGATGTTCGGACACCTGCAGCGGCTGTCCCTGTCCTACTACGACAAGACCGAAGTGGGGCGCATAATGTCGCGCGTGCAGGGCGACGTGTGGCAGCTCCAAGAGCTTATGGCGGTTGTCATAATGACCACGGCCGACCTGCTGAGCCTCGCCGGCATCATAGTGGCGCTGCTGGTGATGAACCTGAAGCTTGGACTGATAACGCTGACCGTGCTGCCCATACTGGGCTTGACGATGGGCATATGGCAGCCTTTCGCGGTGAAGGCGTTTCTGCGGGTTCGCACCGCAATATCCATCGTGAACGGCGCGCTCAACGAAAACATCACTGGCGTGCGCGTGGTGCAGGCGCTCAACCGCCAGCCGCGCAACCTGCAGATATTCGACGGCAAGAACACCGAGCATCTCAACGCCAACCTGTGGGCGGGCAAACTCTCGGCGAGCCTGCTGCCGGCGGTGGACATTCTGACCGCGCTGGCAATCGTGCTGGCGGTATTCTTCGGCTCGCGCATGGTAGTGGGCAACGAACTGCAAATAGGCGTTCTGATTGCGTTCATAATGTACATTCAGCGCTTCTTCGACCCCATCCGCAACCTTACGATGCAGTACACGCAGCTGCAGCGCTCAATGGCGTCGGGCGCGCGCATATTCGAGTTGTTGGATGTGGAGCCGGATCTGGTAGATAGGCCCAACGCCGGCAGTCTGCCGCAGCTCAAGGGCGATGTTGTGCTGCGCGATCTGAGCTTTAGCTACGCCGCAAGCGCAGAGATAGCGCGCCTTGACCAAGAGGCGGGTTCGGCAAACGGCGTCAACCGCAGAAACGGCGCAAGCGCGGCGGCTATGCCGGATGTGTTGCGCCATCTATCGCTGCACATCAACCCGGGGGAGACGGTCGCGGTGGTGGGGCCCACGGGCGCCGGCAAGACCACGCTGGTATCGCTCATATCGCGTTTCTACGATGTGCCGCCCGAAAAGGGCGCGATACTGGTGGACGGCTACGACATCCGCGACGTCACCCGAAGCTCGCTCGCCGGACAGATGAGCATGGTGCTGCAAGAGCCGTTCCTGTTCTCCGGCACGGTGCGCGAAAACATCAAGTACAACCACCCGTGGGCGACGGATGAGCGCATGATAGAGGCGGCGAAAGCGGTGGGCGCGCACGACATCATAATGCGCCTGGACGAAGGTTACGACACCTACCTGGCGGAGCGCGGCGTCAACCTCAGCCTAGGGCAGCGGCAGCTGCTGAGCTTCGCGCGCGCAATCGTGGCGAACCCGCGCATCCTGATACTTGACGAAGCCACCGCCAACATCGATAGCTACACCGAAATGCTGATTCAGCGCGCGCTGCAGAAGCTGCTCAAAGACCGCACCGCCATCGTGATAGCGCACCGCCTATCCACCATACGCGGCGCTGACAAGATAGTTGTGCTGAACCAGGGCGAAATCGTAGAGGTAGGCAACCACGCCGCGCTAATGGAGCGGGACGGGCTGTACGCGCACCTGTATCAGATGAACTACGCGTCGATGGAAGAGGAAGAGGGGTAGGGATATGGCGGACGATGACGGCAGCGCCATATACACCATTGGCCACAGCAACCACGAATGGGAAACATTCGCCGACCTGCTGAAGCGGCATGATATAGAACTGCTGGTGGACACGCGCTCTAGGCCGGCCAGCCGCTACGCCGCCTTTGCGAACATACCCGTGCTGCCCGGACTGCTGGAAGCGGAAGGCATAGACTACCAATTCATGGGCGGCGCGCTGGGCGGCAAGCCCGCCGACGCGTCCCTATACGATAGCAAGGGCAAGCCCGACTATCGCCGGATGCGAATGCAGGATGCGTTCCAAGAGGGAATAGCGATACTCGCGGGTATGGCGGCGCGGCAGCGGGTCGCAATCCTATGCTCAGAGGAAGACCCAACCAAGTGCCACCGCCGTCTGCTCATAGGCCCGGCGCTTGAAGAGCAGGGCGTCAAATCGCTGCACATCAGAGCCGACGGCGCAGTTAACAACGCGGACTCGCTGAGCGGCAAGAAGGCGTATCAACGGCAGCTGCAGGGGACGCTGGGGATTTAGCGCAGTGAAGATTTACACTATCGGCTTCACGGGGAAAACCGCCGAAGAGTTCTTTGGGCTTTTGAACTCCGCAGATGCTCAGTGTCTTGTGGATACGCGGCTCAACAACAAGTCCCAATTGGCGGGATTTGCGAAGAAGGGGAATATCGAGTTCTTCGTTGAGCGGCTGACCGGTATGAGATACATTGAGCTGCCGCTTTTGATGCCGGAAGCCGCGATGCTGAAAGAATATCGCAACGGCGGCGACTGGAACGCTTACGAACAGCAGTACAACCGCTTGTTGGAACAACGGGATGTTGAATGCGCCATAGACACTGGCATATTCAACGACGGCGTGGTGTTGCTATGCAGCGAGCGCACGCCCGAAAAGTGCCACCGGCGGCTTGCGGCGGATTACTTGAAGGCTAACCTGTTTCCCCAAGCCGATATATCGCATCTGTAGCTAATCGGTCTCTATGATTGCCGCAATGAGCTTGTATGCGTATCCAAGATACTCATCGCCCAGACTGACGGTAAGAAAGCATTCGCCGATGCGATAATTGCCATTGGGCTTTTGCAAGTAAGCGCGCTCATATTGCGGATCGGTAACCCAAAGCCCATAGTCAGCGCCGTTATACCGGAAATGCCCCTGCACTCTCCGCCTCGGCTTGCCGGAAGCGGTGTCATGAGCGAACACGAACAACTCCATATTCGATACCCTAATCAGGCGCAACGAACTATCAATGCCGCTTGTTCCCGAAATAGGAATTCTGTCATTGACGCCGTTGCCGCTGCTATAGCCGTTCATCCAAAGCGACGGGACGCTATCGGTTAGCCTCGGTAGTTCGTTCATCCCGACGCGTCTAATCTTTTCCCAGTAATAATCGGGATCGAGCAGCCAGTTTTCGCGCTGAAAGCCCTTTGGCAGCGCGTTCTTCAAAGGCACTCTGATAACATCCAGAACGCGCGGATCGCTTCCATCGTCATATTCGCGTTCATATTCCGATACTTCTTCGGATGCGCGAGCGCTCACCGGCCGAATCCACCCGCCGATGGATCCATCCCGCAAAATTTCCTTGCCTGCGATGCAACGCCCGCTGTGCTTGCGCGAATTGGCAAGACAAACGATGCGCTTGAAAATAGGACTTGACATAGCAGTTTCCTACATCTTGAGTACCACCGTTGGATTGTACCATACGATAACCGCTTTGCAATCACACCGCAATAACCGCGCCGCTTCCTACCCCCGCATCCCCGCCCACGCCGCCGCCAGCAGCGCCGGCGCGCACGGAGCGTAGGGAATGCCCACCGACCACACGCCCGCGGCGCAGAATAGCAGCAGCAGCGCGGCGGACGCCCATAGCAGCGCCAGCGTGAGCGCGCGCGGCAGCGTTGAGGGCAGCGCCGCTATCATGCCCGCGGCGGTCAGCGCTATAGGGACTACCAGCAGCAGCGCCGCCCACACGCCGTTGACTTGGATGAGCGTTTCGCCGCTGCTGTAGGCGGGCGCAAGCAGAAAGAATAGCGTCGCCGCCCACGCCCATATGTGCGCGAATAGCGCTGCGATTATGCGAACTTTGGCGCTGCTCATACGGGTTCACGCTTTCGGGTTGGCGCAAATCGGATGCGCCGTTGTTATGGCAGTCAGAGCAGGCGCGCCTGCGGGTCGACGGCATCGTCCTTATCGTAGTCGAGTCCGAAATGTTCGTGCGCTAGGCGGGTTGCCACGCGGCCGCGCGGCGTTCTGTCCAGGAAGCCCAGCTGAAGCAGATACGGCTCGTACACATCCTCTATCGTGTCAGGATCCTCGCTGATAGACGCCGCTATGGTGTCCAACCCCACGGGGCCGCCGTCGAACTTCTGGATTATGGACTCCAGCAGGCGGCGATCCGTGCCGTCCAAGCCTTGCTCATCAACCTCAAGCTGGCCGAGCGCCCGCTCCGCCACTTCGCCGGTTATGACGCCGTCCGCCACCACTTGCGCGTAGTCGCGCACGCGGCGCAGCAGGCGGTTGGCTATGCGGGGCGTGCCGCGCGCCCGCCGCGCAATCTCAGATACGCCCTCCGGCTCGACGGCAATCTCCATTATGCGCGCGGATCGCCTGACGATGGTGTTCATCGCTACATCGTCGTAGAAATCCAAGCGGTGTATGCTGCCGAATCGGTCGCGCAGCGGCGGGCTCAGCATCCCGTAGCGCGTGGTTGCGCCTATCAGCGTGAACGGCTGTATCCTAAGGTTCATGCTGCGCGCCTTCAAGCCCTTGTCTATCACCCACGACACAAAATAGTCTTCCATCGCTGGATACAGCACCTCCTCCACAATGCGACTGAGGCGGTGTATCTCATCTACGAATAGAATATCGCCTTCCTTGAGCTGCGTAAGCGTCGCCACCATATCGCCGGGGCGCTCGATTGCGGGTCCGGATGTGGTCTTGATGTTGACGCCCATTTCCACTGCCATTATGTTGGCGAGCGTGGTCTTGCCCAGACCGGGCGGGCCGTAGAGCAGCAGATGGTCGAGCGGTTCGCCGCGCTGCTGCGCCGCCGTAACGCTAATCTGCAGCAACCCCTTGACGGCGTCCTGCCCGATGTAGTCGGCGATGCGGCGCGGGCGCAAGCCGGTGTCCAAGTTGTGGTCCGATTCGTGGCGCGCGCCCGATACGATGCGTTGTGTCATAACTGACCCGTTTCGTTCATGCAAGTTCTTTGTAGATAGAAATTATATGTTTGCCGCCAATTCGTCAAATTGCAACGGCGCGCGGTGTACAGCGCTGCGATATAATCCGATGAAACGAATACCGCTATGGAGTGATTGTGAATTACGAATCGGATTTTGCGGCGCTGGGCGGGGAGACTACGGATATATGGAATGCGAATGCGGACTTTTGGGACGCGCGAATGGGGGAGGGCAACGCATTTCACAAGCTTCTGATTGAGCCCACTCAGCTTGCGCTGCTGAACCTACAGCCGGGCGAGCGCGTGCTGGACATCGGCTGCGGCAACGGGCAGTTCGCGCGCAAGATGGCATCGCTGGGGGCGGACGTTACCGCCATAGACGCCGCCGAGCGGATGATAGCGAATGCGCGCCGCAGAACTACGGCGCACAACGGCGGCGGGCGCATATCCTACAGCGTGGTGGACGCCGCCGACCAAGCCGCTATGCTGGCGCTGGGCGAAGGCAGCTTCGATGCCGCCGTCTGCACCATGGCACTGATGGACATTGCCGCCATTGCGCCGCTCGCCGCCGCCGTCAAGCGCTTGTTGATGCCGCGCGGACGGATGGTATTCAGCGTAATGCATCCCTGCTTCAACTCCGCCGAAGGCTTCACCAAGGTTATGGAACAGGACGAGCGCGGTGGCGTCCGCACAGAAAGGCTATCGGTGAAAATCACGCAGTACATCCGCACGCACGCTCACAAAGGCTTGGCGATGTTGGGACAGCCCCTGCCGCAAAACTACTTCCACCGCCCGTTAAGCGCGCTGCTGGGCGCATTCTTCGCGGCGGGCTTTGCGCTTGACGCCCTCGAAGAGCCGGTATTCCCTGACGGCGAACCGCGGGGCGATCCGCTGAGCTGGCAAATGTACAGGGAAATCCCGCCAGCGCTGGCGGCGCGTTTGATACCGCGCTAGGCTAATCATAGGCAATAGTGTGAACAGAAAGGGCAGCGAAATGTCTGAACAAACCGGTTGGAGCGAACAGGATTCGGCGACATACCGCGCGCTTGTCGAGATTGCGGTACCGATGCGCCGCGAATTCCTGGCGTCGCTGCTGTGTCTGCTGCCGTTTGGCGAATACGAATCGTTTCGCATCGTGGAACTGGGCTGCGGCGAAGGCGTCTTGGCGCGCGCCGCGCTGACGGCGTTCCCCAAGGCGTCCGTATTAGCACTAGACGGATCGGAGTCGATGCGGGCGCATGCCGACGCGCTGCTGCAGCCGTTTGGTCGGCGCGCATCGGTCGAGCCGTTCACGCTGGAGTCGCGCGACTGGTTCAGCCGCATCGAAGGCGCAGACTGCGTGATGTCTTCGCTAGTCGTGCATCATCTAACGGCGGACGGCAAGCGGCGGCTATTTCGCGAGGCGTATAACCGCCTGAGCGGCCGCGGCGCATTGCTGCTCGCCGATCTAGTTCTGCCTCAGCGCGCTGAGGGTTGGCGGCTATACGCCGACGCCTACGATGCCGTCAGCAAGCGGCAGTCCATTGAGCGCGCGGGCGATACGGCGCTCTACGATAGGCTTGTGGCAGAGCGCTGGAACTATTACCACCACCCGGACGCATCCGAAACGCCCTCGCCGCTTTCGCACCAACTAGGATGGCTATCGGACGCTGGATTCGACGCGGTCGACTGCTTCTGGCTGCAAGCCGGCCACGCCGTCTATGGCGGCTACAAGGCGCGCGGCGGCATCGGCGCGCTGATCCTACCCGACGCGCTTGCGGCGGTGGACGCGGCGCTTGAGGCGAATGCGGGATGAGCGCCTTGGCATACACAAACGCAAGGGCGCAGGAATTCCCTGTAAAGGCAAATGAACTTTTAGTCGGTCAAAAGGCTTATAATACCGAAAGCGCAAGTTCAATCAAGCGAAATCGGTCATTGAAACAAAGCGGATATGTACAGAGGTGCAAACAATGTCGGGTTACATATTGAGCGAAGACGAACTTCTGCTGAAGAACACGGCGCGGGATTTTGCGGACAATGAGATTGCGCCGCGCGCCGCCGCCTACGATGAGAGCGGCGAATTCCCGCACGATAACTTCAAGGGAATGGCGGACTTAGGGCTGCTGGGTCTGACGATAGACGAAGAGTATGGCGGCAGCGGCGGCTCGTTTCGGCTGCTTGCCATCGCGGTGGAAGAGGTGGCGCGCGCCTGCGCCGCAACCAGCGTATCCTACATTGCCCACCTTTCGCTGTGCGCCCAGTTCATCCATATGTGGGGGACTGAAGGGCAGAAGCGCCAGTTCCTGCCGAGCCTGGCAAGCGGCGCGCATATCGGCGCTTTCGCGCTCACGGAGCCGGGTTCGGGCAGCGACGCCGCCGCTATGCAGACCACCGCCACGCGCTCCAACGGCAGCTACCTGCTCAACGGCAGCAAGACCTTTATCACGAATGCGCCCGAAGCCGCCACTTTCGTAACGCTCGCCACGCGCGACCGCAGCCTGCGCGCGCGCGGCATCGACGCGCTGATTGTGGAAGGCGACTCCGACGGTCTGACGGTGAACCCGCTGCACGGCAAGATGGGCATGCGCGCGTCGTCCATCGCAGAGGTGGTGTTCGAGAACTGCGCCGTGCCGCAGGAAAACCGAATGGGCGGCGAAGGCGAAGGCTTTCGCGAAACGATGCACGTGCTTAACTCCAGCCGCATATCCATTGCGGCGCAGTGCGTCGGCATAGCGCAGGCGGCGTATGAATCGGCGGTGAGCCACGCCAAGCAGCGCGAAACTTTCGGCAAGCAACTCGCCGAACATCAGGCTATCCAATGGATGATTGCGGATATGGCGACGCAGATAGACGCCGCGCGCCTGTTGGTGATGCGCGCCGCAACCCTGCGCGACGCCGATACGCCGATTGTGAAAGAAGCGTCTATGGCGAAGCTTTTCGCCTCGCGCGTGGCGGTTGAAGCGGCGGACAAGGCGGTGCAGATACACGGCGGCAGCGGCTACTTCGCGCCCACCCCGGCAGAGCGCTACTACCGCGACGCCAAGGTTACCGAAATATACGAAGGCACATCCGAAGTGCAGCGCCTAGTCATCGCGCGCAGCATCCTGCGGGACGGACTGGTGTAGCGCTTGGCGCATTCGGCGCAGGTTTTGACTTTGCGGTAGGGTCATATACAATACCTACCGCGCAAAACCCACGCCTTTACGCGATACAAATATGTGATGCAAAGGAAAAGATATGTCAGACAAGTACAGCAGGATGTTCGCCGAGTATTCGCATGGGCTGCGGTATGAGGATTTGCCGGCGGACACCGTCCACGAAGTCAAGCGGCGCATACTGGACAGCATCGGCGTGAGCATGGCGGCGTTCTCCGAGGACGCCCCCAAGGCGGCGCGCATGTACGCCTACGATTTCGCGCTGCCGGGCGGAGCGACGATATGGGGAGCGCCCACGCGGGTTACGCCCGAAGCCGCTACTTTCGCCAACGGACTTATGACGCGCTACCTCGACTTCAACGATACATACCTATCGCTGGAGCCGCTGCACCCAAGCGATATGCTGCCGGGGCTGATTGCGCTGTGCGAATGGAGCGGGCGCGATGTGCGGGACATCTTCACGGCGGCGGCGGCGGCTTACGAAGTATCGGTGAACCTCTGCGACGCCGCAAGCATCCGCGCGCATCAGTGGGATCACGTCGTCTATACCGGCATCGGCGCGGCGTGCGGCGCGGGCAGGCTGCTGGGGCAGTCCGCGGATCAGATTGAACACACCATATCCATCGCAAGCGTGCCGCATGCCTCTATGCGCCAAACGCGCGCCGGCGAACTCTCCATGTGGAAGGGCGCGGCGGCGGCGAACTCCGTGCGAAACGCCGTGTTCGCAAGCCTTGTATCGCAACGCGGACTGACGGGACCCTATCAGCCATTCGCCGGCGAAATGGGCTTCTTCGCGCAGCTTCTAGGCGGCAAGCCATTCGACGACGCGGCGCTCAAGTCCATCTCAGAGCGCGCAGCGCCCACGCGCATACAGGACACCTACATCAAGAAGTGGCCCGTAGAGTATCACGCTCAAAGCGCGGTGGACGCCGCCGTGGATCTGCGCGAAGAGCTGGGCGGCGATGTCAACCTCATAGATTCCATCCATCTCGACACCTTCAAGGTATCGTATGAAATTATCGCCAAAGACCCGGAGAAGTGGGCGCCCAAGACGCGCGAAACCGCAGACCATTCGCTGATGTACATCGTGGCGGCGGCGTTGCTGGACGGCACGGTCACCAAGCATTCGTTCTCGCAGCGGATGCTGGACAGCGCCGAAATCAAGGCATTGCTCGCCAAGACCACGCTTGAGGAAGACGACGCGCTCACCGCGGGCTACCCTGAGGGCATCCCCAACCGCATCACCATCAAGACCAAAGACGGCGGCGCTCTCAGCCGCGAAGTGAGCTTCCCGCGCGGCCACGCTATGAACAAGATGACCGACGCAGAGGTTGAGCAAAAGTTTATGCTGAACGTCGCGGATGTGTGGACGGACGAGCAGGCGCGCCGCGTTATCGACCTGGTGTGGCGCATAGACGAACAGCCCAACCTCAATGCGCTAATGGAGGCGATGCGAATATGAGTTGGATGCTTGAGGGCGATGCGGACCGCAGCCACGCCGCGCGCTTGCGAGAGCTGCTAGACGGCGGCGAGCCGCTCAGCGTGCCCGGCGCCTTCAACCCGCTGACCGCGATTATCGCGCGCAAAGTGGGCTTCGATGCGCTGTACTTCTCCGGCGCGGCGTTCTCCGCAAGCCTCGGCATTCCGGACATCGGGCTGTTCACGCTCGCAGAGCTGACGGACGCCGTGCGCTGGATGACGCGCGCCGCCAACCTGCCGCTCATCGTGGACGCAGACACGGGCTTCGGCGAAGCCATAAACGTCATCCGCACCGTGCGCGAACTCGAGGCGGCGGGCGCGGCGGCTATACAGATAGAAGACCAAGTGCTGCCCAAGCGCTGCGGCCATCTTGACGGCAAAGCGGTAGTGTCCGCCGACGCGTTTGCCGAAAAGATAGCGGCGGCGGCGCATGCGCGCAAAGAGACACTGATTATCGCGCGAACCGACGTGCGCGCAATCGAAGGCTTGGACGCCGCCATAGAGCGCGGTCGGATGTGCAAGCAGGCGGGCGCCGACATCATATTCCCGGAAGCGATGCAATCGTTGGACGAATTCCGGGCGTACGCCGACGCCGTGGGCGGCAACTTGCTTGCCAATATGACCGAGTTCGGCAAATCGCCCTATCTCAGTGTAGATAAATTCGCGGCGCTGGGCTACAACATCGTCATATTCCCGGTAACAACCCTGCGCGCCGCCGCAAAGACGACCGAAGACCTGCTGACTCACATCAAGCGCACCGGCACGCAAGTCGACTGGCTGCCCCGAATGCAAACGCGCGCCGAACTCTACGACCTGATAGAGTACGACGCCTACGCAGAAGTCGACAGCGGGCTTGCGCTAGGCGGCGCCGACGGGGCATAATGGGCGTAACATCGTCAGCCAAGCGTCAACGAAAGACGCTATGAGATGAACGGAGGGATAGGAATATGGCAACTACAGACAACCTCACGGACAAAGAACGCATAGCGCGACTAGAGATTGCGCGTGAAGACGACCGTAGCCAAATGGCGACGAAAGAGGACGTCGCTAAGCTCAACGGCGATCTGAAGATATACATTGCGGAAGTAAAGGCCGACATCCTCAAATGGCAGTTCGGCATGTGGTTCGCCACCATCGCAATCGTGCTTGCGGCGATATGGCGCTTTGGCAGCTGATCTGAGAGACGGATGGAATGACCCCGTTCAGCAACGGTAGTCATTTCATATATCTTGGCTTTGCGCCTACGCCTATATCGAAATGAACCCTATGAAATCCGATATAGACATACGATATTTCAGCGACACCGACACCCTGTCCCTATGGAACGGCGTGCCGGCAAGCGAAGCGGGCGACCTCATCGCCGTTGGCGAACTCATATATGACACCAACGCTCGCGGCGATGTCCCTGCAGATGTAATCGCCGATTATGATGCCGACGGCAAGGTGGTGGGGTTCACCATAGAACACGCCGCCGAACTGCTTTTGCGCCCGCTCGCAAAACACGGCGGCGCTTCCGATGCGTTTGTGGTCAACGGGATGTTCGCCGGCTACGAATACACGCTGTCCCTATCGGTCGGAGCGCTAACCTTGCGAAATCACACCGCCGATATAGCGCGCTCCGACGAAGTGGGCGTGTACGACGGCGAGCGCTTCACCGCGCGGCTCACGGCGCACTACGACGCCGACGGCGACGCTGCAGGCTTTACGCTGTCCCGCGCCGCCGATGCGCTGCTGCCGTTCTTGACCGCTAACGCTCTACACATTGCCGCTGTCCCCAACCCGCGCGGCGTCTAACGCTTACCTAGGAGAACGCAGATGACTTCGACTTCACCCGAATACAGCCCCGGACTCGAGGGCGTGATTGCCACCGATACTTCCGTATCCTACTTGGATGTGGACATAGAGCAGATACTGGTTCGCGGCTACGACCTAATCGAACTGGCGCAGAACCTCTGCTACACCGATGTTGCCTATATGGTCATACACGGCGAACTGCCCACGCCCGCGCAGGCAAAGGCGTTCTGCGATCGCCTCACGGCCGAAGCCGATGTGCAGGACGAACTCTATCGCCTGTTTGAGCTCATGCCCAGGTCCACCGTGGCGATGGACGCGCTGCGAACCGGCTTGTCCTTCTTGGCGGGATACGAAGACCCCGCGCTGCTGCACGACAATTCGCACGCCGCCAACCTAGAGAAGGGCATTCGGCTGCTTGCGAAGACGCCCACGCTGGCGGTCAATTCCTACCGCGCGCTCAACGGACTGCCGTTTGTGCGCCCAAACCCCGACCTGCCGTATATGGAAAACTTCCTGTACATGCTGCGAGGCGAGCGTCCCGACGCCGAATCGCTGGACGCCTTCGACCGCATCCACATATGCTACATCGAGCATGAGATGCCCAACTCCACATTCGCGGCGCGCGTGATAGCGTCCACGCTGTCCGATATGTACGGCGCTATGGTGGGCGCGGTTGCGTCGCTGAAGGGGCCGCTGCACGGCGGCGCAAACGAAGCCGCGATCGAGTTCCTAATGGACATCAACGGCGCCGGCGGCCCGCCACACGCCGAACCCTACACTATGGCGAAGCTAGAGCAGCGGGCGCGCATAATGGGCTTTGGGCATCGCGTCTATATGCGCAAGTACGACCCGCGCGCGCGCTTCCTGATGGACTACATCCCCCGCTTGGCGGAGCGCATCCCTGACGGGCAAGACCTAGCGTCCATCTACTCCACCGTAGAGCAAGTGATGTATCGCGAAAAGGGATTGTATCCCAACACCGACTACCCCATCGGGCTGCTCTACTACCTGCTTGGCATACCCATACCGCTGTACACGCCGATATTCTTGGCGGCGCGCACCGCCGGCAATGTGGCGCACGTGCTTGAGCAGCACGACGACAACCGCCTATTCCGCCCGCGCGTCATATACTCCGGCGGCCGCGGCCTCACGCCCCCAAGCAACCCCATATCGCCGCGATAGACGCGCGCGCGTAGGAACCCACGGACGCTTATTGCGCCTAGCCGCTCCCACAAATGGGATCCCATTTCTTCGACTCGGCGGCTTGCCGATGCAACCCTTGCGCCTATACCTAACGCCGCTCCCACACAAAAGACAAGCCCCGCGCTAATGCTAATGCCTAACGCAGGGCTTGCCGGTTCTGATGCGTATGGATGGCGGTCAGCGCCGCGCGGCTACCTTGACTTGCGCGGTTCCATATTGCTGTGGACGTCCAGCAGTACGGCGCGGCCGTCGGCGTTGTGGTTCTGCGCTTGGCGTATGGCGTCCGCCACTTCGTTGGGATCGGTTACGGTGATGCCCACCGCGCCCATTCCTTCGGCTATCTTGGCGTAGTCGCCGGTCATTTCGGTTGCGCCGAAAAGCTCGCGCGCCGTGGGATAGCCGCCGGGGTATGTAGCCATGCCGCCGTTGTTCAGCACTACGGTTGTTATCGGAGCGCCCGCGCGCACCGCCGTTTCGATGTCCAACCCGGACATCCCGAAAGCGCCGTCGCCCATAAAGTTGAGGCAGAACTTGTCCGGTTCGGCGAGCTTTGCGCCAATCATCAGCGGAATGCCGTATCCCAAGTGCGTGGTCTTGCCCCAGCCGATGTAGCTATGCGGCGTGGTGGCGGTGTAGAAGGGCATGATGGAGTCGCGCGGCGCGCCGGCGTCGTGCGTTACGATGCTGTTATCGTGGTCAAGCACGCGCTCAAGTTCTCCGATGACGCGGTATGTGCTGATAGGCGTTTCATCGGAGTTGAGCAGCCCCGTCCAGTCCGCCATCCACTTGCGGCGTATGTCCGAGATTTCGGCGACCACGCCGCTCTTGCCCATCCTGCCGCTATCGCCCAGTTGCGCCTTCACTTCGTCTATGAGCGCGCGCAGCGTCAGCTTGGTGTCGCCCGGCACGCCGATGTCCACGCTGAAGTCTTTGTTGATGTCTTCGATGCTTTCGGTGTTGTGAATCATCACCTTGCCCGGCGGAATGGGCTGCCCGTAGCTAGTGATGCTGAGGCTTGAGCCAATGCCGAACAGCACGTCGGATTCGCGCAGCCAGTGGCGCGCCTGCTCGGTGGTTGCGCCGCTGCCGGAGCCAAGCGCCAGCGGATGGCGCTCGTTGAAGCCGGACTTGCCGGGCATTGTGCAATAGACCGGTATTTCGGTCAGTTCGGCGAATTCTTGAAGATCGGCGGACGCCCCCGCCATAAGCACGCCCATTCCCGACCATATCATCGGCTTGCGCGCAGACAGCAGCGCCTTGACCGCGTCGCTCACATCGCCCGACGACGGAAGCTGCGGATGGCGCTTCGGCGGCTGATAGTTGAGCGCGCCCTCGGACACTTCCATCGTGCTGACATCGCCGGGCAGTTCCACCACCACGGGGCCGGGGCGGCCGTTGCGTAGATTATGGAATGCGCGGCGCATCACGCTGCTAACCATATCCGGCTGATAGACGACTTCGCTGTGCTTGGACACCGTGGCGTAGGTGCGCGCGGGCGAGAAGTTGGGGCGCACCTGCGTCTGCGCCACCGCCGAGCCGCCGGGCAGGTATAGGATGGGTATGTTGTCCGCGAATGCCTGCGCGAGGCCGCCCATGCTGTTTTCGGAGCCGGGCCCGCCCTGCGTGATAACCACGCCGAACTTCTTGCGGTCGTTCATTCGGCTGTAGCCGTCCGCCGCCATCAGCGCCCCACGCTCCTGCCGAAACATTATCGTGCGAATGCCGACCTTAGCCACCTCTTCAATGAGGTTGTTGGAGGGGAAGCAGGCTATCCACTCTACGCCCTCCTCTTTCAGTATCCGCGCAATCGCTTCCATCGTGTTCATAGGGTAAAATCCTCCGCTGCTTTCTAGTTTGAATGTATAAGCAAGCATACCCTATCAAGCGCTTATGGGCAACTTGCGGCGCTGCTTGGCGGTATAAAACCTTTTGCGCCCCTGCGCCTTTGCGTTAAAATCACGCCCTTGCGCGCTACTCCAGCGCATACAGGCTGCCGTTCTCAGACGCGACATAGATCATCCCGTTGGCGGCAACCGCGCTTGTGGTTAGCGGCGCGTCCGCATCGAAGCGCCATATCTGCGCCCCGGTGTCCGCGTCCACGGCGTAGAGAGCGCCGTTCTTATCGCCAATCAGCGCGGCGTCCGCGGTCAGCGTGGGCGCAGTGGCGAGCCGTCCATCCGTCTCGAATGTCCATATCACAGCGCCCGTATCGCGGTCGAGCGCATGCAAGCGGCGTTCCGCTTCCGCCACATAAAGACGGTCGTCTGCAACGATTGGCGCGGCGACGAACCTGCTGCCCGGCAGCGCCGCCGCCCACGCAAGCCCTTTGAGCGGCGGCAGTTCGCCCAGAAATCCCCATGCCCAAAGCTGAGTTCGCAACCAGCGCATCTGCTTCTCAAACGGAACTTCGCGCGCATGCCAGTCTATCGCGGTCGCCAAGCCGCGCTCGTCGGCGATATACACCCAATCGCCGCTCAGCGCCGGCGAACCGCGCGCGAACTTGGCGTGATAGTCCAAGCGCTTCCTGCCCATGCGCTTATCTACGATGTGCAGATAGCCGTCTTGCGATAGAACCGCCACAATCTCATCGTTGACGACGGGATCGGCGGCGATGTGTCCGCCGGTGCGGTATGTCCAACGCCGCTGCCCCGTCTGCGCGTCCAAGGTGTAGAGAGCGCCGTCGCCGCTGCCGATATAGGCGATGCCGTCCAATACCACCGGCGATGTCGCGAATATGCCGCCCGTCTGAAACTCCCAGCGCAGCGCGCCGTCGCGGACGTCCAGCGCAAGCACGCGCCCATCGCGCTGCCCGATGAACACGCTGTCCCCCGCAACCGCCGGCGATGAGTCCACCGGACCCGTCGACTGGCGTTCCCATATGAGCGCCCCGCTGTTAGCGTCAAGCGCAACGATGCGGTTGTCCCCCGCGCCCAGATACAGCCGTCCGTCCACCACTGCCGGCGTGGATACGAGCGGGGCGTCCGTGTCGAAGCGCCACTTGAGCCGGCCGCCGCCCGCGGATGCGTCCGACGCCGTCGCCGAGTGCGTGACGTCGCGCAGATACATAGGCCAATCACCGCGCGCCGCGACCGCGCTTATATCGGATGCGGGCGGCGGCAGCGGCCTGTCGAACGCCCCGTACATGTACGCCAAACCCACGGCGGCGGCTATGAGCAGCAGCGCGGCGATGCCCCACTTCAGACGGCGCGCAAGGCGGCGGCGCGCATGCCAGCGCCCTATCAGCGCATCGGCGTCCGCCCTGCTGACCGCCGCGCTGCCGTCAAGACGCCGCCAGCAGTTGCCGCAAAACCCGTCATCCGGGGCGTTGAAATGCCTGCATGTGGGACACAGAACAACCGCTTGCAAAGAAAACCCGCCTTTGTGGTGGCATTCGTGGGCAGTAAGTACAAGTAGCGGATAGCGATAGCAATCAGCAATAAGGATAAGCCGCTGGCTGCAGTATATCAGTCAGCGCGCTCGATACATCCGCTAGTGTACGCCATCCCGCAAATCTTGTTAATCTCGCCGTCCCGTTCATTCCCGCCGTTCCTGCTATCCCCGCGCGCATTGCGGGCGCTAGATAAGCCGTCAAGCCAAATCGATAAGTGCCGCATAGTGAGAACGCCGTCAAGTCAAAAAGCCTTGAAACGCGCGCGCCAACGCCGTACCATCAGAAGACTAAATAAGCCAATCGCATCGCCGATACTCACCCTAATCGCCGCCCGCCGTCCCGCCGTATGCCGAAAACCGCCGCCGCATATCCGTTGAGCGCCGCCCGCGCGCTTGCGCTGCATGCGCAAGCGCTAGATGCGCCGCCCGCAACCGACGCCGTCCCGGACGCCGACGCCATCTACGACGTGGTGCGGCGCATCGGCTGGGTGCAGTTGGACACGCTGCAGGTGGTGCGCCGCAGCCAGTACATCGCGCTGTGGAGCAGGCTGGGCGCATACGATACGGCAGACCTCGACCGCCTGATATTCGACGACGGCAAGCTCGGCAGGGACAACCGCCGTCGGCTGTTCGAATACTGGATGCACGCCGCCTGCATCATCCCGCTGACGCTGTATCGCTGCGTCATGCCCGCGATGCAGCGCCACCGCAACCCCACGCACAAGCGCCGCCGCCAATGGCTTGAAGACGAGGCGAACATCAAGCTTCTGCAAGAGGTGTTGGAGTATGCGCGCGTCAACGGCGGGGCGCGCTCCGCCGATTTTAAGCGCCCCGAAGGCAAGGGCGGCGCATGGTGGGACTGGAAGCCCGCCAAAGTGGCGCTGGAGCATCTGTACAACACCGGCGAGTTGACCATAGCCAACCGCGTCAACTTTCAGCGCATCTACGGCTTGACCGACGAAACGCTGCCCGATTGGGTTGACAGAACGCCGCCGTCCGAAGAAGAGGCGCAGCTGGCGCTGCTAGAGCAGTCGGCGCGCGCATTGGGCGTCTGTTCCGCGGCGCAAGTGGCGGACTACTTCCATATGAAGCGCACGCCCGCCAAGCCGCTGGTTCAGCGCTTGCTTGATAACGGCGTTCTGCTATCGGTCAACGTCGAAATGCTCGATGGCAGAGTCGACGAGCAAGTGGTTCACAGAGACAACCTGCCGTTGCTTGAGCGCGCCGCCGACGGCGAGCTGACGCCGCATCACACCACATTCTTGACGCCCTTCGACAACCTATTCTGGGCGCGGGACAGGGACACGCAGTTTTGGGGATTTCGGCAAATACTAGAGGCATACAAGCCGCAACCGCAACGCATCTGGGGCTACTTCTGCCTGCCCATCCTGCGCCACGACCGCCTAGTTGGGCGCTTCGACCCCAAGCTTGAGCGGCGCGCGTCGACATTGCGCCTCAAGCGGCTCCACCTAGAACCCGGCGTGCAGACGGACGACGCGCTTGTGAGCGATATTGCGGCGGCGATGCGCGACTTCATGGCGTTCCACGACGCAACCGACCTAGTGGTGGAACACAGCAAGCCGCGCGGCCTGCGCCGCAAACTGCTGGCGGCGATGTAGCGCGGCGATGCGGCGCAGGCGGTTGGCGCAATAAACGCGCATCGCTATAATCGCATCGGACGCGGCGCGCAAATCAGATACGGACTAGAGCTATGAGTTGGGCAAGCAGCGAAATCGTTAGCGTCTTTGTGTTCCTGCTGCCCGGATTCGTGGCGGCGGCAGTATTCTATTCGCTCAGTTCATACCCCAAGCCCAACGAATTCGGGCAGGTAGTCCAGGCGCTGGTCTTCACGATGGTTGGGCAAATCATCGCATTGAGCGTCCAACAACTGACAATCTTGCTTGGCGCGAGTCGACCCTGGCCAACGACCTTGGATATTATCGTTCCGACCTTAAGCGCCGTAGCCTTTGCGCTAATCGTAGTCTATGCGTCCAACAACGATACGCTGCACGGGCTATTCAGACGCCTCCGATTTACTAGAGAGACCTCATACTCGTCGGAATGGTATTCTTCGTTTGCAGAAAATCCCAACTGCTATATCGTGCTGCATCTGAAGGATAGGCGGCGGCTCTATGGCTGGCCGGAGGAGTGGCCGAGCCGTCCGGAGCAAGGACATTTCAGGATTATCGAAGGCGAATGGCTAGACGCCGATGCGTCCGACGCGCAGAACGATTCTCAGGACAACAATAAGCGCGAATTTTTTTTTATTATAGTGTCCGTGGAAGATGTAAAAATGGTAGAGTTCATAGATACGGAAAATCTTAATGAGACTATGGAGTAAAGATATGGTTAGAGAACCTAATCCATCACCAAGGCAAAGGGCGGAGCTTATCAAGGCCGGCCACAAAAACATAAAGCCCCTGCCCACCCAAAGGCCGCCCGCTCCGCCGCCACCACCGCCACCGCCAAGGCATAAGTAACGCAGACTGCAGCCGTTGCATCGACTAATCGGCGGTTCGCGCGTCGCAGCAATGGGGAAGTGTCGGAATTGGCAGACGAGCATGACTTAGGATCATGTGCCGCAAGGCGTGGGAGTTCGAGTCTCCCCTTCCCCACCAGTGCCTCTACTTCTTCCCGCAGCCTAACGCGACGGCTTGCGGCGATACGCAGATTCCTAGAACAGCGTACTGAGCGCATCATGCGGGCTGATTGCGGGTATGGGCGAATGCGCGAAATCCCTTGTGATGATGTACTGAGAACCCCACACAATAGCCCGCGAAATGCGCCCGCTATCCCCCCTGCGCTTGCTTTGCGGCGACCTCTCCCGCTATCTTGCCGAACACCGCGCCCGACATCAGCCCTGATCCGCCCGGATAGTTGTTGTAGAACAGCCCGCCCGTCAGCTCGCCGGCGGCGTACAAGCCGGGTATGGGCATATCCTCGCCGTCTATCACCTGCGCCGATGCGTTTATCTTCAGCCCGCCGAATGTGAAGGTCAGCCCGCAGGTTACCGCATAGCCCATATACGGCGGCTCATCCAGCGTCAGCGCCCAGTTGGACTTGGGCGGCGCAATGCCTTCGGTGCGCTTGCCGTCCAACGCGGTGGGGTTGTACTCCCCCGGCTGCACGGCGGCGTTGTATTCACTGACCGTCTGCGCCAGCGCCTCCGCATCGATGCCAAGCCCGTCCGCCAGCGCCTCAACGCTGTTCGCCTCCACCACTGACGCCTGCGGTATGAAGTATTCGTCGCGCAGCAGATGCTTTGTCTTTTGATCGAAGAGTTGAAACGCCACGCGCTGCGGTTGCGCTAGTATCTCTTTGCCGTACTTGGCGTAGGTGTAGTTGCGCAGATCCGCCCCCTCATCAACGAAGCGTCTGCCCTCCACATTCACGATTAGCCCGAATGGGTAGGAGTGCTTCTGAAAGAGATCCGCGATATTGCGGTCGCCGAACGGCGGGGCGTTCATATCCCAAGCGACGGCGTGGCAGCCGCTCCAATGCCCGTATGACTGCGCGCCGATGTCCAGCGCCATCCGTATGCCGTCCCCGGTGTTGAACTGCGTGCCGCGCACCTTCGCCAGCTCCCAGCCGGGGCCCAAGTAGCGCGTCCGCATCTCAGCGTTGGATTCGAAGCCGCCGCACGCCAAAACCACCGCTTTCGTCTTGATGTCGCGGTAACCCTCAACGCCGCGCACCCGCAACCCGGTAATGCGTCCCCGGTTGTCCGTGATAAGACTATCCGCTTTCGTCTGATAAAACACGGGAACGCCTTTGCGCTGCAGAATGTCGAACTGCTGGTCGACAAGCCCCTTGCCTGCGCCCACCGCTTCCACAATCAGCCCGCCCCAAAAGCGCAACGCCCCTTCATGGCGAAATGCCTGCCGCCCGTATGCGAGGATCCAGCGCACGCCCTGCCGCTGCAGCCACTGCATCGTGGGATAGGATTGCGATACCAGCGTTTGCGCCAGTTCGGGATCGGACAACCCTTCGGTAACTCGCATCAGGTCGTCGTAGAACTGCGCTTGGGTGTAGCGCCCCACGTCGATGCTGCGCCGTTCCTCTTCGCCAATCTCGGGGATGATGTCCACAATCTGGTCTATGCCGTCGTATGCGAAACGAAACAGCCCGCCGGTGAAGAACGAGTTGCCGCCGCGCAGATACTCAGGCGCGCGCTCCAACACCAGCGCCGATACGCCTTGTTCGGCGGCCGCCATAGCCGCGCACAGCGCAGCGTTGCCGGCGCCCGCTATCACAACATCGTACCGCTCTTGCTCGTGGATGGTCATATGAGCCTTTCATTTAGGGCCGAGTTAGGCGCTTCTAGTTCTGAACAGCGCATAGACCGCGAATGCGCGGCGGTCTATCGCGGGAACGGCGTCGAATTCAGGTATAACCCGCTCAATTCCATCGATGACTTGCAGAACCGCAAAACGGCTATAAGTCGCGTAGGGATCGTAATCGGCGTTATGTCGAAGCATCTGATTGCTTATAAACAACTCCCCAAACCTCTGTATCCCATCGGGAAATTCGCTCATCATAGTTGCATTGTTGCACTGATTTCTAGCATGTCCGTGTTCCAGCGCCCGATACGCCTGCCGCCACGCCGCTTGACTTCGGCGAGAGGGCGTAGCTCCCACCAGCATATCGGCGGCGCAACGCGCGAGCGCGTGAAACATAGCATAGTACGCCGTGCTGACAGCGCGCCGCAGTTCGGCTTGGCGCGGACGTCCCCTGCCGCTCCCGAGTTCGCCGCTTGCGAGCTGCCTCGCAATTCGTAGCAGATCGTAAGGATCCATAATGCCTAATCAGGCCCTCACCTCTTCCCATTCGGATTTCAGCTCTTCCCATTCGGATTTCAACACGAACAGATGGGGCGCAATTTCGGGAAGCCCCAATTCCGCAAGTTTAGGGCGCAAGATACCTGTCATCCGCATTGTCCAGCCGGCATCCAATTTGCTGCCGTCCCCATCCAAAACGATGGTGATGAGCAAGTATTCGTCGCCATGGATGTAGTCCGTTTTGGGTTGTATCAAGATCGGATCGAACACGAACTCGTCCCCGAACCTATCGTACAAGAGCTTCAGCACGAATTCCCTGAGTTCACTTTCCTTCGCTTCCGTCAGCAGCATAGCCCAATCTCCGTTTCGCGCTCAATTTGCGCCAAGCGCCGCCCAACGCCTAAATCGTAGATGCAATTGTACCATAGGCTTGCGGCGCGAATTACGAACTTTCACCGCAACGGGTTTGCTTGCCGCCGCATCCCGCCGTTACAGGCGCGCGTAGCCAAGGCGCACAGCGAAAAGACGCAATATGAGCGGATCGGAAAGGCAACGCTATAAAGCGCCATCGGTTTGGCGGTAAGGCAAATCAACAGACAAGCCCAACATCCGAACCCGCTGCGAATGCCGCCAGACGCCCCCCTAAACCCGCTTGCGTATAGGCCCGTCCGGGCGCAGCTCGTCGAGGATGGCGGTGGTTTCGGCGGCGAGGCGCTCGCCGGACTTGCGCCGCTTCGCCAGGAGATCGAGCGCGTAATCGGATATGCCGGGCCGAATGCGAAGATCCTCCGGCTTGTAGCGCATGCAGCGGCGCATAAGCACCTGCGCTGGACGCGCCGTCTTCTCCAAACAGCCGTAGGCATACGGACACATGTAGGCGTAGCAGGTGGTGGCTTCGCGGTAGATGGGCGGCACGCGGCTGGACGCCGGCGGCATATGCGCGCTCACGAATTCGTCCAACGGCTTGTCCAAGGCGCCCGGCACGGGGGTTGCATAGCGCATATGGGATTTGTCCCTTCCCGCATATGTCAGCGGAGTGTTTTGGACAAACCTTAAACGTAAAATAAACAAAGTTCAATACAAGCGCGCGCTTTTTTGTGTAAGTTTTGGCGGCGTAGACGTCGACAAGCGGGTTGCGGCGAAGCGGCGGCAACCGATATGCGGCGCAAGACAACGCGCGAATGGGTAGAGAGGTACAACACAACAAGGGATGTCTGTCTAGCGCGCTACTATCGCTGACCCAGGGAACAACGCGGGCGTGGACAGACGGGGAGGGGGGATGCCGCGGGCTATGCGGACTTCTTGTGTTCTATGGCGGGGATGAGGATCTCGTCGCCGCCGTTCATCCTGAGCGTGGCGGGCGCGTCGCCGCGGATGGCGTCGGCATCGACCACGCACTCATACACATCGCTCATACTGGGGAGTTCGTACATCACATTCAGCAAAGTCTGCTCTAGGATGGTTCTCAGACCGCGCGCGCCCGTCTTGTGGTTGAGTGCCTGCTCCGCCGCCGCCTCTAGCGCCTCTTCGGTAAAGACGAGCTCCACGTCATCCATGCTAAAGAGCGACTTGTACTGCCGAACAAGCGCGTTCTTGGGCTCGGTCAGCACCTTGATGAGCGCCGGCTTGTCCAGCGCATCCAGGCTTGCCACCACCGGCAGCCGTCCCACGAATTCGGGTATGAAGCCGTACTCCATCAGGTCGTCGGGGTTGACATAGTGAAGCAGGTTGTCTTCCTGTTCGGCGCTGCGCTTGTTGGCGGCGCTGCCCTTGAAGCCGATGGCGTTCTTGTCTTTGAACACGCGCTTGCTGATTATCTTGTCCATTCCCTCGAAAGCGCCGCCGCAGATGAACAGCACATTGTCGGTCTTGATTTGCAGGAAGTCTTGGTGGGGATGCTTGCGCCCGCCCTGCGGCGGCACGTTGGCGGTGCAGCCCTCAATGATCTTCAGCAGCGCCTGCTGCACGCCCTCCCCGGACACATCGCGCGTTATGGACGGGTTGGAGCTTTTACGCGCTATCTTGTCGATTTCGTCTATGTAGATTATGCCCTGCTCGGCGCGCGCAACATCGTAATCTGCGGCTTGAATCAGGCGCAGCAGTATGTTTTCAACATCCTCGCCCACATAGCCCGCTTCAGTCAGCGAGGTGGCGTCCGCGATGGCGAACGGCACATCCAGGATGCGCGCCAAGGTCTGCGCTATGTGCGTCTTGCCCGAACCGGACGGGCCGAGCGTCAGAATGTTCGCCTTCTGTATCTCAACATTGTCCTGGTCATACTGCGAGCTGACGCGCTTGTAGTGGTTGTACACCGCCACGCAGAGCACCTTTTTCGCCCATTCCTGCCCCACCACATACTCTTCAAGATGCTGGTAGATAAGCTTGGGACTGAGCCCCGCCATATTCGGGCTTGCCGCTTCGCTTGGCGGACGCGCGGGGCTTTCCTCAGATATGATCTGATCGCAGAGCAGCACGCACTCGTCGCAGATGAACACGCGGTCGTGTCCCTTAATCAGCCGCTTGACCTGCGCCTGCGGCTTGCCACAGAAAGAGCATGTATAATCGCTGCGGCTTGTCATATCGCCGAGTACCCCGCTTATCAGTCAAGTTTGTGGTTGCGCGGCCGTCGCATCGGGCCGCCGCGCAATGTAGCATTGTAGAGAGTGCTACGCCCCGGCCGACGACTCCAGCACTTCGTCGATCAGCCCGTATTCCTGCGCCTGTTCCGCGCTCATATAATGGTCGCGGTCGGTGTCCTGCGCTATCCGCTCATACGGCTGCCCGGTGTTGTCCGCGAGTATCGTGCGTATCTTATCCTGTAGCCGCAGAATTTCGCGCGCCGCTATCTCGACATCCGTCGCCTGCCCCTGAGCGCCGCCCATCGCTTGGTGCATATGTATCGTGGAATCAGGCAGCGCGAACCGCTTGCCCGTCGCTCCGGCGCACAGCAGCACCGTGCCCATGCTCGCCGCAAGCCCCACGCAAATCGTGGACACATCGGGGCGTATCAGCCGCATCGTATCGTATATCGCCAGCCCCGCGTATATCACGCCGCCCGGCGAATTGATGTAGAGGCTAACATCCCTATCGGGATCTTCCCTGTCCAGGAACAGCAGCTGCGCTATGATGGCGTTGGCTACCTGGTCGTTGATGGGCGTTCCCAAATAGACGATGCGCTCTTTCAGCAGCATTGAGTAGATGTCGTAGGCGCGCTCGCCGCGCGGCCCGGACTCCACCACCATCGGAATGACATTCTCAGGCCCGGCGCCCTGCCGCCACGCAATCGAACTCAACTCATCAGGCCTGTATAGCATCTGTTCATTCTCCTTAGTTGTTTCGTTAAGAGGGGTTTTGCGCCGGGGCGTCGGTTTCGGCATCAGCGTCATCCGCAGCGCCGTCGCCGCCATCCGTCAGCGCCGGCGCTTCGCCCTTGGCTATGGCGACCAGCCGCTCCAACGTCTTTTCGGTGCGCAGCGCCTGCCGCACGCCCGCGCGCACATCGTCCGTTATCTCAGGCGCCTCGGCGTCGGCGTTCTCGGCGGCTTGCGCTTGGCGCTCTAGTATGAACTCGATCCGCTCTTCCACATCATCGTCGGACACTTCGATGCCCTCAAGTTCGCTGAGTTTGGAGAGCGCCAGGCTGCGCTTGATGCGGTTCGCGGCTTCTTCGCGCAGGCTTTCGCGCACCTCCGCTTCGGTAGCGCCCGTTGCGCGAATGTAGTCGTCCATCCGTATGTTCATTCCGGCGAGCATCTGCGCCTGTTCGTTCATCATATAGTTGACTTCGTTGTCGATAATCATTGGCGCTATCTCGGCCGACGCCCCGTCCATAAGGCTTTGCATAGCGGCTTCGCTCAGCCGCTGCCGCGCGGCGTTCTCGGCTTCCGCCTTGAGTTCGCTCTCGACCTGCTCGCGCAGCGCATCCAGCGAATCATAGCCTTCGCCCACGCCTTGCGCGAACTCTTCGTCGAGTTCGGGCAGGATTTGCTCTTTGGCGTCGCTCACCGTAACCTGAACATGCGCGCGCTTGCCGGCGACGTCGCTATTCTCGAAATCGTCCGGCACATCCAGCTCGAATTCGCGCGTCGCATCCAGTTCAGCGCCCGCCAGCGCCTCGGCGAAGCCGGGGAAGGGATGCGCGGCGTCGGCGTCCAAGAAGTACACCGTATCGGTTTCGTCCAAGACCGACTCGCCTTCCACCGTGGCGGTGGCGGTCATCGTAACCATATCGCCCATCTGCGTCGGGCGCTCCACCGGTTCCCATGATGACATACTGCGTCGAAGTTGTTCTAGCCTTTCTTGGACATCATCTTGGCTGACTTCGGTCTCTTCCGCCTCAACGCGAATATCGCGATACGCCCCGATGTCCACCTGCGGCCTCAGCGGCACCGTCGCCCTGAAGGTTACCGGATCGAGGTCGAGCACCTCCATGCTAGGCACGCCGCCCATCTCGATCTGCTGCTCTTGGATGGCTTTGCCCGCTATCTCCGGCAGCATCGAGTCCAGCGCCTCATTGAGGATCGCCTCGCGCCCAACCATCTGCATTACGATATGGCGCGGCGCCCTGCCCTTGCGAAAGCCGGGATATGTGACATACGGGCGCACCTTGCGATAGCCCATATCCAGATATGGCTCGGTATCGGCGTCTTCCAGTTCTATGTGAAGAACCGTCTGCAGGTCAACGGTTTCCCCTTGAGTAATTCGCACGGACAGCTCCCTGAAAAACAATTGGCTCGCTAAACTGATTATAACACGCAGCGCGCTTGATATAAAACAAACTAATTGCGCTTCGCCTCTCAAAACCCGTTTCCCCCTTTGCGCCATTGCGGGCTTTGCGGTAAAATACACCCCATCATCCCACGGACACGCCGCCAATCCCCGCGGCTTGGCAAGCGGAGGCAGCCAATGGTTACAAAACTAATCGCCGCTCCCAAGCAAGACGTTCATCAGCAAGCCGAAGGCGAACAGGACGAATATCTTGCCGTATTTCCCGAATATCCCCCAAGGGACGATATGCAGAACTCGCTCTACCTAAACCGCTTCGCGCATGTAACCGCGCTTGAGGTTCACCTAGGCAATCCGGACACAACGCTTGTGCTGGGCGAAGTATCCGTTGCGCCCACCGCCGCCGCGTCCAAAGAGCATCGCCGTCCCGACCTGATGGTGTCGTTCAACTGCGATCCGGAGCTCGCCATTCTGCAAGACGGCTATGCGATAGACCTTCAGGGCAAGCCGCCGGATTTCGCGCTGGAAGTGGCGTCTAAGACGACCGGCATAATCGACGAAACCGAAAAGCGCATAGACTACGCCGCTTACGGGATACGCGAATACTGGCGGTACGACCAGACGGGCGGCGACTACCACAAGGAGGCGCTTGCGGGCGATCGATTAGTCGAGGGCGGATACAAGCCGATCGACATAGATTGGCTAGACGCTAATCGCTGCCGCGGTTACAGCGCGGTATTGGATCTATATGTGTGCTGGGAGTACGGCAACCTGCGCTGGTATGACCACAACGTCGGCGAATACCTGCTGACCTTTTTCGATGAGCGCAACATGCGGTTGCAAGAAACCGCCCGCGCCGACGAAGAAGCCCGCGCCCGCCAACAAGCCGAAAACCGCGCCCAACAAGCCGAAGCCGAAAACCGCCGCCTACGCGCCCAACTCGACGCCCTAAGACGCACCGACGACCAGGACTGACCGACAACCTGAACGTCCTATCCCCAAACGGCGCCGCTAAAATGCCACAACACCCTTTGCGTTCTCTGCGCCCTTGCGTTAAAATAATCCCAGCCTAAGACATTCAGGATATTCAACCAATTGAGAACCCTTCCCCATCAAGGGGAAAAGTTAGAGTTGGGGACGGCATCCCCCCCACTCAAATCAGCGATAAAACAGGTGATTCGAATGGCGCTTATACGTTTTAGTTTTTATTCATCCCCCCCCCCCCCCCCCATAAAAATCTAAAAAAGTCAAGCCCAAGAACTACACGCCGAACCGCAGGCGTAACCGTTCTCAGCGTCTTGCTAACGCTGGCCGCCCTGCTATCCCTCAGCGCAACCGCCGCCGCCCAATCCACCACCGACTACGATTCCGACGATGACGGCTACATCGACGTCAAAACCCACCAGCAGCTCAACGCCATTCGCTACGACCTCAATGGCAACGGCAAGCAAGATTCCGTCAGCGCATCCGATTGGACAAACTACACCACCGCCTTCTCCAACCCTGCCACCGGCATGGGCTGCAAACTCACCGACCACGACGGCAACTCCCAAACCGCCGAGCAGCCCACCTGCGTCGGCTACGAACTTATGAATGACATCGACCTAGACACCGACGGCGACGGCAGCATCGGCACAGACTCCGGCGACGCCTACTACAACAGCGGCGCGGGTTGGTCGCCAATCACCGACGCATCCAACCTCACCAGCTACACAGGCAATTTCAATGGCAACGGCAACACTATCAACAATCTGTTCATCAACCGCAGCGCCGCCGCCTACCAAGGTCTATTCAGAGGCTTTGCCGGCAGCGCCCGCATCGAACAACTGGGCATAACCAACGCCAATGTTAGCGGAGGCAATTGGGTAGGCATTTTGGCAGGCTTCAGCGGCGCTTCAACAGCCGCAATCGTAGCCAGCTACACAACCGGCAAGGTTGCGGGCAGCGATCGTGTAGGCGGGTTAGTCGGCTACAACTCGCAAGGAACTATTTCAAGCAGTTACTCCACCGCCTATGTCTCCGGTCGGACGCGCGTCGGCGGGCTAGTGGGGTATCGAGGTGGCGACGCTATAACAGACACCTACTCCACCGGACGGGTTGTCCGCTCCAGCGGAACGGATACAAGATTCGGCGGGCTAATTGGAGCCGCAGTGCCCCAGTCTGCAAACAACGTGTCCAATAGCTACTGGGACACATCCACAAGCGGCCAAACCACCAGCGCAGGCGGCACAGGCAAAACCACCCGCCAGCTCCAAACCCCCACCGGCTACAGCGGCATCTACGCCAACTGGAACACCAATCTTGACGGCGTAACCGGCAACGACGATCCCTGGACATTCGGCAACAAGATGCAGTATCCCATGCTCGACTACAAGATGATGAGCACCGATCCGCAGGGCGGCCAAGCGATGGGCATACCAGACAACTGGAACGCCCCCATCGTGGGCGAGCGCGTGGGCGTATGCCTAAACGCCGCAACGCGCTCCAGCCGCAGCGGCAAATGGATCTGGGAAAGGTCAGACAACGGCGATACTTGGGAAGTCATCAGCGGCATAACCGCCCCAACCTACGAATACGCGCCCACGACCTCAGATTTGAACCACTTCCTGCGCGCCAAAGTGGCGTTATCCGGCGGCGGCTTCGCATACACCCGCGCATTAGGCGGCCGCGTCAAAAACGCAAGCGCCGCAACCGCAGGCTCGGCGATAACCTTCTACAACAACGGCAACGCAAGCCCGCGCGTGGGCGAGCTGATAATAGCCAACGACCCTAGGCCCAGCGGCGCTGTGGACGCGCGATTCGCGTGGCAGCGCTGCGACAACGCCGATACTACCTACACCGATTGCGAGTACATCTTCGACGTCTGGTGGACTAACTACACGCCCGTAGCCGCCGACCTGAACCACTACCTGCGGATGTATGTGTACTACGAAACAAGCGCGGGCGTATGGACGCGCCATGTAAGCGCCTTCACCGGCCAGGTAGCCGCCGCATCGCAGTAAAGCCTAAACCCAAATCCCAAATCCCTTTGCGCCCCTGCGCCCTTGCGTTAAAACCCACCGCAAGGGCGCAAGCACGTCCTCAAAGGTAGGCGAGCAGCAACGAAAACTGGCGGTTGACATCCGTCAAAACCCTAGATATAGTACATATAGTATCACAAAACACAATATATTGTATGATGTCTAATAATTTACTTAGATAAAGTTCGAAAATGCGCTGCCACTTCTGCGATTGCATAAACACCAAGGTTGTGGACTCCCGCGATTCCGGCGACGAAATACGCCGCCGCCGCGAGTGCGTATCCTGCGGCGGGCGCTTCACCACATACGAGCGCGCGCATGTGAAGGCGCTGCTTGTGGTCAAGCGGGACGGCGGGCGCGAGGAGTTCAGCCGCCAAAAGCTCTGGGACAGCCTAATGAAGGCGTGCGCCAAGCGGCCGCTATCCGCCGCCAAAATCCAAAAGCTAGTCGACGACATAGAGGCGCGGCTGTACATGCAGGGCAGGGCGGAGCTGCCATCGCACACCATCGGCGAGCTAGTGATGGAGCGGCTGTCCGCGCTCGACCGCGTGGCGTACATCCGCTTCGCCAGCGTGTACCGCGACTTTCAGGACATACAGAGCTTCAAGACCGAGATCGACGCGCTGGAGTCAAACGGCGTCAGCGCATCGGCGGTCAACCAGTTGTCGCTATTGCGCGACGACGCAGCCGCCGATGCGCGCTCCAAGCGGCGGCGCGGCCGGCCCCGCAAATCCGAAGCCGCGCTGCCGTCGTGATGCAACCGCGCTGGCCGAAACGCCAATGCGCTTGCAAAATCGACCTTGCGGTGCGCCGTATATCTGTTCTAAAATCCTATTATCACACACATCAGACACATTGAGTAGCGCCGCTATTGTGAACTGAAAATACGAATAACCCGGCGATGCGATGCCATTACCATATTCGCAAAACGAAAACGGCAACTTGGCTTGCCAAGGGGGATGAGATGATACAGAACCATAACGGCAACGGCTCGCGGAGCGTACCCGCCTTGGCAGATGCGCGCGGCAACGGGGGCGTTGCGGAATTGGATAAGATTAAAGAAGCGCTGGCGCCCTTCGACTTTGCCGATGAGCGCGTGAACGAGGCGGTCGCGATGCTAGTGGGCGCCGCCAACGCCGCCGCCGCAAACGGCGCAGCGCTCGCCATACGCAGCCCGGACGCAGCCCATGCCGATACGTGGCTCGAGCCAACCGGCGGCGTATCACTCTCCGATAATGCGCGCGTCATCCTCGAGAAGCGCTACCTTATGAAAGACGAAAACGACGCGCCACTCGAAGATCCCGAAGGGCTGTTCCGCCGCGTCGCCGCCGCCGTAGCAGACGGCGAAAAGCCGGAAGCGCGCGCTTTATGGACTGCCCGCTTCTACAACCTGATGACATCCCTCAAGTTCCTGCCCAACTCGCCCACGCTGGTGAACGCCGGCGCCGGGGGCAGGGGCTGCCTGTCCGCCTGCTTCGTGGTGTCCCCCGAAGACGATATGAACTCCATTATGGAAGTGGCGAGCGATGCCGCGCTGATAGAGAAGTGGGGCGGCGGCATCGGCTTCGGCTTCTCGCGCCTGCGTCCCAAGCATGACCGCATCGCCACCACGCACGGCGAAGCTTGCGGCCCAATCGCGGTGATGAAGCTCTACTCCGCGGTGGGCGCAACCCTGACGCAGGGCGCGTTTCGGTTGGGCGCGCATATGGGGCAGCTCCACATCAGCCACCCCGACGTGCGCGACTTCATCCACTGCAAAGACGCCGACGACACGCTGCAAAACTTCAACATATCGGTGCAGATCACCGACGAGTTTATGCGCGCCGTCGCCAACAACGAAGACTGGCCGCTCTACAACCCGCGGGACACCGGGCAGGGCGCAATCAACGAACTCGCCGATACGGTCAGCGCGCGCGAACTTTGGCGCGAGATATGCGAATCGGCGTGGAAGACGGGCGATCCGGGCGTGGTGTTCATTGACCGCGTGTGGGACACGCAGCCCAACCCGCAGCTGGGCGACATCCAAACCAGCAACCCTTGCGGCGAAGAGTTCTTGGAGAACTACGGCAACTGCTGCCTCGGCTCCATCAACCTCGACAAGCACATCGGCGAAGACGGCGGCTTCGACTGGCGCGCGCTGGAAGACACGGTCAGAACCGCAGCGCGCTTCCTGGACGACGTGATAGAGGTGAACCAGTTCCCGCTGCCCAAACTCCGCGAAGTCAACCTAGCCACGCGCCGCATCGGGTTGGGCGTAATGGGCTGGGCGGACGCCCTCATCCGGATGGGCATCCCCTACGATTCGCAGCAGGCGCTTGACCTCACCCAATCGGTGGGCAAGTTCATTCACGATACCGCATGGGACGAATCCGCGCATTTGGCGTCCGAGCGCGGCCCCTTCCCCGAATACGAAGGCTCTGCGCTCAAAGATCGCGGCATGCCACCCGTGCGAAACTCCAGCGTCATCACCATAGCGCCCACCGGCACAATAAGCCGCCTCGCCGACTGCTCGTCCGGCATAGAGCCGCACTTCGCCAACGCCTGGTGGTCCAATGTGCTATGGGAAGACCACGAAGGCACAAGCGAGCGCCTGCTTGACGCCCCCAAATCCGTATGGGAAGAGTTGCGGCTGCGCCTTGCCGGCGAAGAGCAGGTGCGCGAAGCGCTGAGCCGGCTTGCCGACGCCCCCGAAAACGCAGAGCGCATCTTCACCGAATACGGCATAGATCCCGCCAACTTTCGCACCGCTATGCAAATCAGCCCCGAAGCGCATGTGCGCATGCAGGCGGCGTGGCAGGCGCATGTTACCAACTCCGTATCCAAGACAATCAATATGCCCAACAGCGCCACAATAGAGGATGTAGAAGCGGCGTACTACCTTGCGTGGCAAACGGACTGCAAGGCGGTTACCGTCTATCGCGACGGCTCAAAGTCAATGCAGGTATTGGAAACCGGCAAGGACGCCGAATCGGATACGGACGGCGCCAGCGACCTATTCCCACGCCGACGCCCGACCGCCGTGTACGGCGTAACTGAGCGCGTAAGCACCGGGCACGGCACAATGTACGTTACCCTAAATTTCGACGAAGGTGGCAAGCCCTTCGAGCTCTTCACCGCAATTGGCAAGGCGGGCGGCAGCGAACCCGCGCACCTCGAAGGGCTATCGCGCATGGTGTCGCTGTGCCTGCGGTCGGGCATCTCTCCGGACGCGATCGTCGAGCAACTGAGCGGCATAACCTCCGAACCCGTGTGGGACAACGGCGTGCTGATACGCTCCGCCGAAGACGGCGTGGCGCATGTGCTGAGGCGGCATCTCAAGCGCGCCGAAGATTCGGACGTCATCACCATGAACAGCCGCAGCGCCGCTCAGCTAGGGCTGTTCAGCCCCTCCGCCGGCGGCAAACCCGGCGTGCAGTACGCCACCTCAGCGCTCCGCAGCGGCGGATGCCCCAAATGCGACGGCAGAGTGATACACCAAGAGGGCTGCATCCGTTGCTTAGAGTGCGGCTATACCAAGTGCGAATAGCGCGGCATAGCGGCGGACTGCAGCGCATCCAAACCAAACCCCTGCCGACGGCATAACCCACATATCGGCAGGGGTTTTCTATTCCCACAACGGAGGTATAGGGTATAATGATTGAAAATCCAAACGACGACGAACAGGTCGACCTGCTGGGCATATCCAGGCGCGAAAAGCGGCTGCACGGCACGGTGTATGCGCTGATAATCCTGGCTTGGAGCGTGATTGCGCTGGCGGACGCGCTTATGGGCGGCTGCAGCGCGGCGCAGTATCCGCAAACGGGTTGTATAATCGAAACCGTGAAGTCGATAAGCGCGGCGGTATTGCCGGCGTTGTTGGCTACAATCGGGCTAGTATGGCTATGGCGTTCAATCAGAGCAGCGTTCAGGAGGCTGATGATGGTGCTGCCGGTGATAAGGGACAAGTACGCAGAAAACATGGAAGCGGCCGAAGCGCGCGGTGTGGCGATAGGCGAGGAGCGTGGCATCGCAATCGGCGAAGCGCGGGGCGAGGAGCGCGGCCTTGCAATCGGCGAAGCGCGGGGCGAGGAGCGTGGCGTCGCAATCGGCGAAGCGCGGGGCGAAGCGCGCGGCGAAGCCAAAGCCAAGGCGGACGCCAAGGCGTGGTACGCCCGCAAGCAGCGCGCCGAAGACAACGATGAGCCGTTTGACGAGCCGCCGCCCTGGGAGTAGCCGCGGCGGCTTGCGGAGCGCTTTCCCGCGGATCCTTAACCTGCGTTGCATAAAGAGCCGATTGGCGGAATTAGGCGGCCAATCGCATCTGAGAGGACTGATATGAGCGATAGACCACTGCTTGCCATCACGATGGGCGATCCCGCCGGCATCGGGCCGGAGGTTACCGCCAAAGCGCTCCAAGACGAATGGGTGTATCAGAAGACGCGCCCGTTTGTGGTGGGTAGCGCCGCCGCTATGAACGCCGCACTCGACCTTATCGGCGCTCCGGGCGCCGCCAAGACCGCCCACGCCATCGACGATGTGAGCGGCGACTACGGCGCAATCGACGTGCTGGATCTCGAGAACCTCGACTACGGCGCAATCGAGTACGGCAAATTGTCCGCCGCCGCCGGCAAGGCAACCGTCGAGTGGATACTCAAGGCGGGCGAGCTTGCCAGCGCCGGCGCCGTGCAGGCGATTGCCACTGCGCCCATCAACAAGGAAGCCTGCAAGATGGCGGGCTACTCCGACATCGGGCATATGGAAATCTTCCAGAGCCAGACGGGCGCGAAAGAGGTAGCCACGATGCTCACGGCGAACACCCTGCGCGTGGTGCATCTGACCACCCACCGCTCGCTGCGCGTCGCCTGCGACTATGTTACCAAAGAGAATGTGCTGGCGAAACTTCGCCTCACCGAAGAATCGTTCAAGGCGTGGGGCTTCCCGGAGCCGCGCATCGGCGTGGCGGCGCTGAACCCGCACGCCAGCGACGGCGGTCTGCTCGGCGACGAAGAGGCGCTCCAGATCGCGCCCGCCGTAGAAGCCGCCCGCGCTATGGGCATTGACGCCACCGGCCCCGTCCCCGCGGACAGCGTGTTCCCCCAGGCAATCAACGGCAGATACGACGCCGTGCTTGCGATGTACCACGACCAGGGGCATATCCCAATTAAGGTTCACGACTTCGCCAAAAGCATCAGCGTCAACCTAGGCTTGCCCTTCATTCGCACTTCGGTTGACCACGGCACGGCGTTTGACATTGCGGGCAAAGGAATCGCCGACGCCGAAAGTATGCTAGAGTCTATACGGGTTGCGGTTTCGCTTGCGAGCGATAGCCGATTGCCCTAGCGCGCGGATGAAAGTCGTCGGAAATCGGCAGCCGGCGGCGTACTGAAATTCACTGCCGACACTTGGAGATGCGGGTATGAGATTGGCATTCATCGGCGGCGGCGTGATGGCGGAAGCGATTATCGGCGGCGTACTGAGCGCGCGCCTGGCCTCGCCGGAAACCGTCAGCGTGGGCGAACCCGTCGCAGAGCGGCGCGAACACCTGGCGCAAACGCACGGCGTAGCCGTATTCGCCGACAACGCAACGGCGATACGCGGCGTCGACCTCATCTTTCTAGCCGTCAAGCCCCAGACCTTGGCGGACGCGCTGCCAGATCTGAGCCAAAGCCTTACCCCATCGCAAACAATCGCATCCATCGTCGCTGGCGCAACTATGGATACGCTCACCGGCGGGCTGAACCACGCCGCCGTGATTCGCGTTATGCCGAACACGCCGGCTCAGATAGGCGCGGGAATGAGCGTGTGGACTGCCGCCGACGCCGTCCCCCCGTTGATGCGCCAAGCCACCGTCCAAATCCTGAGCATACTCGGCGAAGAGGTATATGTCCCCGATGAGAAGCTGATCGATATGGCAACCGCGCTCAGCGCAAGCGGCCCGGCGTATGTGTTTCTGTTCATAGAGGCGCTCATAGACGCGGGCGTGTATCTGGGAATGGCGCGCGATATGGCGCGCAAACTGGCGCTGCAAACCGTGCTGGGCAGCGCGCGCCTTGTAGAGCAAACCGGACGGCATCCCGCCGAACTGAAGGATATGGTAACATCGCCGGGCGGCACCACCATAGCGGCGCTGCGCGCAATGGAAAGCGGCGGCTTTCGCGCATCCGTACTCGACGGCGTCAGCGCCGCATACGACAAATCACAAGCGTTGGGCAGGAAGCAGTGAGCGCAATTTTTCTATCCTGGTTCATAAACATCCTCTTCTACGCGCTTTGGGTGGCGATACTAGGGCGCGTCATCATATCTTGGCTCAACCTATCGCCCTACAACCCCATCGTGGTGGCGCTATATCAGATAACCGAGCCGATACTTGCGCCCATCCGCCGCGTGCTGCCCCGAATGGGGATGATCGACCTATCTCCGATGGTGGCGCTCATCATTATGATGATTGTGCAACGCGTGCTGCTGAGCCTGATATAGGCTTAGCCTGCGTACACGGCGCGCGCAAGCCCAATGCAATGACTGCCGCATAGCAGCACCCGGAGTAACAGGGTTGGCCGGGATAGCGGGCGGGCTTATCGCAATCGGACGCCGCTATCGTCAAGCCAAGTGCTCGAAGACCGCCGCCGCGCTCAGACCATCGATGCGGATGCGCTTGTCGCGCGACTTGCGGCCGCTCACGATTGCCACATCGCGTTTGGCAATACCCAGTCGCTTCGCAAGCAACGCTTCCACCGCGGCGTTTGCCTTGCCGCCGTCGGGCGGCGCCGCAACCCGCGCTATTAGGCGTTGCCCGTCCGTCTCGATTGCGTTGCGGCTTGCGCGCGGCGTTACCCGAACATCCAAAATCATCGCGCGGTCAGTCCATAGAATAGAACAGATGGTAGTTGTCAAAGTAGTAGGTAGATACATCCACCACTTCGCCGCCGCTGCTGATGCCCCATCCCAAGCGGCGAAGCTGCTCAAACATCGTATCGCCGTTAATCATCACGATGCGCGGCTCGCGCTGCGCCTCATTGCGGGCGTTTCGCATGAAATCTCTGGTAGTCAGAATTATCCCAACGCCGCTGTCCTCCGTCGTCATCTTGCCGCGAAGCTCCAGCACATCCTTGAGGCTGACTCTGCCGCCGAAGCGCTTAAGCTGAAATGGCGCTCGAACGCTGCCCGCATCGGCGTGACGCAACGTCGCGAAGCCGTGCAAGCCGCCGTCGTCGCGGGTTCTGTCCGTAACCTCTACATCGTCCATATTGGAGTACTCTAGCAACAGGCGCACTATCAGATGCTCAAACGCCTTGGGGGACATCGCCGACAGCGATGTGTGAAGGATGCGCTTCCAGTCATTGGCGTGATACTCCGCGTTTCTATACCTCGTTTCGTAAGGCAGGTCAACGCCCAGCTCTTCCAGCAGCCTATCCAGATCTTGATTGCCGCTGTTGTGGGTGCGCCATATCCCGCCTGCGGCTCTGCCGCTTACCCAAAACTTGTTTTGGAGAAACACATAATCAAACACATCCTGCGGGTCGACGCAGCGCACGGAGCGTCCCAGCGCGGTCAGCGCCCATACGCCGCTCTTGCGGTTGTCGATCACGCCGTAGCGCTTGAGGTCTGCCCTAACGCGAGTTAGCCGCTTCCCCAGTTCGTTGCTCTTGCCCATGCGAAATTGGGCGGCGGCGGACCCAATGTTCAGCGCATCGATGACATACTGCCGAATCTGAGCGGGGGTAGCCCTGCCGTCGCGCTGCCGCAGCGCATCCAGCGTGGGGTTCATCAGCTCATCCTCAAAGGGAAGCTCATCGTTCAGTTGGATCGCTTCAGCGAGTTTCAATCACTGACCTCAGATAGCAAGATGGAATTGCTTGCGCGCATCCCGCTTGCGCCTGCTAGCGGCTTGGCGGAGCTTGACGCCGGCAACGCCTCTAAGCGTGCGCCAGCGCGCCGCCGTCGATGTAGATGGTCTGGCCGGTTACGAAATCGCAGGCGTCGGAGGCGAGATAGACGAGCAGCGCGCACAGGTCGGTGGGGTGTCCCTTGCGGCGGGACGGCAGATAGCGCACCAGCAGTTCGCGCTGCGACTCTTGCGTGGGCGCTTCGGTTGTGATCCAGCCGGCGCCGATGGCGTTCACCCGTATGCCGCGCCGTGACCATTCCAGCGCCAGCGCCGATGTGAGCTGATTCACCGCGCCCGCCGCGGCGCATGCGGCAACCGAGTTCCACAGCCCGCGAACCGCAAGCCCGGACCCGATGTTCACTATGCGCCCCGACGACTGCGCCAGCATCCGCCTGCCGACCGCCTGACTGCACAGATACATTGACTTCACATTGAAATCCATCAGCGTTTGCCATTCGGATTCTGATACATCTTCGAATGGCTTGCCGAACTCTGCGCGGGCGTTGTTGACCAGTATGTCCACCTTGCCGAACTCTGAGATAACTTGCTGCGCCATAGCCTCTACATCGGCGGCGTTGGTGACGTCGGCGGTGATGGCAAGCGCGCGGCGGCCGTGGCGTTCCACCGCTTTGGCGGCGTCGGCGGCGTCGGAGCGCGCAGAGCCGGCGATTGCGACGTCCGCCCCCGCTTCGGCAAGCGCGGCGGCGAGGAACGGCGACCAGCCGCGGCGGTCCGCGGTCAGAACGGCGGTCTTGCCGCTCAGATTCCACTCTTGAGGTATGGGCATATCAGGCTCTCCTTATGGGCGATGTGATGGCAATGTGCGCGGGCAAATGTGGCGGCGCTAGGCAATGCGCACAGGCAATATGGGCGATGCGTAGGCGATATGCGGCGTGATTGGCGCGCGCATTCGGCTACACCGCAAGCGGGATTTCGGGCGCGTAGCCGGTGGGCGCATAGCCGCCTGCCAGCCCGCCGCCGTCTATGACGAACATTTCGCCGTTCATATAGTCGGATGCGTCGGATGCGAGATACACCGCCAGCGGCCCCATCTCTTCCGGCCTGCCCACGCGCCCCGTTGGGATGAAGCCGCCGCGCGGCAGCGTATCGTTGGACGCCGCCGTGCCTTCGGTGGGAATGAAGCCCGGCACGATGCAAGTACACGTAATCCCGTAGCGGCTCATGCTGGTGGTGATAGTGCGGGTGAGTTGGACGATGCCGCCCTTGCCGCAGGTGTACATATAGTTGTCGCGCCCGCCGCGAAAGCCGAACCCGGAGGACACATTCACGATTTTGCCGCCGCCGCGTTCAATCATATGCTTGGCTACGGCGCGCGAGCAGTAGAATGCGCCCGTCAGGTTGGTGTCAATGCCGATGCGCCAATCCTCGTCGGTGATGTCCCAGATGGGAATAGAGCCTTGCCCGCGCACGATGCCGGCGTTGTTGAACAGGACGTCCACCTTGCCGAACTCGGCGATAGCGCGCTCGAACAGGCGGTTGACCTGCGCCGAATCGGTAACATCGGTGGACACGGCGATAGCGCGCCTGCCCTCTGCGCGCACGGCGTCGGCAGTCTCTTCGATGGGGCCGAGCCGCCGCGATGCGATGACCATATCGGCGCCCGCCTTCGCCATAGCCACGGACATAGCGCGTCCGAGCCCGGTGCCGCCGCCGGTAATGACGATGGTCTTGCCGTCGAGACTGAGTTTTTCGAGCATGAATGCCTCCGTGGGATTTAAGAGTGTGCTTTGTGGTGAGCGCTTTACCGCAAATAGCCTTCCAAGAATTCGTCCCTGAAAGTTATTTCAACATCATCGCGGGGCGCAAAGGCGTTATGCAAGCCGTGGTCTGTGGTAACCAAAAGATCGGCTTGCGCCGCATAGTAGAGTTCAATCAGATATATGTCTTCTTCGGGCGCGGCGGCGATTGCGTCATCAGGTATATCTGCTGCGTCAATATCTGACTGATGCCGATATACGCACTTGCTAGGGTCTTGGATTATGTTTATTCCTATAAACCTGCTTAGATTTTTTATATGAAGGGATTCGTGTCTCATTAACCCGTGGAGTTTATCCATCCACGGGTTATCCCCATATGGCACGGCAATTCGGTCTTGGCTCTGCTGAAACGCTTGTAAGAAACGAAAGGTTTCACTTTGCGCTTCTTGTTCGTTATCGCCTTGCAGGTCGTGAAAGAGCCATTCGTTTATTACCAGCAACTTGGAAGCCAAACTATTCGTCCTTCCCTGATATACCAAAAAGCGCCTTCATGTCTTCCATTTCACCTTCCATGAAACTTGCCAATCCGCCCGCTATCTGCCCTTGTTCGTTCACCTGTTGGCGTTGGAATTCAGAGGACTTGCCGTCTTTGGTGACCAGGTAGATTGCGATGTCGTCGGGGGAGCGCTTGCCTTCCGCCACAAGCGCCAAGAACGCCACTATGAACTGCTCGCTGTGCGTGGAGATTAGCAGCCGCTTGCCATCGTCTTCCTGCGCAATGGCGCTCAATTCGCGCGCCAAGCGGCGTATCGCCGTGGGATGCAGATGGATTTCCGGCTCTTCGATGCACACAATCCCTGCATCCGGATGCAAGACCTTCGCCAGCAGATACACCAGCTGGTTGACGCCAAAGCCGTCGTTCACCAGCGATGCGCCCACTCTGGATTTCCTGTCGATGCTGTCCAGAGAAAACATTTCGGAACCGATTGTGTTGCGTACCCGAAATTCCCTGTTGAGTATCCGTTCCATACGGTAGCTGATTGCATACTCAAGGTGCCTATCGTTGGCAATCAAACTTGTCATTTCCTGTTCGGTGGCGGCCATAGGTGATACCCACTGCAGTGAGTAAAGCGAATGGAAGAACCCCCTTCCAAGCGGGACGAAAGTCACGCGCTTCAACTCTTCTATGGACGCATCTATAAGGTCCTTTAATTCGCTTGGCACATATCCCAGGTCTCCCGTGTTCATACGTGGAAAATCTTCAAAAAAGGAGAAAGGAACATACGCGGTATGTATGCCGTTCCAAGTAAAGTACTGATCATCATTCGTTTCAAACGGTTCATATCCGTTTTCTCTATACGGGAAATCAACCGAATGTACTGAATTCAGTATAATGCGCTCAACTTCGCGATAACGATTGAATGACGCGAGGTTGAGCTGGAATGAGCCTGAAGCGTCTTTTTGGAAGCCAACTTTGTAGTCCAATTTAACAAAAGAGCCGATTTCATCAGGGTTGTATCCCTCATAAAATTTCTCAACTGAGATTCCCAATGCCACTTCACGATAGGTGTTGTGGTCGAAGACAACCTCATTGAATTCCCCAAGGTTGGCGAAGCCGTAGTTGAAGAACTCTTGGATGTGCCTAGCGGGGTTGCTGACGACGTTCCGCAGCGTGAGCGGGGCGTAGAGCGCGCTGGATTTGCCTGTGCCGTTATGCCCGTACAGCACGGTTATGGGCGCAAGCTCCAAGTCTAGGTTCTCGATTGAGCGAAAGTTCTTGATGTGAAGTTTCATATCAGTCCACTTCAACGCACTGCGTTGCTTGTGTCCATTCGGCGGCGCGCGTGAAACCTGCCGCCTATAGCATACCACTTATTTGCGATGCGCGCTCACCCCTGCGACGTCACCTCCCCCGCCGTCGCCGTGTACAGCGTCCCGTCGGGGCGGCGCACCAGCAGGTTGCCCTGTTCGTCCACCGATTCGGCGACGCCTGCGATCGTTTCGTCGGCGCGGCGTAGGCGCACGCAGCGCCCCAGCGTGTCCAGCAGCGCCGCCCACTCGGCCGTCAGCGAGCCGCCAGCGCGCGCGACGGCGTAGGCGGCGTCGAAATGCGCCAGCAGCGTCCGCAACACGGGCGTCCGATTGCTCTTTTGCGCCGTTTCGCGGTAGATGCTGGTGGATATGTCCGCTATCTCTGCGTAGAGCGAGGGATCGAAGTTGACATTGACGCCGATGCCTACGATGGCGCACACTGCGTCGCCGCGCTCAATGGCGGTCTCTATGAGAATGCCGGCTATCTTGCGCCCGCCCACGCGCACATCGTTGGGCCACTTGATTGCGGGTTGCAATCCCGCCGCGTCCGTCAGCATGCGCGCCACCGCCAGCGCCGCCGCCATGTTCATATACGGCAGTTGGCTTGCCGCCGGGCGCAGTATCACCGAAAAGGACAGGTTTTCGCCGCGCGGCGATACCCAAGCGCGGTTGAAGCGCCCTCTGCCGGCGGTCTGCTCTTCGGCGATGACCACCGCGCCCTCAGGAGCGCCCCGCTGCGCCAGCTCGCGCGCCTCGTCCATCGTGGAGCCGACGGCGCTGTAGTGGTGAATGCGGCGGCCGATAACGCAATGCGCCAGCGCGCGCTCAAGCGCCGGGATGTCTAGGTCTGTGGCGGGCGTCTTATCGGGTTCGGGCATAGCGCCTCTATTCGGCATTGGACGGGTTGGCGTCCGTCGACGGGTTGGGTTTGCGGGCAGCGCTGCGGCCGCCAAGCGTGGCTCTTTGCAGCAGCCGCCAGTAGATAGCCTGGGGCAGCAGCCTTGCGCCTAGCGTGCCGGCGCGCGCGTCTAAGCCGATGGGATTGCGGAACGGCGGCGCAGGCGACACGATGATCTTGTGTATGAGCTTGGCGACGCGCTGCGGATCGCCGCCGAACCGTCGGAATAGGTCGTGGCTGTCGCGGTAGCGCGCCATATACGGCTCATATACCGATTGGTCGTCGTCGGTGGCGCTGGCTCTCACGGTGTTGGCGGGGAAGTTGGTGCGAAACAGCCCCGGCTCTATCAGCGCCACATGCACGCCGAAGGGCGCAAGTTCGGTTTTGAGCGATTCGCTGATGCCCTCCAGCGCGAACTTGCTGGACACATACGCCCCGTTGAAGGGCGTTCCCATTCGCCCCAGAACCGAACTTATGTTGATGATAACGCCGCTGCGCCGCTCAATCATAGCGGGCAGGACTGCATGCGTCATACGGACGGCGGCGAATAGGTTCGTCTCGAACTGGGCTTTGAGTTCGGCGACGGACAGCGCCTCGACCGGGCCCCACAAGCCGTAGCCGGCGTTGTTGACCAGCGCGTCGATAGCGCCGTGTTGGGCTATGAGTTCGGGGACTGCGCGCGCTACGGTGTCATCGCTGTTGATGTCGATCTCGACGGGAATGATGTCAAGGCTGCGCTCGGCGGCTTGGCGGCTGAGGTCGTCGAGGCGCGCGGCGTTGCGGCTTGTGGCGAACACGCTGAAGCCGCGCTCTGCAAGATACAGCGCGGCCGCATTGCCGATGCCGGACGATGCGCCGGTGATTAGCGCGCGGCGGCCGGATGCGGCGGCGCGGCGCTTACGGGCTGACTGCCTGCGAAACAGGACGAACACGCTGCTACACTCCAATTAAGTTTGGCGCGCGGTTTGGCGTTGTGAACGATACGGCGGCGGCATAGGCTAATCGCTGTTATGGGCTTGCGCTTCTTCGCGAATGTTGTCCGTTCTGCGCTGCTCTATGACGGCGTTGAGCAGATCGCCGAACAGCGACGACGAATATGCCAGCGCGGTGAAGTCTTCGCCGTTCATCACCAGCAGCTCCACGCGGGTGCGCGCTCTGACGCTGGATGAGCGGCGCTCTTCGTTGAGCAGGGACATTTCGCCGAAGTATTCGCCGGTTTTCAGCGTCGCCACCACCTCTTCGCGCCTGCCCTGAGAGCGCAGGATGTCGACCTCGCCCGACAGCACGACATAGAACTCGTCGGCTATTTCGCCCTGCTGATAGATGTACTCGCCCAATTCGTAATGGCGGCGGGACGCCCCGCTGTGCCGATCGATGTCAACCTTCACTATATCGGGCGGGAATATGAGATCGAGCGTCCAATCGGTAGCCACGCGCAGTTTGCGGTCAAAGCCGGGAAGCTGCATCAGATAGAACGAGCGGTAGAGCCACCAGGCGATGAAGCCGGACAGGTTTAGCCCGAATGATTCGGCGGCGGCGGCGAAACCGCCTAGCGGGACGAATACGCCGCGGCTCTTGTACTTGAACGGCTTGACGGGGTTGCCGCGAATGGCGGCGATTACATTGTCCGCCGCGCGCTTTGCCTGCCGTCGCGCGAACTGAGCGGTTGGCGGGCAGAAGCCGCCGTTCAGCACATCGGGGACGAGCGCGCAGTCTCCGACCGCCCAGAAGTTGGCGCTGCCCTTGACGGCGAGCGTTTCGTCCACCACTAGGCGGCCGCGCTCCAATTCGCAGGGCAGATCGGAGAGCAGGGGGTTGGGCGCCGCGCCGATGGTTGCGACGAGCGTCTTTGTGGGAATGAACACTTCGTCGGCAAGCACGGCGGTCTGCGCGGTTGCGCCCACGAGTTGGGCGTGCAGCCTGATGTGAATGCCGCGCTTTTCCAGCAGTTCGTGGCTGAGATTGGCGAGCTTTTCGCCGAGTTCGGGCAGGATGCGCGCCGAGCGGTGCAGCAGGATGACCCGGAAATCGCCGGGCTCGATGTTGCGGTAACTTCGGCTTGCCACGCTGAGAAATTCGTTGATTTCGGATGTAACCTCAACGCCGGTGTAGCCGCCGCCCGCAATGACGAATGTGAGCGATTGGCGCTTGTAAAAGGGATCCTCTTCCACATCGGCGGCTTCCAGCATGCTGATAAGGTGGTTGCGCAGGCGAAATGCGTCGCCGAGCGTCTTGAAGGTGAGGGCGTGTTCGGTAACGCCGGGGAAGCCGGATAGGTCGGTGGCGCTGCCCACCGCGAATATGAGATGGTCGTAGTGGACATAGTCAAGGCGCGTGTGTTCGGGATAGCGGATGGCAATCCTGCGGTCATCGGTGTCCACCGACTCGATTTCCGCCTGATGGATTTGCGCGTGCGGGATTAGGCGGCGGATGGGACTGACCACATTGAAGGGTCCTATCGAGCCGGATATGACTTCCGCGAGCATCGGCTGGAACAGAAAAAAGTTTTCTCTGCTGATAAGCGCCAGTTTGATTTCGCCGCGCTTGGCGGCTTTTTGGAGTTGCAGCGCGGCGTATATGCCGCCGTAGCCGCCGCCTAGGATTACGACGGACGGCGGGTCTTGTGTCTGCTTGCTGCGCCGAAAGCCGGAAAGCATTGGTGGCATCCCCTCCCGATGGTGTCAGCTAACCGCTTAGGGGTAACTTTACCAGATTTTGGGGATTGATGCTTGGGGACTTGACGCAATGGGAATGAATTCTGCGCCCTTGCGTCGGGCTTAACGCAAGGGCGCAGAAGGCGCAAAGAGGTTTAGCGTCTGGCTTACGGCGCTGCCACCACGCCGGTGGTGATGTATGTCTCGCGGCGCGTCCATGTGCCGTCGCTGGTTGCGTAGTAGGCGTACATCTTCAGGTAGCTTCCTACATCGGCGGCGGTGGGCGTGTAGCGCGTCCACCAGACGCCGGGGTCGCCGATTATCGTCGTGCAGACAGTCGGCGTACTATACGGGCAGCGCTGCCATCCCACGCGCCCGTCCACCGCGCCATCGGGCAGGGGGTTGGACGCTATGATTTCGGTTCCCACTTGCGGGGCGATATGTCCGCTGACGAATGCGATTTTCGGCGCATCAGGCGTTACGCCGCTGCTCGCCACCACGCGGCCGCCCAGATTGCGTGTGTAGGCGACGCTGCCATCCGATAGTTCCATTTTGGCGCGCAGATATTTTCCGACGTCGTCGGCGGTGGGAATGTATTCGTAGGTTGGCGGATCGTTGTACGCCGGCGGATCTCCGCTTGGAGCTCCCATGTTGTTCAAGGGGACGGCGTCGCTCCAGTCCACGCCGTCGGCGGAGCGTTCCCAGACCCAGCCCACATAGTAGGTTTCGCCGTCCACGACGGCGCGGTCGGGGAAGTCGTCGGGCGTTAGACAGACGCCTACGCGCTCGCCTACGACGGGGATGCTGCCGTTGTCGGACATGCCCATCGCTTGGCCGCCCTGCGGATCGGTACTAAAGCCGCCGTAGGTCAGCATGGGATACTGCATGTTGTTGCCCAAATCCCAAGGGTCGTCGTTGCCTGATTCCCCGTCTAGGTTGGCGTTCCAATCGGCGTAGATGCTGCCGCTAGTGTAGTCGGTGATGGTCTGCAGCTCGCGGGTGGTCTTGCCCGTCCCGACGGCGCTGGTTGTGCAGCCGGCGCTGCCGCCGGCTATGCAGCCGCTGGCTGAAGTGTCATAGTAGCTGGCGGTCGCCGTGCCTGAAGAGGCGCTTCCTGTTAGCCCGCCGATGGTTGCTGCATTTCCGCTGGATCGGACGACTCTTCCGGTGGAGTATGAGTGCGTTACACCGCCGCGTAGGCGTCCCACAAGCCCGCCGACATGTTGTTCGCCGCTGACGGATGCGGTGGAGTAGCTCGACCGGGTGTGCGCTGTGGTCAAGACTTGTTCGCCGACTATGCCGCCGATGCGCCGTGAGCCGGTTACCTCGCCGGTGGTGTAACAGGCGACGATTTCGCCGTAAGATGAGCCTACCAAAATTCCGAGAAACTCGTCTCCGCGGACATAGGCGTTGGTTACGCCGAGTGTTTCGATGCGGGATCCGGAGCTGCCGAACAGCCCAAGGTCATCGTTGGCGGGGGTGTTGATGAACAGGTTGTTGATGGTGTGTCCGTTGCCTCTGAATGTGGCTCCCCATAATGAACCGGTGGCGCCGATGGGCGTCCAGCCGGCGCCGCCGTTCCAGTAGTCGTCGCCGGCCACGGTTACGGAACCGTCGCCGTTGGTGTCGAAGTCGAGGCTTGCGACGAGTTCGTAGCCGGCGCAAGTGGCGAGGCAGCCCATGCCGGCGACTTGGCGGGGGAAGGCGGAGCTGTGGATTGCCCAATCGGATGCGCTGACGGAGTATGACCCTGACGCTTCATTCGCGCCGTTGCCGTTGCGGTCGTAGCGCATCGCGTTGAGCTGAGCGAGGTTCGCTACGTCGATCAGGTTGTCGTTGTCCAAGTCGTAGTCGACTTCTATGTGATACACCAGCGTGGGGTAGTCCGATGTCGTGCCGAAGTCCCACGGGGCGTCGTCGCCGGCCACGCCGTCCAGGTTGGCGTTCCATGCGGAGTAGATGCCGGTGTAGGCGGTGGGGCCTTGGAGCGCGCTGGTGGTTTGGGCCGTGCCGCCGCTGCTGGTTGTGCAGCCGTTAGCTCCGCCGGTTACGCAGCCGCTAGTGTCGGTGTCGTAGTAGCTTGCGGTTATGGTGTTGCCGTTGCCATACCCTATTAACCCGCCGATGTAGGTGCCGGCGCCGCTTGTCCTCGTGACCCTGCCGGTGGAGTATGAGTTTGTTATGGCGCTGTCTATGGCGCGCCCTACCAGGCCGCCGGCATAGTCCGTTGCGCTGACGGAAGCGGTGGAGTAGCTTGAATGGATAGACGCCCCGGCATTGCGAAGCAAGCCTACCATCCCGCCGGTATCGTTGATGTTGTTGCTGGCGATGGTGCTGGTTACTGACCCGGTGGTGTAACAGGCGACGATTGCGCCGTAACTGGCGCCTACCAGAATGCCGATAAAATGCTCTCCCGTGACGTCGGCGTTGGTTACGCCGAGTGATTCGATGCGGGTGGTGGAGTGAATGCCGCCGAACAGTCCGATGTCGTCGCCGGCTCTATTGATGAACATATTGTTGATGGTGAAGCCGTTGCCGTTGAAATCGCCTTGGTATCTGCTGGCTTGGGCGGAGGGGGTGTCGGATGCGATGGGCTGCCAACCCGCGCCGCCGTTCCAATAGGTGGAGTCGGCCGCGGTGATTTGTCCATCGCCGTTTTCGTCGAAGTCTAGGCTTTGGGTGAGTTCGTAGCCCGTGCAGCCGCTGTTGGGGCAGCCCATGCGTCCGCCCGCGCCGGCGAAGCGCAGGGGGAAGGCGGCGTTGTATGCGGCAGCGCCGCCGCTTGCGGGATTGCCGTCGCCGGTTCGGTCGTGGCGGATGGCGTCGAGTTGGGCGAGATTGGATACTTCGATGTAGCGGTCGTTGTCGATATCGTAGTCGGTCTTGCCGTATTTCAGGATGGGATACTGCGATGTTGTGCCGAAGTACCACGGGTCGTCGGCGCCGGTTACGCCGTCCAGGTTGGCGTTCCAAGCGGCGTAGATGCCGGTGTAGCCGACGGGCGTTTGGAGCGCGCTGGTGGTTCTGGCGGTGACGCCGCTGCCGCCGGCGCTGGTGGTGCAGCCGGCGGTGCCGCCGGATACGCAGCCGCTGGTCGTGGAGTCGTAGTAGCTTGCGGATGCGGCGAAGCCGGTCGCAACCGCTCCGATTAGGCCGCCGATGGTGGTAGCCGTGCCGCTGGAGCGGCTAACCGCGCCGGTGGAATAGGAGTTTACTATGTCAGCGCTTGTTCCGGCGGATGCGTAGCCTACCAGTCCGCCCACGTTCGCCTGTCCGGTAACGGATGCGGTGGAGTAGCTTGAATGGATAGATCCGGCGGCGGTTTGGTTGGCGACTATTCCGCCGGCGTATGACCCCGAGTTGGCGGTTACGCTGCCTGCGGTATGGACGGCGATGACTTCGCCAATGTTGTAGCTTGCCAGAACGCCGACATAGTTGTTGCCGGTGATGTTGGCGGCGGTGATGTTCAGCGCTTCTACGCGCGCGCCTATGCCTATCAATGAGAACAGCCCCTGGTAGGAGATGGTGGCGCGATTGATGTACAGGTTGGTGATGGTGAAGCCGTTGCCGTGGAGGACGCCCGTATATCTGTTGTTGAAGTCGCCGATGGGATCCCAGCCTGCGCCGCTGTTGTAGTAGGCATCGCCGGTGTCGGAGCCGATGTTGCCGTCGCCGTTGGTGTCCAGGTCGATGTCGGCGGTGAGTTCGTAGCCTATGCAGGTTGAGGCGCAGCCCATGCCGGATGCGGCGTTGGGGAAGGCGGTGCTGTATGCGGTAGCGCCGCCGCCGCTGGTGGGGGAGCCGTTGCCGTCCAGGTCGTAGTTGATGGCGTGGAGTTGGGCGTGGCCGGAGATCTCGATTAGGTTATCGTCGTCCGAATCGTAGTCCACCGTGGCTTGCGCCGGAACGGCGGCGGATACGGCTGCGGGCGCTGCGTTGGGGACGGCGCCGATGAGGGACAGCGCTGCCGCCAATGTCAGCAGGATGCCCAAGACGATTAGCGCGGGAATGCGGCGGGTGGCGGATGTGGCAGTTTTCATATTCGGATGCTCTCACCTTGTAGCGGTTATGAGTTGGGATATTGCTACGAAAACCCTGCATCAGGGTATAGTTCGCGGGTTACGCGGTCAAGCGCATAATAAGAATATCGGTTTGGGCGCACGCGCGTATTCGTTGCGCGCGATGCCAAGATAAAACTCGGCATCGGTTTGCATACGCGCGTGGTTTCGCAACTGCAGTGGTATTGCGCGGGGGGGGGGGGGGTAGAAAATATGCCGGCTGTTCGCGTGGGTTTCATATGCGGCATCCGTCCTATCTCTCATACATTGTCGCGCCGTGCATTGCGCCATACTTTACCATACATTATAGAGAGTATGGATATTAGGCAGGATGTATTTTAACGCAAATGGGCGTTGGGATGCAAAAGGGGGATTTTGCTATGGTATCGCGGTTTGGCGCAGGGGGGCGGGTTTTGATGGTATAATATCGGGGATATGATTTATAGAGATGGGCATCAGAATGCGCGGCGCAGGATGGAGCGGGTGAATGCGATTGCGCGGGATGAGATAAGCCGCATTATCGCGAATGATATGAATGACCCGCGGCTTGCGTCGGTTATCAGCATAACCGAGGTTCAGACGTCTTCGGATTTGCGTAGCGCGAAGGTGTTTTTCAGCGTGCTGGGTGATGAGGCGGCGAGGCGTGAGGCGCTTGCGGCGCTGCGCGCGGCGGGGGGGTTTATCCACCGAACTATGAAGCGCAGAAAGACGCTGAAGTATGCGCCGTTTTTGTCGTTTCGGCTTGACGATTCCATACAGCAGGGCGTAGAGATGCAGCGGCTGATAGAGCGGAATGCGCCACGCGCGCCGGGGCAAGAGGGCGGCGATGCGTAAGACGCGCGAGCCCGCAATAGACGGCATACTGAATATCGACAAGCCCTACGGCGCAACATCGATGGATGTTGTGCGGCGCATCAAGCGGGCAAGCGGGCAGCGGCGCGTGGGACACGGCGGGACGCTGGATCCGATAGCCACGGGCGTCCTTCCGATATGCTTGGGGCAGGCGACGCGGATGATGGAAGACCTCATCAACGGCGGTAAGACGTACCGCGCGGATGTGGAGCTAGGGATTGCCACGGACACCTATGACGCGCTGGGGGAAATTACGGCGCATGCTGACGCGTCGGGGGTTTCGGTTGGGGATGTGGAGCGGGCGCTGGAGGGCTTCGTGGGGGATATTCGGCAGGCGCCGCCGATGTACAGCGCGCTGAAGCGGGACGGCAAGCGGTTGTATGAGTTGGCGCGCGCGGGCGTGGAGGTGGAGCGCGAGGCGCGTCCGGTAGTGGTTCACGGCATCACACTGCAAGGTTGGACGCCGCCTATCGCAACTATCGAGGCGCGCTGCGGCAGGGGTTTCTATATGCGCTCGCTGGCGCACGATTTGGGGCAGGCGCTGGGATGCGGCGGGCATCTGAAGACGCTAGAGCGGCTGCGCTGCGGCGGGTTCAGCGTATCCGATGCGGCGTCGATCGATGAGATGGAGGAGCGCTTTGCAAGCGGCGATTGGCGTGATGCGACGCATGCGCCGGATGTGGCGCTGCTGGGGCTGCGCGCGGTCATCGTGGGCAAGCGCGGCGAGGATATGATACGCAACGGGCGGGCTGTCGAGGGCGCGGCCGGGGATGCGCCGCCGATTGACGGGGAGCGCGGGCGGGCGTATTCGGTTGACGGGCGCTTTTTGGCGACGCTGGCGTATGACGGCGGGCTGCGGCGGTGGCGTCCGGAGAAGGTTTTTGCGCTTAATTATCCATGAGCATGGTCCGTATAAGGTTTTTTAACGCAAAGGGGCGCAAAGATGCGCTGGGTAATGCCTTGTGGTTGTGGCAGTTGGTTATGTGCGTCTGATATACTTTGTGCGGGTGAAATGGCATATTGTAGGCATATCACGGGAAGGCAGCGGGCAGAGGCGCTATGGGGATTGACGCAGAATTGGCGCAGGCGTCCATAAAGGGCGAATCGGCGCTTACGATTGGCGTGTTCGACGGCGTTCATCGGGGGCATCAGCGGCTGATTTCGCAGGTGGTGAACCTTGCCGCCGCTAAGGGCTACAAGGCGGGCGTGGTTACCTTTCGCAATCATCCGGATTCGGTCTTTAATCCGGATTTCGAGCCTCAGTACATAACCAGCGTTCCGGAGCGCATTCGGCTTATCGAGCAGCTAGGCGTCGACTTCGTAGCGCCGATTACCTTCGACAAGGCGCTCGCGGGGGTGCGGGCGCGCGCTTTCGTGGAGCGGCTGCAGCGCAGTTTCGGGATGCGGGCGCTGGTGGTGGGGCCGGATTTCGCGATGGGGTATAGGCGCGAGGGGGATGTGAACCGGCTTGCGGTGATGGGCGCCGATTTGGGGTTTTCGGTGAGCGTGACGGAGCTGCTGGCGGATGACGGCGATGCGGTTAGCAGCACAAGCATACGGCGCGCGCTGGCGGCGGGGGATGTGGTCGATGTAGCCAAGAAGCTGGGGCGCAATTTCGCCATAAGCGGGGTGGTGGTGAGCGGCGAAAAGCGCGGCAGAACGCTGGGGTTTCCTACCGCCAACCTTGAGGTGGACACCGATATGGCGGTTCCGCGCAACGGGATATACGCCACGCGCGCCTATGTGGGCGATAAGGTGTATATGGCGGCGACGAGCATCGGGACGCGGCCTACATTTGACGGGACGGGGCGGACGATCGAGGCGTTTTTGTTGGGATTTGACAACATCCTGTATAATAGGCAGCTGAGATTGGAGTTCGTTCAGCGGCTGCGGGATGAGCTTAGGTTTGACAGCGTAGAGGCGCTGTTGGAGCGGATGGAGTTGGATGTAGAGCAGACTCGAGCGATACTTCAGGCGTCCAAATAGCGCAGCGCGCGCCTGCGCTTTCAGCGAGCGGGGGGGACACTCCAATGCAAGAGCGCTCACATACGCCGTCAGAGAGCGGCGCCGCATCCCCGGACATAATGCCTCACGACCTTCAAAGCGCCATCAACGAGGTGCAGCGAATGGCGACTGAGTACGCCATCTTCGCTGAGATTGGGCGGGTGATAAGCTCATCGCCGAATATCGAAGAGATATATGAGGGATTCGCGGCGCAGGCGCGTCATCTGATTCCGTTTGAGCGGCTGGTGATAAACAGCGTGGACGCCGATGCGGGGACGATAGCGACGCTGTATCAGTCGGGGATGAAGGTGCCTGAGTGGGAGCCTGGGCGGGTGCGTCCGCTATCGGGTTCGCCGACGGAGTGGGTTGTGGAGAATCGGCGGGGGCTGCTTCTGAATAGCGAATCGGAGGCGGCGACGCTGGAGCGGTTTCCCAACCAAGACCCAAGCGTAGCAAGCCATCTGCTTTGGCTGGTTGCCGTGCCTCTCATATCGCACAACGATGTAATCGGCACGCTTCACTTTCGGTCGGACCATCCCGGCGAGTATTCGCAGCGCAGCCTGGAGTTGGCGGAGAGGGTGGCGGCGCAGATAGCGGGGCCGGTCGCCAATTCGCTGCTTTACGCCAAACTGGAAGAGAGCGCGCGGGAAGAGCATCGGCTGGCGGAAGAGAATGCGCTGTTCGCCGAAATAGGCAAGGTTATATCGTCATCGCTGGACATCAACGATGTGTACGCCGATTTCGCGGACAGGGTGCAGCAGCTAATCAGCTTCGACAGGATTTCGGTTAGCCTGCTGGACGAGTCGAAAGAGGCGCTGACTAACGCCTATGTGCTGGGCAAGGAATCGCCCGGGCGCGAGGTTGGAGCGCGGTTTTCGGTGAAGGGGACGCCCGCGGAGGCGGCGATACGGAGCGGGCGTACATCGCTGGCGCAGGGGAGCCTCGAGGATCTGAAGGCGCGCTTTCCGTCGATAGCGTTCAATATGAGATCCACGCTGCAGGCGCCGCTGATATACAAGAATGAGATTATCGGGCTGCTGAATGTGCGCGCGGTGGATGCCGACGCTTATACGCAGCGGGATATCGATTTGGTGACGCAGGTTGCGATGCAGATAGCGCCGGCGGTGGCGAGCGCGCAGCTTTACGCCGAACAGCGGCGGCTTGCGACATTTCCTATGCACAATCCGAACCCGGTGATCGAGACGGATCTGAGCGGCAATGTAACCTACTGCAATCCGATTGCGCGGCAGCGGTTTCCGAGTTTGCCGGATATGGGGGCGCAGCATCCGATATTGGCCGAACTCGACGACATTATCGCGGATCTGTCGGGCGGTGGCGCTGCGTTTCATTCGCGCGAGATCGATGTGGGGGAAGAGACATATCAGCAGCGGATCGTGCGCATTCCGTCGATCAATCAGACGCGGATTTATTCCAACGATATTACGCCGCGCAAACGGGCGCAAGAGAAGCTGGCGCTGCAGGCGGAGGATTTGGCGCGCTCCAACGCCGAGCTGCAGGAGTTCGCTTATGTGGCGTCGCACGACCTGCAGGAGCCGCTGCGGGTAGTGTCCGGCTTCGCGCAGCTGCTGTCCGACCGCTATAGGGATGAGCTTGACGATACGGCGCAAGAGTTCATCGGGTATGTAGTTGACGGCGCCGAGCGGATGAAGATACTCATCAACGATCTGCTGGAGTATTCGCGGGTGGGGACGCAGGGGCGGCCGCTGGAGCCGGTTGAGAGCTCGAGCGTACTGGAGCAAGCGGTATCGAACCTGCGGGTTGCGATAGGCGAATCTGATACGCGGGTTACGCACGATGAGGGGCTGCCTAGGGTGATGGGGGACTACAATCAGCTCTCGCAGCTTTTTCAGAATTTGATAAGCAATGCAATCAAGTTTCGGGGGGACGATCCGCCGCGGATCCACGTGTCGGGCGTGCGCGTGGGGGAGTCGTGGGTGATGTCGGTAACGGACAACGGCATCGGCATAGAGCCGCAGCATGCGGATCGCATATTCGGGATGTTCAAGCGGCTGCACGGCCGGGGGGAATATCCGGGCACGGGCATAGGGCTGGCGATATGCAGCAAGATAGTGGAGCGCCATACGGGGAAGATTTGGGTGGATTCGGAGCTTGGCAAGGGGGCGACGTTCAGTTTCACGCTGCCCGATGCCGAAGATTGAGCGAATGCGAATAAGGAGGCGAGGTTATGACTACGGACGGCAAGGCAATTGAGATACTGCTGGTGGAAGACAACCCGGCTGATGTACGACTGACGCAGGAAATCATCGGGCAGTCGGAGCATCCCACGAACATCACGGTGGCCGAGGACGGCGTGGTGGCGGTAGAGATGCTCAAGCGCATCGGGGCTTATAGCGGGACGCCGCGGCCGGATCTTATCCTGCTGGACTTGCGGCTGCCGCGCAAAGACGGGCCGGAGGTGCTGGCGGACATCAACGCCGACGAGGGGCTGGTGAACATACCGGTTATGATATTGACGGGGACGGAGGCGCAGCAGAGTTTGCTGAACGCCTACAACATTCCGCCGAGCCGCTTTTGCCGCAAGCCGATCGAGCTTCAGCGCTTCGACAATGCGGTGAATCAGTTGGGGATGTTCAGCCGACAGCCGATAAACTTGGGGCCGCCGAGCGGGCAGGCGCAGGAAGCGGCGGCGGCGGATTCGGGCGGCGGCGGCAAGCGGCGCTGGTGGTGGCCGTTCGGGGGGGACTAAGGGCGGCGCGCGCATTCCCGCTGCGGCGAGCGGCGGCGCTGCCGAACACAAGCGGGGGTTAGAGATATGACTACATACAGAAGACCCGCCAGCAGGCCGCTTGAGATACTGCTGGTGGAAGACAACCCGGCGGATGTGCGGCTGATTCAGCTGATACTGGAAGACGCCGAGTTCCATGTGAACTTCACGGTGGCGTCCAACGGGCGCGAGGCGCTGACCATTCTGAGCGAGTGGCGGGGCGGCGCCGATGCGGGGCGGCCGGATATGATACTGCTGGATCTGAATATGCCGGTGATGGACGGGCGCGAGGTGCTGGCGGCGCGCGAAAAGGACGCCAACCTGTCGCGGATACCGGTGGTGGTGCTGACCACTTCGCAGTCGCCGGAGGATCTGGAGTACGCCTACAGCAAGTGCATCAGCAGCTACATAACCAAGCCGGTGGATGTGTTTCAGTTCAACACCAAGGTGCGGGATTTGCTGAACTACTGGACGAATGTGGCGGTGCTGCCGGATTAGGCGCAACGGCGGGCGGCGCATCGGCGGCCGCATTCGGCGTATGGCGGGCGTGTTTGGCAGAATCGATGCCCCGCGCGGTGTTGACTTCACAAGCGATAATTGCTATGTTGGATACTGAGGGGCGTATGTTTCGCATAGCGTTTCGCAAGTCCCGAATATCAAATCCGCCGGGCGCAGCGCCGGGCCGATAGGAGGTTGGCTATGGTTCGCATAGTGGTACTGAATCATAACTGGAAGTTCCCTTGTAGCGCCCCTGCCGGCCTCAGGGCGTCTTCCCGCTCAGGCGGGGATGGACGCGGCAGGCGGTAAGGTTTGGCGAGGCCGGCGGGGGATTCCAAGCCGGCAGCCCCGCGCATTAGACGAACAGGCTGTTAAATGACCCTGCCAACGCGCAAGGCGCAGCCTCCGGCGGGCAAGCCGGGATGCGGGACTGATGGTCATACAGAGGGAGGCGGTCGCAGCATGTGTTGCGCTCGCCTCCCTCATTTGCGATATAATTCGGGCGGGGGATATGCCCGCGCTCCGGCGTTGTTAGCATAATGCAGCGGCGCTTTGCCAAGCCTGCGAAAGTATATGATGCGCGCCGGCGTAGTTCGCAACGTGTCTCATATCGCATCGCATAGCGCTATCGCCTTATGACGGGACGGGCGCTATCGCATAGATTTGATTTCGACGAGGTATGCCATTTTGAGTACAAACGCCGCATTGGACGAACAGGCGCTGCGCCGCATAGTTAGGCGGGGCGTGTCAGATATAATCGTGGAGTCGGAGTTCGTGGAGCGGCTTGGGGCGGGCAAACCGCTGCGGCTGAAGATGGGCTTCGATCCGAGCGCGACGGACATACACTTGGGGCATGCGGTCGGGCTGCGAAAGCTACGGCAGTTGCAGGATATTGGGCATACGGTCGTACTTATCGTGGGGGATTGGACAGCGCAGATAGGCGATCCTAGCGGCAAGTCGGCGACGCGGCCGATGCTGACGGCGGAGCAGGTGCGCGCCAACGCCGAAACCTATATGGCGCAGTTCTTCAAGATTGTTGACCGCGAAAAGACGGAGACGCGCTGGCAGACGGAATGGTTCGGCGAGTTTTCGCTGGCGGATGTGATACGGCTTACCGGGCGGTTCACGGTGGCGCAGTTTTTGGCGCGCGACGACTTCGCCAAGCGGTTCGCGGACAATCAGCCGATAGCGATAACGGAGCTGCTGTATCCGCTGCTGCAGGCATACGATTCGGTGGCGATAGAGGCGGATGTGGAGTTCGGCGGCACGGACCAGATGTTCAACCTGCTGGTGGGGCGGGATTTGCAGCGGATGGTGGGGCAGACGCCGCAGCAGTGCTTCTTGATGCCGCTGCTGCCCGGCACGGACGGGGTGGAAAAGATGAGCAAGAGCCTTGGCAACTACATCGGCATAGACGAGCCGCCCAACGAAATCTACGGCAAGACGATGTCGCTGCCGGATAGGATGATCATTCCGTACTTCGAGTATCTGACGGATGTATCGGACGACGAGTTGGAAGAGATGCGCCAGGCGTTGGACGGGGCGTCGGTGAATCCGATGGAGCTGAAGAAGCGGTTGGCGCGCGAGCTGGTGGGGCAGTTCTACGACGGCGCCGCGGCGATCGAGGCGGAGCGGCATTTTGAGCGCACGGTGCAGGGGGGGGCGATGCCGGATGATGTCGAGGAAGCCTGGGTTATCAGAAGCCAAATTAGGCAACCAAGAAATCCTGTAACAGGTCCCAATACACTTGCGGAAGGGCAGATGCTTGTTGACATTGCCCATCTGTTGACATTGATGGGGTTGGCAAAAAGCGTCAGCGAAGGGCGTAGGCTTGCCGAACAGGGCGGCGTCAGGTTCGACGGCAATCTATCAGGGCTAGTCGAACCTGGCACTCATCGCAGGGTGGCGGTAGTCAAGGATGGCACCATCGTTCAGAGAGGTTCGCGGTCTTACAAAAGGCTGCGGCTTCGAGACTAGCGTTGCAAGTCAGTGGGGCGCATATTCGCGTTGCGCTGGAGTGGTGGTGGGCGATAGAGGACTCGAACCTCTGACCTTCTGCGTGTAAAGCAGACGCTCTAACCAGTCTGAGCTAATCGCCCGTGTTGTGCGCGCGGCGTGTGCGCTAGTTGGATGCGGTTGGGTTTGCGATGGGGATGGCGGTTTGTATGCGCGCGTCGGGGGGCGTATTGCGCTGATATGGACGGGGTTGCGCGGTTAGGGTTGTGTGGCGCGCTTGGCGGGACTCGAACCCACGGCCTCAGCCTCCGCAGGGCTGCGCTCTATCCAACTGAGCTACAAGCGCGCGCTTGCGATTATGCGGTTGTTGTGGTGCCGAAGGAGGGATTTGAACCCACACATCCGTAAGGATACTACGCCCTGAACGTAGCGCGTCTTCCGTTCCGCCACTTCGGCACACTTGTGGGCGGCATGGCTTTGCCGCCGTCTTGCCGCTTTCTGGTGGGCGGTCCAGGACTTGAACCTGGGACCTCTTGCGTGTGAAGCAAGCGCTCTAACCAGCTGAGCTAACCGCCCTGATGCGGCGCGCGGCGCGCGCACCAGTCAAGCGAACAGGGTAATTATAACAGATAAACGGCTGTGTGAAAACATTAAGTTTTGGATGGCGAATTTTAACGCTAAGGTTCAAAGGGGTTTTGGCGCAAATGCGGGAAGGCGCAAAGGTTAAGATGTAGGGCGCAAAGGGGGATAGGGATATGGCTACGGCGTTTGAGATTGGGGATATGGTGCGGTTGAAGAAGGTTCATCCGTGCGGGGGGTATGATTGGTGGGTTGTGCGGATTGGGGCGGACATAGGGATAACCTGCGCCGGCTGCGGGCGGCGGCTGGTGATGCCTCGTTCCGCGCTGGAGCGGCGGATGAAGGGGCAGCCGGTTAGGGGGACGCAGTCGACGCAGCGGCAGTAGGGTTGCGGCGTTATGCGCCTGCTTGCGAAACGCCGTTTCTAACATTACATCTATAAGAGTGGACGGACGCCGTGCTGACGCAATGCTCTGCCAATTCGCTCAAACGATGAATGTACGCTGCAATCGTAAGGGGCTCATTCTGTGGCTTCCAGCGCGGCTTCGATGGCTTGTTGGAAGTTTTGGTAGCTTCCGAAAACGAGCTCGCCGTTGATTAGCACGGTGGGCGTGGCGTCGATGCCGCGGCTCATCGCGTCCTCATGGTGCGCTCTCACGCGGTTGAAGCCGCGCCCGTTTTCCATGCAATCGGTGAACTCGGCGGCGTCCATGCCCAGGTCGTCGGAGAAGCCTTGAAGTTTGGAGTATGCGAAATCGCCCGAATTCGCGCCCGTCCAGTTCTCGAACAGCGTATCGTGGAACGCCCAGAAGCTGCCCTGTTCGGCGGCGCACTCCGCGCCCATAGCGGCTATCAGCGATTCTTCGCCTACTACGATGAAGTGGCGATACACGAAGCGCGCCTTGCCCGCGTTGACATATTCGTCAATTAGCCGTTGCCCTATCCCGAGGGCAAAATTGCGGCAGTGAACTCACTGAAAGTCGGAGAACTCGGTTATGGTAACGGGCGCATCGGCATCGCCCAGCGTGTTGGCGTAGGCGTATGCGTCGGCGGCGTTATTGCGCGCGGCGCTCTGCGTTAGGCTGCCGATGAACTCTATCTCAAGCCGTATGGTGTCTTCCACGCTCAGCACGATAGCCACGCTGGGCTTGTCCATAGCGAAATCTTCGAAGGTGAACTCCGTGCTTGCCAACCCGGTGATTTCAGCGCCGCCCGCGCCGAAATCGGCGGATGCGTTCCAAGTAATGGGGCGGGTTTGGTCGATGATGGTTAGGTCGCCGCTGATGGTGAAGTCGATAGTCCCTTGGGCGTCGGTCAGCGGCGTGGGCAGTCCGTCGACGGACGTGGGGCGAAAGACGATTTCGGGATACTGCGCGGTTTGCAGGGTGCGCTCTCGCACATAGCGGTCGCGGCGATCGCTGTCCGTAACAAGCGTTGCCGCCTTCATCGCAATGGCGCTCTCTTCGGCTACGATGCCGCCGTCTGCGTCGAACACGATGCGTCCGCTCACATCGCCGGTTTCGCCGGTGGCGACCACGAAACCCTGCCGCGCCAGCGTCTCTTCCACTTTGTAGCGCGCAACACTGTCTTCGCCAAGCGTGAACACAAGTCCGGCGGATGCGGCTGGCGGCGCTGTGGTTGGCGCAATGGGAGCGGCCGTAGGTACGGGCACGGTGGTTGGCGCAGGCGCGGTAGTGGGCATTGCAGGAACGGCTGTAGGTGGCGGCGCGGTAGTTGGCGCTACGGGCGCGGGCGCGATAGTAGGCGGGGGCGCAGTGGTTGGCGCAACTGCGGGCGCGGCCGTCGGCGCTGATGCCGGCTGCGGTGCCGGGCTTGAGCAGGCGGCGAGCGCGACGGCGATGAGCGCAAGCGCTGGGATGATTGCGATGTAGCGGGCGATACGGCGCATATGGGTTTGCCTCACAGGTTGGGGTTTGTTCGCAATAATGGCGCATTCAGCATAGCACATATGCGGCGGCGGTATCGGTTTTAAGCGCGTCTGTCTAACATATCGCAGTATCGCTTCGATCGCGTTTGTCCCGTATATCGGTATCGCTGATAGGCTTGGGGCGCTATCGTCCGTTGGCTCTTGTACATCCTAATAGCCCTGTAGCGATAGCTTTATAGCGGCGGGCGGCGTGTATGCCAATCGGTTGCCTGTTCGTAGGCGTGGGCTACTTGCAGCGCGCGGGCGTCCTCGAAGGGGCGGGCCGCTATTTGCATTCCGATTGGCAGTCCGTCGGATGTGAAGCCGCACGGCAGGGACACGGTGGGGATGCCGCAGATATTGTGCGGGCGGGTTAGGCGGGGCATAAGCGCGAGCTTGGACGCAGTTGCGCCGCCGATTTCGACTGCGTCGGCGTCTATGCGCGGCGCTCCGACGGGGACGGCGGGCGAGAGCAGGATGTCGTATGCGTTCATTGCGGCGGCGATTTGGCGGTTGAACTCGGTTCGGGCGCGCTGCGCCTTGATGTAGGCAATAGCCGGGGTTACTGCGCCGTCTTCGAGGCGAGAGCGCACATCGTCGCCGATGTCAGAGGCGCGCCGGCGCAGGTTGTCCAGGTGGACTTCGGCGGCTTCGGTGAGCAGGATTGCGCTGGATATGGCGATGGAATCGTTCAGCGCCGGTATGGAGCAATCTTCCACATGCGCGCCCAATCCTTCCAACACGCGCGCCGCCTGCCGAACCGCCGCGCGAACTTCGTCGTCAATCACATCGTAGAAGTATTCCTGCGGCGCTCCCACGCGCAAGCCGTCCATGTCTTGCCCCAGCAGCGCGGTGAAGTCTTCATTCGGGCGGTTGGCGCACGATGGATCGCGCGCGTCATAGCCGGCGATGGCGTTCATCATCAGCGCTGCGTCGGTTACTGAGCGCGCCATAGGGCCGACGGTGTCGAGGCTGTGCGCCAAGGGGAATACGCCGTGTCTGCTCACCCGGCCGAAGGTGGGCTTTAGTCCCACTATGCCGCACAGCGCTGAGGGTATTCGGATGGAGCCGCCGGTGTCGCTGCCGAGCGCCGCCATGCACTGCCCGGCCGCCACCGCGGAGCCGGAGCCGCCGCTGGAGCCGCCGGTGATGCGCGCGGTGTCCCATGGGTTATGCGCCGGTCCGTGATGCGGGTTTTGGCTGGTTACGCCGAGCGCGAATTCGTGCATCTGAAGCTTGCCGAGCAGCGCAGCGCCGGCGTCCCGAAAGCGCTCTACCACCGCGGCGTCATAGTCGGGAACGAAATCGTTCATAATGCGCGAGCCCATCGTGGTGCGTATGCCTTTGGTGTAGTACAGGTCTTTCAGCGCGATGGGGATGCCGTGCAGCGGGCCGCGGCAGGCGCCGGCGAGTATGGCGCTCTCTGCGCGGCGGGCGTCGGCGAGCGCTTCGTCGGCGAGTAGCGTGATGAACGAATTCAGGCGGGCGTCCGTGCGCTCGATGTGCTCTAGATGCGCGTGCGTGAGTTCCACGGGGGACAGGCGCTTGTCCGCGATAAGGGGCGCGGCTTCGGCGATAGTGAGATAATGAAGTTCGGTTGTTCGCATATTGACGCTCCGATTTCGCAAATTTCGCAAAGAGATGGCGTTGGCGATAATCATAATACAATGCGCCTCATTTAGGGGGACGTCGTATCGCAATTCGCCGATAGGCGGACGAGCGTTTTGTACGAATTAGCGCCTGCGTTGCGCGCTGGCATTATTGACATTAAATAGACATATCTTTATTCTAATTATGGCTGTTACGATGGGCGGCATTGTGTCCGGCAAATGTTGGCGCGCGCGCAAGTTTCCGTTAGCCGCGGGGGACGAATATGGTCAACCTCAATAGGAACGATCAGGAAGCCGATCTGGTGATTGTGGGCGGCGGCCACGCCTCCGCAGACATTATTCCCTACCTGTGCGAATCGCTCGGCAGCCGCGTGCGCGGCGTGGTGTTCATTGACCACGATATTGAAGAGATAGACGCATTGGCGCGCGAACTGGAGCCGCTCGACGTCACTATGTCTTATGTGGTTCTCCAAAAGCGCAGCCTTGAGCAGGAAATTTTCACTCAGCTTGTAGAGGAAAACGAACTCACCGAAAACACATCGTGGGGCGACGACCTGACCAATCATCCGCCGATGATACGTATGCAGCTCAAGCTTCGCAGCAAAGACTTGCTGAGCGCGGTGTGGGATATGCTGCCCACGCGCAACGATGTGCTGGTGCTGCCGCGCGCTACCATCGTGTTCGTGTTCGGCATGACAGGGATGACCTCATCCACGGTGGCGATAGAGGCGGGCGAGTTAATCCGCAAAGAGATTACAAGGCGCATACTGAACGTGCGCGCAGACCGCCCGGTTCACGCCGCAAGCGCCCAAAGCCCGATCGATGTGGCGTCCCCGCGCCATGTGGGCATAGGGCTTTTCCCGCCCAACCCGATGGAGGGCGCCGGGGACTACAATCTGCTGCAGGGGCTTAACGCCGCGAATGCGCTCAACTACAAGCTTCCCCAAAGAGCCGGCGACCTGGATGAATGCCCGTTTGACAAGTTCCTGTTCATAGACGGCAGCGATTTCAACAGAACGCAGTCTTTGCGCGATTTTGACGAATGGGCATCGCGCACCGCCTCTACGCTGCTGACCTGCGAAACCGTTACGGGCGAATCGTTCTTCGACACGAATGAGATGCTCAACGAAATATCGCCATACAACAACCTGGCGCTTATTCTGGCGGGCGGCGGCCCGGAGGACATTGCGGCCGCCAACTACCTTGAGCGGGTCAGCGCGGACGTCATCCCGCAGGTGGAATCCGGGGACACGGACACGCTCGACAGGGTAACGGACGACCTGCTGTCCGAAAGCCTGCCGTCTCAGTTGACGGAAAGCGGCGTTAACGGCGCCATTCGCCGCGTGCAGGACTCCGAGGATACGGTGGCGAAAGAGCGCGATAACCTGCGCGAGCGCCAAAGCACAGCGCCGCCGCTCAATAAGTGGCCGATGATAGCCGGATTTCTGCTCTGCTCCGTGGCGGCGTCCACCATATCGTATATGTTCGGGGGCGGCCAGTTGATACTGTCCTTTTTGGCATTCAGCGAAACGCCTTGGTTGATTTACGTGGTGGTCGCGGCGACGGGCGTTGTCGCGGGGATAATCGGCTTCTTCATTGGGGCGCTGCTCAGTTTCGTGGTGTCTCAACGAAACAAAGGGATGGCGGTCGCGGTCGCCAAAGAGTCGGTTGCCCGAAGCGAAACGCGGCGAACTCAGACATTGCGAAGCTACGGCGCGGATGTCAGAAAAGAAGCCGATAGGCTGCGCGAGCGCTGGCAGGATATGCAGCACAGACGAATGTGGGTGATGCCCAATTCCAACGATCCGTCGCTGCCGGTGCAGAACCCCGATGAAAGCGGCGCAGACGACCGCGGCCGCTTTAACGAGCGCTTGTATGTGAACCAAAACCTGCAGAACACCTTGCGCTACATCATCAACCCTGAGGTGAACTTCAATGTGCGCGTCAGGCGCGGCACGGCGGTAGTGGCGGGTTCGCAGTCGGCGCGCGACACATTTCCGCTGCCTAGGGAATCGCTGCAAAGCGCGTTTGGCGGCGATTGGCGCATCCGCTACGGCGAAGGCGATTTGGACGACAAGATACCAATCCACTACCTGCTGTTTTGGGAGCCGGACGACGGCAAAATAATGCCGCGCTACTATCGCGAGAACGCGAACTATGACCTTGGGGAGCTGCCGGCGGAGTTCAACGCTTGGCCGAATTTCTGGCGTCAATCACAAGCCGAGAGTTAGAGAACATGCCAACAAGTTTTGCGCCGCGCTTTCGGCCGGCGTCGTTTGCCATCCTGATTGCCGCATTCGCCGTATTCGCGGCGGCGCTGCTACTGCCGATGGAAGTTCGGGCGCAAACCGACGCTCCGCGCTGTTCGTTCAAGTTGGACGGCGGCGAAAGTCTGAGCGAACTGCCCGCCGAAGTGGACAGCGGCGTGCGCTTGTACGCCCAGTGCCGCATCAGTCAGAACCCGTCTCACACTTGGGATATACAATCCGAAATAGACGGAGTTGTGTGGACGGTGGACGGCGAAAGCGCCGGCGCTGACGCTTCCATAAGCCTAGAGTCTCTCGCCGCCGCCGCAGTGGTGGAAATGGAAGGCTTGACGCCGTGGCACAAGGGGACGGCCACGCTGTCCGAAGGGGCTGAGACTTATGCAACCGAAATCGCGCCCTCGCGCAATGTGCGCGTGATTACCTTTGTTCGCAGCGACGGGCTTGACCACAGAGTCGAGGCTAATGTGCAGCATCCGGCGGTGCGCGAAGCGCGAGCCAAGCTCAAAGAGATTGAAGACGCCGCCAACGAAGACACTATGGCGCAGATCGCGCCGCTTCTAAAGCGCGCCAACGAACTGATCGACGGCGGCCGGCCGTGGGCGGCCGCGGAGTTGCTTGCATCGTCCGAAGATACGATAACGGCGCTGCAAGGGATAAACGCCGAGCGCGCGGCGGACAGAGGCGCGGCGCCGCTGGTGTTTCTGGGCTTCGTGTTCGGGTTTATCCTGCCGCTTCTAGCGATTGGCGCGCTCTACCTGTTCGGCTTTCGGTTTAGCTACGGCGGCGGCGTTTCGGGCAGATAGCGACGGCAGATTTCGCGCAGTAGTAGTTCCGTAAGATAGCCGCGGCATCGACCGCAAACGGCGTAGGCGCCGGCTAGAAGCCGCAGTTATTGGAAACCGCAGTTGTTGCCCTTGGTTCCGTTGGGACAGATGGTTTCGCTGCCCCAAATGGCGGTGTTGGCGTGCTTGACGCCTGTGAGTACCGCGCCCCGCAGGTTGGCGCCTGAGAAGCGCGCGCTTTCTATATCCGCGTTGGTGAACACCGCGCTGTTCAGCAGCGCCCCCCTGAAGTTCACATCGCTGAGATCGGCGTTAGTGAACTTGGCGCGCTCCATCTTTGCCTCTCGCATATTCGCGCCGCTCAGATCGGCTTGGTCGAATCGGCAGCCGTCCAGCCGCGCCTTCACGAAATTAGCGCCGCGCAAATCCGCCGAAGTGAAATCGCAGTTAAGCAGTTTCGTGCCGCCCGATGCTATGAAACTGGCGTCTTTCAGTTTAGCGCTGCGGAATATCGTCCTGTTGTCGAATTCGATTCTGGAAAAGTCGACCTTGTTGAGCTCAGCCTCCGTCAGATTTGCGCCGTCGAGGATTGTGTTATGCAGACGGGCGTCCTTGAAGTTGGCGCGCGTGAGAGACGCGTCGGTGAAGTCCGCTTCGTGCAGATCGGCGTCTTCGAACTTGGCGTTGTTGAGAGACGCTTTCGTGAATTTGGCGGCGTACAATACCGCATCCGTGAAATCGGCGGAGTCCAGCTTCGCCCTGACAAGCGAACTTCGGGACAAGTCCGCTTTCACGAACGTCACCCTTGCCAGATCCGCGCCGTCGGGGAATTTAGCGCCCCTGAGATTTGCGCCGTTAAAGGACTCTATGCCGGATATGTTGACGCCGCTAAGGTCGACGTTGGCGAAAATGGCGTTCTCTACGGCGGCGCCCGATATGGACGCGCCCTGAAGGTTGGCGTCTTTGAGGTTCGTGTGAGTGAGCGTCGCGCCTGTCAGGTCTGCGCCGTGCAGGTCTATCGCGCCCAGGTCGAGCATGGACAGATCGCAGCCCCTGAGGTTGGCGTCCGGCTGCAGGTTGTCGCACGGATCCGGCGTAGCGGTGGGCGTATGCGTCGCCGTATGAGTGGGCGTGATGGTGGGCGTTGGCGTATGAGTGGGCGTATGCGTCTGCGTAGGCGTTGCGGTGTGCGTGGGCGTATTCGTAGCCGTTTGCGTAGGCGTAGACGTGTGCGTGATGGTGGGCGTATGTGTATGCGTAGGCGTGCGCGTGATAGTTGGCGTGAGCGTAATCGTGGGCGTAGGCGTGAATGTGGCGGTGTGCGTGGGAGTAGGCGTAACCGTGGGCGTGAGCGTTGCGGTGGGCGTAAGCGTAACCGTGGGCGTGTAGGTAGCGGTTGGCGTGTGCGTGGGAGTAGGCGTGTTAGCGGGAACGACGGATATGTTGTTGTCTTTCAGCCATTCGGCCGCATTCGCCGCCGAAAGCGCAAAGCCGGCGTTGTCTATCCGTCCGATGTCGTCCGGGGTGTTTTCTATCTTGAAGGTGTTGACGCCTACCACAGCGCCGTCCCTGTTGAGCAGCGGGCCGCCGCTGTTGCCCGGGTTCAAGGTGGCGTCGGTTTGGATAAAGGTGATGTTGTCCAACTCGAATATGCTGGATATGATGCCGCTTGTAACCGTTAGGTTCGACGCCGGGGCGGGAAAGCCCAGCGCCGCCACCTCTTCGCCGATGTGAACGTCGTCGCCGCTGTCGAAACGCAGAGTGGGAAAAGTTCGCGCGGCGTGGATCTGCACCACGGCTAGATCCAAATCATCGTCGGACAGAATCACATCGCCGTTGTAGTGGCTTGAGTCAGGCTTGGGCATTATTATGTTGACTTGCGTTGCGCCGGCTACTACATGCTCGTTGGTCAGAATTTTGCCATTCGTGCCGATAATAAACCCTGAGCCCGCCCCGCCTTGAGCGGCGTTTTCTATCAGCGCCATGCTGGGTTCCAACCGCTTTACCAGTTCGGCGAGCGTAGGCGTAGGGGCGGGCGTTCCGGCCGTCGACGGGGCAGACGGCGGCGATGGCGCGCTCGGTTGGCCGCCGCTCGGTTGGCTTGGATTAGGCGGCACAGGAACTTGTAAAGCCGCGGCCGTGGGTTCGGGCGTGATGGCTGGGCTTTGTCCATCCACATATTGCCCCAAAATTAGGAACACCATGCCGAACAAAACCAGGCATCCCCCCAGCGTAAAGCCGGGGTATTTTATAGGCATGCGCTGGCTGTACAGATTTACGCCGAACCATATGAAAGCGCCCAGAAGCAAAAGCAGCGCAAGGATGATTACTAGCGTGGACACTGGCGTTAAGTCTCCCGGTTGCGGACACTCATATCTGTCTGTTCAAGATAAACTTTCTCGCCCCGCATTGCAAATCGCGCGCGCCATCGATGCGCCCCGCGCGTGGGATTGCGGCGCCCAATGCCGAAAGCGGCAGCGATGCGACGGCTTGCCCGCCTGCGTTGCGGCGTCTATAATCGGCTTGTAGGCGCAAGTTAGCGGCGGCGCGAAACGTTGCGCCGATCGAGTGAGGCAGTTCACCGCTTGAAAGCGAATTCGGGCAAACCCCTTACGATTGCGATTGACGGGCCGGCGGCGTGCGGCAAGAGCTCCGTGGGCGGCGAGGTTGCGCGGCGGCTGGGCATTCGCTTCTTGGACACGGGCGCAATGTATCGAGCGATTTCGTGGGCGGCGCTTCGGCGGGGCATCTATATCGACGACCATGCGGCGCTCGCCAGTCTGGCGGCGGCGTCCGATATTCGGCTAACGGCCGCCCCCGACGGCGATAGGCTGCTGCTCGACGGCGCCGACATTAGCGGGCAGCTCAGATCGGCGGCGGTGGACAGCGTGGTGGCGGCGGTGTCCGCCGTGGGCGGCGTGCGCAAGGCGCTTGTGGCGCAGCAGCGCGCGATTGCGGCGGCGGGCGCCGTGGTGATGGCGGGGCGGGACATCGGCAGCGTAGTTCTGACGGACGCCGCGCTGAAGGTGTTCCTCACCGCGTCGGTTGAGACGCGCGCCGCGCGACGCCACGCCCAGCAGGGGGAAGCGCCGCCCGACTATCACAATGTCTTGTGCGCCCTGCGGCGGCGGGATAAGATAGACAGCGAGCGCGCAGAATCGCCGCTGCGCCCCGCCGATGACGCCGTCCGCATTTGCAGTGACAGGATGACTTTGGACGACGTGGTAGCCAAGATACTTTCGTTAGTGGAATGCCGCGATTAGAACGCCGCGCAGGATGGCGCTGATGGATCGGCTTTATCACATCTGCATATTCTTGCAGCGCTTGGTACTGCGCCTCTTCGCCGACTGGAAAGTGGACGGCGTGGAGAATGTGCCGCCCATGGGCGCGCTCATCATCATAGCGAATCACCAGAGCAACATCGACCCGCCGCTTTTGAGCGCCAGCCTACCTAGGCGGATATACTTTCTCGCCAAAGCAAGCCTGTTTATGGGATACGGCGTAACCTGGTTTCTGCATTCATACGGCGCTTTTCCCGTCAACCGCGAGGGCGGCGATGTGCGGGCGTATCGCTGGATAATGGGTCAGCTCAGGGCGGGCAAGCCGGTGGTGTTGTTCCCCGAAGGCACGCGCTCGCGCGGCGGACTGAGCAAGGCAAAGCCCGGCATAGCGCAAATCGCGCTGCAGTCGCAGGCGTCCATACTGCCGGTGGGCATAGAAGGCAGCGAGCGGCTTGGAACTTGGATGCGCGTGTTCAACCCCACGGGCAGGCTAAGGGTCAACATCGGCCCCGTCTTTTCCATCCCGCCGATCGAGGGCAAGCCCAGCAAAGAGCTTCTGGACTCCATCACCGATATGATTATGCAGCGCGTTGCGCTCCAGCTCGACAGCCGCTACAGAGGCGTGTACGGCGCTGCGGGGGACGCCGTGCGCGCGGCGCAAGAGAGACGCTGATATGTGCGGCATCATCGGCTACATAGGCGATAGGCGCGCCGCGGACATCCTGCTTGAGGGGCTTGGCAGGCTCGAGTATCGAGGCTACGACAGCGCCGGCATAGCGGCGCTGGACGACGACGGCCCGCCGCGCGTGTACAAGTCCGCCGGCAAGCTTGCCAGCCTCAGAAGAGTTATCGGCGACGACATGCCTGAGGGCGGCAGCGGCCTGGGGCATACGCGCTGGGCGACGCACGGCAAGCCCACCGATTTCAACGCGCATCCGCATACCGCCTGCGCCGATGAAGCGCTGGTGGCGCACAACGGCATCATCGAGAACTACCGCCAACTGAAGCGCGAACTTACGGCGCAGGGACACGCCTTCAACTCCGATACCGACTCAGAGTGCGTTTCGCATCTGATTGAAGGCTATATGAACGATGGCTGCGCGCTTGAGGATGCGGTTTGCGCCGCCGCAAGCCGAATACGGGGCGCAAACGCAGTGGTGGCGCTGTCCCCCAAAGAACGGGACAAACTCGTCGCCTTCAAAGTGGGCAATTCGGGCGGCGTCATCGTGGGCTACGGCGATAGCGAAATGCTGCTCGCCAGCGATATAGCGGCGCTGCTGCCGCACACCCGCCGCGTGGCGCACCTCGCCGCCGGCGAAATGGTAACGGTTACCAAGCGGAATGCGGAATACAAGCGCATCGACGGAACCGCCGTCGCCAAGACGCCCTTGTCCGTATCCTACGACGCGCTGACCGCCGCAAAGGGCGAGTACAAGCACTTTATGCTCAAAGAGATACACGAGCAGTCCGAAGCGGTGGTGGATGCGCTGCGCGGGCGCGTCCACTTCGACACTTCGCGCATCGCGCTGCCGGAATTCGGCTTCTCAGACGCGGATGTGCGCCGCTTTAACCGGGCAATCATCATCGGCATGGGGACGAGCCTGCACGCCGGCATGCTGGGGCGCATGTGGATGGAGGCGCTGCCGCGCATCGCCGCGGAGGCGGACAACTCGTCCGAGTTTCGCTATCGGGATGCGGTTATGGATGACCGCACGCTTGTGGTGTCCATATCGCAGTCCGGCGAAACCGCGGACACGCTCGCCGCAATGGACGAAGCGAAGCGGCGCGGCGTGCCTCAGCTTACGCTCTGCAACTACGAAGGCGCGCAGACCACGCGCGTCGCCGATTGCGCGCTGCAGATACGCGCCGGCCTGGAAATCGGCGTTGCGGCCACAAAGACATTCGTATGCTCGCTGGTAACGCTCTATATGCTTGCCGCACATATGGGCGTCAAGCGCGGCACGCTGGGCAAGCGGCAGGTGGCGGACATCGTGGGGGAGCTGGCGCGCCTGCCCGATATGATTGGGCGTCTGACCGCCGACCAATCGCAGTATGAGCGGCTTGCGCGCGAGTACGCCCGCCAATCCGATTTCCTGTTTCTAGGCAGAGGCAGAAATCATCCGCTTGCAATGGAAGGTGCTCTCAAGCTCAAAGAGATAAGCTACATACACGCCGAAGGCTATCCGGCGGGCGAGATGAAGCACGGGCCCATATCGTTGATTGACGAAAATATGCCGGTGGTGGCGATAATCCCTCAGGACGGCTTGTACGAAAAGATGCTCAACAATGTGAGCGAAGTCAAGGCGCGCGGCGGCTCCGTGATTGCGATAGCCACCGAAGGCGACGAGCATATCGGCGCGGTGGCCGATCATGCGATATACATCCCCAAGGCGTCGGCGGACATATCGCCCATCCTCGCCGCCGTGCCAATGCAGCTACTGGCGTATCACATCGCGGTCTGGCGCGGCTGCGACGTCGACCAGCCGCGCAACCTAGCCAAATCGGTAACCGTGGAGTAGCCGCCCGCCTAGCCGCGAAAGCGCCCGAACTTTCACGCCGCCCATACCGCGCTTATGCAGTCCAACGGCGTGTTCGCTCTGCTTTACTCTACAAGGCTATAGCGCCGCCCGTCGCGCGCTCCGGCCCAATCCGTCCTTGAAGACGGCGCATCCATATGTTAATTTAACGCTATCAACGGCATAGACCGCAAAGGCTTGGCGCCCGCCGGGCCGCTAATCGTTGTTGCGTTGCGCTTACACGCTTGCGGCGGCGGCAATCCTAAATCGGAGCATAGGTTTATCGCCATCATATCTCTGCTATCTACGGCTATCGCGCTATCACACAGAGGCTACAAATGCTGCCCCACATATCCAAATTCGGCATATACCTGAACCCCGCGGAGCGCAAAGTGGTGCGCATCACATCGCCCTACTGGTTCCCCGAAGAGCCGGACTGGGTGTATGTAACCGACGAGGTGAACGCCACGCTGCTGAGCATACGGCAGACGATTAGGGACAAGGGTTTCGACACTGACCCCGACGCGGTTACCTGGGGCAGAATACCGCTAAAAGACTGAGTTATACGGGCAAAAGGCAATCTTATGCTGAACGCCCTCGACATTATCCACGCAACGCGGCGGACGCTTGCCGTGCCGCCGGCGCTGCGCTATCCCGCCTACCGCTACTACTGGCTCGGCACGTTGGCGTCCGTCAGCGGCTTTCAGATGCTCACATTCGGGCTGCTGTGGCTCGTCTATGAACTCACCGGCTCGCCGCTATACCTGGGCTATGTTGGGCTTGTCAACGCGCTGCCCGCCATTGCGCTAAACCTGTTCGGCGGCGTGTTCGCAGATCTGTTCGACAAGCGCCGCCTGATTGTCATCTGCCAGCTCATCACCGCAAGCCTGATATTCATCCTGGCGGTGATGACTTGGTTCGATGTTATCCATGTGTACAATGTGCTGCTAATCGCGTTTCTTGCGGGCGCGGTGAACGCATTCGATCAGCCGGCGCGCCAGGCGCTGTATCCGCACCTCATCGAGCGGCAGGCGATAATGAGCGCCGTATCGCTCAACGCCGCCATATGGCAGGGGACGCGCATAGTTGCGCCCGCGGTGGCAGGCGTGATAATCGCAACGCTGGGAACGGCGATTTCGTTCTTTCTTGCGGGAGCCGGCTTCGTGGCGATGGCGCTGGTCATCGTAACGCTCAAGATACCGCCAATCGCGCGCGGCGGCAGCGGCAACGCCGCAAGAGATATGCTCGACGGGATGCGCTTCATCAAGCGCAACTCCATATTCTCATTCCTGATAGGCATGACCTTCTTCAACAGCTTCTTCGGGATGGCGTACATATTTATGATGCCGGTGTTCGCGGTGAGCATAATGAAGGTTGGCGCTGACGGACAGGGTTGGCTGATGAGTGTCAGCGGCTTAGGCGCGCTCGCCATAACGATGTGGCTGGGTTCCGTCGGCAACTTTCGGCAGAAGGGCTTGCTGCTGATAGGCGGCGCAGTGGCATTCGGCGCGGCGCTGGTGGCATTCGCGCTTGCGGCGCAACTCTACCCGGCGTTCTTGCTGGCGCTGGTCATAATGTTCTTCGTGGGCGTGTTCAACTCCACCTATATGATCTCCATAATGAGTTCGCTGCAGATGATGGTGCCGGACAGGATGCGCGGGCGCGTGATGGGCTTCTACGGGATGACTTGGAGCATAATGCCGTTGGGCGGCACCTGGGCGGGCAGCATAGCCGACTACTTGGGAGCGCCGTTTGCGGTAACGATCGGCGGGCTTGCGGTCATAGCATTCGCGGTGGGGCCTGCGCTGCTCAACGGCCAGGTTCGCAACATCGGCTCGATGCTGCTGCAAGCCGAAACTGCGCTATCGGCCCGCCGCGCTGAACGCCGCCAACCCGCGGGCGCAGGCGGCGATTAAGCCAAACTACATTGCGCCTTCCCGCCTTTGCGTTAAATCTCAGCTAATGCTAGAATGTTAAGCATACAGATCTGAGGAATATGCGCGATGGACGGACTGATAGAACACGAACAACCGCAAATCAAACTGCCCACTATGTTGGTAGCCTTCGCCGGCTGGCCCGACGCCGCCGAAGCCGCCACCCGCGCAGTTCGCTTCCTGGTGCGCAAACTTCACGCAAGAAAGTTCGCAGAAATCGATCCCGAAGAGTTCTACGACTTTACCCACGTCCGCCCCCATTCGCGCGTGGACTCGCGCGGCGAGCGCGTTATCCGATGGCCCAAAAACGACCTCTACTACTACCCCGCTAGGGACGAATCGCGCTCCCTGTTGCTGTTCGTTGGCACCGAACCCAACCTCAAATGGCGCGCCTATTCGCAGATACTCACCCGCATCGCCCAACGCCATCAGGTCGAGCTCATCGTGTCCCTAGGCGCGCTGCTAGACGCCGTGCCGCACACCAGAGAGCCGCACGTCACCGGCCGCGCAAGCTCGCAGGAACTCACCCAGAAAGCCGAATGGCTCGGCATCAAAAACTCCGGCTACCAAGGCCCTACCGGCATTCACACCGCCTTCACCGACGCCTGCGCCCAAGCCGGCATGACGCACGCCAGCATCTGGGGACACTGCCCCCACTATGTCAACACATCCCCCGATCCCAAAGTTACCTACGCCCTGCTCACACGCCTGCGAAGCCTCATAGACATTGATGTGGATTTGGAAGAGATTCAAATCGCGGGACACGCCTATCAGGAAGAGGTCAACAAGGTTATCGCCCGCCAACCCGATGTCAGCAACTATGTGCGCCGCCTAGAAAAGCGCTACGACGACGCCCGCACCGTAACCGAAGAGATCCCAAGCCCCGAAACGATGGTGCAAGAACTCGAAAACTTCCTCAAAAGCCAAAATCGCAGCGAAGACGACGCCGACGAAACGCCTTCTCCCCAATAGATCCTCTGCGATTTCTTTGCGCCTCCGCGCCTTTGCGTTAAAACCGCATCGAATCCGCGCTACTTCTGCAGCCAAACCCGCGCCCAGTGCGAATACTCCAAACCCGCGAAGTTCGGGTGAAAGCCTTGTACCCGCGGCCACCATGCCCATAGCGAAACCGCCGCCGCCGGCATATGCCGATAGCCGTTCTGCAGCGCCAGCCGTTGCGCCTCACGCGCCAGTTTCGCGCGCAAATCCCCATCGTATTCCTGCGCCTGCGCCTCTATCAGCGCATCCAGCGCCGCATCGCTATGTCCGGTGGTGTTCCAAGCGCCCTTGCCGCTGAGCGCCGCCAGCATATAGCCGTTGGGCGACGACACCGGCGCCGTAGGCCCCGCGAACATCTCATATTCGCCGCCGAACCACACATCTTCCCCAAAGCGCCGCCGATTGACCACATCCAACTCAGGCGCAAACCCAACCGCCCGCATCTCATCCGCTATGCGCTCGGCGTGCAGCAGATACGGCGCATCGAAGTCCCCCACGCTAATGACCACATCCAGCGGCAGCGCGGCGCCCGCATCCGCAAGCAGCCTTGTGGCGCGCGCAGGGTAGCCGAAGTAGCCGCGCATCTCAGCGTCCGGCAGCCGCCAATCGGCGCGCGCAAGCGGCATCCCCTGCGACAGCCGCGCCGCCCCCTGCCATATGTCCGCTATCGCATCCCACGGCCGCGTAGCCAGCATCGCCGCCTGCCGCACGCGAACATCGTCGAACGGCGGCGCAGTCGCGTTGAACGCAACCTCAAGCCCCGTCCCAATCTCTTCATACTCCAGCATAGACGCGCCCGGCTGCTGTTCGCGAAAGTCCGCCCACTCGCTCGGCTGCAGCCGATGTACATCCACGCCGCCCACCCGAAACGCCGCGTATGCGGTGCCGGCGTCCGCGATAACCTGAATGCGAAGCCTATCTACATACGGCGCATCCCGCTCGAAGTAATCGGCGTTGCGCTCAAATATGTGTACGGCGTCCAGCTGAGTTTCTGCCAAAACCCATGCGCCAGAACCGATTGTGGGCCCGGCGCGCAGATCGCCGTTCAGCGCCACCGCCTCGCGCGCCACAATCTTGGAGCGCCCGTCCGCAAGCGCGCTCATAAAATCGGCGTCCGCCGCCTGAATACCGATGCGCAGCGTATCATCAGACGGCGCTTCCACGGCGTCTATGATATGCAGTAGCGGCGCATTGGGCGCGCCCTCTTCACGCTGACGCGCGTAACTGAAGGCTATGTCCGACGCAACAAGCCGACGCCCGTTCACCGGCGGCAGGTTCTGCCAGGATACGTCGTTACGCAGTTTGAACTCGAATGTGGTATCGTCAACCATCGTCCAATCGGCGCAAAGTTCGCACTCCACCGCAAGGCTTGGCAGCGCGGTATCGGCGCCGCTCTTGAAGCGCATCAAGCGGCTGTACGCTATGCCCGGCCCCCACGCCGCAAGCGCCGCCGATACATCCCGATGAACATCCTGATGCCGAATGCCGCTGCGACTGACGAGGTTCAGCGTCCCCCCGTATCTGTCGATATTGCCCGAATCCGTTTGCGGCGGCGTATTCGTCGGCATCGGCGCAGACGTCGCCGTGGGCAGCGCGGTTGCGGCGGCTTGCGTAGGATTGGCGGCAGGCGTAGCGGACGCCGGCGCATTCGTGGGCGCAGCGCGCGGCGTTTCGGTTGGCGGCGCTATCGGCACTGCGGCCGTCGGCGCAACCGCGGCGGCTTGCGTAGGGTTGGCGACCGGAGTAGGCGCTGCAGTCGACGCAGTGGGCGCTACGGCAACACTCGGCGACACGGCATCTGCGCCACCATCATCGGCGCATCCCCCGATAAGCGGGACGAACAGCAACACCAAAACCGCGGCGGCTAGACGGGCTATGCGATAAAGAGATTTCAACGGGTTTGGCGAACCTCTGCGCCTGCATGCTGGTATAATGTCTTTCACAACACTATCACACATACGGCGTTGGGGTTAAGCGAGCCGATGCTTATAGACTGCCATGTTCATTTGGAATCGTACGCCGACGATGAGATAGCGGATATACTGGCGCGCGGACGCGGCGTAGGCGTGGCTTTCGTTATATCCGCCGGCACCACGCTGTCCTCGTCGGAACGCTCGATCGCGCTGTCCGCCAAGTTCGCCGACTACTTCTCCGGCGTGGGCATCCATCCTATGGACATTGAGCAGCCGTTCGACGACGCGACATACGCGCATCTCCGACGGCTTGCGGCGTCCAACGAAAAGGTCATCGTCATCAGCGAAATCGGCTTGGATTTCTTAGAGAGCGCCCCGGACAGAGCGCTTCAGTACACGGCGTTTCGCGAGCAAATTCGGCTTGCGCGCGAGCTCGGCTATCCCATCGTATTCCATAGCCGCGAGTCGCACGATGAGGCGTTTCGGCTGCTGCGCGAAGAGCGCGCCTACGAAGTCGGCGGCGTGATGCACTACTTCCAAGGCAGCCTTGACGACGCCAAGCGCGCCATAGACCTCGGCTTCTACATATCGCTTGCGCGCCCGCTGCTGCGCTACCCATACTTGCAGGACGTCGCCGCCGCATTGCCCCTGGACAGCATCGTCTTGGAAACCGACGCCGCGCCGCAGCCGTTCAAGGCAAAGCGCGAAAACTGGACGGAGCCCCGCCATACCCGCATAGTCGCCGAAAAACTAGCCGAACTGCATCGCAAGCCCGTCGATGAAATCGAAGCCGCAACATCGCGCAACATCCGCCGCATCTTGGGCGCGCGCTGGGACGTCGTGCGCAAGTATGTTGCGGTGGACGACGGGCTAGATGACGAAGTATAGGTCAGGATGCGGCAGGGTCGGCCACTAGGATTATCAGAAGGAAGTACGCCCCGCCTACTCCCGCAAACCAACTCAGTATGTTGCAGATTAGCGCCCGCACCCAGTCAAACCCCTGCGTTTCGCGGATGGCTACCCACTGCGCGGGGAACAGCCACAAGAACGCAAGCGATATAAGATACACGCCCACGATTGGTATGCCCGCAAAGACCGCCAGCGCTCCCGGCCCGAATGTCAAGCCGATGCTTCTGAGAAGATGTCGGAAGCTCGCATTCCCGCCCAGAAGTTTGGTTCCGACGATGTAGGCGATGCCGGCGCATACAACCCAGCCTACCAGGCGGGTCTGCACCGAAAGCACGATGATTAGCGGCATCGGCGCATCCCTCAGCGGAAATGCGGTCTGTCCCTGAAATCCCAACCCCAGCGCCAACCCGGATAGCGCCACTATCCCCAGCGCATAGAATATCTCTTGCGGCTCGTCCGTCAGCTGCCGATACAGCGCCCCCCGCAGCAGCGCCGCCTGCAGCGCCCTAGTAAGCAATAGCCTGCCTCACAATCTTTCGCATTTGCGGCGCATAGGCTTGCGCGCCACGCCGTCCGCCAGCGCCAAACGGGCGCTAGTTTCCCTCAATGGCAATAATGGCAACAGCGCTAGTTCTCCTTAATCGGAGTAAGCAAGCCAAATGGCAATGGCGCTAGTTCCTCTTAATTAAGACGCAAGTTAATCAAGACGCAAGCCAAAGCGATCCCAAAGCCGATGCGCGCTTTCGCAAATTGATGTATAATTCCCCGCATACAAGGCTATATCTATTATAACCTTAAACTTATGAACGCAACCAATTTTCACCAACTCTACATATTCCATATGGTAGCAAGCCATAGGAGTTTCTCAAAGGCGGCGCAGGAGCTTTCCATAAGCCAGCCGGCGGTGTCCATACAGGTGCGCGATCTCGAGAACGCCCTAGGATGCTCGTTGCTGCTGCGACTGCGGCGCGGGCTTAGGCTCACCGAAACCGGGCAGGCGGTATTCGACTACACGCAGCGCATATTCGCGCTCGCCGACGAAATGCACCGCGTCGTCCAAGACATACAAGGGCTTGCGGCAGGCACGCTCACCATAGGCTCATCCACCACGCCGGGCGAATACATCCTGCCTTGGGTGATTGGCAAATTCCGCCAACTGCATCCCGGCATACAGGTTTCGCTCACCATCTACAACACGCAGACCGTCATAGACAGGATACACACCCACGAACTTGACATTGGAATGGCGGGTTCGCAAATCAACCTCAAAGGGCTTGTGTCTTTCCCGTATATGAACGATGAGATTGCGCTTATCGTAGCGCCCGACCATCCCGCCGCGCGCAAGCCTGATATGGACATCCAAGATCTGCGCGATTACGATTTCATCATGCGCGAGCAGGGCTCCGCCACGCGCCGCACCGCCGAAGAGTATCTGCAAGCGCGCGGCATATCGCCGACCGTAACGATGGAGCTCGGCAGCAACGAAGCCATCAAGCGCGCGGTAGCCGCCGGCGCCGGCCTCGGCGTGGTGTCCGCATTCTCAGTTACGCCCGACGCCGCGGCGGGCTTCATCAAGACGCTGAAGGTGAAGCGCTGGGACTGCCACAGACCGCTTTCGGTATTCTACCGCGACGACCGCCACCTGTCCGCCGCGCAAAGCGCCTTCCTGCGCTTCCTGCAAACCGACAAGTCCACCCTAGGTTTGCGCCAATCCGCCCCGCCTGAGCGCGCGTCCGGCGGCTAATCGGCGGATGGCGGGCTTGCGCTTGTACGGCGGGACAATCGTTTCTATCGCCGTTTAGCGCCGAACTGCGCTATAATTAGCGGCGTATTTAGAGCGATAAGCAGATACAGAGGTGAGAAACAAGATGCTGTTGCCACCCGATTCCAACCTAGCGCTCAAAGAGTGGGCGGTAGCCGTGAAAGCGCTTGCGGCGGGCAAGCAGATACTCATCCTACGCAAGGGCGGCATACACAGAGCGGACAAAGAGTTTCGCGTCGTGCACCCTGAGTTTCTGCTCTATCCCACATACGAACATCAGAATGCGGATCTGGTCAAAGCCGCCAATCACGCCGACCTGCGGCAGAGCTTGGACGAAGACGATGTGCCCGGCCTAGTTACGCTCGGATGCTGGGGCGTTGTTACCGACAAGTTCCAGGTCAGCGAACAAACGACGCTCGACCGCTTGGCGCAGCATCACATCTGGACTACGGACTACGCCAACAAGCGCCTGCGCTGGCGTCCCAAGCAGCCGCTCACCGTTGCGCTGCTGCGCGTCTATACGATGCAGCAGCCGCAGGCGCTACCCGTGTTGCCGGACTACGGCGGCTGCAAATCGTGGGTGGAGCTGGGGCAGGACGTGCCGCTGGGCAATATGACGCCGGCGCTCGACGACGCGGCGTATGAGGCGCAGGCGGCCGCAATTCGCAGCGCGCTCAAAGCCGAACCCGCGCCCGCATAGCGCATTCGCCGTATTGCGCCGCCGCCAAACATCAGAAACTAGAGGCTGTTCAAGTGAAATACCGACAACTTGGCAAAACCGATCTGACCGTATCCGAAGTGGGTTTCGGCGTGTGGACTGTCGCCACCAACTGGTGGGGCAAGATTGAAGAGCCGCAGGGCATCGGACTGCTCAGGCGGGCGTTCGACCTGGGCGTCAACTTCTTCGACACCGGCGACACCTACGGCGAAGGCTACGGCGAACAAATCCTGGCAAAGGCGCTCAAAAAGCAGCGCCACGAAATCGTCATCGGCACCAAGTTCGGCTACGACTTCTATACGCACATCGTCCGCGAAGGCCACAGAGAGCGCCCGCAAAAGTGGACGCCCGGCTTCGTCCGCTACGCCTGCGAACAAAGCCTGCGCCGCCTCGACACCGACTATATCGACCTGTATCAGCTCCACAACCCCAAGATGGATGCTATCGAAAGCGATGAACTCTTCGACACGCTGGACGACCTTGTGAAAGAAGGCAAAATCCTGAACTACGGCTTCGCCATCGGCCCCGACATCGGCTGGGAAGAGGAAGGCGCGGCGGCTATGGAGTATCGGGACGCCCAAGAGATGCAGATAATCTACAGCATCTTGGAACAGCAGCCGGCGCGCGCGTGGTTCCCGGCGGCGAAAGAGCGCAACACGGGGTTGATTACCAGAGTGCCGCACGCATCCGGAATGCTGGACGGCACATACACCAAAGACACAGTGTTCGACGCAAGCGACCATCGCAGCCACCGCCGCCAGGAATGGCTAAGCGCATCGTTGGCGAAAATAGCCTACCTGGACTTTCTCACCGACAACCTAGACGCCACGATAGGGCAAATCGCCATCAAGTTCGCGCTGTCCGGCGATATGGTGGCGTCCGTTCTGCCCAACATCACTAACACGCCGCAGCTGGAAGAGTTCGCCGCCGCATCGGATACGGAAGACATCCCGCAAGAGTTCGTCGAGCGCGTCCTGGAACTCTACGACGAAAACTTCTACGCCGAGCCGGCGCCCGAACCCGCGGCGGATTAACGGTTGCGCCTGCCGTTTGCGTCGACTATGCGCTTCATCTCGCCCTCGATCAGGCTGAAGTCCTTCTGCGGTATGAGATGCAGCGTTTCGAAGAACGCCAGCGGCCAAAGCTCAGGAACCCAGCGCTTGAGGTAGTCCATCCGCGGCGCAAGATACATCGCATCGATGTAGTCCGGCTCGCTCAGCAGAATATCGGGCTTGAGCCGCACGCGGTAGGGATAGCGCCTATCTTGCCGATTGGCGTCCCAAACCGAATTGCGGTCTTCAAAGTATTCGGACGCCACGCTCACGGCGGCAGTCCACTTGCGAAGCGGCCGCACATACAAGAGCATGCGGTCATTCGGCTGCATCCGCTGCGCGCGGCGGCGGTACTTTCTGCCCATCCCGAACATCCGAAACCCCTTGTTCTTGATGACCTCATACTCATCAAGCGTAGCCGCCACCATCCAATAGTTTCTGCCCATTAGCGCATATCTCCGTAGGCTAACGAATATCCCGTCCCTATGTTACCACGCCCGCCGCGATAAATAACGCTTATGCGATCGAGTTATCGGTGGATGCGCCGTCTCGCGCGTATAAAGCGTACATAAAGAAAGCGGCGCGCGGCTATCCGATGCGCCGATTGCGCCGTAGGCAAGAGAGTTCAGGGAAGTTCGCGCATAATCCTGTACATATGCAGAAAGAGTTTCGCGCCCTCTCTTGCGAACTCGATGCGTCCCACCGGACGCGACGGATCGACATGGTCGAAGAACGAAAACTCGGTGTAATAGACGCCGGCGTCGGGCGGCAGCGCATCCACAAGGCGGCGCGACTCTTCGGACGGCACAAGGCTATCCTCGCGGTCGTGCATCACAAGCAGTTTGGCGCGCAGTCTGTCGATGCCGTTGCTGGGCGATATGCGCCGCAGCGTATCGCGCGCGTCCGACGGCAGCGCGTCCATAAGCCGTAGCGCCGTCTCGACGTCGGGGGCGGTCAGAAGCTCATACACCGCCAGCGCCTCATCCGAAACGCCGTCGGGCGCATCCCCGCCGTCCGCAAGCGCTTGGAGCAGCAGAGCGCGCTCATCGGCGTCGGGCAGTGTGTCCGCCAGATGCAGCCGCGTAACCTCTACGCTGAGAGCGTCCGGCTGCCACGCCCTAGTGCCGCCGTCATAGAAACGCTGCCGCGCGATAACCGCCGCCATCAAGTCAGCGGCATCGTAGTAGCCGCCAAACGAATTGAGTACGCTGACATTTTCGTTGATGCGCTCATCCTGCGCCGCCGCCATCAGAAACGATGCGCCCACACAGAAGCCCGCCATCCCAACCCTATCGCTGTCAACCCTATCGTGCGTCCGCAGATACTGAAAGGCGCGCACAAGGTCGTCGATCTCTTCGGCGGCAACGCGCTTCTGCGTCATATTGTCCGACCACGGCGCCATAACCACAACGCCCGTCCGCGCAAGCGCCTCTGCGAGGTTGATAACGCGCGCGTCATTGCGCCCCGCCGGATTGACGCCCAGGAAAAGCAGTACAGCGCTATGTTCGCCGCCGCCGCCCGTGGGCAAGTACAGATCTGCGTCGCCGCTGCCGCCGCTCAGCGGATAGGCGATGCGGATGCGCTCCGGCTCCGCGGCGAACCACTCCGCCGGCTTGACCGGAACGGCGGGCAATACCTGCGCCACAAAGCCGAATGCGCGCGCCGCCGCCCTGCCCTGTGGCGTCGCCGCAATCACAAGCCCCACAATGCCTATCAGCAGCGCCAACGCAATCCATATCGCCATCAACGCCCTGAGTATCTTTCGCTTTCGGCTGATTTTTGACACATTTCGCTTCCGAATGCTATTCTTGCGCCGCAATCTTACGCGCATTCCCGCCAACCAACGCCGCCTATGAGTTCCAAGCCTGCCAACCCCAACCGCATCGGCGCAGTCATCGTCGCCGCCGGCGAAAGCCGTCGGATGAACGGCGTTGACAAGATATTCTACCCCTTGAACGGCAAGCCGCTAATCCGCTACTGCCTATCGGCTATCAACCGCCATCCGCAGGTGAGCGAAATCGCGCTAGTTGTGTCAGCGCGCAATGTAGCGCAGACTGAGACGCTGGTGTCGGCAAACGGCTTTCACAAGGTAACCGCCGTATGCGCCGGCGGCGCGCGCCGCCAAGATTCGGCGCTTATCGGCATCGAGCGGCTCGCCGACTGCGGCTTGATAGTGATTCACGACGGCGCCCGCCCATTCGTGGACGAAGCGCTGCTGAGCCGCGGCATCGCCGAGGCGATGCGCCATAGCGCCGCATGCGCCGCCGTTCCCGTCAAGGATACCATCAAATCGGCGGATTGCCATAACTTCGTTGAGCAAACGCTGCCCCGCCAAAGCCTTTGGGCGGCGCAGACGCCGCAGGCGTTCAAGCGCGCGCTGCTCGCGGAGGCGCACCGCAAGACGCATTCGGATGTCACCGACGATGCCTCGATGGTAGAGGCGCTGGGCTATCCCGTGCGCCTGTTTATGGGTTCGTACAACAACATCAAGGTTACCACGCCCGAAGACCTCACGCAGGCGCAGGCGATTATAGACGCCGGCGCAATTCCAACGATCGAGCGCGCGATATGACCACGCGCTCCGGCATCGGCGTAGATGTGCATCCGCTTGTCGAGGGGCGGCCGTTAGCGCTGGGCGGCGCAATTATTCCCTTTCACAAGGGGCTTGCGGGACACAGCGACGGCGACGGCTTGACGCACGCTATCATAGACGCAATGCTGGGCGCGGCGGCGCTGGGCGACATCGGCACCCACTTCCCGCCCGGCGACGACAGGTACAAGGGCATCGCAAGCCTGGAGTTGCTGGCGCAAACCATAGCGCTGCTGAAGCGCCACCGTTGGCGTGTTGCATTCGTTGATGCTACAATACTTGCCGAGCGTCCAACCCTGAAGCCGCACATCGGTAGCATACGCAGTTCGCTGGCGCAGGCGCTAGGGTTGCCGATTGACGGCGTGAGCGTCAAGGCTACCACTACCGACGGCTTGGGCTTCATCGGGCGCGGCGAAGGCATCGGAAGTTTAGCGATAGCGACTATTGAACGAATAGAATGAAACTCTACAACACGCTCTCCGGCAAAAAGGAGGAGTTCGCCGCTCCCAACGGCAAGGTCGGCATGTATGTGTGCGGCATAACGCCGTATGCCCCTTCGCACATCGGACACGCCATGATGTCCGTGGTCTTCGATGTGGTGAGACGCTACCTTGAGTACAAGGGCTTCTCCATCACCCATATTCAGAACTTCACCGATGTCGACGACAAGATAATTCAAGCCGCCAACGACATCGGCATATCCACCACCGAACTGGCGGAAGCGAACATCAAGCAGTATCTTGAAGAGATGGACGCTCTCAATGTGTTGCGCGCGCATACCTACCCCAAGGCCACCACCGAAATCCCCGCCATAGTGGATATGATAAGCGCGCTGGAAAAGCAAGGCTACGCCTACGCCGTGAACGGGGATGTGTATTTTCGCGTCAACCGCAACGCCGACTACGGCAAGCTCAGCCGCCGCAGCGCCGAAGACCTGCTTTCGGGCGCGCGCGTGGATGTGGACGAAGCGAAGGAAGATCCGCGCGACTTTGCGCTGTGGAAGAGCCAAAAGCCTGGCGAACCCGCATGGGACAGCCCTTGGGGCGCCGGCCGTCCCGGCTGGCATATCGAGTGCAGCGCAATGTCCATGCGCTACCTCAAAGACGGCTTGGACATTCACGGCGGCGGGCAGGATCTCATATTCCCGCACCACGAAAACGAAATAGCGCAAAGCGAATCAGCCAGCCAACGGCAACCCTTCGCGCGCTACTGGCTGCACAACGGGCTGCTCAGCATCGACGAAGACAAGATGAGCAAGTCTATCGGCAATGTCATATCCGTTGGCGAAGCGCTAAATATGTTCTCCCCGGCGGCGCTGCGGCTGTTCTTTATGAGTTCGCACTATCGCAATCCGCTTGTCTATAGCGAGCAGAACATAGCGGCGCAAGAGCGCGCCCTAGATCGCATCCGCAACGCCGCATCCGCCGAAGAGCGCAGCGCCGACGGCGAGCCACTGGACGCCGCTCCCTACAAGAGCGCTTTCATAGCGGCGATGGACGACGACCTGAACACGCCGCGCGCCTTGGCCGCCATATTCGACCTGGCGCGCCAAATCAACCGCGCGCGCGAAGACGACAAGAGCGTATCGGCGGCGCAGCGGACTTTGCGCGATCTAACGGACGTGCTTGGCATCGACGTCGAAACTACGCCCGATGACGCAAGCGGGGACATAGCGCCATTCGTGGATCTGCTTGTGCAGACACGCGCGGACTTGCGCGCCGCGCGCCAGTATGCGCTCGCCGACAAGATCCGGGACAACCTCGCGGCGCTGGGCGTAACGCTAGAGGACGGCGGCAGCGGTACGGAGTGGCGCATCAGAGGGCGTTAGCCGGCCGCCCCCAAGCGAGCGTATGCTATGGGCAAAGGCGTTGCGCTTTGTTCGACCTAAGGCGCATCCTGCGCTCTTATGCCCATCCTACTGATCCGCCTGCTGACGGCGCAGACGCTCAAGCTCTTCACGGAGCGCGCGCGCCTCAGCTTCGGCTGCTTGCCGCGCCGCCTGTTCAGCCAGCCGCGCTTCCCGCTCTTCGCCGGCATGCGCCTCCGCCGTGTCTGCGCGTACCTCCGCCACCAGACGAGCAGCCCGCTCTACCACAACCCCCTCTATCGCCGTATCCGTCTCAGGATCCAATATGTCGAATCCATCGTCGGCGTCCCAATAGAAGCGCAAGCCGAGCAGCTCGCTGTCGGATCTAACCGAGCCGTCCTCTCTAATCTGAATATCATACGGCTCATAGGCGCCGTCAACCAGACGCTCGCCCGTAATCGGCTGCCCATACAAATCCCCGCCGGTATGATCCAGCCGCCAGTATTCGGCTATCTCTAGGCTCTCATACAGATCGCGCTTGGGCCCCATATCATTCGCCGCCGTGCTGCGCGACGCCATCTCCATTACGAAGTCCGGAACTTTGCCCACCCGCCATACCCAGAAGTTCTCCATCTCTTCGATGCGCGCTGCGTCCACCTCGAAGGCGATATAGCAGTCGGGCGCGATGCGCTCATTGCCGTCCTCTTCGTTGTACATAACGAAACCGCCGCCGCCAACATACACATCCGGACGGTCAGCGAAGTATTCGTAGAGCAGGTAAGCGACGCGTATAAGAGGCTTTGCTTGCTGCATGCCGTCTTCCACCGGTTCGGGGTCTTCATAGAAGATGTCGGGGAGGGTTCTGTCGAGCGTCTGCGTTGTTGCCATACTATTGCCTCCGGCGTCCGATAGCGACGTTTCGCTATGACAATGCCGTAGCGGGGTTGACCGACGGGGCGCCGTCTTTGGAGCGCCGTCTTTAAGCGCGCGCAAGGCTACGGCGCAGGGTTACGATAGGAATTCGGGGAGCCTGGCGCTGACTATGGAGACCGCTATGAACACCACCACCATAACTATGGTGAACTGAAACAGCGTCCGCTCAATGCCTCTGCGGGTTCGGAAGGAGCTTTCCGCCGCGCCGAACAATCCTGACCCTTGCCCCTTTACCTGCACAAGGATGACCACTACAAGGATTACGGATATAGCAATCTGCAATATGTTGAGCCAGGCCATTGCGTCCCTTCTTGGATTGCCGCCGCCTGCCGCGCGGCGGGCTAGTTCGTCCCCAGTCCGATTAGCGAGCGCAACCCGCTGCGTTTATGATACACGCTCATAATAGCGCGCGCTAGCCTTTCGGAGTCGTGACGGACGGGATGAGCGGCGTCCGCAAGGTCGTGCGAATGCAGGCGCACGCCCCGCATCCGCTGCCAGTTGTAGCGCACCGGTTCGCCGTAGAACTCAGATCCCAAGTCGCGCAGGCGGTTGTTCACCACAACTTGGTTCACGATGCCGGGGAAGGTGTGGCGCGTCAGCGCATCGTAGTGGTCGAGCGCGGAGTAGCCTTCGGTTTCGCCCCGCTCCGTGGCGATGTTGGTAACGAACACCTTGCTTGCGGCCGATGCGCTTACGGCGCGCGCAATCCCGTCCACCATCAGGTTCGGCAGGATGCTGGTGTACAGGCTGCCGGGGCCTATGACGATAATATCGGCGTCGCGCAGCGCCTCAACCGCGGCGGGATGCGCCTCGGCGTCGGGCGGATCGATTAGCAGCCTGTCTATGCCGCTGTCGGATTCGGCGACGCGCGACTCGCCGTGAATCAGCTTGCCGTTGGTCTGCTGCACGGACAGCCGCAGATTGTCCATAGTGGAGGGGATGATTCTGCCATGCACCGCAAGCACGCGGCTGGACTCCGCCAGCGCCTCGTCGAAGCTCTGGGTTACATCCGCCATCGCGGCGATGAACAGATTGCCGAAGCTGTGTCCCTTCAATCCGTCGCCGCGGTCGAAGCGGTATTGGAAAAGCTCGGTCAGAATAGGTTCGGCGTCGGACATAGCCACAAGGCAGTTGCGCAGATCGCCGGGCGGCAGTATGTCCAGTTGTTCGCGCAGCCGCCCTGAGCTGCCGCCGTCGTCGCCCACGGTGACTATGGCGGTGAGGTTGTCCGTGTACGCCTTAAGCCCGCGCAGCAGCACCGATAGCCCGGTGCCGCCGCCAATCGCCACAATCTTGGGCCCCCTGCTTAGAATATGGCGCGAGTAGATGGTATTGGTGAGATGGTTTATGCCGGCGGACTGCATAAACATCGGACCGAAAGAGCGGTGAAAGCCGTAGAGCGCCAGAAGTATCGAACCGATGCCGATGACCATAAAGAAGAAGCCTTCCAATTGGCCCGGCAGGAACTCCGGGGGCGTGATGTCGAACACTCTGCGCGCCACATACGACATTCCCACGGAACATATCGATACGCCCAGCGCGCCCAGCAGCGCCCAGCGCTTGAGCCCCACGCCCGGCATCATCATCATCAGGATAATCTGCCACAGCGATGGCTTTCTGTATCCGTTGTGCGTGTAATCGCCGCGGCTGCCGTTGGAGTGTCCGTTCATACGGATTGCCTCATCCCGTCTAGCTCAGACTTCAGCAGCTGCATTGCAAGTTGAGGGTTGGCTTTGCCGCGCGTGATTTTCATCACCTGCCCCACTAGGAAGCGAACCGCCTGCTCTTTGCCGTCAAGGTATTCCGCCACCGGCTTGGGGTTGGCGGCGAGCGCTTCCGCCACCGCCGCGCCGAGCGCGTCTGCATCGCTAATCTGTACAAGCCCGCGCTCTTCGGCAATATCGGCGGGCGCTCTGCCGCTGGCGAACATCTCTTCGAACACGGTCTTTGCCATATTGCCGCTCAACTTGTCGCCCGCCACCATATCCAGCAGATCGACGAAATGCTGCGGCGCAATCTTAACGGCGTCGATATCGCCGTTGGTTTCGTTGAGCAGCCGTCCAAGTTCGCCCAGCATCCAGTTGCCCGCCTGCTTGGCGAACTGAGCGAGCGCATCGCCTTGCGCCTGCTTCAGGCTCACAACCGATTCGAAGTAGTCGGCGGTGGACTTGGTCAGCGTGAGCAGCGCGGCGTCATAGTCCGAGAGGGCGTACTGCGCCATAAAGCGGCGCTTTCGGGCGGCGGGCAGTTCGGGCAGCGCGCGGCGCACGGCGTCCACCAGTTCGGCGCTTATAACCATTGGCGGCAAATCCGGTTCTGGGAAGTAGCGGTAGTCGTGGGCGTACTCTTTGGTGCGCTGCGAAAAGGTTGCGGCGACGCTCTCGTCCCACCCGCGCGTCTCCTGAACAATCGCTTCGCCATCGCGCACTGCGCGCGCCTGGCGCTCCGATTCGTAGGTCAGCGCCCTGTGAACCGCGCGGAAGCTGTTCATATTCTTAATCTCGACCTTGGGCCCAAGTTCGTCAGCGCCCATCGGTCTGATGCTGATGTTAGCGTCGCAGCGAAAGTTGCCCTCTTCCATATTGGCGCTACTGACGCCGATATAGCGCAGAATGGACTGCAGATGCGTCAGGTAGCTACGCGCTTCGTCGGGGCTTCGCATATCCGGCTCGCTGACAATCTCCATCAGCGGCGCGCCGGCGCGGTTGACGTCAAGCAGGCTGTAGCCTTCCCCGAATTCGTCGCTGCGATGGAAAAGTTTGGCGACGTCCTCTTCCAGGTGAACGCGGGTTACGCCAATCGTCTTTTCGCCGTTCTGCGTATCTATCGCAAGACTGCCGCCAAGCGCAAGCGGCTCATCATACTGCGAAATCTGATAGCCCTTCATCAGGTCGGGATAGGGGTAGTTCTTCCTGTCGAACTTGGTGAATCCTGGAATGTCGCAGCCGAGCGCAAGCCCCGTGCGAATGACATACTCCACCGCCTTCTTGTTGATGACCGGCATTGCGCCGGGCATGCCCATGCACACCGGGCAAACCGCCGTGTTGGGCGGCGCATCCTGATAGGCGGCGCTGCACGAACAGAACATCTTGCTTTCGGTCAGAAGCTGCGAATGCACCTCCAACCCTATGACGACTTCATATTCGGCGGTCATATGCGACATCCTGAGCCCGATAGTCTGCGCCCGTTAGTGTTTATGCCTAGGGACTATGCAGGGACGCAAGGGCGTTTCCACGCGGGCAAGCCATTGCATCTTGCATATAATTTCTTCCGAATTAGTATAAGAAATAGTTGCCATAAACACAACCGATAGGCGCTTTGAAAACGCGCCGTTTGCGCCGCGCCGCCGCCGATTTCGCAGCGGCTTCAAGCGGCTTCGCAGACGCATTGCGGTTGGCAGTCTCATATTCCATTGCAAGACGGCATACAAAACTGACATAATAGGCAAGAGGCTTTTGGCAATATCGCCCGCGCACACCCTCAAGCGGCGGGCGCATCACGCAGCTCAGCTGATTCGGGAAGACATATGACTACATCCACTTCAACGATGGACTTGACCGACCGCAATATCCTGAATGTGATTCAGACGCGCTTCCCGCTTGTGGAGCGCCCATACGCCCACATTGGCGAGGAAGTCGGGCTTGCCGAAGACGAAGTCATCGAGCGCATTCGGGAGCTGAAGAGCAAGAACGTCGTGCGCCAGGTGAGCGCCATATTCGACACGCGGCGCTTGGGCTACAAGACCACGCTGGTGGCGATGCGCTTCCCCGAAGACGAACTGGACGCCGCCGCGCAGATAATCAACCGGCACCCCGGCGTAAGCCACAACTACGCCCGCAACGGCAACTTCAACCTGTGGTTCACGCTCGCAGTGCCGCCATACGAAGACCTCGCCGAAAGCGTCGCCGATATGGCGCGCGAGACGGGCGCCGAAACCTATCGGCTTATGCCTACCATCAAGTTCTTCAAGATTGGCGTGAACTTCGATATGGTGAAGGAAGAGGGCGCCGCCAAGAAATACTACAGCCCGGACGGCTACGGCCGCTCAAACGGGCAGGCTTGGAACAAGGCGGAGCAGGTATCCGATTTCGACATTGCGGTCATACGCGAACTGCAAGAAGACGTGCCGCTCACGCCGCGCCCGTTCAACCCGATGGCGGAACGGCTGGGCATATCGCTGCAGGCGCTCTTCGACGCCGCCGAATCGTTCAAGCAGCGCGGGATGATGCGCCGCTTCAGCGCGGTGCTGCACCACAGGCGCGCCGGCTTTCGCTCCAACGCTATGGCGGTCTGGAAGGTGCCGCCTGAGCGCGCCGTAGAAGTGGGCAATATGATGGCGCAGTCCCGCTGGGTTACCCACTGCTATGAGCGCCCCACCTTCCCCGATTGGCAGTACACCCACTTCACGATGATTCACGCGACTTCGCAGGATCAGTGCGAAGAGGTGGCGCAGGAAATCTCCGACGCCACCGGCATCACCGATTACCAACTTCTGTACAGCAGCCGCGAATACAAGAAGACGCGCGTCAGATATTTCGTTTAGCGGCAACCCCCAATATGCCGGCCGCTACAACTGCGCCCATACAACGGCAAAACGGCAACGGCTAGGAAGGAATAAGAGCAAGTGCCTGCGTACTATCCGGCGTTTATCGATGTCAAAGGGCGCTGCTGCGTGGTCATTGGCGGCGGCGCTATCGGCGAAGAGAAGGTCGTCAAGCTTATGGACTGCTACGCCGATGTGGTGGTCATAAGCCCTGCCGTCAACGACGCTGTGCGCCAACTAGCCGCCGACGGCAAGGTTGCCTGGCGCCAGCGCAAGTATGAGAGCGGCGATCTGAAAGACGCCTTTATCGCAATCGCCGCCACGAATGACAACGCCGTCAACCGCGCAATCGCCAAAGAAGCCGAAACGCGCAATGTGCTGCTGAATGTGGTGGACGTCACGCATCTCTGCACATTCATAGCGCCCTCCGTCGCCATACGCGGCGATGTAACCGTGGCGGCATCCACCGGCGGCGCAAGCCCCGCTTTGGCGCGCAAGTTCCGCGAACTGCTCAACGGCAGCCCCATCGACTCAACGCATGCGCTTATGGACTACGCCGAACTCACCCCGTTGCTCGCCGACGCCCGCGCGGAAATACGCGGCAAAGGCATCACGCTGTTCACCGACCACTGGCAGGCGTGCATCACCGACGACTTGCTGGACACCGTGCTTGCCGGCGAATACGCCGATGCGCGCGCGACGCTAATGTCCGATCTGTACGCCGGCGTGAACTGCGATTGCGTGAACGGCGTGTGCAAGATGTGGGAAGAGAAGAAAGCGCTCGCCGCCGCCAAGGCGGGGACGCCCTCATAGCGCAAGCCGTTGACTGCGAAAAGACGGGCGCGCATCGGCTCACGCTCAAGCCTACTCTCAATGGCGCAAACCAATGAGGTGGCAAGCCTGCTGAAGCGGGCGCATCCGACGCTTGAAATTGAGATAGTATCCCTGTCCACGCGCGGCGACCGCAACAAGTCCGCCCCGCTGCTCAGCATGGAGCGCGGGATGTTCGTGAAAGAGATCGAAGCGGAGCTGCTGAACGGCGATATCGACCTGGCGGTACACAGCGCCAAAGATATGCCGGTTGAAACGCCGCCCGGCCTCGCAGTAGCGGCCTACACCGAGCGCCAAGACGCGCGTGATGTGCTGGTGAACCGCTGGGGACTGCCGCTCGCCGAACTGCCCGCCGGCGCACGGCTCGGCACAAGCAGCCCGCGCCGAATATCGCAGCTCAAGGCGGCGCGCCCGGACATTGCGCTGCTGCCCGTCAGAGGCAATGTCGATACTCGCATACGCAAGGCGAATTCGCCCGAATACGACGGCGTTGTACTGGCGGCGGCGGGCATCATTCGGCTTGGACGGCAGGCGGAAATCAGCGCATCCCTATCGCCGCAGGAATGCGTCCCCGATGTTGGGCAGGGCGCGCTGGCGGTTCAGGTAAGAGCGTCCGATGCCGATATGCTGCAATGCGCGCGCGCGATCGACCACGCCCCCACAAGCGCGGCGGTTCGCGCTGAGCGGGCCTTCCTGGAAACGCTGGGCGGCGGCTGTACGCTGCCCACGGCGGCATACGCCCGCATTCAAGCCGACGCGCTGCATATCATCGCTATGGCGGCGCATCCCGACGGCGGCGAAATAGTTCGACTTGCGGATACATACCGCGCATCCAACCCAACCGCGGCGGGCAGCGCCATTGCGGACGCGCTCCTGAACGGCGGCGCAAGGCGCATCTTGGAGGGACGATGACGCAGGGCATCGTTTGGCTGGTGGGCGCAGGCCCCGGCGACCCCGAACTAATCACCATTAAAGCGCGGCGGCTCATCCAATCCGCCGACGCCGTGGTGTACGACCGCCTAGTGGATAGCCGCCTGCTGCGCCATGCGCGGCCGGATACCCAACTAATCGACGTCGGCAAAATCCCCGGCAAGCGCGTCAACCGCCAAGAAGACATCAATCGACTGCTGATAGATCTGGCGATGGACGGCAAGCGCGTAGTACGGCTGAAGGGCGGCGATCCGTTTGTGTTCGGGCGCGGCGGCGAAGAAGCGGAAGTGCTGGCGGACGCCGGACTGAGCTTCGAAGTGGTTCCCGGCGTTACATCCGCCATTGCGGCGCCCGCATACGCCGGCATACCGCTCACGCATCGCAGGATGGCATCGTCTTTTAGCGTGGTTACCGGCAGCGAAGATCCCGCCAAGCCGAATTCCGCCGTGAACTGGCAGGCGCTGGCGCAAAGCGGCGATACGCTTGTCGTGCTGATGGGACAATCCAACCTGCGCTCTATCGCAAGCGCGCTGATGCAGTTCGGCCGCGCGCCGCAAACGCCCGTTGCGCTCGTGCAGTGGGGAACCGAACCCTATCAGCGAACCCTCGTCGGCGTTCTAGCGGACATAGCGGACAAGGCGGCCGACGCCGGCATAGGCGCTCCGGCCGTTACCATAGTCGGCGAAGTGGTCGGGTTGCGCGATGCTATTCGCTGGTTCGACGACCGCCCTTTGTTCGGCAAGCGCATCCTGGTTACGCGCACACGCACGCAGGCGAGCGCGCTGTCCGATATGCTGGCGCAGCGCGGCACTCAGCCCATTGAGCTGCCCACCATTGAGATACGCCCGCCCGACGACTACGCCCAACTAGACGGCGCTCTGCAATCCGTTCACGCCTACGATTGGCTAATTTTCACCAGCGCCAACGCTGTGGATGCGGTGTTCGCGCGAATGGATGCGCTGGGCTTGGACGCCAGGGCGCTGCATCGCGCGCAGATAGGCGCAATCGGCCCCGCTACGGCAAGCCGCCTGCGGCAGTGCGGCGTTAAGGCGGACTTTGTGCCGCAGTCTTTCGTCGCCGAATCCATCATAGACGGCATGCGCGCCTGCGATATGAGAGGCAAGCGCGTTCTGCTGCCCCGCGCGGACATTGCGCGCGCCGCCCTGAGCCAGGGCTTGACCGAACTAGGCGCATCCGTCGACGACATTGCGGTGTATCGCACCGTTGCGCCGCCCGATTCGGCTGAGCGCGCGCGTAGCATCATCGAAGACGGCATCGACATTGCCGCATTCACCAGCTCATCCACCGTCAAAAACCTGTGCGCCCTGCTGGACGGCAACACAACTGCGCTGCAAAGCGCTACTATTGCGTGCATAGGCCCCATCACCGCGCAAACCGCCACCGAACTGGGTGTCAAGGTTGACATAGTGGCGGCGGAATACACGATTGCAGGACTTGTTAAAGCGGTGGAATCGCATTTTCACCGGGGAGGTAGCCCCAATGAGTAGATTTCCGCGACTGCGGCTTCGCAGAATGCGCGATACGGCGGCGCTCCGCAGCCTAGCGCAAGAGACGCGCATATCCGTCAGCGATTTCATCTACCCCGTGTTCGTAACGCACGGACGCGGCGTGCGAAACCCCATCGATCCGATGCCCGGAATGTATCAACTCTCCCTTGACAACCTCATAGCCGAAGTGGGCGAGGTTGCGGCGCTTGGCATAGACGCCGTGCTGCTGTTCGGACTGCCCGCCAACAAAGACCCCGAAGGCACGGAGGCATACGAACCCAACGGCATCGTGCAGGAAGCGATTCGCGTCATCAAGCAGACCACCCCCGAAATGCTTGTGATTACGGACGTCTGCCTCGACGAGTTCACCGACCACGGCCACTGCGGCGTCATCAAGAACGGCCGCGTAGATAACGACGCCACGCTGGAGCTTCTGGCGCGAATGGCGGTCTGCCAAGCGGCGGCGGGCGCCGACGTGGTAGCGCCCTCTGCGATGATGGACGGGCAAGTAGCGT